>NZ_JBNDKV010000002.1:0-3796794 GCF_050435705.1 Paraburkholderia sp. JPY419 | reverse complement strand
CCGTGCCAAGGCTGTCGTCCGACCTCGCGGCCGGCACTTGCGCCAGCACGAACGCGGCGGCGATCGCCACAAGCAGCCACCACCAAGCAATCCGTTTCATCACCTTCTCCCGGGGTGCTGCCGTCGCTAGCGAGCCGGCACCTTGACCATGGCGAGTTGCGGCTTGGCGAACAGCGAATCGTCGGCGGCCTGATTCACCGTCACGTGCTGAATCGTCATCTGATGGGCCTGCTTCACGCCCGCGACTATTGTCTCGAGCGTATGCGGCACGACCAGGCCGTTTTCCGCGTGGTAATCGCGGAAGTAGACGGCGACGTTGTGCATGCGCCCGTCGAGCTTGCGCGGGTCGCCATCCATTTTCAGCTCGAGAAAGTTCGTCGCGTCGATCCACACATGACGCTCGGTGTGATCTTTCGTCGTCAGCAAGAGCCTATAGGCGCGGTGGCCCTCCACGGTATCCATGCCCTGCACCGCGACCTGGCTGCCCTTGCTCGCGTAGTCGATCAGCGGGCCGTCGAGATCGGCGGTGTTCGCGGCCGATTTCGCTTCGGCAGACGTATAAGGCTCGGCGTCATTGCGTCCGAGGAACGGCCGGACTTTCCAGCCTTGTGAACCGTCGTAGACCTGATACGCGGTCTGATTGTCGAAACGAAGTTCAAAGCGGCTCTTGTGCGGCCGCTTCATCGTCATCGTGAACGGCAGCTTGACTGGTTTGGTGCCGCCCACGTCGATCTGACCTGTCATCGTTATCGTGTTGACGGCGTGCCACGCCTTCAGACCGCCGCGCGCAGCGACGTTGCGCTCCACGATCTGCGCCGCGCTCAGGTCGGCCGCCGACGCCGCGGCCGGCATCAGGGCCGCGGCCAGCAAGGCCGCCATCGGCACCGTCATCGAAAACAACCGCTTCATGGCTCACCCCTCCCTTTGTTCGCGGATCGCTGGCGCGATCATTCGACCACCAGTCCATCGATATGAAACGTGCCGATCAGCACGTTGACGCGATCGCCTGCCCTGATCAGGTTGCCTTTGTTGGAGAACACCACCCAGTATTGCTGGCCGACCTCCTGCGGACCGGTCTGCCGAAGCTGGCCGATCGTGTCCATCACCGGCACTTCGAGCAATGCATGACTTCTCTCGCCGTACAGATACGGCGTCGAGTTCTTGTCGCCGAGCAACTGCGCGACCGCCGGGTCGGTGACGCGATAGCTGAAGCGCAACAGATTGCCGGAGGCGGTGCGCCGCACGCTCAGGTTGTCGACGCCATGCATCATTTGATACAGCTGCTGCGCGTGCTGCGGCACTTTCACCGGCATATACGGTGACGCCTTTGTCGAAGTCGCTGCCGCCGCCGGGTTCTGCTGCGCCGCGGCTGCATCCAGCATGACCGCGGCCAGACAGACACCCGTTAGAACCAACGCGGCTCGCCACGCCGGAGACGATGGGTGTTTCATGGCAAGAGTCCCCCGGGACCGAACGGCAGCAAGCTTCCTGTCACCAGCCCGGCGAGACCGGCATTTTTACCATTGCTCGGCAACTCGACCGCGCCGATATCGATCCCCCCGGCCTGCGGGCGCGCCGTGCCGAAGAAGTCGTGGTTCGGCGCACCGGCCGCCACGCCTGCGTTGACGGCCGGCGAATTCGACTGGATCGCATAGTCGCCGAGCGGCACGCCGTAGCCGGCTCCCGTCGTGATCGTGGCGTTGGACAGCGACAGCGGCCCATACGACATGTTGATCCAGTTGTTGCCTTCATCCGGCGTGGCCGACGGCAGCAGGCTGAAGAGCGGATTCGGCAGCACCGTGTCGGCAATCCCCGGAGGCACCGCGAAGCCGACCCCTCCAGCTTCAGGTGGCACACGCGAGCCGTTGCAGTACTGGCTGACGACGCCCGGATTCGTGCCGATGTTGTGCGCGTTCGGGTAATCGACGGCATCGGTCAGGATCGAATACTGCGGGGCTAGCGTCACCCCCGACTCGTGAGTCGCGGGCTTCACATCGCCATACGCGCCGATGTCCCAATACATCGCATGCGGATCGCAATACCCGGTCTTCTGGCCCGCCTGGTTCAGCGTCGGGTTCAACGTGACCATGTTCTGCCGGCCCTGAATGTTCGGATCGAGTCCGGCCACGGTGATATAGAAGGAGCGGTTTTGCCAGAACACGTTGTTCGTCAGCACCGGGTCGGAGAACGTCTGGCAGTCCGACACGTTGCCAGGACACTTCAGGTTTTTCTTCGAATTCGCGAACGCACTGATGAAGTTCGCCGTATGCCGCGCGACCTCGAGACCCGCCGGCTGGAACACGGACGTCGTGATCGGGCTGCAAGTCGTTTCGGCGCCCACCGTCGTGCAGTTCGGCGGCCCGACGTTCGCCTGCGCAGCCAGCGCCGTATTGAACAGCACACCGGCCGTGGAAGTCGAATCGTTCGAAATCACCGTGTTATTGATGAAGCTCACCGCCACCGCGTCCTGCAGCGACACGCCTCCGCCCGCCCAGCCCGCCACGTTGTTCGCGATGATGTTGTTGATGACGGTAACGTCGTTCCACGATTTGCTGTCGCTCGGACTGCGCTGCACGTCCGTGCCGTTGATGTTCTGCAAACGCAGACCGCCGCCTTTACCGCTTTCCGCGGTATTGCCGACAATCAGGTTGCCGTCGATCACGAGGCCCGGACCGACGCCATCGGAAAGCTGCGGCGCGCAGTCGATGTCGACCGCCGAGTTTTCACAGAAGGTGCCGTCCGGCGGCACGCCCTGGGCGATGATGCCGCCGCCGTACGTCGGCAACGTCGGGTTGTTGCTCTGGTTGAAGATCACCCAGTTGTGCGAGATGTCGCCGTTGTAGCTGAACCCGAAGTGAGCGATGCCGCCGCCGTCGCCGCTGCTGATATTGCCGCACACGAAGTTGTAGTTGAAGTGATAGTTGTCGGCGCCCGAGCAGAACGTCACGCCGGCCGCGGACGAAGGCGTCGTCGAGTTGATTTCATCGCCATACGCTGCATTCGAGGTCACCGCGTTGTGGTGCACGTTCACAAATGTGTTGTACCCGAACGGCAGCTCCGTGACGCCGTTCGCCGCGATCGTGCCGTCCGGCACTTCGACCTGACCGACCGTGATGCCGCCCGTGAGCGTTCCGGCATTGCTCGACACGCGGTTGTTCGACACCTCCGTGTAGTGGTTCCAGCCGTGCAGGAAGATCCCGCCGCCGCCTTGCGAACTATTCGTGAAGGTCATGCCGTCCACCCGCGACGGATTGCACAGGAAGTTGCTGGGGTACTGAGCGCAATCCTTTTTACTGCTGGTGAGCGGCGTGCAGATGCCGTTCGCCGTGCAGTTCGCGTCTGCCTGCCCGTTCACGTCGGCCACGCCCTTGGCGAGCACCGTGATGGCGGCGCCTTCGTAGGCTCCCATCAGCGTGGGTTCGATCAGCAGTTCGCCGAGATTGCCGTTGAGCGTGTTGTCCCAGCCAATCGTCGGTTCCAGCGGAATCGCATCCACTTGCCGTTGCATCGCGCTGCTGCACGAGTACGTGCCGGTCGGGTCGTACGAGTTACTGGAGCTGATCAGGCCACCGTTGAGCGCCACGCCGAACAGGCAGTCGACCTGCCTGCGCCACGGGTCCATCTTGCCGGACGGGTGGGGATTCGCGTTGACCGTCACGGAGCTCGCGCCGACGCCTTGCAAACGAACCGGCTTCCACATCAACAGCATCTCCTTGTAGACGCCGGGGCCGACGATGATCATGTCGCCCGGGGTTGCTTTGTCGATGGCGGTCTGGATGGCGTTGCTCGTGCCGTTCTCGCCAGCCACATAGGTAGGCGCCTTACCGCCGATCGTGACTGTGACCGTATCGATCGACTTCTTGCCGTTGCCGGCCGTGATCACCAGTTCACCGCAGCTCGTCGCCGTGGTTACGCCCATCTGCTGGATCGTGCAGCTCGACTGCGTCTTGCTCAGCGTAGGCACCGTCACTGTGATCTGCATGTCGCTCCACGAGGTCACCGTCGCGGCGGCACCGCCGATCGTGACCGTGCCAGTGCCCTGCGCGGCCCCGAAGCCATAGTGACGCGTGACGAACTTCTGGTTGAACGGCGCCTTGGTCTGAGCCGGCCCGCTATAGGCATGGTTGACTACGGTCTGATCGCCGAGCGCTTTGATCGTCAGCGTATGGCCGGCCGCACTGACCCACGGACCTGCCCCACTGCCGCCGATCGTGTCGCCGGTCACCGTCGAGACGGCCGGGGTTCCGTCGGGATACGCGCAGTCAGGCTGGTTGTAGCCATCCGCGAAGGCCTGGACGGGCACGACCGGGGTATCCATGTACTGCGTCTGTCCGGGCATGAACGGAATCTCGTAGCAGAACTGGCTGTACGCCGGGTTATAGAGCGAGTCGTGGATCGTCTGGCCGGGGTGCGCCGGATCAGGCTTGTCGGGATCGTTCATGCAGGCCACCATCATGTTCGGCGCGTAACCCGTCGGGTTCGGCGGATTCACTTCCCACGTCGAATATTGCAGCCCGTTGAAGATGCCCCACTGATCCGCATACACACGGGACACTTCGTTGCCGGCGAAGTCCTTCAGCGAAACCGGCACGTTCGGCACCGCGAACTTTTCACCGAACTGCGGCGAGTACGGGTCGAACTCCGACGAGAAGTCATCCAGCATGAAGCCCGTGAAGTGAGCGGCGACGTGCGTGGAGCTGAATATCCAGAACTTCGCGACCGCCGACATCTGGTTGGTCAGCGTGACTTCCTTGCGGTCGCACAGGTGCCGCGACGCGCCCGCGAACGGTGCGACTTCCTGCGAGCCGGGGAACAGGCTGATGAAGTCCGGCACGATCCGCAGCGCACCGACGCACGGCCAGGACGGTTGAATGACGCCCGTAACCTCTTCGTTGCGAGGCTGCATGCCGAGATCCGTGGTCGGGTTCTGCGCATTGTTCGCGTTGTAGCTCGAATTCACCGCCGCCTGGTCGGGCAGGATGAAGATGTTGCCGAGACTGCCGAACTGTTGCGTCACCGGCGCGATGTAGTTGTCGCCGATCAGGATGTTCTTGTCCTCCTCCTTCACGAGTTCATAACCCGGCGGCACGATGACTTCGACCACGTACTTGCCTGCGGGCAGCATCTTCGTGCCGTCGCCGGACGGGTTCGTCACGCAGATCGAGCAGTTCGTGCCGGTCGGCTTGCCGGTGGTCGGGTTGCGGCCCGTCACGCTCGGGAACTGGTACATCCCGTCATACGGCGCGGGCTGCAACTGGTTGAACGCGTGCATGCCGTCATAGCACTTGAATTGCGAGTTCGCCGGCAACGCGCGCTGCTGGGGATCGAGCCATTGCGGCGAGTTTTTCAGCGTGAAGAAGAACGGGTCCGTGGTTTCCTGGCCGGGACAGTTCATGTTCGGCACGCCGTCCGAACGGAAGCCCTGCGCCCAGTCGTCCCAACTGCTGGTTTTGGTCGTATCCACGAGCGCGAGGCTCTGGGTGCCGTCCGCGGCAACGCTCTCCTGATAGAGGTTCACCGTGACGTTCGGCACATTCGGCGTCCAGCTATTGTGAGAGAGTTGGGCCGGGTCGTCGAACGGCCGTGTCGACGCATAGACCACTTCGCCACGAATGCCGCCATTCTCAGTTGGGCCGAACGGCGTCTTGCCGAATTCGAGGAACGAGCTCTGACCGGAGAAGCCTTGCCAGCCCATGGTCGTCACCCATGGCGGATCGATCCGTCCCGTCGATGGATTGGTGCCTGAGCGATCGTTGCAGTCCGCGTCGTTGCAATACACCGAGCCGGGGAAGCGCAGGTTAGTCGGCAGGTGTGCCGTCGCGGATTCCTTCGTATTGGCGTAGTGAGCCGCAATGGTCGAGGTACCGCCGCCAAGTGTGCCATCCGGCGGGCCGCCCGCGTCGTAGACCGCATGGACGCCGGTCTGCTTGTAGCGCGTCGTATCGGTCTCCGCGATGTACCAGTTGAACAGCGGGAATACTTCGTTGAACGACGCATAGCCGTTCATGTCGGTGGTCAGGAAATTCGAATAGCTGCCGTCGCGGAACCGGATCGTGGTTGGCACGAGCGCGAGACCGGGCTTGCTGGCATCCGACACGCCATTGCCATTGGTGTCGAGGAAGGTTCGCGTGTACAGATTGGTGTGCCATTGAAGCACCGACAGCTCGCCGACGTTCGCCGTCTGCCCACCCTTCACCGCGACGGCCGTTGCCAGCCCGTCGACGATCTGATCGTTCCACTGATCGAACACCGTGATTCTGTACGTGCCATCGGGCAAGCCGCTGATGCTGAACGAGCCGTCGGCCGCGCACTTGGTGAAGGCGACATCCTCGCCGTCCGGATCGCCGACGCTCACGTAGCACTGCGTGAAGCTGAGCGAGTTGCGCGAGCCGGCGCCGTAGAGGTTTTCGTTAGGCGGCCGGCTGTAGTGCAGGTTGGTAATCTGGCCTTTGATGCCGTTGTTGCAGGTCACGCCTTTGCAAAGAAGCGGCAGCCGCGCATTGATGATCTTCGGATTGGCAAAGCCGATCGTCACGTGAAAACCCGCCGGCCCGAATTCCTGGAAGTACGCCGGGCCGCCGACCTTGATGAACGCATCGTGCGCTTTCTGGCCGTCGAGCGTGTTGGTCTGCAGCCACTCTTCGCCGCGTGCGATGCGGTCGGCCGCAGGGTACGCGGCTACACCGAAGCGCCCCGGCATCAGATTGGCGATGATCGCCTGGCCCACCAGCGGCGACAGCGTCTTGCCGTCAGACTCGAATTTCGGGCAAGTCGGGATCATGCCGACGATGCCGTCATGCGTCGTCTTCGAGATCGGGCAAGCGTCGAGACCGGTGGCCGGGTCCTTCATTCCCGCGAGCGAGTTGGACAGCGGATTGTTGAACATGTCGTAGCTCATCTGGCCGGTCGCATCGCCCGTGCCGCCCGCGTCGTCGAAGAGCTTGATTTCGAAGCCGCCGAGGCCCGGTTCACGCGCCGTGCCGAATGCATCCGTACCGCCGCTCACGTCCACTTCACCGTTGACCGGCGCGTCGTCTTCAAACACGAACACGGAAATTTTCGCGGTCTGCAGCGGGGTCTGTTGCAACAGCACGTTCACCGCCGTTTGTGCCGGTGCGATCGGCGCGCCGCCCATCGCGTGACCACACTTGCCGGTACCGGGCGCGAAGTCCGCGCCGCTCGGGCCGGACGGGCAGTCCTTCGAGATGTCGAATTGCCGTAGCGCACCGTTCGTCCCTGCTACCGGCGCGCCGGAGCCTTGCGCGAACGTGTTGCCCGCGTCGCCAGGCAGGATCGAAATGTAATAGTGCTTCGTTGGATCAAGCGCCACTTGCGACGGATCGACCGGAGTCTGTTGCGCGGCGGTCGTGCGGCATGCTCCATCGCCGACGTCGCACACGGCCGCCACATGCGTGTTGGTGGTCGGATCAAACACCGTCTGCCCCGACTCGCACGCTATGGTTCCCACGCAGCCCGACGCGATGACCGGCATATAGCTGGTATGGAAACTGGTGCCGAGACTCGGCACAGGCAGCGGCGGGCAGGTACTCGGGCGCCCGGCGCCGTTCACCTGACAGGCGGGGTCGATCTGGAACGTGCGGTCCTCCTCGATGATCCAGCGATAGTCCTTGATCGCAATGCCGGTTGGCGCGTCCTTCACCGCCACGGCGAGTCCGCTGCCGCCGTTGAACGTCACGGTGACCGTTGCGGCTGCGCTAGCCGTGTTCTGTGAATTGACCGCCTTGTAGTGGAACGTCACCTTGGCCGTCGCGTTGCCCACCGGCGGCGTCGACGGGACGGCGTTGAACGAACCATCGGCGTTCAGCGTGACGGTGCCGCCCGGGTCTGTGCTCGTCAGGACCGCGGTGAGCGGCAGGCCAGACGGGTCCGTATCGTTGGCGAGCACGCCCGGAGCGCCGATGTGCAGGAGCGAAGCGACATTGCTGGTGTACGTGTCGTTTAGGGCGGTGGGTGCGCCGGACAGGCAATGAGAACTTGCCGTGCATGGCGCCAGCGTCACGAGCGCTGTCAGCGCGGGATTGCCGTTCGCCTGATAGACGAAGCTGTCCGACGTCGTGCCGCTGTTCGGCACATACGTGAAGGTGCCGTTCTGATTCAGCGTGAGCACGCCGCCTGTCGGCGGGGTCTTGACCTGCACGCCGGAGACGCCCACATCGTTGGCAATCACGCCGCGTGCGGGATCGGTCACGCTCAGGGTGTTGCCGGGCACGAGGAAATACTTGTCGGGGTTGGCTACGGCGCCGGTGTTGGCAGCCGTCGACACCGGCGTTGCGCCACCGTTCACGCTGATATACCCCTGCATGCCGCCATCGCGTTGATTATTGGTGGACAGGCTCAGCTCGCGATCGAACACAGGCAACGCGAGTGCGCCCGTTGCAGGCGCATTCATCAGCACGTCATAGGTTTTGCCGGCAGCGAGGAACACCTCCGACTGGACCCGCAGATTGCCCGGCAAAACGTTGCCGTCCTCCGCCAGCAGCGAGAATCCGGACACCGGCGCGTTGCCGGTTTGCGCGCCCACCACGGACGGCACGTGCATGCGCAGCCCGGCATTGACGAAGCGCAGCAGCACGAGCCCCGTCGAGGCCGGCGCGGCAGCCGCAAAGGTCGAACCGGCCGCGTTGTTGCGGTCGAACGCGATGCCGTTGATCAGGTAATAGCGCGGGTCGTAGTTCACCGCCGGCGGATAGCAGGTGCCATACGTCGACGACGACGGATTGCCGCAACCGCCTGGCTGACCGGACCACACCGTGGTTTCGCTGAAGCCGGACGTCGTCACCGCCGATGCCACGGCGGCGTTCTGCACCGGATCGATTTCGCTCAGCACGAGCGGCACGTCCGCGTCATAGCTGACGCCGGGATAGGCCAGCGCGCGCGTCGAGCCATTGGCCGGCGTTCTGACCACCAATACGCCGTACAGACCCATCGGCCCCTGAATGGACGGATGCGTGCCCGACTCGATCAGGTAAGTGCCGGGGCTGAGATTGTTCCAGGTCAGGGAGGTCGTCTTGCCATGCGTCACTTCGTTGGCGAACGACTGCACCCGCGGCGGCTGGGCGGGCGGCGTGAAACTCGCGCCGCTCGCGCTGCTGGCGATCGGCCAGGTGGTCGCGGTTTGCGTCGCATGCACCGGACTTGCCGTGCTCGTCGCCGTCGTGCCTTGGCCGACACCGAGTTGGCCGACCACGACAAGCGAAGTCGGTATCGAGCCCGGCAGACTGTTCGTGAGATTGATGGTCAGCGAGCCGGGCGGCACCGTGATCACGACAGGCGACCAGTTTGCGCCCGCGCCCGCATTCGACGCCGCGCATGTAGCGGGCGCCGTCGCCGCCGCTGAACAGGCGTAACCCCACATCGGCACGACCTGTCCGTCGGGAAGCGCAATCGTCGAGGCCTGCGCCGTGAGACTGACGCTTTGGGCAAAGGCCATGCCGCTCGCCGTGAGCAGGATCGTTGCGGCGACGCCCGCCTTGATCAGACCGAGGAGCGTCCCTTTGAACTGGGTGGATCTCATCGCGTTTCTCCCCGCCTCTAATTACCTTCGTTGATCGTGAAAGCCTGTGGATCCACGAGCATCATCATCATCATTCCGCCAGGGAAGATGTTGTTCGTGGTGATCTCGCGTTCATTGTGTGAGTGCCACATGTAGGCGAAGCCGGCTTCGGCGGACGGTGGATTCACGACCGTGCCGTTGGGCGGCGTCGTCCCGTTGTATGCGGTCGCGCGAACGGTGGCGTCGGGCCCGAGGTAGGGACTGCCACCGTACCAGGCACCGTTGGTCAGCACACGCGCATCCGGCAAGGTGACCGGACCGCCGCTGCCTACGTTGCCAAATGGATGAGCTTCCAGCGCCTTGTTGTGATCGGCGCACCACTCGTAGTAATTCGGCGCTTTCGGGTCGGCCGTGTAGTAGCCGTTCGCATCCGGAATACAGACGCTGCCGTCGCCCGGCTTGTGCCCGTACACGTCCCAATTCAGGCCCTTGCCGGTCCAGTAGAAGATGCCGTCCATCGCGAGGCCCGGCGTGGTCGTGGTCGTGAACAGCAAGGGGCCGGCGAGCTTGGTCGCATCCGTCTTGCTCAGCAGCAGGTTGCCGTCACGCGCCAGCACGCGCACGTGATTGCCGTGTTCGTGGAACGGATGCTGCCAGCGCCCCGCGCCGATCACCCGCAGCAAGACCAGTTCGCCAGGATGCATGTGCGGATTGCCGTTGTACGGCTGATTCGGATATTGCGGCGCGTAGTTCGGGTCCATGTCATCAGGCATGGAGCGCCCGTTGATCAGGAAATAGGCCGGGTGATAGGGCTCGGTTTCGACGGTCATGCAACCGGTGGACTGCGTGCACGCTTTGGCCGCTTGCTGTTCCGCCTGCGAATGGATGCGCGGATCCATTTCGGCAAACTGGAACAGATACTCGCGGTCGTAGCAGGTCGCGCTATGGTTGTAGGCCGCCGCCGCATTCCGGTAATCGGGCTGGCCGTCGGGCAGCGTCGAGGACACGGCGCGGCAGCCCGTCGGCACCGCGAGGGTCCCGGGCGCGGAAGTCGGCAAGACGATCAGCGCGCCGGACAAGCCCATTTCGATCTGCAAATCGCCCTGCGTGCCGCTGTAGTAGCTATGCGTTCCCGGCGTCGCCGCCACGAAGCTGTAGGTGACCGTTTTGCCGTGGGTCGCCTCGCGTGTCAACACGCCTGGCACGCCGGTCTGCGTCGCCGGACAGGTGCCATCCGAATTCAGCACCGCCGCGCACACCTGGAAGCCCGGAAACAGGATCGAGGTATTGCCCGCGGCGGCCGGCAGATTGTTGGTGAGCGTGACCGTCACGACGTCGCCCTGCTTGACGATTAGTGTCGGCCCCGGAACCTGCATGCTGGGACAGTTCGCGCCCGCAATGCCCGACGGCGAAAACCCCGTGGGCGCCGTGCGGCACCCGTAGCCCCACGCGTAAATGCTCGCGCCGTCCGGCTGGCTGATACGGTTCGCCTCGGCGCTCAGATCGAACGTCGTTCCGGTGATACCCGGCGCGGCAGCCTGCGCATGCAGGCAGAACAGTGCCGCCAGCAACGCGGCGCCGAATCGCGCGAAGCGTGTCAAACGCGCGATGCATGCGGGGTACGCACACAGGGCGATCCACCTTGCGTTGATGAAGTTACCCACGGTTGTTCTCCTAGGAGCAGGACTTCGTGGTCGGGTCCACCGAGTGGCAGATGTGGACCTCGGTCATCAACCCGCCGAAGTTCTCGGCGTCGTTGGACAGGTGATCGAGGTTCGGCGTGTACAGGTAATAGACCGAGCCCGGCGCGTACCTGGTCGTATCGCTCGCGTCGAGAATCACGTCGATCGACTCGCCGCCCCCCAGGGTGACCGAGTTCGTGTTGTAGGTCATGTCGTTGCCGGCCAGGTCACGCAGCAGCCGTGCATTCATGCCAATCACGTGCATTGGAATGCCGAGCGAAGCGAGCGTCTGAAACTCCGTGACGTCGAGGTCGGAGATTCTGAGCAGCGCGCGGCCGCCGGCCGGAATGTTGATCAGCGCGGGCAGGGGTTGCGAATAGTGCTTCGTTCCGTCAGCCACCGGCGTCTGCATCGGTCCGGGCGTCACCGTGTCCGGATAGCTGCGGCCGTTCAACATGAAGTGCTTGTCCTTCATATCGACGAATGGCTCCGGGTTGAACGTCATGCCGATGAAGTGGAAGTTCGGATCGAAGCCGTGAATCTGGACTGGATACTCGACGTCGTACGCAGTCGAACCGTCACCGTCGTTGTAGGCGTAAAGCGTCGGCGTGCCGCTCTTGTTCTTCACGTGCATCACGCTGTTTTCCGGCGGCAGCGGCGTCGAGCACAGAATGTCGCTGCCGCATGCGGTGCGCGGATCGAGTTGTTGCTGCTGCAGCGAGGCGTAGAGCGTCCCCGTCGTGACGCGGTTCTGCCTCGGCCGCACGTAGATCTGCCCGACCATCCCCATCTGCAGATGCTCAGGCGGCGTGATGTGGCAGTGCCAGAAGTAGGTGCCGGCATCCGGTGCGAGGTAGTAGTACGTGAAGCTCGCACCGATGTTGATCGCCACCGACGCATCCGGCACGCCGTCGAAGAACGAGGACGCATTCGGATAGCCGTGGAAGTGCACCGTGTGCTGCTCGAACAGGTCGGGGCGCATGATCATCCCGACGTTGGTGAGCGTCAGGAAGAACTCGTCGTCCTCGTCGATGGCCATGGTCGGCGCGGGAATGTTGCCGTTCATCACGCCGATGTCCATGATCGGCCGCGGGTCGACGTGACCGGTCAACTGACCGGCTGGCACCGAATCTGGATCGGGCGCGAGGCCGACCGCGCCGTTGTAATTCGGATCGTTTTTCGCATCGCCCGGGACGTTGAACACCGAGGCGAACTCGGTGCCGGGCAGTCCATTGCGAATATCGGCGAGACCGGATAACGGGCCGAACGAGAACATGTAGGTTTGCGTGCCGTCGCCCATCGTCGCGTAACCGTCGCCGCCCGAAATCTGCTGGCACTTGATCGCGCCGTTGACGTTCTTCGTCGGGGTCGAGTTCGATCCGGTCACGGACGGGCCGACGTAGGCCGGTTCGCCCGCACCAGCCGGCAGCGCGGTCGGATGAAGCGTCGTTGTCGGTGGACATTGCACGCGGAACGACTGAGCAAATGACGGCAACGACAATAGCAATAACAGCAGCGCTGCAAAGCCGTTCCGACAGATTGGAATACTGAACATATGACCTCCGTCCAGGGGGCAGCCAGCGCGAACCGCGCTGGAGGTCATGCTCTACGGTGGGGCACTCACCGGGTACCGACGACCTGAACCCGTAGATTGATTCTGCAGATGCATGCAGGCATCTGGGATGGGTCAACTCCCTACACTTGCGGTAGGGGCGAACCCAGCGGGGGGTGGGAAGGTCTGCCGCAAGCGGGGCTGATATAGCCGCCATGATCTGCGACCGCACAAGGCGAAGCGGCGCTCGCGATGCCCAGTGGATCTCTTCGTGTTGGATCACACACCCGGGATACGATGAGGTTGACCCTTGATCGCGTTGCCCGCTAGATTTGAAGGTTCGAGCGCCGCCACTGCGAAATGACTTCTCGTACAAGATATCTGTAGAAGAACTCGATGGGATTGCGATGCAGGTTGCGGGGTGACGGAAACGACACAGCGTTTCGCGATGTCACCCGAAGCGACGGCAGCGAACTCCTTGCTGTTCGCAATACGCGTGTATCGATGTCCGGCGCCTGCGTTAGAACGGCGCGCAACGCCAGTTATCAGGCGCCGGTCCTAGGCGCAAGGCGCCAAGTTGCCGGTTGCACTACCTGAATTCACCTATAACAAGGACAGAACAGGTGGCAAACATGCTTCGACCGGCTCTCGAATTGCGTATCGCCTATTGCCTGTTGGCCTTGCGCAAAGCACCGTCAGCCTCCCGGGCACAAGTCCTGATGTGCTCTATCCGTCAGTTCCAACCACCTGCCACGACACTTCAATCAGCCGGAGAAACGACATGAAGATGATCGGTTTGCTGGGACTGCTGGCGAGTGCCGCTGTGCAGGCTCAGGCCACCCTGCCGTTGCCAGAGGCATACCCGACGCTGCTCGGGGTCTCGTGCGGCGGTGTAAATGTGACCAGCTATGTGACGGGATTCGACGCGAACGGGTATATCCGCGGCGAGGTCTACGCGTGGACCCGCTGCGGCGCATCGGGGCGCGGCGGCGGCTACCACGCCCAAACCTATCAGTCCTGGCACACCATCGTGTGGGACATGCGCCAGAACTACAAAGTGCTGCCTTATGACAACATGGTTCCGGACCCGGCATTCACGGCCACCGACGCGTACGGCAATAGCATCCGGAACACCTGTTCCGTTACGACCGACGGGCAGCCGGCCTGCGTCGCCAGTGCCTATATCTACTATGCTCCGCCCACTATGACGCCGATTTCGGACACCGTGACCGTTAGCCCGGTGTGCGGGCAATAGCCGGCGCCGGACGCTGTCGTTAATGACCGTTCGACGGTCGGCGCTAGCTTGCCCCGACCGGCAGGCAGCGCCAACTTTTTGCGCGCTGCTGAAATTTGCCCGAGAGCCGACGCGGTTACGACCGCATGCGGAACGGGTCGACGAGTTCGTTCATCACGTCAAGCAGCATGGCGCGATCGCGTTTGATTTCATCGATTGGGCCGCCCAAACTCAGTGTCATCGCGTCGTAGCCGCGCTTCATGGGCAGAAGCATTGCCAGTGCAGCGGCTCCGGGCATGGACACGCCCGTGGAAAGAGCAAAGCCGTCGCGGAGCGTCTGCGCGATGCTTTTGCGTACGTCCTCCAGTGCAAGGTGCAAGTCGGGATTGCGCTCGAGCGCGTTGACCTTGCGTAGCAGGTTCGCGACCTCCCTATCTGTTCTCGTGGTCAGCAACATCTTGCCGGCGGCGCTGTGAAACAGGGGACGCAGCGCACCGCTCGAACTCGTGAAGCTGCCGGCGCGGGTTGCTTGCAGCACGTGCAGATAACGCACATGGGTTCCGTGCTGCGCGCCGATCATGACCGTGTGACCGCAGCGATCGCGCACGCTCCTCATCAGGCGCAACAGGCTTTGCGCGCTGTACATCTCCTCCTGAATCCAGGCCGTTGCGAGCGCAATCCGCAGATTGGGCACATACAGCCCGGTGCGCGCTTCGTGATCGAAATAGCCCGCTTCCGTCAGGCTATTCATTAGGACCGAGGTACTCGATTGCGGATAGCCAAGCGATTGCGAAATCTCCTTGATCGTCGCGGGGCTTCGCGTTTCCGCGAAATATTCGAGCACTTCGAGAACCCGGTGGGCTGATTTGACCTTAGGAATGGAGTCCATAACGATGATTTTGAATCACATATGTGATTGTTGTGTTCCACGGATTATAGGCGGACTAAGCTGCATGCCAGCTCGCTGCAATCGGCGAGTGCAATGCACCGGACCAGCCATGTCATTGGTGCGCAGACATCCAGAAAAGGTCAGGGTCGCGCGGTTGCCGCGATCCATCAAGGCCAGGAGGAGGCAGAGTTCTATGGAAAACGTCGGAAACGTACTGTCCGCGCTCGAGGTCAAGAGAAGCTCGCGGTATCGTGCATGGCTCTTGTTGCTGCTCAGCCTGATCTACGCATCGAGCTTCATCGATCGTATTTTCATCGCCGTCGTGGGGCAGTCGATGAAGGTCGACATGAACCTGAGCGACCTGCAGATCGGGGTGCTCGGCGGCCTCGCATTCTCGCTGTTCTACGCGACGCTGGGCATCCCGATGGCCCGGCTCGCCGACCGGATGAGCCGGGTCACGCTGATATCCCTGTCGATTGCGGCATGGTCGGTGATGACCGTGCTGTGCGGCACGGCGGGCAATTTCGCGCAGTTGCTTCTGTACCGGCTTGGCGTCGGTATCGGCGAGGCTGGCAGCACGCCCACCGCTCATTCGCTGATCTCGGACGAGTTCCCCGAGGGACGCCGCGCGACTGCCCTCGCGATCTATGCGCTCGGTCCTCCGCTTGGTGCGATCGGGGGCGCGATCGGAGGCGGAATGATTGCACAACATTTCGGCTGGCGGCCGGCTTTCTGGGTCGTCGGCGCACCGGGCCTCATCCTGGCCGTCATCGCTTTCCTGAGCTTGCGCGAGCCCGAACGCGGCGCCATGGACCGGATTACCGCCGTTGATGCGCAGCGCAATGCCTCGCTGGGCGCTATCGCGGCCATCCTCTTGCGCAGCCAGTTGTTCGTGCAACTCCTGCTGGGCACAGTGATCGGCGCGTTCGCCCAATACGGCATCAATCTGTTCATTCCGGCGTATCTAACACGCGAATTCGGCCTCAATGCCGCGCAGGCCGGGATGATGTTTGGTCTCACGATCGGCGTCGGTGGCGCGATCGGCACGACGCTCGGCGGATGGATTGCCGACAGAGCCGGATCCAGCGACAAGCGCTGGTATGCCTGGGTACCGGCTTGGGGCACGCTGCTTGGCTTCGTGCCGGTATCCCTCGCGTTCATGCAGTCCGACTGGCATATCGCGGCGGCGTTGCTGTTTCTCGCCACGATCCTGTTGAGCTCCTGGAACGGACCGACTTTCGCGACGATTCACGGCCTCGTTGCGCCACGCATGCGCGCCACGACCTCGGCCTTCGTGTTCCTGATGATGAACTTCATCGGCCAAGGCGGCGGTCCGACGTTCATTGGTTTCCTTAGCGACCGCATTGCCGCCCATCTGTTCACGGCCGGCGACTACTCGGAGGTCTGCCGGTCCCCGCATGGCGCTCATGGTGCGATTGGGGCGGTGGCAAACTCGCCGCTCGCGCATGCTTGTGCGGACGCTTCGTCGGCCGGTCTGCGCTACGCGATGCTCTCGATGAGCGCTCTCCTCGTGTGGGCGGCGTTCCACTACTTCCTCGCCGTGCGCCACGTCGACAAACGGCATTGACCCTGGCCTCATCGGCTCCCAACTACGAACACGATCATCATGCTTACCGAAGAACAGAATCGCCAACTGACTCAGGTTGGCCTGGGCACGCCGATGGGCGAGCTAATGCGGCGACACTGGCATCCGATCGCCGGCATCGACGAACTTGAGCGAGAGACGATCAAGCCGGTGCGTCTGCTTGGCGAAGATCTGGTGCTTTACAAGGACCTGAGCGGACACTACGGCCTGATGGAGCGCTACTGCGCGCATCGCGGCGCAGACCTCGCCTACGGCTTTGTCGAAGACCATGGCCTGCGCTGCAACTATCACGGCTGGCAATACAACTATGGCGGGCAGTGCGTGGCGCAGCCTTACCAGGATCTGGTGGCACCGCAAGGCACCATGCGTGAGCGGATCAAGCTCAAGGCCTACGAGGTCCGTGCGTGCGCTGGCTTGCTGTGGGCCTATCTCGGTCCTAAACCGGCTCCTCAGTTGCCGGATTGGGAACCGTTCCACTGGCGCAACGGCTTCGTGCAGGTTGCGTTCGCAAGCGTGCCCTGCAATTGGCTGCAAACCCAGGAAAATTCGATCGATCCGCTTCATTTCGAGTGGATGCACGCCAACTGGGGACGCCGGCAGCGCGGCGAGCGCGACTATGCGCCGGCGCATCTCAAGATGGCATTCGAGGAGTTCGAGCACGGCTTCATCTACCGGCGCGTGACCGAGGATACCGACGAGTCGCATCCACTCTGGACGGCCGGTCGTGTCTGTCTCTGGCCCAATGGCTTTTTTCTCGGGGACCATTTCGAGTGGCGGGTGCCCATCGACGACGAAAACACGCTCAATGTGACGTGGTCGTACGTACGCGTGCCCCGCGAGTCCGAGCCCTATGTCCAGGAGAGCATTCCAACCTGGCATGCACCGGTCATGGATCCGCAGAGCGGCAAATGGATCAGCTCGCATGTGATCAACCAGGACATCATCGCGTGGTGCGGACAGGGGCGGATAGCAGACCGTACCCGTGAAAACCTGGCTGCCAGCGACGCCGGCATTGTGATGATTCGCCGTCAGTACTTCCGGGACATGGAAGCCGTAGCGCAGGGGCGTGATCCGAAGGGCGTCCTGCGGGAGTCTGCCGGACCTCAGGGCATTCCGCTGCCCTGCGGCGACTGGCGGGATTTCTTCACGAACAGTCTGCCTCGCGGCGAGTATGAGCGTCATCCCAAGTGGAGCAAGCTACTGCATCATTTCCTGTTCCATCCGGGGCAGCCCCAGGCGGTTCGCGAGGCGTGCGAAGCTGCCACCGGCGTGGCCATGAAGGACGTTGGCAGCGCGGCTGTGGCTGTTTGAGGTTGGTCGCGGCTTCCGGTATGCCGGAAGTCGCGAGGCAGATTGAAACGCAACTCAGTGTTCAACGAACGTCACATTGATCGACAGGTTATCGCGATGAGGCTCACGTGAAGATCCGCGGCAATCGGGCCTATCTTTATTGCTCTGTTGCACAGACTCCAGGCCCGCATCCGTTGCTCTGATTTCCATCCCACGCGCGAGACCGCGCACGGTCCGGGTGACCGTGCGCGGCTGCCATCTCCGGCAGCGGCCGTGATGGTTGGTACATGGAGCGCTATCCTTCGGTCTGCCGTGACTCGCGATGGGGAACGCCTCACCGGATTGCACTTCGACACGAACATAGCTGAAGCGCTTGGGCGCCGTGGCTAAACCAGGTGACATGCATCTACGCTCGCGGCTCCATGGCCCAGCCATTGTTCACGAGTACGCGAGACGACTTTCCAGGCGCCGTCGTCGCAACGTGTGCTATCACGCCAGTGTTTCGAGATCGCTTATAAGTTCCGGCACGATGGTGAACAGATCGCCGACGAGGCCGTAATCCGCCACGCTGAAGATCGGCGCTTCTTCGTCCTTGTTGATCGCGACGATGACCTTCGAGTCCTTCATGCCGGCCAGATGCTGGATCGCACCCGAGATGCCGACCGCGACATACAGTTGCGGCGCGACGATCTTGCCGGTCTGGCCGACCTGGTAGTCGTTCGGCACGAAGCCCGCGTCGACCGCTGCGCGCGATGCGCCCAGCGCCGCGCCGAGCTTATCGGCCAACGGCTCGAGCACCTTCGTGTAGTTCTCGCCATTGCCCAGACCCCGGCCACCGGACACGATGATCTTCGCGCTCGTCAGTTCCGGACGATCGAGCTTCGTCACTTCGCGGCTCACGAATTGCGAGATGCCTGCGTCGGCTGCGGCTTCGATCTTTTCGACCGCTGCGCTGCCGCCTTCGGCTGCGACGGCGTCGAAACCGGTCGAGCGCACGGTGATGACCTTGATCGGGTCTTGAGACTGAACCGTTGCGATCGCGTTGCCCGCATAAATAGGACGCTCGAACGTGTCGGCGCTGTCCACCGCGGTGATGTCGCTGATCTGCGCGACGTCGAGCTTTGCGGCGATACGCGGCGCGACGTTCTTGCCGTACGCGGTAGCCGGCGCGAGGATGTGCGTGTAGTTCCTGGCCGCATCTTGCACAAGCGTCAGCACCGTCGCTTCGACGTTTTCCGCGAGACCCGCTTCGAGTTGCGGCGCGTCGGCGAGCAGTACCTTGGCGACGCCGGCGATCTTCGCTGCGGCATCGGCCGCGGCCTGCGCGTTGTGACCCGCGACCAGCACGTGAATCTCACCGCCGATCTTCTGTGCCGCGGCGATCGTGTTCAGCGTCGCGGTCTTGATCGACGCGTTATCGTGTTCTGCTACTACCAGGTTAACCAGATTCGTCATTTCTTGCGTCTCCTCACAGCACCTTGGCTTCGGTCTTCAGCTTCTCGACCAGCGTCTTCACGTCCGGCATCTTCACACCGGCGGAGCGCTTCGGAGGCTCGGCGACCTTCAGCGTCTTCAGACGCGGCGTGACATCGACGCCGAGGTCTTCGGGCTTCACCGTTTCCAGCGGCTTTTTCTTGGCCTTCATGATGTTCGGCAGCGTCACGTAGCGCGGCTCGTTCAGGCGCAGATCGGTCGTGACCACGGCCGGCAGCGTCAGCGACAGCGTTTCCGCGCCGCCATCCACTTCACGCGACACCGTCGCCTTGCCATCCGCCACGACCACCTTCGACGCGAACGTCGCCTGCGGCAGGTTCGCCAGCGCGGCGAGCATCTGGCCGGTCTGGTTCGAATCGTCGTCGATCGCCTGCTTGCCCAGAATGACGAGCGAAGGCTGCTCCTTGTCGACCAGCGCCTTGAGCAGCTTCGCGACTGCGAGCGGCTGCAAGTCTTCGTTCGATTCGATCAGGATCGCGCGATCTGCGCCGATTGCGAGCGCGGTGCGCAGCGTTTCCTGCGACTGCGTCACACCGGCCGACACGGCGATCACTTCGGTCGCGACGCCCGCTTCCTTCAGACGCACGGCTTCTTCAACCGCGATTTCGTCGAACGGATTCATCGACATTTTCACGTTGGCGATGTCGACACTCGTGTTGTCCGACTTCACGCGGACCTTCACGTTGTAATCGACGACGCGTTTCACCGACACCAAAACCTTCATTCGTTTTCCTTTCGAAATCAAATGGACAACCGAAGTTGCCCGAACGCTGGCGTCGGATCTCAGGCCATCAGGCTCAGTCATCACGATGACGGCCTCCAGAACGCAGGTAGAAACATCTGCACCCACCGTAACGGGCACCCTCCCCCAACCACAATGGCGCTACGATGCGACCGGTTCAGACCTCTCAGCCGAGCAGCGCTGAAATCAGGCGACCAGATTGACCGCCGTTGCCGTCGCGAGCAGCTTGTCGTCCTGCCAGAGTTCGCCCTCGACATTGACGACGCGCGAACCTTGACGCACGAGGCTCGCGCGGCCGGTAATCAGGCCGGCCTTGCCCGGGCGCAGAAAAGACACATTCAGGCTCAGCGTCGCGCAATGCTTGTCCTCGCGGAGCGACGCCATGCATAGCAACGCCGTGACGTCGTCGAGCATCGCCGCGAGCATTCCGCCCTGAACCTGCCCGGCAGGATTCGCGAATGCAGGCAAGCCCTGATATTCGCATTCGATGCGGCCCGCCTCGATATCGACCAGCACAATCCTGTTGCCGAGCGTGGTGCTGATCGGCGGTGCCGCCAGTTCGCCGTCCATAATCTTGCGTATGTACGGATGGATCGCCGCAATCATTGCCAGATGAACCCCGAAAAAGATCGGGCGCAACATGCGCCCTCGATAAAAATGCGTTCAGCGCCTCTCAGCCCCCCTTGAATGCGGGCGCGCGCTTTTCCTGCCAGGCCAGCGCACCCTCGCGCAGATCGTCGGAGGCATCGGCGCGGGCCAGATCCTGCGCGTAATCGACAGCATCGAAGCGACCCGCCGCGATGCGCGTCAGATGCTTCTTCATGCCGAGCAGCGCGAGCGGCGCCATGCCACCCAGTTGCGCGCCCAATGCGCCGGTCACCTCTTCCAGACGCGCGGGTTCGACCACCTCGTCGAGGAAGCCGCAATCGCGCATCTGCCCGGCATCGAAGCTCGCGCCCGTGAGCAGCAGACGCTTGGCCACGTTCACGCCAAGACGCGAAACATAGCGGTGCAGTCCGCCCTGATAGAACAGCAGACCGAGCTTCGCGGCCGGCACGAACATCTGCGAATGCGTGACGCCATAGCGAAAATCGCAGGCCAGCGCGAGATCCGTCGCGCCGCCATAGACGCCGCCGTTCACCGCAGCGATCGTCACCGGCCGCGCGGTTTCCAGCTCTCCCGCGAGGGCCTCGAAAGCTTCGCCGATATTGCCGGCGCCGACGCTGTGGATATTGAAGCCCGAGCAGAAATGCCTGCCCTCGGCGCGCAGATGCAGAACGAGCACGTGCTCCATCGCATTCACTTCGCGCAGGTAGCCGCGAATCGTCTCGAGATCGGAGAACTCAAGGCGGTTCGCGACCTGTGGACGGCGCAGCGTGATGACGGCCTCGCGGCCATTGACCACCAATTCCGGCGCCTGGCCCGGTGCCATCTCGCTCATTGCCATCTCTCCTGTATGTTCGATTCAGCGAAAGCCGTAGATCTGCATCGTGGTCTCTCCGGCCTCGATGCGCTTGCAGATTGCCGCTTCATCGATTTCGCGCTGCGCGGCCTTCGCGACCACTTCGGACGCACGGGCACGCGGTACCGCAACCACGCCGTCGCGGTCGCCGACGATCAGGTCGCCGGGCTCGACCGTCGTGTTGCCAAGCAGCACCGGCGCATTGAGCCAGCCGATCGCGCCATAGTCCTTGCCCGTGCCGCGAATCGACAGACCGCGTGAGAACACCGGGAAGCCGATCTGTTCCAGCAGGTCGGCATCGCGCACGCAGCCGTCGATGACGAGGCCCGCAAGACCACGCACCTTGGCCGCCGTGGTCATGACCTCGCCCCAGTAGCCATGATCGTACGCACCGTTCGCGTAGACGACGAGTACGTCGCCCGGCTTCGCCGCGAGGATGGCACGGTGCAGCCAAAGGTTGTCGCCGCCCGGCGAATGCACGGTGAATGCCGTGCCGCAGATCCGGAAGCCCGGCGCGACTGGCTTGATCGAAGTCGGCAGCACGCCGATCTTGCCGCCGGCCTCGTGCAATGCGGCTGCCGGCACGTTACGCGCGGCTTCGACGACCTTCGCGTCGACGCGCTCGAAATCGGTGCGGATCGTCGTCGACGAATCGTGTTCCTTGACGTTGTTCGTGGCTCTCATTACTTCCCCTTGGTCTGCAACTGGTGGTACTTGAACTGCCTGCGTGCCTCGTCGAGACGCATGCCGCCACGGCAGGCCTCGCGGATCGCTTCTTCAGCGTTGTGAATCGTTTCGGCAGCCTCGAGCACAGCGTCCTCATGCTCGCGCGGAATGACGATCACACCGTCGGCGTCGCCGCGCAGCAGGTCTCCCGCCGCGACACGCGCCTCACCGATGTTGACCGGCACGTTCACGGCTTCGACCTGCACGCGGTCCTTGCCGGTGCGCATCCAGTGGTCGCGGCTGAACACCGGGTAGCCGAGCTTCAGGCACAGTGCGACGTCGCGGCACACTCCGTTGATCACGGTGCCGGCAATGCCACGGCGGTGCGCGATCTCGGTCATGATGTCGCCCCACACGGTGGCGTCTTCACGGCCGTTGTTGTCGAGCACGACAATGCTGCCGACCGGCACGTCGTCGATGAAGTCGCCCACGGTGCCCGGCGGGTTCGAAGGCGGACCGTATTTGATCGTGTAGGCGCGGCCGGTGGTGCGAAAATCCGAGCTGCGGGGCTTGATCTTGTAGCACTGGCCCACAATGCCGAGCTTGTCGAGTGCGTCGGAAAGGGTCGCCGTGTCGAGCTTTGCTGCGCGCTCGACGTTCTTGTCCTGAGTCGTCATGGAATGGATTCCTGCGTATTTCGTGAGTTTGTCCGGATGCCGCTTACTTGAGCATATGCTCGTAGCTGCCGCCCATCACCTGCCCGACCGACGTGCCGGCCAGAATCGCCTTGGCCATCGCGGCCTCCTTGTTGACGATCATTTCGGCAACTTCCAACACGGCTTCGATGTCGGCTGCGCGAATGAAAATCGCGGCGCTGTTGTCCGCCACGACGTAGTCGCCGGCTTCCACGCGAACGTCACCGATCTGCACCGGAATATTCGTGCCCTTCTCGACCACGCGGCCGCGCGCGGTGCGAGCCGTCGTCGAGCGGCTGAACACGGGCAGCTCGTACGCCACGGCTTCGTCGATGTCGCGCACCGCGCCGTCCGCGACCACGCCGGCCACGCCGCGGACCTTCGCCGCCAGCGACAGCAGACCGCCCCAGCAACCGGCTTCCACGCCGCTACTCTGCTCAATGACGATCACGTTCTCGCCGTCGGCCTGCTCGACAGCCGTGCAACCAAGGTGCACCGGCGGCCCCGGGGGCGCTTCGCCCGTGCCAAGCTTGACGGTGATCGCGCGGCCCGCGACGCGGCCCGCACCGGCGCGTTGCGGCAAACCGCTCACCACGCCGCTCAGCTTGAGTTTGTCGAGCGCGTCCGAGACGGCGCAGCAATCGAGCCGGCGCAGGCGCTGTACGTTTTGGTCAACCATGATGTGTTGTACTTTCCTGAAAGAAACTTGAAGTGTGATGCGAGCCCCTGTCCTGAACGGACCGGACTGCCGCGTTCAGTCGAGCGTATGCCAAGCCGCGAAAGCGAGGCCCGTGCCGGTCAGGGCCGGCGTGCGGTAACCGGGCACGTAGTTGACCCATTCGAGCTCGAGTGACTTCAGTGCCTCTACGCCGATGATCCAGTTACGGATCTCCGAGCTGCCAGCCTGCAGCTTCTTCGGATCCAGCGCGGCCAGCCATTCACTGTCCTTGCGGCGGATTGCATCGATGATGCCGGTGTCCAGGTCCTCGTCCACGACGAAGTGCGACAGGCCGCCGGAAGCCAGCACCCCCACTCGCAGGTCTTCCGGATAGGCCTCGATCAGCTCGCCCAGCGCACGGCCGAGCTGGATGCAGCGGCGCGGCGTGGGCTGGTTCGGCGGATCGAACGTGTTGATGATCACCGGAATCACTGGCAGGTCGAGACCCTGCAAATAGCGGCGGTGAATGAATGAGAACGCGTGGCCCTCGTACTGGTCGCGCTCGAGACCGTCCATCGCCGCGATGTCGAAATCGCGGTCGCACAGTTCGCGGACCAGCCAGCGCGCCATGTCGGCCTTAACGGGGTAGTGCACGTCGGCATCGGGCTCCTGGCGCATCGTGCGAGCGCGCGCATACCAGTTCGCGTTCGGGCTCACCTCGCGCTTCGCGTTGCGGATCGTCTCGCCATAGTAGATCGCGAATGCGGGGTTGTTCGTCTTGCGAAACAGTTTCGGTCTGGTCGTCGCCGACCACGAGCAACACGTCGAGTTTCGCCGCGCGGATACGATCGCGCACTTCGTCCATGGCGGCTTCGGCCTGATCGTAGCGCTCGCCCATCCTCTCGGCCGACACCATCGCCTCGGAATCCGTCGGGGCGATCTTTAGCAGCGCTTCATACGTCGTGGGGTTGCCGAGGCGATCGAAGTAATGCGGATTCTTCGGATCGACCTGCTTGAAACCATGCTGCCAGTCTTCGCGCTGGCAAACCAGCATGATGCTGTGCGATGAACCGAATCCGGCGACCAGTCGTGCCATTTCGTCTCCCTCTCTTCAATACCTGCCGTGAGCGTGCGTCAGACTACGAAGGCCGAGCGCCACTGCTCTATCTGTTGATCGTTGTAGCCAAGCTCGTTCAGGATCGCCTGGGTATGCTCGCCCTGCTCTGGCGCGAGGCGCGGCGTCTGCGCGCGCGGGTAGCGCGACAGACGGAACGGCGTGCCGACGAACGACACTTCGCCCTTGCCCGGCACATCGGCCGGCCACGCGACGCCCAGATGCTTGACCTGCGGATCGTCGAATACTTCGTTGACCTTGTAGATCGGGCCGCACGGCACGCCGACCTTGATCAGCAGCTCGGTCCACTCCCGCGTGGTGCGCGTGAGGAACACATCGCCGACCGCCTTGTTGACCGCATCGCGGTTCTCCACGCGGGCAGGATCCGATTCGTAGCCAGGCTGGCCGACCAGCTGCTGCAAGCCGAGCGCCTCGCACAGGCGCCCGAACATCGCATTGCCGATCGCGGCCAGGTTCAGGAAGCCATCGCTGGTCGGGAACACGCCGGTCGGCACCGTGAGCGGATGCTCGTTGCCGACCTGCTGCGGCACCTTTTTGTCCACCAGCCACTGCGCGGCCTGGAAGTCGAGCATCGCGATCTGTGCTTCGAGCAGCGAGGTCTGCACCCACTGGCCCTCGCCCGAAGCTTCGCGCTCGAGCAACGCGGTCATGATCGCCTGCGCGCAGAAGTGCCCCGAGCACAGGTCTGCAATCGGGATGCCGACGCGCATCGGACCTTCGCCCGGCTTGCCGGTGAGGCTCATCAAGCCGCCCATGCCCTGTGCGATGGAGTCGAAGCCGGGCCACTTCGCATACGGGCCATCCTGACCGAAGCCCGAAATGCTTGCATAGACGAGGCGCGGATTGATGGCGCGCAGCGTTTCGTAGCCGATGCCGAGGCGATCCTTGACGTCGGGGCGGAAGTTCTCGATGAAGACGTCCGCACGCTTGACCAGCTCGCGAAGAATCCCGAGGCCGGCCGGGTCCTTCATGTTCAGCGTCAGGCTTTCCTTGTTGCGGTGCAGATTCTCGTAGTCGGCGCGGTTATGGTCACGCCCGCCGATCATGTCGTCGCCGCCCGGCGCGCCTCGCGGAATCTCCAGCTTGATCACGCGCGCGCCCATGTCCGCGAACACGCGCATGGCCGTGGGGCCCGCGCGTACGCGCGAGGCGTCGATGACCGTGAAACGCGACAGCGGACCTTTGTTCGGATCGTGGCGGCCGTGCTGTTCCTTGAAATCGGCTGACATGCCGTATCTCCTCTCTGGATTTCGTTCAGGCCGGCGTGAACATCGGCACTGGATATTCGCCTTCGCTCGGCTTGAAGACGAGCTTCACGCGCTGGCCAACCGAGAGCGCCGCGGGATCGCAGTCGACCAGATTGGTCAGCATCGTCACGCCTTCGTCGAGCGTCACGTAGGCGAGCGTGTAGCGCGCCTCGTCCTTGCCCATCGTACTGAACGAATAGACCGCGCCCAGCCCCTTCGTATCGAACCATTCGGTGTTCGAGCTCATGCAGTGCGGGCAGATGTCGCGCGGGTAGTAATGCGTTTCACCGCAGTCCTGGCAGCGCTTGATAAGCAGGCGCCCTTCCTTCGCGGCGACCCAGAACGGCATGGCCTCGGGTAGCACGCGCGGCGCGTGGATGCGGCGCGGGCCAGCGGGCTTCGCGGCGGGTCTGGCAGCAGGCATCGCGCCCTGTCCCGGTGTGCCGGTGGTCGATTGGGTTGTGCTCATGATTACTCCCGTTCCATGATCAGCGTGCCCGCGGTGTGACGCGACGCCAGCGCGCCGCCGATACCGTTCGCGAGCGCGATATCGCAATCTTTGACCTGCACGGCCGGATGAGCCTCGCCGCGCAGTTGGCGCACGGCCTCGATCACCTTCGTGACGCCACCGCGGTTCGCGGGATGGTTGTTGCACAGACCACCGCCATCGGTGTTGAACGGCAGCTTGCCGACGCCCGAAATCAGGTTGCCGTCCATCACGAACTTGCCGCCCTCCCCCTTCTTGCAAAAGCCGAGGTCTTCCAGCTGCATGAGCACCGTGATCGTGAAGCTGTCGTACAGCGATGCGTACTTAATGTCCTCCGGCGCGAGGCCAGCCTCGGCGAACGCAGCCGCGCCCGACCACTTCGCTGCCGACCAGGTCAGGTCGATCTTGCCGCCGGCCGCGTGCTTGGGCGCCTCGCCCGTGCCCCGCACCTTGACGAGCGGACGGTTGAGCTTCTTCGCGATCTCCGGACGCGCGACGATCAACGCACCGCCGCCGTCGCTCATCACGCAGCAGTCCAGACGATGCAGCGGATCGGACACCATCGGCGAATTGACGACGTCCTCGACGGTCACGACATTGCGCAGCATGGCGTTCGGGTTGTGCTGCGCGTGATGCGAGGCCGCCACCTTGATCCATGCGAGTTGTTCGCTCGTGGTGCCGAATTCGTACATGTGACGCTTCGCGACCATGCCGTACAGGTTTTGCGTAGCCGGCCCGAACGGCAGCTCGAACTGCACTTCCGGCGCGTCCGGGTCCGGCGCCTTCAGCGACAGCGCGGCGCCTGCTGCGCGCGGACGGCCCGCTAGCGTGATCAGCGCCACGTTGCAACGGCCGGCCTTGATCGCTTCGGCCGCGTGCGCGACGTGAAGGATCGGCGCAGAGCCGCCGCATTCGGTCGAATCGACGTGGCGAAGCTTGAGGCCGAGGTATTCGGCGACTGTCGTGGTGCCGAGGCCAGGCGCGTCACCGGCGCAGAAGTAGCCGTCAATGTCGTCCTTGGTCAGGCCTGCGTCGTCGAGCGCGCCCTTCGCCACATCGGCGTGCAGGCGCAGCACCGACAGTTCGTCGGCCTTGCGCGTCGGGTGCTCGTAAGCCCCGACGATATAAGCTGCTCCGTTCAGGCTCATGCTTCCCCCTGGGCAAGACGCTGCGACGTGAAGCGCTGCAGATGCCAGCTCGCGTCGCCATAGGTCATGTTGATCGCGAACATGCGCTTCGCGTAGTGGCCGACGCGGCACTCTTCGGTCATGCCCATGCCGCCGTGCAGCTGGATGCCCCATTCGCCCGCTGTTCGGCATGCGTCGCCGACATAGGCCTTCGCCGCCGACACGAAACGGCGGCGCCGGTCAGGATCGTTCCCATCCACGGCCATCGCGGCGGCGCAGGCCATCGACTTGCTCTGTTCGAGCGAGATCAGCATGTCGGCCACCCGGTGTTGAAGCGCCTGGAACTTCGCGAGTGGCGCGCCAAACTGTGTGCGTGTGCTCAGGTGTTCGGACGTGTGTTCGAGCAGTGCTTCGAGCACGCCGACCGACTCCGCCACCAGCGCGGCGTTCGCGCGGTCGAGGGCAGCTTCGATGAGGTCGTGGGCCGCACCGGGCGAACCGATCAGATCAGCCTTGGTCACCGACACATTGGCGAACGTGACGTGCGCGGCTTCACGTGCGTCGATTGTCTCGAAGTTGCGCAGGCTGATGCCGGGCGCCTTCGCGTCCACGAGGAACAGAGTCAGGCCTTGCCTGTCGCCGCGCTGGCCCGAGGTACGCACGGCCACCACGAAGGCACCAGCGATTGCGGCGTCGAACACAATGGTCTTCGTGCCGTTGATCTTCCAGCCGTCGCCAGTTTCGGTTGCTGGCACCGCCAGACGCGCGACGTCGTAACGCGACTCGGCCTCGCTAACGGCGAACGCCAGCACCTCTTCGCCTCTTGCCACGGCTTCGAGCCATGTGACCTTCTGTTCGTCGCTGCCGGCCGAGCCGATCAGCGTGGCAGCCGGCAGCCCGCTCGCTAACCAGCCCGCTCCGCCGAGCGCGCGGCCCAACTGCTGCGCGACCAGCATCGTTTCCACCGCACCGTAACCGCTGCCGCCGTGATCGGCGTCGATCACGAGGCCGGTCACGCCCATCTCGGCCAGCCCACGGCGACGCCTGGCGGCAAGTTCGCGGTCCTCGGCGTTGCCACGCAGATGCGCGGGATATTCGCCATCGCAGAAGCGGCGCACGGCGTCTTGCAGCGTGACGTGATCTTCAGTCAGAGAAAAATCCATGTTCGTATTCCGCCTCAAGCATTGAAGAACGCGCGGCTAATCAGATTGCGCTGCACTTCGTTGGTCCCGCCGTAGATCGACGCTTTGCGAGCGTCGAAGTAGTTCGCCGCGACCGCGATCAGTTCGTCCGGGCTCGGGCCGTCGTAGCCGGGCGCATCGAGCATGGCCTGCTCGTCGAACGGCACTGCAAAAGGACCGGCGATTTCTGTCAGGAGTGCGTAGATGCCCTGGCGCAGCTCCGTGCCGCGAACCTTGAGCATCGGCGCCTCAACCGTAGGCACGCGGCTCGACTGATTCGCGCTCAGCATGCGCAGGCCCGTGAATTCGAGCGCCATCAGCTCGACTTCGAAACGGCTGATGCGCGACTGGAGCAGCGGATCGTCTTCGAGGCCCATCCGCTTCGCGAGATACCTGGCTCGGGCCAGCTGCTGCTTGCACGAGCCGATGCCAGCGATACCGGTGCGCTCATGGCCGAGCAGAAACTTGCCGTAGGTCCATCCCTTGTTCAGTTCGCCGACGAGGTTTTCCTTCGGCACACGCACGTTGTCGAGGTAGACCTCGTTGAGGTCGGTACCGCCTTCGAGCATCTTGATCGGGCGAACCTGGACGCCCGGCGCATGCATGTCGATCAACAGAAACGAGATGCCTTCCTGGGGCTTCGCGCTCGGATCGGTCCGCACGAGCGCGAACATCATGTCGCACCAGTGAGCGTACGAGGTCCAGACCTTGTGGCCGTTGACGATGAAGTGATCGCCTTCATCGTCCGTGGCAAGCACGGCCGTGGTGCGCACCGCCGCGAGGTCCGAGCCCGCGCCCGGCTCTGAGAAACCCTGCGCCCACCAGGTTTCGCTGCGCAGGATCTTCGGGATGTACTTCGCTTTTTGCTCAGGTGTGCCAAATTCGTTGAGCACCGGGCCGAGCATGTTGATGCCGCTCGCCACGATCCGAGGCGCGCCGCCCAGCAGCGTTTCTTCGTCGAAGATGTAGCGCTGCACGTGCGTCCAGCCCGGTCCACCATGTTCTTTCTTCCACGACGGCGCGATCCAGCCCTTCTCGTACAGCAACGTGTACCACTCGACATAATCCTCGCGCTCGATGCGCAGCCCGAGCTCGGCCTTGCGCTTCAGACGCGGGTGAGAGATTGTTCTTCACGAACGCGCGCACTTCGCTGCGAAATGCCTGGTCCTCGGCGGAGAATTCCAGTTTCATTCGATGTGTCTCCTCAGATCCAGGGCTCAGTGATGGGTCGAGGCGCCCTGAGCGCCGCACACGACGAGCGCGTCGAGCGCGAGCACACGGTCCGGGTAGGCCACCAGCGGGTTGACGTCGATTTCTGTGATGTCGGGGTTCGCGCGCATCTGGTCGGCAATCGCCGCCACGGCCTTCGCGACCGCGCGCACGTCGACGCCTGCCGCGCCGCGCACGCCTTCGAGCATTGCGGCACCCTTCAGTCGGCCCAGCTCGACCACGATGTCGTCTTCCGACAGGTCGGCCGGCACGAGGCGCACATCCTTGAGCACTTCAATGAAAATACCGCCGAGGCCCACGAGCACGACCGGCCCCCAGTCCGCGTCGCGTTTCGCACCCACGACCAGTTCCAGACCGCGCGGGCCCATCGCTTCGACCAGCGCGCCGTCGAGCACGAGTTCCGGACGATGCGACTTCACGCTCGCATGCAGCTTGTCCCAGCCGGCGCGCAGCGCGGTGGCATCTGCGAGGCCGACCACCACGCCGCCGACGTCGCTCTTGTGCGGCAGTTCGCTTGCCTGCGCCTTCAGCACGACCGGGTAGCCGATCTCATCGGCGATCTCGAGCGCTTCGTCGAGCGACTTCGCGAGACCTCCCTTCGGCACCGGCAGACCGGCCGCGGCAAGCCAGCCCTTGCCCTGGTATTCGGCGAAGATACCGTTGGGCGGCACGGCGCCCGGCAGCGGGATCACCTTCGGCGCTTCGGTCCTCGCACGCTCGGCGCGCGCTAGCGATTCACCATATGCAGCCACGCGGGCGCAAGCACGCAGCGCACGATCCGGTGAGCGGAAGAACGGTACGCCGCTCGCGGCGATCGCTTTCGTGAAGAATTCTTCAAGCTGGTTGTTATCGCCCATTACCGCCAGCACGGCGGGCTTCGTTGCACGCGCCAGCGCCGGCACGAGGTAATCGGCCTTGTCGCGCTGAGCGATCGACGGACCGCCCATGATCGCGAGCACGAGCGAACCGATGTTCGGATCGCTTAACATCGTGTCGATCAGTTCGCCGATCAGGCCCGGGTTGCGCACGCCAATCGTCGTGTAGTCGAGTGGGTTGTCGGCGACGGCGTAGTCGGGCAGCAGTTCGGTCAGTTTCCTGACGGTCGCGTCGGTCAGGCGTGGCAGCGTCAGGCCGATGTCCTCGGCGAAATCGAGCGTGATGTTCTTGACCGCGCCCGAGGCCGTCATCACGGCCGTACCGGCCGCCGGGGGCACCGGGAAGCGGGCCAGGATCGTCGTCGTATCGAACAGTTCGTCGAGCGAATCGACGACCACTACGCCTTCGCGCTGCAGCAGGACACTCGCCGTCGCGTGATCGCCTGCCAGTGCGCCTGTGTGAGACTGCGCCGCCTCACGGGCGCGGGCGCTCTTGCCCGGCATCAGCATCACGATCGGCTTGCCTGCGGCGCGTGCTTCGCGGGCGAGCAGCAGAAAGGTCTGCGGACGACGGATCTGCTCGGCGTAGACCGCGATTGCGCTCGTCTGCGGATCGGCGATGAACCAGGCCAGGTAGTCTTCGATACCGAGGCTGGCTTCGTTACCGGTCGAAACGGTTGCCGTCATCGGTTGGCCACGGCCCATGAACGCGTCGCGCAGGTTCGCGGCCATCGCGCCGCTTTGCGCCACCACGCCCACGCCACGGCGGCCGCCACTTGGGTACGGCGCCACGGCTTCGAAGGTCACCGGCACGCCGGCCTCGAAGTTCGTGAAACCCATGCAGTTCGGGCCGATCAGCGCCACGCCGCCATCGGCTGCCACACGCGCCAATTCTTCCTGCTTCGCGCGGCCTTCGTCGCCCGCCTCGGCATAACCCGACGCAAAGATCACGGCAGCGCCGGCCTTCAGCGTGCCGAGCGTGCGCACCGTGTCGAGCACGCCCGACTCGGGAATGCACAGCACGGCCAGATCGATACCTTGCGGCAGCGCCTCGACGCTGACACAGGCGCGACCGTTGATTTCCTGGCTGCTGCGCGACACAAGATGGATATCGCCCGCATAGCCGAAGCGCTCGAGGTTCTGCAACACGAAATGACCGAAAGCGCGCGGATCGGCGGATGCACCGACGATCGCGATCGACTTCGGCTTGAGCACACGCTCGACAGGGTGCACGCCTGCGACATCTATAAGGCTCTTGCTCATCTGATCTGACCTGTGATGTTGATTGAATGCGATCTGGCATACCAGAATCGGCTGTGATGTGGTGCATTCTGGCATACCAGAGCTACCTTCTCAATACACCAGACACTCAAAACCCACCTTGGTACTTTCCCTGGGCGGTGGCGCAATGCGTCCACCAGATCGACGCATCCAATTGAAATATAAGGACCTTATGGCCAGCATCCATGATTACCAAGGGACGACTGGGATACGCTGGGGCAAACACCGTGTTGCATACCACAAACTTGTATTGGTATATTTCGGTCCAACTTCCAACATCCCGAGCATGGCAACTCAATGAAACTTGCAGCAGACCCCATTCTTGAGCGTAGCGGCGCGGCGGGCGAAGCGCCCGAGCGGCCCGCCCGCGGTAGGGCCAGTCTCGCGAGCGATATTCGGGCGACCCTGCAGGCCGAAATCGAACAGGGCAAGCTCGCACCGGGCACGTTGGTCGACGAGCGTGCACTCGCGACGCGCTTCAATGTGTCGCGCACGCCGGTTCGCGAGGCGCTGCAGCATCTGGCCGCGCGCGATCTGGTCGTGATCTCGCCGCGCCAGGGCATTACGGTGGCCCGCCTGTCGATTGGCAAGGTGCGCGCCATGCTCGAATACATCGGCGAGCTCGAGACACTGTGCGCGCGTTTCGCCGCGCGCCGTGCGAGTGGCGAACTGCGTGAGCAACTGGATCATGCGCTTCTGGCATGCCAGCAAGCAGCCGTGGAAGACGACGCCGACCAGTACGCGATCGCCAACGCGCAGTTCCACGAGCTGATCTACGAAGGCAGCCGCAACCAGTACCTGGCCGAGCAGATCCGCACGGCGCGCCGCCGCTCGGCGCGCTATCGCATGTCCGACCTGCGCAACCGCGGCCAGATCGCGCGTTCGCTGCAAGAGCACTTCGGCATCGCGCTTGCGATCCAGAGCGGCGACGAAACCAAAGCCGCCGAAGCCATGATGAAACACGTGCCGGCCGGCACCACCGGTTTCTCGGAGTTCCTCGCGGCGGTACCGCGCCATTTCTTCGATTTGGGCGCGGACTGACACGCGCCCTCCAACACGACTAGACACGGAGGAGACATGCCCCAATCCATCGACGTTCCCGGCCTCGCGCACAAGGTGCCGATCCCGCTCGGTGCGCGCGCCGGCAACGTGCTGTGCTCGTCGGCGATTGCGGGCAAGGATCCCGGCACCGGCAAGCTCGCCGAGACGCCGGCCGATCAGGTTCGCCTCGCCTTCGAAAACCTCAAGCGCTTCCTCGACGCGGGCGGCGCCACGCTGGACCAGGTGGTGAAGCTCGCCGTCTACGTCAAGGACGACTCGGTGCGCGCACACATCGACCCGCACTGGTTGGCCTTCTGGCCCGAGGCCGCGCATCGCCCGGCACGCCATGTGACCGTGCACGACCTCCAGCACGGCATGGTCATCCAGCTCGAAACCCTTGCGGTAGTCGCTTGAGCGCTACAAAAGCGCGCCGTACCCAAGTCATCGCAGTCTTTTGCTGAACACTCCGAACCCAACTGAGGCTCATCCATGATCATCGATTCCCACGCCCACGTCGTCATGCCCCCGCAAAGTTTTCGCTACATGGCCGAACTGGTCGGCGGCCGGGCGAACCCGTCGAGCGCGCCGAACATCCCCGACGAAGCCGTGCGCAAGCAGGCCGAGGAACTCGTGCGCAGCATGGATTCGGTCGGCACCGACATCCAGTTCATTTCGCCGCGCCCCTACCTGCAGATGCACTCAATCAAGCCCGCGCGGGTGACGCAGCTGTGGACGCGCCACTGCAACGACCTGATCAAGCGTTTCGTCGACATGTTCCCTGACCGCTTCCGTGGCGTGGCCGGCCTGCCGCAGTCCATGAACGACTCGCCGGCGGAGCATTGCGTGGCCGAACTCAAGCGCTGTGTGAACGAACTCGGCTTCGTCGGCACGCTGCTGAACCCGGACCCGACCGAAGGCCACGGCCCGGCGCCGGCCGGTCTCGGCGATCCGTTCTGGTACCCCCTCTATGACGCGATGACCGAACTCGACGTGCCGGCGCTGATCCACTCCGCAGGCAGCTGCAACCCGCGCGAGTCGTACACGCTGAAGTTCATCAACGAAGAGAACATCGCCGTGATCTCGCTGCTCGAATCGACGGTGTTCGAGAAGTATCCGAACCTGAAGATCATCGTCGCGCACGGCGGCGGCGCAATCCCCTACCAGATGGGCCGCTTCCGTTCGTGGGCCGCGCGCCGCAACAGCCCGCAAACCTTCGACGAGCAGCTCAGGAAGCTCTACTTCGACACCTGCAACTACTCGAAGGATTCGATCGAGCTGCTGCTCAAGGTCGCCGGCACCGACAACGTGATGTTCGGCACCGAAAAACCGGGCACGGGCAGCGCGCGCGATCCGATCTCGGGCCGTGACTACGACGACATGAAGCCGGTGATCGAAAGCATCGAGTGGCTGACCGACGAGCAGCGCAAGAACATCTTCGAATGCAACTGCACGCGCGTCTACACGCGTGCCTTCCGCCACTACAAGGACTGACGCGCAAACCGCGAAGCCCGCAGAGGAGAGATCATGGCAATGACTCGTGAGGACAATGAGCTGCTGACGCGCGTCGAGAACGGCGCGCCGATGGGCGACATGATCCGCCAGCACTACTGGATTCCGGCCGTGCCGTCGGCGAAGCTCGAAGCCGACGGCGCACCGGTGCTGGTGCGCTTGCTCGGCACGAACTACGTGGCGTTCCGCGCGACTGACGGCCATGTCGGCGTGGTGGACGAACTGTGCCCGCATCGCCGCACGTCGCTGATGATGGCTCGCAACGAGGACAACGGCCTGCGCTGCATCTTCCACGGCTGGAAGATCGATGCGACCGGTGCCGTCGTCGAAGCGCCGAACCAGGTCGGGGATCAGGCGCAGTTCTGCAAGCGCGTGAAGACCGGCCAGTACCGCGTTAAAGAGCGAGGCGGCCTCGTGTGGGTGTGGCTCGGCAAGGGCGACACGTCACCGGTGTTCCCCGAGCTGCCGTTCATGGACCTGCCGCCCGAACACCGCTCGGTGACGAGCGTCGAAGTGCCGACCAACTGGGTGCAGGCCGTCGAAGCCTCGATGGATTCGTCGCACGTCGGCGTACTGCACGAATCGACCACGCAGATCACCGCGGGCGGCGGAAACGAACGCATGCTCATGTCGAAGGCGCTCGCGCCGCGCTTCGAGTTCGAAGATCGTCCGTATGGTTATCGCTATGCCGCGCTGCGCGACATGCCTGACGAGAAGGTCTACGCACGCGTGAACAACTTCGTGATGCCGTGGTACGGCATCATCTGCCCGCCTGATGCGAAAGGCCCGACCACGGTGTTTTTCTCGACCCCGGTGGACGACGTGACGCACCGTGCCTGGTTCGTGCAGTACAACCCGCACCGCCCGCTCGGCATGACGATCATGTCGGCCACGCCGGACGTCTGGAATTTCCCGCCACTGCCGCCGGGCACGCGCGAGGAATCGTTCGGCCAGAACCGCGACCTGATGAAGCGCGGCCACGCGACGGGCTTCTATCAGCACCTCGGCACGGAAGACTTCGCGATGTTCCTCGGCCAGGGCGCGATCTACGACCGCACCCAGGAACAGCTGTGCTCGGCCGACGGCGCCGTGCTGCGCGTGCGCGCATTGCTGCTGAAGGCGGCGCGCGAGTTCATCGCCGGCAAGACGCCGACCCTCGCCGAGAGCCCGGAACTCGATTACTCGAAGGCCGTCTCGGTCGGCGGCGTGATTCAGGCCGGCGCCGATTGGCGCTCGCTTGCGGACTCGAAGTAGCACCGCGAAATAAAACCCTGCAGTAAAACCGCGCGGCGTTCCCGCGCGGTTAAACCGATGCAATATCCACGGAAAGACCACCATGCTCGCGCCTACTCTCAAGCTGCGTGTCGCATCAGTCAGCGCGCCGACCTCGCTGATCAAGTCCGTCACGCTCGAAGCTGAGGACGATGCGCTGCTGCCCGGCTACGAGCCGGGCGCACACATTCAGGTTGAGATCCCTGCGGCCGATGGCGGCGTCGCGCAATGGCGCTCGTATTCGCTGATCAACACTGATCCGCAAGTCGATACGCGCGCGGGTGTGCGTGCCTATCGCCTCGGCGTCCGGCGCGATGACGAAGGCCGCGGCGGTTCGCGCTTCATGCACACGCTGCAGGCGGGCGCCACACTCACGGTGCGCGCACCCGTCAACCACTTCCCGCTCGCCGCACCGCCCTCGGTCATCCTGATCGCGGGCGGCATCGGCATCACGCCGATGGCGGCTATGGCGGCGGAACTGAGCAGGCAGAACCGCGACTACTCGCTGCACTTCTCGGGCCGCACGCGCGATGCGCTGCCGTTCGTCGAAGAACTGCGTGCCGTCGCGGGCAAGCGCCTCGTGCTGCACGCCGACGACGACAACGCGACGCGCCTGTCGATCGACGTGCTGCTCGACGGCGCCGAGGTCAACCAGCCGATCTACGTGTGCGGGCCGTCCGGCATGATCGACGCGGTGCTCGCGGCGGCACGCCAGCGCGGTTGGCACGAGTGCGACCTGCATTACGAACTGTTCAGCGAAGTCGCACCGCAGGACGGCGACAGGACGTTTGAAATCGAACTCAAGTCCTCGGGCAAGGTGTTGACCGTGCCCGCCGACAAGTCGGTGCTCGACACCCTGCTCGATAACGGCGTCGACGTCATGTACGACTGCCGTGCCGGTTACTGCGGTCTGTGCTCGACCCCTGTGGCGAGCGGCGACATCGAGCATCGCGACACCTACCTCTCCGATACGGACAAGGCGGGGGGGAAAGTCATGCAGGTGTGCGTGTCGCGCTGCAAGAGCGAACGCCTCGTGCTCGACCTATGACCTGTCGCCCGGTCATCCTGAACATCACCAGACAAACATCCAACGGAGCGCCGCATGAGCGAAACCCAGGTTACCTATGAACTCGACGGCGCCGTTGCGCTGATCGGGCTGAATCGTCCCGAGAAGCGCAACGCGATCAACGAGGAAGTGATTGCGCAACTGCGTGATGCCGTCAACCGCGCCGGCGACGAAGCCATGTGCGGCGTGATCTACGGCCATGGCGGTCACTTCTCCGCTGGTCTCGACCTGCGCGAGGCGCTATCGCGCGCCACCGGCCAGACCGCCCCGCCGAAGAAGCGCCGCCGTCATTCGTGGCACGAAGTGTTCGACCTGATCGCGCGCGGCCCTATTCCGTTCGTCGCGGCGCTGCACGGCGCCGTGGTCGGCGGCGGTCTCGAACTGGCGACGGCGGCACACGTGCGCGTCGGCGACCAGTCATGCTTCTTCGGGCTTCCCGAAGGCCAGCGCGGCATTTTCGTGGGCGGCGGCGGCACGGTGCGCATCCAGCGCGTGGTCGGCTATACCGTCATGGCCGACATGATGCTGACGGGCCGTCTGCTGACCGCCGAGGAAGGCCAGCGCGAGCACATCATCACCTATCTGACGCCGATCGGCGGCGCACTCGACAAAGCCAGGGAAATCGCCGCAAAAATCGCGCAGAACGTCCCCGACACCAACTGGCGCATCACCAACCTGCTGCCGCGCGTGAACGATCTCTCGCATGAGGACGGCCTGTTCCTCGAGTACATGAGCTCGAACATGATGCGTTCTCCCGAAACCGCCGCACGTCTGCAGAGTTTCGTGGACGGAAACGCCAAACTCGTCAAGCCGGAGTAAAGCAACGATGAATGCACCCGCAGAACTCACGCCGCAGGAAGCTGCGGCACTGGCCCATGTGAAGGCCGCCGAAAAGCTCGCCGCGCAAATCCCGGTTGCCGCCGGTGTCAAGCCGCGCGATATCAGGCGCGCAGCCGTGATCGGCGCGGGCACAATGGGCGGCGGTATCGCGATGGCGCTCGTGGCGGCCGGCATCCCGGTCACGCTGATCGACGCGAACGACGAAGGTCTGCAGCGCGGCCTCGCACGCATCAGCGACAACTATCACCAGAGCATCAAGCGCGGCAAGCTGGACGACACCACGCGCGATGCCCGGCTCGCGCTGATCACGGGCTCGACCGCGATCGCCGACGTCAAGGACGCGGACATCGTCATCGAGGCGGTGTTCGAAGATCTCGGCCTCAAGCAAGGCATCTTCCGCGAACTCGATCGCCACGCGAAGACTGGCGCGATCCTCGCCACCAACACGTCGGGCCTCGACATCAACGAGATCGCGGCTGTCACGACGCGCGCGCAGGACGTGGTGGGCGCGCACTTCTTCAGCCCGGCGCACGTGATGCGTCTGCTCGAGGTCGTGCGCGCCGACAACACCTCTGACGAGGCGGTCGTCACGCTGATGGAACTCGGCCGCCGCATGGGCAAGGTGGCGGTGTACTCGCTCGTGTACCCCGGTTTCATCGGCAATGCGCTGTTCCGCAACTACAATCGCGAAGCCCACTTCCTCGTCGAAGACGGCGCGCTGCCGCACGAAGTCGATGCCGCGCTCAAGGATTTTGGCTATGCGATGGGTATTTTCGCGGTGCACGACATGGCCGGCAACGACGTCGGTTACCAGACGCGCAAGGCACAGATGGCCACGCGTCCGAACGATCGCCGCTGGAACGACCTGATCATGAAACTGGTCGAGATGGGCCGCCTCGGGCAGAAGAACGGCAAGGGCTGGTACCGCTATGAAGCGGGCGACCGCACGCCACATCGCGACCCGGAGATCGAGCAGTACATCGTCGAGGAATCGGCACGCCTGGGTATCACGCGCCGTTCGATCCCGAAGGAAGAGATCATCAAGCGCTGCATGTACGGCATGATCAACGAAGGCGCGAAGCTGCTTGAACAGGGTATCGCGCTGCGCGCGAGCGATATGGACGTCGTGTACGTGACAGGCTACGGCTTCCCGGCAAAGCTCGGCGGCCCGATGTACTACGCCGACCAGATCGGCCTCGCCAAGGTCTATCAGGACATCAAGCGCCTGTACGAAGAGTACGGCTACTGGTGGAAGCCTGCGCCGCTGCTCGAAAAGCTCGCGGCCGGTAACGGCAGGTTTGCCGATCTCTGATCTCCGCCATCAACCATGCTGCCCGCTTCACGCGGCAGCATGGCTCGAATAGAAAGGCCAGACCTCATGTGAATGAGTATCTGGCCTTTCTTTCTTGACGAAGCACAACCCAGGTGTTTCGTTGTCGGCGCAAAAGCTCTCCCACACGCACAACGAGGCAACCGGGCGTGATCCGGTCTGCAGGACGAGCAAACGCCACGCATAAGCGTGGCGTCCGAGGCACGGCATGCCGGGAAACCCCATGCATACCTGTACGGCTTGTTCCTGACCGGTCAGAACAGGTGACGAATACCGACTTGCACTGCGAGTTGGTTGGCGGTGCTCGAACGCCCGTTCCCAAAGATTGCATTCGTACCGACGCTGGCGCCGTATGACATCGGCGTCGAGATCAGGAAGTTGTCAGCAAATTGGCGACCAGCAAATGCATGCTGCAGGGTGCCAAAGGCATACACGTCCGTACGCTTGGACAGGCGATAGTCGGCACCGAAGCTATACAGATTGAATTTGCCGAGGTGACGCTGATCCATATAGGTAAAACCAGCACCGAACGTCATAAACGGCGAAGCCTCATAGGTTAGGCCTGCTTCATAGCCGCTTGACACAACGGTGCCAAGCGTCCGGCTATTCGCACTCGTGTACGTGTAGACACCGTTCAAGGCGAAACGATCACCGAGACGCACTTGACCAGCCAACGCTGCCGTGTAAATCGCATCGGCCTGTAGGGCGTATTGCGCCATCGTACCTGCGCCCGGTCCACCAGTTGCACCGACGGCACCGCCTTGCGTGCGGGTAAAGCTTGCGGCCAACGAGTACGGCGCCTTCAACGAACCGGTCGGGCTGTACTTCAGGCCAGCACTGAATACGCTTGCGGCACCGTTGAACGTTCCGCCGAGACGTCCCGGCGTATTGCTGAACCCATACATCACGCCAGCACCGAAGCCATGCCAGACCGGCGTTTCATAGCGCACCATGTTACTGACTGGCTCACCCGCCAGGCGGTCGACGTCATACGAACCGTGGAACGCATACGACGGCGCGAACTGGGCAACGTTCGTGTAGTACGAAATGTAATCGTAGATGAAATCGTAGTCGTAACCGGCAATCAGGGTACCGAACCTGTCGCTCGTCAGACCGACAAAAGCGCGGCGGCCGAACAGCGCGCCGCCGTGACTCGCCGTACCGGTATTCAGCGAGAAACCGTTCTCGAGCGTGAAGATTGCCTTCAGACCGCCGCCCAGGTCTTCGACGCCACGCAGACCCCAGCGCGACGCCTGATTGATGCCGTCGTCGAGCTTGAACTGCGAGCTGCCTTTTACGTTGTTCACGTAGGTCAGGCCATTGTCGATAATGCCGTACAGCGTGACGCTGCTTTGTGCATGCACCCCTACCGAAGCCAGCGCTGCAATCGCGCCTGCCAATAGTTTCTTCCTCATGTCCACGTCTCCACCTATCTCATTTTTTCGGAGCAAACGAAATTTGCTGGTCAGCTTCGCACCGGAACCCGAACCATCCCGGTTCCGGTCACCCAGGCCCGCCCGCTACACTCGCCACCGGCTTTAATATTCCACTAACCGATTCGTGGAATACTAAACAAGATTTTGCTGCATACCTGTTGGCGCGCGCAAGAATACGTTTAGGATATCGACCTATCGTTTTCCCTCACCGGTCATGCGAGCAGACTACGCGGCGCGCAAAGGCTTGCCAGATTGGGGCGTTGGAGGGGATAGCGGGAGTGCAGGCGGGAACTGCAGCATGGGGATGCGTAAATCGCGCGGCTCAGCGATGTATGCGTACAACAGGGTGTGGGTATACCTATTGCGTCTGGCCGTCAGTTCAGTTTGGCAGCCAAAAGAAATGCCCCCTGGGAGCTCAGCTCAAAAAACCAGGGGCAACGAACGGCAGGGGAGCGGGACTCGACCATCCCGGAAGACGCCAATACGGCGCATCAACGATCGTCGTAAGGCGGTTCCGTTGAGGAAGAACCACCGTCACGCCCAGGCGTGGGCGCACTCGCGAAGTACTCTTCCGGCAAAGTGGCGAGGAACTCCGAAAAGCCCGGCGAGTGCTCGGCCATGGCGGCTTCGGCGGCGGCTTCGTCGCCGGAAAGCAACGCCTGAGCGAGCTTCTGGTGATCGTTGATGGCCTTCTCGCGGCGGCTCGGCGCGAGGAACGGCTTGGGCCGGTAACGCGAGATCAGGCGGCGGATGGAACGAATCTGATCAGCCAGATAATCGTTGTGGCAGGCGTTGCAGAGCACTTCGTGGAATGCCACATTGGCCCGGGCGAAACCGCGCGGATCGTTATCCTGCAAGGCGGCCACGCCTTCGTCGATCGCCTTTTGGAGCGCCGCTCGCTGTTGATCGTTCATTCGCCGCGCGGCGAGGCGGGCCGACACTACCTCAAGCTCGCTGAGCAGTTCAAGCACGTCACGTAGTTGCGGCACCGACATCTTGCTCACGAATACGCCCTGCCGCGGCACGATCTGTACATACCGCTGTGCGGCGAGCTGCTGAAGCGCCTCGCGGATTGGCGTGCGCGAGACATTAAAGCGCGTCGCCAGTGCTCGCTCGTCCAACGTTGCGCCCGGGACCAGCTCGCCTCGCTCAATTTCCCCTTCGAGAAGGGCCTTGATTTCAACCGACCGGCTTATTTTTGGGATCTGGCTCATCGAACGAGAATGACAGACATAAAAGGTTTAGCAGAAAACATGAATTCCTATGATACCGCATAGGTATACCAGATACGCATTTCCCGACTAGCGATATAGGAAACGGCGCCGTATTTGCATACGGCGCCGTCGGGACAATGCTCGCCAAACAGGTCTTACGAATTCTTCTTCAGATGACGCGTCGCACGGAGGTAATGGAAGGCGGACCAGATCAGCACCACGCTCGCCGTCAGCATCGCGTAGCGCACACCATTGGCCGAGGCGTCATGACATGCCGATGCAAATGGACCCTGCAACACGGCCGCGGCACCATGCGGCCCTTTCGGCACGGTACACACCGCGTGGAAATCACCTTGCGTGAACAGGTGCGATGCGAAACGATCACTGAGAAAACCCACCGTCGGCGTACCGAGGCCCTGACCGATCAGGTTCATCAGCAGGAACACAATGGCCGACGCGGTAGCACGCATGCGCGGCTCGACGATGCTCTGCACCACCGCGAAGGTCGGGCCGTTCCACACGTTAAGCAAGATCGTGCCCATAAACAGCAGCGCGACGCTCAGCTGCCACTGATCTGCGATGAAGGCTAGTGCCAGCAGCGGGAAACCAAGTCCAGTACCCAGCGCCGGGATTCGCGCATACCAGCGGCGATCGTTGACGCCGACCCGGTCCGCACACACGCCGCCGAGCGTAGTGCCGATGATGCCGCCGACGCCGAGCACCAGACCGAAAATCACACCGGCCTGGGCAAAGCTCATGCTGTAGACGCGGATGAAATACATCGGGATGAACAGGTTGATACCGTACTGGCCAAACGCACCGATCACCGTGCCGAGCAGCATCTGCACGAAGGCGCGGCTCGAGGTCAGCCGCTTGAACACCACGCTCAGGGGCGGAGCACTGGCGCCGGTGCCGGTTGCGACGCCATCGGCGCCGCCGCGCTTGGGCTCACGCAGTGTCAGCCATGCCAGCAGGCCAAACACGAGCCCCGGCAGGCCCACCACCAAGAACACTGGACGCCAGCCCAGATGCTCCACGAGCCAGCCGCCTCCGAACGCGCCGGCCAGCACGCCGATCGGCGGTCCCAGCGCATAGACGGCGAGCGCGCTCGCCCGGCGGCGCGGACCGAACTCGTCGGCGATCAGCGAGTGTGAGGTCGGCGTGCTGCCGGCTTCGCCGATACCCACGCCGAGGCGATACAGCATCAGTTGCCAGAAGCTGCCTGCCGTGCCGCAAAGCGCGGTCATCGCCGACCAGGCGACGATCGAGACCGAGATCAGCACGACACGGTTGAATTTGTCAGCCAAACGCGCAATCGGTAGACCAAGCACCGAATAGAAAATCGAAAACGCGAGGCCGCCTAGCAGCCCGACCTGATAATCACTGAGGCCCATGTCCATCTTCACGGCCTGACCAACAACCGCGACGATGATGCGATCGACGAAGCTCGACGCATAGATCAGCACCAGGATCAGCAAAAACCATCCGCGATACCAGCTGCTGCTCGATCTCGTGCCCACATTCTGGGCGGTCAGTTCTTCCATCTTGCGCGTCTCCACTCATTCGGGGCTCGGGCGGCCAGGCAAGTCAACTCACCCACCCTATATCGAAACCTTCTTGTATGCCACGGTATGCATCGTGGAATTTCAATTCGATTTTGATGCATAACTGGTGGTCGCGCAATCGGAACCTGACCTTGAAGCGTCATCGTTTTCACCTAGCCCACCTTGCGAACGCGTTCCCTTTGGGCAGCCGTCACAACGGACCGCGCGCTACAGATTGTTTGCTGGTATGGAGCGCCCTCACCGACAGCAGTCGCGCAGTCGAACATCGGGAGCGTCGCCAGGGAGCCGGCACCCGGGCCACGCTCACGCTGATTCAGGCCTGAGGCCAAAAACTCACGCGTCGGGCTCTGCTACGAATTGGCCGGCTCCGCGGACGGCACCAAGCCGCTTTCCATTCCATAACGCACCAGGTCCGCGTCTCGCTCGATACTCAGTTTGAGCATTGCCGAGCTCTTTTGCGTACTGATAGTTTTTTTACTGCGACGCAAAAGCTCGCCAATTTCCGTCACAGTCATCCCGGAAACAAACAGGCGTACGACCTCCAGTTCACATCGCGTCAATGGGGCTCCGGCCGTGTTGCCGCGCGCACCCGGGTTGATCGTGTCTGAGATCGCCGCCACGCGCGGCGACAGATAGCGACCATTCGCGTAGGCGGCATGTACCGCGATCGTCAGGCTACTGATCGGATCAGCTTTGCTGAAAATACAGCAGTGGCCTCCCTGCATCAGCAACCGCACAACCGCCGGATTTTCCATCATGCTCAGCACAACCACCCGCACGTTCGGAGAGTGCTGGCGAATGGCAGCGAAAAGCGCCAGTCCGTCGCCATAACGTCCGCCGGGCATCACGTAGTCCGAGACAACCACGTCGCAAGGCGAGTTGGCCAGCGCGGCCATCAGTTCGGTCGAATTTTTCGCCGTGCCAACAACCGAGATCGTGCTGCCTCTTTCGAGTTCGTATCGCACGCCTTCGAGAATCACTGGATGATCGTCTGCGAGTATTACGCGAATTCTTGATGTGGTCATAGTCGACTTCCGTCGCAATGTAATTTGAGGCGTTAGAGACGCCATTAAAAGTGAGGGGCGGAATTCTCGTGTCGTGTCCTATTGACAACGAACGGGCAAGACTTTATCTACGCCGCATCGGATCAGTAATAGGCTTAGTCTTATAAGTGAGGAATATCAGAAAATAGGACAGGCGTACGTTCCCGGTCTTGAGCAGTCTGCGTGCGGTCGCGACCACGTTCCGCGCAGTGACGGTGACTCAATCCAGATGTTTCGTGCAATGCGTAGTTGTTCGTCCCCGATGGCGTCTGTAACGCGTGACGAGGGACGCGCCTATGCCACTTCGAGAGCCAGGATCCCGGACCTGCACTTGCCACGTGTGCGTTCTTCAGTGCGACTATCCGGTCAACGACGGAATGCAAATCCGTAAGAATGCAAGCATCCCGTCACGGATTTACCTTCTCAATGTTATTTGCAAGGGCGAATCGCTTCCTGCATTTATTCTGTGGAGGAAGAACCGTCCGGCATCTTCTGCGATGAAGTCACCAGTCCATTTTCCATCGCATACCGAAACAGATCGACTTCGCGTTCAATGCCGAGTTTTTCCATCGCCTTCGATTTCTGTGTGCTGATGGTTTTCTTGCTGCGACTCAATTTCTCGGCAATCTCGTTCACAGTCAGCCCGGATGCAAAAAGACGCACAACTTCGGACTCGCGCTGACTCAGCACGTCCGATGAGCCCCTGCCCCGACGGTTCCAGTCGATCGACTGGACGATCTGATTGATCGTTGGCGAATAGTATTTGCCGCCGCTATGGACGGCATGAACGGCGGGGATAAGGTGGGCGCCAGCATCGGATTTGCTGACGATGCACGTTACACCTTGTGTAACGAGCGCACGAATCACCGCCGGGTTGTCGAGCATGGTTAGAACGACGATCTTGATCTCGGGATAGCGACGTTTGATGAGAGAGAACAGCGCGATTCCGTCACCGTAGTCGCCCGCAGGCATTGCGTAATCGGATACGAGAACGTCGCACTGTGTGCTCGTTAGAAGCGCGATCAGCTCAGTCGAATTCCTCGCTGTCCCTACCAGCTGGATTGTCTTCACCTCTGCGAGCTCATGCGAAATACCGCTGAGCATGACGGGGTGGTCATCGGCAAGGACGACCCGAATGGCGAACGCATCCATATTGTCAATATCGTCGAGATAGGACATTTGTATGATAGTCAGCGGCGGGATGTTTGCTCTGCGGGTTTACCTTCACGTTTTGCGATCGTTGGTTTCTTCGCAGCCAAACACCTGAGGCGTTTAATTTATTGCGTGGAAGGTCGCCGCAGTTCATCCTCGTCATCGTTCACTCCCGTATTCGAGTCTAAATCTCCAGGGAGCGCGCTTCCCGGCGCCTCAACCAGCGACCTGCCGCGGTCGCCAGGCAGCGCTTGCTGAACATGATCTCTCTGCCTTGCAAAGTTGGCTTCGGCGATCGTTCGATCACCTACTCTCTTTAGCGAGTGGCCGCTCCCGTCCCGTCGACGGGCCGTGTAAAGGCTTGTGACCCGAGCCGGATGCCCGCGCGCGGCAATCGAACTCGCGAAACGCCCGCCGCGCTCATTGCGGCACACGAAGTAGTATTCTCCAGTGCACACGTTCGACCGATCATCTGACTCGAGGAGCCGAGCCCATGGAAAGCACACTTGTCGTGGCGGCATTCGCTTTTGTCGGTAGCCACTTTCTCCTGTCCCATCCGCTGCGGGCCGGTATGGTCCGGGCAATCGGCGAACGGGCCGCCATGGGCGTCTATTCGCTGATCGCGATACTGACGTTCGGCTGGATGGTCATGGCTTACGACCGGACGCCAGTCTCCGAGCCGCTATGGCCGGCAGGCAACGTGCTGTGGGCGATTGTGACCGGGGTCATGCTGATCGCATCGATCCTTCTGATGGGCTCGCTGATCCGCAACCCGGCGTTGCCCACCGTTGGCCGGCCCGCCGCTCTTCCCGACGCGGCGCACGGCGTGTACGCGGTGACACGTCACCCGATGATGTGGTCGTTCGCGCTTTGGGGGCTGTGCCATATCGCCGTGCTCCCGGTCACCCGGAACATCGTGCTTGCCGGGGCGATCATCATTCTCGCGCTGGTCGGTGCCGCGTTGCAGGACCGCAAAAAGCGGCGCCTGCAACCGGATCTGTGGCCCGCATGGGAGTCGCAAACGAGCTATCTGCCGTTCGCGGCGATCGCCGCCGGCCGCGCGCGGCTGGGCGGGTTCGGCATGCACGCGCTGATTGGCGGCGTGGTGTTCTGGCTCGTGGCGACCTGGGCGCATATCCCGCTCTCCGGCTGGCCCGCGGGCATCTGGCGCTGGCTCTAGCCGGCCGATTCCACGAGACTTGTTCTCGTGGCGCAAGACTCTTTGTCCACGGTGTGTGTTCGAATTCGCGGCGGATGCGCCTACAGTGCGCTGCATCGGGTCCATCGATTCGAACGGCCAGCAGGCCGAATCGATCACACTGTGAGACAAACCACCATGTCAGTCCAGCAGAAACTCGCCGAACTCGGTCTCGAACTGCCTACTCCGCCGCAACCGCTGGGCAGCTATACGGCTGTCAGCGAAGCCGGCAATCTGCTCTTCATCTCCGGGCAGGTGCCGCTGTCCGCCGGAAAAATGATCTACATGGGCCGCGTCGGCGAGACCCTGACGCTCGAAGAGGGCCGCAAGGCGGCCCAACTCGCCGCGCTCAACGCGCTCGCGCAGATCTCGCGGCATCTCGGCGGCTTCGAGCGCCTGCATCACATCGTTCGCGTCGAGGGGCACGTCAGTTCCGCGGATGGCTTCTACGATCAGCCCGCCGTGGTCGACGGAGCTTCGGATCTGTTCGCTGCCGTGCTGGGTGACAAGGCGGGACATGCGCGCTCGGCGTTCTCGCATAGCCAGGGGCCCGCCAACGCCGCTGTCGTGATCGTCGTCATTGCTGAGATCCTGCCCGCCTGACCAACGCGTGCGACGCGCGACGCATGCGCTGCCCGCCGACCACATCGGCGCGAGCGTTGTTCATGTCACCACTCCTTGATGGCCACGTCGTAGTCCTCGTCGTAGAACGCGACCAGAAACTCTTCGGGCATCAGCCACGAGTCGACGCTCACGCTTTGCGTGCCAACGTCGACCGCGACTTTCGCGTCGGGGTCCACCGACTTCATTGCATGCTCGATCGTCGAAACATCGTCTGCGCGGATTTCGGTTTTCATCGAGAACTTCACGTTTCCCCTCCCCAGTCAGCAACGTTGGATACCGAACGGGACGATGCCCGTCCAGCATGGCGTGTCATCAACCAGCCGCTGACCTCGCACCGATCGCACCGTCGAATGACGATGCCGATACTAGCGCCGCCTGCCGTTTCCTGCTCTGTCGCGGCAAGCTCGCCCTGAATCGGATCAACCCGCGTTCGCGTTGCGCTGATGCGTCGCCACGCGCTGCGATTGCGATTGCGATTGCGATTGCGATTGCGATTGCGGTTGAGGTTGCGCCGCCATCGCGCGCGAGACCATTTCGTTTTGCTTGATGATCCTGTCGATCTCGGCGTCGGCCTGCGCATCGTACTGCGCGAAAACATCGGTGCTGTAGCGCGTGTTCCGCGCCGCGCCCAGCTGCGAACCGGACTCGTCCCGCGTGTCGGCATCGACCGTCATCGACAGGCCGATACGCAGCGGATGCGCGGCCAGCTCGGCCGGGTCGAGCGCGATGCGCACCGGCAGCCGCTGCACGATCTTGATCCAGTTGCCGGTGGCGTTCTGCGCCGGCAGCGTCGCGAACGCGCTGCCCGTGCCTGCTGAGAAGCCCTCGATACGACCGTGATACCTCGCGCCTCTGCCGTAGACGTCCGAGCTCAGCGTGACCTGCTGGCCTACCCGCATGTGCTTGAGCTGCACTTCCTTGAAGTTCGCGTCGACCCACACGCCGTCGAGCGGCACGATCGCCATCAGCGGCGTGCCCGGCGCGACGCGCTGGCCGACCTGAACCCGGCGTTGCGCGACGTAGCCGGTCACCGGCGCCGGCAAGGTATCGCGCGCATAGGCGAGCCACGCGGTCCGCACTTTGGCGGCGGCGGCCTGCACGTCCGGATGCTGCTCGACCGTGGTGCGGTCGGTCAGCGCGTGGTTGGCTTCGCCCTGCTGGCGCGCGGCGTCGAGCGCGGCCTGCGCGACGCTGACCGCGTCGCGGGCGTGCGCGATGTCTTCGGCGGACACGGCGCCCGTGTCCGCCACGGCCTCGCGCCGGCGCAGGTCGTCGCGGGCTCGGGCCAGATCGGCTTCGCGCTGCGCGACGTTCGCCGCGTAGAAGTCGTTGTTCACATACAGGCCGGAGACGCGCCGCACGGTCTGGCCCAGCTGCGCTTCGGCATCGGCGAGCGCGAGCTTTGCATCGGCCGGATCGAGCGTGACGACGGGGTCGCCTTGCTTGACGATCTGCGTGTCGTCGGTGTTGACCGCGATCACCGTGCCGGTGACCTGCGGCGTCAGTTGCACGAGATTGCCGCTGACGTACGCGTCGTCGGTTTCCTGATGATAGCGGCCCTCGGTGTAGTAGTAACCGCCGTAGGCCGCGCCCGCGAGCACGACCGCGGCACCGAGCAGCGCGATCAGGCGCTTGCGGCTCGACGGGGGCGTCGCCTTGTTGTCGCCTTCGGGCGTGGCGGGCGCTTGCGCGCCGCTCTTGTGTTCGTCTTCCTGATCCGCCAGTTCGCGGTCGGTCGTGATCGAATCGCTCATTGCAGTTCTCCTGATAGGTTTCCGACGCGCCGTTCAACGCGCGGCGACCGCGGATTTGACTTGACTGGCGGGTGCGGCAGCGACATCCGCGTGATGATCGGTTTGTGCCGACGTATCGACATAGCCGCCGCCCAACGCCGACGCGAGCTGGATCTGCTGGTCGCGACGGTTCATCTTCAGATTGGCGATCGCCTCGTCGGCGTTCAGTGCGGTGACGTCGGCATTGAGCACGGTCAACTGGTTGGTCAGGCCAGCCTTGTATTGCGTGGTCGCGAGGCGATCGGCATCGCTCGCGGCCTGCTGCGCGGCCTGCGCATCGCCGAGCTGCGCGTCGCTCGAACGAATCTGCGCGAGCTCCGTGGCCACGCCGCTGAGCGCGCCGATCAAGGTCTGGTTGTAGGTCGCCACCGCGTAGTCGAACTCGGCGTAGCGGCCCTTCAACTGCGCGCGCAGCTCGCCCGCATCGAAGATCGGCAAGTGGATCGCCGGGCCCACCGACGCGGTGCGGCTCGCGGCGCTCAGGAAGCGGCCGAAGCCGAACGCGTCGAGACCGATCGCTGCGCTCAGGTTGATGTCGGGATAGAACTCGGCCTTCGCTTCCTTCACTTCGTGCGTGATCGCGTCGACGCGCCAGCGCGCCGCGACGATGTCGGGCCGCCGGCCCAGCAGATCGGCCGGCAGGTTGTCCGGCAGACGCACGTCGTCGCCGACGCCGAGCGTCGGCCGCGTGATCGCGAGTCCGCGGTCGGGACCCTTGCCAAGCAGCGCCGCCAGTTGATAGCGGGTGCTCAGGATGCTGCCGTCGAGCGCGCTGACGCGGGCACGGCTCGTCGACAGATTCGCGTCGGCGGTCTTGCGCTCCACTTCGGTATCAAGTCCGTTTGCGATGCGGCCGGCGGTGATGCGCTCGATCTGCTCGCGTCGCGCGACTTCCTGCTGCGCGATGTCGCGCAATGCGTAGAGCCGCGCCAGCTCGTTGTAAGTGCGGGCAATCGAGGTGTCGAGCGTGAGCCGGACGACTTCCGCGTCGGCCTCGCTCGCGGACGCCTCCGAGACAGCCGCGCGCAGCGCCTCGCGGTTCTTGCCCCAGAGGTCGAGATCGTAGGAAGCGGTGAGCAGCCCCTTGTTCTCGGTCTGCCAGGAGCCGGCGTACGGCGGCGGAATCAACGCGGTACTGCTGAATTGCTGGCGCGTCAGCGTGTACGACGCGTCGACGCGCGGCAGCGTGCCCGCCTTCGCCGTTTCGCTATAGGCTTGCGCCTGCGCGACTCGGGCGCGCGCCTGCTCGAGCGTCGGGCTGCCTTGCAGCGCCTCGGCGATCAAAGCCTTCAGTTGCGCGTCGCCGAACTGGTCGACCCAGTCGGCCGACGGCCAGTGCCCCCGCTCTTGCGGGAGGCTCCGCGACGTTTCCAGCTGTTGGGGTTGATCGATCTGCTTGTCGCTGTGGATGCCCGCATAGTTTGCACAGGCTGCCAGCACTGCGAATGAGATCACCGAAACACCGAGCTTCAGCGTACGGGCGACGGTGTTTGCTCTAGAAGTCTGCGTGTTCATTTTCTGACAAATCAGATTAATGGGTGAAAAAAAGCGCGGCCCACGGCCGCGCCGCTCACTCGCCTGTGAACTTGCGAAGCAGGCGGTCCAGCTCGGCAAACTCGGCCTTCGTGAATTTGCGCAAGCGCGCGTTCAACACATGCGGTGCGACTTCCGGAATTCGCGCGGCGGTTTTCTGCCCTTCCGCGGTCAACGTCAGATTGACCACGCGGCGATCTTGCGGGTCGCGCGAACGTTCCAGCAGCCCCTTCGATTCCAGCTTGTCCAGCATCCGCGTCATCAGGCCGGTGTCGATTCCGAGCAGCTTCGACAGCTCGAAAGGCGTAGTTGCCACACCCTGCTTCAGCGAAAGCAGGATGCCCATCTGCTGCCCGTTGATGTCGAGGTCCTTGAGCGCCGCGTCCATTTCCGCGACGACGACGTTGCGGGCCTTGACGAGCCTGAAGCCGATACTCTCTGTAAGCATGAAGTTCTTCGTCGTGTAGTGGTCCATCGCGGCGTCCTCCTTGTTGATTTTCACAATATCTGCATTATCAGATAATGTCAAGAAGAGGATTGTGTGTTCCATTTTCCGTCCGAACCGGGTTGCCCAATCGGAATCAATGTCCGCCGGCGGCTGCCGCGCCCGCGGCACCACCTTTGGTCGGCTTCGTCACCCAGATCAGCGGGATGATGACCACAAAGATCACCGCCGAGATCCAGAAGATGTCGTTCAGGCCCAGCATCGTCGCCTGCGCGTTCAGCGAGGCTTCGTAAAACGCCGTGGCCTTGGGAATGCCCGCGTCCAGCGCCGCCTGCAGATGCGCGATCGCGCCGGAAAAACCAGGGTCCTCCACGCTGCTTTGCTCGGCAAGTCGCGCATGGTGCAGGATCGTACGGTCGGTCCACGCGTTGCTCATCAGCGACGTGCCCACCGCGCCCGCAAAAATGCGCACGAAGTTTGACAGCCCTGCGGCCCCGGGAATCTCCTGCGGCTTCAGACCCGACAGGATGATCGCGGTCAGCGGCGTAAAGAACAACGCGGTCGGGATAACTTGCAGCAGCGTCGGCAGCACGAGGGTCCACGCGTCTACGCCGGTCGTATAGTTCGAGCGCATGAAGAACACCGCAGCGAATCCGGCGAATGCAAGCGTGGCCAGCACCCGCATGTCCGATCGCGGCATGATCTTGCCCATCACCGGGGCGAGGATCACGGCAAAAATGCCGAGCGGCGCAGTCACGAGCCCCGCGTCTACCGCCCGGTAACCGAGAAAGCCCTGAATCCATTGCGGCAGGATCACGAGATTGGCGAAGAAGATCGCATAGGCGACCGAAATCGCGATGGTGCCGCCGAGGAAGTTGCGTCTCGCGAAAAGCCGCAGCTTGACGATCGGTTTTTCCTCGGTCAATTCCCAGATCAGGAAGAACAGGAAGCTGACCACGGCGACGATCGTCAGCGCCCAGATCACCGGCGAGCTGAACCAGTCGAGGTCGCGGCCCTTGTCGAGCATGATCTGCAGCGGTGCGACCCATGCGATCAGCGAGATCAGGCCGACCTTGTCGATCGGGAGTTTGCGGGCCGGCGTCTCGCGATCGCGGTAAATCGCCCAGATCGCGCCCGCGGCAAACAGGCCGACCGGCACGTTGATGTAGAAGATCCACGACCAGCTGTAGCTGTCGGTGATCCAGCCGCCGAGCGCCGGACCCGCGATCGGCCCGACCGTCGCGGTCATCGCCCACAACGCCAGCGCGTTCGAACTTCTTTCCTTCGGAAACGACGCGAGCAGCATGGCCTGCGACAACGGCACCAGCGGCCCCGCCACCGCGCCCTGCACGACGCGGGCGACGAGCAGTACCAGCAGGTTAGGAGCGAGTCCGCACGCCGCCGATGACAGCACGAACAGCAGGATCGCCCAGACGAACAGCTTGACCTGGCCGATGCGCTGCGTGAGCCACCCCGTCAGCGGAATCGACACCGCGTTGGCCGCGGCAAACAGCGTAATGACCCATGTGCCTTCGTCGATCGACACGCCGAGGTTGCCCGACAGCGTCGGAATCGCGACGTTGGCGATCGACGAATCGAGCACGTTCATGAAGGTGGCGAGCGCTACGGCAAACGTGCCGAGTGCGAACTTTGCGCCAGTCAGCTGGGCCGGCGCGCCCGGGTTGGTCGGTGGATTCATGTCCTCGTCTCGGTTCGGAGCGCCCTTCAGTGCGGGGCGATTATCTGCATTGTCAGATAAGTGGTTGAAAAAATGCCGCCTTAGCGGTCGAGCAGTCTTGAAAGAAGCAGGCTCAACGCGTCGAAGTCCGACTTCGAGAAGTGCGAAAGCCGCTCGCTCCATGCTCCTTGGACAACCCGTGTGTGGCGCGCGGCGATGGCCCGCCCTTTCTGCGTCAATGAAACATTGACGAGTCGACGATCCCTGCCGTTGCGGGCGCGCTCGATCAATCCGCTGTCTTCGAGTCGGTCCAGCACGCGGGTCATCCGGGTCTGGTGGACGCCAGCCAATTTCGACAGGGCGGCCGGTGTTTTCGCGCTCCCGCGCGCCAGCGTGAGCAGAACGCCGCGCTGCTGCAGATTGAGTCCTGCATCCGCGAGCCCTGCCCTGAGTTCGCTTGCAATCAGCTGACGCGCCTGACCCAGCACGGACACCAGCTTCTGCGTCCGCTCGAAGTCTTCGTTGATTGAATCGTCCATCGATCGCCTCTTCGGTATCTGACTTCAATATATTTGACTATGCAGATTTCTGCAAGCGCATTTCCTCGCCGTTTGCGCTACGTGGTGCAAAACTGAATTGATCTACCGGCGACAATCGCGACCGCCACCGGCAGGACCACTGCCGACACGTGTCATCACTCACCGCTTGTTCCTGCGGCTCACAACTGTTTGTCCGCGCCTTGTGTGCAAAAGCGCAGCACGACTGCATAAATTAGTAGCCATCGGAGCCAACAGTCCGATCACAGATTGCTGATCCAACCAACTTCGAGGTTCACTATGAGTCAGTCTCCCAAAGTCATCGTGGTCACCGGTGCATCGCAAGGCATCGGCGCCGAAACCGTCAAGGCATTTCGCAAGCTCGGCCATAACGTGGTCGCGACATCGCGCAGCATCAAGCCGTCCGACGATCCCAACCTCGTCACGGTGGCTGGCGACATCGCCGATCCGGCCACCGCCCGACGCGTGATCGACACGGCGGTGGCACGTTTCGGTCGTGTCGATACGCTCGTGAACAATGCGGGCATTTTCGTGGCCAAGCCGTTCACGCAGTACACGGCCGAAGATTACGCGACCATCACCGGCATCAATCTCGCGGGCTTCTTCCACATCACGCAGTTGGCGATCGCCGAGATGGAGAGGCATGAGCGCGGCCATGTGGTCAGCATCACGACGACCCTCGTCGATCACGCGATCGACGGTGTGCCGTCCGTGCTGGCCTCGCTGACCAAGGGCGGCCTCGCCGCCGCGACCCGCTCGCTCGCGATCGAGTATGCGAAGCGCGGCATTCGCGCCAATGCAGTTTCGCCCGGCATCATCAAGTCACCGATGCATGCGCCCGAAACCCATGCGGCGCTCGGCGCATTGCATCCGGTGGGTCATATGGGCGAGATGAGCGACATCGTGAATGCGATCCTCTATCTCGAGTCGGCGCCGTTCGTGACCGGCGAGATCCTGCATGTGGACGGCGGCCAGAGCGCGGGCCACTGAGCGGGCCATGCGATGAAGACGCGCGCGCGGCTCAGTGCGCGCGCGTGCGTGGCGCGGGCACTGGGAGTGTCGTGGGCGTGGCCAACTGCTCGATCAGAAATTCGACAAAAACCCGCACGCGCGAAGTCAGATAGCGCGCGTGCGGATAAAGCAGGATGAATGGCCGCATGCGCCCGCCCGCTTCGCGCAGCACTTCCACGAGCCGACCTTCGCGGAGGTCGTCGGCCACGACGAAGCGATAAGTCTGAAAGAGACCCGCGCCGGCACGCGCGAGCGTCACGCCGGCGAGCGCGTCGCCCGAGGTTCCATAGCTTCCCCGGGTCAGCACGTCGCCATTTTCAGCCGAGCCCTCGAAGGTCCACGCGAGATGACGCCCGCTGCTCGGCATTTCGAACTGGATGCATTCGTGGGTCCGCAGGTCCTCGACGGTGTTCGGCACCCCCGCGCGTTTCAGGTAGGCGGGCGTCGCCACCACGACCATTTCCGCATCTTCCAGCTTGCGCGCGACGAGGTTTGAATCGGCCGGTGCGCGTCCGCGTATCGCCAGATCGAAACCTTCGTCCGCGAAGTCGATGTTGCGGTTGCTCAGGTGCGTCTCGACCTGGACTTGCGGATAGCGCTCGCGAAACGCCGGCAGCAGCGGCAACACGCGATAGTGCCCATACGGCGTCGGCATGCTGATGCGCAGCAAGCCTGCCGGTGTGGTCTGCTCGCCCGTCACTTCGCGCTCGGCGTCCATCAGTTGCGACAACGCTTGACGGCACTGCTCGAAGTAGCGCCGCCCCGCGTCGGTCAGACGGATCTGGCGCGTCGTGCGCACGAACAGGCGCACGCCGAGCCGTTCCTCGAGCCGCGCCACCGAGCGGCTCACCGCCGCCGGCGTGACACTCGCGGCGTTGGCCGCGAGCGTAAAGCTTCCGAGCTCCGCCGCGAAACAGAAGAGCTCGATGCTGCCCAGCAGCAGATCGTCGAATTTGCGTTGCATGCCTGTCTCCCTTTGTTTTTTTGTTTCGAGGATGCGTGCCGATGTTTTCGATCGATGCGAGGCATGAAAATCAGACTGCTCAGTTCCACACCGATTGCAGCCGCTCGATACTTTCACGCGTTTCGCGTTCGAGTTGCGCGATCAGTTCGCCGGCGGGCATCGAACGCGCAAGCGGCGCGGCCTGCCCCGCCCATTGCGCGCCGTAGCCGAACTCACCCTTGGCTTTGGCGGCAGCATTGAGCGCCTTGCCGGCGTCGTAAGTGATCGGATAGGAAGGCGTTTGCGGGGCCTGCGGGTCCTCGCCGAGCGCCGTGAAGCGATTGACGATGCTGCGCGCGAGGCGCCCCGAAATGGCCGAAGTGAATGTCGTCGAGCGCGCCGCATCGCTGAGCAACGCGCTGCGATAGGCGTCGTCGATCGAGGTTTCCGGGCATGCGACGAAGGCCGTGCCCATTTGCGCCCGCCTGCGCGCCCAGCGCAAGCGCGGCCGCGATGCCGGCGCCGTCCATGATGCCGCCCGCCGCGATCACGGGCAGGTCGAACTCGCTCGCCAGCAGACGCGTCAATGCGAACGTGCCGAGGCGCTCGTCGCGCGAGGTCGTGTCGAATATGCCGCGATGACCGCCCGCCTCGATGCCCTGCGCGACGATCGCATCGACGCCTGCTTCGACGGCCGCCGCCGCTTCGTCGAGATTGGTCGCGCTCGCGAGCAAACGGATGCCCGCGTGCTTCAGTTGCGCGATCACCGCATCGGGCGGCAAGCCGAAATGGAAGCTGACGACGGCCGGCTTCTCCGCGAGCAGCATCGCCTGCATCGCGGTGTCGACGACGAAGCTCGTGTAGATCTCCGAGAGCGCTTGCGGCGGCGTCGCGCCGTACTGCCGGAACACCGGTTCGAGCCAGGCGAGCCATGCACGCTCGACGGCGGCATCGGGCGTCGCCGGACGATGACAGAACACATTGACGTTGAACGGCCGCGTGGTCAGCTCGCGGGTCTGGTGGATCGCGCGGCGCGCGTTCTCCGCGTTCATCGCGGCAACGCCGAGCGAGCCCAGACCGCCCGCGTTCGACACCGCGGCCGCGAGCGCCGGCGTGGTGACGCCGGCCATCGGCGCCTGAATGATCGGCTTGTGGATGCCGAGCGTGCGCAGTAACGCGCGATTGTCCGCTTGAGTGCTCATGTTCCCTTCCCACCGGATGCGTTAAAAGGTTCAATGTACCTGCCGGCTTGCCTGCCTGTCAGGCTCCAGCGCGGCCGTGCGCCCAGCGCGCGAGGCCACCGCAGGCGATCAGCCGCGCGCCGGTCACGAAGAATACACGGTGATGATCGGCTCGATCGACAGGTTGGCGAGTAGATGCATAGCCGCCTACCAGACCGGCGATCAGACGCAGCGCGATCAGTTCGTCAACATTGTGCGCCACGCCGATCAACGGCAGCGCCAGGGCCATACCGATCGCCGGTACAGACGAAACCGTCGCATTCATTTCGCGCTGCGCGCGGCAAACGGATCGACGGCGAGTGCGAGAAGGAGCGCCACCGCGCCAATCGCGCAGAGCACCGGATAATTGCCGCCGGTCACGCGGAGAACCTGAAGAACCCGCTGTGCAGCAGCACGGGCTTCGCGCCGACCTCCTCGAGCAGCTGTTTGGCGGCCTGCTCGATCTGATAGCGGTGCGCGAGGAACGCCTGGACCAGATCGTCTTCGCGCAGCGAGCGCGCGCCGAAGTGATCTTCGAGCGCCTCGGCGGTAATCGCGCACTGCACGGACCGATCGTCGACGTGCGCCGGAAACGCCAGCACCAGATCGCGGGCGCAGTATTCGGGCATGCAGGATGGAAAGGAAATATGCATGGTGACGCCCCCAAGCGCATGAAGTGCCGCGACGTCTCCAGCTTAATCACGCAATCCACCGCGGATTTGACGTACGTCAAGGCGGCGTTCCGCGTCATCAGCGGCGGCGTCGCGTCGTGGTGCGGCAAACGCACCGAAGCCGCGTGATCGTCCGTGCGCGATTGGCGCTGTCAGAGCGGGTGCCACACCGTTTGAGCAACGCCTGCCGCCACACACAGCACGACGACTGCAAGCGGCGGCACTTTCCAGCGCAGCAACAGCAAAAAGCCGATACACGCGACCGCGAAATCCGTCGCCGACAACACCGCGCTCGTCCACACCGGCGAATAAAGCGCGGCGGCCAGCAGGCCGACCACCGCGGCATTGACGCCGGCAAGCGCCGCCGCCATCGCCGCACGCGCGCGCAGCGCCTGCCACCACGGCAATGCGGCGAGCACGAGCAGCAGTCCCGGCAGAAAGATGCCCACTGTCGCCAGCAGTGCGCCGCTCCAGTGTCTGGGTGGCAGCGCCATCATCCAGCCGAGAAACGCCGCGAACGTGAATAGAGGTCCGGGTACGGCCTGGGCCGCGCCATAGCCGGCCAAAAAGTCGTTGGGCGAGACCCATCCGGTCGCGACGGTTTCACGCTGCAAAAGCGGCAGCACCACGTGCCCGCCGCCGAACACGAGCGCGCCCGAGCGATAGAACGCGTCGAACACGCGCAGGCCTTGCGAGGGCCCGCTTGCCGCCCATAGCGGCAACCCGAACAGCAATGCGCAAAACACCACTAGCGCGACGATGCCCGCCGTGCGCGACACCTGAAAATCGCCGGCCCGCACAGGAGTGGCGCGTGGCGCTTGCGCCGCCGTGGTCCGGCACAGCGTGACACCGAGCACGGCGCCGGCGCCGATCACGATCAGTTGGGCGTAGACGGTGCCAAGCACACTCAGCAATGCGAGCGATGCGAGCGCGATCGCCGCGCGGCGGCGATCCGGACAAAGACGCCGCGCCATGTCCCAGACCGCCTGCGCGACGACGGCCACCGCGACGAGTTTCAGGCCGTGGATCACACCCGTGCCGAGCGCTCCGCCGAGGTCCGGCGCGATCGCGGCAAAGGCCAGCATTACGAGTACCGACGGCAGCGTGAAGCCGCACCACGCGGCAAGGCCCCCAGCCCACCCGGCGCGCAGCAACCCGATCGAAAATCCCGCCTGGCTGCTCGCGGGGCCCGGCAGAAACTGGCACAGGCCGACCAGGTCGGTGAAGGCTTCGTCGTCGAGCCAGCGGCGCTGCTCGACGAACTCGCGCCGGAAGTAACCGATGTGAGCGATCGGGCCACCGAAACTGGTCAGCCCGAGTTTGAGAAATGCGCTGAACACCTCGATAACGCGCGTGAGCCGTGAGCGGCGCGGCGACGACAAATCAGTATCCATGGATGGGCGGGGCGAGCAATGCCGATTTCGCGAGGTGGCGGAACCACGGGCCATCGACGGGCCTGGTGTTTTGACGACGCACAGTATAGATGTCCGCCGCGCGACCATGCGCCGCATCCGCGATCTGGGCCAATCGTGCGCTTTCGAATGGAGGTGCAGCCAGGTCGCTATTCGCGGCGCGGCGCGCGCGTGCCACGCGCCACCGCTCCGGCTCGCCGCGCCCCGCCTAAGACGCTTCGATCAACACCTTCAGCGCGCGCGTGCTCGACGCGCTGGAGAACGTCTCGTAAGCCGAAAGAATATCGTCGAGCCGGAACCGATGCGTGATCAGACGCGTCGGATCGATCCGCCCCGCCTTGACCGTCTTCATCAGCATCGGGGTACTGACGGTATCGACGAGACGCGTCGTAATCGCGATGTTGCGATCCCACAGCTGTTCCAGATGCAGATCGCACTTCACGCCGTGCACGCCGATGTTCGCGATCGTTCCGCCAGGCGCGACCAGTTGCTGGCAAAGCTCGAACGTCGGCGGAATGCCGACCGCTTCGATCACGCAGTCGGCGCCGACCGATTCCGTCAGCTTCAGCACTTGCGCGACCGCATCGGTATGCGCGTTGTCGACGCACGCAGTCGCGCCGAAGCGGTGCGCGACTTCGAGCCGGTTGACATCGGGATCGATCATGATGATCTGCGCCGGCGAGTAGAACTGCGCGGTCAACAGGGCCGCGAGCCCGATCGGTCCGGCGCCGACGATCGCCACCGTAGAACCCGGCTGCACCTTGCCGTTGAGCACGCCACATTCGAAGCCGGTCGGCAGAATGTCGGACAGCATCACGAGCGCCTCTTCGTCGAGGCCGGCCGGAATCCGGTACAGACTGCTCTGCGCATGCGGAATGCGCACGTATTCGGCCTGGGTGCCGTCGATCCGGTTACCGAGGATCCAGCCGCCCGTAGTGCAATGCGAATACATCCCGCGCCTGCAGTAGTCGCAGCGGCCGCACGAGGTAATGCACGAGATCAGCACGTGATCGCCGGCCGCGAGCCCGCTCACCGCGTCGCCGACCTGATGCACGACACCGACGCCTTCGTGGCCGAGAATGCGGCCCGGCTCGCAGCTCGGCACGTCGCCTTTGAGAATGTGCAGATCGGTGCCGCAGATCGTCGTGCGAGTGACTTTGACGATTGCATCGGTGGGCGCCGCGAGTTCGGGGATCGGCCGTTCGTCGAGCGACTTTTTGCCCGGACCGTGATAAACGAGTGCTTTCATGACGGACTTCTCCTGTGGCCGGAATGAAACACGATGCTCCTATTGCGTCACGCGCTTACATCATGCGCCCCGGCATGGCGGGCGGCTTGATCTGGGTCAAGCATGTGGGTTCAACTGATTGCGGGCCGCGGCGTCCGAGTTACGAAAACAACGCCGACGCGTCGATGTCGGTCATTTTCTCGAGTTCGTCGCGGCGCGTATCGCACGCTCGCCTGATCGTCGCGCCTTGGGCGATCCACACGGCCAGCGAAATGAACGCGAGGCTACCGAGCGCGATGAATGCCGTCGGGTAGCCGAAGCGGCTGGCGAGCCATCCGCCGAGCAGCGGACTCAGGCAACCGCCGGCGGCTTCCACACTTTGCACCGCGCCCTGACCGAGGTTCACCCGCCCGCTGCCATGCAACAGGTGCACGACGAGAGCCGGGATCGCGACGCTTTGCAGCCCGGAGCCCAGACCGTCGAAGATTTGCACCGGCACGATCCCCCACTCGGCCGTGATCCATGCCGCGGTCAAGCCGCGCAGCGGCAGCGTGATCAGCGTCGCGAGGATGACCCACCAGAAACCCCAGCGGCGGATCGCGCGGCTCGCGTAGACAGCGGCGCACAGCATCACGAGCTGGGAAATGATGATATTGGCCGCCGTGATCGCGCTGGCGTCGCGGTGGTGCGCCGCCGCTTGCGCAAGGCTGTAAAGCGGCAGCAGCGTGGAATTGCCGAGGCTGAAGGCGGCCAGCGCAAGCGCGAGCAACAGCAACGGGCGGCAGCGGATCAGCGCGCGCACGCTGTCCGCGCGCACCTGCGAGCGATCCTTGTCGTCCTCGTGCGCGAGGCCGCGCGCATAGTGCCGATGCACCGCGCGCGCGGGAATCAGCAACACGGAGACAATGCACGCGATGCCGAACGCCGCCCCGAGCGCGAACACCCAGACGATGCCGAGCCACCAGCCGATCGCGCCGGACAAAGCGGCCGCCACGATGTTGCCGGCGTGGTTCGCCACCTGATTGCGGCCGTATTGCCGGTCGAAGTTTCTGCGGCCGGTCATGCCGAGCGTCAATCCCATCAGCGCGGTGCCCATGACCGAGCCCGCCACTGCCGTGGCGATCTGCGAGAACGCGATCGGCCAGTAGCCGCGCGAGAGCCAGATCACGCACGCGGCGACGACCGTCAGCGCGCTTGCGGCAACCACCACCGCGCGCCGATGGTAAATGGCATCGACCAGCGCGCCAGCCGGGGCCGTCACGAGCACGCTGACAATGGCCCCCAACGTCAGCACGGTGCCGATCATGTCGGGGCTCCATCCATGCGCTTGCAGATAGATGCCGAGAAAGGGTCCCGCGCCTGCCTGCACATCGGCTGCGAAGAAGCTGACTGCCAGTAAGGGGGTGGTCGGTTTCGTGTTGTGTTCTTCCAGTTTTTGGCGGGCGCGAGCGATGGGCTTCCGTCGAACAGGCGTCCGTCGGGACATTGCGCAAGGCGATCAGCGCATATCTCGCCCGAGCATCGAGCGTGCCTGGCACTGCGTCGACGCTCAACGCGTTGCCGCACCAGGATGCGTGGGATCGCTCAGGCTGTTCGGCTCGGATGCTCGCCCAAAAACCGAGAGCGCTGCCATGTCACGGCGTACGGTTTGCCGATAACGGAGGTTGCGGCAATGCATGCTTCGCAAGCAGTTGCTGATGGCGTGCTTCGGTGGCCTCGTCGGCGGGAAACATGGATTCGATGCGCAGTTCCTGCGCGGCCACGTTTTGCGGTGTACCCACGGTCGTGACCATCGAGAAATAGCGCAGCAGCACGCCTTCGCTGATGAAGCCGAGTGGAATCATCGGCAGCGTCGCGGGCGTCGTGGAAGAGCCATGATGCGTCTTCCAGTCGCGTGGCACATCGGGATACGCAAGCAGTTCATCGAGTAGACGCTTCGTGTGGGCACCGATGACATGACCCACCGATTCACGATACACGCGTTGCAGCAGGCTTCGCGCGACCTCATCCCAATCGGCCACGAACGGACGCATGCCGAGCGGATCGAAGATCAGATGCAGCATGTTGCGCGGGCCTTCGCGCGCAGCCATGTCGATGAAGCAGTTGAAAAAGCGCGGCGCCGCGTCGTTGCTCATCAGCACGTTCCAGTCGCGGTCCATCACGAGCGCCGGAAACGGCTCATGCTGACGCACGACCCGTTCGAGCGCGCGAACCACGCCGTTCATCTCTTGCGCATTCCACGGCGCTTCCGAATAGACCGGTGCGTAACCGGCGGCTAGCAGCAGCGCATTACGCTCGCGCAGCGGCACGTCGAGAGTCTGCGCAAGCGTCAGCAGCGTGTCGCGGCCCGGCACGCTGCGCCCGCTTTCGATGAAGCTGATCTGCCGCTGCGAGAAGCCAGCCTCGAGCGACAGATCGAGCTGACTCACGCCGCGCACGTCACGCCAATAGCGCAACAGACTACCAAGATCGCCCGGCTGCACTTTCGGATCGTGACTCGTGACGTTCATCGCATTGCCCTCCTTTTTATCGGCTGAAAACAACTGCTGCGCGCCATCCAATTGGCGGCGCAATAGCCGAAGATTAGCGGCGCCCGCGCGGCGCGCCAATTACATCGGATGTCATCGTCATCGGCCAATCGACGGCGGCTTCTTTCTGGCGACCCGCCTGGGCGCGGACTATGATGTTTGAGTTTGTTCCCCTCTTGTCCCGTTCACCACTGGAAAGGAAGAACATCATGCCCACGATGAAAGCAGTCGAAGTGAAGCAGGCCGGCGGCCCGCTCGAACTGGTCGAACGTGAAGTGCCCGAGGCGGGCGCGGGTCACGTGCGTATCAGGATTCAGGCTTGCGGCATCTGTCATAGCGATGTGATGACCAAGGACGGGCTGTGGCCGGGCCTCGCCTATCCGCGCGTGCCCGGTCATGAGATCGCGGGCGTGATCGATTCGCTCGGTGCGGGTGTCGAGGGCTGGCAGCTCGGGCAGCGTGTCGGGGTCGGCTGGCACGGCGGGCACTGCGGCAAATGCGAACACTGCCGCCGGGGCGACTTCGTGCTGTGCAAGTTTGCGCTGATCCCCGGCATCAGCTACGACGGCGGCTACGCCGAATACATGGTGGCCCCGGTCGAAGCGCTGGCGCGCATTCCCGACGATCTGTCCGATGTCGATGCCGCGCCGCTGCTGTGCGCGGGCATCACGACCTTCAACGCGATACGCAATAGCGGCGCGCGCGCCGGCGACGTGGTCGCGATTCTCGGCATCGGCGGCCTCGGTCATCTAGGCGTGCAGTTCGCGCGCAAGATGGGTTTTCGCACGGTGGCGATCGCGCGCGGTCAGGACAAGGCCCCGCTCGCGCAGCAACTGGGCGCGCATCACTACATCGACAGCAAAACGGAAAACGTCGCCGAGAAGCTCCAGGCACTGGGCGGCGCGAAGCTGATCCTTGCCACGGTGACGAGCGGCAAGGCGATGACGGCCACGCTCGGCGGTCTCGGCCTGAACGGCAAGCTCGTGATGGTCGGCGTTTCCGAAGAGCCGATCGAAGTGCCGATCGTGCAGTTCATCATGGGACGCAACTCGGTGCAAGGCTGGCCCTCCGGCACCTCGGCCGATTCGCAGGACACGCTCGCGTTCAGCGCGCTCACCGGCGTCAAGCCGATGATCGAGGAGTATCCGCTCGCCGAGGCGGCGCAGGCCTACGATCGGATGCTGAGCGGTCACGCGCGTTTCAGGGTGGTGTTGAAGATGATCTGAGTGGATGCCTGGGAAGGAGACGAAAAAAACGCGATTGCCGGGATCCCGGCAATCGCGCTCGATGACGACTCAAAGCTACCTTCGAACACAGCGTCGGCGTGGCAAGGAACCACGCGCGCCGCGGTAGCTGGATCAAGCCAGATCGAAACGATCCAGATTCATCACCTTGACCCACGCGGCAATGAAGTCGCGCACGAACTTCTCCTTACCGTCCTCGCTCGCGTAGACCTCGCTCAGGGCGCGCAGCACCGAGTTCGAGCCGAACACCAGATCGACACGGGTACCCGTCCACTTGACCTCGCCGGTCTTCGCGTCGGCGCCTTCGAACGTTTCCGCGGCCTCCGACACCGGCGTCCATTCCGTGCCCATATCGAGCAGGTTACGGAAGAAGTCGTTGGTCAGCGTTTCCGGTTTGTCCGTCAGCACGCCTTCCTTGCCACCGCCCACCTTCAGCACGCGCAGGCCGCCGATCAGCGCCGTCATCTCGGGCGCCGTCAACGTCAGCAGTTGCGCCTTGTCGATCAGCAGCTTCTCCGCCTCCACCGGGAACTTGCCGCCCAGATAGTTTCGGAAGCCGTCGTGGACCGGCTCGAGCGCGCCGACCGATTGGACGTCGGTCTGATCCTGCGACGCATCCATGCGACCCGGCGAGAACGGCACCGTCACCTGCTGCCCGGCGTTCTTCGCAGCCTGCTCGATGCCGGCACTCCCCGCCAGCACGATCAGGTCGGCGAGCGAAATCTTCTTGCCGCCGGACTGCGCACCGTTGAACTCGCTCTGGATGCCTTCGAGCACCTTCAGCACCTTCGCGAGCTCGGCAGGCTGGTTGACGGCCCAGTCCTTCTGCGGCGCGAGCCGGATGCGCGCGCCGTTGGCGCCGCCGCGCTTGTCCGAGCCGCGGAACGTCGAGGCCGATGCCCACGCGGTCGTGACCAGTTGCGACACCGACAGTCCGGACGCGAGGATCTTCTGCTTCAGCGCCGCGACGTCCTTGTCGTCGACGAGCGGGTGATCGACGGCCGGAATCGGGTCCTGCCACAGCAGTTCTTCCGCCGGCACTTCCGGGCCCAAATAGCGGGCGCGCGGACCCATGTCGCGGTGCGTGAGCTTAAACCACGCGCGCGCGAACGCGTCGGCGAACTCGTCCGGGTTGTCCATGAAGCGCCGCGAGATCTTTTCGTAGATCGGGTCGAGGCGTAGCGACAGGTCGGTCGTCAGCATCGTCGGCAGCAGTTTTTTCGACGGGTCGTGTGCATGCGGGATCGTGGGCTCCGCGCCCTTCGCAACCCACTGATTCGCGCCGGCCGGGCTCTTGGTCAGCTCCCACTCGTGGCCGAACAGGTTGTGGAAATAGCCCATGCCCCACTGCGTCGGCGTCGAGGTCCACGTGACTTCGATACCGCTCGTGATCGTGTCGCCACCCTTGCCGGTGCCGAAGCTGTTGCGCCAGCCGAGCCCCATCTCCTCGAGACCGGCACCTTCCGGTTCCGGACCGACGTTCTCGGCGGGCCCCGCGCCGTGCGTCTTGCCGAATGTGTGGCCACCGGCGATCAGCGCGACCGTTTCCTCGTCGTTCATCGCCATGCGGGCGAACGTTTCGCGGATGTCGACCGCCGCGGCGAGCGGATCGGGATTGCCGTCCGGGCCTTCCGGGTTCACGTAGATCAGGCCCATCTGCACCGCGCCGAGCGGGTTTTCGAGGTTGCGTCCGGGCGGATCGGTGCGGCTCTTTTCGGTGCCGTGCAGTTCCTCGTCGGCGACCAGCACGCCTTCGTCGTCTTCCCTGCCGGCCGCGCCCTTGCCATAGCGCACGTCGCCGCCAAGCCAGGTCTTTTCATTGCCCCAATAAACGTCCTGATCCGGTTCCCACGTGTCCTCGCGCCCGCCGCCGAAACCAAATGTCTTGAAACCCATCGTTTCGAGCGCGACGTTGCCGGTCAGGATCAGCAGATCGGCCCACGAAATTTTCTGGCCGTATTTCTGCTTGATCGGCCATAGCAGCCGGCGCGCCTTGTCGAGGCTCACGTTGTCCGGCCAGCTGTTGATCGGCGCGAAACGCTGCTGGCCGCGCCCTGCGCCGCCGCGACCGTCGCCGATGCGGTAGGTGCCGGCGCTGTGCCATGCCATACGGATAAACAGCGGTCCGTAGTGGCCAAAGTCAGCGGGCCACCAGGGCTGCGAATCGGTCATCAGCGCGGCGAGGTCTTTCTTGATCGCGTCGTAGTCGAGGCTCTTGAATGCCTCGGCATAGTTGAAGTCCTTGTCTAGCGGATTGGAGCGGTTGGAATGCTGGTTCAGCAGATCGACGCGCAATTGCTTCGGCCACCAGTCTCGAATGGTCGTCCCGCCGCCGGCGGTGTGGATGAACGGGCACTTTGCTTCGTTTGACATGCGTTCTCTCCTTTGGAGGATGTCTCCGTTGTCGATCGGAGTCGGTGCGAAGCACTTTCTCCAATCCCATGCAAGGTACTTGTTATGCGTTTGTCATCCTGTCAGGCGTCCGTGGCAATTTGACGATCGAGGAACCCGACAGTCGGCCGAATGATTCGGCAGTGCACTCATGAAATCCAGGGTTGAAGGAAACGCAGCCGGAGTCTCTAACAGATGGCTCCGGCCGACGCGCCCCTCCTATTCGAATATAGGCGAGGGCAAAGTTCAATAGAATTCGAATCCGGCAATGCCGGTAATAGATGGCGACTATAGCGGGCAACAATCGCGCGGCGCGCTCCATCACTGTATGCCGATCGATCGTCGCTGCGTCGAAGCTTGAGTGCGCCCCGCTGTTTTGCGCCAGGCGCGGCCTACTGTGTGATAGGGTTTCGCGTTTCGTCCGCAACAGAATGGGCGCTGCTTTCTTTTCAGGCAAACGCTTCGGACAACGCCTGAGCGGAGCAGAATGACGCCAACCGGCGTGCGCCCGAGGAGTGTCCCGAACCGTGTCCAAAGCCGTGCCGAAAGCTGCCCCGAATGCTGAGCTCGCCACCGTCCAGCCCGTCGAATCGCTCGTCGTGCCGGAACTGCTTGATGGCCGCGACGGCACCAATCGCGGCGGGGCGGAAAACTCCCAGCTATCGGCGCGCAACGACCTCGACGCCGTGCGCGCGTGGCTCTCCAATTACGCCGACACCAAGACCACCTTCGACAACTACCGCAAGGAAGCCGAGCGGCTGCTGCTGTGGGCCGTCGTGCAGCTCGGCAAGCCGCTGTCGTCGCTGACGCACGAGGATCTGCTGCTGTTCAAGGCGTTCATCGCCGATCCGCAGCCGGCCGCGCGCTGGGTGTCGGCAAACGGCGGCAAGTACGCGCGCGGCGATGCGCGCTGGCGGCCGTTCAACGGGCCGCTGTCGCCGGCCAGCCAGCGCCAGGCGCTGATCATCCTGAACGCGATGTTCACGTGGCTCGTCAACGCGGGCTATCTGCGCGGCAATCCGATGGCGCTGCTGCGACAGCGCGCGAAGCGCTCGGCGCCGCGCGTCACGCGCTATCTGTCGACGTCGCTGTGGGACGAAGTGAAACTGTTCGTCGAGCAACTCCCGCAAGATACCGATGCGCAGCGCGCGTACTACGCGCGCTGCCGCTGGCTGACCACGCTGTTCTATCTGCAGGGCATGCGCATTTCCGAGGTCGCCGGCGGCCAGATGGGCCAGTTCTTCCGAAGGCTCGGCGCCGACGGTCAGGACCAGTGGTGGCTCGAAACGCTCGGCAAGGGCGACAAGGAGCGGATCGTGCCGGTGTCGGCCGAACTGGTTCAGGAACTGCGCAGCTACCGGACGCTGAATGGCCTCGCCGCGCTGCCGACCCGCGCCGAGGAAACCCCGCTCGTGCTGCCCTTCAAGGGTCGCAACCGCTGCCTGTCGCGCTCGGCGATTCACGACGCGATCAAAGGCATCTTCGCGGGCGCGGCGATGTGGCTGCGCGCGCGCGGCCCCGAATTCGCCGATCGCGCCGACGAACTCGAGCGCGCGTCGGCGCACTGGCTGCGGCATACGGCCGGTTCGCATCAGGCGGACGGCGGCGTCGATCTTCGTACGATCCGCGACAATCTCGGCCACGTGTCGCTGAATACGACCAGCCTTTATCTGCACACCGAGGACGACGCGCGCCATACCGAGACCGTCAATCGGCACCGGATGAACTGGCACGACGCGAAGTCTGAAGAAGGCAATCCGGGCGGCAATTAAGCGCGGATCGGAGCCCCGGCTGCGCACGCGCAATGGCGCATGCGTTTTCGCCTGCGCGGTTTTCGCGTGCGCATTCATCAACTCATTTTCCCGATCGGCGATTCGTATCTCAAGAACGCAAAACGCGTGGCCGTTAAAAGGGCGTCGCTCGACAAATAAACAAGACAAACCGGGGAATGAAGTTGAAAAAGATCACCAAGGCGCTGTTGGCGTCGGCTGCGTGCGCGAGCTTTCTCGCGGGCTGCGTGACCAGTGGGCAAGGCCAGCTCGTCAGCGCCCCGAACCGCCCTACCGAAGTGACCGTGACCGCGTATCAGCCGTTGCCCACCGACGTGTACGTCGCGAATGTGGTCGACCGCGACGTGGTGTTCGTCGGCGGCGATACGTATATCTGGGTCGTCGGCCGGGACGGCGTCCGGCAGCGCCAGTTCTATGCGCATGGCGATCGTCGCGCGGAGGTTTTCCATCGCCGTGAGGAGTTGCGTCGCGTGATGGCGAGCCATGACGGTCACCTGCCGGGGTATCCGGGTGACGCGCGTGCGCCGCTCGCGCGCCCAGCCGGTCCCTCGCCGGCGATGGCCGCGCACGGAGAGCCGCCGCGCGCTCACAGGCACGCCACCGGGCCGCTCAGGCCTGCGCGCATGACAGCCGCGCACGGGCAACCGCGCCTTGCCAACATGCACGCCGCCGGGTCGGTCAGGCCTGGACGCTCGATGGCCGCACACAGACAACCGCACAGCGCCGACATGAAAGTCGCCGGGCCGGTCAGGCCCGCGCCGGCACCATCGGGCAAGCGGGTACCGAAAGAGCCGAGCAAGTCGTAACGTCGCCGACATGCGCATCATCGCGTAAGCGGCAAGACTGCGCGGGGAGCGGCTGGCGAGCGGCCGGCCTCTCGCGCCGGTCCCGCCAGCAGCAAGCCGAAACCAGCTCCCAAAGCACCTGCGCACACCGCGCCCTTCCCCCCAACTCCCCGCCAATCCCACCCCATTGCCCGCTAGAATTGCCGGCTTTGCCCGCGTCGGGCGCGCCGCAAGGCAAAATACGGGTTTTGCGCGCGCCGCACGCGCGGCCGAGCCGGTGGCGAAGCGTCCCGGACAGTCTGGCGGCCCGGCGGTTGCATGATCATCGCCCAAGGCTCGCGCCCCCGGCCGCGCGCCGACCCGCAACATCACAGCCCCGCCCGGCCCGTCGGCTTCGGCGCACGTGGCGCGGCGAGGACCGCTCGTCCCTAACAGAGCAGATCAGGAGCCTTTATGAGCGATTCGAACCCATCCTTCCTCGGCCGGATTTCGCTGGCCGTGGGCACGTTTTTCCGCATTCTCGGCAATGGCGAGTTCGCCGCCGACGTGCTGCGCCTGCGCAACGGCGAAAAGTTCGGCGCGGCCCCCGCGCCCGCCACCGCCGCCGCGGCAACCCCGGCACCCGCCCCGCAACCGAAGCCGCAACCCGCGCCGGTGCTGAAGGAGGCCACCCCCGACGCCGCGCTGCAACTGCTCGGCCTGCTGCAGCGCGACGCGCGCTTCATCGATTTCGTCGAGGAAGACATCAAGGCCTATAGCGACGCCGACATCGGCGCGGCCGCGCGCCTCGTGCACGAAGGCTGCCGCGCGACGCTGCGCGAGCACTTCACGATCCGCCCGGTGCGCGACGAAGCCGAAGGCAGCCGCGTGACGCTGCCCGCGGGCTTCGACGCGAGTTCGGTACGTCTGACGGGCAACGTGGTCGGCAGCGCGCCGTTTAGCGGCAGCATCAGCCATCGCGGCTGGCGCGTCGACGAGGTGCGTCTGCCGAAGCTCGCGGACGGTCATAACGCGAAGGTCATCGCTCCGGCGGAGGTGGAGCTATGAGCGACGCACGCTATTCCATCGGCATCGACCTCGGCACCACGCACTGCGCGCTGTCCTACGTGGACACGCACGCGAGCGACGGCGAGAAAACCACCCAGGAGGTGCTGTCGATCGCGCAGCTGACAGGCCCCGGCGCAATCGACACTCTGCCGCTCTTGCCCTCGTTCCTGTACCTGCCGCATCCCGACGAACTGGCCTCCGGCGACCTGTACCTGCCGTGGACCGGCCAGCGCGAATTCGCGGTCGGCGAATTCGCGCGCAATCGCGGCGCCGGCACGCCGATCCGGCTCGTGTCGAGCGCGAAAAGCTGGCTGTGCCATCCGGGCGTCGACCGTCGCGCGGGCATTCTGCCGAACGACGCGCCGCCCGAAGTCACACGCGTGTCGCCGCTCGAAAGCTCGGTGCGCTATCTGACGCACCTGCGCGAGGCGTGGGACCACGCGCATCCGGACGCGCCGTTCGGCGAGCAGGACGTCACCGTGACGATCCCCGCGTCGTTCGACCCGGCCGCGCGCGAACTGACCGCGGAAGCAGCCGAGGCCGCCGGCTTCACGCGCATGACGCTGCTCGAAGAGCCGCAGGCGGCGCTCTATAGCTGGATCCAGAAGAGCGGTGGCCAGTGGCGCAAGCAGGTCAAGGTCGGCGACATCATCCTCGTCGTCGACGTCGGCGGCGGCACGACCGACCTGTCGCTGATCGCGGTGATCGAGCGCGACGGCAATCTCGAACTGCATCGCGTCGCGGTCGGCGATCACATCCTGCTCGGCGGCGACAACATGGACCTCGCGCTCGCGCACGTGGTCGCGCGCAAGCTCGCCGCGCAGGGCACCCAAGCCGACGCGTGGCAGCTGCGCGCGCTGACCTACGCTTGCCGCGCGGCGAAGGAAACACTGCTCAGCGACCCGGCGACCGACACCGTGCCGCTCGTCGTGCCGAGCCGCGGCTCGAAGCTGATCGGCGGCTCGATCCGCACCGAGCTGACGCGCGCCGAGCTCACGCAGACGATCCTCGACGGCTTCTTCCCGCAGGTCGACAGCGCCGCGCGTCCGGTGAGCCGCGCGCGGGTGGGTCTGACGCAGCTCGGTCTGCCCTATGCGCAGGACGCGGGTATCACGCGGCATCTGGCGGCGTTCCTCGGCCGTCAGGTCGGCGCGCTCGCCGAACTCGAAGGGCTCGGTGAAGCTGCGGCCAATGCCGCCGCGCAAAACGCGAGCTTTCTGCATCCGACCGCGGTGCTGTTCAACGGCGGCGTGTTCAAGTCGACGCTGCTGGTCGAGCGCATCATGAGCACGCTGAACGGTTGGCTCGCGGCCGAAGGCGCGGCGAGCGCGCGTCTGCTCGAAGGCGCGGACCTCGATCTGGCGGTCGCGCGCGGCGCGGCCTACTACGGCTACGTGCGACGCGGCCGCGGCGTGCGGATTCGCGGCGGCACCGCGCGCGCGTACTACATCGCGATCGAATCGGCGATGCCGGCCGTGCCCGGCCTCGAGCCGCCGGTGCAGGCGCTGTGCGTCGCGCCGTTCGGCATGGAAGAAGGCACCGACGCCGAGTTGCCCGCGCAGGAGTTCGGGCTGGTCGTCGGCGAGCCCGTGCATTTCCGCTTCTTCGGCTCGTCGGTGCGTCGTCAGGATCAGGTCGGCACGCTGCTCGAATACTGGGGCCCCGATGAGTTGCAGGAACTCGAGGAAATTCAAGCGACGCTGCCGGCGGCCGGCCGCACCGCCGGTGAAGTCGTGCCGGTGAAGCTGCACGCGCGCGTGACCGAAGCGGGCACGCTCGAACTGGAGGCGATCCCGCGCGGCTCCGACGAGCGCTGGAAAGTCGAATTCGACGTGCGCGGCAACCCGAATGCGTGAGTGACATGAAGCGGTACAGCGTCGGCATCGATCTCGGCACCAGCAACACGGTGCTCGCGTACGCGGAAGCAGGATCGCAGCAGATCCGCGTGTTCGAGATCGAGCAGCTGGTGAGCCCCGGCGAGGTCGCCGCGCGGCCGCTGTTGCCGTCGGTGCGCTATCAGGCCGCCGACGGCGAGCTGAGCGCGGCCGATCTGCAGTTGCCGTGGTCCGCTGAGCGCGCGGCGTCCGGCCAGGGCAAACACGCCGGGCAGCCGGTCGTGGTCGGCCGCCTCGCGCGGCTGCTCGGCGCGCAGGTGCCCGGGCGGCTCGTCGCGAGCGCGAAAAGCTGGCTGTCGCACGCGTCGGTCGATCGCGTCGCGCCGATCCTGCCGTGGGGCGCGCCCGACGACGTGCGCAAGATTTCTCCGCTCGACGCGAGCGCGAGCTACCTCGCGCACGTGCGGGCCGCGTGGAACCAGCACTTTCCGAAGGCGCCGCTCGAACAGCAGGACGTCGTGCTGACGGTGCCCGCGTCGTTCGACGAAGGCGCGCGTGCGTTGACCGTCGAAGCGGCGCGGCTTGCGGGGCTGCCGTCGCTGCGGCTGCTCGAAGAGCCGCAGGCCGCGTTCTATGACTGGCTGTTCCGGCATCGCGACACGCTTGCCGACGAGTTGGCCCACACCCGGCTCGTGCTGATTTGCGACGTCGGCGGCGGCACCACCGATCTGACGTTGATCGAAGTCGGCCTGACCGACGGCGGCGAGCCGCGCCTGACGCGGGTCGGTGTCGGCAATCACCTGATGCTCGGCGGCGACAACATGGACCTCGCGCTCGCGCATCTGGTCGAGGCGCGCCTGTTGGGTGGTGCCGGTGGCGCTGGGCAGGCGCCGCAGCGGCTGTCGGCGGCGAGCCTGTCGCAGCTGGTCGAGCGATGCCGCGTCGCGAAGGAGCAGTTGCTCGGCGCGCAGGCGCCCGAGGCGGCGCCGGTCACGCTGCTCGGCGCCGGCTCGAAGCTGATCGGCGGTGCGCGCACCGCCCTGGTCACGCGCGACGAGGTCGAGAAAATCATCGTCGATGGATTCTTTCCGCGCGTCGCCGCAGATCAACGACCGGGCCGGCCGCGCGGCGCGATCGTCGAATTCGGCCTGCCTTACGCGACCGATGCGGCGGTCACGCGGCATATCGCGGCCTTTCTCGAACGATTCGCCGCGCAGTCGCGCAAGGCCCTAGGCGCAGATTCCGGCGCGCCGGACGCATCCGGCACGGCCGCCCTGCCCGTTCCCGACACGCTGCTGCTCAACGGCGGCGTGTTCCGTGCCGACGCGCTATCGCGGCGTCTCGCCGACACGCTCGGCGGCTGGCGCGGCGCGTCGCTCCATGTGCTGCACAACGACAACCCCGACGTCGCGGTCGCGCGCGGCGCGGTCGCTTATACGCTCGCGCGCGCCGGCTTCGCGCCGAAAATCGGCGGCGGTTCGCCGCGCAGCTATTTTCTGGTGCTCGACGAAACGCCTGCCGGCAAAGACGTTGCCGAGCCGGACGCAGCGCCCGCGCAACGCGGCATCTGCCTGCTGCCGCGCGGCACCGAGGAAGCTCACGAGATTCTGATCGAGGATCGCACGTTCGCACTGCGGCTCGGACATCCGGTGCGCTTTCACCTGGTGTCGTCGAGCGCGGACACCGCATATCAGCCTGGCGAGCTGGTCGATCTCGCGGGCGGCGACTTCGTGCGCCTGCCGCCGATCGCGACGATCGTGCAGCCACGCGACGGCCAGCGCGCCCGCGAAACCGCGGTTTGCATCGCGACGTCGCTGACCGAGGTCGGCACGCTCGACGTCCATTGCATCGAGCTCGACGATCCATCGCAACGCTGGCTGCTCGAATTCCAGCTGCGCCGCGGCGACGCGCAAGTAGACCTATCCGCCGATGGCGCGCCGCAACGCCACCCGGCGCTCGATCGCGCGATCGAACTGATCGACCGTTGCTTCGGCGCCCGCGCGCACAACGTCGACCCGAAGGAAATCAAACGCCTGCGCTCGCAGCTAGAACATCTGCTCGGCCCGCGCGATGGCTGGGGTAGCGCATTGCTGCGCGAGCTGTTCGGCGCGCTGTGGGAACGCGCGCGGCGCCGGCGCCGCTCCGCCGATCACGAGCGGTTGTGGCTGAATCTGGCCGGCTATTGCGTGCGGCCCGGCTTCGGCTATCCGCTCGACGAATGGCGCGTCGAGCAACTGTGGACGCTGTTCGACGACGGCATTCAATACGTGACCGACAGCCAGGTGTGGTCCGAATGGTGGACGCTGTGGCGCCGCGCGGCCGGCGGTCTCGGCGAGGACGCACAGTTGCGCGTGCTCGACGCGATGGACTATCTGCAGAAGGCCGCGCAATCGCGTCACAAGCTGCCGTTCGATGTCGCGAAGACCGGCTTCGCCGATATGGTGCGCCTGTCCGCATCGCTCGAACGGATTCCGGCGGAACGCAAGATCGAACTCGGCGAGGCGGTGCTCACGCGCTTGAAAAAGCCCGCGGAAAACCATCAAAGCTGGTGGGCAGTCGGACGGATCGGCGCGCGCCAGCCGTTCTACGGCAGCGCGCACAGCGTCGTGCCACCCGAGGTCGCCGCGCAATGGCTCGACGCGATCCTTGCGCTCGACTGGAAGAAGATCGACCCGGCCGCGTTCGCCGCGGTGCAGATCGCCCGCATGACCGGCGATCGCTCCCGCGATCTGCCCGACGAACTGCGCGCGAGCGTCGTGCGACGCCTCGAAGCGGCGAGCGCGCCGCGCGCCTGGATCACGATGGTCAGCGAAGTCGTCGCGCTCGATAACGCCGACGAAGGCCGCGTGTTCGGCGAATCGCTGCCGGTGGGGTTGAAGCTGATCGGCGGCTAGAGCGTTCGGCGCGGCGCGAAGCTCAGCACCGCTCGCGCCGCGTCCGGATTGTCACGGTCCTCCAGGCTTTCCGCGAGCAGAGCGCGAAAGACCGGCAACTTGTCCTTGCCGTATTGGAGCCCAAATTCGCACAGCACTTCGGCGATCGCCGCTTGCCGGCTGTCGGCGCCCAGCGTGCTCGCAATGTGCGAGCTGCCGCGCGCCAATTCGAGCAGATAGGTCGAGCGGTAACGGTTCTTTTCGGCCTGTCGGCCGGACCTGGGTCCACGGGGCATCGTTGTTTTTCTCTGCCATTGTCGAACCCGCTATCTATCAGTCAAAGCTGAAGGAAACCTTAGGACGAATCGCGCATGGCTTGCTTGCCACCCGTCACATCAAGGCAAGCCGGCGATGAACGACCCGCATCCTCTCTCTCGTCAAAGCCCCAGACATGCCGCTCCAGCCGCAACGACCAGGCAGGCGAGCCAGCGCCCGCCATTGACCGCTTCCCCAAGAAACACCCGCCCGATCAGCACCGCGAACACCACGCTGGTTTCTCGCAACGCCGACACCGCACCCATCGCGCCCGACTGCAGCGCCCAGATCACGATGCCATACGCCGCGATCGACACCAAACCGCCGACGAGCGACGAGCCCACCGACAGCGGCTCGGCACGTACCGGTGTCCATAGCGGCGCGAGGCCGCGCATTGCGACGAACAGCAGCGGCATCAGCCAATAGAACAGGAACATCCACGCGGTGTAGGTCAGCGGCTGACCGTCGGACAGTCTCACGCCGATGCCGTCGATCACGGTATAGAGCGCAATCGTCGCACCAGTCGTCAGCGCGCTCAGCACACCCGCGCGCGACACGCGCCGCCCCTGCAACGCGATCGCGATGATGCCGCCCGAGATCATCGCGATCCCGAGCGCGTGCAACGGGCCGATCGCTTCACGCGCGAACAGCGCCGCGCCGAGCGTGACGAGCAGCGGCGACGAGCCACGCGCGATCGGATACGCGATCGCCAGGTCGCTGCGTCGATACGACCGCACGAGGCTCACGTTGTAGAAGATATGCACGAGCCCCGAGGCAACGAGGTAGGGCCAACAGGCGCTGGCTGGCAACGGATTGACCAGCACGACGAGCGTGGCGACAGCCGCGATGGCGATGCTCATCCAGGTCATCGACAGGAACCGGTCGCGGTTGCCGTGCAGCATCGCGTTCCAGCTCGCGTGAAGCATCGCGGCAAAAAGCACGATGCCACCGGTATAACTAAGCATGTGGGTTTGGGACCGAGAGTGAGCGGGAATGGCATTAGCGGTACAACAGAAAGGATATCTATCTTGTCGTGGCCCCTCAAACCAGATAAATTGGCCGCCTGCGTTAGAAAAACTCTTGCAAATGAAACGAGTATTGCCTCCGCTCAATGCGTTGCGGGCCTTCGAGGCCGCGGGCCGGGCTCGGCAGCTTCAAGGAAGCCGCCGCGGAGCTGCACGTGACTCACGGCGCGGTAAGCCAGCAGGTGCGTTTGCTCGAGGAATGGCTCGGCGCCTCGTTGTTCGAACGGCACCACCGGCGCGTGACACTGACGGCGGCGGCGAAGGCCTATCTGGAGGAAATCGGCCCACTGTTCGAACAGCTGTCGCAGGCAACCGCGCAATACGGTGTGCCCGAAACGCTGTCGCGGACGCTATCCGTCAACGCGCCCGCGACATTCACGTTGCGCTGGCTGGTGCCGAGACTGGCGACATTCCGCGCCGAGCATCCCGACGTGGAGGTCAAGGTGGAGACGTCGAACGGACCGCTGGAGAGTCTGAAAGAGAGTTACGACATCGTCATCCGGGGCGGCCCGGACACGTTCTACGGCTACTCGATGCGGCCATTCCTGTCCGAGGAGAGGCTTCCAGTCTGCAGTCCTGCGCTCTTGCAGCGGGTGCCGCTTCGATCGCCGGACGACCTGCGGCAACACACGTTGCTGCACACCTCGAGTCTTCCGCGGCTTTGGCCCGACTGGCTTGCGAGCACGCAGCTTGCCGCGCTGAGGCCGGCCGCCACGTTGACCTTCGATCACTTCTATCTGACCTTGCAGGCCGCCATCGACGGAATCGGCATCGCGATGGGACCGACCGCGCTGGTCTCCGACGATCTCGCCGCTGGCCGGCTCGTCGCGCCATTCGACGGTCCGCGTCTGCGGTCTCGCAGCTACTGCACTTACATTGCGGATGAGAAGTCTGGCGATGAACTGGTCGTGCAGTTCCGTTCGTGGCTCGAGCGCGAGGGGATGTGTTCTTGAGCGCAGAAGTAGGTCATCTCACGGCAACGCGCACACAGGCGGGCGCCTGTGTGCGCGCATTGCTTCAGCTCGCGCCGCTCAATTCGGCACGTTCACGGCGCCGTTCGTTGCGGAAATCGCATTGGCACCCGGGCTCGCCGCGATCGCCGGCAGGTTGGCCGTGGTCAGCGCCGGTGCGGCTCCAGGCGTACCGCCGCGCGGTATCGTGTGGATCACCTGCGACGGCGGCAGCGGGGTGCCGTTCTTCAGATGAGCCCACATCAGATTGAGCGCCTGAAGATTGTAGTAGTGCAACGGCACGAAACGCGTGTCGAAACCGGCAACGCCGAGGAACGCGTCAAAGTGCTGACCGTTCGTGACTTCGTAAAGCGCCAGCTTGCTCGCACCGCCCTCGGCCACCTGGTTCAAGCCAAGATACGGCCGCGACGCGTGGTTGATCGGCACCAGCGCATCCGCGCGTCCTTGCACGATGATGGTCGGCTTGCCATGCAGGTTCGCATTCACGCGGATTGCATCGACGCTGGCACTCAACGAACCGCTCGTCCACCGCGCGCGCAGGCATGCGGCGCCCGCGTAGCTCGCATCGGCGGTCGCGAGCCGATGATCGACCGCGCCCGAGGTGCCCGCGTTGTAGACGAGGTTGATGCCATTGGTCGGCGGCACGCCGTTGCCGTTGCCGAACACCGTCAGCATCGGCGAGACCGCCGGCGTCACGCCGGCAGCGCCCGTCGCGCTGGTGGTGCCGAAGCTGAAGTCGCACAGGTTGTCGGCGACGCTTGCACGCGCATATGCGTTCGCATAGGTCACGGCGACGGCCGGCACTGCCTGCGAGTCCCACATCGGCGCTTGCAGCAGGTCCGAGTCCGTCTGATAGCCGTTCTGATGCAGCAGCGCGAGCGCATTGGTGGCCTGCGTCACCGTATCCGCTCCCGCGATCACGCCGGCTGCCGCGAGCGACGCGCAACGCGCGGTGCGCAGCGCGGTGGTGGTCGCGGTCGGCAGCGCGGTCAGATACGGCGCTCCGGCTGCGGCCGGAGCGAGCGCGGCGCACGGCTGCAGCAGGTTCGCGAGCGTCATGTAATCGGCGAGCGGTTTGCCGAACGCGCCGACCGGCACGCCGCCCTGCGCGACCGACACCTGTGTCGTAAGCCGCATGTTGATCTGCGGTTCGCCGACCACCACTGCCGTGATAAGCCCCGACGTGTCCTGCTCGGCCGCCGCGAGCGACGCGCCGCCGCCGTTGCTGACCGACGCGGCGATCGTCGTGATGCTGCCGCTCGCATAGCGCACCGTGCGCGTCGTGCCATTCAATGCGCCGAACGAATCGTTGAGCGCCCAATATGCGAACTGGATCGCCTGCAACGTGTTCTTGCCCCAGTCCTGCTCGGGGTTCTGTTGCGAGTGCGCGTGCTTGAACGCATAGCGGTTCGGGAACTGCGCGTTGAACGTTGCCAGCGTGCTGCTGCCGAGCTTCGCGGTGAAGAGGCTCGCCTTGCCCGCTGTGCTCGCATCCTGCAACGTGCCGTCGATCAGCGTCACGCGATTCGTCGACAGCTCATGCGCGCCGTTGCCGCTGCCCTTGTCGGTGTAGGCCACGGCGCAGCCGCGCTTCAAGCCCCACTCGCCGGCCGCCGAAATCGCGCCGTACACGCCGCGCGAACCGGACGACGTCGCGGTGACGATGCAAGGCTGGTCCGGATTGAAGCTCGTGGGAATCTGCACGAGCAGGCTCACGTTCTGCGCGCCGCTGCCGTCATCGGCATAGGCGAGGTATTCCTTGCCCGCGATCTTGCCTTCGCCCAGCGTGTCGTTGCCGTTCAGGTCGACGTTGGGGCCCCAGAAGCGTCCATAGCCGCCGTTCGCCGTCATGTCGACGAGCGCCCGGTAGTTCGACCAGATTGCGAGACGCCGCAGTTCGGCGGCCGTTGGTTGCGCGGTATTCGCGATGGCCGGCGCGCTCGCCGAGGCGAGGCCGGTCTTGCCGAGGCCCGCGGTCAGCAGATCGTCGCTGTTGCCGTCATAAGATTTCGTCGTCACCGCGCTGTTGATGAAGGCTGGCAGCACGTTGTTCGGCGGCGGTGGATGCAGTCCGTCGTCGTTGCCGCCGCCGCAGCCGGCCAGCACGATCGCGGACGCCATCAGGCTCGCCGCGGTAGTGAGCCACCAAGGGTTGTGCATGGCCGCCGGGATCTTCTTCGGTGTTGTCATCTTTTCTGTCTCCGTCATTTATACGACGTTGTATTGGCAACGGCACCGAACTTATTACCGACTCCGCTTCATCAGTTCGCTAGAAAGAGATGCTTCGGATGCCGATGCATCGCTAGCGTGCATTGAGCTCTCGCCGGAGTCAATACACGCTCATACCGACACACCACGAGCATCGGGATTCGCTTGAAACAGCCGGCCGGCTAGTCGGAATCGGCCATGCGGGTGAACCCGTCGTCGCTCCAGGCTTCGGAGCCGACACCGTGACGAACGAAGAAAACTCCGTGCGGGTCGTAACGTTTCTTGATCGACAGAAGACGCGCATAGTTGGCCCCCCAGTACGCGGCTTGCCAGTTTTGCTGAAAATAGCTGCTCTCAGCGACATAGGCGCCGTCTGCAGGCGCAATCTTCCTGAGTTCGTCGATGGCCAGACCGATCAGCTTCGCATCTCGCTGTGCCTTCGCAACGTCGGGCTCGTGATCGGTCAGACCGTCGAATGCCGGCGGCCCCTCGCTCGCGACGATGGCCAATGCGAACGACTCCGCCACGACTGGATTGACGGGCGTTTGCAGGCCGGCGGCAATCACGTCGGCAGGGGCGCCGGCCAGCCCTTTCTGAAAATGAAGTTCGACAGGCCAATAGCGCGTAGCGCCCATCAGCGCATCGACGAGTTCGGGTTGGCGCTCGCGCGTCAGCATTGCCGCAGGCAACCACAGCGAGTCGAAGCCGTGGATCACATGACCGGCCTCGGCGAGATTCTGTGTCCAGAAAAAATTGGCATCTGGCGCGCCGGGCCGGTCATCGAAACGGACGAGGCCGGGCACGTACCGCGCGAGCGCCTTGCCGTCCCAGCGTATCCTTCCCGGACCGGCGACGATCGATGGCGCGGCCGTCATGGTCAGGTCGTCCTGCAAGCCAATCCAGTCCCACAACGGCTGCCACAGCGTGGCGACCTCTTCTTTGCCGAGTCCCTGAAAACTCATGGCGATGCGCAAGCGCTTGCCCGGCAGCAGCGTGACGAGTTCACCCCAGTGTCGATTGCATAGGCTATCGGCGTAAAGCGCGACGAAGCGGCCCAGCAAGCGTTGGTACGCGACATCCGAGCGTGCCACGACTGCGCAGGATACGAGACCGAACACGTCAGGCAGTTCGTGCGTGCGCAAGGTCAAGCGGCTGACCACGCCGAAGGTGCCGCCGCCCCCGCCTTTCAAGGCCCACAAAAGATCCGGTTCTCTCCGCGCGTTGACGACCCTGACCACACCGTCCGCGGTGACGACCTCCGCTTCGAGCAGTGAAGCCGACGCAATGCCGAATTGTTTGGAGTGCGTTCCAAAACCTCCCCCTTGAATCAGTCCTGCGACTCCCACTGTTCCACAACCGCCGCCCTGTACATATCGACCCACGCCGCCGGTAACGGCTTCATAGGTATGCATCCAGATCGCGCCTGCCCCGACGCTTACCGCGGGTCCGGGTGGAATGATCCCGTCACAACCGCTCGGAACGAAAGCATCGTGATTCCTGATGTCGTTCATCGCGCGCGTCCATATCATCAAGGAATCCGGTGCGTTCGAAGTGCCAAGATAGGAATGCCCCCCGCCGCGCACAACGACGCGAAGATTGCGTTCACGCGCGAAATTGACGGCCGCCGCCACATGTTCGACTTTTGTCGCCGCGACGACGTAGGCACTCGGTTCGGCTTTCCACGCGCCAACCCACTCGCAGGTTTGTGTCAAGACGGGACTATCGCCGATGAAATACGGATTCTTGAGTTCACGGAAGAGCGCAAGGCACTCGGCGTTGTCGGGAGATTCGCGACAGAGCTGGAGTGGTGACTCCGGTCGGATCAGGTGGCCATCCACCTGCTGTTTCAGTCGCGCCCAGTCCGAAGGCGTGGGCCATCCCGGTTCGCCCGGACGTACGCGTCGCGGGGTCTGTGCAGCGTGAGCGGCATCGAGCCGAAGCAACGGCCAGCCAGAGGGAAACAGCGGGACAGCCGCAAGCCACCTGATCAGGTCACGGCGCTTCACTGTGGCGCTCCTTCACCGCTTCGCTCGATGCAAGCGCTTAGGCGTCTCGGGAACCAGTTCCACTTCACCCTCGACCTCCACGGGAATGTTGAAGGGCAGCTCGGCCATTCCCACCGCGCTGCGAGCGTGAGCGCCGCGCTCCTCGCCGAAGACAGCCAGTATCAGTTCCGAGAAGCCGTTGATTACGGCGGGCTGCCGGTTGAATGCGGGTGCCGAATTGACCATGCGGAACACTCTCGTCCAACACGCGATGCGCTCCAGACTTCCGAGCTCGCGCTTCATGGTCGACATCTTCAGACTCCACGTAAATGCCTGATGGCCTGATCCGGGCGCGTGCCACGATGATCACGCCGCAGCCTGGCTGCGGCACGTCGCTGCGGTGACAGCGCTTTCAGACGAGCACTTCCCTTACGTTCCGCCCTGCTTGCGCATCTGCCCGATAGCGCGAGCCCGTGCCGCCTCGGCCTCCCGGACGAGCCGGTACGCAACATAATATTTGAAGACATTCCGCACGTACGTAGTGGGTTCGATGCCGATTTTCTCGGCGACTACGATTTCGACATTGTTGAACCACTTGTTCGGATCGAGACCGCGCGCCTGCGCCTCCTTGCGCATCCTGGCGATGTTTGCGGGTCCTGCGTTGTAGCTCGCGAATGCGAACAGCGAGCGGTCCCTTTCCGAGAAGTGAGCATCGGGAAAGTAACGGGCCATCAGCACGTCGAGATATTTCGCTCCCGCATGGACGTTGGACTCCGCCACCCTGATGTCGCCAACCGCAAGTTCCTTTCCCGTGGCTGGCATCAGCTGCATGATGCCGATTGCTCCAACGTGACTGCGCGCACTCTGGTTCAGCTGCGATTCCTGATAGCCCTGAGCCGCAAGCAGGAGCGGATCGAAGCCGTACTGCGCGCCGTATTTTTCGAAAAGGCCGACCGTCTGTTTGAATCGCTTCAGCTCCGCTGACTCCGTATTGTTGGAGATCTGCTTGATGCGCTTCATTTCCTGCTGCAGACGGACTTCCGCGACACTCTGCTTTTGCACGTAATTCAGGTAGAAGTCGTTGATCGCGTCCTGCAGTTTCGGGCTCTTGAGGCGGACCGCCCAGCCGATGTAGCCTGCGTCGCGCACCGCGATGTCGTTATGCACGACGATTCCCAGCAGTATCGGCGCCCATACCTTTGCCTTCCAGTCGTCCACGACGAGAATCTGGACCAGCCCGGCATTGAGCATCTCCATCGCGTCTTCGTCTTCTAGCGCGTCGGGCAGCGGTACGAGCTTCACGGGGGCTTTGCGTTCCCTGGCAAACCGCGCGTTCAACGCTTTCAGGCTCTCGTAATAGCTGCTGCTCGGTCGCACATGGACGGTCTTGCCGCTCAGGTCGTCGAGCTTCGCGAGGGCTGGCGACTTCGGCCCGGTCACGACCACTTCGCGTACTGCTGTCCGGTCACGCGGCGACACGAAGTCGACCTGCTTCAGGCGGGCCTCCGTGACCGTCAAATTGCCCGCGGCGATGTCGCCCCGGCCCGCTATCAGCCCCGGGAGCAACTGGTCGCGCGTCGTCGGAATGATGACCAGCGTGAGCGGACGTTTGCCGAGCGTCGCCTGGTATTTCCTGTTCAGATAACGCTCGAAGTCCCGCATCAGGCCGGCGGTCAGCCCTCGCTCGTGGCCTTGCTCATTCACATAGAGCGTTCGACTGTAGGGAACCAGTACACGGATCAGCCGCCGGTCCAGCATGGCGTCGAAATCGCCGGTGAACGGTTGATTGCCGAGATCGATTTGGCGCGCGGCGGGAGTTGAGGCGGGGGCACCTGGGGCTGCCGGAACGGAAACGGCCGACGAGGCGGCCGCCGACGCGGCCGGCTGCGCAGCGGCAGTTTGGGCGGCGACGCACGTCGCAACGCCGACGGTCATGCCTGAGCAGAACGCCGCGATGAACAGCAACGTGTGAATGATGCGCATCGTAAAAAGCCCTGCTGTCGCACCCGGCGACTGCGTCGACGTTCACTACGCGCTTCGATATTGCCACGATGACAACGGTTGGAAATGGGACGTTGGTCCTATAAGCCAAGCCGCCGTCACGACGAAGACTAGAGCTACGCCATCGTCACGCGATTTCGCCCGTTATGCTTCGAGCGGTACAACGCCCGGTCGGCGCTCGCGAAACCGTCGCGATGCGCGGGCCGCGACAAGTCGCTGATACGCGTAAGCGACGCGCCTACGCTGACCGTCACCACCCCGAGCGGCGACGCGCGATGTTCGATCGCGAGATCCGCCACGCCCTGGCGCAGCGTTTCGAGCGTGTCTTCGAGCTTCGACTTCTGTGCTTCGAGCATCAGCAGTCCGAACTCCTCGCCGCCCATGCGCCCGACCACGAAGTGCTCGCTGTCGGCGGCGGCCTGCATCACCGAGGCGACCAGCCGCAGACAATGATCGCCGGCCTGATGGCCGTAGGTGTCGTTGTACTGCTTGAACCAGTCGACGTCGACGACCACCGAGCCCATCATGTCGCCGTCGCGCGCCTCTTTCCAGCGTCGCGCGATGGTCTCGAGCAGAAAACGCCGGTTGTACAACTGCGTGAGCGGATCGATCGCGGTGGCCGTGCGCATCTTCAGATCGTTTTCGATCATCGCGCGCAGGTGGTAGAACACGCCGCGCTGGCCCGCGTCGAGCCGCCCCGGTGCCGGGTCCATCGCGCATAGCGCGCCGACGATCTCTCCGTTCGGCGCACGCAGCGCGATCGCCGCGTAAAAGCGCACGAACGGATGACGCTTGACCAGCATGCATTCACCGAAACGGCTGTCGTTGTGAGCATCCTCGATCACGAACAGATCGGCGTCGCGCACCGCGTAGTCGGCGAGCGAACGCGCGCGCGTGACGAGCGGCATCGCCATGCCGACCTCGGCGCGATAGTGCTGATACTCCTCGTCGAGCAGCACGATCGCGGTAATCGCCGTGCCGGTCACACTCTTCAGAATCTCCGCCGCGTGCGTGAAGCACTCGCGCATCACCTGATCGTCGTGCAACAGCCACTCGATGACCGAAGACTCCACCTCGGGTTCGCCGCCGACGGTCGAGTCGACTGGCATCCGGCTGGCGAGGCGGTCGATACTGTGAGCGAGTTGCACGGAAGGGTTCCAGAATAGGCTTAGCTTATGTCAACGGCATAGGCAGGCCAAACTTGAGCACAGAATGTGGGACCGCGAGCACGCGCCGAAGCGCATCCGGCGGCCCCAAAGAAAATGGGCCGGCTCTCGCGAGCCGGCCCATCGATCGATGCGACGTTGAGATAATCGGACGCGCCGCTTTACTCCTTGTCGCCCTTCACCTGCGGCAGCGCCGACGTCTCGTTCGACGACAGCAGACCCACCTGCGAGTAAATGCGCAGCTTGTCGCGCGTGTCCTTGATGTCGAGGTTGCGCATCGTCAGCTGGCCGATGCGGTCGCGCGGCGAGAACGTCGATTCCACCTTCTCCATCGACAGACGCTCGGGCTGATACGTGAGGTTCGGCGACTTCGTGCTGAGTATCGAGTAGTCGTTGCCACGGCGCAGCTCGACGGTCACTTCGCCGGTGATCGCACGCGCGACCCAGCGCTGCGCGGTTTCGCGCAGCATGATTGCCTGCGGATCGAACCAGCGGCCCTGGTACAGCAGACGGCCGAGACGGCGGCCGTTCTCACGGAACTGCTCGATCGTGTCTTCGTTATGGATGCCGGTGACGAGACGCTCGTAAGCGATATTCAGCAGCGCGAGGCCCGGGGCTTCGTAGATGCCGCGGCTCTTCGCCTCGATGATGCGGTTCTCGATCTGGTCGCTCATGCCCAGACCATGACGGCCGCCGATACGGTTCGCTTCGAGCAGCAGTTCGACCGCGTTCGGGAACGTCCGGCCGTTCAGCGCGACCGGCTGGCCTTCCTCGAAGCGGATCGTCACTTCTTCCTTGGCGATCTGCACGTCGTCGCGCCAGAACGCGACGCCCATGATCGGATTCACGATCTTGATGCCGGACTCGAGGCTTTCGAGATCCTTCGCTTCGTGCGTCGCGCCAAGCAGGTTCGAGTCGGTCGAATAGGCCTTTTCAGCCGACATCTTGTAGTCGAAGCCCGACTGGCGCATGAACTCGGACATTTCAGCGCGGCCGCCGAGTTCGTCGATGAACAGCTGGTCGAGCCACGGCTTGTAGATCTGCAGGTTCGGATTGACGAGCAGACCGTAGCGGTAGAAACGCTCGATGTCGTTGCCCTTGTACGTGCTGCCGTCGCCCCAGATGTTGACGCCGTCTTCCTTCATCGCGGCGACCAGCATCGTGCCGGTCACGGCACGGCCGATCGGCGTGGTGTTGAAGTAGGTGACGCCCGCCGTCGAGATATGGAACGCGCCGCACTGGAGCGCTGCGATGCCTTCCGCGACCAGTTGCGCGCGGCAGTCGATCAGGCGCGCGCCTTCGGCGCCATATTGCGTGGCGCGACGCGGGATCGAATCGTAGTCGTCTTCGTCGGGCTGACCGAGATTGGCCGTGTAGGCGTACGGCACGGCGCCCTTCTTGCACATCCAGTGCAGCGCGGCGCTGGTGTCGAGGCCGCCGGAAAACGCGATACCGACCTTCTGGCCGATCGGAAGACTTTCAAGGATTGTACTCATAAGCAGTAGCGTTAAACTCGACGTACGGGGAGATTTGGGGGAACAGCTGAGTATCGGGCATGCCTGGCGATCAGGCAAGTTACGCGGGAGTATACCGCGAACCGCCGTCCGGCCTTGGATTTTGCCGGTCGGCGCGGCCCTCCGCCGCGATCTCGGCGTGTCGAATTCCCGGATTAATTCACGCTTTATCAGTCGTAACGGGGAGCGATTTATTATCGTCTCGGGGTAGCATCGCGGGTTGCGTCAACGCGCCGGCCGCGTATCCCTTGCACCCCGTTCTACCCCGTTCACTCCCCTTGCCTACCGCTCATGACCACGACCACTCCACGCCCCACGACGAACGCCTCGCTGATCACCAACGTGCGTCTCGCCGACGGCAAGCGCGTCGAGGTGTCGATCGTCGATGGCCGGATCGCCGCGCTCGGCGCCGCTCTGCCGCGCGAGCCCGGTGTGCCGGTCGAGGACGGCGGCGACGCGCTGCTGCTACCAGGTTTCGTCGAAGGGCATACACATCTGGACAAGACCAACTGGGGCTTGCGGTGGTATCGCAACGAAGTCGGGCCGAAGCTGACCGACCGCATCGAAAACGAGCGCCGCTGGCGCGCCGAAAGCGGCCACGACGCGGGTGCGCAATCACTCGCGCTCGCGCGCGCGTTTCTCGCGGCCGGCACGACGCGGGTGCGCACGCACGTCGATATCGACACCGACGCGGGCCTGCGCCATCTCGACGGCGTGCTCGCTACGCGCGATACACTGCGCGACGTGCTCGACCTGCAGATCGTCGCGTTTCCGCAGTCTGGGCTGCTCGGCCGGCCCGGCACCGACGCGCTGCTCGATCGTGCGCTCGGGGCGGGCGCCGACGCGCTCGGCGCGCTCGATCCCGCGCTGATCGACGGCGATCCGGTGAAGTCGCTCGATCTGACGTTCGCGCTCGCCGAGCGTCACCGCAAGCCGATCGACATCCATCTGCACGAGCCCGGCGAAATCGGCGCGTTCACGCTCGGTTTGCTGCTCGATCGCGTTGCCGCGCACGGCATGCAGGGGCAAGTAGTGGTCAGCCACGCGTTCTGTCTCGGCGCGCTACCCGAGCGCGAACGCGATGCGCTGCTCGCGCGTATCGCCGAGCTGCGCGTCCCGCTGTTGACCACCGCGCCGCCGTCGGTGCCGGTGCCGCCGCTCACGGCTTGCCGCGCGCACGGCGTCACGCTGTTCGGCGGCAACGACGGGATTCGCGACACGTGGACACCGTACGGCTCGCCCGACATGCTGGAACGGGCGATGCTGATCGCGATGCGCTACGGCCTGCGCCGCGACGACGATCTCGCGCTCGCGTTCGATTGCGTCAGCGGCGTCGCCGCGCGCGCCTGCGGATTCGAAGCTTACGGTTTGCAGCCGGGCGCCCGCGCCGATCTCGTGCTGGTCGATGCCGACACGCTCGCGCATGCGCTCGTCGCGCGGCCGGTGCGCAAGCTGGTGGTCGCGCACGGCCGCGTCGTCGCGCGCGATGGCGCGCTGCTCGCGCGGTAGTTGAGCATCGGCGCGAACCCGGCCTCGCGGTGCGCAACAACAAAGACGTTTCTTGCACTCAGATGATCAATCTTTTTCAGGCCATGCAGGCTTTCGTCAAGGTCGCCGACGTCGGCAGCTTCGCGCAGGCCGCCGCGCAACTGAACGTGTCGACATCGGTCGTCACGCGCCATGTGTCGGGCCTCGAACAGCATCTCGGCATTCGGCTGTTTCAGCGCACCACGCGCAAGGTCGTGCTGACCGAGGCCGGGGCGCAATACGCGGACGGTTGCCGCGTGTTGCTCGCCGAACTGGAGGAAGTGGAATCGCGCGCGACCACGGCGTCGCGCGAAGTGGCCGGCGACTTGCGCATCGTCGCGCTCGGCAGTTTTTCGCTGTTTCGGCTGACGCCGCTGTTCGCCGAATATCAGGCGCGCTTTCCGCAGGTGAACCTGCGCGTCACGCTGACGGAAAAACGCGTCGATCTGCTCGAAGGGGGCTTCGATGTCGGCATCGTGACCGAGCATATGATCCGCTCGGAGTCGCTGGTGGTGCGGCGTCTGATCAACTCGCACGCGGTGCCGGTGGCCGCGGCCGCGTATCTGGCGCAGGCCGGTCATCCGCAAACGCCGGCCGAGCTGGAGAGGCATCGGCTGATCGCCGCGCCGTTCGACACGACCGGCCCGATGTGGATCTTCCGCAAGGGGGACGGTGACGCCGACCGCACAAGCGCGGGCGGCGACGACAGTGGCGAGAGCATCGCGATCGATGCCTCGTTCACGGTCAACAGCATGATCATGCAGAAGCAGGCCGCGCTCGGCGCTATGGGCATCGCGCTGCTGCCGCTCGAAATGGTCGAGGACGAACTGCGCGCCGGCACGCTGGTGCGCGTGCTCGATGGCTATGCGGTGCTCAATGGCGACGTGGCCGTGTCGCTGGTGTACCCGAGCCGCGAGTTCGTGCCGCGCAAGGTGCGCGAGTTCATCGATCTCGCGGTCGGTTTCTTCAAGTGACGTTGTCGGGCTGACGCTTCAAGGCCGCTCGCCGCGCGCGAGCCGCGCGTCGATGTCGTACACGACCGGCATCAGATCCGCGACGCTGTCGATTACGTAATGCGCGCCCGCCGCCTTCAACCGGGTCGTCGCGGCGGTGCGGCGCGCGGCGAATTCGTCGGCCGGCAGCGCCTTCACCTCGGCCTCGCTCATGCCGAACGCGTTGCCGCTCACCGCGACGCCGACCGCCCAGGTGCCGCCGTTGATGCCCTCTTCGATGCCGACCTCGGTGTCGTCGACCTTGATCGCCTCTTTCGCGCGCCATACGCCGAGCTGCGGCAGCGTCCGGTAGATCATGTACGGCGACGGCCGTCCTTCCGGCGTATCGCCGGTGCACACGATGCTGTCAGGCGAGAAGCCCTGTGCGGCCGCGCCCGGCACGATTTCGTCGATGATCTCGCGGGTATAGCCGGTGGTCGTGCCGATGCGGATAGCGTCGTGACGCAGTGCGCTCGCGACTTCGGCGACGCCCGGGATCACCGCGCTATAGCTCGCCGCGACCGCGATGTTCTTCGGCACGAACACGTCGTACACGGCGTCGATATCCGCGTCGGTCGGTGTATGGCCGTGACGCTCGGCCCAAGCCTGCGCGACGCGCGGCAGCGCCATCAGCGCCGCGATATGCGGCCGCTTCGCCATGCCCATCGGGCCGCGTGCTTCGTCGATCGTGATCGGCACGCCGAACTGCTCGAAGGTCTCGACGAAGGCGCCCATCGGCGCGCGTGAACCGTAGTCGACCACCGTGCCGGCCCAATCGAAAATCACTGCCTTCACATATTTCATCTGCTTGAATCCCCGGAAATTCGAATGTATTGGGTTTGCCGTCGCGGCTCAGGCCGCCTGGGCGAGCGCCTTGCGTTCGTCGAGCGCGGCCGGCGGCGGCGCCGCGTGCGTGACGCCCATCATGCGCAGCGCTTGCGCGCAGGCCTCGACCACGCGACGCATCACCTGCTCGTCGACCTGGCCGATGCAGCCGATGCGGAAACTGTCGACCACCGTCAGCTTGCCCGGATAGATGATGAAGCCCTGCTCCTTCATCAGTTCATAGAAGCGCGCGAATTCGAACGACGGATGCGCGGGCGAGAAAAACGTCACGATGATCGGCGAGCGCCAGTGCGCGCTGAGCAATGGCTCGAAGCCGAGCTCGTGCATGCCGGCCACCAGCACGTCGCGATTGTTCGCGTAGCGCGCGAGCCGCGCGGGCTGCCCGCCTTCGAGCCTGAACAGCCGCAGCGCCTCGAGGAACGCAGCCACCGTATGCGTGGGCGGCGTGAAGCGCCACTGGCCCGTACGATTCATCACGTCCCATTGATCGTAGAGATCGAGCGCGAGCGAATGGCTGCGGCCCTTCGCTTCGGAGAGCGCGCTCTTGCGCGCGATCACGAAGCCGAAACCCGGCACGCCCTCGATGCACTTGTTCGCCGACGACACGAACGCCTCGCACGCGATCTGCCGCACGTCGAGCGGCACCGCGCCGAAGGCGCTCATCGAATCGATCAGCAGCTTGCGGCCATGCTTCGCGACCGCGGCCGCAATCTCTTCGAGCGGATTGAGGATGCCGGAACTCGTTTCGCAATGGATCGCGACTACGTGCGTGATCGACCGATCGGCGGCCAGCATGCGCTCGACTTCGACGCCGCGCGGCGGCAGGTAGTCGCCCTTGTCGAGCAGCGTGCAGACACGGCCGAGGTAGCCGAGCGTGGTCGCCGCGCGCTTGCCGTACGCGCCGTTCGCGAGCACGAGCGCATGGCCGTCGCGCGGAATCAGGCTGCCGAGCATCGCTTCGACGCAGTAGCTGCCGCTGCCCTGCAGCGGCACGCAGTCGTACTCCCCGGCGGTGTCGCCGGCGATTTCGAGCAGGCTCGCGCGCAACTGAGCGGTCATCGCGCGGAAGTCGCCGTCCCATGAGCCCCAGTCGCGCAGCATCGCCTGTTTCGTCGAGAGCGCCGTGGTCAGCGGACCCGGTGTCAACAGGTAAGGCTCGCCGCGAGCCGACGCCGCGCAGGATGTCGTGCCACCGGTGACCGATGTTGCCGCGGCCGCAACGCTCAATGCCGCCGCCGAACCGCCGATCGCGCTTTCCATGTCGGGTACTCCGATATCGCTATGTCGATACCTCACACGATATAGAAACGCTGTCCATCGGTAAAATCGATATAATCGATGACGGTATCGTAAAAACTTATCAGACGGCGAGGCACACATGCAGTACGCGCAATTGCGGGCGTTTCATGCGGTCGCTGAACATGGCGGTTTTTCTAAAGCGGCACAGGCGTTGTCGTTGACGCAGCCGGCGGTGTCGGACCATGTGCGGCGCCTCGAACAGGATTACGGCGTCAAGCTGTTCGAGCGCGGGCCGCGCGGCGTGGAGACGACCGAACTCGGGCTGCGCCTGTTCAGCGTGACGCGGCATATGCTCAGCTGCGAGCGTGATGCGCGTCAGTTGCTCGAATCGGCGGGCGGGCTGGAGTCGGGTTCGCTATCGCTCGCGGCCGATGCGCCCGATCTCGCCGTCGCGCTGATCGGCGCGTTTCGCCAGCGGCATCCGGGCATCGTCGTCACGCTGTCGATCGCCAATGCGGCCGAGTGCATGCAGCGCGTGCTGTCGAGTGCGGTCGACGCGGCGATCACGGCCGCGCCGCAAGTGCATAGCCGCCTGCGGTCGCGCGTGTTGCGGCGCGATCCGCTGGTCGCGATGGTGCCGGCCAGCTATGCGGCCGCGAAGAAGCGCCGCCTCAGCTACGCGGAGCTCGTCGAACAGCCGATGATCTTCCGCGAGCCGCAATCGGTCACCCAACAACTGCTCGAAATCGAGCTCGTGCGCGAGTCGCTGCAGGTCGAGCCGGTCATGTACGTGGATGGCCGCGAGGCGCTCGAGGAAGCGGTCGCGCAGGGAATCGGGGTCGGCGTGATTGCGCGCGCCGAGTTCAACGAGTCGCGGCGCATCCGGATGGTGCCGCTCGTCGACTGCCGCGTGCAGATGATCGAATCGCTGACGCGGCTCGCCGAGCGGCCGGGTTCGAATCTGCTCGACGCTTTTTTTGCGGTGGAATTGCCGGGAGCGGAAACCGAGGTCTCGGTCGGCGAGGTTCCACGCGCGTAGCTCGCGCGCCGTCGCTGCAACAGGCGGCGCGGCCGCCGTGCTACCGGCCGCGCCATCCGTTATCGCACTCGATCTGAAGAGCGGGTTGCCGTAAGCGTTGGCAACCCGTCGGACTCAACGCGCGCCGCCGCTCGCGATCAGGCTCTCGCCCGTCAACCAGCGCGCGTCGTCCGAAGCCAGGAACGTGACGACATCGGCGATATCGTCGGGTTGGCCGATACGGCCGAGCGGCGTCGTGCTGATCGCCCACGTTTCGAACTCCGAGCCCATCACGCCGGCGGTGTGCGCGCCTTCGGTTTCGACCACGCCCGGATTCACCGAATTCACGCGGATCTTGCGCGGACCGAGTTCCTTCGCGAGCACGCCGGTGATCGCATCGACCGCGCCCTTGGTCGCCGTGTAGACCGCGGTGGTCGCCGGTGTGATGCGGGTCACGACCGAGCTCACGTTGACGATGCTGCCGCCTTCGCCCAGATGTTTGGCCGCCGCCTGCGTCACCAGCAGCAGACCCAGCACATTCACATCGAACTGCTTATGAAAATGCGCTTCGGTGATCTCTTCGAGCGTCGCAAATTCGTAGACACCCGAGTTGTTGACGAGAACGTCGAGCCGGCCATAGGTTTCGATCGCCGTATCGATGATGCCCTTCGCGTCCGCGGCCTTCGACACGTCGCCGCCAACCGCGACCGCCTTGCCGCCCGCCGCGGTGATATCGGCGACCACCTTGTCGGCGCCCGCGCGGCTCGACGCATAGTTCACCACGACCGACGCGCCTTGCGCCGCCAATGCCTTCGCAATCGCCGCACCGATGCCTTTCGATGCACCCGTTACAACCGCTACCTTGCCTGTGAGCTTGCTCATCATCGTGTCCTTTCAATGGTTCGCGCCGGCATGCCTCGCGAGAAGTCACGAGGTCCACGCCGCTAAAAGCTGGAAATGCAGTGGCGCTGTCACAGGTCGTAAATTTAGGCATCGCGTGAGTTCGGATAAAGCGGCTCGAGGCGAATTGACACGCCGCTTCCGACGAACAATCGATTGGAAGCGGATTTCGTTGGATATGTTTACGCGGGGCTTACGAAGATTTCGGGCAGTACGCGTTGATCTGGTTCGCGATGTATCGCGTATCAGATCGATGCATGAGACTCCTACGAGTAGACGCCACGATCAGGCGCTACACACTGGAAGCGCTTTATTCACTGCGCTTTTTATTCAATGCTTGCGCAGCAGCGCGATCTGCGCCGCCACGCTCGCGAGCACCGCGAGCGCACCGAGCGTATCGAGAATAATGGACCACATGATCTCCCTCCTCCGCTATCTGCTGCCTCGACGTCATTTAAACGAATGCGCGCGGTATTGATTGAACGTCGAGGCCGAGCAGACAGATAAAGAACCAGCGACGAAAATTCGCCGAGCCCCTACAGATAGGGTTTGACGGTGCTGTTGCTATCATTCGTTGCCGCCGCGCAGCGCTCCTGCGGGAGCACAGAGCCGTAAACGGACATTCAGCGCGCGACATTCCAACACCAACCCGATCGCCGACGCATCATACCTCTGAGGCATGCATGGAATTTCGCCAACTTCGCTACTTCATCGCGGTCGCCGAGGAGATGAACATCACGCGGGCGGCCAATCGTCTGCATATGACGCAACCGCCGCTGTCGCGGCAGATCCAGCAGATCGAGGAAGACGTCGGCCTGCCGCTGTTCGAGCGCGGCTCGCGACCGTTGCGGCTCACCGAAGCCGGCCGCATTTTCTACACCCAGGCGAAACGTCTGATCGATGAAGCCGACGAGCTCGCGCCGCTCACGCGCCGGCTCGCACAACTCGCGGAGCGCATCGTGATCGGCTTCGTGCCGTCTACGCTGTATGGCGCGCTGCCCGCGGTGATACGCTCGTTTCGCGAGGCCGCGCCGCATATCGAGCTATCGCTGATCGAGATGTTCACACTCGAGCAGTTGGCCGCGCTCAAAGGCGGCCGCATCGACGTCGGCTTCGGTCGCCTGCGCTTCGATGATGCGCAACTCGCGCGCGAAGTGCTGGTCGAGGAACGGATGATCGCGGCGTTGCCGCAGGACCATCCGCTCGCACGGCAAAAGAAGCCGCTGACGCTCGCCGCGCTCGCCGAGGAAACGCTGATCGTCTATCCAAGCACGCCGCGGCCGAGCTACGCGGACCAGCAGATCTCGGCGATGCACGATCAGGCGCTGGAGCCGAAGGCGATTCACGAAGTGCGCGAGTTGCAGACCGCGCTCGGTCTGGTCGCCGCGCAGGTCGGCGTGTGTCTCGTGCCGGAGAGCGTCGAGGGCTTGCGCGCGCACGGCGTCGCGTACCGGCCGATTCCGTCGGCAAGCGCCGCGTCGCCGATCATCATGAGCCGGCGCCTGCAGGACGAATCGCCCGCGACGATGCTGATGTGCTCGCTCGCGCGGCAGTTGTTCAAGCGGGTTTGAGCGCCGCCTGCGCGAGCACGGCGCATCGTACCGCCCTACTTCACATCGAAGCCATAGTCCCCATGCGTTCGATGCCCGTCCGACGCCACCGCGACCCAATGCACGGTGTAGTGTCCGGCCGCAAGCGTCGGCAGCGGCAGCGTCATCACCGCGGGTTGCCGCGCATCCACCGATGACTTCTGCGTGCCGACCTGCTTGCCGCTCGCATCGGTGACGCTCAGCGAGCTGAACGCCGGTTCGAGCGGCCCGTCGAAGGTCACCTTGACCTGCGCGGGCGCGGCCACCGATGCGCCCGCGCCCGGCTCCTGCTTCTGCGGAAACACATGCGCGAGTGCCGCGCTCGCGAACGTCACACCGGCGATCAGTGCCGCCAGGCGCATTGCGTGATATTCGAAGCTGTTCATCATCGTTTTTCTCCTGCACTACTCATGGGAACAGCGGCTTGCCGAGCGTAGTCGGCGCAATGTCGTCGAAGAACACATGCGCCTGCACCAGAATGCCGACGTGCGAGCCGCTCGCACGGTTGATCGGAATCTGTGCCTCGACGCCGAACTGTCCGTAGCGATTGATCCAGATAAAGCCCGGATTGACCGTGCCGGTCGTCTGCCCCTGGCTGCGCGACAGCGGGACCTCGACGAGCGGGATCAGGTTCGAGAACGGCTGCGGCAGACCCGCGTCGTGCACGTGCTGCTGCAGATACGGCAGGCTGTACTGCACGGTGAAGCCGTAGTTGAACGCGTTCGGCTGACCCGCGCCGGTGTTGAGCGCGGGGGCCGCCTCGGCCGTGATCGCGACCGGGCGCAGATACGCGAGCGAATCGGGCAGATCGCCCATGCCCTTGCCGATGTAGACGGTCGGCGAGATCGTCGAGAAGTTGTCGGCGATCGCTCGACTGCCGGTGCCGCCGAGCTCCGCAGTGACGCCGATCGACGTCATCAGCTCGTGCGGCTCGTTCACGTACAGCAGGTACTTGAGGCCGACGCCGAAGTTGTTGAAGCCGGCCGCGCGCGGGTTGTTCTGGAGCACGTACGCGCCGTCGATCGACACGGCCAGGCGCGGCGTAATCAGCTTGTCGTACTCGAAGCTGAACGTGTTGATGCTCTGGTCGCCGTTGTCGCCGGGCACGCGCTGATGGCCGTACTCGAGGTTGGCTTCGTCGCCGACGCCGGGGTCGTCGACCGCGAGCGTCGCCGGGAAGACGCGGTTGCCGGCGATCGCGTGCGCCTGCGCGATGGACGGCGCGGTGATCAGGCCTACGACGCCGCACGCGGCGTAAGCGGTGTAGGCGACATAGGTGGCGGCCGCGATGAGCGGCGCCGCGCGCGGCGGACGGCCACCGCGCGTTGCTGATGTGTGCATGAGTGCATCCTGTCTGTTCGGTGATGACGAGGCCGGCGCGCGCCGTCGAACGGACGCGCGCGAGCAAGCGCGATGCACGTAGGCGCATCGCGTCGTAAGGATTCGGATCAGGAAGCGGAAGGCGGGGCGCGGGGCTGCGCGAAGGTCAGCGGTTCGACACGGCGCACGCTGTTATCGCGCGTCACGGCCGTGTGCTGGCGCGCGCGGACCGCGGCGACGAACAGCATGCCGACGCTCGGCATCACCGGCAGATGCGCGAGCAGGCTGCAATAGCCGCAGGCATCGCCGGACATCTGCGCGTGCTTGTCCGTGGGATTGCCGGTGTCGTCGGTGTTGTCTGGCGGGTTGGCGATGGCCTGGGTGGGCTCGGGCGTGTCGTCCTGCATCCGCATGCCCGGCATCGACGCCATGTCGTCCATCGACGCCATCTGGCAATGCTCACGCATCATCGCGTCGGCATGGCGATGGGCGGAGAGCGTCTGCGAGATCGTCGGCGCGAGCGTCGCCAGCAGGATCGCGAGCGATCCCAGCCAGCTGCCGATCTTCCGATACCGACGATTCAACATGCGCCCAGCGACACTCCGCGAGTTGTGAAGTCCACTACTGCCAGACCGCGATTTGCGGCAAATTATGCCATGTACACGTTATTCGCCGGCCGCGGGCGGCAGGCTCCGTCGAGCGCCGCGCGCCCGGTCGATAGAACGAACCGCTACGGCAAAGCCACCGCGCACAGGCGACAATGCCTGCTCCCGGCTTCAAGCACGGAGTATTCATGAAAGCGCAGCGTCCGCGTCCTCCGCACTTTTCCGCCGAACTTACGCGCGCCGAATGGCGCGAGCACCTGCTGCCCTACTTCATCACGGCGCTGCTGATCGCGTTCGCGATCGTGCTGATCGTCTGGATCGCCAATCCGGCGCCGCCGCGCACGATCACGATCAGCGCCGGCCCGCGCGACAGCTCGTTCGTCGTCACTGCGAACCAGTACCGCAAGATCCTCGCGCGCAACGGCATCCGCCTGAACGTGCTCGAATCCGATGGGTCCGTGCAGAACCTGCAGCGGCTGCTGGACCCGAAGCAGCAAGTCGATATCGCGTTCGTGCAAGGCGGGGTGGCCCAGGGGCTGGATACGTCGTCGCTAGTGTCGCTCGGCAGCGTGTTCTATGTGCCGATCGTGGTGTTCTATCGTGGCGCGGCGCTCACGCAACTGGCGCAGCTCGAAGGCAAGCGGATCGCGGTCGGCCGCAAAGGCAGCGGCACGCGGCTGCTCGCGCTGCAACTGCTCGCGGCGAACGGCATCGAGCCAGGCGGCGCCACGACGCTGGTGCCGAGCGACGGTCTGCAGGCCGCCACGCAGCTAGTCGCCGGCGAGGTCGACGCGGCGCTTCTGAGCGGCGACTCGGCGACGCGCGGCCTGATGCTGCGGCTGTTGCGCGTACCCGGCATTTCGGTGATGAATTTCGACGAAGCCAGCGCCTATACGCGCGTGTTTCCGTTTCTCGACCAGATCGACCTGCCGCCCGGCGTGCTCGACCTGAAGCGGCGCATTCCGCCCGAGACCGTGCATCTGATCAGTCCGACGGTCGAACTCGTCGCGCGCAGCACGCTGCATCCGGCGATCTCGGATCTGCTGATCGAGGCGGCGCAGGAAGTACATGGCGCCGCGGGCCTGTTGCAGCACGCCGGCCAGTTCCCGACACCGGTCGAGCACGAATACCGGATCAGCGAGGATGCGCAGCGCTATTACCGGACCGGCAAGGGCTTTTTGTATCGGACGCTGCCGTTCTGGCTCGCGAGCATCGGCGATCGCACGCTGGTCTTGCTGTTGCCGATCGCCGTGCTGCTGTTGCCCGCGATGCGGGTGATTCCGGCGCTGTACCGGTGGCGGGTGCGCTCGCGCATCTATCGCTATTACGGTTCGCTGATTGCGATCGAGCGGCACGCGCTCGCCGGCGCAACCGACGAGGAGCGCACACAGCTCCTAGGACAACTGGACGAGATCGAGGCGGCGCTGAACCACCTGCGCATGCCGTTAGCGTATGCGGATGCGTTTTATGTGCTGCGGGAGCACGTGGGATTCGTGCGCAGCCGGCTGACGGCTGCGCCGCACGTCATGGCCTCGTGAGCGAGGCCGCGACGGATTATGCCAGGCTTAGGCTTAGGCTTGGGAGGGAGTGGAAGCTTGCGTCTCGTGTTGGGCGCTGGTTTGCGCCTGGGCGTCTCCGCTGCCGGCGGCATTCGGTGCTACCCCTTCCGGCGTTGCAGCAGCGGCATCCGCTTGCGGAACCGCCTGTTCCGCGACCGCCGCTGCGACTGCTTCGGCCTGCGGCTCGTCGGCGGTCGCCTTCCCGGACGGTGACGGTGTACCGGCATCGGTCGGAGCACTCGCGCTTGCCGTCGCCGCGGCGGCCTTCTGTGCGCCCTTCGCCGCGCGATGCGCGAGCAGACGCTGCGCACCGGCCGCTTCCTGCGCCGTGACCTTGCCAGCTTCGACGCCCGCCAGATCGACGCGCGCGGCGCCTTCGACGAGGCTCTTCCAGTAGCGCCCGCCACGGCACCACGTCTTGATCGCGTCGCGCAGCTCGGCTTCGGTCAGCGACAGCTCCTTCGCATGCACGACGAGATCTTCGAAAACGCCGATCTTCAGCGGCAGCTTCGGGGCCGGATTCTTCGGGAAAGCGATCGGGAAATGCTTTTGCAGACGACCGATCGAGCGCACCACCGGGTCCACCGGCTTGGCCTCCACCGCCGCCGGCCTGGCGGGCGCGGCGCCCTCGGGTGAGGCGTGGCGCGGCTGCGGGCGGCCGGGTCGCGTGCCCGGCTTGCCGTCCGGCCGACCACCGGCCTTCGGGGCCGGCTTTCCGCCGGGCCGGCCACCGGACTTCGTGCCCGGATTGGCGCCACGCTCGGCGTTAGAGCCAGGATGTGCCCCAGGATTTGAAGCGGGCTTGCCAGCGGACTTCGAAGCGGGGCGCGCAGCCGATTTGCGATCGGGCTTGCCGGCGCCCTCAGCGGCGGCTCGCGCCGCGGCCAGTTGCTTCTTCAGTTCAGCGAGTTGTTCGAAACCCATAGTGCACAACCAATCTGTCGATCTGTAAAAATGAGATTGTAGCAGCGTGCGCCTATATGCTTGTGACAACCGCTAGCCGCAATGACGATCGTTAATTCGCGGCCGTGACGGGCGCATCGGCGGCGGGCGCGTGCAGCCCGGTGACCGACACCCGCAAGCCCGGCGCGCCGACATTGTTGCGCAGCGACAGCCCGAGCTGATGCCGCTCGGCGATCCGCGCGACGATCGCGAGACCGAGCCCGCTGCCCTCGCCCTTCGACTCCTCGCCGCGATAGAAACGGTCGAACACGCGTTCGAGCTCCGCCTCCGGAATCCCCGAGCCGCTGTCGACGACCTCGAAGCCAACCCGCTCGCCCGTGCGCCGCAGCACCACGTCGACACGGCCGCCCCGCGGCGTATGACGAATCGCGTTGTTGATCAGATTCCCCAACAACACGCTGATACTGTGCGGCTCGGCGAGCACCGTGTAGGCGTCGTTCGGTGTGCGCGCCTGTTCGCATTCGAGGCCGAGATCGATCTCGCGCAGCTCCGCGAGCACGGAACAATCGCTGACCGCCTGCTCGCCGATGCGGCGCAGGCTGACCGGCACCGTCGACGTGACCGGCTGCGCGTCTTCGCGCGCCAGCGTCAGCAATTGCTGCACGAGGTGGATGATCCGGTTCACCCGATTTTCGACACGCTCGAGCGTCTGCCCCTCGCCGCTCAGCGAGCCATCGCGCGACGCCGCCTGCAGTTGCAGCTTCAGCGCCGCGAGCGGCGAGCGCAGCTCATGCGCGGCATCGGCGATGAACGTGCGCTGCGCCTGCGACGCCGTATGCAGCCGTTGCAGCAGATCGTTCAGCGCTTCGACGAGCGGCCGGATTTCGACCGGCATGTTGCCGTCGAGCCGCAGCGGTTCGAGCGAATCGATCGAACGCGTCGCGAGCGCGCGCGACAGCCCGCCGATCGGCGCGAGCCCGCGCGCGACCACCAGCAGCACCAGCGCGATCGTCACCGGCAGCAGCACGCCGAGCGGCCACAGCGTGTGCAGCGCAAGATGCAGCGCGAGATCCTCGCGCACCGATACGGGCTGCGCGACCTGCACGTAGCGGTCCGGCTGCGCGACGCCGAAGACGCGCCAGTGATACTCGCCGCGCGGTACCGTGTGGAAGCCCGGCGCCAGACGCTCGAACATCGGCGTCTGCGCGGAGTGATAGACGAGCGTGCCGCTCTGGTCCCAGATCTCGATGACGATGCGGTCGTCGGCCAGATCGCCGAGGTCGGGGGCGCGACGCTCGCGCAGGCCAGCGCCGCTCAGCGACGACGGCAGCGACAGCGCGACCGTGCGCAGTTCGTAGTCGAACAGCTCGCTCGCCTCGCGCCGCGCGGTATGGAAGATCGCGAAAGCTGCGACCATCGAGGTCGCCGCCATGCCGAAGATCAGCCAGCCGAGCAGCCAGCGGCGAATCGACGTCATCCGCACCTCTTCAGGCGGTAGCCGACCCCGCGCACGGTCACGACCTGGTCCGCGCCGATCTTGCGCCGCAGACTGTGCACATGCACTTCGATCGTGTTGCTGCCGACTTCTTCGCCCCAGCCGTACAGCTTTTCTTCGAGCTCGGCCTTGGTGAACACGCGGGTCGGCTCCTCGATCAGCGCCTGCAGCAGCGCGAATTCTCGCGGCACGAGCGGCAGCGGCACGCCGTCCTTGGTGACTTCATGCGCGGCGGGGTCGAGCGTCAGTTCGCCGTGGCTGTAGACCGGCTGCTTCTGGCCGGTGCGCCGGCGCAGCAGCGCGCGAATGCGCGCGGCCAGTTCGTCGAGATCGAACGGCTTGATCAGGTAGTCGTCGGCGCCGGCGTCGAGACCGCGGATGCGTTCGTCGATCGCGTCGCGCGCGGTCAGGATGATGACCGGCGCCGCGCCGCCGTTGCGGCGATACGCGTTCAGCACGTCGATGCCGTCTTTTTTCGGCAGGCCGAGGTCGAGCAGTACGAGGTCGTACACGCCGTTATCTAGCGACAGTTCCGCCGCGCGGCCGTCCTCGGCCCAGTCGATCGCGTAGCCGGCGCGGCGCATCGCGCCCAGCACCGATTCCGCGATCATGTCGTCGTCTTCGACCAATAGCAGGCGCATGGTCTCTCCCCTCCTTGCTGCGGTTTTAGCCGCCGCATTATCGGCCCCGGCAGCTTAACGAAGCCTTACGGGTACTGATGACGGCGCCGATTTCGCGCGGCTCGGGTCAGGCGATTCGACGTTAAGCCTGTCTTAAGCGCGCGCTTCGGAAAATTGGCTCCCATTGCGAGGCCTCGTTCGCGAGTCGCTCGCCCCTTCCGATGATTCGCAGGAGCCGGATTTTGCCTGATTTCCATCCCGTGACGGCGCTGCGTCGGCGCGCGCTGATGCCGTTGTGCGCGCTGCTGATGAGCGGCTGCGCGACCTATCACCGCGAACCGCTCGCGCCGCAGGTCACCTCGACGTCCGCGCGATCGCTCGAACGGATCCGCATCGATCCCGCGAGCATGCCGCTGCCCGAGTTGGCCACGCATCGGTTCGATCCCGCCGACGGGCTCGACATCGACGAAGTCGCGATGCTCGCGGTCGCCAACAACCCCGATCTGAAGCTGGCCCGCGACGATCTCGGCATCGCCCGCGCGCAGGCTTATTCGGCGGGTCTGCTGCCCGATCCGCAACTGAGCGTGTCGAGCGATTATCCGGGCGCGGCCGGCACCACGCGCGCGTTCAATTATGGCCTCAGCATCGACGTGATGGCGATCGTGCTGCGCAGCGCGAACAAACAGTCCGCCGACGCGACGCTGGCGAAGACCGATCTCGGCCTTCTGTGGCAGGAATGGCAGGTGGTCGCGCAGGCGCGCCAGCTGTTCGTGAAGAGCTGCTTTCAGCAGCGCACGCTGCCGCTGTTGCAACAGCAACGCGAACTCGCGCGCACCCGTTACGAGCGCATGGCCGCGGCGCGCGCGGACGGCAATCTGACCGACGATACGCTCACCGCCGCGCTCATCGCTTACAGCGACGCGCGCAAGCAGTACACGGACGCCGAGCGCGCGGCCGCGCAAACCCATCACGATCTGAACGCTCTGCTGGGTCTCGCGCCCGACGTGCAATTGCAGTTGCAGGCAGGCCACGACGACGAAGTCGCACCGCTTTCCGACGCCACGCTCGACTCAGCGCTCGCCGAGCTCGCGCACCGCCGCCCCGACCTGATCGCGCTACAGGCCGGCTACGAAGCGCAGGAGCAGAAATACCGCGCGGCGATTCTGAGCCAGTTCCCGAGTCTGTCGGTCGGTTTCGTGCGGGCGCGCGACACCTCGAACATCTACACGAGCGGCTTTCAGATCAACCTGAGTCTGCCGATCTTCAACCGCAATCAGGGCAATGTCGCGATCGAAAAAGCGACCCGTCAACGGCTGCGCGACGAGTACCAGACCCGCCTGAACCAGGCGTATGCGGACGTCGCCCGGCTGCGCGAGGACAGCGCGATTCTCGCGCGGCAGTTGCAGCAGACCGAAGCCGCATTACCCGGCGTCGAGCGCTCCGCGCGCGAAGCCGCGGCGGCCTACGCCGAACACAACCTCGCGCTCGGCGCGTACACCGACGCGCAAAGCGCCGCGCTCGCGAAACGCATCGACGTCGCGACGCTGCGCGAAGCGCTCGACGAACAACGCGTCGGCTTGCAGGCGCTGCTCGGCAGCGCGATTCCCGACGCTTTCACTCCCGCTCAAACTTTCATCGACACTCATGCGAAATAGCCTGTTTCCATCGCGGTACGGATGGCCGCGTGTTGCGGCCGTCGCCGCGCCGCTGGTTTGCGCGGTCCTGCTGTACGCAGCAGTCCATCCGGTTCGTGCGGACGACAACCCCGCCAGCGAAACTCAACCGTCGGTCGCGGTGCAGACCGTGCACGTGCAGCGCGCCGCGATCGCGCAGCCGGTGCGCGGCTTCGGGATCGTCGCGACCACCGCGTCGAACCTGACGACGATCAACCTGCCCTATGTATCGCGTATCGCACAGATGCGCGTGCAGGCGGGCGAGACCGTCAAGCGCGGCACGCCACTGTTCGTCGTCCAGGCCGATCCTGCTGCGGTGCTTGCCGCCACTCAGGCGAGAAGCGCGCTGACGCTCGCGCAAGGCGAACTCGCGCGGACCCGGTCGCTGTTCGACCAAGGTCTCGCGACGCAATCGCAGTTCGCGAGCGCGAGCAAGGCCGTCGACGATGCGCGCGAAGCGCTCGCCGCGCAGACTCAGAGCGGCATCGCGAGCGGCAACAAGGTCGTGACCGCGCCGTTCGACGGCGTGGTGCTGCAGCTGTCGGCGGCACAGGGCGACCAGGTGCAGGCTGGCGCGGCGATTCTGCAACTCGCGAGTGGCGCGAGCCGTGATGCGCGCGCAAACGTGATGCTCGGCGTCGAGCCCACCGACGCCGCAGCGATCCATCCCGGCGATGCCGTTACGCTGCACGGCCTGTCCGCGGCACTCGCGCAGACGTCGATCGAGGGCCGTGTGGTGCTCGTCGGTGCCGCGATCGATCCGCAATCGCAACTGGTCAACATCGGCGCGACGGTACCGCTCGCGCAGACGCCGTTCATCCCCGGCACACGCGTTTCTGGCGACATCGCGACCCGCACGGGCACGCACTGGATCGTGCCGCGCGCGGCCGTGCTGCGGGATGGGCAGCATGCGTACGTGTTCCAGATCACGCCGCAAAACAAGGCGCATCGCGTCGCAGTGAGCATCGCGATCGAAAACGGCGAGCGCTACGGCGTCGATGGCCCGCTCGACCCCATGCTCGGCGTCGTGACGAGCGGCAACTACGAGCTGAAGGACGGCATGGCGGTCCGCGCCGCGGGAGATGGCGCGCGATGAACTTCGGCCAATGGATGCAGACGCATCGCCGCTCGCTGCTGTTCGTCATCGCGTTGCTCGCGATTGCCGGCGTGTTGAGCGCGTTCCGTCTGCCGATCTCGCTGTTTCCGAACGTCGCGTTTCCGCGCGCGGTCGTCTCGCTCGACGCGGGCGACCGCCCCGCCGAGCAGATGACGACGCTCGTCACGATGCCGGTCGAAGAAGCGCTGCGCCGCGTGCCGAACGTGCGCGACGTCAATTCGACGACGAGCCGTGGCGCCGCGGAGATCTCGCTGAACTTCGACTGGGGCACCGACATGGCGCAGGCGACGCTGCAGGCTCAATCGGCGATCAGCGAAATTCTCGCGACGCTGCCGCCCGGCACGACGATGCAGGTGCGGCGCATGGACCCGACCGTGTTTCCGGTGCTCGCGTACAGCCTCACGTCGAAGCAGCAGTCGCTGTCCGCGCTGCGCGATCTCGCGCAGTTCCAGATGCGGCCGCTGCTGTCGTCGGTGGAAGGCGTCGCGCGCGTCGAGGTGACCGGCGGCGCCGAGGACGAGTTCGAGGTCGCGGTCGATCCCGCCCGCCTCGCCGCGTACAAGCTGTCGCTCGCCGATGTATCGAAGGCGATCGGCGCGAGCAACGTGCTGATGGCAAACGGCCGCATCGAGGATCACGACAAGCTGTACCTCGTCGTCACCAACTCGACGATCACGCAGCTCGACGAACTGCGCAACGTGGTCGTGGCCGCCAACGGCAATGCGAACGGCGCGCAGATCCGTCTCGGCGACGTCGCGATGGTGCGCCAGGGCGTCGTGCCGCAATGGATGCGCGTCACCGCCGATGGTCAGGATGCGGTGCTCCTGAACGTGTATCAGCAGCCCGGCGCCAACAGCGTCGCGATGGCACGCGCGATCCGCGCGAAGATTGCCGCGTTCCAGCCGCAGATGCCCGCGGGCGTGCATCTGTCGAACTGGTACGACCAGAGCGAACTCGTGATCGCGTCGGCCACCAGCGTGCGCGACGCGATCATGATCGGCATCGTGCTCGCGGCGTTGACGCTGTTCTTCTTCCTGCGCAACTGGAAGATCACCGCGATCGCGGTCGCGCTGGTGCCGGTCGTGATGGCCGCGACGATCCTGCTGCTCGACGTGTTCGGCATGGGCTTCAACATCATGACGCTGGGCGGTATGGCGGCCGCGGTCGGCCTCGTGATCGACGACGCGATCGTGATGATCGAGCACATCGTGCGGCGCATGCGTGAAGCCGGCGCGCGCGCGTTCCATGGCCGCGTGATGGCCGCGGCGCTCGAATTCACACGGCCGCTCGCGGGTTCGTCGGCGGCAACGCTGATCATCTTCGTGCCGCTCGCGTTTCTGTCGGGTGTGACGGGAGCCTTTTTCAAGGCGCTGTCGCTGACGATGGCGAGCGCGCTGTTCATTTCGTTCCTCGTCACGTGGCTCGCGGTGCCGATCCTTTGCGACCACTGGCTGAAGCCCAAAGACGCCGAGGAGCACCAGGAAACCCGTTTCGCCGCATGGCTGAACCGGCGCTATGCGGTGACGATCGGCCGCGTGATCGCACGGCCGCCGCTCGTGCTGCTCGGCGTCGTGCCGTTGATCGTCGTCGCGGCGTTCGCATTCACCCGCGTCGGCAGCGGCTTCATGCCGAGCATGGACGAAGGCGGCTTCGTGCTCGACTATCACACGCAACCGGGCACGTCGATCACCGAAACGGACCGGCTGATGAAGCAGATCGAGCAGATCGTGCGCGCGAATCCGAACGTCGCGACCTACTCGCGCCGCACCGGCGCGGGCCTCGGCGGCGATCTGAACGAGCCGAACAAGGGCGACTTCTTCGTGCGGCTCAAGTCCGGCAAGCGCGAGCCGATCGACACCGTGATGGAGGAAATCCGCTCGCAGATCGAAACCCAGGTGCCGGGCGTCAGCATCGAGCTCGCGCAGCTGATGGAAGACCTGATCGGCGATCTGACCGCGGTGCCGCAGCCGGTGCAGATCAAGATCTTCTCCGACGACCCGCACACGCTCGACACCACCGCGCGCAAGGTCGCCGCGCGCATCGGCCAGATCCAGGGCATCGTCGACGTGAACGACGGCATCAACCCGGCCGGCGACGCGATCGAGCTGCACATCCTGCCCGCCGCGGCCGCGGCCGAAGGCATGGACCCGCAGGCGATCGCGCAGGCCGTCACCGACATGCTCGAAGGCAATGTCGCGACGCAGTTCCAGAGCGGCCCGAAAACGGTCGGCGTGCGCGTGCGCGTGAACGGCGCGCGCCAGATGACCGATACGCAACTCGGTCAGTTACAGATTCGCGCGCCGGACGGGCATCTGTTCGCGCTGAAGCGCGTCGCCGATCGTGTGACCGTCACGGGTCAACCGGAAATCAGCCGTTCGAATCTGAAGCGGATGGTCGCGGTCACTGCGCGCATCGACGGGCGCGACCTCGGCTCGACGATCGCCGACGTGCAGAAGGCGCTCGGCGACGCGAACCTGCTGCCGTCGGGCGTCTATTACGAGCTCGGCGGTCTGTACCAGCAACAGCAGATCGCCTTCAAGGGGCTCTTGACCGTGTTCGGCGCCGCGATCGCGCTGGTGTTCGGCCTGCTGCTGTTCCTGTACGAACGCCTGCGTGTCGCGCTCGCGGTGCTGGCAATGCCGCTCTTCGCTGCCGGCGCGGTGTTCATCGGCCTTTGGATCACCGGCATCGAGTTGAATATCTCGGCGATGATGGGCATGACGATGATCATCGGCATCGTGACGGAAGTTGCCATCTTTTACGTATCCGAATTGCAGGCGCTGGTGCGCGACGACGAAATGCCGTTCGACGACGCGTTGCAGGCCGCCGGCCGCAATCGTCTGCGGCCGATCGCGATGACGACGATCGCCGCGATCCTCGCGCTGTTGCCGCTCGCGTTCGCGCTGGGGCAAGGCTCGGCGATGCAGCAACCGCTCGCGATCGCGATCATTTCCGGACTGATCGTGCAGTTGCCGCTCGTGCTGTTGCTGCTGCCGGCGTTGCTGAAGCTATTGATGAAAAAACAGCCGGTGTGAGCGCGGCTCAGGTTTTCCGCGTTTCGCGAAGCATGACGCTACGCAAGCACATCCGCGAACCCGCCGACTCGCGCGCCGAGCGCGCGGATCGCGGCGGCCACCTTTGGCGACAACAGCGCCTGCAACTCGTCGGCATGCCGGTAGTCGTGCATGCCCTCGCTCAGCGCGTCACCGGCCAGCGCCGGATGACAATAGATTTCGCCGACGCCATGCGGCAGATTCGCGAGCGCGGCGAGCCAGCTCGCCTCGTCCATGCGCCCGCTCGCCGCAATGCCGACCACGTAGTCGTTGTGCGCGATCCCCGCGCGCTCGAGCCGCGTCTTCACGTGCGCGACCCACGGCCGCAGCCACAGCGGCGCGTTCGCTTCGAACGGCAGACGCATCGCCTTCATGCCGTAGTCGCGGCCGATGTCGAGGATCAGGCCGAGCACGGTCGGATGCAGATGAAAATGCTTGTGCGTGTTCACGTGGTCGAGCCTTAGGCCGGTCGCGGCGAAGGCTTCGAATTGCGCGCGGATTTCGTAGGCGAGTTGCCGGCGCACGTGCGGCAGAAAGAAGAAGCGCACGCCGTCGCGCACCATGTTGCTGCCGAAGCGGCCGTTCTCGTCGAGCAGCGCGGCGACCTGCTCGCGCGGCGCCAGCGCGGCGCCGTCGGCCAGCACCAGATGCAGGCCCACGCGCAGTTCCGGCAGCGTATGCGCGCGCGCAACCGCGTCTTCGGCGGCCGGCGCGCCGACCATCAGACTCGCCGCGCGCAGCACACCGTTGCGGTGCGCGCGCTCGACCGCGAAATTGACGCGCTGATGCAGGCCGAAATCGTCGGCGGTGATGATCAGTCCGCGCGGCTGGGCCGGTTTGCCGCGCGCTATCACGTGAGGCTGTCCAGCCGGCCGCTGCGCTCGGCGGACGGCGTGCCGAGCCGCATGCGCTCGCCGCGCCACACGACGTGCGAACCGAACGCGCTGACGAGCCACTGGAGCGCGAGCAGCGTATCGCGCAACGGCACCAGCGGCAGATCGCGCCAGAACGTGCGCGCACGGCGCGCCGCACGCAAATGCAGCAGCAGGCGCGCACCAACGCAGAGCGCGGTCGCCGACGCGCTCGCGACCACCGCCGCGAACGGCGCGTGAGCACAGGTTGCGAGCGACACCGTCAGCCCTGCGCTCGTCAACAGCCACGGTGTGGGGAATGTGATCAGCAGCGACACGAAACCCGGCGGATTGACCGAGCGGATCGTGCGCAGCCAGCGCGTTTCGCGCTGCCACAGCGCCGCGAAGGTCGGCTCGATCACGTCGGTGGCGACCATCACCCGCGACAGCACCGTTTGCAGACCGAGAGCGCGCACGTGCTCGGCGAGCCAGTAGTCGTCGGCGAGGCAGTTTTTCAGCGCCTCGAAGCCGCCGATGCGCTCCAGCGTCGCGCGCCGCAACGCGAGGGTCGCGCCGAAACCGAAGCGGCGCGAGCCCATCGCATGGGCGACCCGCACCGACGGCGCGAACCACTCGTTGATGAACAGCGCACCGACGCGCGGCCAGAAGCCGCCGACACCGCGCGCGACGTACAGGCACGTGACCACGCCGACGCTCGGGTCCGCTAGCGGCGCGGCGACGCTGTCGAGATAGTCGGAGTCGACCGCGATGTCGCTGTCGGCGATCACGATCACGTCGTGGCGAGCGCGTGCGGCCATGTTGATCAGGTTGCTGACTTTCAGATTGCTGCCGTGTACGCGCGTGTCGATCGCGAGCTCGATGTCGCACTTAGGATAGGCGGCCTGCAAGCGGCGCACCACCGCGATGGCGGGATCGTGCGGCGACGACACGCCCAGCACCAGCTGAAAAAGCTGATGCCGCTGCTCGCAGAAGGTCCGGAGATTCTCGTAGAGACGCGGCTCGGCGCCGCACAGCGGCTTCAGCACGCTGACACCGACCTGCGCGAACGGCCCGCCTGGTCCATCGGACGAACCCACTAGCGAACCGCCGTACGCGCCATTGACCGCCCTGCCGCCATGATGGTTCGATTTATGGCGCGCGGTGAAAAACGGCATGGCGAGCGCGGCGGCTACCGTGTAGATGGAAGCGCTAACGCAGCCGGCCAACAGAAGCCATTGACATGCAATCAACGCGTGGGCCGCCATCGTGTGTCGTCCGTATCCGTCAGTGCTCGGCCAGCACGAACGGTTGCCCCGTTAGCCGGAGGTGAAGCACGACGAGCCACCGGCGTGGACAGTTCGCTGAGATCACGGCGGGCCATGCGCCGCGAGCAGCGCGAATCGCGTAGTCGCGCCGCACCGCGAGCTCGAAGGCGACCTCGGAGAATTCGCGCGCAATCACCACGCCGCCGATGATCAGCGCGAGCGCGAACAGCCTGAACGATGCTGAAGCGAAAAAAGCGTCAGAGACCGGCAGTACAGGCAGCGCGATGCACAGCAGCGCTTCGGTGCCTGCGGCGGTCAGAGACGCGACTAGCAAATGGGCTCGTAGCATGTCGATGGTGACTCGCTTCATAACGTGCCTCGTGCGGGGCCTTGCAGCCTGACCGGATGCTGGCATTGGGCGGGACTCGTCGATACCGTCCATTGACGCTATCGACCAGCATAAAGAATGCCTCGCGCGTCGCTCCATCGAAGTCCTTACGATCAGGTTGCGATGGCCTGACGAACCTGGTCTCGCACATGCATCACGATCTGCGACGACCATTTTATAGCGCGTCGATGGTATCGATTCAAGCTGAAGGAAACCTTAAGCATCCCCATGGCATAAAGCGGCTAACGAACGGCGTGGTTACACTTCGAAACACCGGCGGATTGTTCGTATAGACGCATCAATGCCGCTTGCATAAAAATGCAGGACGTTATGCAATAAATCCTCACATGGAATATTTGCCTCATGCGCTTACTCCTCGTAGAAGACGACGAGCTCATCGGCTGCGGTGTGGAAGCGGGCCTTCGCCAGGCCGGCTTCACGGTCGACTGGGCACGCGACGGCCACAAGGCCGGCCTCGCGCTCGACACGACTCAATATGCATTGGTGGTACTCGACCTCGGCCTGCCACGCGTGAGCGGCACGGAGCTGCTCAAACGCATGCGCGACGCCGGCAATGACGTGCCGGTGCTGGTGTTGACCGCGAAAGGCACGGTCGTCGATCGTGTCGGCGGTCTCGAAGCGGGCGCCGACGACTATCTCGGCAAGCCGTTCGATCTCACCGAGCTGGTCGCGCGGTGTCGCGCGCTGTTGCGCCGCGCACAAGGTCGCAGTATCGATCTGATTCGTTACCAGAATCTGACAGTGAATCCGGCCGCGCAAACAGTGCAGATCGACGAGGCGCGCGTGCCGCTTACATCGCGCGAATGGGCGATTCTGCTGCAACTGCTGACCAATCTCGGCATTCCGCAGTCGCGCTCGCGGCTCGAAGAAAGCCTGTACGGCTGGCAGGAAGAAATCGAAAGCAATGCGATCGAGGTCCATGTGTCGAACCTGCGCAAGAAGCTCGGCGCAAATCTGATCAAGACCGTGCGCAACATCGGCTATGTGATGGAGAAAGAATGATCGGTCCGTCGATCCGGCGGCGCCTCGTTCTGCTGGTGCTGGCGAGCATCGCGCTCGTCTGGGGCGGCGCGCTCGTGTCGAGCTACCGGCAGGCGACGCGCGAAGTCGGCCTATGGGAGCAAGCCCGCCTCGCCGAACTCGCGCAGATGCTCGCGCTGCTCGATTCGGCCAATCTGATGACGCTCGCGAATGCGCGCATCGACCTGCGCGAAGAAGAGCGAAACGGCGAAGCCGGCGCGAACAACTACGATGACGACGACACCCTGCCGCGCGATGCGCTTTTCCAGGTGCGCTCGGCCGACGGCGTCGTGCTGGCAGGCAGCCCGCAACTGCACGCGCTGGCCGCGTGGGATTTGCCGTTGCCGCCGGCGAGCGGCTCGCAAGACGTGATGCTGGTCGGCGAGCTCTATCACTCGTTCACGTTGCGCGAGACCGTGCTCGGTCACAGCGTGCGCGTGTTCGAGCAGGCCAATACCCGCAGCGACCTGGTGAGCGAAATCGCGAGCCGCATCGCACGGCCCACGCTGATCGCGCTGCCGGTGCTCGCGGTGCTCGTGTGGTTCAGCATCGGCTGGAGCCTCGCGCCGCTGAAGGTGCTATCGGCCGCGCTCAGTTCTCGCGACATCAACCGCATGGAACCGGTCGGCATCGGCCGCACGCCGCTCGAGGTGCGCCCGCTCGTCGATGCGATCAACCAGATGCTCGCGCGTCTGCAGCATGCGCTCGAACTCGAGCGCGCCTTCACCGCCGATGCCGCGCACGAACTGAAGACGCCGCTCGCCGCGATCAAGGTGCAGGCGCAGGTTGCGCTCGCGGAGCCCGACATCGGGCTGCAGCGGCTCGCGATGGAGCGCGTCGTGCAAGGCGTCGATCGCAGCGCCCGGCTCGCCGAGCAGTTGCTGCTGCTCGCGCGGCTCGACGTGCAGGAGAAGCTGCCCACCGAGCCGGTGAAGCCGGCCGCGATCGCGAGAGATACGCTGCTCGCGAATCGGCGTAATGCGCAGCAAAAGCACATCAACGTGATGCTGGTCGGCGACATGCTCGCCGAGATCGATGCGGAGCCGGTGCTGATCGGCATCCTGCTCGACAATCTGCTCGACAACGCGATCAAGTATGGACGTACCGGGGGCAATATCGAAGTCGCGGTGCGCCATGCTGACGAGCACGTGCAGCTGAGCGTGCGGGACGACGGTCCCGGCGTCGAGCCAGACGATCTCGCGCGCCTCACGAACCGCTTTTTCCGCGCGACCGGCAATCAGGCGACCGGCAGCGGCTTGGGGTTGTCGATCGTTGCGCGGATCGCCGAGCATTTCGGCGCGAGTCTGCAGCTAGGCGCGGGAATCGGGGGCCACGGGCTGGCGGTGCGGGTGTCGTTTCCGGCCTATCGCGCGCCGCGCTGACGGCGCGCGGCATGCGCGTCGAAGACGCGAGCGGGAAGCGGGAAACCGCGCGCTGATCGCTCAGCGCCGCTCGCCGCCGCGGTTCACGTCAGCGACGCCCGAACGCTGTTTGGCCAGCCCGGCACGCACCCCGTGCGGCGCGGCATGCGGCCGCGCGCTGCCGGACGCCTCGAACAACTGCCACGCGATCAGGCCCGGCACGAACACCAGCAGATCGCGAATGCGCCGCGCGGCCGCGAGCGCAAGACAGGTGGCGGGATCGAGCCCGAGCGCGCCGCCAATCAGTACGAAGGCGCCCTCCTGCACGCCGAGACCGCCCGGCACGAAGAACGCGGCACTGCTGACCGCCTGGATCAGCGATTCGATCACGATCGCCTCGACGAGCGTCACGCGCGCGCCGAGGAAATACAGCGCGAGCCAGATTTCCAGCGAGGTCAGCACGCATTGCAGCGGCTGCCAGAAAAACAGATAGCGCAGGACGACCGCGCGGCGTCGCCAGATCACCTTGATCGATTGATCGATCTGCGCGGACTGGCCGACCAGCGCGGTCAGCTTGCCGCTCGTCATATTGTTTGCCACGCGCGTGATGCGCTCGAACGGATTCGCATGCTGCACGAGCCCGAACAGCAATAGCAGCGGCGTCAACGCGACCACGCCCCACGCGAGCTGCCCGGCGAGCCGCAGCGCGCCCGATTGCGCGTTGGCGAACAGAAAGCCGATGCCGACCATCGTGAACATCAGCTGACTGATCAAGGTCAGTTGCATATCGACGATGGTGCTGGCGACCGCTGTCGATGGCCGGACGCCCCAGCGCTTGAACATGCGGAACGCCACGAGTTCGCCGCCGATCCGCGCGACCGGCAGCATGGAGTTGACCGATTCGCGCACCCATACCAGATGCATCATCCTGCCGAAGCTCGGGCGATTCGCGCCGCGAATCAGCGAGCGCCAGTCGCAGGCGTTGGCGACCATTGGCAGCACGTGCGCCAACGCGGCCAGCACGAGGCCCGCGCCGGCCGCGCGCAACGCGCTGAGCACCGCGCGCGGATCTTCGCGCCAGACCAGCCACAAAGAGATCAGCAAACCCGCGAGCGCGGCCGCGCGGCCTAGATGCTTCATCATGCGGGCACCTCGCATGCGACCAGGATAGACCTGATGCGCCGCACGCCGCGTGCCGCGGTATGGGTTGCCGTATGGGTTGCCGAGTGCGCCGCCGCCTGTGCCGCCTGTGCCGCCTTTGCCGCCGGGCCGCTGCCGTGCGTCTCGAGTGCGGTGCTGTGTCGCCCGCTCGATCCTTCTTCGCTCATTGCCCGCCCAATCTGCCGTTCGTTCGTCATTCGTCCTGTGCCGCCGACAGCAGCCCGTCGCCGTCGACCTTGAAGCTGAAGCCCCGCCAGATCACCCGCGACGAGCGGAAGCTCGCGACGAAAATCGCAAACGATACGATATCCCATAACGGCAGTAGCCACAGATCGCGGCAGCGCTGACGCAACGCCCGATCCGCGCGCCACTTTAACGCGCCACGCGCGAGCACCGTCACAGCCGCGAGCAGCCACGCCCACGGCGCGCCGCCCGAGCACGCGAGCGCGAGCAGCGCGAACGGCAACGGATGCACGAGCGCGGTGCCGAAGTGTCCGAGCGGATCGATGCGGCGGATCGTGCGGCTCCAGCGCAGTTCGTGCGTCACCAGTTGCGCGGCGCTCGTTTCGACACAGGCATGCGCGATCGCGAACGGCGGAATCGTGACCTGCTCGCCCGCCGCGCGCACCGCCGCGCCGATTTCGTAGTCTTCGGCCAGGTGCCGCACGAACGGCTTGAAGCCGCCGATCCGCTCGTAGGTGTCGCGCCGCATCGCAATGGTCTGACCGAAGCACGGGCGCGCGAGCCCGAGCGCGAGTCCGGTGACGACGCCCGGCAGGAACTGGTAGTTGGTGGCGATCGCCGACAGCCGCGGCCAGAATCCCGGATCGGGCTGGCCGCGATACGCGCAGGTGACGAGCCCGACGCCCGGCTTCTGCAATTCGCCGATCACGTTGCGCAGATAGTCGGGGCCGACGCACACGTCGCTGTCGGCGAACACGAGCACGTCGTGGCGCGCCTGCGGCAGCATGTTGAGGATGTTGCTGATCTTGCGGTTCGGGCCGTACAGACGCGCATCGGCGACCACGGCGATGTCCGCCCGCGGATGCAGGCGCCGCAGTTCGTCGACGGTTCGCAGCGCGGGGTCGGCCGAGTCGTGCACGCCGAACAGGAATTGTACGGGCCCCGGATAATCCTGGGCGCAGAAGCTCGACAGATTATCGAGCAGCGCCCACTCGTTGCCGTGCAACGGTTTGATCACCGTAATGGGTGGAAAACTGGAGGGTACGGCCACCGGCCTCGCGAAGAAGCGCCCGATCAGCGCGCTCGCGAGCACGGTATAGCCGATGCCGACAACAGTCGCCGCCGCGCACGCGTACGCGAGCGTGACGGCGGCGATGTGTACGGCGCTCACGCCTCGTGCGCGCGCAGGAAGCGGAAAAATTCGACGCCTTCGCGCAGGCGCCGTTTCATCATGTCCCAGCTCGTCAGCATTTCGCGCAGGATCTCCCAGATCTTCGACGGCCGGAAATAAAAGCGTTTATAGAAGTTCTCGAGCTGGTGGTACATCTCGTCGCGCGACAGATGTGGATAGCCGATCGCCGCCAGTTGCACGCCCTGCTTGCTGACGAGATTGATCACCTTGTTCTCCGCGAGCCAGCCGCTCTCGACCGCCTGGTGATAGAGCCGGGTGCCCGGATACGGCGCGGCGAGCGACACCTGGATGGTCAGCGGATTGATCTCTTTCGCGTACTCGATGGTCTTCTGGATCGTTTCCTGGGTCTCGCCGGGCAAGCCGATAATGAAGGTGCCGTGCACCTTGATACCGAGCGTGCGGCAGTCCTGCGCGAAGCGCCGCGCGATGTCCGTGCGCAGGCCCTTCTTGACGTTCAGCAGGATCTGGTCGTCGCCGGACTCGTAGCCGACCAGCAGCAGGCGCAGGCCGTTTTCCTTCATGATCTTCAGCGTCGAGTAAGGCACGTTGGCCTTCGCGTTGCACGACCACGTGACACCCAGCTTGCCCATGCCACGCGCAATTTCCTCGGCGCGCGGCTTGAAGTCGGTGAACGTGTCGTCGTCGAACATGATCTCCTTGACTTCGGGCATGTTGTCGCGAATCCACTTCACTTCCTCGAGCACGTTCTCGACTGAACGCACCCGATAGCGATGGCCGCCGACCGTTTGCGGCCACAGGCAGAACGTGCATTTCGAGCGGCAGCCGCGGCCGGTGTACAGCGACACGTACGGATGCTTCAGGTAGCCGTTGAAGTAGTTCTTGATGGTCAGATCACGCTTGTAGATCGGCGCGACGAACGGCAGCTCGTCCATGTTCTCGAGGATCGGGCGCGCTTCGTTGTGTTCGATGGAGCCGTCGGGGGCGCGATAGCTCAGGCCCAGGATCTGCGAGAACGGCTTGCCCTCGGAGATTTCCTTGCAGGTGTAGTCGAATTCTTCGCGGCAAACGAAGTCGATGGCCTCGGTCGCGATCAGCGAATTATGCGGATCGACCGCGACCTTCGCGCCGACCATGCCGATCAGCAGCGACGGCTTGCGCTTCTTGAGGTCCTGGGCGAACAGTGCGTCGGTCGGGAAGGACGGCGTGCTGGTGTGAATCACCACCAGCTCGTATTGCGAAGCGATGTCGAGCGCGGCTTCGACGGACAGGCCGTCTGCCGTTGCGTCGAGCACGCGGCTGTCGGGAACGAGTGCGGCGGGTTGTGCGAGCCACGTCGGATACCAGAACGAGCGAACTTCACGCTTGGCCTGATAGCGCGAACCCGCGCCACCATCGAAGCCGTCGTACGACGGCGCCTGCAAGAACAGAGTTTTCATGGATGCTCCAGCAAGCCTTTATAGGCGCTTTCAGTTTTCAGTCAGGAATCTATCTGTTCCATTGCCCGAATGCAGGTCGTGAAAGCCTGTGCTCGACCCGCACGTAGCGGCGGCCGCGGTCCTGAAAGGCCACGGGCAGTGGCGCAAATAGTACGGAGCAAAGCTGAAGGAAACCTGAAGAATAATACTGCGTTCAGACCGTCCGCGGCATGCTCCAATGGGTCGATTTGTGCGATCGACGCGCTGGTGTAGCCGTGTCGCATCGATGTCGTATCGGTGTGGTAAATGCAGACGTTGTCGCTTATTGCGCAAGATGCCTTGCCCATTCGAGCCAGCCGAGATTGAGGGCCGCGTTTACCACTACGCCCGTCGCCGACGCGAGTGCGGCGATCATGGTCCAGAAGGCCGAGCGCCGCGCCGCGCGCGCCGACGTGTGCGCGGCGGCCGCCGCGTCGCGCGACGCGCTCGCCGCCGCCTGCGCGATATGCGACGACGCCTCCATGCGCGCGAGCGACCTCAGCGCGAAACCGCGCTCGTCGTCGTGCGTGGCCGCGGCCGCGTCGTGCTCCGCTTCGGCGCGCTGCGCCTGTTCGAACAGATAGCGATGACAGAACGGTGTAAGCGGTTCGTCGGGATAGCGCGCGGCGAAGGTCTTCGCATAGGCGGCGCCGCCATTGCGCTCGATCTCCGCGTAGGCGGCGTCCTTATCCATCGTTACCTCGCATGCGGATGAACCGCCATGCCGACGTCACACGGGCTTGATATCGGCCGCCTGCTTGCCTTTCGGCCCCTGCTTGATTTCGAAGCTGACTTTCTGGTTTTCCTGCAACGACTTGAAACCTTCGGAGCGAATCTCCGAAAAATGCGCGAACAGATCTTCGCCGCCGTCATCGGGGGTAATGAAGCCGAAGCCTTTCGCGTCGTTGAACCATTTCACTGTTCCGGTTGGCATGGCGATGTCCTCGTGATGCGCTGTAGTAGCGGTTGAATGGATGAAGCGCTGCGTCTTGCAGGCGTTTCGTGCGGCGCTGACGCGGCACCTCGGCGTGATCCGCAAAGTCGCTCCGGTGCCAAGCCGCAGCAAACCGCATGCCACGAGCGGACGCCCGCGGTCCGCGTCCGGTGCGATTGCCCGCAATCAGATAAGATAATTGATATCGGCAATTGATTCATGGCCGCGTAGGTGTGTCGCCTCGTGCCGCACAACCACGCGGCCTGTTGTTTTCCCTCTCACAGGAACCCAGCATGGCCATCTCGAGCTATACCGATACCCGTCTTCTGATCAACGGCGAATGGTGTGACGCCGCCAGCGGCAAGACCCTCGACGTGATCAACCCGGCGACCGGCCAGGCCATCGGCAAGGTCGCGCATGCCGGCATCCCCGATCTCGACCGCGCGCTCGAAGCCGCGCAGCGCGGCTTCGAAGCCTGGCGCAAGGTGCCGGCCAACGAGCGCGCCACCATCATGCGCAAGGCTGCGGCTCTCGTGCGCGAGCGCGCCGCCGAGATCGGCCGCCTGATGACGCAGGAACAGGGCAAGCCGTTCGCCGAGGCGCGCGTCGAAGTGCTGGCGGCCGCGGACATCATCGAATGGTTCGCGGACGAAGGCCGCCGCGTGTATGGCCGCATCGTGCCGTCGCGCAACCTCGCCGCGCAGTCACAAGTGCTGAAGGAGCCGATCGGACCGGTCGCCGCGTTCACCCCGTGGAACTTCCCGGTCAACCAGGTCGTGCGCAAACTGTCGGCGTCGCTCGCCTGCGGCTGCTCGTTCCTCGTGAAGGCGCCGGAAGAAACCCCGGCGTCGCCGGCGGCGCTGCTGCAGGCGTTCGTCGAAGCCGGCGTGCCGGCTGGCACGGTCGGCCTCGTGTTCGGCGATCCGGCCGAAATCTCGAGCTACCTGATCCCGCATCCGGTGATCCGCAAGGTTACGTTCACCGGCTCGACGCCGGTCGGCAAGCAGCTCGCGGCGCTGGCCGGTTCGCACATGAAGCGCGCGACGATGGAACTCGGCGGCCATGCCCCGGTGATCGTCGCGGAAGACGCCGACGTCGCGCTCGCGGTCAAGGCAGCCGGCGCCGCGAAGTTCCGCAACGCGGGCCAGGTCTGCATCTCGCCGACGCGCTTCCTCGTGCACAACAGCATCCGCGAAGAGTTCGCCGCGGCGCTCGTCAAGCACGCTGAAAGCCTGAGGCTCGGCGACGGTCTCGCCGAGGGCACGACGCTCGGACCGCTCGCCAACGCGCGCCGTCTGAGCGCGATGGCCAAGATCGTCGACGACGCCCGCAAGACCGGCGCGAAGGTCGCGACGGGCGGCGAACGCGTCGGTACCGAAGGCAACTTCTTCGCGGCCACCGTGCTGACCGACGTGCCGCTCGAAGCCGACGTGTTCAACAACGAGCCGTTCGGCCCGGTCGCCGCGATCCGCGGCTTCGACAAGCTCGAAGAAGCGATCGCCGAAGCGAACCGTCTGCCGTACGGCCTCGCCGGTTACGCGTATACGAAGTCGTTCGCCAACGTGCATCTGCTGTCGCAGCGCATGGAAGTCGGCATGCTGTGGATCAACCAGCCCGCCACGCCGACGCCGGAAATGCCGTTCGGCGGCGTCAAGGATTCCGGCTACGGCTCGGAAGGCGGCCCGGAGGCGATGGAAGCCTACCTCGTCACCAAGGCAGTCACGGTGATGTCGGTTTAATCACCTTGATCGCGCGCTTCGGTAATGGCGCCGCGGGTTTGCCGCTCGCGTCGTTCCCGAGCACGGATCAACCGGTCTGCCAGGTCCACGAGTGTTCCGCTCGCGGACCTTTTTTATTGCCATGAACGATATCTCCGCGGAATCGATGCAACCCACGCTGAGCGGCTCGTTCGTCGAGTTGCGGCCGCTGCGCGAGGACCACGCGCAGGCGCTCGTCGACGCCGCCGCCGACGGGCAACTGTGGGACATGAAGCTGACCGTCGTGCCGGGCCCGGCGACGATCGATGCCTATATTGCCAGGGCGCTCGCCGGCCGCGCTGCGGCCAGGGTGATGCCGTTCGTGATCGTGCGGCGTGACGAGGAAGACTGGAACGACGGCGCGGGCCGCATCGTCGGCAGCACGCGGTTCTGGAAGATCGATCGCGCGAACCGCAAGCTCGAAATCGGCCATACGTGGCTCGCCGCCTCGGCGCAGCGCTCGGTCGTCAACACCGAGGCGAAGTATCTGCTGCTGTGCCACGCATTCGACGTGATGCGCTGCGTGCGCGTGCAATTCACGACCGACGAGCTCAACGACAGATCGCGCGCGGCGATCCTGCGCATCGGCGCGAAACAGGAAGGCATCGTGCGGCACGAGCGGATCATGCCCGATGGGCGCAAGCGCAACTCGGTGCGCTTCAGCATCATCGACGACGAATGGCCCGCGGTGAAAGCGATGCTCGAAACGAAGCTGGCGCGCTGAGCGGCGCGCCAGCTTCCTGCCCTGCTACTGACTCATTCAAACAGGTGCATAGCGCTACTCATTGAGCGGCGCGGCCTGCGTCACCGTGGTGAACTCCTCGCGCAGCGTGCCGCGCGGATGATGCCGGCGCACCCACAGCGCCGTGAGGATCGGCACCAGAATCGCGGTCACGAGGCAAGCGGTGGCGACCATCGCGGTGGCGGCCGGCACCAGCGGTTTGAAGCTCGGAATCATGTCGGCGATGATCGCCGGATTCGCGACCGCCGCCCCCGCCGTCGACGACGCCGCGAGCCCCGCCGCGCCATTGCCGCCCGCGATCCAGCGATCAGCCAGAATCAGCGGCACGCCGGTCACGACGATCACGCCGAGCCCCAGCACGATGCCCGGCAAACCGCTAGTGACGATCACGTTCAGATCGATGCCGTTGCCGAGCGCAAAGCCGAAAAACGGAATCAGCGGATGCACGCAGCGGCCGAACAGCTCGCGCAGCTCGCTATCGAAGTTGCCCAGTGCAAAGCCGATCAGAAACGGCAGCACCGCGCCGACGAACAGCCGCGGCTCGAAGAACGCCACACCCGTGGCTCCAAGAATGATCATGCTGATCAGGGGCCCCGATTCGACCGACATCAGCACGAACGCGCCCGCCTCTTCCTTCGTGCCGTACTGTTGCATCACGGCCGCGTAAAGACCGCCATTGGTCATGTCCATCGAGGTCGTGATTGCGAGCAACGACAGCCCCGCGAAGAGCCCGGTCTTGATGCCGTCGATCGGAATGAAGCGCGCCGCGATCAGCGTGACGATCCATGCGACCAGCATCTTGGTGGCGAGCAGCGTGCCCGACTTGCGCAGCACGGTGCCGGTCGCGCGCAGGTCGATCGTTGCGCCCATGCAGAAGAACCATACCGCCAGAATCGGCACGGTGCCGGCAATCAGGCCGTTGGTGAACGAGCCGAAATATTTGCCCGCGCCGGGCGCGAACGTATGCACACAGGCGCCGAGCAGTAGCGGCACCAGCATCAGGCCGCCTGGAATGCGGTCGATGGCCTTCTTGATCTTCATGTCTCCTCCATGGACGGTGACGTCCTGTTAGCGGATCAATGACCCGTGTTGGTGTCCCGGTCTGCGCCGGGCTCTCCCTGTCCGGCGCAATATAGCATCATGAAAGGAACGTCGTTCCGTCTGAGTTCTTAAACCTGACTATCGTTTACCCGGTCGCTCTCAGTACGCCATTCCAGCCGCGATCGCTCGCCGAGAAATTTTCGGACCGATGTTCCGAAATTGCGATTCTGCGTTACAGTCTCGGCACAAGGCGGCACCGCGCCCCGCATACCGACAGGAGAACGATCAATGGATGTGAGACAGGCCGAGCCGCACGAAACACGGCATATCGTCGTGCGCAACGAGCAGGCGGTGATCTCGCCGAGCTGGTCAATTCATTCGGGTGTCGGCACGCGCGCGTACACGTTCATCTGGGGCATGGTCGGTGAGAACCAGGTGTTTGGCGACATGGACCATCTCGCGGTTCGCGAGTTGCGCTGAGCGAACATGAGCCCGACCACAATGAATACTTTCGATCTGAGCGGCAAGGTCGCCATCGTGACCGGCAGCAACACCGGCCTCGGCGCCGGCATGGCGGTCGCGCTCGCCGCGGCCGGCTGCGACATCGTCGGCGTCAGCCGCGCGGACGCTGGCACGACCGCCATGCGCGTCGAGGCGCTCGGACGCCGCTTCGCCGACGTGCGCGCCGATCTCGCGTCGACCTCATCGGTCGACGACATCGTGCGCGCCGCGGTCGAAGCATTTGGCCGCCTCGACGTGCTGGTCAACAACGCGGGCATCATCCGCCGCGAAGATGCGCTCGAGTTCGGCGAAGACGACTGGGATGCGGTGATGGACGTGAACCTGAAGAGCCTGTTCTTTCTGTCGCAGGCCGCGGCGCGTCAGTTCGTGCGGCAGCAAGGCGGCGGCAAGATCATCAACGTCGCGTCGATGCTGTCGTTCCAGGGCGGTATTCGCGTCGCGTCGTACACCGCGTCGAAAAGCGGCGTGCTCGGTCTCACCCGGCTGCTCGCCAACGAATGGGCCGCGCGTGGCATCAACGTGAACGCCATTGCGCCCGGCTATATGGCGACCGCCAACACCGCCGCGTTGCGCGACGACGCGCAGCGCAACGAAGAAATTCTCGGGCGCATTCCGGCCGGCCGCTGGGGCGTGCCCGACGATCTCGCGGGGCCGGTGGTTTTTCTCGCTTCGTCGGCGTCGGACTACGTGCATGGGCATACACTGGCGGTGGATGGCGGCTGGCTCGCGCGCTAGCGACAGCACGAGTTCGCCATCAGCGCGCGCGACGCGCTATGCTCTCGCGCCGGGTGAGCATCGGCTCGATGCGACAGCGGCGCGACTTGGCTCAGACAGGGAATGATCGACATGGCGGCAGCGGGAACAGACAGAAACACGGCGAGAAACACTGCGCGCGACAAAGCGCTCGATAAGGCGCTGGATACAGACAGCGGTGAGCGAGGCGAATCGGCGTCGTCGATCGGGCGCGTGTTCGCGATTCTCGGCGCGATCGGCGACACCGGGCAGATCGGCATCAGCGAGTTGTCGCAACGGCTCGGCATGTCGAAGACGACCGTGCATCGCGTGATTCAAACACTGAAGGCGCTTGGCTACGTGACTCAGGAAGTCGAAACCGAGCGCTATCGGTTGACGATCCGCCTGTTCGAGCTCGGCGCGAAAGCGCTCGAAAGCGTCGATCTGGTGCGCGAGGCCGACGTCGACATGCGCCGCATCGGCCAGATGACGCGCGAAGCGGTACACCTCGGCGCATTCGACGAGGACGCGATCATCTACATCCACAAGATCGATGCCGACTACGGGCTGCGCATGCAGTCGCGAATCGGCCGGCGCAATCCGCTGCATAGCACGGCGATCGGCAAGGTGCTGCTCGCATGGATGGACCCGGCCGATGCGCGCGACGTGCTCTCGCACATCGAATTCCGCAAGTCGACGCAAAAAACCTTGACCTGCGCCGAAGCGGTGCTGAGCATCCTGCCGCACGTACGCGAGCAGGGCTACGGCGAGGACAACGAGGAGCAGGAAGAAGGCCTGCAATGTATCGCGGTGCCGGTGTTCGACCGCTTCGGCCGCGTGATCGCCGGTCTGTCGATTTCGTTTCCGACGATGCGCTGCGGCGCCGACACGAAGCAGCATTACGTCGCGCTGCTCAAAGAAGCCGGTCTCGCGATTTCGGCGCGGCTCGGCTATCGCGAAGCGACCGCCCAGGAGCCCGCGGCCGCGCAGTAAGACAGCCTGATGACGCTACAGGTGTGGCGTCATTTCATCGTGCTCGCACGAACCCATGGCGAGCCCGATGACCAGTCTGCAACCGAATGTATCTGCGCGGCATAGATAAGGCGAAATTCCATTCGCTTCTTTTTTCAGCAATCGATGCGCCGAACCTTCGCTCCGCATCCATGCATCGCCTGCGCTTGAATGCGGTTTTTTTCATAGCCTCTTCAAGGGTTTGGCCGCACGCCTGACTATCGCCCGGCATTTCGACATCTAGTCCCCGGCGCTTTCCCTCTCCGTTCATCGCACTCGCGTGAACGTATCGATGTGACCTCCAATCGACACGTCCTGTTACACACAAACACATCGGTAATCGCGCCGCTCAGTAGAGTTCGGTTCAAACGAAAGCGGTTTAGATGAAACGCTTCGCACGACAGGCACTCGCATCACAGATTTCAGGGAGCAACATCATGAAAAAAATTCTCGCATTGGTCATTCTCGCCGCCACGCTCGGCGGCGCGTTGAGCGGCTGCATCGTCGTCCCTGGCGGCGATCATCCGCATCACGACCACTACTACGAACGCTATTGATCGGGCCATCACGCGCAGTAGGTGCGCGTCCGGCTCGCCACTCCATCACAGACATCCACACAACAGAGAACAATCATGAGTCTTTCACGCAACCGCTTGATATCGTTGAGCGTCATCGCGGGTCTCGCGATCGGCGCATCGACGGCCGCTTTCGCGCACGTCGATGTCGGCGTGAATATCGGTGTGCCCGGCATCGCGGTCGCGCCCGCCGTGGTCGAGGCTCCGCCGCCCCCGCCGGTCTATGTGCAGCCCGCGCCCGTGTATGCGCCTCCGCCGCCGCCCGCGGTCGTGATCGCGCCGGGCTGGTACGGCGATCGTTACTACGATGGTCGTCGCTATTGGGAGCGTCGCGAGTGGGAACGTCACCACGACGAATGGCGCGATGCACGCGGCCCGCATCGCGACTGGCACGACAACGACTGGCACGACAACGGCTGGCACGGTCACGGGCATGACCATTGATGGAAGCCAGGTGGCGTTAATCGCGCCACGATGCCGCGCTTGCATTCGCGCCACCCCTTTGACAGGAGCGACGACGTGCTACGCAATGATCCGAGACGAGTAAGCGCGCAGGTCGACGGTGCGCAGATATGCGCCGAATACAGCGAGCTGACCGGCCAGCTGTGCCTGCGCCAGGACGGCACGCTGGTGCGCGAATGGTTTTCCACCGCATTCGTGGATAGCGATCGCGTCGGTGGCCGGCGCGCGCCACTGGGGCACGCGGCCGACCGACGACGAATTGCTCGCGCTGCTGCACAACGAAATGGCGTTGCTGCGCGCGACCTGAGCGGTCGCGCATCGTTCGAGCGTAGCGGCACGCCCGACGCCGGACTTCACTCGATCGCTATCGCGCTGACGTTGTCATCGACCGATGCGTGATCGAGCGGCTCGCGCCGCATCATCAACACCACCCCGCCCGCCGCGATCACGGCCGGCACCGCGAGCAGGCTAAACACCGCGCCGAACTGCCAGCCGAGCCCCATCAACGCCGCGCCGACGAACGCGCCCGCCACGCCGCCGACCCGGCCGATTCCCAGCATCCACGCCACGCCCGTCGCGCGCGCCCGGGTCGGGTAGAAACTCGCCGCGAGCGCCGACATCGACGTCACCGCGCTGGTCGCGACCGTGCCGGTCAGGAAGATCAGCGCGCCGAGCCAGACCTGATGGCCGACGCCCCGCCCGACGAGCAGCACGAGCGCACCGACGAGCACATAGGTGAACGCGATCACGCGATGGCCGGCGAAGCGATCCATCACCCAGCCGACGCACAGATTGCCGAGGATGCCGCCGAGCGGAAACAACGACGTCATCAACGCGGCCTTTTCGCCGGAAAAGCCGGTGTCCTTGAACAGCGTCGGCAGCCAGTTGGTCAGCAGGTAGTAAATCAGCAGCCCCATGAAATAGGCAAGCCACAGCATCAGCGTGCCGAAACGGTAGCGCGCCGACAGGACGATCGCGAGCGCCCACTGCGAGCGCGAGTCGGCGCTATTGCGGCGCACGTCGACCGCGAAGAAGCGGCATCCGTCGAAGCGGTCGTGAGGCGCGATGCGTTGCAGGATTCGCGCGATCCGTTGATCGGCCCGCTTGCGCACCGCGAGGAATTGCGCCGATTCCGGCAGCAGCAGAATCAGCAGCACGCTCAGCACGAGCGGGCCGATGCCGCCCGCGACCAGCACGCTCGGCCAGCCGAGATTCGGAATCAGCCATGCGGACGCAAAGCCACCGAGCGCGAGCCCGCCCGAAAAACCGCAGAACATCGCATTGACCGCGACCGCGCGAATCCGCGCGGGTGCGTACTCGGACATCAGCGTGACCGCGTTGGGCATCGCCGCGCCGAGACCGAGGCCGGTGCAAAAGCGCAGCACGGTCAACGATTCGATCGACGTCGCGCGGGCCGCCGCGAGACTCCACAGCCCGAAGAAGAACACCGACAGCACCAGCACCGTCTTGCGTCCGATGCGGTCCGCGAACGGGCCGGCCGCGAGCGCGCCGATGCCGAGTCCGACCAGCGCCGCGCTCATCACCGGGCCGAGCGCGCTGCGCGCGATGCCCCACTGCTGCACGAGCGACGGCGCGATAAAGCCGACCGCGGCGGTGTCGAAACCATCGGCCGCGACGACCAGAAAACACAGCACCAGAATCGTCCACTGAAACGGCGAGAAACGCTGTCCGTCGATGAAGGCCTGCACATCTACACTGCGTTCGGAGCGGCTCATGTGCGCGCTCCTTTCTGCTTGGTCATTGCTATGTCTCCTTGAGATGAAGAGATATTTTCTTGTTGTTCGAATTGCCTGGTCGCCTGCCGCGCCGTAGGCGTGCGAGCTGCCATCGACCCTCAGGACCGCGCCCGCGATATGGCTGGCCGCGTCCGACATGAGAAAGCCGTTCGCATTGGCGATTGCTTCGGGATGCGCGAGGCGTTGCATCCGCGTGCGCTTCTCTGGATCATGCCGCGCGGACGGCATTCGGCCGCGTCTTCGATGGAAAAAAGTATAGCCACGCGCTTCGGGACGAAATTGGACAAAGGCAGCGCATCGCAGGACAATTCGAACATAGGAGACCAAACTGCATGAGAAATATCCCTAACTACGATCTGTACGGAGAGTCCGCGCGGCCGCCGTGGTACGACGCGTTCAATTTCGAATGGATCGCCGAGCGCAGTCGGCCGAACGACTGGCATATCTCCGCGCACCGGCACGATGCGTTGCTGCAGATTCTCTATATCCGCAGCGGTTCGGGCTACGTGCTGATCGAGAGCGAAAAGCTCACGATCGAAGCGCCATGCCTGATCCTGCTTCCGGCGCAAACGGTGCATGGTTTCGTATTTTCGCCGGAGATCGACGGGCTCGTGATTACCGCCGCACAGCGCGCGTTGGAGACGATTTCGAAAGCGGTGTCGCCGGGCCTCATGCCGGTGCTGCAACGGCCCGCGCTGATTCCCGTGCGGCCCGCCATCGGCGAGCGCACGTTGATGCCGTTGTTCGGTTTGCTGGAGCAGGAATTTCGGGGCAGCGCGCGCGGCCATATCGCCGCGGGCATGTCGCTGATGATTGCACTATTTGTGCAGGTCGCGCGTCTGACCGATGCCGCGTTAAACGCGGGTGCGACCGTCAATGACCGGCGCGCCGCGCAGATCAAACGGCTACGCGAACTGATCGCCGCGCATGTGCGCGAGCATCTGCCAATCGATTTTTACGCGGAAAAGTTGGGGGTGACCGCGGCGCAACTGGGCCGCATCTGTCGTGAGGAGCTTGGCCATTCGCCGCTGTCGCTCGTCAACGACCAGTTGATACGCGAGGCGCAACGCGATCTGGTGTACTCGGGTTCGAGTATCAAACAGATCGCGCATGCGCTCGGTTTCGAAGACGCGGCCTATTTCAGCCGCTATTTCCGCAAGCAGACCGGTGTCACGCCCAAGGAGTTTCAGGCGGCCGCGCATCGGGATCTGTCGATCAATTAGCGATCCCGATGATCGCGCGGTGCTTGCAGTGGCATTTACAGATTCGCCTGCATCTGCGCGCCGGCGGCGCCTACGTAGTTCTCCGCCAGTACCGTCGCGGCCGTGCGCGACGTCGTCACGTACTCGAGCTCGGCAACCTGCAACTGCTGCTCGAACGCCGAAGCGCCTTCGATACGGTGCAGCATGCTGGTCATCCAGTACGAGAAGTGCTCGGCGCGCCAGATGCGCTTGAGCGCGGTTTCGCTATAACGGTCGAGCAGATCGGTGCGGTTTTCCTTGTAGAACGCGTCGAGCGCCTTGCTGAGCACGTTCACGTCGGCGACCGCGAGGTTCAGGCCCTTCGCGCCGGTCGGCGGCACAATATGCGCGGCGTCGCCAGCGAGGAACAGGCGGCCGTACTGCATCGTCGTCGACACGAAGCTGCGCATACCGACGATATTCTTCTGGAAGATCTTGCCGTCGATGAGCTTATGGCCCTCGTCCGAATCGGCGCGCGCATGCAGCTCCGCCCAGATGCGATCGTCGGACCAATTGTCGACCGAGTCCTTCGGATCGCACTGGAAATACATCCGCTGCACGTTCGGCGAGCGCGTGCTGATCAGCGCGAAGCCGCGCTCGTGGCGTGCGTAGATCAGTTCGTCCGACGACGGCGGGCCTTCGCACAGAATGCCGAACCAGCCAAACGGATAGACGCGCTCGAAATCCTTGCGCAGCGCCTGCGGAATAGCCTGGCGCGACACGCCTTGCGAGCCGTCGCAGCCGATCACGAAGTCGCATTGCAGTTCGTGCTCCGCGCCTTCGTGGCGATAGCGGATCGACGGCTTATCGGTATCGATGCCGTGCACCGACGTATCCGACACGCCGAAACGCAGTTCGGCGCCCGCGGCGACACGCGCCGCGACGAGATCCTTGATCACTTCGTGCTGGGCATAAACCGTGATCGCCTGACCGGTGAGATCGGTCAGATCGATGCGGCGGCGCTTGCCGTCGAACGCGAGTTCGAAACCGTGATGCAGCGCGCCTTCGGCTTTCATGCGTTCGCCGACGCCGGTTTGCGTCAGCAGGTCCATCGTGCCCTGCTCGAGCACGCCGGCGCGGATCGTCGATTCGATCTGATCGCGGGTGCGCGTTTCGAGCACGACCGAGTCGATACCGCGCAGATGAAGCAGATGGGAAAGAAACAGGCCGGCAGGCCCTGCACCGATGATGCCAACTTGGGTGCGCATAGATGTCTCCTGAATGCGGTGATGAAATTTGCGCTCAGTGTGACGATCGTGACACCTATCCGGCAATGCGATATGGCGGATAGGCCGTATCGCGCTAGGCGATAGAAGGTGTAAGAGAGGCGCCGGTGCAGCGTCGTTGTATCGGCCAAAAACGCAAGACTGGCGGGCCTTTCCGGCGATTTGGACGACATTCGGCTCGTTCTGCCGGCGTGGCGTCCACTCAGGTAAACCCCGATCCGCTAAACGAGCTTCGACTAGCCGAGAAACAGCCGGTAGACCGGATTTCTCGTTTCTTCCCAGCACGGATAGCCGAGCGTTTCGATGAAGCGCTCGAACGCCGCGTGGTCGCTTTCAGGCACCTGAATGCCGACCAGAATCGAACTGTAGTCCGCGCCCTGGTTGCGATAGTGGAACAGGCTGATGTTCCAGTTCGGCGCCATCGACGACAGGAATTTCATCAGCGCGCCCGGACGCTCGGGAAACTCGAAGCGGAACAGACGTTCGTCGCGCGCGAGCGGCGAGCGGCCACCGACCATGTAGCGGATGTGCTGCTTCGACAGTTCGTCGAAGGTCAGATCGACGGTCGCGAAGCCGTGCGCTTCGAAGGCGCCGGCGATCTGCGCCGATTCGCTGCGGTTGCGGATCTGCACGCCGACGAAGATATGCGCCGAGTTCGCGTCGGCGATCCGGTAGTTGAATTCGGTGACGCTGCGCGTGCCGACCAGTTCGCAGAAGCGCCTGAAGCTGCCGCGCTCTTCGGGGATCGTCACCGCGAAAACCGCCTCGCGGGCTTCGCCCACTTCAGCGCGTTCGGCGACGAAGCGCATGCGGTCGAAGTTCATGTTCGCGCCCGACGTGATCGCGATCAGCGTCTGGTTCTCGATGCCTTCCCGTTCGGCGTACTGCTTGGCGCCCGCCACCGCGAGCGAGCCCGCCGGTTCGAGCACGCTGCGCGTGTCCTGGAACACGTCCTTGATCGCCGCGCACAAAGCATCCGTGTTCACGAGCAGCACTTCATCGAGATATTCGCTGCACAGGCGGAAGGTTTCCTCGCCGACGAGCTTCACCGCGGTGCCGTCCGAGAACAGGCCCACCTCGTTCAGCGTCACGCGCTCGCCCGCCTTCAGCGACGCGGCCATCGCGCACGAATCATCGGTCTGCACGCCGATCACCTTGATCTCCGGGCGCACCGATTTCACGTATGCGGCGACACCGGCCGCGAGACCGCCGCCGCCGATCGGCACGAAGATCGCGTGAATCGGCCCCTGGTGCTGGCTGAGGATTTCCATCGCCACCGTGCCCTGGCCGGCGATCACGTACGGATCATCGAACGGATGCACGAAGGTCAGGCCGCGCTCCTCCTGCAGCTTGACCGCGTGACCGTAGGCATCGCTATACGATTCGCCGAACTGCACGACCTCGACGGTCGGCCCGCCGTGCGTGCGGATCGCGTCGACCTTGACCTGCGGGGTCGTCACCGGCACGACGATGATCGCCTTCACGCCCATGCGTGCGGCCGACAACGCGACGCCCTGCGCATGATTGCCCGCCGACGCGGTGATCACGCCGCGGCTGAGCGCTTCGGCCGGAATATGCGCCATCTTGTTGTACGCGCCGCGCAGCTTGAACGAGAACACCGGCTGGTTGTCCTCGCGCTTCAGATAGACCGGATTGCGCAGCCGCGCCGACAGGTTCGGCGCGGGTTCGAGTTCGGTCTCGCGCGCCACGTCGTAGACGCGCGCGGTCAGGGTCTTTTTCAGATAGTCGTGAGACGGCGCGACGCGCCCGGCCGCTGCGGCGGCCTGTTCGAGTTCGGTTAACAGCACGGCAAGCTCCTGGGTGGCAACGTTCGATGCAACAACGAATCAACCGCGATCGACATCCATCGATGGCAATCGCAGCATGTTCGCCAGGAGGCAGGTAGAGAATGAACCTGAAAGCGGACATAAAAAAACCCGCCTCGTTTGGCGGGTTACGTGTCACTGCAAGTCGACGCGCGCTAACCCACCATTCGATGAATGATGCTAATAATCAGCGCAATACGGATGTCGAGGCAGTTCATGCCGACGATCTTCGTCGACTTGGCAGGCTTTGTCAATCTCCGCGGACCACGGTTCCGGCCAGAACGGAGCAGCAAAAAAACGGGGGAGCGCCGTCAAGCGCGCCCCGCTGATACAGCCAACGCCGCAATCAATCGCGCACGCCGCTCTGCTTCTTGAATGCCGCGAGAATGCGTCGCTCCAGCGCGTTGTAATCGCCGCCGAAGTGATGATCGCCGGAGGTGCGGATGACTTCTACACCGCTCTTGTCGAGCGCCGGACACAGCGTGTCGGTCTCGCTCTCGCCATAAAAGCATTGAACGATCGACGGCGGCACATGCGTCAACTCGGGCCGCACGTTCAGCGCCTTGTCGCTCGCGGGCATGCCGAGCCAGCCGCCGACGCGGATCTGGAAGTCGGCGTCGGGCGCGAAGCCGAGCAGCGACATCAGCGACACCTTATCGCGCTGCGCCTGCGGCAGACGGTTATACGCGAACGGCATCACATCGGCGCCGAACGAGTAGCCGATCAGCGCAACGTGCTGCGCGTGCCAGCGCTCGCCATAGGTTTGCATCACGCGCGCGAGATCGCGGCTCGTTTGCGCGGGCGGCTTCTCGCTCCAGAAATACCGCAGGCTGTCCCAGCCGACCACCGACACGCCATCTTTCTGCAACGCCTGCGCGATCGTCTTATCGAGATCGCGCCAGCCGCCATCGCCGGAAATCACGATCGCCATCAGGCCGTTCGGATGCGCGGCCGGCAACTCGATCAGCGGCAGGTCGGAGACGTCGTCGGCACTCGTCGAGACCGGCTGCAGATGCGGCGTCAGCAAAGCGACCAGACGCGCGCGATCGGCGTTGCCCGTGCTCGCCGTTTCGACGAAGCCCGGCACCTTGTCGCGGATCACGGTCGGGTCGGGCGGACACGGTTCGAAGCGCGCGTCGAGCGTGCGGTCGGCGTCGACCGACACCGCGCCCGCGATCGTATTGGACGGCGCCTGCTCGAGCACGTGCATCGCCAGCGTTGCGCCCTGCCCCGTACCCGCGACGATCGGCGCGAAGTAGCGGCTCGACTGCGATTGTCGTTCGAGCTGATGGCTAAGCGCCTCGGCGTCGCCCACCAGTTGATGGCAGGTTTCTTTTTTCGCGGCAAGGTTGGCCTCGTAGCGCGCGGTATCGACGCCGACCGTCATTGCGCCCGCTTTCGCGAGCGCATCGGCGCTCTGCTGATCGGCCGCGCTCCAGCCGCTCGCCTGCGAATACAGTACGACGAAGCCGCGCAGCGGCCCCTCGGGCTGCGTGACGCGCACGTCGCCATAGCGGCCGCCCGGTACGGTGGTGGTGGCCGCGTGCGCGAGCGCGCCGCCACTCAGAACGCTCGCCGCGACGGCGAGCCGGAACAACGGATGCAATGTCATGAACGCCGGCCTCCTGCCAGCAGCGACAGGTCCGCGAGCGTGAAGAACACGCCCGAACCGGATGCCGCGAGATAACGCGGCTCCCAGCGCGGCTGGAACTTGCTCTTGAAAGCACGCAGTCCGCGGAAGTTATAGAAGCGGCCGCCGAAGCGCCACACGATGCCGGCCAGCCGATGCCAGCGCGACGCGAGCGGAGTCGGCTGCACGCCGGAGAGCGGCGCAATGCCGAGACTGAGCGAGCGGAAGCCCGCCTGCTTCAGATGCAGCGCGAGCTGCGTGAACAGATATTCCATCGCGTACGGCGACGCGCTTTCGACGTGACGCATCACGCCGACGGTCGCCTCGGTATTCATATCGGTCGTCATGAAGGTGACGAACGCGACCGGTTCGCCGTTCTGGCGCACCAGCATCACCGACTGCGCGGCGAGGTATTCGTCGTGGAAAGCGGCGACCGAGAAACTCTTCTCGCGCGCATCGTGGCTGCCGAGCCAGCCATCGGAAATGCCGCGCAGCGTTTCGAGCGACGCCGGCACACGCGCCTGATCGATCACTTCGACGCTAAAGCCATCGCGCTCGCCGCGCTTCAACGCATAGCGCAGATGCGCGCGGTGCGAGCCCTTCAGATCGAAGTCGTCGAGCACGACGTGCGCTTCCTCGCCGAGCTTCATCAGCGTGAGGCCGGCGTCGAGATACAGCGGGAGCGCATTCGCGCGCACCTGGTAGAACGCGGCGCGACCGCCGTGCGCATGCGCGAGCGCGACGAACTTTTTGATGAGACCCGCCCACTCTTCGCGCGGCCCCACCGGATCGTGCAACGCGGCCCACGTGCGGCCGTATTTCGCGTACATCAGGAACGCCTCGCGCGATTCCGAAAACAGGAAGCTCTTGTCGCCCATCAACGCGAGACCGGCATCGCTGCGTTCCTGCGCGCGCACGATGCGCGCGGCGTCGAGCAGATCTTCGGGCGCCGGCTTCACGAAGCGGCCCGGCGCCGGACGCAGCAATTGCCAGAACGAAAAGGTCGCGGCGAACACGCTGGCGGCGAGCGTCGCGCGCAGCGCGCGCGGCGCGCGCTCGTCGAACGCGAATTGCCACCACAGGTCGCGCGTGTACGGCACGTCACGGAAAGCGAACAGCATGACCCACGTCGCGAACATCAGCACCATCGCGATCGACACGAGCCAGCCGGCCGTGAAACGCTCGGCGAACAGCGACGAATGACGGTTGAAACGCTTGCGCGTCGCGAGCAGCAGCACGATCAGCATGCCGAGCACACCAGCTTCGACGAATGCGAGACCCTTGGTCAGCGACAGCGCAAGGCTCAGCAATGCGAGCGCGAGCGTCATCCACCATGCCGCATCGAGCCGCCGCAGCAGCCCACGCGCGACGAACAACAGCAGCACGCCGAGCACGCTGCACAGCATCGCCGAGCTTTCGAGCACCCACAGCGGTACCACGTCGCGCAATACATGAATGCGCTGCCAGAACGCCGGCGTCGCGCTCGAGATGACCAGCATGCCGCCGACCACGAACGTAACGAGGCTCAGAAACAGCGGCGCGAGTTCCGACACGCGCTCCGCCTGCAGCATCGACAGACGGTTCTTCAGCGCGCGCCCCTCGAAGCCCGCGAGCAGCGCCGCGGAGACGATCAGCGGCACGCCGAAATAGATCGCGCGATACGCGAGCAGCGCGGCGACCATCTGATGCATCGGCACGCTTCCGCTCAGCGTGAACACCATCGCCGCCTCGAACACGCCGACCCCGCCAGGCGTATGGCCGATCAGGCCGAGCAGCATCGCGGCCGCGTAGACGGTGATAAAGCCGATGAAGCTCACGTTCGCATGCGGCAGCAACGCCCACAGCGCGAGACCTGCGGCGACCACGTCGAGCACCGCCAGCGCGACCTGCGCGAGCAGATCACGGCGCGCGGGAATATCGAACGACAGCCACTGCCAGCGCGTGCGAATCGGCCGCGTTTCGCGGCGGCACGCGGCGGCGGCGAGCGCCAGCGCGACCAGCAGCGCAGCGCCGCTCCAGCGCAGCGCGACCGGCGACAGATGCAGCATCGGCGCGAGCTGTGCGGCCATGCCGAGCATGCCCAGCGCGGTCATCAATACCAGGGCGAGCGCGAGCGACACGCTCGTGAACACGGTCATGCGGCCGATCTGCGCGGGCGTGATATTCGCGACGCCATACACGCGCGCGCGCACCGCTCCGCCCGTCAGCGCGCCGAAACCGGTCGCATTGCCGAGCGCCGAGCCGGCCGTCGCGCCGACCCACAGCGCCGCGCGCGGCACGCTCGCGCCGAGATAGCGCAGGCCGACCGCGTCGCGCCCGACCAGCGCGACGTAGCTAAGCGCGGTCGCGCCGAGCGCGCCGATCCACTCGCGCGGCGACAGCTCGCGCAGTTCGCGCATCACCGAACGGTAATTCACCGCCTCCGACAGATGCTGCAGCACGACCAGCAGCAGCCCGCAAATAACGAGCGCGAGCACGGGCGACAGAAGTCCCCGGCTGCCAAGCACTTTCGCTGCACGGCCGGGCAGCGCGCGCAGGCGCTCGAAGCTGTGTTGAAGTCGGTGGAACATGGTCAATGCGGGCCTTGCGAGAGCGGTCGCGGCGACGGGTGCGTCACGCGCGGTATCGCCTGTGGCGGCGATTACAAAGTGATAACGGCAAAACGTGCAAAAGGTTGACAGCAATAGCAATTTTGCTGTCGATTCACCTACGCGTCGCGCGTCAAAAGCGCGCGAGCGATATCTGGAAGGGAAACGGCGATGGCGGGCCAGAACTGGCCCGCTGGAAGGGGCTACTCTTTGGGGACCGATGTCAACGGCGCAGATGACGCGCTGAACGCGCCCTGCCTGGCGGGACCAGAAAGCACAATGCCCGCTACACGAGCGGGCATCGACACGGTTGGCGGGTCTTGCGCGGCCCGCGCGCGCAATACGCGCTTATTGCGGGCGACGATACGCTTCGGCGATCACCGCGCAGTTCTGCAGATGCAGGTTCAGCGCATGCAGCGCCAGCGCGCGCAGCTTGCCGAAGAACGTGGTGGCGGCGGGGGTGGAACGAACGACAGTCGATGCGGTGTTCATGGCGGCTCCTGACTAAGGGTTTGTACCTAAGCAATAACCCGATTATAGCCATCTCGTGCCGCAGCGCAACAAAAATCAATATTTATTGGCGGTGTCGCACCGCCGCCGTCGCGTGTCGGGTACAGAAACTGTAAAGGGTCGGCATCGGCCCAGCAGGTATTAACAATCCGCACCGTACAGGTGCAATAATGCCCCCTTTGCCTGCGACGCTTCGCCGCAGCTTCGCCGCCATGACCGTCGCCCAGACTCAGAAAGCTCTGATTGCGCCCCTTATCGTCGCGTGCGCGATGTTCATGGAAAGCGTCGACGCCAACGTGATCGTCACCGCGCTGCCGGCCATGGCGCGCGATTTCGCCCGCGACCCGGTCACGCTGAAAATCGCGGTCACGAGCTACGTGCTCGGGCTCGGCGTGTTCATCCCGGTCTGCGGCTGGCTCGCCGACAAGTTCGGCGCCCGCACGGTGTTCCGCACGGCGATCGGCATCTTCGTCACGGGCTCGCTGTTGTGCGCGGCGTCGAACTCGCTTGCCACTTTCACGGTTGCGCGTTTCATTCAGGGCGTCGGCGGCGCGATGATGGTGCCGGTCGGGCGGATCATCATCTTTCGCGGGGTGGAAAAAGCCGACTTCATCCGCGCGATGAATTATCTGAGCGTGCCCGCGATGCTCGGCCCCGCTGCCGGTCCGCTGCTCGGCGGCTTCATCACCACGTATCTGCACTGGCGTCTGATCTTCTTCATCAACGTGCCGATCGGCATTCTCGGCATTTATCTGACCAATCGCTATATCGCCAATACGCGCGAACCGGACCCCGGCCCGCTCGACTGGATCGGCTTCCTGCTGTCGGCGGCGGGCGCGGTGCTGCTGCTGCTCGGTTTGTCGCTGATCGGCGGCGAACTGATTTCAAATACCGACGCGTTCGGCATGTGCGCGCTCGGCGCGATGCTGCTCGCGATCTACGTCGTGTACGCGCAGCGCGTCGCGCTGCCGCTGCTCGACTTGCGCTTTTTCAAGGTGCCGACTTTCCAGGCGAGCGTGCTCGGCGGCTCGCTGTTTCGCATCGGTCTCGGCGCGCTGCCGTTCCTGCTGCCGCTGCTGCTGCAGGAAGGCCACGGCATGAGCGCGTTCCAATCGGGGCTGATCACCTGCGCGTCAGCGTTCGGCGGCATGTTCATGCGCACGATCGCCTCCACCGTTCTGCGCCGCTTCGGCTTTCGCCAGGTGCTCGTGTTCAACGCGGCGCTATCGGGCATTTCGATCGCCGCGTGCGGACTGTTTTTCCCGCACACGCCGACGTGGATCATCTGGGTCGTCGTGCTGCTCGGCGGCTTCTTCCCTGCATTGCAATTCACCAGCCTCAATTCGCTCACCTACGCGGAGATTGCGAGCCGCGACGTCGGCCGCGCGACGAGTCTCGGCAGCGTCGTGCAGCAGATGTCGCTCGGTCTCGGCGTGACGGTCGGCGGGATCGTGCTGCAGATTTCGCGCGCGCTGCATGGACATCCGAGCATCACGTGGTCGGATTTCTGGCCCGCGTTTGTGGTGGTCGGGCTGTGCTCGTTCGCGTCGATTCCGGTCACGCTGCGCTTGCCGCGCGGCGCCGGCTCGGAGATTTCGCGAGGCGGGCGCGGCTGAGCCGCGCGTCGAGCCCTTCCAGCCCGCCCGCACAAACGCCCCGCCCTTCCCGCGTTCAGGCGCTCACTCGCGCTTGCGTATCACGCTCACCTCGCCATTGCGTTCTAGGATCGCGGCGGCCACGTTGTCCATCGAGCGCGAGCCGGTTTTCTGCCGCACGCTTTCCTCGATGTCGGTGCGCGTGATGAGCGCCGCGTGCATTTCGTTCGCGTGGAACTTGCCGTCGCTGAACACCTCGCGCTCGACGCCGCACACCAGCAGCTCGAAACGGCGCGAACGTATGAACGCCCCACGCGAGCACCCGGTGACATACGACGATCACCAGCGACGCGACCACGGTCGCGATGAACGGCGACGCCCCGACAATCGCGCGGCTCAGCATCGCGCCGAGCAGAATCACGACGACCAGATCGAACGGCGTGCGCTGACCGAACGAGCGCCGCCCCGATACGCGAATCAGCACGATCGCGATCACGAACACGACGATCGAGCGCAGCCCCATCTGCAACGGGTCGAGCTCCCTGCCTTGGCCGAATAGAACGAAAAACACGTCCATCATGTTCGTCCTCCCCGCGGCGTATTGCCGTGCCAATGCTCCGGTATCCGGATGGTTGCGAGCGAGACCAGCTCGCGGCGCAGCGCCGTCGCTCAGGCCAGCGCGCGATCCGTCGCCCATGCGATGAGCGTATCGCCGAAACCGCCGCGCGCGCGGGCCGCGGTACGCGCGCTCGTGGTCACGCGCGGCGCGGCGCTCCACGCGATGCGCGCGCCCGTCGCGATCAGGCGATCGACGAGCGCAACGTCCTCGCTGCACCTGAGCGGCGGAAAGCCGCCCGCGCGCCGATAGGCTTGCGCGGATACGCCGAGATTCGCGCCGTGCACGTGACGATGTCCGTCGGCGTCGATATAGGTCTTGCGAAAATATTCGCGCACGCTGTGCGGATGCGCGCTCCAGTCGTCGACGGCGATCGAGCCGCACACCGCATCGGCGCCCAGCGCCAATTGCGCAGCGAGCCAATCCGGCGACACGCGGCTGTCGGCATCGGTAAACGCTAGCCAGCGCGCGCCGAGCGCGAGCAGCAGCGAGGCGCCCAGCGCCCGTGCGATCCCGACGTTGCGCGCCTTCAGCGTCAGCGTCTGCACGCCGTACGCGCGAGCGATCGCTCCGCTGAAATCGCTGCACGCGTCGAGCGCGACGACGATCCGCACCTCCTCGCCGGCGAGCGCTTCGTGTCGCGACGCTTCGAGCAAGGCCGCGAGGCACCCCGCAATCAACGCCTCTTCGTTATGAGCCGGGACGATCACGCCGATCATAGAAGCCCCTCTCGCTGCGCGACCGAACGTGCGTCGCGCGACCACACGTCGATCAGCAAGTCGGCTTCGTCGTGATGCGCGAGACGTGCGAGGCCGCAGCGCGCATCGAATAGCGCGTGCGCGCGGTCGGCCGATTCGCGCGCTTCGGCGAACGGCCGGCGCCAATGGCAGGCGAGCAGCGTGCCATCGGTCGTCAGCGAACCAGCGATGCGCGCGGCCAGCGTTTCGAGCTCGGCCGCGTCGAGGTAGTACGCAAACTCGCTGATCACGATCAGATCGAACGGCCCGTGCTCCGTCGGCCATTCGCACGGCACGCTGCGCCGTTGGATCCGCACGTTCGATGCGCCCGCGACGCGTTCGCGCGCGAGCTCGACGGCGCGCGGGTGTAGATCGGCAGCGAGCAGCGCGTCGCAGCGCGTCGCGAGCCCGGCCGTCAACTCGCCGTTCGCGCAGCCCGGTTCGAAGCCGTTGCGATAGCGCGGCCGCGGCAGCAGCGCGAGCGTCAGCGAACGCTTGCGGCGTTCATACCAGCCTTCGCGCAAACGCCACGGATCGTCGCTGCGTCGGTAAAGTTCATCGAAGTACGGCATCGGCGAGCTCATCGCAGCGATCCTCCGAAGGCTGGGGAGTAAAAGTCATAGCGTCCAGGACGTGAGTGTTTGCGACGACGCGTGATCCGATGCCGGCACTGCGGTCGTGTCAGCGCACGCAACGAGCCGTTCGCCAAGCGCGGCGAGATCGCATTCCGCGTGGCTTTGCCGCAGAAACACCGGCAGGTCGGCGAGCGCTCGGGCGAAGCGCGCGTCGCGGCACAACGGACCCGCGCCGAGCGCGCGCGTCGCATGATCGATGACGGCGCTCGCGGCCTGCTCGACGGCCAGACGCGCGCGCAACACGCGCGTCTGCGCATCATCCGAAGGTCGCGCGTCGATCCACGCGGCGGTTTCACGCAATACCGCGGCGGCCGACCGCAACGCGACATCGGTCGCGCCGAGATGAGCCAGCCGATGCGCATCCGCGCGCCGCGCGCACGCGTCGCGCAGCGTGCGGCCGATCTGCGCGGCTGCGCCGTACCAGCACGCGGCGATACCGGCGCCGCCATGCCAGAAGCCCGCGCGCCGCAGATATTCGTGCGGCGCGCCGACGAGCGTCGCCACGCTGTCGTTGAACGTGACATCGGCGCTCGCGGTTGCCCGCATGCCGACGGCCTGCCACTTCGATGTGTCGATCGAGATCGAGCTCTGGTCCAGCGCGACGGCCGCGAGCACCGGCTCGTCATCGCGCCATGCGGTCACGAGCGCATGGGTGAGCGCCTGCGCCCCGGAGCACCAGGCTTTGGTACCGGACAGGCGCACCTGAGCGCCCTCGCCGGAAACGTTCTGGATTCCTTGATTGACCGCGCGCACTCGCGCGTCCGGTGCTTCGGCGGCCCACACGCCCCAGCGGCTTGCCGGCGGCGGCAGCGGACCGTTCAGCTCGGCGAGAATCGCGAGCGCATCGGTATGGCCTTCGAACAGTTTGACGAGACCGAGGTCGCACGCAGCAACGGCGGCCAGCGCGCGCCAGCGCACCAGCGTCTCGCCATGCCCGGGCAACGGCAAGCTCGGCGCGCGATCGTAGCCGCGCTCGATCAGATCAGCGAGCAGTGCTCCGAGAGCAGCGGGATCGTTCGCATCGAAGCGCGCGTCGCGCAGGAACTTGTCGAGCGGCGGTGCGCGGCCGCCGTGTTGATTCGAGATCTGCCGTGACTGGGCGTTGAAGCTGGCCGCGTGGTCGCGCGTATCGAGCATCGTGCCTCCCTGCACCGTTTCGATCCGCGGCCCGCCGAGCGGCGGCGGACCGGAACGTATGCAGAGTCGGAGCAAACGTCATGCCCCGGCTGACGAGGCGGCCGCGCAGCGAAAAAGCGCCTACGTCCCCCCGCTTCCGCTCAATCGTCCATCCGCCTTCGTGAGCAATGCGTCGAGGACCGCCATCTCGACCGGCTTCACCAGGTGCGCATGGAAACCCGCGTTGCGAGTGCGATCGAGATCGCTCGCATGACCGAAGCCCGTCATCGCCGCGTACATCGTGCGAGCCATCTCGGGCAGCGCGCGCAACGCCGCGAGCGTCGCATAGCCATCCATCTTCGGCATCGCGAGATCGATCAGCGCGAGATGCGGCGAGAAGCGCGGCGCGACCTGCAGCGCCTGCTCGCCCTCGTAGGCGATACGCACCTCATGGCCCTTCAGTTCGAGCAGCATCGCGAGGCTGTCGGCCGAATCGCGATTGTCGTCGATTAGCAGAATCCGCAGCGGCTGCACGTGGGGCGCGGCACTGATCGCGCCGCTCTCCGCGGTGTCGGACTGCGCGGAGAGCGGCAGACTCAGCGTGAACGTGCTGCCGAGCCCCGGTCCTTCGCTGCTCGCGACGATGCTGCCACCATGCATCTCGACGAGCGACTTGCACAGCGTCAGGCCGATCCCAAGACCGCCTTCGCCGAAACTTTGCCCTTCCTTCTCCTGCGCAAATAGCTCGAAGATCTTGTCGAGCGAGCGCACCGGAATACCGCAGCCGGCGTCGCGCACTTCGAGCACCGCCATGCGAAAGTCGACCCGTCCACGCATCTCTATCACGCTGCCGTGCGGGGAAAATTTCGACGCGTTGTGCAGCAGGTTTTGCAGCACCTGCACGAGCCGCGTCATGTCGCCGCGAATGCTCACGGGGGCGTCGGTGACCTGCGCGACCACGCGCTGCTCGCGCGAGTCGGTGAACGGCCGCGCCGCTTCGATCGCGCGCGTGACGAGCTCGGTGAGGTCGACGCGCGCAATCCGCAGTTCGACCTTGTCGGACATGATGCGGCCGATATCGAGCAGATCGTCGACGAGTCGCGTCAGGTGCGTGACCTGGCGATCGATCAGATCGCGCGCACGCGCGACCACCGGGCTCAGATTGGCTTCCATCTGCATCGTGCCGACCGCGTTGCGCACCGGCGCAAGCGGATTACGCAGTTCGTGCGCAAGCGTCGCGAGAAATTCGCGCATGCGCTCACCGGAGCGCTCGAGCTCCTCGCGCCGGCGCCGCTCGGTCAGATCGCGCGTGACCTTGGCGAAGCCGCGCAAGCGTCGGGATTCGTCATAGACGGCCGTGATGATCACGTTGGCCCAGAACGTCGAGCCGTCCTTGCGCACGCGCCAGCCTTCGTCTTCGACGGCGCCGATCTGCCGCGCGATCGCGAGCTCGCGCGCGGGCTTGCCGGCCGCGGCCTCCTCGGGAACATAGAACTGCGAGAAGTGCCGACCGACGATTTCATCGTGCGTATAGCCCTTGATGCGCGCGGCGCCCGAGTTCCAGCTGACGACGAAGCCTTGCGGATCGAGCATGAAGATCGCATAGTCCTTCACGCTATCGACGAGCAGACGGAAGCGCTCCTCGCTCTGGCGCAGCGCTTCGAGATATTCGCGCTGCGCGCTCAGATCGCGCGTGATCTTCGCGAAGCCGGTGACCTCGCCCTGCCCGTTGCGTATCGCGGTGATCACGACGTTCGACCAGAACGTCGTGCCGTCCTTGCGCACGCGCCAGTCCTCGTTCTCGAAGCGGCCGGTGAGCGCCGCCTGCTCCAGCTCGTAGCCTGGCCAGCCGCGCGCGACGGCTTCCTCGGTGTAGAAGCGCGAAAAATGCTGGCCGACGATCTCGTTTTCCGTGTAGCCCTTCAGCTTCTGCGCGCCGGCATTCCAGCTCACGACGTGGCCTTTCGCGTCGAGCAGAAAAATCGCGTAGTCCGAGATCGCCTGCACGAGCGACCAATAATCGACGCCGACGAGCGCCGACGGCGCGGCCTCGGCCTGCACTCGAGCGGGCTCGCCGTGGACGCGGAGAGTAGAAGCATCAAGCTGGGTCATGGCGGACACGTAATTGGAATTGTTGTGTTGAGCAAATCTCGCGCCTGGCCGGCGCCAAAGCCTTCGTGCAAACGGTTGCGCGGCCCACGCATGGGCCGGGATACCTCGCGAAGAGCGCTCGGGCGCCGGCTCATCAGGCGCAAAGCTTATAACGGCGGGCCCCGCGATTGCTAGCCGGTCATCACTGAAAGCGTCGCCGCTCGGCGGTTTCGGCTTTCGGTTTCACCCTTCGATAGCAAAAACAGGAGTGTCAATTGAAAAACGTATTCACGACTTTCGCCATGAACTTCGCGGCCCCGTGTGCCCTCGCCGCGGCATTGAGCTTCGCCTCCACCGTCGCGCGGGCGGAAGGCTGCGCCAAAGGCGCGGTCGTGGGCGGGGTGACCGGCCACGTTGCCGGACATCATGGGACGGCGGGTGCGGCCGCGGGCTGCGCGATCGGCCACCATGAGGCGAAGAAGAAAGAGAAGGCCGCGAGCGCCGCGGCCGCCGCGAGTCAGCCCGCTGGAAAATGATGCCAATGGCCGGTCCGGCTCGACATCGCTGCGTTTGCGCGCACGCCGTCAACCGGCCGCGCCGATCTTTTCCGCGAGCTTCGTGTCGTAGCTCGAATGGACATGCACGCGTTTCTTGTCGGGATACGCGTATGCATACGCCTTGCGCAGCGCGAGCGACGCCTCGTGAAAGCCTGACAGGATCAGCTTCTGCTTGTTCGGATAGTTCGCGATGTCGCCAACGGCGAAGATGCCCGGCCGCGAGCTTTCGTAGTTCGAGGTATCGACATCGATACGCCCGCCGTGAATCTTCAGTCCCCACTGCGCGATCGGGCCGAGATCCGCGACGAGTCCATACAGCGCGATCAGGTGTTCGGCTTCGAGCTGGGTCTCGCCATGGATCTGCCGCAGCGTCAGCGAACGCAGCGCGCCGTCTTCCACCTCGAGCGCCGCGATCGCGCCGATGATGAAGTCCATCTCACCCGCCTCGACCGCGCGCCGCATCAGCTCGACGCTCGAATCGGCCGCGCTGAAGCCGGCGCGCCGATGCACGAGGGTCACCCGCCGCGAGACCTTGCGCAATGCCAGCGCCCAGTCGAGCGCCGAATCGCCGCCGCCCGCGACGACCACGTTCTTGTCGGCGAAATCGGCGAGGCGTGCCACGCTGTAGTGCACATAGCGCTTTTCCAGCGGCACGGCCTCGGGAAGCCCGAGCTTTTGCGGGACGAACGCGCCATTGCCGGCGGCGAGCAGGATCGCCGCGACGTCGAACACGAGCCCGCGCTGGGTGCGCACGGTCCAGCGGCCGTCGTCGCGTTGCTCGACCGTATCGACGCGCTGTTCGAGATGAATCGGCACATCGAACGGCTTGCATTGCGCGACCAGTCGCTCGACCAGTTCGCGCGAAGTGCACGACGGAATCGCGGGAATATCGTAGATCGGCTTGTCGGGATACAGCTCGATGCACTGGCCCCCGACCCTTCCGAGTATGTCGACGATCTGGCAGGTGAGGCCGATCACACCGGCCTCGAATGCCGCGAACAGACCCACGGGACCGGCGCCGACGATCAGGACATCGGTGCGGATCGGCGAGGTGGACACAGGGGACGGGTCGGCGGCAACGGTCATGAGGCAGGTCTCCAGGTCACGGTGAAACGCGCAAAGCAAGCGTCGATAACTTACCTTACCGAATCGGCCCGCACGCGGCAACGATGCCATCGTCGGCGGTAAGGATGCTATGCGGACCCGCTCAACGCCCCAAAGTGGCTACCTGAAAATATCTGGAATCGGCCATTTTGATGATCCAGATGACGGACTAAGCTAACACCTGTCCAATCCATCGCAGCGTCCCATCCGCCCAGGAGCCCATCATGGAACAACGTCTCGACTTCTACAAAGCCAACCCCGCCGCGATCAAAGCGCTGCTCGGCGTCGAAGAGCGCATCGGCAAGTCGGCGCTCGAAAAATCGCTGACCGAACTGGTGCGGCTGCGCGCGTCGCAGATCAACGGCTGCGCGTATTGCGTCGACATGCATACGAGCGACGCGCGCAAGGGCGGCGAAACCGAGCGGCGTCTCGCGACCGTCGTCGTGTGGCGCGAAACGCCGTTCTTCACGGACCGCGAACGCGCGGCGCTCGAGTGGACCGAAGCGGTGACGCTGGTGTCGCACGATCACGTGCCCGACGCGGTATGGCAGGCGGTGCGCCCGCACTTCAGCGACGAGGAACTGGTCGACTTGACACTGCTCATCTCGGCGATCAATGCCTGGAACCGCTTCGCGATTTCGTTCCGGAAGATGCCGGCCTGAGCGGTGAATGAGTGGCGGCATAAGCGGCGGCATGAGGTGATGCACTGCCCGCCTCACTCGCCGATCCACGACCCGCGCAGATCGCTGTCATGCAGCAACTGCAGCAGCGTGCCGGCCGGGCGGCTCAAGCGCTTCGCCGCCAGCGCAATGAATTCCACCGACGGCAACGTCGGCAACCCGGCCGCATTCAACGGCGGCGCGAGCCCGCGTGCGGCCAGATACTGCGGCCGCACGGTGATGCCGAGTCCGCCGCGCGCAGCCGCGATACAGCCGGAATGACTGCTGCTCGTGCAGACGATCTGCCAGCTCGCGCCGGCTTCGGCGAGCGCATCGAGCACGACCGCGCGCGTCACGCTCGGCTCGGCGACCAGAATTAGCGGCAACGGCTGGCTCAGATCGACGAGCGTGCCGGTTCGCGCGAGCCATTCGAGCCGCCCGGTGAAAAGCGGCACGCCGCGCCGGTCGCCGAGCCGGCGCTTGCCGACCAGCAGATCGATCGCGCCCGCGTCGAGCAGCTCGTAGAGCCTGCCGGTCATGCCGATCGTGATTTCGAGCTCGACGTCGGGATGCGCGTTGCGAAACGCCGCCAGCACGGTGGGCAGCGGGCCGAGCGCGATGTCGTCCGACGAGCCGAGCCGCACGCGCCCCTTCAGACGCGGCGCGCGAAATTGCGACTCCGCGCGCGATAACGCCTGCAGGATCACGCTTGCATGCGCGAGCATCGCTTCGCCGTCGGGCGTCATCGCGAGCGAATGGGTGTCGCGCACGAACAGGCGCCGGCCCACGCTCTGTTCGAGGCGCCGGATATGTTCGCTGACGCTCGACTGCGTCAGGTCGAGCCGCCGCCCCGCCTCGGTGAAGCTATGGCAGGCTGCGACGGTCGAGAAGGTCTTCAGCCAGATGGGATTGAGCATGCGTGATTGTCGCGCTGCTTATCGGCATTGTCGATAACAGTCAGCGAGCTTAGTGGGGTTCCCGATTGACGGGGATGTCAATAAGATGACGGAATTCCGCCTGCCCCCGCTCTGGTGGCGCTTTGCCGCCGCGCCCGCTGTCGAAACCATGACCAAGCATTCGTCTCAAACCGCCCTACTGTGGATCGTCGCCGCCGGCTTCTTCATGCAGTCGCTCGATACGACGATCGTCAACACCGCGCTGCCGTCGATCGCGAACAGCCTGCACGTCGCGCCGCTCGCGATGCAACCGGTCGTCGTCGCCTACACGCTGACGATGGCGATGCTGACGCCCGCCTCCGGCTGGCTTGCCGACCGCTTCGGCACCCGCCGCGTCTATTTCGCCGCGATTCTCGTGTTCGTGCTCGGCTCGATCTGCTGCGCGAGCGCGCACACGCTCGGCGAGCTCGTGATGGCGCGGGTGCTGCAAGGCCTCGGCGGCTCGATGCTGCTGCCGATCGGACGTCTCGCGGTGCTGCGCAGCGTGTCGGGCGAGCAATATGTATCGGCGCTCGCGTTCATTTCGATCGCGGGCCAGCTCGGGCCGATCGCCGGGCCGACGCTCGGCGGCTGGTTCGTGCAGGCGATCACATGGCACTGGATCTTTCTGATCAACGTGCCGATCGGCGCGCTCGGCCTGTACGCGGTGCACCGCTTTCTGCCGTCGCATGACGAGACGCAGGCGCCGCCCTTCGATGTGATCGGCTGCGCGCTGCTGTCGCTGTGCATGATCGCGTTTTCGCTCGCGATCGACGCGCCGGTCCCGTCGCATCGCGCGGCGTGGTCGGCGGGGCTGTTCGCGTTGGCTGTCGCCTGCGCGCTCGCCTACATTCCGTACGCGAAAAACCGCCGCAATCCGCTGTTCAAGCTGTCGCTGTTCGGCGAGCCGAATTTCAGCGTCGGCCTGATCGGCAACCTCGTATGCCGGGTCGGGTCGAGCGCGGTGCCGTTCCTCGTGCCGCTCCTGCTGCAGTTGCAGCTCGGCTACTCGCCGCTGCACTCCGGGCTGATGATGCTGCCCGCCGCGCTCGCCGGCACGCTCGCGAAACGCTGGATCGCGCCGCTCGTGCGCCGCTACGGCTACGACACGTTCCTGCTGGTCAACACGATCATCGTCGGCTCGGCGATCGTCGCGTTCTCGCTGATTTCGCGCGGCACACCGCTCGTGGTCGAAATCGCGATTCTCGCGGTGTTCGGCGCGGCCAACTCGATGCAGTACGCGGCGATGAATAGCGTCACGCTGAAGGACCTGTCGCACGAAGACGCGGGCATGGGCAATAGCCTGTTCTCGATGGTGCAGATGCTGGCGATCGGGCTCGGCGTGTCGATCGGCGGCGGGCTCGTCAATCTGTTCGCGGATCAATGGGGCTCTGCGGAACTCGGCTTCCGGCTCGCGTTCGTGTGCGTCGGCGTGATCACGCTGGTGTCCGCGTGGATCTTCCGTCATCTCGACGCCCCATCCGGTACGCGCGTGATTCGCGGCCAGGCTGCGCAGAGCGCGGGGCGTTGAGCCGCGACGCGTTTGCTCGCGTGTCGACGCATGAATTCGAAAGGTCTTCGCGTTAGCATGTCTGGCATCCATGGCTACCCGGCAGGTACCCCCGATGCCATTCGATGAGCGCGTGCTGAACGGCATCGGCGTGCTGACGGCGATCGTCGATTGCGGCAGTTTCGAGGCCGCGGGCGAAGCGCTCGACATGTCGCAATCGGGCGTAAGCCGCTCGGTTGCCCGGCTCGAAGCACGCCTCGGCATTCGCCTGTTCGACCGCACCACCCGCTCGGTTACGCTGACCGACGAAGGCCGGCGCGCAGGGTACGACCGCAGGGGCGGCTGACCGTCAACGACGTCGGCACGCTGCATAGCGTATGCGTGGCGGGCCAAGGGATCGCGCAGATTCTCGCGCTCGGCGCGGAGTCGCTGCTCGCGAGCGGCAAACTGATCGAGCTCTTTGCGGATTGGGGCGACGAGGTGTACCCGCTGTATGCGCTGTATCCGTCGCGGCACCACCCGCCGGCCAAAGTGCGCGCATTTCTCGACTTCATCATCTCGCTGACCGGCCCAAGCCGCGCCACCCGGCCGCCTGAGCGCAGGGCTGCTGTTTGCCGCCCGCCGGGGTCCGCGTCTTGCTATCGGAGCTTTGTCTTCCCTCCAGGAGAGCAGCGATGAGCAAGACGACGGAAAAACCCCAAGGCGAAACCAAAAACCCGGGCGAAAACGAAACGAAAAGCGAGGCCGGCACCCAGACCGAGGATTTAGCGCATCCGCACCACGCCGTGCATAGCGACAATGCGAAGAGCAAGATGCCCGAGCGCCACGGCGAGGGCCACAAGCAGTCCCCGGCCGACCGTCCGGGCAAACAGCGCGGCGACGACGAACCGTCGGTCGGTTGAAAAAACCCCCGTACCACGGCGGCCTGACTGCTTCATGCATTCAGGCCGCATCACTTTTGCCTTCCAGTGCCTTTCTGTAAGCAAACATTTCTTCCTCATTTTTACCGAATATTTTTTCAGCGCCTTGGACTATTTTGCTGCTAGCAGCGAAGTGTGCGCCATCCGAACCGGCCGCTCCGCTTTGCGCCAATTCATGCCGCTTCCGATCGTTAAAAGGCGTCATTCATGTCCAACGCGTCCAGTACTCTCCTCGTCCGTGCGGCCATCGCCCAAGTGTCCATCTGTGTGCCGACCTGCAATCGTCCCGAACTGCTCGTCGAGTGCGTCGACTCGTGCCTCGCGCAAAGCTATCCGCATGTGGAAATCTTGATCGGCGATGATTCGACGGACTCCCGCTCACGGCAACTGATCTTGCAGCGTTACCGCGACGAGCCGCGCGTGCACTACGAGAAGCACGAGCGGCCGCTTGGCCAGGCGCGCAATGTGTCGAGCCTGTTCGAGCGGGCGCGCGGCGACAAGATCCTGTTGATCCACGACGACGATCTGCTGACGAGCGACGCCGTCGGCAAACTCGTGTCGCTTTGGCAGCGCTATCCGGGGCTCGATGCGGCATTCGGCGCCCAGTACGAAGCGGATCACGACGGCGCGATCGACCTCGCCGCGAGCGAGCGCCTGAACGCGGCGTTCCGGCGCAGCCAGGCCAATGAGGGGCTGCAGCCGCTCGCGGGCCGCACCGGCCTGATCCAGATGTTTCCGAACAATGGCTGGATGGCCGACGCGCAGCTCGTGAAGCGGATCGGCTACGACGATCGGTACGGCGTCTGCTGCGACTACGTGTTCGGCACCGAGCTATGCCTTGCCGCGCGCGAGGTGTTTTATCTGCACGACTACGTGTCGGTGTATCGGAAGACCGCGACGTCGATCTCGCACAGCACGCGCGGCACGAACACGGCAGCGCCGTTGAGCGCCTATGGGTTCGTGAAGTCGCTGCGACTGCCGGCGCGGCTCGAAGCGTCGCGGCGGCTGGCGCTGCGGCGGCTCGTACCGATCGTCGTGTCGATTCACGCGAGAAACGGCGACGCGCGCGCGGGCTGGCGGATCGCGCGCACGCATCTGTTCGCCTACGACTACGGCTTTAGCGCGCGGCTTTACTACCACCTGCTGATGCTGGCGCGCGCGGCCTGGCGCGCACGTCTGCCGACGGCGAGCGCGGCGGCCGATGCTGCCGCCCGCGGGGCGGCCCCGTCGATGGCGACGGTCGCCGCGCATGAGGCCGCGAGGGTCGAAGAGTTTGTCGACAAGCTGGTCGATGAATTCGTCGGCGACCGCTCGAAGCCGGTGTGAGCAGCGAGAAGCGCGTCGCGAACCGGACGGAGCGCGAGCGCAAGCCGATTTTCTGCTAAGCATTCCCTGCTTAGCAAACGCGTATTCGTTACTTGGTGCCGAGCGCGCCGCTGATTACGATGGGCACGACCCGTCATCGCAGAGGTGCTTCGCCATGTCAGACAATGCGTGTTTCAGACCGCGCGTGATCGAACCGGTCGTCGAAGATCAACCCGAAGGACTCGGCCTCGCGGTCGAGCTATGGTTTGCCCAACCGATCGACGGCATCGCGGGGCGTGCGGTACAGATTCATCTGCGCAGCGGCGCGAGGATGGAACAGGCCGAGAGCTTGCGCGACCTGCTGCATGCGTGGGGGACACGGATCGTCGTCAGTTGAGCGGAGCGCGCTGCTGCCCGTTCGCGTAGTGGCGCGCGAACGTCGATGCGATGAAAAACGGCGGTCCGGTTGCCCCCGGACCGCCGCTCGAATGCTTCATCGCGGCACGGCGTTTCGCCGTGCCGGGCTAGCGGCTCACGGCTCGTGCCGCAGATACCCTTCCGTCGATGGATCACGCATGCGCAGCGACACGATACCCGCGAGTGCGCACAGCGCCGTTACATACCAGAAGAACATCGTCTCGACGCCGGCCGATTTCAGCCACAGCGCGACATATTCTGCCGAGCCGCCGAAGATCGCATTGGCGACCGCATACGACAGCCCCACGCCGAGCGCACGCACTTGTGGTGGGAACATTTCCGCCTTGATCAGGCCGCTGATCGACGTATAGAAGCTGACGATCGCCAGCGCGACGACGACGAGCGCGAACGCCGCGACCGGACTCGTCACGTCCTTCAGCGCATGCAGCAGCGGCACCGTGCCGAGCGTCGCGAACAAGCCGAAGCACAGCATCGAATTGCGTCGGCCGATCCTGTCGGACAGCGCGCCGAACGCCGGCTGCATCAGCATGTAGACGAACAGCGCGGCGGTCATCACCGAGCTCGCGGTCTTCGCGTGCATGCCGGCCGTGTTGACCAGGTATTTCTGCATATACGTGGTGAACGTATAGAAGATCAGCGAGCCGCCGGCCGTGAAGCCGAGCACCGTCATGAACGCGGCCTTGTGCTCCCACAAGCCGCGCAGCGTACCCGCCTCCTTGCGCTGACGGGTCGCGGCGGTGGTGGTTTCGTCGAGCGATTTACGCAGATAGAGCGAGACCAGCGCAGAAATCGCACCGATTGCAAACGGCACGCGCCAGCCCCACGCCTTCAGTTCGTCGGTCGTCAGCAACTGCTGCAGGACCACCAGTACGAGCAGCGCGAACAGCTGACCGCCGATCAGCGTCACATACTGGAACGACGCGAAGAAGCCACGCCGGCCCTTCAATGCGACTTCGCTCATATAGGTCGCGCTGGTGCCGTATTCGCCGCCCACCGACAGGCCCTGGAACAGCCGCGCGATCAGCAGCAGCGCCGGCGCGAGCGCGCCGATCTGCGCGTACGTGGGCAGCATCGCGATCACGAGCGAGCCGCCGCACATCATGAAGACCGACACCATCATCGCGGTGCGGCGGCCGCGCTTGTCGGCGAGCCGGCCGAAGAACCAGCCGCCGATCGGGCGCATCAGGAAGCCGGCGGCGAACACCCCGGCCGTGTTGAGCAACTGCGTGGTGGTGTTGCCGCTAGGAAAGAACGACGGCGCGAAATACAGCGCCGTGAACGAATACACGTAGAAGTCGAACCATTCGACAAGATTGCCCGATGAAGCGCCGACGATCGCGAAGATGCGGCGCCGGGTGTCGTCCGCTTGTGCGACGACGGGTTGGTCGGTTAGATCGTTCATGCTGATGTCGGTCCTTTTTTCTCTAAACGAGGATGACGCTCGTGACGCCGCCTTCATGCGCGTCGCGGACAACCGCACACGCGCGCGCGGCGAATTTTACATAAGTGAAAAGTTCAGATGGGGTTTTGTCTGCGGAACTGCAGGAAAGCCCTGGGTACGGGCCGGCTGCGAATTTAGAACTGCAACGAAAACGAAGCCCCGCCAGCCGCGAGGCTGCGGGGGCTTCGGGTAATCGACGCGGACCGCCCGGGCAAGGTTTCGAACCGTCGCCGCGCTCGGACCGAGACGTCAGATTCTCACGGACGGCGGCACGTACCGGCACTCGTAGCGCTTTCTGACGGTACCGTTTTCGTCGACGCTTTCGAGGTACACATCGAATTGCCACAAGCGCGCCATGTGCTTGAGCACTTCGTCGCTATCCGACGACAGGTGCCGGTTGTCGCTCATGAAATGCCGCAACGTCAGGCTGCGATCGCCACGCGTATTGACGGCCCATACCTGAATGTTCGGCTCGCGGTGATGCATGTCGTACTGCCGCGACAGCGCCTGGCGCACGTACTGGTAGCCGCTGTCGTCGTGAATCGCCGACACCTCCAGCGCGTCGCGCATGTCGTCGTCGAGCACCGAAAACAGGCGCATTTCGCGGATCAGATGCGGCGACAGGTACTGCGCGACGAAGCTCTCGTCCTTGAAGTTGCGCATCGCGTAGTGCATCGAGGGCAGCCAGGGACTGCCTGCCAGATCAGGAAACCACTTGCGGTCTTCGTCGGTCGGCGCTTCGCAGATGCGGCGGATGTCGCTCATCATCGAAAAGCCGAGCGCATACGGATTGATGCCGCTGTAATACGGCTTCGTGACCGGCGGCTGATAGACGACGTTGCTGTGCGAGTGGAGGAACTCCATCATGAAGCCGTCTTCCAGCTTGCCCTGGTTGTACATCGTGTTTAGCAGCGTGTAGTGCCAGAACGTCGCCCAGCCTTCGTTCATCACCTGGGTCTGCCGCTGCGGATAGAAATACTGACCGATCTTGCGCACGATGCGGATCACCTCGCGCTCCCACGGCTCGAGCAGCGGCGCGTTTTTCTCCGCGAAATACAGCAGGTTTTCCTGCGGCTCGGGCGGATAGCGCTCCTCGACCTCTTCGGGCAGCGGCGTATGGCGCGTGGGCAGCGTGCGCCACAATTCGTTGACCTGCGACTGCAGATACGCCTCGCGCTCGCGCCGCGCGGCGAACTCCTTCTCGAGCGACAGCTTCTGCGGGCGCTTGTAGCGGTCCACGCCGTAATTCATTAGCGCGTGGCACGAATCGAGCAATTCCTCGACGCGATCGAGCCCATAGCGCTCCTCGCATTCCGCGATGTAGTTCTTCGCGTAGACGAGGTAGTCGATGATCGCGTGCGCGTCCGTCCACAAGCGGAACAGATAGTTGCCCTTGAAGAACGAGTTGTGACCGTACGCCGCATGCGCGATCACGAGCGCCTGCATCGTCATCGTGTTCTCTTCCATCAGATACGCGATGCAGGGGTTCGAATTGATGACGATTTCGTACGCGAGCCCCATCTGGCCGCGACGATAGCTTTTTTCGGTAGAAAGAAAGTGTTTGCCGAACGACCAGTGACGGTAGTTCACCGGCATGCCGACGGACGCGTAGGCGTCCATCATTTGTTCAGCGCTGATGAGTTCGAGCTGGATCGGATACACGTCGAGCTCGTATTGCTCCGCAACACGGGCAATATGCGAGTCGTACTCTTCGATCAATTCGAAGGTCCAGTCGGACGGGCACGGCAGAGGCCGTCTATCGGCTACGTTCATACGGACTTCCCTTTGCCCCTCGATGGGCGTTCCGGTGTGTCCCGTGCTGCAGCATTGCGGACTGCTCCGGCGCGAGCGGCTGCCGTGCTAGCCGCTCCTGCCTCGGCATGCCCCGACAGTTGCTGCGGCACGCCTTTGTTGCGCTGCGGCGCAGTCGTACGACGGCTTGCCCCAAGTCGTACGATTCATCGCCGCACGCGTCGTGATCCAGATGCGGAGCGCAATCAGCGTTCCATCACGAAGTCGCCGCCTGCTTCTCGAACAGCTCGCGAAACACCGGATAGATATCGGCCGCGGTTTCGACCTTCTTCATCGCCATATGCGGTTGCGATAGCGCCAGTTGCGCGTATTCGAGCCACAGATTCTGCTCTTCGGGCGTCACCTGAATATACGCAAAATACCGCACCTTCTGCAGGATGTCATCCGAGAGTATCTTGCGGCACTTCGGCGAATCGTCGGTCCAATTGTCGCCGTCGGAAGCCTGCGCCCCGTAAATGTTCCATTCAGTTGGCGAGTAGCGTTCGTCCATCACCTTGCGCATCAGTTCGAGCGCGCTCGACACCACCGTGCCACCGCTTTCGGTCGAGTGGAAGAACGTATCTTCGTCGACTTCCTCGGCGCGCGTGTGGTGGCGAATGAACACCACTTCGATGCGCTCGTAGTTACGCTTAAGAAACAGGTACAGCAGGATGAAAAAGCGCTTCGCGAGATCCTTGCGCTGCTCGTCCATCGAGCCGGACACGTCCATCAGGCAGAACATCACTGCCTGACTCGACGGCGTGGGTTGCTTCACGCGATTCACGTAGCGCAGATCGAACGGATCGATGAACGGAATCCGCCAGATGCGTCCTTTCAGATGGTGGATGTCGTCTTCGAGCAGCTTGATCTCTTCGCGGCGATCGGCGGGATCGGCCTTCAGCTCTTCGAGCTGCCGCTCCATTTCGTGCAACTGGTTGACGAGCGGCGCGCCGAGCGCGATGCGCCGGCCGAGCGCGCTGCGCAGCGAGCGCACCACGTCGATGTTGTTCGGCGTACCCTCCGCGGCCCAGCCCGCGCGGATGCTTTTCCACGTCGGCACGGCCATCAGATGGGTTTTGACGAGACGCGGCAGTTCGAGGTCGTCGAAGAAATACTGCATGAACTCTTCGCGGCTCAGCTCGAACACGAAGTCGTCCTGACCCTCGCCCTCGTTGCTGGCCTGACTGCCTCCGCCGCCACCACCACCGCCTTGCGGGCGCTGGATCTTGTCGCCGCGGATGTAGTCCGAGTTGCCGGGATGCACCATCTCGCGCCGGCCGCCCGGTCCGTGACGGAACGACGGCTCCGCGATGTCCTTGCGCGGAATGGTGATGCTCTGGGTGTTCTGGATATCTTTGATGCTGCGGTCGCGCACCGCTTCCGAAACGGCGCGACGGATATAGTTCTTGACGCGGCGCAAAAAACGCTCGCGATTCGCAATACTCTTGTTCTTGCCTGCCAACCTGCGGTCGATGATTTGATGAAGCACGCCCGGTCTCCCGTCCGTGCAACCGCGTTTGCTCTGCGGCCGCACTAATATTTCCGGTGCGCGAGACGCCCGCCGCGCAGTGCATGCTATGCGGCTTGCGCCTCGCCGGTTGCCCGTACGGTCGAACCGTACGGGCGGCACATCATGAGTATCATGCGCGCATCACGATGACTTGCGCACGCGCAGATACCAGTCGCACAACAAGCGCACCTGTTTCGGCGTATAGCCCTTCGCCACCATGCGATTGACGAAGTCTTCGTGCTTGCGCTGCTCTTCGGCCGAGCCCTTCGCGTTAAACGAGATCACCGGCAACAGTTCTTCCGTATTCGAGAACATCTTCTTTTCGATCACGACGCGCAGCTTCTCGTAGCTGATCCACGCGGGGTTCTTGCCCGCATTCGCAGCCCGCGCGCGCAGCACGAAGTTCACGATCTCGTTGCGGAAGTCCTTCGGGTTGCTGATGCCCGCCGGCTTCTCGATCTTCTCCAGCTCGGCGTTCAACGCGGCACGGTCGAAGCTCTCGCCGGTGTCGTGGTCGCGGAACTCCTGATCCTGGATCCAGAAGTCCGCATACGTGACGTAGCGGTCGAAGATGTTTTGACCATACTCGGAGTACGACTCCAGATACGCGGTCTGAATCTCCTTGCCGATGAACTCCGCATAGCGCGACGCGAGCACGTCCTTGATGAAGGAAAGATACTTCTGCTCGGTTTCCGGCGGGAACTGCTCGCGTTCGATCTGCTGTTCGAGCACGTACATCAGATGCACCGGATTGGCCGCGACCTCGGTCGAGTCGAAGTTGAACACGCGCGACAGAATCTTGAACGCGAAGCGGGTCGACACCCCGGTCATGCCTTCGTCGACGCCCGCGAAGTCGCGGTACTCCTGGTACGACTTCGCCTTCGGGTCCGTGTCCTTCAGATTCTCGCCGTCGTAGACCTGCATCTTCGAGAACAGGCTCGAGTTTTCCGGCTCCTGCAAACGCGTGAGCACGGACATCTGCGCCATCATCTTCAGCGTGCCAGGCGCGCAGACCGCGTTGGCCAGCGACGAGTTGCGCAGCAGCTTCTCGTAGATCTTGACCTCTTCGCTATAGCGCAGGCAGTACGGCACCTTGACGACGAAGATCCGGTCGAGCAGCGCTTCGTTGTTACGGTTGTTGCGGAACGCCTTCCACTCCGACTCGTTCGAGTGAGCGAGGATGATGCCGTCGAACGGGATCGCGCCGAAGCCTTCCGTACCCTTGAAGTTGCCCTCCTGGGTCGCGGTGAGCAGCGGGTGCAACACCTTGATCGGCGCCTTGAACATTTCGACGAACTCGAGCAGGCCCTGATTGGCGAGGCACAGGCCGCCCGAGTAGCTGTACGCGTCGGCGTCGTCCTGCGCGTACTGTTCGAGCTTGCGGATGTCGACCTTGCCGACCAACGACGAAATGTCCTGATTGTTCTCGTCGCCCGGTTCAGTCTTCGAGATAGCGATCTGACGAAGGATCGACGGATAGCGGCGCACCACGCGGAACTTGCGGATGTCGCCGTTGTACTCGTGCAGGCGCTTGACCGCCCACGGACTCAGGATGCCTCGCAGGTAGCGGCGAGGAATGCCATATTGCTCTTCGAGGATCGGACCGTCTTCCTCGTAGTCGAACAGACCGAGCGGCGATTCGTTGACGGGCGAGCCCTTGATCGCATAGAACGGTACGCGCTCCATCAGTTGCTTCAGCCGTTCCGCGATCGACGACTTACCGCCGCCGACCGGTCCTAACAGATACAGTATCTGCTTCTTTTCTTCGAGCCCCTGGGCCGAATGCCGGAAGTAGGCGACCACCTGCTCGATCACCTCTTCCATTCCGTAGAACTCACGGAATGCGGGGTATACCTTGATGACCTTGTTCGCGAAGATACGCGATAAACGCGGATCGTTGCGAGTGTCGATCTGTTCCGGTTCTCCGATTGCCGTCAACATGCGTTCGCCTGCAGTGGCGTACGCGGCGGGATTGTCTTTGCAGAGCGCGAGATACTCCTCGAGCGAGAGTTCATCCTCCCGTGTTTTCTCGAAGCGGGTCGCGAAACTGCTGTAGATATCCATGCTACCTCCTCGCCGAAGTCTGGAGCGATGTCGTGCGCGGCGCGCTATTCGGAAACGACATCGCTCGAATTCATCCTAAACCCTTTTAAATTTTTTTTCACGGACTACGTTGCGAAAATCGCTCCGTAACCGCGAAGCTACAGTCCTCACTTGGAAACAAAGAATCGACCACCTACAATTTTTCACTCGCGCCGCCACGAATCAAATCATCCGCTGCTCCGCTGTACCGTTACTTTCTTCAGCACCGGATCGCTATTCAGTGCTCCTGCACGACTTCGCTTTACCGCTGCATCGCGCCATGACGTCGCATTGCTATTGCACATCCCGTACCTGCACCGTCGACCCTTCACAAAAATGCGGCTGTCTGCGCACGCACACTTCGTCACGAAAAGCAGGCACACCCCTGATCCGTATGACTGGATGACGGCAGCCGCTCGCGCCGCTCTCATAGGTGTATACGGAAAGAAGCGGCAAAGTTGCAACAAATGGATTCGAACAGGTTAACGATTCAAAGACTGCCACTGTTTCGAATTCGCCAAAATAAAAACGGCTGCCCGCGGGCAGCCGTTTGGAATGGATGAAGCGTTGTAATTTGCGGTTACAACCGCCGCAGCATCGATCAGGTCAGTTCAATTTCCACTTCACCCAACCCATCGATATGTCCACGCACGATGCCGGGCTCGTCGATCTTGTGCGCGCCGACGTATGAGCCGGTGGTCAGGGTCCAGTCGCGCTCGATCGTGATGCCCATCGCCGCGCAATGGTTGACGAACCAGACGAGCAGCTCGCGCGGATCGCCGGCCGGATTGCCGGTCACTTCCGGTATCAGCGAGCGGCCGTTGAAGCTCAGCTCCAGTTCCGGCGACACGAAGTCGAAGCCGCGCGCGAGGCTCGCATAGACGGCCGGATGGCCAGTGATCAGCGCGCCGTTGTTCTGCGCGTCGGCTAGCTGCGCGAGCGGCGCGACGTTCGGCCACTCGGTGAAGCGGCTGTCGACGATCTCGATGGCCGGCAGCACGGCGCCGAGCCTGGACAGCACCTCGTCGCGCGCATAGGCCTGAGCGCGCGGCTCGATCGTCACGTCGAAGCGAAACGCGATCTCCAGTTCGACCAGCACGCGAAAGAATCCGTCATGCGCGAGCCGCGCCGGCGACGGCACCACCAGCGAGGCCGGAATCGGCGCGCCCGACGCGGCGCCGCCCGGGGACTTCGCGCCGATCTTCCACGCGCCGGTCGATTCGCCCAGCCCCGCGATCACCGCCTGCTGGATCGCGTAGGCGGTCGCCGCGTCGGGCGGCAGGCTGTCGGGGGCGGGCGCGTCGATCGGCAGGTGCTGCCGGCGTGCCTCGACGAGGTGTTGCGCAAGATCGTAACGCGTCATGTCGGTTCTTTGTGGCTGGCGCATGGCAGGTTCGCAGGACGTAGCAATAAGTGGGAACCACCTGTTGAAGGTGCGGGCAGCCGCGCGCCGCGCACGCGGATCGGGGCCGTGCCCGTCAATGTACCGGATCGCGACACGCGCCGGTGAAAGCCACGCAGCGCGCAAACGTTATTTCTTGCGCGAGCCGAAAAAAAGCCGCACCTGGGTCCCCAGGTGCGGCTTTTCGCGAAGCTATCGTCGTTCGTACGACGCGGATGCCGGACAGCCAGCGAGCGGACAGGAACGGATGTTGCAACGAACGGCGCGTGTTCAATCACCTAACGCGCGACAGCGCCGCCGCCCATGTACACGTGAACCCGAGCCCGCTCAGAAGGTCTCCCAACCCTGATCACCGCCGGCCGTCGCCGCGGACCTGGCCGGCGCGCGGGTGGGCGCGGGCGCGGCGGCAACCTGCGGCGCGGCAGCGGCCACCGTCGCTGGCTTCGCCGGCATCGCCGCCTGCGCCGCAGCCGGCGTGTGCTTGCGTGCGCGCGCGGCGACCGGGCTCGTGGACACCGGGCGCTTCGGCGCCGCAAGCGCGGACGCCCCGTCGTGACCGCCACGGCCGCTGTCGTCGAGCTGGAACACCGCGACCACGTTGCGCAAGCGGGCCGCCTGCTCCTCGAGCGACGACGCCGCGGCGGCCGCTTCCTCGACGAGCGCCGCGTTCTGCTGTGTAACCTCGTCCATCTGCGTGACCGCGCGCGCGACCTGGTCGATGCCGCCGCTCTGCTCTTCGGACGCCGACGCGATCTCGCCCATGATGTCGGTCACGCGCTGCACCGCGCCGATGATTTCGCTCATCGTGCGGCCGGCCTCGTCGACCAGCGCCGAGCCCGACTGCACGCGCTCGACCGACGTATCGATCAGCTCCTTGATCTCCTTGGCCGCCGCCGACGAACGCTGCGCGAGGCTGCGCACCTCGCCCGCGACGACCGCGAAGCCGCGCCCTTCCTCACCGGCGCGCGCCGCCTCCACGGCTGCGTTCAGCGCGAGGATGTTGGTCTGGAAGGCGATGCCCTCGATGATCGAGATGATGTCGGCGATCTTCGCCGAGCTCTGGTTGATGTCGCCCATCGTGCCGACCACCTGGCCGACCACCGCGCTGCCCTTATTGGCGATCTCCGACGCGCTGGCGGCAAGCGCGCTCGCCTGTCGGGCGTTATCGGCGTTCTGGCGTACGGTGCCGGTCAGCTGCTCCATGCTCGACGCGGTTTCCTGCAGCGCGGACGCCTGCTCTTCAGTGCGCGACGACAGATCGACGTTGCCCGCCGCGATCTGCCGCGTCGCGGTCGCGATCGACTCGCTGCCGCCGCGCACGCTGCGCACCGTTTCGGTGAGGCTGCGCTGCATTCTGGCGATTCCTTCGAGCAGTTGCCCCATTTCGTCGCGCGAAGTCACGACCACCGGACGACGCAGATCGCCGGCCGCGATCGCCTCGAAGTGGCCGAGCGCTTCGTCGAGCGGACGCGCGATCGCACGGCTCAGCGTCAGATACGACAGCGCCGCCGCCAGCACGCCGAGCACCAGCGCGCCGATGCTGACCATGCGGAACACGTGGAAACTGTTCTGCGCGGAGTCGAAGCCCTGCTTCGCCGAATCGAACTGATATTTTCGCAGTGCGTCGTCGGCGCCGACGAGGTCATTGAAGACGGCCTGCAGATTCTTCGCGTGCTCGACCAGCTTGCTCTGATCGTTCGCCTCGATTGCCGTCGCGAACGCTTCGAGCTGCTGATGCAGCGTGTTGCGCTTCGCGGCGACGTCCTGCGCGAGCCGGTCTTCGTCCGCGTCGCGCGGCAGATCGAGATATTTTTTCCACCACATGTCTGACGTGCTGCCGAGCATGCGCGCACGCTCGATCGTGGATGCCGCTTCCGGCGTGCCGACGAGGAACGCGGCGCGGTCGAGCGCGAGTCGCTCGCGCGCCGCGTACATTTCCGCGTTGCCGATGTTCACGGCGCTCGGCATCGCATCGGTGAAAGTGGCTTCATGGGCGTCGTTCGAACGGCCCATGCCGAACAGACCGAAAACGCCGATCGCAACCAGCAACGCGGCGAGGAACGCCATCGTGAGTCCAATTCGCGCCTTGATCGTGATGCCTTTATTCAACATGCTTGGTCCTGTGTGCTGTACTCGATGAGAGACTGCTGCTTACGCAGCGTGGGGCGGCGTGAGTTTGGTTCCGGCGCTGTTTTTGAGTCATTGCTCTAACTACCGTTTACGGCAGCGCGTTCATAGACTTGAAGCAATTAAAAGGTATGAACAAAGACGATGTAAGACGTTGAAAGCGAGTTGACGGGAGACGTGTGGGTTCGCGTCGGGTTGGGGAAACGCGACGGTATTCGTCAAAGCACGACTTTTGACGTTTGAGCGGCAGGGAATTGGGCGGATTGCGAGCCGTACGGAGTCGCCCGAAGCGATCGCAGCACAGCGCCGTCAGGCGGCTCGCGGGGGCGCTAATGCCGCGATGGCATCAGCCCGACGCGTCGACTTCGGCGCGCGTCGGAATCGACGGCTGTGCGCCCGCGCGCGTCACCGAAAGCGCGGCGGCGCGTTGCGCGAAGCGGATCGCCGCTTCGACGCTCGCACCCTGGGCGAGTTGCGCCGCGAAGCCGCCGATGAACGTGTCGCCGGCTGCGGTCGTATCGACCGCCTCGACGCGCGGCGCGTCGTACAGCGTCGCGGCCGCGCCTTCGAGCGCCGCGTGCACGCCGCGCGCACCGAGCGTGACCAGCACGTTGCGCACGCCGGCCGCGCGCAATGCGGCGGCGGCTCGCGCGGCGTCCGCGGGCGAGTCGACGGCGACACCGCTCAGCGCGGCGGCTTCGAGTTCGTTTGGAATCAGGTAATCGATCAGCGGCAGCCAGGCGGCTGGCAATGGGCCGGTAGCGGGCGCCGGGTTAAGGATCACGATCTTGCCGAGGCGCCGCGCCGCGGCCAGCGCCGCATGCACCGATTCGGGCAGGGGTTTCGAGCTGGCAGATCACGACATCGGCGGCGGCGAGCGCCGCTTCGTGTCGCGCGATGCTGGCCGGCGTGAGCTCGCCGTTGCTGCCCGCGACGATTACGATCGTGTTCTGGCTCGCATCGTCGACGACGATCAGCGCCACGCCGCTCGGTTCGCTGCCGGTTTCGAGCGCCGCACAGTCGATGTGCTCTGCTTCGAGGCCCGCGCGCAGTTGCGCGCCGTTCGCATCGGCACCGACGCAGCCGAGCATCGACACCTGCGCGCCGAGCCGCGCGGCGGCGACCGCCTGGTTGCCGCCCTTGCCGCCCGCGACCTGCGCGAAGCCGCGGCCGGCCAGCGTTTCGCCCGGCTGCGGCAGGCGCGGCGAGCGCACCACCAGGTCCATGTTCAGACTACCGACCACCGTGACGTGTGAACGCGTTGGGTTGCTTGCCACTCGTGTGCCCTCCATTGCGCGACGTGTCGCGTTGCTATCGCGGGCGTGTCAGGCCGCCAGATTCCGCCGTGCGTCTCCCGCCCATGTCGCGGTGGATTCGCGCACGATCAGCCGCGGCGACACCACCCGCCGGCGCGCCGGGCTGCGCGCGGTGCTGTTCGACGCCGCCTCGGCGATCCGGTCGATCAGCGTCTGCGCGGCCGTGTCGCCAAGCGCGCGCACCGACTGCCCGACCGTCGACAGCGACGGGAACGTGAAGCGGCCCAACTCGATATCGTCGAAACCGATGATCGAGCAATCGCGCGGCACGCTGATATTGCGCTCCGCCGCCGCGCGCAACGCGCCGATGCCCATCATGTCGTTGACCGCGAAAATCGCCGACGGCCTGACCGTGTCGAACAGCTGCGCGGCCGCGCGGTGGCCGCCCGTCCCCGAAAAATCGCTTTCGACGATCGCATCGGCGGCAATCTCGATGCCGCGCTCGGCCATCGCGCGAATGAAGCCGTGCACGCGCATCGCGCCGACCGCGGTCTCCACCGGCCCCGTGATGCAGCCGATCCGCACATGCCCGAGCTCGAGCAGATGACGGGTGGCGAGGTAAGCGCCCTTCTCGTGATCGATCTGCACGAGGTCCGCGACGACCCCCTCGATGTTGCGGTCCACCACGACGAGCGGCTCGCGCGAGTCGGCGAGCGTCTGCGCGAGCACGGCGTCGTCACCGGCCGACGCGACGATCAGCCCGTCGATGCGCTTTTCCTGCAACACGCGCAGATAGTTGCGCTGCTTCGCGGGGTCATCGTCGGAGTTGCAGAAGAACACGCAGTAGCCGTTGCGCGCGCAGCCGTCCTCGATGCCGCGCGCGAGCTCCGCGAAATACGGGTTGGTGCTGTTCGGCACCACCAGTCCGATCGTCGCGGTCGCGCGCGCCTTCAGCGAGCGCGCCACCGCCGACGGCACATAGTGCAGTTGACGAATCGCGTGCTCGACTTTCGCGCGCACATCGGCCGACACCGGCCGCGAGTTGTTCACGACGTGCGATACCGTCGTGAACGACACGCCCGCCACGGCCGCTACATCCTTGATCGTCGCCATAACCTGTTGCTCTCCTACTGCCTGTTGTTCCCGCCGGATGCGCCGCCTGGCGACCCGCGGACGTCTTCATCGAAGACACACCACACTGATTCATCGCTGCGCCGCGGCGCACCCCTCAGCCGCGTTTGCGGTGGCTGCGGTAGGTATCGAGCACCACCGCCACCACGATCACCGCGCCGGTAATCATGCGCTTGGTCGGCTCGTTCGCGCCGATCTGCGCGAGGCCCGCCGCCAGCACCGAAATGATCAGCACGCCAAAGAACGTGCTGATCACCGAACCACGCCCGCCCATCAGACTCGTGCCGCCGATCACGACCGCCGCGATCACCTGCAGCTCGAGGCCGACGCCCGCATTCGGATCGGCCGCCTCGAGCCGCGAAATCTGGAACAGCGCCGCGAGTCCCGACAGCGCGCCCATCAGCGCGAATACGATCACCTTGTACGGCCGCGGATTGACGCCCGCGAGCCGCACCGCTTCCTCGTTGGTGCCGATGCCGACCAGATAGCGCCCGAACACCGTGCGCGTCAGCACCAGCTGCGCGATCACCATCACCGCCACCGCGACCAGAAAGGCCGGCGAGATGCCGAGCGCGATCGGGTTCGACAGAAAATCGAACGCGTCGCCGATATACGCGGTGCGCGAATTGGTCATCTGGTACGCCATGCCGCGCGCCGCCTCGAGCACCCCGAGCGACACGATGAACGACGGAATCCGCCAGCCCACCGTCACCGCGCCGGTCACGGTGCCGGTCAGCGCCGCGACCGCGACACCGAGCAGCGCCCCCGCGGCCGGCCCCCAGCCCCACTTCAGCGTCACCACGCTGACTACCGACGCCCCGAGCGCGAGCACCGAGCCGACCGACAGATCGATCCCGGCGATGATCAGCACGAAGGTCATGCCGACCGACATCACGACGAGATCCGGAATCTGGTTCGCGATCGTGCTGAACGTGTCGTAGGTCAGAAAGTGCGAACTCAGCAGCGAGAACAGCACGATCATCGCGAGCAGCGCGCCGGCGAGGCCCAGGTAGTTCGAAAAGCCGAGCCGCGTGCCGGCCGGCTTGCCGCTCGCGAGCGGCGCCGACGGATCGGCCGGCGGTGTCACGACGGGCGCGTCTGGCGCGCCGGCTGGCTTTTCGCCCTGCTTGCCGCCCTGCTGGTCACCCTGCTTGTCGCCCCGTTTGTCACCCTGCTTGACACCCGCCGCCTCGCGCCACGGTTGATCGGTCATCACAGACTCCCTGCTTCGTTGACGCCGTGCGTGTGCAGCAGCGCCTCGCGGCCGCGGTAGCCGGCGAACGCGGCCGCGAGCAGCGCATCCTGGCTCCAGCTCGCGCGCTCGAACACTCCGCTCATGCTGCCCGCCGACATCACGCCGATCCGGTCGCAGATCAGCATCAGCTCGCGCAGATCGCTCGACACCACGACCAGCGCGCGGCCGTCGCGCGCGAGCGCGCCCATCAGTCCGTAGATATCGAACTTCGCGCCGACGTCGATGCCGCGCGTCGGTTCGTCGAACAACAGCACGCGGCAGTCGCGCGCGAGCCAGCGGCCGATCACGACCTTCTGCTGGTTGCCGCCCGACAGCTCGCCGACGATCTGCGCGGGCCCCGAGCTGCGAATCCGCATCGCGGCGATCTGCTTGTTCGCCAGCGCGTTCTCGCGCTTCGCGTCGACCACGCCATGCCGCGCGACGCTGCCGAGATTGCCGAGCGACAGGTTGGCCGCGATCGGCTGCGGCAGCAGCAGGCCTTCGCCTTTGCGGTCCTCGGTGATCAGCGCGATGCCCGCGCGCACCGCGTCCGCCGGCGAGTCGATCTGCACCGGCGTGGGCGGCGCGCCCGGCGTCGCGGCGAGCGACACGCTGCCGCCGTCCTTGCGGTCGGCGCCGTAGATGAGCCGCATCAGCTCGGTGCGGCCCGCGCCGATCAGCCCGCTGACGCCGAAAATCTCGCCCGCGCGCACCTCGAACGACACGTCGCGCACGACCTTGCCGCGCGCGAGCCGCTCCACTTTCAACAGCGGCGCGCCGATGTTGCGCGCGCCGAGATCGATATGCTCGCCGAGCTCGCGGCCGACCATCCACGTGACGATCTGCTCGCTCGTCAGATTCGCCATCGCGTCGACATGCACGAGGCGGCCGTCGCGCAGCACCGCGACCCGTTCGGCCACCCGCGCCAGCTCTTCGAGCCGATGCGAGATATAGACGAGCCCGACGCCGCGCGCCTTCAACCGACCGATCTGCTCGAACAGCAGATCGACCTCGCGCGCGGTCAGCATCGCGGTCGGCTCGTCGAGTATCAGCACGCGGCAGTCGCCGATCAGGTTGCGGGCGATCTCGACCATCTGCTGATGACCGATACCGAGTTCGCCGACCAGAGTGTCGGGATCGATCGCGTCGAGCCCGACCTGCGCCATCGCCTCGCGCGCGTTCTCCCGCAGCTTGCCGCGATCGATCCAGCCGAAGCTGAACGCGCCCGCGCGCGGCAGCCGGTTCAGGAACAGGTTTTCGGCGACCGACAAGGTCGGCAGCAGATTCAACTCCTGCATCACCATGCGCACGCCGAGCGCCTCGGCCTCGGTGCGGCTCGCGGGCGCGTACGGCGCGCCGGCGAGCTGCATCGTGCCCGCGCTCGGCTCGACCAGCCCGCCGACGATCTTCGACAGCGTGCTCTTGCCCGCGCCGTTCTCGCCGGTCAATGCCAATACCTCGCCTGCTCGCAGCGACAACGATACGTCGGCGAGCACCGGTTCGACATAGGTCTTGCCGATGCCGCTGACGCTCAGCACGACAGGCAAGGCGTCGTGATCGGTCGAATCCATCGCGCTCCTGATTGCATGGTGCCTCTGGCGCCTTCGTGACACCCTGGCGGTGGTCCGCTGCGCTTGCCGCACAGCACATCGCTCCTGGCTGCCACGAGTCATGCCGGCCCACTGCGCGGAATGCGCAGGCGCTCACGGCCGCGCTTCTCTCACCGCGCGAGCCGCCGTCATGACGCTTATCTCTGGAATTAACGGCGGCCGGGCGGAATTCTTGAGCGTTCGTTGAATAAAAGCGGACGGCGGGTTGCCGCATTGCCGCTGAAGCGTGCGGTGCGCGCTTCGCGGCGGCATTGGCGGTTTCCCGCGAGCCTGTCCGGCCGCGCCCGGCTCGCGCTCGACGCCGGGCGCGCCGCGCTTACTTCAGCGTGTCCTTCGTCACCAGCACGACCGGCGTTTCGACGACGCCCGACAACTCCGACTGCTTCCTGTTTTCGCTCAACGCCTTCAGCGCGGTATCGATGCCGAACACTGCCTGCTTCGCCGCGAACTGGTCGGCGGTGGCGAGCACGCGGCCGTCCTTCAGCATCGGATGGATCGCGTTGATGTTGTCGTAGCCGACCACCTGCACCTTGCCCTGCTTGCCGGCCGCGCGCACGGCCGACACCGCGCCGATCGCCATGTTGTCGTTGCCGGCGAGCAGCGCCTTCAGGTTCGGATACTCATTGAGCATTGCCGACGCGACCGCGTTGCCCTTGTCGATTTCCCACTCGCCCGACTGCACCGACACGATCTTCGCGCCGACCGCCTGCATCGCGTCCTTGAAGCCCGCGGTACGCTGCTGCGCGTTGGTGGTGGTCGATACGCCTTCGAGGATGCCCACCTCGTCGCCGGCCTTCAGCCGCTTCGCGAGGTAGTCGCCGACGAGCCGCGCGCCCTTGCGGTTGTCGGGGCCGACGAACGGCACGTTCAGGTCTTTCGACTTCAGCACGTCCTGGTCGAGCCGGTTGTCGATGTTGACGACGATGATGCCCGCGTCGACCGCCTTCTTGACGACCGGTACGAGCGCCTTCGAATCGGCCGGCGCGAGCACGATCGCGTCGACCTTCGACACGATCATCTGCTCGACGATGCGGATCTGGTTGGCGGTGTCGGTTTCGTCCTTGATGCCGTTGGTGATCAGGTCGAACTTGGCGGGGTTCTGCTTCTGATAGTCCTTCGCGCCGGTCTCCATGGTCAGGAAGAACTCGTTGGCGAGCGACTTCATCACCAGCGCGACCTTGGGTTTATGAGCCGGGGCGTTCTGCGCGTGGGCGACGGAAAAAGGCAGGACGGCGGAGGCGGTGGCGAAAACTGCGGCGGCAAGAATGCGACGACGGGTTCGATGGCTCATGCGTATCTCCAAGTTTGTCAGGCTCGCGGGCGAGCCGTATTTTTTGTGATGCGCAGACGTTTGCGAGGCCTATTCTCAGCGCAAGCTTTTCGGAATGTCAACGATTCGCGGTGTTGCAACGCACCGGCGCGCAGCATGTGCGGCGCCGCGATGCGCTCGATCGATTCGGGCAGCGTGTGGCAAGGTCCCCTCGCTCAGTCCGTGCAGTCGAGAACGCCGATGCATCGCGTGCGGCGCGACACACCGGCCGCTTATGCTGGCCTGGTATTGCGCGCGCTGCAAGCGAAACCGCGAGGATCCTGAAAGGCGCGCCGGCTACAGCCAGCCGGCCTTGCGAAAGCGCCGGTACAGCAGGAAGTCGATCGCCAGCATCACGATCAGCACGACCGGATAGCCGAACTTGAAATGCAGCTCGGGAATGCGCTCGAAGTTCATCCCGTAGATACCGGCGATCATTGTCGGCACCGCGAACAGCGCCGCGAACGAGCCGAGCCGCTTGGTGATTTCGCTCTCGGCGAGCGAGATCATGCCGAGGTTCACCTGCACCGCCGTGACGACGATTTCGCGGCGCCCCTCGATGGTTCTGACGATCCGGTCGAGGTGGTCGTAGACATCGCGGAAGTACGCCTGCATGCCGGAGCAGATGCTCGGAATGCGCCCGCCGGTCAGTTTGCCCACCGCTTCACGCAGCGGCAGGATGTGGTGTTGCAGGGTCACGAGCCGGCGCTTCATCGTGTACAGGTCCTGCACGATCGCGCGCGAGGCGGCCGAATCGTTCTTCTCGAAGATGCGGTCCTCGAGCGCTTCGAGCTCGGTGCTCATCGCCTCGACGATCGGGAAATAACGGTCGACCACGTCGTCGATCAGCGCATACAGCACGAACGCCGAGCCTTCCTTCAACAGATGCGGCTCGTGCTCGCAGCGCGTTCGCACGCTCTGAAAACCGGCGCGCGTGCCGCGCCGCACCGACAGCACATAGTTGCTGCCGACGAATACGGCGACTTCGCCGATCACGAACTCGCCGTTCTCGTCCATCTCGACCGTGTGCATCACGGTGAACAGCGAATCGCCGTACTCCTCGATCTTCGGGCGCTGATGGCCGTGTTGCGCATCTTCGATCGCGAGTTCGTGCAGATCGAACTCCTCTTTCATGACCGCGAGTTCTTCGGGGCTCGGGTCTTTCAATGCGACCCAGACGAAGCACTCGGGCCGCGCGACGTAGTCGCTGATGGCGTCGATATCGATGTCGGCGAGCTTACGGCCGTCCTGATAGGCGGCGCAATTGATCAACATGTTCGGATTACCCTCGAAACGAAAACAGACCGGGCCGCCCTCTCGCGTAAGCGTTGCGTAAGACGGGCGACCTGTGTCGCGTGAACGGACAAGCACACTTTCAGCAGGCTTGGATCAGCCGCCATGTTAAGGCGCGCTGCATAAGGTGCGCGTTTCGAATTGTTAATGCCCGGCCGCATTGCTACTGCCGCTACCGCGGCTACTGCGCGACCCGCTGCAGGCCGATGCGGTGATCGTCGTTGAACGTGACCGATGCGCGGTTCGTGTAGCGCGGGTCGGCCGTCACGACGAAGTTCAGCTCGACCACCGGATCGAACTGCGTCGATACGCCGATCCGATGCGTGCCGGGCGGCAGATAGAACACCACGTGCTCGCCGTTCATCAGGTCGGTCACGCGCTCGCCGTCGATATAGACGAGCGCATCGCGGAACCGCACGATCACGTCGCGCGAACGCTCGCGCCGCACGTCCACCGCGACGAGGCCGGGGCCCGGCTGCGTATAGCCCTGTCTGACGATGCGCTCGGCCGGCACCGATTTGAACGGCACCGGCTCGGCCGGGGTCGACGCGCAGCCGGCTAGCGTGAGCACGCTGAGCACGCTGAGCGCGACGCATGCGGCCAACGCGGCGCGGCGTGCGGCCCGGCCGCGGCGAGACGGGCGCATCGGCATGCTGGTTCTCCCGTGTGCTCTCGATGGTGGGCCGAGTTTGTGACTACGCGGTGCGGGTCTTACGCATGACTGTCCCGCATCATAGCAACGCGCGCGGAACTCGGGCGCCGCGCCCTCTTGCATGGCGCGGCGTTCTTCTTCATGATCGTTGAAGGCGGCCGCGCTCACGGCTGGCCGTCGTGGGTAACTGGCAAGCCTGTCGATTGGCGTCGCCGGACGCACGATCAAGGAGACTGCGATGTGGTATTTCACCTGGATTCTCGGCGTGGGTGTGGCGCTCGGCTTCGGCATCATCAACGTGATGTGGCTCGAGACCAACGGCAAGTTCGCGCGCGACCCGCGCCCCGATGCGGCCGCCGCGCCGCGTGAGGACAAGCCTGCGTGACTTCTCTGGTTTTCTTTTGCGGTCATGCGGGCACGGGCAAGACGACGCTGGCGAAAAAACTGTTCGGCCCGCTGATGAAAGCGAGCGGCACCCCCTTCTGCCTGCTCGACAAGGACACACTGTACGGCGGCTATAGCGCGGCCGCGATGGCGATGGTGACCGGCGATCCGAACGATCGCGACAGCCCTCTTTTCCTGGAGCATCTGCGCGACCCCGAATATCGCGGCCTCATCGATACCGCGCGCGACAATCTCGAACTCGGCATCAGCGCATTGGTCGTCGGCCCGCTGTCGCGCGAGGTGCGCGAGCGGCGACTGTTCGATCATGCGTGGCTCGGCGTCGCGCCGGACGTGAGATTGCGTGTCGTGTGGGTGCGGACCTCGGATGACGTGGCGCGGCAGCGGATCGTCGCGCGCGCGAATCCCAACGATGCGTACAAGCTCGCGCACTGGGACGATTACCGGCGGCGGCGCTTCGAGCCGAGCGGCGCGAGCCGCGAGGGTCTGCTGATGTTCGACAATACCACGCCCAGTTCGGCGGACTATCAAGCGCTCGTTGCGCAAATCGTGGCTGGATGACGGCTACGCGAGTGCGGCGCAGCGCAGCCCCGCTGATCGGCTGAAAAACGAAAAATCCCCGTACGTCAGTGACGTACGGGGATTTTCATTTGGCGCGAGCTATTCGAACCTCAAACCGTCACCGCCGCCTCCAGTGACTGCCCTTCGTACAGCCTGCCGAAGCGGTTCGCGAGGAAATCGCCAAGCGACACCTGCTCCTGCCGCACGAAGCCCTTTTGCGGCAGCTTGCGCTCGCGGAACAGATCGAGCACCGCGCACATCGCGCCGGCGGTGGTGATCTGGATCGCGCTCATCGGCACGCCGCAGACGGTCTTCGCGAAGATCTTGCGCGTGAAGACCTCCTGCACGAGCTGGCCGTCGCGCATGCCGCTCACGGTGATGAACACCAGCACGACGTCCTGCGCGGTCGATGGCACCGAGCGGCGCATGATGGTCTTCAAGGTATCGCGGTCGCTCGACAGACGCAGGTCTTCCAGCAGGAACTGCATCAGGTTGCGATGTCCCGGATAGCGCACCGACTTGTAGTCAAGCGATTCGACGCGGCCCGCCAGCGTCTCGCACAGCGTGCCCAACCCGCCCGACGTGTTGAATGCTTCGTACTCGGTGCCGTCGAGCGAGAAATGCTCGAGACCTTCGAGCGGCTGCACCCACTGCGTGCGGCCGTCGCGGATCGCCTCGCACGGCTGGCAGTACTCGTTGATCAGGCCGTCGACGCTCCACGTCAGGTTGTACTTCAGCGCATTGGTCGGAAACTCGGGCAGCGCGCCGACGCGCATCTTAACGTCGCGGATTTCCGTGAAGCGATTCGCAAGCTCGTGCGCGGCAATGCCGATGAAGCCCGGCGCGAGACCGCACTGCGGCATGAACGCGTGATCGGCATCGTCGGCGATCGCGCGGATCGCGTGCGTCGCGCGCACGTCCTCGGTCAGGTCGAAGTAATGGACACCCGCGCCCTTCGCGGCCGATGCGACGTTCACCGCGAGGTAGTACGGCAGCGCGTTGATCAGCACGTCGAAGCCCTGGATCGCGGCGCGCAGCACGGCGGCGTCGGCGGAATCGATGCGGCGGGTCGGAATGCCCTGGGCGGCGAGCTTGTCGAGTGCGTGCTGATCGCGGTCGAACGCGACGACTTCGTAGTCGCCCGTCTCGCGCAGCATATGAGCAATGGTGTGACCGATCAGACCTGCGCCAACGATAGCTACTTTCATCTGTTTCTCCTTGTTATCCATGTGCTGTCTGTGAGCTTGGGAAGTGCGCCGCGTATTGCGCGCGGCGCCTGCGGGCCGAACCCTTGAATGACAGTGTAGGAAGAAGCAAAAACAGTTCATACGCGCAAAATGCTGCGGTATGACCATCAGGTTCGACGTTCCGACGAACTTCTCAAACGATTCGTCGAAAACGCGCAAAAAACGCGTAAACGACAGACCGTCGAAGCATTCGCGAAGAGGTTACGCCGCGCGCCGACTCACACCGTGCCGCGGTCGATCTTGCGCGCGAGAATGATCGACGTCGTGGTCCGCTCGACCCCTTCGAGCCCGCCGATCTGATCGAGCAGATCGTTGAGCCGCTCAGGCGAATCGGCACGCAGCCATGCCACGTAGTCGTACTCGCCGCTGACCGCGCACAGCAGTTGCACCTCGGGCATCTTGCCGAGGCGCTTCTGCACGGCCGGCCCGTGCTTCGGCGCGATGATGATGCCGACATAAGCGACGATGCTCGAATCGAGCACGTCCTGGCCCAGCCGCACGCTGTAGCCGGCGATCACGTTGCTGCGTTCGAGCCGCGCAATGCGCGCGATCACGGTCGTGCGCGCGACGCCGAGCTGTCGCGCGAGATTCGCGACGCTCTCGCGCGCGTTGGCTTGCAGCAGTGCAACGAGATTACGGTCGAGGTCGTCGAGCTGGTCGAGGCGCGGAGGTCTCATCGAAGGGACGGGAAGTTGGTATGGAATGTCGCGGATTATCGCGCGTCTGCGCGGGCAGCGGCGCCGTGTGATGGTGCGCGGTCACCGCTGCCCGGCACACTGTGGGGCGTCCTCGGCGCGGCAGATCGGCGCACTTGCCGCGCAGGCGCGAGCCGTTTCGTGTTCGTTTCGGTTGTAAGCGTTTGTCGCACAGCAGCCGTATTGCGGGGATATCGTGTTACTAATAGCGGCGACGGGCGAAGGCGGCAGCTGGTTGCGGCGCGCCGCTATTCGTCGCTGGCGCGAGGCGATACGCACGCCGCGCGCCGAGTCTCAATACGAACAGACATCAGGAGTTTCGATGAAAAAAGCACTCGTTATGCTGGCTACGGCCGTTTCGATGGGCGGCGCGTTCGCTCAAACCGCCGCGCCGGCCTCGGCCTCGGCACCGTACACCACGGCAACGGCTTCCGCGGCCAAGGCCGGCCATGAACGCAACGTCGAAGACCGCATCGCTTATCTGCATTCGCAACTGAAGATCACGCCCGCGCAGGAAACGCAATGGAAGGCGTTCGCCGACGTGATGCGCAGCAATGGCGAAACGATGGGCCAGCTGTTCGAGCAGCGCAAAGCCGCCACCAACGTGAGCGCGCTCGACGACATGAAACAGTATGCAACGATTGCGCAGGCGCATGCGGACGGCATGAAGAAGCTCGTCGATGCGTTCGAGCCGCTGTATGGCAGCCTGTCTCCGGAGCAGAAGAAGCTCGCCGATGCGACGTTCCACCGTGGCGGCCCCGAGGGTCATCAGCGCGGCCACCATGGCAAGGGCAGCAAGCCCGCGGCCGAAGCCGCGAGCGACGCGGCCGTCAAGCCGTAATGAAAGAGCGCCCGCGGCGGGGGCTTGCCCCGTTGCGGGCATCTGGCATGATTCGGGTTCGCAAAGCGGAGAGTCTCGCCGCAATGCCCACCCCCTAATCTCCCACCCGCTTCATGACCGAACTCAGGAATCTCGATCTGCGTGACGATCCGCACGCCCAACGCGTCGTCAAGGACGAAACGGTAAGCGTCGAATTCGCCGCCTCCGAAGGCCAATTGATGAGCCTCGAAGGCCCGAACCGCTATGTGCGCGGCGATGCGCTAATCACCGGCTCGACCGGCGACCGCTGGGTCGTGTCGCGCGAGCGCTTCGACGCGAAGTACCTGCCCGCCGATCCAGCGCTCGCGCACGGCGAAGCCGGCGCCTATCGCAACATCCCGGCAGTCGTGCTTGCCCGCCGGATGGACGAGCCCTTCTCGCTCGCGCGCTCGGCCAGCGGCGGCGACGTGCTGCACGGCGCGGCCGGCGACTGGGTCATGCAGTACGCGCCCGGCGACTATGGCGTCGTGCAGGCCGCGCGTTTCGCGAAGGTCTATCGTCTCGCGGATTGAAGCAGATTCACCCGCGCTTCATGCGAACTCGTCGCCGAGCTCGACCGTGACTTCGCGCGGCACCGCCTCGCCGTTCGCGTACATTTCTTCGAGCGAGCCCAGGCTCGCTTCGACGTACGCGCGCAAAACCGCGAAGCTGCGGCCACGCAGCCGCGCCGACATCGCGCGATAACGCGCGAGCGCCGCCGGCGCGATCGCGACCGTCATCTCGATGCGCCTCGCGGTCGAACCGAAGCGCATCGCTACCCAGTGAATCGTCAGTGTGGGCGCGCCATTGTCGGCGGCACGCTCGATGAACTGCGTCTGCTCGGGAAACAGATCGCTGATGACGCGCGCGAGCTCGCCGAACTCCGGATGCGCGCAGTCGTATTGGTAAGCTTCCATGAAGGCTGCCGGGAAAAGAGGATCCTGAAACGTAGGCGCATTTTAGAGAAACGCTGAAGGGATGGCGAGGCGCCTGCGATCCAGCGGTTCATCCGCTCACGCCGCCGCTGGCCGCCGGTAACTGCGGATCAACAGTCCCGCGACGAACACCGCCGCCACCGCATAGATCGTATCGACCGCCGCGAGCGGCAGCAGCCGCGCCTGCGTCATCGCCGCGGGCGTGTCGATCAGCGCGTGCACCACGATCGCGAGCGGCAGGATGGCGCGCGAGCCGGCCCGCACTCCGCGCCACATCAGCACCGACAGGCCGATCTGGAACACCAGCGCGGCGACGCGTTCGAGCGCGAAAATGCCGGCCAGTTGCGGCGTCAGGCTTGCGAGAATCAGATGCACGCGCATCACTGCTTCGGCCGGCAGATTGCCGAGGTAATCGCCGAGCTGGCCACGGTTTTCGAGGACCGCGAACACGAGCCACTGGAACTGCACGAGCACGCCGACCATCCATGCTTCCGCGCCGCCGTGGCCGAGGCCGTAGCTCAGTGCGGCGCCATCGTCGGCGCGCAAGGCGGCGGTGCGGGTGTCGGCGTCGGCGCTCGGGCTGGCGGCGGCGTTGGCGCCCGCGCTTGCAGCGACGCCGGTGGGCGCTTCCACGCTCGACTTTTTGCGCACGACCGGCCGCGTCGCCGCCCGCTTCATCAGCAGCCGCATGCCGAAGAACCGCCCCACTTCCTCGCAAACGCCCGCGACCAGAGCTCCATAGACGACGAACGCGAGCGGCTGCGAAAGGAACGCCGCCGTCGCCGCGTTACCGCGCAGCAGATAGTCGTTCAGCGCCCGCTCGATCACCATCGCGAACAGCGCAAACACCGCGACGCCGGCGATCGCGTCGCGCGGCCTGAGCGCGAGCGGACGGCGCAACTGCCGGTAAAGCAGAAAAGGTAAAGCGGCGATGACGAGGGTGGCGAGCGCGAGGCTCGCGAGGGTAAGCGGTGGCACGACCATGAGTATCCTTGCGGGGTTCCTTGCAATCCCCGGCGCGCAACCGCTGCGCGCCGCAGCCCCGAATGATCGCAGATTGACCGGAAATCAGCGCGCGGTCGACGCACGCACGACCAGCTCCCCGGGCAGCAGGCAGTCGCGCGCGCCCGTCTGCGCGCCTTCGATGCGCTCGTGCAGGAATTCGACCGCGCGATAACCGATGTCATAGGTCGGCTGACGGATCGTCGTGATGCCGGCGAGCTCGGCCCAATCCGGATCGTCGATCGAAAGCAGCGCGACGCGGCTCTGCCAGTGCGCGCCGTAACGCGCGTTCAGGTGCAGCGCGAGGCGCAACGCGACCGGCGCGTTGGCCGCGAACAGCGCGACACGCGGGGCGGTGCCGGCCCCGTCCAGCGAGTCGATCACACGATCCAGCTCCGCAAGGCCGCGTTCGACAGCAGTTTCATCGGCGAGATCGAGCACCAGCGTATGACCGCGCGCGCGACCTGCGTCGCGCATCGCGCGGTCGAACGCGTCGACGCGCTGCCGCCGCGAGCTGACCCGCTCGAACGGCTGCACGACGAACCAGATATGCTCGAAGCCCCGTTCGAGCAGATGCCGCGTGCCGAGCTCGGCGGCCGCGCCATTGTCGAGGCCGACCATGTCGGCGACCAGCCCCTCCACTCGGCGATCGACCAGCACCGCTGGAATCCCGCCGTCGCCGACCGGCCGCAGCGTCTCCTCGCGCACGCCGAGCGCATTGACGATCACGCCTTCCACGCGATACGTGGTCAGCAGTTGCAGGTAACGGCGCTCCATCTCGACTTCGTTCGCCGCGTGGCAGATCAGCGGCATCAAACCGAGCGCGTGGCACGCGGCCTCGACGCCTTGCAGCACTTCGACGGAGTACGGATTGGTCAGGTCGGCGACCAGCATGCCGATCAGCCGGTTGCGGCCGCGCTTCAGGCCGCGCGCCATCTGATTCGGCTGGTAGTCGAGCCGCGCGATCGCGGCTTCGATGCGCGCGCGCAGCTCGGGCGACAGCGCGCTGAACTCGCCGTTCAGATAGCGCGAGATGCTGGTCTTGCCGGTGCCGGCTTCGCGCGCGACATCGGTGATCGTCGCGCGGCGCGTCGGCGCGGACGGCGGATTGGGTGGCGTGGCGGGCGGGGTCGTGCTCATTCGCTGATCGCTCGTGTCGGTCCGAGGGTGGCAGCTTGCGCGCCGCCCTGCGATTCACTTCGCCAGGACTTCACGGTTGACGATGTTGGTCGTCAACGTGCCGTCGAGCGCGGCGACCAGGTTCTCCGCCGCGTTGAGCGCCATCGCATGACGGGTCTCGTGCGTCGCCGAACCGATATGCGGCAGCGCGACCACGTTCGGCATCGACAGCAACGGCGAGTCGGCCGGCAACGGTTCGGTGTCGAACACGTCGAGGCCCGCACCGCGAATCGTGCCGTTCTTCAATGCCTCGATCAGCGCCGCTTCGTCGACGGTCGCGCCGCGCGACGCGTTGATCAGGATCGCGCTCTTCTTCATCGCGCGCAGTTCGGCCGCGCCGATCAGATGCCGCGTTTGCGGCGTGAGCGGCACCTGCAGACAGACGAAATCGGACTGCGCGAGCAATTCGGCCAGTTCGACGCGCCGCGCGCCATACGCCTCTTCCGCCTGGCGGTTCGGGCTGCGGTTCGTGTACAGCACCTTCATGTTGAAGCCGAGCGCAGCGCGCCGTGCGACCGCGCCGCCGATCCGCCCCAGGCCGACGATGCCGATCGTCTTGCCCTGCACATCGACCCCGAACTGCGCGGGCCCGATGCTCGTGCGCCACTGGCCCGCCTTGACCCAGTCGGCCAGCTCGACCACGCGCCGCGCGGACGCGAGGATCAGCGAGAACACGGTATCGGCGGTCGATTCGGTCAGTACGTCCGGCGTGTACGCGAGCACGATGCCGCGGCGCGTGAGGTCGTCGACGTCGAACTGGTCGTAGCCGACCGAGATCGTCGACAGCGCCTTAAGCCGGCTCGCGCCTTCGAGCATCGCCGGCGCGATCTTCACGCTCGCGCCGATGCCGCCGTCGGCATCGCGCAACGCGGCGACGAAAGCATCATGCTGTGACGGATCGACCTGCACGACCTGCGCATGCTGTTGCAGATAGGCGAGCACATCCTCGGGCAGCGATTTCCAGGCGACGATCTTCTTCATCAGCTAATTTTCCTTGCGACGGTGGGACGAGCGGGGTCGCGTCGTTCGGCGGCGGCCGGCTTGACTGCGAGCGTCAGGATCACCGCGGCGACGAGCGCCACGCTCATGAACGCATACGATGCCGCGGGCGAGCCGGTCGCGCCGTTCAGATAGCCGACCACGTACGAGCCGACGAACGAACCGAGCGCACCCATGCTGTTGATCAGCGCCATCGCGCCGCCCGCGACGTTCTTCGGCAGCAGTTCCGGCACGATCGCGAAGAACGGGCCGTACGGCGCGTACATCGCGGCGCCGGCGATCACGAGCAGCGCATACGAAATCCAGAAATGCGCGGAGCCGAGCCCGTACGACGCCGCGAACGCAATCGCGCCGACCAGCAGGAACGGCCACACGAACACCTTGCGGCGGTTGAGTTTATCCGATGCCCACGAAGCTGCAAGCATCGCGATCGTCGCGGCCGCATACGGCAGCGCAGACAGCCAGCCCGTCTCGACCATGCCGATCGACGAGCCGTTCTTCAGGATCGACGGCAGCCACAGCACGAAACCGTACACGCCGATGCTCCAGCAGAAATACTGCGCGCACAGCTTGATGACCGCGGGCGTGCGAAACGCCTCGCTGTAGTTGCGCACCGGCTTGATCGCGGCCTGCTCGGCGCGCAGCGTCTGCGCGAGCGCATCCTTTTCCTGCTGCGTGAGCCACGACACCTGCTCGGGCTTGTCCTTCACGAGGAACCACCAGCACACCGCCCAGAGGATCGCGGGCGCGCCCTCGGCGATGAACATCTGCCGCCATCCGAACGAATGCACGAGGTAGCCCGACACGACCGACATCCACAGCACCGTGACCGGGTTGCCGAGAATCAGGAACGTGTTCGCCCGCGAGCGTTCGCTCTTGGTGAACCAGTTGCTGATGAAGATCAGCATCGCCGGCATCACCGCGGCTTCGACGACGCCGAGCACGAAGCGGATCGCCATCAGCGATGGGATGTTGCTGACCATGCCGGTCAACGCCGCGCAGCCGCCCCACAGGATGAGGCTCCAGAACACGAGCTTCTTCACGCTGCGGCGCTCGGCGTAGATCGCGCCCGGAATCTGGAAGAAGAAATAGCCGAGGAAGAACAGCGCGCCGATCAGCGACGCGAGCCCCTTGCTGATGCCGAGATCCTGGTTGATGCCGGCCGCCGCCGCGAAGCCGAAATTCGCGCGATCCAGATACGCGAGGCTGTAGGTGATGAACACGATCGGCATGATCGTCCACCAGCGGCGAATCGCAAGTGATGAGGTCATGGAAGTCTCCTTGGACGGCGTCGTCCCGAATCAATGATGAAAAAATCTTGGCGCGCTGAGGGCGCTCTTGTTGTCGTGTGATGCTGGTCGTGTGTGCATCGCTATCGATGCAGTCCGAGCCGCGTCAGGCCGCGCTTGCGATGCCCGGCACCTCGGCCAGTTCCAGCGCGTCCAGTTCGGCGCGGTTCGGCAAACCTTCCGAATCGCCGATCACCTGAATCGCGAGCGCGCCGATCCGGTTGCCGCGCGCGACCGCCTGCGCGAGCGTGCGGCCTTGGAGCAGCGCGCTGATCACGCCGACCGCGAAACCATCGCCGGCGCCGACCGTATCGACGACGTTCGCGACCGGCCGGCCGGCGATCGTCGCGGCATCGGTCGCGGTGCGGTAATACGCGCCCCGCGCGCCGAGCTTGACGATCACGCCGCGCGCGCCGCGCTCGAGGTAGAACTGCGCGATGTCCTCCGGCTGCGTATAGCCGGTCAGAATCTCACCCTCGCCAATGCCGGGCAGCACCCAGTCGGCGAGTGCCGCGAGCGCGTTCAGGCCTTCGACCATCGCCGCGCGCGACGGCCACAGCGTCGGGCGCAGGTTCGGGTCGAACGAGATCGTCCTGCCTGCCGCACGCATTTCACGGGCCAGATGGAACGCGAGTTCGCGCGAACTCGCCGAGATCGCCGGCGCCACGCCGGTCAGATGCAAATGACGCGCGGGCAGCACGTATTCGGCGACGTAGTCGTCGCGCGACAGATGGCTCGCCGCCGAGCCTTTGCGGAAGTATTCGACCGCCGGATCGCTGCCGTCGTCGTTCTTCGACTTCAGCTGGAAGCCGGTCGGATAGCGCGCGTCGGTGCTCACACATTGCTGGTCGATGCCCTCTTTCGTCAGCGTGTCGCGCACGTACTGGCCGAACGAATCGTCGCCGACGCGGCTCATCCAGCCCACCCTGAAGCCGAGTCGCGACAAGCCGATCGCGACGTTCAGATCCGCGCCGGCGATGCGCTTCGTGAAGTGTCCGACGCCTGCCAGCGGGCCGGTTTCGGTGGCGACGAACATCGCCATCGCTTCGCCGTAGGTGATCACGTCGAGGGCGGGGTGCGGGTGGGTCATGCTGGGCTCCTGGTGGTGCTTCCGATGCCGATGATTCAGGTTGCGTTGCGTTGTTTGCTGCCTTGCTTGCCGCGTCGCGGTCTATACCCGCGCTAGCCAGTTCACATAGTGCGCGGCATCCGCATCGATCCGGCTGGGGTCGAACGGAAACTCGATGCCACGCGGCACATCGCGCGGCAGCAGGTCGAGGACTGCGCGGAATGTCGCGTCATCGCCGGCCGGCGCGGTCGCGAAGCGCCGCGCGCCCTCGCCCGTCGTGCTCTTGCAATGGATGTATTCGACATATGGCGCGAGCTGCGGCGCGATTTCGAGCGGCGCGACGTCGAGCCACGCCCAGTTGCCGGTATCGAAAGTCATACCGAGCGCGTCCGCGTGGCCTTCACGCGCGAGCGCGTCGAACAGACCGACGAACTGCGCGGGCGAGCCGCCCTGCGCCAGTTGCCCGTTTTCGACGACGAGCCGTGGCTGCGCGCCGTCCGTGGTGCCGCAGCCGCTCGCCACCTGCGCGACGAGCGCCGCACCGTGAGCCTCGCCCGCGAAGCCGCCGAGTTGCAGCTTGACGAAGCGCGCGCCGAGCGCCGCCGCTTCGTCGAGCGCCAGACGCAGCGCGTCGGTATCGAGCTGGCCGTTCGCGGCGTACAACGATGCCGGCGTCGAGAACACCGGCCACAGCCCGAGATCGGCCAACGCCGCGCCGAGGGCGCGCAGCCGTTGCGGGTCCGCGTCCGCGTCGCTCGCGAACAGCTCGCGACGCACTTCGAAACCCGCCGCGCCGGCTGGCTTTGCCGCCTGCGCCCATTTCAGATGGCCGTCGGCGCGCACGGCGTTCACACCGAACGCGCTGGCGACGATCACGATCTCAACTGCATCAGCCATGTCCAACTCACTCGATCCTGACGCGAAACCGCTCTTGGAACCGGTTCCAATCTCACTTCGAAAAAAAGCGCCGAGGCGCTGCGATGTGCGAATAGTGCGCGGGACGGCCATCGCGCACCATAGAGGAAATCCCCAGGCGCGCCGGCCGCACGCCGCCAGCGCTGCAGTCAGCCGCCGTCCGCGATACACATCGCCAGAAACTGTTCGACCACCCGCGACGGCGCGCTCGCATGGGGCACCAGAATCGACAGCCGCCGCGTCAGCGGCTGCGGGCTCAGCGACATCAGCCGCAGCGCACCGTTCTCGTGCCGCATCGACATCGCCGACACGAAGCCGACGCCCATGCCGGCCCGCACCGCCTCCTTCACGCCTTCGACCCCCGCGATCTCGAGCGCCACGCGCATCGGCACGCCCGCGCGTGCGAACTCGCGCTCGACCGTCTGCCGCACGCCCGAGCCTTCCTCGCGCAGCACCAGCGGATAGGCGCCGAACGCGGCCAGCTCGATGCGCTCGCCGTTGTCCGCCTGCGCGAGCGGATGCGAGCACGGCATGATCGCGACGATTTCATCCTCGCGCCACGCATGGACGACCGTATCCGGCGGCAGATCGGCGCCGGCGGGACCCTCGATCATCGCGATGTCGACCGAGCCCAGTGCGCCGACGATCTCGGCTGTATTGCCGTTGGCGGTATGCACGGTCACGTCCGGATAGCGGCGATGGAATTCGGCGATCAGATAGGGCAGCAGATAGCTCGCCGGCGTCGTGCTCGCGCCGATCCGCAAAGTGCCCTGCTCCAGACCGCGCAGCGCGTCGCGATACGCATGCGCCTGCCGCCAGGTATCGCGCAGCCGCGCCGCATAGCTGGCGAGCTGCTCGCCGGCCGGCGTCAGCCGTACGCCGCGGCCATCGCGCTGGTACAGAGGCTCGCCGAATTCGTCCTGCAATTGCCGTAGCTGTCCGGACACCGCCGGCTGCGACAGATGCAGCGCCACCGCCGCCCGGCTGATGTTGCGGTGCTCAGCGACGGCCGCGAACGTTATAAGTTGATCCGGGGTCATCTCGATGAAATATTGGTTGGGCTGATACCTCATATTCTAAATCACGATTTTTCATATCGTTATATCTAATTTAGGATTAGCCCCGTTGCTGCTCATGCAGTTCTGTGCAAGTTCGCTACGAAGTCAGGCACCCGATCATGTCGACACCCACCGTCCCGCTCACTGCCGCCTCACCCGCGCTGTCCACTCGCGGCCAACTCAATGGCGTGCTGTTCGTCGCGCTGTTCGCCGCCGCCGTCACGCGCATCGCGGCGATTCCGGCGGTTGCCGGTCTTGGCCTGAGTCCGCTGATCGTCGGCATCGTCGCCGGTGCGATCTATGGCAATGCGCTGCGCGACAGCATGCCGGCCAGCTGGGCGGCGGGCGTCAACTTCTCGGCGCGCAAGCTGCTGCGCATCGCGGTCGCGTTCTTCGGCCTGCGCGTGAGCCTGCAGGAAATCGCCCAGGTGGGTCTGCCGGGCCTCGCGGAATCGGTGCTGATCGTCGTCAGCACGCTCGTGATCGGCACCTGGGCCGGTATCAAGATCATGAAGCTCGATCGCGACACCGCGCTGCTGACGGCGGCCGGCAGCGCGATCTGCGGCGCGGCCGCGGTGCTCGCGTTCGAATCGACGCTGCAATCGAAGCCGCACAAGAGCGCGATGGCGGTCGGCACCGTCGTGCTGTTCGGCACGCTGTCGATGTTCCTGTACCCGGTGCTGTTCAACGCGGGCTGGCTGCATCTCGATACGGTCGGCGCGGGTCTCTTCTTCGGCGGCACGATCCACGAGGTCGCGCAGGTGGTCGGCGCGGCGAGCAACGTGAGCCCGGAAGCGACGCACATCGCGACGATCGTCAAGATGACCCGCGTGATGCTGCTCGTGCCGGTATTGCTGGTGGTCGGCCTGTGGGTGAACCGCGCGGCGCGCGGCGCGAAGGATGGCAGCACGGACGGCATCGTCCCGCGCAAGCTTGCGATCCCCTGGTTCGCACTCGGCTTTCTCGCCTGCGTCGCGATCAACTCGCTGCATGTGCTGCCGCAAAGCGCCACCTCGTCGCTGAACCTGCTCGACACCTTCGCGCTGACGATGGCGATGACCGCACTCGGCATGGAAACGCGTATTTCGCAGATTCGCGAAGCGGGTCCGCGCGCGCTGACCACGGGCCTGATTCTGTATGTGTGGCTGATCGCCGGCGGACTGGGCATCACATGGGCCGTCCAGCACCTGTTGCGCTGAGCCGTCGCCGGCTTCCCCACCTTCCCCGACACCCCGCCGCGCGCGGGGTATTGGGCATTCTGGCGCCCCATCCGGCCCGTTCACACGGCATACTCGTTGCTGCGAACTTTGCTCCCACAACCCGCCTGTGCGCATGGTCCGATGGCAGCGGTGAAACCGTCTTCGCGCGACGCGTCCCGGCGGACCGGAATGAGGATCGATCGATGAGCCTGGAACTGTACTACTGGGATGGCCTGCAAGGCCGCGGCGAATTCGTGCGGCTCGCGCTGGAGGAAGCCGGCGTTGACTATGTCGAAGTCGCGCGCGGCAAGCCTTCGAAAGGCCTTGGCACCGAGGCGATGATGGCGGTGATGGACAGCCCCGACGAGCCGTATCCGCCGTTTGCGCCGCCGTTTCTGAAAGACGGCGATCTGGTGATCCCGCAGACCGCCAACATCCTGTTCTATCTCGGCCCGCGGCTCAATCTCGCGCCCACGGTGGAGAGCCTGTGCTACGTCGCGAACGGCCTGCAACTGACGATCGCCGACGTCGTCACCGAAGCGCACGACACCCACCATCCGCTCGCGAGCGGCCTCTACTACGAGGAGCAGAAAGACGCGGCGAAGGTGCGCGCGCACGATTTCATCGAGCATCGGATTCCGAAGTTCATGTCGTACTTCGAGCGCGTGCTTGCGCAGAATCCGGCCGGCGACAGCTTCATGGTCGGCGACGCGCTGACCTATGTGGACCTGTCGATGTTCCAGCTGATCGATGGTCTGCTGTATGCGTTTCCGCGCGCGCTGAAGCGCTTCGGCGAGCACTATCCGCGGCTCGCCGCGCTGCACGACAGGGTGATCGCCAGACCGAACATCGCCGCTTATCTGGACTCGGACCGGCGCATCGCCCATAACGAAAGCTGCGTCTTCCGGCACTACCCGGAACTCGACGAGGCGGCGACTTGAACCGCGCCGCCCGGCCCCGCCCGCTCGCCGCCGCGCGCCCGCCATTCGATGCGGGCGCGCTGTCGTTGTGGCGCGGATTCTTCAATCTCCGATCACGCCCCGTACCGTCGACGTGCTTTCATTCCTGCTGAAGCTGCGCACCCGCGCCCAACGCCTTTTCCGCCTCTCCGATGCCCATACGATGCTGGTCTGGTCGGTCGTCGTCGGCATTGCCGGCGCGTTCGCCACCGTGGCGTTTCGCAAGGGCATCGAACTGCTGCAACTGGCGATAACCGGCCACTCCGGCAGCTTCGTCGAAACGGCGCGCAGCCTGCCGTGGACCGTGCGCATCTGGGTGCCGGCCGCCGGCGGTCTGGTCGCCGGCGTGTTTCTGCTGATCGCGCAGCGTCACGCTGACAGGCACCCGCACTCCGACTACATGGAAGCCGTCGCGATCGGCGACGGCGCCGTGCCGGTGCGCCTGAGCCTGTGGCGCAGCGTGTCGTCGCTGTTTACGATCGCGAGCGGCGGCTCGATCGGCCGTGAAGGTCCGATGGTGCAGCTCGCGGCGCTCGCCTCGTCGCTGATCGGCCGCTGGGTCCACTTCGATCCGCCGCGGCTGCGCCTGCTGGTCGCGTGCGGCGCGGCGGCCGGTATCACGTCCGCGTACAGCGCGCCGATCGCGGGCGCGTTTTTCGTCACCGAGATCGTGCTCGGCTCGATCGCGATGGAGAGCTTCGGGCCGGTGGTGGTCGCTGCGGTCGTCGCGAACATCACGATGCGCGAATTCGCCGGCTACAAGCCGCCCTACGAGATGCCGGAATTTCCGACCGTGACCGGTCCCGAGGTGCTGCTGTTCGTCGCGCTCGGCGCGCTGTGCGGCGCGGCCGCGCCGCAGTTCCTGCGGCTGCTGGATGCCTCGAAGCAGGCCTTTCGCAAGCTGCCGGTGGCGCTGCCGGTGCGGCTCGCAATCGGCGGTCTCGTGGTCGGCATCATCTCGGTCGCGGAGCCCGAGGTGTGGGGCAACGGCTACAGCGTCGTGAACTCGATCCTGCATTCGCCGTGGACGTGGTCCGCGCTCCTGCTCGTGCTCGTCTGCAAGCTCGCGGCGACCGCGGCGACGGCCGGCTCCGGCGCGGTCGGCGGCGTGTTCACGCCGACGCTGTTCGTCGGCGCGGCGGTCGGCTCACTGTTCGGCCAGGGCATGCACGCGTTGTGGCCGCACGCGACGTCGGCCGCTTATGCGTATGCGATGGTCGGCATGGGCGCGTTCCTCGCGGGCGCGACCCAGGCGCCGCTGATGGCGATCCTGATGATCTTCGAGATGACCTTGAGCTATCAGGTCGTGCTGCCGCTGATGGTGTCGTGCGTGGTCGCGTACTTCATCGCGCGCGCGATCGGCAAGACCTCGATGTACGAGATCACGCTGCGCCGCAATCGCGAGGAGCAGGAACGAACGCGACTGCGCGCGACGCAGATGCGCGAGCTGATCCGCCCCGCGCAAACGGTCGTGCCGCCGAACGCGACCGTGCACGACATGACGCGCGTGTTTCTCGAATATCCGGTCAAGTACCTGTACGTCGCCAACGACGCGGGCGCATTTCTCGGCGTGGTCGCGCTGAAGGACATCACGTCCGATCTGCTCGACCGGACCGACACGTCGATGAAAACCGCCGCCGATTATCTGCAGCCGCATTTCGACGTGCTGACGCCGGACATGTCGCTCGCCGTCGCGTTGCAGCACTTCATGGCGTTTCAGGGCGAGCGGCTGCCGGTGATCGAAAGCACCGCGCGTCCGTTGCTTGCCGGGGTCGTCTACAAGACCTCGCTGCTCGACGCGTACTTCCGCATGAATCCGTCGCGCTAGGGCCTTCGCGCAAGCTTCGCGGCGCGCGATGCAAAGCGCCGCGGATTCTCTACAATGAACAGACCGCCGGCCCTTCATGCGGCCGGCACGCGTGAGCCCAGCATGGGCGCGGCGATAGCGCCCACCCTATACGCGGTATCGTCGGAGCCGAAGATGAGCGAACCGTCCCCCGAGGCCGTACGCCGCGATCAGGCCGGCTGGATTTTCGTGCATATCGAAGGCGAGCCGTACGATCGCGGTGAGCAGCACGGCCAGTTGCTCGCCGACGAAATCAGAAACGCGATCCGCACCGCGCGATATCTCGCCAGGTGGGACACCGGCGAGGAGTTCGACACCTTCGTCAACGCCGCGACGAGTCAGTTCGCGAGCAAGCTCGACACCGAATTCGCCGACGAAATTCATGGCATCGCCGATGGCGCGAAGCTGCCGTTCGCCGAAGTGCTCGCTTGGAACGGCTACATGGATCTGCTGCAAAGCTGGTGGCCGACACATGCGGCGCAGGCACAGCCGCATCTGGGCGCGAAACTGTGGCGCGGCCGGCGCGGTCACCACTGCAGCGCGTTCATCGCGACCGGCAGCGCGACGCGCGAGGGCCGCATCGTGATGGCGCACAACTCATGGGACCGCTATGCGGCCGGCGACGCGTTCAACGTCGTGTTCGACATCGTGCCCGACCGCGGCAACCGCATCCTGATGCAGGGCCTGCCGGGCTGCATCTCGAGCCTGACCGATTTCTGGGTTACGGCGGCCGGCCTGATGATCACCGAAACGACGATCTCGAACTTCGCGGGCTACAACCCGGCCGGCGCGCCCGAGTTCTATCGCTCACGGCGCGCGTCGCAATATGCGAACAGCATCAAGGAATGGTGCGAGATGTTTTCGCTCGCAAACAACGGCGGCTACGCGAACAGCTGGCTGCTCGGCGACACGAAGACCGGCGAGATCGCGCGTTACGAACTCGGGCTGCACTACTCGGGCTTCGAGACCACCAGGGACGGTTTCTACAGCGGCTACAACACCGCGACGGATCTGAAGATCCGCAACCAGGAATGCATCGGCGAAGGCGAGGACTATACCGACGTGCGCAAGAACGGCGCGCGGCGTCTGCGTTTCATGCAGCTCGAGGAAATGCATCGCGGCAGCATCGACGTCGAGCTCGCGAAGCAGATGATCGCCGATCATCACGACGTCTATCTCGATCGCAACGACAACCCGTGCTCGCGCACGATCTGCGGACATCTGGAGCTCGACGACGCGCGCTTCGGCGGCACCGATCACGGCCCGTTCAATCCGTGGGGCGCGAACGACGGCAAGGTGGTCGATAGCGAAATGGCGCGCGAGATGGCGTTTACCGCGCGCTGGGGGCATCCGTGCGGCCGGCCGTTCGATGCGCAGGCGTTTATGAAGCGGCATCCGCAGTGGAACTGGCTGAACGGCTATATGCGCGACCGTCCGTCGTGGCCGTGGACGCGCTTCGACGTGCTGCGCTAACGCATGGCGGACGCGCGCGGTGGTTCGTGCGATGATGAAATCTACAATACGGTTTTGTCGCAAACGTGCGCGCTTTGCAGTATTTGCCGTCTAAGATGGTAAGGAGCTTGGGCCGCGTAGCGCTACGCCGTCCTTGGCTTGCACCGTCCTTTCGACGCGGGACGGCACAGGGTTTGCTCGATTGTCAGCGCCGCATGAGCTTTAGGAGGTCGGGCGATGAAAACCTCGACACTGTTAATCATGGTGACGCTGTCAGCCTCGTGTTTCGCCGCACCGGTTCATACCGCGCCGGACAGCAAGGATTCCATTACGCTTGCGCAACGCGTGGACGCCGCGCCGGTCGCGCCTCCTGCCCCGGACGTGGCGAGCGCCGACTCGAACCGTCCGCAGCACTGGGAGCATATTGCGCTGCCAAAGTCCCGACATCTGGAACGCAGCCTAACCGGGCAGCACGAGCATCTGACCACGTGACGGCGGCCGCAACGGCACGCGATGGCGCGGCCGCGACGGCGCGCTGGCCCGGCTTGCGCCGGCTGTCATGAAGATGAGGTGGCGATGCGCGCGGGTTTGCGACACACTGCGAGAAACTCATCGCGGCGAGGCGCTGTCTTTTCGCGGCGGCAATAACAACGTGACTAAGTCGAGCTCGATAGGAGCATGCGCATGACGGCCTCGGACATCCCCGGCGAATCGATCGATCTGCAGATCGCCGATCTTCTCAGCGAAGTCGAATTTCCGACCAACAAAGATGCGCTCGTCGACGCGGCGCGCGAAGCCGGCGCGAGCAACGAGGTGCTGGCGATGCTCGATAGCATGCCGGAGCAGGATTATGTCGACATCGAGTCGGTCACGCGCCTGATCGGCGGCAATTATGGTCCGGGCTTAGGCATCTAAAGCCGGATTCAGACACGCGTCACCTCACCCTTCAGAACTGCGACGACGCCGCGATCCGCGTGCGCGGCACCCTTGTCACACGGCGTGTCGTGCGGGTGCGTTCGAGCGCGTCTTCGGCCATCTCGCGCGCGACCTGATCGTCGTCGGACCCGCTCACCTGCGCTACCGCCCGCACCAGCGCCGCACTGCGCGAATCCCGCGCCTGTGCGCTTTCCGGCTGGAAATGCTCGACCAGATGATCGATGAACGTCCGTACCTTCGCCGGCAGATGCAGCCGGCTCGGATACGCAATCGTGATTTCGATGGGCGGCAGGCTGTACTTTTCGAGCAGACGCACGAGCCGCCCCGCCGCCAGATCCCGCCCGATCAGGTAGCTCGGCAGAATCGCCACGCCCATGCCCAGCAGCGCGAACTGCCGCAGCATCTCGGCGTTGTTCGCCGCGATCGCGTTGGTCGGCCGCACCCGCACTTCGCCGTCCGGCCCGCTGAACACGCGCTCCTCGCCGCCACCCTGCTCGGCCGGCCGGCTCAGGCACGAATGCCCGAGCAGATCGTCGGGGCGTTTCGGCGTGCCGTGTTGCGCCAGATACTCGGGCGTCGCGCACACTGTCATATAGCCGGTCGTGAGCCGCCGCGTGACGATGCTCGCGCTGCGCATCTGCCGCGCAACCAGAATACCGACGTCGAAGCCCTCTTCGACGAGATCGACGTGGCGGTCGGCGAGCGTGACGTCGGGCACGACGTCCGGATAGCGCGCCGCGTACGACTGCACGACCGGCGCGAGACTATGCAGCCCGAACACGACCGGCGCGACGATGCGCAGTGTGCCGACTGGTTCGTGATTGCGCGCCACCACCATCTGCTCGACGCCTTCGAGATCGGCGAGGATGTGACGTACGCGCTCCAGATAGGTCGCGCCGGATTCGGTCAGCGACAGACGGCGGGTCGTGCGGTTCAGCAAACGGGTGCCGAGCCGCGCTTCGAGATCCGCCACGTGCCGCGTGACGACCGCGGTGGATAGATCCAGCGCGCTCGCCGCGCCAACGAAACTGCCGAGGTCCGCCACCTTGACGAACACGCGCATCGACTGCAGTTGATTCATGGGACGACTCCTGCCTCGGTAAAGCCGGGCCGGCGCAATGGTTGCCGCCTGTGTGGACCCGCGCGGCATGCGCGCGGGCCTGCCCAACCCAACCGATTCTAGCTATCGGACATGTCCCAACCCTGACCCAGACATGACATTCCGGTCAGATTCGAGGTGGCGTGTCGATCCCGCCACTATTGCGGCGTCTATTGTGGGTTTTAACTAGGTATAAACCCTAGTCTATTGGTAAAATAGCGGCCGAATGAAATTACCGCCACATCGCCATGCCACATCGTTTTCATCTGCTCGAAAAAATCGCGTTTTCGCTGGTTTGCTGGTCGGCCGCCGCTAGCTCGGCATATATCGCTTATGAGCGCTGCCCGGATATCAAGGTCGCCCTGCACGCAGGGGCAAAGATCCTCGACGCCAGCGGCCAATACGCGTTCGCTTGCACGGCACCCGCCGCCGAAGCCTGCGCGCAACTGCCGGTCGACTGATTTTTGCGGTTCCAGCCGTATCTGATGCGCGATCCGCCGGGGTCGCGCGTTCTCGCATCCGGGCTCAACGCCCACTGTCACGCATCGCGCCCGAACACCACGCGCGAGAAAAACCCCGCCAGCACCATTTCGGCCATTTCGGTCGGCACATTTTGCGGATCGACCGTGTAGAAGAACTGCACGCCGTCGCATAGCCCCATCAGTCCGATCGCGAGCTGCTCGGGCGGCATCGACATCGGCGTGCCCACGCGCTCCGAGAACTCGCGCACATAGGCGCTCAACTGTTCGATCTTCTCGTGCATGAACGCGTTGAAGCGCAGCCGGAAACGGCCGTCGCGCACCGCCAGCAGCTTCGCCTCGACCCATAGCAGAAAACACTTGTTCTCGCGATGCAGCGAGCTGTAGTAGCGCAGCACGCGCGCCTCCATCTCCTCGCGCGACGCCGCGTTTTCGAAGATCGCATGCAGTCCCGCCTGCATCGCTTCGTGATCACGCCGCAACAGCTCCAGAAACAACTCGGTCTTGCTGCGGAAGTTCGAATAGAACGCGCCACGCGTATAGCCGGCCGCCGCCGCGATGTCCTCGACACTCGCCGCGACGAAGCCCTTCTTCATGAAAGTTGCCTGCGCAGCATCGAGCAGCCGCCCGCGCGTCTGGTCTTTGCTCTGCTCTCGTGTCAGTCTTTGACGTTTCATGGCCGCAAGCCTAGCATCCAAAAGAATTCAAATCCATCTTTACATTCAGATACAGGAGTGTATTAGAATGCATTTCGTCATCCAAAGCCATATCTGTATGCCATTAGCATGAACGGCGTGCAGGTCTTCGCTGGCGGGCCGCGCGGCTTGCCGTGTTCGTTCGCTGTCTCCAGTTGGGGTAATTGTGAAGCGTCCCGGTTCTCCCGCATCGTCAGCGATGCGCCAGCAGTCTCCCCCATCCCATCACCGCGGTTTCGCCATGCAGACCTGCGCGCTGGCGCTGGCAGGCGTGCTCGCGCTCTCGGCCTGCTCGAAGAAGGAAGCCGCGGCACCCGCGCCGCGCCCGGTGGTCGCCCTCGCCGTGCATGCGGACGGTCACGCGCTGCAGGCGGCGTCGCTGCCCGGCGAAGTGCAGGCGCGCTATTCGACGCCGCTGTCGTTCCGCGTCGCCGGCAAGATCATCGAGCGGCGGGTGCGGCTCGGCGACACGGTGAAGAGCGGCGAAGTCGTCGCGCTGCTCGACCCGGCCGATGCGCAGAAAAACGCCGCGAGCACGCAGGCGCAGGTCGAAGCCGCGCAGCACAACCTCGTCTATGCGCAGCAGCAGCTCGAACGCGACAGGGCCCAGGCCAAGGAAAACCTGATTGCGCCGGCGCAGCTCGAACAGACCACCAACGCCTACGCGTCCGCGCTCGCGCAGCGCGATCAGGCGCAGCAGCAGGCGGCGCTCGCGAAGAACCAACTGCAGTACACGACCCTCACCGCCGGTCATGCGGGCGTCATCACGGCTGAACAGGCGGACACGGGACAAAACGTGTCGGCGGGCCAGGCCGTCTACAACCTCGCGTGGAGCGGCGACGTCGACGTCCTGTGCGACGTGCCCGAAAGCGCGCTCGCCGCATTCGCGGTTGGCCAGAATGCGAGCGTCACGCTCGCCGCGCTGCCGGGCCGCAAGCTCAGCGCGCGCGTGCGTGAGTTGTCGCCGGCCGCCGATCCGCAAAGCCGCACATGGCGCGCGCGTCTGACGCTCGTCGATGCCGGCGCCGACGTGCGCCTCGGCATGACCGCCGACGTCACGCCGGCCGTGCCGCTCACCGCGGCGGCCGCGCAGCACGGCGTGTTCACGCTGCCGGTCACCGCGCTGTTTCACGAGGGGCGTGAACCGGCCGTGTGGGTCGTGCGCGCCGCGGACAACACGCTCGAGCTGCGTCGCGTGACCGTCACGCGCTACTACGAGCGCACGTTTGTCGTCAGCGAGGGCCTGAAAGATGGCGAAAGCGTCGTACTGCAAGGGGTGCACACCGTGAGCGCCGGCGAGAAAGTCCGCGCGATCGCGCCGCTGCATCCCGAGGACTTCGCTTCATGAGCACGGCGCAAGAAGAAGGCCGCTTCAATCTTTCCGCGTGGGCGCTGCGTCATCAGGCGCTGGTCGTGTTCCTGATCGCGCTCGCCACCGCGTTCGGCATCCTCGCCTACACGCGGCTCGCGCAATCGGAAGACCCGCCCTTCACGTTCCGCGTGATGGTGATCCGCACGTTCTGGCCCGGCGCCACCGCGCGCCAGGTGCAGGAGCAGCTGACCGATCGCATCGGCCGCAAGCTGCAGGAAACGCCGTACATCGATTTCGTGCGCAGCTACTCGCGCCCCGGCGAATCGCTGATCTTCTTCACGATGAAAGACTCGGCGCCGGTGAGCCAGGTGCCCGAGACGTGGTACCAGGTGCGCAAGAAAGTCGGCGACATCTCGGCGACCTTGCCGCCGGGCATCCAGGGCCCGTTCTTTAACGATGAATTCGGCGACGTCTACACCAACATCTACACGCTCGAAGGCGACGGCTTTTCCGCCGCGCAACTGCATGATTACGCGGACCAGTTGCGCTCGGTGCTGCTGCGCGTGCCGGGCGTCGGCAAGGTCGACTATTTCGGCGACCCCGATCAGCACATCTACATCGAGATCGCGAACACGCAGTTGACGCGTCTGGGCATCTCGCCGCAACAGCTCGGCCAGGCGATCAACGCGCAGAACGCGATCGCGCCCGCGGGCACGCTCACCACCACCGACGACCGCGTGTTCGTGCGCCCGAGCGGCCAGTTCAACGACGTCAACGCGCTGGCCGACACGCTGATCCGCATCAACAACCGCACGTTCCGTCTCGGCGACATCGCGACGATCAGGCGCGGCTACGACGACCCGATCGTCACGCAGATGCGCTTCGGCGGCAAACCCGTGCTGGGTATCGGCGTGACGATGCAGCCTGGCGGCGACGTGATTCGCCTCGGCCGCGCGCTCGATCAGCAGATGAACCAACTGCGCGCCGCGCTGCCCGCCGGATTGAACCTGGTCGAAGTATCGAGCATGCCGCACGCGGTCGCGCGCTCTGTGAACGACTTCCTCGAAGCGGTCGCCGAAGCGGTCGCGATCGTGCTGATCGTGAGTCTGGTGTCACTTGGCGTGCGCACCGGCATGGTCGTCGTGATCTCGATTCCGGTGGTGCTCGCGGTCACCGCGCTGTGCATGTACCTGTTCGATATCGGCCTGCACAAGGTATCGCTCGGCACCCTTGTGCTCGCGCTCGGCCTGCTCGTCGACGATGCGATCATCGCGGTCGAAATGATGTCGGTGAAGCTCGAGCAAGGCTGGAACCGCACGCGCGCCGCGGCCTTCGCGTACACCAGCACCGCGTTTCCGATGCTGACCGGCACGCTCGTGACCGTGTCCGGCTTCCTGCCGATCGCGCTCGCGAAATCGAGCACCGGCGAGTACACGCGTTCGATCTTCGAGGTGTCGGCGATCGCGCTGATCGCGTCTTGGCTCGCGGCGGTCGTGCTGATTCCGCTGCTCGGCTATCACATGCTGCCCGAGCGTAAGCGCCATGCGCACGAGCCCGACGATCACGAACACGACATCTACGACACACGCTTCTACACGCGTTTGCGCGGCTGGATCGGCTGGTGCATCGAACGGCGCTTCGTGGTGCTCGCGATCACCGTGCTGCTGTTCGTGCTCGCGATGGCCGGCTTCTCGCTGGTGCCGCAGCAGTTCTTCCCGAGCTCGGACCGGCCGGAGCTGCTGGTCGATGTGCGGCTGCCCGAAGGCGCGTCGTTCGATGCCACGCTGCGTCAGGCGCAGCGGCTCGAACAGGTTCTCAAGGGGCGGCCGGAAATCGATCACTCGGTCAGCTTCGTCGGCACCGGCGCGCCGCGCTTCTATCTGCCGCTCGATCAGCAATTGCAGCAGCCGAATTTCGCGCAATTCGTGATCACCGCGAAGTCGGTCAAGGATCGCGAGAATCTCGCGCAGTGGCTCGAACCGGAGCTGCGCAACAACTTCCCGGCGATCCGCACGCGCCTGTCGCGCCTCGAGAACGGCCCGCCGGTCGGCTATCCGGTGCAGTTCCGCGTGAGCGGGGACGACATCGCGACTGTGCGCTCGATCGCCGAACGCGTCGCCGCGACGATGCGCGCCAATCGCGGCACGCGCAACGTGCAGTTCGACTGGGACGAACCCGCCGAGCGCTCGGTGCGCTTCGAGATCGACCAGAAACGAGCGCGCGAGCTCGGCGTGACATCCGAAGACATCTCCAGCTTCCTCGCGCTGACGATGTCCGGCTACACGGTCACGCAGTATCGCGAGCGCGACAAGCTGATCAGCGTCGATCTGCGCGCGCCGCGCGCCGAACGCGTCGACCCGTCGCAGCTGACCGCGCTTGCGATGCCGACGCCGAACGGCCCGGTGCCGCTCGGCACCCTCGGACATCTGCGCAACGACCTCGAATACGGTGTGATCTGGGAACGCGACCGCCAGCCGACCATCACCGTGCAGTCCGACGTGTCGGCCGGCGCGCAAGGCATCGACGTGACCCACGCGGTGGACCGCGCGCTCGCGCCGATCCGCGCGACGCTGCCGGTCGGCTACCGGATCGAGATCGGCGGCTCCGTCGAGGAAAGCGCCAAGGGTCAAACCTCGATCAACGCGCAGATTCCGATCATGGTGATCGCGGTGCTGACGCTGCTGATGATCCAGCTGCAAAGCTTCGCGCGCGTGCTGATGGTCGTGCTGACCGCGCCGCTCGGCCTGATCGGCGTCGTGCTGACGTTGCTGCTGTTCGGCCAGCCGTTCGGCTTCGTCGCGATGCTCGGCGTGATCGCGATGTTCGGCATCATCATGCGCAACTCGGTGATTCTCGTCGATCAGATCGAGCAGGACATCGCGTCGGGGCACAAGCGTTTCGATGCGATCGTCGGCGCGACCGTGCGGCGGTTCCGGCCGATCACGCTGACCGCCGCCGCCGCCGTGCTCGCGCTGATCCCGCTCTTGCGCTCGAACTTCTTCGGGCCGATGGCGACCGCGCTGATGGGCGGCATCACGAGCGCGACGATCCTGACGCTGTTCTATCTGCCCGCGTTGTACGCCGCGTCGTTCCGCGTGCGTACCGACGAGCGCGAGGCGCAGACGCCGTCCGGTTCCGGCGCCACGCATACGGGTAACTGAGGGCAACTGAGCATGAGCACGAGCATGACTATTCCCGCCCTATCCCGCCGCCGCACGCGCTTCGACGCGCTGGCCCGCACCACGCTGGCCACCGGCATCGCGAGCATCACCTGCATGCTCGGCGCCTGCTCGTTCGGACCGAACGGCGACGCGCCCGCGATGCCGCAGCCCGCGCACTACGGTGCCGAGCCGCTGCCGACGCAAACCGTGCCCGCGCAGGGCATCACGCAGCAGTTCGTGACCGGCGCGCAGCCGGTGCCCGAATGGTGGAAGCTGTATCGCTCGGAGGCGCTGAACGCGCTCGTCGACGAAGGCTTGCACAATAGTCCGACGCTCGACGCGACCGACCGCAGTCTCGCCGCCGCGCGCGAGCAGTTGCGCGCGCAGGTCGGCAGTTCGCTGCTGCCGACCATCGACGCCGGCGGCCAGGCCACCCGCAATCGCGCGCTCGCGATCCCCGAGATCGGACCGAACACGTTTCTGTACAACGTGTTCGTCGGCCAGCTGCAGGCGCACTACACGTTCGACCTGTTCGGCTCCGCGCGGCTCGCGAACGCGGCGCTCGCCGCGCGCGTGAACGTGCAGGTCTACCAGCTCGAGGCGGCGCGGCGTGCGCTCGCGGCGAACATCGTGACCGCGACGATCACGAGCGCCGCGCTGCATGCACAGATCGATACGACCGAGCGGCTCGTGGTCCTCGCCAACGATCAGGCGCGCGATACCGAACGGCGCTTCGCGCTCGGCGCGGTCTCGCATGCCGATCTGCTGAACGCGCAGCAGAGCGCGGCGAGCGTGTCGGCGAATCTGCCGGCGCTGAAGCAACAGTGGCTCACCACGCGTCACGCGCTCGCGGTGCTGCTCGGCCGCACGCCCGATGCCGCGCCGGACGACATCGATCTCGCGCAATTGCATCTGCCCGAGCAGGTGCCGGTCGTGGTGCCGTCGGAGCTGCTGCGCACGCGGCCTGACATCGAGGCCGCCGACGCCGCGCTGAAGGCCGCTGCGACCGATGTCGGCGTCGCCACCGCGCAGATGTTCCCGAGTCTGTCGCTGTCGGCATCGATGGGACAAGGCGGGTTTAGCTGGCCGGTCGCGATGTCCGGTGCGGGGGCGATCTGGAGCATCGGCGCGTCGCTATCGCAACCGCTGTTTCATGGCGGCGCGCTGCTCGCGCAGCGCCGCGCGGCGCAGCACACTTACGAAGCGAGCGTGTCGCAGTACAAACAGACCGTGCTGGCCGCGTTCCAGAACGTCGCCGATACGCTCGCCTCGCTCGAGCACGACGCGCAGTCGCTCGATGCCGCGAACATCGCCGCGCGTTCGGCACAGGGCGTGTTCAACGAGACGTCGGCGCGCTATCGGCTCGGCTCGCTGCCCGTCGCGGCGACCCGTTCGAGCGAGCAGCAATGGCGCAACGCGCAGCTCGACGAGATCCGCTATACGAGTGCGCGGCTGACTGACACGGCTGCGCTGTTGCAAGCGATGGGGAATCCGCCGCTCGATCAGGGCCGGACGTCGTCCGCACCGGCGGCGGCCGCTTCTACTGCTGCGTCTGCGTCGGCGCCCGTCGGTACACCGAACACAACCGCATCCAACTAAACCTGGGATTCCCTACCGAACGCCGAGCACTTGTCCCCAGTTCGTGTTATCCCCAGTTTGTGTTGACAGACTTGTTGATAAGCCAGGGGCGAAGCGTCTAATTGCTTGAGGCGAATCGCTTTGTCCCGCGTGTTATCGGGCGCGGCAATTTCGAAGCAACGACGCGATCACGCGGAGTCACGACGGGAAGGAAACAGCCTGCGCCGTTATCCACAGAATGTGTTGAAAGACCTGTTGATAAGGCCTGGAGATCGCGTCCAAGTGCTTGAGCGCGCGATGGATTCAGCCGTCGATGCATTCGCGCACGCATCGCGCAAAGAAGGAAGGATAGGTCAGGAATCCGACCCGAAGGGGTGAACGCGTGCGCGTGCGCGACCCGCCGAAGCCGACCGCGTACGCGCTGTCAAAAACATCAAGGCTTGTTCGACTCGAACAGATCCATGATCTGCTTCTTCTCGGTCGTCGACACGCTCGGCGGCGGCACCACCGGCGGCGTCATGCCCGCCGGCCCCACACCGCCCACCGCATCGGTCGCGCCGGCCATCGGATTGCTCGAATCGAGACCGATGCTCGCGACGAAACCTTGCCCCGGCAACTTGTCGCTGAAGAACAACTCACCGTCCATCGCCGTCACGCCGTCGGGTTGCGGCGGCTCGGCCTGTGGCACACCGCGCAGCGCGCGCTGCATGTACTCGACCCAGATCGGCAGCGCGAGTTGCGCGCCGAATTCACGGCTGCCGAGACTCTTCGGCTGGTCATAGCCCATCCAGGCGACCGCCACCAGCGACTGCTGATAGCCGGCGAACCAGCCGTCCTTAGCATCGTTGGTCGTACCGGTTTTGCCCTGCAGGTCCGAGCGCTTCAGCACGTTGGTGCCCGCGCCCGTACCCGCGGTCGCGACCGAGTGCAACAGGCTATTCATGATGTACGCGTTGCGCGGCTCGAGCGTGCGCGGCGCATCGTGCCCAGCGACGAGCGGCTGCGCCCGCGAGATCGCCACGCCACGCGCGTCGGTCACTTCGTTGATCAGATACGGATTGATCCGGTAGCCGCCGTTCGCGAACACCGAGTACGCGCCCGCCGACTGCAGCGGCGTGACGAGGCCCGCGCCGAGCGCCATCGGCAGATACGGCGGAGTCTTGTCGGCGTCGAAACCGAAGCGCTGCGTGACGAAATCCTGCGCATACCTGGTGCCGATGAACGACAGGATGCGGATCGACACGAGGTTCTTCGACTTCTGCAGCGCGAGGCGCATCGACATCGGACCATCAGGCTGGTCGTCGTCCTTCGGCTCCCACGCATCGCCGCCCGGTGTGCTCGGCGGGAAGTACAGCGGCGCGTCGTTGATGATCGTCGCCGGGGCGAGACCCTTGTCGAGCGCGGCCGAATAGATGAACGGCTTGAAGCTCGAACCCGGCTGGCGCCACGCTTGCGTCACATGGTTGAACTTGTTCTTGTTGAAGTCGAAACCGCCGATCAGCGCGCGGATCGCACCGTCCTGCGGCGTCAGCGACACCAGCGCGCCCTCGACCTGCGGCAGCTGCGTGATCTGCCAGTTGCCCTTGTCGTCGGCGATGAGGCGCACGATCGAACCCGGCCTGATGTGCAGCGTCTGGTTCGCGCGTGGGCTCAGCGCGGCGGCGACGAAGCGCAGGCCGTCGCCCGACACCGTCACCTGCGTACCGTCGACCAGTTGCGCGACGACCTGCTTCGCGTTCGCGGCCGTCACCACGCCGGCGATGATCTCGCCGTTGTCCGGATGATCGGTCAGCGCGTCGTCGATGGTCTGGTCGCGGTCGTCGCCGGCCTCCGGCAACTGCACGAAGCCCTCGGGTCCGCGATAGCCGTGGCGCCGCTCGTAGTCCATCACGCCCTTGCGTACCGCGCGGTACGCGGCGTCCTGATCGGCGGAATCGATCGTCGTCGTGACGTTCAGGCCGCGCGTGTAGGTTTCATCCTTGTACTGCGCGTACATCATCTGCCGCACCATTTCGGCGACGTACTCGGCATGCACGCTGTACTCGTTGCCCGGATTCTTCGTGTGAATCTCTTCCTTCACGGCCTGGTCATACTGCTGCTGCGTGATGTAGCGCAGTTCGAGCATGCGTCGCAGGATGTACTCCTGACGGATCTTCGCGCGCTTCGGATTGACGACAGGGTTATACGCGGACGGCGCCTTCGGCAGGCCCGCGAGCATCGCGGCCTGGGCCAGCGAGATGTCCTTCAGATCCTTGCCGAAGTACACGCGCGCGGCCGCGGCGAAGCCGTATGCGCGCTCGCCCAGGTAGATCTGGTTCATGTACAGCTCGAGGATCTGGTCTTTCGTCAGCGCTCGCTCGATCTTGTACGCGAGCAGCATTTCGTAGACCTTGCGGGTGTAGGTCTTCTCGCTGGAGAGGAAGAAGTTGCGCGCGACCTGCATCGTGATCGTGCTCGCGCCCTGCGATGCGCCGCCATGCGCAAGGTCGGCGAAACCGGCGCGCAGAATGCCGACGAAGTCGACGCCGCCGTGTTCGTAGAAGCGGTAGTCCTCAATCGCGAGCACCGCTTTCTTCATCTGGTCGGGGATGTCCTGGAAGCGCACGAGGCTGCGGCGCTCCTCGCCGAATTCGCCGATCAGCACGTGATCTGCGGTGTAGACGCGCAGCGGCACCTTCGGGCGATAGTCGGTGAGCGCGTCGAGCGACGGCAACTGCGGCCCCATCACGACGAGCGCATAGCCGACGATCAGCGCGCCGATCACGGCGACGGTCGCGATCAGGCCGATGAACCACAGCACGAGCGACGCACCGATCGAACGACGGCCGTACTCGGCGTCGCGCGAAGCAGCATTGCGTCCTGGGGTGCGTTGCTGGGAGTCCCGGTCTTCACCGGCCGGAGAATTCGAGGAATGCGGTCGTTTGATGATTGGCATGACTGGAGTAATGGGCCCGCAACTGCGCGCCTGTCTGCACGCGCACACGGCGCGCGCATGGGTCGTGATCGACATCCTGGCCGGGGACGTACGCCGCCCTGCGGACCTTGCCCCCGGCCGGCCGCACGGCACGCCTCGGACCATGTCCGGCGCAACGTAACAGCGCATTTTAAAGAAATCAGCAGCGTTCCAACGCGGTTTTTTTGTAAGAATTCCCTTCGACGGCCGCCTTTTCCTGGTAAGGGGCTGTAATTTCGCGCAGTGCGGATCGCAGCGGGCGTGCGAAGCGCGGCTTATGCGGGGTTATCAACATTTTCTGTTGAAAGGGCTGTGGACAAACCGGCCGCAATCACTACAACTCGTTGATGTCACGGGATTTTCGCATCGCGCTTATTCCGTGGCGGCGCAACTCGTCATATGATGAACCCCGCGCACGTCGTTCGATGCGCGCGACGGGGACCCAGCGGCGGGTTTCACCGGCAGCTCCGTTGACGGGTTCCGACACCGTATCCGGGGGCACGCGCCGACCCGCCCATGCCAACAAGACTGCGAGTCGATCATGTCCAAGCCCAGCGAGCGCATCGTCGTATTCGTCACGACTGCGCAGAAACGTGCGATTACCGCGACCGCGGAGGAACTGGGCATCAGCGTAAGCGAACTGATGCGGCGCGCGGTGCTGAGCTTCGGTGCGACCAGCGAGCAGGTCAAGGCCGCGAGCATCGTCGACCGGCTGCGCGCGCCGCGCGCGCCCGATGCGCTGAACGCGGCGCTGCAACGCGTCGCGCGCGGTACGCGCTATGCGCGCGCCGCCCTGCCGGCGTCGCTGCAAGCGCCTGACAAAGACGCGGCAAGCGCGGCTGCCGGCGCAGCCGATGCCGCGGACCCGCCCGCAATGCCGCAAGCCGGTCGCCCCGCCGTCGCCACGGACGCTGCCGGTTCGCCCGCCCCGCTGCTTCCCGCGGGTGTCGCCGCCGCGCTCGCCGCCGAGCAGGACGAACAGGCGGCGGCCACCGCCGAAGCCGTCGCACGTCTGACCGCGGCACGAGCCGCCGACAACGCCGAAAACACGGAGACGGACGCAATCGAACATGCCGCGTCGCAACGGCTGTCCGGCACCTCGGCGCGTCTGCGCAACTCTCTGAAGCGCCGCCCCAACGAGCCGGCCCCCGACGACGACGAACCGCACAGCGACCCGAGCGCCGAAGGCGGCCGCTTCGCGTGACCGAAAGCGTGACGGAAAATTACCGCGCATCGAGCCGCGATCACTGCATCCGAACGAACAGGCGGAGGTGTGCAACGAGTCCGCGTTGCATATCGTTACATCAGTGACACCTGTATGAACCGCTGCTCGATAATGCCCGCACACGCTTGCAAATAGTGGCTTTCCAGCATCGCTTCAGCCTCCGGAAGGCCGCATCGTTCAAGCCATCTTTAAGACAGCCGATGGTGTAATATCCGCCGTCAAGTCCATGCCCGTCGCGGCTTTCCATCATCCAGGCAAGCCTCGAGCCGGCATTGCGCCCCAACAAAAACGGACCGCGCTATTGCAATTGGCAAGTACGCCCCGAACTCCGGTCCGAACGTTGCGCAGCATCGCGCGCGGCGGCGTAAAGTAGCAGTAGTTCAAAGCGGTCAGGCGCGCACGCATCGTCGGCGCCGCTCACATTCTCTGGAGGTTTTCATGTCGCTTTTTGACAGCATTTCGCGCACGCTCAAGGGTCTTCTGAACGATGCGGCCGACTCGGTGCAGGATCCGTCGCGTGACTCGCGCCAGATCGTGCGCGAACTCGACGACAGCATCGGCAAGGCCGAGAACTCGCTGATCGAGATTCAGGCGCAGGTCGCCACCCAGCAAAGCAAGCGCGATGTTGCCGCGGACAAGGCGAAGAAGTATGAAGACGGTGCTCGTCGTGCGCTGCAGTCCGGCGACGAAGCGCTCGCGCGTGAAGCGCTCGGCGCGCAGGCCACCGCCGAAGCCGAACGCGATGCACTGACGAAAGAGCTGACCTCGCTGGAGCCGTCGGTCGCGCAACTGAAGAGCCAGATCGAGGACATGCGCACGCGCCGCAACGACCTGAACGCACGCTCGAACATCCTGCAAGCCAAGCAGCAGATCGCGCAGGCGAAAGATACGGCGGCCACGGCACTCGGCGGCATCGGCGGCAAGAACCTGTCCGAAGATTTCCAGAAGCTCGAAGACAAAGTCGCGCTGTCGAACGCGCGTTCCGACGCGCGTCTGAACTCCGCCGACGAGAAAAGCGGCAAGGCGCTCGACGACAAGCTCGCGGACCTGAACCGCGGCCCGTCCGTCGACGACCGGCTCGAAGCGCTGAAGAAGCAGCTCAATACGCCGGCGCAGTAAATGCTGGATGCGTGTGTACCACCTCATGGCAAGTACGCGAAGCAGGTACACGCGGCAGTGACAACAGCAGTAGCAGTACATGCCGGTGCGCTCGCCCCTGAACGCACCGGCATATCGGCAGCCACAGGCAGCCACCGCAATCGACTCATGGAGACGGGCGCGCCCCGCCCGGTCCGCAAATGAAAAAACTTTTCGCAACCGCCTTCGCTTCGCTGCTGCTCGTGTCGGCCGCGGCGTTCGCGGTGCCGACCGCTCAGCAAATCGAATCGGCGATGGCGCAGGGCAACTGGCAGCAGGCCGACGCCGGCCTCACCGAAGTGTTGCAAGCGCATCCGAACAACGCACACGCGCATTATCTGTACGCCCAGGTGCTCGATCGCGAAGGCCGTTCCGCCGAGGCGCTCGCGCAACTCCAACAGGCGAAGACGCTCGATCCGCAGATCCGCTTCACCGACCCGAGCCGCTTCGCGCAAACCGAAGCGCGCCTGCGCCGCGACGCGGAGCGCGCGGGCAACAACGTCACCCGTCATGCCGCGAATCCGTTCGCACAGCAGAATGCGCCTGCTGTGCAGCAACAGTCGGCAATGGCGTCGCAAGCGCAATTACGGCATGGTCCGGGGGTAGGTATGTGGATCGGTATCGTTGTTCTGATCGTGGCGATCGCGTTTGTGCTGCGCTGGACCTTGCGCCGCGCGCGCGGCCAGGAAGACACTCGCGCTGACGAGGACCGTCGCGCGCAATTGAAGCGTGCAACCGACATGCTCAACACGGTGCGTTCGATCAAGCTCGACGTGAAGCTGTCCACCGCGCCGGGTCACGAGTTGCTCGAGAAAGACGTCGAAGCGACCGAAGAGCAGTTGCGCAGCACTGTCGAAACGCTGTCGAACGGCAAGAATCCGCTGCCGCCTTATGCACTCGACGAGTTCGAGCAACGCATCGCGAGCCTGCGTGCGCGCGCCGACGGCCGGCCCGATCCGACCGCCGCGTCGGTGGGCACCGGCCAGCAATCGGCGTATGCGCAGGAGGCCGAGCGCTTCGGCAATCCGCAGCCGCCCTATCCGCAACAGGGTCCGGTTCAGCAGCAGCCGCAGGTCATCGTCCAGCAAGGCGGTGGCATGGGTGGCGGCATGGGCGGTCTGCTGACCGGCGTGCTGCTTGGCGAGGCGCTCAGTCATGGACGTGACCGCGTGATCGAGCGCGACGTGATCGTCGACCCCGACGAACTGCGCCGGCGCGGCAACGACGGCGGAAACGGCAGCGGCCTCGACTTCGGTCAGGGTTCGAACGACTGGAACGATGACGGCAGCGGCGGCGGCATCGACATGGGGAGCAACGACGATTCCGGCGGTTGGACCGATACCTGATCTCACCCGATCGATCCGCGTCGAATGAAACACAGGCTCCTTCGCGGAGCCTGTTTTTTGCCTGCCGGTTTTGTGTAGCGCTTTCGCTTATTTCAGGCCCGCGCCGATTCCACCTGGCTACCCTCGTGCTGCGCGAGCACGACCGCCCCTGCGAACAGCCGCACGATGAAACGCTCGGCGTAATCGATCAATGCGTCGCGGCGCGCGTCGTTCGCGTCGATGTATTCAGCGGATAGATGAAACAGTTGCAGCACGATCTGCGTGCAGACTTCGTCGACGGTTTCGCGCGCAAGTCGCGGCATCAGTTCGAGTTGCACGACGTCGTCCGCCATTTCCGCCGACACCTCGTGCAGGTTCGCGCGCACCGCTTCGCGCAAGGCCGGCGACGGGCCGTGGTACTCCGCCAGCGCGCTCATGAACGCCTCGCGGTTCGCGAGCGCAAACGCGAAAAAAGCGACGCACGCGCGCCGCGGCACGCTGTGCGGCTCGTCATGCGCGGCGAGCCAGCGCTCGCGCCGCAGCATCGGCCGAAGCCGGCGGCTCACGGCGGCGACGGCTTCGCGCGCCAGTTCGTCGAGCGCGCTGAAATGACGGTAGAACGTGTTCGGATTGAGGCCTGCCTCGCGCGCGAGCTCGCGCAAGCCGAGGCTCGCGAAACTGCGGCCGCCGGCGGTCAACCGCAGCGCGGCTTCGATCAGCTTGCGCTTGCCGGGCGGCAACTCCGGGCCGGCGACGGACGATGCTTCGGGGACAGTGGTCATCGTGCGTTCAATCATCGCGCGGTATACGCGTTCAATAGCTGCACTCTAAACGATCTTGACGCGATGTGTACGGTTGTCTACCCTGCGCGGTAAGCCATGTATAGACAGGTGTTGACGCGCGATTTCGGCTTCGGCCGTACGCGCCGCGCGAGCCCGCCGCTCGGTAGCCGCTGTCGTTTCACCCCCGCTTTCGCCCGTGCCGGAGACCGCCGTGACGCCTGCCCCCTCCCCCTCATCCACCGCGCCGCGCATTGCGATCGTCGGCAGTGGCTTTGCCGGCATCGGCATGGCGATCCGTCTGCAGCAGATGGGCATCACATCGTTTACCGTCTACGAGGCCGCGAGCGGCATCGGCGGCACGTGGCGCGACAATACCTACCCCGGCGCGGCCTGCGACGTCCCCTCGCATCTGTATTCGTTTTCGTTCGAGGCGAATCCGGCGTGGTCGCGCTCGTTCAGCAGCCAGGCCGAAATTCTCGCGTATCTGCAGCACTGCGCGCGCAAGTACGGCGTCGATCGCTATGTGCGCTGCAATGCGAGAGTGAGCGCCGCGCGCTTCGACGAAGCGCGGCAGATCTGGCTCGTCGAGCTCGACACGAACGGTGTGCGCGAAATTATCGAGGCCGACGTGCTGATCGCCGCGAACGGTCCGCTGTCGCGTCCCGCGCTGCCGCGCATCGCCGGCATCGAACGTTTCGAGGGCAAGCTGTTTCACTCGGCGCGCTGGGATCACGCGTATCCGCTCGACGGCAAACGCGTCGCGGTGATCGGCACCGGCGCGAGCGCGATCCAGTTCGTGCCGAAAATCCAGCCGCGCGTCGCGCATCTGGACCTGTTCCAGCGCACCGCGCCGTGGGTGATGCCGAAGCGCGACAAGCCGATCGGCCCGCGCGCGCAATGGCTGTTCCGTACGCTGCCGTTCACGCAACGCTTCGTTCGCAGCGCGATCTATTGGCAGCTCGAATCGCGTGGGATCGCGTTCGTCGTCAATCCGAAGCTGATGGAGATGCCGATGAAGTTCGGCCTCAGCTATCTGGAGCGACGCGTCAAGGACCCGGCGCTGCGCGCGAAGCTCACGCCGAACTATCGGCTCGGCTGCAAGCGCGTGCTGCTGTCGAGCGACTATTACCCGGCCGTGTGCCAGCCGAACGTCGATGTCGTGACGAGCGGCATTCGCGAGATCGTCGCGGATGGCATCGTCACCGACGACGGCGTGCATCACCACGCGGACGCGATCATCTGCGGCACCGGCTTCCAGGTCAACGACGTGCCCGCGCCGTTCGAAGTGACCGGCCTCGACGGCACCGACCTCAGCACGCTGTGGCTGCGCGATGGCCCGGAGGCCTATCTCGGCACGAGCATCGCGAACTTCCCGAACTTCTTCATGATCGTCGGCCCGAACACGGGGCTCGGCCATAACTCGATGATCTACATGATCGAGTCGCAACTGCGCTATATCGGCGATTGCCTGCGCGTGCTGCGCAAACGCAATGCGCGCACGATGACCCTACGCGCCGACGTGCAGCGCGATTTCAATGCGCGTTTGCAGCAGGAGATGCGGCACGCGGTATGGACGAGCGGCTGCCATAGCTGGTATCAGACCCAGAGCGGCAAGGTCACCGCGATCTGGCCCGGCTTCACGTTCAGCTTTCGCAAGCGTACGCGGCGCGTGCGGCCGCAGGATTACCGCTTCGCGCGTTGAATCGGCCTCGCGCGGCGGCAGGCGCAATCACTGCCCTCCGCCACCGCTCAGCAATCGCAACAGCTCCCATAGAAACTTCACGATGATCACGATCAGTTCCCACAGCCGATAAAGCGGCTGCCAGTCCAGCGCGCGCAGAAGGGACTCGAACATCGCTATCGCCAGAAGAAATGAAGGCGCCCAACGCGTCGCGCGACCTCAAACCGCCATCACGGCCCGCTTGCGCTCCGCGCGCTGCATGAAGAAGTTCGCCGCGACCACGCCGACCGTGACGACCGCGATGAACAGCGTCGCGAGCGCATTCATCTCCGGATTCAGGCCGAGACGCACGCGCGAGAACACAACGAGCGGCAAGGTCGTCGAGCCGGGACCCGACAGGAACGCGGACAGCACGAGGTCGTCGATCGACAGCGTGAACGACAGCAGCCAACCCGACACCAGCGCCTGTGAAATCAGCGGCAGCGTCACGGAGAAGAACACCCGCAACGGAGTCGCGCCGAGGTCGAGCGCGGCTTCCTCGAGCGACGGATGCAGCTCCCGCACGCGCGACTGCACGATGATCGCGACGTACGAAATACACAGCATCACGTGGCCGATCCAGATCGTGAAGATGCCGCGTTCGGCCGGCCAGCCGATCCAGCGCGCCATTTCGATGAACAGCAGCAGCAGCGAAATGCCCTGAATCACTTCGGGGATCACCAGCGGCGCGTTGATCATGCCCGTGTACAGCGTGAAGCCGCGAAAGCGGCCCATCCGCGCGAGAACGAAGCCGGCCCACGTACCGATGATCACCGACGCGAACGCCGTCAGCAAGCCGATCCGCAGCGACAGCCACGCCGACGTGATGAGCTCGTCGTCCCGCAACAGCGCCGCGTACCAGCGTGTCGAAAAGCGTGTCCACACCGTGACCAGTTGCGATTCGTTGAACGAATACACGACGAGGCTAACGATCGGGATATACAGAAACAGAAAGCCGATGCCGAGAGCAATCAGCTGCAGCATGCGATTCGGTTTCATTGGCGGCCCTCCTCCAATGCCTTCGCCTGCGCATGCTGGAACAGCGCCATCGGCACCAGCAGCAGCAACACCATCGCGCAGGTGACGGCGGACGCCATCGGCCAGTCCGCATTGTCGAAAAACTCGTTCCACATCACGCGGCCGATCATCAGCGTGTTCGCGCCGCCGAGAAGTTCCGGAATCACGTACTCGCCGACCGCCGGAATGAACACCAGCAGGCAGCCCGCGACGATGCCGTTCTTCGACAGCGGCAGCGTGATCTGCCAGAACGCCTTCCACGGCTTCGCGCCGAGGTCGTAGGCGGCTTCGAGCAAGGTCAGGTCCATTTTCACGAGGTGAGCGTAAAGCGGCATCACGAGAAACGGCAGGTACGAATAGACCATGCCGATGTAGACCGCCGTGTTCGTGTGATACAGCTCGATCGGCGAATGGATCAGGCCGACCGACATCAGGAAGTTATTCAGCAGCCCGTTGTTCTTCAGAATGCCGATCCATGCGTACACGCGGATCAGGAACGAAGTCCAGAACGGCAGCATCACGGCCATCATCAGCAGATTGCGGGTGGCTGCATTGGAGCTCGCGATGTAGTACGCCATCGGATAGCCGATCAGCAGACACAGCAGGGTCGAAATCGCCGCGACCACGACCGAATTCACATAGGTCGCGAAGTACAGGCTGTCGGTCAGCAGAAACGCGTAGTGCGACAGATCGAGCGTGATGTGCAGCGCGCCTTCCGCGAAGGTGACGAGCTGCGTGTACGGCGGAATGCCGAGCTGCGAATCGGCGAAGCTGATCTTCACGACCAGCAGGAACGGCACGAGGAAAAACAGCAGCAGCCAGATGAACGGTCCCGCTACCACCGCGGTGCGTCCCGTGAGCTTCAGACGACGCACGGGCCACGTGAAAAACGAGCGAAGCGCTTCTTTCATGACGTCAGCACCACGCCGGCCGATGCGCTCCAGCGCACGTAGACTTCGTCGCCCCAGGACGGCGGATCGATTTCGGTGAGCGCGAGGCTCGTCACGTTCGCGATGACGGTCTTGCCGCCCTCGAGCTTCACGTGATACAGCGAATAGCCGCCCATGTACGCGATATTCGTGACGACGCCCTTGCCCCAGTTGTAGGCGCCCTCGGGTGGCTTGCGCGTGAGCGCGATGCGTTCGGGCCGCACCGAAATCGTCACCGGCATGCCGAGCGGACCCGTGATGCCGTGATTGACGTGCAAACGGCAGGTCAGATCCGGCGTTTCGATAAACACGTGATCGGGTTCGTCCTCGACCGTGCGGCCTTCGAACAGATTGGTCGAGCCGATGAATTCCGCCGAGAAACGGCTGTTCGGATACTCGTAGACTTCATGCGGCGTGCCGAGCTGCACGATCTGGCCTTCGCTCATCACGGCGAGGCGGTTGGCCATCGTCATCGCTTCTTCCTGATCGTGCGTGACCATCATGCAGGTGACACCGACCTGGTCGAGAATGTTGACGAGCTCGATCTGCGTGCGCTGGCGGATCTGCTTGTCGAGCGCCGACATCGGCTCGTCGAGCAGCAGCAGCTTCGGCCGCTTGACGAGCGAGCGCGCGAGCGCGACGCGCTGCTGCTGGCCGCCCGACAGCTGATGCGGCTTGCGCTTCGCGAAGCGGCCCATCTGCACGAGTTCGAGCGCGTTGTGCACGCGGTCTTTCAGCTCGCCCTTCGGCACGCCTTCCTGCTTCAGGCCGAACGCGACGTTCGCCTCGACCGTCATGTGCGGGAACAGCGCGTACGACTGGAACATCATGTTGACCGGCCGGCGATACGGCGGCAGTTGCGCGAGGTCTTCGCCATCGATCAGGATCTTGCCCGACGTCACGGTTTCGAGCCCGGCCATCATGCGCAGCAGGGTCGACTTGCCGCAGCCCGAACTGCCGAGCAGCGCGAACAGCTCGCCCTTCTTTACCGTCAGGTTGACCCCTTTGACCGCGACGGTCTCGCCGAACTTCTTCACGACGTCGACGATCTGGATGAACTGCTCCGCTGCGTCTCCCGTAACGGCGCTCGGGCCCGTCGACGGCACGGCCGTCCCGGCCAGCGCGCCCGGCTGGTCACTACTCATCATAATGCTGCTTCACTCCGGCGTTTGACGAACAAAGCCCCCGGTGAACACCGAGGGCTTCATAGGCTTCTTATCTGTTTGTTGCCGCGCTTAGCGGCCGGACTTGAACTCGGTCCACAGTCGCGTTTGCAGCCGCTGGATTTCCTGCGGCAGCGGTTTCAACAGGAACAGCGTCTTGATGGTTTCCGGCGACGGGTACACGGCCGGATCGTTCGCGACGTCCTTGTCCACGTACTTGCGCGCTTCCATATTGACGCTCGGGTAGTACACGGCGTTGGTGATCGCGGCGTGCACCTGCGGCGTCTCGATGTAGTTGATCCACTCGAGTGCGGCTTCCTTGTGCTTCGCGTCCTTCGGAATCGCCATCACGTCGAACCACACCGGCGCGCCGCCCTTCGGCACCAAGTACTCGATCTTGTACGGCTTCTTCGCTTCGAGCGCGCGATGCTTGGCGATCACGACGTCGCCCGACCAGCCGTACGCGAAGCACACGTCGCCGCCGACGAGGTCGTTGATGTAGCCCGACGAGTTGAACTGCGTGATGTACGGACGGATTTTCTTCAGCATTTCGAGCGCGGCGCGGTAGTCGGCCGGGTTCGTGCTCATCGGGTCCTTGCCCATGTAGTGCAGCGCGGCCGCGAACATCTGGTCCGGCGCGTCGAGCACCGACACGCCGCAGGCCTTCAGCTTCGAGATATTTTCCGGCTTGAACAGAATGTCCCAGTTATCGAGCGGCACGTCCTTGCCGAGGATCTGCTGGACCTTCGTCACGTTGTAGCCGAGGCCGGTCGTGCCGTACGCCCAGGGCACCACGTACTTGTTGCCCGGATCGGCGCCGGCGACGAGCGCCATCAGCGACGGGTCGAGGTACTTCAGGTTCGGCAGCTTCGATTTGTCGAGCGGCTCGAAGATGCCCGCGGCGATCTGCTTGCCCGCATAGTTGCTGGTCGGCACGACGATGTCGTAACCCGAGTTGCCGGTGAGCAGCTTCGCCTGCAGCGTGTCGTCGCTGTCGTAGTTGTCGTACTTGACCTGAACGCCGGTCTGTTTCGTGAAGTTCGGGATCGTATCCTTCGCGATATAGTCGGACCAGTTATACACGTTCAGCTGCGTATCTTTCGCAGCGGCCGTCAACCACGGCGCCGCGCACAAGATCAGCGCCGCCACCTGCCCCACTATCCGTTTGTTCATCCCGTTCTCCGCTCCCGTCGTCACTCAAGCCGCGCCCTCGCGCGCACGGCCCCCTGAAAACCCCGAAAACTACCACCAATTATTGCCCACTCCAAAAAAAACCCGGAGCTGTCGCGCAAACGGTACAGGCTCTGGCCGCACCCTTGCAAAATGGCCGCAATTTTAACGGGTTATCGGCGCGTGTCTACCGGAAAATACGCGCGCCGGGGTCGCGCTTTCCCCACGCTGGCGCAGGTTGCGGGGGTTTCGTCGCGTCGCTGTTATCTGCTTGTCAGGTCGGCGTCGGCTCGCACCTGGCCGGGGCGCCGCTCGCGCCCGCGCGGGTGCCGGACGCTGCATGCCGGTGCAGAGCCGCGTCGGCGCGGCAGCGCACCTTTCATGCGCACCGGCTTCGCCACGACGGCTCGAATGCTCCTATCATGATCCATTGATGCGGATTGCGCGACGTCGCCGCGCGACGGCCGGCCAGCCGCTGCGCGCCTGCGGTGGGCACATGACTTGCAACAGGCTGCGTTTCCGGGAAGCTCTGGCACGATGAACACCAATCCTTTCGCGATGCGTCCCAACCGCCGCCGGCGTCTGCCGGGCGAGCCGACGCGTCCGGCGCACTGGTTCTCGTTCCTCGGCGCCGGCGCGCTGATTGCGGTCGGCTATATCGACCCCGGCAACTGGGCGACCGCGCTCGGCGCCGGCGCGGGCTACGGCTACCGCCTGCTCGGCATCGTCCTGCTGGCGAGTCTGATGGGGATGCTGATGCAGTGGCTGTCGTCGCGCCTCGGCGTCGTGACCGGGCGCGATCTCGCGCAACTGTGCCGCGAGCGCAATGGCCGGCGCGCGACGCTGTTCTTATGGCTGACTAGCGAAGTCGCGATCATCGCCGTCGACGTCGCCGAGGTGGTCGGCAGCGCGGTCGCGCTGCAACTGCTGCTCGGCGTGTCGCTGACGGTCGGCGTGCTGATGTCGGCGGTCTGCACGTTCGCGCTGCTCGCGCTCCGGCAGAAAGGCGGCCGCAGGCTGGAAGCGGTGATCGCCGCGCTGATCGGCTTCGTCGGCCTGTGCTTCGTCGTGCAGCTCGCGCTCGCGCGGCCCGACTGGCACGCGGCGCTGGCCGGCACCGCGCCGAGCGTCGAGCTGATCAGAAGCGCGGGCATGCTGTGGCTCGCGGCGGGCATCGTCGGCGCGACGGTGATGCCGCACAACCTGTATCTGCATTCGGCGCTCGTCAAGCACCACGCGCCCGAGAGCAGCGACGTGCAGATCAAGGCCGCGCTGCACGCCGTCAATATCGACACTTTCGGCTCGCTTGCGTTCGCGTTCGTGATCAACGCCGCGCTGCTGATCGTCGCGGCCGCCGTGTTCTACACCAGCGGCCATCGCGACGTCACCGATCTGGCCGATGCGCATCGGCTGATCGCGCCGCTCGTCGGCAACCGCTGGGCCGGCATCCTGTTCGCGGCGGCGCTGCTCGCGTGCGGACTCAGCGCGACCGTCACTGGCACGCTGGCCGGTCAGGCTGTGATGGAGGGCTTCCTGCGGCTGCGCTTGCCGCGCTGGAAACGCGCACTGCTCACGCGTGCGCTAGCGATCGGGCCGGCCCTGCTCGCGGTGGGCATGTTCGGCCAGCATGGCTCGAATCAGTTGCTGGTCGCGAGCCAGGTCGTGCTGAGCCTGCAATTGCCGCTCGCGGTCGTGCCGCTGATCCGCTGTGCGTCCGATCCGACGCTGATGCGCGGCTGGCGCGTGCACGGCCTGCCGCTCGTGCTGGCTTGGCTGTCGGCGTGGTTCATCATTGCGCTCAACGGCGCGTTGTTGTGGCAGCTGGCGGTCGGGGCATGACGGCGGCCGCGGACGTCGGCGCGCGGTCGTCGTGAACTTCGCATCGCGCTGACGCCGCTTGCAAGGCACGCTCCGCGCATCGGTTAACATAGCGGAACTTTGCCTCCCCGCCCCAAGGTTTTCGATGACTTCGAATCTCCACGATCTTCCCGACAGCCCGTGCATCGGCGTCTGCTCCACGCTCTTCGACGAGGTCTGCAAAGGCTGCGGCCGCACCGCGACCGAAGTGTCGAACTGGGTGTTCCTCAGCGACGAGGAAAAGCGCGCGATCTGGACCCGGATCGAACGGGAAGGCACGGCGATGCGCTTTCAGAACGACAAGGTGTGAGCCGGTCGTCTGCACGCAGTTCGAGGTTGCTTGCGCCCCTGAAGAATGCCGGGATGTCCCGGCATTTTTTTTGGTTTGTGTTTTCCTCTATGCGCGTTGGAAGCGCATGCATCCAAACCCGAGAACGCTTCGGAAAACTTCGGCTCCATGACCACCACCAGGGACTTCGTTCAGTGCCTCGCGCAATGGCGCCGAATGGCCCACGTGTTCAATCCGTGGTCCGAGACCGATGAACGCGATCAGCCCGGCATCAACGCGCCCCTGATTCGCCAGCAACAGCTCGCCGCCTACCTGCAAGCCCGCCGGACGAGCGCCAAGGTGATCCTGATTGCGGAAGCGCTGAGCTGCCGCGGCGGACGTTTCACCGGCATCGCGATGACCTCCGAGCGGATTCTGCTTGGCAACGATGCGAAGCTCAACGGCTTAGCCAGGAGAACGGAGCGCGGCCCGCTACCGGCCTATCTGCCGGGTTCGGCAACCCGCACCAGTTGCCGCGATGCGCTGCCTCGAATGACGGACCGCGAATATGGTGTCTATGAGAGAACGGCCTCGGTCGTCTGGCAGACGATGCTTTGCAATGGCTTCGATCCAACCGAGTTTGCGCTATGGAATGCATTCCCGTTTCATCCGTTCGCGGACGAAGACACCGAAAGCAACCGCCGCCCAACGAATCCAGAGCTACATGCGACAGTCCAGATTCTGACTGATTTCATCGGCCTGTTCCCTCCAAACGTGCGGTTCGTTGCGCTTGGACGGGAAGCGGAAAGCGCGCTGCTCAGTCACCCGATGCGGCCGCTGCACGAACTCGTGAGGCACCCTACAGCTAGAGCGGCGAAACCTGCAAATAGCGCGGTTCAAGCGAAGAATCGCCCCATGGGTACGCTGGATGAAGTCATTCGACGGCTCGCGCTGAGCCGGCATTAGTCCAGCGCCTGGGGCACCGGCTAGCCACCAATACAAAAGGCCCACGCCGGCAAACTGCCAGCATGGGCCTCTGGGGATCGCTGAAAACCAGCGACCCAGCGCTTATTGAACGCCCTGACTCGTCAGGAAGTCCTCGTAGTTGCCGCCGAAGTCGTTCAGCGTGCCGTCCGTGCGCACTTCGATGATCCGGTTCGCGAGGCCGCTGACGAACTCACGGTCGTGCGAAACAAAAATCAGCGTGCCTTCGAACTTGTCCAGCGCGATCTGCAGCGACTCGATCGACTCCATGTCCATGTGGTTGGTCGGCTCGTCCATCAGCAGCACGTTGTGGCGGCCGAGCATCAGCTTGCCCCAGATCATGCGGCCTTTCTCGCCGCCCGACAGCACCTTGACCGACTTGCGGATGTCGTCGGCATTGAACAGGAGGCGGCCTAGCGTGCCGCGCACCATCTGCTCGTCGTCGCCTTCCTTGCGGTACTGGTCGATCCAGTCCATCAGCGTGACGTCGTTCGGAAACTCTTCGTAGGTGTCCTGCGGCATGTAGCCGACGTTCGCGTTTTCCGCCCACTTCACCGTGCCGTGATCGAGTTGCAGATTGCCGAGCAGCGAGCGCAGCAGCGTGGTCTTGCCCGCGCCGTTCTCGCCGATGATCGCGATACGCTCGCCCGGCTGCACGCTGATGCTGAAGTTATTGAAGATCGAGCGCTCGTACTTCTTCGAAATGCTCTCGGCGACCACCGCGATGTTGTGCAGCTTCTTCTCGAACTCGAAGCGGATGAACGGATTCTGCCGCGACGACGGCTTGAATTCCTCGATCTTGATCTTGTCGATCATCTTCAGACGGCTGGTCGCCTGGCGTGCCTTCGACTTGTTCGCCGAGAAGCGGCGCACGAAGTCCTGCAGATCGGCCACACGCTCCTTCGCCTTCGCGTTGGCGGCCTGCTGACGCTCGCGCGCCTGGGTGCTCGCGAGCATGTAGTCGTCGTAGTTGCCCGGATAGACCTTCAGCGTGCCGTAGTCCATGTCGGCCATGTGCGTGCAGACCTGGTTCAGGAAGTGCCGGTCATGCGAGATGATGATCATCGTCGAGTTGTACTGGTTCAGAATATCTTCCAGCCAACGGATCGAATTGATGTCCAGGTTGTTGGTCGGCTCGTCCAGCAGCAGCACGTCCGGCTTCGAGAACAGCGCCTGCGCGAGCAGCACGCGCAGCTTCCAGCCCGGTGCGACGTTGCTCATCGGGCCGTTGTGGTCTTCGATCGCGATGCCGATGCCGAGCAGCAGTTCGCCCGCGCGCGCTTCGGCCGTGTAGCCGTCGTACTCGGCGAACTTCGCTTCGAGTTCGGCCGCGTGCATGTAGTCGTCGTCGGTCGCGTCGGGGTTCGCGTAGATCGCGTCGCGCTCGGTCATCGCGGCCCACATTTCGGTGTGGCCCATCATCACGACGTCGAGCACGCGCACGTCTTCGTATGCGAACTGGTCCTGACGCAGCTTGCCCAGACGCACGTTCGGCTCGAGCATCACGTTGCCCGAGCTCGGCTCCAGATCCGAACCGAGAATCTTCATGAAGGTGGATTTACCGCAGCCGTTCGCACCGATCAGGCCATAGCGGTTACCTTCCCCGAATTTGACCGAAATGTTCTCGAAGAGGGGCTTCGGCCCGAATTGCATGGTGATATTGGCAGTAGACAGCACGGCGCGTCCCTTTGAATGTGATATCGGCGAAAAACCCAATATTTTAGCAGGTTTAGAGATTTCAACCCGACAGTTCGCCCGCCCCGGCGCGCGTCACCCGTTCGAGCCGTCGCGCGGCGTCTGCAGAATGTCGATGAAGGCCGAAAAATCCGCGCCGGCGAGCCCCATCGCGGCACCGAGTCGCAGCAATTGCTGGACCGTCGACGCGACCGGCATCGGCGTGCCGGTCTCGTAGGCGGTCGCCGCAACCGTATCGACGTCCTTCTGAAACGTGCGCAACGCGCCGATCGGCGCGAGATCGCTTTGCGTCATCCGCGGCACGAAGGTCCGCAGCAGCACCGAATCGGCCCAGCCGCCGGCGAGCGCCTCGGGCAGTTTCGCGGCGTCGATGCCGCTGCGCTGCGCGAGGCTCACCGCCTCGGCGATCGCGGCGACGGTCGCGGTGACGATCGCCTGATTGCACAGCTTCGCGGTTTGCCCGGCGCCGACCTCGCCCATGTGCGTGACGCGGGCGGCATAGGCATCTAGCAAGGGGCGCACCGCGGCGAGATCGCTGGCCTCACCGCCTGCCATGATCGCCAGCGTGCCCGCCGTGGCGCCGGCGACGCCGCCCGACACCGGCGCGTCGATCCAGCCGATCGAAGCGCCATCCGGGGAAGCTGCGGTGCCCGCAGCCCCGCCCTGCCCGGCGAAATCCGCCACCCGTCGCGCCAGCGCGCGCGTCGCGGCAGGCGCAATGCTCGAATGATCGACGATCCAGTGCACACGGCGCGGAGTCGAAGGATCGCCATCGAGCAGCCCCGCCGGGCCGAACACGGTCTGTTCGACCGCCGCCGCGTCCGCGACGCACAGCAGCACCGCGTCGCAGCGCGCGGCCAGCTCCCGCGGCGCATCGACGACATGCGCGCCCTCGGCCCGCAACGCCTCGGCCTTCGCTCGCGTGCGGTTCCAGACATGCACGGTATGGCCCGCGCGCAGCAGGTGCCGGACCATCGGCGCGCCCATCAGACCGGGGCCGCAAAAACCAATTTCCACGTTCGAACCTCGTTGCTATCAGATTGAATGGGTTATGTTGCGTAAACATGATAACGACCATGCGATACCGGGCACGCGACGTGCGGCATCGATGGCCCGGGCAAAGACGTTTGATCCGCCGCGCAGGCGATGACGCACGCGAGCGCGCATATGTCTGTCGGACTGCGCGAACCGTTGCCTATACTTTCTCCATGCGCGTTTCCGAGCAGCGTTTTACCGACCAGCGGCGCACACCAAGGAGGAATTCATGTCAGAACACGTTTACAAGAAGATCGAACTGACCGGTTCGTCGAAGACATCGATCGACGACGCGATCACCACCGCGATTGCCAAAGCGTCGGAAACGCTGCGCAATCTGCACTGGTTCGAGGTCACGGAAACGCGCGGCCAGATCGAGAACGGCAAGGTCGCGTACTGGCAGGTGACGCTGAAGGTCGGCCTGCGCATCGAGGACTGAGCGGCGACCGCACGACACGCTTGCGCGCTGCCACGCGCAGGCCGCAAACAGAAAAGCTGCATCCAGCCCAGGCTGGACGCAGCTTTTTTTCAACAGCGGACCGCCCGCTTTACTTCGGCAGCGACCCGTCGACACCCTCGACGTACCAGTTCAGGCGCTGCAATTCCGCATCGGTCAGGGTCTTGCCTTCCGGCACCTTCACCGTGCCCGACTGATCCTTGATCGGGCCAGTGAACACGTCGCGCTTGCCGCTCGCGAGTTCTTCGCGCCTGGAGGCGACCTGCTTCTGCCCATCGGCCGGAATCGCCGACGTGTTCAGGTTTTCGAGGTTGACGGCCTTCTGCGGAATGCCCCACCACACCGGATCGTTCTTCCACTTGCCGTCGAGCACCTGCTGGATCACCGCGCTGTAGTACACGCCCCAGTGCGCGACCACCGAGCCGAGATGCGCATCAGGACCGAACTTCTTCATGTCCGAATCCCAGCCGAACGCGTGCACGTGCTTCTCCGAAGCTGTGGCGAGCGTCGCGCTCGAATCGGTGTTTTGCAGCAGCACGTCGGCGCCCTGGCCGATCAGCGTTTCGGCGGCCTGCTTTTCCTTGCCCGGATCGAACCAGCTGTTGATCCAGATCACCTTCGTATGCACCTTCGGGTTCACCGAGCGAGCACCCAGCGTGAACGCGTTGATGTTACGCACCACTTCCGGAATCGGCACCGACGCGACGAAGCCGAGCGTGTTGCTCTTCGTCACGTAGCCCGCGGCGACGCCGGCCAGATATGCGCCCTGGTACATGCGCACGTCGTAGGTGCCGAAGTTCGGCGCCTTCTTGTAGCCGGTCGCGTGCAGGAAGACGGTGTCCGGGAAGTCCTTCGCGACCTTCAGCTGGAAGTCCTGGAAGCCGAAGCTCGTGCCGAAGATGATCTTGTTGCCCTTGTTGGCGAGATCGCGGAACACGCGCTCGGAGTCGGCCGATTCCGGCACGTTCTCGACGCGCGTAACCTTGATCCGGTTACCGAACTTCGCTTCGGCTTCGCGTGAGCCTTGATCGTGCGCGAAGGTCCAGCCGGCATCGCCCGGATTGCCGAGATAGACGAACGCGACGCCCGGCACATCGGCGGCCTGCGCGGTTTGCGCGAGCGGCGCGGCGAGTGCCAGTGACGCCGCACCCCATGCGAAAGCGGTCAGCAGATTTCTTCTCTTCATGTTTTTCCCCTGTCGTGATGAGCGAATAGTAGTGGGCGAATCAACAAAAAACTGTGTCGCCGTCAGCCCGCCGAAAAAAACGGCTTGCCGAGCGACGCGGGCGCATTCAGGCGAATCGTGTTCGGATTGCGTGAGATCAGCGCCAGCACGACGATCGTCGCGACGTAGGGCAGCATCGCGAGGAACTGCGTCGGCACCGGCACGCCGATCGCCTGCGCGTAGAACTGCAGCCCCGTCACCGCGCCGAACAGCAGCGAGCCGATCAGCAGACGGCCCGGGCGCCACGTCGCGAACACGACGAGTGCGAGCGCGATCCAGCCGCGGCCCGAGGTCAGGTTCTCCTGCCACAGGTGCAGATTGACGATCGAATAGTAGCCGCCCGCGAGCCCCGCCATGCCGCCGCCGAACGCGACCGCGCCATAGCGCACGCCGACCACCGGAAAGCCGACCGAGTGCGCGACCTGCGGCGATTCGCCGACCGAGCGCAGCACGAGCCCCGCGCGCGTGCGATACAGAAACCAGCCGATCGCCACGAACATCAGGAACGCGAGGTAATCGAGCGGCGTGAGCGTAAACAGCGCGGGGCCTAGCACCGGGATTTTCGACAGGCCGGGGATCGTCCACGTATCGATCGTCGCGCGCACCGCGGCCGACGTGTACGGCTTGCCGACGTACGCGGACAATCCGATGCCGAAAATCGTCAGCGACAGGCCGGTCGCGACCTGGTTGGCGAGCATCGTCAGCGTCAGGAACGCGAACAGCAGCGACATCGCGAGACCGGCGCCGATCGCGGCGAGCACGCCGAGCCACGGGCTGCCCGTAATCGACGTGACCGCGTAGCCGCTGACGGCGCCCATCAGCATCATCCCTTCCACGCCGAGGTTGAGCACGCCCGATTTTTCGGCGACGAGTTCGCCGGCGCCCGCGAACATCAGCGGGATCGACGCGGTGATCGCGCTCGACGTGAGCGCGCTGGCTTGCTGGATATCCATATCGAGTTCTGAAAGCGGTTTAGCGAGCTGATTGGCAAGCTCAATGACCCACTGCCACGGCCGAGCGGCGCCGCACGCGGTAGTTCACGAACAGGTCGGCGCCGAGCAGGCAGAACAGCAGCAACCCCTGAAATACGCCCGACAGCGCCTGCGGCAATTGCATCGAGGTCTGCACCGCTTCGCCGCCGAGATACAGCAGCGCCATCAGCAGACTGGCGAGCACGATGCCGAGCGGATGCAACCGGCCGACGAACACGACGATGATCGCGGTGAAGCCGTAGCCCGGCGACCACGTCGCCTGCAACTGGCCGATCGGACCGGCGATCTCGCCCATGCCGGCGAGGCCCGCGAGGCCGCCGCTAATCAGCAGCGAGGTCCAGATCGTCTTCTTGTCGGAGAAGCCGGCGTAGCGCGCGGCGAGCGGCGCGAGTCCGCCGACGTTCATCCGGTAGCCCGCGAAGCTTTTGCGCATGAACAGCCAGACGAGCGGAATCGCGATCAGCGTGAGGAACACGGACGCGTTCAGGCGCGTGCCGCGCAGCAATTTCCAGTGCCAGTCGCCATACAGCGTCGGAAACAGCGCGTCGCCGCTGAACATCTCCGACAGCGGAAAGTTCATGCCTTGGGGATCGCGCCACGGGCCGCTCACCAGGTAGATCAGCAGTTGCGTCGCGACATACGTGAGCATCAGGCTCACGAGAATCTCGTTGGTATTGAAACGGCTCTTCAGGAACGCGGGAATCGCAGCCCACGCCATGCCGCCGAGGATGCCCGCTAGCATCATCGTCGGCAGGATCCACCAGCCGCTCGCCTGATCGAAATAGATCGCGACGCCGCTCGCCGCGATGCCGCCGAGCAGCATCTGCCCTTCGGCGCCGATGTTCCACACGTTCGCGCGATAACCGATCGCGAGACCGAGGCCGATCAGGCACAACGGCGACGCCTTCAGCAATAGCTCCGACCAGCCGTTGATGCTCGACAGCGGTTCGATGAAGAACGCGTGCATCGCCTGCAACGGGTCGCGGCCGACGAGGCCGAAAATCAGAAAGCCGATCGCGAGCGTCAGCACTGCGGCGATCAGTGGCACGGCGAGCTGCATCGTGCGCGAGGGCGTGGTGCGGGCTTCGAGTCGATAAGGAAGCATCATGGGTGGCGTGGGTTTGTTCGGGTTCTGTTCTTCGGGGTCCGCATTCGAGTGCGTGCTTAGCGTTTTGGCGTGGCCGGCGGGCAACGCCTCGCCTCACGCATGCGCCGGTTGGTCTGCCGCAGGCGCCGCGCCCTCGCGGTCGCCGAATAGCCCCGCCATCCAGCGGCCGATTTCCTCGGCGTTGGTCGCACCGGTCGCGCGCACCGGCGAGAGCCGCCCGCCCGCGAGCACCGCGATGCGATCGCAGATATCGAACAGCTCCTCCAGTTCCTCCGAGATCACCAGAATCGCGACACCGCGCGCCGACAGATCGAGCAGTTGCTGACGGATGAATGCGGACGCGCCGACATCGACGCCCCACGTCGGCTGCGCGACCACGAGCACCTTCGGCGCCTGCAAAATCTCGCGGCCCATGATGTATTTCTGCAGATTGCCGCCCGACAGACTTTGCGCGAGCGCGTCGGGGCCGCCGCAGCGCACGTCGAACGCGTCGATGCAGCGCTTCGCGAACGCGCGCATCGCGCCCGCCCTGATCCAGCCCGATTTGACCATGCTCTGCCGATGCGCGGTCAGCAACGCGTTGTCGGCAAGGCTCATCGCCGGCACCGCGCCGCGGCCGAGCCGCTCCTCGGGCACGAAGCCAAAGCCGAGCGCGCGCCGGCGGCCCGCGCCGAGGCGCGCGGCCGGTCTGCCGCAGATCGTGATCGCGTCGGCCGGCAGGCTACGTTTTTCAGCACGCTTTTCTCCGGACAACGCCGCGAGCAGTTCCGCCTGGCCGTTGCCCGACACACCGGCAATGCCGAAGATCTCGCCCGCATGCACGCTGAACGACACGTCGCGCAACGACGTGCCGAACGGATCGTCGCTCGCGACCGACAACTGCCTGACGTCGAGCAGCACCGCGCCCGGCTTGTGCTCGCGCCGCGTGTAGTCGGGCAGCGAGTGGCCGACCATCAACTGCGCGAGCGACGCATGCGTCTCGTTCTTCGGCGTCACATTGCCGGTCACGCGGCCGCCTCGCATCACGGTCGCGGTGTCGCACAACTCCTGGATTTCGTCGAGCTTGTGGCTGATGTAGAGAATGCTGCAGCCTTCGGCCGCGAGCCGACGCAGCGTCGTGAACAGCTTGCGGACCGCCTGCGGCGTCAGCACCGAGGTCGGTTCGTCCATGATCAGCAGACGCGGATTCTGCAGCAGGCAGCGCACGATTTCGACGCGCTGGCGCTCGCCGACGGTGAGGCTGTGCACGTGCCGTTGCGGATCGATGTCGAGCCCGTAGTCGGCCGACACCTCGCGAATGCGTTTCGCAAGGGCCTTCAGATCGAACGGTTCGTCGAGCGCGAGTGCGATGTTTTCGCCGACCGTCAGCGTTTCGAACAGCGAGAAGTGCTGGAACACCATGCCGACGCCGAGCTTGCGCGCGGCCGCCGGGCTCGCGATGTCGACCGTCTCGCCTTCCCAGCGGATCTCGCCGGCGTCGGGCCGCACCGCGCCGTAGATGATCTTCATCAGCGTGCTCTTGCCCGCGCCGTTCTCGCCGAGCACCGCGTGGATTTCGCCGGGCGCGACGACGAGCGTGACGTCGTCGTTGGCGCGCACGGCCGGGTACTGCTTCGTGATGCCCGTCAGCGCGAGCCGGGGCACCGCCTGGCCGGTGAGTCGTGCGCCGTCGCTAAGTGGAGTGTCGCTCATGAGATTCCGTAGTGCGTTGAGACGCCGCTTGCTGCCTGAATACCGCCGGGTCGACGTCGATGACGTCCACCGTGCCGACGGGCGATCCGTCACCACAACCGAATGACGATACCTAATTCGACCCACTCAGTCGAGTTGACAAAATTCCCGCAAACCCGCGCCGCTACAAGCTCTGCGGGTATGTCACCCTTGACGTCGTTTTTCGTCCATATTAAAACGCATATACCCCTACGTCCGTTCGATCAGCCAGCACATATATTTCGGAGAATCCATGAGCCAGCAACGCGAGGCGATCGACACGTACCTGCTGCGCGTGTTGCACACGCTACTGATGGAGCGCAGCGTCACGCGCGCCGCCGTCAAACTGAATCAGTCCCAACCCGCGATCAGCGCGGCGCTGCGCCGTCTGCGCGACATCACTGGCGACCCGCTGCTGGTGCGCGGCAAGTCCGGCATGGTGCCGACCGAATACGGTTTGCGCCTGCTCGAACCGGTGCAGAACGCGCTGCGCGAAATCGAGCGCATCAAGTTCCAGCAGCACAACTTCGATCCGGCCACATCCATCCGCTGCTACCGGATCGGCTGTCCCGACTACCTGAACGTGCTGTTCGTGCCGACGGTCGTCGAACGTTTTCGCCAGGCCGCGCCGAACGCGACGCTCGAATTCCATTCGCTCGGCCCCGCGTTCGACTACGAACTCGCGCTTGAGGACGGCAAGCTCGACATCGTGGTCGGCAACTGGCCGGAGCCGCCCGAGCAATTGCATCTGTCGAACCTGTTCGTCGATCAGATCGTCTGCCTGATGAGCAACTCGCATCCGTTTGCCAAACGTGGCGGGCTCACGCTCGACCAGTACCTGAACGCACCGCATCTCGCGCCGACGCCGTACTCGGTCGGCCAGCGCGGCGCGATCGACGTGCATCTCGCGCGCGAGCGGCTCAAGCGCCATGTGGTCGTCACGCTGCCCTACTTCAATCTCGCGCCGTACGTGCTGATCAAATCCGATCTGATCTTCACGACGACGCGCCTCTTTGCCGACTACTACGCGAAGTTCCTGCCGCTGACCGTGGTGCCCGCGCCGCTCGACTTCCCGCCGATGCAGTACTACCAGCTGTGGCACGAGCGCGTGCACTACTCCGACGAAGTGCGCTGGCTGCGCGGGCTGGTTGGCGAGGCGACCCGGACGTTGATCGACAAGCCCTGAGCCCGCATGCGGCGCCGCTCAGATATCAACGACTCGCGGCATCCGCGCATCAGAGCGTGAGTGCCGCCCCTTCCACTCGAGCTCAAGCCGCCGCCTCGTAAAGCTGCCGCGCGAGCGCGTTATGCCGCTCGATCACCGGCCCGAGTTCGAGCGTCGCCAAGCGCCCCTCCTTCACCACCATCTTGCCGTTGATCACGCTATAGCTGACCTGCGACGGCGCGCAGAATACCAGCGCCGCCACCGGATCGTGCAGTGCGCCGGCAAAGTGCGGCGCACGCAAATCGAACGCGACGAAATCCGCGGCCATGCCAGGCGCGAGCGCGCCGATGTCGTCGCGATTGAGCACGCGCGCGCCGCTCAGGGTCGCGATTTCGAGCGCCTCGCGGGCGGTCATCGCATCGGGCCCGAAACCGACGCGCTGCAGCAGCAGCGCCTGGCGCACTTCGGCGATCATCTGCGCAGCGTCGTTCGACGCCGAGCCGTCGACGCCGAGTCCAACCGGCACGCCCGCGAGCCGCATGCGCTTGACCGGCGCGATGCCCGACGCGAGCCGCATATTCGAGCACGGACAGTGCGCGACGCCGGTGCCGGTGTGAGCGAACAGCGCGATGCCCGAGTCGTCGAGTTGCACGCAGTGCGCATGCCATACGTCGCGGCCGACCCAGCCGAGATCGTGCGCATACTCGGCCGGCGTCATGCCGAACTTCTCGCGGCTGTACTCGACGTCGTTGACGTTCTCCGCCAGATGCGTGTGCAGCGACACGCCGTAGTGGCGCGCGAGCAGCGCCGATTCGCGCATCAGGTCGCGGCTCACCGAAAACGGCGAGCACGGCGCCACGACGACGCGCAGCATCGCGTAGCGGCCGTCGTCGTGATACGTCTCGATCAGACGCTGCGTGTCCTTCAGGATGTCCGCTTCGCGCTCGACCACCGAATCGGGCGGCAAGCCGCCGTCTTTCCGTCCCACGCTCATGCTGCCGCGCGCCGCATGAAAGCGCATGCCGATGCGGCGCGCCGCGGCGATGCTGTCGTCGAGACGGCTGCCGTTCGGATAGATATACAGATGGTCGCTCGACGTCGTGCAGCCCGACAGCAGCAGCTCGGCCATCGCGGTCAGCGTCGATACTTCGATCATGTCGGGCGTGAGGTTCGCCCACACCTTGTACAGATTCGTCAGCCAGCCGAACAACTCGGCGTTCTGCGCGGCGGGAATCGCGCGCGTGAGGCTCTGGTACATGTGGTGATGCGTATTGACGAGGCCGGGAATCACCAGGTGGCCGCGCAGGTCGAGTACCTGATCGGCCGTTTGAGGCAGTTGCGCGGTCGGCCCGACCGCGACGATCCGGTTGTCCTCGATAAAGAGCCCGGCGTCGCGCAATTCGCGCCGCTCGCCATCCATCGTGACGAGCACGTCCGCGTGCTTCACGAGCATCGTTTTGCCGGCTTGTTTCAGTGCTTCATTCATCGTCATTCGTCTGTCCGCCTGATTGCCTGCATGCAAAGCCCTTCGAACGCGATGCGGCGGCACGCCACCGTGCCGCCGCGTTCGGTTGAACGCCGTAGGCCCGGTTACCCAGCGTGAATCGCCGTCTTCGGGGTTTGCCGTGCAAAGGCCTGCCTTTGCACGGGTGTGTCGCACAGCGCTTACCTTCGGTAGCCAAAATCCCGCTGGCAACTCGCGCGGTTGCGATACCCACCTTCACACCGCCAATATAGTGGTGCATTTTTGGCGCCGGTACGATCGGCCGATGAGCCGGCGCGGCTTTCGACTGGCTGTCCATCATGCGCGAACTATTATCTTTCCTATCGCTCGCGCGCTGAACGGGGCATCCTTTTTACAATGGCTGCCACGGCGCTCGCTTCAATTCGCCGACGGGTATGTAGCCACTGACGTGGAGCCTCGATCCGCCGCAAAACGTAATGGATCGGGCCGCCGCCGACACCTCGCATTCACACAAGGACAATTGCGAATGGGCAAGCTCACTACCCACGTGCTCGACACCGCGAACGGCCGTCCCGGCGCAGGCATCAAGGTCGAACTCTTCGCGCTCGCCGGAGACACGCGCCGCGCGCTCAAAACCACTGTCACCAATCACGACGGCCGCTGCGACGAGCCGCTGCTCGAGGGCGACGCGCTCGTCGCTGGCGAGTACGAACTCGTGTTCGGCGCGGGCGACTACTTCGCGTCGCTCGGCACCAGCTTGCCGGAACCGCGCTTCGTCGATCGCGTCGTGTTGCGCTTCGGCGTCGCCGATGCCAGCGCGCACTATCACGTGCCGCTGCTGGTGTCGCCGTTTTCGTACAGCACGTATCGGGGCAGCTAGCCCTGCCGGATGCAAGCCGCGTCCGCTTCGGCACGAACAGACACAAATACGCACGAGCGCCCCGCGATACCCGTAACAAGCCGCGCTGCGTCTTCTATCCGCAGTCGGCGCGATGACCGGCGACGTCGAACGTCATCGCGCGCACAACGAATCAGAAGTGGAGGAGTTTCATGGAAGGCTTTATCACCGACTGGTTGAACCTCGCGATTCGCTGGTTCCACGTCATCGCCGCCATCGCGTGGATCGGCGAATCGTTCTATTTCGTCGCGCTCGACAACAGCCTGAAACCGCCGACCGATCCGAACCAGCGCCGTCGCGGCGTGTTCGGCGAGCTGTGGCACGTGCACGGCGGGGGCTTCTACAACATGCAGAAGTACACGGTCGCGCCGCCGGAAATGCCCGAAGACCTGCACTGGTCGAAATGGCCGTCGTACACGACGTGGCTGTCGGGCTTCGGCCTCTTTACCGTGCTGTATCTGTTCTCGCCGAGCACCTACCTGATCGATAAGAACGTGCTCGACATGGGACCGGTGGTCGCGGTCTCCTCGGCGATCGGTTTCCTCGCGGCCGGCTGGATCGTCTATGACTCGCTGTGCCGCATTCTCGGCACGCGCGACAAACTGCTCGGCATCTGTGTCGGCGTATATGTGCTGATCGCGGCGTATCTCGCCTGTCATATCTTCGCGGGCCGCGCGGCGTATCTGATCATGGGCGCAATGCTCGCGACGATCATGTCGGCCAACGTGTTCTTCGTGATCATTCCGGGCCAGCGCAAGATGGTCGACGCGATGCTCAAGGGCGACACGCCGAACCCGATCTATGGCAAGCGCGGCAAGCAGCGCTCGGTGCACAACACCTACTTCACGCTGCCGGTCGTGTTCGCGATGCTGTCGAACCACTACGCGATGACCTATACGCATCCGTACAACTGGGCGGTGCTCGTCGTCATCATGCTGGCCGGCGCGCTGATCCGTCAGTTCTTCGTGATGCGCCATCGCGGCCAGGTGTTGTGGTATCTGCCGCTCGTCGGCGTCGCGCTGATGTGCACGGCGCTCGTGTGGACCATGCCGCGTCCGGTGGTGCCGCAGGCGCAGGCCGCCAACGCGCCGACGCTGAAGGTCGCCGACATCGCACCGGTGCTGCAGCAGCGCTGTGTGGCTTGCCACTCCGCGCATCCGACGATGATGGGCAGCGCGCCCGCCGGCGTGCTGATGGATACCCCCGAGGAAATCTCGCAGAACGCACAGCGCATTTACCAGCAGGCGGTCAGGTTGAAAGCGATGCCGCTCGGCAACGTCACTCACATGACCGACGACGAGCGGATGAAGATCGCCGCGTGGTTCGAAGGCGGCGCGGCGAAGTAAAGACGTCTGTCCGGATCACGGATCCGGTTCCGAGGTAGAGGCTGGTGTGTGTACGGGCTTGTCGCGAGAGCGGCAAGCCCGTTGTCGTTTGGGGAGGATGGCGGGTGCAAGCAGTGGCATCGATACACTAAATTTGTAGCCCCTGGGCTACAAAACGGGTCCTAAGATATATAAAACGTAGCCCTAAAGGCACAAAAACAAACAACCTTATTGTGCCTCGTGGGCTACAATAAATAGCAAATACGCTTGATTTGACGCCCTGAGGCCACAAATGACCAACCTCGCCGATGTCTCGGACATGCTGAGAGCCGTACGCCGCGACAGCAAGCTATCGCAGGAAGAGCTTGCGCGCCGCGCGGGCGTGGCCCGCACGACCGTCGCGCGGATGGAGACGCTCGCCAAAAACGATATGAGCGTGTCCGTGCTCGTGCGCCTGCTCGAAGCCGCCGGTTACGACCTCAAGTTCGTCGCGCATGGACATGGCCGCACGCTCGAAGACATCCTCGCTGAACAGCGCGGTCCGGACGCGCAGCCATGAAGCTCGACGTTCAGGTACTAGGCAAGAACGTTGCCACGCTGTTTCGCGAGCGCGACGACTATGTCCTCAAATACAACCGCGATGCGAGCGCGGCCGACTTCGTCAGTCTGACGATGCCGGTGCGCGAAGAGGCCTGGCGCTGGCCGCGCGACCTGCATCCGTTTTTCCGGCAGAATCTGCCCGAGGGCTATCTGCTGAATCTGATCCGCGAGCAATTCGGGCCCTTGCTCGACGGAACCGATCTGTCGCTGCTCGCCGTCGTGGGCTCGATGGGGATCGGCCGGGTCACCGTCACGCCAGAAGGCGTGGCGCCGGGCACCGAACTGGAGGCGCTCGACGTCCAGCACATTCTGCACGGCGACAACACCGCCGAACATTTCGCGCAACTGGTGCGTGAATACGCGCGAGCGGCCATTTCAGGTGTCGTGCCGAAGTTCATCGCGCCGGAAGCGCAGCCTGCCGCATCGACACCGTTGCAGCTCGGAAAGCCGACGATTCGAACGAGCCGTCACATCGTCAAAGGTTCGGACGACAACACGCCCTTTCTCGGTTTCAACGAGTTCCATTCGATGCGGGTGCTGGAGCGGCTGGGGGTGGCGCCCGTTGCGCGCACGCAGATGTCGGACGATGGCCGGGCACTCGTCGTCGAGCGCTTCGATGTCGACGCACAAGGACTGCCGGCGTACGGCGTCGAAGACCTGTGCGGCCTGCTCGGTTTGCCGCCGCACGAAAAATACAATTCGACCAGCGAGAAAATGCTCAACGCGGCAAGAGCGTATCTGCTCGATCGCGACACCATGCGGGTGCAGCTCCAGCAGCTCGGCTGGCATCTGCTGACCAACTATGTCGTGCGCAATGCGGACTGCCACACCAAGAACGTCGCGCTGTTCTATACGTCGGTCGACGATGTCGCGTTCACGCCCGTCTACGATGTCGTGACGACCCAGGCTTATCCGCGCTTCGCCGCCAATCCGCCGGGCCTCGCCATCGACGGCCGCAAGACCTGGGCAGCCGGTAAAACGCTGGAACGCTTTTTCAACACGCGCATGGGCATCGCTCCGCGGCAATATGCGCAAATGGTCGAGGCGCTGTGCGACTCGGCTGTCGACGTCGGTCACGAGTTGATCGAGGCAGCGCGCAACGAACCGCAGTGGCGCACGGTCGCCAAGCAGATGCTGCATGCGTGGGACGACGGCATGACATCGCTGCGTTCGCCAAAGAAGAGCCTGCAATTCAGCGGGCTCAAGCCGGCCATCGAAGCAGCGGGATTTTCGGCGCCGGAGCCGCCCGAGCGGTCAAGAGAAGTCATCGGGCATTCGCCGCTGCTCGGCAGGCGCAAGTCATCGTGATCCATGCAAGAAAGCCCGCGACGTAACGCACGTCGCGGGCTTTTCTTTTCAACCGCAACGCTACCGGCTACCCGGCAGCTGCATTGCCATCAAACCGCCACCGCGCTCAACGCATCTTCCGTGAGCCAGAGCGACTCCGTCAGATCCTGCTCGTTCAGATTGAGCCCCTCGCCGCCACGATCGACGACGATAAAGTCGCTCACCTCGCCCAACGCGATCAGCGGATGGTGCCATACGCCCTTCGCGTAGTTGACGCCCTGCCAACCACTCGTGACGAACGCGCGAATCTTCGCCGCGTCCAGTTCGCCCGCGGGCGCTACGACGACCAGATACGGCTTGTCGTTCAGCGGCACGAATGCCTGGCTGCCGAGCGGATGACGCTCGAGCATCTTCACTTCGAACGGCAGCGCGCGCGGCTGGCCACGAAACAGATTGACGAGCGTGCGGCCGTGCTCGTCTGTCACGTCGACTTTCGCGAGGTCGTGATAGCGGATCGTCGTGCCGCGGTTGATCGGAATCTGCTTCGCGCCTTCGAGTTCGATCACGTCGCCGAATGCGGCGAACGCCTTTTTCGTCAGCGGTTCGATGGCGAGCGTTTTCATTCGAGCGTACCCCACAGCCGCAGACGCGACACACCGCCGTCCGGATAGATGTTGAAGCGCACATGCGTGACCGGTCCGAGCGCCGCGATCTCGCTTTCGAAGAAATGCTGCTTGTCCATCTGCAGTTTCTGCTCGCCGAGCAGCACCGGCCAGAACATCGCCTGCGTGACGAGCGAACTATCGGTGCCTCCCTTCACGTACGCGGCCTGGATCGAGCAGCGATCCGGATAGTTGCCCTTGAAGTGCGCGGTGTCGACTTCGATCTTGCGGATCACGCCCCGCTGCGCGAGCGCGATGATCGCCCAGTCGTTGCCCGGCTCGCGACGACGACGCGTTTCCCAGCCATCCCCCATATTCACGCCGCGGCCCGGCATCAGCAGCGTCGAGGCCGCGCCGAAATGCTGGTTGTTCGCGCCGACCAGATACGCGCCGTTTTCCATCGCGGCGAGATCGAACTGCTCGGTGCGGCTCGCGCCCGCCCAGTCCACCTGCGGCTGACCGTACACACGCAGACGCGCGATGCCGCCGTCCGGATAGATGTTCACGCGCAGATGCGTGTACGCGTTTGCGTCGGCGACTTCGAGATAGTGGTGGCTATTGCCCTGCAACGTGGTGGACGGCACGATCTCGGTCCATTGCGTCGACTGGTTCGGCTCGCCATCGACGACCCGCGCCGCTTCCACCGACGCCGCCGGCGGGTAGTTGCCGGTGAAGTGGCTGGTGTCGAGGTCGAGTCCCTTGATCACGCCAGGCCGAGCGAGTTTGACGACGCACCAGTCGTAGCCGGTCGTGCGCTTGCGACGCGTTTCCCAGCCGTCCATCCACTTGCCGTTGTCGTCGTACTTGGCCGGAATGAAGACGGCCGGTTCCGGATTCAGCATGCGGTCCTTCGGCGCGAAGAATTCGTCGCTAGCCTCGAGCGCCTGCGCGCCCAGACGCGGGTCCGCCAGATTCACGTAACGGCGCGTGAATTCCGGTGCGTTGGGGTCGAGAATCGGAAGTGCCATCTTTGTCGTCCTTGATATCGATTGGTGCGGGAAAAACGTTGCGGCTCGCTGCGCGACGCGGTGCGCGTCACACGCCGATCAGGTCGTCGAGCCGCAAACGTGCAATGCGATAGATCTGATCGAGGCTCGCGCGCATCTCGTCGGCGCGGCTATTGTTCATGCGCGATTCGAAGTTCGCGATGATGCCGTGGCGGTCGTAGCCGCGCACCGCGAGAATGAACGGAAAGCCGAACTTCTCGCGATACAGGTGATTGAGCGCATGCAGCTTGTCGAACTCTTCCTGCGTGCATTGCGCGAGCCCGGCGCCGCTTTGCTCGCGAGTCGATTCGGCGGTCAGCTCGCCACGCACCGCGGCCTTGCCGGCCAGCTCCGGGTGCGCGTTGATCAGCGCGAGCTGCTTGTCCTCGCCCGAGGTTTCGACGATCTGCGACATGCTCTGATGCAGCTCGTCGATGCTCGCGAACGGCCGCTGCCGCGCCGCAATCTCCGCGACCCACGGCGAGTGCTCGAAGATGCCCGACAGCGTCGCAACGAACGCGTCGGTCGAGAGGCTGTTGAGTTGGTCCAGGGTGTATTGCATCGCCTTCATGCCGCAGCCTCGCGGTTGTCCTGTTCGTAAGGATGAGTCTCGTGCCAGTGCCGCGCGATATCGACGCGCCGCGATACCCATACGCGATCGTGCTGTTCGATGTGATCGAGAAAGCGCTGCAGCGCGCGGAAACGCCCCGGCCGTCCGAGCAGCCGGCAGTGCATACCGATCGACAGCATCTTCGGCACTTCGTCGCCCTCTTCGTACAGCACGTCGAACGCGTCGCGCAGGTAGGTGAAGAAGTGGTCCGCGGTGTTGAAGCCTTGCGGCGTCGCGAAGCGCATGTCGTTGGTGTCGAGCGTGTACGGCACGATCAGTTGCGGCACGCTCTTGCCACCCGCCACCTCGACGTCCATCCAGAACGGCAGGTCGTCGCCGTAGTAATCGGAGTCGTACAGGAAGCCGCCGTATTCGGCGACCAGCCGATGGGTGTTCGGACTGTCGCGGCCGGTGTACCAGCCGAGCGGCCGCACGCCGGTCACGCGCGCGATCGCCTCCATGCCGAGGCGCATGTGCTCTGCTTCCTTCTCCGGCGACATGTCCTGATAGTGAATCCAGCGATAGCCGTGGCACGCGATCTCATGCCCGAGTTCGACGAACGCCCGCGCGACTTCCGGATTCCGCTCGATCGCCATGCCGACGCCGAACACCGTCAGCGCGAGGTCACGTCTTTCGAATTCGCGCAGGATGCGCCACACGCCCGCGCGCGAGCCGTATTCGTAGATCGACTCCATGCTCATGTGCCGCGCCGGATACGCCGCCGCGCCAACGATCTCCGACAGGAACTGCTCGGAACCGGGGTCGCCGTGCAGCACGCAGTTTTCGCCGCCCTCTTCGTAGTTGAGGACGAATTGCACCGCGACGCGCGCTCGACCCGGCCAGTTCGCGTGCACCGGGTGGCGGCCGTAGCCGATCAGATCGCGTGGGTAGTTCGGGTCGAGTGGCATGTTTGACGGATGCGTAGTGGCGGGACCAGGAATTCGCGTGAAGCTCGCGCGTGGAGCTCGAGCTCGAAACCGCTCGGCAACGGCGCCGGAACTGACCTTTGCAAGCGCTCGTTCGGCGGCTTCAGCGGCGGCCGAAGCCGCCGCACCGAGTTGACCCAGTGTAGCGAAAACGCCCCAGTGAGCCCATACGGCCGGGCAGATAGTGCGTGTTACAGCGAGTGTATGTGCGCGTCCGCCTGGGTCTCCGCCGAGTCGGCGTTTACCCGCAGCGGGCCGGGGCTGAACGAGGCGAGCGCGCCGTCGTAGCGCTTCGTGAGCGGCCGTGCATAGTCGCCGCGCTTGGCCGTCGCGAGACGCAGCGCCACCAGTGCCTCGGTCCATTTGACGGCCGCCGTCACGCCTTCGATCACCGGCGCGCCGAGCGCGTCCTCGATCTCCGCGCATAGCTCGGCCATGCCCGCGCAACCCAGCACGATCGCGTCCGACCCATCCTCGTCGAGCGCGCGCCGGCATTCGTCGAGGATGATGCGGCGCGCCGCCGAGCCGGGCTTGTCGAGATCGAGCACGGCGACGTCGGTCGCACGCACGTTGCGGCAGAAGCGCTTCATGCCGTAGCGCTCGGCCAGATGCCAGGCCATGCCGCAGGTGCGAGCGAGCGTCGTCACGACCGAAAAGCCCGGCGCGAGCACGCTCGCCGCGTGCATCGCCGCCTCGGCGATGCCGATCACCGGCCCGCGCGCCAACTCGCGGGCTGCGTAGAGACCCGGGTCGCCGAAGCACGCGATCACGTAGCCGTCGCAGCCTTCCCGCTCGCCGGCCGCGACTTCGGCGAGCAGACCGGGCGTGGCGAGCGCTTCGTCGTAATAGCCTTCGATCGACGGCGGGCCCATCGTCGGATTGACGGCGATCACTTCGGTGCCGGGCGCGGCGACCTCGCGCGCGCAGCGCCCCATCGCCTCGGTCATGCGGCGTGTCGTGTTCGGATTGATCAGTTTGATACGCATGGCGACTCCTGTTCGACTCATATTGCAGCGGCGAAAACGTGGCGCTCCATGAAGCTCAGCGGGCGAGCATCCGGTAAAACAGCGCGCCGAGTCCCGCGCCGATGAACCACGAGAAATTCGCGAGGCCGTCGAGGCCCGGCACCATCACGCAGATCACCGCGATCACCGCGGCCGGCAGCAACGCGGCCACCGCACGATAGTTGACGCCGTTGCGATACCAATACGAGCCGTTCGGCGCAACCGTGTACAGATCGTCGAGCACGATCTTCTGACGCTTGACCAGATAGAAATCGACGATCAGGACGCCGTACAAAGGTCCGATGAAGCTGCCGAGCACGTCGAGCGTGTAGTGAATCACGGCCGGATTGTTGAACAGGTTCCACGGCGTGATGAACACCGACGCGACCGCCGCGAGCATGCCGCCCGCACGCCAGCTGATGAGGCGCGGTGCGACGTTCGAGAAGTCGAAGGCCGGCGATACGAAGTTCGCGACGATGTTGATGCCGATCGTCGCGATCGTGAAGGTCAGCGCGCCGAGAATCACCGCCATCGGATAGTCGATGCGGCCCACCGTTTCGACCGGGTCCGTGATCAGCTCGCCGAACACCGGCAGCGTGGCCGCGGTCGTGATCACCGTCACCAGCGAGAACGCGAGGAAGTTGACCGGCAGGCCCCAGAAGTTGCCGTGCTTGACGCTGCGAAAGCTCTTGCCGTAGCGCGAGAAGTCGCCGAAATTCAGCATCGGTCCGGAGAAGTACGACACCACCAGCGAGATCGCCGTGATCATCACCGGCAGCACTTCCATGCCGTGATATTTGACGCCGCCGAGGTTGATGCCGATGTTGCGCCAGCCCGCGCGATACACCATGTAGCCGGCGAGAATGAACATCACGACGTAGACGGCCGGTCCGGCGAAATCGATGAACTTCTTGATGGTCTCCATGCCATGCCAGAACACCAGCGCCTGCAGTACCCACAGCAGCATGAAGCCGGCCCAGCCGAGCGTCGACAGACCGAACAGGCCATGCCGATGCACGTCCGCGTATGGCAGCAGTTGCGGCACGAACTTCAGCACGACGATCACGAGCGCGCTCGACGCGAGATACGTCTGGATGCCGTACCACGCGACCGCAATCAGGCCGCGGATGACCGCGGGAACGTTCGCGCCGAGCACGCCGAAGGTCGCGCGGCACGCGACCGGATACGGCACGCCGTTCAGCTGGCTCGGCTTCGCGATCAGGTTGCACAGCACGTTCACGAGCGTGATGCCGACGAGCAACGCAACCAGCACCTGCCAGCTCGTCAGGCCGAGCGCGAAGAGACTCCCCGCGAAGACATAGCCACCCACGCTGTGCACGTCCGACATCCAGAACGCGAAGATGTTGTACGCGGTCCAGTTCTGCGCGCGCAGCGGCGCGAGGTCCGCGTTGTAGAGTCGCTCGCTGTAGCCGGCCGGCATCGACGGATCGGTAGGGGCCGTGCCGTCCGGGTAGTTGGAGATGGGGTGACTGCCTGGCGCTGCACTGAACTGAGCCATGATTCCTCCTTTGGATAGGGACCGTCGAAAACGCATCGACGGACATTGCATCGGCCATGCCAGTTGCTCGCTTCTTGCCCTGTATGGGTCGCAGAAGTCGGCGTCGTGGTCCCGGACCGTGCCGCGCGTGTCTCCGTACTGACGTACTTGTGGTTGTCGCATCGCCGGCCGCCGCGGATTTCCGGCGATGCGTCGCTACCCTGAGGTCCGTCGTCTCGCGACGGACGTGCGTGTTCAGGCCGGCGGCGCTCACGCGAGGCCGCCCTGCCGTGCATCTATCGGTTCAGTTCAATTCAGTGCGGCGCGCACCAGCAACGGGCGCTCGCCTGCTACTTGCCTCAGCCTGGGGTGGAGTCGGCTTCGGCTCTTTACGTTGATGTTTCTTTCGGCGCGAGCGCACCGAATACTTCGTGCAGATCCGCTGCACCGCGCGCGGGGCGCTCCAGCATCTTCAACTCGACGCTTTGCAGATGGCGCGACATAAGCACGGCCGCCTGCTTCGCATCGCCGGCGTCGAGCGCGGCGAGAATCGCTTCGTGGTCCTCGAACGAGCATGGGCTGCGTCCGAGCGACTCGTACAGCGCGGAAATCAGCGTGGAACGCGCGACCAGCCCGTTCAGGCAATCGCACAGCACTGAGTTGCCGGTCAGGTTCGCGAGCTCCGTATGAAACTCGCCCGACAAGCGGATCCATGCCGGAAAATCCCGCGTTTCGAATGCCTTGCGTTCCCGGCCGATCATGCCGCCGATGTTCTTCAGACGCCGCATGCCGTGTCCGCTACAGATCTTTTCGACGACGGCCAGCTCGATGATGCGGCGCATTTCGAACACCTCGTGCACCTCCTGCAACGACGGACTCGCGACGAACGCGCCACGGTTCGGCTCGAGATCGACGAGCCGCTCACCCGCCAGCTGCGACAGCGCCTGACGGATCGGACCGCGCTTCACGCCGAATACTTCGCATAGCTGAGCTTCGGTGAGCTTCGCGCCGGGTGCCAGCCGATGCTCGAGGATCGCCGCGCGGATGCGCTCGGCGATTGCTTCGGGCTTCGAACTGTTCGCGACTGATTCGGTTTCGGACATGATTGGCGTCTCGGTATGTTGGTCATCATAGGACGGACACAAATATTGTCAACAATTTTTGCGTCCATTTTCGACAGTTCTCGTGCTGCGTTGCGTCAGGAAAGGCCTGAAAGTCAAAGCTGCGCGGCTGTCTGGCGGAAATATTACCCGTTTTCACCGCGCGAAGACGACTGTTGGCGGCCGGGTTTTGTCAACAAAAACTCAAAACATTGGTGACGGGCTTGAGTGGTGGTGAGCTGCATAATGCAGACAGTTAGTTGCGTTAATAACGCGAAAAAACGGGCGATCCGCCCACCTCTGCCCCACGCACGCGGGCTTCAGCCAAGGCTCGGATAGCCCGATGCCGTCAGCCTGAAGCCATGCGCATTCGCGACCAGATGCGCATTGGCGCCGACCGGCAGCGTCACCATGTTGTGGACATGCCCGAACTGCAGGCCCGTCACGACTGGAATGCCGATCAGCGAGCGCACTTGCTCGACCATCGCCTGCAGGTCGTAGCCATTGTCGTAGTCGTAGGGCTTGCCGCCCGTGAAGTCGCCGAGCACGAGCGCCTGCTGCTGCGCGAGGATGCCGGCCAGATGCAGCTGATAGATCATCCGCTCGATGCGGAACGGCTGCTCGTTGACGTCTTCGACGAACAGGATGCCGCCCTGCACCGGCGGCATGTACGGCGTGCCGACCAGCGACGCCACCACCGCCAGATTGCCGCCCCACAGCGTGCCCGTCACATCGACGTTCTGCGCTTGCGGCGTGTTGCTCGCGATCGTGAGGGTCGGCTGCGTCAATGCCGACCAGAAATGCCGCATCGTGAATTCGCTGAGCTCCTCGGCGCCGAAATCGCTCATCAGCATCGGGCCGCCAAAGGTCTTTAAGCCGGCGCGCGCGAGCAGCGCCAGTTGGATCGCGGTGAAGTCGCTGTGACCGACGAGCGCGATCGGCTGATCGGTGAGCCGCCGCTGCAGGCCTTCGTAGTCGAGACCGTGCAGAATCCGCACCGCGCCGTAGCCGCCGCGCACGGCCAGCACAACATCGGGCAAGTCGCGCGATGGATCGGCGAGCCGGTTCAGATCGGCCGCGCGCTCACCGTCGGTGCCGGCGAAGCGCTGGTACCGCCGCTTTGCGGCCGCCTCGCCGTCGACACGATGCCCCTGCGCCCGCAGCCGATGTAACGCGCGATGCAACACCTCCGGATCATGCGGATAGCCGGATGGCGCAATCAATTCGATGGTGCGATGAGCGGTCATGGCGAGACCCGTTGGGCGTTGTTGTTTTAGAGCGGCGTGGTCGGGAGCGGTTCGTTGCTCGGGGGTGTTGCGGGGTCAGTGGCGGTGCCAACGGACCCTTCAGCCACTTCACCACGAGCCGCCGCCGCGCGCGCTGCGCGGCTCGCGCGACGCCGCTCGGCAAAAAACGACTTGAGCGCGGCACCGCATTCGGCTTCGAGGACACCGCCGCTGACCGTCGTGTGATGGTTCAGCTGGGGATTCGCGAACGCATCGACCACGCTGCCGCACGCGCCGGTTTTCGGATCGCGCGCACCGAACACGACACGCGCGATGCGCGCGTGCATGATCGCGCCGGCGCACATCAGGCAAGGCTCGAGCGTCACATAGAGCTCGCAACCCGGCAGACGATAGTTTTCGAGCGACTGCGCGGCGGCGCGCAGCGCAACCATTTCGGCGTGCGCGGACGGATCGTGCGCGCCGATCGGATGATTGAAGCCCGTGGCGATGACTTCGTCACCGCGCACCAGCACCGCGCCGACCGGTACTTCGCCGGCCGCGCGCGCTTCTTCGGCGGCGGCCTGAGCGAGCGCCATGAAGCGCAAGTCGCGTTCCGAGACGATGGGAGCTTCGGAATTTCCGGGAGGGATGGCAGGACCGGCCACAGGGTGATCAGCCGCCGGCGCGGACACTGCGCCGATGCTAGCGTCAACGGATTTCTCGCCGTCCTCGGTTTGCGCCGAAGAGCCGATCGAGGCGGGACACGCGAGCGGCTCGTTCACTGTGAACCTGCTCCCGCCACATCGACATTGCCCACGCGTTCCGACAGCCGTTCGGCGATGCGGCGGCAATATTCGCGCGGCAGGACCATCGGGCCGCCGCGCAGCGATTCGAGCGCCATATCGAGCGCGAGCATGTGGGCCTGGAGACGGCAACGGGTCGCCTGATCGCTCACGGCATTCAGCTCCGTTTGCAGGTCGCGCAACGCGCGAAGCTGCTCGACGGCGGGCGGCACGAAGCCCGCGTTTTTCAGAATCCGGTTGGCGACGCGCACCTCTTCCGGCACCAACGCATCATCATCGAGGGCCAGCGGCGCGCCCGCGCCCGGCAAGTCGTCGAACTCTCCGCGCGCGGCGGCGGCGGCAATACGCTGTTCGACAAGCGCATCAAGCAATTTCATCTGCAATCCACTACGTTGCGGCCCGAGCATTCTATCAGGGAGTGCACGCGCGTTCAGTGCTCCCCCGACGGCATAAAAGCGCCGATTTGCCGGCTATTCGGCGTTTGACGGTGCTTCAGCGTCGACTTAGAGTAGGTCATCGAGCCGTACGACGCGCGCAGCGCTTGACTGGCGCGGCAAACCTTGATTTTTCCTCTCGTCGAAGCCGATGCCGCGATGTCATTCAAACCGATCAGCCGTCCCAGTACTTTTCCCGTTGCGCATCCGCGTCCTGTCGGCGCCGTGCAGCCGGTGCGAGGGAGCCCGCACACGTGTCGGCGCATCGGCGTGGGTCCCGCGCTGACGGCGATTGCCGCGGCCTTGCTGCTTTCCGGCTGCGGCGTCTTTTGCGCCGGCGCCGCGGCAAGCGGTGGCGCCTATGCCGGAGGCTGCGGAACAAGCGTGCGGTTCTAACGGATGACAGGCGATACACCCGCGCATTCGACGCCGCGGTGTCCGGCGCGCCCCCCGCTCCTCAGCTTCGCCCCACCAACGGCCAGCGCGCGAGAACGATATGTTTGGATCGTCCCAGCAGGCTGTGCATCAGCACAAACTCGCGCACGTTCCAGCATGCCGGCTCGGCCGGACGGCGCTCGATCCACGGCATCCCGTACGCCAGCGTCACGTGCGGCGTAAAACGTGCATCGGGCTCGATGCCGTCGTCCCGCAAGCTCGCTTCGAGCGCATCGTGAAGCGCCTGCAGTCCACGCACACCGTGCTCGCCGACGAGCACCGCCGGCCCGAGCCGCGGCTTTTTCGCGAAGCTGGCGATCGCGTCGAATTCGACCGTAAACGGCGCCATGCTGACCGCGGCGGCCGCCCGTTTCGCCGCCTCGACCACATCCGCCGGCAAGCCGCCCGCGAAATTGCCGAGATGCCTCAGCGTCACGTGCAAACGGTTCGGCGCGAGCGCTTTGCCGCGCACGCCACTGCGCCCGCGTACCTCCGCGCAAAGCTGTTGCGCGAACTTCGCCATGCCGGCCGCGGTATTGGCATCAGGATAAACCGCGAAAAAGAGCCCGTCGGTGGGCGGGGGCGGCGCCTCTAGCCCGGGCAACCACAGTTGTTCAGGCATCGCGCCTCGTTCCCTAGCTGAATTTTTCTGCCGATTCGCATAGCGCCGCACAAGCGGCCCATTGCAGCCATGTTACTGTATATTCATACAGTATGACAGGCCATGCGCAATCACAGCGCGCCACTGGCCGGCCGGCTTGCCGATGCGCTCGTACCAAAGCTCGATGAAGGACTCAGCAGCCGGCGACAACGAATGCTCGGCGCGTCTTGATCAGATTCACGTCGCGCGTAACGAGCGGCGCTTCGAGCCGGTGCGCGACCACATCGCGGTGGGGAAACGACGCCAGCGGAATACCCGGAAAAATCGCGATGCCAAGACCGCCCTCCTGGGGTTACTGCCGAATCGTGTCGTCGAGATGGGGGCGCGGCTCGACCTGGTCTCACATGCCGGCGTCAATCGCGGCGCCGTTCAAAACTTGCGAATCCAGCGGCCCAAAACAAAAAAACCCGCGAAAACGCGGGCTTTGATGTGTTGTGTTGCCAAGTCGTGCCGGTACGGTCGGGACGGCTGATCACTCCCACTCAATTGACAACAACCCGCCGCAAACCCAATGCTGGGCCTAATTCGGGTCCCGCCGGTCGAGCGACAGCATTAAGCGTAAAACGGTATGTGGAGTCGGACGCCGTCGCGCTGCTTCTCTTGGCGAAGCCGGAGAGCGCCTCGGCAGCATGAAGACGAAGAACCGTTCAGAGGGATGCAGGCTAACCGAAACTTCGAATGCGATGCCGGACGAGTCGATATATCTCCGCACAATCTCCTAGGAGCGCTGCCTGTCACCCTCCGAAAAAGATCGGCATGTCCGCCACGCCCCGGCCATAACGTGCTTCGACGAGTCTCGCGTGCTGCCTCGGGCACATCAACCTCCGCGATACATGGGATCGATGGAGTCGCCCCCCGGGGCGCGCTTGGCGGACTGCGACGGGACCGACACGCTGACGCTGACGCCGCCATGGTTCTTGTGAACCATGCTGCCGTGGGGCCGCGGCATCGTTTGACCGCCGTGCGTTGCTGTCGCTCCGCTGTCGGAGCGACAGTCGGATGCAGGTACGTAGGCGCCTGCGAAAGCAGGCGCAGCCAGCGATGCTGAGCATGCAACCAAAAGGGCGGCGATAGTTTTCGCGTTCATGGGGACTCCAATGATTGAGTTGAGCATTCAAATGCACCCGAATCGGGTCTATTGCGGCGCGCCATGTTCAACTTGATCGGACGACATCAAGGCAGTGCTGCGCGCTAACTGATGCCCGCAAGTCGCGACCGCACTATCCCGCGGCGGTGGTCGCATAGCGACGGCGCGACATGCGAACGTCTTGGTGCGAGAACTGTGCCAAAGCCCCGACGGAGGCCCCACTGGATGCCAAGTGCCTGAAAATTCGACGCTTTTGCGCTGGCGACGTGTGAGCCAGGGCGCTGCGTACGCGACACCCATGCGTATGCGCTCACGATCTGTCGGGAGTGTCCCGACAGATCGTGAGATCGAGTCGAACCTGAGCAAATCTTGAAGCCTTACGGGCAGGGCTGTGCGGGCTAAACCGTGTTGAAAACACCTCAAGAAGACGTGCTGCATGCGACCGGCCGTCGAACGGCTAGCTCGTGACGCGTAGCAATCACCCAAATGTCCGACTTGTCGTACGAGCAAAAGGCTCTTCGTGGCCGATCCCGGTCGCACGTGTTCGGCTCAGTTCGACCCGGAGCGGTCTCCGCATTTAGCGTCGAGTGACTGGCCTGCATCGATGGTGAAACGGTCTCCCTTGCGCACTCGCCCATAGCTTTCGAGCGATACCAGTCGCGACATGAGCAGCAGCACGACTTACCAAGAGACGGTGTTAATCGCGCCCCGATTCGAGGATGTCTCCTTCGCCACAAGCGCGCATCGCACTCAGTATTGCATCATGCGTTTAAAGAAACGCTTCGCTACTGCGCCGTTTGCCGTTTCGTGGCCAACTTGCTTGACGGTGGCACGGTGGGCTGGACCATCGTCCTGTCCAGGACAACACGGACGGTGTACAGTAAAACAATTGAAAGTCCGCGAAAGCCGCTTTGACGGACCGGCAACACACAAATGAACGAATAGCCCCCGTTTCGAACCGGCCTCTGTGAAGCCTTTCTGCAGAGTCTGAGGAGTAGCCAAAGTGACGACGTCGGAGCGACCATTCGCACCGCCGGGCCGACGCGAACGATTACTCGAGCAGCAAACGGCGCTGGCGGCACTGACCCGGATGGATGGGCATCAGGGCGGCAGTCTCAAGGAGAGGCTGCAGTTCGTCACGGAGACCGCAGCCCGGTTGATGGGTGTCGAACGTGTAGGCCTGTGGCGCTATACGGAGACACGTTCGGCCATTCGTTGTCTTGATCTCTACGAGAGCCGTCACAACCGCCACACCGACGGCGTCGAGATCCGGGTTGAAGACTATCCAGCCTATTTTCAGGCACTTGTGACGAGTGAAGTTATCGTCGTGGATGACTCTCATGCGGATCCTCGGATTCAGGAATTTTTCAAGACCTACCTGATGCCGCTTGGCGTCACGGCGATGCTGGACGTTCCGATTCACCTGCACGGCCGTGTGGACGGTGTGCTGCGTCTCGCACAGCTCGGGCCCCGGACGCCGTGGACGCCCGAAGATCGCCTGTTTGGCATCGCGCTCGCGAATCTGATCGCGCTCGCCGTCGAGCGCGATGAACGCATACGTGCTGAAGAAGCGCTGCGTGAGAGCGAGCAGCGTCTCGCCACACTGGTCGCGTACGCGCCTGACGCCATTCTCGTGTTTGACGTGGACGCCGACCGCTACATTCAGGTGAACAAGCAGGCCGCGTTGCTGTTCGGCTACGACTGTGAATCGCTGCTGCAGATCGATCCGACCAGACTCAGTCCCGAACGGCAGCCGGACGGCCGTCTATCGAGCGTGGCCCGGCGCGAATACCTTGACGTAGCGCTCCAGGGGGGCACGCCGGTGTTCGAGTGGACGCATCAGAATGTAAGGGGCGAACTGATTCCCTGCGAAATCCGGCTGGTTCGCCTGCCGCACACCAGTTGCAGGCTCGTCCGCGGCAGCATCATCGACATTGGGGAGCGCAAGCGCACGGAGCAGGCGTTGCGGTCGAGTGAGCAACGCTTGTCCACGATGCTGGCCTATTCGCCCGATGCGATCACGCTACTGGACGTCGATACACTGCGCTTCGTCCAGGCGAACGAGCAGGCGGCGCGTCTTTACGGATACGATCGCACGACGCTGCTTCGCCTGGGACCCGTCGAGCTGAGCCCCAAGTGTCAGCCCGATGGCCGGCCCTCGGCCGTCGCGGCGCGGGAGAAGGTTCTGGAAGCGCTCGACGGCGGTGTGCCTGTATTCGAGTGGACGCATTTGAACGCCGCGGGCGCGCTCTTTCCTTGCGAGGTCCGCCTGGTGCGATTACCTGATGCGTCACGCAGGCTGGTGCGCGGCAGCATCATCGATATCAGCGAACGCAAACGTGCCGAGGCAGCTCTGCGAGAGAGCGAGGCACGCATGCGCGGCATTCTGGATGCGTCGATGGACTGCATCATCAGCATCGACCACGCCGGACGGATCATCGAGTTCAATCCCGCATCCGAGCGAACGTTCGGCTACCAGCGCGAGGGTGTAATCGGACGCGAACTGGCTGAACTGATCATCCCGCCATCCCTTCGCGACGCGCACCGTCGGGGGCTGGCGAAATATCTCGCGACAGGAGAGGGTCCGTTATTGGGCAGACGAATCGAGGTTCAGGCGCTGCGTTCCGACGGCACGGAGTTTCCGGTCGAAATTTCCTTGACACCGATCCTCGGCGACCCGAAGCTCGTCACCGCCACGGTCCGCGACATCACGGCGCGCGAGCGCACGCAAGCAGAGTTGCACGAGGCGAAGGAGGCGGCGGAAAAGGCCAGCCGCGCCAAGTCCGAATTTCTCGCGAGCATGAGCCACGAATTGCGCACGCCGCTGAACAGCGTTCTCGGCTACGCGCAACTATTGCGGTGCGAGGAAGAACTCTCGCAGCGACAACGCAAGGCACTCAATGTCATCCAGCAAGCCGGGGAACATCTGCAGCGCCTGATCGAAGAGATCCTCGACATGGCCAAGATCGAAGCCGGCACGCTGGACATCGTTACCGAAAACGTCGATCTGCACCGGATGCTTGACGGCATCGTCGAGATCACGCGCAGCCGCGCCCAGTCGAAGGGCCTTGCATTCACGTTCGCGCCGGGCGCCGACGTTCCGGCAGTGGTTTGCGCCGATGAGCGCCGCCTGTGTCAGGTGCTGACGAATCTTCTCGATAACGCGATCAAATACACGCGGCACGGCGAGGTCGTCTTACGTACGAGCATGCATGAGCGCTCCGTGTGTTTTGCCGTCGAGGATACGGGCCTTGGGATCCGGGCGGAACACCTGTCCGAAATCTTCGATGTGTTTCATCAGGTTCGCGATCCGTCGATGATCGTGGAGGGTACGGGACTTGGACTCGCGATCAGCAAACGGCTCGTGCACTTGATGGGGGGCGAACTGCAGGTCGCCAGCAAGCCGCACGAAGGCAGCCGCTTCTGGTTCGAGCTGGAACTGCGCCCGGTTTCCGCGCCGGCGCCGGTAGCCACGAACTGGCCCGCAACGGGGGTGGCGGGCGCGAGGCGCCGCGTATTGGTGGTCGACGATGACAAAGACGGACGCGGCCTGCTGAGCGACTTGCTGGTTCCGCTCGGCTTCGAAGTGCATGAGGCCGCCGACGGCCTCGCGGCGGTCCACGAAGCCGCGCGCCTGAAGCCCGACGCCATCCTGATGGATATGCGGATGCCGCGCCTCGATGGTCTTGCCGCAACGGCACAGATTCGCACGATGCCGGATCTCGCCGGCACGGTCATCTTTGCGATCTCCGCAAGCGCCTTCGAACACAACCGTGCACGCTGCATCGAATCGGGGGCAAACGAGTTCATCCCCAAGCCATTCCGGCAACAAAAGCTGCTTGAACTGCTATGTGTGCATCTCGGACTCACGCTGCTTCGCGCGCCGCCCAAAGACCCGAACAGCGAACGTGAACGGCTGGCACCGTTGATCGCACCGCCTCGCGGACGACTGCTGACGTTCATTGACTTCGCCTCGCGGGGTGACGTGAGGCAACTCTTGATCGAGGCGAACGCACTGGCGAACGAAGACCCCATCTACGCACCCTTCACCGAGCGCATCATAGCGATGGGCGACGCGTATCAGATGAAGGAACTGCGTCGATGGCTCAAGAGTTTCGCAGGCACCCCATGAGCTCGGCCGATGTACAGAGCGCGCCGATTCTCGTCGTGGAGGACGTCCCGGCCAATCTCTCCGTCTTGCTCGATTTGCTGAGCGGCGCGGGCTTCAACGTTTCGGTCGCCGAGGACGGTGAGAGCGCGCTCGAGCAGATCGCCTATGCCCAACCGGCACTTATTCTTCTTGATGTGATGATGCCGGGGCTCGACGGATTTGCGACCTGCCGGCAGCTGAAGGCGAATCCCGCGACCCGCGAAATTCCCGTGATCTTCATGACGGGCCTCACCGACACGATAGACAAGGTCAAGGGCCTTGAGCTCGGCGCTGTCGACTACATCACCAAACCGTTCCAGCACGAGGAAGTGCTCGCGCGTGTCAATACGCATCTGGAATTGCAGCAGCTCAAACTGCGCCTCCAGGAAAGCGAGGAGCGGCTGTCGCGGATCATCGAATCGGCGATGGACGCAATCGTCGCGTTTGACAGCGACGGCCGCATTACGCTTTTCAATCGTGCTGCCGAGCGGATGTTCCGCTGTCCCGCGAACTCCGCCGTCGGGCGGGCTTGCAAGTCGTTCTTCTCGCCCTCGGCGTATGAGCTGGTTGGCGACTTCATGGGAGGCAATCAACGGCGCGCACCGATCTGGCTGCCGGATGGGCATAGCGCCGTGCGTGCCGACGGCGAGTCCTTTCGGATCGAAGCGAGCCTGTCATCTGCGGAGGCGTGCGATCAGCCGATCTACATCCTGTTCGTACGCGATATCGAGGAGCGCAGGAAGGCGGAGGTGGAGGTCGGACAGTTGCGCGGCCTGAACCGCTACCTTCAGGACGAATTGCTCGAAGCCGAGGCGGGCGCAAATCTCGTCGGCACGGCCGGGCTGCAAGGCGTCCTGCAGCATGTGCGTCAGGTAGCCCGGACCGACGCCTCGGTGCTCGTGACCGGCGAGACTGGCACAGGCAAGGAACTGATCGCCCAGGCTGTCCATCGTATGAGCGCGCGTGGCGGCAAACCGCTCGTCAAGCTCAACTGCGCGGTGCTTCCTGCCAACCTTGTCGAAAGCGAATTGTTCGGGCATGAGAAGGGCGCGTTCACCGGCGCGCTGGCGCGCAAGGCTGGCCGCTTCGAACTGGCTGACGAAGGCACGCTGTTCCTCGACGAGGTGGGCGAGCTGGCGTTGGACCTGCAGGCTAAGCTGCTGCGCGTGCTTCAGAATGGCGAGTTCGAACGGCTCGGTAGCAACCGTACGCAAAGGACGGATGTGCGAATCATTGCCGCCACGAACCGGAATCTTGCCGAAGAGGCGGCGACGGGCCGGTTTCGCGCAGACCTGTACTACCGCCTCAACGTTTTTCCGATTGAACTGCCTCCGCTTCGCGCGCGGCCCGAGGACATCGAGCAGCTCGTAGAGCATTTCGTGCGTCACTATGCGTCGAAGTATGGGAGACACATCGACCCTGTCGGCGACGCGCAGTTAAACGTGCTTCGAGCCTATCGATGGCCGGGCAATGTGCGGGAGCTGCAGCACGTCATCGAACGCGCGGTCATCCTGACGCAGGGCAGCCAGCTTGCGCTCGGCGACTGGTTCAGGGACGCCACGCCCGCGGCCTGCGAGACGCTTACCCTCGAGCAGGCCGAGCGCGCTCATATCCTGAAGGTCCTCGAGCAGAGCGACTGGCGCGTCAGCGGCAAGGCTGGTGCGGCTGAACGCCTCGGGCTGCCGCCCACGACGCTGGAGTCGCGCATGAAGCGGCTCGCGATCATCCGGAAGGTCTGAGAGTCACGATATATCGAGAAGGTCACGAAATATCGTGACGGCATGCGCTTGCGCACGCTGGATGCGTGCGCCTCCACTGACATTGTTCCGCCCGAAAAAATTCGAATTATCAAACACTTGGCACCGGATTTCACCCACGGGGCGGCGACTGGCACGGCTTTCGCCTAAAGACGGCCGCAAGACGCGCCGCGGCGTTCGGGCAGCAGCCGCTGCAGGATTCGGGTGCGGTCGCGACTTGTGTTTCCTCACGGACCGTTAAAGGAAATCTGTAATGAGCACAACCTTACGCGTTTGCATTGCGATCGCCGGCGTTGCATTTCTGCTCGCCGTCGCTATCCGGACCGATTCCGCCGTCATTTCGCTAGAGCCAACGGCCACCGAGGCCATCATTGCCGCCGCCACCGACACGACGACGCCCACAGACGCGAGGAGCACGTGCGGCGGCTCGGGCGCGATGGCGTCTGCCGCCTCGCCGGCGGTTCCGAGCGCGCGCGAGCGCACGACGCTGACGGGTTCCGGCGCATTGTGCCCACCCGCCGGGATCGACGAAGTTCAAGGTGCCGACTAGGACGAGGGATGGCCATGCAAACGAAGGAAAGCTATGTGGTGGGCGCGACGGACGTACCACTGACGGACGACACGCTGGGCGCATATATCGACAGGGTCGCCGCACGGCATGCCGACAACGAAGCTCTGGTGGTCGTTCACCAGAATGTGCGCTGGACGTGGCGCGAATTCTCGCGCCGGGTCGATAACCTCGCCGTCGGGCTGATGCATCTCGGTCTCGCACCGGGAGATCGCATCGGTATCTGGTCGCAGAATTGCTCGGAGTGGGTGTTGACACAGTTTGCTGCGGCAAAGGCGGGGCTGATTCTCGTCAATATCAACCCGGCCTATCGTCAAGAAGAACTTGAGCACGCACTCAACAAGGTGGGCTGCAAGGCGCTGATCATGTCGGCTCGCTTCCGAGGTACCGACTATGTCGAGATGCTGCGCGACGTGGCAAGCGAAGTTGCGCACTGCGCACACGGTCAATTGAAATCCGCTCGCTTGCCAGACCTCAGGCTCGTGATCATTCTGGGTGGGCAGGCGAGCGCGGGCATGCTGAACTTCGAGGCGCTCCTCGCGCCTGCGAACGAGTGTGATCTGTGCGAGCTTGCGGCTCTCGGCGCGACGCTGCGCTGCGACGATCCGGTGAACATCCAGTTCACGTCGGGCACGACAGGTTCGCCGAAGGGCGCAACGCTGACTCACCGCAATCTCCTGAACAACAGCTTCTTTGTCGGCGAGGCAATGAAGCTGACCAGTCAGGACCGGCTGTGCATTCCAGTGCCGCTGTATCACTGCTTCGGCATGGTGCTTGGCAATCTGGTCTGTGCGACGCACGGCGCGACGATGGTCCTTCCCGGCGAGGCGTTTGACGCGAAGGCAGTTCTTGAGACAGTTGAGGCAGAAAAGTGCACGGCTCTGCATGGTGTGCCGACGATGTTCATTGCGCTCCTCGCACACCCGGAATTCGGACGCTACGGTTTCGACACGTTGCGAACCGGGATCATGGCCGGATCGCCATGCCCGGAAGAAGTCATGAAGCGCGTGATGGAGCGCATGAACATGCAGCAGGTGACCATCGCCTATGGAATGACTGAAACGTCGCCGATTTCCTTTCAGAGCGCCCTCGACGATCCGCCGGGGAACCGCGTATCAACGGTGGGGCGGGTGCAGCCTCACCTCGAAGTGAAGATCGTCGACGAGCGGGGACGCACCGTGTTACGCGGCGCAATGGGCGAACTGCTCACTCGCGGCTACTCGGTTATGCGCGGCTACTGGAACGATCCCGAGAAAACGTCGGAGGCCATTGACGAGGAAGGGTGGATGCATACCGGCGATCTGGCGACCATCGACAATGAAGGATATTGCAGGATCGTCGGCCGGTCGAAAGACCTCATCATTCGCGGTGGCGAAAACATTTGCCCGCGCGACGTCGAGGAATTCCTCTATCGCTATTCGAAGGTCCAGGACGTGCAGTGCGTTGGCGTGCCGGATCCCAAATACGGAGAAGAGCTGTGTGCGTGCATCATCCTGCGTCCAGGTGCCGCGGCGGATGCCGAAGAGATCCGCTCGTTCTGTCGCGGGCGGATTGCCCACTACAAGATCCCCCGGTACGTGGCGTTCCTGGACCGGTTTCCGATGACCGTGACCGGCAAGATCCAGAAGTTTGTTCTGCGAAAGCAGATGGCCGAAGCTTTCAAGCTCAACGAGGAAGAGGCAGCATCGTGAAGTGGCTCGATATCGATGAAATGGCGGCCGGAGTTTCGCTGCCAAAAGGGTACCGCTTTGAACTACTGAAGCGAGGTGACATTTCCGAGGTCGTTGACTCGATCAGGGAATGGTTTCCGGACATTAGCGTTGGCAGCGCGAGCGTTTATTTGCGAGGCGATTTTTTCGGTGAAAAGGTCAGTCTTGTCGATGAAGCCGACAAAGATGTGCTCGTCGTGCTGCTCAGGGCAGGCCACGACCTGGCAGGGCTTTTCTCCTGCGAACGTGATCTGGACACGTTGAGTCTTTACGGCCGCCTGGTAGTGGTCGCCCCGCAGCATCGGGGCGTAGGACTATGCCGCAAATGCATCATGCTCGCCGAGTTCATCGGGCAACGGATCGGGATGGGAATGATCTACGGAATGGCTACGTTGAAGGTCCCGAATGTGCAACTGGCGTTTGAAGCGTTGGGATGGCGGCTTATCGGCATCGCTCCGGGCTACGACCGGGAGATGGTTGCGCCCGGTGTGGTGAAGCGCGTCTACGAAGCGGTGTATGCGAAGGTCCTGGTGTCCGAGTGCGAAATGTTGCGCCCGCAGATACGGAATCTCACGCGAGGCACCCGCAGGATTTTTTGCCAGATGTTTCCAGACCAGCTGCTTGCACAAGGGGGTGACTGAGAGACCAGACACCCAATTCGCAAGAGTTCAGGTCCGTCGGAACTGCACAATTCCGCACCTTTTCCTTGATGTATACCGGTGCCAAGCGTCATGGCAATCATATTGCATTCGTCCGTATGAAGATCGTTTTTGCATTGTGCCGCCGTTGATGAGCTAGAAGCGATTGAACTGGAGACGGTGCTCTTTCACGTAGATACCTGATTGATGAGTTATTGAATGTCGCCGATCAACGTTCCAGCACGTGCATACTGAATCGAGATGAGCTCCCTTTCCCTGTCGTCGTATGGAGAAGCGACTATCGCATTTCTTCTATCCATACTTGGTATTTCGGCTGTCACGAGCGGACTATCGGGTTTCGGTTTCTCAGCGATTGGCGCGGCCAGCCTGTGGATTCTGCCACCTCAGGTTGGCGTTCCTCTGCTGATGGCCTTGTCCACAGCAAACCAGACAATGTCGCTCAGACAGCTTCGCACGGAACTCAAGCCAATACGCGAATGGTGGCCCGACGGTCCCGCGCCTTTTATATTGGGCGGCATCGTTGGCATCCCGATCGGACTGCATATCCTGCGTGCGTTGCCAACATCGGGTTTGATGGTTGCCTTTGGGACTTTCCTTGTGGTGTATGCGCTGTATTCCACTTTTGCCTCGCCTACTCATCGTCAGCCTATTGCTGGATGGTGGTTGCCTGTTTTCATCGGTGTGCTGGGCGGGATCGTCGGCGGATTCACCGCTTTTCCCGGCGCAGTCGTTGTTTTGTGGATCGGTCGTCAGCGCCTGCCCAAACAGGAATCGCGTGCAATCGTGCAACCCTATATTTTTGCGATGCAGTTGCTCGCGTTAGCCATGCTAGCGATCCATCGCCCGTCAACGTTCGATGCGCAATTCTGGAGTTTGTTCGCCGCGGCGGTCGTAGTCGTTTTGCCGGGTACCTTCCTCGGTGTACGTATCTATCGATCGCTCTCCGACATTAACTTTCGTCGCGTGTGCTTTGCTCTTCTCGGGATATCGGGTCTTGCAATCCTGTGCAAGGGCGTGGTCTCGTCAGGCATCGGCGCGGTCCTGTCTCGCCTGTTGATTGACCGCGGTCTGTAGCCTTTCTCTCATCTACGAGTTCCAGTCACGCGCCCGTAATGACAGCGGGTCGCCACACGGTGACTGCTCACAAAGATGGGGTGCGCCGGTAACTGAGGTTTGCCAGTGCGCCTTGCGCGCATGCTGCATGAGGTGCTTGCCGTTTCGCGTGCTGCACGGATAGGGGCGCCGCCCGAATGCTCGTCGCACTCGACCAGGATGAGGATCAAACGGCCATGCGCATCGGACAAAATCAGATCCGGGTTAATAGGGAGTTGTCCACGGTCATTCGGAGTAACCGGTGGTCTGACGACCGCAGAGCAACCCATAGCGGCCCTCGGCCGGCGATCGGCCCAATGACCGCAATGGCCGAAGACCTGCCTCCCGTCGCGATGTCGGCAAGCTCCCGATCCCTTCTCTAAGAGAGGCTGGCGGCCGCGCGGCCGTGGAAGCGGAAGGCTACATGACTGCCGTCAGTTCGAGGACTACGGGGGCATCTTGGCCTGCACTCGCGCACGATTGTTAATCGCCTGACGGCGCCGCTTGTCGCCCATCAACTCCTGGCACAACAGTCAACCGCGTCGCTTCCTATCAAGGGGTGGCCTATACCCCGATGCCCTTAGGACCGCACCTTCATGCCCGGTCAACCCGGGGCATGGCATGCGCCGGCTCCCAGCTTCCCGCCCTTGACCCTCGACCGTAGCCGATAGCGGGCGCGCATCAAGGGGCGAGAGACCGTGTTGCCCGCCCCCCTCCCTCGCCTTTTTCCTTGACGCCCGCCCGCTATCGGCTCCTCAAGTCGCACGGGCGGGAATCCGGGAGCCTGGCGGCCGCAACGCCAACCCCGAGTTCCACCGGGAAGTGTCCGGTCGCACTGGCAAGGCACCTCTCCTCGCCCGGTTCAGGTCATCAAACTTGACTGTGGAGATTGCCATGCAACTCGCTTCCTCTTTTCATTACGGCTCCCCGATGCGGCGCGCTGACTCGCCCCTCTCAGACGACCAGATCCGCAGCGTTGCCCCTTCCATCTTCGCGGACGGCAAGCACGAAAGCCGTTCCGAACGCTACACCTACATTCCCACCGTCGACGTCCTGCGCGGTCTGCGCAACGAAGGGTTTCAGCCGTTCATGATCTGCCAGGCCCGCGTACGCGATCAGGGCAAGCGCGAATTCACCAAACACATGCTCCGGCTTCGCCATGCCGACCAGATTACCGGCGAGGAAGCCAACGAAATCATGTTGCTGAACTCGCACGACGGCACCAGCAGTTACCAGATGCTGGCGGGCACATTCCGGTTTGTCTGCCAGAACGGCATGGTCGCGGGCGAGAACATCGCCGATATCCGCGTGCCACACAAAGGCATCGTCATCCAGAACGTCATCAATGGCGCTTTCGACGTGCTCGAGGGCTTCGACTTGATCCGCGAGCAGAAGGACGGCATGCGCGCCGTCGAGCTGAACCGCAACGAGCAGCATGCATTCGCCCGCTCCGCCCTTGCGCTGCGTTACGACCCGACCGACGCCGAGGCACCGGCCCCCGTCACTGAAAGCGAGCTACTGGTGCCGCGCCGTTTCGAGGATCACCGCGACGACCTCTGGACCGTATTCAACCGCGTGCAGGAAAACCTCATGAATGGCGGGCTGCATGGACGCTCGCGCAGTGGACGCGCCATCTCGACTCGCCCCATCACCGGCATCGACCAGAACGTGAAGCTCAACCGCGCGCTGTGGATGCTCGCTGACGCCATGCGCCAGATGAAAGCATAAGCGCCGCAGGGGCGGCAACGTCCCTCCGCCCGCCCTACCTCGTTCCATCAGGACTCCCATCTGGGTCATGTCCTGATGGAATCCGGTAGCACCCAACCCGGACCCTTCTTTTTAGTTTTCTGGAGTCAGTCACGCAATCTCAACCCGAAACCCCTGCGGCAACCACAGACGAAACCGTTTCGCCGCTCGAAACCAATTTTGGCAACGAACAGCCGGTCGCTACCGTGCCATATTCCAGCCTGGGGCCCTCGCCGCTGAAGGTCAGCACTACGACATAGCCCTTGCCCGCGCCGAAGATAAAGGCTGCCGGCCACCGGTGATTGCCTTCGACCAGAACGACGCGGCAGCAGACGTGCTAGCCGCCGAATTCATGAAAGGCGATACCGATGAGGTGTAACTCATGCGGGTAGACGGCAAGCCGTCTGCCCGCCCCCAATGGACGCCTGCCCACCATCCCACCAGCGCGCCCGCACCCGCCGCCGCCAGCATCACAACCAGCCCGCCGACGACCAGCCCATAGCATGCCCGCACGAGTCGCCGCATGGCGACGTGCCCGAATAGCGTGAGCGCCGCATCGATCCGTTTCTGCTGGTCACGTACGGCGACAGCTGTCGCCCCCACGAGCCGGTTACCAGCAACGCGGGCAATGCGGTTCGCTGCCCGCTGCGTGAGTGTAGCCAGCGCCTCGTCGTTCAGCGCCGCAAGCGCGGCCCGGTAGCGCGCTTCGTGCTCGGCGGTCATTTGCTCAGCCAGTTCGATCGTGGCCTTGCAGCGCGCGAGCGCGTCTCGATGCTGCATCATCAACGCATCCGTCGCTGCGCGCGCCTCCGTCCGCACGGCATCCATACTGCCCGCGCCCACCTGCCGGATACGCTCCGGCATGGCTTCGTAGAGTTGCCCGTAATATTCGAACATGACCAGCACAGACCACAACGCATCGTTGTCGCGGAGGTTGAGCGCACTCGATACCCGCCGCATTCGCAGCACACTGGCGTTGTCAGGCAATTCACCCGTGACGTCGAGAAACAGACAGGCAAGCGCATCCACCGGTCCGCCCTGCCTGTTATCCATCGACCGTTACCTTCGCGAACATGGCATCGCACAACGAACGCCAACGCAATAGCTCGACGCGTTCACCGATATGCATCGTCGCCGCCGCCTTGCGGATCGACATGCGCTGACTGCGAAGCTCGTCCGCAACCCGATCCGCAAGGTCGGGAAAGTCCAGTGAGTGACCGCGCGATTCGACGGAACGGCGAAGCTGCGATCCCTGATACAGTGCGAACTTGTGCGCCGGACCGAAGTAGCCATTACGCACGACATTCGTTACCGCGTCCGGGAACGTCTCGCTGAAAGCGCTCAGCAGTTCGAGGCTGTCGCGTTGCCGGTTAATCACCCACAGGACAACAAGCCGGCGCCGAAGCTCGCCAAGCGCTCCGGCCAGTGTCGCGCCGAACTGCTCAACACCGGTCTGGCTCCGCGCCGCCGTGTTGACAACGATCGCCGCGTCTCGTTGCTCGTCGCAGAAATTGACGAGGCCGATCCAGCCGTCTGCATCGTCCAGGTTATAGGCGATGCAACGCATCTCATCCTGAACCGCTTTCATTACGTCCGGATTGCCGGTATCGGTCTCCACCAGCGCCGCATGAATATCGCGCCGTAGCAGATAATCGGCCAGCGCGAGCGCAACGAAGCTCTTGCCCACGCCGCCCTTGCTGCCACCAACGAGATAAATGGGGTAAGTCGTCATGTCCATTTGAATCCTCTAAAGGCTCTCGGTATCTGGCCGGATCTCGAATGAGAACGCGTCACGCATAACCATGGTTCCCGGCCTGCTACCCATCTTTCCCCCATCCTGCTTTTGATTCTCTCTGGAAGCCTCCGCGCGCGGTACATCGTCCTTGCTTGCCCTCTTCGCACGGGGCGATGGCGCGGCATTGCCTCGTCCCGATTCCTTTGCAGCCTGTCGAACTGGCCTGTCTTTCTTCAACGGGTATAGCGCGTACTTGACGGAGCCAACACTAAAATCGACGCCCTTCTTCCTTGCATGTTCAACGATTTCTTCCAGCGTATATCCCTTCTTCCTCACCGCACCGATCACGAGACGCATCTCTTTCATCGCATCGGTAATAGAGAGGCGCTGCTCGGCCTCTGGCTTGACCGGCAGTGATTCCAGAGAGCGGACAAGCTCATCCCATTGCGCCCGGGTATAGATTTTCGCAACTGGCATGGCTCGCTCCTTCGTGCTCTCTTCATCCCATCTTGTTCACTCACGAAGACGCCGTCAACACCTGTTTTTAGCCGGACTTTCGCTATCGGGACGTCGTGGAATCAGCCGGATCGCGCTGGAATATAAGAAATATTTTGGACGCGTCTGCCACAAGCAACGGACCGCGCCGATGTTCAGAAAACGTAGCGAAGGGATTCTGGGCAGACCTTACGACGGCGGAGGAGCAGAACGATTACAGGCAAGGGGCTGAATCGCTCTGGCCATCAGGATTCACACATTGGAACTGCGAGCCGACAGAGACACGATAGTTTCGCGGACCATATCTCTTGCTTTGCAAACTGCCGATAGCCGTGACTGCATGCCTCCGGGAAAGACTCAGCAGATTTTGGAAAGCAACAGCCGCCCGAAGCGGATTGACGTTGCCGATTCAGCGCATGCGATTACCGACTCCAGCCGTCACCCGCGCAGACATCTGTCTTTCAGGTAGCCGCAGTGGACCGGATCACTAAAGAGAAATCACCCTGCCAAGTATGCCGCCCCGATCGATCGACATCCCGCAACACGAGATACGGTTCGCGGTCGAGCAAAAGAAGACGTGCGGACTTGATAGGTGCATCCCGCAGACGCATCTAGCCACCTTACAGATAGTTCCCGGCCGACCTCGCTGAAAGCGCTTAGCCGTCAGACAAAAAAACGATATTAAAACGAAGGATGGCAGGATAGGCTATCGCCGGTTTTAGGCGCCCAAGCGGCCAATGCTCACTGAAGAACTCGAATAGCTGCTAATGCATACCTTCTTTCGAATGCAACTTTGCCAGACACGTCATGGCCGTATAGTGAAGTGAGCGCTTGGCGATGAAACGCAGACAGTATTCGATCGGGCAGATCATGGCAGCGCTCAAGCCGGCCGACCTGATCGCGCCAGACCTGCTGCCGGGTGCGGTCGTTTATATCGACATAACAGTTTTAATCATTTTTTAGCTATTTTATTAACTCGTGTTGGCAATTTCTTTTATGTAAATCCGCCGGTCATCTTGCGGCCTGGCATGGATGCTGACTGGATGAAACCGGAGCCACGAATGTATGCACTGACGTCGACCCCGGTAATCGCCGCACCTTCATTTCCGCGTCCGTCGAGAAGAAGAGCAGTGCGAATGCATAAGCAGAGTCATCCACGAAGTGCGTTGACCTCTTACGTGCGCATTTATCGGTCCATCGATGCCTTCAAAGGCCACAGTGACTTCTACCCGCACATCGGTTCGTAACCCAATCTAATCTTCCGGCTCACGATCGCCAGCCCACGACGTGACGACAGTGGCCTGCAAGCTGAGGACTCACGTCGGCACCCGACGCAGCTTCAGAGCGATATCGAGCTTCTCAATCCAGCCGACGTCGTCCAGCCTCGCACCAAGCAGCGCTTCAATGCGCTCAATCCTGTAGTTCAACGTATTTGGATGAATGCCAAGTTCGGCCGCGGATTGTCCGCGCCGCTGTCCCTGTTCAAAATAGGTCTGCAGCGTCGCAACCAGTTCAGGCTCGTTGGCTAGCTGTTCGAGCAGAGAAACGAGATAGCGCCGCGCATTCGCTGCATGACGCGCGCTTTCTTCAATGAGGATGCTCGAATACATTGCGACCTGCGGCCGGCCCTGGATTTTCGGCGCGAAGTCCAATGCCCTGATCGCTTCGTCGACCGTTGCCGCCCAGCCCGACGCGCCTTCGTTCATCAGGCCAACGCCGATACGACGAAGCTCCGGGACTGCACCCGCCAGAGCACTGGCCCGTTCTGCCGTCAAACGATCGATACGATTGATCGAATCGCCTCGCAGGCACGGAGCCCACAGAATCAGCCGGCCACGATGCCACGCCCGTACCAGATCGCTCGGCGCGGCAGCAAGATGACGCGCTGACGCAAGCGCGATGCGGTCCAGTTCCCGTTCACGCTCGTAGGACGTGTGATCGGGCAGTTCGAGATCGATGGCGAGCGCCACCCGTGGCGCGGTGGAATCGAGACCCAGCGCTTCCACGGTTTCCCGAAAACCGTCGTGATCTTCCGGTGTGTAAAAGACGATGTTGTAAAGCTGATGACGCAGCGCCTCGCGCCAGCGCGCTTGCTGATACTGCTCCTCGAGATAGCTTTGCGCGATGCTCTGCGCCATGACGTCAAAAAAGTCGAAAAGGTACGGCGAGATGGCGAACAGCAATTCGTCGACGAGAGTTCCGTCGTCCTCTGCCTGTGCAATGTATGTGCGCCAGATTTCGCGCGATCCGAGCCGGAAGGCACGCAGCACGGATTGCAGCGGTACGCGCTGGTGAACGCGTCGGCGGCCGAATTCCCCGAAGCGATCCATGTCGTCCGCCGATGGTGGGCGACCCGTCAGAAGCGACTGGAACCACAAACCGGCCGTCAAGTCGATCGACGCTGCAATGTCCTGTCTGACTGATGGCATCAGGTTCTCGTAACCTTCGACGCTCATCAGCGTCTCATACATGCGCTCATTCACGGCCGTCGGGTTCGCTGCAAGCAAAGCCGTGCGTTCACGCAAGCTCGCGCTGATCGTCGGGATGCTGACTATCATGAGTAGACTCTTCCCTGTAGAAGGACCTGCAACTGGCAACAGCACGGATTTCGGCTATTGTGCGATATTCGCCTCAATCGGCAGTGTGAACCGGAACACCGTGCCATTCGGCTCACGAGGCGTGACCCACAGTCGCCCACCATGGGCTTCGACAATCGATCGGCTAATGGAGAGTCCCATGCCCATTCCACTGGGTTTGGTGGTGTAGAACGAGCGGAATAATTGTTCTGTACTCCCAGGTGGAAGTCCTGAACCGGTGTCCCACACCTCGACTATCACAGCGTTCGAGTCACTCCGCTCAGAGACGATCGTCAACTCGCGCTGTCCGTCACTCACTGCGCTCATCGCCTCCGAAGCATTCATGACAAGATTGACGATCACCTGCTGCATCTTGACCCGGTCCCCGAGCACAGGCGGCAGGTTTGCGGAAAGGCATGTCTGCAACCGCACGCTGTTTCTCTGCAACTCGGCGTTGATCAGGGCCAGCACTTCGACAATGGCCTCGTTGATATCGACCGGGTCCTCGCGCGGCGGCACTTGCTTGACGAGCGATCGCACGTGGCCGACGACCTCCACCACCCGGTTGCCTTGCTTGAGAATGTGATTCAGCGATTGCCGTGCCTCCTCCAGTTCCGGAGGTTGTGCATCCAGCCAGCGCAATCCCGCCGTAGCATGCATGACAACGGCAGACACAGGTTGCTTGACCTCGTGCGCAATCGAGGCCGCCATTTCGCCGAGCATCAAGACGCGGTTCAGGCGCGCCATATCGGCCTGGGTTTGCTGCAATGCCTCCGCCGCCCGTTCACGTGAATCGCGCTGTGCCTCTTCGGCGAGTTTTCGCTCCGTCACGTCGATGATCCAGCCAACCATCCGATAGGGCTGACCAGAGATGTTCCACAGTGCCTGTCCGCGAGACTGAACCCATCGGTATTCTCCCGACATTGTGCGGATGCGATATTCGACGTCGTAGGCGTTCTTGTGCTCTAGATGCGCCGTGAGGCACGCGGTCACCCTATCGATGTCCTCTGGATGAATGGCCTCCTGATGCACGCTCGCTTCATTGGGCAGATTGTTTTGCGCATTGCCCATGATTGCCTTGAAATGCGGCGAAAAGTACATTGCTCCCGTCTGTGGATTCCAATCCCACAAGCCCGCCGTCGCGCCCCTCACCGCGAGCTGAAAGCGTTCCTCGCTCGCCCTTAGCTCGACCGCAACGCGGTGACGTTCGATCGCATAACGGATCGCGCGGCTCAGCTCCGAAGCACGGATATCCTTCTTGAGGAGATAGTCCTGTGCACCGTGCTGGATGGACTGCAGTCCGACCGAATTATCGTCCAGTCCGGTGAGAACCAGCACCGGCATGTCGGGGACCATCTGCTGGAATTTCCTGAAGGTGTCGAGCCCCCCTTTTGCGTCCGGCAGCCCGAGGTCGAGGATCACCAAGTCGAAATGCGCGGTCCGCGCGCGCGCGACGCCCTCCGCCATGGATTCGGTGCGCGCCACGTGGTATTTGAACTCCACCACGTCCTCGAGCACCCTGTCGATCAACAGTGCGTCAGTCGCGCTGTCCTCGATCAGCAGGATATGTATTTCATGATCGATGTTCACGATTTAACCGGGGGTAGCGTCACGACGCCAAGCCAGAAGTCGTTGATGCTGCGCACGACGTGAACGAACTTCTCGAAGTCCACGGGCTTGGTGATGTAGCAGTTGGCGTGCAGGCCATATGACTTCGCCACGTCCTCCTCGGCTTTGGAGGTGGTCAGCACGACGACCGGAATGTTCATCAATGCCGGATCGCTTTTCAGCTCTTGAAGGACTTCCTGGCCGCTCTTTCGTGGCAAGTTGAGATCCAGGATGATCAGGCCGGGACGGGGTGCGTTTGCATGTTTCCCTTCGCGCTTGAGGAACTCGATTGCCTCCACGCCGTCCTCCGCAATGTGTAGCGGATTGAGCACCTTGTAGTATTCCAGCGCCTCGCGCGTCATCATCACGTCCGTGGGGCTATCTTCCACCATCAGGATATGAAACATCTGCTCGCTATTTTCGGAAAGCATCGTAGTTGTCTCCTCTCTTTCGTGTTCGGCTTCAGATTGTGTTCTTGACGCCCAGCGTGAAAAAGAACGTCGCGCCCTCTTCCGGAACAGACTCGACCCAGATCTGGCCGCCGTGCTGTTCGACTATCCGCTTGCAAAGCGCCAGGCCAATCCCGGTGCCTGGATACTCTGAGCGCGTGTGCAGGCGTTGAAAGACCAGAAAAATGCGTTCGAAGTATTGCGGATCGATGCCGATCCCGTTGTCCTTGACCCAGAATAGCCACCCCTCGCCCTGGCGCTTCGCACCCACGTCGATCCGTACAGGGCGTGACTTGTCGCGGAACTTGACGGCGTTGCCGATGAGATTCTGGAACAGGAGCGTAAGGTGCGTCGGAATCGCCACCAAGGCAGGCAAAGTTTCCTTCCTCACCTCGGCGCCGCTCTCCTCCATCATGACGCTCAGGCTCTTGAGCGCCTGAGCGAGTATCTGCGCGCAGTCAGTCAACTGGCGCGCGTCGTCGGAGCGGCCAACCCGAGAATAGGCGAGCAGATCGTTAATGAGCGCCTGCATCCGCGTGGCGCCGTCGACCGCGTGTGTAATGAATTCATCGGCACGGTTGTCCAGTTGCCCCTTGTATCGCATCTGCAGCATCTGCAAGGGGCCGGCGACTGCTCGAAGCGGTTCCTGCAAGTCGTGGGAAGCAAGGTAGGCAAATTGTTCGAGGTCCTTGTTAGAGCGGGCTAATTCATCTGTTTTCCTAAGCAACTCCTCTTCCGCTTGCTTGCGCGCGGTGATGTCGACCACTGCTGCGAGGACAAATTTCCCTTCGTCGGTCGAGAGCGGATTCAGGCCGATCTCGACTGGAAATTCCGAACCGTCCTTGCGCAGCCCGTAGAGGTCACGGCCAGCTCCCATCGGGCGGCTCGTCAGATTGCTGTAGAACGACGCACGATACGCCGGGTGATGCACACGGAAACGCTCCGGGACGAGCGCTTCGATGCTTTGACCGATCAATTCGTTGCGCGGATAGCCAAAGAGCTTCTCCGTTTGTGCGTTAACGAGAACGATCCGGCCACCGTGGTCCACCATCACCATTGCGTTAGGCGCCGCTTCCACAACCTGCCGGAAGCGCTCCTCCAGACGCCTGCGCTCAGTAATGTCGACGACGGCGGCCAGCACGAACATGCCTTCGTCGGTCGAGACCGGATTGAGGCCGATTTCGACAGGAAACTCCGAACCGTCCTTGCGCCGCGCGTAAAGATCCCTGCCCGCACCCATCGGACGTGTCTTCAGGTCGCTATAGAACGCGTCACGGTAGTCCGGGTGGCGCGAGCGGAAACGTTCGGGAACGAGTACCTCGATGCTCTGGCCAACCAGTTCATTGCGCGGATAGCCGAATAGTTTTTCAGTCTGCGCATTCACGAGGACGATCCGGCCGTCGCGATCGAGCATCACCATTGCATTAGGCGCCGCTTCCACGACCTGCCGGAAACGTTCCTCCTGCCTCCTGCGCTCGGTGATGTCGACGACGGCCGCGAGGACGAACGTACCTTCGTCGGTTGAGACCGGGTTGAGTCCTATTTCAACGGGAAATTCGGAGCCGTCTTTACGCATTGCGTAGAGGTCGCGGCCCGTCCCCATCGGCCGGCTCCTCATGTCGGTGTAGTATGCGCTCCGGAAATCCGGATGACCTACCCGGAAACGCTCGGGCACGAGCGCTTCGATTCCTCTCGTCATCAATTCTTCACGCGCATAACCGAACAGCTTCTCCGCCTGCGCATTCACGAGAACGATCTTGCCAGCACGGTCCACCATCACCATGGCGTTGGGAGCCGCCTCCACGACTTGCCGAAAGAGCTCGTTAGTCAGGCCGCTCAGTTCTTTGCGTTGCTCCATCTGACCTCCTAACAAAAATTCTCGTTTTCAAGTTTGGAGCGTAAAGCCGGCGGTCCACTGCCTGGACCGTTCCACCAGATCGTCAGTCCGATTTCGCGAGTCGAGGCGTTGCGGGTTCCGTGTAGTTCTAGCTGCGCGACTGGGTATGGTTTTTATACTAGCAAACGCGTCGCGCGCAGCAAGGATGCTACCTTCCCGATGTGCCTTACGGCTCACTTCCGCTACGCGTCACCGCCGTTACAAGCGGCAAGGCTCGCAGCACGAACATCCTAATAAGAGAAGTATTCGGCAAATTCCTGGCACTCCATCACGTGCGCTACATACATCCGTATTATTTCTGTTCCGGTATCAACGTACTATTCTTCGCAATGCACTGCCGATATCATCCGCACATCTTCCTTTTTCTCGACGATCGGGGTCCTTCTTGTGGATACGTCTGAGGTAGTTACGATCGTTGACGACGATGAGGCAGTCCGTATCGCGACTGCGAACCTTGTTCGTTCGTTGGGCTGGAACGTCCGCACCTTTGCCTCTGCCGAGGAGTTCCTCGAATCTGGACAAGTGGAAGACACCTCCTGCCTGATTTCCGACGTACGAATGCCTGGCATGTCCGGTGTCGCGCTGCACGCCCGGCTTCGCAGCCAGGGTAATGCACCACCCACCATTTTTATCACCGCGTTTCCAACTCCCGACCTGCACGCCGAAGTCATTGAAAATGGCGCACTGGTCTTGCTCGAGAAACCCGTTGCCGCCGACGACGTGGTGCGCTGGCTCAGCCTCGCGTTGCGGGAGCCGCCTCCGCAAGGCAATCTGTAAGCGCTCTGGTGCACCCGGCCCCACACGGTGGCGCCGGGACGTCCCCAACACGGCGACGCTATCAAGAAGGTCCGTTCACTTGCGGCTTAAGGCCAAGTGCTTCCGCCTTTCTGACAAGATCCGGAACCGAGTGCGCAGCCAGTTTTCTCATTGCGTGTCCTCGATGAATTTTGACGGTGACTTCGCTCAGTTTCATCTGCGCCGCGATCTGCTTGTTCATCAGGCCCGAGATGACATAACGGACGACCTCCTGTTCGCGAATGGTCAACGAAGCATAGGCAGCGCGCAGCGCGACAAGCGCCTGTTCGGCCTGGACACGTTCGCCGTCGCGCGCCAATGCGTCGGTAACGGCGTCGAGAATCTCCTGGTCCCGAAACGGCTTGGCGAGAAAATCGAAGGCACCGGCTTTCATGGCTCTGACCGACATCGCAACGTCGGCGTATCCGGTCATGAAAACAATGGGCATCCGGATTTCGCTTTTTGCAAACTCCTTCTGAAATGCCAGCCCGGTTTCACCTTGCAGCCTCACATCGAGAATCAGGCAGCTCGGCACAGCCTTCTTCGGGAACGCCAGAAACTCGCGGCAGGCTGAGAAAGTCTCCACATGCAATCCGGCCGAGCGCAGGAGAGCGTTAAGTGCGATTCGCACAGCTTCATCATCGTCGATTACGTACACCATCGACGGCGGACCATCAGACGCGCCCTTCGTCGAAGTCAAGCCAGATCCTGAACTCAACGGCTTCTCCCAATTCCAGGTCTTTCGTTCGGCCCTCTCGGCCGATTGTTGCCGCCCTATTCTGATTGCGGCCAAATGGGGCATCGGAGATTTAGAAGCATTTTGAAAGCTTGCGCGGGCGAGTCGAACGACGCCCGACAAATAGCGACGAGTGAAAAATACCGCAGCGGCTGCGTATCGGCAAACGTGCATGTGGTTGCCCGATTAAGGCGTTGGTCCAGGACGACTATATCTTCGTATAGCCAACGCGAGTGGCGCGTATTTACTCGCCCTCAGCGAACGACTTCGCGCTTCCTGACGACCTCCTTCGCACCGCTCCCGCCGTTTCCCTTGCGGTGCCAGCATCCAGATAACCCGAGCATACCCCTGTATGAACCGCTCACGCGAATGAAGAACCACGCCACCCGTTCGTACGATGGTTTTTCTCGCCTTGCACGCGTACCTTTGGTGTCATCGACGGAAAGAACTTGAGCTTCCACCACCGCACAGTCGATGACCTCATGATATCCAGTAACTGTTAGGAGTCCACCATGTTCACTACGCTACATACATGGATTTTTGTGGGCAGTAACGCGTATGTCGAGTACACGTTCGTCCCGTGGCTCAACAAGAGCGTCTATCGCAGAACCATCGATCTCAACGTGATCTGTGTTCAGTAGGTCAGCCATGCGCACCATCCACTTTTTGAGCGATCAGGAAATCTTTGACCGCTCCGTCAATCACCTCCTTTCGCAACGCCGCACGGGCATTCTCGCAAACGGAGGCGCTGCGTACCGCGGCCCATGCGGCGGGTGTCCGGTTGGCAGCTTCATACGGCCGTCCGATTACCGATCCACGATGGAGGGCGTTCCGGTACGCTACCTTCCCGGGTCCGGGACCGGCTGGCCCCGTTACATGGACGCCGGCGTTGCCGCATTGTCCAAAGCCTTGTTGAACGCCGGGATCGATATTTACGATAAACGCACTGTCGCACTGCTGGTCTGTCTGCAAAACGTTCACGATATATACGGCGTCTGGGATTGGGCGGACAGGCTGCTATCGATCGCGCGTGAATACGGCCTGAGCAGTGGATGCATCCTTTCGGTGCCGGAGGACTGTCCGACTCCTGATTACAACGCGCGCAATCCGGCAAAGCATCCACCTCGTACGCAGACAACGCACGCTCGCGATTCCCGACGAAAGCGCTCGACCTCCCCGCCACCTCCCGCTGTGCAAATGTTGCCGCGAGGCGCCCACGATCCGCACGTGGCATCTGACGCCGGGCAGCGGCTTGTATGGCCCCTTGGCATGTGACGCAGAAGTCGGCGGAGAACGTGATCACCGCCGCCGCAATCGAAGTGAGGCACAAATGTTTTCGATATTTTACTTAGGAATGCAACATTGCTTTCTTTTCATTGACTTCTTGAAGCACATGCTACGGAGGATCACAAAATGAACTGGCTGGTATTAACGCTGCGCAGCCATCCTGAGATAGCGATCTTTATGTCGCTAGGGATCGGATATTGGGTGGGGGGAAAGAGTTATCGGGGCTTCAGTCTCGGCGCCGTCACCTCGACGTTGCTTGCGGCGATTGCCATCGGACAACTGGGCATTCCCATCTCCGCTAATGTCAAGTCGATATTCTTTTTGATGTTCCTCTTTGCCGTAGGCTACGGAGTGGGACCGCAGTTCGTCAGAGGCATCGCCAAGGATGGCATTCCTCAGGCGCTTTTCTCGGTTGTCCAGTGCGTCCTGTGTCTTGCCGCCCCCCTTGCCGCCGCCAAAATCGCCGGTTACGGCGTCGGTTCAGCCGCCGGCCTTCGAGCTGGCTCACAGACCATTTCGGCGTCGATGGGGCTGGCGACGGACGCCATCGGCCGACTCGGACTGCCCGCCTCGCAAACGAAGGCGTTGCTCGATGCCATGCCGACCGCCTATGCCGTGAGCTACATATTCGGCACGGTCGGCTCCGCGATCATCCTGGCCCAACTCGGCCCGAAGCTCCTGCGAATCGATCTCGTCAAGGCGTGCAAAGAATACGAAGCCAGCCTCGGCGGCACACAGCAGATCATCAGCGCGGGTAGCGCGTGGCACCAGTATGAACTGCGCGCGTTTCGCATTGCGAGCGAGAGCCCTTTCGTCGGTCTGACCGTTCGCCAGGTCGAAGCCCTGGAGGCCGAGGGCATGCGTCTGTTTATCGAACGTATCCGACGCGGTACCGCAATCGAGGAAGCAAGGCTCGACTATGTCCTGGCAACGGGTGACGTCGTGGCTGTCGCCGGGCGCCGCGACCAGCTCGTGTCCACGCTGGGCACAAACGGAGCCGAGATCGACGACGCCGAACTCCTCGCGGTTCCTGCCGAGGGAGTCGATGTCTATGTCTCCGCAAAGGATGTTGACGGCCAGACACTTCAGCAGTTGTCCACGCTTCCCGCAGCGCGCGGCGTATTCATCCGCAAGATTAAGCGCGGCCCGACCGAGACGCCAATTCCGGTGCTTCCGAGCACGCAGCTTCACCGCGGCGACACGATCACGCTCGTTGGCCGGACCCAGGACACGACTGCAGCAGCCAAAGCACTGGGCACGCTCGACCGGGCGACCAATGCGGCAGACGTTGCCTTCGTCGGGCTGGCGATCACGATCGGTGCGCTCGTTGGCGCGATTACCATCAATATCGGGGCCGTTCCGCTGACACTCTCGACGGCGGGCGGAGCGTTGATCGCCGGCATCGTGTTCGGTTGGTTGCGCGCCATCCACCCGACGTTCGGACGTGTCCCCGAGCCCACGATCTGGTTCATGAACTCGGTAGGACTGAATGTATTCATCGCCGTGGTGGGGATTACGGCGGGACCCGGTTTCGTGCTCGGCCTGAAGCAACTCGGCGTCAGCCTCTTTCTGTGGGGCATCTTCGCGACCGCAGTCCCGCTGATTCTAGGCATGTTCATCGCGAAGTATGTGTTCAGGTTCCATCCCGCAATCGTGCTGGGTTGTTGCGCCGGCGCCCGCACGACAACAGCAGCCCTGGGAATGATTTGCGACGCCGCGAGAAGCCAGGTTCCAGGGCTCGGCTACACCGTCACATACGCGGTCGGAAACACGCTGCTGACGATCTGGGGGATGGTCGTCGTCATGATAATCAAATAGCCCCACCACGCCCTACGCATTAAATGAAGCGCGCTCGGCGTGTCCTGTCACGCCGCTTCAGCAGTTGCATTTCCCGGCAATGCACATCTTGCCGATGGCATGTTCAACCCCAGGAGATAGTCAATGGCTACGCCAATTGCAGCAGTGTCGTCGTATGAAGAGTTCAATCTCAACGTGCCGGAAAACGGGTTTCCTCAACACGGCATCGCTGCACGGGCAGCAGAAGCACTCGTCCTCAGTCAGGAATGGACCGACACGAACCCGATGCTGAACATGTCGTCGTTCGTCACGACCTTTGCTGAGCCTGAAGCGGTCGAGATCGCCAAGCGAAACATGTTCAAGAACTATATCGACCACGACATGTATCCGCAGCTTTTCGCCATGGAAACGCGCATGGTGAGATGGCTGCACCAGCTCTGGAACGGACCGGAGGGCGTCGAACCGTACGGCACCGCAACGGTCGGCTCATCGGAAGCGTGCATGCTCGCCGGTCTCGCCCACAAATGGAACTGGCGTCAGAAGCGGGAACGGGACGGCAAGGACGCCACACGCCCCAATATGGTAACGGGCGGCAACGTCCAGATCGTCTGGAAGAAGTTCCTGCGCTATTTCGACGTGGAACCGCGGATCGTTCCGCTCAAGCCCGGTAACTATCGGCTAACGGCGGACGAACTGGAAAAGTTCGTAGACGAAAATACGATCGCTGTCGTTGCCATCGCCGGGCAGACCTTCACCGGCGAGGACGACGACATCCAGGGGATTCACGACTGGCTCGACGCTTATGAAGCGAGGACAGGCATTTCGATTCCGATGCATATCGACGGCGCGTCGGGCGGCTTCGTCAATCCGTTCCTGTATCCCGACTACCGCTGGGACTTCCGGCTGCCGCGCGTCCAGTCCATTAACGCATCGGGGCACAAGTACGGGCTCACGCCGCCGGGACTGGGCTGGGTGATCTTCCGTGAACGCAGCGTATTCAACGAGGATCTCGTGTTCTACGTGAACTACCTCGGCGGCGAAATGCCGACGGCCACGCTGAACTTCAGCCGCAACGCCTTCCAGATCGCCGTTCAGTACTATCAGTTCCTGCGCCTGGGTTTCGACGGGTATCAGCGGATCATGCGCCAGACGTTGGACAACGCCATCGCCTTGCGTCAGACACTCGTCGACAGCGGCTATTTCACTATCATGAACGAGGAGCAGCGCATTCCGGTGGTGGCCGTCACGCTCGACAAGAGCGTCACGAAGTTCAACGAATTCGATGTGTCCAACAAGGTCCGTGAAAAGGGCTGGGTGCTTTCCGCGTATTCGATGCCGGCCAACGCCGAGGAAGTCAAGAGCCTGCGCGTGGTGGTCCGCCCGCACATCAATCACAATGTGGCGCAGATGCTGGCGCGTGACATCGTCAATGCGTGCAAGTACCTCGAGACTCACGGCGGTAGCGCGACCGCGCCGAAGCTGCACCAGCACTTGCCGGAGAACAGGTCGCCAGCCAAGTGCTGAAGGGTCGCGCCGGAAATCTGCCTTCCACTGATTGCTCTTCCTGGCGCCCCGGGCTCGGTTTCCTCGGGGCGCACTGCACTGACACCAGGCCTCAGCGAGGCTTCAGTTCGACGGGCGCATCGGCGCGATAGCCACCGCCCAGCGCCTTCGTCAACGCGACCTCCTGACTGAGCATCTGCCCGTTCAGGGCGAGCAGTGCGACCTGCTCGGCAATCACCGGCTGGCGCGCTTCGAGCGCCGCGAGCTGGCTGGTCAGTCCGCGCTGCCAGGACGCTTCGACACTGTCTCTTGTGAACGTCACCGATTCGATGCGCTGTTTTTGCAATTCGGTTTCGGCGTCGAGCGCCTGCAAACGGCTACCGGTCTGCGCGACATCGCGAACCGCATTGAGTACGGCCTGGTTGTACTGCTCGATCAACAGGTTGCTCCCCTGGCGCGCGCCGCTCAAGTTCGCATTAAGCATGCCGCCATCGAAGATCGGCAGGTACAGGCCCGGAATCAGGTTGATCTGGCGGCTTGCGTGCGTGAACAGATCGGCGAGATGCAAGGCGTTGTAGCCGAAAAACGCCTTGATGTCGAAACTCGGATAGAAAGCGGCCTTGGCCGAGTCGATCCGGTCGAAGGACGACTGCACATACCAGCGCATAGCCTGCAAGTCGGGGCGCCGCGCGAGAAGCTCATAGGAGAGCATCGCCGGCAAGGCAGCCTGCGAGGCCGGCAGCGCAACGGGCCTGATCTCCGGCAAGCCGTCGGGCCCCGCGCCCGCCAGCGCCCGCAACGATTCCCGAAACTGCTTGATCTGCGCCTGCGTGGATACGATCTGCCGTTCGATGGCCAACTGCTGCGCACGGGCCTCTTCGAACTGCGTACGGGGCTCGAGGCCACGCGCCGCGCGCGCCTCGTGCGCCTGCACCGCAAACTGCGCGATCTCGTGTGATTCGTTCAATAGATCGATAAGCTGGTAATTCGTCTGGATACCAAAATAGATCTGCGCGACATCGGTCGATATTTCGAGTTCGACCGCCGATGTCTCTGCAAGCCTCGCGTTCGTCACGCCAATCGAAGCCGCAATCTGCGCGCGCTGCTTGCCCCAAATGTCGATGTTCAGGCTCGCGCCCAGTCCGACCACGCCCTCCGTGTACCACGGGCCCGTGAGACCCAACGCCGGTTCGTTCTGCGCGAACGGCCCAAGAAACCCGTTCGCCGAGACATGCTCGCGATTGAGCAAGGCAATCGCACTGACTTGCAGGCTCGACCCCGTCCTGACAAGGTCCACGTCCGACTTGGCCTGCGCCACGCGAGTGCGCGCGATCACCATCGTCGGGGCATTGGCGAGCGCCTGGTCGATTAGCGCGTCGAGCTGCGCGTCGTTGTAGCGCGTCCACCAGCGGGCGGCGGGCCACCCGTCGCGCGCGAGATGAATATCGTTCGCGAGATTGATCTGCGTGGGCGGGATCTCGGTATACGGCGGGCTGTCATGGCGAATTAGCGCGCAGCCCGGCAGCATAGACGCCATCCACGCGATGCACAGGCAGCGTCGGTGCCACGACACGCCTCGCCGATGGGCCCGCGCGTTCATGATCGCAAGGCCTGTGACGATGGCGCTGCGGCGGGCTCCGGGAGGCCGGCGTCAGCAGCCCATTCCGGCAACCCCGCGACCTGGCGCGTCAGGTCGTCCGCGGCCTCGATGAGTGGTCCGCCGGTCGCGAGCGCCGGTTCGCCGGCTTGCGCGACGATCGCGATGCGTCGTGGTGCGCGGGCTACCGGTGGATTCGCCGCCAGTTCCTCCGCATATCGCGCAAGCTCGGCTGATGCCTGGTCCTGGGCCGAACGCACGGCTTCGGCGGTTCCTGGGTCGGACAATTCGGCCTGCGCCGCCAGCGTACGCAGCGCATCGCCCGCCAGCATGATCTCGCGCCCCTGTGCGAGAACGGTTTGCGCGCGCAGCGTCAGTTGCGGCTGGTCGGTTTCCCGCCAGTCGGGCTCGAGTGCGACACGGGAGAGCGTCGCCTCACAATCGGCCAGCACGGCCCACGCCTGCAATTGGCGCTGCGCATAGGGCAATTCGTCGTGCCCGGTCACACCGGTTTGCGGTGGGCGCAATTGAGCGGCGATCGCCCGCAGCATGGTGGCGAGCTTCTGCCGCAGCACGTCGCCCTCGCCTTCCCGCCAGAACGCCATCTGCACGAAGGTCGCGACGCCAACGCCCAGCAGGATGCCCACCATGCGGTCGCGGATTTCCGTGAGATTGATGACTGGGCCGAATCGCGCGAGCAATGCCAGCGAAAAGGTGAACACCAGCTGGATGCCGGCGTAGCCGATTCGCTCCGAGCCGGCCGCAATCCACGCCCCGAACGCGATGACGGGCAGCGTCATCAGCAGCAGACCCGTTATTTCGTCGAGGCGCGGTACGACGAACACGACCATGAAAAGCGCGAGCGCGCTGCCGATCGCGGCCCCGGCGAGCCGCAGCAACGCACGCTGTGCCGATGCGCCGAGGCTTGGCAGCGCCACGATCAGGCAGGTCAGCATGATCGTATGGGCGCCTTGCCAGTCTGCGGCGTTGTAGAACACGTAACAGATCAACACCGCGAGCAGCGTCTTCAGTGAGAAGCGCGCATAGGCCGGGTTGGTCCAGGCGTCGGGCGCGACCATCGGTTCGCTCGGAGCGGAAGCGCCTGGCGTCGTGCCGCTCGCGAAGAGTTCGGCGTAGGCGTGCAGCGCCCGCTGCAATTCCGTGGCTGCGGGCATCGTGTCGGCGGCATTGCGTTCAACGACGCTGGCGGTGCTCACATAACGATACGGCTCGCCCAGCGCCACCGATTCGTCGAGCGCGCGCACGTTCGCTTGCAGTTCGCGAAGCATCTTCAGTTGTGCCGCCGACGCGCCTCGCCACTCTTGCGGCAGCTCGCTCGCCGCGCGATAAAGACGCGATACCGTCGCGATACATGCAAGCTGCGTCGCCTGATGCTTGCGATAGTGGGCGTCGCGCATCGTCGCGAACCGCAGCAGTTTTTGCAGCGTCAGCGCGCCTTGCTGGACGTCCGCCGGCGTGAGGAGCGTAAGCGGCGCAACGCTCGCGCCGCCCTTGATCAGTTCCACGAGCCGGACATCGAGCGCCTCGAGTTGCCGATGAATCTCCGCCTTGAGTTGCAGTTGCGGTTCCGCGGGCAACAGCAGCGTATTGACCAGTAGCGTCAGCGCGATCGGATAGTTGACGGCCACCCACACCCACAATACTGCGCGGATCAGCAGGTCGGCCTGGTCGGTCCGGTCGACGAAGCTCTGCACGTAGATGACGACAATGGCGACAATGAAAAACACCACGCCGATCTTCAGCACGCGAATGAGGTACGCGCTGCAAAAGAACATCAGACTCGCAATGACGATGCGCACCAAAGGATAGTCGTACGTGAACTTCAGCAGCAGGATCGACAGGCCGATGCCGAGCGTCGATCCGAGAATGAACATGATGCCGACGAGCCGCGTGAACACCACGTTCGACTGCGTGACGTAAAACACCACCAGCAGCGACAACGCAAGCTCAGGCACTTCGAGCGCCATCGACACGACGATCACGATCGCGCTCGTCAGCATGCAGCGCAGCGTCACGTTCATCCGCCCGGGGAACGACCCTAGCTCCTGCTTCAAGAATGCGCCGGCATCGCGCAGCGTGTCGAGCAGGTAGTCGGCAGCGGCCATCTGTGCTCCTCAATGGTCTTCGCCGTGAATGCCGCGCCCAGGCCGCAACACGGCCACAGCTGACGTGCCGACGCGAAACAGCTCCGGGTTCGGATTGCCCACGAGGATCTTCACCGGAAAGCGTTGCGACACGTGCACCCAGTTCAGCGTGCGCTCGATGCGCGGCAGACCGCCAGGCAGGGCAAGGCCGGCCTCATCCGAAGCGATGCCGTAGCCGATCGAGTCGACTACGCCGTCAAAGCGCTGCCCGGTGTCGCTCATCAGGTAGACGGTGGCGGGGGTGCCTGCGCGCACACCCTTGAGTTCGGTCTCGCGAAAGTTCGCGACTACATACCAGTGGCGCGTGTCGATCAACGTAAAGACCGGTTTGAGTGTGGAAGCGAACTGCCCCGTCGATGTCTTCAGCGAGACAACGCGTCCGTCGAATGGTGCGCGTACCGTTGCATATTCGAGGTGCAGTTCGGCAATCGCGATCTCGGCCATGATGACGGCACGCTGCGCGACCAGCGCGTCCACCCCGCTCACCGCCGCTGCCGCCTGCTGGGCCTGTAGCTGCGCGGCGCTGAGTTCGGCCTCGGTTGCGCGCTGCGCCGTGCGTGCGCGGTCGACATCTTCTGCCGACACATAGCCGTGCGAGAGCAGCGGCTCCATCCTGCGCAAGGTGTCCGACGCCTGATTCGCCGCGGCACGGGAGCGTTCGACAGCCGCGCGCACCGACTGTGCGTTGTACTGCTGCGCGTTGACCGTGCGTTGAGTCAGCTCGATCTGACGATCGAGCGCGACGAGCGATGCCTTGCCTCTCGCCAGCGCATCCTCGTACGGGCGTGGATCGATGCGAAACAGCAGATCTCCCTGCTTTACCGCCTGATTGTCGCGCACCGCCAGTTCGACGATGCGGCCGTTGACCTCGGGCACGACGTCGATAGTATCCGCATAAGCATAGGCATCGTCGGTGCGAGGTGAGCGGTCCAGCAGCCGGATCACGAGAAAGAGCAGCAACAGCGTCGCCACGACCAGGAGGACCGCCGGCCATGCCTTCTTCCCGGTCTTGCTCGCACCTGTCGCCATTAGCTCACCTGAAGCGGATTCAATATTGGAACAACGCCAGCCAGAGGGCGAGTGACAGGAATGCGACCAGCGTGGGATACACCACGGCGGAGGGCGCCAGCAGGTGGTCCACCCCGAAGCGCTTCCGAACCAGATAGACGACGACCGTCAGCACGACGCCCGCGACAATGCAAAACAGCCAGTCGGGAAAGTACGCGCCGAGCACGTTGAGCGACGGCGAGTAGTTTGCGCACCCTGAAACGGAAATCGTTGCTATCACGGCGGCGCCAATTGGACGCTTTGGATCTCCGCCCGTGGTGAGTGGCATATGTCACTCCGCCTGCCAACCGGATTTCGCGCCCGGCAGTTGCGCTCCAACGTGTGAAAAGGCATCCCCTGTTCGCAAGGCTGCATAGGTCGCCACGAAACGGTGCGCGTCATGTCTTAGCAGCGCAGCCTCGACGGCACCAAAAGCGCGCTCCATTTCTGAACGTCCTGCAGGCGTGGAATAGCCGCTCTCGATGATGTGAGTCGCCTCTCCCTTCAATCGGCAGATGAGGCTGGCGGCGCACCGGCTGTCGAGCGTCCCGTCGAGAACGGATACTTCGATCGCGGTGACCAGTGCCGCCACCGCAACGTCGGATGACCCATCGGCACTGCTGTTATCCACCGAACCTTGCGACTCATTCATACGATTCTCCTCATGGCCAATCACGCGCAAGCGGCGATATGCAATGTCTTCATTGCGCAGCTTTTGTTATGGACGATTCAGCGCCGTCCTGCAGTGGATCGCACGCGTTATCGTCGTTCGCGCGCGCGAGGGGCAGCCGTGGTGACACGTCTTCGTCGCCCGCTGCTTTCGTGTCCTTTGGTGTCCATGCAGTGCGATATATCTCGACGACGTAGTCGCGGGCGTCGCACTGCTCGTGGAACAATTGTTCATCAAATGCTCGGTGTCGTTCGTGCGTCGACATTTCCAGAATCCAGCACACCGCCAGGACAAGCAACGCCCATACGAATCGCTCGGTACGTCTCATTCCAAACGCCCCTGACCTGTCACAACGACAGGGCCCGCCTGCCATTCTCATGGGGCGGCGCACAGGCAAAAACCAGAAAAACGAGCTTGCCTCCGCAGTCGACCAGCGAGATCAGCGGAATCCACAGCGAATCGCCGAACGCAAGCGGAAGGCCGGAGCCGAGTGCCAGAATGCCGACGCCGCAGATAAACGCAAAAAATTCGCGAGCAAAGCGGACATTCATGACCACGGCGAGTCCGGCGATCCCCACGATAAGGTTGGCGGCAATGGCGGAAGCAAAGTCCCAGTTGCCATTTCCCGTGAAGAAGTCCAGCGCCGTCTCCACCAGCGTCCACCAGCAGATCAGCAGCGTCGCGATCGTGAGGGCGTGACCCGCAGGCGGCTGGGCTCCAACGTGCACGACGTGCCCCGAAGTCGCCTGAATCAGGGATCCAAAATCATTTTCGGCTTGCCTGAACATTTCCCGCCTCTTCGCGTCGCACCTTCGTTCTCGAACCGGCGCCAGTGATTGGGGCATCGAACGCGAGCCGCGAAACTGTACCGTCCATGCTTGCAAGGTAGCCCGGCAACGCGAAGAAATCTATTGTACGAACGGTCTGTGGCCCTGACTCGCTGTTTGTCCGACTCATCCTTTGGTATAACCCAGGGGCTGGCGCAGGACACGAACGAACGGGGGAAACAGCGCTTATCAGGCACGCGCATTTTTCATGAGGTACTTGCCTCCGAGCCCGCACTCTGCCGCAGCTTCAGCAGGTCAAGCAGCATGCGCTCGCATTGCGCCGTAAGGTCGCCAACAGACTGGCCCGCTGCCTCGCGCCGCGCACCGTCGATGATCGCCTGCTGCATGTTCGGCGTCAGTTCGGGCGACCCCAGCGCTTTCCACCATGCGGTCATCGGTCCGGTGAACTGATCGAGAAAGTTCTCGATGCCGCCTTTCCCGCCGCCGAGATGAAACAGCATGGTCGGTCCCATCAATCCCCATCGCAGTCCGGGGCCATGACACACCGCGGTATCGGCATCCGCCACACTCACGACGCCCTCTGCCACGAGATGCACCATCTCCCGCCACAATGCTGCCTGTAGCCGGTTCGCCACAAGACCAGGCACCTCCTTGCGAACGCGGATCGTGCGCTTGCCGAGCGACGTATAGAAGGCCGTGACCTTGTTGACGGTCTCCTCTGACGTCTGTTCGCCTGCAACGATCTCGACGAGCGGAATGAGATGCGGCAGATTGAACGGATGCCCGATCACGCAGCGTTGTGGATACGACTTGCAACCCACCTGGATGTTACTCATCGTGAGGCCGGAGGAACTCGAAGCGATGGGTACGTCCGGTGGAAGGAGAACGTCAAGCCCTTCATATATCGCGCGCTTCAAGTCGATCCGTTCGGGACCATTTTCCTGGACGAAGCCAACGTCCGCCACGGCGCCCAGCAAGTCGCGCGTGAAGGTGAGACGGGAGCGCGAGGCTCGGGGCGCGAGGCCAAGCGCTTCGAGCGCCGGCCACGCCGCGTCGACATAGTGCTGCAAGCGCTGCTCGGCGTCCGGCCCCTGATCCACTGCGACGACGTCGAGTCCTTTCGCGAGAAATAATGCGGTCCAACTCGCGCCGACCACGCCCGTGCCAATCACCGCAACACGGTTGATTTGCTTCGCCACTGAGACGTTCCTTATAGTCAGATGTGCAATGCACGGCGTCACGAACGCGAGGGACCCCGCTGTCGCTCGAACGCCATGCTGGCGGCCAGCCTGGGTATTCAGGCAGAAGTTAATTCAATCTACCAATGTCAAGACCGCAAAACATTGGAGAATCCAACGAGAGTCTTTGTGCATTTCGACAATCGCATCCCGGCGAAGCTGAACGGCTGCGAATTGACATGCAGGAAGGGAAAATTGAACGGTCGTACGGCACATCGCTACGATCGGAGAGCACCGGCACCAGCCCATTATTAATGTGAACGGACTCTAGGGGGCGCAGTTCGGCAGCACGAACTGAAAGATTGCGCCATGCGGCGCATTCTGCCTCGCCCACAGATGGCCGCCGTGGGCTTCGACGATCGACTTGCAAATCGATAGTCCCATGCCCATACCGACGAGCTTCGTCGTAAAGAACGGCTCGAACAGCCGGTCGGACGTCGCCGGGTCGAGCCCTGCGCCGGTGTCTTGCACGGCAACGCGGATACCGCCCATTTCCGCGGCCTGTGACGTGATAGTGAGCGCTTTCGGGTCGGGAGTCGCGGCGGCCATCGCTTCGATCCCATTCATGATCAGGTTGAGCAGCACCTGCTGCAGTTGCACCGAGTCGCCAAATACGAAACCGACGTCCGGCGCCAGGTCGGTGCGAAGCGCCACGCCCTGCTCTTGCAATTCGACCCGGGTCAGCGCCAGCACGTCCGCGATGGCGTCGTTGATGTCGACCTTCGTCAATTGCGGCCCCGACTTCGATACGAGCGCGCGCAAACCACGGATCACGTCGCCCGCGCGGTGCGCGTCGTGAACGATGCGGGCCATCGCGCCGCGCATGCTAGCGAGATCGGGATTCTCGCGGTTGAGCCAGTTCATGCATGCGGTGCCGTTGGCGGAGATCGCACCCAGCGGCTGATTGATTTCGTGGGCAATCGAAGCGACCAGCTGGCCCATGGTCGTCAGGCGGGCGATGCGCGAGAGTTCCGTTTGCGCATCTCTTAGCGCCTCCTCCGCACGCTTGCGCTCCGTGATGTCCATTACGGTGCCGATGAATTCCAGTGCCCCAGATGCCGTGATATCGGGCTGCCCCACCACCTGCAGATATCTGACGGCTCCGCCCGGGAGTTCGATGTGATGCTCGTGCCGGAACCGCCGTCTTTCGCGTACGGCGCCTTCAAGCACCCGCTCGAACGACGTTCGTTCTTCAGGACGGATGCGCCCCAGGAACGACTCATATGACGCCTGCGCCTTCGTTTCGAACCCGAAGATGCGCCGCAGCTCTTCCGAAGACGAAACATCGCCGGTTTCGGGCCGCCACCGCCAGCTGCCGGTGTGGCTTATCTTCTGTGCCTCGTTGAGCGATGCCTCGCTCGCTCTGAGCGCCTCTTCGGCATCGCGCCGATCCGCGTTTTCGTGAACCAGCTCGGCGTAGAGACGCGCGTTTTCCAGCGAGATCGCCGCCTGCGACGAAAGGAGTTCCAGCACCGCGATCCGGGCGGCCGGAAAAGCATGCGAGGCGAGACTGTTCTCGAGGTACAGCATGCCGATCAGCTCGGCCTGCTTGATCAGCGGCAGGCACAGGATGGAGCGCACGGGTTTGTGACTGAAGTACGCGTCGGCGGCCTGGGCGCCGAGTGTTCGCACGTCGTCGAGAATCGCGGGCTGCTTGCTGCGCGCGACCTGATCGAGGATGGATACCGGCGCCTGCGCCGACCTGACCGGCGCCCGCACGATGTGCACCCGCACGGCCCCGCGATCGACACTCGCTTCGGCTTCGACGCGAAGTTTCCCCTCCTGGGGGAAAACCAGCAGCCCGTAGTCTGCTCTAGCGTGCTCGACGGCCAGCACCATCAGTGTTTCGATCAGCTTGTCGCTAACGATCTCGCTGGCTATGGCTTGAGACATCCTGACGACGGTACCAAGATCGATCTGCTCGGTCGAAGCTTCGATTGTCGGCAGCAATGCAGCGGGCGCACGCTCGCGCGATTCAGGGTGCCGCTCTTCGAACTGGGCAGCGAGCGCGAGACCGGGGCCGCGCTGACCAGAATCGAGCGTTTCGAGCTGGCCGGCGGCCTCCCATGCTGCGAGGCACTTTCTAAGGTCTGCCTCCACCCCAGCGGCAGTTTGATAGCGCTCCTCGGCAGTCTTTGCCAGAAGCTTCATCAACACGCTCGAAATCTGCAGGGGTACCCCGGTCGGAACGTCGCTGGGCGACATGAGCTGGCGCGCGACGTGGCAATCGATCAATTCGATCGGATCTTTCGTGGCCAACGGCAGCGCACCGGTCAGGATTTCATAAAGCGTGACGCCCAACGCGTAGAGATCGCTGCGCGAATCGACGCAGCGGTTCATCCGGTCCGTCTGCTCAGGCGCCATATAGGCAGGCGTTCCAGCAATGGTTTCTGGCCAGTCAGGAAGCCGATTCTCAGGCGGATGCCGCAAAGCGATGCTGAACCCGGTCAGCCATGCGTGGCCACGGACCATGTCCACGACGACGTTCGCGGGCCTGATGTCGAGGTGCATCAGCCCTCGCTCATGCATGCGGTCAAGCGCCTGCGCGAGCGCGATCCCAACACGCAGAAAGCTTGGAATGTCCAACGAATGACCGACGAGACAATCAAGCGGCTCCCCGCCCGGGTCCTCGAGCACAAGCGTCGTACTGCCTTCGAAGTGCAACAGCGCGATAGGCCGCGCCGCCCAGTCGGAGCAGAGCTCGGATTCGAGGGAATATTCATGCTCTAGCCGTTTGACCAGTTCCGCACGCTCTGATGCGGCCGGCGTGACGAGCAAAATAGGATTCAGCCCGTCGCGAGTGCCGCGGCGCAGCGTGTACTCGCCGGTCCGCAGCGTGGTCAACCGATAAGTAGAGAGATCTACCATGTAGAACGCACCCCGGGCCGAAGACATCGTCGCTCAGGCTTCTGGCTCGACCCCCAAGGCCGCCGCCATCCTGACAAGCTCCGCCACGGAGCGTGCCGCCATCTTTCTCATCACCTGCGCCCTATGGATCTTCACTGTCACTTCCCTGACGTCCATCTCGGAGGCGATCTGCTTGTTCAGCAAACCCGCTATGACGTAACCCATGACTTCTCGCTCGCGCAACGAAAGTAATTCGTAAGCGTTGCGAAGTGATGCCACCGATTGTTCCGCGACGAGCCGTTCATGGTCGCGCGCCAGTGCCTGGACAACGGCATCCAGCATGTCCTGCTCACGAAATGGCTTGGTGAAAAAGTCCAGTGCTCCGGCTTTCATTGCTCTGACCGACATCGGAACATCGCCGTACCCCGTCATGAACAGGACCGGCATGCGCAGGCCGCTCTTTGCGCCTTCCTGCTGGAAGGCAAGGCCGCTTTCGCCACGTAATCTGACGTCGAGAATAAGGCAGGAAGGTATGTCGGCCTTGGGGAACGCGAGAAATTCCCGGGGCGAGGCGAAAGTCTCGACATGCAGGCCGAAGGAATCCAGCAGGTTCGTCAGCGCGATGCGCATCGACTCATCGTCGTCGATGACATAGACCACCGATTGTGCGCCCCTGCCCGTCCCGGCGATCGAAGTCGAAACCGGTATCGCACTCATCTTCTTTCTCCGTGTGGGAACGCTGCCTGGTGAGTCTGCTACAACTACCGGATGCGATACTGCGCCACCCCAAAGCGACGAACATCGGCCGACACCGTGGTCCTACTGTGTTCGAGCTTGTGTCGTCTGGTAGAGAAATTTGCTTTAACGCCCCGGATCTTATCCAATAAACGCTCGCAACAGCAATGCTTAAGTATAGTGCCGTCCGAAAAACCGAAGGAAAGGCAGGGCCGGGCACCAAGTACCAGCGCGGCAATGAATTCCTTAGTCGCTTAACAACGCTCACTGAGCCGCGCGCAAAGTTGGGCGCCGTTAAGGGCGAGCGCTTTAACAATAAGTTATGCGATATTTAAACCTGCCTGGCGGCCGTAAAGGTCCTAAATCCGAAAGCAACGCTTTCGCCAGGAGTACGATTGCAGAATGATTGACGTCACTGACGACGGCGATCCGGTGGTATAGATCATCCGCAGCCCAATAGTCATACGATCCCAGGACGGGGGCGCATCGGCTTGGGTAGCCACTTCCGACTCAAGCGAGGCCAGACCACCTGATACGGGAGGGAGCGAGTTGAGTGTCTCATTCGGTTCGGTTGATATCGATACGAGCGATCCGCTTCAGTTCGTGTGGGAAGACGGCGACTGCGCGTTCTACCGGGGATCGCGAGTCCGCGCGGATGGCATCCGCGAGTCCGTGCTGATAGTGCGGCCTGCGGACCCTCATCCCAGTCAGGCTGTCGTCGATCGCCTTGCGCATGAGTACGCGCTCGCGGACGAACTCGACGAAGCGGCGGCGGTGCGGCCGCTCATGCTGCTGCGCGAACATGGCCACGCTGCGCTCGTGCTCGAGGATCCTGGCGGCGAACCGCTCGAGCGGTTCACCTCGCCAATGGACACGAAAGACTTTCTTCGGATCGCCACCGGCATTGTTATTGCCTTGGGCAAGCTTCACGCGCGGGGGCTCGTCCACAAGGACGTGAAGCCCGCCCACATCGTCGTGAATCACGCGACCGGCGCGGCAAGGTTGACGGGCTTCGGCATCGCCATGCAACTACCGCGCGAGCATCAAACGCCGAAGCCGCCCGAATTCATCGAGGGGACCCTCGCCTACATGGCGCCTGAGCAGACCGGCCGAATGAACCGGTCGGTCGATTCGCGTAGCGACCTTTACTCGTTGGGTGTGACCTACTACAGGATGTTGACGGGCGTCTTGCCGTTCAGCGCGTCCGACCCGATGGAATGGGTGCACTGCCATATCGCGCGGCAGCCGGTGCCTCCAGCGGAGCTCGACAGGTCGATACCGGGGCCAGTTTCGGCGATCGTCATGAAGCTGCTCGCCAAGTCAGCAGAAGACAGGTACCAGACTGCGTTCGGCGTCGAGCACGATTTGCGCTGTTGTCTGGTCCAGTGGGAAACCGCGAAACTCATCGACGACTTCCTGCTCGGCGTGTGCGATACACCCGACCGGCTTTTGATCCCCGAGAAGCTGTACGGCCGGGAGCGCGAACTCGATACGTTGCTGCGCACTTTCGATCGCGTGAGCGACGGCAAAGTGGAGCTGGTGCTTATCACCGGCCACTCAGGCATCGGCAAGTCGGCTCTCGTACACGAATTGCAGAAGAAGCTCGGCTCCTCGCGAGGCATCTTCGCCGCTGGGAAGTGCGATCGATACAAGAGTGATATCCCCTACGCGACGTTGGCGCAGGCGTTGCAACGCCTGATTCGGCCGCTCCTCGGTAGCCGGGAAGCCGAGCTGGGCCGCTGGCGTGCCGCGCTTTGCGCAGCACTCGATCCGGGCGGGGCCTTGATCCTAAACCTGGTGCCGGCCCTCGCTACCGTGATCGGCGAACAGAAACCGGTCCCCGAGCTTCCGCCTGAAGATGCACAACGCCGCTTTCAGCTCGTGTTCCGGCGCTTCATTGAGGTCTTCGCCACGCCTGAACATCCGCTCGCGCTATTTCTCGACGATCTCCAGTGGCTCGATGCGGCGACGCTCGATCTGCTCGATTTCCTTTTGACACGATCGGGCTTGCAGCACTTTCTGTTGATCGGTGCCTACCGCGATAACGAAGTGGATGCGACTGATGAGCTCACCGGCAAGCTCGCTGCAATCCATGGGATGGGCGCGGCCGTGCATGAAATCAGGCTCAAGCCGCTGATGCCCGACACGCTTGGGCAATTGATCGCCGATTCAATGCGCTGCGCACCGGAGCGCGCAGCACCGCTTGCGCGTTTGCTACAACAGAAGACCGGCGGCAATCCTTTCTTCACGCTCCAGTTTCTCGTGGCGCTCGTCGACGAGGGCTTGCTCAGCTTCGATCATGCGCTCGAGTGCTGGTCGTGGGATCTGCGCCAGATCGCCGCCATGGACCATACGGAAAACGTCGTCGAGCTCATGGTCGGGAAGCTCAGCCGTCTGCCCGCCAGAACCCTGAAAACCCTTCAGTTACTCGCATGCCTCGGCAACATCGCCGAAGCGGCCACACTTGCAACCGTGTGCGAGAGCTCGGAGCGAATGGTCAGCGCCAATCTGTGGGAGGCGGTCCGCCAACAGTTGATAATCCGTCAGGAGGGCGCCTACCGGTTTGCTCATGACCGGATACTGGAGGCAGCGTATTCGCTGATTCCAGTCGCAAGCCGGGCAGACATGCACCTGCGCATTGGACGGCTGCTCGCGGCTCGACTTGCACCGGCGAAAAGGGAGCAGTCGGTCTTCGATATCGTCAGCCAGTTCGATCGTGCGAATGCACTGATCGTGACACCTGAGGAGCGTCAACTGGTCGCCGAGCTGAACCTGCTCGCCGGCAAGTACGCCATGATGTCGGCGGCCTACGCGTCAGCGCTCAATTACTTCAAGGCAGGCGCGGAGCTGCTGACGGAAGACGGTTGGGCGCGCCAGCATCGACTCGCCTTCTCCCTCGCCATTCACCGCGCCGAATGCGAAATGTTGACGGGCCATCTGAAGTCAGCCGAAAACCGTCTGGCGATGTTGTCGACACGCGCCGCCGATAACGTCGAACGGGCGATGGTCACAAGCCAGCAAGCCGATGTCTACGTCATGCTCGGCCAGAGTGATCGCACCGTCGCCGCCGCACTCGATTATCTGCGTCATGAGGGCGTCGACTGCTCAGCGCATCCAACGGAAGCGCAGGTGCAAGTCGAATACGCGCGGATCTGGACATTGCTGGGCAAGCGCACGATCGAGGAGCTCGTCGATTTGCCCGTGATGAGCGACGCCGCGAGCGTTGCCTCCTTTGACGTGCTGACCAGGCTCTTTCCAGCCGCGCTGTTTACAGACATCCACCTCTATGCCCTGTTGATCTGTCGAGCGGTCAATCTCAGCCTCGAGCGCGGCATTTGCGATGCGTCGTGCGCCGCCTACGTACGGCTCGGTCTGATAGCCGGCGTCTATTTCGGCGACTATGCGGCCGGATTCCGATTTGCGCGGCTCGGCTATGAACTGGTCGAACGACGCGCGATGAAACACTTTCAGGCGCGGACCTATGAGACGTTCGGTCTCGTCGCGCAATGGACGAATCCTGTCCGAATGGCCCGTGAACCTCTGCATCGCGCCATGGATGTTGCCAGCCAGATCGGCGATTGCACTTATGCGGCATACAGCTGCGCCCACCTGAACACCAATCTTCTGCTAGCTGGCGATCCACTCGTCGAGGTGCAACGTGGCGCCGAACATGGCCTCGATTTCGCGCGAGCGGTTCGATTCGGATTTGGCGCCGATCTCATCACGCCGCAGCTTCAACTTGTCAGGACGCTTCGGGGACTCACGCAAAAGTTCGGATCGTTCGATGATAACCAGTTCAATGAACACCAGTTCGAGCTGAATTTTTCCAGCAAGCCGGCTTTAGGGGCGGTGGCATGCTGGTATTGGATTCGAAAGCTCCAGGCCCGCTTCTTTGCGGGCGACTATCGGATAGCCCTCGAGGCATCATCGAAGGCTGAATCTGTTCTGACGAAGCATTCCGGATCACTCGAGATAGTGGAATATCACTTTTTCGACGCCCTTTCGCGCGCTGCGATCTGCGAGATGGAGTCACCGCTTCAGCGCAGGCAGCACCTGGACGCGATGGCTGCCGATCACAGAAAACTACAGGCATGGGCCGCGAATTGTCCGGAAAATTTCGAGAGCCGAAGAGCGCTGGTGGCGGCCGAAATAGCGCGTCTCGACGGCATGGAACTCGAAGAAACGATGCGCCTTTACGAGTTGGCGATCCGCTCGGCACGCGAGAGCGGGTTCGTCCATAACGAAGCGCTCGCCTGCGAAACGGCAGCACAATTCTACGCGGCACGTGGGTTCGAAGCCGTCGCGCGTCTGCATATGCGCGAGGCCCGTTCAGGTTATCTTCGCTGGGGTGCCGATGCAAAAGTGCGGCAACTCGATGAGCGATTCCCGCAGTTTCTCGAGGAGGAATCGGGCGTGCGCCCGGCGATCACGATCGGCGCACCTGCGGAGCACCTCGATCTGTCCGCCGTCATCAAGGTCTCGCAGGCCGTTTTCGGCGAGGTCGTTCCAGCGCGTCTGATCGATACGTTGTTGCGCCATGCGATCGAATATGCGGGCGCCGCGCGCGGCCTCCTGATCACACCGCAAGACGGTGAATTACACGCCGAGGCAGAAGCTTTCGCTGGCAGCGACATGGTCGTCGCGCAGCCGCGATCCGGCGCTGCGCTGCCGGAATCGATCGTCCATTACGTCGCGCGAACCCGTGAAACCGTGATCCTTGCCGATGCATCGGCCCGGAACCCGTTTTCCTCCGACCCGTATATCGCCCGGTTTCGCGCAAGGTCGATACTTTGCCTTCCGCTGATCAACGGCGCCAAACTGCTCGGCGTGCTGTACCTCGAAAACAATCTCGCGTCCCACGTGTTTACCGCAGCGCGGATCGCCATGCTGAAACTGCTGGCGTCTCAAGCGGCCATTTCGCTCGAAAATTCCCGCCTGTATCTCGACCTGGCGGAACGCGAAGCAAAGATCCGGCGCCTCGTCGATGCCAACATCATCGGGATCTTCATTTGGCGGTTCGATGGCCAGATCGTCGAGGCCAACGATGCGTTTCTTCAGATGGTAGGCTATGACCGGACCGATATCGTCGCGGGCCGGGTCAAACGGGAAGACCTCAGCCCACCCGAATGGCGCGAGCGCGATTTGCGCACGCTCGTCGAGCTGAAGACGGTCGGCATCGTCCAACCGTTCGAAAAGGAATACACCCGTAAGGATGGCCTACGGGTGCCGATCCTGATCGGCTTTGCCGCCTTTTGCGAGCAGTCCGACGAGGGGGTAGCCTTCGTCATCGATCTGACTGAGCGCAAGCGAGCCGAGACCGAAACACGCGAAGCCGAACAGCGCTATCGCGAGATGCAATCTTCGCTCGCGCGTGCGAACCGCCTGGCGACGGTCGGTCAGCTCACCGCCTCGATCGCCCACGAAATCAAGCAGCCGATCGCTGCGTCGGCCATTAACGCGCAGGCGGCCATGCGGTGGCTGCGCTCCGAGCCGCCGAGGCTGAGAGAGGCACAGCAGGCGCTCGATCGAGTCGTCGCCGATGCCATACGGGCGGGGGACGTACTCTCCCGTATCCGCGAACTCGTCACGAAGGCCCCCCAGCACAAAGATACCCTGCGAATCAGCGAAGCCATCGTCGAGGTCGTCGAACTGAGCCGTGGCGATCTGACGGAGAACGACGTATCGGTGCAACTGGCATTTTCGGAAAACTTGCCGATGGTCCGTGGAGACCGCGTTCAATTGCAACAGGTGATGCTCAATCTGATACTCAACGCTCTCGAAGCGATGACGAGCGAGACCGGCGCGCCGCGCGAACTTTTGATCGAAACCGCGCAGAACGGGTCAGGCGGCGTACGCGTCACGGTGCGGGATTCGGGGCCCGGCATCGCACCGGAGAATATCGAGCGAATCTTCGACCCGTTCTACACCACCAAGTCAGGCGGCATGGGCATGGGGCTGTCGATCTGCCGATCGATCGTCGAGGCACACGGGGGACGCATGTGGGCAGACGCGAACACGTCTAGCGGCAGCGTCTTTCAAATCCTACTTCCGACCAACGACGCTGAAGATATCGCGGACTGAGCTTCGAAACCGCGACCTCCCGGGGGCCGCCCCACTAAATCACGTCAGAACCTGAACACGACCGGCCTTGACTGCGGCCTTCAAGACCGACCAGTCCTTCTCATTCTGATCGGCATACGCGAGGGCGAACCGCTCGATGGCTTCGTCGAATTGCTCCGACTTGCCGAGATATCCGGTGAGTAGCGCCGGATCGCCCGCTTTCGCCATCGAATGCGCCAGTGCATGAGCACAGGAGGCCGCGTATTCGCTGAGGTCTTCGGCATCGAATGTCGTGAAGTCGAAGGCGCCCTTCATGTCACGCAGTTGCCGCACGTAGAAGTCATTGCCCGTATGCTGCATCTTCGACCAGCCGAGAAAAATATCGCTGGCCGACTGCAGCAGGCGCTGCCCGTTCACGACGCGCTGGCCGTGATTAGGGAAGCGACTCGGCGGCAAATAGTCCTCCAGAACCGAAGCCCTCGCCTCCTTCAATTGCAGAAACAGCGGACACTCGCCATCGGCCATGAAAAGCGCCTCATAACAGCGCGTGCCCACCGACCCAATTCCCACGACGCGTATTGCTACATCCACCAGTTCATAGCGGTCGAACAGGGCGCGCCTGTCGTCCGGAAGCGTCAGCCGATAGTCGGCGAAGAAGTGCCGTACCAGCGCATCGTAGTGCTTCTGGTCGTGCGGGCTTTCCAGAGGAACGTGATACACGAGCGGCGGCACATCCTTGATGCGCAGCTTGCCGTTAACCAACTCGGTCGAATGATTCATCACGGAGCGCGACGACTGCAGCCGGGCCATTTCGATGACGGCCCGTTCCTTTTTTCGTTCCCGTTCCGAATCGGCCATGGCCAGCATGCTGCCGGTCCCGAACTGGCCGTACCAGACGTCGAGCGTGTCCATGCGGCTGAACCCGGCCATCCGGTGCCGGAACGTCTCGCACAACCGGCGCACGACGCTGCGCTGGTCGCGAGTGGCGAATCCGCGCTCACGCGCTGCGATCACGAACGAGGCCGCTAGCCGGCGCACATCCCAGTCGAAGGGGCCCGGCAACGTTTCGTCGAAGTCATTTGGCCCAAACAGAATGCGACGCTCCGGGCTCGCGAACAGTCCGAAATTGGCCAGATGTGCATCGCCGCCGAGCTGCACGTTCACGTTGGAGTGCGGCAGCCTCGACAGGTCGAACGCCATCAGCGGCGCCGCGCCGCGATAGAACGCGAATGGACTCTGGACCATACGCCCGTAGCGGATCGGAATCAGCTCCGTCACCCGGCCTGCGTTGGACGCTTCGAGTAGCGCGAGCGGATCCCGATCTTCGATCCTGCAGTCGGCGAGCCTGTCACGCGAGACCGCCTTGCGCGCCGCCTTGCCACGCTCCATTCTCATGGCCAGCGTGCCGCGGCCCGCAAACATCGTGGAAGGATCGCCTGGTACCGCCATGGTCTTCCGATCGATGCGTTCCGTAGCGGGCCCAGGATGATTCGCAGCAACGGTATTGAGCATGTGCCACCTTCCTTTCAATTCAGCGTCAAGGCCGCCTCGTCAGATTGCCTGCCTCATGCCGGTTTGGTGCCCGAAGCAGGCGCGGATCCCGCTTCGGATGTCGATGGCGTGGGCGCCAGATCGCGCAGCGTGTCGACTGCAGCGTCGACCGTCGCAAAGATCTCGCGATGCGCGCCGCGCGCACGCAGTGCCTGATACCGTTCGATCTGGTGTCGCACGCCCGTCGCAAGCGCGACGGCGGCAATACCGACACCGCGCTTGTCGAGTTCCGAGCCCAGCTGGACCAAGGTCTTGCCCGCCGTGTAGTCGATGTTGTAGATCTCGGTCGCGTCGACCACGATCCAGCGCAAGGGTGGGCTCGCTTCGGTCACGACTTTGAGCACTTCCTCAGTGAAGCGGCCGGCGTTCGCGTAGAACAGATCGGCCTCGAACCGGTAAACAACGATGCCGGGTGCCGCGAGCAGATTGGGTGCCACATGATGCGCGAGCCACCGGTCCGCGGGGCCGCGCGTCAGCACACGCGTGCGCAGCCGGTAGCTATGCCGCGCATGCGCGATCAGCGAAAGTACGACGGCAGCCAGAATGCCGTGCATCACATCGACGAACACCACGACGCCCGCCGTCAGCAACGCCACGACGAACTCGTCCTTCTGCATGCGGTACAGCTCGGCCATCCCCTTAACGTCGATCAGTTTCACACCGATCATGAAGACGATGGCCGACAGTACCGCGGCAGGCAGAAAACCAAGCGGCTTCGTGAGAAACAGCAACACCAGAAGGACGATTGCTGCCGTCGTAAGATGAGCGACCTGCGTGCGGCCGCCCGCTTCGTCCACCATCTCCGTCTTGGTCGGGCTCCCATTGACGACGAACGTGCCCGTGAACGCCGCCGCAGCATTCGCAGCCGCGAGGCCGATGATGTCGGCATTGTCGTCGCCCTTCTCGTTGTAGCGGTTGGCATACGCGCGCGCGGTTGCGGCGCTCTGCGCGATGATGACGATGAAACACGATGCGGCCGTGGCGAGCACCCGATTGAACGCGTTCGTATGCATCGGCGGCAGGAACAACGAAGGCAAGCCGCCCGGCACATCACCCGTAACCGCAATGCCGTGCGAGGAGAAACCGAACATCGCGCTCGCCACGATAGAGCCGATCACGGCGACCAGCGCGCCTGGAGCGCGCGGCGCGAAGCGTTTGCACCCGACGATCACGGCGAGCACTGCAATGGCCAACGCCGCCGTCGGTGTGTTCGTCTCGGCGATGCGCTGAAACACGGACACGGCTTGCATGATCGGCCCATGCCCCGCTTTCGGGAGCCCGAGCAGTCCGGCGAACTCGCCCGCCGCGACCTGCACGCCGACGCCTGTCAGAAAGCCGATCAGCGCACTTCGGGCAAGGAAGTCGGCGAGAAATCCCAGCCGGAACACGCGCGCAATCACGAGCATTACCGCTACCATCAGCGCAACGGTGCTGGTCAGGCCGACATATTCCTTGCTGCCCACCGCGGCGACGGCGGTCAACATACCGGCAAGAATGGCCGCCGTGGCGGAGTCCGCAGCCACCACCAGTTGGCGCGATGCCCCGAAGAAGGCGAATGCGACCAGAGGCAGCAGGATCGTGTAGAGGCCGGTGACCGTAGGCGTGCCGGCAATCTTCGTGTACCCCATCACTTCGGGAATGCCGAGCGCCGCCAGCGTGATTCCGGCAACGACGTCGTGCGGCAGCTGTGCCGCGTTGATCGGTAAAAGGCCCTGCAAAAAAGGCATGCGATGCGGGAGAGGTTCCATCGAAGCAGCAGGTTTCATGTTGTCGCCTCCACTCGGTTTGTGAGCTTGCCGACCAGTGCATCCGCGATGATCACATCGCCGATGATCACGTTGGATGCCCCCGCGTTCTCGAACAGCCCTTTTCTCAATGGATTTTCACCGGGGACGGCAATCGGGAGCGAGGGATTCAGCGTATGCGCGAGCAAGGTGATTGCCAGGTTGTTGTTGCTGTCGGGTGTCGTGACGACGAGCGCGCTGGCGCTATCGAGCCGTGCATCCTTGAGCACGTCGTCGAACGCGTCGGGCAAGCCGAGCACGACCATATGGTCATGATCTGCCGCACGTTCGGCCTGCCCCTCATCACCGACGAGGACGAGGACCAACTGCCCCGCATCACGCAATCGATCGGCGACCAGCATGCCGAGGGAATGGAATCCAACCACGACGACGTGATTGGCGAGCTGTTCGAGCTTGCGTTCCATGATCCTGTTCTCCCGATAGGCCATCACATCGTCGCCAGACAACATGCCGGTCAGCTTCGACACCGCGAATCCGCCGACCACCAGCGTCGCGAACATGGCCAGCAGCATGAAAACCTTTTGACGTTCGTTCAACTCGGCGAAGTCGCCGATCGTCGTGACGAGATTGACCCCATCCCAAAGCGCGGTGAACAGCCTGTTGAGAAAAGAGTCATTCGAACGGTCGAGCACGATCAGCCCGGTGGTGGCGCCGCCCAGAAGCAGCAGGAGCAGCCCGAGGGTATGTCGCGCACGGCGGCGCCATTCCCGAACGCGGATACGCCCAAGACGCGGCTCATCGACACGGTAAATCCACATGGTTACCTCGTACGGTCAAACACCGGTTGTCGCCACTCGGCGAGCAGCGCGCCATTGCGCTCATAACTGCGACTCGATCGGCAGCAGGCCCATGAACCAGACGCTCGTACGCCGCCCAAGAGAGACGTCCGGCTCCGAGTCCAATTCCGTTACAGCGCCGTTTTCGGTGGTATCGATCCAGACGATCCGGTTCGAGCCGTTCGCGTCGGCACGGAGCTCCACTCGCCAGGCAATCCGGTCCAGGTGCGGCTCGACGTCGTCGACCACCTGGCCGGCAATTGTCGGGCTATTGCAAAGCACCCCGATTTCCGTGTTGAGATGGCTCGAGCGAGGATCGAGATTCATCGAGCCGATGAAAACGCTTTGCCGGTCGAACACATACGTTTTTGCATGCAACGAGGCCCTTGAGGAACCGAAGAACTTCCGTTGTGATTTGACGTCGGCCGAGCCGACCGGCTTCAGCTCATAGAGGTGCACCCCGGCCTCGAGGAGCGCTTCGCGGTAGTGCTCATATCCGGCATTGACGGCGACGACGTCGGTTGCCGCCAGCGAATTGGTCAACACCGTGACGCGTACCCCGTGCGCGGTCAGATCGCTTATCCAGGCGACTCCTTCCTTGCCCGGCACGAAGTAAGGCGAGATGATGAGCATCTGCTGTGCGGGTTTCAGGTTCAGGGCCTTGAACCGCGTCATCAAGTGGCCTTGCGTGTCAGTCGGGTCGCGGGTGATCTTGGCTGGATCGTCGTACAGAAGCGTGGCTTCTCCCCAGGCAAATTCGGTGTCGCCCGGTTCGAAGACCGTGGCCAGCCGTTCTCTCGCCTGCGCGACATACGCAGAGTCATGCTCCGATTTGATGTAGTCATCCAGTTTCGCGCGGTAGGCGGGCAGCGCAGACGATTCCGCCGGATGCCCTGCCAGTTGCTCGATCGAATAACTCTCTTCGGAATTCCAGAACTGGTCGAAGGCCTCCGAGACTTTCCGGACGACGGGACCGTGCACCAGCACATCCAGATCCCCGAAGGCCACCACGTTCGAGGCACCGAAGTATTCGTCGCCGATATTGCGCCCGCCAAGAATCGCGGCTTCGTTGTCCGCGACCATTGCCTTGTTGTGCATGCGCCGGTCCACCCGCGATAATTCGAGAGCGGTAGCAAGCGACTTGAAGCTCCGGCTCGCGACCGGATTGAACAGCCTGATCTTCACATTTGGATGCGAGTTGAGCGCGAGCAGGACCTGGTCGTCCGGGTTGGTGCCCAGGTCGTCGAGGAGGACACGAACGCGGACGCCCCGGTCCGCTGCCTCGAGTAACGCCGCCGCGAGTTCTCGGCCGACCAGATCGTCGTGCCAGATGTAATACTGCAGATCGAGCGAACGGTCGGCTTTTTCGGCGAGCGCGATGCGGGCCACGATCGCATCGGTAGGGTCCGGCAGCAGATGAAACGCCGTCTCGCCCGGATGCTTCTGCTCTTCGGGCGCGACTAGCGCGCCGAGCCGCGTAGTTTGCGTGTCTTGAAGCGCAAAAGTCTGCGGCCGGTTCGTCTGTGGAGGCAAACCGGCGCACGCGGCCAGCATGAAGACGAGCACGCTTGCAATGAGACGCTGCAGATTTTTCATGTTCGCACCTCGCTCGAACATCGAAGCGGGATCACATCTGGCTCTCGGGCGCGAAAAGGCATTACTCCTTATTCCGCAGCCGAAGCAGACCCATTAGTACCTCGTCGCGATACGTTGCGAGCTCCTGCAGCGAGCGCGACTGGACTTCCTCGCGGACACCCTTGATGATGCTCGCCCGCACATCCGGCGTGAGTTCCGGGGTTCCGAGCACGTGCCACCAGGCAGTCAGTGGACCGGTGAACTGATCGAAGAAGTGCTCGATGCCGCCCGGTCCGCCGCCGAGATGATAGAGAAGACTCGGTCCCATGATCCCCCAACGCAGACCTGGGCCCCACGAAACCGCGGCGTCCGCATCGCCGACACTGACGACCCCCTCCGCGATCAGGTAAACCACTTCGCGAAACAGGGCGGCCTGAAGCCGATTGGCGACGTGGCCCGGAACCTCCTTGCGCAAGCGGATCGTCCGCTTACCGAGGCCGCGATAGAACCCGCTGACGCGTTCGATGGTCTCTTCCGAGGTCTTCGCGCCGCCCACGATCTCGACCAGCGGTATCAGGTGCGGCGGGTTGAACGGGTGACCGATCACGCACCGTTCAGGATGATTGGGGCAGGCGGATTGAATCTCGCTCATCGTCAGGCCCGACGAGCTCGATGCGATGATCGCCTCGGGCGCCAGTGCTTGGTCGAGACGACGGTAGAGGTCCTTCTTGAAGGCGATACGCTCGGGTCCGTTTTCCTGGACCAGATCGCTCCCAGCTATGGCTTCTTCGAAGTTGTCCGTGAACTGAAGCTTCGAAGGCGATGCGCCGGGCGCGAGCCCCAGTTGCTCCAGCGCCGGCCACGCAGTCGCGATGAATTCTTCGAGCTTCTGCTTTGCATCGGGGGCGATGTCGGTCGCGACCACATCCAGACCTTTGGCGAGAAATAGCGCCGCCCAGCTCGCGCCGATGACCCCGGTTCCGATGATCGTCACGCGCTCGATTGTCTTGCTCATGGTACGGACTCCGTGACGTTAGACGAACGCGCTGAACCCACTGACCGCCTTGCCGACGATCAGTGAATTCATCTCGCGCGTCCCCTCATAGGAATAGAGCGCTTCCGAGTCGGCCATGAAGCGCGCGACGCTATAGTCGAGCACGATGCCGTTGCCGCCCAGTACCTCGCGCGCCCAGCCGACCGTCTCGCGCATGCGGACCGTGCAGAACGCCTTGGCGAGCGAGGCGTGCTCGTCCTTGAGCTTGCCCTGGTCCTGGAGTTGCGCGAGGCGTACGACCATGCACTGCGAGGCGGTGATATTGCCGAGCATCTTTGCGAGCAGATCCTGGACCAACTGAAACGACGCGATCGGTTTGCCGAACTGCTCGCGCGTCTGCGCATACTTGAGCGCGTGCTCATAGGCGCCCATGCTGCAGCCCACCGCCTCCCAGGCCACATACTGGCGCGTCAGGCGCAGCACGCGCGCCGTGTCGCGGAAGGTCGAACCGCCCTGCAAGCGGTTTTCCTCAGGCACGCGGCAGTTCTCCATCGTGATGACGCCGTTCTGCACGACCCGCAACGCGACCTTGCGCTCGATCTTCGCGACCGAAAATCCCGGCGTCGTTCTGTTTTCGACGATGAATCCCTTCACCTGATCGTCATCGACGTCGCGGGCCCAGATGATGGAGAGATCGCACCACGGCGCATTGCCGATCCAGCGTTTCTGGCCGTTGAGTACCCAGGTATCACCTTCACGCTTCGCGGTGGTGAGGAGCCCGCCACCGGCGCCCGAGCCGACGAGCGGTTCGGTCAGCCCGAAGCAGCCGACCTTTTCGAGGCGAACCATAGGCGGCAGCCACTTCTGCTTCTGCTGTTCCGAACCGCCGAGGTAGATCGAGCCCATCGCGAGGCCGCTTTGCACACCGAAGAACGTCGCGATCGAGGCGTCGACGCGCGCAAGCTCCATGGCGATGAAGCCGCCGAGCAGAACGCTGCCGCCGGGGCAACCATACCCGTTGAAGCCGATGCCGACGATGTTCAGATCGCGAAGGCCCGGTATCAGATCGAACGGAAACTTGTCTTCCGCCCAGTACTGGTTGATGACGGGCGCCACGGTCCGTTCCATAAAACTCCGCACTCTTGCGAGGAGTGCCTGCTCGTCTTCGCTCAAGACCTGGTGGATCATGTAGAAGTCGCTATCGGGGGCCGGCAGCGCGCGGGGAGGCTTTGTCTCTGGCATGGTGTGTCTCGCACAGGTGAATCAGGACGGTGTATGGGCAAGGTAGTCGTAGACCACTTCTGCCCTGCCTAGCGACAGGTCGGTCAGCAGATGCACCGCTGAGAGGATTTCTAGCACCGGGAGCTTCGCGACCGGTGCGAAGCAGTGCGGATGCAGTTCCAGCGACGCCGGACCTGTCCACGCCCCTTTGACGGTCAGGTCCTCGATGTAGTACCTGACGATTTCGCACACGCGCGCCGTGCAGTCCACGTGCGGCAGGATCTTCAGCAGATAGCCCGGCGCCTCGAGGGTTTTCCTGACCGAAGCGAGATCGAGCGGCTTGTACTTATAGGCCATCGTCGCCGTGGCCACGCGCACGCCGTTGTAGTCGAGCGTGCCGACCAGAGCGTCGTTGCGGACCTCCAGCTTCGGTTGCGCCAGCACCTTCGGAAAGCCCAGCAGTTCTCGACCGGAGGCGATGCCGGCCTCGCTGTCGAGAAACATCGCATGCGTGAAGCCGCCGGCAACGCCATCGAGCGTAACGGGTATCACCTGGCCGGATTCGGTGTAGGAGCCAAGCCCGCTCGAATCGGGCATGTTGATGAACTCGTACTTGACGATCGGCTCGACAGGCCTGAGCGGAGCCGGGACCACTCGCGCAAGGGCCTCCGGATCGGTGCGATACGTGATGATCACGAACTCGCGATCGACGAACCGGTACGGCACCTTAGGATAGGCGGGGCTCGTCAGTGGCATCGCGTAGGCCGATGCGCGCACTTCGTCTTCAGTCATGGAACGCTCCTAGTCGCCGTGCGGGGTGGAAGGCGTGCCTCGCTCACGACGCGCCCTTGAATCGTGCGACCGCGCCCGCATCGTTCAGCCGTGTGATATCGGCTTCGCCGAACCCCAGTTCCTGCAGGATCTGCGCACCGTGTTCACCGAGTTGCGGGGCCGCCGTGGGCTTCACTTTCGGCGAGCCGAACACCTGAAACGGGCTGCTGACGGTGCGGGCTTCCTTCCCGCCGGGCTGCGCGAGCGGTACGACGATCCCGTTGGCCGGCAATTGCGGGTCGTCGATGATTTCTCTCGCGACCTGAACGACACCGAAGATCACGCGGCCGGCATCGAGCACCTGCTTCCAGTACGCGAGCGGCCGGCTCGCGAACATCGGGTCGAGAATCTCGACCAGATGTGCGGAGTTGGCGATGCGGTTTTCGTCGACGAAGCGCGGATCCTCCAGCAGGTCGGGCTTGCCGATCGCCTTGCAGAAGCCTGGCCAGTCCTTGCGCTGTGCCGCAACGAGCAGAATCCAGCGCTTGTCGGCGGTCTGGTAAGGATTGAGCAGCGCATTGGGCGGCGACTTGCGGTCGTGCTGTGCGAAGAAGTGGCCGCCGTTCAGCCCGCCTTCGACCCACGCGCCCGCGGCCCAGATGCCGTTGGCGATCAGCGAGGTCGAGACATGGCTGCCCTTGCCGGTCGTCGCGCGCACGTAGAGCGCGGTTACGATCGCCGCATAGAGCGTCGTGGCCGTCGCGTGGTCGCCAATGCCCGGGATCGGTAGCGTCGGCGGACTGCCGGCGTCATGCGTGACTTCCATCAGGCCGGAGCGCGCCCAGTATGCGGTGACATCGAATCCGGGCGTGTCGGCCTCCGGGCCTTCGGAGCCATACCCCGTGACGTCGGCGTAGATGAGCTTGTCGTTGAGCGGCGCGAAGTCCTCGTAGGTGCAACCGAGCGACGCCTTGACGCGCGGCGGGAAGTTCACGACGACCACGTCGGCCCAGCGCACGAGGCGATGCAGCACTTCTTTGGCGTCGGACTTCTTCAGGTCGATCGCAATGCCGCGCTTGTTGCGGTTCGTCAGTTGCCATGCATAGTTGACGTCACTCGTCGGGTTCGGCGGCATCGCCGAAAAGTAGCGGTAGACGTCCCCGGTGCCCGGTGGCTCGACCTTGATCACGTCGGCGCCGAAGTCGGCAAGGATCGTCGTCGCGGCAGGGCCCGCAATGTAGCTCGCAAGGTCGAGCACCTTCAAACCGGAGAAGATGTGATTGCCGACGTTCATCGAGTCACCTCCATGATTTTGATCTGCCCGCTTCCCATAGCTTGCGCGCGCGGCGCAGCCGATCGCGAACGGAGTGGCGAGAGCCGCGTTTTATCGACCTGTGAACTTCGGAGGCCGTTTTTCCAGGAAGGCTTTCGTGCCTTCCGTCTTGTCGTCGGTGGAGGCACATACCCCAAACAAGGCCGCTTCGAGCGCAAGTCCCTCGGAGAGCGAGCCATCGAGACCGCGATTGACAGCCGCGATCGCATGGCGCACCGAAAGCGGCGCATTCGCGTTGATCCTCGCGAGGATCTCTTGCGCGCGGTCGATCAATTTCGATGGCTCGACGATTTCGCTCACGAGCCCGATGCGCAGTGCTTCTTCTGCCGGAATCATTTCGCCAGTGAGGATGAGTTGCAGGGCAACGCTTTTGCCCACCACGCGAGGAAGGCGCTGCGTTCCGCCGAAGCCGGGAATGAGACCGAGCCTGATCTCGGGCTGCCCGAATCTCGCGTTAGGGGTTGCCAGACGGATCGTGCACGCCAACGCCGTTTCACATCCGCCACCGAGCGCGAGACCATTGACTGCCGCGATGACAGGCTTACCCAGGTTATCGACGAGATCGAGCAAAGCCTGTCCGGCGCGTGCTGCATGCACGGCCTCGACAGGCGTTGCGGTGGCCAGTTCGCCGATGTCCGCTCCCGCAATGAATGCACGATCGCCTGCACCGGTCACGATGACGCCGCCAATGCGCGCATCGTCCCGCGCGCATTCGAATGCCGCTTTCAATTCACGGATGGCTTTCTGGTTCAGCGCATTGAGGACCTCGGGGCGATTCAGCGTGATGACAGCGGCAGCGTTGCGCTGTTCATAGACAATCGTTTCGAACGATTGTTGTGCAAGTGTCTGTTCCATGAGTCTGTGGATTCCACACGAATTGTTCAACTCGTGGACAATTTCACCACCACCGCGATTGCCGGTCACTCACTATCTACGCACTAATCCGCCCGATTTTCCCGTACCGTAATCAAGTCGACGATGGGAGAATCGAACGGAATGCAGTTCAGCGGGCGAAGTCTCGATGGCATGCACCAGCGCTGCCCATACGAAGCGCCAAGCGAGTCATACTTTGGTGTAAGCCGATCACACCAACGAACAATCTTCATTGCTTGGCTCGCACCCTGGTACTGATGCACGATTGCGTAGCGCTCACTGAGCAAAGCTAGTTGAGGGATCGCTGCATGCGTGCGCCCCAGGTCGTTTCCATCGTCGATGACAATGAGCCTTTCCGCTCGGCGACTGCGCGCCTCGTGCAAGCATTCGGGTGGATCGTGCGGGCATTCGATTCCGCGGAGCAATTCCTGGATTCAGAGGACGTTCACAACACGGCATTCCTCATCTCGGACATCAAGATGCCGGGTATGTCCGGGTTGGCGATGTATAGCCGCCTTCTCGAACTGGGACTCGCGCCTCCCGTCGTTTTCATCACCGCGGGTCCAACTGCCTCTCTGCGCGCCGAAGTTCTCGCGACCGGCGCGTTTGCCTTGCTCGAAAAGCCGATGGACCCCGACGAGCTGGAGCGGTGGCTGAACCATGCTTTACGTCAGCCTTAGCCTTTCCTCGCGATCCTGTAGTAAGGATTTCGCTACAACGCCGCAATCCGCTACGCAACCTCGTCGAGGCTAGCGCCTATACTTCTTGTGGCGGCGTGGCAGCCATTTTCCCACCCAACCCAGGGGATTCGCTCATGAACGGCAGTGGAATTGCAGAGGTCGCGCGGTGGTCGACCCGTGACCTGCCTGCCCCCCAACGCCTTGACGTCTGGGCGGATGTGCTGACCTCGGCAATGATCCCCCTGTATGTCCGGGCAAGCAATCCACGCGAGTTCGAAGCGAACATGACTGTGGTGGCCTGTGGTCCGCTGACGGTCGTGCGGCAGTCGGGCACTCCGCACACCTGCGGCCGCGGACGCAGCGAACTGGCGCGCAGCGGCAAGCGCCAGTATCACTTGATGATGAGCCTGAATAACACCTATCACGTCTCGCATCGCAACGATCTGTGCCTCGCGCCCGGCGACCTCGTACTCGTCGATTCGGACCTCAATTGCGGCATTGATCTCGTGCGTTGGTACGAATTTCTCAACATCGGCGTTCCCGTTGAGTGGCTCAAACGTTGGATTCCCGACGTTGGCTCTCTTGTTGGTCGGCGCATTCCGGGTAATTCCAACTGGGGCGCCGCCCTTGCCGCCTACCTGGTCCAGCTGTTGCCTGATGCGGTTGCGAACGCGCCTATCCCGCACAGCGTGCTCGCCGATCAGGTGGGCGCCCTGCTCGCGCTCATCGCCCATGAGATGAGCGGTCAAGAGCCCCACAGCAAGCCTGCCGAGCGATCGTTGCGGGATCGCGTGAGCGACTGCCTCGCCCAGCGCTGCCACGAGCATGGTCTGACCGCCGAAGCTGTTGCCGACTCGCTCGGCATCTCCGTGCGCACACTACATCGAGCGCTGGCGGGATGCCAGCAGACCTTCGCCGATCAGTTGCTCGACGCGAGGATGATTTGTGCGCTGCGGATGCTCGAATCGAAGATTTTCTCGCGGATGACGGTGGGTGAAATTGGGCGCCGCGCTGGCTTCGCGGATGCGTCGCACTTCACCCGCGTGATGCGCAGAAGAATGGGTGTTACGCCGCAACAATTGCGTATGCACAGAGGCACCGATTCGAACGACACAGCGGCCCGAAATGCCGCCAAAAAGCGATGAAGATCAATAGCTTTCCTGCGCGTCCCACGCCACCCATCCAGGCTTGCCTTTTGGCGTCTCTATGCCAAGCGCTGCACTCATTCTGACGAGATCCGCGACCGAGCGCGCGGCCATTTTTCTCATGACCTGAGATCGATGAATTTTGACGGTGATTTCGCTGAGCTTCAACTGGCTGGCGATTTCCTTGTTCATCAGTCCATCCACGACGAACAGCATCACCTGCTGCTCCCGAGGCTTCAATGAATCGTAGCAAGCGCGTAGCGCGGCTAGCGCCCGTTGGGACGCGAGCCGTTCGTTATCGCAAGCCAACGCATCGGTGACCGCGTCCAGCATGTCCTGGTCGCGGAAAGGCTTAGGGAGAAAGTCCACTGCGCCGGCTTTCATCGCCTTCACCGACATGGCGACGTCGCCATACCCGGTCATGAAGATGATTGGCATCCGAATACCGCTCTTCACGAGTTCATCCTGGAATGCGAGCCCAGTCTCACCGTGCAACCTGACGTCCAGAATCAGGCAACTCGGTACGTCCTCCTTATGACATGCCGAAAATTCGCGGCAGGACGGGAACGCCTGAGCGGGCAGCCCGATTGAATGGAACAGGTCAACGAGCGCAATGCGCATCGCCTCGTCGTCGTCGATCACGTATACCATCGAGACCAGACCGTCGGCAGGGTTCATGTTCGTAACAGCCGAAACCGGCTCAGCACGCATCTCGTTCTCCCGCACCGGCAGCAACTGTGATACGGCCCAACGCAGACCCGGCGCGGTCTCGGGACAGTCACGCCGTTCGCTTACCGAACTTGATCGCTCATCCCCTGACTTGCGAACCGCTACGCTCGGCATCCCCACTCACAGGCAAACCGATTCCACGTTACCGGGCGCAGCCGCGCCCCGTATTGGCGAATGCGGTCCCGTATCGTGAGAATATCCTTGCCCCCACGGTCTGGATGGTCTGAGCATGCCATTCATGGTCGAAAGTCCGGTCTACACGCGCCATAGCAAGGTGTCTCGTTTCGCTTGGCGGGAAATCGCTGCATAGCAGCGAGCCTTCATTCCGCACGTTTATACGAACGTATGATTCACCTGGCCTATCACGTGATCTCCACAACCGATCCCACATTTGTAACCAGAACGCCTCTACGTTACCTTTTATCCGGTACGAATCGACATGGATGGCTCGAACCTTCGAAAGGGTTTTCATCGAGGTTTGGACTGAAGTCCGGAGCGGAGAGACGATTATGGATTTGTTGAAGAGCATGCGGATTTTTGAGCGTGTGGCCGACGGCGCAAGCTATACGTTGGCGGCTCGGGAGCTGAACATGAGTACGGGTTCAGTCTCGCGGCTCATTTTCGACCTCGAGCAGCATCTTGCCACGCGACTCCTGCATCGCACGACGCGGCGGATTGCCTTGACGCCCGCGGGCAAGCGCTATCTGGCGCGTTGCCACTCGATTCTCGAAGCCCTGGACGAAGCAGAAGCTGAAGCCAAATCGATTCACATCAGTCCCACAGGCTGCCTTAGGGTTCACGCCTCCCAATCGCTTGCGCAACACTATTTGGTGCCCGCAGTGAGATCCTATCGGGAGCGGCATCCGTGCGTGCAGGTTGGGCTGACGCTATCGGACTCTCCGGTCAACCTTCTCGCCGGTGAATTCGACATGGCCGTCGTGGCGACCGAGGTGCTGCGCGACTCTTCGCTTATCGGTACGCGTCTTGGCAGTTCCTACAGCGTGATGTGCGCGTCTCCAAACTATCTCGACGTGCATCCGATGATCAACAGGCTCGGGGACCTTTCGAACCATAGTCTCGTTTGTCTCGCCCCCTCCTGGTCGGACAACGTCGAATTGACGTCGCAAGGGTCAAACGGCTGCGAAACGGTTTCCGTTCAACCCGGGCTGTGCATCAGTTCGCAATCTTCGCTTGCCAATGCCCTCGAACTTGGGATGGGAGTGGGCTTACTGCCGCTGCATGCAGCCGTTGATGCGTTCCGCGATGGACGCCTCGTGCACATACTGCCTGCCTGCCAGTTTGAACACGTTGACATCTACGCACTCTTTGCGTCGAAGATGTTTCTCGACGCAAAGGTGAGAACGTGGGTTGAACATCTGAAAGGCAGTTTTGCTGAATCCAGCAAGAACGATCAACTGGTTCTCTACAACACGAGTGATTTGCAGGTGGCGTGAGCCTGCCGCAGACAGGCGGTCCGGCGCGGCGATAGCGCCTACCGCGGCTTGCGCTTCAGCGAGAGACCGCGTGTGGTATGGCCGTCTCGCCCCCTGCCAGAGACCCAGTTGTCGATGATCGCGTCGACGGTCAGTTCGACCATCATGCAGGTGTCGGACCAACGCTTCGTCGGAGTCGTGCGAGGCACGAGCACCACACCGTAGATTGCTGCGATCAGGGTGTCCCCGGCAAGCCGATTGGGTAACGGCGGCTCCGGCAGCGCGTCGAATAACGCGTCAACGTCACACGACGCCACCTCCTCGAAGTATTCCGCCGCAGCCGTGAGATCGTCTTCGCGAACCGCGACGAACAGCGCCCGTTGATCATCGAAGTACTGGTAAATGGACGCTGGCGAATAGCCCGCCTCGGATGCTATGCGGCGAAGCGAGACCTGGGACGCGTCTTCTCGCGCCAGCAGCAGGCGGCCGGCGTCGACAAATGCCTGCCTGACCTTCGCCTTGTCTTCGGGTGTCTTCGCGCGGCTCAGACTGCCGCTTCCAGGGGTACGTTTGCTCAAGTTGTACGTTCATTGAGAGTTGTCGGGCCGGCATGGCGCAAGAACACCGCCGGCAGGGTCTTTCTTGACATCATGGAACTGCGGGCGCTATTGCAACTGAACGCGTTCAGTTACGTGCGTCCATGCCGGATCCGCATTCAACCGAGGATGAAGGTAGTGCCGCACAGCGAAAATGCCCTTGCCCCTCCCGACGACACCCCCGCTCCCGTGTATCGGGACTTCTGTCAAGCGAAGACAAAAATGAACGCCAATGTCCAATTGAACATGCGCAATAAGGACGAGCGCAAGCGTGCCGATCCATTCGTTCTGCTCGGCCAGCTGAGCGCGTACATCGGCCACGAAGTCAATCAACCGCTCGGCGCGATCGTCGCACACGGTGAAGCATGCCTGCGATGGCTCAATCGCGAGACACCGGCATACGAGGAGGCGACGGCCAGCGTGCAAAACATCATTGGCCTCGGGCAGCGTGCGAGCGAAATCGTCCAGTCCATTTGCAGCCTCGCGACTCCGTCTGCCCTGCAAGCGACACGACTGGAGCCAAACGACCTAGTTCATGACGTGATACCCCTCGTTGGTCACGACGTATCGAACCACCGCGTCTCGCTGCGAAGGTTTTCATCAACCTCATCCTGAACGGTATTCAGGCCATAGCAGACATCGATGAAAGGCCGCGCGAGCTCCTGATCGAATCGTGCATGGAAACCGGCGGATTTCTGATCGTCAGCGTGCGCGATACCGGCATCGGAATCGCGCCGGAGCATGCCTATCGGTTGTTCGACGCTTTTTTCACGACGAAACGCGGTGGCAAGGGGATAGGTCTCGCGATGTGCCGTTCGATCATCGACGCACATGGCGGAATCATATTGGCATTCAACAACGCCGGGCACGGTGCAACGTTTCAATGTCGATTGCCCGTGATTGAAGCAAGCGCCAACGCTGAGTGAATTGTGGTGGCTCGGCGCGCCGCCACGCAATGACAACTCCCCCGCAATGAATTCATAGCCATCCGAATCGTACCGGCGCAACCGGGCTGAAACGTGCAACGCGTTTTTCTAACCCGGAACGACTCCAAACATACACATGTATGATCCCACTACCCTTCTGGGGGACTGCGCGAGCCGTTGGTACGATTTTCTTGTTTTCGCAATTGCGACATGATGATATCCGCTCCGGGTGCTGCACGGTTCTCGTGGCGCCGGAGGTCAATTGCTATCACCTGCATTTGGACTCCTTATCACTTGTTGAAATTGAAACCAATCACACTCCAGATCTATCCAATCCGCCACGTGGCAGCCGCAAAGGATTGATTACTCGGAATCGCAAACGAGTATTCGATCGCCGAAGACTGCGCTCGGGCATTTCGCGAAGGAATGGAACCATGAATGCAAAGCCGCTCACCGCGGGCAATCGTTGTCCGCAAGATCGCACGAGCCGGGTCCTGATCTGGGTTTTCATCGTGGTCACCGCGCTCTGCTGGGTGGGAATGATCCTGGCAACGCGCGCCACCTATCAGCAGGCAGCGCCACTGCCACAGCAGATGGTCGCGCCCAACCGCGCACCGGTGATGAGCTACGCCGACATCGTCGCGGGCAAGTCGGGATTTCAGCAAGCCGATCTGATGGATTTCGGCAGCCTGTATGGCATGGGGTCCTACTTTGGCGAAGATTTCACCGCCAGGTACCTCGTCGAGCTGGCGAAGGAGGTGCGAAACAATCTGGCGTTATCTCGCTACGGCAAGTCGTTTGACGCCGCGACGGCCGATCAGCAGGCAAGCGTCACGCGTACCATGCAGGCACAACTTCAGGGCATCGATCTGAGTCAGCAGCAGGTTGTGCTTCCGGACAGCGTGGCTCAGGCGATTCAGGCGCTGCGACCACGCATCAGCGCAGCGCTGCTCAACGACAACTTTGCACAAGGCTATACAGGGGCACGTTCGCTCGACGCATCCACCGCCACGCAAACCGCGAGCTTCATCCTGTATTCGTCGCTCACGACCGTCGCACGCCGGCCCGGCAAGGACTACTCATGGACCATCAACTGGCCGCCCGAGCCCCTGGTCGGTAACTCGCCCACCGCTGCCACGTTCCAGTGGACGTGGATTTCGTTCACGATGATATTCTTCGCGATCGGCGCCATCCTGATGATCTTTCGCCTCTGGATCGAGCCCAAGGCCGGGACCGAAACCTTCGAACCGGTGCTGCGAGGCTTCAGGGAACGCACCCCCAGCCAGCGTGCGCTCTGGAAGTATTTCCTGGTGGTGGCCGGTGTCCTGCTGGTACAGATCCTCGCGGGTTCGATCATGGCGCACTACTACACCGATCGCACCAGCTTTTACGGCATCGAAGTGGACAAGTGGCTGCCGTTTGCCGCCTTGCGCAGCGTGCACCTGCAGGCTCCGATCGTGTGGATCGGTGTGAGCTGGATCGCCGGGGGCCTCTTCCTCGCGCCCTTGATCGGCAAGCGTGAACCTGCCGGGCAGCGTGCGTTGGTGAACCTCATTTTCTGGGTACTGGTAGTCATCGTGGCTGGGGCGCTGATCGGCGACTACCTCGGTGTGATGGGCGTCATCCGTGCACACTGGTTCTGGTTCGGCAATCAGGGACTGTCGTATCTCGAACTGGGCCGCTTCTGGCAAGTTCTCTTCTTTGCTGGTCTCGCCGTCTGGTGTCTGGTGTTGCTGCGTGCATTCGGGCCCACCCTCAAGGCCCTGTTCAGGCAAAGCGGCGGAACGCTCTACGGCCTGTTCCGCATCGAGCATCTTCTCTGGGCCGCCACGCTGAGCGTCACGGTGCTCTATGTATTCGGCATGATTCCGTTCGGCTCGCCCAACCCGTCTTTCTCGATCACCGACTTCTGGCGCTGGTGGGTCGTGCACCTCTGGGTCGAGCTTGCCTTCGAGTTGTTCGCAGCAGCGGTGACCGGCTACTTCCTCATGGCGCTGGAACTGGTGTCGCGGCAGATGGTTGAGCGCGCAGTGCTATTCGAATGGATCCTCATTATGGTTGGCGGGGTGCTCGGCACTGGCCATCATATGTACTGGGCAGGCGAACCAAGCCTCTGGGTGAGTTTCGGCAGCATGTTCTCGTTCCTCGAGGTCTTGCCGCTGTTCCTGCTGGTGCTGGAAGCCATCGAGCAGCAGCGTCACATCCAGCATGAAAAGGATTTCCCGTATCGACTTGCCTATCTCTACATTCTCGGCTCTGCATTCTGGAACTTCGTGGGCGCCGGGGTGTTCGGCGGCGGCACGCTCAATGCGCCGCTGGTCAACTATTACGAGCATGGCACCTTCCTCACGCTGAACCACGCGCATACGTCGATGTTCGGCGCCTTCGGATTGCTCGCCATTGGTCTGATCTACATGGTCCTGCGCTATTTGAACGGCCATCGCGCATGGAGCGACCGCTGCGGCGTGTGGGCATTCTGGCTCTATAACGCCGGCCTCGTAATGTGGATCGCGATGAACTTCTACCCGGTTGGCTGGCCGCAACTGCTGGCGGTTTACACGCACGGCTATGCGTATGCGCGAAGCCTCGAGTTCTACAGCACCACCACCTTCTGGCAGTGGATGCGCATGCCGGGTGACATCGTGTTCGCCGTGGGTGCCCTGTTGATGGCCTGGGACTTTATTGTCAAGATTCTTGCGCAGCGCGCAGCGGCCATTGCCGAGGCACCGTCTGCGACCGTCGCATCCGAGCAGTCGCTGTGAGCAGCCTTGACCTGTTGGGTATCGCCCGGAGCGGATTGCAAAATCCGCTCATCTGCTCGTCGCTCGCCGCCTGTGTCCTATCACTGGCGGCCTGCACGAGCACTTCGGATGTCGCCGCTACCGACAAACCGAATACGTTTACCGTCACCGCCAGTACGCGGGGCGCTCGACTGTCGTGGGTCAGCGCATATCGAAAGGCCGTCAGCAGCGCCAGTGACTACTGCACCAAACGCGGCATGCAGATCGGCACCCGGTTGGATTTCATACGCAGCGGGCGCGAACTGGAACAACAAGGAACGGAGTTGACCTTCGAGTGTCACCCGCCATTCTGACCGGCCGGCGGGAATGATTCACGGGTATGATGTGTTCGGAGCAAGGCTATTTGTCACAAATGACCGCCGTCATGACGAGCGGCATGACTTCCCTTACCGTCGCCGGGCCACCCGTTTCGCGAATGCGTTCGCTGACCGCCTCTTTCCCTGCCATGACGACGACACCATAGACGCGATGGGGCGTTTCACCTTCGCTGATCTTCTGGGTGAACATGTCGTCGTTCGGGGAAAAGCCGAAGACGGTCCGCACCTTGAATCCGAGTGCCGTCAAGTTCTGATTCGGCCTGAGCCGGTACGCGTTGACCGAGTTGGCCGACACTTTCATGGGTACAGGATCGATCTCGTTTTCATCGACCAATTGCTCGATGAACGTGTGGGGACCGAGATGGCAATCGAGGCTGGCGCCGATCTCCTGTGCATAAATCGCATTCGAGACGAACGCTGCGCCGAGGGCGACGCATCGAGGCAAATGAGAGACTTTCACGAGCATCTTCTCCTTGAACAATCGGCTCGCCGGCTCGACCAGCAATAGAAGCTTAAGCGCAAAGCGGTCCGCAACTCAATTGCACAATGGTGTTAGCCGCTTATCCATGTCGATGGAAGGGGCGCGAGCGCCGGGCCGAACGAGTCGCGCATCCAGTCTGATCAAAATCGGTATCCAACTCCCACGAACGTAATCCATGGATTCGCAGTGATTCGCGTCTTGTTCGTGAGCGCAGGCTGTCCATTGGCAGCATAGGCCGTCACTGTCGCATTCGTCTTGAGCGGCAAATAGGTGACCGACGCCGTGGCGTACCAGTTCTTGCTGAAATTGTACGAGGCGCCCGCATTGAACGCTGGATTCCATGACGGACTCAAGGAACTCTCGACATGGCTGCCCGGCCCGGCGAACTGCTGCAATGCGCCGCTAAAAGTCGAGTTGAGTTCGGTATGGGAATACCATGTGTAATTCACGCCCACGCCCGCGAACGGCCGGAATTTCGACTGCGCATCCCCAAGGTAATACTTCACGAAGAGGATCGGCGGCCATGATCGCGTGGTGGCGAGCGGCTGCAGGTTGCCCAGGTCGAGCCCCGGACCGCTCGGCCCGACTGGCGTCACCCTGCCCTGCGCATAGAGCTTGAGCTTGGGCGGTATGCCGCTCGCCAGATCGAGCGCGATGTGGTCCGTGACGAAATACGTCATCGAGAGTTCGGCGGTGAACGTATTGTGGATCTGCCCGCCCGTGCCCGGCGAAGTATAGGTGCCGAACGCCGTGGTGCTTGTCATGGGCGTCGCCGACGATTGCCCGAAGTCGAGCCACGCCCCGCCCACGCTGGTGATGAGGCTGCCCGCACTCTGGGCCATCGCGCTACTGCATATCGCCCCGGGTATCAGGGCGAGACATACGAATTTCTTCACTTTCATTTTGATATGGATTCCGAATTGAGTTCAACGAATGTTTCTGAAAATTCAGTGCAACTGCTTTACAGCTGTTCGATGACGACCGCGCCAGATGTGCCGGCCTTGATCGCCTCCAGCAACGCAGACGCTTTGGGCAGGATCTTTTCCGCGTAGAACCGTGCGGTGGCGAGCTTGGCTTGATAGAACTCCGGATCTTCCTGCGCCGCCAGCTTCTGCGACGCCACCGCCGCCGCGCGCGCCATCTGCCAGCCGCCGCACACATAGCCCACGAGCATCAGGTAATCCGCCGAACTGCCGAGTGCTTCGTCGGCGTCTTTGGCGAACGCGCCCAGCATCCAGGCGGTAGCGTCTTCGAGTACCTGCACGGCCGCGGCAAAACGCGTGCCGATCGATACGACTTGCGCATCGGCGTTGCGCTCCAGTGCGGGCAGGACTTCGCTCAGCTGTGCAATCAGCGCTGCCATTGCCGCGCCGCCATCGGCCGCCAGCTTGCGGCCGGCCAGATCTGCCGCCTGAATGCCGGTCGTGCCTTCGTAGATCGTCGCGATCCGCGCATCGCGCAGGAACTGGCAAGCGCCCGTTTCTTCGATGTAGCCCATGCCGCCATGCACCTGCACTCCCATCGACGCGATCTCGACACCCAGTTCGGTACACCAGCCCTTGAGCACCGGAATCAGCAGATCGATGCGAGCCTGGTGACCCGCACGCTCGTCGCCGTCGGGATGCCGGTGCGCACGATCCATGTCGCTTGCCATCACGTAGGCAAAGGCCCGCATCGCTTCGACCTGCGCCTTCATCGTCATCAGCATGCGGCGCACGTCCGGGTGATGCACGATCGCCACCGCGTTGGGCGACTTGCCGCTCGCGAGGCGCCCCTGCACGCGTTCCTTCGCGTATTCGCGGGCCTGCTGCCAGGCGCGCTCCGCCATCGCGAGGCCCTGGATACCCACCTTCTGGCGCGCTTCGTTCATCATCGTGAACATGTGCGCCAGGCCCTTGTTCTCCTGGCCGACCCGGTAACCGATCGCGCCGCCGTTTTCGCCGAAGCTCATCACGCAAGTCGGGCTCGCATGAATGCCGAGCTTGTGCTCAAGAGAGATGCAGCGCACGTCGTTGTTGGCGCCGGGCGTGCCGTCGTCGTTCAGCAGGAACTTTGGTACGAGGAAGAGCGAGATGCCGCGCACGCCTTCGGGCGCGTCAGGCAGGCGCGCGAGCACGAGGTGGATCACGTTGCCGGTCATGTCGTGATCGCCCCACGTGATGAAGATCTTCTGGCCGTGGATACGATAGTGCTCCCCCTCAGGCACGGCTTTCGTTCGCACCGCCGCGAGGTCCGAGCCGGCTTGTGGCTCGGTCAGGTTCATCGTGCCGGTCCATTCGCCGCTCACGAGATTCGGCAAATAGCGCTCCTTCAGCGTCTGCGAACCGTGCAGGCGGATCGCCTCCGTTGCGCCCGCCGTGAGCATCGGGCACAGCGCGAATGCCATGTTCGATGAATTCCACATCTCCACCGCGGCTGCATGCATCAGTTCAGGCAAGCCCTGTCCGCCGAATTCCGGGTCTCCGGCGAGGCCGCACCAGCCGCCCGAAACATACTGCTCATAGGCACGCGCGAATCCGTCGGCAGCAGCCACACCATGCCCGGTCAGGCGCGCACCCTGCGCGTCCCCGGGCTTGTTGAGGGGATCAAGCACTTCGGTCGCAAACTTCGCCGCCTCGTCGAGCACGGCATCGGCGAGCTCCGGCGAGACGTCATCGAAACCGGGCAATGCCGCGATCGCCTCGAGGCCAGCCAGTTCGTTCATCACAAAGCGCATGTCGCGCAGGGGGGCAATATAGGTCGTCATGGTCGGCTCCTTCGTCAGCCTTGCTGCAGTTTGTCCAGTTCGTGCGAGAGTTCGGGCAGCACCTTGAAAAGGTCGCCGACGATCCAGTAATCGCAGACCTGGAAAATCGGCGCTTCCTCATCCTTGTTGATCGCAACGATTACCTTCGAGTCCTTCATGCCGGCCAGATGCTGGATCGCCCCCGAAATGCCCACCGCGACGTAGAGTTGCGGCGCGATCACCTTGCCGGTCTGCCCCACCTGATAGTCGTTGGGCACGAACCCCGCGTCGACCGCCGCGCGCGAAGCGCCCACCGCTGCGCCAAGCTTGCCGGCGATATCTTCGAGCAGCGCAAAGTTCTCTCCGGACGCCATCCCGCGTCCGCCTGAAACCACGCGTCGCGCAGCGGTCAGCTCCGGCCGCTCGGAGCGTGTCAGTTGCTGGCTCACGAAACGGGCACCGGGCATTTCAGGCGCCGGCTCCAGCGGTTCGACGGCAGCGCCGCCGCCTTGCGTGCTCGCGGCGTCGAAGGCCGTCGTACGCACGGTAATGACCTTGATGCGGTCGGCGCTGCGCACGGTCGCGAGAATGTTGCCCGCGTAGATGGGGCGCACGAACGTATCGACGGATTCGACGGCGATGATGTCCGAGACTTGCACGACATCGAGCAGCGCGGCGACGCGGGGCATCACGTTCTTTGCGGTCGTGGTGGCTGGCGCGAGCACGTGGCTATATTCAGGCGCGACCTTCACGACGAGCGCCGCGAGATTTTCGGCCAGCGCGTGGCCGTAATGGGCAGCATCGGCCACGCGTACGCGGGTCACGCCGGCAACGCGCGCCGCCTGTTCGGCCACGTTCGCGCATTGCGAACCGGCCACGAGCACATGGATGTCGTCTGAGAGACGCGCGGCGGCGGTCACGGCGTTCAGAGTCGCTGCCTTGAGCACCTGATTGTCGTGCTCTGCAATGATGAGGACTGTCATTTCTGTTTCCTTTTCCTTGGCGTATCAGATCACTTGGGCCACGCTGCGCAGCTTCGCCACGAGTTCCGCGGCGTCGGCCACGCGCACGCCGGGTTCGCGCTTCGGCGGTTCGGTGACCTTCAGTGTTTGCAGTCGCGGCGCGACGTCCACGCCCAGCGCGTCGGGCTTCACCACGTCGAGCGGCTTCTTCTTCGCTTTCATGATGTTGGGCAGGCTCGCGTAGCGCGGCGTATTCAGACGAAGATCGGTGGTAATGACCGCGGGTAGGTCGACCTCGATCGTCTCCAGCCCGCCGTCGATCTCGCGCGTCACGACAGCCTTGCCGTCGCCGATTTCCACCTTCGAGGCGAACGTCGCCTGCGGCCAGTCGAGCAGCGCAGCCAGCATCTGGCCGACCTGGTTCGCGTCGTCGTCGATGGCCTGCTTGCCGAGCATCACCAGCTGCGGCTGCTCCTTGTCCACCAGCGCCTTCAGAAGCCTGGCGACGGCGAGCGGCTGCAGCTCCACATCGGTTTCGACGAGGATGCCGCGGTCGGCGCCCGTCGCCATCGCCGTACGCAGCGTTTCCTGGCAGCCCTGCACGCCGCAGGACACGGCGACCACTTCCGTCGCGGCGCCGGCATCTTTCAGGCGAACGGCCTCCTCCACGCTGATCTCGTCGAAGGGGTTCATCGAGAACTTCACGTTTGCGACATCCGCACCGCTGCCGTCGGCTTTCACGCGCACTCTCACGTTTGCATCGACGACGCGCTTGACCGGTACAAGTACTTTCATTGCCTGCTCCGCTCCTTTAGATCATCCAAATGGTCCGGAGAACGAACTGTTCTCCCTGCTTCCCAAGCTGAGGCCTTGTGCGCTGCAACGTAATTCGTCGCGCTCAACCGCACCAGGTTCGTATCAGTTGGGCTATCATTTTTCCGTCCGCTTCATTAGATGCCATGGTCTCTCAGGCTGACGCGGTGCAATATCCCCCATACAGGGGTGACCCATCGAAAAAAAGGGGACGCAGCCGGGGCGAACCCGCTGACACGGAGCAGCCCATGCACGTGACCGAAGCGTCAGGAGCGGTGACTGGAGGGGCATTCGCGGCCAGACCTCCACTTTTGCTCGCGACGAAGATCTATCCGCCCCGGCTTCCCGCGGGCCTGATTGACCGTCCGCGCCTTGTCTGTCTCGCCGGGGAGGCCGAGAACAAACGTCTCACCGTCATCAAGGCCCCGGCGGGCTTCGGCAAGACCTCGCTTGCGCTGACCTGGCTCGAGCGCTTGCGCAGGGAGGGTGTACTGGTGGCGTGGCTGTCGCTCGACAGCGAAGACGACGAGCCCGCGCGCTTCCTCTATCACCTCGCGCAGGCCCTGCAGCAGGCGTGCGACAACGTCGGCGCGTCGGCCATCGGGCTCACGACAGCGGCGTCGCTGGTGCCCGCGCAGGCGATCGTCTCGACGCTCATCAACGAGCTCGTCGAGGTCGCCGACGAGGTCTGCATCTTCCTCGACGACTTCCATCTGATCAGCCTGCCGGCCATCCACGACGCGGTATCGTTTCTGGTCGAAAACGCGCCGTCGCACGTCCACGTGGTGATCTGCACCCGCACCGACCCACCGCTGCCGCTCGGCCGCCTGCGAGCCCGCAACAGCCTGCTGGAGCTCGACGCCTCCACGTTGCGCTTCGACTTCGACGAAACGCGAAGCTTTGTCGAGCACGAATGCCCGGGCAAGCTGCATCCATCCAGCATCAAGTCGCTCTTTACCCGCACCGAGGGATGGGCCGCCGCATTGCGCATTTCCGCATCGGTGCTGGCGCGCGCCGCTCATAAGCCGTATGCGGAGGTCGCGCCGGCCTCGGGCGCATCGCGCCCGTTTGCGGCTTATCTGGAGGACATGGTCAAGCGCCTGCCGGGCGGCATGGTCGAGTTCATGCTGCGCACCTCGATACTCGAGCGGCTGAGCGCGCCGCTGTGCGAGGCGCTCACCGGCGTCAGGACGAGCCAGGCCATGCTGGAGTCGATCGCCGCGCGCCAGTTGCTGCTCGAACCGCTCGATCTCGACGGCAGCTGGTTCCGCTTCCATCATCTGATGGGCGAATACCTGCACCGTCGCCTGCAAACGCAGCACCGCGACGAGGTCGCCGACCTGCATCGCCGCGCCTGCCAGTGGTACGCGCAGGAGGCGCAATGGACCGACGCGGTCAGGCATGCCATCGCCGCGGGAGATACGGAAGAGGCGGTCTCGCTGATCGGCCGCTGCGCCATGGCGCTGGTGACGAAAGGCGACCTGCTCACGCTGCTCGGCTGGCAGCGGCAGTTCCCGGCGCACCTGATGCGCTCGCAGATCAAGGTCACGCTCGCTATCGCCTGGGGCATGGCGCTCGCCATGCGCTTCGACGAAGCGCTCGCCATGCTCGACACGATCGAGAAAGACGCCGATGCGTCGGGCGCCGATGCATCGACCGATTCCGCGCCAGTTCATTGGGAATGCCAGGCAATCCGCTCCGTCGTGGCCGCCCTTCAGGACGACGCGCACGCGTGCCTCGCGCTTGCGCAAACCTGCCTCGAGCGGCCATCGACCGATATCTGGACCACCAACGTGGCCTCCAACGTCGTGCGCTTCGCGCACTGGAAAACGGGCAATCTGGAAGCGCTCTACGCGGTGCCATGGGTTCCGTATTCGATCGAGGAAGATTCGCGCAACATGTTCGCGTCGGTCTACCGGCTCACGCTGCTGGGCCACGTGGAGATGCAGCAACTGCATTTCCCGCTGGCCGAGCGCTATTTTCAGGGAGCCATGCGGCTCGCGGAGCAGCATGCCGGCCCAAAGTCCATCGCCGTCGCACAGGTCGCGCCGATGATCGGGCAGCTGCGCTACGAGCAAGGCCGGCTGGACGAAGCCGAGGCGCTGGTGAGCGACCTGATGCCCGTGATCGACGCGGCCGTGCTGCTCGACAGCGCCCTGATGGCCTACCGGATGCTGATCCGCACCGCCGGGGCGCGTTCGGAAACCGTGCAGGCCTATGCGTTGATCGATCGGGCGCAGGCATTGGCCTACGCGCGCAAATGGGACCGCCTGAGCGCCGGCGCCCTCGTCGAACGCACGCGGCTCAACCTCGCCGAAGGCCGCATCGTGGAAGCCGCGGCCAGCGTGGCGCAGCTCGACCGGCTCGCGGATGCGGCCAGCGCTGCCGCAACGTCCGCGGCTCCCGAGATCGCCACCTACCGTGGGCTCGCGCGCGCGTATCTCGCGATGGAACAGGGCCGCACGCAGGACGCCGCCGACACATTGACGGCCTCGCTGCAAGCCATCGAGTGCCGGCACGGCTGCTATCTCGCGCTGCGCCTGCGCACGGTGCTCGCGCTCGTCTGGATGGCGGCAGGCGAGCGCGCGCGGGCCGTCGAGACCTTCCGCCAAGTCTTGAAGGCCGCGGCGCCCGCGGGGCTCTACCAGTCCATCGTCGATCAGGGGCCGCAGATCGTGCCGTTGCTACAGGCCGTGCGCGACGCGCTGCGCGGCGAGGCGCAAGCGAAGGCGCTGCTGGCCTACGTCGATCGTCTGCTGGACGGCAGCCGCGCACTGTACCAGCCAGGCGACACGCGGGCGCGCAATGCGGAGCGCGAGGCGCTCAGTGCACGCGAGCGCGACATCATCGGGCTGATTGCGCACGGCCAGTCGAACAAGGAAATCGCACGCACGCTCGGCATCGCGCCGGAGACCGTCAAGTCGCACGTGAAGAGCATCTTCGTAAAGCTCTCGGTGGACAAGCGCGCGCAGGCGGTGGCGCGGGCACAATCGCTGGGACTGGTGGGGACCGTCTGAATCGCACCGGCGTCACCTCACGATCACGAGCGCGAGCCCATGCAGCAGCACGCCGACCATCCCGTCCACCAGCGTGCCGTTGATCCGCACGTATTGCAGATCGTGGCCGATCTCCGCCTCGATCTTGCCGCTGACCTCCCGCGCGTTCCAGCCCTTCACGACGTCGGTGATCAGCGCCGAGAGTCGATGGCGATAGCGCACCACCAGCTCGCGCGCCAGTTCCAGCCACCACGCGTTGAGCTTGTGCTGGATCGCGCTCTCCTCGCTCACGCTCTTGCCGAGCGTTGCGAGCACGCCTGCCAGCGCGCCGCGCACGATGGAATCGTCACGTTCGACATCGGCGATCACGCGCGCGCGCACGTGGTCCAGCAAGCGCTGTGCATAGGCCTCGTTTCTGAAATGGCGGAGACAGTCGCGCATCAGCGACCGGCCAAAACGCCGGTACACGGGCGAACGCTGTAACTGGACGATCAGGTCCTGCACCGCTGCGTCAAACTGGTGTCGAAGCGCGTGCTCCCGGCTCGCCGCCACTTCATGCAGCAGTGCGACGATGCCCTCGACGAACTTCCTCACGATATACGCGTCGAGCGGCGCGGGCGTGTAGCGCGACGCTTCGCTGAACTTGGCCTTGATGAGGTCCACGTTGGCGGCGAGCCATTGCTCCAGTCCTGCCAGCCCCCGGTCCAGCAGCGGCTGATGATGATTGCCTTCGGTCAGGACCTCGAGGACTTCGCCGATGGCGCGGGAAACGTCGAGCGTGCGCAGTTGCGGCATGGCCACGCGCTCGAAGAATTGGTCGACCTGTGTGTCGTCGATGCCGTTCAGCAGGCGCGGCAGCGAGTCGGCCACCACATCGCCGACGGCGCGGCTATTGCGCGGCTCGGCGAGCCACAGGGCCAGCGCCTGCGCGGCGTTATGACCGCTCAGGCGGCCTGTGATGAGCTCGGGCGCAAGGAAATTGGCCTCGACGAACTTGCCGAGGCTCTCCGCAATGCGCTGCTGGTTTTGTGGAATGATCGCGCTATGCGGAACCGGCAGGCCGAACGGCCGCCGGAACAGCGCGACCACCGCATACCAGTCGGCGATGGCACCCACCGTGCCGGCTTCAGCGAATGCCCTGAGCCAGGGAAGCCCGGCCAGCCACGGATATTTCGCCTGCAGGAAAACGCATGCGAGCAGCACCGCGAACACGACCGCGAGCAGACTTGTCGCGGTGCGCTGCATGCGTTTGAGACGCCGCGTCTTGCGTGCTGCCAGCGCCCGGTCAGCCGCATTCAGCGGGCTTTCGTCGCCGTCGGTCATCGCGCTGACTTGTTCGCTGATTGACTCGTTCACGCCAGTTCCTCGCGCAGGAAACGGCGCACTACGGGCGCGACTTCCTTCGCACGCGCGATCAGGAACAGGTGACCGTCGTCGATCACGTAGAGCGTCGAGTTGCGGATGCGGGCCGCCAGGATTTTCGCGTTGGTCAGCGGCACGACGGGGTCGTCGTTGCCGTGCATCACGAGCGTGGGCTGACGCAGCGCACCGAGCCACGGCAAGCTGGTCCAGCCGGACGCGGCCAGCAGCTGATAGAGGTAGCCGCGGCCGCGCGGCGGATGGATATGCCGGCTATGCTCCTCCAGCAACCTGGGATCGCGCCGGTAAGCACCGCCATAAATTTCGGCGCCCACCTGCTTCATATAGCTGCGGTCGGTGTAGCGGCGCGGTCCGATCATCTTCGCGAGCACCGAGAGCCGCGCCGGCACCATGATGACGCCCGGCGACGTCGCCGCAAGAATGAGCCTGCGGCAACGCGTGGGGTAGAGACGCGCGAACTGCTGGGCGAGCGCCCCGCCCCACGAGACCCCGAGCACATCGACCGGACCGTCGTAGCCGAGCCGCGTCAGGAGCTTGTCCGCAAGCACGGAAAGCGTCGAGAAGCGGTACGGCACGAGCGGCACGGGCGACCCGCCGACACCGGGCACGTCGAAGATGACGACGCCCACGTCCCCCAGCGCCTCGACGAACGGCTCCACCAGCTCGAGATTCGCGCCGATGCCGTTGAAGAGGAGCAGCGGCGGGGAAGCGTCGCTGCCGTGACGGACGCCCACGCGCAGGACCTGACCGTCAATGTCGACGGTCTGGATCTGCATGCTGGCCGAGCCACCGCTCGAATCGGGACTGCAAGCCGCTGCTCTCATCTGCTCGACCTCTTGCACGGGTGTCTCGCTGCGGGGCGCGTCATTGGAAACATCGGCGTTTTGCATCGCCGTACCCTCTTACTTCTTCGGCTGCAGGAGCGCCTTCAGCTCCTCGACGTGCTCGGCCACACGCTTCGTCACGACCGCGATGCTGTCCGACTGCGCACGGTAAGCCGTATCCGCGAGTTCCTGCATGTCGACGAGCGCCTTATGCAGCGCCTGCTGCACGACTTCGCCGGCATTCGCACCGGGCGCCGCGCCTTGCGCGCCCAGCTTCGCCACGAGCGATTGCAGCTCGGTCATGGTCGTGCGCAGGATCTCGGCCTGCTTCAGACCAAGCGACTGCACGCCCGCGAGCGCCGCGCTGTTGGCCTGGGCCAGCGCCTCGATGTCCTTGCGGCGCGATTCGAGAATAGCGGCCACATCGACACCCGGCAGCTTGAACTGGCCGAGAACCTTCGTGTATTCGGCGAAAAGATGAGTCGGATTGGTAGATTCCACGATTAAAGCTCCATTAGTACTACGTTGAAAAAACAATGCACAGCGTAAGAACGACGGGTCGTATATCAGGCCTCGGTCACGTACGTTCCCGGTGCGTCGGCGAGCGCAGCGTGACGCTCGTTGCCGAGCGATGCCGGCGCGCTGCGGCGCTCGCCCGAGCGGCTGGCCAGCCACTCGCGCCAGTTGCCCCACCACGAGTCCTTTTCGGGCGTGGCGCTTGCGAGCCACGCATCCGCCTCCGCAGGCAGTTCCGGGTTCATGAAGTACTTCGCCTTCGGATTGCCCGGCGGGTTGATCAGGCTCTGGATATGACCGCTCGAGCTGAGCACGAAGCGCGTCTTGCCGCCGAACGTCCGCGCCGTGTTGTAAACACCCTTCCACGGTGTGATGTGATCCGTCATGCCCGCCACCACGTAGGTGTCGCACGTGACATCGGAGAGATCGATCGGCGTATCGAGCACCGTAAGCGCGTGGCGCTTGCTGAACAGGTTGCCCGTGAAAATGTCGAGCAGCTGGCCGTGAAAGCGCGCGGGCAAGCGGGTCGTATCGTTGTTCCAGTAGAGGATGTCGAACGCGGGCGGCGCCTTGCCCAGCAGGTAATTGTTGACCCAGTAATTCCACACCAGATCGTTGGGCCGCATCCACGCGAACACGCGCCCCATCTCCTCGCCCGCGAGCACGCCGCGCGCAAGGCTGTTCTGCTTGGCCGCCGCGATCGCTTCGGGCGTGCAGAAGAGGCCAAGCTGGGAATCGGCGGTGCTGTCCAGCACGGCGACCATCAGCGTGGTGGCGTTGACCGTATTTTCGCCGCGGCTCGCGAGATGGCCGAGCAGCGCCGAGATCGTCATCGCGCCGGAACATGCACCGTGCAGGTTCACGTCTTCGCTGCCGGTGATGTCGCGCACCGCTTCGATCGCTTCCAGCAGCGCAGAGACGTAGGTATCCATGTCCCAGTGGCTCTGGGCTGCCGTGGGATTGCGCCAACTCACCGCGAACACCTGGAACTCGTTCTTCACGAGGTAGTCGACCATGCTCTTCCCTTCAGAGAGGTCGAACACGTAGAACTTGTTGATCTGCGGCGGCACGATCAATTGCGGGCGGCCATAGACCTGCTCCGTGGCCGGCTTGTACTGAATCAGCTCCAGCACTTCGTTGCGAAACACCACCGCGCCCGGCGAAGTGCCGAGGTTCTTGCCCACCTCGAAGGCGCTCTTGTCCACCTGAGCGGGCATGCCCTGATTCTTCAGCATGTCGAACATGGCGTTCTTCAGGCCACCAATCAGGCTCGCGCCGCCCGAATCGACGACCTTCTTGAGCGCAGCCGGGTTGCCGAGCAGCGTGTTCGTTGGCGAAAGCGCATCGGTGAAGAGCGACATCACGAATTGCGCGCGTTCCTTGCTCTTCGGGTCCAGTGCAGAGCGGTCGACAAACCCGCTCAGCGCGTCGCGCCATACCAGATAGCCCTGCAGCGCCATGCGATACCACGTGTTGTCCTGCCACGCAGGGTCGGCGAAACGCTTGTCGCCTGCGGGCGGCGTGCTTTTCGCATTGCCGCCCAGCACGGCCAGCAGATTACGCACGAGCGCCGCTTCCTGTTCGACCAGCAGCGCGGGCTGCCGCACGGCCTGCGCGCCGATCTGCTGCGCCGTGGCCAGGATATCGCACGGCCGCAGCCCGACAAACGGATTGGGGCCGAGCATGCCTTCCGTTGCCGACGCCGAGATATCGTCGATCTGTTCGTTATGCGAATTGTCTTTCGGGGTTGCAGCCATTTTCCTGCTCCTTATCCGACGCATGGTGCGTCCCTGAACGCCCGAATTACGCCACGAGCATCGCGAGGGTTTCGGCGACCAGCGCGGGCTTGCCTTCGCCTTCGATCTGCAGTTCGTTCATCGTCTTGACGATGATGCGCCCGCCGCCCTTCTTCTCCACCGACACCAGGCTCACGCGGTTGCGCACCCGGGCGCCCGCCTTCACCGGCGTCATGAAGCGCACCTTGTCCAGCCCATAGTTCAGGCCCGCCGACGCGTCTTCCGGAATCAGGCCGATCTCCATGGCGAGCGCGGCCAGCAGCGAAAGCGTCAGATAGCCGTGCGCGATCGTGCCGCCAAACGGACTCTCGCGTCTGGCGCGCTCGACGTCCACGTGAATCCATTGCCGGTCGCCCGTGCAGTGTGCAAATGCGTCAATGCGTGCCTGATCGACGACGACCCATTCCGATACGCCCAGCTCGCGGCCCACGAAGTCGTCGATCGTTGCGATGCTGTATCCCTTGATGCTCATTGCGAATACTCCTTTTTGTTCCTTGGTGAATGACGTGTCAGGCGAACTGCTCGCGCAGCCATTTCTTGTCGATTTTCCCGACGCTCGTCTTCTTCAAGGCATCGACGAACTTGACGATTTGCGGCACTGCGTACTTCGAGATGTGGCCTGACGTGGCGAACGTCATGACGTGCTGCTTGATCTCGTCCGCGCTCGCTTTGGCGCCGGGTTTGAGCACTACGAGCGCCACCGGGCGCTCGCCCCACTTCTCGTCCTTGATGCCGATGACCGCCACTTCGGCCGCCGCGGAATGCAGCGAAATCAGGCTTTCAATCTCGAGTGACGACACCCACTCGCCGCCCGACTTGATCACATCCTTGATGCGGTCGGTAATCTGCAGATTGCCGGTCGGGTCGATATTGGCGATGTCCTGCGTATGCAGATAGCCGCCGGCCCAGAGCTGCTCCGATGCCTCGGGATTCTTCAAGTAGCCCTGCGTGAGCCAGGGGGTGCGCACGACGATCTCGCCACTGGCCTTGCCGTCGCGCGGGAGGTCGTTCATCTCCTCGTCGACGATGCGCAGATCGACGAGCGGAACCGGGAAGCCCGTCTTGCAGCGCAGACGCACCTGCTCGTCGAGATCGAGCGCCTCGCTGCCCATCGGCAGTTGTGCGAGGCTCAGCACGGGGCCCGTCTCGGACATGCCGTAGCCGGCAAAGATGTCAATGCCGCGTTCGAGGGCGCTGCGCGCAAGGCCCTGCGGCAAGGCTCCGCCGCCAATCACGATCTTCCACTTGCTCAAGTCGACCGACTCGGACTCGGCGTTGTTGAGCAGCATGTGCAAAATCGTGCTCACGCAGTGCGAGAACGTGACGCCTTCGTCGCGCACCAGGTGCAGCAGGCGGTCCGGCATGTAGCGGCCCGGATAAACCTGCTTCACGCCCATGACCGTCGCGATATAGGGCATGCCCCACGCGTGCACATGGAACATCGGCGTGAGCGGCATGTACACGTCGCCGCGATGGAAGCGCTGACCGGACACGGGACTCGCCAGCGCCGCCATCAGCGTGAGCGTATGCAGCACGAGTTGACGATGCGAAAAGTAGACGCCTTTCGGCAGGCCGGTCGTGCCCGTCGTGTAGAACGTCGTGGCGCGGGTGTTCTCGTCGAAGTCGGGAAAGTCGTAGTGCGCTTCGCTCTGCGCCAGCATCGCTTCGTATTCCGCCACGAAGTCGATCGAATGTGCGGCGGCCACACTGTCCGGCTCGTCGATATAGACGAAGGTGTGCACGTTCTCGAGCTTGTCCTTGATCGATTCGACGACCGGCAGAAAGTCGGTGTGCACGAGCAGCACCTCGGCGCCGGCATGGTCGATCGTGTACGCGATTTCATCGGGCGAAAGACGCACATTGACCGTCTGCAGCACGGCGCCCATCATCGGCACGGCGAAGTAGCACTCCAGATAGCGATGGCTGTCCCAGTCCATCACAGCGACCGTGGTGCCATGCTGCACGCCGAGCCCCTTCAGGCCGCTGGCGAGGCGCGAGATGCGCTCACGAAGCGTCGAATAGGTCATCCGCAGTTGCCCGCGGTAGACGATCTCCTGGTCCAGCGCCTGAACGCATGGCGTATGCAGCAGTTGCTTGATCAACAGCGGATAGCCATGGGCCGAAGTCGCCGCTTTCTGCGCGTCGTCCTGCATAAATCTCTCCTTGAGTCTGAAAGTGGATGGCGGGCTGGCACAGATTTGTCGTACTACTTGGTGGACAGTGACATCCCGAATGACGTCATCTTCGGCTCAGACAAGGGGGCGGAACATCCCCTGAACGGGGGAGCGAGGGTTGAGGCGAGAAAGGAAAGGGGCGGACGAGGGCGTCCCACGGGGGACGCGTGCGCAGACGTGCCGCTGTGCTTGCGGCACCCGCGTGCGTTGTAGCCGAAATTGTTGGTGCCTTGCGCCACCCGCACTGGATGCGCCACACCCACGCGACGCATGCGCTCGGGCGCGGTGTGGAACTGACCACCGTGCGGGACAATCTGCGGAACGCGTGGGTATCGACGACGTCGATCTATCTGCACAGTGATGACGTGAAACTGGCCCGACAGATCGGGGAGGCTTTTATTTCCGACAGACGCCGGTAGCGAGGACGCAACCGGCGCTGAGAACCACGGCTTCCACGCAGTTCGAAGCGACGCGCCATCACATGAGCACGCCCGCTTCGCCCAGACCCGAGACGCATAACCTGTGCAAAAATCCTCGTGATCCGGTCAGAAGCGCAGTCCTTTCCAACCATGGAAACCGTCGAACTTGAACCGCAGGTGCTCGCCAGTCGCCTTGGCGTGACATTTTCTCTCGTCTTCCAGAACCGCCCGGTCGAATGCATTGTCACGAAAACTGCGCTGGAAGCGTATTTCTGGCTCGAGGCACGTGCGGACGACGAGCGCATCCTCAAAACCTTTCGCAATGGGTACGGCCGCATCCGGGCGATCGCCGAACGTAAACTGCTCGCCCATCCCGCGGCACCACTTCAGCTGACGCCGGACGATTTCTCGCGCCCCTGAGACTCCTTTTTTCGACTCAGGGGCAATCTTCGGCTCGCCCCAGAATTGACTCCCACCGCGCGTGCATTTCGCCGGAAGTTGGCTGAGCGGTGGATTCGCGGCTTACCCGAAAACCCCTTTTCATCGGGGCGTGACAGCAGGTGCGCGAATCAAGTGCCTCGCGTTGCGACGGCAATCCGGCGTGGCGATCTCTTGCCAGCTGGTTTTTGGGCGAAGCTCCGAGTGGGATGGCGGGCGTGCATGACCGTTAGTCGCGTCGTGAGCGGAACACGTTCAAAGACGGGCCCCGATGCGCTCAGCACCCTCGCTCTTCAGACGCAACGGCCGACGCGCTCGAGGGAAGCAACACCTGCGATCGTGACGAAACCTCCACGGTGTTTATGGATACGTCGCAGCGGACCGGGATCGCACTGCATGCGATGGGCGGCTAAGGGTCGTCATCGAGCACAAGGGTGATTGACTGGCTGCGACGCGCCGCCGCCTCCCGGTGCTCGAAATTGCCAGATTTTCGCCTTTCGCGTGTCTGAAAGATGTGTGATCGGCGGTAGCCGTAGCGGCAACAGCGACCGTCACATGAACTCTACCTGTGCGCTTTACCGGCGCTATCTGCCTTTAACATAGATCAGTACAAAAAACGCACAGCCTATGGCTGTACCACGCGGAGCCCCGACAGTCATTCGTTGGTGTCGTCGACGTGACGCTCTGGTGTCGGATTCGGTCAGCTTCCGGTCGTTCGCTCGACCAAGGAAGACGCTGGGACGCGTCCTCGTCCTTGACTTCACACGACACAATGCAACGGTTTGCACGTTCCGCCTGGAGGGTCGTGGCCCTTGGCGGAGCGATGACCGCGCACCTCGGTTTTCTGCATCGTGCAGCAGGCGCTCACCAACATCAGCCGCCATGCTGATGCAACGAATGATGGGGGGCGTCCTGAATTGCGTACACACCCATATTGAACTCGAGGTCCACGACGTGGTGAACGACTGTCTGCCGGAGGCAAAGGGTTGCCTTCACGCTCGTTACGCGGAATTCGCTGGTCGTGTGCGTTCGAAGCGAATCATGTGGTTGGTGCGTTCCACGGTCGATTCGCGGTGCGCTCGGAGCGGCCCGTCAAAAGCCTCGAAGAGGTTGTTGCCACAGACGTCTTCAAGGTATGGCACGACGCGTATGGCGGGCCGCGTCGCCGTCCAAGGCGAATCTGGCGTAGAGATCCAGTGTCTTTCGCCCTTTTCGATCGCGACATTTGCAGCGCAAGGAGACTATGAAAATAATCCTTCCTATCACAAGCAAGCAACGTGGCAGAGATTCAGTTCGCACTACCTAGAGGCCGAAAGCCGCTGCGGCCTAACTTCGATAAGGCTATTCGCTAGCTTAGTGATTCAATCTTCGGAAAACTGAGGGTGAGCTCGTCGCAAGCGAAATATCGGAATCGTTCCACGCAAGCGATAATGAGCCGCTGCAGTCCTAGGCTTTTTGCGTATACAAGTGCATATACCGCTGTGACCGAGCGTAACTTTCTTGCGACTTGTCAGAAGACTACCCGTTCGATTCGAGTCCTCTCCTGCTCCCACCTAACCAACGCCTGTTATCACTATGCATAACGAACTGTTTGTGACGCGACATTTCCACCAACGACGACTGTTGAAACGATTCGTCAGGAAGTGATGGTCATACCGCGCGACGGACCGACTACGTAGCCAGTCAGCACACACGAAACGCGCCGTATGCGCTTACCGAGATAGGGACTGAGGCAATCCGCGTGCACGCTAACCCAAGTTATGCCTGTTGTAGTCCTATCTATCGCCATGAGATATCTGGCAAACTAAGCCACACCCTCGGCCCTCAACGCAGTAAAGGTCGCACACGCCCCATCTTTGATCCAACGATCCAGCATATCGGCCCAAGCTTGTAGCATCACCCTTCTCTGCTCTGCATATTCGGCTTTGTTGTAAATTGCGCGAACGCCACGCTGCTCATGGGCGAGGCACTTCTCGATCCAGTCCGAGTTGAAACCGGCTTCGTGGAGATGTGTGCTAGCCGTGCGGCGCAGATCATGCACAGTGAGCGGCTCAAATACTTCACCCCTAGCACAGATCAGCTTCACCGTACTGTCAATGACCCGGTTCAGCGTAGCCGCACTGATCGGCGACGCAGTTTCATACCGTCCGGGATGCAGGTACAAGCTCGAGCCAAAACATGTCTTGAACGCAACCAGGATGTCTAGCGCTTGTTCGCTAAGGTAGACGTGATGAGGACGCCTCGCCTTCATGCGCTCCTTGGGAATGGTCCAGGTAGCCGTCTTGAAGTCCACCTCATCCCATGTCGCGTCGATGAACTCTGATTTGCGCACAAGGGTCAACAGCATGAATTTAATGGCGAGCCGCAACGTCGGTGTCGTAGCAGTCTGATCCAACGCATTGAAGAATATGTGTATCTCCTCCGGACTCAGTGCCCTGTCACGCGCCTTGAACGTCGCAATAGCGCTTGGACGAATTGGGACCGCAGGATTGTCGACCTTAATTCCCCGAGCCTCAATGAACCGGAAAACCTGCAGTACGATTTCCCTCGCGTGAACCGCTTGTGCAGCCGCTCCGCGCTCCTTGATTTTTTCGCAGCGCGCCATCAGTCGTGCGGGCGTGATCTCTTCCAACTTCAGTCGCCCAAACTCCGACGCGAGATTGCGGTCGTACACTGATTTACGCATCGCCCTTGTGGAATCCGCAAGGGCGATCTCAGCAAAGTATTTCCCCGCCCATTTTCCAAACGTCAGCGCCTCGGCCGCCTCGACCCGCCGCTCGACTTTCGCACGTGACGGACTTTGTCCGTGCTGGACGCTTCCGTAAGCGTGGTCGCGCAGTAGCCTGGCTTCCGGGAGGCTGACCGCCATTCCAAATTCGAGCTCGCCTGGCTTGCGTACTTTTCGCGCAGAAAGTGATGGATCGTATCGGCCGATAACCAGGGTTTCCCGACGACCGTTTACCCGGTAGTCGTACCGGAAGCTCACCGCGCCTGACGGCATCACCGCCGCATATAGCCCCCGTTGATCGGTGACCTTATAGATTTTTTCGGCAGGCTTTAATGCTCGCAACTGCAGGTCGGTGAGCATAAGAACTCCTCGAACGTGTACCGTCAGCCGATACCGTCACACTGTCGTGACGGTATCGGACGAGGCCGTCCGATGAGGGAATCTCAATACCGTCAACAGTACCGACAATTCCTTCGGGCACTGTCCGGATCACCGCGGATCACGTCGGACAGCAACCATCTGTTTTTAAAGGAGAAACAGGGAAAACCGGAACTCCCGGAACGACTTGGGAGCAGTCTAAATCATTCCCACTCGATCGTCGCAGGCGGCTTGCCCGAGACGTCATAGACAACCCGGTTGATCCCGCGCACTTCGTTGATGATCCGGTTCGACACATGCCCAAGCAGTTCATGCGGCAGATGCGCCCAATGCGCGGTCATGAAGTCGAGCGTTTGCACCGCGCGCAGCGCGACGACGTACTCGTAGGTGCGGCCATCGCCCATCACGCCGACGCTCTTCACCGGCAGGAACACCGCGAACGCCTGGCTCGTCAGGTCGTACCACGACTTGCCGGTTTCCTTGTCGATCGTGTTGCGCAGCGTCTCGATGAAAATCGCGTCCGCGCGGCGCAGCAGGTCCGCGAAATCGCGCTTCACTTCGCCGAGAATCCGCACGCCCAGACCCGGGCCCGGGAACGGATGGCGATACACCATCGAGTGCGGCAGACCGAGCTTCACGCCAAGCTCGCGCACTTCGTCCTTGAACAGCTCGCGCAGCGGCTCGAGCAGCTTCAGGTTCAGCGTCTCCGGCAGACCACCGACGTTATGGTGGCTCTTGATGGTTTGCGCGGCCTTCTTGCCCTTGCCCGCCGATTCGATCACGTCCGGATAGATCGTGCCTTGCGCCAGCCATTTCGCGTCGGTCAGTTTGCCGGCTTCGGCCTGAAACACTTCGACGAACTCCGCGCCGATGATCTTGCGCTTCGCTTCCGGATCGGTCACGCCCGCGAGCTTGCCGAGGAATGCTTCGCTCGCGTCGACGTGAATCACCTTCACGCCGAGGTGATCGGCGAACAGCGCCATCACCTGCTCGGCTTCGTTCAGGCGCAAGAGGCCGTGATCGACGAACACGCAGGTCAGCTGATCGCCGATCGCGCGATGCAGCAGCGCCGCCGCCACCGACGAATCCACGCCGCCCGACAAGCCCAGAATGACGTGCTCGTTACCGACCTGCTCGCGAATCTTCGCGACGGCTTCGTCGATGTAGTGGCCCATTTCCCAATCGGCCTTCGCGCCGCAGATCTGCAGCACGAAGCGCTCGAGCATCGCGCGGCCCTGCACCGTGTGCGTGACTTCCGGATGCCATTGCAGGCCGTAGAAGCGGCGCTGTTCGTCGGCCATCGCGGCGATCGGGCACGATTCCGTCGATGCCATCAACGCGAAGCCCGGCGGCATTTCCAGCACCTTGTCGCCATGGCTCATCCACACCTTGAGCATGCCGTGGCCTTCGGCCGTGGTGAAGTCGCTGATGCCTTCGAGCAGGCTCGTATGGTTGCGCGCGCGCACTTCGGCGTAGCCGAATTCGCGCAGATGGCCGATGTCGACCTTGCCGCCGAGCTGCTGCGCCATCGCCTGCATGCCGTAGCAGATGCCGAGCACCGGCACGCCGAGTTCGAATACGGCTTGCGGCACGCGCGGCGTGTCTTCCTCGGTGACCGAGCTCGGGCCGCCAGACAGAATCACGCCCTTCGGCGCGAAGTCGCGGATGAACGACGCGTCGACGTCGTACGGATGGATTTCCGAATACACGTTGGCTTCGCGAACGCGACGTGCAATCAGTTGGGTGACTTGCGAACCGAAGTCGAGAATCAGGATCTTGTCATGCATGGCAGCGGACGGAATCAGAAGTGAGCGGATACGGAATGCCGCGCACGAGGCGCGGCGATGAATTCAAAGCGGTCCACGCGGCGACGGTCTCGGCGCGGCGCGGACAGCAAACATTACGATGAAGCACAAAGGCGCGACCAATGACGGAACTTGCCGCCTGCGATGCGCGCGAACGAAACCGGGTAGCTTCGGCAAACGGCCTGGCGCGCGGCGCTTCAGCCATGAAACGGCGGGCGCGGTGCGCCGGGCACGTCGTTGCTGGTGTCGCGCGCGGCGCGTTCGGATTCGCTCAGGCCAGGCTCGCTTGCAGCCGGACCAAGCGGCGCGGCAGTGGCAACGGGAGCCGCGCCAGCCGGATTGACGGGTCGCGTGACCGGCACGACGGGCTCTGGCACCGGCTCGGCCTGATAGATCGGAAAGCCCGCTGAGGCACGTGGCTCGCGCTTCTGTACGGCATCCTTTTCGGCTTCTTTCGCGGCACGCCTATCAGCCCGGCTGTCGGCCTTGCTCGACGAGGACTTAACCACGCCCCCCTTCTCGCGCCGCCCCACCACACCCGACAGTCGCACGCCGCCAAGCCCGACCACCACCAGCGCGACACCGGCCAGCACCGCCACCATCTGCCCGAAGCCAGTCAGCGACGGCGTATGCAGCCCCAGCAGCCAGACCAGCATCAGCACGCCGATCAGCCAGTGCACATGACCGACCACCTTCGCGACCGTCGAAGTCAGCGCCCCGTCGAACGACGCATGCAGCGCGAGCCATGCGAGCCCGATCAGCGCGACGCCGAACGCCTGGCCGACCAGCATCGGCTCCGTTGGCACCAGTTGCAGCGCGTCGTACAGTGAGGTCCACGGCGTCAGCACGAACAGCAGGCCGAACGCCAGCAACACCAACGCATCGAGGATCAGTACAACGCGCAGCAGTGGCTTCATGGGCGTTTAGTCCACGTGGTAGTTGGGCGCTTCCTTGGTGATTTGCACGTCATGCACATGCGACTCGCGCAGGCCCGCGCCGGTGATTTGCACGAACTCGGCCTTCTCGTTCATTTCGGCGATGGTGCGGCAACCGCAGTAGCCCATGCTCGCGCGCACGCCGCCGATCAGCTGGAACAGGATCGCGTTGACCGAACCCTTGTACGCGACGCGGCCTTCGATGCCTTCCGGCACCAGCTTGTCGATGTTCGCTGAGTTGTCCTGGAAGTAGCGGTCCGCGGCGCCGTCCTTCATCGCGCCGACGGAGCCCATGCCGCGGTACGACTTGTACTGGCGGCCCTGGAACAGGAACACTTCGCCCGGCGACTCTTCGGTGCCGGCGAACATGCTGCCCATCATGACCGCGCTCGCGCCCGCCGCGAGCGCCTTGCTGACGTCGCCCGAGAAGCGCACGCCGCCGTCGGCGATGACAGGCACGCCGGTGCCGTTCAGCGCTTCGGACACGTTGGAGATCGCGGTGACCTGCGGCACGCCGACGCCGGCGACGATTCGCGTCGTGCAGATCGAGCCCGGGCCGATACCGACCTTGACGCCGTCCGCGCCGTATTCGACGAGCGCCTTGGCAGCCGCGGCGGTCGCGATGTTGCCGCCGATCACCTCGACGTGCGGGAAGTTCTGCTTGACCCACTTGACGCGCTCGAGCACGCCCTTGCTGTGGCCATGCGCGGTATCGACGACGATCACGTCGACACCGGCCTGCACGAGCAGTTCGACGCGCTCTTCGTTGTCCGCGCCGACGCCGACCGCCGCGCCCGCGCGCAGCTTGCCGTGCTCGTCCTTGCACGCGTCCGGATGTTCGGTCTGCTTGGTGATGTCCTTGACGGTCATCAGGCCGCGCAGCTCGAACGAGTCGTTGACGACCAGCACGCGCTCGAGGCGGTGGCTGTGCATCAGCGCCTTCGCCTCGGCGAGCGGCGTGCCTTCCTTGACGGTGACGAGGCGTTCGCGCGGCGTCATGATGTTGCGCACCGGCTCGTCCAGACGCTCTTCGAAGCGCAGGTCGCGGTTCGTCACGATACCGACGAGCTGCGCACCCTCGACGACCGGGAAGCCCGAAATGCCATGCTGGCGCGACAGTGCGATCACGTCGCGCACTTTCATTTGCGGCGGCACGGTGATCGGGTCGCGCACGACGCCCGACTCGAAACGCTTGACCTTGGCGACTTCACGCGCCTGCTCGGCCGGCGTGAGGTTCTTGTGGATGATGCCGACGCCGCCCATTTGCGCCATGGCGATCGCCAGACGTGCTTCGGTGACCGTGTCCATCGCGGCGGACACGAGCGGCATGTTCAGGGAGATGTTGCGGGTCAGCCGGGTCTTGAGGCTGGTGTCGCGCGGCAGAACATCGGAGAAGGCCGGGACGAGGAGCACGTCATCGAACGTGAGTGCTGTTTGGATCAGACGCATGGCAAATCCTATAGGCGCAAAAGCGAATTATACGCGATACCACCCCGGTTTTCACTGCGCGAACAGCAGCTTAGCGAATTTCAGACGATTTTTTACCGCTCCGGCACGCGCCGATTTCGCTTCGCTTTTCGCGTCGAGTTCGATCGGGTTTCGTTTGCGCGTTCGCAGGCAAACGCTGGACCCTTGGCCGGCGGCCATTGGCGATCGAGCGACGCGAATGCAGGATCGAACAAGACGCCCCGTCCGCGAACCCGCTATTCTGCCGCCCATTCCAGTTTATCCAGCAGGGGCAGTCGATGCAGCGCGGTGTCATATATGGGGTCATGGCCGGAGCCTTGTGGGGCATGGTGTTTCTGGTGCCGCGGGTGCTGCCCGACTTCTCCCCTCTGCTGCTCGTCGCCGGCCGCTATTCGATGTACGGCGTGGTGTCGCTCGCCGCGGCGTTGCCAATCGCGCGCTCGCTCGCCAAACGGCTGAGCCGCGAGGACCTGATCGCGCTCGTCAAGCTCGCGCTGGCCGGCAACATCGTCTATTACCTGCTGCTGACGGCCGCCGTGCACCTGATCGGGATCGCGCCGGCCTCGCTGATCGTCGGCGTGCTGCCAGTCACCGTCACGCTGATGGGCCGGCGCGATCACGGCGCCGTGCCGCTCGCGCGCCTCGCATGGCCGCTCGCGACCGTGATGGCGGGCATCGTGTGCATCAATATCGACGTGTTTACGGTGGCCGGTGCGGCGCCGGTGAGCATCGCGACGCGCTTGCTCGGCGTCGCCTGCGCGGTGGGTGCGCTCCTTTGCTGGAGCTGGTTCGCGGTTGAAAACGCCCGCTACCTGCAGCGTCAGACGCATTTCAGCGGCAACGAGTGGTCGGTGCTGTGGGGCGTCGTGACGGGCGCGCTCGGCGGCGCGTTGTGGCTGGTGGTCGCGGTGCTGCCGGCCGGCGGCCAGCAGGGCCAGCTGGCCGATGCCCGCTGGCACACGTTCTGGCTGCTCAACCTGGTGCTCGCGATCGGCGCGTCGTGGCTCGGCAACGGTCTGTGGAATGCCGCGGCAAAACGGCTGCCGCTGACGCTGTCCGGCCAGATGATCGTGTTCGAGACGCTATTCGCGCTGCTCTACGCGTTCATTTACGACGAGCGCCTGCCGCGCCCGCTCGAACTCGCGGCGATCCTGCTGCTGGTGGCGGGGGTCTGGTGGTCGGTGCGCCGACATTCGGACGAAGATTCGTCGGGTACGGCGCGCATCGAGGGCATGGACGAGACGGCGCAAACGGCGGCGCCTTGAGGTGATGTGACGTGATGATGTGACACGGGCGGCGGGCGAAAAAATTCACCGCCCCGCCGACTCGCGCCGCCTAGCGCGAATCCTTGTTCAACCAGCGCCGCCCCTCGATCGACCCAGCCTTGCGCGTCTTTTCGACGCGCCGTTGGCGCGACACCTTCGGATCGACCAATAAAGGCCGGTAAATCTCGACGCGATCATGGTCGGCCAGCACCGTATCGAGCGGCTTGAGCTTGCCGAACACACCCACCTTCTGCGTGTTCAGATCGATAGACGGAAAACGCTGCAGAATCCCGCTTGCGTCGATCGCCTGCTTCAGCGTCGCGCCCGCGGGCAACTCGACCGCAATCAACGCCTGCTCGCCGGCGAGCGCATAGCAGACCTCAACCGTTAGCCGCGCGCTCATGCCTGACCATAGCGCTGATTGGCGCGCTTCACGAAAGATTCGACGAAGGTATTGGCGATGTGATTGAACACCGGCCCGATGATCTTCTCGAGCAGGATGCTGGTGAACTCGTAGTGCAGCGCGAATTCGATCTTGCACGCATCCGCGCGCAGCGGCGTGAAGCGCCAGAAACCGGTGAACTTGCGAAACGGACCGTCGGCGAATTCCATGTCGATGCGCGTGGGGCGCTCCATCGAGTTGCGCGTGGCGAAATGCTGCTTGATGCCCTTGAAGTTGATATCGATCCGCGCCTCCATGCTGGTGTCGTCCCGGTGACGAATTTCGATGCCGCCGCACCATGGCAGGAAGTTGGGGTAATCGTCGACGTCGGTGACGAGGTCGAACATCTGTTCCGCCGAATGGCGAATCAACACGGTTTTCTGGACATCTGCCATAAATTGAACAGCGCGTGGCAAGGGTGGATGAGCGCGGCGGGCTTTCCTTGTCCCGCTTTGCTAAAATCGTAATTTTAAACGAGTTGGGCACTTTCCATTCATGAGCATCATCGACAACAGAAAAGCCTTCTACGACTATTCGGTCGAGGAACGCTATGAGGCCGGCCTCGTGCTCGAAGGATGGGAGGTCAAGGCGTTGCGCGCGGGGCGCGGCCAGATCAAGGAAGGCTACGTGGTGATCCGCAACGGCGAGTTGTTTCTGATCGGCACGCACATCAGCCCGCTGCCCGAAGCGTCGACGCACATCCATCCCGATCCGGTGCGCACGCGCAAGCTGCTGCTGCATAGCGAGGAAATCAGCAAGCTGATCGGCAAGGTCGAGCAGCGCGGCTACACGCTCGTGCCGCTGAATTTTCACTACAAGAACGGTCGCGTCAAATGCGAGATCGGCCTCGCAAAGGGCAAGAAGATGCACGACAAGCGCGAGACTGAGAAGAAGCGCGACTGGGAGCGCGAGAAGGCGCGTTTGATGCGCTCGCCGACGTAAGCGCCATTCGTTTGCGGCTCACGCAGAAAAATGGCCCGCACATCGATGTGCGGGCCATTTGCTTTTTGTCACGCGCTCATTGCGCGCCGATTGCTGAGTTCGTCAGCGCAGGTCGCTTCGCGGCGGCTCCGCTGCCGCCCTTCCCTTGTTCACGATCGTCAGCGCAGACGCGATCATCGAACTAATGTTCGACATGTCGCCCGGCACGATCAGTGTCGTGCCCTGCTTCGCGAGGTTCGAAAACGCGTTCACATACTGTTCGGCCACCTTCAGATTGACCGCGTCCATGCCGCCGTTCAGTTGGATCGCCGCGGCGATCTTCTGGATCGCCTGCGCGTTCGCCTCGGCCACCGCCAGAATCGCCGCGGCCTGGCCCTGCGCCTGGTTGATCGCCGCCTGCCGCTCGCCTTCGGACGTCTGGATCGCCGCCTCGCGGCCGCCCGACGCGATATTGATCTGCTCCTGCTTGCGCCCTTCCGAGGCCGCGATCAGCGCGCGCTTCTCGCGCTCGGCGGTGATCTGCGCCTGCATTGCGTGAAGGATTTCCTTCGGCGGCGTCAAATCCTTGATCTCATAGCGCAGCACTTTTACGCCCCAGTTAGAGGCCGCCTCGTCGAGCGCGGACACGATGCTGTGATTGATGAAATCGCGCTCTTCGAAAGTCCGGTCGAGCTCCAGCTTGCCGATGACCGAGCGCAGCGTGGTCTGCGACAACTGCGTGATCGCGAACACGAAGTTGCTCGATCCGTACGATGCCTTCATCGGATCGGTGACCTGGAAATACAGCACACCGTCGACCTGAAGTTGCGTGTTGTCGCGCGTGATACAGACTTGACTCGGCACTTCGAGCGGAATTTCCTTCAGCACGTGCTTGTACGCGACCCGATCGACGAACGGAAACGCGAAGCTCAGCCCCGGCGTCAGCGTCGCGTGATAGCGGCCGAGGCGCTCGAGCACCCACGCATGCTGCTGCGGCACGATCTTGATGGTCTGCGACGCGAGCACGATCACGACGATCAGCAGCACTGCCCCGACGATGGTTGAATCCATATCGCTACCCTCCGCTTCTGCTTCGAATTGTTGTGCGCAGGTTGGTCGGGCCTGCGTGTTCAGATTAGGCTCTGGTGCTTCACTTTGTGAAGGGACATCGATGAGCGCGTGTGGCGAACACCGCACCCAACACTCGGGTTCAGATCGTCAGGTCGCGCTCGCGCGCGCCTTCGGCTGCCGGCTCGCGACGACGACCAGACAACTACCGCGCAACTCCCTGATCTCGTAGACCTGTGCGTCTTCAGGCTCGCCCGCGGCCAGCTCGACGTCCCATGCGGCGCCACGATAGGTCGCGCGTGCTTTGCGGCCCTGCCAGGCCGGCACGTTCAACGTCTGCCCGATGTCCAGATTGACATCGGGATTGCGCGACGCCTGCTCGCGCCTGCGACGGGCAAAGCGCGAGCGTCTGAGCGCCACGACCGCCGCAAGCGCGACCAGCGCCGCCACCACGAACTGCAGATCGGGCCCGGCGCCGGCAATGCGCGCAAGCGCGGCCGCGACGAAGCCGAACGCGATCATCAACAGATAGAAGGTGCCGCTCATCAGCTCCAGCACGACAAGCACACCCGCCCCGATCCACCAGAACAGTCCACCAGGCGCCACGTCGACCTCCATAAAGCAAAACACCCCGGATCTACCGGGGTGTTTATAGCACGAAGCGGACGTGCCTTTAACGCGTGCTAAATGCCGCTTGCGAAGCGGCATTCGATACCTCGCGAGTTACGCCTTTGCCTTTGCCAGCTGCTGCCACGTATCGATGATCGTGTCGGGGTTCAGCGAGATCGACTTGATGCCTTCGTCCGTCAGCCACTGCGCGAAGTCCGGGTGATCCGAAGGACCCTGACCGCAGATACCGACGTACTTGTCCAGACGCAGACAGGTTTCGATTGCGCGCTTCAACATGAACTTGACCGCCGGATCGCGCTCGTCGAAATCGACGGCGAGCAGTTCCATGCCCGAGTCGCGGTCGAGGCCGAGCGTGAGTTGCGTCAGGTCGTTCGAGCCGATCGAGAAACCGTCGAAGTACTGCAGGAACTCTTCGGCGAGGATCGCGTTCGACGGCACTTCGCACATCATGATCAGGCGCAGGCCCTTCTCGCCGCGCTTCAGGCCGAACTTTGCGAGCAGCCCGACAACGCGCTCCGCCTGCTTCAGCGTACGCACGAACGGCACCATGATCTCGACGTTGTCGAGGCCCATCTCTTCACGCACCTTCTTCAGCGCGACGCATTCCATCTGGAACGCCTCGGCGAAGTCTTCGGCGATATAGCGCGATGCGCCGCGGAAGCCCAGCATCGGGTTTTCCTCGTCCGGCTCGTAGCGCGAACCGCCGATCAGCTTCTTGTACTCGTTCGACTTGAAGTCCGACATACGCACGATGACGGGCTTCGGATAGAACGCCGCCGCGATCGTCGCGATGCCTTCGGTCAGCTTGTCGACGTAGAACGCGCGCGGCGACGCGTGACCGCGAGCGACGCTTTCGACCGCCTTCTTCAGGTCCTGATCGACGTTCGGGTACTCGAGGATCGCCTTCGGGTGCACGCCGATGTTGTTGTTGATGATGAACTCGAGACGCGCGAGACCCACGCCTGCGTTCGGCAGTTGCGAGAAGTCGAACGCGAGCTGCGGATTGCCGACGTTCATCATGATCTTCACCGGAATCGGCGGCAGTTCACCGCGCTGCACTTCGGTGACTTCCGTTTCGAGCAGGCCGTCGTAGATCTTGCCTTCGTCGCCTTCCGCGCACGACACGGTGACGAGCGCGCCGTCCTTCAGCACGTCGGTCGCGTCGCCGCAGCCGACCACCGCCGGCACGCCCAGCTCACGCGCGATGATCGCCGCGTGGCAGGTGCGGCCACCACGGTTCGTGACGATCGCCGACGCACGCTTCATGACCGGCTCCCAGTTCGGGTCGGTCATGTCGGCGACGAGCACGTCGCCCGGCTGCACGCGGTCCATCTCCGACGGATCGTGGATCACGCGCACCGGACCCGCGCCGATCTTCTGACCGATCGCACGGCCCGTTGCCAGCACGTTCGACTGGCCCTTCAGCTTGAAGCGCTGCTCGGCCTTGCCGCCGCCCTGGCTCTTCACCGTTTCCGGACGCGCCTGCAGGATGAAGATCTTGCCGTCGCGGCCGTCCTTGCCCCACTCGATGTCCATCGGACGCTGGTAGTGCTTTTCGATGATGACCGCGTACTTCGCGAGTTCAATCACGTCTTCGTCGGTGATCGAGAAACGGTTGCGCTGCTCGTGCGCGACGTCGACGGTCTTCACGCGGCCCGGCTCGCCCGGCTTCGTGAACTCCATCTTGATCAGCTTCGAGCCGATCGAGCGGCGGATGATCGGGTACTTGCCCTGCGCGAGCGTGGTCTTGAAGACGTAGAACTCGTCCGGATTCACCGCGCCCTGCACGACGGTTTCGCCGAGGCCATAGCTCGACGTGATGAAGACCGCGTCCTTGAAGCCCGATTCGGTATCCAGCGTGAACATCACGCCGGCGGCGCCGACGTCCGAGCGCACCATGCGCTGCACGCCCGCCGACAACGCGACTTCAGCATGCGTAAAGCCCTTGTGGACGCGATAGGAGATAGCGCGGTCGTTGTACAGCGACGCGAATACGTGCTTCATGCGATCGAGCACGTCGTCGATGCCGACCACGTTCAGATAGCTTTCCTGCTGACCGGCGAACGATGCGTCGGGCAGGTCTTCCGCGGTCGCGGACGAACGCACCGCAAACGACAGCTCTTCGGGCGAGCTCTTTTGCAGCGTGTCGAACCCCGCGCGAATGTCAGCCTCGAGCTGCGGCTGCAGCGGCGCGTCGACGATCCATTGACGGATCTCCTTGCCCGCTTCGGCGAGCGCCTTCACGTCGTCGACGTCGAGCGTCTCGAGACGTTTGGCGATGCGTTCGGTCAGATTGTTGTGCTGCAGGAAGTCACGGAACGCGAGCGCGGTGGTCGCGAAGCCGGTCGGCACGCGCACACCGGCTTCCGCGAGCTGGCTGATCATCTCGCCCAGCGACGCGTTCTTGCCGCCGACGATTTCCACGTCGGTCATCCGCAACTGCTCGAACGGAACTACATACGCCTTGTCCTTTGCGCCGGTAACTGCGTTAGTCATACAAGCCCCTAAGTGTGAAAGAAATTCACGACTGTGCAAGTGGGCTTGAACACGGGCAGCCCATTAGAAGCTCGACCCCGTGTCTTGCACAACCTGTTAGATAAGCCCAATCGCCGTTAAGGCAGAGATGCGTTGCATGGAGACGCCGGCCGCGAGCGTGACCGAGACGGCGGCGGCGAAGAACGCCAATCAACGCACTTACCGCCCGATCTCTTACGTTCAACGCATATCTACGCCAGATGACGTGAGGTTGAACGACCGTTCGCGGTAATTTAGCGACCAATCGCCTGCAATTGCTTATCCAACAGGTTGCCGCTATTCTACCGTGCCGACTCCCCAAATGTGGCAGTCGGTCGAGAATTGCGTCTCGAATCGCGACCCGGCCCAGCCAGCCGGCTTTTGCGAGGCCGGCCGCGCGCCGCTGCGCGGTTTGATCCAAGCGCGTTCCAGCGCCGCGCTTTGTTTGTTCATTTGCCTTTCACGTTCACAGCCCCACTGATGCCGCCCACCGTATTCATCGTCTCAGACGGTACCGGGATCACTGCCGAAACCTTCGCGCATTCGATCCTCTCCCAGTTCGACCAGAAATTCCGCCTGGTCCGCGTGCCATTCGTCGACTCGACCGAGAAGGCCTACGCAACGCTCGAAAAAATCAACGAGGCGGTCGTGCAGGACGGCCGTCGTCCGATCGTGTTCACCACGCTCGTCGATAGCTCGTCGAATCAGATCGTGAAGGATTCGAACGCACTCGTGCTCGACATGTTCCAGACCTTCGTCGAGCCGCTCGAGCAGGAGCTGGAACTGAAGTCGAGTCACGCGATGGGCCGCGGCCACCAGAACGCGGACACCGAGGAGTACAAGAACCGGATCGAGGCCATCAATTTCTCGCTCGCGCACGACGACGGTCAATCGAACCGCAATCTCGCGGACGCCGACGTGATCCTCGTCGGCGTGTCGCGCAGCGGCAAGACGCCGACGAGCCTTTATCTGGCGATGCAGTACGGCGTGAAAGCGGCGAACTATCCGCTAATTCCGGAAGATTTCGAACGCGGCAAGCTGCCCACGCCGCTGCTCGAGCATCGGCAGAAGATGTTCGGGTTGTCGATCGATCCGCAGCGGCTGTCGGAGATCCGCAACGAACGGCGGCCGGGCAGCAAGTACGCGGCGCTGGAAAACTGCCGCTATGAGATCAACGAAGCGGAAGCGATGATGCGGCGCGAGGGGATCAAGTGGCTGTCGTCGACGCACAAGTCGATCGAGGAGATCGCGACGACGATCCTGCAGGAGATCAAGCTGGATCGGCCGTCGTATTGAGCGACCGCCGAGCAGGCGTAGCGTTGCCGGCCAGCGCCCGCGCAACGCCACTGACGTCTACTTTTTACGGCCGCGCTGCTGCCGGCACTGCTCGAACACGCAGACGGCCGCCGCGGCCGCCACGTTCAGCGATTCCATGCCGCCAGGCTGCGGAATCGTCACCCGCAACGACACGGCATCGCGCCACACCTGCGACACGCCCGCCCCTTCGTTGCCGAATACCCACGCGAGCGGCCTGCTCAGGTCGCACTCATAAATCGCTTCGGCGCCGTGCGAATCGGTGATGACGATCGGGACCGCGAGACGTTCGATCAACGCACTCGCGTCGACATCCTCATGAATCTGCAACAGGAAGTGCGCGCCCATGCCGGAGCGCAGCACCTTCGACGACCACGCGTACGCGGTGCCCGGCGCGCAGAACACGTGCTCGATACCCGCGGCCGCCGCGCTGCGCAGAATCGAGCCGACGTTGCCCGCGTCCTGCACACCGTCGAGCACCAGACAGTTTTGCTCGACGCGCTCGGGCAGCGGCGCATCCAGCTTCTCGACGAGCAGCAGAATTCCGACGCCATGCACGACATTCGACAACTGTCCGAATAACGCATCCGGCAGTGTCACTAGCCGATGCTCGTCGATGCGCGAAACGATCGCCTGCGCTTCGTCGTGACGCAGCGCGCCGTCGGTGACGACGCAGAGCTCCGGCTGACCGGCGACGTCGAGATACGCGCTCGCGAGATGGAAGCCCTCGAGCAGCGCGTGGCCGCTGCGGCGCTGTTGATGCGTCGAGCCGGCCAGTGCCTTCAGGCGCTTGTAGAGCGGATTGTCCCGCGAGGTGATGGCTTTCACAGGCAGCGAAGGCGGTGAGAAATGGAAATGGGAGCAGCGACGAATCAGTGGCAAATCAGTGGCAAATCAGCGGCGCTCGAACGCGAACCGCGTTCGAGCCGCGCTGATGGGGTCGATCACGGGAGCCCGGCCTCGCCGAATGCATCGTCGTCGAGCAGCAGCGCCTCGGCCACGATGACGGCGTCCGCCGATGGCAACGGCACGCCTGTGCCGAACCGCAGATGCGCTTCGCGCACCGGCGCGAACGAGCGCCGATGATGCTCGCACGGCCCATGATCGCGCAGCGCCGCGAGATGCTGCGGCGTGCCGTAGCCGGCATGCGCGTCGAAGCCATACACGGGATACGCCTCGTGCAGTTCGAGCAGCATGCGGTCGCGCGCGACCTTCGCGAGAATCGACGCCGCCGAAATGCTCTTCACGAGCGCGTCGCCGCCGATCACCGCCTCGCTACGGATGCTGAGCGTCGGGCAACGGTTGCCGTCGACCTTCACGAGCGTCGGCACGACCGACAGGCCCTCGACCGCGCGCTTCATCGCGAGCATGGTGGCGTGCAGGATGTTCAGCGAATCGATTTCCTCGACCGTCGCCGATGCGATGCAATACGCGAGCGCGCGATCGACGATCTTGTCGTACAGCGCTTCACGCTTGAGTGCGGTGAGCGCCTTCGAATCGTCGAGGCCGCGGATCATCGGTTTGGTCGGATCGAAAATCACCGCCGCCGCGACGACCGGTCCGGCCAGCGGTCCGCGCCCTGCTTCGTCGACGCCGCAGACGATGTCGTCGGCGCTCTCGAAGTTCAGGCCGGCTTGCGCGACCACCCGAACGGCGGCCGCGGTCTTGCGGCGAGGCGCGCGCGGGGGGGTCATGGCCGCCCCGCCCGTTGCTCGACGACGCTTGCCACGACTTCGGCCGCGCGCTGCGCGGTGTTCTGCTTCAGCACGTGGTGCATCTCCGTGAAGATTTCCTTCAGCGTGCGCCGGTTCGCTTCGTCGCGCAACTGTTTCAGCGTCGCCTCGGCGAGCGCCTGCGGCGTCGCGAAGTGCTGCAGGATCTCCGGCACCACGAAACGCCCGGCCAGGATGTTCGGCAGGCCGACGTACGGCAGATAGCCCTGGCGGCGCATGATCTGACCGGTCAGCCAAGGCACCTTGTACGAAATCACCATCGGCTTTTTCAACAGCGCGGCTTCCAGCGTGACGGTGCCGCTCTTCACGAGAATCGCGTCGGCGGCGGTCATCGCGAGTTGCGACTGGCCGTCGATGATGGTCAGCGCGAGGCCCGGGTGCGCATCGACGAGCGGCTGCAGGAGCGCGCGCAACGCGGGCGTCGCCGCCGGCATCACGAAGCGCACGCTGGGCTCCTGGTGCTGCATCATCTCCATCGCCGCGAAGAACGTCGGGCCGATCAGGTCGATCTCGGAGCGCCGGCTGCCCGGCAGCACCGCGATCACCGGCCCGCCTTCCGCCAGACCGAGAGCGCGGCGCGCGCCGAGCGTGTCGGGTTCGAGCGGGATCTGATCGGCCAGCGGATGCCCGACGTACGACGCCGCGACGCCCGCCTTTTCGAGCAGCGCGGTTTCGAACGGGAACACGCACAGCATGTGGTCGACCGCCTTGGCGATCTTCTTGATGCGCCCGCCACGCCACGCCCAGATGGACGGGCAAACGAAGTGCACGGTCGGAATGCCGGCGTCGCGCAGCGCATGCTCGAGCCCGAAGTTGAAGTCGGGCGCGTCGACGCCGACGAACACGGACGGCGGCTCGGCAAGCAGCTGACGCTTGAGCTCGTTGCGGATACCGAGGATTTCGGGGATGTGCCGCAGTGCTTCGACATAGCCGCGCACCGTCAGCTTTTCCATCGGCCAGTGGGCGTCGAAGCCGGTGGCGATCATGCGCGGACCGCCGATGCCGTAGTACTGCGTGGCGGCCGGCAGCCGGCTGGCGAGACCGTCGAGCAGCGACGCGGCGAGCAGGTCGCCGGACGGCTCGCCGGCCACCATCGCGATGCGCGGCGGACTGGGTTGCAACGTCATCGGTTAGCGGATGATGCCGCGCTGCGACGCTTCGACGAATGCGAGCAGCGTCTGCACCGGGGCGTCGCCGTCACCGCCGGCCGAACCGAGTTCCTTCAATTGCACCTTCGCTTCTTCGAGCGACAGGCCGTTCTTGTACAGCACGCGATATGCGGAGCGCAGCACCGAGATCGCGTCAGCCGAGAAACCGCGGCGGCGCAGCCCTTCGACGTTGATGCCGTGCGGCTCGGCCTTGTTGCCCGCGGCGATCACATAGGGCGGCACGTCCTGCACGAGCGCCGACGCCCCGCCGAGCATCGCATGCGCGCCGATGCGCACGAACTGATGCACGCCGGACATGCCGCCGATGATCGCATGGTCGCCGATCGTCACATGGCCGGCCATTTGCGCGTTGCTCGACAGGATCACGTTGCTGCCGACGTGGCAGTCGTGACCGATGTGCACGTAGGCCATGATCCAGTTGTCGTCGCCGAGCGTGGTGACGCCCGCATCCTGCACCGTGCCGGTGTGGATCGTCGTGAATTCGCGGATCGTGTTGCGGTTGCCGATCACGAGCCTGGTCGGCTCGTCCCGGTACTTCATGTCTTGCGGACGGCCGCCGACCGATGCGTAATGGCCGATGCGGTTGTCTTCGCCAATCGTGGTATAGCCTTCGATCACGCTGTGCGAGCCGACCGTGCTGCGCGCACCGATCGTTACGTGTGCGCCGATCACCGCATAGGGCCCGACTTCGACGGATTCGTCGAGCTGCGCTCCCGCTTCGATGATCGCGGTGGGATGGATCCTGCTCATGCGTCCTCGCTTCTGATTCTGTTGCGTTGTGTGGATGGCCTTGCCGCCGGGGCGCGCACCTGCCGTGCCACGCCGCGACCTGCCCGGACGCCAGCTTTACGCGTCTTTGTCCGTGTGGCGCACCGCGCACATCAGATCGGCTTCCGCCGCGACGACGCCATCCACTTCGGCGCGCGCCTTGAACTTCCAGATGCCGCGCATGTGACGCTCGAACGTGCAGTTCAGGATCAGCTGATCGCCCGGTTCCACCACGCGCTTGAAGCGCGCGTTGTCGATGCCGACGAACAGATACAGCGTGTTCGACGGATCGCTCGGCTCTTCCGAGAACGTCAGCAGCGCCGCGGTCTGCGCGAGCGCTTCGAGGATCAGCACGCCTGGCATCACCGGCCGCGTCGGGAAATGTCCCTGGAAATACGGCTCATTGATCGACACGTTCTTCAGCGCTTTGATGCTCTTGTGCGGTTCGAGTTCGAGCACCCGGTCGACCAGCAGGAACGGATAACGATGCGGCAGCAGCGTGAGAATCTTATGAATGTCGAGATTGATTTTTTCGGTGCTCATGGTGTTTCTGCTCACGCATTGACTGCGCGATGATGACTGCGGATGCTGGTGCAGGTGGGTTGAAAACGCGCGCGACCGGCGCCTTGGATGACCGGTGGCCGTGCCACCCGGTCACGGCCACTGGCTTTGCGTCCTGATGCTCGACCGCTATTTTACGCGGTGCCGGTGGGTCGCCGGGACAACTATCAGATCTTGTTGCCTGCGGGTTGACCTCCAGCACCGTCAGTGGCACTGCCGGCCTTGTCGGCGGCGGCGCTCTCCAGCGCCTTGATGCGATCGCGAAGCTTGTCGATATTACGCAGCAGCGCGGCGCTCTTGTTCCAGTCCGCGTGGTTCACGGCCGGGAACGCACTCGTATACATGCCGGGCTTCAGCAGCGATTTCGACACGCCCGACTTCGCGGTGACGATCACGTTATCGGCCAGCGTCACGTGTCCGGCAATGCCGACCGCGCCGCCGATCATGCAGTGACGCCCGATGGTCGTGCTGCCCGCGATGCCCGCACAGCCCGCGATCACCGTGTAGGCGCCGACCTTGCAGTTGTGGCCGATCTGCACGAGGTTGTCGATCTTCACGCACTCCTCGATGATCGTGTCGGCCATCGCGCCGCGGTCAATCGTAGTGTTCGCGCCGATCTCGACGTCGTTCGCGATCGACACGCCGCCGACCTGCGGAATCTTCACCCAGCTGCCGGTGCGCGCGTCGCCCTCGCCGACGAAGTCGGGCGCGAAGCCGAAGCCATCCGAGCCGATCACCGCGCCCGCGTGCACGATCACGCGCTCGCCGAGCTTGCAGCCGTGGTACACGGTCACGTTCGGATACAGATGCGCGTTCGCGCCGACACGCGTGCCGCGGCCGATCACAACGTTGGCGTCGAGCCGCGCATGCTCGCCGATCACCGCGCCCGCTTCCACGGTGACACGCGGACCGATCACCGCGCTCGCGGCGACCTGCGCGGAAGGGTCGATGGTTGCGCTCGGATGCACACCGGGGACGGGCTTCGGCGCGGCGAGGTCGATGAAGGTTTGCGCGATGCGCGCGAAGTAAGCGTAGGGATTCGGCGTGACGATGAAGTTTCGACCTTCGCGCGAGGCGAGCTTCGCGAGGTCGCCGGCATTGATCAGCACCGCGCCGGCGCGGGTCGTTTCGACTTGCGACAGATATTTCGGATTGGCGAGGAACGCCAACTGGTCCGGGCCTGCCTGGTCGAGCGGCGCGAGACTGCTCACGCGCTGCGACCCGTTACCGACAACCTCACCGCCGAACCGCTGGACGATGTCCTCGAGCTTAAATGCCATGCCTATCCTGTCTCCAACCTGTTCAATCATTGCGAGGGCGCGCGCCAACGCGCGCGGGGCGACCGTGCGCCGCCCTTGGTTGCCCTTAGTTGCCCGATGCCGCCAGTGCCTTCAGCACCTGGTCGGTGATATCGATGCGCGGGCTCACATACACCGCTTCCTGCACGATCAGATCGTAGTGCTGCGTTTCGGCGATCTGCTTGATGACCTTGTTTGCGCGATCGAGCACCGCCGCGAGTTCCTCGTTGCGGCGCTGGTTCAGGTCTTCGCGGAACTCACGCTGCTTGCGCTGGAAGTCCGAGTCGAGCTGCGACAGGTCGCGCTGCTTCTGCGCGCGATCGGTCGCCGACATTGTCGCGCCATTCTTGTCGAGTGCATCGGACATCGACTTGAGCTTTTGCGCCATGTCGGCGAGATCCTTGTCCCGCTTCGCGAATTCGGCCTCGAGCTTCAGCTGCGCGGCTTTCGCCGCAGCCGATTCGCGCAGGATGCGGTCGGAATTCACCGCGGCGATTCTCGCCTCCTGCGCGTGCGCCATGCCGACCCCGAGGGTCATTGCCAGCGCCAATGCGCACGCTACACGTTTCGAAAACATACCGGTTAGCAAAGTCATCCTCTCGATACTGTAGTTTGGCCGGGCTCGCCGCCGGGAGCGCCCGCCGCCGCAGCCGGCCGCCGGGAGCGCCCGCCGCCCAATCAGAACGCGGTCCCGATCTGGAACTGGAACTTCTGATACTGGTCGCCCGTGTGCTTCGTGAGCGGGAAGCCAAGGCTCAACTTGAGCGGACCGATCGGCGAGATCCACGCGAGACCCACACCGTAGCCGTAACGCAGACCGTTCGCGCCAGTCGACGTCGCTGCCGTGCTCGCGTCCGCCCAGACGTTACCAGCGTCCAGGAAGGTGAACACACGCAGCGTGCGGTCATAACCGGTCCCGGGCAGCGGGAACGTCAACTCGATATTGCCCACCAGCAGCTTCGAGCCGCCGATCGGGTCGCCGGTCGTTTTGTCACGCGGACCCAGTGAGCTCGGCTCGTAACCACGCACCGAACCGATACCGCCCGCGTAATAGTTCTTGAAGATAGGATAAGGCTTGCCAGCAAGGCCGTTACCATAGCCGCCCTGGAAGTTGAAGCCCAGCACAAAGCCGCGCGCAAACGAGTAATAGTACTGCGCGTTGATGTCGGCCTTGTAATACTGGGTACCGCCGATCGGCGTGCCGTATTCTGCGTTCGCCTGCGTGAAGTAGCCGCGGCTTGGCACGAGCGCGCTGTCGCGCGCATCACGCGACCAGCCAATCGTAAGCGGCACGTTGTTCGACACCCGGCCGAAGTCATTCACGTATTGCTTATATGAAGCCGGGGTATTTGCATCGACGTCCAGCTGGTTCTGTTCGAAGCCCGCGCCGAAGTAGACGGTATCGACTTCGGAGAACGGAATGCCGAACTTGAGGTCACCGCCCATCGTGACGATCTTGAAGCTCGAATCGGTCGAGTAGTACAGCGGCTGGTAGGTACGGTAGTAGACGTCGGTGATCCGCTTGATGCCGTCCACCGTGAAGTACGGGTCGACCTGCGTGACCGTCAGCGTACGGTACGTCTTCGCTGTATTGATGTTCACCGCGAGGCTCGTGCCGGAGCCGAACACGTTGTCCTGCGAGATACCCGCCGACAGCACCACCTTGTCCGTCGACGAGAAACCTGCGCCGAGCGTAATCGCGCCGGTCGGCTTTTCGGCGACCTTCACGTCGATGTCGACCTGGTCGGGCGTGCCTTCGACCGGCACCGTGGTCACGTCGACGTCGGTGAAGTAGCCGAGACGATTGATGCGGTCCTTCGACAGCGAGAGGCGGTTCGAATCGAACCATGAGCTTTCGAGCTGGCGCATTTCGCGGCGCACCACTTCGTCGCGCGTGCGCGTGTTGCCGACCACGTTGATGCGGCGCACGTACACGCGACGGCTCGGGTCGACCTGCAGGGTCAAGTCCACCGTGTGGTTGTTCTGGTCGATCTGCGGCTGGGCATTGACGGTCGCGAACGCGTAACCGTATTCGCCGAGCTTGTCGACGATCGCCTTCGTGGTGGCCTGCAGCTTTTCGGCCGAGAAGCGGTCGCCCGGCTTGATCTTGATGAGCTTCTTCAGCTCCGCTTCGCGGTCGAGCAGATTGCCGGCGAGGCGGATGTTCGAAATCGTGTACGGCTGGCCTTCATGCAGCGTGATGGTCAGGTACATGTCCTTCTTGTCCGGCGAGATCGACACCTGGGTCGATTCGATGCTGAACTCGAGGAAGCCGCGATTCAGGTAGAACGAGCGAAGGTTCTCGAGGTCGCCGGTGAGCTTGTCTTTCGCGTACAGGTCGTTCTTGGTGTACCACGAGAACCAGTTCGGCGTGGACAACTGCATTTCGTCGCGCAGCGTGCCGGTGCTGAATGTCTTGTTGCCGATGAAGTTGATCTGGCGGATCTTCGCGCTCGGACCTTCGGCCACCGAGAATAGGATGCCGACGCGGTTGCGGTCGATCGGCGTGATCGTCGTGGTGACTTCGGCCGCGTAGAAACCGCGCGTCAGGTACTGGCGCTTCAATTCCTGCTCGGCCTTGTCGACCAGCGCCTTGTCGAAGTAGCGGCCTTGCGACAGCCCGACCGCGCGCAGCGCCTTGATCAGGTTATCCTTTTCGAACTCGTGAATGCCGGCGAAATCGATCGTGCCGATGGCCGGGCGCTCCTGCACCTGCACCACCACCACGTTACCTTCGGTTGCGATCTTGACGTCGTTGAAGAAGCCCGTCGCGTACAGCGCGCGAATCGCTTCAGAAGCCTTGTCGTCGGAAAAGGTATCGCCCTGTTTGATGGGCAGGTACGCGAACACCGTACCCGGTTCGACGCGTTGCAATCCCTCAATGCGAATGTCTTGCACCACGAAGGGCGTCGTTGCATGAGCAACCAGCCCATGCGCGGCGAACGCCGCGGCTATAACCGTCTTTGGACCAAAGCGATGAGGTTTGAACAACGTGCTTCCCCAGTGTGTATAGCTGCATCAGGCCTGGCGGCCGCCCTCGAGAACGCCGCCGGACACTTTAAAAATGGATTAAACGAGCCAGATCGTTGAACAGCGCAATCGCCGACAACGCGACGATGCAGGCAAGACCCGCCCTCTGAAAAACGAGTTGCCAGCGATCAGAGACAACTTTACCGGTCACAGCTTCAACCAAATAATATAACAGATGACCCCCGTCCAATACCGGAATTGGTAGCAGGTTCAGCACGCCAAGGCTAATGCTGACAAGGGCCAGGAACGACAAAAACGCGGAAGGACCCAGACGTGCGCTCTTTCCCGCGTAGTCGGCGATCGTCACTGGACCGGACAGGTTCTTCAGCGATGCCTCGCCGACGATCATCCGGCCAAACATCCGCACCGAGTACACCGCGAGATCCCACGTGCGGCGCGCGCCGAGGCGCAGGCTGTCGAGCGGGCCGTAGCGCACTTCGATCGACGGCACCTGGGTCGCCAGCTCCGCGCCGATGCGGCCGATCTGCTGCCCGCTCGCCGCATCGCGCTGCAGTTGCGGCACGATCGTGATCTCTTCGAGCGCGCCCGCCGTATGTCCGCCGCGGCCGCCGCGCTCTACCCGCAGCGTGACCGGCACGCCGGCGTGCGATTTTACAAAGGCGATGAAGGCCGCGGCATTATCGGTCGGCGTACCGTTGATCGCACGCAGCCGGTCGCCCGCGACGAGCCCCGCCTTCTGCGCGGCGCTGCCCGCCTGTACGCCGGCTACCGTCAGCTTGCCGCCACCTGGCTCGAAGCCGAGGCGCGACAACAGATCGTCGTCGATGTCTTTCTCGCCGATGCCGCGCAGGTCCATCGGAAAATCGGAGGTGCCGTGCCCGTCTTTTGCACTGAGCACGATGCGCTGCTGATCGAACGCGGCACCGAGCAGCTTCCAGCGCAGATCCGACCACGAGCGCACTGGCTCGGTCTCGTCGCTATGGCCGGTGCGCACACCGACGATCGTCTCGCCGCCCTCGAAGCCCGCCAGCGCGGCGGGTGTATTCGGCGCGGGCGTGGCGATCACGGCCGCCGGTTCGGTCACGCCAGTGGCGAACACGAGTGCGAACAGCACGATCGCAAGCAGGAAATTCGCGACGGGACCGGCCACGACGATCGCAAAGCGCCGCCACACCGACTGGCGATTGAACGCATGCGGCAGATCCGCGTCGGCAACCGAGCCGGGGCCGGCCTCGCGCTCGTCGAGCATCTTCACGTAGCCGCCTAGCGGCAGCGCGGCAATCGTCCACTCGGTGCCCGTCTTCCGACTGACCCACTGAACCAGCGGCTTGCCGAAGCCGATCGAAAAACGCAGCACCTTCACGCCGCACAGACGCGCGACGCTGTAGTGCCCGTACTCGTGGACCACCACGAGTACGCCAATCGCAACCGCGAAAGCGAGCAGTTCGATCAGCAGATTCATAAACGCCTCACTGGACGGCGCGTTCCGTGCGACGGACGCCGTCGGGCAGACGCGCGATGAATTCGGTAGCAGCACGGCGCGCCGCAGCGTCCGCTTCGATGACGTCGTCGAGCGCGTGCGCGCTGCGGTTCGGCAATCCGTTCAGCACCGAGTCGACCACCTGCGCAATCGCCATGAAGCCGATGCGGCGCGCGAGGAACGCCTCCACCGCGATCTCGTTGGCGGCGTTCAACGCCGCGCTCGCGACACCGCCTGCGGCCAGCGCCTTCATCGCGAGCGCGAGGCACGGGAAGCGCGCGTAGTCGGGTTTTTCGAACGACAGCGACGCAATCTCCGCGAGATCGAGCTGCGCAACGCCGGAATCGACGCGATCCGGAAACGCGAGTGCATGCGCGATCGGCGTGCGCATGTCGGGGTTGCCGAGCTGCGCGAGCACCGAGCCGTCCGCGTACGACACCAGCGAATGAATCACGCTCTGCGGATGGATCAGCACGTCGATGCGCTCGCCGGGCAGATTGAACAGCCAATGAGCCTCGATCACTTCGAGGCCCTTGTTCATCATCGTCGCCGAGTCGACCGAGATCTTGCGGCCCATCACCCAGTTCGGATGCTTGCAGGCTTCGTCAGGCGTCACGTCGACGAGCGTGGCCGGTTCGCGCGTGCGGAAGGGGCCGCCCGACGCGGTCAGGATGATCTTCGAGACGCCGCCATGCAGCGATGCTTCGCGCGGCAGGCATTGGAAAATCGCGTTGTGTTCGCTGTCGACCGGCAGCAGGACCGCGCCGTTGTCGTGCACCGCGTCCATGAAGATCGCGCCGGACATCACCAGCGCTTCCTTGTTCGCGAGCAGAATGCGTTTGCCGGAGCGCGCCGCGGCGAGGCTGGGCGCGAGACCCGCTGCGCCGACGATCGCCGCGACCACCGTGTCGCAGCCCTCGCTCTTCGCGACGTCAACGAGCGCCTGCGGTCCGTACGTGACCTCGGTCTTGCTGCCCGCATCGCGCAGCTTCGCGGCGACCTTCGCGGCCGTGTCGGCGTCGCCGACCACCGCCACTTCGGGCGCGAAGCGCAGGCATTGCTCGACGAGCTTGTCGCCGTTGCGATGCGCGCTCAGCGCGTAAATGGAAAAACGCTCGGGATGGCGCGCAACCACGTCGAGCGTACTGTCTCCAATCGAGCCCGTGGAACCGAGCAATGTCAGACGTTTTTGCATATCTCTTTTCTCTAGCCGAGCAGCAGCATCGCGAGCGGCAGCACCGGCAACAATGCGTCGATGCGATCGAGCACGCCGCCGTGCCCCGGCAACAGGCCGCTCGAGTCTTTGACGCCGGCCTGGCGTTTCATCATCGATTCGAACAGATCACCGACCACGCTGAAAACCACCAGCAGGGTCAGCGCGAGCACCGTGCGTAACGCGCCCAGTTGCGCCAGCAGCGCAGAATACAGGGTCGGCTCGAACGCGTGCAAAAAGATCGCCGCCGCCGCGACGATCATGACCAGCAACCAGCCGCCGATCGCGCCCTCCCAGGTTTTACCCGGACTGATGGCGGGTGCCAGCTTGTGCTTGCCAAACGCCTTCCCGGAGAAGTATGCGCCGATATCGGCGAGCCATACCAACAGCAGCAGCGACAGAACGAACGGCACACCGAGCATGCGCGCGGCGACGAGAGCATGCCAGCACGCGATGAAACCGACGATACCGGCAAGAAACAGAAAGGCGCGCCACGCGCCCTGCGCGAGCACCGGCTTGCGCAGCAGCACGAAAGGACCGCCGATCACCCAGAAAATCGCCGCCGCCTGGAAGAATGGCCGCGCATGCTCGGTGCCAATGCCCAGCCGCGTGCTGGTGACGAGCCCGAGCGCCGCGACGAGCGCGTACAGCACCGGACCCGCGCCGCCGAGCTTCAGCAGGCGCGCCCACTCCCACGCGGCGAACACGACTACGAACGCGATCAGCGCGCCGAACGCGCCGACCGGCGCGAACAGCGTGACAGGCAGGAACACTGCCAGCAGCACGATCGCCGTGATGACACGGGTTTTTAGCATGGAAGCGAATCGACGTTCTGCGATTGCGGCTCGAGCTGAGCACTGGTGCGGCCGAAGCGGCGTTCCCGCTCGGCGTACGAAGCGATGGCGTGACCGAGCGCGTCGGCGTCGAAATCCGGCCAGAACGTGTCGGTGAAATAGAACTCGGTGTAGGCGAGCTGCCACAGCAGGAAGTTGCTGACGCGGCGCTCGCCGCCGGTGCGGATGAACAGGTCGGGCTCGGGCGCATAAGCCATCGACAGATGCTCAGCGAACGCGTCCTCGTTGACCTCGACCGGTTTACCGGCCGCAGCCGCCTGCTCGACGAGCTTGCGGGTGGCCTGCATGATGTCCCAGCGACCGCCGTAGTTCGCGGCGATGGTCAGCGTGAGACGGGTATTGCGCGCGGTCTTGGTTTCCGCCCGCTTGATCAGATCACGGATCTTGTCGTCGAAACGCTCGAGATCGCCGACCACGCGCAAACGGATGCCATTCGCGTGCAGCTTGCCGATCTCGCGCTCGAGCGCGGTGACGAACAGGCGCATCAGGAACGACACCTCCTCGTTCGGACGGCGCCAGTTCTCCGAACTGAACGCGAACAGCGTCAGATATTCGACGCCCCGCCGCGCGCACGCCTCGACGGCCGCCCGCACCGCGTCGACGCCGCGCGTATGGCCCGCCACGCGCGGCAGACGCCGCTGGGTGGCCCAACGGCCGTTGCCATCCATGATGATCGCGATATGTCGCGGCACCGCGGCGACTTCAGGCACGCGCACGGTTGAGCTGGTATAGGTCATGGCCGTCGGGACAGTAATGCCAGTAAAGAAGTGGAAATCAGAAAGACTGAGCCGAACGGCGTCAGACCGTCATGATCTCGGCTTCTTTCGTCGTGACGAGCTTGTCGATTTCAGCGACGAACTTGTCCGTCAGCTTCTGGACGTCGTCGCCGGCACGACGCTCATCGTCTTCTGAAATTTCCTTGTCCTTGACGAGCTTCTTCAGTTGCTCGTTGGCGTCGCGACGCAGGTTGCGCACGGCCACCTTGGCCGTTTCGGCTTCGCTGCGCACGACCTTGGTCAGCTCGCGGCGACGCTCTTCGGTCAGCGCGGGCATCGGAACGCGAATCACGTCGCCGTGCGTAGCCGGGTTCAGACCGAGGTCCGACTCGCGGATCGCCTTTTCGACGACCTGAACCATCTTCTTTTCCCACGGCTGCACGCCGATCGTGCGAGCGTCGATCAGCGTCAGGTTCGCGACCTGCGAAATCGGCACCGGCGAGCCGTAGTAGTCGCACTGGATATGATCGAGCAGGCCCGTGTGCGCACGGCCAGTGCGGATCTTCGACAGGTCGTTCTTGAACGCGTCGATGGAGCGCTGCATCTTCTGTTCAGCGCCCTTCCTGATATCAGCCACAGACATTTTTAAACCTCCGAACCTTCAAAACGGTGCGAGCCGCCCGGCACGCGCGATGCGGCGGCCCGGGCTCGCGTCAAAGCCCATGTAATGTAAACGAAGTTTACACGTGGACGAGTGTGCCCTCGTCCTCACCTAGCACGATGCGCTTCAGCGCACCGGGTTTGACGATCGAAAACACGCGGATCGGCAGCTTCTGGTCGCGGCACAGCGCAAAAGCCGTCGCGTCCATCACCTGCAGATTGCGGCCGATTGCCTCGTCGAAACTGATCGTGGTGTAACGGGTCGCGCTCGAATCCTTCTTCGGGTCGGCTGAATAGACGCCGTCCACCTTGGTTGCCTTCAGCACCACTTCCGCGCCGATTTCCGAGCCGCGCAATGCAGCGGCCGTGTCGGTCGTGAAGAACGGGTTGCCGGTACCGGCCGCGAAAATCACGACCTTACCTTCCTCGAGCTGGCGGATCGCGCGGGGCCGGATATACGGCTCGACGACCTGGTCCATGCGCAGCGCGGACTGCACGCGCGCCTCGATGCCAGCATGGCGCATCGCGTCCTGCAGCGCCAGCGCGTTCATCATCGTGGCGAGCATACCCATGTAGTCGGCAGTCGCGCGGTCCATACCCGCCGCGCCGCCCGCGACGCCGCGAAAGATATTGCCGCCACCGATCACCACGGCCAGCTGCGTTCCGAGACGGACCACTTCGGCCACGTCCGCCACCATTCGTTCGATGGTCGCGCGATTGATGCCGAAGGCATCGTCGCCCATCAGAGCTTCACCGGAGAGTTTGAGCAGGACGCGTTTATAGGCAGTGGGCATAGAGGTATCCAGATCGCGCAGAACAGGGCAACAACAAGGGACTAATGTAGGGGTGAAATACTGATTCGGGCAAGCTCCGCCAAATTGGCGAACCCAAGGGTTCGCCAGCGGCGGCCGCGCGGCGAGGGTCAACCCGTGCGCGGCCTTGCGGTGCTGCCGACCGCGGCGAGGTCTTGCCTCGCCGCGGGTCAAAACGGTACGGCTGTGAAACTTAGCTAACGCTTATTGTTGCTTTGCAGCAGCGACCTGAGCGGCCACTTCCGCAGCGAAGTCGTCCTGCTTCTTCTCGATGCCTTCGCCGACCACGAACAGTGCGAACTTCTGCACGCTCGAGCTGGCCGCCTTCAGCATCTGCTCGATCGTCTGCTTGTCGTTCTTAACGAACGTCTGGTTCAGCAGCGACACTTCCTTCAGGTACTTCTGCACGCTGCCATCGACCATTTTGGCGACGATTTCAGCCGGCTTGCCCGATTCGGCAGCCTTCTGTTCAGCGATGCTGCGCTCCTTGGCGATCAGGTCCGCCGGAACGTCGTCCGACGACAGCGAAACCGGCTTCATCGCGGCGATGTGCATTGCCACGTCCTTGCCGACCTGCTCGTCCGCGCCGGTGTACTCGACCAGCACGCCGATGCGCGTGCCGTGCAGGTACGCGGCCAGCTTGTTGGCGGTTTCGAAGCGCTCGAAACGGCGGATCGACATGTTTTCGCCGATCTTGCCGACCAGCGCGAGACGGACTGCGTCGACGGTCGAGCCGTCGAGCGGGAGCGCCGACAGCGCGGCGACGTCAGCCGGGTTTTGCGTCGCGACGAGCTCGGCGACCTTCTTCGAAAACGCGAGGAAGTCGTCGTTCTTCGAGACGAAGTCGGTTTCGCAGTTCAGCTCGACGAGCGAACCAGCGTTGCCGCCGATGAACGATGCGACCACGCCTTCAGCCGTCACGCGCGATGCCGCCTTGCTCGCCTTGTTGCCGAGCTTCACACGCAGCAGCTCTTCAGCGCGCGCCAGATCGCCGTCGGCTTCCGTCAGCGCCTTCTTGCATTCCATCATCGGCGCGTCGGTCTTCGCGCGCAGTTCTGCAACCATGCTTGCGGTAATTGCCGCCATCATTTGCTCCTTGAGTTCTGTCTGTCACACGCCGCCCGCACTTCGATGCCGGCGGCAGGAATTCGTTTCAGCGTTTTCGCGTATTTTTGCGAGCGACGCGTGTCACGCCACCTTGGACACTCTGCCAGATGTCCGTTACAACATCTGTTACAAGCGTCGCGGCTTAAAAAAAGGGGGCCTGTAGAAAGCCCCCTTTTATGTCGGACACTGGGCAGCCTTACGCTTCCGGGTTGACCTCGACGAACTCGTCGCCGTCGCCGCCACGTGCTGCCTGGACCACTTCGTTGACCGCATTGGCACGGCCTTCGAGGATCGCGTCGGCCACACCAGCCGCGTACAGGGCGACGGCCTTGCTGGCGTCGTCGTTACCCGGGATCACGTAGTCCACACCTTCCGGCGAGTGGTTCGTATCGACCACGGCGATGACCGGAATGCCGAGCTTGTTCGCTTCGGTCACGGCAATCTTGTGGTAGCCGACGTCAACCACGAAGATCGCGTCCGGAATGCCGCCCATGTCCTTCACGCCGCCGATCGACTTCTGCAGCTTGGCCATTTCGCGCTCGAACAGCAGCGCTTCCTTCTTGCTCATGCGCTCGGTTTCACCGGCTTCCAGCGCCGCTTCCATGTCCTTCAGGCGCTTGATCGATACCTTCAGCGTCTTGAAGTTGGTCAGCATACCGCCGAGCCAGCGTGCGTTCACGAACGGCATGCCAGCGCGCTGCGCTTCCTGGGCGATCGTGTCGCGTGATTGACGCTTCGTACCGACGAACAGGATCGTGCCGCGGTTCGATGCCAGCTGACGCGCGTACTTCAGCGCGTCGTTGTACATCGGCAGCGTCTTTTCGAGGTTGATGATGTGAATCTTGTTGCGATGACCGAAAATGAAGGGAGCCATCTTCGGGTTCCAGAAGCGGGTCTGGTGACCGAAGTGGACACCTGCTTCCAGCATTTGACGCATCGTAACTGCCATGAAATTCTCCACGAGGGTTGGGTCTTAAGCCGGCTGCCGTATCGGCCGCGCCCGCCTTTGTTTTGGCTGGAACGCGGCGACACCCTGGGTGCACCGGTTTGCGAATTGGTTGCCTGACACTGCTTTCTCCAGCTCACGACGTCAGCAACCGGATTGCCGCGAGAAGCCGGTTCCGCCCAGTTGCCATGCGCGAATTTGCGGACTCGCGAATAAAAGCGGACTAGGACCGACTTAGCCAAAGAGTATAACACGCGACTATCGACCGACTCAACCGACCCAACCACCGGCGGATAGCCATGCGCACTGGAGCGCACAGCCGGGCTCCGAATCCGCGCTTGGCGCCCTGTGGCCCACCAATTGGCCGATTTTGATCACTTTTAGCCCATTACCGCCTGATCCAGCGCAACGAGCCCGCCCCCACTGCTGTAAAATGGCTCGATTCCGCCACCCGCGGGGGATCGTCAAGGATCGACCGGCATTCCGTGTGCACCAGACGCCCTCCGCCAGGCCACCGCAACACCCAGCAAGCCTTATCCAGCAAGGCTTCCGAGGAAACCATGGCTATCACCATCAAAAACGAAGACGACATCGCGAAGATGCGCGTCGCCTGTCGGCTCGCGAGCGAAGTGCTCGACTACATCACGCCGTTCGTCAAGGCCGGCGTCACCACTGGCGAGCTCGACCGCCTGTGCCACGAATACATGCTGAAGGACCAGGGCACGGTCCCCGCGCCGCTGAATTACCAGCCGCCCGGCTATCCGCCGTACCCGAAAGCCACCTGCATTTCCGTCAACGACGTAATCTGCCACGGCATTCCCGGCGACAAGGCCCTGAAAAACGGCGACGCGCTGAACATCGACATCACGGTCATCAAGGACGGCTACTTCGGCGACACCAGCCGCATGTTCATCGTCGGCGAAGGGTCGATCATGGCGAAGCGCCTCGTGCAGGCTACCTTCGAGTGCATGTGGCTCGGCATCGACCAGGTGCGCCCCGGCGCGCATCTCGGCGACATCGGCTATGCGATCCAGAAGCACGCCGAAGGCCTCGGCTACAGCGTGGTGCGCGAATATTGCGGCCACGGCATCGGCACCGTGTTCCATGAAGATCCGCAGATCCTGCACTATGGCCGCCCCGGCACCGGCCTCGAATTGCAGGCCGGCATGATTTTCACGATCGAGCCGATGATCAACGCCGGCCGCCGCGACATCCGCACGATGCCCGACCAGTGGACCGTCAAGACCAAGGACCGCAGCCTGTCCGCGCAGTGGGAGCATACCGTGCTCGTCACGGAGACCGGCTACGACGTGCTGACCGTGTCGGCCGGTACGCCCGCGCGTCCGCCCGTGGTCGCGGCTACCGCCTGACCGATTCCGACCTCACCTTCCGTCTGCCAATGAGTAGCGTTCCAGCCGTCGCCCCCTCCCATGCCTCGTCGCTCAAGGCGGACTACAAAGTGGCTAAAGCCCAGTTGCTGGAACGCTTTCGAACGGCCACCAACGTCGACGCGTTGATGGCCGCGCTCGCGCGCGCCACGGACCATTCGCTGCGCGCCGCCTGGGACACCTGCGAACTGCCCGACGATCTCGCACTCGTCGCGGTCGGCGGCTACGGGCGCGGCGAACTCGCGCCGCACTCCGACATCGACATCCTGGTGCTGTTGCCCGACACGCGGCTCGAGCATCTGGAGGCGCGCATCGAGCGCTTCATCAGCCTCGCGTGGGATCTCGGGCTGGAACTCGGCAGCAGCGTGCGCAGCGTGTCGCAATGCCTCGAGGAAGCGGCCAACGACGTCACGGTGCGTACCTCGCTGCTGGAAGCCCGTCGCATCACCGGCAGCCCCGCGCTGTTCGACGATTTCGCCCAACGCTACCGTGCAGCGCTCGACCCGAAGGCGTTCTTCCAGGCTAAGGTGCTCGAAATGCGCCAGCGTCACGCGAAGTTTCAGGACACGCCGTACGCGCTCGAGCCGAACATCAAGGAAAGCCCGGGCGGGCTGCGCGACCTGCAGCTGATCCTGTGGATCACGCAGGCGGCCGGGTTCGGCAGCAGTTGGCGCGAGCTCGAAGCGCGCGGACTGATCACCGAGCGCGAGGCGCGCGAGCTGCGCCGCAACGAGAGCTTCCTGAAGGCGCTGCGCGCGCGGCTGCATGTGATCGCCGGGCGCCGTCAGGACATCCTGGTGTTCGACCTGCAAACGCCGGTCGCCGAAAGCTTCGGCTTCAAGCCGACCGCGACCAAGCGCGCGAGCGAGCAACTGATGCGCCGCTACTACTGGGCCGCGAAAGCAGTCACGCAGCTCGCGACGATCCTGATCCAGAACATCGAGGCGCAGCTGTTTCCGAACACAAGCGGCATCACGCGCGTGCTGTCGGATCGCTTCGTCGAAAAGCAGGGCATGCTCGAAATCACGTCCGACGACGTGTTCCAGCGCGAGCCGAACGCGATCCTCGAAGCGTTCCTGCTTTACGAGCGCACCCCCGGCGTGAAGGGTCTGTCGGCGCGCACGCTGCGCGCGATCTACAACGCTCGTGACGTGATGGACCAGCATTGGCGGCGCGATCCGGAGAACCGCCGGCTTTTCATGGAAATCCTGAAACAGCCGGCCGGCATCACGCATGCGTTCCGGCTGATGAACCAGACCAGCGTGCTCGGGCGTTATCTGCTGAATTTCCGGCGCATCGTCGGGCAGATGCAGCACGACCTGTATCACGTGTACACCGTCGATCAGCACATCCTGATGGTGCTGCGCAATCTGCGCCGCTTCGCGATCGCCGAGCATGCGCACGAATACCCGTTCTGCAGCCAATTGATTGCCAACTTCGACCGGCCGTGGGTGCTGTACGTGGCCGCGCTGTTTCATGACATCGCCAAGGGGCGCGGCGGCGATCATTCCACGCTGGGCATGGCCGACGCGCGGCGCTTCTGCCGGCAGCACGGCATCGAAGGCGAGGATGGCGAACTGGTCGTGTGGCTCGTGCAGCAGCATCTGACGATGAGCCAGGTCGCGCAGAAGCAGGACACCAGCGACCCCGAAGTGATCAAGCGCTTCGCCGAACTGGTCGGCACCGAGCGGCGTCTGACCGCGCTCTATCTGCTGACCGTCGCCGACATCCGCGGTACCAGCCCGAAGGTCTGGAACACGTGGAAAGGCAAGCTGCTCGAAGACCTCTACCGCACCAGCCTCGCCGTGCTGGGCGGCGCTCAACCGGACGAGCATTCGGAACTGAAGTCGCGCAAGGAAGAAGCGCTCGCGCTGCTGCGTCTGGAAACCGTGCCGGAAGGCGCGCAACGGGCGCTGTGGGACAAGCTCGACGTCGGCTACTTCCTGCGCCACGACGCGGCGGACATCGCGTGGCAGACCCGCGTGCTGTATCGCCACGTCGAAACGCCGACGCCGCTCGTGCGCGCGCGGCCGTCGCCGATCGGCGAGGCGCTGCAGGTGCTCGTTTACGTGAAGGACCAGCCCGATCTGTTCGCGGGCATCTGCGCGTATTTCGACCGCAACGGCCTGTCAGTGCTCGATGCGCGCGTCAGCACGACGCGCCACGGCTACGCGCTCGACAACTTCCTCGTCACGCACACCGAAGAGGACGTGCACTATCGCGACATCGCCAATCTGGTGGAGCAGGAACTGACCGCGCGGCTCGCGGGCCACGGCACCTTGCTGCCGGGACCGTCGAAAGGCCGGCTGTCGCGGCTGTCGCGCACCTTCCCGATTACGCCGCGTGTCGACCTGCGGGCCGATGAGCGCGGCCAATACTACATCCTGTCCGTGTCGGCGAACGACCGGCCGGGCCTTCTTTATTCCATCGCGCGCGTGCTGGCCGAGCACCGGGTCGGCGTCGCCTCGGCGCGGATCAATACGCTCGGCGAACGCGTCGAGGACGTGTTCCTGCTCGAAGGACACAGCCTGTCGGACAACCGCCTGCAAATTCAGGTCGAGACCGAACTGCTGCGCGCGATCGCAGTGTGAGATTTCATGCGAATCAAATTAACAGCGAAGCATCCGCGGCCGGCGTCGTCCGAACGCGCCCCTGTCCGCCCCGGCAGCGCGTCGGCGCGTAAGCCGACCCGTCCAGCGCGGCCGAAGCCTTTCGAGGCCGAGGGTGGCGCGAAGCGGCCGGTCGGCGCGAAGCCGGCGGACGCCGGTGCACGCGCGCCGCGTGCCGAAGGGTCGGGGCCGCGCGAACGGGGTGCGGCTGCCGCGAGCGCACCGCGCCGCTTTGAAGGTGCGGCTGAGCGTGGCGAACGTGCCCCCCGGCGCGAATTCGGCGAGCGGACTGAACGCGCGCCGCGTCGCTTCGAAGGCGGCGCTGAGCGTGGCGAGCGCGCTCCACGGCGCGAATTCGGCGAGCGGACTGAACGCGCGCCGCGTCGCTTCGAAGGCGGCGCTGAGCGTGGCGAACGCGCCCCCCGGCGCGAATCCGGCGAGCGGAGTGAACGCGCGCCGCGTCGCTTCGAAGGCGGCGCTGAGCGTGGCGAACGCGCCCCCCGGCGCGAATCCGGCGAGCGGAGTGAACGCGCGCCGCGTCGCTTCGAAGGCGGCGCTGAGCGTGGCGAACGTGCTCCACGGCGCGAATCCGGCGAGCGTGGCGAACCAGCACGGCGTCGCTTCGAAGGCGGCGCTGAGCGCGGCGAACGCGCGCCCCGTCGCGAATTCGGCGAGCGCACAGAACGCGCGCCGCGTCGTTTCGAGGGCAATGCGGAGCGCGGCGAGCGCTCACCGCGCCGCGACGACGGCGAACGCCGTCCGTTCAGCGGTCCACGCGCAGGCGCAGGCAGGCCGTCGGAAGGCAGCGCGCGTGGCGACCGCCCGGTGCGCCCGGAGCGCGATGCCGCCCACCGTCCGCGCTTCGGTAGCGATCGCCGTGAGCCGCAGCAGCGTCGCGGTAGTGATCGAGGCGAGCGCAACTTCGCGAAACCCGTAAAAGGCGCCCACGGCGAGCGCACCGAGCGTCCGGCGCGCGCCACGCGTGAGGACCGCGGCGACCGCGGTGCACGCGGCGACTGGACGCCCTCGCGTCGTGAGTCCGGCGACCGCGCCGCACGCGGCGGTGAACGTACCGAGCGTCGCGAGCGCCCTGCGCGCAGCTTCGACGACACACTGCCAGCCGCAAACCGCCGCTTCGGTGACGACCGGCCAGCCCGCGCCGCCAAGCCGCGAGCCGCGGCATCGGCAACGGCCCAACCCGTCGACACCATCATCGACACCCCGCACCCGCCCCGCCGCGATCGCGAAGATGCGCCGGGCATGCTGCGTCTGTCGAAGCTGATGTCCAAACTCGGCCTGTGCTCCCGCCGCGAGGCCGACGAGTGGATCGAGAAAGGCTGGGTCATGGTCGACGGCGAGCGCGTCGACACGCTCGGCACCAAGGTGTTCCCGGATCAGCGCATCGACATCGATCCAGCCGCCGAAGCCTTTCAGTCGAGCCAGGTGACCGTGATCGTCCACAAGCCGGTCGGCCTCGTATCGGGACAGGCGGAGGACGGCTATCAGCCGGCCATCACGCTCGTCACGCCGGAAAATCGCTGGGAAGGCGACCATTCGGGCATCCGCTTCTCGGTGTCGCATCTGCGTCAGCTCGCGCCGGCCGGACGTCTCGACATCGATTCGACCGGCCTGCTGGTGCTGACGCAGGACGGCCGCATCGCGAAGCAACTGATCGGCGGTCACTCGGACGTGGACAAGGAGTATCTGGTGCGCGTCGCCTACGGCGATCACACGGTCGACGTCGAAAGCCATTTCCCGGCCGAAAAACTCGCGCTGCTGCGCCACGGCCTGTCGCTAGACGACGTCGCGCTCAAGCCCGCGCAAGTCAGCTGGCAAAACGGCGAGCAGCTGCGTTTCGTGCTGCGCGAAGGCAAGAAGCGTCAGATTCGCCGCATGTGCGAACTGGTCGGTCTCGAAGTGGTCGGCCTGAAGCGCGTGCGCATGGGCAACGTGATGCTCGGCGCGCTGCCGCCGGGACAGTGGCGCTATCTGTCTGAAGACGAGTCGTTCTGAAGTCCGTCCAATGCGCCTCGTTGCTCAGAGCGGGCGCATCGGCATAACAAAAAACCCACGCACTCAGGCGTGGGTTTTTTGTTGGCGGCAGCCGTGTCAGTCGTCGCTATTCGGATCCAGATGGGGGAACAGGACCTCGGTAAAGCCGAACTTCGAGAAATCGGTAATGCGCATCGGATACAGCTTGCCGATCAGATGATCGCATTCGTGCTGCACGACCCGTGCATGAAAGCCCTCGGCGACCCGGTCGATCGGATTGCCGAACTGATCGAAGCCGTGATAGCGGATCATCGAAAACCGGCTCACCACGCCGCGCAGTCCCGGCACCGACAGGCAGCCTTCCCAGCTCTCTTCCATGTCCTGCGACACCGGCGTAATGGTCGGATTGATCAGTACCGTCTCCGGCACCGGAGGCGCGTCCGGATAGCGCTCGTTCGAACCGAAGCCGAAAATCACCACCTGCAGATCGACGCCGATCTGCGGTGCCGCAAGACCCGCGCCATTCGCCGCGTGCATGGTCTCGAACATGTCTTCCACGAGCCGGTGCAGCTCGGGCGTGTCGAAGTGATCGACCGGCTCGGCGATTCGCAGCAGGCGCGGGTCGCCCATCTTCAGAATGTCGTGAATCATCAGTGCCCCTCCAGGAGCTTGCGCATACCATCTTCGTCGAGTACGGGGATGCCGAGTTCCTCGGCCTTCGCGAGTTTGCTGCCCGCGTCGGCGCCCGCCACCACGTAACTGGTTTTCTTCGAAACCGACCCCGCCACCTTCGCGCCGGCCCCTTCGAGCATTTCCTTCGCATCCTCGCGCGACAGGTTCGGCAGCGTGCCGGTCAGCACGACCGTCTGGCCGGCCAGCACGCCCTGCGGCGCCTTCGGCGCGGGCGGCCCCTCGGGCCACGTGACTCTGCCCGGCGCGCGCAGCTGCTCGATCACCGTGCGGTTGTGGTCCTCGGCGAAGAACTGGTGGATCGATTCGGCGACGACCGGCCCAACATCGTTGACTTCGAGCAGCGCTTCCAGCGACGCATCCATGATCGGATCGAGCGAGCCGAAGTGCTTCGCAAGATCCTTCGCGGTCGATTCGCCGACATGGCGAATCCCCAACGCGTAGATAAAGCGCGCGAGCGTCGTGTGCTTGGCTTTTTCGAGCGAGTCGAGCAGGTTCTGCGCCGATTTATCGGCGAAGCGGTCGAGCTCCGCGAGCGTCGCGAAGCCGAGATTGAACAGATCGGCCGGCGTGCGGACCAGGTTCTGTTCGACCAGCTGATCGATGATCTTCTCGCCGAGGCCGTCGATATCGAGCGCGCGGCGCTGCGCGAAGTGCCACAGTGCCTGCTTGCGCTGCGCCGGACAGAAGAGCCCGCCCGTGCAGCGGGCAATCGCCTCGTCGGGCAGCCGCTCGATCGCCGAGCCGCACACCGGACACTGCGTCGGCATCACGAACTCGCGAGCGTCGGCCGGACGACGCTCGAGCAGCGCGCTGACCACCTCCGGAATCACGTCGCCGGCGCGCCGCACGATTACCGTGTCGCCGATGCGGATGTCCTTGCGGCGCACTTCGTCTTCGTTGTGCAAGGTCGCGTTCGTGACCGTCGCGCCGCCGACGAACACCGGCTCCAGCCGCGCGACCGGCGTGATCGCGCCGGTGCGGCCGACCTGCACGTCGATCGCGACGAGCCTCGTCAGCGCTTCCTGCGCGGGGAATTTGTGCGCGAGCGCGAAGCGCGGCGCGCGCGACACGAAGCCGAGCCTGTCCTGCTCGTCGCGCCGGTTGACCTTGTAGACGACGCCGTCGATGTCGTACGGCAGTCTGTCGCGCTTCTCGCCGACCGCGTGGAAGAAGCCGAGCAGGCCTTCGGCGCCCTGCACGACCGCACGCTCGCCATTGACCGGCAAGCCCATCTCCTTGTACCAGTCGAGCAGTTCGCTATGCGTGGCCGGCATCTCGATGCCGTCGAGCACGCCGATCCCATACGCGAAAAACGACAGCGGCCGCTGCGCGGTGATCTTCGAATCGAGCTGGCGCAAGCTGCCGGCCGCCGCGTTGCGCGGGTTCGCGAATTCGCGTTGCCCGGCGGCGCGCTGGCGTTCGTTCAGCCGCTCGAAGTCGCGCTTGAACATCAGCACTTCGCCGCGCACGTCGAGCACGTGCGGCACGCGCTTGCCCTTCAGCTTCAGCGGAATCGAGCGGATCGTGCGGACGTTTTCGGTGACGTTCTCGCCAGTCGTGCCGTCGCCGCGCGTGGACGCCTGCACGAACACGCCGTCGACGTAGCGCAGCGAGATCGCGAGACCGTCGAATTTCAGCTCGGCCGCGTAGTCGACGGGGACCGGCGGCTCGCCCGCGTTGTTGCCGAGCGCGTCGCCGATGCGCTTGTCGAACGCGACGATGTCTTCGTCGGCGAAACCGTTGTTCAGCGACAGCATCGGCTGATCGTGCACGACCGGCTCGAAACCGCTCGCGGCCTCGCCGCCGACGCGCTGCGTCGGCGAATCGGGCACGATCAGATCCGGATGCTCGGCCTCGATGCGCTCCAGCTCCTTGAACAGCTTGTCGTACTCGGCATCCGGCAGATCCGGCTGATCGAGCACGTAGTACGCGTAGTTCGCGCGTTCGAGTTCCGCGCGCAACCACGCGGCCCGTTCGGCCGGAGCGCTGGTTGCGGAAGAAGGGACGGAGGATCGGGCCATGCTGTCGGAAGCTTCTCGAGATGAAAGTCGGACATCGGATTATCGCAGGAAGCGTGCCCCTTTACATCGGTGAATACCGGGCGAGCCATGCTGCAATGCAAGCCTGAAACGACGACGGCCGCACATCGTGCGGCCGTCGTCAAAACGCGTAGAACGCTGCAATGGACTTACTGGCTGAACAGGCGCCGCGTGGCCGGCGAACCCGCCGGAATGCCCGCCTGTTCGAGCTTCGCGTACAGCGTCATCAACTGTTTTTCGATCGCGAGCAGCGCGCTTTCGGGCAACGGCCGGCGGCCGTCGTCGACCACGCGTCCGCCGATACGCTCGGCCAGCGACTTCGCGTAATCGCACATCAGACGGAACGGCAGAATGTCTTCGTCGGCGACCGGCACGTCGAGCACCAGCGTGATCATCTCGCCGCCTTTATACGTGAGGTCGTCGCGCAGGAAGTTGGTGTCGCCGAACTGCAGCATGAATACCGGGTTTTGCCGCGAATCGAGCTTGACGAAGCGCGTGCCGTCACGCGACAGCAGCAGACCGTCCTGCGACGCGACCGCCTGCACGTAGTTGGCCGACCACGGTGCGCCGTCCGACAGCACGTTGATCGACAGTTGCGCGTCGCACTGGGCGGCAAAGCCATCGAGCTCGCGCGCCATCGCGACGGTTTCGAGCATGTCGGGGAATTCCGGCGCGGCGTCGAGCGCGTCGGCGAACTGCTGCACGCCGGTCACGAACTCGGAAAATTCCAGCTCGTTGAGCGCGCCGCTGCGGTTCGCGAGCTGCGCGGCCGCGCGCAGTTCTTCGTAGCGCGCGCCGTTCTGCAGCAGCTCCCATGCGCCGCCACCTTCGGGCTTGCCTTCGATATGCACGGGCTTGCTGCCCGCGCGGCGCAAGCGCTGCGCGAGCGGCAGCACCTTGTCGCCGGCCACGGGACCGTTCAATCGGATCGGCACGATACAGTCGATGCGCCGATCGACGATGGCCGGTGGCGCCGACGAGATCGTCGTGGCAGCCGGCAGGATCGGTTCGACCCGCTCGTGCTCGGCGGGCGCCGGCTGGGCCGCGGGCGCTTCGGCCGCGGGTCGCTCCACATCGGCGTCCGAAGCCGCCGCATGCTCGCCTTCGCCGGCGGTATCGGAATCCGCCAACGGATAACCGTTCGGCGACGTCATCTCGGCCTGGATATCAGCCGGTGTATCGAGCGGCGCCGCGCCCGCGCCGAACGTCGGCTCGACGCGCGCGGCGCTCGGGTGCGCGGTCGGCTCGGCGCTCACGCTCGGCTCGCGCCGCGTGGTCGGCCGGGCCGGCTCGATGAACGGACTCTGCTCCTCATGCTCGTCCCGCGCAAAGCTCTCGGCGGTGTCGGCCGGCATCGGCCGCGGCATCTTGCGACGCACCTTCGCGCCCTGCCACGCGTTGTACACGACCACGCCCCCCACCACCACGGCACCCGCGCCGATCAAACCGAGTGTCAACTCGTCCATGCATGCTCCATCAGCAATTCTTCTATCCACGCGGGCCTGTCGTCCGCTCCACGTACCGCGCGGCTCTCATCGAGGCCGCTGCGCTGGATGCGGATGCCCGCGAAGGCGTTAACTCAACCGATATTCTGGGCGAAACCCGCCGCCGTTTCCATGTCGACCGCAACGATCCGCGAGACGCCCTGCTCCTGCATCGTGACGCCGATCAGCTGCTGCGCCATCTCCATCGCGATCTTGTTGTGCGAGATGAAGAGGAACTGGGTTTTGTCCGACATCGCCCGGACCAGATTCGCGAAGCGTTCGGTGTTGGCGTCGTCGAGTGGCGCGTCCACCTCGTCGAGCAGACAGAATGGCGCCGGATTCAGCTGGAACATCGCGAACACGAGCGCGGTCGCGGTCAGCGCTTTCTCGCCGCCCGACAGCAGGTGAATCGTCGAATTCTTCTTGCCCGGCGGCTGCGCCATCACCTGCACGCCGGCGTCGAGGATTTCGTCGCCGGTCATGATCAGCTTCGCCTGGCCGCCACCGAAGAGACGCGGGAACAGTTCGCCGAAATGACGGTTCACTTCATCGAACGTGCTTTGCAGCAGCGTGCGCGTTTCGGCGTCGATCTTGCGGATCGCGTCTTCGAGCGTTTCGATCGCGCTCGTCAGGTCGGCCGACTGCGAATCGAGGAAGCTCTTGCGCTCGGTCGCGGCCTTCAGCTCGTCGAGCGCGGCCATGTTGACCGGCCCGAGCGCGATGATCGCGTTGTTGATGCGCGTGACTTCGCCCTGCAGGTACGACGGCTTCATGTCCGGCGTCAGCTTCGCTTGCAGCTCGGCTTCATCGACCCCGGCTGCCGTCAATTGCTCGACGAACTGCTCGCCGTTGATGCGCGCGGCCTGCTCCTTCAACTGCAATTCGTTGATGCGGTCGCGCAGCGGCTGCAGCGCGCGCTCGGCGGTGAGACGCGTTTCGTCGGCCGAGCGCAGCTTCGCGGTCAGGTCGTCGAGCTCGACGCGCGCGGCGCGCAGCGCCTCTTCCTTGACGGCGCGGATATCGAGCGCGTCCTGCAGACCCGTGTGCGCGGTCTGCTCGTTGATCGTTTCGAGCTCGGCGCGCGCGTCTTCGAGCGAGCCCGCAACGCGCTCGCTCTGCTCGTGCGCGACCTGAATGCTGCGCTTCAATTCGTCGATGCGGTTCGCCATGTTGCGCGCGGCAAAGCGCGCGTCGGTGGCGGCGCGGTCGAGGTCGCGTGCTTCGCCGCGGGCGGTCGTCAGTTCTTCGTCGAGTGCTTCGAAGGCGAGCTGATGATCTTCGAAGCGCGCCTGCAGTTCGGCAAGCTCGCCGTCGTGACGCTCGAAGTTCGCTTCCGATTCCGCGCGCAGCGCACGCTGCTCGTCGACCTGGGCGGCGATCTCTTCGAGTTCCTCGCGAATCTGCGTGCTGCGCTGTGTGTAGCGCTCGTGCGCCTGGGTGAGCTTCAGCACGTCCATCTGCAACGCGTGGACCCGCTGCGTCGCGCGTTCGGCTTGCTGACGCATTTCGGCGAGCGCCTGCGCCGCCTGCGTGTGAGCGGCTTCGGCGCGGATCGCGGCGGCCTTCGCCTCGTCGGCGAGCAGCGCCTGCGCACGCACCTGGCGGCCGAGATTTTCGATTTCCTGCTGACGGGCGAGCATGCCGGCCTGTTCGGAATCGGCCGCGTACAGTTGCACGCCGACGCGCGTGACCACGTGCCCCGCCTTCACCACGAATGCGCCGCCCTCGGGCAGCTGCGCGCGCATCGAAAGCGCCTGCTGCAGATCGTCGGCGACGAACGCAAGGCCGAGCCAGTCGGTCAGCACCGCGCGGATACCCGCGTCCTCGATGCGCACGAGCGACAAAAGCGAGCGCAGCGCGCCGGCGGACGGGGCCGGCTGACCGGCCGCGGGCGGTGCGTAGAACGCGAGCTTGGCGGGGGGCGCGTCGGTTGCGAACGCCTTGACCCAGTCGAGATTCGACACTTCGAGCGCGGCGAGGCGCTCGCGCAGCACTGCTTCGAGCGCGGTTTCCCAACCGGCCTCGACATGCAGCTTCTTCCATAGACGCGGCAGGCTGCCCAATTCGTGCTTGTCGAGCCACGGCTGGATCTTGCCTTCGGTCTGCACGTTTTCCTGCAGCTGCTTGAGCGCGGCGAGGCGCGCATCGAGCTGATGAATCTGCGCGCTTTCGGCCTGCACGCGCTCCTGCGCGGCGCGCCGTTCGCCGTCGAGCCGCGGCAGGGTTTCCTGCGCGTCGGCGAGGCGTCCCTGCGCGTCGTGCAGGATTTCCTCGTGCTCGGCGAGCTGCATGCGCAACTCCTCGAGCTGCGCTTCGTCGGGCGCGTCGAGGCCGCCCTCTTCCGATTTCAGCCGCTCATGGCGCTGCTGCAACTGCTGCAACTGCTGATCGGCATTGCGCTGATGCGCGGCTTCGAGCTTCAGCGCCTGCTCGGTCTGCGCGATGCCGGCGCGCTCGGTGTTCAGCTCCGCCTGCGCGTCGCGCCAGCGCGCTTCGAGCGCGGGCAGCGCGTCGTGCTTAGCGGCGGCGTTCTCTTCGGCCAGCACGGCTTTTTCTTCGGCGACGGCCAGTTGCTCTTCGGCGTCGGCGATATCGTCCTGCGCCTTGTCAGCCTGCGATTGCCACTGTTCGCGCTGCGCGGTCAGCGCGGCGATCTGCGCCTGCACGCGGTTGCGCGATTCGACGATGAAGCGGATCTCGGCTTCCAGCCGGCTCACTTCCGCGTTCGCCTCGTACAGCGCGCCCTGAGCGCCCTGCATCGCGTCGCTCGCCGAGTAATGCGCGACGCGCAGCGTTTCGAGTTCCGCCTCGACTTCGCGCAGCTTCGCGGTTTGCGCCTCGAGGTCGATCTGCGCCTGTTCGATCGCGCGTTGCTGACGCTGCTGCTCGCCAGCCGCCTCGTTCTTGCGCAATAGCCACAAGAGACGCTGCTTTTCCTCGCCATCGCTTTGCAGCTCGCGATAACGCGTCGCGACGACCGCCTGCCCCTCCAGCTTCTCAAGGTTCGTGCCGAGCTCGCGGATGATGTCCTCGACGCGCGTCAGGTTCTCGCGCGTGTCGTGCAGACGGTTCTCGGTCTCGCGGCGGCGTTCCTTGTACTTCGACACGCCGGCGGCTTCTTCGAGGAACACACGCAGCTCTTCGGGCTTCGCCTCGATCAGCCGCGCAATCATGCCCTGCCCGATGATCGCGTACGCACGCGGACCCAGGCCGGTGCCGAGGAAGATGTCCTGGATGTCGCGGCGGCGCGCCGGCAGATTGTTGATGTAGTAGCTCGAGGTGCCGTCGCGCGTCAGCACGCGCTTCACGGCGATCTCCGCATACTGGCCCCACTGGCCGGCGGCGCGGCCGTCCGCGTTGTCGAACACGAGTTCGACGCTCGCGCGGCTGCCGGGCTTGCGGGCGGTCGAGCCGTTGAAGATCACGTCCTGCATCGACTCGCCGCGCAATTCAGAGGCGCGCGATTCGCCGAGCACCCAGCGCACGGCGTCGATGATGTTGGATTTGCCGCACCCGTTCGGACCGACCACGCCAACCAGCTGGCCTGGGACCTGGAAATGCGTGGGATCGACGAAGGATTTGAAGCCAGCGAGTTTGATCGAGGTGAGCCGCACGGCGATTTCGCTGTTTGAAAAGAGAGTGTGATAGGTGGCTCGCGAGGTTGCGCCAGTCGTTCACCGCCGCGGCGGGACGGCCCCACGCAACCTCGCGAGCCTTCGCAATTTGTTGCCGGCTGCGTGCGCCCATGCACATCGGAGGCACAGGTGCGCATGCGCCGGCTAATGAGGGGCAATCATACCATCGCGCGTGGACGATTCTTACCACCCTTTCGGTGGTCGTCGCTGTCGCCGTCACGGCCGTGTCCGTCACCGCGTTGCTCACCGCACGGGCCACCGCGTCCATCGTCGCCGCTCGGCCCGTCCGTGTCGCCGATGGCCGGATCGGGGGGCGCCGTCCTCGTCCGATGCACCCAGCTCGACAACGCCGATGCGAGCACGATGCACGCGCCGCCGGCCCATTCGCGCGGCCCCGGTACTTCGCCGGCGAACAGCCACGCCGACAGCGCCGTCACGACCAGCTCGAACAGCATGATGATCGAAGCGCGATTGGCCGGCACGCGCGAGAGCCCGTACTGCACCAGCATATTGTTCGACGCGAGCAGCAGACCGAGACCGAGCACCAGCAGCGCCGCGGTATCCAGATGCGCGCCGGTGGGCGGCGCGGGCATCGGCTCGATTAGCGACGCGAGCGCGCCGAACAGCGCCGCGCCGCCGAAGACCACCGCGGTGCGCATTTCGGGCTTCATGTCCGGCAGCACGCGGCTCGTCTTCAGGATCAGCACATTGCTCATCGCGAAGCCCATGCCGCCGGCGAGCCCGGCGCATTCGGCGGGACTGCCGGGCACCGGAATGCCGAGCCGCGGCGACCACAGCATCGTCATCGCGCCCGCGAGCGACAGCGTGGCCAGCGCCGCGCCCGACCACGTGAGCCTCTCATGCAGGATGAAATGTGCGAACAGCGCGGTCCACGCGGGCGTCAGATAGAACAGCAGCAGCACGCGCATCACCTGACCGTGGATCGCGCCCCACACGAAGCCGAGATTCGTGACGCCCGCGGCCAGCGCAAGCGCCGGCAGCAGCCAGTGCCATCGCACGGTCTTCAGCGCGCGATGCCGCACGAGCAGCACGAACAGGCAGCCGGTGCCGCTCGTCAGCGCGCTCGCTGCGGTGCCGGTCACGCCGAGCGCGGCGAGCATGCGCAGCGGGTACCAGACCATCCCCCAGACCGACGCGCCCAGCATGATCGCGAGCGTCGGCCAGCCGTTGCGAAGCCAGTTGGTCATGGGGCCGGACTCCGACGGGCGCCGTGGGCGGGTCGGATGAGGGTCCAGCCGGGTGTCTGCTGTTCTGCTGCGTACATTGCTGCTCCTGCAAAATTCTTTTACGCGAACCGTAGGGGATTCGCGCCGTTCCCGCCGCGGCGCGCCGGTGCGCCGCCTCGCGGATTGCTGCCGCGCCGCGCGGCAACCTCCCGCTTGGCCCGCGGCGCGCCACGCTATAATCGTCAGTTCGCCGCCGCTGGTGGCCGGCTCGCCGCCGGCCAGTCCATCGCGCGCAGGGACGCCGATTCATGTTTGATGCACCGACGCCCGCCGGCGCGCGTGCCCGGTCGTCCCGACTTTCATCCGCGTCCATTCCGATCAGGCCAACTCGTTCCGTGAATCCGCTACTCGACTCCCTTCAGCCCTATCCGTTCGAAAAGCCTGCGCCTGCTTTTCAAGGACATCACGCCGCCGGCCGGCCTCGCGCATATCAGCTTCGGCATCGGCGAGCCGAAACATCCGACGCCGCCGCTGATCCGCGACGCCGTCATCGCTTCGCTCGGCGGCCTCGCCGCCTATCCGGCCACGCTCGGCTCGGCGCCGCTGCGTCAGTCGATCGCGAAGTGGGTCACGCAACGCTACAACCTGCCGCCGCTCGATCCGCTGACCGATGTGCTGCCGGTGTCCGGTTCGCGCGAGGCGCTGTTCGCGCTCGCGCAGACGGTGCTGAACCCGCGCCGCAATGCCGACGGAGAGCCTGCGATCGTACTCTGTCCGAACCCGTTCTACCAAATCTACGAAGGCGCGGCGCTGCTCGGCGGCGCCCAGCCGTACTTCGTCAACAGCGACCCGGCGCGCAACTTCGCGTGCGACTACTCGGCGGTGCCCGCCGACGTCTGGGCGCGCACGCAACTGCTGTACGTCTGCTCGCCGGGCAACCCGACCGGCGCCGTGCTCACGCTCGACGACTGGCGCGAACTGTTCGCGCTGTCGGACCGCTACGGCTTCGTGATCGCGTCGGACGAGTGCTACTCGGAAATCTATTTCGACGAGTCGAAGCCGCCGCTCGGCGGTCTCGAAGCGGCCCACCAGCTCGGCCGCGGCTTCGAGCGCCTCGTGATGCTATCGAGCCTGTCGAAGCGCTCGAACGTGCCGGGCATGCGCTCGGGCTTCGTCGCCGGCGACGCGTCGATCCTGAAGTCGTTCCTGCTGTACCGCACGTACCACGGCGCGGCGCTCTCCACCGTGTACCAGAGCGCGAGCGTGGTCGCGTGGAGCGACGAGACCCACGTGCGCGAGAACCGCGCGAAGTACCTGCAGAAGTTCACCACCGTCACGCCGATGCTCGCCGACGTGCTCGACGTGCGCCTGCCCGACGCCGCGTTCTACCTGTGGGCCAATGTCGAGCGCACCGGCCTCACGGACACCGAGTTCGCCCAGCGCCTCTACGCCGACTATAATGTGACGGTTCTGCCGGGCTCGTTCCTCGCGCGCACCGCGCACGGCGTGAACCCCGGCCGCAATTTCGTGCGCCTCGCGCTCGTCGCCGATGTCGACGAATGCACGGCAGGCGCGCAGCGGATCGTCGAATTCTGCCGATCTCTCGCTGCGGCTTGAGCCGCATCCGAGCCGCACCGCATCCCCGTCTCCAGACTTCAACCCTTCATAAAATCACGCATATGTCGCAACAACTTCAGAGCATCATCGATACCGCCTGGGACAACCGCGCCGAGCTGTCGCCGAAAGCCGCGCCGGCCGAAGTGCGCGAAGCCGTCGCCCACGCGATCGAGCAACTCGATAAGGGCGCGCTGCGCGTCGCCGAAAAGAAGGACGGCGACTGGGTCGTCAACCAGTGGCTGAAGAAGGCCGTGCTGCTGTCGTTCCGTCTGGAAGACAACGCGCCGATGCCGGCCGGCGGCTACAGCCAGTTCTACGACAAGGTGCCGTCGAAGTTCGCCAACTACACCGCTGAAGACTTCGCCGCCGGCGGCTTCCGCGTGGTGCCGCCCGCGATCGCGCGCCGCGGCTCGTTCATCGCGAAGAATGTCGTGCTGATGCCGTCGTACACCAACATCGGCGCATACGTCGACGAAGGCACGATGGTCGACACGTGGGCCACCGTCGGCTCGTGCGCGCAGATCGGCAAGAACGTGCACCTGTCGGGCGGCGTCGGCATCGGCGGCGTGCTGGAGCCGCTGCAGGCGAACCCCGTCATCATCGAAGACAACTGCTTCATCGGCGCGCGCTCGGAAGTCGTCGAAGGCGTGATCGTCGAGGAAAACTCGGTGATCTCGATGGGCGTCTACCTCGGGCAGAGCACCAAGATTTACGACCGCGAAACCGGCGAAGTCACGTACGGCCGCATTCCGGCGGGCTCGGTCGTGGTGGCGGGCAACCTGCCGTCGAAGGACGGCACGCACAGCCTGTACTGCGCGGTCATCGTCAAGAAGGTCGACGCGAAAACGCGCGCAAAGGTCGGCCTGAACGAGTTGCTGCGAGGCGACTGATGGCGCGCGGCACCAAAACCGTCGTCTATGGCATTCCGAACTGCGACACCGTGAAGAAGGCACGTGTGTGGCTCGAAGAGCACGGCGTCGAGTTCGAGTTTCACGACTTCAAGAAGGCCGGCGTGACCGAGCCGCTCGTGCAGGACTGGCTCAAGGACGTCAAGCTCGACGCGCTGCTGAACCGCCGCGGCACGACGTGGCGCGCGCTGTCCGACGACATGAAGGCGGCCGCTGAAACGCAGCCGGGCGCGATCGCACTGATGATCCACAAGCCGTCGGTGATCAAGCGGCCGGTGCTGGTCGTGAACGGGCGCGTGAAGTCGCTCGGTTTTTCCGCCGACGACTACGCGGCGCTGTTTGCCTGAGCGCCAGACTCAGGCACAAGGCAGTGAGACGCGCGGCCTCGCGCCGCGTCGTTCAAAGGCTGTTGCCGGCTGCGGTGGCTCACCGCGAGCCGGCATTTTTTCATTTCAAAGTGGCTTGTACTGAATCCATGTCCGGCACCCTCGCCCTTACCGAACAACTGATCGCGCGCGCGTCCGTGACGCCCGACGACCAGCATTGCCAGCGTCTGTTGATCGAGCGCTTGGCCGCGCTCGGCTTCGAACACGAGACGATCGAATCCAACGGTGTGACCAACCTGTGGGCCGTAAAACGCGGCGTCGACGGCACCGCGGGCAAGCTGCTCGCGTTCGCCGGTCACACCGACGTGGTGCCGACCGGCCCGCTCGAACAATGGCGCTCGGCGCCGTTCGAGCCGACCCAGCGCGACGGCAAGCTGTACGGCCGCGGCGCGGCGGACATGAAGGCGTCGATCGCCGGCTTCGTCGTCGCGAGCGAGGAGTTCGTCGCGGCCAACCCTCGGCACCGCGGCTCGATCGCGTTCCTGATCACGAGCGACGAGGAAGGTCCCGCCACCGACGGCACCGTCAAGGTCGTCGAAGCATTGCAGGAGCGCGGTGAGCGCATGGACTACTGCATCGTGGGCGAGCCGACGTCGAGCGAGCGGTTCGGCGACATGGTCAAGAACGGCCGGCGCGGGTCGATGTCGGGCAAGCTGGTCGTCAAGGGCGTGCAAGGCCATATCGCTTATCCGCATCTGGCGAAGAATCCGGTGCACCTGCTCGCGCCAGCGCTCGCCGAGCTCGTTGCCGAGCGCTGGGACGATGGCAACGAATATTTCCCGCCGACCACCTGGCAGGTGTCGAACATCCACAGCGGCGCCGGCGCGACCAACGTGATCCCCGGCCATGCGGACGTGATGTTCAACTTCCGCTTCTCGACCGCGAGCACCGTCGAAGGACTGCAAAAGCGCGTGCATGCGATTCTCGACAAACACGGCCTCGAATACGAACTGCATTGGACCGTGAGCGGCCTGCCGTTTCTCACCCCGCGCGGCGAGCTGTCGAGCGCGCTCGCACAAGCGATCAAGGACGAGACCGGCGTCGACACCGAGCTGTCGACCACCGGCGGCACGTCGGACGGCCGCTTCATCGCGCGCATCTGCAAGCAGGTGATCGAGTTCGGTCCGCTTAACGCGAGCATCCACAAGATCGACGAACATATCGAAGTCGCCCATATCGAGCCGCTGAAGAACGTGTATCGCCGCGTGCTCGAACAACTGATCGCATAACCAGGAACCTTGCGATGACGCTTCCTTTTTGCACCGTCCGCGACCTGCTGCGTTATGCAGTGTCGCGTTTTAGCGAGGCCAAGCTGTCTTTCGGCCACGGCTCGGCCAATGCCTACGACGAAGCCGCCTATCTGATTCTGCACACGCTGCACCTGCCGCTCGACCTGCTCGAGCCGTTTCTCGATGCGCGCCTGACCACGGCCGAAATCGAGGCGGTGCTGAACGTGATCGAGCGACGCGCGGCCGAACGCGTGCCGGCCGCGTACATCACGCAGGAAGCGTGGATGCACGGCTATCACTTTTACGTCGACGAGCGCGTGATCGTGCCTCGCTCGTTCATCGGCGAGCTGCTGCAGGACGGCCTGCAGCCGTACGTCGAGGACCCCGAGCAGGTCGGCGCGGTGCTCGAGCTGTGCACCGGCTCTGGTTGTCTCGCGATCCTCGCCGCCCACGCGTTCCCGAACGCCGACGTCGACGCGGTCGATCTGTCCGCGCCCGCACTCGAAGTCGCGACGCGCAACGTGCTCGACTACCACCTCGACGACCGCATCGCGCTGTTCGAAGGCGATCTGTACGCGCCGCTCGCCGAGCGCCGCTACGACGTGATCATCAGCAACCCGCCGTACGTGAACGCGAAGTCGATGCAGGAGTTGCCGGCCGAATACAAGCACGAGCCGGAGATGGCACTCGCGGGTGGCGCGGACGGCATGGACATCGTGCGCCGGATCATTGCCGACGCGCGCAACTGGCTGACCGAAGACGGCGTACTCGTCATCGAGATCGGCAACGAACGCGAGCACGTCGAAGCGGCGTTCGGCGGTCTGGACCTCGTGTGGCTGTCCACCAGCGCCGGCGACGACAACGTGTTCCTGATTCAGGCCAGCGACTTGCCGGTCTGAGTGCGGCGTGCTGTCCGTTTGATTGCGCGACGTGCGCGGCGCCGCTTGCAGCGGATTTCGCAAGTGACGCGCGCGCCGCGCGCCGCAGCACACACGGTTTCTTCGTACGAGTTTTTGCGCTATTTTTTAGCGCGGGTTTTTAGCCCGTTTTTGGCGCTTTCCCAGGCGCCGCAGCCGCAGTCTGAATTCGTTGCCCGACGCGTTCGCCGCAGACCACGAAGCGAGCCTGTGCCCGCCTCCGTTTCCTGAATCACGGCGCTTCGCCAACTGTTCGCGAGCTTATGACATTCGACCTGCTTCACGTCGGCCCGCTGGTTCTCCTTGCCCACATTCTCGGCATCATCGCGGCTGCTCACGCGATCCTCCATACCCGCACCTCGCAAGGGGCGATCGCGTGGGCCGTGTCGCTCGTCGCGATGCCTTATCTGACGCTCGTGCCCTACCTGTTCCTTGGCCGCAGCAAGTTCGCCGGCTACGCGGACGCGCGCCGCGTCGAGAACGAGCTGCTGCGCACACGCGCGCATCCGCAGGTGTGGGACACGCACGCGTCGTCGGCCGGGCTGCCGACGCAGCAGCTCGGCTCGCGGCTCGTGCAGTCGCTGACGCGCCTCGGCGGCATGCCGTTCCTGCCCGGCAATACCGTGCGCACACTGATCAACGGCACGGCGACTTTCGAGGCGATCTTCGACGCGATCCAGAACGCGCGCCGCTATGTAATCGTGCAGTTCTTCATCGTGCGCGCCGACGCGCTCGGCGACATGCTGAAAGACGCGCTGATCGCGAAAGCGCAACAAGGCGTGCGCGTGTACTTTCTGTATGACAGCATCGGCAGCTTCGATCTGCCGCACCGCTACGTCGCGGCACTGCGCGCGGCCGGCATCGAGATGCAGCCGTTCGCGACGAACCGCCGCTTCGTCAACCGTCTGCAACTGAACTTCCGCAATCACCGCAAGATCGTGGCGGTCGACGGCGAGCGCGCGTTTATTGGCGGTCACAACGTAGGCGTCGAATATCTGGGCGCGAAGCCGCCGCTGTCGCCGTGGCGCGATACGCACATCGAGGTGCGCGGCCCGGCGGTCGCCAGCATCCAGTTCGTTTTTATCGAGGACTGGTACTGGGCCACGCAGCAGTTGCCCGAGTTCGACCTGCCGGCCGCTGAATCAGCCGTCCCATCCGTCGAACAGCACGACGCCCGCGACACCATCGAACGCCCCGCGAACAACATGCACTGCATCGTGCTGCCGAGCGGCCCGGCCGACAAACAGGAGACCTGCTCGCTGTTTTTCGTCGAAGCGATCAACGCGGCGCGCGAACGGATCTGGATCACGACGCCCTACCTCGTGCCCGACGAGGCGGTGTTCGCCGCGCTGCGGCTCGCGGCGCTGCGCGGCGTCGACGTGCGCATCCTGATTCCGAGCCGGCGCGATCACCGCGTGGTGTTCGAGGCGTCGAAGCTATACGCATACGACTCGCTGCGCGCAGGCATTCGCATCTTCCGCTATCAGCCGGGTTTCCTGCACCAGAAGGTCGTGCTGATCGACAGCAGCGCGGCCGCGATCGGCAGCGCCAATCTCGACAACCGTTCGTTCCGTCTGAACTTCGAGATCATGGTGCTGACCGTCGACCGCGGCTTCGCGCTCGAAGTCGAAACGATGCTGCTCGACGACTTCGCCGAGTCGCGTGAAATCGATCGCGACGAGTACCGCAAGGCGAACGCGCTGCGACGCATGCTGATGCACGTCGCGCGGCTCTTTTCGCCGATCCTGTAAAAGCGCTCCTGTTACAGCAGCGCTTCGATATCCTCGGTGATCGCCTCGGGCTTCGTCAGCGGCGCATAGCGCTTGACCACGTTGCCGTCGCGGCCAATCAGAAACTTCGTGAAATTCCACTTGATCGCCTCGAGGCCGAGCAGCCCCGGCGCTTCGATCGTCAGGTAACGGAACAGCGGGTGCGCGTTCGGGCCGTTCACGTCGATCTTGTCGAACATCGGGAACGTCACGCCGTAGTTCTTCTCGCAGAAGCTGCCGATCTGCGCGGCGTCGCCCGGCTCCTGCTTGCCGAACTGATTGCACGGAAAGCCGAGCACCGCGAGCCCGCGCGCCGCATAGGCGTCGTACAGCTTCTGCAAGCCCGCGTACTGCGGCGTGAACCCGCATTCGCTCGCGGTATTGACAATCAGCATCACCTTGCCTTGGTACTTCGCGAGACTCGCTTCCTCGCCGCCGAGCGTGCGTGCCGAAAACGAATAGATCGATGTCATGTGCCCTCCCGTGAAAGCCGTCAGTCTATGCCAAAAGCGCTGCCGATACAGTCAACCGAATGGCCGATGGCGGCTGCGCTCGATGTGACAGCCGGGCGATCGGCGCCGTGCGCCCGGCAACCCGCCGGGCAGTCTAAAATAGCGGTTTTCTTCAGCCGGCCACGTCGTGATCCGCTTCAATCAGTTCAGCCTCGCGCGCGGCACCAAGCCGCTTTTCGACAACACCACGTTCACGTTGAACCCCGGTGAAAAAGCCGGCCTCGTCGGGGCGAACGGCGCGGGCAAGTCAACGCTGTTCGCCGTGCTGCGCGGCGAGCTGCATGCGGACGGCGGCGATTTCTCGATCCCGCCGACCTGGCGCATCGCCCACGTCGCGCAGGAAACCCCCGCCGTCGACAAAACCGCCCTCGCCTACACGCTCGACGGCGACGCCGCGCTGCGCGACATCGAGGCGCGCATCGCTTCGGCCTCCGCGGCGCACGACGGCGCGGCCGAAGCCGAAGCCCACGCCGCGTTCGCCGACGCCGACGGCTACACCGCGCCGGCTCGCGCCGAAGCGTTGCTGCTCGGCCTCGGCTTCACGCTCGACCAGACCCGTGAGCCGGTCACGAGCTTCTCGGGCGGCTGGCGCATGCGGCTGAATCTCGCGCAGGCGCTGATGTGCCGCTCCGACCTGCTGCTGCTCGACGAACCGACCAACCACCTCGACCTCGACGCGATCGTGTGGCTCGAAGACTGGCTCAATCGCTATGCCGGCACGCTGATCGTGATCTCGCACGACCGCGAGTTTCTCGATTCCGTCTGCAATGTCACGCTGCATCTCGAGAACCAGCAGATCAAGCGCTACGGCGGCAACTACTCGGAATTCGAAGTGCTGCGCGCGCAGCAGATCGCGCTGCAACAGAGCGCGTACGAAAAGCAGCAGCGCACGGTCGCGCATCTGCAGAGCTACATCAACCGCTTCAAGGCACAGGCCACCAAGGCGCGTCAGGCGCAAAGCCGGGTGAAGGCGCTCGAGAAGATGGAGCTGATCGCGCCCGCGCACGTCGCATCGCCGTTCACGTTCGAGTTCCGTACGCCCGACTCCGCGCCGAATCCGATGATGGTGATGGAAGACGTGCGCTGTGGCTATCACGCCGAAGACGGCAGCGAGATTCCGATCGTCGAGCGCGTGATGCTGTCGATCCAGAACGGTCAGCGCATCGGCCTGCTCGGTGCGAACGGCCAGGGCAAGTCGACGCTGATCAAGACGCTCGCGGGCACGCTCGAACCGCTCTCCGGCCACGTGCGCGAAGGCAAGGGTTTGCGCATCGGCTACTTCGCGCAGCATCAGCTCGAAACGCTGCGCCCGGACGACACGCCGTTGCAGCACCTCGCGCGTCTCGCGCCCGATACGCGCGAGCAGGAACTGCGCGACTTCCTCGGCAGCTTCAACTTTTCCGGCGACATGGCGACCGCGAAGATCGCGCCGTTCTCGGGCGGCGAGAAGGCACGCCTCGCGCTCGCGCTGATCATCTGGCAGAAGCCGAACCTGCTGCTGCTCGACGAGCCGACCAACCACCTCGATCTCGAAACGCGCCACGCGCTGACGATGGCGCTCGCGCAATTCGAAGGCACGCTGATTCTGGTGTCGCACGACCGCCATCTGCTGCGCGCGACGACCGATCAGTTCATGCTGGTCGCGAAGCATCGTCTGCAGGAATTCGACGGCGATCTCGACGACTATCGCGACTGGCTGCTGCAGCATGCGGCCGAGCAGCGCGCGGCGTTGAAGGCGAATGCTTCCGGTGCGTCGGACGCAGCGTCCAGCGGCGCGGCAAATGGCGACAGCAACGTCAATCGCAAGGAGCAGCGTCGCCTCGAAGCGGAAACGCGGCAGAAGCTCGCGCATCTGAAAAAGCCGCTGCAAAGCCGTATCGCGAAGATCGAAAAGGAAATGGACGCGCTCAACGCGGAGAAGACGACGCTAGATACATTCGTCGCCGATCCCGCGAGTTACGAGCCGGAGCAGAAGAGCAAACTGACGGAGGCGATCCGCCGTCAGGCAGACGTGAACGCGCGCCTCGATACGCTCGAAGCCGAATGGCTCGAGACGCACGAGGAACTCGAACAGATCGGCTAGCGGCACGCAACGGCCGGGCCGCGCCGGCATCCACGGGAGCTTGGTTTTGTCACTTGCGAACTCGTCGTCCGCGTCATCGGTGTCTGGACCCGCAGCTGCAACGGCAACCGAGGTGCCGCCACCGTTGCAAGGACTCCGCGTGCTCGACCTCACGCGCCTCTTGCCGGGGCCGGCGGCCGCGCTGCGTCTCGCCGAACTCGGCGCCGATGTGCTGAAGATCGAGGCGCCCGGCGCGGGCGACCCGACGCGCACGATGATGCAATCGTCGAGCGATCGTGTCGCGGGCCGGCCCGGTGCGTTCTACCGGATGGTCAATCGCGGCAAGCGCGAGACGCGCCTCGACCTCAAATCGGAAGCGGGACGCAACGTGCTGCGCGCGCTCGCGGCCGAAGCCGACGTTCTGATCGAGAGCTCCCGGCCCGGCGTGATGGAGCGACTCGGCCTGGGTTACGCGACGCTCAGCGCAGCCAATCCGCGGCTCGTCTATTGCGCGATCAGCGGATATGGCGCAAGCGGTCCATTCGCGGACCATGCCGGTCACGACCTGAACTACATCGGCTATGCGGGCGTGCTCGATCAACTGGCAAGCCGCGACGGTGCGCCGATCCTGCCGAACTTCCAGATCGCCGATCTGCTCGGTGGCGCCTTGAGCGCGGTCACGCAGATTCTCGCCGCGCTCTGGCATGTCGCGCGAGGCGGCGCGGGCCGCTTCGTCGATGTATCGATGACACACACGAGCTATGCGCACAACTTCGTCGCGCAGGTCTCGCTGCTCAACGAAGGGGCGGCGCCCGCCGCGGGCAGTGGTCTGTTGAATGGCGGCGTGCCCTGCTACAACCTGTACCGCACGAGCGATGAGCGCTGGCTCGCGGTCGGCGCGCTCGAATTGAAGTTCTGGGAAACGCTGTGCATGGCGCTCGACCGGCCCGAATGGGCGACGCGTCACTGGAGCCTGGGGCAGGCGATCGGCGGTCCCGATGCCTTGGCGCTCATCCGGGAACTCGCTGAGGTGATCGCGACGCGCACGCTCGGCGAATGGGTGGAATCGTTGGAATCGCTCGATTGCTGCGTGTCGCCGGTGCTCACGCCCGCTGAAGCGGCGCAGCATCCGCTGTTCAATCCGCACGCGTATGCGGCGGTGGCCGCGAGCGCCGCCGACTCAGACGACGACGGGGCCTGAACCGCCACCGTCAACGCCGCGTCGCCGTCTGTCGCGGCAACGTTTGACGCGGCGATTTCTCGTCGTCGTACAGCAAGTGCTTGCGACCTTCCACATGGCGGCTGATCGTGGCGCGCACTTCGGCGGCTGTCACGTCTTCGGCCACCACCCGCCGCGAGATCTGCCCGGCGGTGTCGATCCACTCGACGATTCGGCAAGCGCCGCCCCAAGGCTGATGAATCGGTGCGGAGACCCGGCAGCCGCGCACCTGGATGTGCTGGTCGGCAGCGGTTTCATGTGACTGTTTCAAAGCGCGATCCTTTTTCGAGCATCAGAAGGGATGCATATCATTGCAGCTTAGGAAAAAGGTATGGCGGCCAGGTTACAGCCAATATGGCGATATTTACAGGGCATTACGGGACCGCAAGCGCACAAAGTACCGGCGAGCCGTCCCGGCTCCGTCTATTCGAGCGAGCGGACGCGGTCGATGGCCTGTTCGATCCGTTCGACCGCAACGACCTGTAAGCCTTCGATCGGCTGCTTCGGTGCATTGGCCTTCGGAATCACCGCCACCGAGAAGCCGAGCTTGGCCGCTTCCTTCAGGCGTTCCTGACCGCGCGGCGATGGCCGGATTTCGCCGGCGAGGCCGACTTCGCCGAACACGACGAGCCCTTTCGGCAGCGGCTTGTTGCGCATCGACGAATGAATCGCGAGCAGTACCGAGAGGTCGGCGGCGGGCTCGGAGATCTTCACGCCGCCCACCGCGTTCAGGAACACGTCCTGATCGAAACAGGCGATGCCCGCGTGCCGATGCAGCACCGCGAGCAGCATCGCGAGCCGGTTCTGTTCGAGGCCGACCGCGAGGCGGCGCGGATTCGGCGCGTTGGCCGAATCGACGAGCGCCTGCACTTCGACAAGCAACGGCCGGGTGCCCTCCTGCGTGACGAGCACGCACGAACCCGGCACCGACTGCTCGTGCTGCGACAAAAACAATGCCGACGGATTCGCGACGCCGCGCAAACCACGCTCGGTCATCGCGAACACGCCGAGCTCGTTGACCGCGCCGAAGCGGTTCTTGATCGCGCGCACGAGACGGTACGACGAGTGCGTATCCCCCTCGAAATACAGCACCGTATCGACGATATGTTCGAGCACGCGCGGCCCCGCAAGCGCGCCCTCTTTCGTCACGTGCCCGACCATGATGATCGTGGTGCCCGACTGCTTGGCGATGCGCGTGAGTTGCGCGGCGCACTCGCGCACTTGCGCAACCGAGCCCGGTGCCGATGTCAAAGCATCCGAATAGACGGTCTGGATCGAATCGATCACGGCGACTTCGGGCCGTTGCTCGGTGATCGTCGCCTGAATCTTCTCGAGCTGGATTTCCGCGAGCAATTGCAGTTCGCTCGCCTTCGAGCCGGGTTCGAGCAGTGCGAGCCGTTGCGCGCGCAACGCGATCTGCGCGCCCGATTCTTCGCCGCTGATATAGAGCGCGCGCTTGTCCGCGGCGATTTCCGCGAGCGACTGCAACAGCAGCGTCGATTTACCGATGCCCGGATCGCCGCCGATCAACACCACGCCGCCCGGCACGAGGCCGCCGCCGAGCACGCGGTCGAATTCGCTGACGCCGGTGGAAAAGCGTGGCACGTCCGACGCGTCGATGTCGGCGAGGCGCCGCACTGGTGTGCTCTTCGCAAGCGACTGGAAACGGTGACCGGACGGCGCCTCGGCGACCGATTCGACGAGCGTGTTCCACGCCTGGCAGGACGGGCATTGACCGGACCACTTCGACGACTGTCCGCCGCATTCGCCGCAGATGTACAACGTCTTCGCTTTCGCCACGCGTTACTCCGCCCGAACCGGCACACGCGGCGCGACCGCGCACATCAGCTCGTAGCCGATCGTGCCGCAGGCCTGCGCGACGTCGTCGATCGGCAGCGCGGTACCCCACAGTTCCACGCGCGAGCCGACGTTGGCGGTCGGCACCGGGGTCAGGTCGACGGTCAGCATGTCCATCGACACACGTCCAACGATTCGCGTGCGCACGCCATCGACGATCACCGGCGTGCCTTCGGGCGCGACGCGCGGATAGCCATCCGCGTAACCGCAGGCGACCACGCCGATGCGCATCGGCCCGCGCGCGGTGAACGTCGACCCATAGCCGACCGAACTGCCTTCGCGGAGCGTTTGCACGGCGATCAGTTCCGACGCGAGCGTCATCGCGGGCTGCAGGCCGGTGCCGTCGATCGCGGCCGTCACGCCGGACGGCGACGCGCCGTACAGGATGATGCCGGGACGCACCCAGTCGAAATGCGCTTCCGGATGCCACAGCGTCGCGGCCGAATTCGACAGGCTGCGCGCACCGGCGATGCCCTGCGCGCCGCGCTCGAACGCATCCATCTGATGAGCAATGCCGCGCTCGCCATCGGCATCGGAAAAATGCGTCATCAACGTGATCTGGCCGACCCCTGGGCAGGCGCGCGCGCGCTCCCATGCGGCACGGAATTTTTCGACCGTATAGCCGAGCCGGTTCATGCCGGTGTTCATCTTCAACTGGATATTGACCGGTTTCGACAGGCGCGCCATTTCGAGCATGCGCAGCTGCTCGTCGGAATGCAGCGCCGTGGTCAAGCTGTAGCGGTCGATTACGTCGATGTCGGTCGGCCGAAAAAAGCCTTCCAGCAGAAGAATTGGGCCTGCCCAGCCCAATTCACGCAACTTCACCGCTTCTTCGAGGTCCAGCAACCCAAAGCCGTCCGTCGCGCGCAATCCGGGAAACACGCGCGCGAGGCCATGCCCGTAGGCATTAGCCTTGACGACGGCCCAGATTTTCGATTTCGGCGCATAGCGCCGCGCGACAGCGAGGTTATTGGCGAGAGCAGCGGTATGAATCGTGGCGGAAAGGGGGCGCGGCATGGGATTTTTTCGAAAAGACACTTGCGAATCAGCGGCTTACAAGGCGTTTTCAGCGCTCTGCGGCCCGCTGGGCGGTGCGATCAAGGATTCTGCTAGTCTGAATCCATCTATTTTCATGATATAAAGCCGTGCGCACAACCCATTTCGATCGGCATAAGCCCGGACGCATAACAAACGGCCGGGGCGGACGGACCGCAGCGAGGACAGCATCGCATCAGATGAAAAAAGGCTTTTACACCATCATGGCCGCGCAGTTTTTTTCGTCGCTGGCCGACAATGCGCTTCTGATCGCCGCTATCGCACTGCTGAAAGACCTTCATGCTCCGAACTGGATGACGCCGCTGCTCAAGCTGTTTTTTGTGCTGTCGTACGTCGTCCTTGCCGCCTTCGTCGGCGCATTCGCCGACTCCCGTCCGAAAGGACGCGTGATGTTCATCACCAATACGATCAAGGTGGTCGGCTGCATCACGATGCTGGTCGGCGCGCATCCGCTGATTGCGTACGGCATCGTCGGCTTCGGCGCGGCGGCCTACTCGCCTGCCAAATACGGCATTCTCACCGAACTGTTGCCGCCTGACCGGCTGGTCGCCGCGAACGGCTGGATCGAAGGCACCACGGTCGGCTCGATCATTCTCGGCACGGTCCTCGGCGGCGCGCTGATCAGCCCGCACATCGCCGCGCCGATTCTCAAATGGCACGTCCCCACCGTGAACACGCCTGCGGAAGCCGCGATGCTGGTGATCATGGGCATTTACGTGGTCGCCGCGCTATTCAATCTGCGCATTCCCGACACCGGCGCGCGCTATCCGCGCCAGGAACACGGTCCGATCCGTCTGATCACCGATTTCGCCGACTGCTTTCTCGTGCTGTGGCGTGACAAGCTCGGACAGATTTCGCTCGCCGTGACGACGCTGTTCTGGGGCGCGGGCGCGACGCTGCAATTCATCGTGCTGAAATGGGCCGAGGTGTCGTTGGGCATGTCGCTGTCAGAGGCGGCGATCCTGCAGGCGGTGGTCGCGGTGGGCGTCGCGGGCGGCGCGATTTTTGCGGCTTCGCGTGTGCCGTTGAAGAAGTCGCTGTCGGTCTTGCCGGTCGGCATCATGATGGGTATCTCCGTGATGCTGATGGCGTTCTACACGCGCGATCTGTTTCCCCCGCACTGGGGCATTTATTTCGGCCGCATGCACGTGTCGGGCTATCTGATCTTCGCGTATATCTTCCTGATGTTCGTGGGCGGCCTGTCGGGCTTTTTCGTCGTGCCGATGAATGCGCTGCTGCAGCATCGGGGGCACGTGCTGCTGTCGGCGGGCCATTCGATCGCCGTGCAGAACTTCAACGAGAATCTGTCCGTGCTCGTGATGCTGTGCCTGTACGCGGTGCTCGTGTGGCTCGACGTGCCGGTTACCGTCGTGATCGTGCTGTTCGGCACCTTCGTGTGCGTGATGATGTGGCTCGTGATGCGACGCCACCAGGCGAACCAGCGCGCGTTCGATTCGGTCGCGCTGATCGGCGAAGCCAAGCACTGATCAACCGCGCCGGGCCGGCCGCGACACGCACGAGCGCGCCCTTCTTCTTCCTCGCTCGACCATGACTCAAACGATTCCCAATGTGCTGACGATCGCCGGTTCCGATTCCGGCGGCGGCGCCGGCATCCAGGCCGATCTGAAGGCCTTCTCCGCGCTCGGCGCCTATGGCGCGAGCGTGATCACCGCGCTGACCGCGCAGAACACGCGCGGCGTGACCGCGATCCACGCGCCGGACCCAGGGTTCATCACCGCGCAGCTCGACGCGGTGTTCGACGACATCCGCATCGACGCGGTGAAGATCGGCATGCTCGCGAACGCGCCGATCGCGCGCGCGGTCGCCGACGCGCTGCGCCGTCACCGGCCCAAACACATCGTGCTCGACACGGTGATGATCTCGAAGAGCAATCACGCGCTATTGCTGCCCGATGCGGTCGCGGTGGTACGCGACGAACTGCTGCCGCTCGCCGATCTGCTGACGCCGAATTTGCCGGAAGCGGCCGCGTTGCTCGGCACGCAGCCCGCCACCGGCGAAGCCGGCATGGTCGAGCAAGGCGAAGCGCTGCGTGGGCTCGGCGCGCGCGCGGTGCTGATGAAGGGCGGCCATCTGAGCGCGACCGATAGCCCCGACTGGCTCGTGCAGGAAAGCGGCACGTTGCGTCTCGGCGGTCCGCGCGTGCCGGTGAAGAACACGCATGGAACTGGCTGCACGTTGTCGTCAGCGATCACGGCGTTGATTCCGCAGCGCGACGATCTCGCTAGCGCCGTGGCCGATGCGAAGGTTTATCTAACCGGTGCGCTGCAGGCGAGCGAGCGGCTCGCCGTCGGCCACGGCGTGGGGCCGGTGCATCACTTTCATCGCTGGTGGTGAGCGACGCTATTGCTTCGCGTAACGCCGCGCGTGTTCGGGCCAGTCGTCGGGCACGATAAAGCCGCGCGAGCGCTCGAGCAGACGTCCCGTGTTGTCTTCGATGAATCCGGCAACCATCGTCGGGCCGTATTGCGGTGAGATTCGAGCGGCGAGCGCGGTTGCGTCGACATAGCTCGAGTCGTCCGCGCCGGCTTGCATTCGATACTGCGGCGCGAGCCATTCGAGCCGCGGCAACAGCCGCCACTTGTGCGTGTGCGCGCACTCGAAAGCCGGCCAGTCGCGATGCGTAACCCACCAGCCGCGGCCATGCGCGGGATCGAGTTCGGCAGGATCGGCGGGCGTGGTGCCATGCCGGTAAAACAGCCAGCCTTTGACGAACATCTGCGGCGTCCACGCGCCCGTATAGCCCGTCGATGCAAATTCGTCGCGTGCGCTGAGCGGCAACTGATGATCGAGAAGATGCGCGAGCTTCAGATCGAAGCGGTCCTTCAGATTGGGGCCGACATAATCGGCGAGACTCGCCGCCTCTGCCCCATTCGGATCGCCCGCATGCAGATAGCACTTCACTGCGAGTTCCCAATGCAGTCGCGCGCCCTCGCGTGTGCGCACGAGGAAATCGCATTCACCGAGCGTGCGGCCCGCGTGCCGTAGCGGCACACCCGCTGCGATAAGTTGCGTGCCCGGCCCATGACGAAGGAAAAAGCCCAGCAGGCGTTCGGCGTAGCGGCCAAGACGAGTGATGCGCGTTGCCGCGAGATCCTGATGCAGAGGTTCTGGAGTGGCATCGAGCGCGTGCAGCCAGTCGAGCGTGGCCTGTAATTCCTGCGGTGTGTCGAATGGATCGGCGAGCGCGCCCGCGGGAGGCTGAGGGCGCAACAGATCGGGACTCAGCAGCAGCCAGGCGAGATCGCGGACGGCGGGATCGCGCAGCGCATCGACTGAAGCATCGTCACGCAAACCCAGCAACGTATCGAGAAGCGCCGCGCGGCTGACAGACGCGGCGGGCACGCGCGCCGCCGGTCCCTCGGGGATCGTCACTTTGATTCGTTCGACGGCGCGCCGCCGTTCGCGAGCCACGTGGCGCGCGCAAGGCACAGGTCCGTCCATGCCTTGGCCTTGTCGGGCAGGCTACGCAGCAGATAGGCCGGATGATAGGTGACGATCACCGGTACACCCTCGTACGCATGCACGCGGCCGCGCAGCGACGAAATGCTCGCCTCGGTCTTCAGCAGACTTTGCGCGGCGAACCGGCCGAGCGCGACGATCAGCTTCGGCTTCACGAGCGACACCTGGCGCTGCAGATAAGGTTCGCAACGCGCGACCTCATCTGGCTGCGGATTGCGGTTGCCAGGCGGCCGGCACTTGATCACGTTCGCGATATAGACGTTGGTGCCGCGCGCGAGCGCGAGCGAATGCAGCATGTTGTCGAGGAGCTTGCCGGCCTGGCCGACGAACGGTTCGCCTTGACGGTCTTCGTTCTCGCCGGGCGCTTCACCGATCAGCATCCAGTCGGCCTCGCGATCGCCGACGCCGAACACCGTGTTCGTGCGCTTTTCGCACAGCCGGCAGGCCTCGCATCCGGCGACGCGCTCGGCGAGCGCCTCCCAATCGAGCGTGTGGATAGCCGGCAGAGCGGGCGCGTCGCGGCGTGCTTCGGCGGGTGCGGGGGCCGATGCGGTTGGATCGTCGAACCACGCGAAGTCGTCGTCGGGTGGGGCGTCGAAAGTCGGCGGGACTGAAAAGTCGGGTTGCGGTTGCAATGGCTCGCGGCGTGCGGCGGTTTCGTCGAAGCGCGGTGCGGATTCACGCGTCGCTTGCTGCGGCTGCGCGTCGGCGGATGCGCGCAGCGGTTCGCGCGCGATCTGCGGCGCCGGTTCCGCGCGACGCTCGTCGTTTGCGTGTTCCCGCAGCGACTGCGACGCATCACCCTGCCCGGCCTCCGCCTCCCGCGCGGTGAGTCCGCGACGCACCCACAACGGCGCGAGTCCAAATTCTTCGAGCACCGATTCATGCAGCGCCATCCTCGCCCTCCGTGCCGAACGACAGACGCATCACGATCGCGTCCTCCCGGGCGCGATGCCGCGCCGGATAATAATTTTTGCGCCGGCCGATCGATGCGAAGCCAAAGCGCTCGTATAAACGGATCGCCCGATGATTCGACGGCCGCACTTCGAGCAGCAGCCCCTCGAGCTTCTCCGCGTGCGTGATGCGCACCGCCTCGCGCAGGAGCGCGAGGCCCGCGCCGGCGCCTTGCGCTTGCGGTGCGACGCAAAGATTCAGCAGATGCATTTCATCGACGACCGGCATCAGCACGCAATAGCCGATCAAAGTGCCCGTCACGTGACGCAGACAGACGCCGAAATAGCCGTTGCGCAGCGAGTCGCCGAAGTTGCCGCGACTCCACGGAAACTCATACGCTAGCTTCTCGATCGCGGCGACTTCGTCCAGGTCGCTTTCGGTCATCGGCGACATGTAGCGGTCCGTGAGCAACACGCCGCTCATGGGCGCGCCTCGTCGTGGGACGGCTGGCCAGCCGCGCCGTTGGGCGCACTCTGTGCGGACTGCCCGGCGCTATGAGCCGCTTTGGCTGATTTCGCCGCTTTGTCGGCCATGCGCTCGGCGGTCGTCTGCGCGACCTTGTCGCGGACGTACTCGGGCGCGGCCTGATCGGCTGGTACCGTGCGACCCGCATGAAACGCGCGCAGCGCCGCGTACGCGAGCGGCAACGCATGCGGCAACGCCTCGCCATCGACGCTTCGCGCGGCCGCGACCGCCGGCAACCGCTCGCCGAACGCGGCGGCCGCGTTGCCGGCGAGTGTGAAGGGTACGTCGGGCAACACGATCCGCTCGGGCGCATCGAGCGACGCCGTCTGAACGGCGCGCCATTCGTGTTGCGCGTCGTCCCACGCATAGTCGGCCCAGTAGATTTCGTCCATGCGCGCGTCGAGCGCGGCGAGCACGCGCGTCGTCGACGGATCGCGCAGGCGGGCGCTCTCCGCGCACGCGAGCAGCGTGCCGATCGGTACGACCGGCAGGTTCAGGCCGAACGCGAGGCCTTGGGCGACACCGGTCGCCGTACGCAGTCCGGTGAACGAACCCGGACCCGAGCCGAACGCGATCGCGTCGCAGTCCGCCAACGTGAGGCCGGCTTCGTCGAACAGTTCGCGGATCGCCGGCAGCAGGCGGGTACTGGACACCGCGCCGGTTTGTTCGTGACGAACCCAGACGCGCGGTTCGGCGTTGGGCTGACCGGCGGCATCGACGGACGCGGACATGAGCGCCGCCGAACAGAATTCGGTCGAAGTATCGATTGCAAGGAGCACTGTTTGAGTCATGGACCGTATTGTAATCGGCGCGGTGCGCGTGAATGGTGGTTTGCGCGACCACGCTGCCCCCTTCGCGGCCGCCCGGTTTGGAATAAGGCCTCGGCCCCGCGGCGGCGGTCAATTGTTATGATTTTCAGCGGATCTCATCTACCCCCGCCACGCGGGCCAAACCGCCATGACCGATATCAACTCCCAGTTCGAACAAGCCCAGCAGGACGTGAAGCAGTTGCCCGAGCGTCCGGGCAATCTGACGCTGCTGCGTCTGTATGCGCTCTTCAAGCAGGCGAGCGAAGGCGACGTGCACGGCGACAAGCCGGGCTTCACCGACATCGTCGGCAAATACAAGTACGAAGCTTGGGCGGCGCTCAAGGGCACCGCGCAGGACGCTGCTAAGCAGCAATACGTCGAACTCGTCGAATCACTGAAGAGCGGCGCCGCGGCCTGAGCCTCCGGCGCGCCAATCTCACTTCCCTACTGCATTCCGCCGCTTTTTTCTGTCGGAATTGCCTGAATGGTGGCGCAGTGCAGCAAAGGTCGCTATAATGCCGCCTGCGCTTCACTGCTTCGCCCGTTTTTTCCAACGGTCCTCGCGGCGCAGCGTCCCATAGCGTTTGCTCCAATCCAGTTTAGAACCTGTCCCCTTCTGCCTAGCCCACTACGGGCTCAAGTCCCAGGCTGGCGACTCGCCATGTTGGCATGTCGCATCCGATACAGCTTCTAACGAAAAACTCGCCTTCATTGTCGCGAGTTGCCCCCGTTTTTCGATTTGCTCGCTGCTTTTTTGCTCGCTGAATCCGACGACTTGGGTATGCCGATTGGCGTTGACGTTTTTCATCCGATGAACCACCCAGGATCGTTTTCAAGGATTCACATGACTTTGAGCAACACCCCCAGCAGCCCGTTGAACGCCATCGCCGACGAAGCACTTGGTCTCGCGCCCGCCGCTCCCGCAGCGGCCGCGCAGGCTGACGCCAAGCCGAGCTTCGCGTCGCTCGGCCTGTCCGCGGAAGTCGTCTCCGCGCTGACCGCCGCTGGCTACGAGCACCCCACCCCGGTGCAGCAGCGCGCTGTGCCGGCTGGTATCGCCGGCCGCGATCTGCTGGTTTCGAGCCCGACCGGTTCGGGCAAGACCGCTGCCTTCATGCTGCCCGCCATCGAGCGTTTCGCGCAGCTGCAAAAGGCCCAGGCGAGCCAGCCGCGCGAACCGCGCCCGGCCGACGGTGGCCGCGGCCGCCGTCCGCAGCCTGTCGCACGTCCGACCATGCTGGTGCTGACGCCGACCCGCGAACTCGCGATGCAGGTCACGACCGCCGCCGCGACCTACGGCAAGCACCTCAAGCGCCTGCGCACCGTCAGCATTCTCGGCGGCGTCGCTTACGGCCAGCAGCTGATGCTGCTCGCGAAGAACCCTGAAATCCTCGTTGCGACGCCGGGCCGTCTGATCGACCACCTCGAGCGCGGCCGCATCGATCTGTCGCAACTGCAGATCCTCGTGCTCGACGAAGCCGACCGCATGCTCGACATGGGCTTCATCGACGACATCGACACGATCGTCGCCGAGACGCCGGCTACGCGTCAGACCATGCTGTTCTCGGCCACGCTCGACGGCAAGATCGGCTCGCTGACCGGCCGTCTGTTGAAGGACCCGGAGCGTATTGAGATCGTCCAGCGCATGGAGCAGCGCACCAACATCGCGCAAACCGTCCACTATGTCGACGACCGCGATCACAAGGACCGTCTGCTCGACCATCTGCTGCGCGACTCCGGCCTCGACCAGGCCATCGTCTTCACGGCAACCAAGATGGACGCCGACCAGCTGGCAGGCCGTCTGGCCGACGCCGGTTTCGAATCGGCCGCCCTGCACGGCGACCTGCCGCAAGGCGCGCGTAACCGCACGATCCGCGCGCTGCGCGAGCGCCGCGTGCGCGTGCTGGTTGCAACCGACGTCGCCGCTCGCGGTATCGACATCCCGGGCATCACGCACGTGTTCAACTACGACCTGCCGAAGTTCGCCGAAGACTACGTGCACCGTATCGGCCGTACCGGCCGCGCGGGCCGCTCGGGTATCGCGGTGAGCCTCGTGCATCACGCCGAACAGGGCGCGTTGAAGCGCATCGAGCGCTTCGTGCGCACGCCGCTGCCGGTCAACGTCGTCGAAGGCTTCGAGCCGCGAAAGGCGCCGCCTTCGGGCAACGGCCGTCCTGGATTCGGTGGCCGCGGTCGTCCGGGCGGTAACGGCCGCCGCTTCGGCAGCGGCTCGGGCAAGCCGGGCGGCTACGGTGGCTCGCGCAACGGCAACGGCAATGGCAACGGCGGCGGCAACAGCTGGGGCAACAAGTCGGCCGGCGGTTCGCGTGACGGCTACGGCTCGCGCGAAAGCCACGGCGGTTCGCGCGACGGCTATGGCTCGCGCGACGGTTACGGTTCGCGTGACGGTTACGGCGCGCGCCGCAACGACGGTCCCCGTTCGGCACGTCGCGGCAGCTAATCGCTAGCCATCAGACCCACGGGCGGCTTCGCGCCGTCCGTGGCAACAGCAGAAACCGGCGCTCAGGCGCCGGTTTTTTTTCGCCTATCGACTGCCCGCCCCAAATTTCACGATATAAAAAAATTTTTTGCGTCGTAAAAAATGATGCTGCAAAGCACAAGAACAGCGATTGCAGCAGGGAAAATATCGTTTCTCATCGCGAAACGTAGGATTTAACCTATTGATTTCATGAAAAAATAAATATTGCAAAAACGCTTCGCTGCGTCTATTGTGCGTCCATCGATTTGCCTAGACTCTTATATAAGACTTCACGAAACAGAACGCCTCTGCTGGCCCTACGCTTCGAGAAGACAGAGTCACCCATCCTCCATAACTGGCATCGAAGGAGCACACCATGACAATGACCCGCGAACAGCAAGTGCAGCAACTCAAGCAACAATGGGAAACGGACCCGCGTTGGAAGGGTGTCAAGCGCACCTACTCGGCCGAGGACGTGGTGCGTCTGCGCGGCTCGGTGCAACCCGAGCACACGCTCGCAAAGCGCGGCGCCGAAAAGCTGTGGGCCGCAGTGAACAGCGAGCCGTTCGTCAACTCGCTCGGCGCGCTTACCGGCAACCAGGCGATGCAGCAAGTGAAGGCCGGTCTGAAGGCAATCTATCTGTCGGGCTGGCAGGTCGCGGGCGATGCCAACGTCGCCGGTGAAATGTACCCGGACCAATCGCTGTATCCGGCCAACTCGGTGCCGCTCGTCGTCAAGCGCATCAACAACACGCTGACGCGCGCCGACCAGATCCAGTGGTCGGAAGGCAAGAACCCGGGCGATGAAGGCTACGTCGATTACTTCGCCCCGATCGTGGCCGACGCGGAAGCCGGTTTCGGCGGCGTGCTGAACGCGTTCGAACTGATGAAGGCGATGATCGAAGCGGGCGCGTCGGGCGTGCACTTCGAAGACCAGCTCGCCTCGGTCAAGAAGTGCGGCCACATGGGCGGCAAGGTGCTCGTGCCGACCCGCGAAGCCGTCGCGAAGCTGACCGCCGCGCGTCTGGCCGCCGACGTGTCGGGCGTGCCGACCGTGCTGCTCGCCCGCACCGACGCGGAAGCCGCCGACCTCGTGACCTCGGACATCGACGACAACGACCGCCCCTTCCTGACCGGTGAGCGCACCGTCGAGGGCTTCTATCGCACGAAGCCGGGCCTCGAACAGGCGATCTCACGTGGCCTCGCGTACGCGCCTTACGCCGACATGATCTGGTGCGAAACCGGCAAGCCGGACCTCGAGTTCGCGAAGAAATTCGCCGACGCGATCCACAAGGAGTACCCGGACCAGCTGCTGTCGTACAACTGCTCGCCGTCGTTCAACTGGAAGAAGAACCTCGACGACGCGACGATCGCGAAGTTCCAGCGCGAGCTCGGCGCAATGGGCTACAAGTTCCAGTTCATCACGCTGGCCGGCTTCCATGCGCTGAACTACTCGATGTTCAACCTCGCGTACGGCTATGCGCGCAACCAGATGACCGCATTCGTCGAAATGCAGCAGGCGGAATTCGCGGCGGCCGAAAAGGGCTTCACCGCGGTCAAGCACCAGCGCGAAGTTGGCACCGGCTACTTCGACGCCGTCACGCAGACGGTCGAGCGCGAAGCATCGACGACCGCGCTGCATGGTTCGACGGAAAACGAGCAGTTCTTCGACAAGAAGGTCGCCTGAGACCAGCCGGTCGGGTCACGCAATCCCGTGGCCTGAACGCAGCAACGATTGGCAAATGTCGAGCGGCACCGTCAGAGAGCCGCCGACACAGGGGGGACCGCGCCGTACCGGATTGGCAGGAGCATTAGCGCGCATGCCAGCGGCCGGGGTCTGAGAGAAGCCAGCACGCGGCAAGCGGGCGGCGAACCTGAACGCGCCGGCTTCGCCGCCGGTGCGTTTTTTTTGAAGGCCGCGGATGCCGGCACGCCGCCGGCGGCGGCGCAAAGCGATTCAGCGATAGACGATCACAGGAATTTTCGTATGCGTGAGCACGCGCTGCGTTTCACTGCCGATCAACAGGCTGCCGAGCCCACGCCGCCCATGCGACGCCATGAAGATCACGTCGCAGCCGCCCTGCTCGGCCGCTTCGATGATGCCGAGATACGGCGCCGGATGCACGCTCGTGCGGCTCTCGACGTGGACGCCGACGCGGTGGGCCGCATGCTCGACTTCGCGCAGATGCACGCGCGCTTCGCGCTCGCTGCGTTGCAGGAACTCGCCGGGTGGTTCGACCGCGACATCGGAGAACGGCGAGTACGGATATTGCGGCAGACATGCGTACGCGGTCACGCGGGCGCCCACGGCCTGCGCGAGATCGATCGCGCCCGCTATCGCCTTGCGTGAAAGATCTGAACCATCGGTCGGAACCAGGATGTGCCGGAACATGATGCCCTCCGTCGCCGGCTGCGCGCAGCACGGCGTCAGCGTCCAACAAAGCCCAGGGTGCAGGCTGCCCGGAACGATTGTAATGCGTATGAATGCGGGTAATTGCGTCCGTCTGGAGATTGGCGCGTCAGTCCCAGTAACCGGGTTCGCCGTACGTATGCTTGAGAAAGTCCAGAAACAGCCGCACCCGCAGCGGCAGATGACGGCGCTGCGGGAACACCGCGTGGATGCCGATCGGCGGCGCGGCGAATTCGTCGAGCACCGTGACGAGGCGTCCCGCCGCGAGGTCCGCGCCGACTTCCCACCAGGAGCGCCACGCCAGTCCGTGTCCAGCGAGACACCATTCGTGCAGCACCGCGCCGTCCGAGCATTCCATCGTGCCGGACACCTTGATCGACACGACCTTGCCGTCGTGCTGGAACATCCAGCCGCGCTGCTGGTTCGCGCTCGCGCCGAGCGCGAGGCAGTTGTGGCGCGCGAGCTCGGCGAGGCTGTGCGGCGCGCCGCGCCGGTTCAGATACGCGGGCGACGCGACGCACACGCGGCGGTTTTCGGCGAGCTTCAGCGACACCAGCGACGAATCGGGCAACTCGCCGAGCCGCACAGCGCAATCGAAGCCCTCGTTGACGAGATCGACGAGACGATCGGACAGATCGAGCGTGATCGACACGTCCGGATGCGCGACAGTGAATGCGGGCACCAGTGGCGCCACGTGCCGGCGCCCGAAGCCGGCCGGCGCCGACAGCCGCAGATGGCCGCTCGCCTTGACGCCGCCCGCCGACACGCTCGCCTCGGCGTTCTGCATGTCGTGAAGGATGCGCTGGCAGTCTTCGAGAAAGGCCGAGCCTTCGAAGGTCAGCGTGATCTTGCGCGTCGTGCGCACCAAGAGCTTGACGCCGAGGCGCTCCTCGAGCGCGTCGATGCGCCGGCCGATGATCGCGGGAGCGACGCCCTCGGCGAGCGCCGCCGCGGACAGGCTGCCTTTGGCCGCGACGATGGCGAAGGTCTCGATCTGCTTGAAACGGTCCATGAACGATGCGCGCCGTGCGAACCAATGAAATCGGCGCAAGAGTGAGGATTGTGTGCGAGATTAGGTATAGGAAAGTAAAAGATCAAGTGATCTTTAGCATATTTTTTACCACCTAAGGTCACCAATACAATCGATCCCGACCTCTGACAGGAGCGCACGGCAATGTCGGCCACAACGACATCCTCACCGCGAGCAGTGATTTTCGACGCCTACGGCACGTTGTTCGACGTGCATTCGGTGATCGCCGCAGCGGAGCAACTATTCCCCGGACACGGCGACGCGCTGTCGCAGCTTTGGCGCCAGAAGCAGATCGAATACACGCAGCTGCGCACGCTCGCCGCGCGCAGCGACGCCCCCGGCGAACACTACCGCCCGTTCTGGGACATCACGCTCGACGCACTGCGCTTCGCCGCGAAAAGACTGCAGCTCACGCTCGGCCGCTCGGCCGAAAAGCGTCTGATGGACGAATACGCGTGCCTGTCGGCGTTTCCCGACGCGGTGCCGGTGCTGCGCGCGTTGCGCGAGCCCGCCGCCGCGCCGCGCGTCGGGCTCAGACTCGGGCTCGCGATTCTGTCCAACGGCAATCCGCAAATGCTCGACATCGCGGTCAAGAGCGCCGGCATGAGCGCCCTCTTCGATCATGTGCTGTCGGTCGATGCGGTGCGCGCGTACAAACCCGCGCCCGCCGCGTATGCGCTCGGCCCCGATGCGTTCGGCGTGGCCGCGCGCGAGATCGTGTTCGTGTCGTCGAACGGCTGGGACGTCGCGGGCGCGACGTGGTTCGGCTTCACGGCGTTCTGGCTGAACCGGCAGAACCTGCCCGTCGAAGAGCTTGGAGTGAGCCCGCATGGCACCGGCGGCGGCATGAACGATCTGCTGGGCTTTCTGCAAACGCTCTCGACGTCGTCGCGCTCGAGCAGCGGCCGTCAAACCAAAACTCATGGCAGTGGCGGCCGCAAGCGCGCCAGCCCGCGCGTATGACGGCCCGCTCGCTGTCGGGAACTGTCTCCCATCTTCAACCTTCGCAGTTTTGCAATCTGACCGACCAAGGAGAAAACATGGCTAATCCGCTGTCGTTGCCGCAGGGCATGGAAATCACCGGCGACATCAAGCCCGGCTTTGAAGCGATCCTCACCCGCGAAGCGCTGGAACTCGTCGCGGCCTTGCACCGTACGTTCGAGCCGCGTCGTCAGCAGTTGCTGCAGACGCGCGTCGAACGTACGAAGCGGCTCGACGCGGGCGAGCGGCCCGACTTCCTCGCCGCCACGAAGAGCGCGCGCGAAGGCGACTGGAAAATCGCTGCCGCTGCCGCAGGATCTGCAGTGCCGGCGCGTCGAGATCACCGGACCTGTCGAGCGCAAGATGATCATCAACGCGCTCAATTCGGGCGCGGACTCCTACATGACCGACTTCGAGGATTCGAATGCGCCGAGCTGGGACAACCAGATCACCGGTCATATCAATCTGAAGGACGCAGTGCGCCGCACGATCTCGCTCGAACAGAACGGCAAGTCGTACCGGCTCAACGACAAGACCGCGACGCTGATCGTGCGTCCGCGCGGCTGGCATCTCGACGAGAAGCACGTGAAGGTCGATGGCAAGCGCGTGTCGGGTGGCATCTTCGATTTCGCGCTGTACATGGTGCACAACGCGAAGGAACTGATCGCGCGCGGCTCGGGCCCGTACTTCTATCTGCCGAAGATGGAGAGCCATCTCGAAGCGCGCCTGTGGAACGACATCTTCGTCGCCGCGCAGGAAGCCGTTGGCGTGCCGCGTGGCACGATTCGCGCGACGGTGCTGATCGAGACGATCGTCGCCGCGTTCGAAATGGACGAAATCCTGTACGAGCTGCGCGAACATAGCTCGGGCCTGAACGCGGGCCGCTGGGACTACATCTTCTCGGCGATCAAGAAGTTCAAGAGCGACCGCGAATTCTGCCTCGCCGATCGCTCGCAAATCACGATGACGTCACCGTTCATGCGCGCGTACGCGCTGCTGTTGCTGAAGACCTGCCATCGTCGCAACGCGCCGGCGATCGGCGGCATGAGCGCGCTGATTCCGATCAAGAACGATGCGGCCGCGAACGACAAGGCGATGGCCGGCGTGCGCTCGGACAAGGCGCGCGACGCCGGCGATGGCTACGACGGCGGCTGGGTCGCGCATCCGGGTCTCGTGCCGGTCGCGATGGAAGAGTTCGTCAAGGTGCTCGGCGACCGGCCGAACCAGATCGACAAGCAGCGCGTCGACGTGCTCGTGACCGCGACCGATCTGCTCGACTTCCGCCCGGAAACGCCGATCACCGAAGCGGGCTTGCGCAACAACATCAACGTCGGCATCCACTACCTCGGTTCGTGGCTCGCGGGCAATGGCTGCGTGCCGATTCACAACCTGATGGAAGACGCGGCCACCGCCGAGATTTCGCGCTCGCAGGTGTGGCAGTGGATCCGCTCGCCGAAGGGCAAGCTCGATGACGGCCGCAAGGTGACGGTCGAACTGGTGCGCGAGCTCGCGAGGCAGGAACTCGACAAGGTCGAACAGACGGTGGGCGGAGATACGAAGCCGTATGAGCGCGCCGCGCAGATCTTCGAGCAGATGTCGACCGCGGAGCAGTTCACCGATTTTCTGACGCTGCCGCTTTACGAAGAGATTTGATGGTGTCGATGAGGCGGGCTCGGCTCGGGCGCCTCGTGCCTGCTCGAGCCAGGCGATCGCATCAGCTTGAATGATGGCGCGCCGCGGACATACGTGGCGCGCTGCTCTATTGGCCGCTTGCGCGCACCGGCTCAGCGCGTGCGCCGATGTTTGACCCAATCTCCCGAACGGATTTCGGGCAGCCCTTTTACCGCGTTCGGCACAACCGGATAGAAACGGCAATTCACGACGTTGCCGTCTACTTTGACCATCACCTCGCGGGCCAGAAAACGCTCGTCGACACCCGGATATACGGCTTCGATTTCGTCGAGCACCGCGACGAGCGCATCGTCGATTTCATAGACGTCGCCGACCACGTCGACGCCCCCTTCGTCGACGACGAGACCCGGATAGTCGCCAAAATCGAACAGATGGCCGCGCACCGTGGTGCTGCCGAGCAGGTTTGGCGCGGGGAGGTCGTTGCGCGCGGCGGCTTCGCTGATGTCGTTGGTTTCACCGGCACGCAGCGTGCCATAGACAAAGACGGTCTGCATCGTCGTTGAGTCTCCGTGGTCAGAGGTGAGGTTGGTGGCTCGGGGGCCATCGGGACATTATGCAACGGTGGCCCGACGGCATCCGCAGCCAGGCACGATCTACAATGCTTGGAACCCCGCGCCGGTGAATGGCCTCAACCGCGCCTCGCCCTTGCCGGCTCCGTTATCCGAACCGACCTTGCCATGCCCTCGTCCGCCGAGTCCAACCCGTTGAGCCGCGTGCGTTTCGCCGACATACCGCCCGAGTTCGCGCCGAACGACACGCATCCGATCCGTGTGCGCTCGCGGCCGATGCCGGCGGGCTGGCATATCGCGCGTCATACGCACGCATGGGCGCAGGTCGCGTATGCGTCGCGCGGCGTGCTGCGCGTCGCGACAACGGGCACGACGTGGATGGTGCCGCCATCGCGCGCGATCTGGTTGCCGCCGCATGTCACGCACGAAGTGGTCGCCGTCGAGGATGCGTTCCTGCGCACGCTGTATATCACCGAGGGTACGGTGCCGGCCGGGCTCGATACGCCGCGCGTCGTCGAAGTATCGAACCTGTTGCGCGAGGTGATTGCCGCGCTCGATACGCCTGGCCTGTCCGCCGCACGCGAGCAACTGCTCGGCGCGCTCGCTCTCGATGAACTGACGCGCTCGGAGCCGTTGCCGCTGTCCGTGCCAATGCCCAGCGAAAAGCGCCTGCGCGCGCTGTGCGAGGCCGTGATCGCCGACCCGATGCACGGCGAGCCGCTCGAACAGTGGGCGTCGACGGTCGGCGCGAGCACGCGGACGATCGCGCGGCTGTTTCGTCAGGAGTTGGGGGTGAGTTTTTCGCAGTGGCGTCAGCAGGCGATCCTCGCGCGCGCCATTCCCTTGTTGAGCCAGGGGCGGCCGCTGTCGCATGTCGCGCAGGAACTGGGCTATCAGAGCCAAAGCGCCTTCTCCGCGATGTTCCGGCGCGCGTTCGGCGCGAGTCCACGCGCGTTTATCGACCGAGGCGCCGAGCATCGCGCAAGCAACGGCGAGCATGATGATGATGCGCAAGCGGATGATGAAACGGCACAGGATCAAGCCGGTTCGGCCGATGTTGCCGAGCGGTGAATGTCGATGCCTGGCGGTGCGCGTCGGCGATCCACGCAGACCCGGCCTCAAACCCGCCGCGCCAGATGACGGATTGCGCCTAGCTGCGCGAGCCGCGGCCCGGCGAGCTTATAGCCCTTGCGCTGATAGAGCCGCGCAGCCGGATTATCGACGAACACGCGCAACTGCAACTCGCGCAGCCCCCGCTCGCGCGCCCATTGATGCGAGATGTCGAGAAGAAACGTACCGGCGCCAAGCCGCCGATATCCTTCGGCAATCTGCACGTCGCGGATATGCAGCGAATCACCCTCCTCGGTGATACGCAGCACGCCCATCGGCACGCTATCCACTTCGAGAATGAAATTCTCCGATTCCCGCCAACTGCCGAGAAACAGATCGCTGCGCCAGACCAGATGATGCCGGCGATAGTAGCCGCCCATGTTGTTGCGGGTCAGCGCCTCGGCAAACTCGAAATCGTCCATGCTTGCCGTGCGCAGATGAAACGGTGACGGGGCTTCGGTTGGATCGAACATGGCAGGACCGCGAGGATGAGTCGGATCAACGGTAAAACAGGCCGCGCGCGCTGGCAATGGCTGTTTGTCCCGAGCTTTCCGCGATGCGGCAGGCAACGGGCAGCCGAAATAAAAAAAGCCCACTTCTTGTGAAGTGGGCTTTCTCAAATCTGGCGGAGCGGACGGGGCTCGAACCCGCGACCCCCGGCGTGACAGGCCGGTATTCTAACCAACTGAACTACCGCTCCAGATTTTGCATCGCAGTCTGCGAGCCATGCTCCCAGCCTGCTGCACCGTTCAAACTTCCAACCGAACGACGCCGATGTTCTGGCGTCCCCTAGGGGATTCGAACCCCTGTACTCACCGTGAAAGGGTGATGTCCTAGGCCTCTAGACGAAGGGGACCACATACTGCTTACACCTTTAATGAAAAAGCCCGTTCAGGTATGTGTGAACGGGCTTTGTCTGGCGGAGTGGACGGGACTCGAACCCGCGACCCCCGGCGTGACAGGCCGGTATTCTAACCGACTGAACTACCACTCCAGTCTTTACACCCTGCTTGCGAGCGTCGGTTAATTCTCTGCAAGCTGCGCTGCTTTACTACTACTCGAATACTAAAGCGACGCTGATGTTTGGCGTCCCCTAGGGGATTCGAACCCCTGTACTCACCGTGAAAGGGTGATGTCCTAGGCCTCTAGACGAAGGGGACAAAATCTTTTCAGATCCGTCTTAATTCGCTTTCGACTTATTCAGCTCGCCCTAACTTTTCAGTTAATTCGCTGAGCTTTTTAACGTCAACTGCGAAGACCGCTATTTTAACTACGTTTCAGCGATTTGTGAAGTCTTTTTTTCTACAACTTCCAGACTTCTTAACCACTTTAACTTCTCTCTGCTGTGTTGGTGGAGGTAAGCGGGATCGAACCGCTGACCTCTTGCATGCCATGCAAGCGCTCTCCCAGCTGAGCTATACCCCCGCGCACATCAGAGAAACGAGATTCTAGAGGGCGATCTGCGGTTTGTAAATACCCTTTGAGCAATTACATGCGATTTTTCCGAAGGCGTGCGAAACCCTGTCACGCACGCCCGCAGCTGATCAGCCAAGCGCTGTTTCGATACGGCCAACGACGACGTCGCGGCCGAACAGCATCAGCACGCTATCAATCGACGGAGTATGCGTCGTACCCGCCACCAGCAAACGCACCGGCATCGCGAGCTGCGGCATCTTCAGCTTGTGCGCGCCGAGCGTAGCCTTCAGCGCGGCGGCGATCGCCTCCTTGGTCCATTCGACCGTCTTCAATGCAGCGGCCAGATCAGCGAGCGCCGGACGAACCGCGTCGGTCACGTGCTGGGCAAGCGACTCGGCATCGGGTGCCGGCGTGCGATAGAACATCGCGGAGTTCTGCGCGATTTCCTTCACGGTCGACGCACGATCCTTCATCAGGCCCACCACGCCCGTCAAATCCGGACCTTGCGCGAGTGTGGCTTCGTCGATGCCGAGCTCCGCGAAGAACGGTATCGCCAGTTCGGCGAGGCGTGCGTTGTCGGCTTCCTTGATGTAGTGCGCGTTGAGCCAGTTCAGCTTGTCATGGTCGTACTGCGCCGGCGACTTGCCGAGGTGCTCGAGATCGAACCACTCGACGAACTGCTCGCGTGTAAAAATCTCCGCGTCGCCATGCGACCAGCCGAGGCGCGCCAGATAGTTGACGACCGCTTCCGGCAGATACCCTGCATCGCGATAACCCATCACGCTCATCGCGCCGTGGCGCTTGCTCATCTTCTCGCCCTGCTCGTTCAGAACGGTCGGCAGATGTGCATACACCGGCGGCTCGCCGCCGAGCGCGCGCAGAATGTTGATCTGCCGCGGCGTGTTGTTGACGTGGTCGTCGCCGCGGATCACGTGAGTGATGCGCATGTCGAGATCGTCGACGACGACGCAGAAGTTATACGTCGGCGTACCATCCGGACGGGCGATCACGAGGTCGTCGAGTTCTTCGTTCGAGATTTCGATGTGGCCTTTCACCGCGTCGTCCCACGCGACCACGCCGGTGAGCGGATTACGAAAGCGCAGCACCGGCGTCACGCCCGCGGGCGGCTCCGGCAGGACCTTGCCCGGCTCCGGGCGCCACGTGCCATCGTAGCGCGGCTTTTCGCCCGCTTCGCGCTGACGCTCGCGCAGCGCGTCGAGCTCTTCGGTCGACATGTAGCACGGGTAGACGAGCCCCGCGTCCTGCATCTGCTTCAGCACTTCGCGGTAACGGTCCATGCGCTGCATCTGGTAGAACGGGCCTTCGTCGAAATCGAGACCAAGCCATGCCATGCCCTCGAGAATCGCGTCGACGGATTCGGTGGTGGAGCGCTCGACGTCGGTGTCCTCGACCCGCAGCACGAAGGTCCCTTTCATCTTGCGCGCGAACGCCCACGGATACAGCGCGGAGCGGATGTTGCCCAGGTGGATGAAGCCGGTGGGACTCGGTGCGAAACGGGTACGAACGGAGGTGGTCATTAGCGGTTACTCGGAAAACAGGCGCCGGCGCTCGAGCGAACATGGCTGCGAAGCGCGGCAGCGAAGCGTGCCCATGCTGCGCGCGATGTCGCGCACGGCCACGAGGGAAATAGATGCAAGAGGCGAATTATACCTTCCGCCCGCGGGTTGCCGCCCTCGTCCGAACGGCCTAAGGCGCATGGGCAAACCGCGTCCGGACACCTGCGCAGGCACCTTCCCTCCGCTCACCGAACACATCTTGAAAAGACGCGGCCCCAGTTCCGAATACTTCCTCTGCAACGTTTCATTACAGCGGACCGCGCGCGCCGATCGTTTGCATTAAGATGTGCGCGCGCTGATATAAGGGCTTGCCCCGCACATCGATCCGATAGGAACGGGACACTCTCCAGCGCGCGGAATCCCCGCCGGCGATACGCCTGGCCTGACCTCAGCCTGATCGCGGTACGCGCGACGCCGCCTGCGTCGCCCGCGCCGTTGCTGGAGAACTCGTTGAAACCCTCATCCCCAAGTTTGAGCCGCCGCAGCTTTTCGCTGGCGGCCGCATCCGCGGTGCTTGCCGCCTGCACCACGACCAACGGCAAACTCAATGGCACGCCCATCACCGCGACGCCCACCGTTGCGCCGCCTGAAAAAGCGCAACAGAAACCGGTTCGCGTCGCGCTCGCGCTCGGCGGCGGCGCCGCGCGCGGCTTTGCGCACATCGGCGTGATCAAGGCGCTCGAGGCGCGCAATATCCAGATCGACCTGATCGCCGGCACGAGCGCCGGCTCCGTGGTCGGCGCGCTGTACGCGTCGGGCATGAACGGTTTCGCGCTGAACAAGCTCGCGCTGTCGATGGACGAAGCGTCGATCAGCGACTGGGCGATGCCGTTTCGTACGCGCGGCTTCCTGCAGGGCGTCGCGCTGCAGAACTACCTGAACACGACGCTGAACAACCGCCCGATCGAAAAGATGGCGAGGCCCCTCGGCGTAGTCGCGACCGATCTGCAAACCGGCCAGCCGATCCTGTTCCAGCGCGGCAACACCGGCACCGCGGTGCGCGCGTCGTGCAGCGTGCCGTCGATTTTCGAGCCGGTGAAGATCGGCGGCCACGAGTATGTGGATGGGGGTCTCGTGAGCCCTGTACCGGCGTCGTTCGCGCGCAAGATGGGCGGGGATTTCGTCATCGCCGTCGATATCTCGCAGCGGCCGGAGACCGCCCTCACCACGAGCTCGTTCGACGTGCTGATGCAGACCTTCACGATCATGGGCCAGACGATCAAGGCCTACGAGCTCGACAAGTACGCCGACGTGGTGATCCGGCCGAATCTCGCGGCGATGAGCGGCAGTGATTTCTCACAGCGCAACGCGGCGATCCTCGCCGGCGAGGAAGCGGTCGCGAAGATGATGCCGGAATTGCAGAGCAAGCTCGCCGCGCGGCGCATGGGCGCCTGAAAACCTGGTGGCGCACAGTCGCCGTGCGCCACCAGGGCAAAATTCGCGCATCAAATGCAAAAAGCCTGCTTCCAACGAAGCAGGCTTTTTTATCGCCGGACTCAGCGCAGAATCAGTTATTTCCGCTGATCGTCGCGGTCACGCGCTTGCGCAGATCGTCGGCCTGATACGAGGTCTCGATCCGACGCGCACCCGTGAAGCGCTTTTCCCAGTAGCCGTCATCCATGTCGTCGACGCGGATCGTGCTGCCGGTGGACGGCGAGTGCACGAACTTGTTGTCGCCGATATAGATGCCGACGTGCGAGAACGTGCGGCGCATCGTATTGAAGAACACCAGATCGCCAGGCTTGAGGTCGCTGACGCGCACCTTCTCGCCCATCCGGCTCATTTCCTCGGCACGACGCGGCAGCGCGAGGCCGAGCGTGTCCTGGAACACGTAGCGCACGAAACCGCTGCAATCAAGCCCTGAATCTGGCGTATTGCCGCCCCAACGGTAGCGAACGCCGATCATGTTCAGCGCGCCGACCACCACGTCACCCGCTTTGCCGGCCATACCGGAAAGGAATGATTTGGCGCCGCTGCTCTCGGTGCTAGCAGCCTTGGGTTGGGGAGTGAGGAGGGGGAGAGGATCCGAGCCGTTGGTGGTCGGATACGAGGCATTCTGATTAAAACCGCTTACTTCATCGGCGAATGCGCCGGGAGCTGCTGCCATCAAGACGCCAATGAACATCCCGGCGACGACGCGCGTGCAAGCCTGGGTGAAGTTTCTGTGCTGCATTGGTCGGTAGTTTTTGCCAAAAAATCAGACGTCTACGAAAAAGTTTGGTCGATACTAGCCAGTAAGTATTTGCGTGTCAAAAGGAATAGAAAAAATCAATCGAGACGCGCACTCAATTGGTGAAACGGTGAAAAATCAACGATCAAGCGCCGCTTTCAGCAGCTTTCTAGTGTAAGGATGCGCGGGTGCCGCAAAAATTTTCTCGACTTCGCCGGTCTCGACGATCGATCCGTTTTGCATCACCACCACGCGGTGCGCCATCGCCCCGATCACCTCCAGATCGTGACTGATGAACACGAAGCCGAGGTTGTACTTGTGCTGCAAACCGGTGAGCAGCTTGAGCACCTGCTGCTGAATCGAGACGTCGAGCGCGCTGGTCGGTTCGTCGAGGATCAGCACGCGCGGCTCGAGTACCAGCGCGCGCGCGATCGCGATGCGCTGCCGCTGCCCGCCCGAAAACTCATGCGGATAGCGATACAGCGCGGTGCGGTCGATGCCGACTTCACGCAGCACCGCGAGCACCTTGTCGCGCCGCGCCTGCGCCGTCATCTGCGGCCGATGCAGCGCGAGCCCCTCGCCGACGATCCGCTCGATCGTCTGCCGCGGCGAAAGCGAACTAAAAGGGTCTTGAAAGACAACCTGCATATTCGAGCGCAGCGCGGTCTTTTCGGCGCCGCGATAGCTCGCGAGCGCCCTGCCCTGAAACTGGATCTCGCCGTGCGCGGTGCGCTGCAGACCGAGCAGCGCCATCGCCAGTGTCGACTTGCCCGACCCTGATTCGCCGACGATCCCGAGCGTCTCGCCTTGGCGTACCGACACGTTCGCCGAGTCGACCGCACGAAACCGCCCCGCGCCGAACCAGCCGCGCAGGCCCGGCAGCTTCGTTTTGAAGTCGACTGACACGTCGCGAGCTTCGAGCAGCACCGGCGAGATCGGCAGCACCGGCGCGACCTCGCGTTGCGGCCGGCTGGCGAGCAGCCGCTGGGTATACGGATGGCGCGGCGCCTCGAAGACCTGCTCGACCGTGCCGGTTTCGACCAGCACGCCCCGCTCCATCACCGCGACGCGCTGCGCGAAGTGACGCACCAGGTTCAGGTCGTGCGTGATCAGCAGCACGGCCATGCCGCGCTTTTGTGCTTCGTCGCGCTGCAATTCCAGCAGCAGTTCGACGATCTGCGCGCGAATCGTCACGTCGAGCGCAGTGGTCGGCTCGTCGGCGAGCAACAGGCGCGGGCGGCAGGCGAGCGCCATCGCGATCATCGCGCGCTGCCGCTGGCCGCCCGACAGCTGATGCGGATAGCTGTTGACGCGCTTCTCCGGTTCGGTGATGCCGGTGCGCGCAAGCAACGCGACCGCACGCCGGCACGCCTCGGCCACGCTGACGCCGTCATGCACGACGATCGTCTCGGCAATCTGGTCGCCGATCGTATACAGCGGATTGAGCGCGGTCATCGGCTCCTGGAAGATCATCGCGATGTCCGAGCCGCGCAGGCCGCGCATCGAGCGCTCGCTCTTCGCGAGCAGATCTTCACCATCGAAGCGGATCGCGCCGCTCACCTGCGCGTCGTTCAGCAGGCGCAGCACCGACAGCGCGGTCACGCTCTTGCCCGAACCTGACTCGCCGACGAGTGCGACGCGCTCGCCGCGCGCGATCGCGAGCGTGACGTCGTCGACGGCCACCGTGTCGCCGAACGCAACGCGCAGATGGTCGAGTTCGAGCAGCGGCCTATCCGGCGATGGCGGATCGATCTGCGGCAGCGCGCTCATTGGCCACCTCCGGCGTGTATCGCATCGGAGATACGCGTGTCGAGCGCGTTGCGCAGCGCGTCGCCCATGAAGGTCAATAGCAACAGCATTGCCACCAGCACGCCGAAGGTCGACATGGAGATCCACCATGCGTCGAGATTCGCCTTGCCCTGAGCAAGCAATTCGCCCAAGCTCGGCGTCGGCGGCGGCACGCCGAGGCCGAGGAAGTCGAGGCTCGTCAGCGCGAGAATCGCGCTGCTCATGCTGAACGGCAGGAACGTGATGACCGGTGTCAGACTGTTGGGCAACACGTGACGCCACATGATCTGCCAATGCGACAGGCCCATCGCGCGCGCGGCGCGCACATAATCCTGCTGGCGATTGCGCAGGAATTCGGCGCGCACGTAATCGGACAGTCCTATCCAGTTGAACAGCGACAGCAGCACGATCAGCAGCGCGAAGCTGCGCTCGAAGATCGACGAAAAGATGATCAGCAGATAAAGCTGAGGCATCGCGTTCCAGACTTCGATCAACCGCTGCCCGACGATATCCGTTCGCCCCCCGAAGTAACCTTGCACCGCCCCCGCGACGATGCCGACTATCGTGCTGATCACGGTGAGCACGAGGCCGAACACGACCGACACGCCAAAGCCGTACAGCAGACGCGCGAACAGATCGCGGCCGCGGTCGTCGGTACCGAGCCAGTTTTCGCGCGACGGCGGCGCCGGGTTGGGCGCCTTCGAGAAGTAGTTGAGCGTGTCGTAGTAGTAATGATTCGGCGGATACAGCGCGAAGTTGCCCGGCGCGTCGAAGCGGTGACGAATGTACGGATCGAGGTAATCGGTCGGCGTCGGGAAGTCGCCACCGAAGGTGGTCTCGGCATAGGTCTTCACGAGCGGAAAATACAGATGACCGTCATAGCGCACGACGACCGGCTTGTCGTTCGACCACAGCGGCCCCACGAGGCTCGCCGCGAACGCGACGACGAAGATGATCAGGCTCCAGTAGCCGAGACGCTGCTGGCGAAACCGCTGCCACACGCGACGCGCCGGCGACGGCGACATCAGTGCGCGCGCGGGTTCGGTGCGTGCCGCCGCATCCGCGGAAAGGCGGGCTCGATTCATCAGCGCTCCAGTTGTTCGAATTGGATGCGGGGATCGACCCACACGTAACACAGGTCGGAGATCAGTCGCGTGACGAGGCCGATCAGCGTGAACAGATACAGCGTGCCGAGCACGACCGGATAGTCGCGCCGCATCACCGATTCATACGACAGCAAGCCGAGCCCGTCGAGAGAGAACAGCGTTTCGATCAGCAGGCTGCCGGTGAAGAACGCGCCGATGAAAGCACCCGGGAAATTGACGATCAGCGGCAGTAGCGCATTGCGAAACACGTGCTTCCACAACACGCGCCGCTCGGACAAACCTTTCGCGCGCGCGGTCAGCACGTACTGCTTGCGGATTTCGTCGAGGAACGCGTTTTTCGTCAGCATCGTGACGACCGCGAAGCTCCCCACTACCGACGCCGTGATCGGCAACGTGATATGCCACAGATAGTCGAGGATTTTGCCGATGAGGCTCAGCTGGTCCCAGTTGTCGGACGTGAGGTTGCGCAGCGGAAACAGCTGCAGGAACGTGCCGCCGCCGAACAGCACGAGCAGCAGCACGCCCAGCACGAAGCCCGGAATCGCGTAGCCGACCAGCACGACGAGGCTCGTCGCGATATCGAAGTGCGAGCCGTTGCGCACCGCCTTCGCGATGCCGAGCGGCACCGATATCAGATAGGTCAGAAAGAACGTCCACAGGCCGATGCTGATCGACACCGGCAGCTTCGACACGATCAGCGACCACACGCTCTGGTGCCGGAAATAGCTCTGGCCGAGATCGAAGGTCGCGAAGCGCTTGAGCATCAGCCCGTAGCGTTCGAGCGGCGGCTTGTCGAAGCCGTATAGCTGCTTCAGTTGCGCGATCTGCTGCGCATCGACGCCGCTATGCGAACGCAAACCGAACGGCGAGGCGCCCTCCGCGCCCTTGCGCAGCTCGTGCTGCATCTGCTCGACGGGACCGCCCGGCACGAACTGGATCACGACGAAGGTCAGCGTCAGCACGCCGAGCAGCGTCGGGATCATCAGCAGCAGGCGTTTGAGGATGTAGCTCCACATAGGCGGTGTTCCAGTGCGAACGCGTTGGTGGGGGCGATGGGTCTGCGGATCAGTCGGCGCTGGCCGTGTGCGCATGCGCCTGCGGATCTTCGTACCACCACATCGTCGTGATCCAGCCCTCCGCGCCATAGTACAGCGGCAAAGTCTTCGGCCATGCGAGTCCGCGCTTGTACGCGACGCGATGCGTGCCGCTGTACCAGTGCGGCACCACATAGTAGCCATGCATCAGCAGACGGTCGAGCGCGTGCGCAGCGTCGGTCAGCTGCTCGCGTGATTGCGCGTGTACGAGCGCGTTCAACACCGCGTCGACGGCCGGCGACTTCAGGCCGATCGCGTTGTCCGAGCCGGGGGTATCGGCGGCCTTACTGCCGAAGCGGGTGATCTGCTCGGAGCCCGGCACCTGCACGTCGGGCATCCGAATCGTCGTCACGTCGAAATCGAATGCGTCGAGCCGCTTCTGATAGACCGCGAAGTCGGTAGTGCGGAAGTTCACGGTAATGCCGAGCTTCTGCAGATTGCGCGTGAAAGTCGCGATGATCGGCTCCATCGACGAGGCCGAACCCGCGTCGTCGAGTATCTCGAACTGGAACGGCTCACCAGCGGCGTTGCGCAGCGCGCCGTCGCGATAGGTCCAGCCGGCCTGCTGCAGCAGATCGCGTGCCTCTAGCAGATTCGCGCGCAGCGTGCCGGGCGGATCGGTATCGGGCTGCTTCGGCAGCGGCCCGAATACCGCCGGGTCGAGCTGGGCGCGAAACGGCTCGAGCAGCGCGAGCTCGCCGGGCGACGGCAGCCCCTTCGCCTGCCATCCGGTATTGGCGAAATAGCTATCGATGCGCGTGTACTGACTGAAAAACAGCTGGCGGTTCAGCCATTGAAAGTCGAGCGCGAGATCGAGCGCCTTGCGCACCCGCACGTCCTGGAACAGCGGCCGGCGCGTGTTCAGGAAAAAGCCCTGCATGCCGGTGCCGTTGTGCTGCGCAAACTCGCGCTTGATCAACTCGCCGCTGTCGAACCTCTTGCCGACGTCACGCCGCACCCAGTTGCGCGCGATGTATTCGACCAGCGCGTCGTACTCGCCCGCCTTGAACGCCTCCAGCCGCGCGGTGCTATCCGCATACAGCTTGTAGACGATGCGATCGAAGTTGTACATGCCGACGCGCACCGGCAGATCGGCGCCCCAGTAATTCGGGTCGCGCTTAAACGTGATCGTGCGGCCGTTGTCGAAGCTGTCGATCAGATACGGCCCGCTGCCGATCGGCTTTTCGAACGCGAGCTGATCGAACGGAATGCGGCTGCCGTCGGGCTTCAACCCCCACTTGCGCGAGAACACCGGCATGCTGCCCGCGAGCAGCGGCAACTCGCGATTGCGCTCGCGAAACTCGAAGCGCACCGTGGCCGGATCGACGACGACCGCGCCCTTGATCTCGCTGAAAAGCGATGCGAACTGCGGCGCGGCCTGCGGGCTCTTCAGCGTATCGAGCGAGAACTTGACGTCGTCGGCGGTCACGGGCTCGCCGTTCGAAAAGCGCGCGCGCGAATTGATGTGGAACGTGACCGACAGGCCGTCGGGCGCGACGACGATGTCGTCGGCGAGCAGCCCATAAGCCGACGCGACTTCGTCGCTGCTGCCGATCGTCAGGCTCTCGAACATCAATTCGAGGCCCGGCGCCGCATTGCCGCGCAGCGTGAACGGATTGAACTTGTCGAAGCTCGTCAGACGGCTCGGGTTCGCGAGCACGAGCGTGCCGCCTTTCGGCGCACCGGGATTGACGTAGTCGAAGTGTCTGAAGCCGGCCGGATATTTCGGCTCGCCGTATTGCGCGATCGCATGGGCGGCATGCGCATGCGGCGCGGCGAGCAGACTCGCGCACAGCAGCGCGACGGCGAACGCGGCGCGCAAGGGTCCGTGGAGCACGCTGTGTCGAAGTCCCTCAGGCGTTTGAACCCGTCGCGAGCCGTTTGTCATGGAGTCGTGCTGGTAAGTGGGCAGTGGCGATGTGGGGGATTCTACCCAATTAGCTTGCGCGATCCGGCGGGCGACTGCGACGAAACGCATCAGTTATCGATGTTTCAGCGCAGAAAACAAAAACCGCCCTCGAAGGGCGGTTCTGATGTCGCAGCAGCCAGCTAGCGCGCCGCGGTGCCGGCTCAGTGCCAGCCGCGATGCTGGTCGTAGTGACCGCGCCAATAGTCGCCGTGGCCTGGCGGATGATGGCGATACCAGTCGTCGCGCGCCCAGTAGCGACTGCCATCCCAGTAACGGTCGCCATGCCAGCCGATCACGATCTGCGGACCGCCGTAGTACACGGGAGCCGGCTGATAGACGACGGGAGGCGGCGGAGGCGGCGGCGGTGCGTAGACCGGAGCCGGTGCGACGTAGATCGGCGCGGGAATGCCGATATTGACTCCGACGTTGAGCCCCGCGGCCATCGCGGCACCCGATGCAGCCAACGTCAACACCCCGAGCATCAGCGGAACAAGACGAACGGACTTCATTGATCACCTTTGTACGAACATGTTTTGTTGGCGGAAATATAACGCAAGGCAGCAACACGCGTATTTCAACTTTGTAATAACTGATGCTGAAAATCGCCGGACCGGCTGCTGCGTAATGTCTGGTTACATCCGCCATACGGCGGTGAAAAAAACGCTTCCCGCGGGGCCGGCGGCCGAGGTCTGGCAGGCTTACCGCAAACGAACATTCCATGTTCGAAAGAACATTCACGCTCGCATTTCGGATCGCAGTCATCCGATCACCTCTCAAAAATTCTGACCAAGATTACCAAATTATCTCGGAAAATCAATGAAAAATGCCGCCTGCGCTATGGTTTTCCCGAATATCTAGCCGGGTTCCAAGTGGTAGGATGACCCCCTTGAAGACCAATAAATGTTCGAATTCGCGCATTTCCGAGCGCCGCCTCGGAAGCAACCGCTCAATGCGCCACGGAGACCGATTTTGAAAACGATCAAGGGATTGCGCTGGTGGATCATCGCCCTCGTCTGCGTTGGGACGATCGTCAACTATCTGTCGCGCAACGCGCTCGGCGTGATGGCGCCCGAGCTGATGAAGCTGCTGCACATGAACACGCGGCAGTACTCGTACGTGGTCGGCGCGTTCCAGGTCGGCTATACGGTGATGCAGCCCGTCTGCGGCCTGATCATCGATCTGATCGGCCTGCGCCTCGGTTTCGCATTGTTCGCGTGCCTGTGGTCGCTGACCGGCGTGTTCCATAGCTTCGCGGGCAGCTGGTTTTCGCTCGCCGCGTTGCGCGGCTTCATGGGCCTGTCCGAAGCGGTCGCGATTCCGGCCGGCATGAAGGTCGTCGCCGAATGGTTTCCCGATCGCGAGAAATCCGTCGCGGTCGGCTATTTCAACGCGGGCACCTCGTTCGGCTCGCTGCTCGCGCCGCCGCTCGTCGTGTTCCTGTCGCTGCGCTACGGCTGGCAGAGCGCGTTTGCAGTGACCGGCGCGCTCGGCTTCTTCTGGGCCGCCGCATGGTTTGTGCTGTACCGCTCGCCCACCGAGCACAAGCGCGTGAGTGACGCCGAGCGCACGGCGATCGTCGAAGGCCAGGCACCGCCCGCGGCACGCCGCGCGAGCGTGCGTGAAGTACTGCGCACGCGCCGTTTCTGGGCGATCGCGCAGGCACGCTTTTTTGCCGAACCCGCGTGGCAAACGTTTAGCTTCTGGATTCCGCTCTATCTCGCCACGCAGCGTCATATGGATCTGAAGGAAATCGCTCTGTTCGCGTGGCTGCCGTTTCTCGCCGCGGACCTCGGCGGCCTGTTCGGCGGCTATCTGTCGCCGTTCCTGATGAAGCATTTTCGCGTGCCGCTGATCTGGTCGCGCATCTCGGGCGTGGTGCTCGGCGCGCTGATGATGCTCGGCCCGGCGTCGATCGGTCTCGTCGCGTCGCCCTACCAGGCGATCGCCCTCTTCTGCGTCGGCGGCTTCGCGCACCAGATGATCTCGGCGCTCGTCAACACGCTCGCCGCCGACGTGTTCGATCCCAGCGAGGTCGGCACCGTCGCCGGCTTCGCGGGCATGGCCGCGTGGATCGGCGGCCTCGGCTTCTCGCTGATGGTCGGCGCGCTCGCCGATTCGATCGGCTACACGCCGCTGTTCGGCGCGCTCGGCGCGTTCGACATCATCGGCGCGGCGCTGCTGATCATCCTGATGCGCGGTGTGCCGCGCCACGGCCGCGCGCGCCGCGCCGACCTGAGCGTCAACACCGCTGCCTGACCTCCCTCGAGACTCGTCATGCGTTCACAGATCAATCTCAAACATCCGCCGCGCTTCGCACTCGCCTCCAACGCTCGCAACCCCGCGGCCAACCCGGTCGTGCTGAGCGCGCAGCCGAATTGCCGCATCGAGCTATTCGTGCTCGCCGAGGACATCATCCGCGTGCTCGTGCTGCCGGACGGCGAAACGCACGGTCCGCGTACGTGGGCGATCGCGCCCGGCGCGGACGACGTGCCGCTCGAAGGCCGCGAGCGCCGCGACCTGAGCGGCTTTACGCCGCCGCCGTTCACGGTGAACGAAGCAGCCGGCCGCGTGGCGATCGAAACGGCGCGCGTACGCGTGAGCGTCGCGCTCGAAGGCGGCGCCTGCGCATGGGACATCCTGCACGAAGGCACGTGGCATCGCGTAATGAGCGATCGCAAGACCCAGGCGTACAACTTCGGCTGGTGGGACTCGCGCGTCTATCACTACGTCGAGCGGCGCCGCGACGAAATGTACGTGGGCCTCGGCGAGCGTGCCGGCTCGCTCGATCGCGCGCAGCAAAGCTACGAGATGCGCAACATCGACGCGATGGGCTACAGCGCACGCACCACGGACCCGCTATACAAACACATCCCGTTCTACGTGACGTGGCAGCCGCAGACGTCGACCGGCTTTGGCCTGTTCTACGACACGCTCGCCGATTGCCGCTTCGACATGGGCCGTGAGCTCGACAACTATCACGGTCACTATCGGCACTTCGTCGCCGAGCATGGCGATCTCGACTACTACTTCATCGCGTCGCCCGGCTCGCCGCTCGACGCGGTGCGCCGCTTCACGTGGCTCACCGGACGTCCCGCGTGGATGCCGAAGTGGGGCCTCGGCTACTCGGGCTCGACGATGAGCTACACCGACGCATCGGACGCGCAACAGCAGATGGGCGAATTCATCGAGCGCTGCCGCGAGCACGACGTGCTGTGCGACTCGTTCCATCTGTCCTCGGGCTATACGTCGATCGGGCCGAAGCGTTATGTGTTCAACTGGAACCACGAGAAGTTTCCTGACATCGAAGGCTTCGTACAGAGCTATCTCGATCACGGCGTGCGTCTATGCGCGAACATCAAGCCGTGTCTGCTGCAGGATCACCCCGCGTTCGACGACGTCGCGCAGGCCGGCCTGTTGATCGAAGCGCCCGATGGCGGGCCCGCATGGGTGCAGTTCTGGGACGAAGTCGGCGCGTATCTTGACTTCACGAATCCCGCGACGATCGACTGGTGGAAGGCGCGCGTGAAGGACGCGCTGCTCGAATACGGCATCGCGGCCACCTGGAACGACAACAACGAGTTCGAGATCTGGTCGCCGCATGCAATTGCGCGCGGCTTCGGCAAGCCGTATCCGGCACATCAGGCTAAGGTGCTGCAAACGCAGCTGATGATGCGCGCGTCGTACGACGCGCAGCGCGAGCATGCGCCCGATAAGCGTCCGTTCCTCGTATCGCGCTCGGGCGGCGTGGGCATGCATCGCTATGTACAGACGTGGTCGGGCGACAACTACACGTCGTGGGAAACGCTGCGCTTCAATCTGAAGATGGGCCTCGGGCTCGCGATGTCGGGCGTGTCGAATAGCGGCCATGACATCGGCGGCTTCTCGGGTCCGGCGCCGCAGCCGGAGCTGTTCGCGCGCTGGGTCGCGTTCGGCATTTTCCTGCCGCGCTTTTCGATTCACTCGTGGAACGACGACGGCACCGTCAACGAGCCGTGGATGCATCCGGAAGTCACGCGGCACGTGGCGGACCTGATCAAGCTGCGCTATCGGCTGATCCCTTACCTGTACGAGCTGCTGTGGCAATCGCATAGCGCGTACGAACCGGTGCTGCGGCCGCTGTTCGCGGAGTTTCCGCGCGATCCGCGCTGCCTCGTCGACGGCGACGACATGATGCTCGGCTCGTCGATGCTGGTCGCGCCGGTGGTAGATCCGGGCCGGAGCACGCGCGACGTGTATCTGCCGGCCGGTTCGCGCTGGGTGTCGTACTGGAGCGGCGAAGCATTCGACGGCGGCCAGACCGTCACGCTGCCCGCGCCTATCGAGCGGCCGGTGTTCCTGCTGCGCGAAGGCAGCGTGATTCCGCTCAACATCGCCGAGCAGCATTTCGGCCGCCCCGCCGACGAGCGCGCATTCCTCGCGGTGCCACATGCCGGCGCGGGCACCGCGCAAGGCGGCTCGATCGAGGACGACGGCGAGACCGAAGCCTGGCGCAATGGCGAGCAAGGCCGCTGGAACGTCACGCTGACGGGTGACGCAAACACGTTGCGCGTGACGCTCGAGCGTCCGCAATGGAAGCATCGCACGCAGCTCCGAGTGCGTGTGTTCGTGCCGATGCATGAGACACGCGCGATCGTCTGCACGAACGGCACGCTCGACGCCGACCACACCGCAAACGGCTGGCGCTGCCTGACGATTTCGCTGCCCCACTGACACACAAAAGCACCGACTCGCGCTACTAGGCACTGAACGACACACCGCACCGGCCTGAGGGATCAGGCCGTCCCTTCAGTCTGGAGACATCCCAATCATGAAAATCAGACAGCGCGCGCGCACCCGCGCGTTCGTCCTCTGCTGCCTGCCGTTCGCAGGCGCCGCGTTATCGACCAGCGCGTCTGCGCAAAGCAGCGTCGCGTTGTACGGCGTCGTCGACAATGCGTTCGCCTATGCCAGCAACCAGAAGGGGCATTCGAACTTCTACATGAGCCAGGGCAATCTGCAGGCGAGCAAGTTCGGCTTCCTCGGCTCGGAAGATCTCGGCAGTGGCACGAAGGCGATCTTCCGGCTCGAGAGCGGCTTCAATTCGCTGACCGGCGCGCAAAGCACCGCGGGTTACCTGTTCAACCGCCAGGCCTACGTCGGCCTCGCCAACGACCGCTACGGCACCGTGACGCTCGGTCGCCAGTACACGCCGTACTTCCAGATGGTCGGCGCGCTCGGACCGACCGGCGTGCTGACCGGCGCGACCGGCGCGCACCCGGGCGATCTCGACGCCCTCGACACGACGCTGCGCTTCAACAATTCGGTTACCTATCTATCACCGACGATCGCGGGCCTGCAGGCAAGTGCGCAGTACGGTCTGGGAGGCGTGCCCGGCAGCGTCGGGAACGGCAGCCTGTTCAGCGCGGCACTGCGCTATGACTTCCAGCCGGTATCGCTCGCAGCCGGCTACGTGAAGCTGAAGGACATCGCGACGAGCGCGGCGCTCGGCAGCTTCGCGATCAACTCGCCGGTCAACAACGGTTATGCGAGCGCGCGCAGCGCGCAGCTGTTCGCCGCGGCGGGCCGCTACACGTGGCACGATCTGATGGTGGGCGTCAACTACTCGAATGTGCAGTACACGCCGGGCCACGGCTCGCTGTTCTTCGACAAGGCCGTGTTCAACACGTACGGCGCGATCGCGACGTACCGGATCACACCGAGCGTGACCGTCGGCGGCGGCTATAGCTTCACGCAGGCAAGCCAGGCGAATGGCATCACCGACCCGGCGCACTATCATCAGATCTCGCTCGAACAGACCTATAGCCTGTCGACGCGCACCACGCTGTACGCGCTCGAGGCCTATCAGCATGCGGGCGGCAAGTCGCTGATCGCGTCGGGCAGCGGCGTGACCATCGCCGATGCGGTCGCGGTGGTCGGCGACTCGCAGAACACGACGCCGTCGTCGGGCCCGTCTCAGTTCGTCGGCATGGTGGGGTTGCGGCACGCGTTCTAAGCGACGCGGGTTCAGAGCGCCATGCAGTGATCAGGATGCCTGCATAACTGGCAGTGAGAGGAAACGAAACAGCGGTCGCCGAAAAACAAAAACCCCGCAGAGCCTAGACTCTGCGGGGTTTCGCCACCATTGCTGGCGGAGACGGAGGGATTCGAACCCTCGATCCAGGTTTTGGCCCAGATGCTCCCTTAGCAGGGGAGTGCCTTCGACCTCTCGGCCACGTCTCCCAAACTTTCTGTCGCACAGGGAGTCAGTGCGACGAAGCCAAGATAATAGCGGGCCGGGCCGATAAGGTCAATGTCTCGCGAACATTTTTTGTGCCAACGAGGCGTCTCGCAACGCAAATCGTTCACATGAACGCCATAAAACCAACGGGGCGCTCTAGAGCGCCCCGTTTTTCCCGCCATTTATGCCTGATCGAGTTCAAAGGCCTTATGCAGCGCGCGCACTGCGAGCTCCATGTACTTTTCGTCGATCAATACCGAAATCTTGATTTCGGAAGTCGAGATCATCTGAATGTTGATGCCCTCTTCTGACAGCGTGCGGAACATCTTGCTCGCGATGCCGACGTGCGAGCGCATCCCAACGCCGACCACCGACACCTTCGACACCTTCGGGTCGCCCAGCACCTGCTCGGCCTGCACGTGCGCCTTCACCGTGCCGGTGAGGATCTCCATTGCGCGCGCATAGTCGCCGCGGCCAACCGTGAACGTGAACGCTGTCTTGCCCTCGACGCTCTGGTTCTGAATGATCATGTCGACGTCGATATTCGCGTCCGCCACCGGGCCGAGAATCTGATACGCGATGCCCGGCTTGTCGGGCACGCCCATCACGGCGATACGAGCTTCGTCGCGCTGGAACGCGATGCCCGAGATGACTGCTTTTTCCATGGTCTCGTCTTCTTCAAAAGTAATCAGGGTGCCCGACTTCATTTCGTCGTCGAGCGGCATCAGCGGATCGGTCAGGCTCGACAGCACGCGCGTCTTCACCTGATATTTGCCGGCGAATTCCACCGAGCGGATCTGCAGCACCTTCGAACCCAGGCTGGCCATTTCCAGCATTTCTTCGAACGTCACGCGGTCGAGCCGGCGCGCTTCTTCAACGACGCGCGGGTCCGTCGTGTACACACCGTCGACGTCCGTGTAGATCAGGCACTCGTCGGCCTTCAGCGCGGCCGCGACCGCGACCGCCGAGGTGTCCGAGCCGCCGCGGCCGAGCGTCGTGATGTGGCCGTCGGGGTCGATACCTTGGAAGCCCGTGATCACGACCACCCTACCGGCCGCGAGGTCTTGCTTGACGCGCTCGCCGTCGATGTCGCTGATGCGCGCTTTCGTGAACGCGCTATCGGTTTTGACCGGCACCTGCCAGCCTGCGTAGCTGACCGCTTCGACGCCGGCTTCCTGCAGCGCGATCGCGAGCAGACCCGAGCTGACCTGCTCGCCGGTGGCGGCGATCATGTCGAGTTCACGCGGGCTCGGTTGAGTCGTGATTTCCTTCGCGAGGCCAAGCAGGCGATTGGTTTCGCCGGACATTGCCGAGGGCACGACGACCATGTGGTGGCCGGCCTTGTGCCATTTCGCGACGCGCTTGGCGACGTTCTTGATGCGCTCGACCGAGCCCATCGAGGTGCCGCCGTATTTGTGTACGATGAGTGCCATTGTCGTTCTGAACTGGAAGATAAGCCGCGCTGGCGCGCTGGAGACGACCGCACAGAAAGCACAGGGGCGCAACGTCTCGTGAACGGCGGCAAAGTGTGTGGCGGCGTAGATGCAGCACGCGTGCAGCACGCGCGGATTTGCCCGGGATGAAATCGCAAATGGCTGATCGGATTTGAACGGCGACGACGGATCACGCACGCCTGCCGGCACTAACGACCGATGGCGACAAAAGCGACGGCGAAATCGGGTCGGGCAAACAAGCTAAAGTACCTGATTAGGCACAAAAAGACAAGACGCACAGAGCGTTCAAATGCGTCAAATCAGGCCCGCAATGGCCTGTTTTATCGTTGATTTGCACCCTATTTCACTATTACGACATGCGCCCGCGCGCCATGCGCGACTGCCCGACCGGCACTCAGGCGATCAGCAGATCTTCTCGCCAGGCGATTTTCACGCGCGTTTCGCGCTCGGATGCGTCGCGCACCGTCCGACGATTCACGCCGATCAGCGGCACGAACAGCAGTTCATCGCCGACGTAAAGCAATGGCACGTCGCGCTTCCATGCGGGAATGCCGCGCTCCTGAAACAGGTTCTTCAGCGTGCGGCTCGACGTGTTCGACGCACCGACGCGCATGCGCTCGCCGCCGCGGCGCGCCCGCACGCTTAGAGAAGCACGTTGCAGGACGCTGACGGGAACGGTATCCAATGCTTCGCCGCGTGGCGCTTCGTGCAATGCGTCGGCGACGTCGGAGGCAGCGGCTGCATCCACCACCGCGAACACGAACGTGCCGCGCCATTGCGGCAGATGCCAGACCTCTTGCCCCTGCCACGCGAGTTCGCTGATCTCACGCTCGACGAGCGCGGTTTCGTCGGCGGGCTCGCTGCTGTCGCCGGCCTCCCAGTAGACGAGGCCGCGATAACTGCGCAACGCATGCCCCGCATGATCGATACGCAGACGATTTCCGTCGTGTCCCGCACCGACTTCGCGCAACTGCCGCAGCGCATCCGCGACACGTGCGCTCGATGCCGCGACGAAGCCGAGCGTGCGCATCCAGTAGCGCAGCAGATTCAGCGCGCGATCGTCGTCGAGAGCGAGCAGCGCGTCGTGCGCGAGCGCGCGTCCTTCATCGCGCGCCGCGCTCTTCATGTCCGCGCGCGCGAGCGTATCGAGCAAGCGCTGCGCGGATGCCGCATGCGCGGCCGTGCGCGCGAGCGCATCGCGAAAGCCCGGAAAGTGCACCGCGAGCACCGGCATCACCTGATGACGCAATGCGTTGCGCGCGTAACGCGTGTCCGTGTTCGATTCGTCGTCGATCCAGCGCAGCTTGCGCGCGCTCGCATAATGTTCGAGTTGCGCGCGCAGCAAATGCAAAAGCGGCCGCACACGTGTCGTCGACGCACCCGTCGGCAGCGAGCCGGGCGCCATCGCCGCGAGCCCCGCGAGACCCGCGCCGCGCAGCAGTTGCAGCAGCACGGTCTCGGCCTGATCGTCCGCATGCTGCGCGAGCCATAGCGTGCTGATTCCGTGCGTTGCGCACATCGCGTCGAGCGCGCGATAACGCGCGTCGCGTGCCGCAGCCTCGATGCTCACGCCCGGCGCGCGCGAAACGTCCACGCGTCGCGCGTCGAATTCCACGCCACGTTCGCGCGCGAATGCCTCGCAATGCGCGAGCCACGCATCGGCATTTGGACTCAAACCGTGATGCACATGCAGCGCGACACAACGCGATGCGCCGGCGACGCGCACCGCCGCATCGAGCAGCACGCTCGAATCGACGCCGCCGCTGAATGCGAGCGCAATCCGCGCGTTCGGATCGAGCCCGGACAGCGCCGCGCCGAGCGCCTCGATCACGAGGCGCTCGGCGGATGAGTCGGCGGTGGTGGTCACGTCGTTAGCGCGGCAAGCGCCGGTGGACGATGAAGACAGGTCAACGCGCGGGCTTATGCGCCCGGCGTCGTTTCCTTGAATTTGCCGTACGCCATCAGCCGTTCGAAACGGCGTTCGCGCAGGTCGTTGGTGCTCATACCCTGGAACTGGCGCAGCGAATCGGCGAGCGCGCGGCGCAGCATCGCGGCCATGCCCTTCGGATCGCGGTGCGCACCACCGAGCGGCTCGTTGACGATCTTGTCGATCAGACCGAGAGCCTTCAGACGATGCGCGGTCAAGCCGAGCGCTTCCGCGGCTTCCGGCGCCTTCGCGGCGCTCTTCCACAGAATCGACGCGCAACCCTCCGGTGAAATCACCGAGTAGGTCGAGAACTGCAGCATCAGCACGCTATCGCCCACTGCGATCGCGAGCGCGCCGCCCGAGCCGCCCTCGCCGATGATCGTCGCGATCAGCGGCGTCTTCAGCTCGGCCATCACGTACAGATTGCGGCCGATCGCTTCGGACTGGCCGCGCTCTTCCGCGCCGATGCCGGGGTACGCGCCCGGCGTGTCGATGAACGTGAAGATCGGCAGGCCAAACTTCTCGGCGAGGCGCATCAGACGCTCCGCCTTACGATAGCCTTCCGGACGCGGCATGCCGAAGTTGCGCAGCGCGCGCTCCTTGGTGTCGCGGCCCTTCTGATGACCGATCACCATGCACGCCTGGCCGTTGAACCGCGCGAGACCGCCGACGATCGACAGGTCGTCCGCGAAATTGCGGTCGCCATGCAGTTCATGGAAGTCGGTGAACAGTTCGCTCACGTAGTCGAACGTGTACGGACGCTGCGGATGACGGGCGATTTGCGAAACCTGCCAAGGTGTGAGGTTCGCATACAGATCTTTGGTGAGCTGCTGGCTCTTCTTGGACAGCCGCTCGATCTCTTCCGAAATATCGACGGCCGAGTCGTCCTGCACGAAGCGCAATTCTTCGATCTTCGCTTCGAGTTCAGCGATCGGCTGTTCGAAATCCAGAAACGTGGTCTTCATTGGTTGTAATCCTTGGACTTACCGGGCAGCGCGTATTCTAACCGCGCGAGCCGATGTCAAAACCATTTCTCAACTATCGACATGATATACACGATAGTCTTTGAAACGGCTTCGCCTCCTGTTCTTCTTCAGTAGTCGACCGGCAACGGATCGAGACTACGCCACATGTACCAGGTCGCCACGGTGCGCCACGGCTCCCAGTTCGCGGCAACTTCGCGCGCTTCACTGCGCGTGACGGGTTCGCCGCTGAAATAGTTGACGCTGATCGCGCGAATCAGGCCGAGGTCGTCGAGCGGCAGCACGTCGGGACGCGACAGGTTGAAGATCAGGAACATCTCCGCGGTCCAGCGGCCGATGCCTCGAATCTGCGTGAGTTCGGCGATCACCGACTCGTCGTCCATCGACGTCCATTTGCCGACGTGCAATGCGCCCGACACGAAATGCCGCGCGAGATCGAGCACGTACTCGGCCTTGCGTTTCGACAGACCGCACGCGGTCAGCTTCTCGAGACCGAGCTTGATGAACTGCTGCGGCACGAGCTTAGGACACGCGGCTTCGACCTTCGCCCACACCGCCTGCGCCGACGCGACCGAAATCTGCTGGCCGACCACCGAGCGCGCAAGCGTGACGAACGGATCGCCACGACTCAGAAGATGCACGGGGCCGAACTTCGGAATCAGCTTTTTCAGAATGCGATCGCGCTTGACGAGGTCCGCACACGCCTTATCCCAATACGCGGGACGCGTGACTTCAGGCGCGAGGCCACCGATCTGCACCGGCACCGCGACTTCGTTCGCGAGCGATGCGACACCGGCCGCTTCGCCGCCGGCGCTGACCGTGCTCGCCGAGGTGGCCGACACACGTGTCTTGCGCACGACTTCGCCTGCGTTCGTATCGCGTGCGAGTTCCTGCACGTCGCCGGCGAGCTCGGCCGGCACCGCGCCATTGCCCTTCGCCCGCGACGCCGTTTTCGCGCGCTTCGCAACCGGCGCGTGCGCGGCTTCAGTGCCCGCGCCGCCCGCGCCATTGAGCGAGCGTTTGGCCGCGCTCTTCTTTGCCGCGGCCGAGCCGGCTTTCGCCGCCCCGCCCGCTATCGATGACGCTTTGTCTACCGCGCCATCGCCCGCGCGAGTCGACGCACGCGTCGACTTGGCCGCGGCAGCCGATGCTGCGGCAGCCGCACTGGTTTGAGACGCCGCGCGTTTAGCCGGCGTCTTCGTGGCCGTTGCCATCCTGCCTCCTGCCTGGCGAGTCGTTCAGAGGGAAGTACGAGGTGCGCTCACACGCGCCGCCACTCGGTCAACCCGCCGGGTTTGTCTTCGAGGGCAACGCCGGCCTCGAGCAATTCAGCCCGGATCCGGTCTGCTGCCGCATAGTCTTTTGCCTGCTTGGCGGCGACGCGCGCGGCGATCTTCGCTTCGATCGCGGCGGGCTCGAGCGCGCCTTCGGCTGCAGCACCCGCTGCCTGCTGCAGGTATGCACGCGGTTCGCGTCCGAGCAAACCGAGCACCGCGCCAAGCGCGCGCAATTGACGGGCCAGCGCGGGCTCGCGCGTGCGATTCACTTCAGTGGCCAGTTCGAACAGCACCGACACGGCCACCGGCGTGTTGAAGTCGTCGTTCATCGCTGCCTGGAAACGCTGCGCGTACGCTTCGTTCCAGTCGAGCGCGGCACTATCGGGTGACACGTCTTTCAAAGCCGTGTACAAACGCGCGAGTGCATTGCGCGCGTCGTCGATATGCACGTCGCTGTAGTTCAGCGGCGAGCGGTAATGCGCGCGCGCGATGAAGAAACGCACCACCTCTGCATCGTACTGCGCGAGCACTTCGCGAATCGTAAAAAAATTGTTCAACGACTTCGACATCTTCTCATTGTCGATCTGTACGTAGCCGTTGTGCATCCAATAATTGACGAATGTTTGTCCGGTCGCGGCCTCGCTTTGCGCGATCTCGTTTTCGTGGTGCGGAAACTGCAGATCCTGGCCGCCACCGTGAATGTCGAACTGTTCGCCGAGCAGCGTGCAGCCCATTGCCGAGCACTCGATGTGCCAGCCGGGACGACCGCGCCCGTACTTCGAATCCCAGCCGGTGTCGGCCGGTTCATCGGGCTTCGCCTGCTTCCACAGCACGAAGTCGAGCGGGTCCTGTTTCGCGTCGTTGGCCGCGACGCGTTCGCCCGCGCGCAGGTCTTCGAGCGACTTGCCCGACAGCTTGCCGTAGCCTGCGAATTTGCGTACCGCGTAGTTGACGTCTCCGTCGCTCGCCTGGTAGGCGTAGCCGTTCTTCTCGAGCGCCTCGATCATGCCGAGCATCTGCGGAATGAAGTCGGTCGCGCGCGGCTCGATGTCCGGACGCTCGATGCCGAGCGCGTCCGCGTCTTCATGCAGCGCGGCGATGAAGCGATCAGTGAGCGATTTGATAGGTTCACCGTTCTCGACTGCACGCTTGATGATCTTGTCGTCGATATCGGTAATGTTGCGCACGTAGGTCACCTTGTACCCAAGCGCGCGCAACCAGCGCTGCACGATGTCGAACACGACCATCACCCGCGCATGACCGACGTGACAATAGTCGTACACGGTCATCCCGCAGACGTACATCCGCACGACACCTTCGCGCAGCGGCACGAAAGTCTGTTTGTCACGCGCGAGCGTGTTGTAGATGCGCAGAGATTCCATAGAGAGCGGTGCGTGGGCCGAAAGAAGTCCGCATTGTGCTTCATGCGCGCCGCGACCCGCGAAACCAACAGGACAACGGGTGCGTCGCATACAGCTTAAACCGGCGCACCTCGTGCGGCGATCAGGCTGCAGACGATACTGCGAACCGGGCGGAGACGGCCACGAGTGGCGAAAAGACAGTCGGCGGTTCGACGGAACGCGCAGACCTTTTGTTAGAATGGCTCGGAGTATAACATCCTGACCTGAGCCTATGAAACACTCCAGCGGCCGCGCGCGCAGCGCTGCGACCCTCGCCGCGACTGCGTTTGGCGACGTTGTTGGTGGCGTTACTTTCGAAGCGGCGCGCGCCCTCGCGTGGCGTATCACCGTCGTTGCCGCGCTAGCCGCGGTGCCGGCTGCGAGCGCTTTTGCGCAGAAGGCGGCGGTGATGCCGCAAGGTCCCGCCGTGCGCGACAACACGCCGGAAATCGACGCGTCGATCGCGCAGAAAAACTGGCAAGCCGCGCTGACCCAACTCGATGCACGCGTCGCCGCAAACCCGCGCGACGCACAAGCTAAATTCAAACGCGCAAACGTGCTCGTGCATCTGAATCGCGACGACGAAGCGATCACCGCGTTCACCGAACTCACGCAGTTGTATCCCGAGTTGCCCGAGCCGTACAACAACCTCGCCACGCTCTTCGCAAGACAAGGCCGCCTGACCGAAGCGCGCGCCGCGCTCGAAATGGCCACCCAGGTCAATCCGAACTACGGGCTCGCGTTCGAGAACCTCGGCGACCTCTATCTGCGCCTCGCCGATGCCGCGTACCGTCGCGCGGAAAGCCTCGGCAAGGCTAGCCCGAGGACCGCGCAGCGTCTCGCGGACATCCAGAAGGTCGTGTCGCCGGCTGCGCCCGCTGCCGCGGCGTCGCAGCCCGCCGCCGAACAGACCACCGGGCCCGCCGCGCACCCCACGTCGAACATCACTGAGAGCCCGAGCTTCCAGTTCGGCGGCCCGAACGGCTCGCTCGCCATGCCGCCGTACATGGCGCCGTCGCGCTGAGCGCCGGGCTCGTTGCTTGCCGCACGTTTTCTCCAACCCCGAGGATTTTCATGAAATGGTTGATGTTGGCGCTCGGCAGCGCCGCCCTGATCGCAAACGCACCCGCCTTTGCACAGTCCGGTTCGCAGGCCGCTCATCCTTCCGTGCTGTTGAAGACGTCGGAGGGTGACATCCGCGTCGAGCTGTATCCCGAGAAGGCGCCAAAGACGGTCGCGAATTTTCTCGACTACGTGAAGGCCGGCCAATATAGCGGCACGATCTTTCATCGCGTGATTCCGGGCTTCATGATTCAGGGCGGCGGCTATACGCAGAGCTTTGCCGAGAAGCCGACGCGCGCGCCGATCCCGCTCGAGAGCCGCAACGGTCTGAAGAACACCGCGGGCACGATCGCGATGGCACGCACCGGCGACCCGAATTCCGCCACCGCGCAGTTCTTCATCAACACGGTGGACAATGCCAATCTCGACTACCCGAATCCGGACGGCAACGGCTACGCGGTGTTCGGCAAGGTCACGAGCGGCATGGACGTCGTGAAGCGCATCGAAGCCACGCCCACCACCACGCGCGGCCCGATGAGCGATGTACCGCAGAAACCGGTCGTGATCCAGTCGGCGACGGTGGTGAGCAAGTAACGACGAACCAGCGGGCGCACGAGCAAGCGAATCCGCGCGGCCGAAGCCCGGCCCCAACCAACGCCCCGGCGCGGCCTGTCGTCAGCGCATGACGACGCGACGCGCCTTTTATCCACCTGTTCATCAAAGGATTCCATCATGGTTGAACTGCATACGAACCACGGCGTCATCAAACTCGAGCTGAACGCCGAAAAGGCGCCGAAGTCGGTCGAGAACTTCCTGAACTACGTGAAGGCCGGCCACTACGACAACACGGTGTTTCACCGCGTGATCGACGGCTTCATGATCCAGGGCGGCGGCTTCGAACCCGGCATGAAGCAGAAGCCGACGGCCGAGCCGATCACCAACGAGGCAAACAACGGTCTGAAGAACGAGAACGGCTCGATCGCGATGGCGCGCACCAACGACCCGCATTCGGCGACCGCGCAATTCTTCATCAACGTGAACGACAACGACTTCCTGAACCACTCGTCGCCGACGCCGCAAGGCTGGGGCTACGCGGTGTTCGGCAAGGTCGTCGAAGGCATGGACGTGGTCGAGAAGATCAAGAAGGTCAAGACCGGCTCGAAGGGCTTCCATCAGGACGTGCCGGTCGACGACGTCGTGATCGAAAAGGCTGTCGTCGTCGGCTAAGCCGTGAGTGAGTCGCGCCCCATGCGGGCGTCGACTCGTTTGAACTGAAATCAGGCACCTTCAATGCTGCAAGAGACGCCGCTGCGAAGCATCGCCGCGGGCGTGCCAGGCGAGGGCCTACGCCCGCACGCCGCGCGCCCTTTTTTCTTCCTCTCCGATCTACATCTGAGCGAGGCGATTCCGCGCACGGTCGCCGCGTTCGAGCACTTCATCCGCGTGAACGCGGAAGCGGCCGACTCGGTTTTCATCCTCGGCGACCTGTTCGAATACTGGGTCGGCGACGACATGCTGAGCGAGCCGTTCGTCGCCCGTATTGCCGCATTGCTGCACACGCTGTCCGAGCGCGGCATCGCGCTCTACATCATGCACGGCAATCGCGACTTTCTGCTTGGCAAGCGCTTCATGAAAGCGGCCGGCGCGATCTGGCTGCCCGATCCATTCGTGATCACCGCGTTCGGCACGCGCATTGCGCTCGCCCACGGCGATGGTCTGTGCACCGCGGATCGCGGCTATCAGTTGTTCAGGTGTTTCGCGCGCAATCGACTCGCGCAGACACTGTTTCTCGCGTGGCCGTTTCGCTGGCGTCGCAAGCTCGCCGAGAATATGCGCTCGAAGAGCGAGCACGGCCGCACGCGGCCGATGTCGGTCAAGTATGACGTGACCCCGCGAGGCGTCGCCGCGCTGTTCAGGAAATCGAAGAGCGCGACGATCATTCACGGGCATACACATCTGCCCGCGCGGCATCGCGAACCGGGCGGCACGCGTTGGGTTCTGCCGGACTGGGATCTCGATCACGGCGAGCACCGTGGCGGCTATCTGAAGATCGATGCCGACGGGATTCGGGCGTTGCCGCTGGATTGACCTGGTAAGTACCGCGTGCGCTTCGCGCTGTCGAAGCGCCGATACCTAGCGCTCCACCGCCACCCCTTCCACCTTCCCCGCGATCGCCGCCGATAGGCGCCGCAGATCGAGCAACGCCGCATCCGCGCCTTGCAGCCCTTCGAGGCTCGTGCCGAGCCGCTCGAGCGCATCGACGATTTCATCGATGCGCCGCGCCTGGGTAGCCGCATGATCGATCAGACCGTGAATCGCGAGCGACACCGGATCGTCAGCATTGGGCGTGATGCCGTAGGCGCAGAACGCGCTGATTTCGCTGCCACGCTTCGCGTCGCGCGAGGCGTTGTCCGCATTCGTGTTCGCACCCTTGGCGCCGTTCGCGTCCGCGGCGACCGACGCCGGCACGATGATCCGCGCCGGATTGCCGACCGCCGTGCCACGCGCCGGTACCGGCTTCGTCACCACCGCGTTCGAGCCGATCTTCGCGTCCGCGCCGACCGTGAATCCGCCGAGCACCTTCGCGCCCGCACCGACGATCACACCACGCTCGAGCGTCGGATGCCGCTTCGCGCCGCGCGTGAGCGACGTGCCACCGAGCGTCACACCCTGGTAGATCGTGCAGTCGTCGCCGATCTGCGCGGTCTCGCCGATCACGACGCCCATGCCGTGATCGATGAACACGCGCCGCCCGACGGTCGCGCCCGGATGGATCTCGACCCCGGTCATGAAGCGCGCCATCTGCGACACGAAACGCGCGAGCCAACGGCGCTTCGCGCGCCAGCACGCGTGCGCGATCCGATGCAGCACGAGCGCGTGCAGCCCCGGATAACACGTGAGCACTTCCCATGCGCTGCGGGCGGCGGGATCGCGCTCGCGGATCGTGGCGATGTCTTCGCGAAGTCTCGTAAACATGGCTGGGACTGTGATGTTTTGGGGAAAAGAAAAACCGTCTGCGTGAGCGGGTCCGCGCGCTTAGCGCTCGCGCGGGCCTGTGCATTTCGCGCCACGCGTGACGGCATGCCTGCCGCTTAGCACGGCGGCAGCTTTGCTTCTAACGTTTCGTGGATTGTAGGGCGATTGCGCGAAACCTGCCGGAAGTCCCCGTCACCTGCAAGGTTGTCGTCAGATGAACGCGGCGCAACAGGTGCGCCGCGACGGGCTCGTCAACGAGCGTCAGCCGGTCCGCCCGGTCTTGAGCAGAATGTGCTTGGCGATGCCGCGCACGATGTTGACCTCTTCGCGCTCGAGGCCCGAGCGCGCGAAGAGCCGCCGCAGCCGTGACATCAGCTTCTTCGGATTGGCCGGATCGAGAAACTCGAGCGCGATCAGCGCGCTTTCCAGATGCGCGAACATGCTCTCGATCTCGTCGCTCGCTGCCATCTGCGCGCGCGTACCGGCGGATTCGGCCGGCGCTACGCGTGCCCCTGCGGCGGGCGCACCGTCGGTCACTTCATCGGCGCCGAGATACGCGGTGCGCAGCTCGTAGGCGAGCACCTGCACCGCCTGCGCGAGATTGAGCGAGCTGTAGGCCGGATTGGCCGGAATATGCGCGATGGCGCTGCATCGCTCGACGTCCTCGTTCGACAAGCCCGTGCGCTCGTTGCCGAACACCAGCGCGATCTCGCCGTGCATCGCCTCTGCGTGGGCGGCGGCGGCAGCCGCACGCGGCGTCCATTGCGGCGGTCCATATTCGCGCAGCCGCGCGGTCAGCGCGATCGACCAGTGCACGCCGGTCAGCGCATCGGCAAGCGACGGCACCACGTGCACGGAGGCGAGCACGTCGTCCGCGCCGCTCGCCATCGCGATCGCTTCGGGATCGTTCTGCACGTTCGGCACGCGCGGCGACACGAGCACGAGCCGCGAAAAGCCCATGGTTTTCAGCGCGCGCGCCGCGGCGCCGACATTGCCGGGATGGCTGGGCTCGACCAGCACGAAACGCGTCGACGTGAAGCCGCCGCGCAAATCGGCCACGGCGGGGTCGGAGGAATGGTGGGTGTGATCCACGATGAAACTCGGCTGGCTAGAACTCAAGACGCGTATGGTAGCGCCAACGGGCGCCCGTGCGGCACATCCGCTCCACGTTAGCGAGCACCTGCGCGAGGGCGGCCGGACTCAGGTAAAATACCGCTTTTCGCGTCCGGCGCCGACGTTTGCTGAAGTCTTTCGTCGAACCGGCCGCACCGTTCTTATTCAATTCGTCTCCGTCGACGGAATGCGCTCCGGCTGGATAGCCGGCTGCCGTTCCGTGCTGTTTTTGCGTCGTTGCGGCGCCCGTCAGCGCAGGTTTCGCGCTTATTTACCGGCCGGCAGCCGTGCTGCCCCGGCACAAGGATCAGTTTATGCATCCCATGCTCAATATCGCTGTGAAGGCCGCGCGCCGCGCAGCTCAGATCATCAACCGCGCATCGCTCGATCTCGACCTGATTCAGGTCAGCAAAAAGCAGCACAACGATTTCGTCACGGAGGTCGACAAAGCGTCCGAAGCGGCGATCATCGAAACGCTGAAGACCGCCTATCCCGATCACGCCATTCTCGCCGAAGAATCGGGCAAGTCGAACGACGATTCCGAATACCAGTGGATCATCGATCCGCTCGACGGCACCACCAACTTCATCCACGGCTTCCCGTACTACTGCGTGTCGATCGCGCTCGCGCACAAGGGCATGGTCACGCAAGCCGTCGTGTACGACCCGACCCGCAACGATCTGTTCACCGCATCGCGTGGCCGTGGCGCGTTCCTCAACGATCGCCGCATCCGCGTCGCCAAGCGTGACCGCCTCGCCGACTGCCTGATCGGCACCGGCTTCCCGTTCCGCCAGTCGGACAACCTCGAATCGTACGGCCGCCAGTTCGCCGAGATGACGCAAGCTTGCGCGGGCCTGCGCCGCCCGGGCGCCGCCGCGCTCGATCTGGCCAACGTCGCGGCCGGACGCATGGACGGCTTCTTCGAGCAGGGCCTGAACGCATGGGACGTCGCGGCGGGCAGCCTGCTAATCACCGAAGCCGGCGGTCTGGTCGGCAACTACACCGGTGATTCGGATTTCCTCCACGTCGGCGAAGTCGTCGCGGGCAACCCGAAGGTCTACGCGCAGATGATCCCGATCCTGTCGCGCTACAGCCGCACGCGTCAGCAGTCGGCGTAAGGTGCACCGCCGTGGCCGGTCCGCGGCCACGCATAACGGTTGTGCAGAAAAGCGGCTTCGGCCGCTTTTTTGTTGGCGGCGCTGCGGCGTGCCGGGGCGTCGCGCCAAAAAGCCGCGGCGACTCGGGACGGAACTCGGCCGGGACCGTTCTGTGCTCCCTACCGCTTTGACCTGTCCGACTTTCACCCCGGGCGCAGCCTCCAACCGGCCCCATGAAAAAAGGCTTCCATACGATCATCGCGGCGCAGTTCATTTCGTCGCTGGCCGACAATGCGCTGCTGATCGCAGCCATCGCGCTGCTTTCCGTGATGCGCTCTGCCGCGTGGGTTACGCCGCTCTTGCAGATCTTCTTCACGATCTCGTACGTGCTGCTCGCGCCCTTTGTCGGCGCGTTCGCCGATTCGATGCAAAAGCGCCACGTGATGTTCATCTCCAACGCGCTGAAGGCGAGCGGTTGCCTGATGATGATCCTCGGCGTTCATCCGATGATCGCCTACGGAGTGGTCGGCTTCGGCGCGGCCGCGTATTCGCCCGCCAAGTACGGCATCCTCACCGAGCTGCTGCCCGCCGAAAAGCTCGTGCGCGCGAACGCGTGGCTGGAATCGGCGACGGTGCTGTCGACGATCGTCGGCACGATGCTCGGTGGTGCGCTAATCAGCACCGTCGTCGAGCATTTCGTCACGCGCATGCATCTGCCGCTGATGCACTCCGCCGCCGATCTCGCGATGGCCGCAGTCATGCTTACCTACGCGATCGCCGCCGCGATCAATATCTTCATTCCGGATACCGGCGCGCGCTATCCGAACCGGCTGACCGAGCCGAGCAAGCTGCTCGGCGATTTCCATCACTGCTTCCGCGTGCTGTGGGCCGACAAGCTCGCGCAGATCGCGCTGTGGGTGACCACGCTGATGTGGGGCGCCGCGGTGACGATGCAGCTGCTGGTGCTCAAATGGGCGAACGTGAACCTCGGGCTGTCGTTGTCGAAAGCCGCGGTGATGCAGGGCGTGACCGGCGTCGGCATCGCGATCGGCGCGGCGGGTGCGGCCGCGCTGATTCCGTTGCGACACTCGCTGAAGGTTTTGCCGGTCGGCGTGCTCACAGGTGCCGTGGCGATCGCGATGGCCTTCTACAACAAGAACCTGTTCCCGCCGGGCGCGGGCCTGCGCTTCGGCACGCACGTCGCGCCCTACTACATTCTGCTGGCCTATCCGCTGATGATCGTGCTCGGCGGACTGTCGGGCTTTTTCATCGTGCCGATGAACGCCGTCCTGCAGCATCGCGGCGCGACGCTGCTTTCGGCCGGTCACTCGATCGCCGTGCAGAATTTCAACCAGAACCTCGCGGTGCTGCTGATGCTCGGCGTGTACGCGCTGCTGCTCACGGCAAAAATGCCCGCGCAGTGGATCATCGTCGTGTTCGGCAGCTTCATCACGCTGCTGATGTGGCTCGCGAAACGCCGCAGCGCCACGAACGAACGCAGAGTGGACATGCGGGCGATGATCGAGGAATGAACGCATCCGGCTCCCGGGTTGGGCATCGTCCGTTCGGCCAGGGTCCGCTCGTCGCGCCGGCGGGTTAAACTCACGCCCTGAGCATCTACCGCAAGAAGACACGAAGGATGGGCATTCAAACCGCAGCGGCCAACGACGTCGCACAACACACGCCCATGATGCAGCAGTACCTGCGCATCAAGGCGGAGCATCCGGGCACGCTGGTGTTCTACCGGATGGGCGACTTCTACGAACTCTTTTTCGACGACGCGGAAAAAGCCGCGCGTCTGCTCGACCTGACGCTCACGCAGCGCGGCGCATCGGCAGGCAATCCGATCAAGATGGCCGGCGTGCCGCATCACTCGGTCGAACAATATCTGGCCAAGCTCGTGAAGCTCGGCGAATCGGTCGCGATCTGCGAACAGATCGGCGACCCGGCCACCTCGAAAGGCCCGGTCGAACGCAAGGTCATGCGCGTGGTTACGCCCGGCACGCTGACCGACGCCGCGCTGCTGTCCGACAAGAGCGACGTCTATCTGCTCGCGCTGTGCGTCGCGCACAATCGCCGCGGCGTCGCGACGAGCGTCGGTCTCGCGTGGCTCAATCTCGCGAGCGGTGCGCTGCGCCTCGCCGAAGTCGCGCCCGATCAGGTCGCCGCCGCGCTGGAGCGCATCCGTCCCGCGGAAATTCTGGTCGCCGATGCCGCCGCCGATTCGACCAGCTGGACACCGCCTGTCAACGCCAGCGCGCTCAAGCGCGTGCCGCCCTGGCACTTCGATATCACGTCGGGCACGAAGCGCCTATGCGATCAGCTCGAAGTCGCGAGCCTCGACGGCTTCGGCGCGCATTCGCTCGGCTGCGCGTGCGGCGCGGCCGGCGCGCTGCTGCTGTATGCGGCGTCTACGCAAGGCCAGCAACTGCGTCATGTGCGCAGCCTGAAGGTCGAATCCGAATCCGAATACATCGGCCTCGATCCGGCCACGCGCCGCAACCTCGAACTCACGGAGACACTGCGCGGCACCGAATCGCCAACGCTGTGCTCGCTGCTCGACACCTGCTGCACGACAATGGGCAGCCGCCTGCTGCGTCACTGGCTGCATCATCCGCCGCGCGATTCGGCGGTGGCGCAAACACGCCAGCAGGCGATCGGCGCGTTGCTCGACGCACCGCCAAGCGCCGATCTCGATACGTTGCGCAGCGCATTGCGGCAGATTTCCGACATCGAACGGATCACCGGACGTCTCGCGTTGCTGTCGGCGCGACCGCGCGATCTGTCGAGCCTGCGCGATACCTTCACCGCGCTGCCTGCTTTGCGCGCGCAGCTCGCGGCGGTGGCAGCGAACGCGGACTCACTCGCGCGCATCGACGCGGCGCTCGAACCGCCGCACGCGTGCGTCGATTTGCTGAAGCTCGCGGTCGCGCAGGAGCCGGCCGCGATGGTGCGCGATGGCGGCGTCATCGCGCGTGGCTATGACGCCGAGCTCGACGAACTGCGCGATATTTCGGAGAACTGCGGACAGTTCCTGATCGATCTCGAAACACGCGAACGCGCACGCACCGGCATCAACAATCTGCGCGTCGAGTACAACAAGGTGCATGGCTTCTATATCGAAGTCACGCGCGGCCAGACCGACAAGGTGCCCGACGACTATCGCCGTCGGCAGACGCTGAAGAACGCCGAGCGCTACATCACGCCCGAGCTGAAGACCTTCGAGGACAAAGCGCTGTCCGCTCAGGAACGCGCGCTCGCGCGCGAACGCGCGCTATACGACGCGTTGCTGCAAGCGTTGCTGCCGTTCATTCCCGACTGTCAGCGCGTCGCGCTCGCGCTTGCCGAACTCGATCTGCTGGCCGCGTTCGGCGAACGCGCTCGCGCGCTCGAGTGGGTTGCACCGACGTTCTCAGCGAACGCCGGCATCGACATCGAGCAGGGGCGGCATCCGGTGGTCGAGGCGCAGGTCGAGCAGTTCATCGCCAACGATTGCACGCTCGCGACCGAGCGCAAGCTGCTGTTGATCACCGGCCCGAACATGGGCGGTAAGTCGACTTTCATGCGCCAGACCGCGTTGATCGCGCTGCTCGCCTATGTTGGCAGCTACGTGCCGGCGCGGCGCGCGGCCTTCGGACCGATCGACCGTATCTTCACGCGCATCGGCGCGGCCGACGACCTCGCCGGCGGCCGCTCGACCTTCATGGTCGAGATGACCGAAGCCGCCGCGATCCTCAACGACGCGACGCCGCAAAGCCTCGTGCTGATGGACGAGATCGGCCGCGGCACATCGACGTTCGACGGCCTCGCGCTCGCGTGGGCGATCGCGCGTCACCTGCTATCCCACAACGGCTGCTACACGCTGTTTGCGACGCACTATTTCGAGCTGACGCAACTGCCCGCGGAGTTTCCGCACGCAGCCAACGTGCATCTGTCGGCGGTCGAGCATGGGCACGGCATCGTGTTCCTGCATGCTGTCAACGAAGGACCGGCCAATCAGAGTTACGGTCTGCAGGTCGCGCAACTCGCCGGCGTCCCCAACGCGGTGATTCGCGCGGCGCGCAAGCATCTCGCGCATCTGGAACAGCAATCGGCCGCGCAGCCCGCGCCGCAACTCGATCTGTTTGCGACGCAGCCTGCCATGCTCGCCGAAGATGCGGACGACGACCTCGAGGCGGCGAGCGACGCAACGCCTGCGTCGCCCGCGATGCAGACGCTCGTCGAGCGTCTGCGCGGCATCGATCCGAACGATCTGCGGCCGCGCGAAGCGCTCGATCTGCTGTACGAACTGCATGAACTGGCCGTCGCGCCGGACGCGGGCCACTGACATGCGCAGACGCCCGCCGCGCCCGCGCGGGATTCGCGCGGCGCTGCGTCACGTGCTCGCACCGGCAGGCGGCATCGTCGTGCTCGCAATGGTGTGCGCATGGGGCGCGCCGGCGCACGCCGAGGCCTCGCGCTTCGGGTTCGCGGTGATTTCCGGCACGATGCACAGCCCCGCCGACGAAGCCGCCACGCAACGGTTGCTCGATGCGATCGGCCGCGAGCGCGACGTGCGCTTCATCGTCTACGACGGCAATCTGAAGGGCCCGAAGGAAGTTTGTCGCGACGCGTTGTTCGAGCGCCGTCAGGCCTTGCTCGACAGCTCGCGCACTGCCCTCTTCTTTATCCCCGGCCAGCATGACTGGGCCGATTGCGGCACGGCGGAAGCCGGTGGCTTCGATCCAGTCGAACGGCTCGACCAGTTGCGGCAAACGCTGTTCGCCGATCCGACCTCGATGGGACAGAACCCGATCGCGTTGACACGCGAGAGCGAGGTATCGCGCTTCCGTCCATTTCGCGAAAACGTGCGCTGGGTGGTCAACGAAAAAGCGAATACCAAAGGCGGCGACGTCGTCTTCATCGGTTTGAACGCGCCGGGTCCGAACAATCACTACCTGAGCGCGGGCGGCCGCAACGGCGAGTTCGAAGATCGCGTGATCGCCAATGCATTCTGGCTCGAGCACGCGGCCGAATACGCGAAGCGCCGCGACGCGCGCGCGATGGTCGTATTCATTCAGGGCGATTTCGATCCGGAGCGCTATGAGCGACCCGAACGGTTCGCCTGGCTGCACTTTGCGCACAGTCCGCGCCGCGACGGCTTTCTCGAATTCAAGCGCAGTCTGGTCAAGCTCGCGCAGATTTTCCCCGGACCCGTGGTCGTCGTGCATGCAGACGACGAACGGCAGGCCGGTGCTTTCGTCATCGATCAGCCGCTACGCAACGACAAGGGGATGGTCGTGACGAACCTCACGCGCATTGCGCTCGCGCCGCGTGATCGTCTCAATCAATGGATTCAGATAGAAGCGGACTTCGCCGGGAAGCCGCCGTTCAAAGTCAGCGTGCGCGACGTGCCGAAGCAGATGCCGCTGCCCACCACGCCGCCGGTCTTGCCACCCGTATCGCCGCGTGACGAATCCGGCGCGTCGATGCCGGCTGCGCCGGAGATGCCGAATGTGGAAGGGTTCGGGCCGGGGTCGGAATTGCCGCCCGTATTGCAGACACCTGGAAAGTCGCAGGACCAGCAGCCGCACATCCCGTCCGACCAGGGCGGCGGCGACTACGGGCCCGCGATCTCGATGCCGCCGGGGTCGATACTGCCAGCCTCACCGGCGTTGCCGGCATCGGTGCCGCCTGCCCCCGCGACGACACCGCGCACGCCCGCAAGCTCAGTGCAGGGTCGGTTTTGAGTTGTCTTCTTCGTCCTCGTCTTCGTCGTCGTCGAGGACTTCGAGGCCGTCCGCGCCATGCGCGTGTTCATGCTGGATTTCGTCTTCGGTTGCCGGACGCACGTCCTTGACGGTCAACGCGAAACGCAGCGCCATGCCGGCGAGCGGATGGTTGCCGTCGAGCACGACCTTGTCTTCCGCGACGTCGGTCACCACGTAGACCAGCGCATCGATTTCCTCGTCGCCATCTTCCGGGGTGCCTTCGAACTGCATGCCGACTTCGAGAGGTTCCGGGAAGCGATCGCGCGGCTCGATCTTCACCAGCTCGGGATCGTATTCGCCGAACGCGTCTTGCGGTTCGAGCTGGATCTGGGTTTCGAAGCCAGCCTCGTGGCCGTCGAGCTCTTCCTCGATCTTGGGGAACGTGCCATCATAGCCGCCGTGAAGATAGACCATCGGCTCTTCGCTTTCCTCGATCAGATTGCCTTGCGCATCCGACAGCTTGTACGCGACCGACACGACGGTGTTCTTTGCGATTTTCATTCGATTCTCCAGAATACAACTCACATTATACGATGCCCAGGCGGCCCACTCACCTCCCGGCCGATGCACATTCGGCAAGCAATTCGCCGTCTGCTGCAAAGCCGGCCACGCAGCCCATTCTTCCGCCCTCGCCCGACATTCCGACCGCACTGCTCGGCCATCTGAGCCCCTCGCAATTCATGCGCCGCTATTGGCAGAAAAAGCCATTGCTGATCCGTCAGGCGATTCCGGACATCGAAGCGCCTCTGTCGCGCGACGAGTTGTTCGAGCTGGCCGATCAGGACGACGTCGAAGCGCGCCTGATCACGCACTTCCGCAACAAATGGCAGCTGGAGCAAGGCCCGTTTGCGCCCGACGAACTGCCGTCCGTCAAACAGCGCGCGTGGACACTGCTCGTGCAGGGCGTGGACCTGCATGACGATCGCGCCCGCGCGCTGCTCGACCGTTTCCGCTTCGTGCCGGACGCGCGTCTCGACGACCTGATGATTTCGTATGCGACCGATGGCGGCGGCGTCGGTCCGCACTTCGATTCCTACGATGTGTTTCTTTTGCAAGTAAAAGGCAAGCGCCGCTGGCGTATTAGCGCGCAAAAAGACCTGACACTGCAGCCTGGCTTGCCGTTGAAAGTTTTACAGCATTTCGAGCACGATGAAGAGTGGGTGCTCGAGCCCGGCGACATGTTGTATCTGCCGCCGCACATCGCGCACGACGGCATCGCCGAGGGCGAATGCATGACCTGTTCGATCGGTTTTCGCGCCCCGTCCGAGACCGAGCTGACCGCGCAGTTCCTGTACCACCTGGCCGAGCGTGGAGAGGCCACCCGCAAGGCCGGCGCTCTGTACCGTGATCCACGGCAGGCCGCCGTCGAGCGGCCGGCCGAACTGCCCGCGGCGCTCGTCGAACGGGTGGGCGCGATGCTTGCTAAAGTGCGATGGAATGAGCAGGACATTGCGTTGTTCCTCGGTACGTATCTCAGCGAACCGAAGCCGAGTGTCGTCTTTGATCCGCCGCAACGGCCGCTCAACGAAGCCCGTTTCATCGGCGTCGCATCGAAATCCGGTCTACGGCTCGATCGCAAGACCAATCTGTTGTATGAACGTCGTTTTTTCTTCGTAAATGGAGAAGAAATGACGTGGAACGGTGCGAAAAGATGGCTGTTTGATCTCGCGAATCACAGGTCCATGAGTGCGAAACGCTTTGTAACACTATCGCACGATTCATCTGTGACATCACTGCTACACGAGTGGTATCGTGCGGGCTGGATACAGGTGGGCGAGCTTGCGTAACTCTGCCCACGTGCTATACCGTACATTGAAATTTTGTATGAGAAAGACAACGTATTGACCCCGGATTTATCGACTGTCAGTACGAAAGTGCATATAATTTCCGCCCAAGCCGTAGGGAAGATTCCAGCTCTCGAAAGAGCATCTCCACCAGCGGCCCAGGTCGGTGTTGGAGCACATTACCGGTTTTATTTTGCGCTGTTGCTTACCTTTAAACCATAAAAGGACGTGATCATGAAGAAATCCCTCCTCGTAGCATCCCTGTTGGCAGCTGTGGCACTCGCTGCATGCAATAAGAGCGAACAAGCCGCTGCTCCGTCAGATGCTGCGTCCGCGCCTGCTGCCGCGTCCCCGGCAGAAGCAGCATCGCCGGCAGTCGCAGCATCGCCGGCAGAAGCAGCATCGCCCGCAGAAGCAGCATCCCCGGCTGAAGCAGCATCGCCGGCAGTCGCAGCATCGCCGGCTGCAGGCGCAAGCCAGTAAGCTGCGTTTGCTCGACGTTGCGACGGCTCCCGTCGCAGCTAACGTCGATGCGGGAGGCTGCTCAAACCAGCAGCCCCTGGCAAACAGCATTAAAAAAGCCACGAATGCAAATTCGTGGCTTTTTTGTTTGCGATGCACCGCGCACGCGGCACACGTCGTTGGGTCGCTGCGTCACCTGAACGCAGCAACCGATCAAGACATTCAACCGCGTTCGACCGGTTCCTCGAAGAACTCCCGGACCACCTCTATCTCGCGGGTGCGTTTGAAGGGCGGCAGACTCTGCCAGATACGGCGGCCATACGGTTTATCGACGAGACGCGTATCGCAGATCATCAGCACGCCACGATCCGTCTCCGCGCGAATCAGCCGGCCCGCGCCCTGCTTCAGCGTGATCACGGCTTGCGGCAGCTGATGCACGGCGAACGGACTCAAGCCCTTCTTCGTCAGTGCGTCGAGCCGCGCGGCCAGCACGGGATCGTCTGGCGGCGCAAACGGCAGCTTGTCGATCACGACCAGCGACAGCGCGTCGCCGCGCACGTCCACGCCTTCCCAGAAGCTCTGACTGCCGACCAGAATCGCATTGCCGTACGCGCGAAAGCGATCGAGCAATTCGGTGCGGCTCGCATCGCCCTGCACCAGCAGCGGATAGTCCCAGCCGCGCGACTCGATCGCGTCGCGCAGCTTCGCCGAGATACGGTCCACCGCGCGTAGCGTCGTGCACAGCATGAAGACGCCGCCACCCGATGCTTCGATCGCGGGCAATGCTGCATCGAACACGGCATCGGTGAACATCGGCGACGACGGCTGCGGCAGATTGCGCGGCACGTACAGAAGCCCTTGCGACGGATAGTCGAACGGGCTCGGCAAGGTCATCGAGCGCTTCGAGTTCAAGCCCATCTGCGCCGCGTAATGCGTGAAGTCGCCCCGCACCGACAGCGTCGCCGATGTGAAGATCCACGCGCGCGGCACGCCTGCGCGCTGCTTCGCGAAAATCGGCGCGACCGACAACGGCGTTTCGTGCAACTGCACTGTGTGCGAGAACACCTCGATCCAGCGGACCTTTTCGTTCGGATCGGTGCGCTCGGCACCTGCGTCGCCTTCGCGTGTCGCAACCGCGTCGCGTTCCGCGCTCGTGGGCGGCGTGGTCCAGCCACTCAGCACGTCCTGCAGCTCGCGCGCGCGACGCAGACACGCGCCCAGCGATTCGGCTCGCTCGGCCTGCCCCGCCAGCGCCGAGGCCAATGCGTCGAGCTCGGCTTCGAGCGTGTCGAGCGCGGGGAATAGCGGATGATCGTCGGGCAACTGGCCGATCGACAGACGCACCGTGTCTTCCTTGAATGCGAGCCGCACGTCGCGCGCGGCGCGCTCGAGCGTCGCGCCGAGCTTGACCCAGTCAACCGCATCGCGTGCGTGACCGAGCCCTTCGGCCACCGAATCGCGCGCGAGCTCGAGGAACTGCGCGGTCGATAGCGTTTCGCCGAAAAACAGCGTGGCGGTTTCGGGCAGTTGGTGCGCTTCGTCGAAGATGACCGTGTTCGCAGTCGGCAGCAACTCCGCCATGCCAGTATCGCGCAGCATGATGTCGGCGAAAAACAGATGGTGGTTGACCACCACGATATCGGCCTGCTGCGCTTCGCGGCGCGCCTGCATCACGAAGCAGTCCTTGTAGTGCGGACACTCCTGGCCGAGACAGTTGTCGCGCGTCGAGGTGACCATCGACCACACTTGCGCGGTCTCCGGCACGCTCGCCAGTTCGGCCTTGTCGCCGGTGCGCGTGATCTTCGCGAAGCGCACGATGTCCTGCAGATACGAGGTTTCCTGGCGCGACGGCAGACGGCCGTTGTCCGCGGTGCGTTGCAGATAGTAATGGCACAGATAGTTCGCGCGGCCCTTCAGCATCGCGACCGACACCGGCACCGCGAGCGCGTCGCGCACGGTCGGAATGTCGCGCTGGAACAGCTGATCCTGCAGATGCTTGGTGCCGGTCGAGACGATCACCTTGCCGCCCCACAGCATGGCCGGCACGAGGTACGCATAGGTCTTGCCGGTGCCGGTTCCCGCTTCGACGATCAGCGTGTTCTCACCCGCATCGACACCGTCGGCTTCGGCGTTGCTGTCGGTCGACTCAGAGGCGGCCTCAGCGCCCGTCTGCTGCAGGCGCCGTGCCGGGCGCTTCTGCGCCTCGAACATCACGGGCTCGGGCATCGCGCGACCCGACGCCTCCATCGCCGCGGCAACCGCGCGCGCCATTTCGATCTGCGACGCGCGGGGCCGATAACCGTCGATCTGCCGCGCGAGCAGACCGTTGTCGGCGAAGATGTCGTCGAGCTCGCTCGCGCGGCGCCGACTCAGCGACACGCCTGGCACCGGTGCTGCCGCACGCGGCGAGGGCGTGCCCGAAGCAGATGCGTTGTCCGGCGCGGCCCGGGACGAAGTGTCATGCGATGAATTCAAGGCAAGCGTTCCTGCTAAGTCCGGCTCGCGCGCTGCGCGCCCCAGCACCTGCCAGGCCGCGAACTCAGGCGCGCGCGTCCGGTTCGAGCTGCAATTGCAGCAAGATGATGGTGTCCTTGACTTTGAGTTTGCGCTTTTTCAGGCGCTGCAACTCGAAGTCGTCGATGCCGGGTTCATCCGACATCCGGTCGATCAACCGGTCGAGTCCACTATGCTCCGATTCCAGTTGCAGAATGCGGTCGCGAAGTGTGTTTGCGTCGATGACGTGATGACGATCGCGCATGCTCGCCTCCTCTGGTCGGCGGCACCAACCGCGTGCGCGCGGTCCGATGCCTGAGGTTGCTGTCCGGCTCAAAACGCATTACGGCGACTACGGCGGCCGTGGCCACGACCGCCACGGCTCACTCTACGGCACTGCCACTACAGCACGCTTACTGTTGCTGTTGCTGTTGCTGTTGCTGCTGCTTTTGCTGCTCTTCGAGCTGTTGCTGCTTCAACTCGTCCTGACGCTTCTGCTCGGCCTTTTCGGCAGCCTGCTTTTGACGCGCTTCGACATCGAGCTTGTGCTGCGCGGCCTCGGCCTGCTTCCGCTCGAAATTCTCCTGTTTCTGCTGGCGCTCCACGGCCTGTTGCGCGCCCTGCCGACGCGCTTCCTCGAGCTTGCGCTGGTAGTCGCTCTGCTTCTGGTCGTAGGACTTCTGATTGGCCGCCGACTGCGCCGGCGCGACACCACGCTGCGCCTGGTCGAGCGCGTGCTGACGCTGCTTCTCTTCGTAGGCCTGCGCATTGGCCTGGTGCTGCGGTGCCGCGGCGTTGCGCTGCGCCTGCTCGAGCGCGTGCTGACGCTGCTTCTCTTCGTAGGCCTGCGCGTTCGCTTCCCGCTGCGGCGCCTCGGCGTTGCGCTGCGCCTGATCGAGCGCGTGCTGACGCTGCTTTTCCTGGTACGCCTGCTCGTTACGCGCGTCTTCGGCGGCGCGTTGCGGCGCTTCCGCCTCGTTTTGCGCGCGCCGTAACGCTGTGCGTTCGTCGCGCTCGCGGGCGCGCTGCGCACGCTGCTCGGCGTCGAGCGCGAGCTGCTCCTTGCGGATGTCCGCCTGCACGCTGCGCATCGCGTCGCGCGCACGATTCAGACAGTGATTGACGAAGAAGCGGCTGTAGCAGTTGTGTTGCGCGACAGCGAATTGATAGTTGTTGTCATCGGTGCGCTGATTGAGCACCTGTTGCCGTTCGTCGAACGACTTGTCCAGCGCGGCTGCATCACTCGCGCTTTGAGGGCTGCCGGCCGTTGCGGCGACTCGCGGGCCCGAGGCCGCGACCGGCGCCGCACCTTGCGCGGGTGTCGCGCTCTGCGCCGCGGCCGGCACCGGCACGGCAAGCGCTGCGGCGATCGCGCACGACGCGGCCGCCGTTACGACCGACGGACTGAGCCAGTGCAACGAAACCAGCGGCAATTGAGACGAACCCCGAGACGAACCCGGCAGCGAACCTGACGCCAGCGAAGAGACCAGGCGGTTGAGGGACAAGGAGATTGGCAACGTCGTAGAGGGTCAACGGAACATGCCCGAAATTCTAACACCCCGCGGTTGAGCCCTTTGGCATTTATGGCAAAATGCCCCGCTCTAGCAACCTGGTCGCGGCGCACGCCCGGCCTGTCCCGAATTGCCGCCCGCGCGCGGCCCATCACTGAGTCCGCAGGAATACCAAGACCTTATGACGGAAACCGTAGCACTCAAGATCGTCCAGCGCATCGCCACCGAACTGTCCGTCCAGCCGCGCCAGGTCGCGGCCGCGGTGGAACTACTCGACGAAGGCGCGACCGTTCCGTTCATTGCCCGTTACCGCAAGGAAGTGACCGGCAATCTCGACGATACGCAACTGCGCAATCTCGAGGAACGCCTGCTCTATCTGCGCGAGCTGGAAGACCGGCGCGCGGCGATCATCGCGAGCATCGACGAACAGGGCAAGCTCACCGACGAGCTGCGCAGCGCGATCGAAGGCGCCGACAGCAAACAGGTGCTGGAAGACCTCTATCTGCCGTACAAGCCGAAGCGCCGCACGCGCGCGCAAATCGCGCGTGAAGCCGGTTTGCAGCCGCTCGCGGACGCGCTGCTCGGCAATCCGCTGCTCGATCCGCAAACCGAAGCCGCGGCGTACGTGGACGCCGAGAAAGGCGTCGCCGATGTGAAGGCCGCGCTCGACGGCGCGCGCGACATCCTCTCCGAGCAGTTTGGCGAAACCGCCGAACTGCTCGGCAAGCTGCGCGACTATCTGTTCAACCAGGGCGTGGTGTCGTCGAAGGTCGTGGAAGGCAAGGAAACGGCGGAGGAAGAGAAGTTCCGCGACTACTACGACTACGCCGAAACGATCCGCACGGTGCCGTCGCATCGCGCGCTCGCGCTGTTCCGCGGCCGCAATGCCGGCGTGCTGATGATCAAGCTGGGTCTCGGCGAAGAGCTCGACGCGCAGGTGCCGCACCCGGGTGAAGCGCTGATCGCGCGGCACTTCGGCATCGCCAATCAGAACCGCCCCGCCGACAAGTGGCTCTCCGATGTGTGCCGCTGGTGCTGGCGCGTGAAGGTGCAGCCGCACCTGGAAAACGAGCTGCTGACCAATCTGCGCGACGAAGCCGAACACGAAGCGATCCGCGTGTTCGCACGCAATCTGAAAGACCTGCTGCTCGCGGCGCCCGCTGGGCCGAAGGCCGTGATCGGTCTCGATCCGGGCTTGCGCACCGGCGTGAAAGTGGCGGTGGTCGACCGCACCGGCAAGGTGCTCGCGACCGACACGATCTACCCGCACGAGCCGCGCCGCGACTGGGACGGCTCGCTCGCGAAGCTCGCGCGCCTTGCCGCGCAAACGCAAGCCGAGCTGATCAGCATCGGCAACGGCACCGCGTCGCGTGAGACGGACAAGCTCGCGAGCGAGCTGATCGCGCGTCACCCGGAGCTGAAGCTGCAGAAGATCGTCGTGTCGGAAGCGGGCGCGTCGGTGTACTCGGCGTCCGAACTCGCGGCGAAGGAATTCCCCGACATGGACGTGTCGCTGCGCGGCGCGGTGTCGATCGCGCGACGTCTGCAGGACCCGCTCGCCGAGCTCGTGAAGATCGAGCCGAAGGCGATCGGCGTCGGCCAGTATCAGCACGACGTGAACCAGCGCGAACTCGCGCGCTCGCTCGACGCGGTCGTCGAAGACTGCGTGAACGCGGTCGGCGTCGATGCGAATACCGCGTCGGTCGCGCTGCTCGCGCGGGTCTCGGGCTTGAACGCGACGCTCGCGCGCAACATCGTCGACTATCGCGATGCGAACGGGCCGTTCCCGTCGCGCGAGCATCTGCGTAAGGTGCCGCGTCTCGGCGACAAGACCTTCGAGCAGGCCGCTGGCTTCCTGCGCATCAACAACGGCGAGAATCCGCTCGACCGTTCGTCGGTGCACCCGGAAGCTTATCCGGTCGTCCAGCGCATTCTCGCGAAGATCAGCAAACAGGTTGGTGAAGTGCTCGGTAATCGCGACGCGTTGCGCGGACTGTCACCCACTGAATTCGTCGATGAACGCTTCGGTCTGCCAACCGTGCGCGACATCCTGGTCGAACTCGAAAAGCCGGGCCGCGATCCGCGTCCCGAGTTCAAGACCGCGACGTTCCGCGAAGGTGTCGAGAAGGTCAGCGACCTGATCCCGGGCATGGTGCTCGAAGGCGTCGTGACGAACGTCGCGGCGTTCGGCGCATTCATCGACGTCGGCGTGCATCAGGACGGTCTCGTGCACGTGTCGGCAATGTCGACGAAGTTCGTGAAGGACCCGCACGAGGTCGTGAAGGCCGGTCAGATCGTCAAGGTCAAGGTGCTGGAGGTCGACGTGAAACGCCAGCGCATCGCGCTGACGATGCGTCTCGATGACGAACCCGGCGCGGCGGCCGCGCGCAGCGGCGGCGGTGCGCAGCAGGATCGCAGCGGCTCGGGCGGCCTCAACCGCGGCGGAGCGGGACGCGGCGCGCCGCAGCGCTCGCGCGAACCGGAGCCGGGCGGCGCGATGGCGGCCGCGTTTGCCAAGCTCAAGCAGAAGTAAGCGTATCGGACCGGTGCACGTCGTTGGACGTGCTCCGGTCCGTTACATGACTGCGTCGCGCGCTCAACCGCTTACACGCACGCGCGCACGAATCAAAAGCCCACGCATTGCGTGGGCTTTTTGCTGACGCTCCCGCACGTCACGCGCGGGCCGTCAAATCTCGATCTTCGTCCCCAGTTCCACGACCCGGTTAGCCGGGATGCTGAAGAAGTCGGTCGGCTTGGCGGCGTTCTGATGCATCCACGCGAACACCCGCTCGCGCCACACCGACATGCCCGGCAATTGCGTCGGCACCACCGTTTCGCGCGCGAGGAAGAACGACGTGTCCATCAATTCGAACGTCATGTCGTGCGAGCGGCCGACGTCGAGCAGCACCGCCTTTACGTCGGGCGTTTCGTTAAAACCGTAGGCTGCCTTCACCAGCCACAGGCCGCCGTTCATGTCCTTCACGGTCACGCGATCGGAGTCTTTCACATACGGAATGTCGCGCGTGACGAAGGTCAGGAAGATCGTGCGCTCGTGCAGCACTTTGTTATGCTTCAGGTTATGCAGCAGGCTCACCGGCACCAGCGAGTCGCTGCCGGTCAGATAGATCGCGGTGCCCGACACGCGATGCGGCGGATGCGCGAGCAGGCCTTGCAGGAACGGCATCAGCGGAATACCGTCGGCGGCCGTGCGTTCCTTCACGATCATCCTGCCCTTGAACCACGTCATCAGCAGGAAGAACAGCAAGCCGCCGATGCACAGCGGCAACCAGCCGCCCTCTTCGACCTTCAGCAGATTCGCGCCGAAAAAGCCGAGGTCGACCACCAGGAACACGCCGATGATGAGTCCGACGAGCAGTTTGTTCCAGTTCCACACCTTCACCATCACGACGCACGCGAGGATCGTCGTGATCACCATCGTTGCCGTCACCGCGATACCGTACGCGGCCGCCAGATTGTCGGAGCTCTTGAACGCGATCACGATGCAAAGGATGATGAACAGCAGCATCCAGTTCACGACCGGCACATAGATCTGCCCGATCGCGAGTTCGGACGTGTGCAGGACCTTCATGCGCGGCACGTAGCCGAGCTGGATCGCCTGGCTCGTCAGCGAATACGCGCCCGAAATCACCGCCTGCGACGCGATCACCGTCGCAACCGTCGACAGCACGACGAGCGGCAACAGCGCCCAGTCCGGCGCGAGCAGGAAGAACGGATTTTCGATCGCCTTCGAGTCGTGCATCAGCAACGCGCCCTGGCCGAAGTAGTTCAGCACCAGCGACGGCATCACCAGCACGTACCACGCCATGCGAATCGGCTTCGCGCCGAAGTGGCCCATGTCCGCATACAGCGCTTCGGCGCCGGTCAGCACCAGCACGACCGAGCCGAGCACCACGTAGGCCTGCAGCACGTGCGCGGCCATGAAGGTGTACGCGTAGTACGGATTGAGCGCGCGGATCACGTTCGGCGACTGCATGATGTGCCACAGGCCGAGCGCGGCGAGCACGAGGAACCACAGCGTCATGATCGGCCCGAACAGACGGCCGACCGTGGCCGTGCCGTGCCGCTGGATCCAAAACAGCACGATCAGGATCACGATGGTCAGCGGAATCACCAGATGCGACAGATGCGGCGCGGCGATTTCCAGACCTTCGACCGCCGAGATCACCGAGATCGCCGGCGTGATCACCGCGTCGCCGTAAAACATGCAGGCGCCGAAGATGCCGAGCATCATCAGCAGGCCGGCCATTTTCGATTTCTGATCGACCGAGCGCAACGCCAGCGCCATCAGCGCGAGGACGCCGCCCTCGCCGTTGTTGTCGGCGCGCATCACGAACAGCACGTACTTGACGCCGACCACGATCATGATTGCCCAGAACAGCAGCGAGATCACGCCCAGGATCGACTGATCGGTCAACGGGATACCGTGCGACGGGCTGAAGGCTTCCTTCAGCGAGTACAACGGACTCGTACCGATGTCGCCGAACACCACTCCGATCGCGGCAAGCGCAAGGGAAGGAAGCGGCTGTTTGTGTTCGTGGTTGTTATCTGTCATGGACGCGAGGAAATCCGTTCCTGGGCGGAAAAAACGCCCGCTATTTTAAACTGCCCATCCGGTACCGCCCGGCTTGTTGTGGATACGCCACGTGGATGTCCGCGCAGTGTAGCACTGCGATATGGACGCGTCTGCCGCGGGGCGGGCGTCCCAGCGCGGCGTGTGGGGTGCATAAAAAACGGAGCCCGACTGGGCTCCGTTTTGTGACACCGCGATGCCGCGCGCGGCCTTGCGTTAATTGCCCGACGCCTCCTCGGCCTGGGCAATGCCGCGCTTGATCCACGCGCCAAGGTTATGCGGACGCACCGTGTCCCACTCCTCGAACGGCTGATGAATCCACGGGTTGGTCGGCAGATACTGCACGTGATAATCGGGCTTCACCTTCGAGCAGCCCTTGTACCACAGCACCGCTGAGCGCACCGCAGTGATGGCCGGATAGCGTTCCTTCAGATGCTGCTGCACGCGCGCGAGCGTGACACCCGAATCGACGAGGTCGTCGACGAGCAGCACGTTGCCGTGCAGTTCGCCGCGCGTCATCGTGATGTATTGCGCGATGTCGAGTTCGCCCTGCTGCGTGCCGGCCGCCTCGCGATACGAGCTCGTTGCGAGAATCGCTAGCGGCAGATCGTAGATGCGCGATAGCTGGTCGCCGACGCGCAGACCGCCGCGCGCGAGGCACAGGATCTTGTCGAACTTCCAGCCCGATTCGTGCACGGCAAGTGCGAGCACCTCGATCAGCCGGTGATATTCGTCCCAGCCGACCCACAGGTTCTTGTCGTCGTTACGCGGATCTTTCATCGCGATCATCGGTACACCTTGCATCACTTAAACCTTGAACGGATGACGCAGCAGAATCGTTTCGTCGCGATCCGGACCGGTGGACACCATGTCGATCGGAATGCCCGCGACTTCCTGCACGCGCGTCAGGTACGCACGCGCGTTGGCGGGCAGCTTGTCCCATTCCCTGATGCCGACCGTGCTTTCCTTCCAGCCCGCGAAGGTTTCGTAGACCGGTACGCAGCGCGCGACTTCCGTCGCGCCGCGCGGCAGCAGATCGACGTTCTGTCCGTCGACCGTATAACCGACGCACAGCTTCACCTCGTCGAGACCGTCGAGCACGTCGAGCTTGGTCATGCACAGACCCGTCACGCCGTTGATCTGGATCGAGCGGCGCAGCGCCGAGACGTCGAGCCAGCCGGTGCGGCGCGGACGGCCGGTGACCGAGCCGAATTCCTTGCCGACGGTGGCGAGTTCGAGACCGATCGGGTCCTGACGCGAGGTATTGTCCGCATCGTACAGTTCGCTCGGGAACGGGCCCGAACCAACACGCGTGCAGTACGCCTTGGTGATGCCGAGGATGTAGTTGAGCTTCTGCGGACCGACGCCCGCGCCCGCTGTCGCGGCACCCGCGACGCAGTTGCTCGACGTGACGAACGGATAGGTGCCGTGGTCGATGTCGAGCAGCGTGCCCTGCGCGCCTTCGAACAGCAGATTGCCGCCGTTCGCGTTGACGTCGTACAGGCGGCGCGACACGTCGGTGACCATCGGCTTCAGACGGTCGGCGTAGCTCAGCATCGTGTCGAGCGTTTGCTGGAAGTCGACCGCGGCGGCACCGAGGTACTGCGTGAGCACGAAGTTGTGGTAGTCGAGGTTTTCGCGCAGGCGCTCGGCGAAGGCTGACGCGTCGAACAGGTCCTGCACGCGCAGGCCGCGGCGCGCGACTTTGTCTTCATATGCCGGGCCGATGCCGCGGCCGGTCGTGCCGATCTTGCTCGCGCCGCGGCGCGCTTCGCGGCCCTGGTCGATCGCGATGTGATACGGCAGGATCAGCGTGGTGGCTTCGGAAATGAACAGACGCTTCTGGACGTCGATGCCGGCGGCTTCGAGTTCGCCGATTTCCTTGAACAGCGCTTCCGGCGACAACACGACGCCATTGCCGATATAGCACGCGACGCCGGCATGCATGATGCCCGACGGAATCAGACGCAAGATGGTTTTCTTGCCGCCGATGATAAGCGTGTGGCCGGCATTGTGACCGCCCTGGAAGCGAACGACGCCCTGAGCGTGGTCCGTCAGCCAGTCGACGATCTTGCCCTTGCCCTCATCACCCCATTGGGTACCCACGACGACGACGTTGCGCCCGGGGTTCACATTCACTGCGCTGGCAGACATGTTGTTTCGTAAGCTGGTTAAAAACGTATTTTACCTAGGTTCGCGGAAGCTTCCGGAATTTTTCCGTTTCCGCTCAACGGTATGCACGTTATGTTGAGTATTGCGAGGGATGCGCGGCCGCGAAAAGTCCCTCGACCGCACCCGGTTCGGACGATGGTTGCACCGCCCTCTAGCGAGCGCCGGAAACCTGTTCCCGGCGGAGTCGATCGGAACGCGCGGCTCAAGCGCGCGGTTCGACCACCCATGCGCCATTGCGCTCGACCAGCACGCGGTCGAACGCGAATTCATCGAGATCGTGCTTGTGGCCAGGCAGCGCCTGGATCACCACTTCGCCACCATCACGCAATGCCGCGACCGCCACGCGCAACGCCTCGTCGTGCCGCCACGGCGCGAGGATCGCGCTGCTGCGCGCTTCGATCGGCGAGATTCGCGCGACTTCACGCAGATCCAGCGAAAAGCCGGTTGCCGCGCGGGCGCGGCCATAGGCCTGGCCGACGTGGTCGTAACGGCCGCCGCGCGCCACCGCGTTCGGCACGCCGTCCACGTAAGCGGAGAACATTACGCCACTGTGGTACGCGTAGCCGCGCAGATCGGCGAGGTCGATCATCACTTCGGCGCCGTCGACCTGGCTCGCGAGGAACGCGAGGTCGTCGAGCGCGCGGGCGATCGCCGGCGAATTCGGCAGACGCGCGCGGGCCTCTTCGAGCACCGAAGCGTCGCCGTACAAAGTAGGCAGCGCGCGCAGCGCATCGCGAATCACCGGCGAGCATTGCGCGGTCATCTCGACGAGGCGCGGCACGTCCTTGCCGGCCAGTGCGTCGTAGAGCGCCTGGCCGAGTTCCTCGGCGGCCGGCTCGGCTTCGATCAGCGCCGCCAGCACGCCCGCGTGACACAGGTCCAGACGCACCTTCGCGAGGCCGGCGAGACGCAGTGCGTCGAGCATCAGCTGCTGGATTTCGAGGTCCGCTTCGAGGCCCGCGTGGCCGTAGATTTCCGCACCGATCTGGATCTGCTCACGCGTCGCATGCAGGCCGCGCGGCCGCGTATGCGCGACATTGCCCGCGTAGCAAAGACGCGTGACACCCTGGCGGTTCAGCAGATGCGCGTCGATTCGCGCCACCTGTGGCGTGATGTCGGCGCGCAGACCGAGCGTGCGGCCCGACAGTTGATCGACGAGCTTGAAGGTGCGCAGATTCAGGTCCTGCCCACCGCCCGTCAGCAACGACTCGAGGTATTCGAGCAGCGGCGGCATCACCATCTCGTAGCCGTACGAGCGGAAACGGTCCAGCAAATGACGCCGCAATTCTTCGATCTTGCGGGCCTCCGACGGCAGCACGTCGGCGATATTCTCAGGAAGCAACCAGGTCGACATCGATACAGTCCTACGGCGTTGAACACGGCGTCTTGTAGCGCCGATGATGAGTGTGAATGGCGTATAGCGGCTTGATTCTGGCGGCTGACACCGACGCTCGGGTGGCGTTTTGCGGCTCGCGCGCGACGCGCTGCGGCCTGACCGGAACAGTGTGCGTTTCGCTCGGGCGGACGAAACACGCGGCAGCACGCAGCGTTCGTCAGACAAGCAAGCCGGCTTCAGGTCGCGATGAACAGCAGAACCAGCCCGAGCAACATCACGATGAGCCCACCGACCCGAATCTGATGCGCCGGTCGTTCCGCTATTTTACGAAACGTGTCGCGCCAGGCGCTCGGAAAAACGAACGGAAACATCCCCTCGATAATCAGCATCAGCGCGATCGCGAGCAATAACGAGCCAGCTATGTCCATGCGAGTGAAGCGGCCGCGATGCGGATGCCGCGGCCTTCGGTAATCAGCGTTTGTGCGCAGCAGGCGCGGAAGCGTCCGGGGCGACGCCGCCGGTCGGGCTACGCATGAAGCGGAAGAACTCGCTACTGGAGTCGACCACGATCAGATCGCCCGGTTTGAAGGTCTTCCGGTACGCTTGCATGCTTTGATAAAACTGATAGAACTGCGGGTCCTTGCCGAACGCTTCGGCGGCGATCTCCGCGGCCTTCGCATCGCCTTCGCCGCGAATGCCCTGCGCCTGCGCGAGGCCGTCGGCGAGCACCGCCTGCTGCTTCGCGAGCGCGTCAGCGCGGATCTGGTTCGCTTCTGCGGCGCCCTTCGCGCGCTCGTCCGCTGCGACCTGCTGGCGCGCGGCGATCATGCGCTTGAACACCGAGTCGGCCACCGCCGCCGGGAAATCGACGCGCGTGAGCTGCACATCCACGACCGACACGCCGAGCGATGCCGCGCTCTTGTCCATCGCACCGCGCGCCTCTTCGGCGACCGCCTGCTGTTTCGCGAGCGCGTCGGATAGTGTGAACTTGCCGAACGCGTCGCCGAGCGCGCCGCGCGACAGCAGCGCGAGCCGGTCGGGCAGGCTCTGCGGATCGCCTTTCGTTTCGGCGATCAGCTTCAGCGGATCGGTCACACGGAACTTGACGACCGGGTTGACCAGCAGATCGGTTTTGTCGGACGTGACGTAATGATCTTCGTCGGGTGCGTCGAGCGACTGGATGCGATTGTCGACGAAAGTCACCGTTTGCAACGGCGGCGGCAGCTTCACATGCAGCCCTGGGCCGAGCAGCGTGGGCACGGCGTCGCCGCGCGCAGACAGCACGGCCATATGCCGTTGATCGACGACGAACACCATCGACGATGCCGCGAACAGCACGATGACGACGGCGACGACGAGCGCAATGATTCGGTTCATATTCTCGTGCGCTCCTTATTGAACGTCTTCTTCGCGCATGCGATTGCGGAATGCTTCGCGCGAACGCAGCGACGCGGCGCTCGGCCGGCTCGCCGGCGCAGGCGCGGAAGCGGCGGGGCCGGATGCGCCCTCGGCGGCGGAGCCCGCCGCGGCACCGGTCTCAGCGGCCGACGCAGCCGACGGCGCAGCCGCGCTCGCCGCTTGCGGCGCGCCCGCGACGGCCGGACCCGAAGCGGCGGCGCCCGCGGCCGCGGCCTGACGCTCGCGGTTCTGCTCGACGAGCCTGTCGAGCGGCAGATACAGCACGTTGTTGCCGTTCTTTGCGTCGACGAACACCTTGGTCGCGTTCGCGTAAATCTGCTGCATGGTTTCCATGTACAGGCGGAAGCGCACGAGGGCCGGCGCCTTCGCGTATTGCGCGTAGACCTGCTTGAAGCGCTCGGCCTCGGCCTGCGCCTGCGCGACCGTGTTCTGACTGTAGGTCTTGGCTTCCTGGACCTGACGATCGACGTCGGCTTGCGCGCGCGGCACGAGCTCGGCGGCATAAGCCTGCGCATCGCGTTTGGCGCGTTCGTTTTCGTCGTGCACCTTCGCAGCGTCGGCGAACGCGGGTTGCACCTGCTCGGGCACCTGCACGCTCTGAATCGTCACACCCGTGACTCCGAGACCGGACTGATACTGATCGAGCGATTGCTGGATCGACGCGATCAGCTGCTGGCGCAGTGTTTCGTGATCCTGATCGAGAATGTCGCTGGTGCTGTGCGCTCCGACGATGCCGCGCACCGCCGCCTGCGCGGCATGCATCACGCTCTGATCGGGATCGACGCTGCGAAATAGAAAGTCGTTGGGCTTACGCACCTGGTACTGTACGGCGAAGCGCACGTCGACGATGTCGCCGTCGTGCGTGAGCATCGATGAATCCTTCACGTTGGCGAGACGCACCACGTTGCTACGGCCGATCTCGACCTGGCGGATCTGGCCGACGTTGACGAACTCGTGGGACTCGAACGGATACGGCAGACGCCAGTGCACGCCCTGCGCCGCGGTATAGCGATACTTGCCGAACTGCAGCACGACGGCCGCCTGGCCATCCTGTACGACGAACACGCCGCTGCCGAGATAGATTGCGATCAGCACGCCGATCACGATGCCGACGCCGATGCGCGCGCCGCGGCCGTTGTCCGCCGGACGGCCACCGCCGCCGACACCGCCGCCCTTGCGGCCGAAAATCCGGGACAGACGGCGATTGAAATCGCGCCACATTTCGTCGAGATCGGGCGGACCTTCACCGTCGCGCCCCGGTCGCTTCGGATCGTTCGGCCGTTGCCGGTCGCCGTTGCCGTCGCCCCGGCCCCAACGCGGATCGTTCAGTGAAAGCAAGGCGCGCATACGCAGCCAGATACTCCGCTCGTTGTAATCGTTCACCTGTGTTCGTTCACCAGAGTAGACAGCGGGTCAGTGCAATTGGAACGGGTCAGCGCCCGAGTTCTGGAATCTTGTGGTCTTCGCGCAGTTGCGCCGAGCGGTCATCTTGCGACGCATCGAGCGGCATCTCGGCAAGCGGTTCGGCTGTAGCGATTTCGGCGATGGCAGCGCGCAACGCATCCAGCCCCTGCCCGGTGCGCGCGCTCAAAAAGACGCGCGAAATATTACCATACTCGTCCCGCTCGACCGCGTCCCCACGGGCTGCCAGCTCTGGCACCGCATCTATTTTGTTGAACACGAGCACCTGGCGGATCGTGTCCGCGCCGATCGCGTGCAACACCTCGTTCACCTGATCGATCTGATCGAGCCGCACTGCACTCGATGCATCGACGACATGCAGCAACAGGTCCGCGTGAATGGTTTCCTCGAGCGTCGCTCGAAACGCCGCGACGAGCTGATGCGGCAGTTCGCGGATGAAACCGACGGTATCGGACACCACTACCTGCCCCGCTTCGTCGCCGAGATACACGCGCCGCGAGGTGGTATCGAGCGTCGCGAACAACTGGTCGGCGGCATACGCCTGCGCCTTGGTAAGAGCGTTGAAGAGCGTCGATTTCCCAGCGTTCGTATAGCCGACGAGCGACACCGACATCGTCTGGTTGCGATTACGCGCGCGACGCTGCGTGCCGTGCTGGCGGCGCAGCTTGTCGAGGCGGATCTTCAGTGCCTTGATGCGCTCGCCGATCAGCCGGCGGTCGGTTTCGAGCTGCGTTTCACCCGGACCGCGCAAACCGATACCGCCCTTCTGACGTTCGAGGTGGGTCCAGGCGCGAATCAGCCGGGTCGACAGATATTGCAGCTGCGCGAGCTCGACCTGCAGCTTGCCTTCGTGGCTGCGTGCGCGCTGCGCAAAAATGTCGAGGATCAGACTGGTGCGATCGACCACGCGCCGATTAAGCGCCCGCTCCAGATTGCGCTGCTGCGCAGGCGCCAGAGCATGGTTGAAGATCACGAGTTCGATGTCGTTCGCTTCACAGGCAAGGCGCAATTCTTCAACCTTGCCGCTCCCGACGAACATCTTCGCGTCGGGACTGGAACGGCGTCCGGTGAGGGTGACTACGGGGTTCGCGCCCGCGCTTTGCGCGAGCAGGCTGAGTTCTTCGAGACTGGCTTCGAAATCGATCTTGCCGAAGTCGATGCCAACGAGCGCTGCATTGATCAAATTGGAGGGTATCAAAATGACGCGACCGGGAGCGAATCGCCAACGGGGGCGACGCTGTGCCGGCCGCGGCGAGGGTTAGGACTGTTCGGAATCCGGGTGGAAATTCACCGGACGGGCCGGCACGACCGTCGAAATCGCGTGCTTGTAAACCATCTGGGTGACCGTATTCCGGAGCAACACGACGTACTGGTCGAACGATTCGATGTTCCCTTGAAGCTTGATGCCGTTGACCAGGTAGATCGACACCGGCACATGCTCTTTACGCAGGGCGTTCAAAAACGGGTCTTGTAACAATTGCCCTTTGTTGCTCATAGCAAACTCCGTATTTTTTTGCAGGTTGACTGAATTGACGGCGAAGAAAAAGAGATCCGCCGCCAACCGCTACACTATAGCTGATTTTCATTTCGACGCGCGGGCCCGGGACCACCGGCCAAACCCAGCATACATGCGGGTTTCAGCCCAGGTTTAAGACCAGCTTCAGCCTGCTTCAGCCTTTGTCCGCGTAAGGGTTCGTCGACGATCTGAACTCTATTCGCAATGGAGTCCCCGTCAGCTTGAAAGTTTCCCGGAAGCGATTTTCGAGGTACCGCTTATACGTGTCGGTGATCGCGTCGAGCGCATTGCCGTGAATCACGATAATCGGCGGATTCTGCCCGCCCTGGTGTGCATAACGCAGCTTCGGACGCACCGGACCGCGGCGGCGCGGCTGCTGGAACTCGACCGCCTCGATCAGCGCGCGCGTCAGCTTCGGCGTCGGCAGCTTCGACATCGCGGCCGTGTACGCGTCGTCGACCGAACGCATCAGCGGCCCAATCCCGGTTTTTTCCGCGGCGGAAATAAAATGGAATTTGGCGAAGTCCAGGAATTTTAGTTTGCGTTCGAGGTCGGCTTTGGTGCGCTCGCGCACATGCGGATCGAGACCGTCCCATTTGTTCACGCCAACCACCAGAGCGCGGCCCTGCTCGACGACGAAGCCAGCGATGTGCGCATCCTGATCCGAGATGTCCTGACGCGCGTCGAGCAGCAGAATCACGACGTTCGCATCGGAAATCGACTGCAGCGTCTTCACGACCGAGAACTTTTCGATCGCCTCGAACACCTTGCCGCGGCGGCGTAGGCCGGCCGTGTCGATCAGCGTATATGGCTTGCCGTTACGTTCGAAATCGACGTAGATCGAGTCGCGCGTAGTGCCGGGCATATCGAACGCGATCACGCGCTCTTCGCCGACCAGCGCATTGATCAGCGTCGACTTGCCGACGTTCGGCCGCCCGACGATCGCGATCTTCACGCCGCGCGCTTCCTTGTCTTCCTCGCTCTCTTCCGGCTGACCGGCATACGCGACTTCGAGCGCCTCGTTGATCATGTCGGTGACGCCGTCGCCGTGCGCGGCCGAGATCGCGCGCGGGTCGCCGAGGCCGAGTTCGTAGAAGTCGGCTGCGACGTTGGTGTACTTCATCCCCTCGGACTTGTTGACGACGAGGAAGATGGGCCGGCCGACCTTGCGCAGATAGTCGGCGATCGACTTGTCCTGCGGGGCGAGCCCGTTGCGGCCATCGACGATGAACACGACGACGTCCGACTCCTCGACCGCCTGGCGGGTCTGGCGCGCCATCTCGTGCAGGATGCCGTCCTTCGCGACAGGCTCGAAGCCGCCGGTATCGACGACCAGATAAGGCCCCTCGCCGGTGCGTCCTTCGCCGTAGTGGCGATCGCGCGTGAGACCGGGCAGGTCGGCAACCAGCGCATCACGCGAACGCGTAAGGCGGTTGAACAGCGTGGATTTCCCCACATTGGGGCGCCCAACGAGGGCAATAACGGGTTTCATCTGATGTTGTTCACGGTGAAACGCGGGATCGCAATCGATCGCGCGCTTAGCGACGCCAGGCAGCCGCCACGCGGCGGCGTTTTGACGAAATTATCACGAATTCAGCCTGCTCCGGAGGCGCGATCGACACGCGCATCCAGGCGGACGGGAGTGGCTGCGCAGACGCCACCGGGGGTCGCCTGCTTCAGACCGGGCTGCTCGGCGGCCGACGCTCGTGCGCGAGTGCTTCCGGGGTTCGCGAAGCCGCCGACCAAGCGCACGCACCGCCTTCGATGCCGGCGGGCGCAGCTTCGATCCGACTTGCCGGACCAGCCCGTCCGGCGATTTTTCTATTGAGCCTGCCCGATCACGCCACGGACGGAGTGGCAACCCGAGGCAGGAGCCGTGCGCCAAGGCCCACGCAGACTTCAATTAAAAAGCGCGCGGCCGGCAAAGCCGGCCTGCGCGCCTGACACCATCTATAGCGATCAGCGCGGACGATAGCCGAACAGGCCGCCATCGCGCGTCTGGATGACCAGCGTGTCGCCGGCCAGCACCGGTGCGGCGGTAATCGCGCTGCCGTCGGTCTTGACCCGCGCGACGAGCGTGCCGTCGGCGGTCGACAGGAAATGCACGAAGCCCTTGTAGTCACCGAACACGGCCGCGCGGCCGAGCAGCATCGGCACGCTCAGTTCGCGGTTCTTCAGCGCCTCGTTCTTCCACAGCACCGAACCGTTGTTCACGTCGAACGCGGACACGACCGACCAGTCGTCGGCGGCGACCACGCTGCGCTCATCCTGCGCGAGGCCGCTCGTGCTCGAGAACGGCTTGCCCCACAGCGCGCGGCCCGAGTTCGCGTCGAAACAGCCAATCTGGCCCTGGAACGTCACCGCGCAGGTCTCCGAACCCACCAGCGTGGGCGGGCCGGTCACGTCGTTGATACGCTCGACCTCGGTCACGCCCTTCGGATACGACACCGGCGTCTGCCAGTAGGCGTCGCCCGTCTGCAGATTGATAGCGGCGAACGAACCGCCCGGGAAGCCGGCCAGCACGGCCGCGTCGCCCGCGAACGTCATGCCCGATGACACGCGCAGGTTCAACGGCACCGCGCGGTTGCGGAAGTTCCACTTCTGCTCGCCGGTTTGCGCGTTGAACGCGACGATCTGGCCGTCGATCGTGCGCACGACCACGAGGCCGTTGCCGACGAGCGGCGGCGAAATGATCTCGCCCGGCGCCTTCGCGGTCCACAGCTCCTTGCCGTCCGCGCCGAGCACGTATACGTCACCCTTCAGGCCGCCGACCGCGGTGAGCGTGCCATCGCTGCCGACGCCCGCCGACAGATCGTCATGCAGCTTGACGCGCCATACGTCCTTGCCCGTTTGCGCGTCGATCTTGGCGACCGTGCCGTTCGTGCCGGCAGCGTACACGGCATTGCCGACGGCAACCGGCGAGAACATGTAGCGGCCCGCCTTGCCGACGCTCGCCGACCAGGACTGCTGCACGTCGAGAACGGGTTTGAACTCGGTGAGCGGTGTCGGCACACGGCGCTCGTCTTTCGTGGACGAGCAAGCCCCCAGCGTGAGAACGGTCATCGCACAGATAACGGGCACGGCGTAACGTTTCAGCAGATTCATCGGTGGACGAAGCATTCAGGAAATGGATTAAAGGAGACCGTCTTGCGGTCGTGGCTCGCGGCGCGCCGCGCGGGACGCTCAGCCGCCAAGCGCATCCAGCTTGAACTGGATCAGCTGGCGCGCCGAACTGTCGCTCTTCGACAGCGAGTCGAGCGCGAGCTTGTAGGCCGCGCGCGCGTCGTCGCGCTTGCCTTGGGCGGCGAGCAGGTCGCCGCGGCGGTCCGCCACGACGCCCTTGAAGGCATCGGATTGCGGCTCCGCCAGAAGCGCAAGCCCCTGGTCGTACGCCTTGTCGTCGAGCAGCAGCGATGCCATGCGCAGCTTCGCGATCTGCTTGAACTCGTCGTCTTTCGCGTGATCGATCGCCCATTGCAGCTGCGCCTTCGCGCCGGCTTCGTCGCCAGCGATGTAGAGCGCCTTGGCGGCGCCGAGCGCGGTCATCTGAGCGTAGGCGGTGCGGCCGAACTTGTCTTCCATGTCGGCGGCGACGCGCGCGATCTGCGCCTTGTCGCCCGATGCCGTGGCCTGTTGAACCTGGTCATACAGCACCGCGGCTTCCGCGGCCTGGCGACGCTGCCAGAAATTCCAGCCATTCCAGCTCGCGCCTGCCAACAACACCACCAGCGCGATCCACGTGGTCGCATTGCCCCACTGCTGCCACCATGCCTTCAGACTTTCAATCGATTCTTGTTCGTCGTGGTAACTCATTGCCCGGCGATTTCCTCATTCTTGCTATGTGTGCGTGTCGAGCCAGCCGGCTCGACGACATCGCGATCAGTCGTCGCCGTCTTCGGCGGATGCAACCATCGCATTGATTAGATATTCGGTCAAGTCTTCGGCGGGCACGTTCTGTTGCTCGTTCTTACCGCCATGGGCCTGGGTATCGCGCAGCGGTTTCACGCCGACCGTGCCATTGGCGATCTCGTCCTCGCCGAGCACGACCGCAAACGCGGCGCCGCTCGCATCGGCGCGCTTCATCTGCGACTTGAAGCTTGCCGACTGACCGTCCGCGCTGCAATGCAGGATCACGTCGAGACCGGTATCGCGCAGACGCTCGGCGATGATGAAAGCCTGCTCGCGCGCGGCGTCGCCCTGATGGACCACGTACACGTCGCAACCTTCGTCTTCCGGCACGAGCTGCTCTTCCTTCAGCAACTCGAGAATCCGCTCGATGCCCATCGCCCAGCCGCACGCAGCGGTCGGCTTGCCACCGAGCTGCTCGATCAGAGGATCGTAGCGGCCGCCCGCCGCGACCGTGCCTTGCGCGCCGAGCTTGTCGGTCACCCACTCGAACACAGTCAGATTGTAGTAATCGAGACCGCGCACGAGACGCGGATTGATCGTAAACGGAAGATTGTTCGCCTTCAGAAGACGCTGCAGACCGCCGAAGTGCGCGCGCGATTCTTCGCCGAGAAAGTCGATCAGCTTGGGCGCGTTTTGCGCGACTTCCTGCAGCGCGGGATTCTTCGTATCGAGCACGCGCAGCGGGTTCGTATAGAGACGGCGCTTCGCGTCTTCGTCGAGCACGTCCATGTGCTTCTCGAGGTATGCGATCAGTTCGACACGATGCGCTGCTCGCTCTTCAGCGAGGCCCAGCGAGTTGATTTCGAGCTTGATGCCGGTCAAGCCGAGGTCGTCCCACAGACGCTGGCACATCATGATGATTTCCGCGTCCGCATCCGGACCCGCGAAGCCGAGCGCCTCGACACCGACCTGGTGGAACTGGCGATAACGGCCGCGCTGCGGACGCTCGTGACGGAACATCGGCCCGATGTACCACAGGCGCTTCGGGCCGTCGTACAGCATGTTGTGCTCGATCGACGCGCGCACCACCGCCGCCGTGTTTTCCGGGCGCATCGTCAGGTTTTCCCCGTTCAATGCGTCGGTGAAGCTGTACATCTCTTTTTCGACGATGTCGGTCACCTCGCCGATACCGCGCGTGAACAGCTGCGTATGCTCGACGATCGGCGTGCGGATATTCTGATATCCATACGAACGCAGCATCGACTTGACGGTGGTTTCGAAAAATTCCCAGAGCCCGGCTTCCTGCGGAAGGATGTCGTTCATGCCCTTCACGCCGGAAAGCTTCTCGAGCTTTTTCTTCTGTTCAGTCATCTGTGTTTCGATTGCCGGTATTTAGTTGAGTGCTTCGGCGCGGCCATAGCGGCGCTCGACGTAGTCGCTCACGATCTGCTGGAATTCTTGCGCGATGTTTTCGCCGCGCAGCGTCTTCACTTTCTCGCCGTCGATGAACACCGGCGCGGCCGGGTTCTCGCCCGAGCCCGGCAGGCTGATGCCGATATTCGCCTGCTTCGACTCGCCCGGACCATTGACGATGCAGCCCATCACCGCGACGTGCATCTGCTCGACGCCGGGATACTGGTCACGCCACACCGGCATCTGCTGACGCAGATAGGTCTGGATCTGCGACGCCAGTTCCTGGAACAGCGTGCTCGTGGTGCGGCCGCAGCCCGGGCAAGCGATCACCATCGGCGTGAACGAGCGCAGGCCCATTGTCTGCAGGATTTCCTGACCGACGATCACTTCGCCGGTGCGCGACGCGCCCGGTTCCGGAGTCAGCGAGATACGGATCGTGTCGCCGATGCCCTGCTGCAGCAAAACCGACAGCGCCGCGGTCGACGCGACGATGCCCTTCGAGCCCATGCCTGCTTCGGTCAGGCCCAGATGCAGCGCGAAATCGCAACGGCGCGCGAGTTCGCGGTACACCGCGATCAGATCCTGCACGCCGCTGACCTTGCACGACAGGATGATCTGGTCGCGCCCGAGGCCGAGTTCGACCGCGCGTTCCGCCGAGCCGATCGCGGACTGGATCAGCGCTTCGTACATCACGCTTTGCGCTTCCCACGGAGTAGCGCGCGAGCCGTTTTCGTCCATCATCTTGGCGAGCAGGTCCTGGTCGAGGCTGCCCCAGTTCACGCCGATGCGCACCGGTTTGTCGTATTTGACCGCCGCCTCGATCATCTGCGCGAATTGCGTGTCGCGCTTCGCGCCGTGCCCGACGTTGCCCGGATTGATCCGGTATTTCGACAGCGATTCCGCACAGCCCGGATAGTCGCGCAGCAGCAGATGGCCGTTGTAATGGAAGTCGCCGACGAGCGGCACCATCACGCCCATGCGGTCGAGTTGCTCGCGGATAGCCGGCACGGCCGCCGCCGCTTCCGGCGTATTCACGGTGATACGCACCAGTTCCGAACCGGCTTGTGCCAGCTCCTTGATCTGGATAGCGGTGCCGATGGCGTCGGCGGTGTCGGTGTTGGTCATCGACTGCACGCGCACCGGCGCATCGCCGCCGATGGTCACGAGCTGGCCGCCCCAGCGGACGTTGACCGCATGCGATTTGCGCCGCATCGCGGGGCCGCCGAACACCGGCTCGTCTGAAACGATCTTGCTACAGGATTGGGATTGAGCTTCGGTTTGCATCGAAAAACCCATTTACGCCGCACGCGCTATGCAAAAACGCAGCGCCTCAATTGAAAAAGCGCCGCGGACCGGTTGGCCGCGGCGCGTACCGTATCTGTCAAGGCAGCGCAAACCGCGCCACATTGCCCTTGGCTGCCGCATATTTCGACGGATCGACCGGCTGGCCGTCGAGCGTCACCGACTCGAGACCCGCCTTGTTGCCGACCGTCACCTTGAACGGGCCGGCGCCCGTCACTTCCTTCGGATCGCCAGCATGCACGAGGCCGGAGAACAGTTCCTTGCCGTTTTTGTCACGCACGCTGAACCAGCTGTCCTGCGTCACGCGCAGCGCGACGACCGACTCGCCGGGCGCTGGCGCAACCGCCGGTGCCGACGCGTTCGCCACGATCACCGGTGCACTTGGGCTCACCATGGCGGCCTGTGCCTGCGCCTGGGAGCCGGCCTTCGCTGCCGCTGCCGTCGGCGCCGGCGTTGCCGCTGTGTTCGCGGCCGGGGCCGAGCCCGGCGCGGTGCCGGTGGCAAGCGGTGCGGGCATCGGCGTTGCCGACGCAGACGCCGCATTATCCGCGCTCCCCGCGTTGTCCGCCGTGACCGCCGCCTCCGGCGCCGATGCGCCTTCCGCCGTCGCCGGGCCTTGCGCGACCGGGCCCGACGCCGCCGTGTCGCTGCTCGTCGAACTATTTGCGCTGGCCTTCAGCCGCGCGAGCCACGCGGATGAATCGCCGCCGTTGGTGCGCCACATGCCGAGCGCGATGACCGCGACGACGATCGCCGCAATGCCCCAGAGCCACGAACGGCTCTTGTGTCCGCTATCGCCGAGCGACAGCGAAACCTTGCCGCGGGGCAGATCCTTGCCGGATGACGCAGGCATCGACAGATTCGGCGCCGGCACTCCTCTCTCGCGACGAAGCGCCGCCGTGAAAGGCGCCGGATCGGCGCCGAGCATTTTCGCGTAGCTGCGCACGACGCCGAGTGCGAATGTCGTGTCCGGCAGATGGCTAATGTCGCCCGATTCGAGCGCGCTCAGCTTGACGACCGACACCTTCAGCCGCGCCGACACGTCCTCGATCGCCCAGCCTTTCGACTCGCGCAACTGGGTCAAGCGCGCGCCAACCGCTGCCAACGAATCGAGGGCCGGCTGCACCACCGCCCTTGCAACGGGTGCTCGATGGCCATCGTTCGTGTCTGTCTCGTGCGGCTGCGGGTGCTGCGGCTCACTCATCCCAAATCCTTTCGCGTCGATTCTTTTAATCGTGCGACTGGACGGGCTCGAGCCTCACGTCCAAATCGCAGACCGTTTATAACAAAATGTGCGGCTTTGTGTGCCGCTCCCGATCGATTCTGCAAACTTTCTTTTCAACCGCCGGTGGCATCAGAGCATTTTTGCTTTCGCAGTGCTTTCCGCCGAACGCCGACGCCCTGCTGCCCCACGCGATTACACGGCGCGAACCTCGATCACCTTCGCCGCCTTCCCGGTGCGCTCAGCAAGACGCGTGCGGTCTTTCACCGCGCCGGCCAACTGACCGCAGGCAGCATCGATATCGTCGCCGCGGGTTTTGCGCACGGTGGTGACGACGCCTGCGTCGATCAACACCTGCGCAAACCGCTTGATCTGTTCCGGCTTCGAGCGGATGAGGCCCGATTCGGGAAACGGATTGAACGGAATCAGATTGAACTTGCACGGCACGCTGCGCGTGACGGCGAGCAGCTCGCGGGCGTGCGCCTCGCTGTCGTTCACGCCATCGAGCATGCAATATTCGAACGTAATGAAATCGCGCGGCGCCACTTTCAGGTAGCGCTCGCACGCCGCCATCAGTTCGCGCAGCGGATACTTTTTGTTGAGCGGCACCAGCACGTCGCGCAGCGCGTCGTTCGACGCATGCAGCGACACCGCGAGCGCCACGGGCAAGTCCGCGCCAAGCCGGTCCATCATCGGCACGACGCCCGAAGTGGACAACGTGACGCGCCGGCGCGACAGGCCGTACGCATTGTCGTCCAGCATCAGACGCATGGCCGGCACGACCGCGTCGTAATTGAGCAGCGGCTCGCCCATCCCCATCATCACGACGTTTGTGACGACGCGCTCGCCCTTGCCGTCGCCGCCCACCGCGCGGCCGCCGGCATCGCCACGCGACGCGCGCAGCGCAAACTCGGCCATGCGCAACTGGCCGATGATTTCGCCGGTGGTGAGATTGCGGGAGAACCCCTGCTTGCCGGTCGAGCAGAATCGGCAGTTGACCGCACACCCCGCCTGCGACGACACACATAGCGTTCCGCGCGTTTCTTCGGGGATGTACACGGTTTCAACGGCGTTGCCATTACCGACATCGATCAGCCACTTGCGTGTGCCGTCCGACGAAAGATGATCGCTGACGACGCCAGGCATTGTGATCGTGGCGCGCCCTTTGAGCTTTTCGCGCAAGGACTTCGCGAGATCGGTCATGCCGTCGAAGTCGGCAGCGTTGTATTGGTGAATCCAGCGCTGCAATTGCTTGGCGCGAAACGGTTTCTCGCCCAGGCTGTCGCAATAGGCGACGAGCCCTTGGGCGTCGAGGTCGAGAAGGTTGACGGAGGGACTGCTCGTCATATCGAATCCTGCCATTTCAGTGCGAGACTACGTTCATGCAACAAGCTGCATGAACGCCGTGCCGTTCGCGCCCATTCCTGCTGCTTTTACCTTACTACTTTTGCCGTGCACCGCGCGCGATCCATGCGATAAAACAATTCGACTGCACGAAACGCGCCACGCGAAAGACGGCTTGCGATACGCGGCTGAGGTCACTGCCCGACCTCAGCGCGAGGCGCTCAACGCGAGTAGACGTTGACTTGGGGGAAGAAGAAAGCGATTTCGACCGCAGCCGTTTCCGGCCCGTCCGAACCGTGCACCGCGTTGGCGTCGATGCTGTCAGCGAAGTCAGCACGGATCGTGCCCTTTTCTGCCTTCTTCGGGTCCGTCGCACCCATCAGGTCACGGTGCTTCAGGATCGCGTTTTCGCCTTCCAGCGCCTGCACAACCACCGGACCCGAGATCATGAATTCGACGAGGTCCTTGAAGAACGGACGTGCTGCGTGCACAGCGTAGAACTTCTCGGCGTCAGCACGCGACAGATGAACCATGCGCGATGCCACGATCTTCAGGCCAGCGTTTTCGAAACGGGTATAGATCTGGCCGATCACGTTTTTGGCCACTGCGTCCGGCTTGATAATCGACAGGGTGCGCTCGATCGCCATAAAAACTCCAAAAAATTAAGAGGTTACAGATTTAAATGAATCCGCTATTGTAGCATGTTCTCGTGTATCATTGCGATTGAACCCTTACAGCATCGAAAGGATCGAAGCAACGGGTGCAAAATACTGGTAGCGTAGGCCATAGGGGCGACTGGAGGGTATTGAAACTCCGTGCCGCCGCGCTAATCTTACGGATGAACGGTGCGCCCGCCGGCGCTTCGCAAATTTCCGTATCACCATCACGAAACACGCTTCCGAGGTAAGGAGAGACCATGAACGAACATCCATATATGTTTGGCCGCAACGGCGCGGTCAGTACGGTCGAAACACGCAACCGCGTGCTACGGAATACCTACTGGCTGCTCGCGTTGTCGATGATCCCAACGGTGCTCGGCGCCTGGGTCGGTCTTGCCACCGGCTTCTCGCTGTTTGCCGCCACCAGTCCCGCCATGAGCATGCTGGCGTTCTTCGCGATCGCGTTCGGCTTCATGTTCGCGATTCAGCGCACCAAGGACAGCGCCGTCGGCGTATTCGTACTGCTCGGCTTCACGTTCTTCATGGGGCTGATGCTGTCGCGCATTCTCGCGTTCGTGCTCGGCTTCTCGAACGGCCCGTCGCTGATCATGCTCGCGTTTGGTGGCACTGGTGTGATCTTCGCGGCCATGGCGACCATCGCCACGGTCAGCAAACGCGACTTCTCGGGCCTCGGCAAATGGCTCTTCATGGGCGTGATCGTGATCCTTCTGGCTTCGGTCGCGAACGTGTTCCTGCAACTGCCGGCACTGATGCTGACGGTTTCGGTCATGGCAATCGTGATCTTTTCCGCCTACATCATGTTCGACGTGCAGCGCGTCGTGAACGGCGGTGAGACGAACTACATCACTGCGACGCTAGCGATCTACCTGGATCTGTATAACGTGTTCGTGAACCTGCTTGCGCTGCTCGGCATTTTCGGCGGCAACCGCAATTAAGCTTGGCCGGTCGCGAGGCGTGCCCTGCGCCGCCTCGGCGCTCAAAGCAAAAGCCCATAACGATTGTTCGTTATGGGCTTTTTTCATTACCTGATCAGCTGACACATGCTGGGCGGCGCAACCGGAAGCCAGCCCCGCACCGCAGTCACAGAGTCAACCACCCGAAACCTTCGCACTGCGACGCAACCACCACCTCGGTTGGAGCCGCGCCAACCACGCCCGCCAGCGCCGCCTGCGCGAGTTCCGGCAAATTGTTCTGCTGGCTCAGATGCGCGGCGACCAGATGCCGCAAACGCGAGCGGTCGAGCGACGCCAGGATTTCAGCCGCCGCGTCGTTGTTCAGATGCCCGTGATTGCCGCCGATACGCGCCTTCAGCGACGGCGGATAACGACTGCCCGCGAGCATCTGCACGTCGTGATTGCATTCGAGCACGAGTGCGTCACAACCACTCAGCACCGCGCTGATATGCGGGGTGGACGTGCCAACGTCGGTGAGCACGCCGAGCCGGCGCGCGCCGTTCGAGAACACGTATTGCAACGGTTCGCGAGCGTCGTGCGGAACGGTATAAGGGAGAACGCTGAGCTCGCCGATTGCTACCGCCTCGTCGCCCCACAGCACCTGCAGGTCGACATCGGTTTCGTCGGCGCCCACCGCGCGCGCGGTGCCCCAGCTCATGTACAGCGGAATCGACCACTTGCGCGCCAGCGTCAATGCGCTGCCGATGTGATCGCTATGTTCATGCGTAATCAGGATCGCATCGAGCTGCTCGGCGCTCGCGCCGAGCCGCGTGAGACGCCGCTCGACTTCGCGCCCGGAAAACCCGCAGTCGAGCAGCACGCGCGTGGTGCTCGCGCCGCTGTGCGCTTCCACCAGCAGCGCGTTGCCTTCACTTCCGCTGCCGAGACTTGCGAAGCGCACGACCCGCCTAATTCAGTTGCGCGTGCAGCAGCGACACGATGCGCTGCGCGTCCGACGACGTATCGATCTGTCCGTTCGCGTCGACGACCGCGACCTGCGTCACCGCGTCGCCCTTCGCGCGCACGTTGACGAGGAATTCCTGGCCCGGCTTGCGCGTCGAATTGCCGCTGTAGAAGAGTTTGCCGAACAGGCCTTCCTTCTTCAGTTCCTGCATCGAATCCGCGTAGCGGACGTAGTAGATGCCCTTCTCGCGATCGCGGTTGTCGACCGTGAAGTTGGTGCGATCGAGCGCGAGGCCCACACGCAGCCAGGCGCGGTCGAACGACTCCTGCAGATCGAGCGTCGATGCGCCCGCGTTCTGCTCTATGGTGGTCGGCGCGCTGGCCGGGCGCGCGTCGGTCAGCAGCTGCTTCGACTGCGCTTCGGTCAGGCCGAACTTCTGCATCAGCTTGGCGAGGAACAGCGCCTCGAGCGCCGGGTCACGCGGACGCTCTTCCCAGCGCGAAGACGTCTTGTCCTGCCCGGTCATCACCTCTTCCATCGCGCTATGCGTGATCGAGATATCGGTCGCGCTGTCCGAACCGCGCGATACGAGCGTACGGAAACTGTCGCGGGTGCCCGACGAATAGGCGAAGTCGATCACCTTGCCGATCGTGCGGCGGAACCAGTCGTCCGGAATGTTCGCGCGGTTCTCCGCCCAGTCGGTCGTCATGATGCCGGTGGCCGGCGCGTCGGTCTTCAGCACGAAGCCGTTCTCCTGCCAGAACTCCTGCAGTTGCGGCCACAGCTGTTCCGGGGAACGGCCGTCTACCACCAGCCAGCGACGGTCGCCGTCGCGCTCGATATGCATGCCGAGCGGATCCTGTGCGGTCGGCTGACCTTCGGTCGCGTTGCCGGCGGCCGTGACCGCGCGCGTCGGCGTGCCACCGAGCGCCAGATTGGCGGGCGGCGCCACATAGCGCTGGTCGTTCGGCGACGTGCTCAGGTCGCTCGGCACGGCAAGCGGCGGTGCGCTCGAGGTCGCCTTGTAGTTGACGCGGTCGGAAGCGAACCAGTCGTTCAGCGTGTCACAGCCGGCGAGCGTCGACAGGGCAAGCGCCAGCGCCGCCATGCGGGTTGCGTGGAGGGAAAGTGCGGAACGTTTCATGAGGTCCTTCGTGATGCTGGAACGCGATGCCTCGTTCGGTCTGCCGGGAACGTGGGCTGAAGCGACGTCGGTTAATGAAATGCCGGTGGCGGTCTGGCGTGGGCGGCTGGACGGGCGGGCCGTTCAGCCGAGCAGGCCCGCTTCGCGCAGCGCGCCGCGCACCACTTCGTGGTATTGCGCGTCGAGCGGCGTGAGCGGCAGGCGGATGCCGCCCTGCACACGCCCCAGTTGCTGCAGCGCCCACTTCGCCGGAATCGGATTCGCTTCGGCAAACAGGTACTTGTGCAGCGACAGGAGTTTCAGATGAATCTCGCGCGCGGTCTTCGCGTCCGCGGCGAGCGCGGCCTTGCACAGCTCGCTCATTGCGCGCGGCGCGACGTTCGCGGTGACCGAAATATTGCCGTGACCGCCGAGCAGCATCAGCGCGATCGCAGTGGGATCGTCGCCGCTATAGATGCTGAAGTTTGCCGGCGCCGATTTGATCAGATGCGCAGCGCGGTCGATGTTGCCCGTGGCCTCCTTCACGCCGACGATCCCCGGCACCTGCGCGCAGCGCAGGATGGTCTCGTTGCTCATGTCGGCGACGGTACGGCCCGGCACGTTGTACAGGATCACCGGCAGATCGACGCTTTCGGCGATCTTCGCGAAATGGCGGTAGATGCCTTCCTGGGTCGGCTTGTTGTAGTACGGCACGACCTGCAGCGTGGCATTCGCGCCGACGTCTTTCGCGTGCTGCGTGAGTTCGATCGCCTCGGCGGTGGAGTTGGCGCCCGCGCCCGCGATGACAGGAATGCGTCCAGCGGTGTGGTCGACCGCGGTCTTGACCATCAGCACGTGCTCTTCGACCGACAGCGTGGCCGACTCGCCGCTCGTGCCGACCACGACGAGCGCATTCGTGCCTTCCTCGATGTGCCAGTCGATCAGTTTGCGAAACGCCGGCAGATCAAGGCTGCCGTCTTCGAGCATCGGAGTGATGATGGCAGGAATGCTGCCGCGGATCTGAACGCCGTCCTGGTGACCGCTGTGGTTGCCGTTAGTCATGAAACGCCATGAATATGATCAGGTAAACCGCGATTGTAGCGGATTAGCCAGCCAACTCGTAACAAGGTGGAACTGCTGCTCGTGCGGGATCATGCGCACGTGCCGCTTCCCGAACCGCGCAGATGCGCTGAACGTACGCCGGACGCGGCTCGGCGAGAAATCCGTCCTGAAATGCGATCACCCGCAATTGGCCCCGCACGATCTCGAGCAACTCGCCAGGCGCGAGCAAAAACGCCGGATTGGAGGGTTTGCCAACGCATTCGTTTCCTTGCGCAAAGGTCTCGTAAACCATTACGCCGCCGGGCGCGAGCGCGCGCAGCAACTGCGGAAAAAGTGGTCGGTGCAGGTAATTGGTGACCACGACGGCGGCGAACACCGCATCGTCCGGTAATGGCCACGGCGCGCCTTCGAGATCGGCCACGACAGGGGTGACGAGCGGTGCGTCCTGCAGCAGGTCGAGGGCAGCGGCATCGCGATCGATCGCGGTGACCGGATGGCCGAGCGACGCAAAAAAGCGCGCATGCCGCCCGCCCCCCGATGCCACGTCGAGCACCGCCCCGCCCGGCGCGATCAGGTGCGCCCAGTGACGCACCCAGCGCGACGGTTCACCGAGGCCCATGCAAGCCAGGGGTAGCCGGCGTGCTCATCGCTGCGGGGCGGCGCCTCGAGTGCGCATCAGTTGTACGAAAGCCCCATCGCCTCGCGGACGTCGCGCATCGTCTCGGTCGCGAAGCGGCGTGCCTTGTCGCAGCCATCGGCGACGATCGCGCGCAACAGCGACGGGTCGTCCATGTACTTCTGCGCACGCTCCAGCATCGGCTGCTGCTCACGCAGAATCCCTTCGACGACCGGCTGCTTGCAATCGAGGCAACCGATGCCCGCCGAGCGGCAGCCCTTCTGCACCCACTCGTGGGTCGCTTCATCGGTATAGACCTGATGCAGCTGCCACACCGGACACTTGTCCGGATCGCCCGGATCGGTGCGGCGCACGCGAGCGGGATCAGTCGGCATCGTGCGGACCTTCTTCGTGATCGTTTCCGCGTCTTCGCGCAAGCCGATCGTGTTGCCGTACGACTTCGACATCTTCTGGCCGTCGAGACCCGGCATGCGCGACGCCTCGGTCAGCATCGCCTGCGGCTCGACGAGGATGATCTTGCGCGAACCTTCGAGATAGCCGAACAGGCGCTCGCGATCGCTCATCGACAGGCTTTGCGATTCCTGCAGCATGGCCCGCGCGCGTTCGAGCGCTTCGTCGTTGCCTTCCTGCTGATACGCATTGCGCAGCTCGTGATACAGCTTCGAGCGCTTGCCGCCGAGCTTCTTCGCGGCTTCGTTCGCTTTTTCCTCGAAGCCCGGCTCGCGGCCGTACAGGTAGTTGAAACGACGAGCGATTTCGCGCGTCATCTCCACGTGTGGCACCTGGTCTTCACCGACCGGCACGAGCGAGCCGCGATACAGCAGAATGTCCGCCGCCATCAACACCGGGTAGCCGAGGAAGCCGTAGGTGGACAAATCCTTGTCCTTCAGCTTTTCCATCTGCTCCTTGTAGGTCGGCACGCGTTCGAGCCAGCCGAGCGGCGTGCTCATGCCGAGCAGCAGCGCCAGTTCGGCATGCTCGGGCACCCTGCTCTGGATGAACAGCGTCGCCTGCGCCGGATCGATGCCGGAAGCGAGCCAGTCGATCAGCACGTCCCACACGTTCTTTTCGATCACTTCGGGCGTTTCGTAGTGAGTCGTCAGCGCGTGCCAGTCGACCACGCAGAAAAAGCACGGGTACTCGGACTGCAGCCGCACCCAGTTTTTCAGCACGCCGTGATAGTGGCCGAGGTGCAGCGACCCGGTGGGCCGCATGCCGGAGAAGATACGGTCTGGGAACATGGTTATTTAGAAAAGCGAAACAAGAGGAGTCAGAATTGCGGTGATCGCGCTATAGCCGAGCGTAACGAGTGGCCTCAACCAGAAACGCGTGAGCGTACCCGTCATCACGAGCGCCATCACGATGAAAAAGCCGTACGGTTCGAGCCGCGACAACGCGATCGATTGCTTCGGCGGCAACAGGGCCATCACCACGCGTCCGCCATCTAGCGGCGGCAGCGGAAACAGGTTCAGCACGCCGAGCACGAGATTGACGCCGACGCCCGCGCCCGCCATACGCGTAAAAAACGGTTCGTTGACATTGAGCACCGCCAGCACGATGCCAAGCACGCCCCACAGCAGCCCCTGGACAAAATTGCATACCGGCCCGGCCGCCGCGACCCAAAGGCTGCCCCAGCGCGGATTGCGCAGATTGCCGAACGCGACCGGCACCGGCTTCGCATAGCCGAACATGAACGCGCCGCTCGTCGCGAAGTACAGCAGCAACGGAATCGCGATCGTGCCGAGCGGATCGATATGCCGCATCGGGTTAAGCGACACGCGGCCGAGCACGTACGCGGTGTTGTCGCCGAGCCAGCGCGCGACGTAGCCGTGCGCGGCCTCGTGCAGCGTGATCGCGAAGATCACCGGCAGCGCGTACACCGCAATTGTCTGTATCAGGGAAGAATCCATAACTCGCTATTGTAACAATGCGCTCGCGCGTGTCTGTCCGCTTTCGCTCGGGCCGCTCACGCCGTTTCCTCGAGGCCGAACGGCTCGAGCGGGCCGCGCCCTGCCCGCACCAGCACCGGCTCCGAGCCAGTCAGATCGATCACAGTGGACGGCTCGCACACGCACGCGCCGCCGTCGATCACCAGATCGAGCTGCTTTTCGAGCCGCGCGCGGATTTCCTCGGGGTCGTTCAGCGGCTCGGTTTCGCCGGGCATGATCAGCGTCGTGCCGAGCAGCGGCTGGCCAAGCTCCTCGAGAATCGCGAGCGTGATAGCGTGATCCGGCACGCGCAGACCGATCGTCTTGCGCGACGGATGCGATACGCGTCGCGGCACTTCCTTGGTGGCCTGCAGCACGAACACGTACGGACCCGGTGTCACCGATTTCAGCAGCCGATACTGCCAGTTGTCCACCATCGCAAAATTGGCGAGCTCCGACAGATCGCGCACGAGCAGCGACAGCAGCTGCTTTTCGTCGAGTCCGCGAATACGCCGCAGGCGTTCGACCGCATCCTTGTCGTCGAGACGGCAGGCGAGCGCGTAGGTCGAATCGGTCGGCAAGGCGACCACGCCGCGGTCGTTGATGATCTGCGCGGCCTGCTTGACGAGGCGCGGCTGCGGATTGTCGGGATGGAGCCGAAAGTATTGGGACATGGAGACTCACGATGGCGGCAGACGAACTGCGGCGGATGTGCTGCGGCGAGCAGAGCGCGTGCCGCAGCCAGCCGGCCCGCGCGCGAAACGTGCCGTTCCGGCACGGCGCACGGTCACAGCCAGCGTTCCCAGACGGGCTTCAGATCGGCGGGTAGCGGCGGCAGTGTGCCGAGTTCGATGCGGCCTTCGCCTGGCGCATGGAAGTCGGAACCGCGCGAGGCCTCGAAGCCATAGCGACGCGCGACATCCGCATATTCGCGGTATTGGTCGGGCGTGTGGCTGCCGGTGACGACCTCGATCGCCTTGCCGCCGAGGTCGATGAATTCGCCAAAGAATGCGTCGAATTCGAGTTGCGAATAGGCGTAGCGCCCCGGATGCGCGACGATCGCGACGCCGCCGGCGGCCTGGATCCAGCTGAGCGCGTCGGCGAGCTTGGCCCAGCGGTGCGCGACATAACCCGGCTTGCCGTCGCCGAGATAGCGGTCGAACACTTCCTGGGTGTTTGCGCAGTGGCCGTGCTCGACCATGAAGCGCGCGAAATGCGTGCGCGACATCATGTCGGGATTCGATACGTAGTGCAGCGCGCCCTCGTACGCGTGTGGAATGCCGAGCGTGGCCAGTTGCTCGCCGATTGCCTCGGCGCGCGCGGCGCGGCCGTCGCGGGTGCGGGCAAGACCGTCGATCAGGACCTGGTTGGACGGATCGATGCCGAGTCCGACGATGTGCACCGTGCGCCCCGCCCACGTAACCGAAATCTCGACGCCACTCAGGTAGTTCATGCCGAGCGCCTCGGCCGCGGTGCGCGCCTCTTGCTGGCCGCCCACTTCGTCGTGATCGGTGAGCGCCCACAGCGTCACGCCGTTCGCGTGCGCGCGGCGCGCGACGTCGGTCGGCGCGAACTGGCCGTCGGAAACGGTGGAGTGGCAGTGAAGATCGGCGTTCATCGTGGTCCTGGAAGGGTTCTGCGGTCATTTTACTGCAATGCAGTAAGGGGCCGCAGGGGTATCTGGCGACGCCGGTTGCACTTGCCCGCGTGCCGCAAGGTCAGGACGGGCAGTGCCGAGACTAACGTCGGGGCGACCCGCGAGCGCTCTTGCGACCGTAGCTTCAGGCACCGCGTCAGGCGCAGAAACCCTCGATCAACGCGGCGACCTGCTCCGGCTGGTCGTGATGCACCATGTGCCCCGCGCCGTCGATGATCTTCTCGCGCCAATCGGCAAACGCGTGGAAACGCGCCTTGAATTCGTCGAGCGGCACGTCGCCGGCGATTCGCGCGAGCGTCGGCGAGCCGGCGGCTTCGACGTGCAGCACCTTCGCGCTGACCTTGCGCCACACCGCCATCACCTCGTCGAGGCGATACAAGGTGGGGCCGCGGACCTTGTGCGCCGGGTCGGCGAGCAGCATGAAGCGCCCTTCGCCCTCCGGCTTCGACCAGTGCTGCGCGAGGAACTGGGCGCGCCGCGGATCGAGGCGCGGATTGGTTTTGATCAGGCGCGCGGCGACCTCGTCGAGCGACGCGTAGCGCTTCAACTGCGGCGGATCGCGCAATTCGTCGAGCCAGTTCAGCAGACGTTTCGGCGCCTGCGCCGGATACGAAGGCGCGAGCCCGAAGCCCTCCAGATCGACCACCCGCCGCACCCGCTGCGGCCGCACGCCGGCGTACAGGCACACGACGTTCGCACCCAGGCTGTGACCGACCAGATTCACCTCGCCGTCCGGCGCGTAGTGGTCGATCAACGCGTCGAGATCGCCGAGATAGTCTTGCACCCAGTAGCTGCCGCCGCCGCGCTCGGCAACCGGCCAGCCGGACAGACCGAAGCCGCGCAGGTCCGGCGCGATCACCTGCCAGTCGCCGCCGAGCGCATCGACGACAAACTGGAACGACGCGCCGACATCCATCCAGCCGTGCAGCATGAAGAGTATCGGCGCGTCGGGACGGCCCCAGCGCCGCACGTGCAGCCGCACGCCATGTGCGCTAACGAATTCAGAGTGGGAGGTATTCATCAACGGCGCACTCGCAAAAAAGAATGGTCGTTCGATTATATGGTGGGCGCCGCGAGAGGTGGTAACGGATTATCAGGGCGACGCCCGGTCGTCCGCAGCCCGTGTGGCTTGCAGCGTATCCTCGCGGGCGAGCGCGGCGAGTTCGGCGTCGTCGAAACCGGCGTCGCGGCGCGCTTCGAAATTGAACGGGCCACGCAGTTTCGGCGCGTGATACTGGTCGGCCAGACGCAGATACGTGTGGTGCGGATCGAGGCCGTGCGCGTCGCACAGGTGACGAAACCAGCGGTTGCCGATCAGCACGTGGCCGATTTCATCGCGCAGGATCACGTCGAGAATCGCCGCCGACGCGTGATCGCCGGCCTGCTGCAGCCGCGCGCGGATCGGCGGCGACGCGTCGAGGCCGCGCGCTTCGAGCGTCCGCGGCACGAGCGCCATGCGCGCGAGCACGTCGCCGCGAGTGCGCTCGCACATGTCCCACAGGCCGCCGTGCGCCGGGAAATCGCCGTATGCGTGGCCATATTCGGCGAGACGCGCGGCGAGCAGCGAGTAGTGATATGCCTCTTCGGCGGCGACCTTGAGCCAGTCGGCATAGAACTCGGCGGGCATGCCGGAGAAGCGCCAGACGGCGTCGAGCGCCAGATTGATCGCGTTGAACTCGATGTGCGCAAGCGCGTGGAGCAGCACCGCGCGCCCCTGCGGCGACTGCATGCTGCGTCGGCCGAGCTGGCGCGGCTCGACCAGTTCTGGCCGTTCGGGGCGGCCGGGCAGGCCAACGGGCTCGTCGAGATCGAGGCCGGCGTCACAGAGCGCGCGGCCATCGAGTACCGCAGCGTACAGTTCGCGGGTCGCCGCGACCTTCGCGGCCGGTTCCCGCTCGCGCAACGCGGCGAGCGCGGCGCGGCGCGCGCACAGCGGCTCGTCGTGAGAATTCGATGCGGGGGAAGCGACGGAAACGAGCGAAGGGACGGACGTCATGACGAACGGATAGGCGATGGAAGCGATGAAGCCGACGGCGCCCGGCCCGCCCGCGAGCGGTCGAGCGGCTCAAGCACACAACCGTTTACAATACCCGATTCGACCATCCGGCGCGCTTTCGGGCACGCCCGTCAGTTGGCCACGCAGAACCGCCAAACTCGCACCGCGCCGGGGCGCACGCCGCCCAGCCCATGCGAGGCAATCGATCAGACACCCATCGTGCACGGGATCGGAGCAGCCTCAAGACCTGGCTCCGACCGATAAGGAGACATTGTGACGATTTACAAGCTGGGCGAAGCCGCCCCGATCATTCATGAAAGCGTGTTCGTCGCGGATTCCGCGAACATCATCGGCAACGTGACGCTCGAGGAGAACGCGAGCGTGTGGTTCGGCGCGACGCTGCGCGGCGACAACGAGCCGATCAAGATCGGCGCCGGCAGCAACGTGCAGGAAAACGCGGTGCTGCACACCGACCCGGGCTATCCGCTGACGGTCGAGTCGAACGTGACGATCGGCCATCAGGCGATGCTGCATGGCTGCACGATCAAGGAAGGCGCGTTGATCGGAATTCAGGCGGTGGTCTTGAATGGCGCGGTGATCGGCCGCAACTGTCTGGTCGGAGCGGGCGCCATCGTCACCGAGGGCAAGGTGTTTCCCGACAATACGCTGATCCTCGGCGCGCCCGCGAAGGCGGTGCGCGAACTGACGGAAGCGGATATCGCCAACCTGCGGCGCGCCGCGGCAAGTTATGCCGGGCGTCGCGAGTATTTCAAGGCGCAGCTCGTACGCATCGGCTAGACGGCCGGCGCGCGGCGCGCAAAGGCGCGGCATCACGCCGCGTCATTCCAGCGAGGAAAAGTTGTGAGCGACCAGTTGCAAAAATTCATGTTCAGCGCGGCGCCGGTGCGCGGCGAGATCGTTTCCCTGCGCAATACCTGGCAGGACGTGCTGACGCGCCGCGATTATCCGGCGCCCGTGCGAACGATTCTGGGCGAAATGATGGCCGCGTGCGCGCTGCTGTCGGCGAACCTGAAGTTCGACGGCACGCTCGTCATGCAAATTTTCGGCGATGGCCCGATCAAGATGCTGGTCGTGCAGTGCAGCTCGAACCTGACGATGCGCGCCACCGCGAAGCTGTCCGGCGAAGCCGCCCATACGATCGACGACACGACCTCGCTGATCGATCTGGTGAACGCGAGCGGCCACGGCCGCTGCGTGATCACGCTCGACCCGACCGACAAGCAGCCCGGCCAGCAGCCGTATCAGAGTATCGTGCCGCTGTCGGGCGCGAACGGACCGCTGAAGTCGATCGCCGAAGTGCTCGAGCACTACATGCATCACTCCGAGCAGCTCGACACGCGCATGTGGCTCGCGGCGAACACCGAGCGCGCGGTCGGCATGCTGCTGCAGAAGCTGCCGGGCGACGGCGGCATCGTCCCGCATCCAGGCGCGCTCGACGCGGATACGTGGGAGCGCGTCTGCACGCTCGGCGGCACTCTGTCACAGGACGAGTTGCTGAAGGAAGAACCGGAGACGGTGTTCCGCCGCCTGTTCTGGCAGGAAAACGTCCAGCATTTCGAGCCTGTCACCGCGCGCTTCGAATGCACGTGCTCGCGCGAAAAAGTCGGCGCGATGCTGAAGATGCTCGGCCGCGATGAAGTCGACGGCGTGATCGAGGAACGCGGCCACGTCGAGATTCACTGCGAGTTTTGCAACCAGCGCTACGAGTTCGACCCGGTCGACGTCGCGCAACTTTTCGTCGCCGGCGGACTCTCACAAGGCGTGACGCCGGCGGCCGCGCAGCGGCACTAAAGTGCGCTTTCGCTGAAGCGGAGTGCGTGCCCGCGAACTGATCGCGCATTCCGACGGAAGTCCTGACCGCGCCGCCCCATGCCTCGTCACGGCTCGGGCGGCGCGTTGCATTTGAGCGCGGCGTTGATACATTGGAAGGATGCGTCACCGCGTGTTGGAAGACGCCTGCTCGAGCCTCGGACCTCGGACCGATGGAGATTCGACCATGAAGCATACGCTTTCGTTGATCCTGGCCGTCCTCACGGGCTGCGCGGCGCTGGCCGCCTGCTCGATCGATCCGCCGGGCCCCGCGCCGATTCTGAGCCGTCTGCCGCCCGATCAGGCGGAGGCCATCAGCCATACCCGGACGCTGACACCGGAGGAACGCGCGCGCTATGACGCGATCGAGCAACAGGTCATGTTCGAACAGAATCAGGCGATCGCCACGGACGCCGCCGCGCAAGCCTGGTCCCGCTATTACTCGCGCTCGCCGCCCGTGAGGTTTTCCTTGGGCTTCTCGAGCGGCGGCTGGGGACGTGGCTGGGGAACTGGGGTCGGCGTCGGGTTCGGGCCGTATTGGGGTTGGTAGCAGCGAATACGTCAGCCCAAAAACAAAAAGCGCGGTTCAAAGTGAACCGCGCTTTTTTCGCCCTTCGTGGCGAAGCCGATGCGAGATATCGAACCTCAGTGCGCCGGCTTCTTCTCCTTCGCAGCCGCCGGCTTCCCGCCATGCTTGCGATCCGGTTTCGCGCGCGACTCCGGATTCGGCACCACGTGCAGCGGCGCGGCCGACACCTCACCGCGCGTCGAAGTATCCGCCGACGGCGTATTCGCCAGCGGCAACGGCTGGTTCGGCGACACGAACTGCACGAACACTTCGCCGTCCTTGACCATGCCCATTTCGTAGCGCGCGCGCTCTTCGACCGCGGCGGTGCCGTTCTGCAGATCCTGCACTTCGCCCTGGATGCGCTCGTTGCGCAGCTTGGCGTCGGCATTCTTCTGCAGTTGCTGCGCGAGCTGGCCTTGCAACTCATGCACGCGCAGCCAGCCGCCGTGCCCCCACCAGAGCGGGTACTGGATCAATGCCAGCAGAACGATCAGGACAGCAGTGACAAGCCGCATGAAGTAAGCACAATAAATACGCGCCGCCCTGCGCTATACGCAGGGCGGCGAGGTCAATCAGAAACGAAGGATAACCTGCTCATCGATCGGCGTGAACAATCTGGCGAAAACGCTTAGCGCAGATTGTAGAACGCCGACTTGCCAGGGTAGCTCGCGATATCGCCGAGATCTTCCTCGATACGCAGCAGCTGGTTGTACTTCGAGATGCGATCCGAACGCGACAGCGAACCGGTCTTGATCTGGCCGGCGTTCAGACCGACGGCGATGTCCGCGATAGTCGAGTCTTCGGTTTCGCCCGAGCGGTGCGAAATCACGGCCGTGTAGCCCGCGCGCTTGGCCATTTCGATCGCCGCGAAGGTTTCCGTCAGCGTGCCGATCTGATTGATCTTGATCAGGATCGAGTTCGCGATGCCCTTCTCGATGCCTTCCTTCAGGATGCGTGTGTTCGTGACGAACAGGTCGTCGCCGACCAGCTGGACCTTGTCGCCGAGCTTGTCGGTCAGGATCTTCCAGCCTTCCCAGTCGCTTTCGTGCATGCCGTCTTCGATCGACACGATCGGGAACTTGTCCGCCAGGTTCGCGAGGTAATCCGCGAATTCCGTCGACGACAGCTGCAGGCCTTCGCCCGCGAGCTGGTACTTGCCGTCGTGGTAGAACTCGCTGGCCGCGCAGTCGAGCGCGAGCAGCACGTCTTCACCGGCGCGATAGCCCGCTTTCTCGATGGCTTGCAAAATGGTGGACAGGCATTCCTCGTTGCTGCCGAAATTCGGCGCGAAGCCGCCTTCATCGCCGACTGCCGTGCTCATGCCGCGATCCGACAGGATCTTCTTCAGCGCGTGGAACACTTCGGCGCCGCAGCGCAGCGCTTCGCGGAAGCTCGGCTGGCTGACCGGCACGATCATGAATTCCTGGATGTCCAGGCTGTTGTTCGCGTGCGCGCCGCCGTTGACGATGTTCATCATCGGCACCGGCAGTTGCATCGCGCCCGAACCGCCGAAATAGCGGTACAGCGGCAGGCCGGCTTCTTCAGCGGCGGCCTTCGCGACGGCCATCGACACGGCCAACATCGCGTTCGCGCCTAGGCGCGACTTGTTGTCGGTGCCGTCGAGCTCGAGCAGCGTCTTGTCGAGGAATGCCTGCTCGGAAGCGTCGAGACCCATGATCGCTTCGGAGATTTCCGTGTTGATGTGCTCGACGGCCTTCAGCACGCCCTTGCCGCCGTAGCGGCCGGCTTCGCCGTCGCGCAGTTCGATCGCTTCGCGCGAGCCGGTCGACGCGCCCGACGGCACGGCTGCGCGGCCCATCGTGCCCGACTCGAGCAGCACGTCGCATTCGACGGTGGGGTTGCCTCGCGAATCGAGAATCTCTCGACCGATGATGTCTACGATAGCACTCATGGTTTCCTCAAAGGATGACGTTGAATTCTTTACTCTGACACTGTATCGCGCTGTCGATCCGGAGTTGGTGCTTTAGCGCCTACTCCGGTCCCATGCAAAGCACCCGCCGGTCTCCCCGACAGACAACTCGCGCGCCGATACGTTCGACGACCATTATGCGAAAACGCCGCGGGTCGATTATCGAGAGCAATCGTGACACGCGGCGCACACCTGAATCAGTTGAAGTCGCTTTCGAGGAACGGGCCGCGCTTGACGGCCTGGTCGAGCGTGACGAGCGTCTCGAGCAGCTCGGCCATGCGATTGAGCGGCACCGCGTTCGGTCCGTCCGACTTCGCCTGCGCCGGATTCGGGTGCGTTTCCATGAACAGACCCGCGACGCCGACCGCCACCGCGGCGCGCGCGAGCACCGGCACGAATTCGCGCTGGCCGCCCGAGCTCGTGCCCTGACCGCCCGGCAACTGCACCGAGTGCGTCGCGTCGAACACGACCGGCGCGTTGGTCTCGCGCATGATCGCGAGCGAACGCATGTCCGACACGAGGTTGTTATAGCCGAACGACACGCCGCGCTCGCACGCCATGAAGCGGTCTTCCGACAGACCCGCTTCACGCGCGGCGTCGCGCGCCTTGTCGATCACGTTCTTCATGTCGTGCGGCGCGAGAAACTGGCCCTTCTTGATATTGACCGGCTTGCCCGAGCGCGCGCACGCGTGGATGAAGTCCGTCTGACGGCACAAAAACGCGGGCGTTTGCAGCACGTCGACGACCGACGCGACCTGCTCGATCTCGTGCTCGGCGTGCACGTCGGTCAGCACCGGCAGACCGAGCTGGCGCTTCACTTCCGACAGGATACGCAGACCTTCGTCCATGCCCAGACCGCGGAACGACTTGCCGCTGCTGCGATTGGCCTTGTCGTACGACGATTTGTAGATGAACGGAATGTTCAGCTTCGCGCAGATTTCCTTCAGGCGGCCGGCCGTGTCGATCGTCATCTGTTCGGATTCGACGACACAGGTACCGGCGATCAGGAAAAACGGCTTGTCGAGCCCGATTTCGAAATCGCCCAGTTTCATGCTTTCTCCTCGACCCTCGACTGCTGATGCGCGAGCGCCGCTTCGACGAACGACTTGAACAGCGGATGACCGTCACGCGGCGTGGACGTGAATTCCGGATGGAACTGCACGCCGACGAACCACGGGTGCATGCTGCGCGGCAGCTCCATCATTTCCGGCAGATCCTCGCTCGGCGTACGGGCGCTAATGATGAGGCCACCCCCTTCGAGCTGGGGCACGAAACGGTTATTCACCTCATAACGGTGACGATGACGCTCGTTCACGTCCGTGCCGTAGATCTCTTCGGCGAGCGTGCCGGGCTTGATCGGGCAGCGCTGCGAGCCGAGACGCATCGTGCCGCCGAGGTCCGATTCTTCGGTGCGCTTCTCGACGCGGCCTTCGCGGTCGTACCACTCGGTGATCAGCGCGACCACGCGATTCTTCGTTTCCTGGTCGAACTCGGTGCTGTTTGCGTCCTTCAGACCGACCACGTCACGCGCGAATTCGATCACGGCGAGCTGCATGCCGAGGCAGATGCCGAGATACGGCACCTTCGCTTCGCGTGCGTAGCGGATCGCGGCAATCTTGCCTTCGGTGCCGCGACGGCCGAAGCCGCCCGGCACGAGCACCGCGTCGAGATGCTTGAGGCTTTCGACGCCTTGCGTTTCGATCTCTTCGGAGTCGATGTACTCGATGTTCACGCGCGTCGACGTATGCATCGACGCATGACGCAGCGCTTCGATCAGCGACTTGTACGACTCGGTCAGATCGACATACTTGCCGACCATGCCGATCGTCACTTCGTGCTTCGGGTTCTGCAGCTTCTCGACGAGGTCGGACCACATGGAAAGGTCGGCCGCCTTCGGCGTGAGCTTCAGCTCCTCGCAGATGATCGCGTCGAGACCCTGGTCGTGCAGCATCTGCGGAATCTTGTAGATGCTGTCCGCATCCCACACGGAAATGACCGCGTCTTCGGGTACGTTCGAGAACAGCGAGATCTTCGCGCGCTCGTCGTCCGGAATGCGGCGGTCGGCGCGGCACAGCAGCACGTGCGGCGAGATGCCGATTTCGCGCAGCTTCTGCACGCTGTGCTGGGTAGGCTTGGTCTTGAGCTCGCCGGCCGTGGCGACCCAGGGCACCAGCGTCAGGTGCACGAAGCACGCGCTGTTGCGGCCGAGGCGCAGGCTCATCTGACGCGCGGCTTCGAGGAACGGCAGCGATTCGATGTCACCCACCGTGCCACCCACTTCCACGATCGCGACATCGGGCTCGCCGCACGTTGCAGAAGCTGCGCCGCGTTCGACGAATGCCTGGATTTCGTTGGTGATGTGCGGAATGACCTGCACGGTCTTGCCGAGATAATCGCCGCGGCGTTCCTTGCGGATCACCGATTCGTAAATCTGGCCCGTGGTGAAGTTGTTGGCCTTGCGCATCTTCGTGCTGATGAAGCGCTCGTAGTGGCCAAGGTCGAGGTCGGTTTCCGCTCCGTCTTCCGTCACGAACACTTCGCCGTGCTGAAACGGGCTCATCGTGCCGGGGTCGACGTTGATGTAGGGATCGAGCTTGAGGAGGGTGACTTTAAGACCGCGCGATTCGAGGATCGCGGCGAGGGAAGCGGCGGCAATACCCTTGCCGAGGGAAGATACTACGCCGCCGGTGACGAAAACATATTTGGTCATCGCTGGATGCTCGCGGGAAAAACGGATTATACCGTAAAGGATGGTCCCGACCCAGCAAAAAACGACCCGCCCGACGCGCGCCGATGCCGCCTCGCGTGGCAGCCGGCGCAGCAGATTGGGGCCCGCTTCGTGCGCGCAGCGCGTCAGGCGGTTCGCTCCAGCTCGCGCAACATACGTTGCACCGCGCGCGCGGTTTCGATCGGCTTTTCCATCGGATACAGATGGCTGCCCTCGATCCACTCGACGTGCCCGCCGGTCGCGCGCCGCGTCGCGTCGAGACCGACCTGGCGGATTTCCTTCGAGTGCGTGCCGGCGATGAACCCGACCGGCACCGCCGCGCCGCGCGCGAGCCGCGCGCCGAGCGTATGCGGCAAAGTTCGGTAGATCTGGTATTCGGTGCGCCGATCGAAGGCGAGCACGCGGGTGCCGTCGGGCGAACTCTGCGGAATGCCGAAGTCGATGTAGTCGGACAGCATGCGCTCGTCCCAGCGCGCGAACGCGGGTTTCGAATGAAAGTGCCGCCAAGCTTCGTCGCGGCTAGCCCATTGCGTGCGGCGCTTGCGCGTCGCGGCGGCCGGCGACAGCCGCTCGTCGAGCCCGGTCCATTGCGACACGCGCAGCATGCTGCTGCGCCAGCCGGCGATCACCGGCGAGTCGAGCATCACGACGCCCCTCACCCACTGCGGCTTTTTCAGCGCCGCCATCAGCGACAGATAACCGCCGAGCGAATGCCCGACGAGCCACACTGGCTGCTCATACTTGCGTGCGATATCGTCGAGCAGTTGGTCGACCAGATGGGGCCAGTCCTGCGTGACCGGAAAGCGCGAATCATGACCGATCCGCTCGATCGAGCGCACCTCGTAGTCGTCGGAGAGTTCGGCGAAGATGGTCCGGTAAGTCGAGGCCGGAAAGCCGTTCGCGTGCGAGAAATGGATGATGTTTTTCAACTGCGGCAATCTCCGTTGTGTTTTTTACGCGCGGGCGGGTGCTTCGTCTGTGCCGCTGCTTATACCGCTGCTTGCGCCCGTTGTCTGCGCCGTTGCGCTCATTGAGCGGCGGCGCGCTCAGGGCTCCATCCAGTAGCGGCGCTGCGTGTCGCGATAGCGCTCGAGCGTGAGCGCGGCGCCCTCCTCAGCGCGCGCGCCCGGATCGACGTCGACCCTGACGCCGCCATCCCGATCGCTGCGCGCGAGCTCGATATGACGCGCCACATAGCGCGCGAGCACGCCCGCGTTCGGATGATGAAAACGATTCTCGTAGCCTACCTGAAATAACGCGATGGACGGATCGACAGAGTCGAGGAACGGTTCGGTCGACGAGGTCTTGCTGCCATGATGCGGCACTACCAATACTTGCGCGCGTAGCATCTCGCGATCGCGTGCGAGCAGCGCGCGTTCGGTCGGCGCTTCGATGTCGGCGGTCAGCAGAGCCGCGAAACGCGGCGCGTTCGCACTGACCAACGCCGCCTGGCCTGCATTGGTAGCGGGCAACGTGCTGACTCTCAACACGCAGCAATGTTCGTTCGCCTTGCCGGTGAGCGCCCCAGCGTCCGGCCACAAGACGGCGAACTCGACACCGTCCCACTGCCAGCGCTGCCCCGCCACACACGGCAGCGTCCGCGTGCCATGCTGCTTCGCCTTCTGCCACAGCGGATGGTCCGGCTTCAGTCCGGCCACCAACTGACGGACCTCGATCGCGTCGAGCACTGCCGGCGCGCCGCCCGAATGATCCGAATCGTCGTGGCTGATCATCAGCGTATCGAGCATCGTCACACCTTGCGCCTGCAGGAACGGCACCACCACTCGATCGCCAGCATGCGTCGATTCCGGGCCGGGGCCGGCATCGAACAGCAACGCGTGATGCGCGGTCTGCACGAGCACCGACGTGCCCTGCCCGACATCGAGCGCGGTCAGACGGAACGCGCCCGATGGCTCGGCGAGTGCGCCGTTTGCGCTGGGCATCAGCAGCGGCAGCCACGTCAGCGGCGCCGCCCAGCGCAACGGCCAGCCGCGCGGCGCGAGACACCACAGCACACCGACTGCCGCCGCGGCGAGCGCCCACACATGCGGCTGCGGCAACCACCACAGCGTCCAGCGCGGACCCGACACCAGCTCCAGGCCGGCCACGAGACCATCGAGCAGCGTGTGCGCGGCGCGCCACGCGAACGCGTCGAGCGGCGCGGGCAATGCGACGCCCGCGAGCACCGTCGGCGTGACGAGAGCGCTCACCCACGGAATCGCGAACGCATTCGCGAGCGGACCGACGAGCGGAATCTGCGCGAACCAGTAGGCGGTCAGCGGTGCAAGCGCGACCGTCACCGCAAACTGCACGTGCGCGGCGCTGCGCAAGCGTTCGGCGAGTGCGCGCAGGTGCCGGATCAATTCCGGACGCAGCGCCAGCCACCTGCGTTGCGCCGCGCCGCCCTGTACGTCTTCATGCTGGCGGCACGCCTGTGGACCGCGCACGCGCGGCCGCCCCGCCATCGCGAACAGGATCGCGCCGACCGCGCAGAATGACAGCCAGAATCCGGCCGACACGACCGCCCACGGATCGACCAGCAGCACGAGCCCGAGCGCCCACGCGAGCACCGTTGAGCGCGCCAGTTGCCGGCCACCGACGAACGCCAGCGCGACGAGTGCGGCCATCCACAGCGCGCGTTGCGCCGGCACGTTGAAGCCGGCGAGCGCGGCATGCAGCGCGGCGAACAGCGCCCCGGCCGTCACGCCGACGAGTTGCGCGGGCAAGCGCAGCGGCCAGTTGCGGCCGAGCCAGCCCGAGCGTCGCCAGACTGCTGCCGCGAGCCAGCCGGTCAGCCCCGCGACCAGGCCGATATGCAAGCCCGAGATCGCCACCAGATGACTCGTGCCGGTGCCGCGCATCAATTGCCAGTCGGCGGGGCTCAGCTGGTTCTGCGCGCCGACCGCGAGCGCGACGACGATGCCGCGATGCGGCGCATCGGCGAGCACCGTGTCGATACGCGCGCGCAATGCGGCGCGCCAGCGGTCGACCAGCACGGCGAGCCCGCGCGCGCGACCGGCGAGGCGTCGCGCATGCTCTGGCACGCTCACGTAACCAGTCGCGCGGACGTTGCGCGCGAGCAGACTCGCCTCGGCATCGCGCACGCCGAAATTCGCGTTGCCGTGCGGGCGCTTCAGGCGCACGGTCAGACGCCAGCGCTCGCCCGGTTCGAGCCGCGGCGCCGGGGCGCCGCGCGCGATCCAGGCGAGTTGGATCACGCGCGGAAAAGCGGCGAGGCGCGCATCGTTCGACTCGACGTCGAACAGGAAGCGCGCGCCTTTGTCGTCGCGCGTTGGCAGACCCTTGATAGCGCCGACCACCTCGATGTCGCGCCCTTCCCACTCATGCGGCAGACTCACGGCGAGCCGCGTATGAGCGCGCAGAGCCGCATATCCGAAACCGACGCAGATCGCCGCGCACCACACGGCGCCCCAACCGGCGACCCGCCGCATGCGGACATCGCGCCATGCGCGGCTAGCGAACCGGTTCGAAAAGCGCCGCTCGTATTCGAGCCGGTACGCCGCACCCACCCTATCGCCACGCAAACCCCACACGGCAACGCCAGCCGCCGTGGAGCCGGCCAGTATCAACGCCCACGATCCGCCCGCATCCGGCAACACCGCCTGCTGCTGCAGCCAGATCACCCCCAACGCAAACCCGCACCAGACTGCCCGCATCCGCCCTCCGCGCCACTGGCGCCGGGCGTCGTCACGCGCCGGCGAGCAGGCAGCAGCGAGCCCGCCGGGCATGGGTCTCGCCCGGCGCGAACCCTTTCGATCAACGGAATCGATTATGCAGAGGAAAGCGCGAGTCGCGGCAGCGCGGCGAGCGCGTTAGCCGTTGTGCCAAGGGCTGCTGCGTCGGAAGTGACACCGCGCAGTTGCGCGAGACTCGCGCCGATCGCCGGAATCTGCTCCGGCGAATTGCGCTGCCTGTACATCCACGATGGCGCGATATCGGGCGCGTCGGTCTCGACGACCAGCGCGTCAAACGGCAGCTGTTCGGCGAGTCGGCGGATCTGCCGCGCGCGCTCGAACGTCAGGTTGCCGCCGAACCCGAGATGCAGGCCCTGATCGATATAAGCCTTGGCCTGCTGGAAACTGCCATTGAACGCGTGCGCGATGCCGCGATGGATCTGATGCCGGCGCAGTCCCGCGATCACCTGATCCTGCGATTTGCGCACGTGGCAGATGACCGGCAGATCGAACTCGCGCGCCAGTTGCAACTGCCCGTTGTAGAAAAATTGCTGGCGCGCATCGTCGAGACCGTCGACGAAAAAGTCGAGCCCAATCTCGCCAATGCCGACGAAGCGCGGATCGTCGAGACTCGCCTCGATCTCCAGGCGCAACAGGTCGAGGTCGGCGTCGACGGCGCCTGGCGTGTACATCGGATGAATGCCGAGCGCGTACGCGCCGCCGTCGACACGGTGCGCGAGCTCGCGCACCGCCGCGAAGTTCTGTCGCCCGATCGCTGGGATCACGATGCGCGACACGCCCGCATCGCGCGCGGACGCCGCGACCGCGTCACGATCGGCGTCGAACTCCGAAGCGTCGAGATGGCAGTGCGTATCGATCCACATGGGTTGTCTCGCTGGCAATGGAACCGACCGAAGGTGGTCCGGCGGTTCGCGGCGGCGGTCAGCATCCGCGGACCACCCGCAACGACCGTGCCGGGGTTTGGCTCAACTCGGGCTCGACTCGGTCTGAACCCGGGTTCAGACCGGCACCGGCGGTTCTTCGTGCAGCACGCCGTCGCGCAGCCGCATGATGCGATCGCAGCGCCCCGCCAATTCCGGGTCGTGCGTGACGATCACGAAGCTCGTCTCGAGCGTGCGCGACAGTTCGAGCATCAGGTTGAACACGGTGTCGGCGGTGCCGCCGTCGAGGTTGCCGGTCGGCTCGTCGGCGAGCACGCAGGCGGGCTTCGTGACGAGCGCGCGCGCGATCGCGACACGCTGACGCTCGCCGCCCGACAGCTCGCCCGGCCGATGCTTCGCGCGATGCCCCATGCCGACGCGCTCCAGCACCGCCATCGCCTCACGGCGCGCGACTTCGGTCGTCTCGCGACGAATTCGCAGCGGCATCGCGACGTTATCGAGCGCGGAAAACTCCGGCAGCAAATGGTGAAACTGATAAACGAAACCGAGCGCGCGATTGCGCAGGTCGTTGCGCTCGCGCTCGGAGAGCTTCGTGAACGGCTTGCCGAGCACCGACACCTCGCCCGCGCTCGGATCGTCGAGACCGCCGAGCACGTGCAGCAGTGTGCTCTTGCCGGAGCCCGACGCGCCGACGATCGCGAGCTTCTCGCCGCGCCGCACGGCGAGCTCGGCATTGTTGAGCACCTGCACGTTCAGGCCACCCTGCACGAACGATTTGGAAATGCCGGTGGCTTCGAGCACGTACGGATACGATGCGGGGTCCTGAGCGGTCATGGATGAATCGGTTGAGGGATGGACGAGGCGGTCATTCATAGCGCAGCGCCTCCGCCGGACGGACCTTCGCGCCGCGCCAGCTCGGATACAGCGTCGCGAGCGCGGACAGCACGAACGCGATGATGCCGATGCGAGCGACGTCGGCCGGAACCAGCTCGGACGGCAGCTCGCTGATGAAGTACACCGACGGCGGCAGGAACTGCACGCCGAGCAGATGCTCGATCATCGGCACCAGCCACGGAATGCTCCACGCGATCAGGCAGCCGAGCGCGACGCCGGTCGCCGTGCCGATGAAGCCGATCGTCACGCCCTGCACGACGAAGATCTTCATGATCGAGCCGGGCTGCGCGCCGAGCGTGCGCAGGATCGCGATATCGGCTTGTTTATTGGTCACCGTCATCACCAGCGACGACACCAGATTGAACGCGGCCACCGCAATGATCAGCGTCAGGATGATGAACATCATGCGCTTCTCGATCTGCACCGCCGAGAACCAGGTCTTGTTCTGCTGGGTCCAGTCGCGAATGTACAGATCGCCCGACAGCGTGCGCGCGAGCTGACGCGCGACTTCCGGCGCGCGCTGCATGTCGGTGAGCCTCAGCCGCACGCCGGTCGGCGCGGGCAGCCGGAACAGCGCCTGGGCGTCCTTGATGTTGATCAGCGCGAGCGTGCTGTCGTATTCGTAGTGGCCCGACTCGAAGATGCCGACCACCGTGAACTGCTTCAGGCGCGGCAGCATGCCGGCCGGCGTGATCGTGCCTTCGGGCGCGACGAGCGTGATCTTGTCGTTGACCTGCACGCCGAGATCGGCCGCGAGATCGGCGCCGAGCACGATGCCGAAGTCGCCGGGTACGAGGTCGGTCAGCTTGCCGCCCTTCATTTCCTTGCCGATATCGGACACTTCCGGTTCGAGCGTCGGCTCGATGCCGCGCAACGCGACGCCGCTCACCGCATCCTGGCGCGTGAGCAGCGCCTGGGCCTCGACGTAGGGCGCCGCGCCGATCACCTGCCGGTTCTGCCGCGCTTCCTTCGCGGTGAGCTGCCAGTCGGGCATCGACCCGGTCGGCGAAAAGATCTCGACGTGCGCGAGCACCGACAGCATGCGGTCGCGCACCTCTTTCTGAAAGCCGTTCATCACCGACAGCACCACGATCAGCGCCGCGACGCCAAGCGCGATGCCCGACATCGACACCAGCGCGATGAACGAGATGAAGCCGTTGCCAGTCGTGCGTTTGCCGGCGCGTGTGTAGCGCCAGCCAATCTGCCATTCGTAGGGAAATTTCAAGCGAATCCTTTTGTGCGTTCTTCGACTGTGTGTCGGGAGCGGCGGACATCGAGCGTGCGCCGAGCGGCCCGAGCGTCGTGATCGTTGGGCTCGCGGCGGCGCGGATCGTTCCTCGCCCGCCCAGCCGCCGTGCGGCTCCGCCGGCGCATGGAGGCGTGGCTGCACGGTGCGCCACCCCTGCCGCGCCCAGCGATCAAGCGCGAAGTTTGCCACACAATGCCGCCGGCTCGCGCAAAGCTCATGCCTCGGTTCGCGATCGACAAACCGACCGTGCCTCGTCGAAATACTCGCACCGTTTGCCCTACAATGCGCAGCATCATGCCTGCCGACCGCCTCCATCTTCTGCTGCCCTTCGCGCTGCCCGCCGCGGCCGACGCCTCCACCGCGCTTCACGACATCCAGAGCCCCGCCCTCGACAGGCTGATCGCCCGCGCGACGCTGATCGAACGCGTGATCGGCGAAGATTTTCAGCGCACGCTGCCGCACGAGCGCTGGGTCGCGCGACAATTCGGCGCGCTGCCCGATGGCACGGCAGGCGCCTCGGCCGCCGCCGACGAAGCCCCGCTCGCGCCCTACATGCTGCGCGCCGACGGCGGCGAACCCGGCAGCGCGACGTGGGCCTGCGTGCAGCCGGTGCACGTGCACATCGCGCACGACCACCTGGTGCTGATCGATCCCGCGTCGCTCGATCTGTCGGACGACGAAGCGGCCACGCTGCTCGCGCTTGCGCGTCCGCTGATCGAGGAACTCGGCGTGCGCATCGAAGCGCCGAAACCGACCCGCTGGTATCTGTCGAGCGACGCGTTCGGCACGCTCGCGGGCGCGTCGCCGTTGCGCGCGAGCGGCCGCAACATCGAGATCTGGCTGCCCCACGAAGCGCATTCCGGCGAACGCTCGCGCGCATGGATGAAGCTGCAGAACGAAGTGCAGATGGCATGGTTCGAGCATCCGGTCAACGAGGCGCGCGAGGCACGCGGGCTGCCGGCCGTCAACTCGATCTGGTTTTACGCGCAAGGCGCCGCGCGGCCGGTGCGCAGTCCGTTCGCGCAGGTGCTGTCCGACGCCGCCGCGACGCGGGGCCTCGCGCTCAGCGCGGGGATCACGCCAGGCGCGCCGCCGGCGTCGTATCGCGAACTGCCGGCGGCGCTGCGCCGTGCAACCAACGGCAGCGGCGCGACACTCGTCGAACTCGATCCATTCTCCGCGCCCTACATCGAACAGGACTGGGCGCGCTGGAACCAGGCATTCGCCGCGCTGCAGACCGACTGGTTCGAGCCGGCGCTCGCGGCGCTGCAGGCGGGCGAACTCGCCGAACTCGACCTCACGCTGTGCGGCGACACCGGCTCGGTGACGCTGAGCGTCACGCGCAGCGATCTGCGCAAATTCTGGCGGCGGCGCGTGCTGGCCTCGCTTTTCATCGAATGATCCACGGCCCTTCCGCATGACCCGAATCGTTACGCGCCCCTGCTCCCCCGTCGATGCCGAAGTACTGATCCGCTGCGGCATGCATCCGGTGCTCGCGCGCCTGTACGCATCGCGCGGCGTGTGCCTGCCCGAAGAGGTCGAGACCGGCCTCGCGCGGCTCGTGCCGCCCGTCGAGCTGAAGGGCTGCGACGCGGCCGCCGCGCTGCTCGCGGACGCGCTCCAGCGGCAGCGCCGCATGCTGGTCGTCGCCGACTACGACTGCGACGGCGCGACCGCCTGCGCGGTCGCGGTGCGCGGACTGCGCATGTTCGGCGCGCGCATCGACTATCTGGTGCCGAACCGCATGGAGCACGGCTACGGGCTCACGCCGGACATCGTCGAGCTGGCGGCGCGCAGCGCGGCGGGCAAGCCCGATCTGCTGATCACCGTCGACAACGGCATCGCGAGCGTCGACGGCGTCGCCGCCGCGAACGCGCTCGGCATCGACGTGCTCGTCACCGACCACCACCTGCCCGGCGACGAACTGCCCGCCGCGCGCGCGATCGTCAATCCGAACCAGCCGGGCTGCAGGTTCCCGAGCAAGTGCCTGGCCGGCGTCGGCGTGATGTTCTACGTGCTGCTCGCGCTGCGCGCCGAACTGCGCCGCCGCGGCGCGTTCGGCGACGCGCTGCCCGAACCGCGCCTCGACGGCCTGCTCGATCTGGTCGCGCTCGGCACCGTCGCCGATGTCGTCAAGCTCGACGGCAACAACCGCGTGCTGGTCGCGCAAGGTCTGCAGCGCATCCGCAAGGGTCGCATGCAGCCGGGGATCGCCGCCCTTTTTCGCGCCGCCGCGCGCGACGCGCGCAACGCGTCCGGCTTCGACCTCGGCTTCGCGCTGGGACCGCGCCTGAACGCGGCGGGACGGCTGTCGGACATGTCGCTCGGCATCGAATGCCTGACCACCGATGACGTCGGCCGCGCGTGGGAACTCGCGCAGCAGCTCGACGCGATGAACCGCGAGCGCCGCGAGATCGAGGCCGGCATGCAGCAGCAGGCACTGGATGACCTGTCGGCGGTCGACCCCGACGGCGCGACCACGATCACGCTGTTCAATCCGGGCTGGCATCAGGGCGTGATCGGCATCGTCGCGGGACGGCTGAAGGAGAAATTCCACCGCCCGTCGTTCACGTTCGCACCCGCCGACGATACCGGCGTGCTCGTCAAAGGCTCGGGCCGCTCGATCGCGGGCTTTCATCTGCGCGACGCGCTCGATCTGATCTCGAAGCGCGAACCGGACCTGATCGTCAAATTCGGCGGCCACGCGATGGCCGCGGGCCTGACGATCGCCGCCGCGAACGTGCCGCGCTTCACGGCCGCCTTCGAGGCGGTCGGCCGCGAATGGCTGTCGGCGGAGGCGCTCGCGCGCACGGTCGAAACCGACGGCGAGCTAGAAGACGCGTATTTCACGCCGCAATTCGTCGAGATGCTCGATGCGGCCGTATGGGGCCAGGGCTTTCCGGCGCCGGTGTTCTCGGGCGAATTCGAGGTCGCGTCGCAGGCGCTCGTGAAGGACAAGCACCTGAAGCTGCAACTGTTGCGCGGCCGCCAGCGCTTCAACGCGATCTGGTTCAATCACACCGATACGCTGCCCGCGCGCACCACCGTCGCCTACCGGCTCGCGAGCGACACATGGAACGGCGTGTCGCGCGTGCAATTGATCGTCGAGCACGCGGCGAGCTGAAATCTTCCGCAAAATCAATCGCGAACCCGCGCCGGATCGCCCGCGGGGCTCCGGCGCGGCGTGCCGATCGGCTATAATTTCTCCTTTTTACGAAGCTATAAAAGATCGACATGGAAGCGGAACGTCTCAACGCGATCGAAGCCTCTCTGGCCGACCTGCGCAAGCGCGCGGACGACCTACGGGGGTATCTTTGACTACGACGACAAAGCACTGCGTCTAATCGAAGTCAACCGGGAACTCGAAGACCCGGACGTCTGGAACGATGCGAAGCACGCCCAGGCACTCGGTAAGGAAAAGAAGCTGCTCGACGATACGGTCGGCAAACTCACGTCGATCACCAACGACGTGAACGACGCGCAAGACCTGTTCGACATGGCGCGCGAAGAAGCCGACGACGAAACGCTGCTCGCCTGTGAAGCCGATGCCCAGGCCATCGAGGCGCGCGTCGCCGACATGGAATTCCGTCGGATGTTCGCGAACCCGGCCGACCCCAACAACGCCTTTCTCGACATCCAGGCCGGCGCCGGCGGCACCGAAGCGTGCGACTGGGCGTCGATGCTGCTGCGCCAATATCTGCGCTATTGCGAGCGCAAGGGCTTCAAGACCGAAGTGCTCGAGCAGACCGAAGGCGACGTCGCCGGCATCAAGAACGCGACGATCAAGATCGAAGGCGAATACGCGTACGGCTTCCTGCGTACCGAAACCGGTGTGCACCGCCTCGTGCGCAAGTCGCCGTTCGATTCATCGGGCGGCCGTCACACTTCGTTCTCGTCGGTGTTCGTGTACCCGGAAATCGACGACTCGATCGAAGTCGAGATCAACCCGGCCGATCTGCGCATCGACACCTACCGTGCTTCCGGCGCGGGCGGTCAGCACATCAACAAGACCGACTCGGCGGTGCGTATCACGCACATGCCGTCGGGCATCGTCGTGCAGTGCCAGAACGACCGCTCGCAGCACCGCAACCGCGCCGAAGCAATGGCGATGCTGAAATCGCGCCTGTACGAAGCGGAAATCCGCAAGCGTCAGGCCGAGCAGGACAAGCTCGAAGCCGGCAAGACCGATGTGGGTTGGGGCCATCAGATCCGCTCGTACGTGCTCGACAACAGCCGCATCAAGGATCTGCGCACCAACGTCGAAATCAGCAACACGAAGAGCGTGCTCGACGGCGATCTCGATCCGTTCATCAGCGCGAGCCTGAAACAGGGCGTCTAAGCGCGCACGGCGCGGCCACGTTCAGTAATCGGGGCCGCGCTTGCTTCGTTTTCCAGTACCGCCTGAGGTTTCTACACTGACTGGCTTCCCGCTTTGCGGCGCACGCCGCGGCGGGCCACCGAATACCAAATCATCATGACTGAACCGACCCAGCCGAATGCGGCCCAGCGGAATGCCGCCCAGCCGAATGCCGCCCAGCCGACTGTCGTGCCCGAAGTGGACGACAACAAGATCATCGCCGAGCGCCGCGAAAAGCTGCGCGAGCTGCGTGAGCAGGGCGTCGCCTATCCGAACGATTTCCGTCCCACGCACCACGCCGAAGATCTGCAGTCGCAGTACGAGCACGCCGACAAGGAAGCGCTCGAAGCGAATCCGCTCGAAGTCGCGATCGCCGGCCGCATGATGCTCAAACGCGTGATGGGCAAGGCGAGCTTCGCGACCGTGCGCGATGGCTCGGGTCAGATCCAGTTCTTCATCACGCCGGCCGACGTCGGCCAGGAAACCTACGACGCGTTCAAGAAGTGGGACATGGGCGACATCGTCGCCGCGCGCGGCGTACTGTTCCGCACCAACAAGGGCGAGCTGTCGGTGCGCTGCACGGAGCTGCGTCTGCTGTCGAAGTCGCTGCGTCCGCTGCCGGACAAGTTCCACGGTCTCGCCGACCAGGAAATGAAGTACCGCCAGCGCTACGTCGATCTGATCGTCACGCCGGAAACGCGCCGCACCTTCGTCGCGCGCACGAAGGCGATTTCGTCGATCCGCAAGTACATGGCCGATGCGAACTTCATGGAAGTCGAAACGCCGATGCTGCACCCGATTCCGGGCGGCGCGGCGGCCAAGCCGTTCTCGACGCACCACAACGCGCTCGACATGCAGATGTTCCTGCGCATCGCGCCGGAGCTGTATCTGAAGCGTCTGGTAGTGGGCGGCTTCGAACGCGTGTTCGAAATCAATCGTAATTTCCGCAACGAGGGCGTGTCCGTGCGCCACAACCCGGAATTCACGATGATCGAATTCTACGCGGCCTACACCGACTACAAGTGGCTGATGGACTTCACCGAGCAGCTGATCCGCCAGGCCGCGATCGATGCGCTCGGCACGGCCACCATCACCTATCAGGGCCGCGAGCTCGATCTGTCGAAGCCGTTCCATCGCCTCACGATCACGCAGGCGATCCAGAAATACGCGCCGCAATACACGAACGAGCAGCTCGCCGACAGCACGTTCCTGCGCGCCGAACTCAAGAAGTTCGGCGTCGATGCCTCGCAGCCGCAGTTCCTGAACGCGGGCATTGGCTCGCTGCAGCTGGCGCTGTTCGAAGAGACGGCCGAGTCGCAACTGTGGGAGCCGACCTACATCATCGACTACCCGATCGAGGTGTCGCCGCTCGCGCGTGCGTCGGACAAGGTGGAAGGCATCACCGAGCGCTTCGAGCTGTTCATCACCGGCCGCGAAATCGCCAACGGTTTCTCCGAGCTGAACGATCCGGAAGACCAGGCCGCGCGCTTCAGGAAGCAGGTCGATCAGAAGGACGCCGGCGACGAGGAAGCGATGTTCTACGACGCCGACTACATCCGCGCGCTCGAATACGGCATGCCGCCGGCGGGTGGCTGCGGTATCGGCATCGACCGTCTGGTGATGTTGCTGACCGATAGCCCGAGCATCCGCGACGTGATTCTGTTCCCGCATCTGCGTCGCGAAGATTGAGCGACGCGAAGCGCGAGTAGTCGTTGCGCTTCGCGTGCAATGTGATGGTTTTGAAGAGCGCCCGGTCGATGCCGGGCGTTTTTTTATGCGCGTTTTCGCTTGGCGGGACCGGTTTCTGCGAGCAGTCGTTTTGTAACCGGCGGTAAAAGCCGCGCCAGTGCGCGCAAATCGCCGTGGTCGCAACGGTCTTGAAAGCTTGCTGACACAAGGCGCGCCGCGCAGAGGCCACCGGCCCACGCCCGAGGCCGCCATCGAGCCGGTTACAAATGGAAACGCTGCCGGGATCGAATTGCCCGACACTCAGTCTCATAGGCAGTCGACTCTGTCAGAAGCGGAGGCCCCACATGGACACCCCTACTCATCAACCCACGCAGCCACGTCGTCTTCATCCGTTGATCGCGGTCGCCGCCGGCGCGGTGCTCGTTGCAAGTCTCGTCGCTACCGCCGCGATCACCGGCGTGTTCCCGAAGGCGTCGGGCAACGGCGCACAGAACGATCAGACACAGGCCGCGCAGGTCAGCACGCAAGTGCCGGGCGTCGTCGATTCGGCCGCACCTGTCAATCCATCCGCGCAACAGCAGCAGGTTCTGGCTCAGCAAGCTGCGCAGCCCGCCCCAGCCCCGGCCCCCGCTCCGGCGCAGCAACAGCAATACGCGCAGCAGCAACAGGCGCCGGCCGCACCTCAGGCGCAGTACGCGCAACAACCCGGGCCGCAAGCAGCGCCCCAGTATGCGCAGCAGCCGGCGCCACAAGCCGCTCATTGCTCGACTTGCGGCACGGTTGTCGCGATCTCTGCAGTTCGGCATGAAGGACATGGCACCGGTATCGGCGCGGTCGGCGGCGCGGTGGCCGGTGGCGTCGTCGGCAACCAGTTCGGGGCCGGCGGCGGGCGTACCGCGTTGACGCTGCTCGGCGCGCTCGGCGGCGGGCTCGCCGGCAACTCGGTCGAAAAACATCTGCGCAGCACGACGTCGTATTCGGTGCGCGTGCACATGGAAGACGGCAAGACGCGCTACTTCACCTATCACGAGGCGCCGCCGTTCCACGACGGCGAGCGCGTGCGCGTGCAGAATGGCGGTCTCGTCGCCGACTGACATCAGCCCCTTCACTCACGCGCTCCACTCTCGTCGACGCAGCCATGAAAAAAGGCGATTCCATCGGAATCGCCTTTTCTTTGCAGTTCAATGAACCAGTTCGAACGCGCGTTCAATAATCCGCGTCTTCGATCCACGCCGCCTGAATCGCTTCGAGAATCTTTTCACTGGAGCGGTTCGGATCGTCGTCGAAGCCTTCGAGCTCCATCACCCAGCGATGCAGATCGGTGAAACGCACCTGCTGCGGATCGACATCCTGATGCTTGTCGGTCAGAGCCATCGCGATTTCTTGCGTATCGGTCCACTTCATGGCGGCGCCCTCCTGTTAGTGGTTTTCCTTCGCGTGATTGATCGAGTAACGCGGAATTTCGACGACCAGATCCTGCTCGTCCGGCATGATCGCCTGGCACGACAGGCGCGAAGCCGGTTCGAGCCCCCATGCCTTGTCCAACAGATCGTCCTCGTCTTCCTCGGACGGCGTCAAGGCGGCGAAACCCTCACGCACGATCACATGACACGTCGTGCATGCGCACGACTTCTCGCACGCATGCTCGATTTCGATACCGTTATCGAGCAGGTTGTCGCAGATGCTCTTGCCGGGAACGGCGTCGATCACCGCGCCTTCCGGGCACAGTTCGACGTGAGGCAGCACAACGATTTGAGGCATACAGTTTCCGTTTGGGTCTGAGGCACAGCGGCTGCCAGCAATGCCGCGTGCAGGCTCCGTACCATTTTACTGGCGCCGCGCGGACTTTTTAAGTCTAGCCGGCGCGCTCCATTGATTCCTGCGACGTTCGCAGTTCGTTCGCCGGTTCAGATCTCGTCCAGCTTGCGGCCCGACAGCGCGCGGCGAATCCCCTTGTTCATGCGGCGCGCGGCGAATTCGTCGGTGCCTTCGGCGAGCGCCTTAGTCGCGGCTTCGATCGCGCCGACGTCCTCGCCCGACGCGACATTGCGCAGCGCGGCGAGCAGCGCATCGAGTTCGGCGCGTTCACTGTCGTCGAGCAGTTCCGCGTCGGCCGCGAGCGCCGCGTCGGTCGCTTCGACGAGACGCTGCGCTTCGACCTGCGCCTCGCGCAGAGCGCGCGCCCGCATATCGATTTCAGCGGTCGAAAAGCTGTCTTCGAGCATGCGCGCGATGTCGTCATCGGCGAGGCCATACGAAGGCTTCACGACGACCGACGCCTCCACGCCCGACGCGAGCTCGCGTGCGAACACGGACAGCAGGCCGTCGGCGTCGACCTGATAGGTCACGCGAATGCGCGCGGCGCCCGCGGCCATCGGCGGAATGCCGCGCAGCTCGAAGCGCGCGAGCGAGCGGCAATCGCTGACGAGCTCGCGCTCGCCTTGCACGACGTGAATCGCCATCGCGGTCTGACCGTCCTTGAAGGTCGTGAAATCCTGCGCGCGCGCGACTGGAATCGTCGAGTTGCGCGGAATGATCTTCTCGGTGAGACCACCCATCGTCTCGACGCCGAGTGACAGCGGAATCACGTCGAGCAGCAGCCACTCGTCGCCTTCCGCGCCGCGGTTGCCGGCCAGCAGATCGGCCTGGATGGCCGCGCCGAGCGCGACGACCTGGTCCGGATCGAGATTGACGAGCGGCGCCTGGCCGAAGAACGCCTCGACCGCGCGGCGGATCACCGGCATGCGCGTCGCGCCGCCGACCAGCACGACGCCCTTGATGTCCTTCGTAGTGACCTTCGCGTCGCGCAGCGCCTTCTTCGTCGGACCGAGCGTGCGTTGCACCAGCTCGGCCGTGATGGTCTCGAAAGTGGCTTCGTCGATCGTCAGATCGAGCGCGGTGCCGTTGGCAAGCGTGAGCTTGAGGTTAGCCTTCGGCGCGCTCGACAACGCCTCCTTGGCCTCGCGCACGCTATCGAGCAGCAGGCGCACGTCGTGCGGCGCCAGCGTCTGCGGCGCGATGCCGGCCTGTTCGAGCACATGGCGGTACAGCGCATGATCGAAGTCGTCGCCGCCGAGCGCGGAATCGCCGCCCGCCGCCAGCACTTCGAACACGCCCTTGGTGAGCTTAAGAATGGATAAGTCGAAGGTGCCGCCGCCGAGGTCGTAGACCGCGTACAGACCTTCGGCGCCGTTGTCGAGACCGTAGGCGATCGCGGCCGCGGTCGGTTCGTTCAGCAGCCGCAGCACGTTCAGCCCCGCGAGGCGCGCGGCGTCTTTCGTCGCCTGGCGCTGCGCTTCGTCGAAGTATGCGGGCACCGTGATCACCGCGCCGACCAGTTCGTCGCCGAGCGTGTCTTCGGCGCGCTGGCGCAGCGTCGCGAGAATTTCAGCCGATACTTCCACCGGGCTCTTCACGCCGTCCACAGTACGGATCTGCACCATGCCGGGTGCGTCGATGAAGTCGTACGGCGCGTTTTCGGCGCCCTCCACCTCGGCCTTGCCGCGACCCATGAAGCGCTTGACCGACACGATCGTGTTGCGCGGGTCGCTGGCGGCCTCGGCCTTCGCCCGGCGGCCGATGCGACGGCCGCCCTGTTCCAGGTAGCGCACCACCGAGGGCAGCAGCACGTGCCCGTCTTCGTCGGGCAGCACATCGGGCAGGCCGCTGCGCACGGCGGCGACGAGGGAGTTGGTGGTGCCGAGATCGATGCCGACCGCCAGACGCCGCTGGTGAGGCGCCGGCGCCATGCCGGGTTCGGAGATTTGCAGTAAGGCCATCTGGATCTTCTCGGGGACGTTGTGCCCCGTCCTGAATGTTCGCGTTGCTGGGGGTGATGCTACGGCTCGCGGCCGCTCTGGTTTTTGTTTGTCGCTTGCTACATCGCTGCCTGCCGGTGCTGCTTCGGCGTGTTGCTGGTTGCCGGCGCCGCGCTTTTTGCGCGCGCCGCACGAAACCGGGCTAGCCTTCGAGCCGCTCGATCTGCGCTTCGATTTCCGACGCGACGCGTTCGATGAACATCATCTGCCGCACCGCCTCGGCCGCCGCCTGATTCGCACCGTTATCGAGCGATGCGCCGAGCTTGTCCAAGCGCTGACGTTCCTCGTCGCGCAACTCGATGAGCAGCGCGTCGAGCGCGTCGACGTTCTTCGCCGCGGCCGCGTCCTCGATGTTCTCGCGCCACTCCATCTGCTGCATCAGGAACGCGGGCTCCATCGCCGTGTTGTTCTCCGCGCCGACGTTGATGCCGCGCAGCGACAGCAGATAGGTCGCGCGCTTGAGCGGATCGCGCAGCGTCTGATACGCCTCGTTCGCGCGCGTCGCCCATTGCATCGCGATACGCTTTTGCGCATCGCCGGCCGCCGCGAAGCGGTCCGGATGCACCTGCGCCTGCACGGTGCGGTACGCGTGATCGAGTGTGCTCGCGTCGAGCGCGAATTGCGCCGGCAGACCAAACAGATCGAAGTGGCTGTCGTTCAGCGATGCCATCGGATGAAAGTCCGTTGATGAAAACCTGGTGTTGAAACGTTGGGCCGTGTCAGGCGTGAGCGCTTCACGCGCGCACGGATCAAACTAAAAAGGCGGCCCGCGCCGCCTTTGATCCGCCGCACGCGGAAAGTAACGAATCTAGACTCGGAACGACTCACCGCAGCCGCATTCGTCTTTCACGTTCGGGTTGTTGAACTTGAAGCCTTCGTTCAGCCCTTCGCGCGCGAAGTCGAGCTCCGTGCCGTCGATATACGCGAGACTCTTCGGGTCGACCACGACCTTCACGCCGCCTGTCTCGAACACCTGATCTTCCGGCGCGAGTTCGTCCACGTACTCGAGTTTGTAGGCGAGGCCCGAGCAACCGGTGGTGCGCACGCCGACGCGCAACCCGATGCCTTTACCACGGCGGGTCAGATACTTCTGGACGTGCTGTGCTGCCTTTTCGGTCAACGTAATTGCCATAACGTTTCTCAGTTGCCGGTGTGCTTGGCGCGCGTGTTCGCGCCGCGCTCACCGGTTGCTTCGTTCTTACCTTGTTGCTGCTCAGGCGGCCTTGCCGTCTTCGGCGACCGCCGCTTCGCCGTGGCGCTGCTTGTAGTCGGCGACTGCTGCCTTGATCGCATCTTCCGCGAGGATCGAGCAGTGGATCTTCACCGGCGGCAGTGCCAGTTCTTCGGCGATCTGCGTGTTCTTGATCGACATCGCCTGGTCGAGCGTCTTGCCCTTCACCCATTCGGTGACGAGCGAGCTCGACGCGATCGCCGAGCCGCAGCCGTAGGTCTTGAACTTCGCGTCTTCGATGATGCCGTCCGCGCCGACGCGGATCTGCAGCTTCATCACGTCGCCGCAAGCCGGCGCACCGACCATGCCGGTGCCGACCGTGTCGTCGTCCTTCGCGAAGGAACCGACGTTGCGGGGGTTTTCGTAGTGGTCGAGGACCTTGTCGCTATAAGCCATGATTACACTCCTTGATTCGTTTCAACCTGCAATCCGATGAACGTTCGATGTCGGTTTCGTTCAGCGGGCGCGTCAGTGCGCGGCCCACTGGATGGTCGACAGATCGATGCCGTCCTTGTGCATTTCCCACAGCGGCGACAAATCGCGCAGCTTGGAAATCTTCGTCTTAAGCAGGTTGATCACGTAGTCGATTTCCTGCTCGGTCGTGAAGCGTCCCACCGTGAAGCGGATCGAGCTGTGCGCCAGTTCGTCGTTGCGGCCGAGCGCGCGCAGCACGTACGACGGCTCCAGCGATGCCGACGTGCACGCCGAACCCGACGACACCGCGACGTCCTTCACCGCCATGATCAGCGATTCGCCTTCGACGAAATTGAAGCTGATGTTCAGGTTGTGCGGCACACGCTTTTCCATGTCGCCGTTCACATACACTTCCTCGATTTCCGACAAGCCTTTGAGCAAACGGTCACGCAGCATGCGGATGCGCTCGTTTTCGGTCGCCATCTCTTCACGCGCGATGCGGAAAGCTTCGCCCATGCCGACGATCTGGTGCGTCGCGAGCGTGCCCGAACGCATACCGCGCTCGTGGCCGCCGCCGTGCATCTGCGCCTCGATCCGGATGCGCGGCTTGCGACGCACGTACAGCGCGCCGATGCCCTTCGGGCCGTAGGTCTTGTGCGCCGAGAACGACATCAGGTCGACCTTCAGCTTCTGCAGATCGATCTGGATCTTGCCGGTGGCCTGCGCCGCGTCGACGTGGAAAATGATGCCCTTTTCACGCGTGATCTCGCCGATCGCCTCGATGTCCTGGATCACGCCGATCTCGTTGTTGACCGACATCACCGACACCAGAATCGTGTCCGGGCGCAGCGCCGCCTTGAATGCGTCGAGGTCGATCAGACCGTCGTCCTTGACATCCAGATAGGTGACTTCGAAGCCTTCTCGCTCGAGTTCGCGGGTGGTGTCCAGCACGGCCTTGTGCTCGGTCTTCACCGTGACGATGTGCTTGCCCTTGCTCTTGTAGAAGTGCGCGGCACCTTTCAGAGCGAGGTTGTCCGACTCCGTCGCACCCGAGGTCCAGATGATTTCGCGCGGATCGGCGTTCACGAGCGCTGCGACCTGCTCGCGCGCTTCCTCGACCGCGCGTTCGGCGTTCCAGCCATAAGCGTGGCTACGCGACGCGGGGTTACCGAACTGTTCACGCAGATACGGGATCATCTTGTCCACCACACGCGGATCGATCGGCGTCGTGGCGCTGTAGTCCATGTAGATGGGCAGATGGAGAGAGTCGTTGTTCATCAATTGCTCCGGGGACGTCATGTGCTCTGGCTTCTGGATTCGATATGGGGCTGCGGCGGAAGAGTTCTATCGCGTGCCGCGCTTCACGAACCGGCCATGTTGAAAACGGAATTGGGACCCTTGGGCGCCACGCGGACGGGTTCGACCGCCGGCGCGTCGCTGCGCCTGTCGCGCAGCACCGCCGGCGCGCCTTCGCGCGAACGCTGCTGGTCGACGAGATCCTTTAGCGAAACCGAATCGAGGTATTCGACCATTTTCTGGTTCAGCGTCGACCACAGCTCATGCGTCATGCAGTGGCCATCGTGCTGCTTGGTGCCTTCGCACGTGCCCTTGCCGCCGCACTGGGTGGCGTCGAGCGGCTCGTCGACCGCGATGATGATGTCGGCCACCGTTACCTCTTCGGCACGGCGCGCGAGATTGTAGCCACCGCCCGGTCCGCGCACGGACTCGACGATTTCATGACGGCGCAGCTTGCCAAACAGCTGCTCGAGATACGACAGGGAGATGTGTTGGCGCTGGCTGATACCCGCAAGCGTCACCGGGCCCTGCTCCTGGCGCAACGCCAGGTCGATCATCGCCGTGACGGCGAAACGGCCTTTCGTGGTGAGTCTCATATGATGTGGGAACCGCAATTCTCGACAATTTTTGTCAAGTATAAATACATGACCGATTTAGTCAAGTATGGGCGGCAAATTTTGTGTCATCTGCTTAATTGATCGCCATACTTCGACGCCAGATCCACATGCGCGGCACACGCGGCATGAGGCTGCGGTTGTCACCCGAGGGATTCGCCCGCGCTCTTCGCCCGATACCTACGCGAGCAACTGCGGGCGCAGCGCGGCGATCAGCCCGCGGCAGGCTGCTTCGCACTGATCGAGCACCAACTCGAAGCCTTCCGCACCGCCGAAATACGGATCGACGACCTCTCGCGCGCCGCTCCAGCGGCCATCCGACTCCGGCACGAACTCCATCAGCAGACGGATCTTGTCACGCTGAGAAGGCGGACACAGTTGCCGCAACGCGGCGACGTTGCGGTCGTCCATTGCAATCAGCAGATCGAAGCGCTCGAAGTCCGCGACCGTGATCTGTCGGCCGCGCAGCGCGTCGAGGGCATAGCCGCGCTGGCGCGCCGCGTGTTGTGCGCGTTCGTCGGGCGGCGCGCCGATGTGCCAATCGCCGGTGCCGGCCGAATCGATCAGAATGCGATCCGCGAGCTTTGCCTCGTCGACTAGATGACGCATCACGCCCTCCGCCGTCGGTGAACGGCAGATATTCCCGAGGCAAACGAAACAGATGGACACAGTTTTCATCAGCGATTCTTCGGCGCTCCAGGCGCCGCGCGTGAGGTCATCAGACAGTCAGCGGACTGCGCCGCGATTATACAAACCTCGACGGATTCGCGCCGGGCGTGGTACAGCCGCGCAAGCGCAGCGGGCTTCGTACCGTCGCGGTCGGCCGCGACTGCCTACGATGCCTCGGCCAGCGGGGTCGCCGCGGCGGCAGGCATCGGTTTGGCCGGCAATGCCGACGCTGTGTCGATCATGCCGTATGACACCGCGCGTGCGAGTTCGGCGGTCAGATGGTTGGCATCGAGCGGCATCTGCGAAGCGCGCGAAGAGATTTGGCCGTTGATGTGCAGATAGGCGAGCACCGCGAGCGACACAACGATGGCCAGAGGCCAGTACACCGATATTGTCTTTTTCATGATGTGTTTTCCAATTAGGGGCGCATGAGCTTTTGGCGCACTATGCCCAGTCGAAATGCTATAGGAATTCACAATCCGGAAAAACCCGCGCACACGCGATACATCGTTGCTCGAAATGGAACAGTCAATTGAGAAGTCTTCCATGAGCCATTGCGGGATCACTGGCACGAAAAAGAAGACCTTACAAACTCATACAAAGCCGCCGCGACGGAAAGCGATAATGATGGTCTTATTCTTACATCGACATTTCTTTGCACTTGCAACTGGTCCCACAAAATGAAACGCATTGCACCTCTCGCTGGCCTCGTGGCCGCCGCGCTGCTCGGCGGCTGCGCGGTCTATCCCGACGGCACGCCGATGTATGGCAACGGCTACGGCGCCTATAGCGGCTATGACGATTACGCGCCGGGCGTAGCGGTCGTGCCGCAATCCAATGTGTACCTCGGCTACAGCGATTATGGTCCGGGACGCTACTACGGCCCGCCGCCGGGCCGTGGCTTCCGCGGTCATCCGGGCGACAACGACCACGACAATCACGGCAACGATCGTGGCAACAATGGTGGCGGTCCTGGACAGCCGCACGGCGGGCCACCGCCGCAGGGTGCAGCGGGCGGTCCGCACGGCCCGAGCGGGACGAATGGCAGCCCGCGCCCCGGCGCGGGGGGCCCGCCGCCGGCGCAGCCGCAGCCGCAAGCAGGCAACGGCGGACGGGGCAACGACTGGGTGAGAAATGCGCCTGCCCGTCGCCCGGGGCAACCGACGGAACATTGAGGACCGTCCGACGTCGAGCTAGTCCCGCCCACGCCCAGGATGACAGCTGTGTGAGCGCGCAGCCGTCAAACCACTCCCACTGCCGCCGGCTCAGCCAATATGGCTGCGCTGCGCGGCATACAACTCCCGGAACGTACGACCCACCGGCGCCGGCATGTCGCGCGTAGCGGTCCAGCCCGCGCCGCCGAGCGGCAGCTTTGCAATCGACCGATTGCGCCCACCCATGCGCTCCAGCACGCGCACGGCGAGTTTCGTAAAGAGCGCATAGGCATGGGGATGCAGCGCGAGCCAACCCCACACCGCCAACCCGGCGCGCTCCTTCCACGGCCGCAGGTGTCGCTCCATCTGCTTTTCGCGCAGCTTGCGCAACAGATCGGACAATGGGATACCGACCGGGCACACGCTGTTGCATTCGCCGCACAACGTTGCTGCTTGCGGCAAATCGAGCGCCTTGTCGATGCCGACATAGCTCGGCGTCAGCACCGAGCCCATCGGCCCCGGATACACCCACCCGTACGCATGTCCGCCGACCTTCTGATACACCGGGCAATGATTCATGCACGCGCCGCAGCGGATGCAGCGAAGCATCTCCTGAAAGTCTCCGCCGATCAGCCCAGTTCGGCCACCGTCGACGAGCACCACGTACATATGCTCTGGCCCGTCCTGATCGCCCGCGCCACGCGGCCCGGTCAGCACCGAAAAATAGTTCGAGGTGGCCTGCCCGGTTGCCGAACGCGGCAGCAGGCGCATCGCTGTCGCGAGATCCTCGAGCGTCGGCAACACCTTCTCGATGCCGGTGACAGCGACGTGCACACGCGGCATCACCGTGCACATGCCCTCGTTGCCCTCGTTGGTCACGACCACCACCGAGCCCGTTTCCGCGATGATGAAATTGCCGCCCGTCACGCCCATGTCCGCGCTCAGAAAATGCGGCCGCAGCATCTCGCGCGCCTCGCGCGTCATGTCGGGAATCTCGGTGAGCCGCGGCCGGCCGTGGGTCTTCGCGAACAGATCGGCGATCTCGTCTTTATCCTTGTGAACGACCGGCGCGATGATGTGGCTCGGCGGCTCGTTGTCGTTGATCTGCAGGATGTATTCGCCGAGATCGGTTTCGATCGACTGCACGCCCATCTGCCCGAGCACTTCGTTCAGGCGCATTTCCTCGGTGACCATCGACTTGGTCTTGATCACCTTCTTTACGTCGTGCTTGCGCGCGATGTCGCCGACGAGCCGCGCAGCCTCCTGCGTGGTCTCCGCGAATAGCATCGTCACGCCGCGCCGGGTCGCCTCGCGCTCGAAGGTTTCGAGCCACACGTCGAGATTCTCGAGCGCGCGATTGCGACGCTCCTTGAGCGCCGCGCGGGTCGCGGGAAAGTCGATCGCGGTGATCGCGCTGGCGCGCGCCGACACGAACTTCGTAGACAGTTTGGTCAGGTTTTGCTGCAGGCGCTGGTCGGCGAGTTTCTGACCGGCGCGAGCCTTGAACTGCATCGATTGAACTTGCATGGCGGCCCTGAGGAGATCGGATTGAAAACGCGCGGCGCATCCGCGCGCGACGCAATGCGTGAAAGACGAGAGAGACGCGACGCGAACAATCGCCGTGTTCGCCGCGCGGGGCTTACACGTCGCCGGCCAGCATCTGCGCGATATGCAGCACGCGCGTCGTGGAGTCGCCCTGGCGGCGCAGCCGCCCTTCGATATTCAACATGCAGCCGAGGTCGCCGAGCACGACCGTACCGGCACCGCTCGCGGCGATGTTGGCGCACTTTTCGTCGACGATCGCGGTCGAGATATCGCCGTACTTGACCGCGAACGTGCCGCCGAAGCCGCAGCAATGCTCGCAGCCGTTCATTTCGGTGACCGCGACGCCGACCTGCGCGAGCAGTTCGCGCGGCTGCGCCTTCACGCCCAGTTCCCGCAGGCCCGAACATGAGTCGTGATAAGTCACCTGTCCTGCGAACTCGCCCGGTTGCAGCTGCACCTTCGCGACGTTGACGAGGAAGTCCGTCAGTTCGAACACCTTGCCGCGCAGGCGGCCGAAACGGTTCATCAGTTCGGGATCATCGCGGAACAGGTCGCCGTAGTGCGCGCGGATCATGCCGCCGCACGAGCCCGAGGGCACCACCACGTAGTCGAACTGTTCGAACTCGCGCAGCGTTTTCTCAGCGAGTTCGCGCGCGAGCCGGCGGTCTCCGGAGTTGTACGCGGGTTGCCCGCAACAGGTTTGCGCAGGCGGCACCATGACCTCGAAACCGGCGCCTTCGATCAGCTTGATGACCGAAAAACCGATCTCGGGACGCATCAGGTCGATCAGGCACGTGACGAACAATCCGACTCGCATGAGCCCTCCTTTCGGGGAAACGTCCCTGATTATCCGCTGTTTGCTGGTGCAATACCAACGGCCGGAAGGCATAGGAAGCAGCACCGTCGGATTGTAAGCGCGCCTCGAAGCGCGTTCGCTTTTTTCACAATACGAGATACAATCAGTTTTCGCTGTTTGACGCATCCACCGATTCTCATATGAGCGATACGAACCCGGATCCCAAAACCTCGATCCAGGTGATCGAACGCATGATGCGCCTGCTCGACGCACTGGCGGCACATAGCGACCCGGTCAGCCTGAAAGAACTGGCCCTCCGCACGGAGCTGCACCCCTCCACCGCGCACCGGATCCTGAACGATATGGTGATGTGCCGGCTGGTCGACCGTTCGGACCCCGGCACCTACCGTCTCGGCATGCGCCTGCTCGAACTCGGCAATCTCGTCAAGGCGCGCCTGTCCGTGCGCGACGCGGCGCTCACGCCGATGCGCGAGCTGCACCGTCAGACCGGGCAGACCGTGAACCTGTCGGTGCGTCAGGGTGACGAAATCGTCTATATCGAACGCGCGTATTCGGAGCGCTCGGGCATGCAGGTGGTGCGGGCGATCGGCGGGCGCGCGCCGCTCCATCTGACTTCGGTCGGCAAGCTGTTCCTCGCCGCCGACGAAGCCACCCGCGTGCGTGCCTACGCAACCCGCACCGGTCTGTCGGGCCACACGCAAAACAGCATCACCGATCTCGCGAAACTCGAGCGCGAGCTGTCGCATGTGCGCCAGCAGGCCTGCGCGCGCGACAACGAGGAACTGGAGTTGGGCGTGCGCTGCATCGCCGCCGGCATCTACGACGATACGGGCAAGCTGGTCGCGGGGCTGTCGCTGTCGGCGCCGGCCGATCGCTTGCAGGATTCGTGGCTGGGGCAGTTGAGCCAGACCGCGTTGATGATTTCGGAGTCGCTAGGCTACCGGCCGCAGGCGCAGCAGGATCATTCGCACGGCTCGCACAGTTCGCACGGCCAGCATTCGTAGGCCGCACGCGCAGGGGCCGCCTGACCGCCGTTGCACCGTTGCGCGCGCCGTCTTCGATGCCAACGAAAAAAGCCTCGCATCCGCGAGGCTTTTTCTTGGCACGACAACTGCAGCCGGCCCGGAATACGATCGGCTGACTAATCGTTCCGGCTTCAGGTACCGGGACCGCCGGCATCGGCGCTCGTGATACGTGTCTGGTCGCCGCCGTTGTCGAGCCATGTACGCAGACGCGTCGCGTCAGCGAAACGCGAGTACTTGCCCGACGAATCGAGCAGCACCAGGATCATCGGCCGGCCGTGGATGGTCGCCTGCATCACGAGACACTCACCCGCTTCGTTGATGAAGCCGGTCTTCTGCAGACCGATGTCCCACGTCGGGTTGCGCACCAGCGCGTTCGTGCTGTTATACGCGAGCGTGCGCTTGCCGGTGTACACCTCGTAGCTGTGATCGGTCGAGAACTTGCGGATCAGCGGGTACTGATACGCCGCGTTGACCATCTTCACCAGATCGCGCGCGCTCGACACGTTCATGCTCGTCAAACCGGTCGGGTTCTCGAAGTGCGTGTCGTTCATGCCGAGTTGCCTGGCCTTCGCGTTCATGGCCGCAAGGAACGCCGGACGGCCGCCCGGGTAGTAGCGCGACAACGCCGCCGCCGCGCGGTTTTCCGACGCCATCAGCGCAATGTGCAGCATGTCTTCGCGCGACAGCACCGAGCCCACCGCCAAACGCGAACCGGTGTTCTTCTCGTAGTCGCGGTCTTCGTCGGTGACTTCGATCTGGTCGGTCATCGGCTCTTTCGAATCGAGCACCACCATCGCGGTCATCAGCTTGCTGATCGATGCGATCGGTACCACAGCACGCGAGTTCTTGTCGAACAGCGTCTCGCCGCTGTTCTGGTCGATTACGTAGGCGACGCTCGAGCGCAGCATCAGCGCGTCCGGCGTCTCGTGCAAACCAAACGCCTGGCCGACGCTCGGCTGGCGCGGTTCGTACGCGACGCGTCGCATCACCGAATGGTGCCGGCCGTTCGCCGCGAACGTCACGCGCTTGCGTTTGACGCCGGCGCGCGGCGCATCTTCGTCTGCGGCAGCGGCTTTCACGGCCTCGCCCTTGCCGGCTTTCGCTGCCTCAGCTTTGCCGGCCTTCGCCGCACGGCTCGACACTTTTTCGGTGGCGGCTGCTTGCGCCGGCTTTTTGGCGGTTTTTGCGTGTGTGGAAGTTTTTGCGGATGCAGCAGACGTAGCTGCAAAAGTGCTGACAGGCGTAGCGAACGCCGCTGCGACGGCCAGCGAGACGGCCACCGACAGAGCGGTGCTGCGCGCCGCGCCGTGGAGCGCCTTTAGCGACGAAAACATGTCGGTTTTCATGGGTGTTCGATAGGGAGCGGCGAGAGGTTTCCGCAAGTGTAGTAAAGCAACGAAAAATTAGCAATTTGAAGCACTTATACGCGGTCCTTAAACCGGCTTGTCAGCTCCGATCGCGAAAACACGAATAAGTGCCGCGCCTCGATCGAAAAAAACGATCGTCGCCAGCAAGCCTCGCCATTGCTGCCGCCCAGCCCAACCGAGCAGATCCTTGCAGGATAACGGCAATTTCGAGACAACCTTGATCCGGGGAAATACTGTCAGAGCGCCGGCGGAAACTACTGCGCCGCGCCATGAGGGCATCGCGAGCGGGCGAAAGACTTTTAAGTGTCTGACGAAAGCCGCCGACGCGCGTTCGACTGCCTTCGTTCTTTAACGTTCCTTGTCATCGGGTGGTTTACATCGAATTGATGATGATTGGTTTTTCAGGGGCGAATCGCTGCGATGCAACCCGTCGCAGCCCCGTATAAAGGCTTTGACGCCGAAAAATAATTTCCCGACCGCCCCTTGCGAGGGTCGTTTATCTCGCACCAGCTAGGTGCAGCGACTCAATAGTTCCGCGTCATATTAATGACATGCCTACTGCATAACCTCTTGTTTTATCGGCGTTTTCTTAACATTGTGCGACGCACAAAAAACGCTTGACATTCCTTGTGGCCATCCTAAAATGGGAACCATTGCTGCGATGCACAATACATCGCGGTCCAGGCGGACGATCAATCGGCGTCTTGCCACCCACCCAATGCGGTCCGCACAGACCGGCCGCGATCCAGGAGCGTAAACCATGACTCTGCTGACCCCTGAGCAATTCGCCGCAGCCCAGAAAGCCAACTTCGAAACCCTGTTCGGCCTGACGACCAAAGCATTTGAAGGCGTCGAAAAGCTGGTTGAGCTGAACCTGCAAGTTGTGAAGTCGACGCTCGCCGAAAGCCAGGAAAATGCCCAACGCGCGCTGTCCGTGAAGGACGCGCAGGAACTGCTGGCACTGCAAGCAAGCCTCGCGCAGCCGGTGGCTGAAAAGGCGCTGTCGTATGGCCGCCACGTGTACGAAATCGTTTCGGCAACGCAAGGTGAATTCACCCGCGTTGCGGAAGCGCAATTCGAAGAGCAAAACCGCAAGGTTCAGGCGCTCGTCGAAAACGTCGCCAAGAACGCACCGGCTGGTTCGGAAACCGCTGTCGCCGTGATGAAGTCGGCTATCACCGCCGCCAACACCACGTACGAAACGGTCCACAAGGCAACCCGTCAGGCTGTCGAAATCGCCGAAAGCAACTTCAATGCAGCTGCAACGGCCGCTTCGAAGGCAGCTTCGCAAGCCGCTGCGCAAGCATCGCGCGCTGCCGCCAAGAAGGCGGTCTAAGCTTCACGCATCAACACGCCAGGCGTTAAACACCTGGCGTCGTCGTCTTTCACGCCGGCCCAGCCTACGCGCTGCGCCGGCGTTATCGCAAGCAACAGCGTCGTGCCGTTGCCGCTTACACGGTTTGATGGGCCGAACGCTCCGATACGTTGCAATGGACGTATCGTTTGCCCGGCCGCCAAGCCGGGATTTTTTTGCCCGCCTACCGGCCGCCAGGAAAACAGAAACGGCGCGCTCCGACATGGAGCGCGCCGTTTTTCTTTGCGCCACAGCCTGACGCACTTCGCCGGGAATGCATGTCGCCATGCATTCCCGGCGCACCGCTTTACTTCTTCTTGACGGGCGGCAGATCGGTACAGACGCCTTCATACAACTCGGCCGCCATGCCGATCGATTCGCCGAGCGTCGGATGCGGATGAATCGTCTTGCCGATATCCGTTGCGTCCGCGCCCATCTCGATCGCGAGACAGACCTCGCTGATCAGGTCGCCCGCGTTCAGACCGACGATACCGCCGCCGATCACGCGATGTGTCTCCTCATCGAACAGCAGCTTCGTGAAGCCTTCGTCGCGGCCGTTGGCGATCGCGCGGCCCGACGCGGCCCACGGGAATACCGCCTTGCCGAACTTGATGCCTTCGGCTTTCAGCTGGTCTTCCGTCTTGCCGGCCCATGCCACTTCCGGATCGGTGTATGCCACCGACGGAATCTGCATCGCGTCGAAGTACGCCTTCTCGCCATGCGCGGCTTCCGCCGCCACGTGGCCTTCGTGCACGGCCTTGTGCGCGAGCATCGGCTGACCGACGATATCGCCGATCGCGAAGATGTGCGGCACGTTCGTGCGCTGCTGATTGTCGACTTCGATGAAGCCGCGATCCGTCACCGCGACCCCGGCCTTTTCCGCGCCGATCCGCTTGCCGTTCGGCGAGCGGCCCACGGCCACCAGCACGAGGTCATAGCGTTGCGGCTCGGCCGGCGCCTTCTCGCCCTCGAACGACACGTAAATACCGTCGTCCTTCGCTTCGGCCGCGACGGTCTTGGTCTTCAGCATCACGTTCGCGAACCGCTGGCTGTTGTACTTCTCCCAGACCTTGACCAGATCGCGGTCCGCGCCGGTCATCAGGCCTTCGAGCATTTCGACGACGTCGATCTGTGCGCCGAGCGTCGAGTACACGGTCGCCATTTCGAGGCCGATGATGCCGCCGCCGATCACCAGCATGCGCTGCGGAATCTGGCGCAGTTCGAGCGCGCCGGTCGAATCGACGACCCGCGGATCTTCCGGAATGAACGGCAGCTTCACCGCTTCCGAGCCCGCGGCGATGATTGCCTGCTTGAACTTGACGACCTTCTTGCCGCCCTCGGTCTGCACTTCCATGTGGTTCGGATCGACGAACGCGCCGGTGCCCGTCACCACTTCGACTTTGCGCATCTTGGCCATGCCCGCGAGACCGCCGGTCAGTTTTTTGACCACGCCCGACTTGAAATCGCGCAGCTTGTCGAGGTCGATCTGCGGCTTGCCGAACGTGATGCCGTGCGACGCGAGATCAGCCGCTTCGTCGATGACGAGCGCGGTGTGCAGCAGCGCCTTCGACGGGATACAGCCGACGTTCAGACACACGCCGCCGAGCGTCGGATAACGCTCGACCAGCACGGTCTTCATGCCGAGGTCGGCGGAGCGGAACGCGGCCGAATAGCCACCGGGGCCCGAACCGAGCACGAGCATGTCGCACTCGATGTCCGCACTGCCCGAATAGCTGCCGGCCTGCGGCGCAGGTGCGGCGGCCTTCGGCGCGGCAGGCGCCGGCGCGGGCGCCGCCTTTTCAGGTTCCTTCGCCGCCGGGGCGGCCGCGGCCGCGCCGCCCGCCGCTGCCTCGACGAGCGCGATCACCGTGCCCTGCGAAACCTTGTCGCCCGGCTTGATGCGCACTTCCTTGACGGTGCCGGCGGTATCGCTCGGCACTTCCATCGACGCCTTGTCGGATTCGAGCGTCAGCAGCGACTGCTCCTGCTCGATGACGTCGCCCGGCTTGATGTTGACTTCGATAACGTCGACGTCCTTGAAGTCACCGATGTCCGGCACTTTTACTTCGACGAGACTCATGGTGTCCCCTTCTCTTATTGATCGATGATGAGCGGCGCGTTCGGCGCGCACGGCGCACGCGAATGCGCGGACGGCGCGACGCGGATCAGTCGGAACTATCCGCGCCCGCGCCGGCGGACCTCACCAGCCGGTCAAAGAATCACACGCCGGAAATCGGCAAGAATCGAACCGAGGTATGCGTTGAAGCGCGCGGCTTCCGCTCCGTCGATCACGCGATGGTCGTACGACAGCGACAGCGGCATGGTCAGGCGCGGCTCGAACTGCTTGCCGTCCCACACCGGCTTCATCGCGCTGCGCGACAGGCCGAGAATCGCGACTTCAGGCGCATTGATGATCGGCGTAAAGTGCGTGCCGCCGATACCGCCCAGCGACGAGATCGAGAAGCAGCCACCCTGCATCTGGTCCGGCTTCAGCTTGCCTTCGCGGGCGGCCTTCGACAGGTCGGCCATTTCCTTCGCGATGTCGACGAGACCCTTCTTGTCCGCGTCGCGAATCACCGGAACGACGAGGCCGTTCGGCGTGTCCGCGGCAAAACCGATGTGGTAGTACTGCTTGAACACCAGGTTGTCGCCGTCGAGGCTCGCGTTGAAAGTCGGGAATTTCTTCAGGGCCGCCACGCAGGCCTTGATCACGAACGCGAGCATCGTGAACTTGACGCCCGCCTTTTCGTGTTCCTTGTTCAGCTTCACGCGTAGCGCTTCGAGCTCGGTGATGTCCGCTTCGTCGTTGTTCGTGACGTGCGGGATCATGACCCAGTTGCGATGCAGGTTCGCGCCCGAGATTTTCTTGATGCGCGACAGCGGCTTCGGATCGATCGGGCCGAACTTCGTGAAGTCGACCTTCGGCCACGGCAGCAGATTCAGTTCGCCACCGCCGGCGGCCGGCGCGGCGGCTCCTGCCGGCGCCGCGCGCTGGCCGGTCATCACGCCCTTCACGAACGCGGTCACGTCGGCCTGCGTAATGCGGCCCTTCGGACCCGTGCCCTTCACCTGGCTCACGTCGACGCCGAGTTCGCGCGCGAACTTGCGCACCGACGGCGAAGCGTGGCTCGGATGACGCGTGCCGCCTTCGCCGGCCGGAATCAGGGGCGCCTGCGCGAGCGCGGACGGCGCGGCCGGTGCCGGGCTCGGCGCGGCCGGCGCGTCGGACGGCTTTTCGACCGGCGCCTTCGCGGCCGGTGCCGGCGCGGGTGCCGGGGCAGCGCCGCCTTCCGCTTCGATCACGACGATGACCGAGCCTTCCGACACGGTATCGCCAACCTTGACCTTCACTTCCTTGACGACGCCGGCGGCCGAGCTCGGCACGTCCATCGTCGCCTTGTCGGATTCGAGAGTGACGAGCGACTGTTCCTTCTCGACGCGATCGCCGACCTTCACCGCGATCTCGATCACGGGAACATCTTTGTAGTCGCCGATATCCGGCACCTTGATTTCCTGCACGCCGCCGCCTGCCGCCGCGGGCGCGGGCGCCGCGGCCGGAGCTGCCGCCGGTGCCGCTGCCGGTGCGGACGCAGGAACTGCCGCCGGCGCGGGCGCCGCGGCAGCCGCGTTGGCGCCTTCCAGCACGACGATCAGCGTGCCTTCGGACACCGCATCGCCGACCTTGACCTTCACTTCCTTGACGACGCCGTCAGCCGAGCTCGGCACGTCCATCGTCGCCTTGTCGGATTCCAGCGTAACGAGCGATTGCTCTTTTTCGACGGTGTCACCCGCCTTTACCAGCACCTCGATCACAGGGACGTCCTTGTAATCGCCGATGTCCGGCACCTTGACTTCGATCGCTTGACTCATTGTTAGTGTCTCCTGGGCCGCGCACGCCGCCTGCCCCTCGCGACGAGGAGCAGGCGCGTGCATCGTGGCACACGGGTGATGCCTTAGACGGTCATCGGGTTGGGTTTGGCGGGATCAAGGTTGTACTTCTTGAGCGCCTCGGCGACCACCTTGCGTTCGATCGTGCCTTCGTCAGCCAGCGCGTTGAGCGCGGCGACCGTGACCCAGTAGCGATCGACTTCGAAGAAGTGACGCAGCTTCTCGCGCGTGTCCGAACGACCGTAGCCGTCGGTGCCCAGCACGACGAACTTCTGCGGCACGAACGCGCGGATCTGCTCGGTCAGCGCACGCACGTAGTCGGTCGATGCGATGACCGGACCCGGCGCATCCTTCAGCAGCTTCTCGACGTGCGACAGCTTCTTCTCTTCGGTCGGGTGCAGCAGGTTCCAGCGCTGCACTTCGTGACCTTCGCGCGCGAGCTCGGTGAAGCTCGGCACGCTCCACAGGTCGGCGTTCACGCCCCAGTCGTTCTTCAGCAGGTCGGCCGCGGCGATCACTTCGTTGAAGATCGTGCCCGCGCCCATCAGCTGCACATGCGGCGCCTTCTTATCGGCAGCGGTCTTTCTGAACGAGTACATGCCCTTGATGATGTCCTCGGCTACGCTTTCCAGCCCCGGGCTCTGCGGGATCGCCGGGTGCTCGTAGTTCTCGTTCATCACCGTGATGTAGTAATACACATCTTCCTGCTCGGCGACCATGCGGCGCAGACCGTCCTGCACGATGACCGCGAGTTCGTAGCCGAACGTCGGGTCGTAGCTGATGCAGTTCGGCACCGAAGCCGCCCACAGCAGCGAGTGGCCGTCTTCGTGTTGCAGACCTTCGCCGTTCAGCGTCGTGCGGCCGGCAGTACCGCCCAGCAGGAAGCCGCGCGAGCGCATGTCGCCTGCGGCCCATGCGAGGTCGCCGATGCGCTGGAAGCCGAACATCGAGTAGAAGATGTAGAACGGGATCATGATCTCGCCGTGCGTCGAGTACGACGTCGCGGCCGCGATCCAGTCGGCCATGCCGCCGGCTTCGTTGATGCCTTCCTGCAGGATCTGACCGGTTTCCGACTCACGGTAGAACATCAGCTGGTCGGAATCTTCCGGCACGTACTTCTGGCCGTCCTGATTCCAGATGCCGATCTGACGGAACAGACCTTCCATACCGAACGTACGCGACTCGTCCGGCACGATCGGCACGACGCGCTTGCCGAGCGCCTTGTCCTTCAGCAGGATGTTCAGGATCCGCACGAACGCCATCGTCGTGGAGATCTCGCGGCCTTCGCCCGTGCCCTTCAACAGCGGCTCGAATGCCGACAGTTCCGGCACCGGCAGCGGCTGGGCCTTCTGACGACGCGCCGGCAGATAGCCGCCGAGGTCCATGCGCCGCTGGCGCATGTATTCGAGTTCCTTCGAACCTTCCTCGAACGTCAGGTACGGCACGTCGACGATCTGCTCGTCCGTAATCGGCAGACGGAACTGGTCGCGGAATTTCTTCAGCTGCTCCACCTGCATCTTCTTCTGCTGGTGGGTGATGTTCATCGCCTGGCCGGCTTCGCCCATGCCGTAGCCCTTGATCGTCTTCGCGAGGATGACGGTCGGCTGGCCCTTCGAATTGGTCGCTTCCGTGAACGCCGCGTAGATCTTGTGCGGATCATGGCCGCCGCGGTTCAGATTCCAGATGTCGTCGTCGGACCAGTCGGCGACCAGCGCCTTCAGTTCCGGCGTGTTGAAGAAGTGCTCGCGCACGAACGCGCCCGACTCCGACTTGTACGTCTGGTACTCGCCGTCGACCACTTCCATCATGCGGCGCATCAGCGCGCCCGACTTGTCGCGCGCGAAGAGCGCATCCCAGCGGCTGCCCCAGATGACCTTGATGACGTTCCAGCCGGCGCCGCGGAATTCGCTTTCGAGTTCCTGGATGATCTTGCCGTTGCCGCGCACCGGACCGTCGAGACGCTGCAGGTTGCAGTTGATCACGAACACGAGGTTGTCCAGCCGCTCGCGGCCGGCCATGCCGATCGCGCCGAGCGATTCCGGCTCGTCCGTTTCGCCGTCGCCGAGGAAGGCCCAGACCTTGCGGCCGTCGGTCTTCGCGATGCCGCGCGCCTGCAGGTACTTCATGAAGCGCGCCTGGTAGATCGCCATGATCGGGCCGAGGCCCATCGACACGGTCGGGAATTGCCAGAAGTCCGGCATCAGCCACGGATGCGGATACGACGAGATGCCCTCGCCGCCGACTTCCTGGCGGAAGTTGTCGAGCTGCTTGTCGGTCAGGCGGCCGAGGAGGAACGCGCGCGAGTAAACGCCCGGCGACGAGTGGCCCTGCACGAACACGAGGTCACCACCGTGCTCGGCCGACGGTGCGTGCCAGAAGTGGTTGTAGCCGACGTCGTACAGCGTGGCGGCCGACGCGAACGATGCGATGTGGCCGCCGACGTTGGTTTCCTTGCCGGCGCGCAGCACCATCGCCATTGCGTTCCAGCGGGTGTACGAGCGGATGCGGTGTTCGATGTCCTGGTCGCCGGGGTTCTTGGCCTGGCGCGCGACCGGGATCGTGTTGATGTAAGGCGTATTGGCGGAGAACGGCAGATGTTCGCCGTGCACGCGTGCAAACTCGATCTGCTTTTCGATCAGGTAGTGGGCACGGTCAGGGCCTACAGCAGAAATCACGCCATCCAGCGCTTCCAGCCATTCGCCGGTTTCCTGGGGATCGTCGTCTTTATCGGCGGCGACATATTTCATGACTTCGTCGGGTACAGCGGACATGCTCGTCTCCTGGGTATGGGGAACGCACTTTGAACAGACCACGCGGACGCAGGATAGGCCGCGGCAGCACCGGCTGATTGTAATAAGGGTCCCGACGTCAACGCAATCAAATTTTCAAATTACGAGATCAATTCTCACAATGCGGAAAATTGCTGCAACGCAACCTGGTTTGACTGCCGTTAGACTGATCCGTCGGCTAGTTTGCGCCGATTAACTGCACTTTCCGCGCTTTTTTGCGCCATTTGTCGGGGACGTGCTGAGCTACAATGCCACGCATGTTGACCGAACGGCTTTTCTCTCGCTCGGCGCGCACCGCGGGTTCGCCGGCGGATTCGTCGCCGTCCCCGCGCTGGCACCACGGACCCTGGTGGTCCAATTCCTATTTGCTGACGCCGCTGCTGTCGATCCTGGTATTCCTGGTCGTCATGAGCCTGATTCTCTGGAGTCTGAACCGGCGCGAACAGCAGCAGCAGGAAGACACGCTTTACCGCAACGTCGCGTGGGCGCAGCAGCAGATCCGGCTGTCAATGACAGGCGCGCAGGAACAGATCCAGGCGCTCGCGCGCGACCTCGCCGCCGGCCATGCCGACGAGCATTCGTTCCAGGTGAACACCACGGACATCATGCAGGGGCACCCCGAGATCCTCTACATGAACTGGTACACCGCTCAGCAGCAGCCGCGCTGGCCCAATGCCGCGCCGCCGGTGCTCGGCCAGCGGCTCGCGCGCCCGAACGACGCGCAAATGGACGAAGCGGTCAAAGCCGGCTTCGCCGAGGCGCGCAACACGCGCCGCCAGGTGTACTCGCCGCTCATCTACGACGACCTCGGCAACGGCTTCATCACGCTGCAAACGCCGATCTTCCGCGACCGCGATTTCCTCGGCACGATCGCCGCGGTGTTCTCGGTGGAAGGCATTCTGAAGCGCGACATCCCGCCTGAGCTGTCGGCCAAATACAAGATCTCGATCATCGACGTGAACAACCGCGAGTTGACCACCACGTCGACCCGCCCGCGCCTGCCGCGCGACATGTTCTACGACCTGCCGCTCGACCCGCCGGGCCAGGGCATCTCGGTGCGCGTGTACGCGTTCCCGCAGATCACCAACTTCACGAACAACACGCTGGTGTGGCTGGTGGCCGGCCTGTCCTGCTTCGTGCTGTGGAGCCTGTGGAGTCTGTGGAAGCACACCCGGCAGCGCTTCGAGGCGCAGCAGGCGCTGTACGCGGAAGCGTTTTTCCGCCGCGCAATGGAAAATTCGGTGCTGATCGGCATGCGCGTGCTCGACATGCACGGCCGCATCACGCACGTGAACCCCGCGTTCTGCCGCATGACCGGCTGGGACGAAAGCGACCTCGTCGGCAAGAGCGCGCCGTTCGCCTACTGGCCGCGCGACGCTTACCCCGAGATGCAGCGCCAACTCGACATGACGCTGCGCGGCAAGGCGCCCTCGTCCGGCTTCGAGCTGCGCGTGCGGCGCAAGGACGGCTCGACGTTCCACGCACGGCTCTACGTGTCGCCGCTGATCGACAGCTCGGGTCGCCAGACCGGCTGGATGTCGTCGATGACCGACATCACCGAGCCGAAGCGCGCGCGCGAAGAACTCGCCGCCGCCCACGAACGCTTCACCACCGTGCTCGAAAGCCTCGATGCGGCGGTGTCCGTTCTGGCCGCCGACGAAGCCGAGCTGCTGTTCGCAAACCGCTACTACCGGCATCTGTTCGGGATCCGCCCGGACGGCCACCTCGAACTCGCGGGCGGCGGCTTCGACAGCTCGCAGGCGTCGTCCGATTCGATCGACATGGTCGACACCTTCGTCGGCCTGCCCGCCGCCGCGCTGACCGAAAGCACCGCCGACGCGCAGGAAATCTACATCCCCGGCATCCAGAAGTGGTTCGAGGTGCGGCGCCAGTACATCCAGTGGGTGGACGGCCATCTCGCGCAGATGCAGATCGCGACCGACATCACGACCCGCAAGCGCGCGCAGGAGCTGGCGCGCCAGCAGGACGAGAAGCTGCAGTTCACGAGCCGCCTGATGACAATGGGCGAAATGGCCTCGTCGCTCGCGCATGAACTGAATCAGCCGCTCGCCGCGATCAATAACTATTGCTCCGGGACCGTCGCGCTGGTTAAATCCGGTCGGACGACACCCGACAATCTGCTGCCGGTGCTCGAAAAGACCGCGCAGCAGGCGGTGCGCGCCGGCATGATCATCAAGCGCATCCGCGAGTTCGTGAAGCGCAGCGAGCCGAAGCGTCAGGCCACGCGGGTCGCGGATATCGTCGCCGACGCGGTGGGTCTCGCCGAAATCGAGGCAAGGAAGCGGCGGATTCGCATCGTCACCGATCTGCGCTCGCGGCTGCCGGTGATCTACGTCGATCCGGTGCTGATCGAGCAGGTGCTGGTGAACCTGCTGAAGAACGGCGTCGAGGCGATGGCCGAAGCGCGCCCGAACGCGGTCGACCCAGTGATCCGGGTGGTCGTGCGGCTGGAGAGCGGCTTCGTTTGCATCAGCGTCGTCGATCAGGGGCCGGGCGTCGACGAAACGACCGCCGAGCGTCTGTTCGAACCGTTTTACAGCACCAAGTCCGATGGCATGGGCATGGGGCTGAACATTTGCCGTTCGATTATCGAATCGCATCGCGGGCGTCTGTGGGTGGTCAATAATGTCGAATCCGACGGCCACATCACGGGCGCCACGTTCCATTGCAGTCTGCCTATTGGGGAGCCTGACGGCCCGAGCAACGGCGGGTCCGAGGCGCCGACACCACAAACCGTTACGGGAGAGCTATGAACAGCCCAGTCACCACCCAGGAAACCGTCTTTGTCGTCGACGACGACGAGGCCGTGCGAGATTCGCTGCGCTGGCTGCTGGAGGCGAACGGCTACCGCGTTCAATGCTTCCTGAGCGCCGAACAGTTCCTCGACGCATGGCAGCCGCATCAGCATCCGGGCCAGATCGCGTGTCTGATCCTCGACGTGCGGATGTCCGGCATGAGCGGGCTCGAGTTGCAGGAACGCCTGATCGCCGACAACGCATCGCTGCCGATCATCTTCGTGACGGGTCACGGCGACGTGCCGATGGCGGTGTCGACGATGAAAAAAGGCGCGATGGACTTCATCGAAAAGCCGTTCGACGAAGCCGAACTGCGCAAGCTCGTCGAGCGCATGCTCGACAAGGCGCGCAGCGAAAGCACCAGCGTCCAGCAGCAGCGTGCCGCGGCCGAGCGCCTCGGCAAGCTGACCGCGCGTGAGCATCAGGTGCTCGAGCGGATCATCGCGGGCCGCCTGAACAAGCAGATCGCCGACGACCTCGGCATCAGCATCAAGACGGTCGAAGCGCATCGCGCGAACATCATGGAAAAGCTGAACGTCAACACGGTCGCCGATCTGCTGCGACTCGCGCTGTCGAACAAGCCGCAAACGGCGCAGTAACATCGGTATGGACGGCCCTTCGCCCGGAGGGCCGTTTCTGCGTGACCGCCATGAGTGGCAGTTGCGTCGCCCGTTCGTGACGGCGTGAGCGTCGCTGGATCCGGCGTGAGCGTGTCGTGCGAGCGGCCTGCCCCGCCGCCCGCGTGGCGCTTTCTTGCCGTCACACGTCCCGCCCCCTCCCCTCCCGTACGCTTCCACGCGCGACACGGGCCCCGAATCCGCTGCGGAAGCGCGCCTTCCGCGCCGGTATAATGTCGGACTTTGCAGCGGCGCCTTGCCCGAACCGGTAACGCGCCTGTCGCACGGCGACCCGGCTTCGTCAAGCAGTCGAAGCACGCCGTCGCGCGCCCCCTCCACGCGAGCGCTTCGACCCGCCAGCCAAAACCGCCTGCCCCGAATCGATTCCCGATCCCAACCTCGACTCAACGTTCGACCGACCATGACTGCCAAACTGATCGACGGCCTCGCCCTCTCCAAGACCCTGCGCGCCGACGTCGCGGCGCGCGCCGCAGCCCTGACCGCCCGCGGCCATCAGCCGGGCCTCGCCGTGATTCTGGTCGGCGACAATCCGGCCAGCGAAGTGTATGTGCGCAACAAGGTGAAAGCCTGCCACGACAACGGCCTCGGCTCGTCGTTCGACCGCTATCCGGCCGACCTGCCCGAAGCCGACCTGCTCGCGCGCATCGACGAGCTGAACCGCGACCCAGCCATCCACGGCATCCTCGTGCAGCTGCCGCTGCCGAAGCACATCGACAGCCACAAGGTGATCGAGGCGATCGCGCCCGAGAAGGACGTCGACGGTTTTCACGTCGCCAACGCGGGCGCGCTCCTGACCGGCCAGCCGCTGTTCCGTCCGTGCACGCCGTACGGCGTGATGAAAATGTTCGAGGCCTATGGCATCGAGCTGAAGGGTGCCAACGCGGTGGTAATCGGCCGCTCGAACATCGTCGGCAAGCCGATGGCGCTGCTGCTGCTCGAAGCGGGCGCGACCGTCACGATCTGCCATAGCAAGACGCGCGATCTGGCCGCGCACACGCGCAACGCCGATGTCGTAGTCGCCGCGACCGGTCTGCGCAACATCCTGACCGCCGACATGGTGAAGCCGGGCGCGACCGTGATCGACGTCGGGATGAATCGCGACGACGCCGGCAAGCTGTGCGGCGACGTCGACTTCGCGGGTGTCAAGGAAGTGGCCGGCCATATCACGCCGGTGCCGGGCGGCGTCGGCCCGATGACGATCACGATGCTGCTCGTCAACACGATCGAAGCGGCCGAGCGCGAGGCGGACGCGGCCAAGGCGTAAGCGCCGGGCGATCAGTGCGAGGCGGAGTGAGGTGACTCTTCCGCCTCGTCCACGGGCTCATCACCCCTCTTCTCTCGCAGCCCCGCTCATCGCCGCGCCGCCAGACCCCGCGGCCGACATCCCGCCCCAACGCGCGCCCGCGCACCGCAACATCTGTTAATTTGTCAGCCGATGGATTGGAATCGGCGCCTCCCGCCCCAATACTGTCCTTTGCCGGTGCCGCCGCGCGCCGTGCGCCGATCGTCGAGCGACACGCCGCTAGACGGCTCGCGCGAGCGCCGCCGCACCGCCCCCTTCACCCGCGTCAGACAGGAAGCCTTATGTCCACTACCGCCACGCCTCAAGACAACCCGCTCCTCGATTTTTCCGATCTGCCGCGCTTTGGCTCCATCCGACCCGAGCATGTGACGCCCGCCCTCGACGTGCTGCTCGCCGACGCGGCGGCCGCCGTCGAGCGTGCCGCGCTGCCGGTCACGCCCGCGTCGTGGGCCGACGTCGTCGAACCGGTCGAGCGCGCCACCGAGCCGCTGTCGCGCGCGTGGAGCGTGATCGGCCATCTGAATGCCGTCGCCGATACGCCCGAGCTGCGCGCCGTGTACGGCGACAACCTGCCGCGCGTGACCGAGTTCTGGTCGAGCGTCGGCCAGAATCTCGCGCTCTACGAGAAGTACAAGGCATTGAACGCGAGCGACGAGTTTGCATCGCTGAACGGCGAACGCAAGAAGATCCTCAGCAACGCGCTGCGCGACTTCCGCCTGTCCGGCGCCGAGCTGCCGGAAGACCAGAAGCCGCGTTTCGCGGAATTGCAGGAGCGCCAGGCGGCGCTGTCGAAGGCGTTTTCGGATCACGTGCTCGATGCGACCAACGCGTATGCGTACATCGTCGATGCGGGCAACGAGGCGCAACTGGCGGGCCTTCCCGAAGACGTGATCGAAGCCGCGAAGGAAGCCGCCGAGCGCGACGGCAAGACCGGCTACAAGTTCACGCTGCACTTCCCGTCGTATTTCCCGGTCATGCAGTACTCGGAAAACCGTCCGATGCGCGAAGCCATGTATCGCGCGTACGTGACCCGCGCGTCCGAGCTCGGCGCGCAATACGGCAACGGCAAGACCGAGTGGGACAACACCCAGGTGCTCGCCGACGAACTGAAGCTGCGCGCCGAAGAAGCGCAGATGCTCGGCTACGGCAACTTCGCCGAAGTGTCGCTCGCGCCGAAGATGGCCGAATCGCCGGCTCAGGTGATGGCCTTCCTCGAAGACCTCGCGACGCGCGCGCGTCCGCATGCGGAGCAGGACTGGAAGGAGCTGCGCGAATTCGCCGCGAGCGAACTCGGCATGACTGATCTGCAGCCGTGGGACATGACGTTCGCCGCCGAGCGTCTGCGCCAGAAGCGCTATTCGTTCTCGGAAAATGAAGTGAAGCAGTACTTCCCGGAAGACGCGGTGTTCAAGGGTCTGTTCAAGGTAACCGAGACGCTGTTCGGCGTGCGCATCCGCCGCGACGAGGCAGCGGTCTGGCATCCGGACGTGCGCTTTTTCCGCGTCGAGAATCAGGACGGCGGCCTCGTCGCGCAGTTCTATCTCGACCTGTATGCACGCGAAGGCAAGCGCGGCGGCGCCTGGATGGACGACGCGCGCGGCCGTCATAAGCTCGCGCACGGCGCGGTGCAAACGCCGGTCGCGTACCTGACGTGCAATTTTTCAGCGCCGGTCGGCGGCAAGCCCGCCTGCTTCACGCACGACGAAGTGATCACGCTGTTCCACGAGTTCGGCCACGGCTTGCATCACATGCTGACGCGCGTCGATGAGCTCGGCGTGTCGGGAATCAACGGCGTCGAATGGGATGCGGTCGAACTGCCGTCGCAGTTCATGGAGAACTTCTGCTGGGAATGGGACGTGCTGTCCGACATGACCTCGCACGTCGATACCGGAAAGTCGCTGCCGCGTGATCTGTTCGACAAGATGCTAGCCGCGAAGAACTTCCAGAGCGGTCTCGGCACGCTGCGGCAGATCGTGTTCTCGATGTTCGACATGCAACTGCATACCGGCTTCGATGCGAACGGTGCGAAGAGCGCCAACGACCTCGCGCGCGAAATCAACGAACGCTTCCACGTCGTGCCGCAAGCGCCGTTCTCGCGCTGGCCGAATACGTTCAGCCATATTTTCGCGGGCGGTTATGCGGCCGGCTACTACAGCTACAAGTGGGCGGAAGTGCTGTCGGCCGATGCGTATGCGGCGTTCGAGGAAGCCGCGCAAGCCGCGGGCAGTGTGCTCGATCAGACGACCGGGATGCGCTATCGCCGCGAGATCCTCGAAGTGGGCGGCAGCCGTCCGGCGATGGAATCGTTCAAGGCGTTCCGTGGCCGCGAGCCGAATATCGATGCGCTGCTGCGGCATAACGGCATGGCGCCGGGTGCCGCACACTGAGCGATGCCAATAGAAAAACCGGCGGTCTGCGCGAGCAGGCCGCCGGTTTTTTCATTTATCCGCGAAACACCGCGCTATGCGCGATGCAGCTTGAAATCGACCTGTTCAGGCCGCCCTTCGAGCGATAACGACGCGCGCGCGGCCGGCGCGCGGCTCACCACCCTGCCCCGGCTCACCACCGCGAGCCGCGCGGCGCGCAGGCGGATCGCCTCGATCTCGTCGCGCGCATCGAGCACGGCGAGATTGGCCGCGCATCCGGGCGCGATGCCGTAGTCTTCCAGACCGAGAATGCGCGCGGCGTTCACGGTCACCGCGTCGAAACAGGCGTGCATGCCGTCGACGCTGGTCATCTGCGCAACATGCAGGCCCATCTGCGCGACTTCGAGCATGTCGGCCGAGCCGAGGCTGTACCACGGGTCCATCACGCAGTCGTGGCCGAATGCGACCGTGATGCCCGCTGCCAACATTTCCGGCACTCGCATCATGCCGCGCCGTTTCGGGTACGTGTCGCTGCGGCCTTGCAGCGTGATGTTGATGAGCGGATTGGCGATCGCCGCGACGCCCGACTCGCGCATCAGCGGCAACAGCTTGCTCACGTAGTAGTTGTCCATCGAATGCATCGACGTAAGGTGCGAACCGGTGACGCGTCCGTGCAAGCCGAGCCGATGGGTTTCGGCCGCGAGCGTTTCAATGTGGCGCGACAGCGGATCGTCCGATTCGTCGCAATGCATGTCGACGCGCAGACCCTGCCCGGCCGCGTACTCGCACAGCATGCGCACCGACTGCGCGCCGTCGGCCATCGTGCGCTCGAAATGCGGAATGCCGCCGACCACGTCGACGCCCATGCCGATCGCGCGCTTCAGGTTGTCGAACGCGCCGGCGCTGCGCAGCAGACCGTCCTGCGGGAAAGCGACCAGTTGCAGATCGAGATACGGCGCGACACGGCGCTTCACTTCGAGGAGTGCTTCGACCGCGAGCAGACGCGGATCGCACACGTCGACGTGGCTGCGGATCGCGAGCAGGCCGCGCGCGACGGCCCAGTCGCAATATTGCATCGCGCGTTCGATCAACGCTTGCTGCGTGAGCTCTGGCTTCAACTCGCCCCATAGCGCGATGCCTTCGAGCAGCGTGCCCGACGCGTTCACGCGCGGCAAACCGTACGAAAGCGTCGCATCCATATGGAAATGCGGATCGACGAAAGGCGGCGTGACGAGCGAACCGGCCGCGTCGATTTCGTCGCGCGCGCTCGCGGCCAGGTTCGGTTCGACCGCGACGATGCGACCCGCGGCGATGCCGATGTCGACTTGGAACGGGTGATGCGGGGACAGCTGTGCGGCACTGCGCGGCAGCGCCGCGCGGCGGATGATCAGATCCATGTTCGCTCCGGTTGATCGCGTTTGGACTCGCTACGATTCTATCGGCGCCAGAATAATGCGGGCGCCGATGCGTACCGGCGCACGCGCCGCAATCCGTATCGGCTGCGGGCGATGCGACGCGCCTATACTCGCCGTTTCGGCCATGCATTGACGGAGCGTCCAGATGAAAACGATCGGCGTGATCGGCGGAATGAGCTGGGAGTCGTCCAGCGAGTATTACCGGCTGCTGAATCGCCACGCGAAGGTGCGGCTCGGCGGTCATCACAATGCACGCAGTCTGCTGCTGACCGTGGATTTCGCGTCGATCGAGGCGAATCAGCGCGCCGGCGACTGGCAAGCGCTCGGCGAACAGATGGCCGACGCCGCGCGCCAGCTCGAACGCGGTGGGGCCGATCTCGTGATTCTTGCGACGAACACGATGCATCGCGTGTACGAATCGATCGAGCAGGCAATCACGGTGCCGTTCCTGCACATCGCCGATCCGACCGGCGCGGCGTTGCGCGCGGCGGGCGTCGAGCGCGTGGGCCTGCTCGGCACGCGCTACACGATGGAGCAGACGTTCTATATGGGCCGGCTGCGCGAACGCTATGGACTCGACACGCTCGTGCCTGATAACGATGAACGCGCGGACGTGCACCGCATCATTTACGACGAGCTATGCCACGGTAACGTGGACGACGCGTCGCGCAAGGTCTACCAACGCGTGATCGAACATCTGGCCGCGCGTGGCGCGCAGGCGGTAATACTCGGGTGCACGGAGATCACGCTGCTGATCAAGCCGGAAGATTCGGTTCTGCCTGTGTTCGATACCACTGCTTTGCATGCGCAGGCCGCGGTGGAGTGGGCGATTGGAGCGGAGCGCTGATGGGTTAGAGGCTTCGATCGCGCGCGAATCCTGTTGCGTCTGTTCACGCGCGCGCGGCAAACGCAGCGAGCGCCACAAGCGAAACGAAGCGCTGAAAGTCAAAAAGCCCGCATGGCTTGCGCGATGCGGGCTTTCAACAATGCTTTGGTTGCGGGGGTAGGATTTGAACCTACGACCTTCGGGTTATGAGCCCGATTAAGCATGTGTCCCGATGTTCATCGATGTTGTTCACCGCTTTCAAATCAACAACTTACGTGTATAGTTGGGTCTTGGTGTTGCTGGCTGTTTCTTGCCGGCCGCGCCCAAATTCCGCCCAAACGAGGTTTTTGATGAAAAACAAGGTCACGATCAACCGCGACTTTCTCCGGAATCTGAAAGCGACCGGCAAGTTTCAGGAGTTCGCCGACGCCGACCTGACCGGGTTCAAGGTGCGCGTGTTGCCGTCCGGTACGATTCAGTTCACGGTCAAATATTACAAACCCGACGGGAGTGAGGGCCGCAAAAAGATCGGCACCTGGCCGGCGATGACCGCGAGCGACGCGCGCGAGGCGGCCCGCCGTGAGCTTGAACAGACGCCGACGAAAGCGGACTTGCCCGCCGTGGTCGAGGAAAAGAAACGCCGCCGCGCCGAGAGCATCCGCCGCGCTCACGGCGTGCCCACACTTCGCGCGTTTCTGGATGGCGACTACACCGCATACCTCGAAACGAACGGGATCAGCCTGTCGAATGCGGCCCTGATCCGCTCATCGTTTGCCGACTTGCTCGACCGCGCGCTTGACGAGTTCACGCCGTGGTTGCTTGAGGGCTGGAAATCCCGCACCATGAAAACCAGCATCAAGCCGAAAACCGTCGCGAACCGGCTCCACGCCTTGCAAGGTTTGCTCCGCGTGGCGGTCAAGGCCGGACACATCGCCTCAAACCCGGCGAAAGAGGTCGAGCGCAACGGCAAGGCCGACGTGATCGTGCGGTACCTGTCAGCCGACGAGCGCGAGCGCCTGTACGCGGCGATGGAGGCGCGCGAGGAGGCAAACCGCGACGCGCGACACCGGACCATCGCGCACCGCCGCATGCGCAAGCTCCCCGCGCTGCCGTCGTTGCGCCAGGTGCGCTATACCGACCACTTGCAACCCCTCGTCGTATGCGCGCTGAACACGGGACTCCGCAAGGGTGAACTCCTAGCCCTGGAATGGGACGACGTCGACATGGAACACCGCACGATTCACGTCCGGCGGGCCGTGACGAAGGACGACGAGCGGCGCGACGTGCCGATTACTGATGAACTGTTCGAATGCCTCACGGCATGGCGACCGCTGGCGCATGAGCGTTTTGTTTTTGGCAATGTGGAAACCGGCGAGGCGCTGACCGACTTCGGCAACGCCTGGGATCGGCTACTCGAAACGGCGCAAATCACGAACTTTCGTTTTCATGACACAAGGCACGATTACGCGACCCAACTCGTCAAGAACAGCGTTGACCTGAATCGCGTGCGCGCGTTGCTCGGGCACAGCGACATCAAGACCGTCTTGCGGTATGCACACCTGTCGCCCGATCACCTCCACGACGCCGTCGAACGGGCGTTCAACGCACCGCGCCGTGAAAAGGCCAAGCGCAAGGGCGCGAAACTGGCCGCCGAGAGATAAGGATTTTCCCTGGTTTGTGCGCCGCTGACCTCTCACTAGCAAGCGTTCCTTGCTGTTCATTGACGTTCTTTGATCTCCTCTGCGGTTCGCTCCGCGCGCCGCCATGACGACCGGCCGCCGATAAATCGCTTGCGGCCGTTCCACGTTCGCGCGGTAATGGACTTCATAAGCAACCAGACACGTGAGGAGTGCAAATGAAACATACGGAAACGACAACGCAAACGGAGAACACGCGGCACGTACTCACGGTTAAGGAGTTCTGCGAGCGCTATCGGATTGAACGGGGGCTCCTCTATCGTATGCGCCGTGACGGTCGCGGCCCGGATGTGTTGCAACTTGGGCGGCATGTCGTGATTACGATCGAGGCCGCGCGCGAGTGGGAAACGCGCATGACGGTGCGCCAACGCGGCACCGAAGCCGAAGCGACGACCGCGTAACACGCCGTAGCCGCAACACACAGTCGCACGGTCGTGGCTGTAGCAAACCGACCGTTATCCCGCGCCTGGGAACCAGAAAGAACCGAAGACATTTGTCGTGCGCATTCGTTGCGCGCGGCGAGCGTTCGCATTCGAAAACTGGAGCCGGCATGAACCAGAAAGAAAAGGGCCGCGCTGAAGGCGGCCCGAATGAACAAATGCAAGACGATTCTACCCATCGCGCATCACACCCGGCAAGACACCGGGCCGCGCCGGACTGTCCCAGCGTATCGAGCGCGCCATGACGATCAACCAGACTTACCGTGCTAGCCCGGTAAAGCGCCGGTATGGTGCGAGTCGCGTTCAGATGAGGCCAACAAAAGAACCCGCTGTTGCGAGCGCGCCAAACGCACAATGCGCCGACTACGACGCGCCGCGCTTCGCCGACGCGCAAGCGCTTGAGCGCTACTTCGACTCTCGCATTGCACGTGAACTCGAACGGTGCCGTGCGCGAATGAGCGAGGCCGAGTGGGCCGAACATCGCGCATGGATCGAGGCGAACGCGCGTGTCTCATTGCTCGAAGCGTTGCGCGCCCGCGCGAATCGGGGTGAGTTATGAACGCCGAACGTGACGTGCCGGGAAGTATCGATGCGGCGACGTACGCCAACCTGATCGAGCACAGCGGCAACCGGCGCGAGCAACTGGCCAATTCCGAAGCGAAGGCCGCGAAGGCTCGCGAAGCGAAGTCAGATGCCGCCGTCGCGGCCGATGCGAAGCGGAACGAAGCCGCCGTAGAACTGTTGCCGTTTTCGGAGGTTAAAGCCGTGAAGATTGAATGGTTGTGGCCTGATTTTTTACCACGCGGAAAACTGACGCTTCTTGCCGGTGCAAGTGGTGCATTCAAGACAACTTGCGCGCTCGACTGGGCGGCGACGCTCTCACGGGGCGGCGCGTGGCCGGACGGCACGCTTTGCGACAAGCCGCGTGATGTTGTCACATGGTCCGGCGAAGATAACATCGCAGACACGTTAGCGCCGCGCCTGATTGCGGCCGGTGCCGACCTTTCGCGCGTCTTTTACGTGAAGGCCAAAACGGTGGACGGTAAAGCGACATCTTTCGACCCGGCGCGCGACATGCTCCAACTCGAAGCGGCTATGGCCGGACATGACGTTGGCATGGTGATTATCGATCCGCTGTTAAGCGCTATTTCTGGCGACATGCACCGCGCGAATGAGGTTCGCATGGGGTTGCAGCCGCTTCTCGATATGGGCGAGCGCACCAACGCCAATATCACCGGCATCACGCACTTTTCGAAAGGCTCGAAAGGGCAACGGGTCGTAGACCGGTTTATCGGCTCTCAGGCATTCGGAGCCGTGCCGCGTATGACGATCGCATTTGCCCATAACCCCGAAACCGGCTCTCACGTTATGGCGCGGTCGAAAACGAATATTGCGCCTGAATGGGGCGGCTTCGCTTTCACTGTTGAACAGGTGATTGTAAAAGGCGATATACCGACCCAGCGCATCAATTGGGGCGGTTATCTCAATATGAGCCCAGAAGATATCGTTGCTGCGGTTGATGCCGAAGTTCAGGAAAAACTCGTTGAACAGGCGGAACATGAAAATTTCCTGAAGGGCATTCTGGCCGACGGGCCGAAGAGGACGACCGATGTCAAGAAAGAGGTAATGGGCGCGGGTCACGAATGGAAAGACATAACGAGAGCGCAAAAAGCGCTTGGCGTGATTGTGTACAAGCAACCAGGGGTGAAGGACGGACCGTGGTTCTGGCGCATGCCGTAACGGCTCGACCGTGAAGGAGAAGAATTCGGGCGAAGATCGAAGATTTCGGTTTTTCACGAACTCGGATTCTTCTAATCTTCAAATCTTCTCCCATAAAGGAAAACCCGTATGCCCCCGGCAAAGCCTTATCCAGAGAGAAGAAGGAGAAGATTAGAAGATTTTCAAAGTTGTTCTAAGGGGGTGAGTCTTTCTTTCATGGGCTCTCTCTTTCGAAGAGAAGATTAGAAGATTAGAAGATTTTGAGTTCGATAAAAACCGAAATCTTCAATCTTCCCCAAAAATCTTCTAACTCACGGAGTGACTCATGCGCACCCGCGACGAGAGGATCGACGAAGTCGCCGCGACGTTGCGTGTGTGGGCCGCCGACGAAGGTTTCGACCACGATACGCTGTTCGACGAATTCAGTGAAAGGGCAACGGCCCGCGCGCTACGCGTGTCGCCAAGCACGCTGTCGCGGTGGTACTGGGAAGGCACCGGCCCGATCCGGCCCGCACGTGTGCTGAACGGCCGGCGATGGTATTCGATCACTCAAATTGCCGCGTTGCTCGTCGACGGCGAGATCGGGGCCGCGAACTGATCCGGCTGTTTCATTCGTTCCATCCGTTCCGTTCGTTCCGTTTGCGCTGGAAAGCCCCGCCGGCGTGGTGGATGCTCCGCGTAGGGAATGACGACCGGAGAGACGTGCCATGCCTGTATCGATTGAAGCGAGCTACACCGCGAGCGGTAATGCCCTGGCCGTCATTCGCGCCGGCCGCGCGCTCGCCGTTAGCGGGAATGCTCCGGCCGCCGCGCGCGCCTGGCTGGTCGAGCAATACGGTGCGAACGATCCGGCAATCGCGCTCGTCGAGCGCGCCTCGGTGCTCACGACGAGCGCCGCGATCGAGCCGCCAGACTCGTTTGCGCGAGCGCTGGCTGACGTCGTGCTCCGGCGTTCGGTTGTCGGCCGGATCGAAGGTATCGCGCCGTTTACCCGCGTTGGATTCGAGGACGCGACCATGCGCGCGAGCGACGAGGCGGTTGGATTCTGGATCGCGGAGGCTATGCCGGTCCCGGCATTGCAAGGCGTCGATCCGTTCGTGGTCAACCAGATTCCCGTCACGAAAATAGGCGGTCTCGTGACCTTTAGCGCGGAGTTTGTCAAGCACGCCGGACCGCGCGCGGATGCGATTATCCGGCGTTGCGTCGAGAACGCATTGATCCGCCGGCTTGATGCTTCGCTGTTCGACGGCGCGGGCGGAGACGCGTCGCGGCCGCCGTCACTGGTCGACGCCGCGAGCACGATACCGGGGAGCGGCAACGCTGGGGAGGACGTCGCCGCCGCGCTCTCGACATTGCCGGAGGAGTATGGCGCCGAGCTCGTGTTGATCGTTTCGCCGTGGACCACACCGGCGCTGAACGCCTCCGGCGCGGCCGACGCGTCGACGCTCAACGCGCGCACCGGCGGACTGCTGTTCGGCTTTCCGTGCGTGACCTCGACGGCCGTTCCGCCGGGCGCCGTTGCGTGGGTTGTGCCGTCGCTGGTCCTATTGAGCGAAGCCGGCGCGTTTGTTGGCGCGTCGGACGCGGCCGTCATTGCCGCCGATGACGGCGACGGTGGCATCGAATTGCATTCGTGCTTTCAGGAAAATTTAACGTCCGTGCGCGGCGTTCTCTATATCGGCTGGAGAAAGTGCGAGCCGGCCGCCGCCGGCATGGTCTCCGACGTTGTGCCCGCAGCGATCCGGCCGGTTGCGAAGACGAAACGCACGCCGAGCGCGTAAGGGGACCGCCATGCAAACCGCACTGAACGCCGACGCCATGCGCGCGCAACGTGACTACTATCGCCGCGTCGACGAGCTGGAGCGCGCCGTACTGGCCGCCGTGCGATCCGGAGATTGCTTCGGACTTGCGCCTGACGTGAGCGCGATCACCGCCGCCGTGCTCGGCATGCCGTGCGCCAATCGCGGGCTCAATGTCGATTCGATCCTGATCGACCGCGACAACACGCGCGCGCAGTGGGTCGCGTTGCTCGTGCTGAGCGACGGCAATCACCGCACGCTGGCGGTCCCCTATCCCTGTGCGAACTGAGGAGGCGTCGCCATGACCGACTGTACCTGTGCTACTGGCCACTGCGCCTGTTACGGCGACGACGAGGCGACGCGTCTCGCCGAACGCGCAAGACAACGCGAGGCGTCCCGGCTGGAGTGGGCCGTGCTTGATTTGCTGAACGGCAAACCGGCCGGCGACGCATCGCCGCGCGCGCTCGAACTTGCCGCGTTGCTCGCGCCGCACCGCGAGGCGATCGTCGACGTGCTTGCGATCGATGTCGGCGTTTACTGGTGGTCGCATACCGGCGAGCAACAGGAGGCGCTTGTCGACTCGCGCCGGGTTCGCCTCGTGGCATAAGCGGAGACAACGGCAATGGCAAACAACGGCAACGGGCGCATCAAGCCTGGAAGGTTCCTCCGGTACGATGCGGCAAACGATCAGGGAATGCTCGCGGTACTGGCCCGCGTGGTCCTGGCCGGCCGGGCCGGGGACGACGAGCCCGTCGACCGGCTGACCGATCTTGAAGCGGTGAGGGCGTTGCCGCTCGCGCTGATCGCGGAGATCGGCTCCGCTACGCGCGTGGTACGCGCATCGCTGATCGTGCCTGTCGACGACGGCGAGGGCGACGGCGAGCGTTTGTCGTTCGAGACGGACACCGGCGTCGAAATCACCTTGCCGGCGACAAAGCCGGACAGGTCACGCGGTGCTCGCCAGGCGAACGGTACGGCCCGCGCTCCTGGCCGCGACAACGGGCACGCTGGCATGATCTGGAAATGAGCGCTGGCCTGGCACGGAAGACAAACCGCACGGCGCGCAAGGCGGCGTGTTGGCGTCGCACCTGACACCGGGGGGTATTCGGGCCTGACCGGAGGAGGCCAAAAACACCTAACGCCGGCTCACGCTTTCGCGAATGCGGGTCGCGCTGGCGTGAATTTTGTAGGCGGATGGCGAATAATGACCCCGCCTGACCCCGGCGCGGTGCGGCTTGGAGTCACACCGCACCGGCATGCAATCCGGTGCTCACTTGCAATCCCGCCAAGAATCAAATGGCCTTGGACAGGGAGGAAGTCAGGCTGCTCTTGGGAGTGGCTCAGTTCGGGTGACTCGACCCAAAAACTCGACAAAACCGACTGGCATCTTGCTCTTTCCAGCTAGGGTTCCGAGTGTAAGCAGGCTAAAGTTTGCCTTGTGTTCGCCCACCAAGGTCGTAAAGTACCCCGGTTCTTCCGAATTCCTGTCTTTCACCAAATGCTCTAGCCACTTATTAAAAAAGAAGAGACCGAACTTTCCTCGATATCGATCCTTGGAGTGCAGCTCATCAAAGGTTGTGGCGCAGGAGTCATATTCTTCGGCAGATGGTTCTCGTTCCATTTGCACTAAGTCCTGTGCGGACGCATCTGTGGACGTCACGCTATCGAGAGTCACACGAGCAAGCGGTCCTACTCGCTCGGGCAGGCGCTTGGTGAGCTCGATGCGAAGCGTACGAGCGACATATAATCGATAATTCACGGACCGCGTTACCGCCAAAAATTCCGCGTACATGGTCGCAAACAACTCCAATGCTTTCTCTCTTTCCTTGGCGCCGCCATGACAATGGAACTCATTCTTCAGTAGTTCATCAAGCACATCTTCTTCTACTAAATAATTTTCGACTGAGTATCTGTCAGTCATGAACAGATCATCCGAAGCATCTTCACCGCGAAGATCATCAAAATCTCTGTCGACAAAAAAGTAAACCCCTCTACCAATGTCATCCAAGTCTCGCCGAACCATCCGGCGAAGTTCCAATACGCCGGCTTTGCCGTTGCATATAAACGGCTCATACCGCAGGTCTCGATCGATTCGGCCAACCCAGGCATAGTAAACAAACTTGTCGTCGGGTCCCTCAAATGCAAAGACTGGGACGTCCGGCGCCCCCGACTTTAGCTGAGCTAGGCGCGTCTTTAGAACTGCTGCCACGTCTCGAGATTTCCTCATGTCCTCAAGAAGTGCTTCCTCTGCGTACTCTTCGCATTGGTAATCAGTCATTCGAATCATCCTCGTTGTCTGTCGGGTCGTCACTCCGTGCGTTTGGATCGACTTTCACCGACAGAGGCTTTGCGAACGGTTCGAGTTGGTTGTCGAAAATGAAAGGAGAGTGCGTAATCGCAATGACTTGGCTACACGACGGTGCCGCAAGCACGTCCAAGAGAATCTTTCGTTGCCAGTCAATCGACATTGAAAGCTCTGGTTCGTCAATCAGGATGATTTTATTTCCCGGATAGAGATATAATTTCGCGAACAGCGAAATCATTTGCTTTTCGCCCGACGATAATGATTCGATGGATATTTTTCTGCGAGGCGACACGCTTTCAACTTTCACGGCTAGCGCCTTTCGATCCACAGTCAATATTTTTCCGTCACCCGTCCGATGTTTCTGCACTTTGTTTTTATTGTTTTCAATGTCCGTGCTCGGATCTTCGCCAGATAGATAGCGATTGCATGAAAGAACAAAATTATCGACCATCAAATCGATTTCGCGGGTTGCCTTTATTACCTGATTCAGTTTTCCCAAAAAGTATGTCAAAAATTTGTTTGACTCAGACGAAATATCACTGTCATAAATACGGTCAACGGTAGGCATAGCGGTTTCGCTGAAGAAATTCCTTCTGGCGGATTTCAGCCGAGAGAAAAAAAGTCTCAACGATTCTTTACTGGGACGCTCTACCACATCGAAATCATCCCGGTCGAGTTCACCGGCAATGAGTTCATTGATAATGTCTGCACTGATTTTGCTGTAACCACGATTCGCCTCGCCAACAAGACGCTCGTTTAACCAAGCAAGCCTCTCAGAGATATCGGCCAATCCAAATTGAATATCGCCAGAATATATGCCGGTGCGAGGTATGTTAAGTATTTCCGATACACTCTTCCTGCGACCGAATTGGCTGCCGCGATCCGAATTTTCGGAAGGTAATGGCAACTCGATGCGGCGATACGTAGGCAAATAAACGATTTCCATCCCGGCAAAGGTATCGTTCAAAACTTTTCTGATATGAGCGATGTTTGGATGAGATTCTTCGATAGACGAAATTATCGCCGTGGCTGCGTTGACTATTTTATCGCTATCGTGCCGAAAGAATCTAATTAGTTTGTCGTATACGTCGTTTTCACCATAACGAACGTAATCGCCGCTTGAAAGCCTTTTGATATAGTCCGAGTTTATAAAGTCGTAAAGCTCGCTCGGACTTGAATTAATTCCGGCCGCGAGCTTATGAAGCCGCTCGTTAGCTGGAGTGCTTGCGATAGCCCGAACATCGTCTCGCGAAATTTCAAGGACGCTTTTGACATCTCTAAGTTTGCACTTGATTGAAGTGAAATGAAGACTGGCTAATCTATAAAATTCGCCTTTCAAAAAAGCGTCCAGTGCGCCGAGAAGGGTCGTTTTTCCCGCGCCGTTCCTTGCTATTAAGATCGTCGCGGCATATTGAGAGGTGAGGGTCACTGTACGGTAGCCGTACAGTCCCTCGATACTAAAGTGCTCTACTATTGATGCAGCCCCGCCGAGGGCAGTGTTCGAAGCCTCAGACATTTTTTCTTGTCCTTATTCTTGATGACGTACTGACAAAACCCGACGCCGGGAAGTATATATCGCTCGTTCGAAGATCGTTTGAGTTCTTGCCTTGGAACCAGCGCTGTAGGAAGTGCATCAGCTTCGGTTCATTGAGTCCGAGATTTGAGAGACAGGGGCAACTTTGCCCTCGAGCCGCCGCTTAGCAAGGCAGAGTTGCCGAGAAGTGTCCGTTAGTGGGCCACGACGAATGACGGCTCCTAGCCGAACACTTACTCATAAGGCCTTGACTCGATCAGTTGAATGCAGGCCGCCGTGCGCTCGGTACGGCTGGGGAAGGGAATGGGTGCGAAGCCGTACAGGCCGAGAAAACAAAAAACCCGCTCGAGGGCGGGTTTGATGGTGCGACGGTGTTTTGCCGGATTCTGGCGGCTGGCGCCCACATAGCGCCCAAATTTCGAAGAAAAGCTTCATTCCCGAAGCGGCCTGAATCGCGGAAAGCCTTACTAGGCTTTGGTTGCGGGGGTAGGATTTGAACCTACGACCTTCGGGTTATGAGCCCGACGAGCTGCCAGACTGCTCCACCCCGCGTCAGAGAAAAAAGATTATATAAGCTTGCTAGCAAAACGTCAAACCTATGCGCAGAACATTTATCGAACGACGTCGTCGCGATGAGATTCGAGCCCCGATGAACACGCATGAGCATGCGCCGTGAGCGCAAGACATGCGGGGCAGCCTCGTATTCCACGCATGGCGCGACGCACACAGCAAGTAGAATGTCGCCGACTTTGACCGGCGAGGCCCCCGCTATAATCGGCCTCGCTCTCATCACGCACGCACCGGATATTTTCGTGAAAATCGCCACCTGGAACGTCAACTCCCTCAAAGTCCGCCAGCAGCACGTCATCGACTGGCTCGCGAGCAGCGGCACCGACGTGCTGTGCCTGCAGGAACTGAAGCTCCCCGACGAAAAGTTTCCGCGCGCCGAACTCGAGGCGGTCGGCTATCGAAGCTGGTACGCGGGTCAGAAAACGTATAACGGTGTCGGCATTCTGGTGCGCGAAGGTTTGAACGTCGACGAAACCAGCATCGTGCGCAACATCCCCGGTTTCGAGGACCCGCAGCAGCGCGTGATCGCGGCGACCGTCGACGGCGTGCGCATCATCTCCGCGTATTTCCCCAACGGCCAGGCGCCCGGCACCGACAAGTTCGCGTACAAGCTACGCTGGCTCGACGCGCTGCACGACTGGCTCGCAACCGAGATGACACTGCATCCGAAGCTCGCGCTGCTCGGCGACTACAACATTGCGCCCGAAGATCGCGATGTGCACGACCCGAAGGCATGGGAAGGTCAGAATCTGGTGTCGCCCGAAGAGCGCGCCGCGTTCGTGCGGCTGATCGGCCTCGGTCTGCTCGACGCCTTCCGCCAGTTCGAGCAGCAGGAAAAGATCTATTCGTGGTGGGACTACCGGATGATGGCGTTCCGTCGCAACGCGGGGTTGCGCATCGATCACATCCTGCTGTCGAAGGCGCTGTCCGACATCTGCAAGGCGTGCGACATCGACAAGGTGCCGCGCAAATGGGATCAGCCGTCGGATCACGCGCCGGTGTTCGCGCAGCTCGGTTGATCCGGAACACAGGCACGAAGCGAGGCAGTGCGGCCTCGCTCCCCTATTGCTTTAAGCGTCGCCCAGCACACCCCACAAGAACTCGAACACCATCGCATCATGCTCGGCCTGCTCCAGCTCATCGGAGCCGCCGTGTCCGCCTTCCGTATTCTCCCGGTACCACACGTTCTGCGCGCCCAGCGCCTGCATGCGCGCGGCCATCTTGCGCGCGTGGCCGGGATGCACGCGATCGTCGGCGGTCGACGTCATGAATAGCACCGGCGGATACGCGACGCCCGCCGCGAGGTTGTGATACGGCGAATACGCGGCGAGCGTGCGCGCTTCATCGGGTTCGTCCGGGTCGCCGTACTCGTCGATCCACGATGCGCCCGCGTGCAGCAGGTGATATCGGCTCATATCGAGCAACGGCACCTCGCACACGACCGCGCCGAATAGCTCCGGCCGCTGCACCATGCAGGCGGCCACCAGCAGACCGCCGTTGCTGCCGCCCTGAATGCCGAGCTGCGCGGCGCTCGTCACGCCTCTCGCGATCAGCGCTTCGGCGACCGCGATGAAATCATCGAACGCGCGCTGGCGATTTTCTCCCTGCGCCGCCGTGTGCCAGCGCGTGCCGAACTCGCCGCCGCCGCGAATATGTGCGACCACGTACACGCCGCCGCGTTCGAGCCAGCCGATGCCCTGCCCCGTCAGATAGCTCGGCAACAGCGGAATCGCGAAGCCGCCGTAGCCGCTCAGCAGACACGGACGCGTCGATTGTCGATCGCCCGGCGATGACAGTGCTTCCTTCGGCCCAATCACCGTGTACGGTATGCGCGTGCCATCGGCCGATACCGCATGGCCGCGCGTCACGGCAGCGCTCGTCGCGTCGAACTGCGTCGGCCAACGGTCGAGCAACTCCCATTCGCCGGGCTCGTCGCGCGCGAGATCGGAGAGCCAGTAGGCAGGCGGTTGCAGATAATCGTCGGTGTCGACGAACACTTCGTCGTTCAGCGTCGACTCGACCGGCGACACATCGACCTGTGCATCGCCGCGCGCCGCAAACACGCGCTCGCGCCAGTGCCACGTGCCGTCCTCGCGCTGCGAAGGCGTCCAGATCAGCGTCTTGGCGCGTACGTCGTCGAGATACGACACGATCAGATGATGGCGCGTATGCGTCCAGTCGCAGGCCGAGGTCAGCGGTGTCGGCGTGAAAAGCGGCGTCACGTCGCGCTCGCCGCGCAAAAACGCGTCCTCGCGAATCGCGAGCAGCGCGCCGCCAGGATAGCGCGCGCGATTGCCGTCCCACTCGCAGTCCCAGTCGAGCCGTGGCTCTAGCAGCAGCCAGCCCTGCCACGCCCCCACCGCGACATGCGACGGCACCTCGTAACGATGCCAGGCATCGCTGACGTGGTCGAGGTAATAGGTGTGCGAATCGAAAAAGTCGACGCTGCTCGTCACCGTATGCCGGCGATCGAGCGGATCGTAATTCGCCTCCACGCCGATGTCGTCAAACTCGCCGCGAAACACGACGGGCGCGTCGGCGAGCGCGGTGCCACGGGTCCAGCGCCGCACGTCGCGTGGATAACCGGAACGCGTCAGCGTCTTGCGCCCGTTGTCCCAGCCGACGTACAGCGTATCGCGATCGATCCACGACACCGTGTGCTTGCCCGCCTTTGCTATCGCGAAACCATCGTCAATGAAACGCCGCGCGTCGAGATCGAACTCGCGCACGGCGAGCGCGTCCGAGCCGCCCGGAGACATCGTGATCAGCGCGCGGTCGCCGTCCGGATAAAGGATGTCGAGATCGACGCACACCCACGGTGTGCCTTCGGCCGCGCCGAGCGCGTCGAAGTCGAGCAGGTTCTGCCACACCGGCGCGCCGGCGCGCCATGCGGCCCACGCGGTGCGTCGCCAGATGCCGCGCGGATTGCTCGCGTCCTGCCACAGATCGTAGGCCCAGTCCTTCCAGCGATCAGGAATCACCGGGCGCTCGCGCGGCAGATAGGCATCGGCGAGCCGGCGTCTGAGCGCGTCGAACGACGCGCCGCTGCACCACGCCGCACGGGTGCGCGCATTCTGCGCGTCGACCCATGCGAGTGCGTCGGTGTCGTACAGCTCTTCGAGCGACAGGAAAGGATCGGGGGAAAGCGGCCACTCGAACGGGGCGGGAGAAGCGGGAGAAGCTGGCATCGTCGGCTGTCGGATCGGAACAGCGTTGATTATGCCTCGTGCACGACAGTTGCCGGTTTGCCGCAACGCGCGATGCAAAAACGACGAAGGCGGCCTAAGCCGCCCTCGCCTGCGATGCAGGATCGCTCAATACGACCGCATCAAGGCTCGAGATTGAGCTCCTGAATCTTGCGCGTAATCGTATTGCGCCCGATACCGAGCCGCTCGGCCGCCTCGACCTTGCGGCCGCGCGTGAAGTCGAGCGCCTCGCGGATCACGGCCGCTTCGAAGCGGCGCGCGAGTTCGTCCATCACGTCGGCCGCGTTCTCGCGCAGCATGCGCGCGACTTCGGTGCGCAGGCCGCCTTCCCATGCGCTCAGCGCGGTGGCGACCGACGCACCGCCCGCACCGACCGGATGCACGAGCGTGCTGGCGTTCGCGCCAGCGAGCGGCGCACCGACCGTGAATCCCGCATTGGTCGTCGCGGCGCCATCCGTCGTCGCGCCTGCGGCGGCGCCCGCACCGGGCTCGCTCCCGCCGCCGTGCGCGGGACCGAGATCGGGCGGCAGATCCTTGATTTCGATCGTCTGCGCGGGCGCCATCACCGTGAGCCAGTTCGCGAGATTCTCGAGTTGCCGCACGTTGCCCGGAAACGGCAGCGACGCCAGATACGCGAGCGCCTCGTCGGACACGCGCTTCGGTTCGACACCGAGATCACGCGCGCTCTTCTGCAGGAAATGTCGCGTCAGCAGAGGAATGTCCTCGCTACGCTCGCGCAACGCGGGCAAGCGCAAGCGGATCACGTTCAGACGGTGATACAGGTCCTCGCGAAACAGCCCCTGCCGCACGCGCGCTTCGAGATTCTGGTGTGTCGCCGCGATCACGCGCACATTCGCGCGCAGCGGATTGTGGCCGCCCACGCGATAGAACTGTCCGTCCGACAGCACGCGCAACAGACGCGTCTGCAGATCGAACGGCATGTCGCCGATTTCGTCGAGAAACAGCGTGCCGTTCTCGGCCTGTTCGAAGCGTCCCTGGCGCATCGCCTGCGCGCCGGTGAACGCCCCACGCTCATGACCGAACAGTTCGGACTCCAGCAGATCCTTCGGAATCGCGGCCGTGTTCAACGCGATGAAGGGGCCGTTCGCGCGTGGGCTATGTCGGTGCAGCGCACGCGCGACCAGTTCCTTCCCGGTGCCTGATTCGCCGGTAATGAGCACGGTGGCCGCCGAATGCGACAGGCGACCGATCGCGCGAAACATGTCCTGCATCGCGGGTGCCTGGCCGAGCATCTCGGGCGCTTCGGCGACGCGCTCGTCCCACGTCTGCTCGCCACGCATGCTTTCGTCGACCGCGCGGCGAATCAGCTCGACAGCCTTATCGACATCGAACGGCTTCGCCAGATACTCGAACGCACCGCCCTGGAATGCGGCCACCGCGCTATCGAGATCCGAGAACGCGGTCATGATGATGACCGGCAAGCCTGGCACCTTGTCGCGGACGGTTTGCAGCAGCTCCAGCCCGGAGCCGCCGGGCATGCGGATATCGGAGACCAGCACCTGCGGGCTGTCGTGATCGAGCGCGGCCGACGCTTCGCGCACGTTGGCGAAGCTGCGCGTCGCGAAGTTCTCGCGCGCCAGCGCTTTCTCGAGCACCCAGCGAATTGATTGATCGTCGTCTACTATCCAGATCGGCTTCATATGGTTCGGTCAGAAGTCTTGAGGTGCTTGTGGTATCTAGAGGTCGAGCGGCAGCAGAATCTGAAACTCGGTATGGCCCGGCCGGCTGTCCACCTCGATCAGACCTTCGTGCTGCTGCACGAAGGTCTGCGCAAGCGTTAGACCGAGACCGCTGCCGTCCTCGCGCCCCGATACGAGCGGATAGAAAATGCGGTCGCGAATCTCTTCCGGAATGCCTGGGCCGTTGTCGACGATATGCAAGTCCAATGCCAGCTTGCACAGGCGTTTTGAAATCGTGACCTTCCGCGCGATGCGCGTACGCAACTCGATGCGCGCATCGCCCTGCGAGATCCGCTCGCGCAACGCCTCGGCCGCATTGCGCACGATGTTCAGCAGCGCCTGGATCAGCTGCTCCTTGTCGCCGCGCAGATCCGGCACGCTGACGTCGTAGTCGCGCTCGATCGTCAGGCCGCGCGGAAATTCCGCGAGAATCACCTGACGCACACGCTCGCACACCTCGTGAATATTCACGTCGCCGACGATATGCGGATGCCGGTGCGGTTCGAGCAGGCGGTCGACCAGCGTCTGCAGCCGGTCCGACTCCTTGATGATGACCTGGGTGTATTCGCGCAACTCGTCGCGTTGACGCTCGCCGAGTTCGAACTCGAGCAGTTGCGCGGCGCCGCGAATGCCGCCGAGCGGATTCTTGATTTCGTGCGCGAGATTGCGGATCAGATGCTTGTTGACGGCCGTCAGGTCGTTGATGCGCTCTTCGCGGTCGGTGCGCAGATGTCGCTCGTTCTCGAACAGTTCGAGCAACACGTAGTCCTGCGCGCTTTCCAGAAAGCCGACGATCGCATGCACGTGCAGCGGCTCGTGGCCGGGACGCTCGAGCACGGCGTCCAGATGCGTCGCGTGAAAACGGTGCGCGGCGATCGCGGTGATCGTCGCGACCAGTTCGTCCGCATTCGAGAAGATGTCCGGCCACGCCATCTGCGTAAGCTGCTTGCGCGACATCTCCAGCATCGACTCCGCCGACGGATTCGCGAACGCGACGCGCAGCGTGCGCTTCTCGAGCACCAGCACGACGGTGGGCAACGCCTCGAAGCCTGGCAGCAAGCCAGAGCTCACAAGCTGCACGTCATCCGACAGCGTCTGTTCGTGTCCTTTCCTTGCCTTGATCAGATTCTTGAGAACCATCTTGCAGTGTGGCCGGTAGGAGATGGTGATAAATCAGGAGTGCGGCCTGTTGGTGATTCGTCGCAATGCATGTCGCCCGCGCGCGGCCGGCCGTGCGTACGGCCTAACGAAAAAGGGACGGCGCCGCCGTCCCTTCGTGACCGATCGCGAGCGTCGGGCAAAGCGCTTCGCCGCGTGAAGGGCGAAGCGCCATCGCCGCTTACAGCGAGTAGTACATTTCGAATTCGATCGGGTGCACCGACTGACGATAGCGTTGCAGCTCGCCCGTCTTCAGTTCGATGTACGCGTCGAGCATCGAATCCGTGAACACGCCACCGCGCGTCAGGAACTCGCGGTCCGCGTCGAGTGCGTCGAGAGCCTGGTCGAGGCCGGCGCACACGGTCGGGATCTTTGCATCCTCTTCCGGCGGCAGGTCGTACAGGTTCTTGTCGGCAGCTTCGCCCGGGTGAATCTTGTTCTGTACGCCGTCCAGACCCGCCATCATCAGCGCGGAGAAGCACAGGTACGGATTCGCCAGCGGATCCGGGAAGCGCGTTTCGATACGGCGGCCCTTCGGGTTCGACACGTGCGGAATACGGATCGATGCCGAACGGTTGCGAGCCGAGTAAGCCAGCTTGACCGGCGCTTCGAAGTGCGGCACGAGACGCTTGTACGAGTTCGTACCCGGGTTGGTGATCGCGTTCAGCGCGCGAGCGTGCTTGATGATGCCGCCGATGTAGAACAGCGCGAATTCCGACAGACCTGCGTAACCATTGCCCGCGAACAGGTTCTGGCCGTCCTTCCAGATCGACTGGTGAACGTGCATGCCCGAGCCGTTATCGCCGACGACCGGCTTCGGCATGAACGTCGCCGTCTTGCCGTACGTGTGCGCGACGTTGTGGACGATGTACTTCATCTGCTGCAGCCAGTCCGCGCGCTGCACGAGCGTCGAGAACTTGGTGCCGATTTCGTTCTGGCCCTGACCTGCCACTTCGTGGTGGTGCACTTCGACCGGAATGCCGATCTGTTCGAGCAGCAGACACATTTCCGAGCGGATGTCCTGGAACGTGTCGACCGGCGCGACCGGGAAGTAGCCGCCCTTGGTGCCCGGACGGTGGCCGGTGTTGCCGCCTTCGAATTCCTTCGCCGACGACCACGGTGCTTCTTCCGAACCGATCTTGATGAAGCAGCCCGACTGGTCCGTGTTCCACTGCACCGAGTCGAAAATGAAGAATTCCGGTTCCGGACCGAAGTAAGCGGTGTCGCCGAGGCCCGAGCTCTTCAGGTACGCTTCGGCGCGCTTCGCGAGCGAGCGCGGATCGCGCTCGTAGCCCTTGCCGTCAGCCGGTTCGACGACGTCGCAGGTCAGCACGAGGGTCGATTCTTCGAAGAACGGGTCGATGAAGGCCGTGTTCGCGTCCGGGACCAGCAACATGTCCGATGCTTCGATGCCCTTCCAGCCGGCAATCGACGAACCGTCAAACGCATGGCCGCTTTCGAACTTGTCTTCATCGAATGCCGACACCGGCACCGAAACGTGTTGCTCTTTGCCGCGCGTGTCGGTGAAGCGGAAGTCGACAAACTTGACGTCTTCGTCTTTGACGAGTTGAACGACGTCGGCCACGGATTTACTCATAACCTATCTCCTGATTAACAATTTCGGCGGATTTCAGCCGCCGCCCAATCTAGCTGACCCGTCCCGGAACGTCCACTTATACGGCGTCGCAGGCGGAAAATTCTGCGGGACCAATCGATCGGCACCAATAAAGCAGATAGTGTGCCACCTCTGGGCCCGCTATGAGCCAATTCGGCGCCCATCGTTACTGCGCTTACGTCTGCGGGCTACGCGCGGAGCGCGGGCTGCGCTACCCAGAAACGCCCGAGCATCCTTGTGCACCAGTTTCGTGCATTCACCGCTTTGGAAAACGCGCTATCTTCCATTTTGGTGCATCTGGGCAAAATCGCACCAAACTTGCGCATCGAGGTTGGGACAGCGCCCGGCGACTGCCCCACGACGCCCAGTCTACCCAGGTCTGCGCGGTGCCTGCCGCGCGCTAGAATGATCATTTGGTCCGAAGGAGATTGACGCTCATGAGCACGCTCGAACAGCTTTACGCGAAGGCGGACGCCCGTCGCGCCGAGAACCAATTGCCCTACGCGGGCGCGGTATCGCCGGCCGAGGCGTTCGAATTGCTGGAACTCGATCCGCGCACGCGTCTCGTCGACGTCCGTACCCGCGCCGAACTCGACTGGGTCGGCCGGCCGGTGATCGGTGATGGCCAATACGCGCATGTCGAATGGACGCGCTATCCGGGCGCCGTGCCCAATCAGGAGTTCATGCAGCAACTCGCGCAGGTCGCCTCGCCCGACACGCCCGTGCTGTTCCTGTGCCGCAGCGCCGCGCGCTCGAAGCTCGCCGCGATCGCCGCGACCCAGGCCGGCTTCACGAAGGCGTACGACCTGCTGGAAGGCTTCGAAGGCGACAAGGACGGCCAGGGGCATCGGAAGACGGTGTCGGGATGGTGTTTTCGCGGCTTGCCGTGGATCGGCGCCTGATGGCGGACTGGCGCACTGTCGTCACATGCGCAAGTCCTGTCTAGCGGGGGCTGAGGCAGGCTAATCGAAACAGGACGCGCCGACCACGCACTGATTGCATCGTCGGCGCGGGTTGTGACACTACGATGTCGCGGCTCGCGCCAACCCGACCCTCAGGCGCGAACCGCTGTCGCGTTCTCAGCTTCGCGGCTTACCCGTGGCGGCCGCCGCCGCTGCCGCGACTTCAGGCTCGACGATGTCGCCACCGAGCAGATGCACCCCTTCGCGCAGCTTCACGAAAGCCGCGGCGACGGCTTCCGGCTCACCCTTCACCCCGAGATCGATGTGATGCCGCGCATACACGCCGCCGCGCTCCGCATCCCCGACGCTCGGCAGGCTGAACACCCGCACGCCCGGAAAATCCCGCTCGATTTTCTCCATCAGCGGCGTTACGCGCGACTCCGGCAGCTCGAACACCAGCAGCGACTTTTCGGCGTGCGGCGTGGTGTGATGCAGATGCGCGTACTGCGTGTCCAGCACCCACTCGATCATCGGCCAGGCCATCACCGGGAAACCCGGCACGAAATGGTGCTGGCGGATCGAAAAACCCGGAATCTTGTTGTAGCCGTTCGGAATGATGTCGGCGCCCTGCGGATACGTGCCCATGTTCAGGCGATGCCGGTTCTCGGGCGAGTTCAGATCCAGCGGTGTCGTTGAAGTCGCCGGATACATGTCGCGGATGCGCTCCTGGATGAGCTTCGCGGCCTGCGGATGCAGCTCGAGCGGCACGCCGAGCGCGGCCGCCGCGCACTGGCGCGTGTGGTCGTCAGGTGTCGCGCCGATGCCGCCCGTCGAGAAAACGATGTCGCCCGACGCGAACGTCCGACGCAGCGTCGCCGTGATGCGCTCCGGATCGTCGCCGATGTACTCCGCCCAGCCGAGCGACAGCCCGCGCGCCCGGAGCAACTCGATGACCTTCGGTAGATGCTTGTCGACGCGCCTGCCCGACAGGATTTCATCGCCGATGATGATGACGCCAAATGCCATTGCCGCCTCTTTCGTTTGATCAATAGGGAACCGGCGCGACCTCGCGCGCGCCGCCAGACGCTTCCGCCCGCATACGCTGCAGCGCGCGCAGGCAGTAGTTGCCGAACCATAGCGCCGAGAACACGAGGATGAACGCGTAAATCCAGATCGTCACCGTGGTAATCACCGGGAACAGCACGATCAGCCATACCGACGACGCCCACAGCAGCGTCGGCAGCGAACCTAGCAGGCCGCTCACGACGCCGATCAGCAGCAGCGGCAAGCGGTGGCGCCGCACGAGTTCACGCCGCTCGTCGCGCGTCGCATGCAACGCGAGCGCGTCGTAGGTCATCACCCGATACGTGAGCCAGCCCCACAGCAGCGGAGGAATCAGCGCGAAGAACGGCGGTACGAGCCACAGCGGCAACGTGACGATCAGCAGCACGAGACACAGCAGCGTGGTCCAGAGCGCCTGACCGAGGCTACCGTACCATGTTCCGCCGCGGCGTATCTCCAGCCCGGCGAATTGGCGCGCCGCGAGAAAGCGGATCACGGCCGGCATCGACAGCATGGCGATCAGCAGCAGCACCGTGACGACGATCAACGGGATCGCCATTGCAATTACGATGAACGGCGCGATGACCGCGTGCAGCGTCGAGAAACCGAGCACGTCGAACAGATGATAAAGCGTGGCGGTGAAAGACCAGTCGTCGAGCCACGTGCGGGTCGCGCCGGTCACCGTCTGCCAGCAGAACCACAGGAGCAAGCCCCAGCCGACCGTCGCGACGATAAACGGTTTGAAGGTCAGCCAGAGCATGCGCGGATGCACCGCGCTTGCGAGTGCACGCCCAAACGAGCGCAACAGATCATTCATGCGAGCCAATGCCTGCGAACGGAACGATGGACAGGAAAAATGCGCCGCGCGCCGGCCTGGCATGCTGGTGGGGCACTGGAGGTGCGCACGAACGTGCACAGCATAAACCAAGGGACACGCCGCCGGCGGAAGTGGGCGGCGGGGCGGAGCGCGTGCTCGAGAGAATCCGCAATGGACTCAGAATGAACTCTGAATGGACTCTGAAAGGACTCAAACGGCAGCGGTGTCGTTGCCGGTTGCGCGGCGCTTCAATACCAGGCGATGCGCGATGCGCACGAAGGCGAACCAGTGCTGCGCCCAGAAGCCATCGCCATAGCGGCGGCCTTCGAGCTGATCGCTGATACCGGTCGGCTCCACGTCGCGGCTCCACGACGCGCTGCGGAACAGCATGTCCCACCATGGGAACAACACGCCGAAATTGCAGCCGTACTTGCGCCCTTCATGACCTAAGCCGATTGCGTGGTGACGGCGATGGAACGCCGGACTGACGAGCAGCCGCTCGCCGAGCCAGCCGTAATACAGCCGGATGTTCGCGTGCTGCACGCTCTGCGCGAGGTTCGTGATCGCGACCAGCACGACGAACTGCGACGGCGGCACACCGATCGCGAGCGAGATCACCGCGAAGAACGACGCCTGCAGCAAATCATCGAGCAGATGGTTACGATCGTCGGACCAAAGCGACATCTGCCGCTGACTATGGTGTACCGCATGCAGTTCCCACCACACGCCGAAGCGGTGCTGCCCGCGGTGATACCAGTAGCCGGCGAAATCGAGCACGAACAGATACATGACGAACGTGACGAGCGGCTGCGTGGTCACGCCGGGCCACAGGTTGTCGAAGTTCAGGTTCGCGATGCCGTGAAGCCTGAGCCAGCCTTGCACGTTGTCGAAGAACGGCTGCAGTGCGAAGAAAAAGAAAAGATTCAGAATGCCGAGCTTGGCGATCCACGTGTACAGCACGTCGACCCGCACTGCCTTGCGGTTCTCCCATTGCTCGACCGGACGCAGCGCCTCGAGCGGACGCAGGATCGCGTACATCGCGAGCACCTCGAGCACACCGACGATGACCCAGTACAGGCTGTCGTACGTGTCCTCGTCGTAGTCCATCAGATTGAAACGGAACAGCAGCGGCTGTACCACGTCGACGTACAGCCACGTCTGCGTGGCTGAAACGAAGCTGTCGAGTGTCGAGAAAATCAGATGGAACATGATGCTGGCCTGTTACTTCATCCCTGGTGGCTCGTGGCGCCGGGGCTCTGCTGCGTTGCTCCCAGGCACCCCCTGAGACCCCTCAAGCACCGTTCGGCGCCGTGACCGGCGCGCGGTTGAAGAAATAGATGCCATGCGGCGAGCGGCCGACCGCAATCGTCTGGATCAGCTTGCGCGTGTTGAGATCGATGATGCCAATGTGCTTCGCGAAGCGGAAGGTCACCCACAGATAGCGCTTGTCGGCGGAAAGCTCCATGTCGTCCGGTCCCGGCATCAGGCCGGTGATATCGCCGACGTTGGTGAGCGTGTCTTCGTCGATGATGCTGATCGTGCTAGCGACGCGGTTCGACACCGCGACATGCTTGCCGTCGGCGAGCGAGCGGAAGTTGTGAGCGCCCTTGCCCGTGTGAATCGTCTTGACGACTTTCTGGTTGCGCCAATCCACGACGGCGACGTAGTCCTCGCCGGTCATGCCGACGAGCAGGTACTTTTCGCCCGGCGTCATCCACAGGCCCGCGGGCACCTTGCCGACCTTCATCTTCCATTTGACGGTTTGCGTGGGCAGGTCGATGGCGGCGAGTTCGCCCGAGATCTGCAGCGAAACGAACACCGTCCTGCTGTCATTCGTGAACGCCATATGGCTGGGCATCACCGCGAGCGGCAGCCGTGAAGCCAGCGTCATCTGGTTTTTCTGGTTGTCGTAGTGGTAGATGTCGAGGCGGTCGAGCCGCAAGCCCGTAGTGACGAGCCACTTGCGATCCGGCGAAAAACCGATTTGATAGGGATCTTCGATGTTCTCGACCCAACGCTGCAACTGCCCCGTTTTCGGATCGACGAACATCAGGCTGTTCGACACCGAATTGGCGACGATCAGCGAGGAATTGTCCGGCGTGGCCATCAGGTGATGCGGTTCCTTGCCCGTGGGCACGGTGCCGATGACCTGGCGGCTGTTCTCGTCGATCAGGCTCAGCGTGGCCTCACCGGAATTGAGCACGATCACGTTATTGGCGTGCGCCGCCGGAGAAAAAAAGCTTGCGGCGGCGACCAGCACCGCAGTTGCGGCGAACGTGGCAGTCAAGCCGGGAAGAAGAAATTTACGCATGAAAACTCGCTTCGGAGAACAACGGTCATTGTAGAACGTTTGCCGGTCCGAGCGGTTGACGTAAGTCACCGGGCGACGAGCGAAAAATGACGGATGCGATGAAGTGCGGCCGCGCGTGGGAAAGTTCGTCTGCCACGTCCCGTTTGATGCTCGCGCCGCGGGTTTTCGAGTGAGGAATCAATGTGCTCTCCTTGCCAGAATCAATCATGCATCAGCCACACGCCAATATCGCCCAAAGCAATAACCAAAACAATAGGAATATTCTTTTTTTCGCGTCAATAAATCTACCTTTATTAATATATTTTTTAGCCCAATTGAATTTCGGAGTTCGCTGATATCTGAATTGCGCGCGGGCATCGGAGAATTCTTCCTGCGCGTTGTCCCGCCAGCGCCTCATCCGTGCGAACCACGCGTACAACGCGGGGACGACGCGCGCTCGACCAAATAGCGCAAGCAGCTTCACCAATGGCAAGGGTTTTTATTTCAAGATTTTCAAACTTACCCGGGCAATAACGTCACACCAATCTCGAATTACGCACCACACGCCACGAACTAAAATAATGCGGAGGATTTTAAATTGATGAACAAGAATATTTCGATAATTGGCCGTACCACATCTCAAAGAAAGGTCGCAGCGGCGCAAACTGCCTGCCTGCAAACACACCGTGCTTCCGCCCGCCAGAAAAGCATCGCCCGAGCAGTTCGACGTACCGCGGGTGTTGCCATAGCGGCGGCCCTGTGCGTCACGGAAGCGAACGGCGCCGGCGTCGATTCCGTCGAGGTAGGCACGGCCAGCGCGCCCGCCGACGCCGCGGTCGCGATAGGCGCACAGGCCATCGCAAGCGGCAACTCATCGCTGGCGATCGGCTCGCAGGCGAACGCGCAAAACGACGGCGCGCTCGCGGTAGGGGCAGGCGCCACGGCGCAGGGCGACAGCGCAGTCGCCGTGGGTCTCTCCTCTTCCGCAAAAGGCGAAGGCGCAAGCGCCTTTGGGCCCTATGCGAATGCGCAGGCGGAACGCGCGACCGCGGTCGGTCTCGACGCGTCGGCGCTCGGTGTCGACTCGGTCGCAACGGGCTCCGGTTCAATGGCGGCGAATTCGGCCGCCTCCGCGTTTGGCTCCCAATCCACGGCAACCAGCGTCGGATCGACCGCGCTCGGCTATGTCGCGCAGGCCGGAGGCACCAACTCGCTTGCCGCCGGAGCATGGGCCTCGGCACTGGCGGACTCGAGCGTCGCCCTTGGTAGTAACACCCTCGTCAGCGGTGTCGGCGCCATCGCCCTCGGCGTCGCTGCGCAGGCGAGCGGCGCCTACGCCAGCGCAATCGGCTTCGGCGCAACGGCAGCGGGAGCCGGCGCGATCGCGCTCGGCAGCAACGCAAACGCGAGCGCCGACAATAGCGTCGCGCTGGGCGCCAATGCCAGCACCACGACGGATCTGTCGCAAAGCGCATTTGTGCCCGGGGGAGCGGACGCTACCCCGGTCGCGGCCCGCATCGCGACAGGCGAAGTCTCACTTGGCTCGGCGAATAATGAGCGTCGCCTGACCAACGTCGCCGCGGGCGCTGCGCCCACTGACGCGGTCAACGTGAGCCAGTTGAACGCGGTCGACAACAAGGTCGATGCACTCGCTGAAAGCAGCGCGCTGCACTACCTCAGCGCTGCCGACCCGGCCGACGGCTCCAACAACGCGCTCGCAGAAGGCACGCACGCGCTCGCCGTGGGCAGCAACGCCAGCGCCGTCGGCGCCAACGCAAGCGCATTCGGCACGAGCGCCAGCGCGAGCGCAACGGACTCGACCGCGATAGGCGCGGGCGCCGTCGCCGGCACGGCCGGCGCGACCTCGCTGGGCGCGTCAGCGTCGGCCTACGGCTCAGGGGCCACGGCGCTCGGGGCCAGCGCGACGGCAAACGGCGACGGCACGCTCGCGATCGGCTCTGGTGCCAGCGCAGCCGCCGACAACGCACTTTCGCTCGGCTATCAGTCGAGCGCGCTGGCGGCGAACGCCGTCGCGCTCGGTCAGGGCTCGATCGCCGATCGCGCGGGGACCGTATCGGTCGGGTCAGCGGGCAACGAGCGTCAGATCACCAACGTCGCGGCCGGCACCGCGGACACCGATGCGGTCAACGTCGCCCAGCTGAAAGCGGTGAGCGATCAGAGCAGCGCGAGCGCGGCGAAACTCGACGGCGCGGTCATGTACGACACGAACGCCGACGGCAGCATCAATCGGAACAGCATTACGCTCGGCGGCGATACCACGGAGGGCACCGCCATCCACAACCTCGCGAACGGCGTGCGGGCGTCCGACGCGGTCAACCTCGGTCAGCTGAACGCGGCGCTCGAAGGGGCGATCAATAACGCGGCGACCGGTTCGGCCGGCGCGTTATTCAGTGCTGCGGGTGATAGCGCGACTGAAACCGCGCAAGCATCCGGTGCACACGCGATTGCGGCCGGGGCGAATGCGCGGGCAAGCGGCGCCAACGCGGCAAGCGTCGGGGCGAACGCCATCGCCAGCGGCAACAACGCGACGGCGGTCGGCGCCGCGGCCAGCGCGAGCGCCGACAACTCGGTGGCCTTGGGCCAGGGCTCCATCGCAGACCGAGCGAACTCAGTATCGGTTGGCTCGGTGGGCCAGGAGCGCCAGATCACCAACGTCGCGGCCGGCGTGCGAGGCAGCGACGCGGTCAACGTCAATCAGTTGCAGCAAAGCATGAGCGGCGCGATCAGCGCGGCGAATCGCTATACGGACGATCAGATCCGTTCCGCCCGCCGGGACAGCTACGGGGGCACGGCATCGGCGCTCGCGATGACAGGCTTGCCGCAAGCGGTCCTGCCCGGACACGGCATGGTCGCGATGGCGGCCGGCACGTACGGCGGTCAATCCGCGCTCGCAATCAGCGTGTCGCAGTTGTCGGACACCGGCAAATGGATCTACAAGGCCCAAGGCAGCGCCGACTCACGCGGGCAGTTCGGCGCATCGATCGGCGCGGGGATGCATTGGTGAAATCAGCACGGGCGATCGTGTCAGGCAAAGCCCGGCCGCCTTGCACACCCAGTGTCCAGCGCCCGCGTGCGAGCGGCCTGACTTTACCGCTGCATCGACTCCCAAACCTTGTACAAGCGCTTCACCGAGACCGGCATGGGGGTGCGCAGCTCCTGCGCAAACAGCGAGATGCGCAACTCCTCGAGCAGCCAGCGGAATTCCGCAAGCCGCGGATCCGTGACGCCGCCGCGCTGCGACACCGCCCGCTGAAAGTGCTGCAACAGCGGCTGGAATTCGGCGAACTGCCGCGCGTCGCGGGTGGCGTCCGCGCGCAGCTTGTCGATACGCAGCGCCATCCCCTTCAGATAACGCGGGAAATGTGCGAGTTGGGCATACGGCGTATCGACGACAAAACGCTTGCCGATCAGCGCATCGAGTTGATTCTGCAGATCGGTGTACGCGGCCGCGAATGGCTTCGCCTGCAGAAGCTTCTTCGTCAGGCTCGCGTACTCGCCGAGGATCTGGCCGACCAGCCGCGAGATTTCCTGCGCGAGCAACGTGAGGCGGCTACGCCCTTCGTCACGGCGGGTATGGAAGCTCGCATCGTCGTCGGGCAGCGGGTCCTGCAGACACGCGCGGTCGAGCGCGGTGTCGATCAACTGATCGCGCAGTTCTTCCTGCGTGCCGCGCGGCATGAACTGCATGGCCATTTCGCGCAGGCCCGGCAGATTCTTCTCCAGATACTTGATCGGCTCCTTCAACTGCAGCGCGAAAAGCCGACGCAGGCCCGCCCGATGAATCCGCGCGGCTTCTTCGGGCGAATCGAACACCTCGACGTCGCAGTGGGTGCCACGGTCCACGAGCGCCGGGTAGCCAAACAACGTCTGGCCACCACGGCGAATTTCGAGCAACTCGGGCAGCTTGCCGAAATTCCACGTGGTCAGGTTTTCGTACAGCGCGGTGGCTGGTGCGCCATCCGGCGCCGCGGGTTGTGGCGCGGCCGCGCCCTTGCCGCGCGCCGGGCCGCTCGCAGCCAGATCGGGAGACCGCGCAGGTGTCGCGACACCGCCGCCTGCATCGGCCAGGGCGGCGCCTGCCGCGCCCGAAACGAGCTTCTGGAAATGCTGCTGCGCCTGACCGCCGAGTTCTGCGCGCAGTTGCGACAGATTGCGTCCCATCGCGAGCTGCCGGCCATGTTCGTCGATGACCTTGAAGTTCATGAACAGATGCGCGGGCAGCGTCTCGAGCTTGAAGTCGGACTGCTTCATCGCGACCTGGGTCTGCTCGCGCACGTCGGCGATCAGCGCTTCGAGCAGCCCGCCTGCTCCGAAGCGCTGGGCGCCGTGCCGTTCGGCGAAACCTGCCGCGTATTCAGGGAGCGGCACACAATGCCGACGCAGCTTCTGCGGCAGCGACTTCAGCAGCAACTGCGCCTTCTCTTTCAGCATGCCGGGCACGAGCCACTCGCAACGGCGCGCGTCGACCTGGTTCAGCGCATACAGCGGTACGGCGAGCGTTACGCCGTCGCGAGGCGTGCCCGGCTCGAAGTGATAGGTCAGCGCCATCTCGATGCCCGCCATCGTCAGCCACTTCGGGAACAGATCCGTCGTGACACCCGCCGCTTCGTGCCGCATCAGATCGTCGCGGGACAAATACAAGAGCCGCAGCTTGTCCTCCGCCTGGCCGCTCTTTTTGACTTCGTCGCGATACCAGCGCTCGAACGACGCGCCGGTATAGACGCCATCCGGCAGCGCCTGATCGTAGAACGCATAGATCAATTCGTCGTCGACCAGCACGTCCTGGCGGCGCGACTTGTGCTCGAGCTGTTCGATGTCGGCAAGCAGTTTGCGGTTGTGCGCGAAGAAGGCCAGCTTCGTGTCGAACTCCCCTTCAACAAGCGCACCGCGAATAAACAGCTCGCGCGCCCGCGCCGGGTCCTGCTTGCCGAATGCGACGCGCCGCCGGTGATAAATCGGCAGGCCGTACAGCATCGCGCGCTCGAACGCGGACACCTGCGCCGCGCGCTTTTCCCAATGTGGCTCCGACAACGACTTTTTCAGCAGATGCGCGCCGACCTTCTCGACCCACTCCGGCTCGATTTTCGCGATACAGCGCGCGTAAAGCCGGCTCGTTTCGACCAGCTCGGCAGCCATCACCCATTTGCCCGCTTTTTTCACGAGCGCAGAGCCCGGCCACAAATAGAACTTGATGCCGCGCGCGCCGAGATAGTACGGCTCATCGTCGGCTTTCAGGCCGATGTTGCCGAGAAGGCCGGTCAGCAGCGCAAGATGGATCTGCTCGAACGTCGCCTCCGCTTCGTTCAGGCGCCAGCCGTGCTCGCGCACGACCGTCAGCAGTTGCGAATGAACATCGCGCCACTCGCGCAGCCGCAACTGCGACAGGAAGTTCTTGCGGCACTCGTCCTGCAACTGCCGGTTCGATTTCTTGTGCGCGATCGCTTCGTCGAACCAGTTCCAGATCTTCAGCCACTGCAGGAATTCGGAGCGCTCGTCAGCGAAGCGGCGATGCGCCTGGTCGGCCTGCTCCTGCGCGTCGATCGGCCGATCGCGCGGGTCCTGCACGGACAGCGCGCTCGCGATGATCAGCACTTCCTTCATCGCCTGCTGGTCGCGCGCGGCGAAGATCATGCGGCCGACGCGCGGATCGAGCGGCAGTCGCGCGAGTTCACGGCCGAGCGGCGTCAGGTGATTGTCGTCGTCGACGGCGCCGAGCTCGTTGAGCAACTGGTAGCCGTCGGAAATCGCACGGCCCGGCGGGGGCTCGATAAACGGGAACGTTTCGATCGCCGTCAGGTGCAGCGACTTCATGCGCAGAATCACCGAAGCGAGCGAAGAGCGCAGAATTTCCGGATCGGTGAAGCGCGCGCGGCCCTGGAAGTCGCTTTCCTCGTACAGCCGAATGCAGATGCCATCGGCAACCCGTCCGCAACGCCCCGCCCGTTGATTCGCGGCGGCTTGAGAAATCGACTCGACCTGCAGCTGCTCGACCTTGTTGCGATACGAGTAGCGCTTCACGCGGGCGAGGCCCGTGTCGACCACGTAGCGGATGCCGGGTACCGTCAGCGAAGTTTCGGCGACGTTGGTCGCGAGCACGATGCGGCGCGCGTTCGACGCGCGGAACACGCGCTCCTGCTCGGCCGCCGAGAGCCGCGCGAACAGCGGCAGAATCTCCGTATGGGGCGGGTGATGTTTGCGCAGCGCCTCGGCGGCGTCCCGAATCTCACGCTCGCCGGGCAGGAACACCAGCACATCGCCGTGACCCTCGCGGCACAGTTCGTCGACGGCCTCGACGATCGCCTCCATCAGATCGCGATCGGTCTCGCGCTGCGTCTTCGGGCGCTCGCGGCCAGACGACGCCACACCCGAGGTCCCTTGCGCCGCCTTGACCGCCGGGCTGTCCTCGACCACCGGTCGGTAACGCACCTCGACCGGATAAAGCCGCCCGCTCACTTCGATCACCGGTGCGGGCTTATCGTCGCTGCCGAAGTGGCGCGCGAAACGGTCGGCGTCGATCGTCGCCGAGGTCACGATCAGCTTCAGGTCGGGACGCTTCGGAAGAATCTCCTTCAGGTAGCCGAGCAGAAAATCGATGTTCAGGCTGCGCTCGTGCGCTTCGTCGATGATCAGCGTGTCGTAGGCTTTCAGCAGCGGATCGGTCTGCGTTTCGGCAAGCAGAATGCCGTCGGTCATCAGCTTGACCGATGCGCCCGGCGCGAGGTTGTCGTTGAAGCGCACCTTGTAGCCGACCACTTCACCGAACGGCGTGCCGAGTTCCTCGGCGATACGGCGCCCGGTCGCCGACGCGGCGATCCGGCGCGGCTGCGTATGGCCGATCAGACCATTGCCGCCTGTGCCCAGACCACGGCCGAGCGTGAGGCAGATTTTCGGCAACTGCGTGGTCTTGCCCGAACCGGTTTCGCCCGACACGATCACGACCTGATTCTCCGCGATCGCCCGCGCGATCTCGTCGCGACGACCGGAAACGGGAAGTGCTTCGGGGAAGGTGATCGGTGGAATCGGATTCGGCTCGACGATCCGCGGCGACCGCGGTTCGCGCGGCGCGCGAGGCTCCTTGCGCGGCTCGCCCGATTGTTTGTCGTGCGAGTGCGTGGCGCGCGGACCGTGACGTTGCTCGTCACGTGGTCCGCGCTCGTCCTGTTCGTTGCGAGGCGCACGATGCCGTTCAACGCGCGGCGTGTCCGAGCGCGCGTCGCGGACTTCGCCACGCTGCCCGCTTTGCCGCGTACCACCTCGCTCATCACGAGCCTGGCGGCCATGCGCACCGCGCGGCGCGGTCGAAGGCGTACTGCGGTGCTCGCTTTGCGGCCCCTCCTGTTGCTCGCTTTGCGGCCCACCGCTCTGCTGCTCACGGGCCGCGTTTTGAAGCGCGGAACGGAATTGGCCAAGCTGCTCGCTCAACGAAGCGCCACGTGGCTCGCCACGAGCCCCACCGCCCCGCTTGGCATCGGACGCTTCACCCGATTCAGCGCGAGATTCGCCGCGCCGTTCATCACGCGCCGCGCCTCGCGCGCGAGCGTGCTTTTCGCGATCGTCACGACCCGCACCGCCACCTTCCGGCGACACTGTTTGCGCAGAGGCGCCCGCCTCCCGACGCGCGTCACGCGCCTGCTCTGGTTTCGCATCCTGCGCTGGGTGGCGCATCGTGTCACCGGGCCTGGCCGGCTCTCCGGCCGACGCCGGTTTCTCGTTCGCCCCAGCGGGACTTTTGGGTACATTCGACATGGGGGCGCATTATAATCCCCGGCATGAATTCCCAAACCGACCTCGTCCCCGCGCCCGCGAGCGTTCCGGCCCCCGCCGACTCGCCGGAAACCCTCGCCCAGCACGCGCAATTCGTCGACTGGATGCGTTCAGTCGCTCCGTATATCCACGCGTTCCGAAACAAGACATTCGTCGTCGGTTTCGGCGGCGAAGTGGTGCATCAGGGGCTGCTCAATGCACTCGTGTCCGACATCGCGCTGCTACAGGCAATGGGCATCCAGATCGTTTTGGTGCATGGCTCGCGCCCGCAGGTCGAGGAGCAGATGAGTCTCCACGGCGTCGAATCGGAGTTTTCGCACGGCATGCGCATTACCGACGCGCGCGCGCTCGAGTCCGCGAAGGAAGCGGCCGGCGAAGTGCGTCTCGACATCGAAGCCGCAATCAGCCAGGGTCTGCCGAACACGCCGATGGCGCACGCGCACATCAGCGTCGTGTCGGGCAACTTCGTAACGGCGCGCCCAGTCGGCATTCTGGACGGCGTCGACTTCCAGCACACGGGTCTCGTGCGCAAGATCGACGCGGATTCGATCCGACATTCGCTCGCGAGCCGCAAGCTCGTGCTGCTGTCGCCGCTCGGCTTCTCCCCCACCGGCGAAGCGTTCAATCTGTCGATGGAAGACGTGGCTTCGGCCGCGGCCATCGCGCTGCGCGCCGACAAGATCGTGTTCCTGACCGAAACCGCGGGTCTGATGGAGACCAGCGAAAGCGGTACGGAGCTGATCCGCGAACTGTCGCTCGACGACGCCTACAAGCTGCACGAAAGCGGCGAAGTCACCGGCGACGCCGGCTTCTACCTGAAGCATTCGATCCGCGCCTGCCGCGGCGGCGTGCCGCGCGCGCACATCATCCCGTATGCGCTCGACGGCAGCCTGCTGCTCGAACTGTTCCTGCACGATGGCGTCGGCACGATGATCTCGTACGAGAACCTCGAAAGCCTGCGCGAAGCGACGCCGGACGACGTCGGCGGCATTCTCGCGCTGATCGAGCCGCTCGAAGCCGACGGCACGCTGGTACGGCGCGGCCGTCACCAGATCGAGCGCGACATCGACCATTTCTCGGTGATCGAGCACGACGGCGTGCTGTTCGGCTGCGCGGCGCTGTATCCGTATTCGCAGGAGCGCATCGGCGAAATGGCGTGCCTTACGGTCGCACCCGAAGCGCAAGGCACCGGCGACGGCGAGCGTCTGCTCAAGCGGATCGAGCAGCGCGCGCGGGCACGCGGCCTCACGCGCATTTTCGTGCTCACCACGCGCACCGAACACTGGTTCCTGAAACGCGGCTTCGTCAAGGCTACGGTCGACGACCTGCCCGAAGACCGCCGCCGACTCTATAACTGGCAGCGAAAGTCGCTCGTGCTGATGAAACAGCTTTGAGTAACTGCGTGATCGTCCCCATCTGATCCGAACTGGCGTTTGCCCGCCCCACGTTGATACAGTAATTATTTTTCATGGGACTGGAGTCAGTGCTAAAGCACTCACTCCGGTCGACACAGGAGAAGCACAGCATGACTCGTATGGTTCAATGCGCGAAGCTCGGCAAGGAAGCCGAAGGCCTCGATTTCCCGCCGCTGCCGGGCGAACTCGGCAAGCGGATCTACGAAAGTATCTCGAAGGAAGCCTGGCAGGCCTGGTTGAAGCAGCAGACCATGCTGATCAACGAAAACCGCCTGAACATGGCCGATCCGCGCGCGCGTCAGTATCTGATGAAGCAGACCGAAAAGTTCTTCTTCGGCGAAGGCGCGGATACCGCATCGGGCTACGTGCCGCCGTCGGCTTGAGCTTGCCACGTCGAGAGCGACACCAGCACGCGTCGCCCGAACCGGGCGAACACACGCCTAAAAATCCGCGCCGCGAGCGCGGATTTTTTCGCCCCGACATCGGCCGCGCATCGTGTCGGCATTCACCTCGTCTGCACGTCAAAAAATCGCCCCCGCGAATGTTCTAAGCGGTCCGTTTTCAAACCCGTTTCGACCCCGCCAGAACCCCCGCCCCGCAATGGATTGAGCCACACCGGCGGCCTTCGCCCGCACCCCCGGTTTGCACGATCCTCTGTCATCGTGCTAATATGTGCCCCGTTTCAGCTGCAATTCACCTTCATTCGTGTTCTTTTCAGATTGGCTCGTCGTGCATTTTCGGCGCGTGCGTCATCCTGAATCGAGCTGTTTTTAAACAAGAAGGCTCGTCGGTCGTTTCCCCGCCTAACGCGGATAAATTCAAGACCGGCCTTTTTCGTTTCAAGCCTTCAGTGGCGCATGGGTCGGCTTCCGCAACCCCGCGTCCTTCATGCACCTGCCCCCCTTCCACGGCCACGCAGGTGCAACTGTCAGCACAATCTAGACGAGTGTTTTTTCGCGAACTTATCGCGAGGCACGGGCGTTTGCTTCATTTCGCCAACTGTTCCGCCGCCGTATAACCGGCACCGCGGATACCCTCGCCACGCTCACGAAATTGCACTTCCAGCAACCGAGGCGGAACGCATCACGAGTTTCGTCGCAGTCATTGGAGTTTTTAACCTTGACCGCTTCCAGCAACGGCTTCTGGCGACATCACAAACAAGAACAACGCCTTACCCTCGACGACATCACCGTCGTCGATCACTCCCTCCTGAAACGGGCCGTCGGCGCAATGGCGCTCGGCAACGCGATGGAATGGTTCGATTTCGGCGTGTACAGCTATATCGCGGTGACGCTCGGCAAGGTGTTCTTCCCCTCGTCGAGCCCGTCGGCGCAGCTCATCGCGACCTTCGGCACGTTTGCCGCGGCGTTTCTCGTGCGGCCGATCGGCGGCATGGTGTTCGGGCCGCTCGGTGACCGTATCGGCCGTCAGCGCGTGCTGGCGATGACGATGATCATGATGGCCGCGGGCACCTTCGCGATCGGCCTGATCCCCAACTACGCGACGATCGGCATTCTCGCGCCGGCGCTATTGCTGCTCGCGCGCCTCGTGCAGGGCTTCTCGACCGGCGGCGAGTACGGCGGCGCCGCGACCTTCATTGCCGAATTTTCGACCGACAAGCGCCGCGGCTTCATGGGCAGCTTCCTCGAGTTCGGCACGCTGATCGGCTATGTGCTCGGCGCGGGCACGGTCGCGCTGTTGACGGCGACGCTGTCGACCGACGCACTGCTGTCCTGGGGCTGGCGCGTGCCGTTCCTGATCGCCGGTCCGCTCGGCCTCATGGGTCTCTACATCCGTATGAAGCTCGAGGAAACGCCCGCGTTCAAGAAGCAGGCCGAACAGCGTGAAGCCGAGGACCGCGCGCTGCCTAAGCAGTCGTTCGGCCAGCTGCTCGCGCAGCAATGGAAGCCGCTGCTGCTGTGCGTCGGCCTCGTGCTGATCTTCAACGTGACCGACTACATGGCGCTGTCGTATCTGCCGAGCTATCTGTCGGCGACGCTGCACTTCAATGAGACGCACGGCCTGTTCCTCGTGCTGCTCGTGATGATCCTGATGATGCCGATGACGCTCGCCGCCGGCCGTCTGTCCGACGCGATCGGCCGCAAGCCGGTGATGCTGCTCGGCTGCGTCGGTCTGTTCGCGCTGTCGATTCCCGCGCTGCTGCTGATTCGCATGGGCACGGTGCTGCCGGTGTTCGCCGGTCTGATGATTCTCGGCGTGCTGCTGTCGTGTTTCACCGGCGTGATGCCGTCGGCACTGCCGGCGCTGTTCCCGACCCGGATCCGCTACGGTGCGCTCGCGATCGGCTTCAATGTCTCGGTGTCGCTGTTCGGCGGTACGACGCCGCTCGTGACCGCATGGCTGGTCGACCGCACCGGCAATCTGATGATGCCCGCGTACTACCTGATGGGCGCATCGCTGATCGGCATTGTATCGGTGCTTGCGCTGCGCGAAACCGCGCGCAAGCCGCTGCTCGGCTCGGGCCCGTGCGTCGCGACGCGCGCCGAAGCGCACGCGGTGCTGCGCGGCGAACGCGAGGCCGAGGAGATGGATGAACGGTTCGCGGCGGCTGCGACCGCGCGTGCCTGATCGGCGCAGTCATCCCTCGCCAGAGTAGTCTCGAAGCGGGCCGGCGATTTTCGCCGGCCCGCTTTTTTTACGTCAGCAGCGCATCGAACGTCGCGCTGACCTGCGCGCCTTCGACGATCAGTCTGCCAGCGCACACCGGCAGCTTGAAGCGCCGTGGCCCCGCGCTGCCCGGATTGACGTACAGCACGCCGTCGCGCTCGGCGATCGACGGCTTGTGCGAGTGGCCGCTCACCACGACGCGAATGCCTTCATCGTGCGGTACGCAGCCCAGCTCGGCGATATCGTGCACGACCAGAATCGTGACCTGCTGGACGGTCAGCCGAGCATGCGTCGGTAAAGACGCCGCCCATTCACCGGTATCGTTGTTGCCGCGCACCGCGGTCAGCGGCGCGATCCGCGCGAGCGCGTCGAGCACGTCCGGCTTGCAGATATCGCCCGCGTGAATGATCGCGTCGCAGCCGTCCAGATAGTGCAACGCTTCGGGACGCACGAGGTTGTGGGTATCGGAGACGAGCCCGATGCGGGCAGCAGTCGATGGTGGGCGACGTGAAGTCATGCGCAGTCCTGCTCAGTCTGCGGCTGCGCAAACTCACGCGCCGCCGCTGGGGCGCGCCGCTGCCCAGCCAGCATGCGCCGCGTCAACCCCTGCACGACGACCGACACCACCGCCGCGCACGCAAAGCCCGTCGCCACACCGTACTGTGGCAACAGCAATGCCGTCACCGCGAAGAACGCCGCGAACGAGCCGCGCCCGACCACCATGCCGCGCATCAGCAGCGCGACGAAGTCCGCGCCATGCGCACGCTGCGCCGATACCGCGAGCACGATACCGAGCAGCGGAAACACCGACAGCACGCCACTCCACGCCGCGCCCATCGATGCCGAGGCCGTCGTCACCGCGAGCGTCAGCAGCGCGCCCGCGAGCATGCGTACCGCCAGATCCGCGCGGCCGACGCGCGCCGCCGGTACATGACCGGTCGCGCGCGGCAAGCTGCTCTGCGACACCGCGACGCCCACGCACGCCGCCGCCAGCGCCCACCCGGCCGAACCGGGCAGCCGCACGATCAGCAGCGCCGCGCCGAGCCAGCCGGCCACCCCCACGACCAGTGCAAGCGGCCAGGCGAAACGCCGGCAGGTCCAACCATAAGCAAGATTGAACGCCTCCAACGCGGCGATCGCCGCAATCGACGCCGCCGACGCCTGCGCCGCGAACGCCGGCCCTCGCTCGAGCGCGAGCAGCAGCATGATCGGTCCGGCGACGACCGGCAGCCCCGCGAGCCATCCCGCGACCGATGGTCCCCAGACGCGCGCGGCCACCGTCAGCGCCGCGAGAAAGGCCGGCACCAGCACGAGCTTCAGCGCGAGCAGCATGCTCAGGCCTCCAGCACGTGTTCGATGCGCCGGTCCGGCACGAACCACCACACGGCCGCGAGCGCGTACAGCGCCGCCGACGCCCACGGCACGACGAACGCGAGCCCGATGCCGGTCAGGTAAATGACGACCGAGACCTTACCCTTGAAGTCGTTGCCGAGCGCTTTGGCCAGTGCCGAATCGCGTCCATGCTGAGAAATCAGCGCACGCGTCAGGATGAAATACGCGATCGCCGACATGAACAGCACGATGCCGTACATCGCGGTCGGCCACGCGGCCAGATGGTTTCGGCCGACCCAGTGCGTGACGACCGGCAGCAGCGACAGCCAGAACAGCAGATGCAGGTTCGCCCACAGCACCGTGCCGTTGACCTTCTGCACCGCATGGAACACGTGATGGTGATTGTTCCAGTAGATGCCGACGTAGATGAAGCTCAGTACGTAAGCGCAGAACACCGGTACGACCGGGCGCAGCGCCGCGAGATCGTAGCCCTCTGGCACCTTCAGCTCGAGCACCATGATCGTGATGATGATGGCGATTACGCCATCGCTGAAGGCTTCGACACGTCCCTTGCCCATGCTGCGTTGTCCCGAAGATGAATGCGGTGGGGCGCACAGCCCGCCCGCGCGTTGCGCCCGGGCCGCGCCGCTGCCGATTATCCGCGATGGCGCGAGGATTTGTCGATGCGCGGAACCGGCCGCGCGAACGGCTCTATGCGCCGGGGCTCACGGGTAGTAGACGGCGAGCCACACGCTTGGCTCGGTGTCGCTCGTATATGCGACGCGGTGCCGGCAATGCGCTTCGATCAGCACGTGATCGCCTGGCTTCATCGGATGCGGCTCGGGGTCGCCGTCGAATTCGAGCACCGCCGCGCCGCTGAGCAGCACGACCCATTCGGCGCGCGGGCTGTCGTACCAGAAGCCCGGCGGACTCGCCTGCCCCGTCGAGACGATCCGCTCGATCGTCACGCCGCCCCGCTCGACGAGCGCGTCGACCTGCTCATCGGCCGTCGTCCTCGACCGCGCGACGGCGTCGAACAGGTTGCCGCTGCTACGTGCGGGTTTGAGCGAGCTTGTCATGGGCGTGTCGCGCCGGCGTCAACGCAGTTCATTGCATCGGTTTGAGTCCATCGAGCAGCGTCGGCACGAGTTCGCTGATGGTCGGATGCACGTGCATCGCGTATTGCAAAGTGGGATACGGCGCGCCCGCCGTCATGATGTCGACGAACGTATGGATCGCCTCGTCGCCCTCGACGCCGTGAATCGCCGCGCCGAGTATCTGTTTGCTGTTGGCATCGACGAGCGCCTTCATGAAGCCGTCGGTTTCGCCACGCTCGCGCGCACGGCCCACTCGCGACATCGGCATCGTCGCGATCAGCGCTTTGCGGCCGCTCTTGCGCACCTCCTCTTCCGACATGCCGACACGCGCGAGCGGCGGATCGACGAACACCGCGTACGTCATGATCCGCGTGTCGACGCTGCGCGCGCCGCCGTCGAGCAGGTTCGCCGCGACGATCTGGTAGTCGTCGTAAGACGTATGCGTGAACGCGCCGCGGCCGTTCACGTCGCCGATCGCCCAGACGCCCGGCACGCTGGTGCGCAGCTGGCCGTCGACGATGATCGTGCCGTGCCGGTCGGTCTCGATGCCCGCGACGTCGAGACCGAGGTCGTCGGTATTCGGCGTGCGGCCGGTCGCGATCAGCAGATGCGATGCCTCCATCGCCGGAATGTTCTGCTCGAAGCCGATGCACACGTCGTTTGCGCGATGCGGATGCGGCTCGACGCGCGTCGGCTGCACGCCGAAATGAAACTCGACGCCCTCGCGCGCGAGCACCTTCTGCACCGATTCCGCGAAATCGGCATCCTCGCGGTTGAGCACGCGCTCGCCACGCACCAGCACGCTGACGCGGCTGCCGAAGCGGCGAAACACCTGCGCGAATTCGAGCGCGATATAACTGCCGCCGACGATCACCAGATGATTCGGCAACGTGGTCAGTTCGAGCAGCGTCGAGTTCGTGTAGTACGGAATCCGCTGGATGCCTTCGAGCGGCGGCACGACCGCGCGCGTGCCGGTGTTGATGAAGATTTCGAACGCGCTGAGTTCGTCCAGCAGTTGGCCGTCGCGCCCGATGATCGAAAGCGTGCGCGCGCCGGTGAAGCGCGCGTGGCCATTGAACACCGTGATGTTTTTCGTGCCGCGCAGCCACTTTTCGACGCCGCTGCGCGACTGTCCGATGATCCGGTCCTTGCGCGCCTTGACGGCCGCCATATCGACGCTGACCGAGCCCACCTGCACGCCGAGGTCCGCCGCATGGCGCGCCACGTGCGCCGCGCGGGCGCTCGCCACATAAGATTTGGTCGGCGTGCAGCCAACGTTGACACAGGTGCCGCCGAAGTCCGCGCGTTCGATCACCGCGGTACGGCGCCCGCTTTGAGCGAGCCGCACGGCGAGCGGCGAGCCGCCTTGTCCCGTACCGATCACGACTGCGTCGAAGTGCTGTGGCATGGCAACTCTCCCGGGGCAGGGTGCAGGTCGTAGCATCTTACGCTTAGTGCCACGGGCTGCCATGCGATGTCGGATTGTGCGGGCGCTTTGGCGACGGCCCGTTTCGCCGCGCGCCGCGCGAGGCGGCGCCAATCAGTCTGGATTACTGGGTGGTACTTCGTGGGACTTCTCAGGCGTGGCAATGAACCGCGCAAATCAACTCGCGCGAACGCTGCAATGCGGCCTGCGCGCCGCGCGCCGCGAACACCCAGCCGACCTGGCCGAGATTGAAGTCTTGCGACACCATCACCTGCATCAAGGCGACCATCGGCAACACGACCGATGGCCGGTAAAGCTGGTTTCTGATCAACTCTGACATCACGACCCCCATTGCGGAGCGCCGCTTCGGCACTGCGCACCAATAACGTTTCGATGGGGGAATTCTAGGGAGCGCGTCGCCGCCGATAAATAGCGGCAACGCGAAGTCACTTGTTCGGCAAACTGAACAATCGCATCAGGACGCCTTCGCCCTGCCGATCAATTGCGCGTCGTACAGCGTGCGCGCATAGGCGCTGGCCCCGACCGGCCGGCTGTACAGGTAGCCCTGCTGCTTGTCGCAATCGATCGCGCGCAGAAACGCCGCCTGCTCGGCGGTCTCGACGCCCTCGGCGGTCACGTTCATGCCGAGCGAGTGCGCCATCGCGACGACCGCCTGCGTGATCGCGATCGAATCGCGATGATCCGGCAGCCCCGCGACGAACGACCGGTCGATCTTCAGGTTGTGCAGCGGAAAGCGCTTCAGGTACGACAGCGACGAATAGCCGGTGCCGAAATCGTCGACCGACACGCGCACGCCCATTGCGCTCAGCGCGCTCAGCATCGGCAGCACGGTATCGCTGTCGCTCATCAGCAGCCGCTCGGTGATTTCGAGTTCGAGCGCGGCCGGTTCGAGCGCGCACTGCGCGAGACAGCGCTCGATGCGCTCGAGCAGCCCGTCGTTGAACTGCCGCGGCGACAGATTCACCGCGACGACCAGATGCGGCGCCAACGTGCGCCGCCACTGCGCGACCTGCTGGCAGGCGTGTTCGAGCACCCAGTCGCCGATCTCGACGATCAGCCCGGCGTCCTCGGCGACCGGAATGAATTCGCCCGGCGACACGTTGCCCAGTTCGCCGTTGTACCAGCGCAGCAGCGCTTCCGCGCCGATCGTGCGGCCGCTCTGGCTATCGACGATCGGCTGGTACACGAGGCTCAGCTCGTTGCCCGCGAGCGCGCGCCGCAGCGACTGCTCGATCGTGAAACGCCGCTGCAGATGCTGGTTCAGCTCGGCGGTGAAGAACTGGAAGTTGTTGCGGCCGCGCTGCTTCGCGTGATACATCGCCGAGTCGGCGTTGCGCATCAGCGTCGCGACGTCCCGGCCGTCTTCGGGAAAGAGGCTAATGCCGATCGACGCGCCCAGGTAGTACTCGTTCCCCGCCACCGCGAATGGCACCGCGATCATGTCGAGAACACGATGCGCGAGGCCGATCAGCTCGCTGGTATTACCGCACGCACTGGAGACGATCACGAACTCGTCGCCGCCCACCCGCGCCAGCGTGTCGCTGCGCCCGACGCAGGCCGACAACCGCTCGGCCACGCTGCACAGCAGGGCATCGCCGGCTTCGTGACCGGCGGTGTCGTTGACCTTCTTGAAGCCGTCGAGATCGACGAACAGCACGGCGACGCTGGCGAGTTCGCCGCCATGCTCGCCGCCGGCGCGCGGCGCGAACAGGTCGCGCATCCGTTCGGTCAGGTAGGCGCGGTTGTAGAGGCCCGTCAGCGAATCGCGCGTGGCGAGGTACTTCAGCTGGCGCTGCGCCTCGCGCACCGGCCCGATGTCGGAAAACGAAATCAGCACGGAGTCCGGTTCGCTGTCGCCCGGGCGCAGGATCGGCACGACGTTTTCCGTGATCCACACGACTTCGCCGCTCATCAGCTCGAGGCCGATCGTCACGCCGAGCATCGGCTTGCCGGTCGCGAAGACCTGGGTGACCGGACGGTTGGCGTCGCCGATCACCGAGCCGTCCTCGCCGAACGCGCGTGTCATCACGGTCTGCATGCTGCGGCCGACGACCTGCGGTGTCACGTGCAGCATGCGCTGCGCACTCGGATTGCAGGCGAGCACGATGCCGGTGCGCGACTGCACGACGATGCCTTCGCTCAGATGATCGACGACCAGCCGGTGACGCTCCTCGCTATGCGCGAGGCGCTGCGCCATCGCGTCCTGATGGACCGCGAGGCCGACGCTGCTGCCGATGTCGCGCAGCATCGCCTCTTCCTCGGGGGTCGGACGGCGCGTGGTGCGGTAGTAGACCGCGAACGCGCCGAGCACGTTGCCGGCATCGTTTTCGAAGGGCACGGACCAGCAGGCGCGCAAGCCATGGGGCAATGCGAAAGCGCGGAAGTTTTCCCACAGCGGATCGGATTCGATGTCGTCGACGATCACCAGACGGCGCTCGAACATCGCCGTGCCGCATGAGCCGGCGCGCGGACCGATCGCGGCGCCCTCGATCGCGGCGCTGAACGGGGGCGGCAGCGACGGCGCGCCGCCGACACGCACGTGCAAGCCGTCGGGGTCGAGCAGCAGGATCGAGCAGCACGCGCCGTCGCCGAGCAGCGCCTCGGCGCGACGGCAGACTTCGTCGAGCAGCTCGGGCAGCGGCGTGTTGCGCGTGATCAGCCGCAACACGCTGCGCTCGGATGCGAGTACTTCCTCGGCCCGTTCCGGGCGATAGCGGGCGCCCTCCGGCGCGGCTGTCGTGCCACGTGATGTCGCTTCGCAAATCATAGTTGCGCCCCCCAACCCAACATCGGCAAGTTAGTGTACGCGGCACACCGGGGTTTACGCTAAGCACGGCGTGGAAATCTGCCACGCATTGCGTGCGGACGGCTACGGGTGTGGTGTGCGAGCATCGGTCGACGCGGGTACGACGGGCGACGGCAGGTCTGAGGCCGTCGGTTCGTGGCCCGCAAGCGCCGCAGCGGATCGATGCCGGGCCGCTGCGGCAGGTTGCGGCGGCCCGATTGGCACCACTGTCTTCAGTGCTGTGGCGGCGTCAATGTCTCAATTGTCAATTGTTGCCGCCGCCTCCTGGTGGCCGTGTTCCGCCGCCACCACCGCCTTGGGGTCCGCCTTGATGATCACTTTGAGGTCCGCCTTGACCACCTGGGGGACGATTGCCGCCGCCCTGCTGAGCGCCGCCCGGCGGGCGACCGCCTCCGCCGCCTTGCGGTCCGCCGCCCGGTGGCCGGCCAACCCCCCCACCGCCCTGCTGCGCGCCGGGAGGACGGCCGCCCGCGCTGCCCGGCGGCGGACCACCCGGTGGTCGGCCGCCCGCGTTGCCCGGTGGTCGGCCGCCCTCGTGACCTGGAGGCCGTCCGCCTGCATGGCCCGGCGGCGGCCCACCCGGAGGACGCCCGCCCGCATTGCCCGGCGGCGACCCACCCGGAGGACGCCCGCCGACATGCCCCGGCAACGGCCGCCAGTTCGGCGGGGGATGCCCGGCGCCCGGTCGCGGCGGCGGGGGCGGCGCATGACGCGCCCAGCGCGACCGCTGGCCGTACCACGGCTGGCCGCGGTAGTAGTTGCCCCAGTAATCGTTGATCGAGAACGCGAGGATCGGCAGGCCGAGCGCCGCGCCGTAGTTCAGCGGCATGTTGTAGCCCTGGTACGGCGAACTGAGCCGAGACGCATACACCCAGCCGCGCAGATTCGGTGTGGCGACGTCGCACCACTGGTAGTTGCTCAGGCACCCCATCACCGTCACCGGAACGCCGCCCGGTAGCTGCGCGACGATCGGGTAGTCGGACGCCGGGCCCGCGCGCAGGTTTGTGCCGCTATTCGTATAGGCCTGCGACTGCGCGCTGGCCACGCCGGGCAAAATCAGCAGGCCCGCTGCCATGTAAAGACCGATCACGAGTTGTCGTTGCATTCGTTCTTCCTATCTCGATGGCCACCTTTTGATCACGCCGGCCTATGTGCCCCCACTTCCAATATATAGAGATTGCGCCTTCTTCATGACACGCGAACGTGCGCGCGCCGTACTCGCGCATGGCACATGCCAGCCGGCAAGCCCGTGCGGCAACATCTGGTAACGACCCGCCCGAACTCCCGCGTTGTTCGGACGTCCGCGAGGCGCGCGACCGGTCGATCATCGGCGGCATGATCAATCGATGCACCGCCGGGACCCTGATGACCCTTTTCCGCCGCCTCCTGATCGCCGGACTGCTGCTCGCGCATCCGCATGCCAACGCCACCAGCTTCGACTGCCACCGCGGCCGCTCGCCGGCCGAGCGCATGATTTGCGGCGACTCCGCGCTGTCGGCGCTCGACGACACGTTGGGCCAACTCTACTGGCAAGCGCGTCGACGAGTCGCCCAGCGCCGCGCGTTCATCGACGACAGCGACAGCAAGTGGGCCTGGCGCGAAGCGAACTGCCGTGACGCCGCGTGTCTGCGGACGTGGTACGCGACGCGCATCGACGAATTGCAGCGGCTGCTGGCGAGCTTGCCGGGCGGCTCCCGGCGCGCGGCGTCCGCGGGTGGGGATGCGGACGCGCACCCGGACCCGTCGACGCTGCAATGCACGGCCGCGAAGCCCGGCCTCGTCGTCAACGAGCAGTGTGCAAGCGTGATCGGACAGTCGGGCAAGCGTTGGAAGTATCAGCCGCACGATGGCGACTGGTTTTGCGGCGTGGCCACGCTCCAGCCTGTGGACATGGCGCCGCCGCAAGCACAAGCGCCGATGCCGATGCAACCGCAGGTGCAGGCGAGCGTTGGGCAATGAGACGGCGAAACACACTGGCCACGACGGCGATCAACCTGCGCGCCGGGTGAATTGCGCACGCAAAGCTCAGTCAGCGGCCGACGGCTCACCGCCCTCGCCTGTGCCGAACAGCTCCGCGCAAAGCTGCGCGCCGATTTCGCTCAGCGACGCGGCTCCGGTGCCATCGTCGTGGAACATCGTATCGACGAGACCGCCGCCCGATAGCGCCGTCAATTGCCGCCGCAAGCTGCTCATCGGCACGCCGGCCTGCTTCGACAGCTTCGCTAGCGACCATGCGCGCCGGGGTGTCTCGCGATGCGCGCGCCATAGCTGCGCGAGTATCGCGGCGAGTTGCGGGTCGATGTCGTCGTCGTTCATGTCGGTCTCGCAGTTGTGAGGTGTCGGTCGTATCGCGGTTGCGCCCTTCACGTCATCGCCGTAGCCAGCTCGCCGAGCGTCTTCAGCGCCGCCTCGGCCGGCGCGTTCCACGGATAGCTGTAGTTGAGCCGGATGAAGTGCCGATAATCGTTGCGCGTCGAAAACATCATCCCCGGCCCGACCGTGATACCTCGTTCGAGCGCGGCCTGATAAAGCCGCATCGAGTCGATCGCAACCGGCAGCTCGACCCACAGCACGTAGCCGCCGCGCGGCGTCGACACGCGCGTGCCGACCGGGAAGAAGCGCAGCACCAGCGCACTCATGATGCTCGCCTGCTGCCGGTACACGCGGCGCAGATGCCGCAAATGCCGGTCGTAGCCATCCTGACGCAGATAATCGGCGACCGCGACCTGCGGCACCGACGGCGTCGTCAGCGTATTCAGGAACTTGAGCTTCTCGACCTGCGCGCGATAACGCCCCGGCAGCGCCCAGCCGATCCGGTACGACGCGCTCAGGCTTTTCGAAAACGACGCACAGTGCAGCACGAGCCCTTTGGTGTCGAACGTCTTCAGCGTCGATGGCCGCGCGTCGCCGAAATACAGCTCCTGGTAGACGTCGTTTTCGATCGCCGGAATCTCGTGCGCGGCCAGCAGTTCGACCAGCTGCCGCTTGCGCTCGTCGGACATGCAGAAACCGAGCGGATTCTGGAAGTTCGGCATCACCATGCACGCGGCGATCTTCTGCCGCGCGATCACCTTCGCGAGCGCGTCGATGTCGATGCCGTCGACCGGATGCGTCGCCACCTCGATTGCGCGCATGCCGAGGCGCTCGATCGCGTGCAGCATCGCGTAGAAGGTCGGCGATTCGACCGCGACGGTGTCGCCCGGCTTCGCGACCGCCTGCAGGCTCAGGTTGATCGCCTCCGTCGCGCCGAGCGTGATCACGATTTCGCCCGGATCGACCGGCAGACCGTTTTCCGCATAGCGCCGCGCGATCTGGCGGATCAGCTCGGGGTTGCCCGGCGGCAGATCGTCGATCAGATTCCAGCTCGCGTGCCGCCGCGCAACCGCGTTCGCGTACTGGTTGATGCGCCGCCACGGGAACAGCGACGGATCGGGATACGGCGAGCCGAACGGCACGGCGTCGTGCGCGCGGATGCTGCGCAGGGTCGACAGCACGAGCCGGCTCACGTCGACCGTCGCGGGCACTGGCGGCGGCGCGGACTTGCGGCCCGCGCCCGCCGCGGCGGGCACCGGCGCGAGCGCCCGCGCGGCCGCGTCGCGCACGAAATAGCCCGACTGCGGCCGGCTCTCGATGATGCCGCGGCTCTCCAGCAGCGCATACGCATGCAGCACCGTCTTGATGCTGACGCCGTGCTGCTGGCTCGCCTGCCGCACCGACGCAATCCGCTCGCCGGCCGCGAATACGCCGCGGCGCACGGCTTCGGTGATTTCGTCGGCGAGTTTTTCGTAGAGCTTCATGCGATTTGGGCGGTTCAGGGATCGTCGCGCAACTGTACTCCTATTCTTTCCGATTTTCTGTATCCGACGTGGATTGTAGAACACAGTACGCTTGCGGGCATTGGTCTGCAAAATCTGTCGAATCTGTCCATCGTCACGTCATGAAGAAGAACGAAGCACAAGCCGAACCCCGCATCGAGCCGTACAAGCACCCCGCCGCCGGCTGGGGCGCGCTGAAGCATGTCGCCATCAACCTGCTCAAGGAAAAGGTCGCGGGCGGCAACTACCGCACGCTGCTCAAGCAGAACCAGCCTGACGGCTTCGACTGCCCCGGCTGCGCGTGGCCGGATCGCGAGCACGCGTCGACGTTCGAGTTCTGCGAAAACGGCGTGAAGGCGGTGGCCGCCGAGGCCACCGGCAAGCGCGTGACGCCGGCGTTCTTCGAGCAGCACAGCGTCGCCGAGCTGATGACGCAATCCGACTTCGAGCTTGAGCAGCACGGCCGCCTGACCGATCCGCTCGTCTACGACGCCGCGCGCGACCGCTACGTGCCGATCGGCTGGGACGGCGCGTTCGAGCTCATCGCAAGCCATCTGAAGCGCCTCGACGATCCGAACCGCGCCGCGTTCTATACGTCGGGCCGCGCGAGCAACGAAGCCGCGTTCCTGTACCAGCTGTTCGTGCGCATGTACGGCACCAACAATTTTCCCGATTGCTCGAACATGTGCCACGAGGCGACGAGCCGTGGCCTGCCGCACACGGTCGGCGTAGGCAAGGGCACGGTCACGCTCGACGACTTCGAACACGCGGATACGCTGCTGATCTTCGGCCAGAACCCGGCCACCAACCATCCGCGCATGCTCGGCGAGCTGCGCGAATGCGCGAAGCGCGGCGCCACGATCGTGTCGATCAATCCGCTGAAGGAGCGCGGCCTCGAACGTTTCGCGAGCCCGCAGCATCCGGTCGAAATGCTGACGATGGGCAGCACGAAAATCAGCTCCGTGTTCATCCGTCCGAAGGTCGGCGGCGATTTCGCGCTGATCAAGGGCGTCGCCAAACGCGTGCTCGAACTCGACGACGAAGCGCTCGTGTCAGGCCTCGAGCGCGTGCTCGACGTCGACTTCATCGCCCAGCACACGGTCGGCTTCGCCGCATTCGCCGATGATCTGCGCGCCGAGCGCTGGGACACGATCGTCGCCGAGTCCGGCGTGCCGCTCGACGAGGTGCTGAAGCTCGCCGATATCTACGTGAAGGGCCGCGCGGTGATTTCGACCTGGGGCATGGGTCTCACGCAGCACAAGAACTCTGTCGCGACGGTGCAATTGCTGTCGAATCTGATGATGATGCGCGGCAATATCGGCCGGCGCGGCGCGGGGCTGTGCCCGGTTCGCGGCCACTCGAACGTGCAGGGCGACCGCACGGTCGGCATCGAGGAAAAGCCTACCGAAGCGTTTCTCGACAATCTTGGCGCAGTCTACGATTTCGCGCCGCCGCGTGAGCACGGTCTCGACGTCGTCAACACGATTCAGGCGATGCTCGATGGCAAGGTGAAAGTGTTCATCGGCCTCGGCGGCAATTTCTCGATCGCGACGCCGGATACGCCGCGCACGTGGGACGCGATGCGCGCATGCGAGCTGACCGTGCACGTGACGACGAAGCTCAATCGCAGCCACCTCGTGCATGGCCGCGACGCCCTCATCCTGCCAACGCTCGGGCGCACCGAGATCGATATTCAGAACGGCGTGGCGCAAGGCGTCAGCGTCGAGGATTCGATGAGCATGGTGCACATCTCATACGGGATGAACAAGCCGGCGTCGGACAATCTGCTATCCGAAGTGGCGATCGTCGCGCGCATGGCGCATGCGACTTTGGGCAGCGGCAAGGTGGACTGGCTCGCGCATGCGGCCGACTACGCATTGATTCGCGATGGCATCGCGAAGGTGATCGACGGTTTCGACGACTACAACGAGCGGCTGAAGAAGCCCGGCGGTTTCCATCTCGGCGTCGCGTCGCGCGATCGCATCTGGAAAACGCCGAGCGGCAAGGCGCAGTTCATCGTCCACGCGATCGCGCTCGACACGCCGATTCATCAGGCGAAGAAGCGTCACGGCGAACGCCTGATGACGCTGATGACCATCCGCTCACACGATCAGTACAACACGACGATTTACGGTCTCGACGATCGCTATCGCGGCGTGTACGGACAGCGGCGCGTGCTGTTCGCCAACAAGGACGATCTGGCGATGCTCGGGTTCGCGGCCGGTCAGCGTGTCGATATCACGAGCGTGTGGGCCGATGGCATCGAGCGACGGGTGGACGGTTTTCTGCTCGTCGAGTACGACATTCCGCGCGGCTGCCTCGGCGCTTATTACCCGGAGACGAATCCGCTGGTGCCGCTCTCCTCGGTCGCGGATGGCGCGGGTACGCCGACGTCGAAGTCGATTCCGGTGTTGTTGACCGCGTCGGCGGTGGAGGATGCCGCTGTTCTGGCGGCCTGAAGTCGGCTCTATTTTCCGCGCCTTGCGCGCGGCGTCCCTCACCCGGGCTTTTTCGCCAGATCGCGATGCGTCAGATACAGACGCAGATCGAATTCGATCTGGTGGTACCCCGGCTGCATGAACTCGCACAGACGATAGAACGCCTTGTTGTGATCGCTCTCTTTCAGATGAGCGAGTTCGTGCACGACGATCATCTTCAGAAACTCCGGCGCCGCGCCCTTGAATAACGACGCGATGCGGATTTCCTTCTTCGCCTTCAGCTTGCTGCCCTGCACGCGCGAAATGCTCGTATGCAGGCCGAGCGCGTGGCGCATCACGTCGAGCTTGCTGTCGTAAGCGACCTTGTCGATCTGCTCCGCGTTGCGCAGGTATTCGCGTTTGAGCTCGCCGCAGTACTCGTACAGCGCGCGGTCGGTTTGCACCTCGTGCGTGTTCGGGTACTTCTGCGCGAGATAGGAGCCGAGCTGATCGTCGGCGATCAGCGTTCTCACCTTCTCTTGCAGAGGTGCGGGGTAGCCGGTCAGGTATTTGAGCGAAGACATGAAGACGGATCGAGGTTGGCGAGGAGATATTACGCAGGGTCGCGCCGATCGACAAGGTTGGGCGCTTGTCCGGATTTACGCCGAGTTCTGGGGGCTCATCGCGTTATGCGGCGTGACATCATCGCGTTATGCGGCGTGACAGTTTCTCACTCAATTTGTCCGCATAGGCCAACGAAAGCGCTTCACCCGCACGCGCATGGCGCGAACATCTCGGTTTCACTCAGGCGGACATCGCGGCGCGTCTTGGCATCAGTCAGTCTGCTTATGCACAACAGGAAAACAGCGATCGCCTGCGCAAATCATCGCGCGAAAAGATCGCGGCTGCGCTCGGTATCAGCGCGAAGCAACTGGATTTCTGATCGGGAAAACTGGAGAGCGAGATCGGCACGGCGGTCATCGGCGTGCGCGCATCGTGCCTGTCATTTGCAACTCTGGTGCCGGGGACCGGACTTGAACCGGCAAGCCCGAAGGCGGCGGATTTTAAGTCCGCTATGTTTACCAATTTCATCACCCCGGCAAGGGTCGCAATCGCGCGTGGTCGCGAATTCTACCATCGCCTCGCCGCAGCCCCAAGAACGCCCGACACCACGTTCATCCCCAAGTCACAAACCTTGCCGATAATCCGCTCACGAAAACGATTACAGCGGGCCGCAAACCGATGACGCCGACGATCAAGGATGTCGCCGCCCACGCGGGCTTTTCCATCGCCACGGTATCGCGCGCGATCAACGCGCCGCATACCGTGAACCCCATCACGCTCGACAAGGTACGGCAGTCGATCGACGCGCTGAACTTCCGCCCGAGCCCGCTCGGCCGGCAATTGCGCGGCGAGCGCACGCGCCTGATCGGCGTCGTTCTGCCGACGCTCGCGAATCCGGTGTTCGCCGAATGCCTGCAAGGCATCGACGATCTCGCGTCGGCGCAAGGCTACCGGCTGATGCTGATGACCACGCAGTACCACGTTGAGCGCGAACGCCACGCAATCGAAACGCTGCGCGAGCATCGCGTCGAAGGCCTGATCCTGACCGTCGCCGATGCCGACACCCATCCGCTGCTCGACGAACTCGACCGCGACGGCCTGCTGTACGTGCTGATGCACAACGACACGGTGCGCCGCCCGTCCGTGTCGGTCGACAATCGCCTCGCCGCCTATGACGGCGTACGCCGGCTCATCGCCAACGGCCATCGCCGCATCCTGATGCTGGCCGGCTCGTTCGCCGCGTCGGATCGCGCGCGTCAGCGGCATCTCGGCTACACGCAGGCGATGCAGCAAGCCGGCCTCACGGCCGCGCCCGCGCTCGAAGTCGATTTCAACGCCGACGAACTCGCGCCGTCCGTGCTCGCGCACCTGACGCACGGCGCAAACCGTCCGACCGCCCTCTTCTGCAGCAACGATCTGCTCGCGATGGTCGTGATGCGCGGCCTGCGTCGCGCGCGTCTGAAGATTCCGCAGGACATGTCGATTCTCGGCTTCGACGGCCTCGCGATGGGCGAACTGCTGTCGCCAGCGCTCGCGAGCATCTGCGCGCCGAATCGCGAGATCGGCTGTGCGGCGTGGCAGCGCTTGCTCGCACGCATCGGCGGCGCGCGCGACGATCGCGCATTCCCCGCCACCTCGCTCGCGTTGACCCTGCCGCACAGCGTGCGCGAAGGCGCGACGATCGCGGCGCTCGGGTCCCACGCAGATTTCGACAGGGCATCACCAACGCAAGGGCTGACCGCCTAGGCAGCCTTCGCGCACTACAACCGCTTGCAACCACCACCTTTTACGGGCCCGGAGTGAGTGCGGAAGCACTTGCACCGATCGAACACAGGAGACCTGCAGTGACCCGCTCGACCTCACGTTTCGCATCCTCGCTCAGTCCGCTCTGGCAGAAACTGTCGCACGCCGCCGCGACCGTGCTACCGGCGAGCCTGCTCGTCGCCGGCGCGGCGTTCGTCACGCTCGCGCCGCAAACCGCGCGCGCCGATGAAACCGCGATCTGCTACAACTGCCCGCCCGAATGGGCCGACTGGGCGAGCCAGATCAAGGCGATCCAGCAAAAGACCGGCATTCGCGTGCCGTTCGACAACAAGAACTCGGGCCAATCGATCGCACAGCTGATGGCCGAGCAGAAAAGCCCGGTCGCCGACGTCGTGTATCTCGGCGTGTCGTCCGCGTTCCAGGCCAAGGACAAGGGCGTGATCCAGACATACAAGCCCGCGCACTGGGACGACATTCCGGCCAGCCTGAAAGACCCGCAAGGCTACTGGTTCACGATCCACTCGGGCACGCTCGGCTTCTTCGTCAACAAGGACGCGCTCGAAGGCAAGCCGGTGCCGCGCTCGTGGGCCGATCTGCTGAAGCCCGAATACAAAGGAATGATCGGCTACCTCGATCCGTCGAGCGCGTTCGTCGGCTATGCGGGCGCGGTCGCGGTGAACCAGGCGCTCGGCGGCACGCTCGATAACTTCGAGCCGGGCCTCGACTGGTTCAGGAAGCTCAAGGCGAACGCGCCGATCGTGCCGAAGCAAACCGCGTACGCGCGCGTGCTGTCCGGCGAAATTCCCATCCTGCTCGACTACGACTTCGACGCGTATCGCGCGAAGTACAAGGATCATGCGAACGTCGAGTTCGTGATTCCGCAGGAAGGCACGATCTCGGTGCCGTACGTGATGAGCCTCGTGAAGGGCGCGCCGCATGAAACGAACGGCAAGAAGGTGCTCGATTTCGTGCTGTCTGACGAAGGCCAGAAGCTGTGGGCGCAAGCGTATCTGCGGCCGGTGCGCGCGAGCGCGATGAATGCCGAGACCGCCGCGCAGTTCCTGCCCGCGAGCGAATACGCGCGCGCGAAGCCGGTCGACTTCGCGAAGATGGCCGAAAAGCAGTCGGGCTTCGGCGAGCGCTATCTGCAGGTGATGCATTGAACGACGTCACGTTCCCGCTGCGCTGGCGCATCGCGTTGCTCGCGCCGGCGCTCGCGGTATTCATCGCGTTCTGGCTGCTGCCGATGGGCGCGCTCGCGCAGCTCTCCGGCGGCGGCCACGCGTTCGCGACCTATCGCGCGATGCTGACCAATCCGCGTTATATGTCGAGCCTCGGCGCGACCGTCGTGCTGTCGGCGGCGGTCACGGCGGCCACCCTGGTGCTGTCGGTGATCGCGGGGCTGCTGCTCGCGCGCCGCGAGTTCGTCGGCAAGCGCACGCTGTTCGCGCTGCTGACGTTTCCGCTCGCGTTTCCGGGCGTCGTCGTCGGCTTCATGGTCATCATGCTGGCCGGGCGTCAGGGGCTGATCGGCGCGCTCTCGCTGAAACTCGCGGGCGATCGCTGGGTATTCGCGTATTCGATGAGCGGCCTGTTTCTCGGCTATCTGTACTTCTCGATTCCGCGCGTGATCGTCACCGTGATGGCCTCCGCGACCAAGCTCGATGCCTCGCTTGAAGAGGCCGCGCGCTCGCTCGGCGCATCGCCGTGGCGCATCATGCGCGACATCGTGCTGCCGGCGCTGTCGCCCGGTCTGATCGCGGCAGGCGCCGTGTGCTTCGCGACCGCGATGGGCGCGTTCGGCACGGCGTTCACGCTCGCCACCGACATCGACGTGCTGCCGATGACCATCTATACCGAGTTCACGCTGAACGCGAACATGGTGACCGCCGCGGGGCTGTCGATCGTGCTGGGCATCGTCACGTGGGCGGTGCTGGCCATCGCGCGCAGCGCGAGCGGTTCGGGCGTGGCGGCGAGCGCATGAACGACAACCCATCCATGAACTCAGTCACGGCCTCCTCGCCGTCGCAACCGGCAGCGGGACCGCGCACGCTACGCGCGTGGCCTTCCTCGCGAACCTGGCTCGCCGCGGGTCAATGGTTCGTCACCCTGCTGCTGTGCGCGTTCCTGATCGTGCCGGTCGTCATGTCGATCGTCGCGGGGCTGACGGTCAACTACTTCAAGGGTGTGTCGAGCGGACTCACGCTGCGCTGGCTCGTCGAAGTGTGGAGCCAGTATCACGGCTCGGTGTGGCTGTCGCTCGAAGTGGCCGCCGCGACGCTCGTCGTCACGCTGTTGACCGGCGTACCCGCGGGCTACGTGCTCGCGCGCAGCAAGACACGCTTCGCCCGCATCGTTGAGGAGTTTCTGGTGCTGCCGATCGCGCTGCCCGGCCTCGCATCGGCGCTCGCGCTGCTGGTGATCTACGGCGGCTTCACGGCGTTCCGGATGAGCACGGCGTTCATCGTGGTCGGGCATGTGGTGTTCACGCTGCCGTTCATGGTGCGCGCGGTCGCGGCGGTCTGCGCGAGCAGCGATCTGCGCACGCTAGAAGAAGGCGCGGCAAGCCTCGGCGCGGGCTTCTTCACGCGCTTCGTGACGATCGTGCTGCCGAACGCGCGGCCCGGCATCGTCGCGGGCGCGCTCGCGGTGCTGACGCTGTCGATCGGCGAATTCAACCTCACGTGGATGCTGCACACGCCGGACACGAAGACGCTGCCGGTCGGCCTCGCCGATACCTACGCATCGATGCGCATCGAGATCGGCAGCGCGTACACGATCCTGTTCTTCATCATGACGATGCCGCTCCTCGTCGCGATGCAATGGCTCGGCGTCGATGCGACCGGCCAGCGCAGCGCGTCGAACAGGCACGGCGCCGCCTCTTTCGCGAAACCCATCGACACGCCATGAAACTCACCTCGGTTCCCATCACGCTCACGCAATGCGCCAAGACGTTTCGCGGCACGCGCGTGCTCGAACCGCTCGACCTGTCGATCGGCGCGGGCGAAACCCTCGTGCTGCTCGGACCGTCGGGCTGCGGCAAGACGACGACGCTGCGCCTGATCGCGGGCCTCGAAACCCCGGACGCGGGCGGTCGCATCGCATTCGGCGACGACGACGTGACCACGCTGCCGATCGAAAAACGCGCGGTCGGCATGGTGTTCCAGAGCTACGCGCTGTTTCCGAACCTGACCGTGCGCGGCAACATCGGCTACGGTCTGAAGATCAGGCGCGTGCCGGCGGCAACTGCCCGCCAACGCATCGACGAACTGCTCGGCATGATGCGGCTTGCCGCGCACGCGGACAAACCGATCGATCAACTGTCGGGCGGCCAGCGTCAACGTGTGGCGCTCGCTCGCGCGCTCGCGGTGCAGCCGCGCGTGCTGCTGCTCGACGAACCGCTGACCGCGCTCGACGCGCGTCTGCGCGACGCATTGCGCACGGAGATGAACGCGCTGTTGCGCGAGCTCGGCATCACCACCGTCTACGTGACGCACGATCAGGCCGAGGCGATGGAGCTCGGCGATCGGATCGTCGTGATGAGCGCGGGACGCATCGAGCAGATCGGTTCGCCGCGTGACATCTACTATCGTCCGGCCAATCGCACGGTCGCGCAGTTCGTCGGCACGATCAACCGTATCGCGGGCGAGCCGCGCGACGGCATGCTGACGACGAGCGGCGGCGCCGTGCCGGTGCCCGCGCATGCATCGAATGCGACCGGCCCGCACGAAATCTTCTTTCGCCCCGAGGACGCGCGGCTCACCGACCCCGCGCTCGCGCAGTTGCGCGGCCTGATCGAAAGCACCGCGTTCCTCGGCGAACGCACGCGTCTGACGATTGGCGGCGCCGCGCCCGAGCCGCTCGTCGTCGATGTCGCGGGCCGTATCGAGCTTGCGCGTGGCACGCCGGTCGGCATTTCGATCGAGCGGGACGCACTGATTGCGCTATCGTAGGTACAAACAGCGCCGCAGCCAGGCGCTCAACACGAAGCAACAAGGACCTCTGTCATGCTGCTGGCCCAAATTAGCGATCTGCATATCAAACAACCCGGCGCACTCGCGTATCGCCGCGTCGATACCGCTCCCTACCTCGCGCGCTGCATCGACGCGCTGAACGCGCTCACACCGCGCCCCGACGCGGTGCTGATGACCGGCGACCTCGTCGATCAGGGCGACCCAGAGCAGTATGCGCACCTGAAGGCACTGCTCGCGCCGCTCGAGATCCCCTACTTCCTGATGGTCGGCAATCACGACGAACGCAACGCGCTGCGCGCGGCGTTTCCCGAGCGCGAGGAATTGCAAAGCGGCGGCGAGTTCGTGCAGTACGCGGCCGACGTCGGCCCGCTGCGCGTGATCGCGCTCGATTCGCTGGTGCCCGGTTCGAGCGCCGGCATGCTGTGTGACACGCGGCTCGCGTGGCTCGCGCAGCAGCTCGATGCGGCGCGCGGCAAGCCGGTCGTGGTCGCGCTGCATCATCCGCCGTTCGCGTGCGGCATCGGACATATGGACGAGATCCGGCTCGACCCGGCGGCATCGGACAAGCTCGCCGCGTTGATCGCCCGCTATCCCAACGTCGAGCGCGTGCTCTGCGGGCACGTGCATCGCTCGATGTTCGTGCGCTTCGGCGGCACGATCGCGAGCGCGATTCCCGCGCCCGCGCACCAGGTGGCGCTCGATTTTCGCGAGGAAGGACCGTCGGCGTTCGTGATGGAGCCGCCCGCTTACGCGCTGCATTACTACGCGCCGGCGACGGGCATCGTCACGCATCACGCGTATGTCGATCCGGCCGACGGCCCGTATCCGTTCTACGATGCTGGCGCGTTGATCGACTGACAGGAGCGGTAGATCTCTCTGCAACCGGATGGCGGACGCGCGGGCGAGCGCTCGCGCGACCGCCAGCAGGAACCCCGCCGCTCCGGTATGATCGGCACGCTTGAGGACCGCGCATGGGCCGGTCCGTCGATCCGCCTCCGTCATGTCCACTTCCGACGCTTCCACTTCCGCTTCCTCCGCCCGGTCGTTGCGCGGCGTGTTGCTGCTGCTCGCGACGATCGCCGGTGTCTCTGTGGCGAACATCTACTTCAATCAGCCACTCCTCGACAACTTGCGCCAGTCGTTTCCGGACAGCGCGTCCTGGGTCGGCGCGGTGCCTGCCGTCACACAGCTCGGCTACGCCGCCGGCATGCTGCTGCTCGCGCCGCTCGGCGACCGCTTCGACCGGCGTTTGCTGATCCTGCTGCAGATCGCCGGCATGTGCGTCGCGCTCATCGTCGCGGCGTCGGCGCCGACGCTCGCGGTGCTGATCGTCGCGAGCCTAGCGATCGGCGTGCTCGCGACGATCGCGCAACAGGCGGTGCCGTTCGCGGCCGAACTCGCGTTGCCGTCCGAGCGCGGCCACGCGGTCGGCACCGTGATGAGCGGCCTGTTGCTCGGCATCCTGCTCGCGCGGACCGCGGCGGGCATCGTCGGTGAATACTTCGGCTGGCGCGCGGTGTTTGGCGCATCGGTCGTCGCGCTGCTCGCGCTCGCGGTCGTCATCATTTTGCGTCTGCCGAAGAGCCAGCCGACCTCGACGCTGCCGTACGGCAAGCTGCTCGTGTCGATGTGGCATCTGGTGACCGAGCATCGCGCGCTGCGCGAGGCGTCGCTGACCGGAGCGGCGTTGTTCGGCGCGTTCAGCCTTTTCTGGTCGGTGCTCGCGCTGTTGCTCGCGGGTGCGCCGTTTCATCTCGGGCCGCAGGCGGCGGGGCTGTTCGGTATCGTCGGCGCGGCTGGCGCGCTGGCCGCGCCGCTCGCGGGCAAGTTCGCCGACCGGCGTGGCCCGCGCGCGATCATCACCGTGTCGCTCGTGCTGGTCGTGATCGCGTTCGTGATCTTCGGCGCATCGGCGAAGAGCATCGCGGGACTCGTGGTCGGCGTGATCATTCTCGACATCGGCGTGCAGGCCGCGCAGATTTCCAATCAGTCGCGCATCTATGCGTTGAAGCCCGATGCGCGCAGCCGCGTGAATACCGTGTACATGGTCGCGTATTTCATCGGCGGGGCGCTGGGCTCGGGTGTCGGCGCGATCGTGTGGCCGGCGTTCGGGTGGATCGGCGTCACTATCGCGGGGATCGGGTTTGCCGGGCTCGGCGCGTGGAATCATCTGCGCTTGCCGGCGCGGACGGGGCATTGATATCAATGCTGACCAGGGCCGGATAAGAATCGTCTTGTCGATTTGCCACCGCTGGCGGAGCCTGGTAACGCCTGTCGCATTCCGTCGCGCGGAATCATCCTTCGCCCATTTCATTACTCGTCATTACTTGATAGCTTAACGGACTGATGTGGGCACGAGTCGAAGACTCGCGCCATTGTTCATCGACGCGTTATGCGTTGTCCCCTGCCCGATCAAGTCCACACGCCGGTATGTCGAATAAATATAACTACGGAATACACGGCAATCTAACCGCGACGCAACTGTTCCTTCTAATCTCCGTGGATGAAACCATGGCCCAAATCGGTATCAGCGATGCCGTGGGCGCCTCCATGATCGTCGCAGGCTCGCGCTTCATTCCGACGCGAGGCAAATTTGGCGGCGCGGTAAAAGGCACGTCAGTGGCGTCGAAGCTGTCCCGCTCGCTATTGCCCTTCGAGTTAAAGCATCGAATTCTGCCTACATTCACGTCATGGACGAGCGTCGTGCTACTGCGCGTGAAGTTGACGAGCCATCTGGGCGTATTCGTCGGTCGAGCAATTCCCGGAGTCGGGTGGATAATCACCGCATCTGACGTGGCAATAATCGGCTACAAAACCGTCAATGCCTATAACCGCCTGGTCAAACCGGAGGATCGCCTGTAATGAACGACACTTGGCTCGATCTCACTCGGTTCATCCGCGAAATGCGCACGCCCGCTGGGCTGCCCCTCGACGACGAGCTGACCCGCGACATGGATCTGTATCACGATCTGGAGTGGGAGCCGGCGAGAATCCTCGACGTGATGCAGGCATGGGCTCAACGCTTCCAGGTGGACCTGCGCGATTTCGACGTCGCCTATTACGTTCCGTCCGCCAATATGCGAAAACTCGACATCGTCGCGGCCGCGTTGAAGTCCCCGTTCAGTGCCAGCGCGCGAGAATTACTCGGTGGACGTTCGCTTACCCTTGGGATGCTCGAAGAAGCCATGAAATGCGGATCATGGAAAACTGACTAGAAACGTCCTCCCGCGCAGGCTCTTACTCGCCGCCCCCCCGCCCCAACGCATACTCATGCAGCGCGTCGAGCACACGATCGAACTCGAACGATTTGTCGTAAAAGTGCCGCACGCCGTACTGCTCGCAGCGCGCTCGATACGCGGGCAACGCATGATTGGTCAGCACCGCCGCGAACATCGAATCGATCAGCCCCTCGCGCTGCAGATACGCGAGCACCGGCACACCCGAGCCCTGCTTCAGTTGCAAATCGACGATTACCGCGTCGAACGCTTCGTCGCCGAGTAACGCGATTGCCTGATCGGCGGAATCGGCATAAGCGGCCACGCGCAGCAAGCCCGAAGCATCGATCGCCTCGACGAGGCTGCGGCGGATCAGCGGCGAATCCTCGATCAGCAGCACGCGCAACGGCGCGCGGCTGGCTGGATCGGTAGCAGGGTTCGATTCGCTGTTCATCAGGATGTCTCGATCGTCCGTCATTCGATCAGACCATTCTTGATCGCGTAATACGTGAGGTCCGCGTTGTTCGCGAGTCGCATCTTCTCGAGCACTCGCGCGCGATACGTGCTCACCGTCTTGACCGACAGATGCAGTTCTTCCGCGATCTGAGTCGGCAACTGGCCGGCCGCGAGCTTGCAGAAGATCTGGAATTCGCGCTCCGATAGCGCTTCATGGGGACGCCCGGCGGCGGGCTTGTCGAGATTGTCGGCAAGCGTATCGGCGACCGCCTCCGACAGATAGCGGTGACCGCGCGCAACCGAGCGGATCGCGCGCACGATTTCTTCCGGCTCGCAGTCCTTGTTCAGATAGCCGTTCGCGCCCGCGCGCAGCAGATTGATCGCGTACTGGCTCTCGGGGTAGCCCGACAGGATCAGCACGCCCTGCTCCGGACGCACCTGCTTGATCACCCGCAACGTATCGATGCCGTTCTTGTCCGGCATCGCGATGTCGAGCAGCACCACGTCGAATGCCTGCTCGCGCACGAGGCCGATCGCTTCGTCGCCGGTCGCGGCCTCGGCGGCGACGCACATGTCCGGCTCGTCGGCGACGAATTGTCTGAAACCACCTCGAACGATCGCATGATCGTCAGCTATCAGCACTCGAATCATCGCTTGGGTGTCCGTGCAAAGGGAGTCGCTCCTAAGCCGACATTGTAATGATCCGCGGCCACGGCAGAACGTGGACTGCGAGGGCGGCTTCGCACCGCAGCCGCCGGCATTCCCGAGTTCGCTGGCGCCCGGTCAACACTATTGCGCCGCGTCTTCGTCGCTTCCCTGTCACTTTGGCGCGCTACTCACGCCCCGCGAGCAGATCCGCCATATCGTCGGCGTGCTCTTCCTCGACCGCGAGAATCTCCTCGAACAGCCGGCGCGTGGTCACGTCCTTCTCGCCGAGATAGTGGACGATCTCGCGGTACGTGTCGATCGCGATGCGCTCCGCGATCAGGTTCTCGCGAATCATGTCGGTCAGATCGGTGCCTTCCTTGTATTCCGAATGCGCGCGCGCCTTGATGCCGTCCGGCGCGAAATCGGGTTCGCCGCCAAGCTGCACGATGCGCTCGGCGATGCGATCGGCGTGTTCCTGCTCCTCGCTCGCGTGCTCGGCGAATTCTGTCGCGACCGCTTCGGAGTTGATGCCCTTCGCCATGAAGTAGTGACGCTTGTAACGCAGAGTGCAGACGAGCTCGGTGGCGAGCGCGTCGTTGAGCAGCTTGAGCACCGTGTCGCGATTCGCGCCGTAGCTCGGCGTGACCGGACCATCCGACATATGCTTGCGCGCGTCCTCGCGGATCTTTTTGATGTCCATCACGAACGTGTCGCCAGATTGCTTCGTCATCGAACTTCTCCTTTATCCGATATTGGGGAATCGCGCATCAGCACGAATCGCGCCTGATGCGCCGACGGTGGAGTGACGGCGCGCTTCGAACGCGGGCGCCTCGATCGAGGATTCAAACGCCGCGCGTTCCCGCGCCTTGTTGACTACCTGTACCTACGTATTGCGTACTTCGCTGCCGATCTCGTGTTACGTTCATCCAGGGCTCGCGTGGCTAGGTTCGAAACACGCCGAGCAGCAACGTGACCACGAACACGACGAGGAAGATGTAGAAGAGGATCTTCGCGATTTCGGCCGCGCCGGCCGCGATGCCGGTGAAGCCGAACACCGCCGCGATGATCGCGATCACGAAGAAGACGATGGCATAGTGAAGCATGGCATTTCTCCCTTTTGTTGGCCCTGCAATCGACTACCAGCAAACCCCTCGCCTGCTATGAAGGCGCGGCTTGCCGCCACTGCGATGGCCGCGCTAATCAATCGTTTTCTTCGTCACGACGAAGCCGAGCACGAGGAACACCACGCACAGCACGACAAAGACGAAGAACAGGAACTTCGCGATCGCCGCCGCGCCGGCCGCAATGCCGGTAAAGCCGAGAAGACCCGCGATCACCGCGATGATCGCGAAGAACAGCGCCCACTTCAGCATGATGGTTTTCTCCCGAAACATTGAATGAACGATCGGGTCCATGCTATCGATGCGCGGTGCCGCGCGCATTCCGACGCTCGCCGTTTTTCGTGTGAGAATCCGCTTACATTGGATTACGACGACGTTACGCGCGGCTTCGGTCGATGCTGAAGTCGACGCCCGAGTCGATGCCCTTTTTGCGGAGCAGCAAGTGTCGAATCTGCAGAACCCGCCGGAACAGCCTGGCGCGCGCGCCGCGGCGCGGCTCGCCGACTGGATGCGCAGGCGCAGTTGGGCGATCGCGATGACGGTCGCGATCGTGATCACGGTGGGCGGCCTCGTGATTCTCGAGAGCGCGCGTCAGCGCATCGCCGCCGAGTACGAGACCGCGCTCGAAGCGCGCGACGTCACCGTGCAACTGAGCACGCTCGCGAGCGACCTATCGCGCCTCAGCGCACAACAAAACCAGTTTCTTCTGACGAAGGACGACGCATCCGCGCAAGCGTTCTGCGCGAGCGCCGCGCGCATTCGCGAGACCACCCGGCAGTTGGACCACTTCTATCGCGGCGGGCGCGCGGACAGCGCGGAGCTCGCGAGCTTTACGCAGATTCTCGCGCTGATCGACGCGCGCATCGGCGCGGGCACCGCCGCGATGCAGCGCGTGGCGCCGCATCCGCTAGAACTCGGCGGATGCGGGCCCGCGAGCGACGTCAATCCGGCGGACGCGTCGCTGATCGACAGCACGCTCACGCTGCTGCGCGACAACGAGGAGCGCCGCGCGCAGCACGCGCTGGCCGCGAGCCGCGCCGATCAGCGGCTGTCGACGCTGTGCGCGGCGGGGCTGTCGGCGCTGAACATCGTGCTGTTCATTCTGCTGTTTCGCAATCTAGGCATCCAGATCGACCGGCAGGCGCGCGCGCAGCGTCAGCTGATTACGCAGCAAGAGGAACTCGACCAGCTGGTGGGCGAGCGCACGCGCCAGCTCGAAGCGCTCGGCTGGCATCTGCAGGCGGTCAGCGAAAACGAAAAGACCCAGCTCGCACGCGAGCTGCACGACGAGCTCGGCGCGATTCTGACCGCATGCCGGATGGACGTAGCGTGGGCGCGCCGCAAGCTGAAGGACAGCGGGCCGGACATCGCCGACAAGCTGCAGCGCGCGCTCGCCAATCTCGACCAGGGTATCGCGTTGAAGCGGCGCATCATCGAGGACATGCGGCCGACCGTACTCGCCAATTTCGGGCTCGTCACCGCGCTGCGCACGCTCGCCGACGAAGCCGCGCAGCGCAACAACTGGACGCTCGAACTGCACCTGCCCGCCGACGATGTCCAGCTCGACGAACAGACCGAGATCGCGCTCTTTCGGGTCGCGCAGGAGTCGCTGACGAACGCCGCCAAGTACGCGCGGGCCTCGAAGGTCGGCATCGCGCTGCGGATCGGCGATGGCGAGGTCGCGCTGCATATCGCGGACAACGGCGTCGGCATCATGCCGGCCGATCTGAAACGCACGCATACGCATGGCCTGCTCGGCATGCGGCAGCGCGTGGCCGCGCATGGCGGACGCTTCGACATCCGCCGTGGCGCGCAAAACGGCACCGAAATCGACGTCGTGATGCCGAGCGCAAGCACGGCGACGCCTTCGATCGATCAGCCGCCGGCGTCGCCGGCCACACCGATCACTTCGTCGCAAAACCCCGTCTGACGCATGCTGGCCGTCGCACCGCAAAGCCGTTGTAGGAGTGCGCCGACGCAAACACCGGAGCACGCCTACAACAAAATCGCGGCACGGCCGACAGCGCCGCCCCCAACCTTTTTTTTACCATGCAATCAGGCCGGTTCGAAACCGGATCGAAACCTGATCGACTGGCATGGCCCCGGTCGGACGACATCAACCGATGCATTCTCGACAAGGAGAAGTTTCATGACTCGACTGATCGCTTTGCTTGTGCTCGCAGGAACCGCCATGCTCGTCACGGGTTGCAACACGATGGCCGGCGCCGGCCAGGACATTTCGAAGGGCGGCCACGCCATCACGAACGAGGCGGAAAAGGCAAAATAAGCCGGCACATGGCAGCAGGTTTTGCAGAGCCCGTCGCGGGATGTCGCGCGGGCTTTTTTGTGCATGTTGGCTTGCTACGCGGCGCGACGCGTTTTCAGAGCGCCATCAAACAGAACGGCGACCCACTCTCGTGGATCGCCGTGCCGTCCTCCCCACTTTCCGACCATCCGGAGTCCTTGATTATCCGGTCGGCGCGAGCGGCTCATCGATGCTCGCGCCGCGCGAGGCTCATCCGGTGATCGGTGGCCCGCGTCATTGCCCGGTCAACGTATTCGACAGCTCCACGCTCGGCGTGCTCGTATTGCCGTTCTGTACGATCAGCAGACGAATCTGCCCGGGCGCCAGTTGGCTCAACACGCCCGCGATCGGCACCGAGGTGATCAGCCAGTCGGCGTTGTTCGCCAGCGAGAACGAGTTCGACTGGAAGATCGGCGTCTTGCTGCCGGCCACCGTCGCGATCAGCACGTACTGGCCACCCGACACGTAGATCGAATCCTGCCCGCTCGCCGGCACCGCGTTCTTGAGCGACACGCCGGCGAGCGTCGGCGACACGCTGGTGATGCTGGTGGCGGTGGCCTGCACGAGGTAGAGGTCGAGGTCCGGCGCGTTCGCCGACGCATTGAAGCCGCGCACGCGCGCGTCGTTGGTCAGCAAGCCCTTGTCGAACGGATCGTCGATCAGGCCGATGTCGGGCGCCGACAGACCCGGCAACGCGAGCACCGTGTACACGTGGCCCTTCGCGACATCGGGGAAGCTGCCGCTCGCGAGCGCGTTCTTCGTGCCGGTCGCCGCATAAGCGACGGTCGTCGGGCCCGTGTCGATATTGGTGAGGTTGGTCACGCCTTTATACGAGATGTTGGTCTGTCCGGAAGGCGCGCTGCCATTGACAAGGAAGTCGACCGCGGGGCCACCCGGAAGCGCGTGAACGAAATGGATCTCGGGATTGGTCAACCCCAGCGTCTTGCCCGCATCGCTGCCATCACCGCCGCCGCACGCGCTCAGTACCGCCGCGGCCGCAACGACCGCCACCATGATTCGGATAATTTTCATTGTTTTCACCTGTTTCGATATAGGGCTTGACGCTCACCGCCCATTGATACGCGGGCGGCCGCGGGAAGCCTCGCGGTCGCCCTCCTCCCATCCGTGCCGCACGGCGCGCCGGTTTTGTCGGTGGCGCGTCCGTGACGATGGACGCTCAAAATCAGCAATGGGTGTGCCGTGCCCCAAATAGCTGGCCTGAGACAACCGACCCAGGTCTTGCGAATCAACGGAATGCCGCGGTTTAGAATTTTTCCTCGGCGGTCTGGTCCGGCGCGCGGTGTATCGTTCGTGCGGCCCCCACTTACACGGTCCCTGCATGTCTTACCAACACTTACTCGCCGAGCTCGACCTGGGCTTCACACGTCTGTCCAACCGCGTCGTGATGGGCTCGATGCATACGGGCATGGAAGACCGCTTCTGGCATTACCCGCAACTGGCCGCATACTTCCGGGAGCGCGCGAAAGGCGGCGTCGGCCTGATCATCACGGGCGGCATTTCGCCGAATCGCGAGGGCTGGCTGCTGCCGTTCGGCGGCACGCTCAACTCGGTGTTCGATCTGCGCAATCACCGGCTCGTGACCGAGGCCGTGCACGCGGAGGGCGGCAAGATCGCGCTGCAGATCCTGCATGCGGGCCGTTATGGCTATCAGCCGTTCGCGGTGTCGGCGTCGGCGTTGAAATCGCCGATCTCGAAGTTCAAGCCGCGCGCGCTGACGCTCGCCGGCATCGACCGAACCGTGCGCGACTACGCGCGCTGTGCGCGGCTCGCGCAACGCGCGGGCTACGACGGCGTCGAGATCATGGGCAGCGAAGGCTATCTGCTGAACCAGTTCCTGTGCCCGCGCACGAACCGGCGCACCGATCGATACGGCGGCAGCATCGAGAATCGCATGCGGCTCGCCTATGAGATCGTCGAGCGGGTGCGTGCCGAATGCGGCGAGCGCTTCATCGTCGTGTACCGGCTGTCGCTGATCGATCTGGTCGAGGGCGGCAATACGTGGGAGGAAACCGTGCAGGTTGCGCAGGCGCTCGAAGCGGCCGGCGTGACGATCTTCAACACCGGCATCGGCTGGCACGAGGCGCGCGTGCCGACCATCGTGACCTCGGTGCCGCGCGCGGCGTTCGCCTCGCTGACCGCACGCCTGAAGGCATCCGTCAACGTGCCGGTGATCGCGTCGAACCGTATCAACACGCCCGAGGTGGCTGAAGCGCTGATCGCCGACGGCTCCGCGGATCTCGTGTCGATGGCGCGGCCGCTGCTCGCCGATCCCGAGTTCGTGCTGAAGACCGCCCTGGACCGCGCGCAGGAAATCAACACCTGCATCGCGTGCAATCAGGCCTGCCTCGATCACACGTTCAGGAATCAGCGCGCGAGCTGCCTCGTCAATCCGCGCGCGGGACGCGAAACCGAGCTCGTCTACCGGCCGCTGGCGAGCGCGCGACAGGCGCGCTCGATCGCGGTGGTCGGCGCCGGGCCGGCCGGGCTATCGGCCGCGACGGTGGCGGCCTCGCGCGGGCATCGCGTGACGCTGTTCGAGGCCAGCGACACGCTCGGCGGCCAGTTCAATCTCGCGATGCGCGTGCCGGGCAAGGAAGAGTTCAGCGAAACGATCCGCTACTTCGGCAGCCAGTTGCAACGCCATCGCGTCGACGTGCGGCTCGGCACGCGCGTCGATGCCGCGCTGCTCGCCGCGGGCGCCTACGACGACGTGATCGTCGCGACCGGCATCGTGCCGCGGCGGCCGGCGATTGCCGGCATCGACGGGTCCAACGTGCTGTCGTATGTGGACGTGCTGCGCGGTGCGCCGGTCGGCGCGCGCGTCGCGGTGATCGGCGCGGGCGGGATCGGCTTCGACGTCAGCGAGTTTCTGCTGCATCGCGCGGGCGAGCCGCTGCCGGTGCCGCGCGATACGTGGCTCGACGAATGGGGCGTCGACCTCGCGGTGCGCGAGCGCGGCGGCCTGAAGCCGCCCGTTGCCGCGCAACCGGCGCGGCAGATCTGGCTCTTGCAGCGTAAGGCCGGCAAGCTCGGTGGCGGGCTCGGCAAGACGTCGGGCTGGGTGCATCGCGCCGCGCTCACGAGGAACGGCGTGCAGATGCTAGGCGGCGTCGACTATCGGGAGATCAGCGCGCGCGGTCTGAGGATCGCGCGAGACGGTGCCGACGAATGGCTCGACGTCGATACGATCGTCGTGTGCGCGGGGCAGGAGTCGTTGCGCGAGCTGTTGCCGTCGACCGTCGATGGCAAGCACGGCGGCGGCGGCCCGCGTTTTCATGTAATCGGCGGCGCGAAGCTCGCCACCGAGCTCGATGCGAAGCGCGCGATCCGCGAGGGCGCGGAGCTCGCGGCGGCGCTTTGACAACTGCGGCGCGGTTCGACGAGAACCGACCGCGCTCAGGCGCTGCCCTTCTTCTGGTAATCGAACCAGAACGACAAGCCGACGCTGCTCAGGATCACGATCGTCGCGATCACCGTCGAGCGTGTGACCGGCTCGCCGAGCAGCAGCGCACCCAATGCAACCGCGACGATCGGATTCACGTACATGCAGCTGCTCGCGATGATCGGGCTCGTGTGGCGAATCAGATAACCGTACGCGACGAACGCGGCCATCGTGCCGATCAGCATCAGATACAGGAACGCGACGAGCGGCAGGAAATGCAGCTCGAGCATCCGCTCGCCCGCCGCCCACGCGACTAGCGTCGAGATCGCGCCGCCAAGGCCGATCTGCAGTGAGGTCGACAGAAACAGGTCCGACGGCAGCTTCAGCACTCCGGCCAGATGCGCGCCGCCGGCCCAGAACAGCGCGCCGCACAGAATCGCGAGACTGCCTCCCACCGAGCCCGGCGTGCTGTCGCCGTGACTCAGAATCACGATGCCGGCGAGCCCGAGCCCGACCGCGAACCATTCGCCGCGGCCGATCTTCTGTCCGGCGGCGGCCGCGATCACGGTCGCGAACAGCGGCACAGTCGCGACCATCACGGCCGCGGTGCCGGTGCCGACCGTGCGCATGCCGTACGCGAGCATGCCGCTCGACAGACCCACCAGCATCGTGCCGACGAGGCCCGCGTTGCGAATTTCGGCGACGCTCGGCCAGACCGGCTTGCGGCGCGCGGCGAACACGAACAGACCGATGCCGGCGAACAGGTTGCGCAAGCCCGACATCAGCAGCGGCGGGAACGAGCCGAGCGCGACGTGCACGGCGAGATAGGTCGAGCCCCACACCAGATAAACGACGGCAAGCGCGAGCGCGACCCGCCCTTTGCGCGACTGCGGCAGACGCAGCGACCAGCCAGACGGAGAAAAAACCGAGCGTTGCAGCGACATGCGTTCAGCCCGCCGTCGCCACTCGACCCGCGCGCTGCGCTCGATGCCCGCGAGGCGCCGCGCCTGCGTCGATGCCTTTCGGGCGGGATGGCGGACACCGCATCGGCGATGCGGTCTGACGGGTGAGGCTGGCGGACATGTCGGTGGAACAGTAAGACGATGGGCGGCGCAGGAAGCGCCAGAAACGGCTGTGGCGGCGGAATCGGTCAAAACGACGCGATGCAACGCGGCCGCGATGCGCGGCGACGCCGCGGGCGAAAGCCGCGGCGCGCAACGCATTATGCAGTAAGCGCCGAGTGCGCCGCGCGACAGAATCGTAACTTTTTGGTTTCCTGCAACAGAAAAGCCGGGGACGCATCCCCGGCTTCCATTCAGCGTCGAATCCGTTCGATGCTCCACCCATCGGCAGGATCGCTAAGCACCCCGCACGCGGACTCAGTTGCCCATCGCGCCCGACGCTTCGTGCTTCATGCCCATCTCGCCGCCGCCCTTTTTCATCGAATCGTGTTTCATCGCGTCCTTTTTCATGCCGTCCTTCGACATGCTGTCTTTGGACATCGAATCTTTCGACATCGTGTCTTTCGACATCGCATCGTTCGACATCGCGCCGCTCGCCTGCGCGAATGCGGCGCCGCCGCTTGCCAGCATCAGCAGTGCGATCGTGGTGACTGCAATCTTCTTCATGGGATGACTCCGTTGGTGGTGGATGAATCGAAACCGGCCCGTGCCGGCGTGCTTCCGAAGCCGCTGCCGCAAGCGCGCGTGCGCCCGCATGCGTCAGGAGCCTCCGAACCAGTTGTAGCCCTGGTCGACCCAATAGCCGCCGGGATACGTGTTGGTGACGAATATCTCGACGATGTGCTTCGGATTCTTGTAGCCGAGCTTGGTCGGCATGCGCAGCTTCATCGGGTAGCCGTATTTCGCGGGTAGTCGCTCGCCGTCGTAAGAAAACGTCAGCAGCGTTTGCGGATGTAATGCGGTCGGCATGTCGATGCTTTCGTAGTAGTCGTCCGCGCATTTGAAGCCGACGTACTTCGCCGTCATATCCGCGCCGACACGCCGCAGAAAATCGCCGAATGGCGTGCCGCCCCAGCGGCCGATCGCGCTCCAGCCTTCGACGCAGATATGCCGCGTGATCTGCTCGGCATGCGGCAGCGCGTACAGTTCGGGCAGCGTCCACACGCGCTTGCCGGTCACGAGCCCGCTCAGCTTCAGCTGATAATCCGAGCCGTCCACGCGCGGCACGTCGTCGATGCCGTAGTACGCGTTGAAGGGAAACGGTCGCGTGATCTGCGCTTCCGTATAGGTCGGCGCGAGCTGCTTGGGATCGAACAGCGCGGCCTGGGCGCGATCGTTCAGCCGCGACACAGCGGTGAGGAAGCGGTTCACGGAAGCGTCGTCGGTCAGCGAGCAGCCGCTCAGCATCGATAGACCGCCGAGCGTCAATACCTGCTTGCCGAACAGGCGGCGCGACGGCATCGCCAGTTCGCGCTTCGCATCGAGCAGGATCGACGCGCGGTCGAGCGTGTGGCCAACACGCTGCGTGGGCTGGTCTGCTGGTTTGTCGATTGGCTTGTTCATGATTCGGTATCCGTAGGGGGTTCGCGTGGCGCGTCGATGAGCGTGAATATCGGCATGGCCGTCAGCAGCCGCGGCTCAATGTCCGCGCAGCATCGCGAGCAACGAACGCGGCACGAGCGCGACCATCGCCAGATGCACCGCAAGAAACGCGGCCAGCAGCGACATCGCGGTGAAGTGCACGACGCGTGCGTTGTCGTAGCCGCCCATCAGTTCACGCAGCAGTGGAAACTGCACCGACTTCCAGATCGCGAGCCCCGATAGCACCAGCACGATCAGATCGGCGATCGCGAACAGGTAGGCGAATTTCTGCACCGCGTTGTAGACGCGCAGATCGTCGTGCGACAGCTTCCCGCGCAACGCGGCGATGAAATCGCGCAGCACCGCGCTCGGCGTCAGCGGCAGGAACTTGCGCACGAAACGCCCGCTCGCGAGATTCAGCGCGATATACACGAGGCCGTTGAACACCAGCAGCCACATCGCCGCGAAGTGCCATTGCAGCGCGCCGCCGAGCCAGCCGCCCAGCGTGATCGCGGTCGGAAAGCTGAACGTCGGAAAGATCGGCGACGCGTCGTAGATACGCCAGCCCGAAAGCATCATCACGATCGCCGCGAGCGCGTTCAGCCAATGCGTGATGCGCAGCCACAGCGGGTGAATGACGCCGCGCTTGGGTGCGGCTGGCGCGGAGGGTGCGCCGGGGCGCAACGCGTGCGGTGTGGGTGTGGACATGGCGGCTCTCCTCGGGCAGCGGTAGAGAATGCGGCGCGTGCGATGTCGATCAACGGCACGCGGGAAGATCGGCCGCTTGCAGCACGTCGCCGCTCGCGTCGCTTTCGACGAACGCGACCACGCCGAAGCGGTCGGCGGCGTTGTCGGTCGGATCGGCTTTCGCGTCGACGCTCGCTGCGCGTAGATCGATGTCCTGACGAATCCGCGCGTGACCGGCGACGAGTGGCACGGGCCCGAACCAGGCACGGACGACCCGTTCGTGATGCAGCGTCGCGCCGCGGTTTTCGCCCGCGCCGACCTGCGTCGTCAGCGCGTTTTCGTAGACGGCAACATAGGCGCTCAACGGACCCGTGATGGCGGCTGCCGTCGTGCTGAACTGCGCATCGACATCGAACGCGCCGGGCGCACGCGGGCTCAGCGCGAGCGCGACATTGGCCTGCGCGGGTGCGGCGACGAGTTCGTCGATGCGGCGCTCGAAACTGTCGCGTTGCGACCAGTCGCGCAGCTCGCGGCCCGCGACGAACACTTCCGGCGTATAGATCGTGTGCGCGCCCGCGAGATGCGTCAGCGTCTCCTGACGTTCGGTGAAGCGATGCTGGGAAAACCGGTCGCTCCAGCCGAGGCTGTTCCAGTAGTCGACGTGCAGTGCGAGCGGCACGATGCCGCGCGCGACGCCGTTGCTTTTCCATTGACCGAGCCAACGGTCGGCGGGCGGGCAGCTATCGCAGCCCTCGCTGCTGTACAGCTCGACGAGCACTAACCGGTGCGCGGGGCTGTGCGTCGCGCATAGGGGCGCGGCCGCATCGGCCGCACGGATGCCCGAAGCGCTCAGCACAACGAGCGCGAGGCCGGCGGCGGGCCTGGAAAAACTCGTAAAGCGCCGAAGTAGCGAGCGATTGTGCGCGGTCGACATGACGTGCTCCGATCGTAATCTGCACGTTTGTCGAACCGCGCGGCCGGTTATGACAAGCCTCTTTTAATTTTTTTCCGGCATGGCTAGCGAGCCAAGGCTCGCCGCGACTCAGTCGTAACTAACCACTACCGTCACGCGCGTGTCCGCATCGGTGCGCCGCGCGTTCAGCGACAGCACGCCGCCCGCGCGATCGACCGCGTAGTGGCCGTCGCGGGCCAGCACGCCGTGCCCAATGCCATCGACGAAACGCGCTGCCACCAGATCGCGCGACTGCGTGCCGCCGTTCACTTCGAGCGTGACATCGGCCCCGCTGACGACGCCCGGCGGCGCGCTGAACGTCACCGTGCGCGAGAAGCGCTGACCGGCCACGCTCGCACTATCGACGGCGACGCCAGTGGGCGCCGTATCCGCACTGATCTGCAGCGGCGGTGCGACGATCATCCCCACGAACCGGATCACGCCGCCCGTCACCGTCGATGCCGCCGGCGCCGCCAGCGGCGCGGCAAGCAATGCCACCACCGCGGCTGTGCGACCGAACGTTCGCCACCGCATTGTTTCCGCTTTCATGTGCACCTCTCTGTCAATCGGCGCGAGTCGCGTCGCGCCATTCACGCGCCATCCCGCGAATCGGTTCGCTGGAGTGCGGCCTTCGCTGCACTTTGTTTAACGGCAATCCTTTGACTGGCTTGAACGCAATGCGGATCACGTCGCTTTCTTCTGGCACCGCACAAAGACGGCCGATCGACGGAGCGCGATGTCGCCAACGGAAGTGCCCGAGACAGCGTGCTAACATCAAGCTTTCGTCGCTGGTGTCGCGGGCTTCACGTTTTGCTGCGCGGCAACCTGCCGTTCGCTATTCCCATCACCTGGTCGTTTTGCCCGTGACTTCGCTGCGTCGTCCGACTTTCCGTGCTCTCGCCCGCTTGCGCCCATGCCGCGCAGGCGGCTGCGCGCGCGCGGGCGTCGCGCCGCACGGCACCGGCGAGACGTCCCGAATGCTCCCGCTTCACGCCGCCCGGCGCCCTCGCTGACGTAGCCTGCCGATACCCCGGGGGCCGCGTCGCCGGGCTCCGGGCTTTCCCATTCGCACTCATCCGCCGACCACCCGCATGGGATCGTCGCACGCGGCCATCCTTCACCGCCTTATCGGAGTCCTGATGATGAAGAAGATCAAAACCTGCTATCTGACCGAACTCGACGTGACCCGCCTCGAGAAACATGCGGCCGCCAACGCCAAGCTGCAGCAAATGCTCGACGACGTGCTCGAACGCGCGGTAATCGTCGACTCGCACGACATCCCGGCCGACGTCGTCACGATGAACTCGCAAGCAACGCTGATCGATTCGGCGAGCGGCGAACAAATGACGTGGACCGTCGTCTATCCGCCCAACGCCGATTTCGCGCAAGGGCGGCTGAATGTATTCTCGCCGGCCGGCCTCGCGCTGCTCGGCGCGCGCCGCGGCGAGAGCATCAGCTTTACGCCACCCAGCGGCGATCAGCAAGTGCTCAAGATCGACAAAATTCTGTATCAGCCCGAAGCCGCCGACGATTTTTCGCTGTAAGCCGGCTGTTCCATTGCTGTAAGTTGCCCCTGTCTGATGCGGTCTCGAAATAAGCATAGGAGATGTCTGGATTCATCTGGACCGGTTTTTTGAATCACTCAGACAGGTTGCCAAACCGCGGGCGGGCGGTGTATCGTGTGCGCTGCTAACGCGGGGGTCCTGCGTAGCGCGGAGCTGGAGGTCCGTGTTGCGTGGGTGAGAAATACCCTTTGAACCTGATCTGGATAATGCCAGCGCAGGGAAGCGTACGGATCTCGCACCAGCCTCGACAGCGTCACCTCTTAGCGATTTCCGACCACTTCCATCTCAGTCTCCTGCTTAGCCGCCCCACTTTGTACGGAGACTTACATGAACGCCAATCCGAAGTTTATTTCCGCCGAAGCCCATGTGGACGAGGCCGCCGTCGCGCCGCTGCCGAATTCGCGCAAGGTCTATGTGACCGGCTCACGCCCCGACATCCGCGTGCCGATGCGCGAAATCTCGCAGGCCGACACGCCCGACAGCTTCGGCGGCGAAAAGAATCCGGCGATCTACGTGTACGACACGTCGGGCCCCTACTCCGACCCGGACGCGAAGATCGACATCCGCGCGGGTCTGCCCGCGCTGCGTCAGGCGTGGATCGAGGAGCGCGGCGACACCGAGCCGCTGAGCGGTCTGTCGAGCAGCTTCAGCCGCGAGCGCGCCGCCGATCCGGCCACCGCGCAGCTGCGTTTCCCGGGTCTGCATCGCACGCCGCGCCGCGCGATCCCCGGCAAGAACGTCACGCAGATGCACTACGCGAAGCAAGGCATCATCACGCCGGAAATGGAATACATCGCGATTCGCGAGAACCAGCGTCGTGCCGAGTATCTGGAGACCTTGAAGGCGAGCGGCCCGAACGGCGCGAAGCTCGCCGCGATGATGGGCCGCCAGCACCCCGGCCAGGCATTCGGCGCGAGCGCGTTCGGTCCGAACGGTCTCAGCGAAATCACCGCGGAATTCGTGCGCGAGGAAATCGCGCGCGGCCGCGCGATCATCCCGAACAACATCAATCACCCGGAGAGCGAGCCGATGATCATCGGCCGCAACTTCCTCGTGAAGGTCAATGCGAACATCGGCAACTCGGCGGTGACCTCCTCCATCGGCGAGGAAGTCGACAAGATGACGTGGGCGATCCGCTGGGGCGGCGACACGGTGATGGATCTGTCGACCGGCAAGCACATTCATGAAACGCGCGAATGGATCATCCGCAACAGCCCGGTGCCGATCGGCACGGTGCCGATCTATCAGGCACTCGAAAAGGTCAACGGCAAGGCCGAAGACCTGACGTGGGAAATCTTCCGCGACACTCTCATTGAACAGGCTGAGCAGGGCGTCGACTACTTCACGATCCACGCGGGCGTGCGTCTGCAATACGTGCCGCTCACCGCGAACCGGATGACCGGCATCGTGTCGCGCGGCGGCTCGATCATGGCGAAGTGGTGTCTCGCGCATCACAAGGAAAGCTTCCTGTACGAGCACTTCGAAGAGATCTGCGAAATCATGAAGGCCTACGACGTGGCCTTCTCGCTCGGCGACGGCCTGCGTCCCGGCTCGATCTACGACGCGAACGACGAAGCGCAACTGGGCGAGCTGAAGACGCTCGGCGAGCTCACGCAGATCGCATGGAAGCACGACGTGCAGGTGATGATCGAAGGTCCGGGCCATGTGCCGATGCAGCTGATCAAGGAGAACATGGACCTGCAGCTCGACTGGTGCGACGAAGCGCCGTTCTACACGCTCGGGCCGCTGACCACCGACATCGCGCCGGGCTACGACCACATCACGTCGGGCATCGGCGCCGCGATGATCGGCTGGTTCGGCACCGCGATGCTGTGCTACGTGACGCCGAAGGAACACCTCGGTCTGCCGAACAAGGACGACGTGAAGACCGGCATCATCACGTACAAGCTCGCCGCGCACGCAGCGGACCTCGCGAAGGGTCATCCGGGCGCGCAGGTACGCGACAACGCGCTGTCGAAGGCACGCTTCGAATTCCGTTGGGAAGACCAGTTCAATCTCGGTCTCGACCCGGACAAGGCGCGCGAATTCCACGACGAGACGCTGCCGAAGGATTCGGCCAAGGTCGCGCATTTCTGCTCGATGTGCGGCCCGCACTTCTGCTCGATGAAGATCACCCAGGACGTGCGCGAGTTCGCCGCGCAACAGGGCGTCAGCGATAACGAAGCGCTGCAGAAAGGCATGGAAGTCAAGTCGATCGAGTTCATGAAGCAAGGCGCGGAGATTTATCAGCGGCAATAAGCGGCTTGCGAGACGCGCGCGCGAAGTAGCGCCCTGCAGTATCGAAGCCCGCCGGCATGGCGGGCTTTTTTTATTTCGCCGCTTCGAGCAGGCACGCTGTGTGCTGACAGAAAGAAACAACTACTTCCAACAACGAAGGGAGTCAGCATCATGAAATCGATCCGTCAACTCGGTACTCGTCTTGGCCCGGTCGCAGTCGCGCTTTCGCTCGTCGCGGGTGTCGCGGCATGCGGCGACATGTCCCCGCGCACACGCGATACCGCGATCGGCGCGGGTGTCGGGGGCGCGGCCGGGGCGGCGATCGGCGGCAGCGGCTTGTCGACGTTGGGCGGCGCGGCCGTGGGCGGTGTCATCGGTAACCAGATCGGCAAGTGAGCGTTGCGTCCGATGATGCGTCTGACGATTCATACAGGACAGCCAAGCATTTATTCCGACCCCGCACCGGACTGACGAGAGCCGCGAATGCGGTGCGCCCTCGTCCCGACAGCGCGCGTGGAAATAGACTGAAATATGCGGTTGCGGTTTTGCCACAGCGCTGCCGCGGCAGAAGCGTAAGCTCCTCATCACGACGTCGCGCGAGGCGGCATCGGTTCATCGAGGAGCGCGTCATGAAGTCCCGCGTCGTCACCCATCTTCGCGCGGTGCGCCTCTCGACGCCACGCGAGGCATCCAGTTTTTCCGCAAGGTTCGCGCGGCCCCGCCGCCGCGATTTCCGCGCTCGCCCCCAGTCTGTTTTTAGCCGGCTGCTATTACCCCGCCGGCTACTATCCCGCGGGCTATTACACGTCGTACTATTCGACCGCGCCCGCGACCACAGCGGACCAAACCGCACCGGCCACCGATCCACAGCAGACGCCTCAAGCCCAGGGGCAAATGCAGGTCGCGCCGCAGGACATGCCGCCCGGTTATGCAGCCGCCGCGCCCGTGTACGTGGCACCGCCGGTATATCCCGCCTACTATCCGCCGCCCGCTTATCCTTATCCCGCCTATTACGGCTATCCCGCCTACTATGGACCGTCGATTGCGATCGGCATTGGTGGCTACTGGGGGGGCCATTGGGGCGGCCACTGGCATTGACCTCTCTTTCTTTCGGCCGCCACCGCGCGCACCCGCCCGTACTTTCCCGGCTTGACTCGCCGATATGGCGCTCTATTCTTGAAAGGTTGCACGCAGCACCCGCTTAAATCCGGCGCCGCCGCTTGGTCGAGGCCACTCGCGAGCGTCCGCCGTGCCAGAGCGACGCGCCCTCATGCGCAATCTCCCGCGTCGAATTACACAACAACGAAGGAGAGATGATGTTTCATCAACTGCTCACTCCAGTCGGTAATTCGCTTTTTGCGTCGTTTATCGTCGCCGCGCTGCCGATCATCGTCGTGCTCGCGCTGCTCGGCTGGGCGCGCAGGCCAGCGTGGCAGGCGTCGCTCGCGGGATTGATCGTCGGTTTGATCGTAGCGATTTTCGTCTGGCAGTTTCCGGTCGGGCTCGCGTTCAACTCGGTCGCAGCCGGCGTCGTCTTTGCGCTCTGGCCAGTGATGTGGATCGTGTTCACCGCGATCCTGCTGTACAACATCGCGCAGCGCTCGGGACGCTTCGAGGCCTTCCGCCTGTGGATGATCGACAACCTACCGAACGACCGGCGCATCGTGCTCGTCGTGGTCGGCTTTTCGTTCGGCGCGCTGCTCGAGGGCATTTCGGGCTTCGGCACTCCGGTCGCGATCACGAGCTCACTCTTGATCATGCTCGGCTTTCCAACGCTTGAAGCGCTGGTCTTCACGCTGATCTTCAATACCGCGCCGGTCGCGTTCGGCGCGCTCGGCGTGCCGATCACGGTCCTCGGCGCGGTCACGCATTTGCCGTCCGATGTGCTCGGCAAGATGGTCGGGCGGCAATTGCCGTTCTTTGCAGTCCTGCTGCCCTTCTATGTGATCGGCGTGTACGCGGGCTTTCGCAACATGCTGCGGATCTGGCCGGTGCTGCTGGTGTCGGGCCTGAGCTTCGCGCTGACCCAGTTCGTCGTCTCGAACTTCGTGAACTACAGCCTGACCGACGTGCTGTCTTCGCTGGTTTCGCTGATCCTGACCGTGGCGTTCCTGCGGGTCTGGAAGCCCGTCGCCGATCCGAAATTCGCGATCAACGTCGATCGCATCAACGAGGTGCGCGGCAAAATCGGCGGCGGGCAGGGCTGGTATCCGTGGATCATCGTGTCGGTTGTCGTGATCGTCTGGACGGTCGCGAGGATCTTCACGATCGGTGACGTCAAGGTATCGTGGCCGGGTCTCGACAAGGCCGTGTTCATCACGCTGTACAACACGCCGTACAGCGCGATCTGGGACTTCCAGCCGCTTGCGACCGGCACCGCGATCCTCGTCGCGGCGCTCATCACCGCGTTCGTCGTGCGGCTCTCCCCCGCCGAGTTCGGCAAGGCGATCTCCGACACGTGGGTGCAAACGCGCATCGCGATTCTGACCGTGGCGACGATCGTCGGCCTCGCGTATCTGATGAATTACTCGGGCCTCAACTACACGCTCGGCCTCGGAGTCGCGTCGGTCGGGCCGGTGTTTCCGCTCGTGTCGGCGTTCCTTGGCTGGGTCGCGGTGTTCCTGTCGGGCAGCGATACGTCGGGCAATGCGCTGTTCGGCAATCTGCAGGTGGTGGCGGCCAAGCAGCTCAATCTGAATCCGGTGCTGATGGCGGCGACCAACTCGTCGGGCGGCGTGATGGGCAAGATGATCTCGCCGCAGAACATTTCGACCGGCGTCGCGACCACCGAGTTGAAGGGCAAGGAAGGAGTCGTGTTCGCCAAGACCTTCAAGCATTCGATTCTGCTCACGGTGCTGCTCGGCGTGCTCGTGTGGGCGCAGCAGAACTTCCTGCAATGGATGATTCCGCACTGAGCTCGCGCCGCTGACGGCGCAACGCAGTTCACATTGTTCCGGACGGCGCCCGCGCATCGCAGGCGCCGTTTGCAATTCCGTCCCCCCTACCGCTCCGCCGCATCGCAATTTTTCTCACATATCGGTGAGAATTGCTCGTTTGGCGCGCACCCTCGCGGCGTTTACGATCGACCTACCCGGACGCGGCCGTCTCCCGGATCTTGCCGTTTCATCCCGCATTGAAACGAATCGCGCGATCGCACTGTTAGGATGAGCTGGCGTCTCGACTCAACTGCGCGCGGCGCCATTCCAATGAAAGCCAGAAACCTTCTGCAACTGCTGATCCTCGCCGCCCTGTGGGGCGCATCGTTCCTGTTCATCCGCGTCGGCGTGACCGACTTCGGCGTCGCGCCGCTGATGGCGCTGCGCGTCGGCATCGGCGCCCTCTTTCTCGCGATCGTGCTGATCGCGCGACGGCCGCTGCAACAGTCCGCCACGGTGTTGCGCACGCACGCGTTGCCGCTGCTCGTGGTCGGCATCCTCAATTCGGCGGCGCCATTCTGTCTGTTCGCGTATGCCGAGCTGACGCTGTCGGCGGGCGTCACGTCGGTGATCAATGCGTGCGCGCCGCTGTGGGGCGCGCTGGTCGGCTTTCTGTGGCTGCGCGACCGGCTCAGCGCGCTGCGCACGCTCGGCCTCGTGGTCGGCTTTCTCGGCGTGCTGATGCTCGTGTGGGACCAGATCGCGACACCGGACGGATCGGCCGCCTCGCCGCTCACCGTCGCACTCGCGGCCGGCGCCGCGCTCGGCGCCACGCTGCTCTATGGCATCGCCGCCAATTACACGAAGCGTCACCTGACTGGCGTCGACGCGCTCAGCGTCGCGACCGGCACGATGATCGGCGCGACGATCGTATTGCTGCCGCTCGCGGTGATCTACTGGCCCGCCGCGCCGATCTCGCTGCGCGCGTGGGGCGCGGTGATCGCGCTCGGCGTCGCCTGCACCGGCATCGCGTACATGCTGTTCTTCCATCTGATCGCGGTCGCCGGGCCGACACGCGCGATCACCGTGACCTTCGTGATTCCGATCTTCGGCATTCTGTGGGGCGCGCTGTTTCTGGGCGAGACGGTGTCGCCCGGCATGCTCGAAGGGTGCGCGGTGATTCTGGTCGGCACCGCGTTGGCGACCGGTGTGATCAAGCGGCTGCCGTGGGTGGGCACGCGGCGGCGCGCGGACACCTGAGGGCGCGGTCGAAAAAAAACCGCCCGGATTGCTCCGGGCGGTTTTTTCGTCGAACCAGCGGCGTTGGCCGCGAGGCTCTCGTATCAGCGCAGCTGATAGGCCATCAGGCTCATGATCTGCTTGGCCTGCGAGCTTTCGTCGACTTGCCCCTTGTCGTCGACCACGGCCACGCGGGTCTGGTTCGGCGTCACCGCGCGCACGTTCACGCGATACTCCTTGGCGACCTTCTCCTTCCGGCCGTGGAAGACCTGGCTCCAGAAGCCCTGCTCGGCCGACGACATATCCTTCGGATCGACGTAGCGCACGAAATACAGGCCGCGGCTCACGTCGCGGTCGTCGACCGTGAAATTGCTCCGATCGAGCGCGAGGCCCACGCGCAGCCACGCACGGTCATACGGCTCGCCGAGCGTGAGCTCGGTCGATGACAGCTGCGCCGACGTGTTGTTGGCCGAATCCACGTCCGGCGTCGACGGCTGGGCCGCCAGCGCGACGTTCTGCGCGACAACGGCGGCCGTCGCCGACTTCGCACCCGCCGTCGCCGCGTTCGGCGCGAACTGCGTGCCCGCAGGCGACAGCTCGGCGTTCTGCGTGCCACCCGCACCCGATTCAGCCCGCGCGAGCGAGGCCATCAGGCGCTTCAGATATTCCTGCTCGAGCGCCGGGTCGTTCGGCTTGGGTTGCCATTGGGTCGACTCGTTGTTCGTACCGGTGATCGCCTCACGCATGCCTTTCTGGCTGACGAACACGTAGGTGCCGCCCTTCGGCGCGGCTTCGAGACGGGTGCGGAACTTGTTGCGCTCCGAGCTCACGTAGCTGTTGCCCATCGCCTTCGACAGCGTGTTGCGGATAAAGCCGTCGTTGATCTGCGCGTGGGTTTCGTTCCAGTCGGTTTCCATCACGCCCTTGTCGCGCTGGTCGACGACGAGCAGGAAGCCCTGCTCCTGCCAGAAGCGGCGGATTTGCGGCCAGGCCTGATCGGGCGTTTTGTTGTCGATCACGAGCCAGCTTTCGGTGCCGTCGCGCTGGATGTGGATGCCCTGGACGGGCGGCACGACCGCAACCGCGTCGCCGGCCGGCGCCTGCGCCTGCACCTGTCTCAGCGTGGACAACGAGGTTTCGCCGCCCTGCGGCGGCAGCGAACGCTGATCGGCCGTCTCGTCGATCATGTTCGGCGGTACGGCAAGCGATACCTGCTTCGAACGGGAGTCGCTCCTATAGTCGATTTTGGTCGGCGACGAGGTACCGCAGCCGGCGACCAGCCCGCCTGCCATGAGCATTACTGCAAACCGCTTGGTGAGACGAAAATCAGTCATGTTCGGGGAATCCTTCCGCTACGCCACGGCAAGTTTCCGTGGATCAACCCAACATTTTACCGGTCCCGGCGAGGCCTGTGCAAAAACTGGGGTTTGCCCGGGACTCGCCGCATGCCACGGCGACGCAACGGCCACGGGAAAAAAGGCCGCGCCCGTCACGCTATTTGCCCTCTTATGAGGTAAATTTAACACTCAATGACACTTTCGAGTTGACCTTGGGAGTATTCCCAAGTCTTCGCCGGAGGGCCGCCGCATAAGGGCTTCCGGTTTGCATGCGGCTTGTTTTCCACATGGCGTGCGGTCCTGTCCGCCGCAGGTGTGCAAAGACCAGAAGAAAACCGGTGCTACGTTAATCGAGTTATCTCAATAAAAATCCGGCGCCAAACGAGGAAGGCCTCATGTCCAGGTTCAATCTCCATCCATCCGCGATCGCCTCGGTGATCGCCGTCGTCGCGTGCTCCGCGAGCTCCGGCGCGCATGCCGAATTGGGCGGCACGATGCCGAGCCAGGCGGTGGCGGGCGCGAGCGCGCCGCGCACGCTGCTCAATGGCGCATTGCGCGAGCGCACGTGGACCGACGCCGGCAATACCACCATCAACGAATACGCGACCAGCACCGGCCTGATCGTCGCCTACGCATGGCAAGGCCCGACGATGCCGGATCTGCACGCGCTGCTCGGCAAATACGGCGACTCGTACAAGACCGGCGCCGCGGCGGCGGCCGGCAGCGGCAATCTGCATTCGTCGCGGGTCGCGCGCTCCGACGTGATCGTCGAGTCCGGCGGACCGATGCGTGGCTACGTCGGCCGCGCGTGGCTGCCGGCGGCTTTGCCCGCCGGCGTCACCTCCGACGACATCCAGTGACGCGCGCGCACCGCACGCGTCGCTCGCGCCCCGTTTCACGCCTGAGTTCCACCAGACGGACGGCCATGCCATGAAATCCGCCTTGCGTTTCCATGCCCTGCTTATGATCGTCTGCGCGGCCCTGGTCGGCTGCGGCGGCGGAGGCGGCAGTTCCTCGTCCGGCTCGTCCGGCTCCGGCTCGACGCCGTCCGCGAGCGCGCCGACCAGTTCCGCGAGCGCGCCGACTTCGAGCGCGAACGTGCCGCAATCGACCACGCCCAACGTGCAGCCGGTCACGGTCGGCGTATCGCCCGGCAATACGCGCAACATGCTGATGACGAGCGTCACCGTCTGCCAGGCCGGCACCGGCAACTGCGCGACGATCGACGACATCCAGGTGGACACCGGCTCGAACGGCCTGCGCATCCTCGCATCGGCGCTGCCGACCACCCTGTCGCTGCCGACCATCGCCGCGGGCAGCGGCGTAAGCGCCGAATGTGCGGTGTTCGGCAGCGGCTACGCGTGGGGCTCGATCCACACCGCGGACGTACGCATGGCTGGCCAACAGGCGTCATCGATTCCGATCCAACTGATTGCCGACAGCGCGCTGCCCGGCGCACCGGCCGACTGCGCGAACTCCGGCGGCGCGTCGCTGCTGACCGTATCGAGCCTGCACGCGAATGGCATCCTCGGCGTGGGCCTGTTCCCGGTCGACTGCGGCAACGGCTGCGCGAACTTCGCGTTGCCGCGCTGGTACTACAGCTGCACGACGAGCGGCTGCAGCCCGATCGCGCAGCCGCTCGCGCAGCAGGTGACCAATCCCGTCAGCAGCTTCCCGCTCGATAACAACGGCGTCGTGATCGACTTGCCAGCCGTCGCCGATGCGGGCGCGGCGAGCGTGTCAGGCTCGCTGATCTTCGGCATCGGCACCCAGTCGGACAATATGCTCACGGGCACGAACGTTCTGAGGGCGAACTCGGCGACCGGTTACGTGACGACGAACACGGGCGGCCTGACCTACGCGGTGAGCTATCTCGACAGCGGCTCGAACGGCCTCTTCTTCCACTCGACGCAGTTCCCGTTGTGCGGCTTCTGGTACTGCCCGACTTCGACGCAGTCGGCAAGCGCGTCGATCACCGGCATCGATGGCGTGTCGAGCACGGTTTCGTTCGACATCGCCAATTCGAACACGCTGTTTTCGTCGTCGAACAACGCGTTCGACAATCTCGCCGGCAATTCGAGTCTGGGTTTCGGCTGGGGCTTGCCGTTCTTTTACGGCAAACGCATTTACACATCGATTGCGACGCGCAATACGTCGGCCGGCCAGGGACCGTATTACGCGTTCTGAGGGTTGCCTGGGTTGGATGCGCAACGACGGTGCGGCGCGCGGCTGCGAACTCAGCCCGCCGCGCTGGCCGGTTGTGCTGCCGGCGGGGCCAGCTGCGGCGGCGCGAGCCAGCGGAATACGTCGAGCTGTTCGCCGTGGAATGTGCACTCGGCGGCCGCCGGCGTGCGGACCCTCGACGGCTGGGCCGGCTTCGCGGCCACCTTGGCCTCGGAGGCCGCTTGCGACGCCGATGCCGTGAGCGGCGCGGAAGCCGCGGTCGCGGACGCGCTCATCGCATGCTCGATGGTCCCCTCCACCACGACCCGCGAGCCGCGAATCGCGGCCCCGCGATGCGTGACCCGCAGCCGATCCGACGACATCCCCGACGACGGCTCGGCCAGCTTGCTGCGCATCAATTGTTCACAGGCGCTCGAGTTGCGGGTGACGATGGTGCAGGCCGCCAGCAGCGCCGCGGCGCTCGCGAGACAGGCGACAGAGAGAAGGCGAATCTTCATCGATATTCCGTTGTTCGAGGTCCCGGCCATTGTAGCCGCTTGACCTTGACGCGGCGCATCGGCATCGTGTTGGCCGGCCGCCCGGTTTACCCACATGGCGCGGCGAATTCCAAGCGACTCCCCCCGGTAACGATTCCGGCTTCTTCATGCTCAGCCTCGTCCTGCTCGCAATCGTCGCCTATGCCGCGACCAATATCGACAACCTGTTCGTCCTGCTCGGCTTTCTGGCCGAAGCGGGCGCAAAACGGCGTCGCGTGGTTGCGGGACAGTACGCGGGATCATTGATCCTCGTCGCCGCGGCGCTCGGGCTCGCGGCCTTGCTCACGCGCCTGCCAGCCGGGTATGTCGGCCTGCTCGGCTTGCTGCCGATCGTCGTGGGACTGCACAAGGCGTGGCAGCGCTTCGGTTGTGGCCACGCACTGAATAGGGATAGCGAGGACAGCCGTACAAGCGCTCCCCCATCCATTCGCGGCTCATCGAGCTGGACCGTCGCGAGCGTCGCCATCGCCAACGGCTCGGACAACCTCGCCGTCTACGTGCCGCTGTACGCCAGTCATACACCCGCCGAGAACGCGCTGGTTTCGCTCGTGTTCATCGTGATGATCGGGCTGTGGTGCGCGGGCGCGGCATGGCTCGTCGACCATCCGTTGCTCGGCGGGCCGATCCGGCGGTACGGCTCGGCGGTGCTGCCGCTGATCCTGCTCGCGATAGGTGTATCGGTGTTGTTGAACAGCGATACGCTGCGGCTTTTGTCCGGCGGGTGAGCAACGCGGGGCTCGGTCGAAAGACTGTCCAGGCGTCGAGGAAGTCAATTTGCCGGCCGCAGCGGTTGCACGTAAGTACGCACGCCGGCCAGCGGCGCGCCATAGCCGCCCGCGCTCGGGTTGTTCGGCAAGCCGTTGACCAGTTGCGCGCGAGGATCGGTCGGATTCAGATTCAACTCGCCCGCCTGCTGGTTGCCGTGCGTCGGATACTCGCTGCCGAGCGCCGCATGTGGCATCAGGCGCGTGCTGTTCTGCGGCGCGTTCATGTCGTTCTGCGCGCTGAGCCCCTGCGCGCCGGCCTGCCCGACGAACCCGCATGCCAACGCCGCGCACGCGCCGATCCTTGCGACAGCGGATATCCACGCTACTTTTTTCATGTTCGCCTCCTGCTCAGTGAATTGACGATGCCTCGTGAGCTCACCCGTGAATCGAACGCGGCACGAGCACACTGCGTGCCCTTGACGCAATCTCAATAATATGTTCCCATTGCGCACTATGTACCGCGCCCAGACCACCCTATCGCTACTACTAGCCCGCTCTACCGGGCTAGGTCTGCTGCTGCGCGCGTCCGCTTCTCTCTGATACACCGAAGCATCGCTTGAATCCCCAGTAACTGACCCAGCCCCGGTTTCCGACCGGCGGCCCAGTATCGCGTTTTCGTCGTCCGGTCGACACCCGTTCCACGGTCTCTCCCTCGGATGATGAAAATGTTGAAAAACCCCGCTACCAAGTACCGTTCGTTCAAGCCGATCAATTTGACGGATCGCCAGTGGCCGTCGCGCACCATCACGCGCGCGCCGATCTGGATGAGCACCGACCTGCGTGACGGCAACCAGGCGCTGTTCGAGCCGATGAACGCCGAGCGCAAGATGCGCATGTTCAAGACGCTGGTGCAGATCGGCTTCAAGGAAATCGAAGTCGGGTTTCCTTCAGCCTCGCAGACCGATTTCGACTTCGTGCGCGAACTGATCCAGGGCGGCCATATTCCCGACGACGTGACGATCGAAGTGCTCACGCAGGCGCGCGACGATCTGATCGAGCGTACGTTCGAATCGTTGCGCGGCGCCCCGCGCGCGATCGTCCACCTGTACAACGCGACCGCGCCGGACTTCCGCAAGATCGTGTTCGGCCTCGAAAAGAGCGGCGTGATCGAACTCGCGCAGAAGGCCGCGCGCACGGTGAAGCGCCTCGCCGACGCGCAGCCGGAAACGCACTTCACGCTGCAATACAGCCCGGAAGTGTTCAGCGGCACCGAACTCGAATTCGCGAAGGAAGTCTGCGACGCGGTGTTCGACATCTGGCAACCGACGCCCGAGCACAAGGCGATCGTCAATCTGCCGGCCACCGTCGAAATGGCCACGCCGAACGTCTACGCGGACCAGATCGAATGGATGCACCGCAATCTCGCACGCCGCGATTCGCTGATCGTCTCGGTCCATCCGCATAACGACCGTGGTACGGCCGTCGCCGCCGCGGAGCTCGCCGTGATGGCGGGCGCGGATCGCGTCGAAGGCTGCCTGTTCGGCAACGGCGAGCGCACCGGCAATGTCGATCTCGTCACGCTCGCGTTGAATTTGTACACGCAAGGCGTCGATCCCGAGCTCGATTTCTCGAACATCAACGAAGTCGCGCGCACGGCCGAGGAATGCACGCAGTTGCCGATCCATCCGCGTCACCCGTATGTCGGCGATCTCGTCTTCACCGCGTTCTCGGGCTCGCACCAGGACGCGATCAAGAAGGGCTTCGCCGCGCAGAAGCCGGACGCGATCTGGGAAGTGCCGTACATGCCGATCGATCCGAGCGACCTCGGCCGCACCTACGACTCCGTGATTCGCGTGAACAGCCAGTCGGGCAAGGGAGGCATCGCCTATCTGCTCGAGCAGAGCTACGGCGTCGTGTTGCCGCGCCGCCTGCAGGTGGACTTCAGCTCGGCCGTGCAGCGCTTCACCGACGACAGCGGCCAGGAAGTCACACCCGCGCAGATCTGGGACCTGTTCCAGCAGGAATACGTGCGCACGGCCGAGCCGGTCCGCTATGTCAGCCACAGCCTGTCCGAGCATGACGGCCGCGAGCACATCAAGCTCAACGTCGAAATCCACGGCACGCCGCGCGTGCTGACGGGCGCCGGCAACGGCCCGCTCGACGCGCTGATGCACGCGTTCGACGTGCCCGTGCGCATCCAGCACTACGAGGAACGCGCGCTCACGCAGGGCGCCGATGCGCGCGCGATCGCGATCGCCGAAATGGCCGGCGCCGATGTGGCCGGCAGCGCGTTCGGCGTCGGTGTCGATGCGAACCTGATTACCGCGTCGATTCGCGCGGTGATCAGCGGCGTGAACCGCGCGTATGCACGCGTGAACGCGGATGCACAGGAGCGTTTCTTCGACGCAGCGCTGAGCGACGCGACGGTGTGAGGCTAGGGTCTGCCGCGTTGAACGCGCGGCACGCCGCATGTTCAACGGGCTGATGGCAATGAAGAAGGGGCGTCTCGACGACGCCCCTTCTTTTTTGACGTGAATATATCCGCGTCAAAGTCGGCCGAGGTTCACTGAAACACGTCCCGGCCGAAGTACTTCAGCGAAATCCGCTGATAGGTACCGTCTTTTCGCATACGGGCGAGCGCGTCGTCGATCGCGACGCGCAGCTTCGGATTGCCCTTGCGGATCAGTACCGCCGACTTGTCGCTGCTATCGGGCGACGTATCGACCGCGACGACCTTGATCCTCGCGTCGGGCACGCGCTTCTTATAGTCGAGAAACGACAATGAATCGTTGACGGTCGCATCGACGCGGCCCGTGACGAGCAGATCGATCGATTCGTCGAAGCCCTGCGCCGGAATCACTTGCGCGCCGTGCGCGGCCGCGATCCTGCCGACGTTGCTGGTCAGCGTATTGGCCGACTTGCGGCCGTTCAGGTCATCGAAAGATTTGATCGTCGTGTTGTCCGAGGCGACGATCAGCACCGCGTGCGACGTGATGTACGGGTCCGAGTAATCGTATTTGAGCTTGCGCTCGTCGGTGATCGCGACCTCGTTGATCACCGCGTCGTAGCGATCGACGTCGAGACCGGCGATCAACCCATCCCATCTGGCTTCGATGAATAGCGGCTTGACCCCGAGACGCTGCGCAATCGCGCGGGCGAGTTCGACGTCGAAGCCGGTCAGCTTGCCCGTGTCGTCGTGATAAGTGAACGGTGCGTACGTGCCTTCGGTGCCGATCCGGAACACGCCCGATGCCTTGATCTGCGCGAGGTCGTCGGCGCTCGCCGGATGCGCCAGCACGGCCTGCAATAGCGCGAGCATCGCGAGTGAACGAATCGGCTTCATCGGACGGCTCCGTCTGAGTGGCTGCGGGGGTGGCGGCCTGCCGCGTTCGGCGAGGGGACGCCGGCGCGCGGCCGACTGCGTGGGCCGACTGTAGCAAACCGTCCGCGATTTTCAAAATGATTCGCGCGCGATCAGTGCGTCAGTACGTCAGTACGTTTCCAGATGCAGCCGCCCTTCCCGCTTCAGCTTCGCCCACAACGCTTCCCAATCGAGCTGAAGCTGCTCGCCGATGTCCTTGAGCGCCTGCAGCACACCGTCCTCCATGCCCTTGAGACCGCACACGTAGATATAGGTGTTGTCGTCTTTCAGCAGGTTCGCAACGTCGGCCGAACGTTCGCGCATCGCATCCTGCACGTAGCGCTTCGGCTGTCCCGGCGTGCGCGAAAACGCGAGCGTGGTGTCGATGAAATCCTTCGGCAGATTCGTCAGCGGTCCGAAGTACGGCAGCTCCTCCTTGGTGCGCGCGCCGAAGAACAGCATCAGCTTGCCGGTCGCGCCTTTGAGGCGCTTGCGCCGGCGGTACTCGGTCATCGCGCGCATCGGCGCGGAACCGGTGCCCGTGCAGATCATCAGCAGATGCGAGTTCGGATGATTCGGCATCAGGAAGGTGCTGCCGAACGGACCGATCACGTTGACGACGTCGCCCTTCTTCAGATCGCACAGATAGTTCGAACAGACGCCGTCGATCGCGTCGCCGTGCTGCTGCGACACGCGCTTCACAGTGAGCGACACGTTGTTATAGCCGGGCCGCTCGCCATCGCGCGGACTCGCGATCGAGTACTGGCGCGCGTGGTGCACGCGGCCGTCGGCGGCGGTGCCCGGTGGCAGAATGCCGATCGACTGGCCTTCGAGCACCGGAAACGGCATCGAGCCGAAGTCGAGCACGATGTGATGGATGTCGCTCGACGTCGCACTGTCGGTGAGCCGGTAGTTGCCGACCACCGTCGCGGTGGTCGGCGCCTTGTGCGTGTACAGATTCACGTACGGCTTCGCGGCCGGACCACGGCGGCACGACCGCGCCGCGCACGGTATCCACTTCGAGGCCGTCCGCTTCGTCGGAACTGTCGCCCGCGGCGGACGCGGCCGCCTTTTCTTCAGCCGGCACCGCCATCGTGTTCTGCTCCGGCAGCACGTCCCATGTAAACTGCTCGTCGATCGAATACGCGTCGGCCTTCAGCACCGTGCGCCAGTTGTCGATCGCGCCGGTCGGACACGGCGGCACGCAGGCCATGCAGCCGTTGCAGACATCGGCCTTCACGACGTAGTTGTTGTCGTCATGCGTGATCGCATCGATCGGACAGGTCTCTTCGCAGGTGTTGCAGCGAATGCAGATCTCCGGATCGATCAGATGTTGCCGCAGCACTTCGACCGATACTAGGCCGTTCATGATTTCCTCCACCTGGCAATGCGGCGCTTGCGTGGCGCGCCTTTCGTGCGCTTCGCCGGCTTCAGTTGAAGCGCACGTATTCGAAATCGACCGGCTGACGGTTCACACCCATCGCGGGCGGCGCGATCCAGTTCGCGAACTTGCCCGGCTCGGTCACGCGACCCATCAGCGAAGCGACGAACGCGCGATCTTCCGGCGTGGCGAGCCACTTCGCTTCGTTGGCGGCCCATTCGGCTTCGCTGATGACGCGCCCATCGGGCGACACGCGCGTGCCCGCGAACGTGCCGATCTGCCGGTTGAACGCCTTGTGCGGCACCGTCATGCGAAAGTCGATGCCGGCCTTCTCGAGCACCTTGTTCCAGCGCCCGACGCCCGCGACCGAGTCCTTGATGTAATCGTCGCGCAGCACTTCGTTCATCGCGTTGAGCATCGGCACTTCGCGCTCGACGAGCTTGCCGTCCTGCACGTCGAGCAGCTTGTAGCTATGCTCGTTCAGGCGATGATCGTCGTCGCGCTTGCCTTCCTCGTAGCGCCCCTTCAGGCCCGAGCTATAGAACGTCGCCGCGTTCGACGAATGATCGGCACCGAACAGGTCGATCGTGACCGAGTAATGGAAGTTCAGATAGCGCTGGACGGTCGGCAGATCGATCACGCCGGCCGCGCGGATCTTCGCGACGTCGTCGGTGCCGAGCTCATTCATCACCTGCGCGGTGCGCTGGATCACGCGCGACACGCCCGACTCGCCGACGAACATATGATGCGCTTCCTCGGTCAGCATGAACTTCGTGGTGCGCGCGAGCGGATCGAAGCCCGACTCCGCGAGCGCCGACAGCTGGAACTTGCCGTCGCGGTCGGTGAAGTACGTGAACATGTAGAACGCGAGCCAGTCCGGCGTTTTCTCGTTGAACGCGCCGAGAATGCGCGGATTGTCGTCGTCACCCGAGCGGCGGCCGAGCAAGGCTTCGGCTTCCTCACGACCGTCGCGGCCGAAGTAGCGATGCAGCAGATACACCATCGCCCACAGATGACGGCCTTCCTCGACGTTGACCTGGAACAGGTTGCGCAGATCGTACAGCGACGGCGCGGTCAAGCCGAGGTGACGCTGCTGCTCGACCGAAGCCGGCTCGGTATCGCCCTGCGTGACGATGATGCGGCGCAGGTTCGCACGATGCTCGCCGGGCACGTCCTGCCACGCGGCTTCGCCCTTGTGCTCGCCGAAGTGGATCTTGCGATCCTGCTCGCCCGGCGTGAGGAAAATGCCCCAGCGGTACTCCGGCATTTTCACGTAGTCGAAATGCGCCCAGCCGCCCGCGTCGACGCTGACCGCGGTGCGCAGATACACGTCGTAGCTGTGCGAGCCTTCCGGGCCCATATCGCCCCACCACGACAGAAAGTTGGGCTGCCATTGTTCGAGCGCGCGCTGCAGCGCGCGGTCGTCGGCGAGGTTGACGTTGTTCGGAATCTTTTCGCTGTAGTTGATCGAGGACATGGTCGGTTCCCTGGGTCGATTCCCTGTTCGGAAGCTGCAGTGCGAAAGGCGCGTATCGGCAGGCGGCGTCGTTTAGTCGGTGCGAGCGCGATGCCGATTACACGCGCGACACATCGAATTGCGCCTTGCTGCCCTTGCCGTACACCTTGAGCGCACCCTTGTCGCCCACTGCGTTCGGCCGGTTGAAGATCCAGTTCTGCCAGGCGGTGAGACGGCCGAAGATGCGCGTCTCCATCGTCTCCGGCCCGTTGAAGCGCAGATTCGCTTCGAGGCCGGTCAATGCATCGGGCGACATCGCCGCGCGCTCTTCGAGCCCGATGCGGATTTCGTCGGCCCAATCGATATCGTCCGGCGACGCGGTGACGAGACCGAGGCGCTCGGCGTCCAGCGCCTTGACCGGCTGGCGCATCAGCGCGCGCACCGCGTCGAGCGGCTCGGCTTCCTCGTAGAAGCGCCGCGCGAGCCGCGATTGATGCGTGACCATCGGATACAGACCGAAGTTGACTTCCGACAGCGTGATCGACGGCTCCTCGTCCTCGTTGTCGGGCAGCGCCGCCATGTAGGTGCGATCGGCAGCGAACGCGAGTTCGGCGAACGTGCCGGCGAAGCACGAACCCGGCTCGATCAGCGTGAAGATGGAACGCGACGACACGTCGAGGCGCGCGAACGTGCGGCGCAGCATGCCGATCGTTTCGCGCACGAACCAGTGATCCTTGTGCCGCAGCAACGTCGCATCGACGGCGAGCAGATGGCGCGCGTCGCCTTCGGTCTTGAACACCCAGGTGCCGATGTCGAGCGCGTTGGTGCGCATCGACAGGATCGCGTCGTCGAGTTCACGGGCGAATTGCAGCGGCCACCAGTTGGCGCCGGCCGCGACGATCGCGGCGAGGTCGGTCGGTTGCTCGGTGCGCGGCGCGCGCGCGGTGAAGGTCGCCACACGTTTCGCGTGATCGATGGTCACGTCTACGGTTTGATAGCCGAGGCCGTCTTCGCGATCCGTGCGTTCGATGCGCGTGAGCGCGACGCCCTTGGCATCGGCCGGACGATCGCTGTGCGCGCCGAGTTCGAGCGCGCGCGCCTGAATCGCCTGCTCGAACTGGTTGGGCTTCACGACTTCGTCGACGAGACGCCATGCCTTCGCACGCTCGCCACGCACACCCTCGACCACCGTGCAGAAAATATCCGCGCGATCGTGGCGCACCTTGCGTTTATCGGTCACGCGCGTGAGACCGCCGGTGCCGGGCAGCACGCCGAGCAGTGGCACTTCCGGCAGTGACACCGAAGAGGAACGATCGTCGATCAGATAGATTTCGTCGCAGGCGAGCGCAAGCTCATAACCGCCGCCCGCGCATGCGCCGTTCACCGCGGCGAGGAACTTCAGCCCCGAATGGCGCGACGAATCTTCGAGCCCGTTGCGCGTTTCGTTCGTGAACTTGCAGAAGTTGACCTTCCAGGCGTGCGACGACAGCCCCAGCATGAAGATATTCGCGCCCGAGCAGAACACCCGGTCCTTCAGGCTCGTCACCACCACCGTGCGGACTTCCGGATGCTCGAAGCGAATCCGCTGGATCGCATCGTGCAGCTCGATGTCGACGCCGAGGTCGTACGAATTGAGCTTCAGCTTGTAGCCGCCACGAATGCCGCCGTCCTCGGCGATGTCGATGCCGAGCGTCGCAACCGGGCCGTTGAAGCTCAGCTTCCAGTGCTTGTACTGCGACGGCTCGGTGCGGTAGTCGACCGGCGCGGCCTCGGCAACGACGGTAGGTGCTGTGGACATGGGGCGTCTCCTGACTGGACGATGCAAACTGTTTTTTGAACAATAGTGCATCAACATACCAGCGTAAAGCACTTTAGTGCACTTTTACGGGGAAACCCTGGCGCTCCCGATCGGTCAGTTGAGGCGCGCTTCGTCGGGCGCTTCCGCCGCGAGACGCGCGGCGAGACGGTCGCGCAATTGCAGGTACGCATCGGCGAGCGTCTTTTCGCTGGTGTCGAACGTCATGTCGGCACGCCCGTACAGCTCCGCGCGCCCGGCAAGGATGCGTTTCAGGTCGTCCATCGCCTCGCGGTTGCCGGACATCGGCCGCAGATCGCCTTGCGCGACGACGCGGCGCATATGTTCTTCGGGCGTCGCCTGCAACCACACGGTGAAGCAGTGCGACAGCAGCACGTTGAACGTGCCCGATTCCGACACGAGCCCGCCCGGCGACGCGATCACCGCGCGCGAATGTTCGTGGATCACCGCCTCTAGCGCGCGCTGCTCGTAGCGTCGATACGCGCTCGCGCCGTACAGCGAATGAATCTCCGACGGCGGACAACCGGCGAGCTGCTCGATCACGCGCGTGAGCTCGATGAACGGCACCTTGCGCTCCTGCGCGAGCATGCGTCCGAGCGTCGACTTGCCCGCGCCGCGCAGACCGATCAGCGCAATGCGGTCCTTCCGGTGCGGGTCGCGCGGCGCCTGCGCGAACATCTCCGCGAGAGCGATGCGCGCGCGCTGCAGCGCCGCCTGGTCGCGCCCCTGCAGCAGTTCGCGAATCAGCAGCCATTCGGCGGACGCAGTGGTTTCGTCGCCGATCACCTCGGCGAGCGGACAGTTCAGCGCGGCCGCGAGCTGCCGCAGCACCAGCACCGACGCATTGCCTACGCCCGATTCGAGATTCGCCAGATGCCGCTCCGACAAGCCGGTTTCGGCCGCCAGCGTCTTGCGTGTCATGCCACGGCGCGCGCGCAGCAAACGCACGCGCTCGCCCATCGCGGTCAGGAACGGGTCGCGTTCTTCGCGCTCGCCGCCGCGTTCGGCCGCGCGGTCACCTGCGCGCTCGAGGCGTTCGGCGCAGGCCGCTTCGTCATCGGCTTCATTCAACGGTGCGGGAGGGTACTTTTGGTTCATGTTTTGCGACCTCTTGACTACGATATATGTACTATAGTGCTTGACACGCAGCAGGTGAACGATTTAATTTTCGCCAAAAGCTGATCCAATCACAAACACAGTCGCGCGCCGCCCTTGTATTCCGGCCGCGTCATGGAGACGGCGCCGCACCACGCATGCACCAAAGTTCCGGGGGCCGGCCATCCGGGGGCCGGCCGTCCGGCCTGCGTGAGCGCGCTTCTGGAGGCTCGCATGTCCGCACAGGAATTCCAGCGCCTGATCGCAGGCGTCACTGGGCAACTCGCCGGGCGGCCGCTCGACGCCGCGCTCGCCGACTGGCTGAACGACACCTGGCCCGCCGACAGTCCCACCTTTCACGAACTCGCGAACGCATGCCGCACAGGCGTCGCCGAAGGCTGGCTGTGCAACCGCGGGGCCGGCGGCATCCGCTACGGCCGCATCTTCAAGGCGCTGCCCGACACGCACGGCTTTTCCGTCGACGTAGTCGACATGCGGGACATTGCCGGTCCGCACCACGTCCATCCGCACGGCGAGATCGATCTGATCATGCCGCTCACCGAAGGCGCGACGTTCGACGGCCATCCGGCCGGCTGGTGCGTGTATGGCCCCGGCTCCGCGCATCGGCCGACCGTCGCGAACGGCCAGGCGCTGGTGCTGTATCTGCTGCCGCAAGGGGCGATCGAATTCACGCGCGCGTGAGACGCGAGCGGCAAGCATCGAGCGGATCACGAGCAGACAAAAGCCGGACCGCATCCACGGACGGAGGAGACATATGGAAGCCCTGCTGGAAACGGGCGCGCGCGAGCCGGTTGCGCCGCCGCCCCCGCTGTTCAACTTCGCGAGGCATCTGTTCCAGCTGAACGAAGCGCGCGCGAGCAAGTTCGCTTATATCGACGACCACGGCGCGACGACCTACGGCGAACTCGAACAGCGCGCGCGGCGCTGCGCCAGCGCGCTGCGTGCGCTCGGCGTGCATCCCGAGGAGCGCGTGCTGCTCGTGATGCTCGACACCGTATCGTTGCCGGTCGCGTTTCTCGGCGCGCTGTACGCCGGCATCGTGCCGGTCGTCGCGAACACGCTGCTGACCGCCGCCGACTATACGTACATGCTGACGCACAGCCATGCGCGCGCGGTGATCGTGTCGGAACCGTTGCTATCCAACGTGACGCAGGCGCTGAGCAGCATCGACGACGACGGCTGCAAGCTGATCGTCTCGCAGCCAGATGCTGCCACCGGAAAGCCGCTCACGGCGCCCCGCTTCGAAACGCTGCTCGACGCTGCACCGCCCGCCGTCAAAGGCTGCGCGAGCAACGCGGACGACATCGCCTTCTGGCTCTATTCGTCGGGCTCGACCGGCAAGCCGAAAGGCACCGTCCACACGCACGCGAATCTGTACTGGACCGCCGAGCTGTATGCGAAGCCGGTGCTCGGCATCGTCGAGAGCGACGTGGTGTTTTCGGCGGCGAAGCTGTTCTTTGCGTATGGGCTCGGCAACGCGCTGACGTTTCCGCTGTCGGTCGGCGCGACCGCGATCCTGATGGCCGAGCGCCCGACCGCCGACGCGATCTTCGCGCGCCTCGTCAAGCAGCGCCCGACCGTGTTCTGCGGCGTGCCGACCTTGTACGCGAACATGCTGGTGTCGCCCAATCTGCCCGCGCGCGCCGACGTCGCGATCCGCGTGTGTGCGTCGGCCGGCGAGGCGTTGCCGCGCGATGTCGGCGAACGCTTCACCGCGCACTTCGGTGCTGAGATTCTCGATGGCATCGGCTCGACGGAAATGCTGCACATCTTCCTGTCGAATCGCGCGGGCGAAGTCGAATACGGCACGACCGGACGCCCTGTGCCGGGCTACGAAGTCGAGTTGCGCGACGAGGCCGGGCGGCCGGTGCCCGATGGCGAAGTCGGCGATCTGTTCATCAAGGGGCCGAGCGCGGCGCTGATGTACTGGAGCAATCGCGAGAAAACGCGCGCGACGTTTCTCGGCGAATGGATCAGAAGCGGCGACAAGTATCGGCGTCTCGCGAACGGCTGTTATGTTTACGCGGGCCGCAGCGACGACATGCTGAAAGTAAGCGGCCAGTATGTGTCGCCAATCGAGGTCGAAATGGTGCTCGTCGCGCATCCGGCGGTGCTCGAAGCGGCGGTGGTCGGCGTCGATCATGGCGGACTCGTGAAGACGCGCGCGTTCGTCGTGCTCAAGCGCGACTTCATGCCGTCCGAGATGCTCGCCGACGAACTGAAGACCTTCGTCAAGGAACGGCTCGCGCCGCACAAGTACCCGCGCGATATCGTGTTCACCGACGATCTGCCGAAAACCGCCACCGGCAAGATTCAACGCTTCAAACTACGCGAACTGTCATAGGTGTTTCATTGATGCAGAACCGAAGTACCGCCCCTACCACTTCCTCCGCGGTTGCCGCGCGAGGTTTCGCCGAACTGCCGGCAACTGCGTCGCATGAGCCGCTGCGGATCGAGTACCGCTGGGTCAACGAGCAGGCGAATGCTCAACAGGACGATCCACCGATCGCGGTCTTCCTGCACGAAGGTCTCGGCTCGATCGCGATGTGGCGCGACTGGCCACAGACGTTGTGCGAGCGGCTCGGCATGCGCGGGCTCGTCTATTCGCGGCCCGGCTACGGACTGTCGACACCGCGTGCGCCTGACGAGAAATGGCCGGTCGATTTCATGACCGCGCAGGCGCGCGACATTCTACCCGCCTTGCTCGACGCGCTCGATATCGACTTGCGGCAACGCCAGCGCATGTGGGTGATCGGCCATAGCGACGGCGGCTCGATCGCGCTGCTGTACGCGGCGCTGTATCCGGATGCCCTGGCGGGCGCGATCGTAATCGCACCGCACGTCTTCGTCGAAGACATCTCGGTGCGAACCATCGCCCAGACGAAGCAACTTTACGAAAGCACCGATCTGCGCGCGAAGCTCGCCCCCTACCATGCCGACGTCGATTCCGCGTTCTACGGCTGGAACGATATCTGGCTCGATCCCGGGTTCAGGCAGTGGTCGATCGTCGAGGCGCTCGCGCCGATCCGCCGACCGCTGCTCGCGATCCAGGGCCATGACGACAACTACGGCACGATGGCGCAGATCGACACGATCGCCGCCCGCGTGCCGCATGCACAACTCGTGAAGCTCGACGCATGCGGACACTCTCCTCATCGCGATGCGCCCGGGGCGCTCAACGATGCGATCGCTGCGTTCGTTCGCGCGCAGCGCGATAAGCGGCGCCCTGGCTGTTACCGATACTTCATAAAAATTACACGGATCGGCGATTATGCTTGCGCATCGCTGACCTCGGCACATCGATGGCGAGGCATCCCTTCCTCGCCCGGAGACAGTGCCATGCCTTTCGTGTCGAAGCCGATTCGTGCGCCGCGCCGCAAACGTTTGACCGGCGCCGTGGCGGTCATCGCGCTGTGCGCGCTAGCGGGAGCATGCAGCAACGACGACCCGCCCCCGAGCACGAATACGATCAGTTCAACGGAACATTCCGCCGCTAACCCCGGCGCCCCATCGATCGCCCCGCCGTCGGCCGACTCCGCGCCGCCGATGCTGACGATCCAGACACCGGCGGCACCGGCATCCGAAGCCGGCACGGCGCTGTCCGCCGCTGCGCCGCCGCTTGCCCGCCCCGTCATCCATACCGTCGATTGAGAATTGCGCCGCGCGCGAAAGACCAGCCTGACTTCGCGCGTCCGGCGCAGCATTGCCGTTTCAGCACCGCAATTCGTCTTCCCGTGCCTTTTCCTCCACCGAAGATCAAAGCCACAACCATGACCTCAACAAATCGCCGTGATTTTCTGCGCTCGGCCGCGCAAGCCGCCGGTTCCTTTACCGCGTTGAGCATGCTGCCGCCCGGCATCCGCAATGCGCTCGCGATTCCGGCCAACAACCGCACCGGCACGATCCGCGACGTCGAGCACATCGTCGTGCTGATGCAGGAGAACCGCTCGTTCGACCACTACTTCGGCACGCTCAAGGGCGTGCGGGGCTTCGGCGACACGCGCGCGATCAACCTCGCGAATGGCCAGCCGGTGTTGTATCAGCCGCTCACAACCGATACCACCGGCGCCAGCTACGTGCTGCCGTTCCGTCCGAGCGCGCCGAATCTCGGCCTGCAATTCCTGCAGGATCTCGCTCACGACTGGGGCACCACGCACGCCGCATGGAACGGCGGCCGCAACGATCAATGGGTACCGTCGAAAGGCGCGACCACGATGGCCTACCTGACGCGCGACGACATCCCGTTCCACTATCAGCTCGCCGACGCATTCACGATCTGCGACGCGTACCACTGCTCGCTGATGGGTCCGACCGATCCGAACCGCTACTACATGTGGAGCGGCTGGGTCGGCAACGACGGCAGCGGCGGCGGTCCGGTGATCGACAATTCGGAGCTCGGCTACGGCTGGTCGACCTTCCCCGAAGTGCTGCAGAACGCGGGCATCTCCTGGAAGATCTATCAGGACATCGGCACCGGGCTCGACGCCAACGGCTCCTGGGGCTGGACGCAGAACGCGTACATCGGCAACTACGGCGACAACTCGCTGCTCTATTTCAACCAGTATCGCAACGCGCAGCCCGGCAACCCGCTGTATGACAACGCGCGTACCGGCACCAACGCGGCGAACGGCGACGGCTACTTCGACATCCTGAAGCGCGACGTGCAAAACGGCACGCTGCCGCAGGTGTCGTGGATCGTCGCGCCCGAAGCGTACAGCGAACACCCGAACTGGCCGACCAACTACGGCGCGTGGTACATCGACCAGGTGCTGCAGGTCCTCACGTCGAACCCGGACGTGTGGAGCAAGACCGTGCTGCTGATCAACTACGACGAAAACGACGGCTTCTTCGATCACATCGCCGCGCCGTTCGCGGCCGCATCGAGCGCAAACGGTCTGTCGACCGTCGATATCGCGAATGAAATCTATGCGGGCGATCCGAAGAACGCCGCCGGGCCGTACGGGCTCGGACCGCGCGTGCCGATGCTGGTGGTGTCGCCGTGGTCCAAAGGCGGCTACGTGTGCTCCGAAGTGTTCGACCACTCGTCGGTGATCCGCTTCATCGAAAAGCGCTTCGGCCACCGGCACAATCTCGGCGAATCGAACATCACGCCGTGGCGTCGCGCAGTGTGCGGCGATCTGACCTCCGCGTTCAATTTCGCGAATCCGAACGCGTCGGTGCCGTCGCTGCCGAGCACGAGCGGCTACGTGCCGCCCGACCGGAACCGTCACCCGGACTACGTGCCGCAAACGCCGACGGTGCAGACGGTGCCGAAGCAGGAAGCGGGCGTGCGCCCGGCACGCGCGCTGCCGTATGAACTGTTCGTGCGCGTCGACGAAGGCTCGAACGGCAAGCTGACGATCCGCTTCGTCAACACCGGCCGCGCGGGCGCGGTGTTCCTCGTGTACGCGGCCAATAGCGCCGACGCGCCGCGCAGCTATACCGTCGAAGCGGGCAAGCATCTACAGGACACGCTGATGCTCAACGCCGATGGCAGCTACGACTTCAGCGTGCACGGACCGAATGGGTTTCTGCGCCGCTTCGCGGGCAAAGTGGTCGCGCGTAACGGGTGGAATGGTTCGGACACCGCACGGCCGGCCGTCGTCGAAGGCTACGATGTCGCGAACGGCAATCTGCAACTGCGGCTCGAGAACGTCGGCAGCGCGCGGTGCCAGTTCACGATCGTCAACGCGTACGACAAGGACCATGTGATCAAGCATTCGGTGCGCGGCGGCGACACCGACAATCTGTACCTCGATCTGCGCAAAGCATACGGCTGGTACGATCTCGCGATCACCGTCGATACGGACCCGACGTTTGCCCGCCGCATCGCCGGTCACGTCGAGACGGGCAATGACAGCAGCAGCGATCCGGCGCTGGGCGGCTGAACGTCGCTGTCACCCAACGCTGTAAAAGCAACGGCCGCTGGCTCTTCGAGCGCAGCGGCCGTTTTTTATCCAGCTATCTCGAGCGCAAACCCGCAAACGCGCGCGAGCGTCTACGCTTCGAAATCGAGCCCGCCGATCAACGTAACGGGCTCACCCTGCGTGTGCGTGGAGAAATCGAGTTCGCGCGCCTGGGTCCACGCGTTGAGCTTGCGCGGCAACGCGGCCAGATATCTGGCGAAACGCGTCGCGCCTTGCTCGCCCATCAGTCTTTCTATTTCATCGCTGTCCCAGGTCAGATACAGATTCAATGGATGCGGGTAATGACCGAGTTCATCGAGCGGCGTTGCGTGAATCCGCACGCGGGTGGGCTGCCCCGGTTCGCCATGCGGCAGCACGTCGGTGTGAACGGTCTTCGCGACACACGCGGCGATCGCCTCGGCAATGCGCGGCGCGAACTCCTGGTCGAAACGAATTGCACTCTCGGGGCGCATTCCATGTCTCCGCTGTAATTCTCATCGTGGGTGGATCATCGTAGCAGACTCAGTTTTTCGCCGGCGGGATCGCGTCCGGGTCGTGCGCGCCGCTCTGCCCCAGCGCCTCGCGCAGCGCCTTGCGGATCACCTTGCCGGTGGCCGTCATCGGCAGACTTTCGACGAAGCGAATCTCGCGCGGATATTCGTGCGCAGCCAGTCGCGTCTTTACGTGCTGCTGGATCTCGCGCACCAGCGCATCGTCGCCGACGAAGCCCGCTTTCAGCACGACGAACGCCATCACGATTTCGGTGCGGTCGCGATCGGGCGCGCCGACCACGGCGGCCATCGCGACGGCCGGATGACGCAGCAGCGAATCCTCGATCGACGCGGGCCCGATCCGGTAGCCGGCGCTCGTGATCACGTCGTCGCCGCGGCCGACGAAGCGGATGAAGCCGTCCGCGTCGCGCGTGCCGAGATCGCCGGTCAGCAGAAACTTGCCGCGGAATTTCTCGCGCGTCGCCGCCTCGTTGCGCCAGTAGCCGACAAACATCACCGGATCGGGCGCGGCCACCGCGATTTCGCCGATCGCGCCGGGCGGTAGTTCGTTGCCGGCGGCATCGACGATCGCGACATGGTGCCCCGGCACCGCGCGCCCGATCGCGCCGAAGCGCGGCTCGAACAGCGCCGCGCACGACGACACCACGACGTTGCACTCGGTCTGCCCGTAGAACTCGTTGATCGTCACGCCGAGCGCATCGCGCCCCCAGCCGATCAGTTCCTCGCCAAGGGATTCGCCGCCGCTCGCGACCGATCGCAACGCGAGCCGCAGATGAGCGGGCCGCTCGACGCCGCGCATCATCTTCAGCGCGGTCGGCGGTAAAAACGCATGGGAGACCGCGTGACGCGCGAGCAGATCGAACGCGGCGTGGCCGTCGAATTTTGCAAAACGGCGCGCGAGCACCGCGACGCCGTGATGCCACGACGGCAGCAGCACATCGAACAGACCGCCGATCCACGCCCAGTCCGCGGGCGTCCACATCAGCGTCGCGTGCGCGGGAAAGCCCTGCTGCGACATCTCGACGCCGGGCAGATGGCCGAGCAACACGCGATGCCCGTGCAGCGCGCCCTTCGGTTTTCCGGTCGTGCCCGACGTATAGATGATGATCGCCGGATCGTCCGCGGCGGTATCGGCCGGCGTGAACTCAGCGGAAGCGCTATGCAACGCCTGCCAGAACGACCTCACGGGCGCGTCCGATGCTTCGTCATCCTGCTCGATATCGACGCTGAACACGTGTCGCAACTCCGGCAGCGCGCCGCGGATTTCGTCGATCTTTTGCACGCCGGCGTGATCGGTGATAAGTGCGACCGCACCGCTATCGCCGAGCCGATGCTCGATCGCGTCCACGCCGAACAGCGCGAACAACGGCACCGCGACCATGCCGGCCTTGTAGGCCGCGAGATGCGCGATGGCCGTTTCGATCGATTGCGACAGGAAGATGCCGACGCGCTCGCCGCGCCGTGCGCCCGCCGCGAGCAGCGCATTGGCGAAGCGGTCGGACAGGGCTTTCAGTTCGTCGAACGTATAGCGGGTCGCGCGGCCGTCGGCATCTTCGTAGATCAGCGCGAGACGCCCCGAGCCATCGGCCCACTTGTCGCATGCATCGACGCCGATGTTGTAGCGCGGTGGAATGCGCCACGTGAAATTGGCCGTGAGCGAATCGTAAGTCTCGCCGTCGAGGTTCATCGCGTCTCCTGAATATCGTCGCTATCGCTGCATGGAGTAATGCATGGCCCATTGCTTGCTGCTTCTGCGCGCGCATGGCCGGTGTTGCGCAGTTTAGCCCACGATCTTGCCGGTCCCGTTCGCCGCGTCGCCTTGCGCAATTGGCTTCGCCAAATACGACATAGTCCTGCCAATAATCGCCCGCCCGTCGCGCTGAACTCAACGTTTTGCGACAACTCCTGTGTGATTAAAGCCCTTTAAGTCGGACCTGTGCCGTCCCCGTCTAGGATCGTTACACAGGTTCGGCGCCTATGTTGCGCCGCATGATCGCTACCCCGGATGACATATGCGCAAGGCAAGATTTGCATCGTTCTGGCACGGTCCGGAACTTTCTCCCTATGAAGTCGCCTGTCTGAATTCGTTCATGCGGTACGGCAGCGAGGTCGCGCTTTATAGCTACGAGCCGATCGCCGGATTGCCGCCCGGTGTGATCGCGAAAGACGCGACCACGATACTGCCGCGCGATTCGCTGAACGACTTCCCGATTCACGGGGTGCCGTCGATGCAGCATTTCACCGACTATTTCCGCTTCGTGATGTTCACGAAGACCGACGAGATCTGGGTCGACACCGATATGCTGCTGTTGCGCGATTTCGATCTGAACGCCAAGGGCGACCTGATCGGGCGGGAAACCCAGACGAGCATCTGCAATGCGATTCTGAGGCTCGATCCGGATCAGCCGCGCTTGCATGAGGCGATCGAACGGGTCGAAGCGATGAAAGGCACCGCACTGAAGTGGGGCGACACCGGCCCGCGTCTATTGACCGCCGTCTATGGCGTGAAGGCCGGTCTTCCCGAAAGCCTGTTCTATCCGGTGCATTTCAACGCCTACTACAAGGTGTTCCTGCCGCGCTATTTCGAAGAGTGCGCGGAGCTCTGTTCCGACGCGTACACGCTGCATCTGTGCAACAACCGTGTCGTCAAGATGGGGCTCTTCAAGCGCATCGGCCCGCCCGTTGGGTCGTTCCTGCATCACGTCTTCGAGCAAACCGGCGCCAACGAGCTGTTTCGCGAGTTTTATCCGGCGAGCGTGATGCAGGCGATGGTCGACAACGCGGTGGAGAAAGTCGGCAGCGACGAAGGCGTGCGCAAGCTGCTGCGCGTCGGCGTGCCAATGGTCACGACGGCCATTGCGCGCAGACTCGGCGCCTGAGTTCGCCGCTTCAGTTCGCGCCGCCCCTGCCCGAGCCCTGCGCCTGCTCCAGCACGAAGTCGATGAACGTCGCGGCCGCGCGCGTGTGGTGCCGGTTCGGCATGTACAGCATGTACATGTGGGTGCCGAAGATGCTGAGCCGCCAGGCATCGAGCGCGCTCAGCACTGCGCCGCGCTTCAGATCGTCCTGCACCACGTAGTCCGGCACGAGTCCGACGCCCAGACCGGCCAGCACCGCCTGCCGCAAAAATAGAAAGTTTTCCGAAATAATCGTCGGTTCGAGCAGCACTTCATGACGCTCGTCGCGCAGATACGCGGCGAGCCGCAATTGCTTGCCGATCACGGCCGCGGTAATCAACGGCGCGGTGCGCAGGTCGTCGAGCGTCGCGGGCATGCCGTGCGCCCGCGCGAATTCGGGGGATGCGCAGGCCACGTACCGGACCGGCCCCATGTCCCGAGCGACGAGGTTTTGCGGCGGCTCCGACATCACGCGCACGGCGATGTCGATCTCGTCGCGCATCAGATCCTCGACGCGGTTCTCGAACATTACGTCGAGCACGATGCCCGGATACAGCCGCTTGAACGCGATCAGCCAGTCGGACATCACGAGCTGGCCATAGCCGCTCGGCACGCTCAGCCGCACTCGCCCTTGCAGGCTTTGGCCCAGCGTCGTCACCGACTCGCGCGCGGCCAGCAATGCGTTGCGAATAGTACGCCCGTGTTCGTAGAGCCGCAGACCAATCTCGGTCGGCTCGACGCGGCGCGTGGTGCGCCGCACCAATTGCAGGCCCACCGAACGCTCGAGCTGGTTCAGATGATAGCTAACGTTCGCGCGGCTCATCTTGAGCCGGCGCGCCGCTTCGCTCAGATTGCCGGCATCGAGGATGTCGACGAGCAGGGTCAGCGAGTTGACGTCCATTGGCATGTCGTTGTCAAAATAATTTTGACAGTCTGTCAATCAGCCATGTGATTGTCAATGAACGTTGACCACTCCAGAATGGGGCGATCCGGCGCACTTCGCCACACTCATACGGAGACACCCACGATGAACCATTCCCCCACAGCAGACGTCGTCATGCGCGAATTGCGCGGCAAGGTCCTGCTCGTCACGATCGACCACGCGCCGGTCAACGCGCTCTCTGCCGACGTGCGGCGCGGCCTGCTGGCCGCGATCGAAGCCGCCGACGCCGATCGCGCTGTCGAAGCCGTGCTGATCGTCGGCGCGGGGCGCAATTTCATCGCCGGTGCCGATATTCGCGAGTTCGGCAAGCCGCCGGTGCCGCCTTCGCTGCCGGACGTGTGCAATCGCATCGAGGCCTGCGGGAAACCCGTGATTGCCGCGTTGCATGGCGCCGCGCTCGGCGGCGGGCTCGAAGTGGCGCTCGCCGCGCATTACCGGATCGCCGTCGAGGGCGCGAAGCTCGGCCTGCCCGAAGTGCAGCTCGGCCTGCTGCCCGGCGCGGGCGGCACGCAACGCACGCCGCGCTTGATCGGCGCGCCGGCCGCGCTCGATCTGATCCTGAGCGGCCGTCATGCGAGCGCCAAGGAAGCGTTCGCGCTGGGCTTGATCGACCGTCTCGGCGACAGCGACGACATCCTCGCCGAAGGACTCGCCTACACGCACGAATTGCTCGCCGCGCATGCGCCGGTGCGCCGCACGCGCGACGCCGCCGCATTGAACGATCGCGCCGCGAGCCTCGCCGCCGTCGCGAAAGCGCGTGAAGAAACCGCGAAGAAAGCGCGCGGCCTGTTCTCGCCGCTGAAAATCGTCGACGCCGTCGAAGCCGCGGTCGAAAAGCCCTTCGACGAAGGCCTGAAGTTCGAACGCACGCTGTTCCTGCAATGCCTCGACAGCCCGCAGCGCGCAGGTCTCGTGCACGCGTTCTTTGCCGAGCGCGAAGTGCTGAAAGCGCCCGAAACGCGCGACGCGAAACCGCGCGCGCTCGAGGCGATCGGCGTGATCGGCGGCGGCACGATGGGCGCCGGCATTACGGTCGCGCTGCTCGACGCGGGGCTGCCCGTCACGATGATCGAACGCGACGAAGCGTCGCTCGCGCGCGGCCGCGCGCACATCGACAAGGTCTACGACGGGCTGATCGCCAAAGGCCGCCTCACCGCCGAAAAGAAAGCCGCGACCATGGCGCGCTGGAGCGGCAGCACGACGTACGATGCGCTTGCTCACGTCGACCTCGTGATCGAAGCCGTGTTCGAAGATCTCGATGTCAAAAAGGCCGTGTTCGCCGAGCTCGATCGCGTCTGCAAGCCTGGCGCGGTGCTCGCGACCAACACGTCGTATCTGGACATCGAAGCGATCGCGGCCAGCATCTCGCGCCCCGCCGATGTGATCGGCCTGCACTTCTTCTCGCCCGCCAACATCATGAAGCTGCTCGAAGTCGTGGTGCCGAAGCAGGTCAGCGCCGACGTCGTCGCGACCGCGTTCGAGCTCGCGAAGAAGCTGCGCAAGACGCCGGTGCGCGCGGGCGTGTGCGACGGTTTCATCGGCAATCGCCTGCTCGCCGTTTATCGCGCCGCCGCGGACGCGCTGATGGAAGACGGTGCATCGCCGTATCAGATCGACGCGGCCGTGCGCGCGTTCGGCTTGCCGATGGGCCCGTTCCAGGTGGTCGACCTCGCGGGCGGCGACATCGGCTGGGCGGCGCGCAAACGCCGCGCGGCCACGCGCGATCCGAACGCACGCTACGTGCAGATCGCCGACCGCCTGTGCGAGCGTGGCTGGTTCGGCCAGAAGACGGGCCGCGGATTCTATCTGTACCCCGAAGGATCACGCGGCGGCATGCCCGATCCCGAAGTCGAGGCGATCATCGACGCCGAGCGTAAGCGCGCGGGCGTCACGCCGCGCAGCTTCACCGACGAGCAGATCATGCGCCGCTATATGGCCGCGATGATCAACGAAGGCGCGAACGTCGTGCACGAAGGCATCGCGCTGCGCCCGCTCGACGTCGACGTGACGCTGCTGTACGGCTACGGCTTTCCGCGCTACCGCGGCGGTCCGATGAAATACGCGGACAGCGTCGGCCTGGCGACGATCCTCGCCGACATCCGCGAGTACGCGAAGGAAGACCCGCTGTTCTGGCGGCCGTCGCCGCTGCTCGTTGAACTGGTCGAGCGCGGAGCGGATTTCGCGAGCCTGAACACGACGGCCTGAGCCGCCACGAACCCGGACGGAACGACTGCGATGGATCTGAACTTCACCCCTGAAGAAGAAGCGTTTCGCGCCAGCGTGCTGGCGTTTCTGCGCGACAAGCTGCCGCAACGCCTCGCCGGCAAGGTGCACGCCGGCCGGCGTCTGACGCGCGACGACATGGCCGAGTGGCACGCGATTCTGAACGCGCAGGGCTGGCTCGCGAATCACTGGCCGAAGGAATACGGCGGCCCAGGCTGGAACGCGGTGCAGAAGTTCATCTTCGAGAACGAATGCGCGCTGGCCGGCGCGCCGCGCGTCGTACCGTTCGGCGTCAACATGCTCGGGCCCGTGCTGATCAGGTACGGCAGCGAAGCGCAGAAGCGTCACTGGCTGCCGCGCATTCTCGATGGTTCCGACTGGTGGTGCCAGGGCTATTCGGAGCCGGGCGCGGGCTCCGACCTCGCGTCGGTCAAAACGACGGCGGTGCGCGGCAAGGATGCGCAGGGCGAACACTACATCGTCACTGGCCAGAAGACGTGGACCACGCTCGCTCATTACGCGAACATGATCTTCTGCCTCGTGCGCACCGCGACCGACGTGCGCAAACAGGAAGGCATCAGCTTTCTGTTGATCGACATGAATACGCCGGGCGTCGAAGTGCGGCCGATCATCACGCTCGACGGCGAGCACGAAGTCAATGAAGTGTTTTTCACCGACGTGCGCGTGCCTGCCGCAAATCTCGTCGGCGAAGAGAACAAGGGCTGGACCTACGCGAAATATCTGCTCACGTACGAGCGCACCAATATCGCGGGCGTCGGCTTTTCGGTCGCCGCGTTCAACCGTCTGCGCAACATCGCCGCGAAACAGCTGCGCAATGGCCGGCCGCTCGCCGAGGATCCCGCGTTCGCGGCACGCATGGCGCGCGTCGAGATCGATCTCGAGAACATGAAGACGACCAACCTGCGCGTGATCGCAGCTGTGGCGGGCGGCGGGGTGCCCGGTGCCGAGAGTTCGATGCTGAAGATTCGCGGCACCGAAATCCGTCAGGAAATCTCGTCGCTGACGCGGCGCGCGATGGGGGCTTATGCGCAGCCATTCGTCGAGGAAGCGCTGTACGAAGGCTTCGACGGCGTGCCGGTCGGCCCCGACGAAGCCGCGAGTGCCGCATCGCAGTACTTCAATAATCGCAAGCTGTCGATCTTCGGCGGCTCGAACGAAATCCAGAAGAACATCATTTCCAAAACGATCCTCGGACTGTAAGAGGCGCGCGTCATGAATCTCCAGCACACCGAAGACCGCCGCATGCTGGCGGATACGCTGAACCGGTTTATCAGCGAGCAGTACGGCTTCGCGACGCGCGACCAGATCGCGCGCTCGACGCAAGGCTTCAGCACCGAATTGTGGGCGCGCTTCGCAGAGCTTGGCGTGATCGGCGCACTGTTCGACGAAGCGAGCGGAGGTTTTGGCGGCGGCGGGTTCGATATTTCCGTGGTGTTCGAGAGTATCGGCCGGGGACTCGTCGTCGAGCCGTTTCTCGATACGCTGATCGTCGGCCGGGCGATCGCTCGCAGCGGCAGTGACGCGCAAAAATCGGCACTGGATACGTTGATCGACGGCTCGCGAATCGTTGCGCTCGCGCATGGCGAACCGGACAGTCACTACGAACTGGCTCGTGTCGCAGCGACGCGCGCGCGGCGCAGCGTTAAGGGCAACAGCGGCGCGTGGACTTTGTATGGCGCGAAGGCCGTCGTTCAGCATGGCGAGCATGCTCAGGTGTTCCTCGTCTCCGCACGCACGAGCGGCGAAGACGATGCCGAAGCCGGCATCACGCTGTTTCTGGTGCCGAGGGACGCGGCGGGCGTGAGCGTGCGCGGCTATCGGAAGATCGATGGGGGACGCGCGGCCGAAGTGACGTTCGACAATGTCACGCTCGACGACGACTGCGTGCTCGGCTCAGTCGGCCAGGGCTTTGCGACGCTCGAATATGCGATGAGCTGCGGCGTGCTCGCGCTGTGCGCGGAAGCGGTCGGCGCCATGGACGTCGCGAAAGACTACACGCTCGACTATCTGCGCACGCGCAGGCAGTTTGGCGTGCCGATCGGCAGCTTCCAGGCGTTGCAGCATCGCATGGCCGATTTGCTGCTCGAAATCGAGCAGGCGCGCTCGGCGGTGATCAATGCGGCGGCGGTTCTCGATGGTGAACGCAATGCGCGCGAGCGCGCGGTGTCGGCGGCGAAGTACAGCATCGGCCGGATCGGCACGCGGGTCGCAGAGGAATGCATCCAGATGCACGGCGGGATCGGCATGACATGGGAGCTGCCGCTTGCGCATTACGCGAAGCGGCTCGTGATGATCGATCATCAGCTTGGGGATGAGGATCATCATTTGGAGCGGTTTGTGGCGCTGGGAGCTGCGGCGTCGCTCGCGCAGGCCTGAGCATCAGGCGCCTGCTTGTCGGAGACGCGGGGCGTCGCAGTTATCCGCGACGGGCAAGAAAAAAGGACTTGCGGCTTTCACCGTAAGTCCTTTTTGATCTTGGTCGGGGCGAGAGGATTTGAACCTCCGACCACCTGCACCCCATTTAGTTAACCACCCTTTCCCGACAATCCCCACCAAGTCCCGCATAATCATAAAACCAACGTATAATCAGTACAATACAGAAATTTCTGTGTCCCACTGACTCCCATCGAGCCCCGTGGCGTCTTTCCTCATGGTGGCCCTATTGGTGGCCCTATTCCGGCGGTGGCCCTATTCGGAGATTCGATGAAAATCAGCGTGAAACAGCTTGAGGCGTTACGCCCGAAGGATGCAGGACGGGAACTGCGCGAACTCGGTGGTCTTCTGGGACGCATCCGTTCGACAGCGACGGGCATGGCGGCGACCTTCTACTTCGAGTTCAAGCGGGAAGGCAAGAAGCGCCGGATGCCGCTCGGCTCGTGGCCCCGTGATCCCCTCGGAGACATTCGCGCCGCCCGCGACGCGGCACGTGCTCTCCTCGATAGCGGCGTCGATCCACTCGAGGCGCGCAAGGCCGACCGGCTCGAACAGCAGGTCGTCGTCGAGACCCGCATCGAGGAGGCACAGGCCGTGCTCGGCCGCCCGACTTTCGAGCAACGGTTCGGTGAGTGGGAGCGCGCCGCGCTTGCCAAGCGTAAGGACAAGGGAGCCGAAACCCGCCGCGCGTTCCGGAAGGACATCTTCCCGGCAGTCGGCGCGAAGGCGTTGCCCGACGTGACTCGCGCCGACCTGATGAGCGTGCTTGACGGCATTGTTGCGCGCGGCGCGAACCGCCTTGCTAACCGTTGCCTTGGCGACATGAAACAATTCTTAACGTGGTCTGTTGACCGCGAAATTGTCGCCGCGAACGTCCTTCAGACAATCACGAAGAAGAAGGTCGGCGGCGCGGAAGAAGAAAGCGACCGCGTGCTGTCCGACAAGGAATTGCGTGCCCTGCCCGTCGCCCTGAAGAAGGCGAACCTGAAGGACACGACGCAACACGCACTTCTGTTGATCTTGGGGACCGCCGTTCGTGTAGGCGAAGTCATCCGAGCGAAGAAGTCGCATATTGATCTTGACGCGCGCACGTGGGTCGTTCCAAGCGGCAACTCGAAGAATAGCGACGCGCACACTGTCAACCTGTCCAACTTCGCTGTGCACCACATGCGCCGCCTGGTAGAGCTTTCGGACAGTGACGAATGGCTGTTGCCCGCCCGCAAGCGCGACGGGACCGAAACCCATGTAGATCTGAAGTCAATTTCGAAACAGGTTGGCGACCGGCAATTGAAGTTCTTCGAGCGCGAAGCGCACGCCAAGCGTTCGGTTAAGTTCGCGAACGCGCTTGTGCTTGTGCCTGACGCTGAAGAATCGTGGTCGCCGCACGACTTGCGGCGCACGGCGGCGACGCTGATGCAGAAGTGCGGCGTGTTGCCCGTCGTGATCGACGCGTGCCTGAACCATCGCGAGCAAAACCGGATAAAGCGCATCTACCAGCGGCACGACTACGCGCCGGAAGCGTGCGAAGCGTGGCGCCTGTTAGGCGACCGGCTCGAACTTTTGTTGCGGGCCGATGCGGATAACGTGGCAATCCTAGACACGCGCGCAGCATGAACACGAACCCGGCCGAGCCGCGAGTTTTGCTTTTCTGGCGACTTCGGGCGCCGCCCCTTTCCTTCACACGCCCGCCCCTTCAGAAACCGTTCGAGCGTCACTACAACAGCTTGCCGGGCGGGTTTCGATTTCCGGGCGGCTTATCATGGCAAATCACCGTGGGGACCGCGCATGAAGAAGATCGAGATTGCTGATTTCGTGATCCGCCTCCTGACGCTCGCGGCGCTCATCGGTGGCGGCTTGTGGGCGTGGTATCAGTACACTGAAAGCGGCGCGAGAGACTGGCAAAACAACATCACGCTCAAAGCCGAAGTGCTGCCATATCACGACGATTTGCGGTTACTCGTCGTGCATGTTCAATCGAAGAATCCGCGCCCGAACACGTTCGAACTTCAGAGTGCCCAGCACGATTCATTCGATTTGCGCGTGCGACGGCTTGCGCCTGATGCAGCGGAGGGCAAAGTGTTCCATGAAGACGAAGGCGACTTGATCGCGCATGCCGATCTGCTGCAGCTGGCGGGCGGCGATTACGAATTTCTGCCGCAGGCCGAAATGGACGATATGCAAGCCGTTGTTGTGAAGGCGAACACATGGGTTTCGGTGATCGCCGACATGAAGATTCACACGGGCACGCGTGACGCGCACGGTCAGCCGGATATTGACGAAAACTCAACGTCTGCTGTTGTGTACGTCCCGAAGTGAGCGGCGCGGCAAGCCGGGATTCGCGCCACGCGATCAATCCTTGTGCGGACTCCAATTCAATACCGCTTCAATGCGGCGACGGTAAGGAGTGTCGATCTGACTCGGTGCGTTGCGTACGTACTGTTCGGCAATGTCACGCGTCCGACCTTCGAGACCAGCTAGGTGCGCGATCACTTCCTCAGCACTAGCGCGATAGCCGTCCTGCACGCCGAGTTTTGGCGGAAGCGCCGTCCATACAACGCCGTCGATTCCGCACGATTGCGCCCACTGATCGAGTGTCGGCATTGCATCGGGTGGGCCGCCGTCAGCGCGTTGCCACGCGCCGACATGCTTCAGCCAGCTCTTCTCAGGTATCCCCTCGCGCGCGCCGAGCGCGCGGCGCGCGTCTTCGAGATTCGTTGCCTCCATCAACGCCCACAGAATGCGGACAGGCTGACCGCCGGCATCAATGACCAGCGTTATTCGTCCATCCTTCGACTGTCGCAGAAATTCGACGGGCGCAAGCGGACCATCCCGAAACCATTCCCGCCGGATGGGGAGTTCCCGTGTATCCCAAACGAGAGAACCCCAACCGAGGCATGCAATTAGCATTCTTTTCCCCTCCGTTGTGATTGGGACTACGTTTGCGTGTCCCAAAAGTGTGCGCCGCAGTGCCATTCCCGATGACAGTTCGGGCACGGCCCATCGCGTTTTCAACCGCTTCGTTATGCAAGTACGAACCGGCCTTCTTTCATCCAAACAACGGCCCCGGTGACATTTCCGCCCGTGTGAAAGGCGATTTCCTACATGGAGCGTGCGCTTCCCCACGTTGACGCAAACAACGTGAAAGCTTTTCATGCGTAACTTACATGGTACCTCGCCTATCGCTGTTCGCTTTCACCCAAGTAGTCCTGCTCTTGAGTGCCGTCCTCCATCTGGGCCCGCTTACGTGGCGCTCGGCCAGCGCAGTCACGACCTGTTTAGGAGATAACAATGAAAAAGATAATGTTTGGCATCGCGTGGTGCGTCAATATCGCCGCCGTTAGTATGTTCCACTCTGCATGCGCAAGTACTCCTGCGGCGCTCTTTCAAGGATACGACTCCATTGTCGGCGACACGCGATTTACGGCGGTAAGCGGCACTCATGCGGATAGCGGGGCATCGAGCATTGTCGAGTATCACATGTACACCGACGCAGATTCATTGCGCCGGAATCTAGGCATCTCCCAGTCGGCGTCGGCAAGCTTTGGCCCTTTCGGCGGCGGTGATGAAAAGGCAAGTTTTTATGACTCTCTCCAGACGACAAAGTACAGTGTTTCGATCGTTATTCATGCAACTCATATACTCTCGACGGAGACGGCGACAAATGCAACCTTTGAATCAGGAATAACGCCAGATTCTTTTTTAAATTTCAAGCCTCACATTCAACAACTTAAAAGCTTCTTTTCGTCGTACGGTGACTCATACGTAAGCGCAATTACAAGAGGCGGGGAATACATTGCCGTCTACACGTTCCACACAGAGACATCGAATGAGCAGAAGCAGCTCGCAGCTTCGATAAGTGGTCATGCGACATTTGGGGTAATTACTGGGAGTGCAGATATTCAGGCCATGTTGAATTCCGCTGCGCAGTCGGTCCACAGTGACGTGACCTTCCTTCAGAAAATCTTCGGAATCAATAATCCTACCTATCCTACGCCTGATAAAGCTATCGACTTCGCTCTTTCCTTTCCCTCTAAGCAACTCGATGGGCCTACGGTACTTTCTTATGAAACGAGCGGATATGAGCATGTCCCGCATGCAGGAGATCTGTCAGAGATCGTCGCAAACCGGAAATACTTCGTCGGAGATATCGGTACGCCTGGAGTCTCAGGAAAACTATCTCAGCTTCAACAGTTGCAAACCCAGATACATCGAATCTTGGGGACATATCAGTTCTATGGCGCGCCGTCGGATTCCAAACTTAGCACAGCCGATGCTCAGGTAGGTGCCGACATTAACGCGCTAAACAGCCAGATACGTCAGTTTGAATCTAGTCCGACAGATTCATTCAATTCGCCTAAGCTACCTTCGCTAGATTTGGGTTCACCGGGCTTGTCATTCAAGACTACGGACGGGCAAGCTTGCGGCGGACCAGGAGGCGCGCCGTTTGAAGACGTACCGGTAGATACGGCAATATATCGGCGTACTAGGCTCGCGGCCGTACAAGTAAACGCAGGTAATTGGATAGACCACGTGGCGCTTACATATGAGACGGACGGTGTAGCCGGCGCACCACAAGTCCATGGCGGGAACACAGGCTCAACTCTCAATCCACTGCGCATCCTGCCTGGGCAGTTCCTCAGCCGCGTGGATTTACACTGTGTCCCAAGTGGTCAAGAGGCGTTCGTCAAGCAGATCAACTTTGTCATTGGAGCTGACGGTCGCTCCACTGGCGGAGGGGGACTTGCCGAGATCCATGGCTCGCCGATGACTTGGACTCCCCCGCCAGGTAGCGTGATACTTGGCTTCAAAGGGCGATCGGGCGTGTATCTCGACCAACTTCAGCCCGTATTCATTACATTTGGGCCAGCAACTTGGCAATAGCGGCAATTGAGGCTGGAATTTGAGTGAAAATGGCGGCCTCATACTGGCGAAGACATTGCCTGCGTATGCACCGGGCGAACTTGAGCAGAAGGCGCCCACCCGGGCGGCCGTAAAGAAGGGTGCACACTATTGCGCGCCGCGGGCGCCGCGCGGCACGCGAACCCGCCGCGGATAAGCTGCGCCTAGAGCCGGTCGACCACGTCCACCACGCCCTCGAGGAAGGCGCACACCTCGTCGGCTTCGGGGCACGGCTTGCCGAGCAGTTTCTCGGCCTAGCTCTCGACGTCTTCACGCAACACGTCGCCGATATCGGTCACCCCGAACACGGCAGCGTAGAGCGAAAAGCCCCAACCATAGGCGGGTATGGGATGCCAGTGGTGGGCGGATTCTTACGTGCTGCGTCGTAGTACCAGCTGTTGGTTTAACTCGACACCGGCGGGAACAGGTCGCCGCTTTCGCCCGGTTCCATTTCCAGTATGCGCTTATCCGCAACAGCGTTAGCTCGTTCCGAACTGCTCTCGGTGAGACCTAATCTTTTAATCAGGCCCGGGTGGATCTTAACGACATCTGCATCGCTAAACGCCTGACTCGGGAAGAAACACTTGTATCGCCACTGTTTCGACTTCCCGACAGTGATCCCAATGATCGAGTTTTCAAAAAGGAACCGCATAATCGACCTAAATTCGGCATGGTCACTAGCCAGTCCCTTTTGGATTAATGCCTCTTTCAGCTCGTCGGACGTGATAGCGGCATACCGAAGATTCTCGAACGTCCTGAGATACTCAAGGAAGTGCTGATTCTGATTTCGCCATTCGTCGCTCAGCTCTTCAAAAAGATAATCGCCGTAGCCGGATTCTGCATCATAGATGGCCTGGGTCGAGATCTGCAGTCCATCGTCGCTATGCCACCCGTCAGCCTTGGCAATCTTGAAAGTTTTGTCGAGAAATGCCACCATATCGCGCGGCCTGCACATAGTCCGATTGAAGATATGTTTTACGGGCGTCGCGCGGCTTCGCATCTCTTTCTCAACAAAAATCTGCTGTAGTTCGTGCAAACGCGAGACAGATTTCTGCGTCGCATAAAAGTTGACGCGCTCTAAAATGAGCCGCTCAATGCTCTCTTGGTCCCATAAGAGGCTCTCACTACAGTCATGCTTGAGTTTGTTTCGATCGTTAATGTCAAAGGTCGAGAATATATCCTCACGCAAAAACACAATCGGCCGGAGTCGGCCGCCGAACTTATACAAAACATGCTCTGATGCGTGCAGCAGACCTGACACGATTGACTTGGACTCTTCAATGAAATTGCTGACCCAAGCCTCGTCTAGCCTGTCAAACAGGAAAAAGACTCTAATATCCTCTGGCGTTTCTACGAGACTTGATTCCAAGAAGGCCGTGAGTCCCTCGACATTCTTATTCAACTGATGCTTCAGCCCGGCATCGTCGCGAAGTTGCTCGAAGCTAATCTCGCCACCACCCACGGACATTCCATCGTCATCCAGTCCGGCCTTCGGCAGTTCGATCTTAGCCAAATTGAATAGCTTTTGTCCGAGCAGTTCTGTCCATGAGGGAACCGGCGTCGAAAAAACTTTTTCAAGAACCTTTGCTGCCTTTTCTATTTTTTTCGGGACTACTGCCCCTTGAGCACGCAATTTTTCGTGAAGTGCCTTCACAGCTTCAACATACAGCACAAAACGCCACGAATCCCTATGCTGGAAGGTAAGTGATCCATCAAACCCAATCTTGTCGGTCGATCGACGCAGTCGCAGGATTCGTCCAGTGCTTTCTGAGACGGAGCAAACATGCAATCGGGTCTGGAATTCTGGGCGCCCCACGTTGCGGCGATGGAGCAGGAGTCGGTGGCGACGGCGGAGTATGCGAAGCGCCACGGACTGGCTCTGCATAGCCTGTATTACTGGCGGCACAAGATAAAGGCGGCTGCGACGCAGACATCCGGCCCACCTGAGCGAAGCAGCGCGTTCGTGGCATTGACAGTCAGTGAGCCGGTTCTCGCGCAGCAGCGGCCCGGCAGTTGCACGCTGGTGCTCGGTCCGGGCGTACGCATAGAGTTACCGGCGCTACCCGCCCCTGAGTGGCTGGCCGCGCTCGGGCGCGCCATGCACGGGGAACGCTGATGCACCCGGGCTGCACCCCTACCCAGGTGTACCTGTGCCGTCATCCGGTGGATTTCCGCAAGTCGATCGATGGCCTGAGCGCGCTGGTCGAGCAGGAACTGGAGCTGAACCCGTTCGGCAGCGCGTTGTACGTGTTCATCAACCGCCAGAAGGACAAGCTCAAGGCGCTGTACTGGCATCGCAACGGGTTCTGCCTGTGGTACAAGCGCGCGGAGAAGGAGAAGTTCGCCTGGCCACGCGAGGGTAGCGGGGCCACGCAGAGCGTGACGATGCAGGAGTTGCAGTGGCTGCTGGAGGGCTTCGATCTGTGGAGCAACGGACCGCATAAAACGCTGCATTTTAAATCGGTATCCTAATCAATTATGGTGTTAACATGGTGGCATGCCTGCTGCCAGGAAGACACCTTCGATCCGACACAAGCTTGCGTTACCTGAAGTCAAGGTAGCGCCGCTGCCGCCGCTGCCAGCGCAGTTGCCTGACGATGTGGAGGCATTGAAGGCGTTGCTGCATGCCCAGCAGGCAGCGCATCAGCAGGCGATCGATCACAGCGTTCAGCAGGCGCTCGAGCAGGCCCACGAACACGCGATGCGCCACATCGACCACCTGTACGAGCAGTTCGTGCTGCTGCGCCAGCGGCACTTCGGCGCGAGTTCTGAACAGTCCTCGGGCCAGGCGCACCTGTTCGACGAAGCAGAGGTGCTGGCGGCCGCGAGCACATCCGGGCAGGACCAGGCGCCCATTGCATCGCCAGGTGACGCTGCCGCCGATGCTGGCAAGAAGAGCGCGGACAAGCCTGCGCGTGGCAAGCGCGCACCACTGCCGCCCGGGTTGCCGCGCGTGGACATCGTGCATGACGTGCCGGAAGATCAGCGCGTGTGTCCGTGCGGCACACCGATGGTGGAGATCGGTGAGGACATCAGCGAGCAGCTCGACATCGTGCCGATGCAGGTGCGTGTGCTGCGCCATATCCGCAAGCGCTACGGCTGCCCGGGCAGCGCGCATGCGCCGGTGGTCGCTGCGTTGCCCGCGCAGCCGCTGCCCAGGAGCAACGCCAGTCCGGACCTGCTGGCGATGCTGCTCACAGTCAAGTTCGCCGATGGCCTGTCGCTGGCGCGCTTCGAATACGTGCTCGAGCGCGCCGGCGTCGCGGTGCCGCGTCAGACACTGGCGCGCTGGGTGATCGGCGCGGCCGGCGTGCTGCAGCCGCTGCATAACCTGATGCGCGACGAACTGTTCAACGGTTCGGTCCTGCACATGGATGAGACCGTGGTGCAGGTGCTCAAGGAGCACGACAGGTCGCCGACCTCGCAAAGTTATATGTGGGTGCAGACCGGTGGCCCGCCTGAACGACCGGTGGTGGTGTTCGACTACGACCCGAGCCGCAGCGGCGCGGTGCCCGTGCGACTGCTCGAAGGCTATCTGGGCTATCTGATGACCGACGGCTACGACGGCTACAACGCGCTGGCAAAGACCGCAGGCATCGAGCACCTGGCATGTCTGGCCCACGCACGCCGGCGCTTCGTCGAGGCGACGCGCGTTCAGACCAAAGGCAAGCGCGGCCGGGCTGATGAGGCAATCGAGCTGATCGGTCGGTTGTACGGGATCGAGCGCGAATGCAAGCAGGCGAAGGATGACGCGCGACTCGTCGCGCGTCAGACGCGCAGCGTGCCGATCCTGGCTGAACTCAGGGCCTGGCTCGACGCGACGTTGCCGACCGTGCCGCCGAAAACGGCGCTGGGCGAAGCGTTGGCCTACCTGCACAAATACTGGTCGCGGCTGGTGCGATACACCGAGCGCGGCGATCTGCCCATCGACAACAACCGCTGCGAGAACTCCCTGCGCCCCTTCTGTGTCGGTCGCCGGCGATGGTTGTTCTGTGACACGCCCGCGGGCGCTCACGCGAGTGCCGTCATCTACTCGCTCATCGAAACGGCACGCGCCAACGGCCTCGAGCCGTATACCTGGCTGCGACGGGTGTTGCGCGAGTTGCCGGCGGCCCAGTCCGTCGAGGCCGTCGAAGCGTTGTTGCCCTGGAATCTCCATCGCCACGATTTAGCCAGCGAAATGGCGCCCTGAACAGTCTGGGTTTGCTGGATCACTTACGCTGGAAGCCGCCGGCTTTCTGATTGTCCGATAGAAGATTGTGGGCCTGCCAGTTGTAGCTTTGCAAGGACAGTGGAACGATGACATCCGTACTGGCAAAAATAGTAGCCGGGCTACTTGCCAGGTGTGAAAACACCGCGGTTTTACCCGCGCCTTTCCGTCCCAATAGCAGGTATTGCTTGTTGTTTCCGACCAGTTGCTTGGAAACGCCGTTGTCGTAGAAGTAGTGTCGAAGATTTTGGTCTCGCTCTGCTGACACTTCACCGACGTCAATCCAGTCCGTAATCATGTACGCCTCGTCGAAATTATTTCTGTAACAAGAGATTATGCCAGCACTTGTCGAGAGTGCCAGAGTCTTCAATTGCGGATCTGCAGCGTCGCGGGCAAATAAAAAAGAGTGGCGCGGAAGCGGCCGGATTTTCCCATAGAAAGCTACCAATGCGCCTATGGCTCACGTCCGCTCGAGACGAAGTCGAGTTCCGGTTCGCCGAGCTGGGCGAGTTGCTCGTGCACCAGGTGCGTGAGTGCCCGCAGCAGCGCGTCTGGCTCGATGCCGAGGTGGGCCGCAAGGCGCGGGGCAATCCTCGACGGCCATGCGAGCCACGCGTCGCGCTCACCGCGGGCCAGTTCGAAAAACACGCGCTTCGCGTGGTCAATCTCGATAAGTAGACCTGCGCGCTGCTGATATTCCAACTCGCGCAAGTTCGCTAGCGCGGTCTCCTTCTGCAACTTGATACGCGCGTCTTCGCTCGCGGTCTTGGCGATCCCCTCGACGACCGGCCTCTTTAGCGGGCGGCCTTTCTTTTTCGCGGGCGGCGCATCGGCGCTCAATGTGTTCGTGCTCGACGCCTTCGCGTAGATCGATTGCGAGCGCCACTGCTTATTGAGATGCGCGGGATCTATGCCGCCGTCGGGTAACAACGTGAGGCGGCCGACGCGCAGCGCGTGCGATACCGTCGACTGCACGCAGCCCGCTCGCCGTGCGAATTCCGTTTGCGTTAGCCCTTGCGTCATAGTCAAAATATTTCAGGTTTCAAACAAGATAGCTAGTCGAACAGCGAGGCGCGAAATTGCCCCCATTTCCGGAGGGTTAGGGAAGGACCCGCGCCCCATTTACCGGCCTGGGGAAGTGCCTTGCGTGACCATCCAGGAGTCCGTTTTTGAGGGATTCCGGTGAGGTCCCGGCAGCCATTGCCGGCGAGCATGCGCGGCCCGTCCACGGTGCGGGCCTCATTTCGCCTTCGCGGTGGCAATCGCTTTCGCCATCTCGCGGTCGAGCGCGATGGGCATGCTGCGCTTCACGATCTGCGCCGCGCTCTTGCCCCATTCAAGCTTCGTCCTGACGCGCACGGGATCGGCAAAGCGCACGAGCAGCTTGAGGCGTCCGGTGCGGTTGGCACCACGCAGTTTCGCGCCGCGTGTCTTGGTGCCGCGTATCTCGCTCCGAGTGCCGCGCGCCTTCCTCAGCGCGACCGGGCGCTGCCACACGCCGTCGATTGCGCCGTCTGCCGTCTGCACCACGCCCACAAACACGTCAGAGCGCTGCGAGAGCGCAGCAACGCGCCCGCGCGGCAGGTTACCGTATCTGTTCTTCTGTGTCGGGTTGGCAGGGCGCAGCATGGCCCGGCTTGAGCCGGGCAGCACCTGCGTTGACTGTTCCTCGGACGGCGTGAGATAGAGCGCCTGGATCGGTTTTACATAAACCGTTGCCGTGAGGCTCTGCTTGGTCGAGCGCTTCACGGCGACACCGGCAAGCGTGAACGGGGTTGGCGCGTCGAGCTTCGCTTTCATGTTCTCGCGTTCGGCGGCGGCGACCTCGGCGGCCACGCTATTGATGGCCTGCGAGGTTGCAAAACGCACCTGTTCCCGCGCGAAGTTATCAAGCTGTTTCGCGAGCGCTTTCATGTCTCCGCGAACGTTCAGTTCAATCATGAGTGTCTCCGATGGGTCAGGTCTCCAGACCAATGCGCCGGGCGACAGCGAGGATCTGCGCGGCAAGCGGTGTCATCGTTTGCGTGTTCGCCTGCGTATGCGGCTTGCCGGTGTCCTGAGTCAAGCCCAAGCGCCGGTTGTTGACGGCCACGATCTGCCGGGCAAGCTGCGCAGACTTTTCGCGGGTGAGCGTGGCCTTGCGATTGCCGTAGTATGTTGCCAGTGCGGCTTGTGCTGCAGGCTGCTGCGGTGTGCGTGGCGGCATCAGGTGAGCGAAGTCGCCCCGGCTCGCGGCATGGCTCACCGAGGTACTCACGGCGGCGCGCGCGGTGGGCTTAGTCTTCGTCGTGGCTTTTGGTTTCGCAGGTGTTGCCCCTGTCTTGTGCCTTGTTGTGGGTGCAACGGCAGCATTGTGTCTGGATGGTGCCGGGCGCAAGAAGGCGGCATACCACGGTTCGATATTCAGCTTGGTCACAGTCAGTCTCCCTAAGCTTTTGGCATGAAGCGGATATTGGTCGTTTCCTCGTCGGGTAGTGCCTTGACCACGGTCGGCGCATCGGACGGTGGCGCCGGTGCGAACATCAGCGCGATCATCTGCGCGTCGTCCGGGTCCAGCGGGTCGAGCGCATATCCCAAGGTGCGGAGGCGCGGCAACTCATGCGCCTCAAGCCAAACCGTTTCACCGGGCATATAGCGGCGCGAGGTGGTGCCGGTCACGCGGCGCGGGTCGTCTACGTCCGGCTTGCCGCTGCCGGGCACGGGTCCCTGCACCGTTCGACCACGCGCCACGACCGCACGCCGAAGACCGTATTGCTCGCATTCTTCATCAGTCCAGGCCATTTTGTGCCTCCTTTCAAGGTTAAGTCACGCGCGGGCCGCCACATCATCAACGTGCAAGGTCTGACGCAATGCGGCAATCTCGGGCTGCGCGAAGTCTTCGTAATCCTCAGCGAGCCACGTCGGCTGAAAGCGCTCGCGTAGTCCATCACCCTCGCGGTATGTCCCGGGGTCGTACCGGCTCGCGATCTCGGGATTCGCGAGAGCCGAGTGAGTCCACACCACGCGCAACGCGGGCACGCCGCGCAGGTTTTCGCGTAGCCTGCTGCGACCTTTGGCGGGCAGCGCCCGGTGGTAGAGGTCCTCCCACATCTGCGCAAGTGCCTCAAGCTGTGCGACCGGTCCGGCGATCGCCTCAAGCGCCTGCGCATAGCGCTCCTCGGCCGCATCAAGCTGGGCGAGCAGCACCGTTTCACAGTGCGCGAGCCACTCATCAAGCAGTGCGCCAAGCCCGTCCTCGGCCGCCGCGATGCGCGTGTCGAGGATGGCAATCGCCTGTCTCGCCGCCTCGGCCCGGTCTAGTTCCGCGGCATGCTCGCGCGCATGCGAGGCGATACGCGCGTCAATCCCGGCCACGTCCGCCTCGATGCCGTCCGCAAGTGCCATGGCCTGCGCCTGCTGACGCTCGGCACGCAGTGCCTTCACTTCCTGCGCGTACGTGTCGCCGGTCTGCGCCACCGCATCGCACCGCGCACGATCGGCATTGAGGCGGGCGATCACAGTGCGCGCCTCGCGGATGCGCTCGACGACCGCGTCGAGCGGCTCGGCCGGTACGGGTGCATTCGTTTCTGCCTTGATTTTTGCCATCGTCATCTCCGTGTGAAGTCAGAGCGCCGCGCTGTCACCAGCCGGGGTTATGTCCTCGAACGCGAACGGGTCCAGGTTGGCCCCGGTCAGTCTCACCGTTGCCGTTCGGTCCGGCCGATGCGGCAGATCGAGCAGCTTGTGCAGCCGCATTGCGCAAACGAGCGAGTGCGAATCGCCGCATACAACCGTGATGCATATGCCACCGGCTGGCGGTTCGCTGCAAACGGACTCCAGCGCCCGTAGAACCAGCGCATCCGCGTCGTGAGGATCAGATACACAGCCGCCTGCATTTCCCGAATATGCCGTGACGAGGCGCAAGCCGTCCGGCGACGACCAGAACATGAAATTCAGCGTTGACCGCGCGTCGTCGACAGGCCAGCGGCAAATGTCGAATGCGTCGATAGATTCCATTTCGTCAAACACGGTTTGCTCCTTGTAAATTCGTTCATCGGTTTCGGCTTGACCGCTGCCGGTCGTGGTACGGCCGGCATTCACGCAACGGGCAGGCATACGCGGTGCAATCGCGGATCTCGTTGCGCTTATCGCCGGTCCAGTACAGACAGAACGCCCTGATAGCCGCCACCTTCGAATTGCCTTCGTACCCGGCCGCGTAGCCGTCCCGCCACTCGTTCGACGCGCAGTTCCTGAGCGTCTCAATGGCAGTTGCATGCTGATTGTTGTCCGTGTGTTTTCCTTCGGTGGTGAAGGGATCCGGCCATGTACGTCACCGGGTCAGTTATTCCCGATAGGTGCAGTCGGTAAAGTCAGTTTTCCGCCATCCGTATATTTCGGAGCTGCTGTCCTCCTAAAAGATGCGGGGCTGGGTGTGGCGCGCGCGCACGCGTAGATGGGGATGGGAATCGACTGACTCTACTGACTGCACCTATCGGGCGGTGGCTGCGGCTTTGCGATAAGGCCACCGCCCTCCGTGTGCTTCTGAGCCGCCGCGATACGCTGCGCGACCGTGAGGCTGCTCCTGGCGTAGATCGCCACGCGCCTGCCGCCGACCTTGAACAGCCCGTCATCGGCGTTCGGATTGCGTACCGTCGAATAGCCGGCGCGTTCCATGCGGTGCGGGATCGAACGGCGGTTTGCGCGCAGAGCGAGTTCATCGCGTAAGCCAAACATCTTTGCCTCCGCCGCCTCATCGGTGACATTGGTGATCGTGAGCGCGGGCGGGTTGCCGAGCCGCTCGATCACGTCGCGCATCTCGCCACTCTCGGGCGCTTCGCCGGCCGCCACCATCTGCCAGAACGCTGGCGTTTTGGGCGGTGGTGCCTTCGGGTCAAAATCCGAGAGGTCGCGCGCGTGCAGGTACGCCACCACGTTCGCCGTGCCGCCAACGGCATACCACTGCCAGAGCTTGTGCCAGTATTTCTCGGCGAATGCCGCACTGGTGAGGTCGGTCCACGCGACCAGATGGCGGCGATCGTCGGCGGGCAGGTAGAGGCCGTCGACGAGGTGGTTTGTCGTGTAGAGCACGTTGCAGACATTCGCGATGTAGTACTCGCGCAGATTTTTTTCGTCGACGCGGATTACGTCCGGCGGGCTCGCCAGATACGGCTTGGTGTGTTCGTAGAAGGCGTACCGGTCTAGGTCGCCCAGGTCGCGCACCTCACTGACGCGCACGAGCTTGTTGCGTACCCAACGGTTGAAGCGCCCGAACATGACCATGGGTGAAATATCGCTCACGTTGTGCGAGCCGACGGCTGCGCGCAGCGGTTCTATCAGCGTGTCCTTGCCAACGCCGGGGCCACCGCCGAGCACGAGCGCGTAGTTGATCTTGTCCGCCGGGTGCTGCACCGTGTATGCGAACCAATCCGCGATATAGCTCCATTCATTCGGATAGAGGCGTTCCAGGTGCGCGAGCCAGGGCCCGGCCCTATTCGAGTCGCCCATCACCGGCACCGGCGGAACATAAAGGTTGAACGACTGTGCGCCTGCATGCGCGTGCCAGCCCGCGGCCTGCATGACGCGGCCCTCGATCAGTTGCGGCTCTCCGGGCATCCACACGATCTGCATGACAGCGCGGTGCTCGTCGAGCCACGTCGCGGGCTTGATGGGTGCGCCGCCTGAATTCACCATCGGCAGCTTCGCATTCACACTCGATGCGGGCCACAGCTCGCCGGTTGGTACGTGTAAATACTTGTGCGTCGGCATGTGCGCGTAGAAGTCGTCAGGGCTGTAGCCTGCGGTGGGGTATGGCACGCCGTTCATGCGCTTGCCGTGCACCTTCGATTGCCGCTTGTCGAGCGGCACATCGGATTCGCCCGCAGGTCGCGCGGGCGTAGCCGACTGCGATTTCTGCCCGCTGATTCGTTCGCCTTGGGCCACGGCGCGGCGCACGGCATCCGGGCCGCCTTCGGTCGCGAGGTCGTTCATGTCACGTCCCATGGGTCACCTTCGCAAGCGTTACTTCGCGCCCAGCATTGGCCCAGCGCTGCACGCATTTCCGCGCAGCAGCAAGCCCGGCGGCGTCGTCATCGACGCTGATGCCAAGCGATTCAATGGCCGGTAGCAGCGGGAAAGCGGCCAGGTTGCCTGCGTCGATAAGTGACCACACAGGGGTATGAGCCCACGCGAAACTCAGCGCGGTCTCGATGCCCTCGGCAATCCCGAGCCCGACGGTCACGGCCTCGTCTGGCCACAGGCGGATCACGCCTCCCTGTTTGCGGTGGCCGCCCAGCAGCAGGCGCGGCGGGTCAACCTCGGCCTTGCGGCCGTCGGCACAAATCCATGTGCGATGAAGTGAAATCGGCTCGCGGGTCAGTGCGTCAGTGACGAGCGCTACCAAGGCGGGACCGACATACCCAGTTGGATGCTTCAGTGACGGATGCGAGCGCAAATCACCGTCGACCGGCGGCATACGGCAGCGCCGCGCATCGAGATACGCCAGCGCCACGCCTGAGAGTGCCCGGCAGTCGCACCAGAGGTCACGGCCATAATCCGATAGGTCCTGCTTCGCGGTCGGCGCAGCGGCCTTGATGCGCGGCGTTATCGCGCAATTTGCGCCACGCTCAGGCCGGAAACTCTCCGTGAAGTCACAGCGAAAGCAATGGGCCACGCCGTTGCCGTCATGCTCGATGGTCACGCCCAGCGTCCTGTCGCCCCGCCCGCGTGCGCAGACGGGACATGCAATGCGATGTTTTCCGGTGGGAAAGTCAGCCCACACGACGAAATTGGCGAGGCTCACAATTCCCTCCCGACAAGCGCCTTGTGCAGGCGAGCGGACAGGCTCAGCCAGTCAACGTCCGGGCACAGCCACTCGCGCTCGCCACGTTCGAACGGTTCGAGTTCCGACGCCACGAATGACATCGCAGAGTCCTTTATCAGGAAATCCGTTGTGAGCGCATCGAACCGCGTTTCGCATTCAGCAGCCTGCGTGTCGTCCGATGCCGCGCGTTGCGTGAGGTAATCGCGCAGGGCTTCGAGGTATCCCCACATTCGCTCGCGGTATACCATCTCGTCGTCCTCGTCTGCTTCGTGCTGATCGTGAGACGGCAGCGCCGTGTCCGGCTTGTGCACCGGTTCATGCGCCGGTCCTGCGAGTGCGGCCTGCAACGTTTCGAGCCGCGCGCGCGACGCGGGAGTGAAGCTATTGCCGGGATCGCTGAGCACGAGACCGAGGTCGCCGACGGCGTGGCGGTCGGCATCGAGGCGCACCGCGAGCGCATCGGTCATGCGGTTCGTGTCATCAGGCTCAGGCAGCACACCTGTGCGCAGGCATACGAGCAGGTCAGGCAGGGCGGCGGCGCTCATGACCGTGTCCCCGCGAGGATCTCAACAGGGCAATGCGTGCAGTGGATAGCCATATCTTTGCTCCCTTGGATATGGCTATTGAAGACCAGACACCCACCCGGAAGGCAAACCCTGCTATCCGGAGAGTTCAGGTCTCCGAAACCCTGAGGATTCCCGCAAACTCCTGCCGGATGGGGCTCATTACCCTGAGGGTAAGGCGTTTTCGAGGGCTGTCCGGTGCGCGTACTGCCGGTCATTGCGTGGCGTGACCCTTAGGGTTCGCGCAAAGCGTTGCCGCACGGGGCACGGAACCCTGAGGGTTCAGGCGCATGACAGGCGGTGCTAGCTATCGCCGGTCTTATTTCTCCGTTTGGCCGGGGCCGCGACCAGATCGACGGCCTCCGCCTCCCGCTTGCTGCTGAGATTCGCGCTGGCCATGAGCCACTGCACAATGTTGTCCTGTCTCGGCCACGTGTCCCTGTCGTCCTCGTTCCAGTTATCACCCCAGAACCGATCCTGGACTGTGCGCACGGCCTGAAGTAGCCGAGTGTCGTGACGCGGCACGAGCTTGCGAACGATAGCGAGTTCCTCGCGCAGATCCCGGTTTTCGTTTTGAATCTTTTGATACTGTTCAAGCAGTTCACGCTCGCGGGCAGTTTCGGGCAGCGCTTGCCGATCGTTCGGAGGGGCAACCGGCTTCAGGTCCGCATCGACGCGGAAGGGGGCGTGAAGCCGGTCCAGGTAGGCGTTGATTGATCCCTCAAGTTCATGGCGAAACCAGCCGTAGACATCCGGGCTGAGTGGCCGGTCGCCATCGTGAATCTCTTCGATGTTGCCGGTGGCGCGAATGTGTTTAAGCAAAGCGCCAATCTCCGGGCCGCCGCCGTAGCTCGTGGGATCGCCCGAAGGATGCAGCCACACTGGCGAGGGCAGATCGCCACTCATCCCGTCGAGGAATACGGCAGCCTTAGTGATTGTCACGTTGTGTTCCGCCGCCCACTGCGAAATTGTCTCGCGCGTGCTGATGAACCGGTCGGGATTGCGGGGCAGCCAGGCATTGATGTTCTGCAGGTGCGAATCAAACGTATCGTCCATGTTGTCACCCGGGCATGGTGGTGAGGTTGACCGCACAGGAACCGGGCCTTACTGCTTCACCTTCGCCTGGGATTCAGCACGCGTGTCGCAGACGCTCGCTTCCAGCTTGACCGTTTCACGATCGAACGCGGCGCGGGCCGAGGTAGCCTTTTTCGTAGCCATGCCGTCCCCTTGCGTGAGCAGGGTAGTGGTCAGATTCCACACGTGTCTCCAACGGCGTGCGGGGCTGCTCCTTCAGATCAGTGCGCGTGCTGCGTCTGGACGGCTTCGCCCTCGATCTCCGCTCAATCGTCGGTGCCGGTGCTGTCGTGTACAAGACGCAAACCACCTTCGGCGGCCAGGGCGTCAACCTGTTGCATGGTCATTGCGGGCAGCAGAGCTTCAGCGCTCGGCATCGCAGCCAGAAAGGCTTTAGCGTCGGCAGTGTCGAGCAGGCCCGCTAACAGTTCGGTCTGCGTGGCGGCCTGCCAGCGCTCCACGCTCAATTTCGCATCCTTCGCGGCGAGGTCGATTTTTGCGGCGGCCAGCTTGCGCAGCTCGGCGCGACGCTCCTTTAACGCATAGCTCCCCCTGTCGTTGAAGAGCACGTTCAGGCTCGGCAGGTTTTCACGCGGCACGCCGTCGCGGAGTAACGCGGCCTGCATCTCAGCCGTTGCGGCGGTCGCCTTTGCCATTGCGATTGCGACTGCTTCGCGCCAGCGCTCGTCGTCAGCATCGAATGTCTCGCTCAACTTGCGTTCGGCTTCGGCACGCAGTAGCGCGGCGCGCCGGTCGATATCTGCCTTTGCCACGCGGGCGCGCAGGCGCACCGTTTCGCGCAGCGCGTCGCGTTCCTTCGCGGTTATGGACTTCGTTTCGTTCGTCATGCCTGCCTCCATTCGGGTGCGTGATCCTGGCACGTGCTGTTCGCGTGTCGGCTGCTCTCCGTTAGCATGTGTGCCCATTCCATGCAGTCATTCATGCTCTGGATTGCAAGCCCGGCGATATCAATCCGACCCGCGAGTACACCCCATTCGCTGGGGTTTGCGCCCTGCATGCGCGCGACATTGCATAGCTGCCGCCAGGCGCTTTTCGTGATGTTCGCGAAGCGTGGGATGTCATCGCCGCGGTACAGCTTTGCGGGATCGATGCCGAAGCGAACCAGGCCGCCGCCGCGCTGGTACGTTTCCTCCATCGTGAGACGTACGAGTCTGCCATCCGGGGTCTGCAGCAGCTTGCACGCGGTCGGCTCCCAAAGCGGGTTCGTGGAAAACCACACAACGGGAATTTCCCGCGCCTCGATGTACGCCGTGGCGGGCATCAGGACGCCCGAGCGTTCGATGAGTGCGGCTCTCTCGCCGGTGGTGTAGTGCCATGCCACCAGGTCGACCGGTGGCCCGTTACGCATCTGCATACCTGTTCTCCCATTGATGGATAAAACGATCCCCGCGCCCTCGGTTGCTCGCCGGCGCGTCTTGCATCGATTGATGCGTATGGGATTGGCCGGTCAGGGCGTCTCGGTGGGCTGCGTGGTGGCGCGCTTGCGCGGGCGGCGAGCTTGGCGCGTCTGCTGCGCATCCATTGCAGCGAGCTTCTTGATTTCCTTCACTTCCGCGATGTGCGGATCGGGTGTGGGCGTCAGGGCGGCAGCAATGCGATCCGCGATCCACTGCTGAACATCGGATTCGCGCCAGGCAACGCGGTTGCCAACGCCGAGCGGCACCGGCTTCGGGAACTGGCCCAGTTGCATCAAGCGATAGAGCGTGGATTGGCCCAGTCCGCCTACGCACTGGCGGACTTCGGCGAGAGCTAGAAGATGATCCATGCGATTCCCCAAGTGTTCCCCCCGCAGCGCGCGGGGCTTATGGGGAATCTATTTCGAGGTGCGTACGATTACAACGTAACCGAATGACGGAGAAAAAATGCGTCCGATCCGTCAGGACGCTTTGTCGCGCTTCGACAGAATATATTTGAGTCTTGCCGTGCCCTTCAGCGAAGCTATGTGCTCGCGCTCACGTTCCAACCGCACGGACCTGTAGTGACGGCGGTATGCCTTGTCGATCGCATCTTCTTTCAGGGCGAAGCGCGCGGACTCGGCGAGCGCTGCAAACGCCTCCTTCTGGCTCTTGCATTCGCCCCGCGCAAGCATGTCTTCGACTGCCCTTGCTATCTCAACATCGCGCTCGCGCCGTTTGGCTCGCTCGTCTTCCTTGTAGGTTGTTTGGACAAACGGGACCGGCACCGAGCCATCGTTGTTCTTGTCACCTAGCTGAAGGTAAGCGGCAACAATCGCGCTGGCCGCACTCTCCCCCTTGTACTCGAGAACAGCCCAACCGCCATCGATATCTAACCGCATGGGGTAGGCCTCAAGGAGAAGTTGGACAGCGAGGCGGAACGCCTCAGGATAGCGCTGGGGATTGCCACCCACCAATAACCAAGCCTCGGGCCCGCCGATCCCGGCCAGCGCCTCGTCAAGTTCAGCCGCGAGCGCCGTCCGCTCCATCTTGTTTTCTTCAATAGCGGTCTGGTACTCGTCCGTCACATCGTTGTGGATGCCCATCCTGCCTGCTCCGGTTTGCGAGGTAGCCGGTATTGTGCGGGAACTTTCCCACCAGCGCCTGAGGGCTCCCCCAAGTTCCATCACCCGGAGTGGCCCAAAAGTGGCCCTATTCCACGCAGGCAAGAAAAAAGGACTTACGGCATTCACCGTAAGTCCTTGATTTTCTTGGTCGGGGCGAGAGGATTTGAACCTCCGACCACCTGCACCCCATGCAGGTACGCTACCAGGCTGCGCTACGCCCCGAACAGAAGAAAAATTATAACAGACACTTCATTCGATTAGAACTGCCCGACACGCACAAAGCGAACGAGCCCATTAACTAGTGGCCCAGCAGATCGATTACGCTCTGCAGTTCCTCGCGCAACTTCTCGACATCGACAGCAACCGTTGCCGCCGATGCCTGGACCTGCCCCGCGGCTCCGGCGGCAGCTTCACCCTCTTCGATGACGGCATCCGGCCCACCGCTGCCATGCGAATCGAGCCGGTTGCGGGCGCCGTTGATCGTAAAACCCTGCTCGTACAGCAACTCTCGAATCCGCCTGATCAGCAGCACCTCGTGATGCTGATAATACCGACGATTGCCGCGCCGCTTGACCGGCCTCAACTGGGTGAACTCCTGCTCCCAGTAACGCAGCACGTGGGGCTTCACGCCGCAAAGTTCGCTGACCTCACCAATCGTGAAGTATCGCTTCGCCGGAATCGGAGGCAAGACGACTTTTTCGATCGTCGCTGTCATCGTCAGTTAGCCGTGATGGGTTGCCCGAAAGCGCGCCAGTCGATCAGCGCGCGAAGCTCGCTTCGGCGCCGTTTTCGACGAGCGCCTTCAGCTTTTGACTTGCATGAAACGTCACCACGCGACGCGCGGCGATCGGAATCGCCTCGCCCGTCTTCGGATTTCTGCCGGGACGCTGCGGCTTGTCGCGCAACTGGAAGTTGCCGAAGCCCGACAGCTTCACGCTGTCGCCGCTCTCGAGCGCATCGCGGATCACCTCGAAGAACGCCTCGACCATGTCCTTCGCTTCCCGCTTGTTGAGCCCGACATTGTCGAACAGCAACTCGGCAAGTTCCGCCTTGGTGAGCGTCGGCGTTTCATTGGAAACGACGGCGGGTGATGTCGGAATTTCTCGAATCATGGCGCTGCGTTGCGCCGTAAGAAGGGCTTCGAAATCACTCGAGTTCATTTCATTCATATCTATCAAATGGCGCGCCAAGCGTAAAACAATGGATGCGGAAACAGCCGTGCAAATGTTAAATGCGGGTTATCCGCGCAACCGTGCGCCATATACTCGAGCCAGACGTTCCACCAGAGTTTGAATAGCCAGATCGACCGTTTCATCCTGAAGGGTTCCGCCAGTATCTTGCAAGGTCACCCGGAACGCAAGGCTTTTCTCGTGCGCGGCCAGACCACCGGAAGTGTTTGATTTTGGACGAAATTCGTCGAAAAGCGCAACCTTCTGGACAGCCTTGCAGGCCGGTTCGGACTGGGCCTTCTGGAGCTCGTCGAGCAGCGCCTGAACCTCGATTTTCTGATCGACGACCACCGCAATATCACGTCGTACCGGCGGGAATTTTGAAACTTCCGACGGAACCGGCAATACCCGTTGCATTAATGCGTCCGCTTCGATTTCAAACAGAATCGGCGCATGCGGCAAATCATATTTTTGCATCCAGCACGGATGCAATTCGCCAATCCAGCCCACTGCGCGACCATTCAATTCGATACGCGCGCTGCGTCCCGGATGCAGCGCCGGATGCTCGGCCTTTACGAACCGCGCGAGCGCCGGTGCGACCAGCGCTTCGATGTCGCCCTTCATGTCGAAGAAGTCGACGGCACGCGTCGGTGCGCCCCACTGCTCGTCGAGCGCGGGACCATAGGCGAGCGCGCCGATCATCTTCGGCTGCGCGAAACCTTCGACCGTCAACTCGCCGGCCTTGATCGACGGATCGTGCAGGAACACGCGGCCCGCTTCGAACACGCGCACGCGGTCCGCCGCGCGACGGTTCAGGTTCGTGCGCAGCACATGAATCAGGCTGCCGAACAGCGTCGTGCGCATCACCGACAGCTGGCTTGCGATCGGGTTAATCAGACGCACCGGGTTGCTATTGCCCGCGAAGTCCTGCTCCCACTCGGCGTCGACGAAGCTGAAGTTCACCGTTTCCGCGTAGTCGCGCGCGGCGAGTGCATGCCGGATCGCGTGGATCGAGCGTTGCGTCTCGTTGGTCGCGTGCATTTCGCTGGTCGCGACCGGCGGGCGCGCCGGAATCTTTTCGAAGCCGTAGATACGTGCGACTTCTTCGATCAGGTCCTCTTCGATTTCGATATCGAAGCGGTACGACGGCGGCATCACCGAGAACGTATCGCCGTCACGCTCGAACGACAGGCCGAGGCGCGTGAAGATCTGCCCGATTTCATCGGCGCCGATCGTGACGCCGATGATGCGGTTCGCGCGCGAAACGCGCATCTTCACGGGCGCGCGCTTTGGCACGTTGACGATCTGATCGTCGACCGGACCCGCTTCGCCGCCGCAGATGTCGAGGATCAACTGCGTGATGCGCTCGATATGATCGACGGTCGTTGCGTAATCCACGCCGCGCTCGAAGCGATGGCCTGCATCGGTCGAAAAGTTGTACTTGCGCGAGCGGCCACGAATGCTATCGGGCCACCAGAACGCGGCTTCGAGATAGATGTTGGTGGTGTCGAGCGTGACTGCCGTGCTGTCGCCGCCCATGATGCCCGCGAGGCTTTCGATATGCTGCTCGTCGGCGATCACGCCGACCGTTTCATCGAGCTCGACCGTGTTGCCGTTCAGCAGTTTCAGCGTTTCGCCCTTGCGGCCCCAGCGCACGTCCATGCCGCCGTGGATCTTGTCGAGATCGAACACGTGCGACGGACGCCCCAGCTCGAGCATCACATAGTTCGAGATGTCGACGAGCGCGGAGATGCTACGCTGGCCGGAGCGCTCGAGACGCTCGACCATCCATTGCGGCGACTTCGCGCGCGCATTGACGCCGCGGATCACGCGGCCCGAGAAACGGCCGCACAGATCGGGCGCCGAGATTTTCACGGGCAGCGTTTCATTCAGCTTCACCGGAGCCGGCTTGATGTCGAGCGAGCGCAGCGGCGCCCCGGTAATCGCCGACGTTTCGCGCGCGACGCCGAATACCGACAAACAGTCGGCCTTGTTCGGTGTCAGCTTGATTTCAAAAACGGTGTCGTCGAGGTTGAGGGTCTCGCGGATGTCCTGGCCGATCGGGGTATCTTCCGGCAGGATCATCAGACCACTGTGATTTTCGGAGAGCTTCAGCTCGCGCGCCGAACACAGCATGCCCTGGCTTTCGACGCCGCGCAGCTTCGACAGCTTGATCGGGAACGGTGCGCCGCCCTCCTCGGCCGGCGGCAGTTGCGCGCCGACCAGCGCGACCGGCACCTTGATGCCCGGCGCCACGTTCGGCGCGCCGCATACGATGTTCAGCGTCGCGCCGGTGCCGGCGTTGACCTGACACACGTTGAGCTTGTCCGCATCCGGGTGCTTGACGACTTCCAGCACCTGGCCGACGACGATCTTCGAGGTCGGCGGCGCGGCTGGCCGCAGGTCTTCGACTTCGAGACCCGCCATCGTCAACGCGTGCGACAGCTCGTCGGTGGTCAGTCGGGGATCGACAAAGGTTCTGAGCCAGGATTCCGGAAATTGCATGGTTCTGTGTACGTTCTGATCAGGTTAGGTCCACGTCCGGCAGGTGCTTCGTAAAGCCGGTGGTCTTGCGCCGGTTCAGCGAGCTCTGCCGGGGACGCTCGCGGCGCGCACCGGGTGCGCTACCGCGCTCTTTGCTTTGTAGCGCTCGCGCGCGCCGGTTCACGCGAATTGACGCAGGAAACGCAGGTCGTTTTCGAAGAACAGGCGCAGGTCCTGCACGCCGTAACGCAGCATCGTGAGACGCTCGAGGCCGCTGCCGAAAGCGAAGCCGATGTAGCGCTCCGGGTCCAGACCCATGTTACCGATCACGGTCGGATGCACTTGGCCGGAGCCCGAAATTTCGAGCCACTTGCCCGCGTTCTTGCCCGTTTCGAACTGCATGTCGATCTCGGCCGACGGTTCGGTGAACGGGAAATACGACGGACGGAAGCGCACGAGAATGTCGTCGCGCTCGAAGAATTTTTTCAGGAAGTCGGTATAGACACCCTTCAGGTCGGCGAAGCTGATGTTCTCGTCGATCCACAGGCCTTCGACCTGGTTGAACATCGGCGAATGCGTGGCGTCGCTATCCACGCGATACGTGCGGCCGGGCACGATCACCTTGATCGGCGGCGTGTTGGTACGCGCGTAGCGTACCTGCATCGGACTCGTATGCGTACGCAGCAGCAGCGGGCGACCGTCGGCGTCCTTGCCGTCGACGTAGAAGGTATCCTGCATCGAACGCGCCGGATGGTTTTCCGGGCTGTTCAGCGAAGTGAAGTTGTACCAGTCGGTTTCGATCTCGGGGCCGTCTGCCACGTCGAATCCGATCGTACGAAAAATTTGCTCGACGCGCTCCCAGGTGCGCATCACCGGGTGCAGGCTGCCAGCATTGGCGCCGCGGCCCGGCAGCGTGACGTCGATCGCCTCAGCGGCGAGGCGCTGATTCAGAAGCGCGTCGGCGAGCGACTGACGACGTGCCGTCAGCGCGGCTTCGACCTGTTGCTTGACGAGGTTGATCCGAGCGCCTTCTGTCTTGCGCGTTTCGGGATCGAGTTTGCCAAGGCCCTTCAACAGCTCGGTCAGCGCACCCGCCTTACCGAGAAAGCGCGCTTTCTCGTTCTCGAGGGTGGTGACGTCGGGGGCTTCTGCGAAGGCTTTTTGCGCGTCGGCGACAATCTGGTCCAGATCCATTGATCCCATCATTTCAACGTCAGTGTTCTATCGAAACAAAACTGGTTCTACCAACAAAAACGGGGCTCGGTGAGGAGCCCCGTTTTTGTTGCAGCGTCACCGAGACTACCGGATGTTCGCTGCAACGAACCACGCAGTTTTAATTGCCAGAAGCGCAATCAGGCTGCAACGGCGGCTTTCACCTGCTGAACGATCGCAGCAAAAGCAGCCTTGTCGAATACAGCCATGTCGGCCAGCACCTTGCGGTCCAGTTCGATCGACGCCTTCTTCAGGCCGTTGATGAACACGCTGTACGTCATGTCGTGCTGACGCACCGCCGCGTTGATACGCGTGATCCACAGTGCGCGGAACACACGCTTCTTGTTGCGGCGATCGCGGTAGGCGTACTGGCCTGCGCGCATGACCGCCTGCTTGGCGATGCGATAGACGTTATTGCGACGGCCGCGGTAACCCTTGGCCAGCTTGATGATCTTCTTGTGACGGGCCCGTGCGGTAACCCCACGTTTTACTCGAGGCATGTTTCGCTCCTATGAGTGTCGGTTAAGGGTTAAGCGAACGGCAGCATTGCGCGAACGGAGTTCAGATCGGAATCATGAACTGCCGTGGAGCCGCGCAGATGGCGTTTGTTCTTGGTGGTCTTCTTGGTAAGAATGTGACGCTTGAAGGCCTGACCGCGCTTAACGGTACCGCCCGGACGCACCACGAAGCGCTTTGCAGCGCTCTTCTTGGTCTTCATCTTCGGCATGACAACTCCATTATTAGATGGACATGGGTGTGCGGTCGGCCAGATGGCCATTTCCCGCCCTTCGAAACCCATTCCACTTGGTATGCAGACCGCCGATACCGCCAGCGGCCGCTTTTCGGGAACGACTGCGCGCTTGCATGCACGACGTTCCGAAATTTTCCAACACCGCGCCAGACACCCAGCACAGCATCAAACAACCTTGCGCTACCGGAGAGCGGGCCGCATGGCACGCCGCCGCTCCGGCCAAATACTTCGCGCTTACTTCTTTTTCTTGGGAGCGAGCACCATGATCATCTGGCGCCCTTCCATTTTCGGCATCTGCTCGACCTGACCGACCTCGTCGAGGTCGGTGCGCAGGCGTTCGAGCATGCGCATGCCGATTTCCTGGTGAGCCATTTCGCGGCCACGGAAACGCAACGTGATTTTCGTCTTGTCGCCGTCTTCGAGGAAGCGGACGAGGTTGCGCAGTTTGACGTTGTAATCGCCGTCGTCGGTACCCGGGCGGAATTTGACTTCCTTGACCTGAATGACCTTCTGCTTTAGCTTGGCCTCGTGTTGCTTCTTCGCTTCCTGGTACTTGAACTTGCCGTAGTCCATCAAGCGGCAAACCGGCGGAACCGCTTGCGGGGCGATTTCGACCAGATCCACGTCCTGCTGTTCCGACATGCGGAACGCATCAGCGAGCTTCACGATGCCGAGCGGTTCGTTCTCGACGCCGACCAGTCGCACCTCGGGTGCTGTAATTTCACCGTTGATGCGGTGCGCAGACTTATCAGTAGCGATGTTACGTTTCCTCTAAAAATTAAAAAAAACGAGCCGGGTACCGAGTGGTTAGTTGAACGACTGCACGTCCTGGCGCAGACGCTCAATGAAGGCGTCAACAGGCATCACACCCATATCGACACCACCACGGGCACGCACGGCTACCGTTTGCGCTTCACGCTCCTTGTCGCCGACCACCAGCAGGTACGGCACCTTTTCCAGCGTGTGCTCGCGTATTTTATAGCTAATCTTCTCGTTGCGCAAATCGGCCTCGACTCTAACCCCTTGTTTTTGCAACGATTGGGCTAGCGACTGCGCATATTCGGACTGACTTTCCGCGATATTCATCACGACGACCTGGATCGGCGCGAGCCAGGCGGGCATTGCACCAGCATGGTGCTCGATGAGAATCCCGAGGAAGCGTTCCATTGATCCGACGATTGCCCGGTGGAGCATGATAGGGCGACGACGACTATTGTCTTCGGCGACGTATTCGGCACCCAGACGCTCCGGCAGCACCATGTCGAGTTGCAGCGTACCGCACTGCCACGAGCGGCCGAGCGCGTCCTTGATGTGATACTCGACCTTCGGGCCGTAGAACGCACCCTCGCCGGGCAGTTCTTCCCACGTGACGCCGCAGGCCGTCAGCGCCTCGCGCAGCCCCTGCTCCGCGCGATCCCACGTTTCGTCGGTGCCGGCGCGCGCATCCGGACGCAGCGACAGCTTGATCTCAACGTTGTCGAAGCCGAAGTCGCGGTAGACGCTCATCGCCAGCGTGTTGAACGCGATCGATTCGCTGATGAACTGGTCTTCGGTACAAAAAATATGGGCGTCGTCCTGCACGAAGCCGCGCACGCGCATCAGTCCATGCAGCGCGCCCGACGATTCGTTGCGATGGCACGAACCGAACTCAGCGTAACGCAGCGGCAGATCGCGATACGAGCGCAGACCGTGGTTGAACACCTGCACGTGACCGGGGCAGTTCATCGGCTTGATCGCGTAGTCGCGCTTTTCCGATTCGGTCGTGAACATATTTTCACGATAGTTCTGCCAGTGTCCCGACGCTTCCCACAGCGAGCGGTCCATGATCAACGGCGTCTTGATTTCAAGGTAGCCGGCGTCATTCACGCGACGGCGCATGTACTGCTCGACCTGCTGCCACAGCGTCCAGCCGCGCGGATGCCAGAACACCATGCCCGGCGACTCGTCCTGCATGTGGAACAGGTCGAGCTGCTTGCCCAGCTTCCGATGATCGCGCTTCTCGGCCTCTTCGAGCATGTGCAGATACGCTTCCTGGTCTTCCTTCTTCGTCCAGGCCGTGCCGTAAATTCGCTGCAACTGCTCGTTCTTCGAGTCCCCGCGCCAGTAAGCTCCCGCGACTTTCATCAGCTTGAAGATCTTCAGCTTGCCGGTGGACGGCACGTGCGGGCCGCGGCACAGGTCCGTGAAGCCGCCATGCGAGTACAGCTTGATTTCGTCGCTGGCGGGAATCGATTCGATGATTTCGGCTTTGTACTTTTCGCCGATGCTCTTGAAGTACTCGACCGCTTCGTCGCGCGACACCACGCGACGCGACACCGGCTCGTCCTTCTTCGCGAGCTCCTGCATGCGCCTTTCGATTTTTTCGAGGTCTTCCGGCGTGAAAGGACGGTTGTACGAGAAGTCGTAATAGAAACCGTTGTCAATGACGGGGCCGATCGTAACCTGCGCTTCGGGGTACAGATCCTTCACCGCATACGCGAGCAGGTGTGCTGTCGAGTGGCGGATGATATCGAGTCCGTCTGCATCCTTCTCCGTGATGATGGCGAGCGCCACGTCGCGATCGATCAGCGCAGACGTATCGACCAACTCCCCGTCGATCTTCCCGCCGAGTGCGGCTTTCGCGAGGCCGGGGCCGATCGAGGCGGCCACTTCGGCGACGGTCACCGGATGCTCGTACTGTCGAACAGAACCGTCAGGCAAACGTATCGAAACCATTGCGTTCTCCGTGGTGCCGACCGGCGGCGGCACATACAACCAGGGTCAAAAAGACAAAAAAAATGCGGCCCCACTTTCGAGGGGCCGCATTCACATTTTACGCAAACATCACTGGCGAAAGAGGTCCTCGACTAGCGTCGCTCCGAAGTGGTTTCGGTCAACGTTCGCGGTGTCATAACCGTATTCGCCTTTTTGCGCTCAAAGCGCTTACTGCAGCGTGCGAAACCCCGGCGAGACCGGAATTCCATTTCGTTGGTAGGCTCGATTGGACTCGAACCAACGACCCCCACCATGTCAAGGTGGTGCTCTAACCAGCTGAGCTACGAGCCTGAAGAAACGAGAGTATATGGGGTACAGCCCAGCTTGGCAAGTACTTTTATGCAGCGACTTTAATTCGTCTCACCGTCGGCAGGCCCTTTTCCAATCGTCCGCGCCTCAGTTCTTGCGCGTCGCCCGCACCACGCCCGTGATTTCGCCCAGCAACGTGCACGCGCGCTGGATCTGCGCAGCGCTGGAAACCTCGACGGTAAATTGCATGAACGCGGCATTGCGGCGCGTTTGCGTCTTCACGCCGATCACGTTCATCTTTTCCCGCGCGAACACTTCGGAGATATCGCGCAGCAAGCCTTGTCGGTCCGTCGCCTCGATGCTGAGATCGACCGGGTAGACGGACTGGCCGCGACCGCTCATCACGTCCGCCGACCACGCGGTTTGCAGCACCCGCTCCGGCGCGCGCTCTGCCATCCGGCGGAACGTCGCGCAGTCGCTGCGATGCACCGACATGCCTTTGCCGCGCGTGACGAAGCCGCAGATGTCGTCGGGCGGCGCGGGCCGGCAGCAGCGCGCGAGCTGGGTGAGCAATGCATCGACGCCGACCACCAGCACCCCGGTAGACGCGCCGCGCGCGACGCTCGCGCCACTGCTGCGTTTCTCGAATTTTTCCGGCGCCTCGACCTCTGGCTCGGGCGGCGGCGCGTCCTGCAGCGCCTGCTCGACGAGCCGCAGGCTGAATTCCTCCTTGCCGACCACGGAGAACAGGTCGTCGGTGGTCTTGAAACCAAGCCGCGCGGCCAGTTGATCGAGATTGACCGAGGTCTTGCCTTCGCGCTGCAGGGTTTTTTCAACCATCGCGCGACCGTTCGCGATGTGCTCCTGCAACTCGACCGCGTTGAACCACGCGCGCACCTTCTGCCGCGCTCGCCCGCTTTGCAGATAGCCAAGCTGCGGATTGAGCCAGTCGCGCGACGGACCGCCCTCCTTCACCGCCACGATCTCGACCGTCTGGCCATTCTGCAATGCGGTGTTGAGCGGCACCATCACGCCGTCGACGCGCGCGCCGCGGCAACGATGCCCAAGCTCGCTGTGCAGGTGGTACGCGAAGTCGATCGGCGTCGCGCCGTGCGGCAACGGAATCACGCGCGCCTGCGGCGTCAGGACGTAGATGTGATCGTCGTCGAGCGTGGCCTGCCGCAACTGCTCCCATGGCTGCACCGCGCCCGCTTCGCCATGCTCGCCCTCGGACACCTCGTCCTTCCACGCGAGCAGCTGTCGCAGCCAGGCGATCTTCTCGTCGTATTTCTCGCTCGCGGTGAACGTGCCGCCATAGCCGCGCGCACCCGCTTCCTTGTAGCGCCAGTGCGCGGCCACGCCGTATTCGGCGAAGCGATGCATTTCCTGCGTGCGGATCTGCACTTCGAACGCGCGGCCGTCGTCGCCGATCACGACCGTGTGCAGCGACTTGTAGCCGTTCGGCTTCGGCCGGGAGATGTAATCGTCGAACTCCTTCGGCACCGGCTGCCACAGGTTGTGCACGATGCCGAGCACGGTGTAGCAGTCCTTGATGTCCGGCACGATCACGCGAAACGCGCGCACGTCGTACAGCTCCGCGAAGTCGAGCTGCTTGCCGCGCATCTTGCGCCAGATGCTGTAGATATGCTTCGGCCGACCACTCACTTCGGCGCGGATGTGCGCGCCGGCCAGCTCCTGCTGCAGGCGTTCGATCGCCTGTGCGACATAGCTCTCACGCTCGACGCGCTTCTCGTCGAGCAGCTTCGCGATGCGCTTGTAGGTTTCCGGCTCCTCGAAACGGAACGCGAGATCCTCGAGCTCCCACTTCAATTGCCAGATGCCGAGGCGGTTCGCGAGCGGTGCGTAGATATCGAGGGTTTCGCGCGCGACGTCGGGCGACGGCGTGATCTTCGCGGCCGCGTAGTAACGCAGCGATTGCAGCCGCGACGCGAGGCGGATCAGCACGACGCGAATGTCCTGCGCGAACGCGAGCAGCATCTTGCGCAGCGCCTCGACCTGCGCGCGGCGCGCAGCCTGCGCGTCACGCCCGGCCTCGGGCATCGCGTTTTGCGCCGCACGCAAACTGACCGTGCCGAGCCGCAGCAGCTTGCGCACGTCGCCGACCAGTTGCGCGACTTCTTCGCCGAAGTTGTCGGCGATCACGCGCTCCGGATCGTGCAGATGCGGTGTCAGCGCGAACAGCGCCGCGGCCAGCACCGCCGGCGGATCGACGTTGAGCTTGCGCATGATCGACGCGGTGCCCGCCGCGTGATCCGCGAGCAATTCGCCCGACGACAGCCGCACCTCGCCCGCATGTTCGCGCACGAACGCCATCGCTTCGTCGAAGGAACGATGGGGATGAGGCGCGTTCGGAACGGTTTCGGTATTCATGGTGCGACGGCCCGCCGGGCCAGACGATTCAACGGAAAATCAACAACGGTGCGGCCTCTCAACCGCAAATCAGCTGCGCTGCGCCGCGATCACGACGATTTCGACGAGGCACTTCGGATTCGCGAGCTTTGTTTCGACGGTCGCGCGCGGCGGCGTGTCACCCTGCGCGACCCACTCGTCCCACACGGCGTTCATGCCGGCGAAATGCGCCATGTCCGAGATATAGATCTGCACCGACAGCAGCAGCGACTTGTCGCTGTTCGCTTCAGCGAGCAGACGGTCGATGTGGCCGAGCACTTCGCGCGTCTGGCCGGTGATGTCCTGATCGTCGTCCTCGGCGATCTGACCCGCGAGGTACACGGTGCCGTTGTGCACGGCCATTTCCGAGAGACGCTTGCCGACGTGATAACGAATGACTGCCATGAAATGTCCTGAGCTGAGGGGTTGATCTAACTAGCATGCCGAACGACACTGCTAATAAGAGCTTCATACGGAACTCAATATTATGACCCGTTCGCGGCCGAACCGATGAAGAACTCCCTCGCGAGCGCGATCTGGTCCGCCGCGAGAAACGCCGGCGCATGACCGACGCCCGCGATCTCCACGCTCGATACGGCACGCCCGGCCGCCACCATCTTCGCGACCGTTTCACGCGACAGCAAATCCGACTGCTCGCCGCGCACCACGAGCACCGGCCCCTGGAACGACGCGAGCGAATGCCACAGCGCCGCTTCGCCGAGCTTCGCCGCTTCCTCGTTGACCGCCGCGAACGGCTGGGCGATGCGCGGGTCATAGCGCAGCACCCACGCACCTTCCTCTTCGCGCAGCAACGGCGTATTGATTTCGCGCCATTCGTCAGGCGTCAGCGGGCCGAAGCCCTGCGCGAGCTGCGCCGCGTAGTCGACACCCTGCTGCAGCGTATCGAAGCGTGCGGGCTTGCCGAGGTAGTCGCCGATGCGCTTGACCGCGACCGGCTCCAGATGCGGCCCGACGTCGTTCAGCAACAGCTTGCGGATCGGGGTGTCCGGCAGGCCGGCGAGCCCCATGCCGATCAGGCCGCCCATCGAGGTGCCGAACCAGTCGACGGTGTCGACGTCGAGCCGCGCGATCAGCGTGACCATGTCGGCGACGTACTGCGGGACCGCATATAAGTTGGGGTTCGCGAGCCACGACGACAAGCCCCGGCCAACCACGTCCGGGCACACCACGCGATAGGTGTGGGCGAAGTTGGCAGCGAGTCGGTCGAAATCGCGCCCCGATCGTGTCAGTCCGTGCACGCACAGCAGCACGCGCGGATTGTCCGGATCGCCCCACTCGGTATAGGCGACGCGATGCAGGCCGGCCGCGCTCGCGCACTGCACGTAACGTTGACGCGGCGCGGGCCGCCCGGTGGCGGAAGCATAAGTCGTTGCGGTCATCTGGTGTCCTTGCAAAGACGCTGCGGATTGGGCTGCGAACGATTGTAAACCGCTTCGTCGCGCGGCAAGCATCGGCCAGAAGGCTTAGGAAGATCGTGCAAACCGTCTGGCGCATCCGGCGCCGCGCGTCAAAAATAGAACGGGCGAGACTCGCGTCTCGCCCGTCCGGAAAGCATCGTTGCCGCCGCGCTCGCATCGACGCGCGCAGCGGCGTCTCACGCCGCGTCAGCTCACCGCGCTCACATCGAGCGGCGCGCCGGTCTTCGCCTTGATTTCGTCGACGCTCACGCCCGGCGCAAGTTCGGTCACTTTCAAGCCGTTTTCGGTCACTTCGATCACGCCGAGATCGGTGATGATCTCATCGACCACACCCACGCCCGTCAGCGGCAGCGTGCATTCCTCGAGGATCTTGTGCTGATCGCCCTTGGCGACGTGCTCCATCAGCACGACCACGCGCTTGACGCCCGCGACCAGGTCCATCGCGCCGCCCATGCCCTTGATCATCTTGCCCGGGATCATCCAGTTCGCGAGATCGCCCTTCTTGCTGATCTGCATCGCGCCGAGAATCGCCAGATTGATGTGGCCGCCGCGAATCATCGCGAACGAATCCGCCGAAGAGAAAATCGACGAACCGGGCAGCGTCGTCACCGTCTGCTTGCCGGCGTTGATCAGGTCCGCGTCGACTTCGTCTTCGGTCGGCGACGGGCCGATGCCGAGCAGACCGTTTTCCGACTGCAGCCATACTTCGACGCCCGCCGGCACGTGGTTCGCGACCAGCGTCGGCAAGCCGATGCCGAGGTTCACATAAAAACCGTCCTGCAGTTCCTTCGCCGCGCGCGCGGCCATTTCGTCACGAGTCCATGCCATGATCAGTCTCCTTTCGCGCGGACGACGCGTTGTTCGATGCGTTTTTCCGGATGCGCATTCAGCACGATGCGTTGCACGAAGATGCCAGGCGTGTGGATCGCGTCCGGATCGAGCTCGCCCACTTCGACGATTTCTTCGACCTCCGCGACGGTGATGCGGCCCGCCATCGCGCACATCGGATTGAAGTTGCGCGCGGTGCGGCGATAGATCAGGTTGCCGGCCTTGTCGGCCTTCCATGCCTTGACCAGCGCGATATCGGCGGTCAGCGAATGTTCGAGCACGTAGTGGTTCTCGCCGAACTGGCGGGTCTCCTTGCCCTCGGCGATCTGCGTGCCAAAGCCGGTGTTCGTGAAAAACGCCGGGATGCCAGAGCCGCCCGCACGCAGCTTCTCGGCGAGCGTGCCTTGCGGCGTGAATTCGAGCTCGAGTTCGCCGGCCAGGTACTGGCGCTCGAACTCCTTGTTCTCACCGACGTACGACGAGATCATCTTCCTGATCTGACGCGTCTCGAGCAGCAGGCCGAGGCCGAAACCGTCGACGCCCGCGTTGTTGCTGATGCAGGTGATGCCCCGCACCTTCGAATCGCGCAGCGCCGCGATCAGCGCCTCGGGAATGCCGCACAAGCCGAAGCCGCCGACGGCGAACGTCTGCCCGTCCTTGACGATGTCCTTCAGCGCCTCGGCGGCGCCTGGATAGACCTTGTTCATCTGTATGTCCCTTCCTCTATGGAAACCCGAAACCTGTACGCAGGCCGCCGGATCATTGCGGCTGATATCGCAACTGGCGAACTTCACGTCGCCTCACGATACCGCTACGTCATTCTAGTAGTCATCCGCGGCATGCGCCGCGTTGTCATCTGCCCGAAAGAGTACGCTGGGCCCGCCATACGGCACAATACGCAAAAATACATAAGTACTTGCCGCCCCGCCCATGCCCGCCCTGGATTACCGCACTGCGTTTCACCTCGCGCCGATCGGACTCGTGCTGTCGCGCGAGCGGACCATCGAAGACTGCAACGACGAGCTCGCGTCGATTTTCGGCTACGCGCGCGACGCGCTGATCGGTCAGTCATTCCAGGTGTTGTACCCATCGGCGGATGAGTTCGAGCGGATCGGCGCGCGCATTCCGCCGATCATGACCGCGCAAGGCAGCTACGCGGACGACCGCATCATGAAACGCGCGAACGGCGAGCTGTTCTGGTGTCACGTGACGGGCCGCGCGCAGCAGCGCACCGACCCGCACGCGGCGGGTGTCTGGACCTTCGAGGATCTGAGCGCGACCCGCCGGGTCGCGGTGGAACTGACGCCGCGCGAGCGCGAAATCGCCGCGCAACTGGTGACGGGCAAGACCAGCAAGCAGATCGGCCGCGTGCTCGACATCAGCCCGCGCACGGTCGACGTCTACCGTGCGCGGCTCATGCGTAAATACGATACGGGCAATGCGACCGAGCTCTTGCAACGGCTGCTCGGGGATTGACAGAGAAAGGAAGGATGAAGCACGCGACCACGCTCAGGCAGCGCCGTCAGCCCGCCTTGACGAGAGCGGCGCTCTCGATGGCCGCGCGCAGCACGTCGGGCACTGGCATCGACTTGCCTGCCGCGTAGTCGATCCACACGCATCGCGCGGCGCCCCGCGCATAGAGCGTATCCGGCTCATCGGCACGCAGAAGCTCGAAAGCCGTATCGAAGCTGCTGCGCCCCGGCGTGGCCACCGACATCCGGCCGATCACGTCACCCGGATAGTGCAGCTGCTTCAGAAACTCCATCGACGCATTGACGATCACCGGCCCCTGGCCGTCCGGGCGCTCGCCGAGGAAGTCCATATGTTCGAACCAGGAAATCCGCACCTGCTCCATGTAGCGAAAATAAACCGTGTTGTTGACGTGACCGAAGGCGTCCATGTCGCCCCAGCAGATCGGCATCGTCATTTCGAAAACTGCGTGAAAATCGCTCATGCTTTACTTCCGTTCTTCCTTTGCTGCCTGACTGTTGAAACGTTTGACTGCGCGCTCACGCGAGCCCGAAACCGTCGTCGGCGGCGATCACCGAGCCGTTGATGAACTGCGATTCGTCCGCCGCGAGCAGCAGGAGCAGCCCGTCGAGATCCTCCGGTTTGCCGACCCGATGGCGCGGCAGCATCGCAATCAGTTTCTGCCCCTGATCGGTCGACCAGTGGTGGTGGTTGATCTCGGTGTCGATATAGCCGGGGCAGATCGCGTTCACATTGATGCCATGCTTGCCCCACTCGAGCGCCATCGCCTTCGTCATGTGGACGACCGCGGCCTTGCTCATCGAATACAGGCCGATTTGCGGCAGCACGCGCAAGCCCGCCATCGACGCGATGTTGATGATCCGGTACGACGGCTTCTGCGCGTTGTTGCCGCGCATGATCATGCGCTTGGCGACTTCCTGCGCGACGAAAAAAGCGCCGCGCGTATTCGTGTCGAACACGTATTCGAAGTCCGCCGGCGTGACTTCGGACAGCTTCTGCGTAGTCGACACGCCCGAGTTATTGACGAGGATATCGATGGTGCCGGCTTCGGTCTCCGCGTGCGCGACCGCCGACTTGATGCTCTGGTAGTCGGTCACGTCGAGCGACACCACGTGCGCGGCTCCGCCGGACGCCTCGATTTCCGCGCGCAGCTCCTTGAGCCGCTCGGTCCGTCGGCTCGCCAGCACGACCTTCGCGCCCGCCTGCGACAGCACCTGCGCGAAGCGCTTGCCCAACCCGCTCGAGGCGCCAGTGATCAGCGCGACCTTGCCTTCCAGATTGATCGAACGGCCCATTGTCTTTCCTTGCTCGGTTGTAGTGACAACTGCGGTTGACGGGGTTTGGTACGACCGCGATAAGGGTCTATACCGTATCATGAAATAGTACGCTCGTGCTAATCTGTGGCTTTTGGGTTGCGGCGTAGGGATCGATCGCCCACAATACGAACCCGAAAAAAGCATTCTAACGGTAAGAGGAGCATCAATGACCCCCGCAAGTCTCATTGAGCAGTACGGCCCGCGCGAGTCGATGGAGTATGACGTCGTCATCGTCGGCGGCGGCCCTGCGGGCCTGTCGGCTGCCATTCGTCTGAAGCAGCGCGCCGCCGAACAAGGCGTCGAGCTTGGCGTCTGCGTACTCGAAAAAGGCTCTGAGATCGGGGCGCATATCCTGTCGGGCGCGGTGATGGACCCGCGCGCGCTGACCGAGCTGATCCCGGACTGGAAGGAGAAAGGCGCGCCGCTGACGGTCGAGGTGACCGAAGACCGCTTCCTGTTCCTGTCGGCGACGGGCGCGAAGAGCGTGCCGAACTGGGCGCTGCCGGACAATTTCAAGAACCACGGCAACTACGTGATCAGCCTCGCGAACGTGACGCGCTGGCTGGGCCAGCAGGCCGAGGCGCTCGGCGTCGAGATTTTCCCGGGCTTTCCGGCGGCTGAAGTGCTGTACAACGACGACGGCTCGGTCAAGGGCGTCGCGACCGGCAACCTCGGCATAGGCAAGGACGGCGAGCCGACCGAGAACTTCCAGCTCGGCATGGAGCTGCATGCGAAGTACACGCTGTTCTGCGAAGGCGCGCGCGGCCACCTCGGCCGCCAGCTGAACGAGAAGTTCAAGCTGCGCGACGGCGTCGATCCGCAGGTGTACGGCATAGGCATCAAGGAGCTGTGGGAGATCGATCCCGCGAAGCACAAGCCGGGTCTGGTGATGCACACGGCCGGCTGGCCGCTCGAAAACGACACCTACGGCGGCTCGTTCCTCTATCACATGGACAACAACCAGGTCGTGGTCGGCTTCGTGGTCGGCCTCGGCTATTCGAATCCGTATCTGTCACCGTTCGAGGAATTCCAGCGCTACAAGACGCATCCGGCGATCCGCGCGATTCTCGAAGGCGGCAAGCGCGTGTCGTACGGTGCGCGCGCGATCACCGCGGGCGGTCTGATGTCGCTGCCGAAGCTGGTGTTCCCGGGCGGCGCACTTGTCGGCGACGACGCGGGCTTCCTGAACGCGTCGCGCATCAAGGGTTCGCACGCCGCGATCAAGACCGGCATGCTCGCCGCCGACGCCGCATTCGCCGCCGTACGGGCCGGCCGTCAGTCGGACGAACTGACCGCTTATCCGGAAACCTTCAAGACGTCGTGGCTCTACACCGAGCTGTATCGCGCGCGTAACTTCAAGCAGTGGATGAGCAAGGGTCTCTACCTCGGCACGCTGATGGTCGGCGTCGAGCAGAAGCTGCTCGGCGGCAACGTGCCCTGGACGCTGCATCATCAGCATTCCGATCACGAAATGCTGAAGCCGGCTTCGCAGTGCAAGCCGATCACGTATCCGAAGCCGGACGGCAAGCTGACGTTCGACCGGCTCTCTTCGGTGTTCATCTCGAACACGAACCACGAGGAAAATCAGCCGGCGCACCTGACGCTGAAAGATCCGACCGTGCCGGTCAACGTGAACTGGCAGACTTACGCCGGACCGGAGTCGCGTTATTGCCCGGCTGGCGTGTACGAGTTCGTGAAGAACGACGAAGGCAACGAGCGGCTCGTCATCAATGCGCAGAACTGCGTGCACTGCAAGACCTGCGATATCAAGGACCCGACGCAGAATATCGTGTGGGTCACGCCGGAAGGCGGTGGCGGGCCGAACTATCCGAACATGTAATTGTTGTGCTGTTTGCTTTTGCGGCGCTGTGCGATAAGCGGCAGCGTCGCGAAGGCAAATTCCGATAGCGCGCTCGCGCCTTCGTCTGCGCGCATTCTCGCGCGTTTCGTCCGTCCCCTTCCCTATTCATTTTCATGGCAGCTCGTTCGCCGCCAATCTCGGGGCCGCGTCAGCGTTACGGCGCGCTCGCCGCGATCTTCGGCGTGCTCACGGCCACATCGCCGCATTGCGCGCGATGGCGCAGCGCGTGATCGATCAGCACGAGCGCAAGCATCGACTCGGCGATCGGCGTCGCGCGAATGCCGACGCACGGGTCGTGCCGCCCGAAGGTTTCGACGACCACCGGCTGCCCCGCCTTGTCGATCGAACGGCGCGGCGTGCGAATGCTCGAGGTCGGTTTGATCGCGATCGACACCGTGATGTCCTGTCCCGTCGAAATGCCGCCGAGCACCCCGCCCGCGTGATTGCCGACGAAACCCTCCGGCGTCAGCTCGTCGCCATGCACCGAGCCGCGTTGCGCGACGCTCGCGAAGCCCGCGCCGATCTCGACGCCCTTCACCGCGTTGATGCCCATCATCGCGTGCGCGATGTCGGCGTCGAGGCGGTCGAACAGCGGCTCGCCGAGGCCGACCGGCACACCGGAGGCGACCACGTTGATGCGCGCGCCGATCGAATCACCGTCCTTGCGCAGCGCGTCCATATACGCCTCGAGCTGCGGAACGATCTGCGCATTCGGCACGAAGAACGGGTTTTCGCGCACCTGCGCCCAATCGACGAACGGCACGTCGATCTCGCCGAGCGCGGCCATATAGCCGCGAATCTCGGTGCCGAACTTCTCGCGCAGCCACTTCTTCGCCACCGCGCCCGCCGCGACCGTCGGCGCCGTCAGCCGTGCCGACGAGCGGCCGCCGCCGCGGTAATCGCGAATGCCGTACTTCTGCCAGTACGTGTAGTCGGCGTGGCCGGGGCGGAACGTCTCGGCGATGTTGCCGTAGTCCTTGCTGCGCTGGTCGGTATTGCGGATCAGCAGCGCGATCGGCGCGCCGGTGGTTTGACCTTCGAACACGCCCGACAGGATCTCGACCTTGTCCTCTTCCTGGCGCTGCGTCACGTGGCGCGACGTGCCCGGCTTGCGGCGATCGAGTTCGAACTGGATATCGGCTTCGTCGAGCGCCATGCCCGGCGGGCAGCCGTCGATCACGCAGCCGATAGCGGGGCCGTGCGATTCGCCGAAGGTCGTGACAGTGAAAAGCGTACCGAGCGTGTTGCCGGACATGAGCGTCGTCCAAAGAAATTCGGGGGAGAACGCTATTATGCCAGCCCGCTCGCCCGAAGACGGGCGTGGCGACAGCGCTGCCGCATGCGGGCGAGAGTGGACGAGCTAGCGACCCCGGCATCCGCGCACCGGCCCAAGGCTATTTGCGCGCGCCGCGCAGCTCGGTCACGATCTGCTGCAGTGTTTCCGGCGTCGCGAGCGCCGGGTCGATCGGCTCGCCGACCGCGAGGCTCAGCCGGCTCATCACGCCCTTTCTGAGCGGACGCGGCCAGTGGGCATCGACCGCGCGCGAAAACACGCTGCCCCACAGACCACGCAGCGCCATCGGAATAACCGGCGCCGGGGTGCGCCTGACGATCTCGGCGACGCCGTGGCGAAACGGGTTCAGCTCACCGGTGCGCGTCAGCTTGCCTTCGGGAAAGATGCAGACGAGTTCGCCGTCCGCGAGCGCCCGCGCGCACAGATCGTAGGCACGCGAGAGCAGCGCCGCATCCTGATGCGCGGGCGCGATCGGAATCGCCTTCGCATGCCGGAACAGCCAGCCGACGAACGGCGAGCGGAAGATTTGATGGTCCATCACGAAGCGGATCGGCCGCGGGCTTTCGGCCATGATGACGATCGCATCGACGAAACTGACGTGGTTGCACACGAGCACCGCCGCGCCGCGCTCCGGAATCCGCTCCGCGTGCACGAGCCGGATCCGGTAAAACGTATGCACGAGCAGCCACGCAACGAAGCGCAGCAGGAACTCGGGCACGAGCGAATAGATGTAGCCCGCGACCACCACGTTCAGCAGCGCGGTGACGAGAAAAATTTCCGGAATGCCGAAGCCCGCGGCGGTCAGGCCCATCGCCATCAACGCCGACACGATCATGAACAGCGAGTTGAGGATATTGTTCGCGGCGATGATGCGCGCGCGATGACTCGGCTGACTACGGCTCTGAATCAGCGCATACAGCGGCACGCTGTAGAAGCCGCCAAACATCGCGAGCAGGAACAGATCGGCGAGCACGCGCCAATGCGCGAACCGCGCGAGAAATTCCCCGACGCTGAGCAGATGCCCCGCCGGCGGCAGCGCATGGCTCGCAAAAAAAAGATCGATCGCGAACACGCTCATGCCGATCGAGCCTAGCGGCACGAGGCCGACTTCGATCCGCCGCTTCGACAGCCGTTCGCACAGCAGCGAGCCAATGCCGATGCCGATCGAAAACGTGGCAAGCAGCACGGTCACGACGTCCGGATCGGCGGACAGCACGTCCTTCGCAAAATTGAAAAACGACGCGAGGAACGTCGCACCGACGAACCACAGCCACGAGATGCCGAGCAGGCTCAGGAACACCGTGCGGTTTTCGTGCGCGAGCTTCAGATTGCGCCACGTTTCGCTGACCGGGTTCCAGTTGATGCGCAAGCCGGGCTGCGGCGCGGGCGTAGCCGGCACGAAGCCGGACACGCCGCGCCCGATCAGCGCGATCGCGAGACACGCGCCAGCGAGCACCACCGCGCCATGCTCGGCGAACCCCGCGCCCGCGCCGCCGACGATCGTGCCGACCAGGATCGCGACGAAGGTGCCCATCTCAATCATGCCGTTGCCGCCGACCAATTCGGCCTTCGACAGATGCTGCGGCAGATACGAGTACTTGACCGGCCCGAATACGGTCGAATGCACGCCCATCAGGAACGTGCACAGATACAGCAACGGCGCGCTATGCAGCCAGAAGCCCGCGCCGCCGACCAGCATCACCGCGATCTCGAAAGTCTTGACGAGACGCGTGAGCAAGGCCTTGTCGTACTTGTCCGCGATCTGGCCCGAAGTGGCCGAGAACAGCACGAACGGCAGAATGAAAATCGCGGAGATCAGGAACGCCGCGGTTTTCGGATCGACGCCCGAAAAGCGCGCCGCCTGATAGGTCACGAGCGACGTGAAGCCGATCTTGAACACGTTGTCGTTCATCGCGCCGAGAAACTGTGTCCAGAAGAACGGCGCGAAACGGCGCTGGCGGAGCAGGCGGAACTGGGATTCGTGCGCTTCGTGCGCGCGAGCGGCGCGGCGGGCGGCAGGCAACGGACGATCGTTCATGAAGTCAGAACAACGGCGCGGAAAATGGCGATGAAGCGCGCGGAGCGGCGGACAAACGGGCCGGTGCGACGCGCGCTCCAGATCCGGGCACCGGCCCGGACACAAAAAAAGCGCCCGCTTGCGCGCGCGCCCTGTCGGCGGATTCGCGCTCGCGGCGACGGCCGGAGCGCGACCTTCGAGCCACGCGCATCAACGCGCCGGCTGCTGATCCTGTCCTTCCTGCTCTTCCGGCCAGTCGCGGATATAGGCCTTCAGCATGCGATTCTCGAACCCCTGCTCCTCGACCACCGCCTTCGCGACGTCGTAAAACGAGATGACGCCCATCAGCGTGCGGCTTTCCATGACCGGCAGATAACGCACGTGATGCTCGAGCATCATGCGGCGCACTTCGTTGACGTCGGTTTCGGGCGTGCAGGTGAGCGGATGGTCGTCCATCACCTTGCGGATCGTCGAAGTACCGACGCTGCCGCCGTTTTCCCTCAAGGTCAGAATGATTTCGCGAAACGTCAGCATGCCGACGAGGTCGCCGTACTCCATCACGACGAGCGAGCCGATGTCGTGCTCGGCCATGGTAATCACGGCGTCATGCAGCGTGGTATCCGGCGTGACCGTAAAAAGGGTGTTGCCCTTGACCTTAAGAATGTCGCTGACTCGCATGATCTATCTCCTCGTACCGCCAATCTTGCAGTGCATTAAATGGTTGTTTCGATCCTATCGGAAAGGCCCATAAAAGGAAAGCGGCCCGCCAGCCAAGGCTGGGCGCGGTTTCGGGGGCTCCAATTCATCTGACTTCCAGATAGCGAGCATGCCCCGCTCCCGGCACGAGCCGCACAAATCCGCGGTCCACTCCACGGGAAAACAGCGCTTGAAGCGGCGCGCGCCAATGATAGGATGGCCGGCCTACCCTGATCATTCGCGTGGCCCCTCGCGGCCCGCCGCACACGATGTCCGCCAACCGTTTCGATACGCTTGCGCTGCACGCCGGCGCTGCCCCCGACCCCGCCACCGGCGCGCGCGCGACGCCGATCTACCAGACCACGTCGTTTTCGTTCCGCGACTCGGACCACGCCGCCGCGCTGTTCAACATGGAGCGCGCCGGCCACGTCTACTCGCGCATCTCGAATCCGACCGTCGCCGTGTTCGAAGAGCGCGTCGCCGCGCTCGAAAACGGCGCCGGCGCGATCGGCACCGCGAGCGGCCAAGCCGCGCTGCATCTGGCGATCGCGACGCTGATGGGCGCGGGCTCCCACATCGTCGCGTCGAGCGCGCTGTACGGCGGCTCGCACAATCTGCTGCACTACACGCTGCGGCGCTTCGGTATCGAGACGACCTTCGTGAAGCCCGGCGACCTCGACGCGTGGCGCGCCGCGCTGCGCCCCAACACGCGCCTGCTATTCGGCGAAACGCTCGGCAATCCGGGCCTCGAGGTGCTCGACATCGCCGCGCTCGCGCCGATCGCGCACGCGCACCGCGTGCCGCTGCTGGTCGATTCGACCTTCACGACGCCCTACCTGCTGCGCCCGTTCGAGCACGGCGCCGACTTCGTCTACCACTCGGCGACCAAGTTTCTCGGCGGCCACGGCACGACGATCGGCGGCGTGCTGGTCGACGGCGGCACGTTCGACTTCGAGGCTTCCGGCCTTTTCCCCGAATTCACCGAGCCATACGACGGTTTCCACGGCATGGTGTTCGCCGAGGAAAGCACCGTCGCGCCGTTCCTGCTGCGCGCGCGGCGCGAAGGCTTGCGCGATTTCGGCGCGTGCCTGCATCCGCAGGCCGCGTGGCAACTGCTGCAAGGCATCGAGACGCTGCCGTTGCGCATGGAGCGGCACGTCGCCAACACACGCCGCGTGGTCGAGTTTCTCGCCGCTCATGCGGTGGTCGAATCGGTTGCCTATCCCGAGCTGCCGACGCATCCCGACCACGCGCTCGCGAAGCGGCTGCTACCGCGCGGCGCCGGAGCCGTGTTCAGCTTCAACCTGCGCGGCGACCGCGCGGCCGGGCGCGCCTTCATCGAAGCGCTGACGCTGTTCTCGCACCTCGCGAACGTCGGCGACGCGCGCTCGCTGGTGATCCACCCGGCATCGACGACGCACTTCCGCATGGATGCCGCCGCGCTCGCCGCCGCCGGTATCACCGAAGGCACGATCCGTCTGTCGATCGGGCTCGAAGATCCGGATGACCTGATCGACGATCTCAAGCGCGCGCTGAAGGCCGCGCAAAGAACCGCCGCTGCGGCGCCCGCCGCCACGAACGCCCCCGCCCGCCCGGAGTCCCCATGATCGTCACCGTCCAAGGCAAACCGGCCTACGCCTACAGCGGCGGCAAACCCTTCGACCCGGGCCTGCCGACCGCCGTGTTCATCCACGGCGCCGAGCACGATCACAGCGTGTGGGCGCTGCAAAGCCGCTATTTCGCGCATCACGGCTTCGGCGTGCTCGCGCTCGACCTGCCGGGCCACCGACGCAGCGCCGGCCCCGCGCTCGTCAGCATCGCCGCGCTGGCCGACTGGCTCGCCGCGCTGCTCGATGCCGTGGGCGTCACGCGTGCGTTCGTCGCCGGTCACAGCATGGGCTCGCTGATCGCGCTCGACTTCGCCGGCCGCTATCCGCAGCGCGCCACGCATCTTGCGCTGCTCGCGACCGCGCTGCCGATGACGGTCTCCGACGCGCTGCTCGACGCGGCGCTCAATCGCGAGCCCGAGGCGATCGACATGGTCAACCAGTGGTCGCATTCGACGCTCGCCGCGAAGCCCTCGTGCCCCGGCCCCGGCTTCTGGCTGCACGGTATGAACCAGCGGCTGATGGAACAAGTGTCCGCCGGCGGCGAACCGCATCTGTTCCACACCGATTTCACCGCCTGCCATACCTATGCGGACGGCCTCGCCCGCGCGGCGCAGGTGCGTTGCGCGACGCGCCTGATCGTCGGCCGCCGCGACGCGATGACGCCGCCGCGCGCGGCGAAAGCGCTCGCCGATGCGCTCGCGCAGGCGGGCACGCCGGTCGACACCGTCACGCTCGATGCGGGCCACGCGTTGATGACCGAGCAACCCGACGCGACGCTCGATGCGCTGTACAGCTTCGCCACGCGGGCAGCGCACGAAGGGCGCTGAATCACGACGATACCCACGCCGAACCCGCCGCGCCATCGGCCGAATGGCCAGGTTGCGTTAGGCAGGCGATCGCCGGAGAATGATTGAAGCTGTCTTTTTCAGCCTCCGGAGGCCGCTATGGCTCATACAGCACATACCGATCACTTCGCGAGCTTCGCGGAGTTTTATCCGTACTACCTGAGCGAGCATCGCAACATCGCGTCGCGGCGGCTGCATTTCGTCGGCTCGCTCGGAGTCATTGGCTTTCTCGCGATGGCGCTCGCCACCGGCAACTGGGTATGGCTGCCGGCCGCCGTGGCGTGCGGCTATGGCTTCGCGTGGGTCGGCCATTTCTTCTTCGAAAAGAACAAGCCGGCCACCTTCCGTCATCCGCTTTACAGCCTGATGGGCGACTGGGTGATGTTCAAGGACATCTGCGTGGGGAAGATTTCGTTGTAGTTTCACCAACGCGGCTCGAAGTCGAGCCGCCCTGTCACGCCGCCTGGTGCGGCATCGAAGCCGCCACGCGCTCGTTTCCGGGTCGCGCCGCCCTTGCCGCCGCGCGCGAGGCAAGGAGCGCGGCGAGCGTCACCTTCAGCTGGTCGTTGTCGAGCGCGGCGAGCAGCATACCGCCGTCAACCCGTGTGGAGTCGAGTTCGAGCTGATACGTAAGCTCCGCGCGGTCGATCACGAACAGGTCGTACAGCCGCTGCACGGTCACCTGCGCCGGGTTCGCGAGCAGCACGTAGTGCGGGCCGGTATGGTCCTCCTCCAGCCGCGCGATCCATTCGATCTCCTCGAGACGCTGCAACAGCATCAGCGTCGTATCCTTGTCGCGGCGAAGCATGCGCGCAAGCTCGGGCATCGTGTAGCCACGTCTGCCGCCCTCACGCGCTTCGCACAGCCGCGCGAGCAATTCGAGCGAATCGAACAGATTGCTGCCATAGAACACCGGGCGGTGAAACTGACCGATGCGGATCGCCGGCAACGCCGATGCGATCATCGCTCCGGTCAGCGTGATGAACCAGCAGAGATACATCCACACCAGGAACAGCGGCACCGCGGCGAACGCCCCGTACACCGCCGTATACGTTGGAATACGGCGCACGTAGTAGCCGAAACCGCGCTTGGCGAGCTCGAACGCGACTGCGGCGATCACGCCGCCGACCACCGCGTCGCGCCATTCGACACGGCAGTTCGGCAAATAAACGTAAAGAATCGTGAACGCGAGCATCGTGAACGGCAGCGTGGCGCTGGCGAGCGCCCATTCGATCAGCGGTGTGATGCGCTGCGCGGCGCTAAACGACATCGATTGCGTGAACAGATACGACGAGATGGACAGGCTCACGCCGATCAGGATCGGACCGAGCGTGATGATCGCCCAGTACACGAGGATGCGCTGCGCGACGGGCCGCGCCTTGCGCACGCGCCAGATCACGTTGAACGCGGACTCGACGGTCATCATCGTCATCACCGCGGTGACGAACAGGATGATCATGCCGATCGTGGTCAGCCCTTTGGCCTTCGACGCGAACTGGTTCAGATACTTGAAGATCTGATCGTTCAGTTGCGCGGGCATCAGGTGATCGGCAAGAAAGAACTGCAGCGACGCCTGGAACGAGCTGAAGATCGGAAACGCGGTGAACAGCGCAAACGCGACGGTGGCGAGCGGCACGAGCGCGAGCATCGTGGTGAACGTCAGGCTGCCCGCGACCTGCGGAATCCGGTCTTCGCCGATGCGTTGCGCGGCGAATTGCGCGAGCCGTCTGAGCGTGTCGAGATCGAAACGCACCCTAACCAACAAACCTGCCTCCTTGCTTGCTGAACCGTCAGAACGGGACTGCGGGAACCCCTTGCGGCGTTTGGCCGAACCTCCTGGCCGAACGGCTATGAATGGCCTGTGCAACGGACCGAACCCCTATAATACCCGTTCAATGATGAGGCCTATGAAAGACATTCTCGTGCTTTATTACAGCCGTCACGGCGCCACGCGCGAGCTCGCGCTGGCGATCGCGCACGGCGTCGACAGCGTCCCCGGCATGCAGGCGCGCGTGCGCACCGTACCGGCGGTTTCCACGGTCTGCGAGGCGAGCGAGCCGGACATCCCCGCCGAAGGACCACCGTACGTCGAGCTGCGTGACCTCGAAGAATGCGCGGGCCTCGCGCTCGGCTCACCGACCCGCTTCGGCAACATGGCGGCCGCGCTCAAATACTTTCTCGACGGCACCACGCCGCAGTGGCTATCCGGCGCGCTGTCGGGCAAGCCGGCCTGCGTGTTCACGTCGACCGGCAGCCTGCACGGCGGCCAGGAATCCACGCTGCTGTCGATGATGCTGCCATTGCTCCATCACGGCATGCTGATCGTCGGCATTCCGTACACGGAGAGCACGCTGACCACCACGCAAACCGGCGGTACGCCGTATGGCGCGTCGCATTTCGCGCGCGCGGGCACGGCCGGCCACGGCATCTCCGCCGACGAACGGACGCTGGCCATTGCGCTGGGTGCGCGCGTTGCGCGCACGGCGGCGTCGATGTCCGAACGGCCGTGAGCGCAAAGCCGTGAACGACCCGCATCCGCAACCAACCGAACGCCACGACGCCCGTCGGGACGCCAGCGGCGCGGAATCCGCAAGCACGTCGGCAGCCACAACCATCGTACCCGTGCAGCCCAAAGCCGCCGCCGCGCTCGTCGCCGCTATCACACTGGTCGCGATGATCGTGCTGGCGGTCGCATGGGAATGGTGGCTCGCGCCATTGCGGCCTGGCGGCTCGCTGCTCGTGCTGAAGGCGTTGCCGTTGCTCTCCGCGTTGCCCGGCGTGTGGCGACGTCGGCTCTATACGATGCAATGGGCGTCGATGCTGATCTTGCTGTATTTCGCCGAAGGCGTCGTGCGCGGCTGGAGCGATCATGGCTTGGGCGCGCGGCTCGGCTGGCTGCAAGCGGCGCTCGCCGTGGTCTTCTTCGCCTGCGCGCTCGCGTATGTCGGGCCGTTCAAGCGCGCGGCGCAACGAGCCGTGAAGCAAGCCGCAAAGCAGGCTGCAAAGCAAACCACCGGCGAACCAACCCCGCCCCCCTGACGTCCAAGCCTCAGAACCGTCAACCGATCCACATGAAACATACCGCTTTTCTCGCCGCCTGCTGCGACGCCATCGGCGCGGCTCACGTCCTGACCGATCCGCACGACACCGCTCCCTTTCTGACCGACTGGCGCCGCCGCTACACCGGCGCGGCCTGCGCGGTGCTGTGCCCGGCCACGTCCGCGCAAGCCGCCGCGCTCGTCAGGCTCGCGGTCGAACATCGCGTCGCGCTGGTGCCGCAGGGCGGCAACACCGGCCTCGCAGGCGGCGCGACACCTGACGCCAGCGGCGCGCAGGCGGTCATCAGCTTGCGTCGCCTGAATCGCGTGCGCGACATCGATCCGCACAACAACACGATCACCGTCGAAGCCGGCGTGATCCTCGCCGACGTGCAGAAGCACGCCGAAGCGGCCGGGCGTCTGTTTGCGCTGAGCCTCGCCGCCGAAGGCAGCTGCACGATCGGCGGCAATCTGTCGACCAACGCGGGAGGCACCGGCGTGCTGCGCTATGGCACCACGCGCGAACTGTGCCTCGGCCTCGAAGTGGTGACGCCGCAAGGCGAACTGTGGGACGGCCTGCGCGGGCTGCGCAAGGACAACACCGGCTACGATCTGCGCGACCTGTTCATCGGCGCGGAAGGCACGCTCGGCCTGATCACCGCGGCGGTGATGAAGCTGCATCCGCAGCCGGCCGCGCGCGTGACCGCGCTCGCCGCGCTCGCATCGCCGCATGCGGCGCTCGATTTTCTCGCGCTCGCGCAACGCGTCGCCGGGCCGCTCCTGACCGGCTTCGAACTGATGTCGGATTTCTGCCTGCGCCTCGTTGGCCGGCATTTCGAACAGATGCGTTATCCGTTCGCCGAACCGCATGCGCAAATCGTGCTGCTCGAACTGTCGGACAGCGAAAGCGAAGAGCACGCGCGCAGGCTGTTCGAGGGGCTGATGGAAACCGCACTCGAACAGGGTCTCGTCGAAGACGCCGTGGTCGCGGAAAACCTCGCGCAGTCGCGCGCGTTCTGGAATCTGCGCGAGCACATTCCGCTCGCGCAGGCCGAGGAAGGCCTGAACATCAAGCACGACATCGCGGTGCCGATCTCACGCATCGGCCACTTCATCGAAGCGACCGATGCCGCGATCGCGCAAGCCGCGCCGGGCGCGCGCATGGTCACGTTCGGCCATCTCGGCGACGGCAATCTGCACTACAACGTGCAGGCGCCCGAGGGCGTCGATGCGAAGGCGTTTCTGCGCCAGTACCAGAGCCCGATCAACCGGATCGTCTACGACAGCGTGAATGCTCACCGCGGCAGCATCAGCGCGGAACACGGGCTCGGCCAGCTGAAGATCGACGAAGCCGCGCATTACAAACAGGACGTCGAGGTGCGGATGATGCGCGCGATCAAGCAGGCGCTCGATCCGCTGAACCTGATGAATCCGGGCAAGGTGCTACGCTAATGTTTGAAGCCACCGCGATCCGGCGCGGCGGCGTTTCGCAGGAGTCGCGTCCGTGAAGATTCGCGTGCTGTCCGATCTGCATCTGGAAAACGACGAGCCTGAACTGATCCCGCATGCGCAGGCGGATCTGGTCGTGCTGGCGGGCGACATTCACAACCACGCGGCCGGCCCGCGCTGGGCCGCGCAGGCGTTCGACGACACGGTGCCGGTCGTCTACGTACCGGGCAATCACGAGTATTACGACGGCGAGTTCGGCGCGCTGGAGAGCGCGACGCTCGACGCGGCCGCACAAGTCGATAACGTGCACGTGCTGAACAACGCCACGCTCGTCGATAGCCAGGGGCGCTGGCGCGTGCTCGGCACGACGTTGTGGACCGACTTCGCGCTGTACGGCGCGACGCCCGAAGCAATCGAGGAATCGATCGTCGCCGCGCGGCGCGTCATGCTCGATTATCGCGGGCTGATCCAGATGAACTGGCCGCACGACCCGCGCGATGCCGCGCGCGACTTCACGCCGGCCGATTCGCTCGCGCTGCACCAGCATGCGCGCGCGTGGCTCGAAAGCGAGCTGACCAAACCATTCGCCGGCCAAACGATCGTGGTCACGCACCATGCGCCGCATCGGCTGAGTCTCGCCGAGCGCTTTGCCGATGACCGCGTGTCGGCGGGCTTCGTCAATCACCTGCCGGAGCTCGTGCGCGCGCCTGTCGCGTTGTGGATTCACGGCCACACGCATACGTCGTTCGACTATGTGGTGGACGGCACGCGTGTGGTGTGCAATCCGCGCGGCTATTTCGACCGGCGCACGCGCGAGTGGGAAAATCCGCTGTTTGCGTGGGACAAGGTCGTCGAGATCTAGCTGGTTCTAGCGGGCCCGCTCACCGCTCTCGCCGCGGCGCATCCTGTGACTCGACTTCGACCGGCACGAGCCGCGGCTGCTGTACACGCATGCGGCGCAGCAAATCGCGCGACGCGGCGACGCCGATCAATCCGAACATGACGGCCAAGCCGATCATCAGGTGCGTATCCATGGATGTGTCGTCCTTCAGTGGTTGCGAGGTGCCGAACGGCGGCGAATCCAGCGCGTCCGGCCAGAGCGGCGCCGCGTGAACGACACGTTAACAAATCGACTGCGCGGCAGAAGTAAAGAAATGTTGCGACGCGGCGCGTGTGTAACAGGCTGTCACGTCTCGCGCCCCTCGAACGTCAACGCTTGACGAGCAGACCGTTCAGGTTCGCGCGAACTGCCGCAATTCTTCCTGATCCGCCGCCAGAGTCGAGGGCAACTCGTCGCGCAGGAATTCGACCCATGTGCGGATCTTCGCATCGAGATACTGCCGCGACGGATACAGCGCATACAGATTCATCTGCTGCGATGTGTACTCCGGCAGCAGCCACACCAGTTCACCGCTGCGCAAACCACTAATCGCCGAGTAGATCGGAATCAGCGCGATGCCCATGCCCTGGGCGACAGCCACGACCATCGCCTCGGCCACGTTCACCTGGAACGTCGCCGAGCCGAGCGACACGACTTCCTCGCCGTTCGGGCCGTCGAAGGTCCATTTGTCGGGCGGGTACACCGGCGTCACCATCTGCAGGCAGGTGTGCTGCACGAGGTCCGCGGGCGTTTGCGGTACGCCGCGCCGCTCGAGATAGGCAGGCGACGCGCACGCAATGCTGAACGCGCTGCCAATGCGCTGCGACACGAGCCCCGAGTCCGGCAGGACGGTGGCGAGCGTCAGCGACACGTCGAAGCCTTCGTCGAGCAGATCCGGCATGCGCTGCGCGAGCGTCAGTTCGACATGCACGTCCGGGTAGCGCTGCTGGTAACGGCTCACGGCCGGCACCACGTAGTGCTGGCCGAAGCTCGTCATCGCATGAACCTTGAGCTTGCCGGACGGGCGCGCGTGCGCGTCGCTCGCCTCGGCCTCCGCCTGATCCACGTACGCGAGGATCTGCTCACAGCGCTGCAGATAGCGCTCGCCCGCCTCGGTCAGCGCGATGCGGCGCGTGGTCCGGTTCAACAACCGCGTGCGCAGATGCGCTTCCAGATCGGAAACCGCGCGCGACGCGTAGGCCGTCGTCGTATTCAGATGTTGCGCGGCGCCCGTGAAGCTGCCCGCTTCGACGACGCGGACGAATACGCGCATGTTTTGAAGCGTGTCCATACCTATCCTCTGTCGACCGGAGTTTGCGCTCTAGCCCTTGCTCCGATCCCATGCAACACAGTTGCGAAAAATCGGCAGCGATTGTTACACGATCAGCAATGGCCATTATCTCATGTCTCGTAAGAATGCCTTGCATCTTTACCGGTTATTCCGCAATTGATCGAAAAATATAATTGCGCACAAGGTTCTATAGTCAAATTTGGAGGAAATCGTGCAGTCTCCGGTACACAAAGGGATCGCCGCAGCCTCGGTTCTTACGATCCTATTAACAATCGCCGGATGCGCAAGTACCGGGGGCGTGGCGCCGCAAACGCGCACGATCAATCCTTCATCGCTCGACGCCGGCAACGCGATTCGCGCCGCCAACGCCGATGCGCAGTGGCCCGCCGCCGACTGGTGGCGCGCCTATGACGATCCGCAGCTGAACCGGTGGATCGCGGACGCACAGGCCGGCAATCCGAGTCTCGCGGTCGCCCAGGCGCGCGTGCGCGAGGCGGCGTCGATGGCCGGCGTCGCGCGCGCCGCGCTCGCGCCGCAAGTCAACGGCAGCCTGTCGATCCAGCGCGAACAATGGCCCGACAACGTGTTCTACGGGCCTGGGCCGCTCGCCGGCGAGCAGTCGTGGAACAACACCGGCACCCTCGCCCTCGCCTATCACCTCGACTTCTGGGGCAAGGACAAGAACGCCGCCGAGCGCGCGCTCGACCTCGCACACGCGAGCGCCGCCGACGCGCGCGCCGCGCAGCTCGAACTGCAAGCGAACGTCGTGCGCACCTATATCGAAATGTCGCTGAACTACGCGCTGCTCGATATCGCGAAGGCCACGCTGCAACAACAGCAGCAAATCGTCGACCTCGCGAACCGGCGCCTGAAGGGCGGCATCGGCACGCAGCTCGAAGTGAGCCAGGCCGAAACGCCGATGCCCGAGTACGAGCGCCAGATCGACGCGATCGAGGAAAAGATCGCGCTCGGCCGCAATCAGTTGGCCGCGCTTGCGGGCAAGGGTCCAGGCGCCGGCGACGCGATCCAGCGCCCGACGTTGTCGCTCGCCGCGCCCGCCGGTTTGCCGGCCGCGCTGCCCGCGGATCTGATCGGCCACCGCCCCGACGTGGTCGCGGCGCGCTGGGCGGTCGCCGCACAGGCGCGCGGCATCGACGTCGCCAAGGCCGGGTTCTATCCGGACATCAACCTGCTCGCGTCGATCGGCGGCTATGCGGCGATGGGGCCGCTGTTCCAGTTCCTGAAGAGTCCGTCGCATAGCTGGAGCGTGGGCCCCGCGCTGACGCTGCCGATCTTCGACGGCGGCCGGCTGCGCTCGCAGCTCGGCGCCGCGTCGGCGGGCTACGACGAAGCGGTCGAGCGCTACAACCAGTCGATCGTCACCGCGCTGAAGGACATTTCCGACCAGGTGATCCGCATCCGTTCGCTGACCACCCAGGCCGACGACGCCGACCGCTCGGTCGCTGCCGCGCGCAGGAACTACGATCTGTCGCGCGAGGGTTTCCGGCGCGGCTTGACCGACTATCTGAACGTGCTGGTCGCGCAAAACCAGTTGCTGCGTGCGCAGGAAGGCGTCGCCAAGGTGCAGGCCGAGCGTCTTGGCGCGCATGCGTCGCTGATGACGGCGCTCGGCGGCGGTCTCGACGATCCGGCCAACGGTCCGCGGGATAACGAAACGTTGCCGGCGCATGGCAAGGGCAACAACGAAGGCAGAAGCGGCTCGGCGGATAGCGGCGCGGCGAAGGCAAAGGCCGATCCGCATGCCAAGGCCAGCACAAATGCAGTCACCACCGCCACCACCGTCTCGCGCGCCCCGAGCGCGCCCGCGTCCGAGTAACAAAGGCCATGTCCTCCTCGCCCTCCCCGTCGGCCGCGTGCCCCGCGTCGTTCGCCGCGCTCTACCAAGCCGCCGCCCACTGGGCGCGCACCGACGGCCTCGTGTGGATGTATCTGTTCAAATCGCTCGCCGCGTGTTTCCTCGCGCTCGGCATCGCGATGAAACTCGATCTGCCGCAGCCGCGCACCGCGATGACCACCGTGTTCATTGTGATGCAGCCGCAAAGCGGCGCGGTGTTCGCGAAGAGCTTCTACCGGATCTGCGGCACGCTGGTCGGTCTGGTCGTGATGCTCGCGCTGATCGGCCTGTTCGCGCAGCAGCCGGAGCTGTTCCTGATTACGACCGCGATCTGGGTCGGCATTTGCACCGCCGGCGCCGCGCGCAATCGCAACTTCCGTTCGTACGGCTTCGTGCTGGCCGGCTACACGGCCGCGCTGATCGGCATCCCCGCGTGGCAGCATCCGGACGGCGCGTTTCTCAGCGCGCTCACGCGGGTCGCCGAAGTCGTGATCGGCATCATCTGCGCGGGCGCGGTAAGCGGCCTCGTGTTTCCGCAATTCGCCGGCCAGCAGATGCGCAGCACTGTGCGCGCGCGCTTCTCGGCCTTCGTCGAATACGTGTCGGCGTCGCTGGCCGGCCGCAACGACCGCGCGCAGATCGAGGCGACCAATGCGCGCTTCGTCGCCGACATCGTCGGCTTCGAGGCCGCGCGCAGCGTCGCCGTGTTCGAAGGCCCCGATTCGCGGATGCGCGGCGGGCGCCTCGCGCGTTTGAACAGCGAGTTCATGACCGCGTCGACGCGCTTTCACGCGCTGCATCAGTTGATGAACCGTCTGCGCGAGAACGGCACCCACGGCGCGTCGATTGCGATCGACGCGCTCGAGCCGTACTTCAAGGAGATCGCGCCGTTGCTCGCGAAGTCGGGCGAGCCGGTGCTGAGCGCGGTCGACGCCGCGCACGCCGCTGCGCAGCTCGACACCTACAGGAGCGAATTGCCGAAACGCGTGCGCGCGACGCGCGACGAGCTCGAAACGCATCCCGACGCGCCGTTGCTCGATTTCGACACGGGCGCCGAACTGCTGTACCGCTTCATCGACGACCTGCACGCGTACGTGGCGACCTACGCGTCCCTCGCGGTCGACACGCACGCGCGCGAACGCTGGATCGAGCGCTACGAACCGAAAACCAACGCGATCGCGGCCGGCGTCGCGGGCCTGCGCGCAGCCATCGTGATGCTGGTGCTCGGCGCGTTCTGGATCGCGACCGCGTGGCCGAGCGGCTCGACGCTGACGCTGGACGCGGCGGCCGTGTGCGCCCTCGCGTCGTCGTCGCCGGACCCGAAGCGCACCGCGTTCCAGATGGCCGGCGGCACGGTGCTCGCGACGCTGATGGGCATGACCGCGGTGTTCGGCGTGTATCCGCACATCGACGGCTTCGTGATGCTGTGTGTCGCGCTCACGCCGTTCCTGCTGCTCGGCGTGTTCATGACCACGCGTGCGAAGCTCGCGGGCTACGGCGTCGGCTATTGCATCTTCTTCTGCTTCCTCGCCGGCCCCGACAACGTGATTCACTACGACCCGAGCTCGTTCATGAACGACGCGCTCGCGCTGGTGCTGTCGATGCTGGTGGCGTCGATCGCTTTCGCGGTGCTGCTGCCGCCGTCCACGCCGTGGCTGCGCAACCGCCTGCTCGTCGACCTGCGCCGCCAGGTGGTGCTGGCTGGCCGCGCGAGTCTTGCGCGCGTGCGCTCGCGCTTCGAGAGCGGCGCGCGCGATCTGATGTTCCAGATCAACTCGCTGTCGCAGAACGAGCCTGAGACGAAGCGCGACACGCTGCGCTGGCTGTTTTCGGTGTTGGAGGTCGGCAACGCGGTGATCGACCTGCGCCGCGAAATCGCGACGCTGCCCAACGAGCCGCGCTACCACAAGGCGGCACCGTGGCGCGTCGCACTGCGTGCGCTGCGCGATGCGCTCGCGGCGCTGTTCGAGCGGCCGCGGGAACAGCACTTCGCGCGCGCGCTCGCGACGACCGCCGACGCGATCGCGCAAGTACAGCAGTTGATGGCCGGCTTCACGCCATCGCGCGAAGAACGCCATCAACTGCTGCGCATCCTCAGTCAACTGCATTTCATCCGTACCGCGCTGCTCGATCCGCAGTCGCCGCTCGCCTCGGCGATCGGCGCGCGCGCGGACACCTCAGAAGAAGGAGCTCCTCATGCCGCGTGATATCGCCGTGCTCGATGCCTATGTGCCGGCCATTCTGCTGCTGTTCATCGCGGGCGCCGCGCTGACCTGGCTACTCGATCGCGTGATCGCCTATACGGGCCTCTATCGCGTGGTGTGGCATCCCTCCCTGTTCCGGGCGAGCTTGCTCGTGTCCGTGTGCGGCCTTCTCGGCCTCGCCGTTTATCGTTGATCAGAGTCGAAACATGACCATCCGAAATCTTGTGGGCTTCATCGCGACAGCCGTCATTTTCATCGTCGCGATCCTGATTGGCCGCGTGCTGTGGGTCCATTACATGGACGAACCGTGGACGCGCGACGGCCGCGTACGCGCCGAGATCGTCAACGTTGCGCCGGACGTGTCGGGCGCGATCGTCGATCTGCCGGTCAAGGACAACCAGTTCGTGAAGAAGGGCGACCTGCTGATGCAGATCGATCCGTCGCACTACCAGATCGCGGTCGAGCAGGCGCAGGCCGCGGTGGCCGCGCGCAAGGTCGAATTGCAGATGAAGCGCGACGATGCGCAACGGCGTGCGGACATGGACTCACAGGTGGTGTCGAAGGAAAGCCGCGAAAACGCGACGCATACCGCGTCCGCCGCCGGTGCCGCCTATCAGCAGGCGCTCGCCGCGCTCGACGCCGCGAAGCTGAACCTCGAGCGCACGCGCGTCGTGTCGCCGGTCGATGGCTACGTGACCAACCTCTCGGTGTTCCGCGGCGACTATGCGACCGCCGGCGCCGCGAAGCTCGCGATCGTCGATAGTCATTCGTTCTGGGTGTATGGCTATTTCGAGGAAACCAAGCTGCCGCACGTGCGCATCGGCGATCAGGCCGAAGTTCGGCTGATGAGCGGCGGCACGCTGCAAGGCCACGTGGAAAGCATCTCGCGCGGCATCTACGACCGCGACAATCCGCAAAGCCACGAGTTGCTGGCGGACGTGAATCCGACCTTCAACTGGGTGCGCCTCGCGCAGCGCGTGCCGGTGCGTGTGAAGATCGACTCGGTGCCGGCCGATGTGATGCTGGCGGCGGGCACGACCTGCACGGTGGTCGTGCGGCCGGGGACGGGGTCCAACTCCCACTTCGCGTCGGCCAACGCGAGTTGACGAGCGCATCGTTTTTTGTAGGCGGAACTGCCTCATCGTCGCCTTCAGCCCTATCCGCCTTGTCGTGTGCGAGGCGGTTAAGAACTTCTAACCTCTCGCCAGCGTGAAGCTGCGTCAAGGCAGCGGAAGCTTGCTGTCATCGAGCCGGCGCGGAGGATTGGCTCCCCAACGTGCTTTTATCTGTTCCGGAGTCTCGGGAGGCCATTTCACGCCCATCCTGATGATGCGATCCCGGATTTCGACCAGTTTCCTGTAGGCCGGTGAATCGGGCGCGGGCGCGTTTCTGTTGATGTCATGAGAAAGCGCGAATGGGAACGATACGCCGTTGATGTTGTAAGTGGACGGGTTCGCGCCGTGATCGAGAAGGTAGTCGATCTGGTCGAGTGCGTTGTTCATTAATGCTTCAAATAGCACTGAATTACGCAACGAATCGCGCCGGTTCACATCTGCGCCACGCTCCACCAGCAGCTTGAGTGAGGCGGATGTCGACTCCTTTGCAACATCAAAAATTATCGGGGTGCCTTCTGAAATCAAATTTGGATCAACACCGCCGTCCAGCATGGCACGCAGGAATTCCGGGTGAGAGCTGTTGAGCATGACTCCGAGCGGGTCACCAAAATCCGGCACTTCCTGCAAGGGATCGGCTCCGGCCTTCACCACCTCCGACGCAACCGCGAGCCGATGCGGGTCGCGCTGCAACGCCTCCTGAAACGCAAAAAACAGCATCGTCATGTTCTTGCGTCCGGGCGTGTTCAGGTCCGTCTTTGGTGCCAGCCGCCTGACCTGCTCCATGTCGCCGCGTTCGATGGCCTGCGCCAGTTCGAGTTGCGCGCCGCCAAAGAAATCAGTGGCGGGAGATTTTTTCATTGCATGAACCACAGAAGATAGCGCCAGTAACAGCACTGGCACGATCAGGATTCGGCTGAGTGTTTTCATCGCTTTCAGCCTCGTTATTCAAGGCAGCGGAAGCTTGCTGTCATCGAGCCGGCGCGGTGCGTTTGCCCCCCAGCGCGCCCGTATCTGAGCCGGAGTCTCCGGGGGCCATTTCACGCCCATCCTGATGATGCGATCCCGGATTTCAACCAGTTTGACACCTGATTTAGAGGTGGTGCCTACATGTTCCATTTGCGATTCCAATTGTCTTGGGAACGAGATTCCATTGATGTTGTAAGTGTTGGGGTTGGCTCCGTGATCGAGAAGGTAATTGACTGCCTCGGTGTCATAGCCAGTTAGCGCTTCATAGAGAGATGTGTTGCGCAATGAATCACGCCGGTTCACATCTGCGCCACGCTCCACCAGCAGCTCGAGCGAGCCCAATTTGCGATCGCTTGCAACAAAGAAAACGATGGGTCTGCGGCCCTCGATCATGGTGTTGGGATCAACCCCACTGTCCAGCATCGCGCGCAGAAATTCCGGATGCGCGCTGTTGAGCACGACCCCGAGCGGATCGCCAAAATCCGGCACTTCCTGCAAGGGATCGGCGCCGGCCTTCACCACCTCCGACATAACCGCAAGCCGATGCGGGTCGCGCTGCAACGCCTCCTGAAACGCAAAAAACAGCATCGTCATGTTCTTGCGCCCAGGCGTGCTCAGATCCGTCTTCGGTGCCAGTCGCCGGACCTGCTCCATGTCACCCCGCTCGATGGCCTGCGCCAGTTCGAGTTGCGGGCCGCTAAAAAAATCAGTGGCGGGAAATTTTTTCATTGCATGAACCGCATAAGATAGCGCCAGTAACAGCGCCGGCACGATAAAGATTCGGCTGAGTGTTTTCATCGCTTTCAGCCTCGCTATGACAGTGTTTCAAGTACGGTGATGTCCTCCGCCTTCTGCTGCTCGATGCCGTCAATTGCCTGTGTGATGAAGTGGCGCGACAGGGGCGAGCCGCTGCCATGCAGGGGATAGGGAGTACCGGCTGCACCTGGCAGGGGCGTCCACGTCTGTGCCACGGTCAGAATGTCGCCATTCACATGGTAGGCATTGATGTTCGATGGCGTGACCTGGCCGCCGTAGTGTTCGACCGTCTTCGGGTGCAGACCGGCGGCGTTGAAGCTCCAGCATTCCTTGCCGCTGGCGACGGATGCAGCCGAACACAGGCCACCGCCCAGCGAGTGACCTGTGATGTCGATAGGTTCTGTTGAGAAGGCTAAATTCTTACCTATACTGACGGCTCTGTTGTAATAGGGCGATTCCATATCCACGCTCTGGCTGAGGTCGTTCGACCAGTCGGCCAGACTCGTCATTTCGGTTCCCTTAAACGCGAGGGCGGGCTTCATATCGTTACCGAAGACCGCCGCATCCGGTTCGTATAGCTGCGCCCTGAAGTCCGAGCCCTTGATCTTCAGGTCTTTTGGCTTCAAGCCATACCGATCCAGAAACCCCCTATCCCCGCTGCGGTTCGCCCACCCTTCGGGCACCGGACTGGACGGCTCGTAGACATGATCGGAGAGTCTGGCCTTCTCCACCGCGACATTGTTGCGTGCGAGCCGTTCAGCCGCCGCCCGCACGCGCCCGGACATGGCCGCATTGCCCGTCGCAATCAGCGCCTTGCGCGTCCGCCACCGCTGCGCCTTGGTCAGTGCCTGTGGTATCTCGATGTGTGGCGGTGTCGCCCTGGCTTCGCGCGCAGCGGCTAACTGGGCTTGCCAGGCGGCCGGGGCATACTCGACGGATAGAATGGGTTCGCCGTCCGGATGACTGCCGGTCCTCGCTACGGGATTCCTTAACGGCGTGCTGCTGTAGGGCGACGGAAACAGGCTATTACGCGGACCTCGAATGGCAAGCAGTTTGCCCCGGCGAACCTCTTCGAGAAGAGCAACGATGACCCACCAGCCATCGGTGTCAGGGTTACGGTGCCGCGCGCTATGGAAAAACAGCCAGCCACTCTTCTGGATGCGCCTGACCAGCTTCCGGTCCTCCTCCCACTCCCTGTGATTCAGTGCGGCAATCTCGAGAAACTCCCGGGTCTCCGCCCTGGCCTTCTGACGGTCTGCGGCCTTGCCGAGGCACGCTTTATAGTGCCACTCGTCACAGATGACATAACAGGCACCCGGTGGCCGCTGGCAGAACAGCTCCACGGAGTGCATCTCAAATACGGACAGGGACATAGGTGTGTCGTTGGTCTATCTGAAGTCGCTGCCGGGGTTGGCAGCAGTCAGATAATTACCGTGCGACAGGCAGTCCGTACATGGGCGACCGCCCAAAATCGGCTTTCGATGAACCTCGCGGTGTTCCGCTGCGACTATGCGACCGCCGGCGCCGCGAAGCTCGCGATCGTCGATAGTCACTCGTTCTGGGTGTATGGCTATTTCGAGGAAGCCAGGCTGCCGCACGTGCGCGTCAGCGATCCGGCCGAAGCGCCTCGCGCACCGCGTGCCTGTGCGCGTGAAGATCGACTCGATGCCGGCCGATGTGATGCCGGCGGCGAGCACGACCTGCACGGTAGTCGTTGGGCCAGAAACGGCCTCCAGCTCCCACCGCGCCGCTTTTTACAGCCGGAACTGCCCCACCATCGCCTTCAGCCCGCGTGCCTGATCGTCGAGCGAGCGGGCCGCGGCGGTGGCCTCCTCCACCAGCGCGGCGTTCTGCTGCGTGCCCGCGTCCATCTGCGTGACCGCGAGATTGATCGCCTCGATACCGGCGCTCTGCTCGGACGACGCCGCCGAAATCTCGCCGATGATGTCGGTCACGCGCTTCACGGCCTTGACGACTTCGTCCATCGTCTGACCGGCTTCCGCGGCGAGCGTCGAGCCGTTGCCGACGCGCTCGACCGACGTCTGGATCAAGCCCTTGATCTCCTTCGCGGCCGCAGCACTCCGTTGGGCGAGATTGCGCACTTCCGCCGCGACCACCGAAAAGCCGCGCCCCTCCTCGCCCGCGCGCGCCGCCTCGACGGCCGCGTTCAGCGCGAGGATGTTGGTCTGGAATGCGATTCCCTCGATCACGCCGATGATGTCGCCGATGCTGTGTGCGCTGTCGTTGATGTCGTTCATCGTTGCGACCACGCGGCTCACGACCGCGCCGCCCTGCTCGGCGATCTCCGACGCGTTGTTCGCGAGCGTGCTCGCCTGCTTCGCGTTGTCGGCGTTCTGACGCACCGTCGACGTCAGCTGTTCCATGCTGCTCGCGGTGCGCTCGAGCGCGAGCGCCTGCTGCTCGGTGCGTTGCGACAGGTCCAGGTTGCCCATCGAAATCTGTCCGGACGCGGTCGCGATCGCATCAGCGCTCGACGCGATGTCGGCGACCGTCGTCGCGAGTCCGCTTTGCATGTCGGACAGCGCGAACAGCATGCTCGAACGGTCCTTGCCGCCGAGCGTAATGCGGTTCGACAGATCGCCCGCGGCGATGCGGCGCGCGATTTCCTTCGCGTACGCGGGCTCGCCGCCGAGCTGCGCGGTGAGCCGCCGCACGACCCACGCTGCGATGCCGAACGCGAGCACGATCAGTGCAAGCGTCATCACCGCGATCATCACGAACGACGACTGGTAGATGAAGCCGGACGCGTCGATCGTCGCCTTCGCGGCGGTGCCGCGCTGGGTGACGAGTTCGTCGACGAGCTTTTCGAGCTTGCCGGTTTCGACGAGCAGCGACACGTCCTGCGTGCCGACCTGCCAGTTCATCTGCGACAGATCGAGCGGCTGCGCTTTCACGAGCGTGACGAAGTCGCGCAGATGGGTGCTCCAGGTTCCGATCGCCGCGGCGAACGCCTTCTGCGCGGCGACCGCCTTCGCGTCGGACGGATCGACATACTGCTGCAGCGTGCGCAGTTGCTCGTTCAGACCGGCGAGGCCACGCTCGATGTCGGCGCCGAGTTCGTCGCGCTCCTTCGCGGTGGTCGCAGTCAGCAGCATTTTTTGCGCGCGGCTCGCGCGCAGCATGTGGCCGCGAGCTTCCTCGGCGGCGCGGCTCGCGACGTGGCCCTGGTCGTAGATCGATTGCGCGGACGCGTTCAGCCGGCCGATCTGCAGCAGCGAAAACACGCCGATCAGCAGCGTGCCTGCGAGCAGGATCGCGAACGCGATCCGCAGGGTCGCCTTGACCGACAGGCCGTTGAACTTCGTTGCCGCCGCGCTGTGTGCCACTGCTTCCATACTCCCCAACCCCCACGTGTCGACGCGCCGGAAAGGTCGGTTCCGGCGTCCCCGCTTGTCTTTCCGGGTCTACGGCAGCCTGCCGCGCGATCTTGAATGTCGCGCGATTCGGACGACGGCGGGTCGTGCGCCGCCGGCCGTTCCCGGTCCCATGTTCGATGCGCCGCTTCGTGAGCCGCGCATTCGCGAGCGCTTTATACCGCAGACAAAAACCCGCCAAAAATGCCTCGACAGCGCGGAGCAGACTATTCGTCTTTCCTCGCCGAAAGCAAAGTCGTCCGGCCCCGTGTCCGATTCGCGACAAAACTTGTCCTTACAATTCGCTCCGGCCACATTAAACTTCGGCTAAATAGTCAAAACGCCGGTTGCCGCGACCAAATGACGCAGCGTTGGCGGAACGCGCCTACGAAGCGCGCTGCCGCACCGGTTCCAGCGCCGATTTTTTCTCTCCCATTTGCCTGATCTTCTTCTACTCGCGTATGGAAACGAGCCTCGATAAAAGCGCCCTCGCCGGCGCATCCGCAACGGTGGCGAGCGCCTCCCCGGTCACCGCCGCGCCGGCGGCCGCCAAGGTGCAGCGCACCGTGTATTCCGTGCTTGGTGCAATCAGCTTTTCGCACCTGCTCAACGACATGATCCAGTCGCTGATCCTCGCCATCTACCCGATGTTCAAGGACAACTTCTCGTTGTCGTTCGGGCAGATCGGTCTGATCACGCTGACCTACCAGATCACCGCGTCGCTGCTGCAGCCGCTCGTCGGCAGCTATACCGACAAGCACCCGAAGCCGTACTCGCTGCCGGTCGGCATGGGTTTCACGCTTGCTGGTCTGCTGCTGATGTCGGTTGCGCCGAACTTCAGCGTGCTGCTGGTCGCCGCGGCGCTGGTCGGCTGCGGATCGTCGGTGTTTCATCCGGAGTCGTCGCGGGTCGCGCGGATGGCCTCGGGCGGCCGTCACGGTCTCGCGCAGTCGCTGTTCCAGGTCGGCGGCAATGCGGGTTCGTCGCTCGGCCCGCTGCTGGCCGCGCTGATCGTGATTCCGCATGGCCAGCGCAGCATTGCGTGGTTCTCGGCGGCGGCGCTCGTCGCAATCTTCGTGCTTACGCAGATCGGCCGCTGGTACAAGCAGCATCCGTCGGTCAAGAAGGCGCGCGGCCACGCGGCGCATGCGGCGCTGCCGCGTAACAAGATCATCCTCGCGATGAGCGTGCTGGTGCTGCTGGTGTTCTCCAAGTACTTCTACCTCGCGAGCATCAACAGCTATTTCACGTTCTATCTGATCGACAAGTTCCATCTGTCGGTGCAGGCCGCGCAGATTCATCTGTTCGTGTTCCTCGCGGCGGTCGCGGCGGGGACGGTGATCGGCGGGCCGATTGGCGACAGGATCGGGCGTAAGTATGTGATCTGGGTGTCGATACTTGGCGTCGCACCTTTCACGCTGCTGCTGCCGTATGCGAATCTGTTCTGGACCGGGGTGCTGACTGTTGTGATCGGGGTGGTGCTTGCTTCGGCGTTCTCGGCGATTCTTGTTTATGCGCAGGAGTTGATTCCTGGGAAGGTGGGGATGGTTGCCGGGTTGTTTTTTGGTTTTGCGTTTGGGTTGGGCGGCGTTGGCGCCGCGGTGCTTGGGCAGCTGGCTGACGCTACCAGTATTGGGTTTGTTTATAAGGTTTGTTCGTTTTTGCCTTTGATTGGGGTCCTCACTGTTTTGTTGCCGGATGTTGAAGAGAAGCGGGTGAAGGGATGATATCGCTGTGGGATGGGCCTTTCGTTCTTCACAGGGTGTTGGCCTTTCCTTGCTGACTTATTGGTCTATTAGCGTTGCCCCTGTGCGGGGCGGCACCTACTTTCTTTGCTGCTGCAAAGAAAGTAGGCAAAGAAGACAGCTCAAACCGCTAACTCTTAAGCGGGCCCCCCTCGGTCCGCGTGAGGTAGTGGTGCATCTGGAATCCGTGCTCCCGCACATTCCACCCTGGTGACAAGGCAGTCATTCTTCCGGCGGCGCTGCGCGCGCCGAATCCCCGCTCCAAAACCACTGGTTGTTCCGGCGCATCGCCGAGGCGCAGCCGACGGCCCCCGCTGCGCGGGCAAGCCCGCCGGTTTCCCCGGCTGACCCGTCCGCGACGCACGCAGTGCGGAGTGGGATGGATGACGGCTTTGTCACTGCCGTCGAATGTGCGGGGGCACGGATTCCAGATGCACCACTACCCCTGCCAAGCCAGGGGACCCGCTTATGAGCTGGCGGTTTGAGCTGTCTTCTTTGCCTACTTTCTTTGCAGCAGCAAAGAAAGTAGGTGCCGCCCCGCACAGGGGCTACGCCGAGTCTCACGCGCAAATCGCCAGAACCCTTGTCCATCAAGGCCTCGACGGCGATTATAGCCGGTTCGCGACGGGCTAAATTGCGCCGCGAGGACTACGTGGGGACTAGCGCCGCGCGTTTTCCGCGCGACAATCAGACCGGCCGCTGTCCCTTGCTGGACGGGCGTCTCATGGATTTGCGGCCTTCTGACGGCTTCGCGCCGCTACCTATGCGTCGATATCGACCGGACCACGCGGGACGCGCTACGCGTCTGTATGCGATCCGCTGCGCGACCGGCGACGGCGGCGGACTCAGAGTCGGCCCGACTTGCCGATATACTCGCCCGAACAACAACAACGGCGGGGTAACCAATGGCTGCACAGCAGGCGGGACGCATCGGCGGGAAGGTCGACCGGCTCAAGAGCATCAGCTCGTGGGCATGGCGATACTGGCTCAGATTTTTCGTCTACTGGGCCGTTCCAATCTTCCTCTCGCTGATCGCACTGTACTTGTCGCACTGGAGCGAAACCTCGATAAGTGTTGCCGGCGCACGACTGCAAGTCGTGGGATTCGGCTACACGCTGTGGGGTGTAGTCAACACCTGGCGCCAGTTCAACCTCCCATCGCTCTCCGAACACACGGCCGAGGCGCGGCGTGAATTCCCGCGCCCCCGGCCGGACATCGTCGGCACGATAGATATGACCGCGACTCTTCAAGCGTCATCGGCGCTTATGGCTGCGCTCGGCACTGTGGAGCCTCGCGACGTGATATCGCGCCTCGATGCACTTGAGAGGGACTATAAGAAACTCAGGGCAGATGTCGCCAACCATTACGGCGAAACCCAGGAGCAATTCCGCAATCATGCCGCGGATCTGAACGTCGAGCGTACTGAGCGAGCAAAGGATGACAATACGCTGCGTTCGGCATTGCGAGAGTTCGCCACCGGCGGACTCAACCTCATCGTGTGCGGCATCATCGTGGGCATTGCTGCGACCGCGTTCAGTACGTTTTCCCACGGCATCGCCGTACTCATGGGTGGGGCAACGGCGGACCCAACCTGTGTCCAGATCGTTGTGCAACCCGCACTACCGCGAACCACACTGGTGGCAGACGCACGTCTTGTCAGAACGTAAGCTGAAAATTGACCAGAACGTGCGTCGTGACGCCGGCCGGCCGCCCCTGCGTCTGCTATCGGCCGGTCGCGCGGACGTCCCTGCGCGTCTGGTTGCGCGCCGCAGCGATACCGGTGACGGCGCAACGATTCCGCCGAAGGCGCGGGACCACCGACCGGGGGGTACTTCGAAAAAAATCCGGGCCCGACGGAAACTCACGTAACTACCTTTTCTTCCATCGGCGCACTTCGATAACAGGGGCCGGAACCGCCGCTTACCCGGCCGACACCCATAGTGCACGTCACGAGTATGCCGACCACAACCGATGCTGATCAGGCAGCAATCGGCCACTATGGGACATTCGATCTACGAAGCAGATTCGTTGACAATTTGACGCGCAGGACGCAACCAAGGAAGCCATCCATAACGAGCGGCACGAATCGGAGCCAGTCTCTATTGCCCGGCGTCTGTCCCTGTTATTCTTGCTCTGGGATGCGAGAAAGCGATAACTCGACTGAGAGTATCCATACGGGGAAAAAATAATGCTCCATCGACGACTGGTTGCAATGGCGAGCGCGGCGGTTTGTTTCGTCGGATACGCTCTTGTGGCACAGGCACAGCCGGACCTCATGCAGTTCGGCGAACATTCAGAAAGTCGCCAAGTCCGTCGATCTGACCGACCGGAGGTCAACCCGTCTCCCCAAAGAATCCTGGTTATCGAAGTACACAAGGATCCACGCATCGAGCTTTGGCTCGACTCGGACTATGGCACGATGCGCGAAGAGTGCAGGACCCAGACCGCTTTTGCACGCCTACTGGGCGCTCCGGACGTCACGCAGGTGGTAACCGATTCGGTTCGGCTGCCTGCGGGCCAGCGCGACTTTACCGTACGCTTCTTTCTTGATCGCTATTTACCCGGTCGATGCAACTGGCAACCAATGGGAATTGGCCACTCCGAGTTTCTGCCGGAAGAGTCTTCCCATCCTGACGTCAATAGTGGCATCGTCCTAGTCCGTCCTAAGTCGACCCCATTGAGCATGCAACCTGAGGTTGTGAGCGAAATGGACCTTGCCTGGGTTTGCCATCGCGAAGAACCTCATACTCACACGAAGGGACTCTTTTGTTCGCTGCAAACACGAACCTCTTCGCACGGACACCCGTACGGCCAGGCCATATCAATCGACGGCGGCCACATGAACATTGAATTCACGTTAGCACCGGATTGAATCGGGTCTTTGACCCTCGTCCCTAGGCCGGGCATCGGTGACAATTGTTTCGGCGAGCGTCGGCTTTCAAGACACGCGAGTGGCTGATTCGGGTCGTTTCACGCCAGTCGGCCGCTCATGACGGCCGTCCGGTTTGTTTGGCGCGCTGTGCGGCCTTGCGCGACCGCTCGTATTCACGGCGGTCCTCGAGCGTTACCCGTGGCGGTGCCGGATTCAGCGGGCGTTCGGGCGGTCGTGGCACCCAGTGCGCCGCGCCTGCCGATATCTCGTTCACGATCCGCTGGATGACTCGCTCGCCCCTGTCCATGACCGCTGCTCCCGCCCGTTGCATGCGCAACGATTGTGAGCGCACCGGCGCGGCCCGCGCAAGAAAAAGCCGTGCAGCGCGAACACGACACGGCCTAAAGCCGACTTGCAGATGCGCGGATATTTGCGACCGCCGCGCCGGTCGTTTCCCTAATCCCTGCCCAGCCGCACGACGCGCGCGGGTGCGCGGCGTACGACTGGACGCGCCGCCCGGTCCGCCTGCAGGGCGCACTCGACCAGCTCTGCCGCCGAATGTCCCCGCACGTGCTCGATCCGCGCATCGGGATTGGCAGGAATGCTAACCAGACTCAATTCCAGCCACTCCCATTTCCTGTATCGCTTGTGACCGTCCGGCAAGTCCTCGACATCGAGCGGCCGGAAACCGACTGACACGTGACGCAGCAGACCGGACTTGACGCTCTGCCACGTATCATCGACCAGACTTTTCAGCGGGCCTGCTTCGGCAAGCTTCGCAACCGTCGCGCGGAACGTGATGCCTGCGACGGATGCCGCGCCCAGTACGACCGCACCTACGATGTCGCGCGCGTTGTGCGCGACCAGCAGCGGTAGCGGTGTCGCGAACACGCAGCCCTCAGGCACGATGCTATCGCCGTACCGGTCGGGCGTTGGCGTCGAGGCGATGCCCTCAATGATGCGCTGCTCGGCTTCCTCGAAGCTGCGGTTTACGACCAGCAGCGATTGCGCAAAACACAGGCCGCCGTCAGGTTGGCGTTCGGTATAGTGATCGACTTTCATGTCCTTCCCCTGATCAGGCGACGAGCCGCAGGGCGGCGGACTGGGCATCGGGCACGGCGCAGTCGGGCAGCGCGGCGAAATACTCGCGACCGCCCCACCACCAGTAGAGGCCGAACGAGGTGACCAGCAGGTCGGTGACGGACGCGCCGAGCGTCTGCGCGTGCAACAGGTTGGCGTAGGGCAACGCAGCGGGTGAGACGGGCACGGCCGGATCGCGCAACCGCGTGAACACATCGTGCTCGATTGCCGAGCCAGCAGCCTGCCTTGCGCGTTCCTCGTGGTAATCGGCCTCGCTGCGATAAACGCAGCCGTCAGTGTCGGCGCAGGAACACATGATCAGTTCTCCCCGGATACCGTACGCTTTGCCTTCGGCGCCAGCGGCCGGATCGTGGCGGGCAGTGCGTTGACGATCATGCCTGCGGCGGCGGGTTCGAGCTTGCGCCAGCCGACATGGAACATGCCCCGCACGGTCGCGAGATTTTCCTGCCAGCAGCTATGCAGTTCGATCTCGTCGCCGGTATCCACGCGCACCACGGGCGCCGTGCTGGTGCCCACGGTCACGCCGTAGTCGGCCAGCTGGATCAGCGGCGGCACGATCCACGCGACGGCGCCGGGCGGCACGGCCGCCGAGACGACGCACGGGAAACCGCTCAGCAGGCCGCCGGTGCGGGCGTTCAGTGTCGCGGCGTCAGCGGCGCCGGATCCGATCAGCGCAGGCACCGACCACGGCGACACCACCAGCACGAGCGCATCGCCATATTCTTCCGGCAGCGTCGAGAAGGCCGCGCCGAGGTCCTCTGCCGCGTTGCCGGTGCCTGATGTGGTGCTGTCGATCAGCGACGGCGGGCGGCTCGCATCGCCAGTCTGTCCGTCAAGCAGCGAAGCATCGAGCCTGCGGATCAGGGCGTTTTCCACGCAGCGGCGGATGACCGCATCGGTGCGGGGTCCGGCGCGCTGGACGAACTCGTCGGAAAAGACCGTGAGCGCGCCAATTTTCGTGACCGGGATGCGGCTGATCACGAACGCGTCGATGCCTTCGAGCGCGGGAATTTCCATGCCTTCCTGAATCCAGAAGCCGGTGGCATCATCGCTCGCCCGCATCAGCGGTTCATTGAATTCGACGCGATAGAACGGCGCGATGGCTTCGATGCGGCCCAGCGCCGAACGCCGGATCACCGCATCGGCGAGGGCGCGCGCATAGTCGTCGGGCGGCTCGATCACGCCGGTCGTGATCACGGATGCCGCGCGGCTGACAATGGCAATCGCCGGATCGTTGGCGCCGGATTGGGCGGCCAGCCAGGCGCGCGCCGATGCCGGATCGTTCTGGCAAACGGCGAGCGCACGGCCGGCACGCACGGCAACGGTCGCGGCGCGGTTCAGTTCGGGGGATACGGTCATGGCGTCAGGTCCGCTCGGGGTTCCAGTCACACGTCCGAGCATCGGCCACTACTGCCGCGCTTTCCAGCGCGAATGGGACGGATGCAACGGATGCAACGGACGGATCAGTCGGCGGCTTCGGTTTCGCCGTCCACCAGCAGCGCGGCCACATCGCGTGTCCTGTACCAGCGGCGCCCGTGCAGGATGCGCGCGGGCCTGAATCCGTCCGGGCCGGTGCCTTCCCAATACCAGCGCGACAGGGTGGACGGCGCTACACGCAGCGCGCCGGCCGTCGCCTTTTCGCTCATTTCGTCAAACAGCGCATCGTGGTCGTGGCTTTCGAGCGATTCGCGCAGCATCGCGGCAACCTCGCCGATCATCCCGTCGCGGCTGCGCATGGCTGATCTCGATTCAGCGATTCGCGCGCCCGATGTCGGCGGCGATATCGGCGACTATCTCAGCGAGCGTCATCGGGCGCGCGAACTCGTACTGGTCGCCACCGATATGGCGCAGACTGCCGTTCGTGACGCGCCGCTCAAGTTCATCCGTCAGCGCCACTGGATCGTCGGCCAGCCACTTATCGCACAGGGTGCCGAACTGCAAGCGCAGCGCCCGAAGAATATCCGCCTCGCTGAAATCCGGCGCTTCATAGCCGTCACACACCGCGCCGAGTGTGGCCTGTCGAAGGATGACATCAACCGCCTTTCCGAGCGTCGTCGGGGGCGGGAGAAGGCCGTTTAGCCAGTCAACCGCAGTCGTTGCAGTCATATCGCATTCCTTCGCGGTCATCCTGATCTCGTTTTGCATGTCCATGTTCGTAGTCCTCAAGTTATGAAACAAACACCACCACAGGCCTGCAACAGCATGTGCAACAGCAACACCCCTCTCATAGAGGGGTTGTTGCACTTGTTGCATGCAACACTGCTGTACGGATGAGCTGTTGCACCTGTTGCACGCCGCCGCAATCTCTTGTCCGGCAAAGCTTCATCTACAACAGGTCAGAGAGCGCAAGCCTGTTGCGCCTGTTGCGAATGCAACAACTTGCCCTGTTGCAAAAGGCGGTTATCCACAGGCAGTTTGTTGCAATCTTCCGACGATTAAAGACACCAGAGCCAGCCATCCGCACAGCCGTAAATCCGCGCCGCCACCATAGTCTGCACGGCCCGCCGCGCCACGTAGGGACGGCTGCGCGGCGCGCACGTCACCATGTGCCGCACGACTTCCTCAACTGCCGCATCGAGCAATACGCACGGTCGTGTCGGCGGCGCATCGGCCTTGCCGAACTCGCGCGACGCGCGCAGCAGTGCGCCGATGGCGCGGTACGCCAGCACCTGTCCGGGCCCGCGTGGACGCGGACGGCGCGGACGCAGCGCATCCTCGTCCAGCGGCTCGACTGCACAGCTGGTGAGCGGCTCACCGTCCTCATCCTCGCCAACCTGCACGATCTTCAGACGGAACGCATGCTCGACACCATCGATATCGTCCTTCGCCTTCACCATCCGCCACTGCCGCGTACCGTCCTCGTTGCGCACCACTTCAATGGCCGCATCGAGCGACGCGATCAGGCTCGAATGACCGCGAATACCTTTCGATGAATCCTTGCCGGAGTGACAGATAAGCAGCACGCTGCCGCCGAGTTGCCGCCTGATCTCGGCGCAGTTCTGGATGAGCACGGACATCTCGGCGCCGCTGTTTTCATCGAGCGCCGGTGTCGCGCGGTTCAGCGTGTCGATCATGACGAGCCCGTCGAGCATGCCATCCGCATGGGCGCGCTCGATCAGTGCCTGCATATCGGCAGGGCTGCGCAGATCGAACGGCTGGCCGCGCAGCACGCGGAAGTTCAGCGGATAGTTTTCCCCGCTATATGTGTGCCACGCCTGCACGCGCTTCTGAAGGCCGCCTTCGCCTTCCAGGGCGAGCAGCAGGATGGGCGCAGGATCGACGCCGTGACCAAACCAGTAATGCGCCTTGCAGGCGATTGCGAGACCCAGATCGAGACCAAGAAAGGTCTTGCCGGAACCCGATGCGCCAAACAAGGCGATGACGCTCTCATCCGGCACGACGCCGCGGACGAACCAGCGCTGTGTGACGGCGCGTTGCGCAATCTGGTCGAGCCTTTCGGTAACGTAATAGGTCTCGCCGGGTTCGCCGTCCGTTGCGGGACGCTGCTGACCGTTGCCGCCGGGTGCGGCTTGCCAGGTGTGGCGGGGCGCAGTAGAGTTCCGCCGTGCATGTTCATCTGGCCCGCCGTTCGCACCGGCGGGCTTTTTTTCGGGCCTCATGGTGCGCCCCGTCAGGCCGGTTCGGCTTCGGTCGCGGGCTTCGCTTCGGCTGCGCGCACTGTGTGCCGCTGTTCCCACTCGCGGACGGCCTGCCGCGTAATGATGATGTGCCGTCCGACACGCACTTCGTCAGGACCGAGGCCAAGTCGGCGCATGTTGAAGTAGCTGGTCTTCGACCAGCGCGCCAGCTCGCAGAATTCCCGGATGGTCAGATTGCGCTCCTGTTCCATTCCTGATCTCCCTGGTATCAGGCGGCCCGGATTGGACCGCGATCAGTGGAAATCTAGGCGGGGATGAAGCGTCTGAAAACGAACAGGAAGGGCCACGCAAACTTTGCGTGCCTCGTTCTGTGCGTGGGGTTATCCCTGATTACGGTAAGCGCCAGCGAGTTGCCGCATCACTTCGACGTTCTGCCGGTTGTCGTCGTAAGCCTTTTCAACGGCACGCACACCAAGATGGAAGCGCGGGGCGACTTCGTGAATGGCTTTCTTGCGCACGGCGATGTCTTCGCCCGCATCCTTGCGCAACTGCAACCGCTCGACAGCTTCGCAGACGGCGTGGCAGATTTCGAAATCCTTTTGTCGCTTGCGCCGTTGCTTTTGGCCCGGTGGCCTGGGATGCAGGCACGGGAACGATACCCGCCAGTTCTTCAGGTCGTCGCCGTCGCGCGGCGGTGTGACGAAGCGCTGAGCCACCTCGACGGCCGCGCGCTGCGAGAGCGTCAGCATCTCGCCCGAACGGATCGCCGTCTGCGCATCCTGAATGAAGATCCACTCGGAAAGCATGCAGATGTCGTCGTCGAGCATGTCGAGAAAGTCCGTTGTTTCCTTCGGGCTGAACGGCAAGGTCCAGTTGCCGGTCGCCAGTTCGCCTTCCATCATCTGGCGGAAGTGGTCGCGCATCGCGAGCTTCTCGGCCAGTTCCGCGCTGTAGCGCTGATACGGCGAATCGTCGGCGTTCATCGTTGTTCCCGTTGGACCATAAGAAACTCAGATTAACACCGGTGGACTGTGATGCTCTCATCAGCCGGTGCAGACGCGGCGCAAAAAAAGCCCCCATGCGGGGGCTTGGTGGTACAGCGATGGGATCGATCAGGCGGCATGAGCGCTGTCGTCGACGATCTCAGTTGTCCGCGGTCGATCGAGCACGGCGAGCGCTTCCGCGAGCCTGCCGTCGCGCGCCTTCAGATATCTTTGGGTCATGCGGCCATCCACATGGCCGAGAATCTTCTGCACGTGATAGGCCGGCACGCCCTCGTTGATCATGCGCGTGGCCGTGTGATGCCGCGTGTCCATGAAACGGAACCTCTCGATCTTCGCGGCCTGCTTCACCGCATCCCAGTCGCGCACCTCGCGCAGCGGCTCGCCAATCTCGTTGGTGAACACGCGGGCCCACTTCACCTGACGGCGCCACGCCATCAGCGTCTCGTAGGCTTCACGGTTCATCGGGATCACGCGGCGCCGCTTCACTTTGGACGTGTCCGGCTCGACGGTGATCGTCCTCGCCTTCAGATCGACCGATTTCCATTCGAGCCGTAGCAGTTCCGAGCGGCGCAGGCCGGTATTCATCGCGACGATGATTGCCGGACGCACGTGATCGACAAACGCGTGATGTGCAGCCGGCAGATCCGTGATCCTGCGGCCGTCAGCGAGTTCCGCCGCTTCGCGGATATGCGCCTCCCGCGCCAAGAGTGCCGCACGCAGCCGCGCCTCCTCGTCGGCCGTGAGTTCGCGGCCGTGCGCCGCTTCTTCTTCGGGATCGGTCTTGCAGCGCAGCTTGGCGCAGGGATTGCGTTCGATGACTTCGTGGCCGACGGCGTGCGAGAACAGCCCACCGATGGCGCCGAGCGTGCGGTTGATACCCGTGGGTTTGCAGCCCGCCGCGACGCGCTGCTCGATCCACTTCGTCATCATTGGCCGCGTCACTTCGTCGAGCCGCTTCGGCAGCAGGTCGGGGAAGTCGCGGCGGATGTTCTTCAGGTTCTGTTCGGGCGTCTCGGATTTCGTGGTGCCGAGCCAGAACGTCCGGTAGTCGCCGTCGAGATACTGGCCCACGGTCGGCATCGCCACCAGCTTCACGTCGGCCGTGCGCCGCTCGTGCTTGGCGACGCGCGTGGGCATCGTGTCGGCCTTGTGGTCGGTGCGGCCGATGAACGCCTTTGCCGCCGCGCGGGCCTGCTCGACCGTCATCGCCGGCCAGCGGCCGAGCGCCTTTTTCTGCTGGCCGTCGGGTGCCGACCACCGGTACACGAACGACACCGAGCCGTTCGCCCGCATCCGCAGTCCGAAGCCGGTCAGCTGGTCGTCATAGACATCGCGCAGTTTCGGCGCGCCGCCGTTCGCTATCGTGGCCGCGCGCTCTCCTTCGAGCCGGCGGATCAGTTCGCGGTTGATTCGTTGCTTCGCCATTTTCCTGTCCTCAAGTGACCGGTTCACGGCGCCGGGACTAAAAAAGGACAATCCGCGCCGTGAACCGCAATGAACCCGGAAAAACCGGGATGAACTTAAGGCGTTGATTTTGCTAGGATTTTCTGACGAAGATGAACTCTAGTACACCGCGTGAAACTGTCAAGCTGCCCCGCACAGGGGCAACGCCAATAGACCGACAAGCCAGCAAGCAAAGGCCAACACCGCAAAGAACACCACCCGCGCCTTAGACCCGCATCCGTCTCCACGTAAAAAAGCCCACGGCAACTGCGACAACCGCAACACCGTCGACGACGCCCAGCACTGGCAAAGGATCAGTCCACTTGTCCATGTTCGTCGTACGCGAATAGTAGGGCTCGCCGTTTCCATACGCTTCGTTAAGGTTGACCACGTTGAACGCGACGACAGCAACGGCAATGGCAAGTAAAACTACGCCAGCGAAAACACGGACAAATCTGGTTTTCCGCATGTCAGTACCTGACCGTTAGTGGAATGTAGCAATCCGGCGACGGCGTCGCCGCCTCCTTCAGGTCGCGCACGAAAGTTTCCATCCCAGCATGCAGGTTGATACAACCCGCGCTCCCCGCATGCGTGCCACCGTGAATAAAGAACCCTCCGCGTCCAAATGTCTGAGTTCCCGGATAGACATGAATCGTGATCCGATGATCGCCCCATGCGGCACGCGGAGCAAGGTTGTACCAATGGTTCTCCCACATCTGCGAAGGATCCATCCAGTATTGACCGGGCGGAATCGGACCGGCACCCTCTTCGCGCTGACGCATCGACGAATAATCGAATTTTCCCCTGCTATCTGTTCTGCCGGACACTGCCGCATAGTTACGGGAAACCTGACCACTCATGGTCAAAAAACGACCATCAAAGCGTAGAAACACCTGAGACCTCGCGCAGGCCGGAACACGCGGACTACCACGCTCGGAAGCGTATCGATTGGGCAAGCAAACCTCCATGTTTGGGTAAAAGCGATGTGCCACGTTGGCCGTCTCCACCCTACCTGGCATCGAGAAACCTGGATATGGGCGACGGATGAATCTGAGGAACAACGATTTTTTCCTGTTGCCCTTCGCCCTTGCGGCGAACCAGCTTGCTCACCCTCCCGCCCGTAGCTATGCTTGTGCGGATAACCCGCGCCGCGCCGGGCGCGCAAATTGCACGGCCGTTTCATACCCCCGTCCACTCCCGCCGCACGAGGATCGCCGCCGATGACCCGCTACCGCGATTTCCACCGCCGCTCGATCGAACACCCCGAAGCCTTCTGGCGCGAAGAAGCCCAGCGTATTCACTGGCACACGCCATTCGGCACCGTGCTCGACCGCTCGAAGCCGCCATTCGCGCGCTGGTTCGTCGGCGGCCGCACGAACCTCTGTCATAACGCGGTCGACCGCCATCTGGCCGAGCGCGCACAGCAAAACGCGCTGCTCTACGTATCGACCGAAACCGGCATCGAGCGCCAGTACACTTACGCCGAGCTGTACGCCGAAATCAACCGGATGGCCGCGGTCATGCGTTCGCTCGGCGCGAAGCGCGGCGACGTCGTGCTGATCTATCTGCCGATGATCCCCGAGGCGCTGTTCGCGATGCTCGCCTGCGCGCGGCTCGGCGCGATCCACTCGGTCGTGTTCGGCGGCTTCGCTGCGCCGAACCTCGCCGCGCGTATCGACGACGCGAAGCCGGTGCTGATCGTGACCGCCGACGCCGGCGCGCGCGGCGGCAAAGTGGTCGACTACACGCCGCTCGTCGACGAAGCGCTGTCGCGCGCGAAGCACAAGACGCCGCACGTGCTGCTGATCGACCGGCAGCTCGCGCCCGAGCGCCTGAATGCGCCCTACCTCGTCGCCTACGAGCCGCTGCGCGAACAGTTCTTCGACGCCCACGTCCCGTGCGAATGGCTCGAATCGAATGAGCCGTCGTACGTGCTGTACACGTCGGGCACGACCGGAAAGCCGAAGGGCGTGCAGCGCGATGTCGGCGGCTATGCGGTCGCGCTCGCCGCATCGATGGAATACATCTTCGAGGGCAAGGCCGGCGACACGATGTTCACCGCGTCCGACGTCGGCTGGGTGGTCGGCCACAGCTACATCGTGTACGCGCCGCTGATCGCGGGGCTCACCACGGTGATGTACGAAGGCACGCCGATTCGCCCGGACGGCGGTATCTGGTGGCGCCTCGTCGAACAGCACAAGATCAACCTGATGTTCACCGCGCCGACCGCGATACGCGTGCTGAAGAAGCAGGACCCGGCGCTGATGAAGGCCGCCGATCTGTCGAGCCTGCGCACGCTGTTTCTCGCCGGCGAACCGCTCGACGAACCGACCGCCGAATGGATCTCGACCGCGCTGAACAAGCCGGTGATCGACAACTACTGGCAGACCGAAACCGGTTGGCCGATGCTCGCGATTCCGCGTGGCATCGAGGTACTGCCGACCAAGCTCGGCTCGCCGGGCGTGCCGTCGGTCGGCTATAGCCTGACCGTGCGCGACGAGTTGACCGGCGAGCCCTGTGCGCCCGGCGAGAAAGGCGTGCTGACGCTCGACTATCCGCTGCCGCCGGGCTGCATGTCGACGGTGTGGGGCGACGACAAGCGCTTCGTCGGCACCTACTGGTCGAGCGTGCCGAACCAGCAGGTCTATTCGACGTTCGACTGGGGGGTGCAGGACGAAGAGGGCTACGTGACGATCCTCGGCCGCACCGACGACGTGATCAACGTCGCGGGCCATCGGCTCGGCACGCGCGAGATCGAGGAGGCGCTGTCGAGCCACGCGGCCGTCGCGGAAGTCGCGGTGGTCGGCGTGACCGATCCGGTCAAGGGTCAGGCGGCGATGGCTTTCGTCGTGCTGCGCGGCGCGCAAAGTGAAGGCGACCCGAGCGAGCGCGCGCGGCTTGCGGCCGAGCTGACGATGACGGTCGACCGCCATCTCGGTTCGATTGCGCGGCCCGCACGCGTAGTGATGGTATCGATGCTGCCGAAGACGCGCTCCGGCAAGCTATTGCGCCGCGCTATCGCGGCGCTCGCCGAGGGACGCGAGCCCGGCGACCTGCCGACGATCGAAGATCCGGCCGCGCTACAGCAGGTGCGCGACGCGCTCGGCGACGGCACGAAGAAATAAACCAGCGGGCGCTCAGCCCGCGGCGTGGCGCGTGCCCAGAAAGCGCGCGAGGATCGCGTTCGAATACGTGCCCGCGATGCCGGTCAGAAACGACATGAACGATCCGGGCGCGTGGTCGTCGGCGGTATCGGAGATCGTGCGCACGACCGCGCACAGCACGCCGTACTCGTAGCAGACTTGCGCGATCGCCGCGCCCTCCATCTCGACCGCGAGCGCGTCGGGCAGCGCGTTGCGCAGCGCCGCGACGGCCGCCGCGCTCGCGACGAACTGATCGCCGCTGACGATCAAGCCGCGATGCACGCGCGGCTCGCGCGTGCCGAACCGGGCCGCGCATGCCGCGCCCTCTTCGGCGACGAACTGCTCGCATGCGAGCGTGAGACGATCGGCGAGCGCCGCATCGGCGGCGAAGCGCGACATGCCGAGCAGCGGCACCTCGAAGCGCGGAAACAGCGGCGACGCGTCGACATCGTGCTGCATCAGCGTGCTCGCGACGACGATATCGCCGACATGCACATCGACGCCAACGCCACCCGCGACACCGGTGAACACCACGGCTTCGACATCGAACGCGTGAATCAGCGCGCTGACCGTCGCGGCCGCGGCAACCTTGCCGACGCGCGCTAGCGTGACGACACACGGCGTGCCGTGCACGGTGCCGACGTGGTAGTCACGCTGGCCGTACTTGACCGTGCGCACGCCGGACTCGGCGCGCATCGCTTCGATCAGGTCGCCGAGTTCCTGCGGCAACGCGGCCAGAATGCCGAGCGGTCGCCGTGCACCGTGGCTGACGTTGAAGGGCATGCTCATTCGACCGCCTGCAATTTAGCTACCGCCAGCGCCAGCCACTTTTCGCCGTGCCGCTTGAAGCGGACCTGCGCTTTCGCGTCGGTGCCGTTGCCTTCGAGCGCGGTGATCGTGCCTTCGCCGAACTTCGTGTGGAACACCTGCTGGCCGACGCGAAAGCCCGTTTCGGCCGCGCGCTGCTCGTTCGCGAAGGCGGGCGCCGGTGCCGAGGTCACCGCCGCCGCCGAACCGCCGCCGTAGCCCGGCCGCGCAAACCAGTCGCGCCCGTAGCCGGCGTTGTCCGAGCGGCCGCCCCAGCGCGAACCCGCCTCGACCTTCGGCGTGAGCCACTTCAGCGTTTCCTGCGGCAATTCGTCGAAGAAACGCGAGCGGATGTTGTAGCGGGTCTGACCGTGCAGCATCCGGCTCTGCGCGAACGACAGATACAGCCGCTCCTTCGCGCGCGTGATCGCGACATACATGAGACGCCGCTCTTCTTCGAGGCCGTCCGCCTCCATCGCGCTGTTCTCGTGCGGGAACAGCCCTTCTTCGAGACCAGTGATGAACACCGCGGTAAATTCGAGCCCCTTTGCCGCGTGCACCGTCATCAGCTGCACCGCTTCCTGGCCGGCCTGCGCCTGGTTGTCGCCCGCTTCGAGCGACGCGTGCGACAGGAAGCCCGCGAGCGGCGTCATCGTGTCGGGGTTTTGTGCGGGATCGGCGATGCCCGGGGCGTCGAGGACCACCGTGTTCGGATCGTCGGTCGCGACCGCGAGTTCGGGCGCGGCGCTGGCGCCTGGGCGCAGCGGGATCGAGCGCGCGGGCGTATCGAGCCCGTAGCCTTCCTCGCTGACGAACGCGGCGGCCGCGTTGACGAGTTCCTGCAAGTTCTCGAGCCGCTCCTGGCCTTCGCGCTCGTTCTGATAGAAGTCGGCGAGACCGCTCGCGCGGACCACGTACTCGACGGTCTCCGGCAGGCTCATCTGCTGCGTGTCGGCGCGCATCTTGCCGATCAGGTTCGCGAACGCGGCGAGGCTCGAGCCCGCCTTTCCCGCGACGTACGGAATCGCCGCAGCCATCGAGCAGTTGTACAGACGCGCCGCGTCGGCGAGCTGTTCGATCGAACGCGCGCCGATGCCGCGGGTCGGGAAATTGACGACGCGGCCGAACGCGGTGTCGTCGTTCGGGTTGTCGATCAGGCGCAGATAGGCAAGCGCGTGCTTGACTTCCTGACGCTCGAAAAAGCGCAGGCCGCCGTACACGCGGTACGCGATGCCCGCGTTGACGAGCGTGTGCTCGATCGTGCGCGACTGCGCATTGCTGCGGTAGAGCACCGCGATTTCGCTGCGCGACAGGCCGGTGTTGATCAGCGCGCGGATCTCTTCGACGATCCAGCCGGCCTCCTGCGAATCGGTCGCCGATTCGTAGACCCGCACCGGTTCGCCGTGGCCTGCGTCGGTGCGCAGATTCTTGCCGAGGCGGCGCGAGTTGTTCGCGATCAGTTGGTTCGCCGCATCGAGAATGTGGCCGTGCGAGCGATAGTTCTGCTCGAGCTTGATCAGATTGCGCACGTTGAACTCGTGCTCGAAGTCGCGCATGTTGCCGACGTTCGCGCCGCGGAACGCGTAGATCGACTGGTCGTCGTCACCGACCGCGAAGATCGCGTTGTGCTGACCCGCGAGCAGCTTGAGCCACGCGTATTGCAGCTTGTTGGTGTCCTGAAACTCGTCCACCAGGATGTGCCTGAAGCGCGCCTGGTAATGCGCGCGCAGCGGCGGATTGTGCGCGAGCAGCTCGTAGCAGCGCAGCAGCAGTTCGGGAAAGTCGACCACGCCTTCGCGCTGGCATTGCTGATCGTAGGCTTCGTAGAGCTCGACGAACTTGCGGTTGAAGTTGTCGGTGGCGTCGACGTCTTTGGGGCGCAGGCCCTGCTCCTTCGCGTTGTTGATGAAGTACTGGAGATTTTTCGCCGGGTACTTTTCGTCGTCGATGTTGAGGCCCTTCATCAGACGCTTGATCGCCGACAGCTGGTCCGCGGTGTCGAGAATCTGGAACGTGGCGGGCAGCCCGGCGTCGCGGTGATGCGCGCGCAGCATCCGGTTGCACAGGCCGTGGAACGTGCCGATCCACATGCCGCGCGTGTCGATCGGCAAGAGCGCCGAGAGGCGCGCCATCATTTCGCGGGCGGCTTTGTTGGTGAAGGTCACCGCGAGGACGGTCGCGGGGGACGCGAGGCCTTGCTGGATCAGCCACGCGATGCGGGTGATCAGGACGCGGGTTTTGCCGCTGCCGGCGCCCGCCAGGATCAGGGCGGGCTCATTCGGGAGCGTTACGGCGGCGTGTTGTTCGGGGTTTAGATTGGAGAGGAGGTCAGGCATTTTTTTCGCGGAGCGCAGTTCGGGGGACATTATATGCCCCGGCGGGGGCGGCGCTTTTTTGTCGTTGTTCTGGCTTTGTTGGCCTTTCCTTGCTGGCTTGTCGGTCTATTAGCGTTGCCCCTGTGCGGGGCGGCACCTACTTTCTTTGCTGCTGCAAAGAAAGTAGGCAAAGAAGACAGCTCAAACCGCCAGCTCATAAGCGGGTCCCTTGGCTTGGCAGGGGTAGTGGTGCATCTGGAATCCGTGCCCCCGCGCATTCGACGGCAGTGACAAAGCCGTCATTCATCCCACTCCGCACTGCGTGCGTCGCGGACGGGTCTGCCGGGGAAACCGGCGGGCTTGCCCGCGCAGCGGGGGGCCCTCGGCTGCGCCTCGGCGAGGCGCCGAAACAACGAGTGGTTTTGGAGCGGGGATTCGGCGCGCGCAGCGCCGCCGGAAGAATGACTGCCGTGTCACGAACGCGGAATGTGCGGGAGCACGGATTCCAGATGCACCACTACCTCGCGCGGACCGAGGGACCCGCTTAAGAGTTAGCGGTTTGAGCTGTCTTCTTTGCCTACTTTCTTTGCAGCAGCAAAGAAAGTAGGTGCCGCCCCGCACAGGGGCAACGCTAATAGACCGACAAGCCAGCAAGGAAAGGCCAAAAAAGCCAGAACAACGACAAACCAACCCGCCGGCAGGCAAAAAGTGCTCGCCAGCTATAATCAACCATTCTCCGCCTCCAAAATCCAGCCTTTAAACCAGAAACATGAGCGACACCCCGAGCGACCCGACCTCGACGCTTGCAAAAAGCTTCGAACCCCACACCATCGAAGCCCACTGGGGCCCTGAATGGGAAAAGCGCGCCTACGCCGCGCCCTCCTTCGACGCGAACCGCAAGGATTTCTCGATCCAGCTGCCGCCGCCGAACGTCACGGGCACGCTGCACATGGGCCACGCGTTCAACCAGACCATCATGGACGGTCTCACCCGCTATCACCGCATGCTCGGCGAAAACACGCTGTGGGTGCCGGGTACCGACCACGCGGGCATCGCCACGCAGATCGTCGTCGAACGTCAGCTCGACGCACAAGGCGTGTCGCGCCACGACCTCGGCCGTGAAAAATTCGTCGAACGCGTGTGGGAGTGGAAGCAGCAGTCCGGCTCGACCATCACCAATCAGGTGCGTCGTCTCGGTGCGTCGATCGACTGGTCGCGCGAATACTTCACGATGGACGACAAGATGTCGGCCGCCGTGCGCGACGTGTTCGTGCGTCTGTATGAACAGGGCCTGATCTATCGCGGCAAGCGGCTCGTGAACTGGGACCCCGTGCTGCTCACCGCCGTGTCCGACCTCGAAGTGGTCAGCGAAGAAGAAAACGGCCACCTGTGGCACATCCACTATCCATTGACCGACGGCTCGGGCCATCTGACCGTCGCCACCACCCGTCCGGAAACCATGCTCGGCGACACCGCCGTGATGGTGCACCCGGAAGACGAGCGCTACGCCCACCTGATCGGCAAGACCGTCACGCTGCCGCTGTCGAACCGCGAAGTGCCGATCATCGCCGACGATTACGTCGACCGCGAGTTCGGCACCGGCGTCGTCAAGGTCACGCCCGCGCACGATTTCAACGACTACCAGGTCGGCCTGCGTCACAAGCTGCCGCAAATCGAAATCCTCACGCTCGACGCGAGGATCAACGACAACGCGCCCGAAAGATACCGTGGCCTCGACCGTTTCGAAGCCCGCAAGCTGGTGGTCACGGATCTCGAAGCGCTCGGCGCGCTCGAATCGGTCAAGCCGCACAAGCTGATGGTGCCGCGCGGCGACCGCACCGGCGTCGTGATCGAGCCGATGCTGACCGACCAGTGGTTCGTCGCGATGAGCAAGCCGGCACCCGAAGGTACGTTCAATCCGGGCAAGTCGATCGCCGAGACCGCGCTCGACGTCGTGCGCAACGGCCAGATCAAATTCGTGCCGGAGAACTGGACCGCCACGTACTACCAGTGGCTCGAAAACATCCAGGACTGGTGCATCTCGCGTCAGCTGTGGTGGGGGCATCAGATTCCGGCGTGGTACGGCGAGAACGGCGAAGTGTTCGTCGCGAAGACCGAAGAAGATGCGCGCGCGAAGGCCACCGCTGCCGGTTACTCGGGCGCGTTGAAGCGCGACGAAGACGTCCTCGACACGTGGTTCTCGTCGGCTCTGGTGCCGTTCTCGTCGCTCGGCTGGCCGAACGAAACGGAAGAACTGAAGCACTTCATGCCGTCGTCGGTGCTCGTCACCGGCTTCGACATCATCTTCTTCTGGGTCGCGCGCATGGTCATGATGACCACGCACTTCACGGGCAAAGTGCCGTTCGACACGGTCTACGTGCACGGCCTCGTGCGCGACGCCGAAGGCCAGAAGATGTCGAAGAGCAAGGGCAACACGCTCGACCCGATCGACATCGTCGATGGCATCGACCTCGACGCGCTCGTCGCTAAACGCACCACCGGCCTGATGAATCCGAAGCAGGCCGCGTCGATCGAGAAGAAGACCCGCAAGGAGTTTCCGGACGGCATTCCGGCGTTCGGCACCGACGCGCTGCGCTTCACGATGGCGTCGATGGCCACGCTCGGCCGCAACGTCAATTTCGACCTTGCGCGCTGCGAAGGCTATCGCAACTTCTGCAACAAGCTGTGGAACGCCACCCGCTTCGTGCTGATGAACTGCGAAGGCCATGACTGCGGTTTCGGCCAACCGGCGCAATGTGGTGAATGCGGGCCAGAAGGCCAGTTGCATTTCTCGCAGGCCGACCGCTGGATCGTGTCGCAGCTTCAGCGCGTCGAAGCGGAAGTCACCAAGGGCTTTTCGGACTATCGTTTTGATAATGTGGCCAACGCCATATACAAGTTCGTCTGGGACGAATATTGTGACTGGTACGTCGAGCTCGCCAAGGTGCAGATCCAGACGGGGCAGCCGAACCAGCAGCGTGCCACGCGTCGCACGCTTTTGCGTGTGCTCGAAACGGTGCTGCGCCTCGCGCATCCGGTGATCCCGTTCATCACCGAAGCGCTGTGGCAGAAAGTGGCGCCGCTCGCGGGACGCTACCCGGAAGGCAAGGCCGAGGGCGAGGCGTCCATCATGGTGCAGCAGTACCCCATCGCGGAGCCTTCGAAGCTCGATGAAGACGCCGAGAAGTGGGCGAGCGACCTCAAAGCGGTGATCGATGCATGCCGGAATCTGCGCGGCGAAATGAATTTGTCGCCGGCGGTGAAGGTGCCGTTGCTCGCCACCGGCAACGCGGAGTGTCTTCGTACTTTCGCGCCTTATGCTCAGGCGCTTGCGCGTCTGTCCGAAGTGCAGATCATCGCCGACGAGGCCGCGCTCGATGCTCAGGCGGATGGCGCGCCAATTGCTATCGTAGGAACGGACAAGCTCGTTTTGAAGGTCGAAATCGATGCGGCGGTCGAACGCGAACGCCTGTCGAAGGAGATCACGCGGTTGAGCGCCGAAATCGTGAAATGCAACGGTAAGCTGCAAAATCAGGCGTTCGTCGCGAAGGCGCCGGCGGCGGTCGTGGAACAGGAGCAGAAGCGGCTGGCCGATTTCGAAGCCACCGTCGGCAAACTGAAAGCCCAACTGGCTCGCTTGCCGGCCTGATCGACGCGCCCGCCGTCCTCAACGGCGGGCAAGGATTTAAACCAGAGGACTCAGGGTATTCACATGCTAAAAGTTACGAAGGCGGTTTTTCCGGTAGCAGGACTTGGCACCCGCTTCCTCCCCGCCACGAAGGCTAGCCCGAAGGAGATGTTGCCGATCGTCGACAAGCCGCTGATTCAGTACGCGGTCGAAGAAGCCATGGCGGCCGGCATCACCGAAATGATCTTCGTCACGGGCCGCAGCAAGCGCGCGATCGAAGACCATTTCGACAAGTCCTATGAGATCGAGGCCGAACTCGAAGCACGCGGCAAGGACAAGCTGCTCGAACTCGTGCGCAGCATCAAGCCGAGCCACGTCGACTGCTTCTACGTGCGCCAGGCCGAAGCGCTGGGCCTCGGCCACGCGGTGCTGTGCGCGGAGAAGCTGGTCGGCGACAACCCGTTTGCCGTGATTCTCGCGGACGACCTGTTGTACGGCACGCCGCCCGTGATGACGCAGATGATCGAGGTGTTCGATCACTATCACAGCTCGGTGATCGGCGTCGAAGAGATCCCGCCGCAAGACACGAAGTCGTACGGCATCGTCGATGGCAAGGAATGGGAAGATTCGATCATCAAGATGTCGGGCATCGTCGAAAAGCCGGAGCCGAGCGTGGCGCCGTCGAACCTCGGCGTGGTCGGCCGCTATGTGCTGAAGCCGCGCATCTTCGATCACCTGCGCTCGATCAAACCGGGCGCCGGCGGTGAATTGCAACTGACGGACGCGATCCAGTCGCTGCTCGCCGATGAACAGGTGCTCGCGTACAAGTATCACGGCACGCGTTTCGACTGCGGCAGCAAGCTCGGCTACCTGAAGGCGACCGTCGAGTTCGCGCTGCGTCACCCGGAAGTGGCCTCCGATTTCGAAGAGTACCTGCGTACCCGCTCGCCGGTGCTCGAAGGCTGACGCCAAGGTCAGGCTGAAACGAAGAAGGCGCTGTACCCCGAATAATGGGGACAGCGCCTTCTTTTTTACATCGGACGGACAGTTTTACCGGATGCCGCTCAACGGCGCCGCATCAGAAACGTAAATACCTTGTCGTGCGCCGAGCTTTCGACGATCTCGTTGCCCGTCTGCTTCGCGAATGCGGCGAAATCGCGCTGCGAGCCCGGATCGGTGGCGAGCACCTTGAGAATCTGGCCGCTTTCCATGTCGGCGAGCGCTTTTTTGGCGCGCAGGATGGGCAGCGGGCACATGAGCCCGCGCGCATCGACTTCCTTGTGAATCTGAATTTGCATCGACGATGACCTTCGGGACGAGGCGTCGCTGACGACGCCGGACAGAGGGTCAAATTCTACAGCAGGCGGCGCGGCGGCGCCGGGCAGCACACACCGCTACAGCGTCACCGCCCCGCCGCTTTGCAGCGACTCGCGCAGCGCGACGCCGATACGCGTCGCTTCGAGCGCATCGGCGAGCGTCGCGCCACTCCGTGCCGCATCACCGTTCCCCGGCCCTTTCTGCACCGATGCGACGAACGCGCGTGCCTCGTGCAGAAACGCGTCCTCGAAGCGGTCGAAAAAGTTCGGCGTGCATTCGTTGCGGATGCCGGTCGCGTCATAGATCTCGACGCGGTTCGCGCGCGGATTGCGGCCGATCGTCAATGCGCCCGCGGTGCCGAGCACTTCGCTATGCGTATCGTTGCCGTGCGCCTGCGTGCGCGACGCGTAGAACATCGCGAGCTTGCCGCCCTCGAATTCGCAGATCGCAACGCCGTTGTCGACGTCGCCGAATTCGCGCAGACCCTCGTGCAACGCAATCGTGCCCGCCGCGAACACGCGCGTCGCGCGCGGCTTGCCGAGCAGCCAGCGGGCGACGTCGATGTCGTGCACCGTGCAGTCGAGAAAGATGCCGCCCGAGGTGGCCGCGAAGCGCACGAAAAAACCGTCGTTGTCGTTTTTATCGGTGGTCTGCGAACGCACGAGGAACGGCCGGCCGATCTGGCCGGCGGCGATTTTATCGAACGCGTCGCGGTAGCTCGGATCGAAGCGGCGCATGAAGCCGAGCGTCGCTTGCAGATGCGGATAGCGCGCCGCTTCGGCCAGCACGCGCTCGCATTCGGCGACATCAAGCGACAGCGGCTTTTCGCAGAACACGTGCTTGCCGGCGCGCAATGCGTCGACGATCTGCTGCGCGTGCAGCGACGACGGTGTGACGAGCCATACCGCGTCGAGCTGCGGATCGGCGAGCAGTTCCGCGTAATCGGCGTAAAGACGCGGCTCGGGCAGCGCATCGCGCGCCCACGCGAGTTCCTCTTCGAGCGGACTGCACGCGGCCGCGAGCGTCGCACCCGGCACACGATACGCGAGATTCTCCGCATGCCGCTTGCCAAGCCGCCCAAGGCCCACCATGCCGATCCGCAAGCGCTCCGTGGCGGGCTTCATCACGCGGCCTCGCCGAGTCTGACCGCGCGGCCCTCGCGCCATGAACGCGTCGCGGCTTCCGCGAGTTCGAGCGCTTTCAGGCCATCGGCGACGGTCGTGCGCACCGGCTTGCCGTGCGTGACCGCGTCGAAGAAATGCGCGATCTCGAGCGCGTACGCCGCGCGATAGCGTTCGAGAAAGAACGCCTCGGGCACGTCGGTCGATACCTTCGTTTCCGAGTACGCGGTGACTTCGGTCGGCCGGATGTTGCCCGCTTGCAGCATGCCGGTGCTGCCGAGCACTTCGAAGCGCTGGTCGTAGCCGTATGCGGCGCGCCGCGTGGTGTTGATCTGGCACAGGTGGCCGCGCTTCGTGCGGATCGTCACCGCGGTCGAATCGATGTCGCCTGCGTCGGCGATCGCGGGGTCGGTGAGGCAACTGCCGGTCGCGTGCAGCGTGTCGGCTTCGTCGTCGAGAATCCAGCGGCAGATGTCGAAGTCGTGAATCAGCATGTCCTTGAAGATGCCGCCGGAGCGCCGGATGTAGTCGACCGGCGGCGCGCCAGGATCGCGGCTCGTGACGACGAGCATCTCGGGTGTGCCGATCTCGCCCGCGTCGAGGCGCGCTTTCAATGCGGCAAACGTCGGATCGAAGCGCCGCTGAAAGCCGATCATGCACACCACACCCGCGCGCTCCACGGCTTGCGCGCACATCCGCGCGCGCTCCAGCGTGAGATCGACCGGCTTCTCGCAGAACACGTGCTTGTTCTGCGCGGCCGATTTGACGATCAGGTCCGCATGCGTGTCGGTGCTTGAACAGATCACGGTCGCGCCAATCGAAGCGTCGCCGATCGCGCCGTCGATGTCCGCGACCTGCGCGCCATGCTGCGCGGCGAGCGCGGCGGCCGCTTCGCGATTCACGTCGACCACGTATTTGAGCCGCACGCCGGGCTGCCGCGCGAGATTCGCCGCATGGATCTTGCCGATGCGTCCCGCGCCGAATACCGCGACGTCGATCGTGCTTACCGCGTCAGTCATCGTAGCCTCCAGGGTCGTTGGATTCTTCAACGTTCAGTTCGAGCTTGTACGCGAGCGCGATGAAGAGCGCCTGGCACAGGCAGATCGTGCTGGTCAGCGAGCGAAACGCGAACGCGCTGCCCTCTTTCACGTAGAGTTGCGTGCTCGCGTAGCGCGCGAGCGGCGATAGCTGGCTATCCGTAATGACGAGCGTCTTCGCCTGATGATGATGCGCGACGCGCAGACAGTACTGCGTCTCCTTGCCGTACGGCGCAAAGCTGATCGCAATCACCACGTCGCCCTTCCTGACGCTGCGAATCTGCTCGCGATACATGCCGCCGAAGCCGGACACCAGATGCACGCGCTTGTGCGTGTGCTGCAACGCATAGACGATATAACTCGCGACCGGAAACGAGCGCCGCACGCCGATCACGTAGATGTTGTCGGCCTGCTGCAGCATCTTCACGGCGGCGTCGAACTGCTTGTCGTCGAGGCCCGCTTCGAGTTCTTCGAGGCCGCCGCGCGACGCGGCGATGAACTCGCGCGCGACCGCGCCGCCCGACAGCGTGCCGGGCTTCTCGTCGATCAGCTTGCGGATGCGCTGCTGATAGCTCGACGACGATACGCCCTGCCCCGTATACGCCTGACGAAACACCGCCTGCAGATCGGAAAACCCGGAAAAGCCGAACCGCTGCGCAAAGCGCACGACCGCCGACGGATGCACGCCGCAACTCGCGGCGATATCGCTGGTGCGATCCATCATCACGCTCGAGCGATGCTGCTCGATATACGTCGCCACGCTCTTCAACTGCCGCGGCAGCGACTCGTAGGTATCCGCGATGCGCTGCATCAATTCGTCGACGCTCGGCAACGCTTCTTCGGTGATCTGTTCCGCCATGACTGCCTCTCGGGGTTTCCTGCAATGCGACAGACGCGCCCGCGGCCCGCCGCAACGCGCATCCGACGTTGCCGAGTATAGGCGGCCGCCCGATCAAATGGAACGTATTTTCCATTTTTATTTGTCATGAAATTTTCTTTGCAAGGCTTCGGAAGATGACCTACTCTTGGTCGTGAGCGATGGCGCTTCGGCCTCGTTGTGTGGGTCATCGGAATGGCAAGCCACTCGCCAGGCGCTCCCTCAATAACGAACGACAGACCGAGAAAGGTGGAGACAATGAGACTTTGCAGAGGCAAGGCAACGCTCAGGATTCTGGTGACGGCGTTGACGTTGGCGACGGGATTTGGTGCGGCCTCGGCCGCCCGCGCGGCGGACGCTCACTTCGTGCTGGTCAGCCACGCGCCGGATTCGGACTCGTGGTGGAACACGATCAAGAACGCGATCAAGCAGGCCGACGAAGACTTCAACGTTCAGACCGACTACCGCAACCCGCCGAACGGCGACATCGCCGACATGGCGCGTCTCGTCGAGCAGGCGGCCGCACGCAATTACGACGGCGTGATCGTATCGATCGCCGACTTCGACGTGCTGAAAAGTTCGATCGGGAAGGTCACCGAGAAACACATTCCGCTCGTCACCATCAATTCGGGCACCGAGGAGCAAAGCGCGAAGCTCGGCGCGATCATGCACGTAGGCCAGCCCGAATTCGCGGCCGGCAAAGCCGCCGGCGAAAAGGCCAAGGCCGCCGGTATCAAGTCGTTCCTGTGCGTGAACCACTACGCGACGAACCCGGCTTCGTTCGAACGCTGCCGCGGTTTCGCCGAAGCGATCGGCGCCAACTTCAAGACCTCGACGCTCGACGTGGGCCAGGACCCGACCGGCGTGCAGTCGAAGGTCAGCGCGTTCCTGCGCAATCATCCGGATACCCAGGCGGTGCTGACGCTCGGTCCGCTGTCGGCCGACCCGACCTTGAAGGCGCTGCAGCAGATGGGCGTCGCCGGCAAGATCTGGTTCGCGACCTTCGACTTCGATAGCGACATCGCGAAGGGCATCCAGGACGGCACGATCCAGTTCGCGATCGACCAGCAACCGTACTTGCAGGGCTATATCCCGGTCGCCGTGCTGGCGATCGCGAAGAAGAACAACACCACCGATCCCGTGAAGATCCGCGAGGTCCTGCAGGCGAATCCGAAGTTCAAGGAGCGTCTCGCGACCTATGGGCTCGCACCGTCGTATGGGCCGCGCAATATCGGCTCGGGTCCGGGCTTCATTACCAAAGAAAATGTCGACAAGGTGCTGAAGTACGCGGGTCAGTACCGCTGAACGCGCGGCATCGCATCGCGCGATCAAGCCGCCGCGCCAGCGGCAAGGTTGAAAAGGCAGTGACCGGTGGGACGCATTGCGTCTTGCCGGCACTCGCCCGCTCAGCGGATATGCCGCTCAGCGGATATGCCGCCTAGCGGATATGCCGCCCAACGGATTCGCAAACGCCCAAGGCATTGCGCCGACTCGCCGGTCGCGGGCGTATCAGTATCAAGGAGAGCTTCAATGGGTGTCGCCGACCTGTTTCATCCCCATCACCGCAAGCAACCGCCGTCCGATCCTCAGGACCCGGCGCAGTCTGCCGCGATGAGCGCCTCGCAAGCCGCTGCCGTCGACGAACGCGTGCGCGAGGAATCCTGGTTCCGCCATCTGCTCGGCCGACCGGAATTCGCGGCGCTCGCCGGCACCGTGATGGTGTTCATCGTGTTCGGCCTGGCCGCCGGCAACTCGGGGATGTTCAACCTCGACGGCGTGATGAACTGGTCGCAGGTCGCCGCCTATCTCGGTCTGATCTCGGTCGGCGCATGCCTGCTGATGATCGCCGGCGAGTTCGATCTGTCGATCGGCTCGATGATCGGTTTTGCCGGCATGATGGTCGCGCTGCCGACCATGTACTTCCACTGGCCGATCTGGCTTGCGATCGTGTTCGCGTTCGTCGGCTCGATGTTGCTCGGCGCGCTCAACGGCTATCTGGTGATGCGCACGCGCCTGCCGTCGTTCATCGTCACGCTCGCGTTTCTGTTCATTCTGCGCGGCCTCACGCTCGCGCTGTCGGTGATGTTCGCCGATCGCACGATCATCTCCGGTGTCGGCGACGTCGCGCGTCAGGACTGGTTCGCGCACACGTTCTTCCAGGGTGTCGCGTTCCGAGGTCTGTTCGTATGGCTCGGCCACCTCGGTCTCGTGAAGATGCTCGACAACGGCGCGCCGCTCGTGCCGGGCATTCCCAAGGTGCTGCTGTGGTGGTTCGTGCTCGCCGTGGTCTGCGCGTTCACGCTCGCGAAGACGCGCTTCGGCAACTGGATTTTCGCGGTCGGCGGCGATGCCAACGCGGCCAAGAACGTCGGCGTGCCGGTGCGTCGCGTGAAGATCTCGCTGTTCGTGCTGACCGCGTTCTGCTCGGCCCTGTATGCGGTGCTGCAGGTGTGCGATATCGGTTCGGCCGCGGCCGACCGTGGTTTGCAGGCGGAGTTCGAGGCGATCATCGCCGCGGTGATCGGCGGTACGCTGCTGACGGGCGGCTACGGCTCGGTGGTCGGCGCCTGCTTCGGCGCGCTGATCTTCGGCGTCGTGCAGATCGGCATCACGTACACCAACGTCGATTCCGACTGGTTCCGCGTGTTCCTCGGCGTGATGCTGCTGTTCGCCGTGCTGTTCAACCACTACGTGCGCGGCCGCGTCGCGGCATCGCGCTAGACGGAGGTTCACGATGAGCACCCCCGAACAGAACCCGGACGACATCATCTTGTCGCTCGAAAATGTCAGCCGCTATTTCGGCAACATCATCGCGCTGAACGACATCACGCTGCGGCTCAAACGCGGTGAAGTGCATTGCCTGCTCGGCGACAACGGCGCCGGCAAATCGACGCTGATCAAGACGCTCGCGGGCGTGTATCAGCCGAGCAAAGGCACCTACCGGGTGGACGGCAAACCGGTGCATTTCACGTCGCCGAAAGACGCGCTCGATCTCGGCATCGCAACCGTCTATCAGGATCTCGCGCTGGTGCCGCTGCTGTCGGTCGCGCGCAATTTCTTCATGGGCCGCGAACCGCAGAAAAAGCTGTTCGGCTTTCTGAACGTAATGGACCTCGAAACCTGCGCCACCACCGCGCGCGACAAGCTCGCCGAAATGGGCATCAACGTGCGCGACCCGCATCAGCCGATCGGCACGATGTCGGGCGGTGAGCGTCAATGCCTGGCCATCGCGCGTGCGATTCACTTCGGCGCGCGCGTGCTGATTCTCGACGAACCGACGGCCGCGCTCGGCGTCAAGCAGAGCTTCAACGTGCTGAAGCTGATCCATAAGGCGCGCGCCAAAGGCATCTCGGTGATCTTCATTACCCACAACGTGCACCACGCGTATCCGATCGGCGATTCGTTCACGCTCCTCAATCGCGGCCGCTCGCTCGGCACCTTCACCAAACAGACGATCAGCAAGGACGAAGTGCTCGACATGATGGCCGGCGGCGCCGAGATGCAGAAGATGATCGGCGAACTCGAAGGCGCGACGATCTGACCGATTCGCGCGGTGCGACCGGCCCCGACGGGTTTCGCCAGGCCGGCTGCCGCGCACTCACCGCGCACTGTTACTCAGGACTATTCATGGCTCACTCCAGCACCTCCAGCGCTAACGCAGCGGGCAGCCGGTTCCCGCCGGGGCGCGCCCGCGACATCGTGTGCCTCGGCCGGCTGGCCGTCGATCTGTACGCGCAGCAGGTCGGCGCGCGGCTCGAAGACGTGTCGAGCTTCGCGAAGTATCTCGGCGGCTCGTCGGCGAACATCGCGTTCGGCTGCGCGCGGCTCGGGCTTGACGCAGCCATGCTCGCGCGCGTCGGCAACGATCACATGGGACGTTTCCTGACCGAGACGCTCGCGAAGGAAGGCTGCGACGTGAGCCACGTGCGCGTCGATCACGAACGGCTGACCGCGCTCGTACTGCTCGGCCTGAAGGACCGCGACACGTTCCCGCTGATCTTCTACCGGGAGAACTGCGCGGACATGGCGATCGACGAGGCCGATTTCGACGAGGCGTTCATCGCGTCGTCGAAAGCGCTGTTGATCACCGGCACGCACTTTTCCACCGCACAGGTCGATCGCACGAGCCGCCGCGCGCTCGAATACGCGCGCCGCAACGACGTGCGCACCGTGCTCGACATCGACTACCGCCCGGTGCTGTGGGGACTGACGGGCAAGGCCGACGGGGAGACGCGTTTCGTCGCGAGCGAGGGGGTCAGCGCGCATTTGCAGCGGATTCTGCCGCTGTTCGATCTGGTGATCGGCACCGAGGAAGAGATTCGCATCGCCGGCGGCAAGACCGACCTGCGCGATGCGCTCGCGATGGTGCGCGCCGTGACGCCGGCGACACTGGTGCTGAAGCGCGGGCCGCTCGGCTGTCAGATCATCGACGGCGAGGTGCCTGCATCGCTCGACGCTGCGCCGATTCATGGCGGCGTCGAAGTCGAAGTGCTGAACGTGCTCGGCGCAGGCGACGCATTCGCTTCCGGCTTCCTCTCAGGCTGGCTGCGCGATCAGCCGCTCGAGGCCTGCGCGCGCGCCGCGAATGCGAGCGGCGCGCTGGTCGTATCACGCCACGGCTGCGCCCCCGCGATGCCGACCCCGGCCGAGCTCGATTACTTCCTGCGTGAAGCGCAGGCCGATCCGCAGCGCATGCGCCGGCCGGATCGCGATGCGAAGCTCGCAAGACTGCATCGCGTGTCGCCGGCGCGTAAAGCGTGGCACGAAGTGCTCGGTTTCGCATTCGATCATCGCAACCCGTTCTTCGAACTCGCGCAGCAGACCGGCGCCGACGAAGCGCGGATTGCCTCGTTGAAGGGCCTGTTCGTCGAAGCGGTCGCGCAGACCGAGCGCGCATTGAACCTGCAGGGACGCATCGGCGTATTGATCGACGACCGCTATGGTCAGGACGCGCTGAATGCCGCGACCGGCCGCGGCTGGTGGATCGGCCGTCCGGTCGAGCTGCCCGGCTCCGTGCCGCTCGTGTTCGATCATGGCCGCTCGATCGGCACCACGCTGATCGCGTGGCCGCAGGAGCACATCGTCAAATGCCTCGTGCAGTTTCATCCGGATGAGCCGATCGAGCAGCGGCTCGAACAGGAGGCGCAACTGCGCGCGCTGTATGACGCGACCCAGGCCAGCGGCCACGAACTGCTGCTCGAAGTGATTCCGCCGAAGCATGCGTCGCTGCCGCAGGGGCCGGACATCGTGTATCGCGCGTTGAAGCGCCTGTACAACCTCGGCATCTACCCCGAGTGGTGGAAGCTCGAACCGATGGACGCCGCGCAATGGCAGGCCATCGACGCGCTGATCGCCGAGCGAGATCCATATTGCCGCGGCGTCGTGCTGCTCGGCTTGTCGGCGGCGGTCGAGCAGTTGAGCGAAGGCTTTCGTGCGGCCGCACAAGCGGCGACGTGCCGCGGCTTCACGGTCGGCCGCACGATCTTTCACGAACCGAGCCATGCGTGGCTCGCCGGCGAAATCGGCGATGACGAACTGATCGCGCGCGTGCGCCACACGTTCGAAACGCTGATCGCCGCGTGGCGCAGTGCGCGCGGCGAACCGGCGGCGCATGGCACACCTCATCACGCTCATCAGGAGCAGGCCGCATGAACGAGGGCATCATGCATGACGACAGTCCATCCACCAGCGGCGCACCGCAAGCGCCCGTCCGCACCGGCGGCACGATTCGCCTGACGATGGCACAGGCGCTGGTGCGCTATCTGGCCGCGCAACGCGTCGCCAGCGAAGACGGCACCAGCGTCGAACCGCTGTTCGCCGGCGTGTTCGCGATCTTCGGCCACGGCAACGTCGCGGGCATCGGCGAGGCGCTGTATCAGCATCGCGACGCGCTGCCCACGTTCCGGGCGCACAACGAACAGGCGATGGCGCATAGTGCGATCGCCTATGCGAAGGCCCACTTTCGCCGCCGCATGATGGCCGTGACGACGTCGATCGGCCCCGGTGCGACCAATCTGCTGACCGCGGCCGCGCTCGCGCACGTGAACCGTCTGCCGGTACTGCTGCTGCCCGGCGATATCTTCGTGTCGCGTGCGCCCGATCCGGTACTGCAGCAACTCGAGGATTTCAACGACGGCGGCGTATCCGCGAACGACGCGTTCAAGCCCCTATCGCGCTACTTCGATCGCATCGTTCAGCCCGCGCAATTGCTGAGCGCGCTGCCGCGCGCGATCCGCGTGCTGACCGATGCCGCGTCGTGTGGCCCCGTCACGCTCGCGTTGCCGCAGGACGTGCAGGCGCAGGCATGGGACTTTCCGGAGGACTTTTTCACGCCGCGCGTCGTGCGTACTCATGCACCCGCGCCGCGTAGCGACGATCTCGACGCCGCGTGCGCGCGCTTGCGGCACGCGAAGCGGCCGCTGATCGTCGCGGGCGGCGGCGTGCTGTACAGCCGCGCGGCCGATGCGCTGCACCGCTTCGCGAGCGCGCATGGCGTGCCGGTCGCGGAAACGCAGGCCGGCAAAAGCTCGCTCGCGTGGACCGATCCGCTGAATGCGGGCGCGCTCGGCGTGACCGGGTCGCCCGCCGCCAATGCGCTCGCGCATGACGCCGATTGCGTGCTCGCGCTCGGCACGCGGCTGCAGGACTTCACGACCGGCTCGAACACGCTGTTCACGCAAGCCGACGTGATCGCGATCAACGCGAATGGCTTCGACGCGCTCAAGCATCGCGGCTTCGTCGTCGAAGCCGATGTGAAGCTCGCGCTCGATGCGCTCGCCGGGCCGCTGCAAGGCTGGCACGCCGAGCGCGCGTGGACCGCGCGCGCGCACAAGCTCGCGGCCAGTTGGCGCGACACCGTGCAAACGCTCACGCATGCGCCGCAACGCGACGCGGTGCTGCCCTACGAGGGCGACGTGATCGGCGCGGTGCAGCGTTCGAGCGCCCGCTCGCCGGCCGACGACATCGTCGTCTGCGCGGCCGGCACGCTGCCCGCCGAGCTGCACAAACTGTGGCGCGCGGGCCGGCCCGGCGCGTATCACGTCGAATATGGCTACTCGTGCATGGGCTATGAGATCGCGGGCGGCCTCGGCGTGAAGCTCGCGCGGCCCGAGCGCGAGGTGATCGTGATTCTCGGCGACGGCAGCTATCTGATGATGAACAGCGAGATCGCGAGCTCGGTGATGCTCGGCGCGAAGCTGATCGTCATCGTGCTCGACAATCGCGGCTTCGGCTGCATCAATCGACTGCAACAGGCTTGCGGCGGCGCACCGTTCAACAATCTGCTCGACGATTGCGCGCACGGCCCGGAAGGCGTGCCGCGCATCGACTTCGCCGCGCATGCGCGCGCGCTCGGCGCGCAAGCCGAACATGCGCGCAATCTCGCCGAACTCGAAGTGGCGCTGCAACGCGCACGCGCGGCCAAGGGCACGTACGTGATCAGCATCGACACCGACCCGGCTCGCACCACCGAAGACGGCGGCTGGTGGTGGGAAGTCGCGGTGCCCGAAGTATCGACGCGCATCGAAGTGCGCGACGCCCGCGCGAAGTACGACGCGCAGCTCGCCGCGCGCGCGGCGCCATCCGCACCGTCTTCGCCGCCACAGGGCGCCGATCAGGACTGAGAACCATGAGGACTTCGGCATGACTGCTTTCGACGTACGCATCGGCATCAATCCGCTATCGTGGATGAACGACGACCTGCCGTCGCTCGGCGGCGAGACGCCGCTCGAAGTCGCACTGACCGAGGGTCGCCAGATCGGCTATCAGGGCTTCGAGCTCGGCAACAAGTTTCCCCGCGAGCCGCAAGCGCTGAAAACGCTGCTCGCACAATACGACCTCACGCTCGTGTCCGGCTGGTATTCGGGACAACTGGCCAAACGCAGCGTCGCGGAAGAAATCGACGCGGTCGGCCCGCATCTGGAATTGCTCGCGCAAAACGGCGCGACCGTGATGGTGTATGGCGAAGTCGCCGATTCGATCCAAGGCGCGCCGCGCCCGCTGTATCAACGGCCGCGCTTTTTCAGCGACGCGCAATGGGCCGATTACGCGGCACGCGTCGATGAATTCGCGCGCTATACGCTGAGCCGCGGCGTTCGGCTCGCCTATCATCATCACATGGGCGCGTATGTAGAAACGCCAGCCGACGTCGATCAGTTGATGGCGCGCACCAGCGACGCGGTCGGCCTGCTGTTCGACGCCGGGCACATCACGTTCGCGGGCGGCGATCCGGTGGCCGTGCTCGACAAGCACATCGCGCGCGTTTGTCACGTGCACTGCAAGGACGTGCGCCCCGCCGTGATGAAGCTCGCGCGCAATCGCAACTGGAGCTTTCTCGATGCGGTGATCGCCGGTGCGTTCACGGTGCCCGGCGACGGCGCGGTCAATTTTCCGGCGCTGATCGACCGGCTGAAGCGGCATGGTTATTGCGGCTGGCTCGTCGTCGAGGCGGAGCAGGACCCAGTGGTCGCGCCGTCGTTCGATTATGCGCAGAAGGGGTACGGAACTTTGCGGGCGCTCGTCGATGCGCCGCTCGGCAAGGAGGCAGCATGAGCTTATTGGTAAAGGCAGAGCGCGAAGGCCAGACGATCGCGCGCGTCACGCCGCAGTCGGCCTGCTGGCGCTATGTAGGATTCGCCGCGTACCGGGTCGGCGCGAAAGAGCTCGTGTACGTGTTCGAGCCGGCGCGCGAAACGTGCATCGTCGTGCTGAGCGGCGCGGTCGATATCGAAACGCCGGATACGACGTGGAGTTCGCTCGGTTCGCGCGACAGCGTGTTCGAAGACGCGGCGCCGTACGCGGTGTATCTGCCGCCGAACGTGCGCGCGACGGTGCGCGCGAACCGCGACGCGGAAATTGGTGTCGCTAGCGCGCCGGCCAAGGGCGAATATCCGGCGCGGCTGATCGAGCCGGCGTCGATGAAGCGCTCGACGCGGGGCAAGTCGCTGAATACGCGCTACGTGTGCGACATTCTTCCGCAGACCGAACCGGCCGAGTCGTTGCTGGTGGTCGAAGTGAGAACGCCGGGCGGTCACGCGTCGAGCTATCCGCCGCACAAGCACGACACCGACAACATTCCGCACGAAAGCTCGCTCGAAGAAACCTATTACCACCGGCTCGATCCGCCGCAAGGCTTCGCATTTCAGCGCGTCTACACCGACTCGCGCGATATCGACGAATCGATGGCCGTCGAGGATCACGACGTCGTGATGGTGCCGCGCGGCTATCACCCGGTCATCGTGCCGTATGGCTACGACTCGTATTATCTGAACGTGATGGCCGGTAGCCAGCGGGTCTGGCACTTCCATAATGATCCGGCGCACGAATGGATCATCCATAAGGATGCTTGACCATTCGTGACTCGACGCGGTCGGCCTCGACGCGGCGGGCCCGTCAGGGCCCTGCCCGTCACACCGCCAGGTTGGCGGGTTCACCGCGCACGAAGCGTTCGATATTGCCCATCAGCTGATCCGCGAGGCTTTGCTGCGCCTCATCCGAAGCCCACGCCACATGCGGCGACACGATCACATTCGGCCGCCCGGCGATCCGCATCAATGGATTGTCGGCCGCGGGCGGCTCGCCTGACAGCACGTCGAAGCGTATCCCGCTGATCAGCGCATCATCGAGCGCGCGCACGAGCGGCCCGAGTCCGTCGCGGTCCTTGTGGGCGGCGAACAGCGACCGCATGCCGAACGCTTTCGCGATCTCGGCCACCCGCTGCCTCTGTCTTGAGAGCCTGCTGCTCGCTCAACGCGATCTGTAAACCGGGACACTCGTCGCACCGTTGGGGCTCGATGGGTTGAAGGTAAACGGCTACACGCTGAACCCTGCTCAGATCGTGCGCGGATCTGCCCCGAGCTGTAAAGCTTTCAGGAGTGGCTATTCGGGGGCTTCGGGCGGGCTGAAGCGTCTGCCGGGATTCTTTGCTCAATCAAACGCAATGCCCCTTTTGGCCGTCGTGCCGACGGAATATCTGACGTCGCGCGCTTCCCCGCATTAACAAGCAGTTCTGTCGACATACCAACCCCTCATCTCAGACTCGGCTTATTTTGTTTCTATCTCAAAAATCTAAACTGAACTCAGTTTCAGAGATCTGGCAGAAGACGCGGAAGACGCTTCAGGTTGATCCGGGCATTGCAGGTTGTTTCTGTTGCCTCAAGCCTGCTAGCACGTTATTGCCCCTGTTTCCATAGCTGATATTAGAGGGCCAAATAGGGGCGACGACAATCTTCGATTACTTCGCAGACCTACCGTTATATCTAACTCCGATAGGAATCACATCATGAACAAGTCCTACATCAGCATCTGGAATGAAGCGCTCGGTTCGTGGATAGCAGCTTCCGAGAAAATGTCGGCGCGCGGTAAGCGAAGCAAGTCACGGACTGTGGCCGGAGCGATCGCCACTGCGGTTGTGCTTGCAGGAGTGTCGGGGACCGCCGCATCAGCCGTGATCGGCACGCCGGTTGAGGCGACCAACGGGACCTACTCCGGAACGGACACGGATTCCGCCTCTGCCACAGCCCCGGACTCCGTCGCGGTGGGTGCCGGAGCGACTGCATCGGCGCAGGGGACAACAGCGGTCGGCGGGGCTAGCCTTGCGGACGCGCTGAATGCAACTGCGATTGGCATTCAGGCGACCGCGTCCGGGGAGGCTTCGAATGCTATTGGCTGGCACTCGATTGCTTCCGGAAGTGGCAGCAATGCAATCGGCCAATACGCGAACGCCGCTGGCGACTGGAGCATGGCGCTTGGTTACGAAGCGGACGCGACGAATTACATGTCGACAGCCATCGGCACGTTGGCGGCCGCGAATGCGGATAATTCCGTGGCGTTGGGCGCGTACTCGGTCGCCGATCGCGCGGATGTGGTGTCGGTTGGCAACGCAGGGGCCATGCGGCAGATCACGAATGTGGCGGCCGGCACGCAAGACTCGGACGCGGTCGTCGTGTCGCAGCTCAGGAACGTGAGCACGGCGCTCGGTGGCGGTGCAGCGGTCAATGCAGATGGTTCCATCGCGGCGCCTGCCTACAACGTGGGTGGTACGGCGGTCGACAACGTCGGCGATGCGATCATCAACCTCGATGGCCGCACCACGCAGAACACGTCGCAGATCACGAGCCTGTTGAATGGCTCGGCCGGTCTGGTGCAGCAGGATGCGAGCACCCGTGCCATCACGGTGGCGAAGGACATGGACGGCACGGTGATGAACGTGGCGGGCACCGCGGGCAACCGTACGGTGACGGGGGTGGCTGCGGGCGCAGTGCGGGCATCGAGCGTGGATGCGGTGAACGGTGGCCAGCTGTACGGCACGGCGTGGAGCACGGCCCGGGCGCTGGGCGGTGGTTCGATCGTGCTTGCGGATGGCTCGATCAGCGCGCCGAGGTTCAGCGTGGGTGGCTCGACGGTGTATAGCGTGGGCGAAGCCGTCACCAACCTCGACGGTCGCACGACGCAGAACACGGAGGACATCGCACAGAACACGACCAGCATCACGCACGTGCAGAACCAGCTTGCTGACGGCACGGTGGGTCTGGTACAGCAGGACGCGAACACGCGCGACATCACGGTAGCGAAGGACATGGACGGCACGGTGGTGAACGTGGCGGGCGCGGCGGGTAACCGCACGGTGACGGGCGTGGCGAATGGCGCAGTGAACGCATCGAGCGTGGATGCGATCAATGGCAGCCAGCTGTACGGCGCGGCATCGAGCACGGCCGAGGCACTGGGCGGCGGTTCGACCGTGAACGCGGACGGTACGCTCAGCGCACCGAGCTACAGCGTAGGCGGCACGACGGTGCACAGCGTGGGCGATGCCGTCACGAACCTCGACGGTCGCACGACGCAGAACACGGAGGACATCACGAAGCTGCAGACCCAGGTGGGCGATGTCGGCACCCAGTTGTCGGCCGCGGTGCAGTACGACCGTCGCGCTGACGGCTCGGTGAACCTCGGTGCCGTGACGCTGGGTGGAGGCCAGAGCACGGGTCCGGTGATCCTGACCAACGTGGCCAACGGCACGAGCCAGTACGACGCGGTGAACTTCGGCCAGTTGTCGGCGTTGCAGGATCAGGTGACGGATCTTAACGGGCAGGTGTGGAATCTGGGCAGCCAGCTGTCCAACGTCCAGCCGGGCAGCTCGAATTCTGATGCCTCGAATGGTTCGTCTTCGGGCGGCGGCAACGACGCGGTGGTCAACGCAGCAGCGCCGGGTATCGGTGCGGCCAGCACGGTGGCTGGAGCGGGCGCGGCAGCCTCGGGCGACAACGCGACGGCAGTCGGCGCCAACGCAGCGGCAAGCGGCGTCAACTCGACGGCGATCGGCACGGGCTCGCAGGCCGCCAATGCGAGCTCGGTGGCGTTGGGTCAGGGTTCGTCGACGGACCGCGACAACTCGGTGTCGGTGGGTTCGGCCACGCAGCAGCGTCAGATCACCAACGTTGCAGCGGGTACGGCGGACACGGATGCGGTCAATGTCGGTCAGATGAACAGCTCGGTTGCCCAGGGCGTGCAGCAGGCCAACAACTACACCGATCAGCGTATCAACGCCACCAACCAGGCAATCAACGACGTCGCGAAGAACGCTTATGCAGGCATCGCAGCGGCAATGGCAATGCCGAACATGACGCCGTCGGGTCCGGGCAAAACGATCGTCGCGGCGGGAGGCGCGACTTATAAGGGTGGTAGCGCAGCAGCGGTAGGCGCCACGTATCGCTCGAGAAATAACAAGTGGCTCGTCAACGCTGCGATGTCGGTCACTTCAACTGGCGATGCAGGTGTACGTGCGCAGGTTGGCTACGAGTTCTGATAACCATGTAACGAAAAAAGCAGCAGACCGGTCAGTCGAATAGTTGTTGAGCGAGTGTGTGGAAGGAGTCTTGCCGTTCCTGGCAAGACTCCTTTTTTATTTGGTGCGCCCAACATGGGCGCATTCCTGCGGATGCAAGTTCCGCCATCAGCTAGTCCGCGCTCGAAAAGTCCCGCATCAGCCCACTCCGAGCCACTCCCGCATCACATCGTCACGCGACAAAAACGACGCCAGCGCGCCGTCGAACACAATCTCCCCATGCCCCATCACCGCGACTCGGCTCGCGATGTCCTGCGCGATCACGAGCCGCTGCTCGATCAACAGGATCGCGACACTCCGTTCGCGCAACGCGCGCAGACAATCCGCGACCTGCCGCATCACGAGATTCGCGAGCCCTTCGCCGGGCTCGTCGATCAGCAGCAGATCGGGGTCTCCGAGCAGAGCCCGCGCGAGCGCCAGCATCTGTTGCTCGCCGCCCGACAGCGCGCCGGCACGCGTGCGCTTGCGCTCGGCGAGCACCGGGAACAGCGCATACGCGTCGTCGAGCGTGAAGCGCGGCGCGCGGCCGCGCGCACGCGATGCGGCAACTGGCGCAATGCCGAGCAGCAGGTTTTCATGGACACTCAGCGCGTCGAACACATCGCGATGCTCGGCCACGTAGCCGAGCCCGAGCCGCGCGATCTCGAACGTGCGCAGACCCGCGAGCGAGCACCCCGCGAAGCGCAGTTCGCCCTCGCAGCGCACGAGGCCCATGATCGCGCGTGCGAGCGTCGAGCGGCCCGAGCCGTTGCGGCCGACCAGCGCGATCACTTCGCCGGGCTCGATGCTCAGCGTGACGCCGTGCAGCGCCTGGCTCGCGCCGTACCACGCGTTCAGGTCGCGAATGTCGAGCAGCGCGCTCATCGGCCTGCCCCGTTGTCCGGTTCATCACCGGCCCGAGCGCCTGAGCCCGGATCGAAGCGCTCACCCAGATATGCGGCCCGCACCGCCGCGTCCGCGCGAATCGCGGCCGGCGACCCGCTCGCGATGATGCGCCCCTGCACCAGCACCGAAATCCGATCGGCGATCGCGAACACCGCGTCCATGTCGTGCTCGACCATCAGCAGCGTGCGGCCCGCGGTGGTGTCGCGGATCAGCTCGATCGCGCGCGCCGCCTCGGCGCGGTTCATGCCCGCCGTCGGTTCGTCGAGCAGCAGCGTATGCGCGCCGCCCGCGAGCGCGATGCCGAGGTCGAGCGCGCGCTGCTCCGCATAGCTGAGCGTGCCGGCCGCGACGTCGCGGCGCGGGCCGAGGCCGACCGCGTCGAGCACGTCGGCAGCGCGCGCATCGATCGCGGCGGCGCCGGTCAGACGCTGCCACCAGCGCGTACGATCGCGCTCGGCGAGCTGCGCCGCGCAGCGCAGATTGTCGAACACGGACAGCCGCGCGAACACGCTGGTGCTCTGGAAGCTGCGCGCGAGGCCGCGGCGCGCGATCGCGGCCGGCGCGAGCCGCGTGATGTCCGCGCCGAACAGATGGATACGCCCCGCGCTCGGCCGCGCGCCGCCGCCGATCAGGTTGAACAGCGTCGATTTGCCCGCGCCGTTCGGGCCGATCAGCGCGTGCCGCTCGCCGGCTTCGATGGCGAGATCGACGCCGCGCAGGATCGGTGTCGCGCCGAAACGCTTTTCGATGCCGTAGAGCGCGAGTGCGGGGATCATCGTGCGGCTCCAGAGGATCGTGCCGCGCGTGCGTGCGCGGTGACGCGTGCATGCGCGCGCAGCGCATGGCGTGTGGACAACGTAGCCAAGGCAGCGAGCGCAACGAGTGTCAGCGCCAGAGGAAGCGGCGACAGCGTCGGTGCGACGGTGACATCAGTACCCGCACCGGCGCCGAACAATGCGCTAAACGCCGCGCCTTCGTCCGCCCCGAACTGCGCCGCATAGGCCCACTGCACCGCGATCACGATGGCCGCGAGCCACAGCAGCCCCGCCGCCGCACTCCACAGATAGGCGGCCCGGCAACCTCGCCAGCCATAGGCCGCAATCCGCGCCACCTGCCGCGACGCAAAGCCAGCAAGCCCGTCCGGCGCGGCCATCACGACTACGACAAAGAACAGCCCGAGATAGAACAACCATGCCCGCGTGACACTCGCGACCACCACGCTGAAAAACGTCAGCACGATCGCTCCCGCGACCGGCCCGAAGAACGCCGCCGTGCCGCCGATCACGGTCGCGATCAGCACCGTGCCCGAGCGCATCATGCCGACGCTCTCGGTCGACACGAGTTCGATATTGATCAGCCCGAGCGTCCCCGCGATGCCCGCGAAAAACGCCGACAGCACGACCACGCGATAGCGAACCCGGCGCGGATAGCAGCCGATCGCCGCCGCGCGCGCCGGGTTGTCGCGCACCGCGTTCGCGAGCCGCATGAACGGCGTGCGCGAGAGCGCGAACATCGCGACACTCGCGACGACGCACCACAGCGCGATCAGCGCATAGGCCGCGCGCGCCGGACCGAAGTTCCAGCCGCCGAGGGGCGGCCCGTTCGCGCGATCGATCGCGACGCCCGCCTCGCCGCCGAACCAGCCCGGCAGCGTCCACGCGGCCGCGACGACGAGTTCGCCGAGACCGAGCGTGATCATCGCGAACGCGGTGCCGGCACGGCGCGTCGCGATAAAGCCGAACAGCACACCGCACAGCGCGCCGCCGATGCCGCCGACCAACGGCAGCAGCACGAGCGGCACGCCAGTCGCGTTGAACACGCGCGCGGCGACCAGCGCGCCGAGCCCCGCATAGGCGGCATGTCCGAACGACAGCAGCCCGGTCTCGCCGAGCAACAGGTTGTACGACAGTGCGAACACGATCATCGTCGCGCTTTGCGCAAGGTAGGCGAACAGCCAGCTGTGCGGCCAGATGAAAGGCGGCACGGCCAGAAAGGCGACGAGCGCGAGCCAAGGCACGAGCGCGCGGCCGGGCCTGCAAGGCGGCACCCTGCCTTTCACCGCATCTGACGACCCGCTCCGCCTATGCATGATCGTCACGCCGTCCGAACAGCCCGCGCGGCCTCATCGCCAGCATCGCGACGAGCAGCAGGTACGGCAGCAGCGGCGCGACTTGCGCGAGCGTCAGCGCGTCCCATTCCGGCGGCAGCACCGCGCCGACGAGCGAGACCGCGTCGCCCAGCGACAGATCGCTCGCCACCGCCAGCGTCTGCACGCACCCCACCAGCAGCGACGCGACCAGCGCCCCGCTCAGCGACCCGAGCCCGCCGATCACGACCACGACGAACACGATCGAGCCGAGCGACTCCGCCATCGCCGGCTCGATCACGAACAGCGGCGCGCCGATCACGCCGGCCAGCGCGGCGAGCGCGGTGCCGGCGGCGAACACGCCGGTGAACACGCGCGGCACGTTGTGGCCGAGCGCTTCGACGGCCTGCGCATGCGTGAGCGCGGCGCGCACGATCAAGCCCGTCTTCGACACCCGTAGCATTGCGACGAGCGCGGCGACCATCGCGAGCGACACCGCCATCATGAACGCGCGATAGCGCGTGAAAACCGCGCCGTACAGCGAGAACAGCGGACCGTCGAGCACGGCCGGAATCCTCGCCGACAGCGGACTGAGTCCCCAGCCGAGCTTGACGAGTTCGCCGAGCAGTAACGCGGCGCCGAACGTCAGCAGCAGCTCGGGAAGATGACCGTGCCCGCGCACGCGCCGCAGCAGCCAGCGCTCGAGCGCCGCGCCGAGCAGACCGACGACGAGCGGCGCGACTACCAGCGCGCTCCAGAAACCGGCGCGCGCCGCCACCGAAAAGCCGACGTACGCGCCGAGCATGTAGAAGCTCGCATGCGCGAAGTTGAGCACGCCGAGCATGCTGAAGATCAGCGTCAGCCCGGCCGACAGCATGAACAGCAACAGCCCGTAGCTCAGGCCGTTGAGCAGAGTGATGATGAACGACTGCACGCGTTTAGTCCGCCGGCCCGGCGACCCACAACGGTTCGAGCGCCGCGCGCAGTTCGGCGGGCAGGTTCACCGGCCGGCGCGTCGCGCGATCCACGTAGACGTGCACGAAATGCCCCTGCGCGGCGGGCGCGGCGTCGCCGTCGCGAAACAGCCCCACCTCGTAGCGCACGCTCGACGTGCCGAGCCGCGCAACGCGCAAGCCCGCGTCGATGCGATCGGGAAACACGAGCGGCGCGAAGTAGTTGCACTGCGTCTCGACGACGAGCCCGATCGTCGCGCCGTGCTCGAAATCGAGCACGCCCGCGCGGATCAGATACTCGTTCACGACGGTGTCGAAATAGCTGTAGTAGACGACGTTGTTCACGTGGCCGTAGACGTCGTTGTCCATCCAGCGCGTGGTGATCGACAGGAAGTGCGGATACGCGGCGCGGCCGGCGGGGGCGGGTTTGTTCATCGGACGTGGCGGTTGGTGGATGCGAGGAGGCGGGGCTCGGTCACAAAGACTCGGTCAGCATGCGGCGATAGTCGTCGGCACTCGCCTCCCGCGGATTCGTGCGATGGCAATGATCGAGCAGCGCGCCCTGCACGACCTTGTCGAACATGCTTTCGTCGACGCCCATCTGCCTGAGGCCGGTCGGCAGGCCGAGTCGCGCGGTCATGTCGAACAGCGCCTGCGCGAGATCCGCATGCTCGGGCACCCCCATCACGCGACGCATGCGCGCATAGCGACGCTCGGCCACCACGCTCGGCGCGCGCTCGTTGAAGCGCAGCACCGCGGGCAGCACGACCGCGTTCAGCGTCCCGTGATGCAGCGACGTGCGGCCGTTCACCTTCAAACCGCCCAGCGGATGCGACAGCGAATGCACACAGCCGAGGCCCTTCTGGAACGCCATCGCGCCCTGCATCGACGCGCTCATCATATTCAGGCGCGCCTCGCGATCGCTGCCGTCCGCGCACGCGCGCTCGATGCTGTGCCACGCGCGTTCGAGGCCGTCGAGCGCGATGCCGTCGGCGGGCGGATTGAAGGCCGGCGCGAGGAAAGTCTCGATGCAATGCGCGATCGCGTCCATGCCGGTCGCCGCGGTGAGCCCCGGCGGCAGGCCGAGCGTAAGACCCGGATCGCACAGCGCCGATTTCGGCAGCAGACTCCACGAATGAAACCCGAGCTTGCGGCCGTCGTTCAGGATCACGATCGCGCCGCGCGCGACTTCGCTGCCGGTGCCGGCCGTGGTCGGAATCGCGATCAGCGGCGCGACGGCGTCGGTGATCTTCGCGCTGCCGCCTTCGATCGTCGCGTACTGCGTGAGCGGCCCCGGATGCGTGGCCGCGATCGCGACGCCCTTCGCGAGATCGATCGACGAACCGCCACCCACCGCGATCAGCCCGTCGCAGCGCTCGTCGCGATACACCTGGGCCGCCGAGAGCACCTTTTCCTCGGTCGGATTCGACGGCGTGTCGTCGAACAGCGGCACGTCGCCGAGCTTCAGCGCATCGAGTGCCTGCCGCGCGATGCCGGCCGCGACGACGCCCTTGTCGCTGATCACCAGAGGCCGCTTGATGCCGATGCGCGCGCACTCAGACGACAGTTGCGACAGTGCGTCGTAGCCCAGATGAATATGGGTCAGGTAGTAGATGTAGGCCATGCCGTTGCTTCTCCCTGAGCGTGCGCTCGTTGACCGCTGATTGACGTGGATGAACGATTCGGTGATGCGTCGATGGCTGTGCCGTGGGCTGACTCTATGTTCTCTGCGTTGTCTGTGTGCTGGCCAATGTTGCGGCTCGGTGGGCGCAGCGCTTCACAACCCCGGACGCTCGACGAATTCGAACGGCAAATTGCGCCGCCGCATCCATTCGCCGAGCGCTTGCCCCGTGCCCGCGCGCCAAGGTCGCAGCTTCGCGGGCTCGACGAGCCGGTATTCGAGCAGTTCGGGCGACAGCGCGATCGTCCCATGCGCCTTCACGTGATACGCGATGATTAGCTCGTTCTTGCGGATGAATTCGTACACGCCGATCAGCTCGACCGACTCCGTATGCAGCGATGTCTCCTCCATCACTTCGCGCGCGATGCCCTGCTCCGGCGTCTCGCCGTTTTCGAGGAAGCCGGTGATCAGCGCGAACCTGCCCTCGGGCCATGCGGCATTGCGCGCAAGCAGAATCTTGCCCTCGTACTCGACGATCGCGGCGACGACCGGCAGCGGATTATTCCAATGAACGTAACCGCACTCGGTGTCGGGACAGATCTGGCGGACGCGGCCACCGTCGTGCTCGGGGTCGGTGCGTTCGGTCAGAGGCTTCGCGCAGCGGGGACAGAATCGGTACTCGGTCATGGCGGGGGACGTCTCGTTGTTTCGTGTTTTTTGGCGGGTCGTAGTGGAGCGGCTTTGCGTGTGTGCCGAGTGGTGCGTCGCGGCGCCGTTTGTTACCCGGGTTCCGGCAGCTTCACGCGTCTTCGATCACGCGACGCAAAGTTCGCGCACGTCGGCGGCGAAACGCTCGACCGTTTCGGGCTGCGTGTCCCACGCGCACATCAGCCGGCAACCGCCCGCGCCGATGAACTCGTAAAACTTCCAGCCACGCGCGCGCATCGTCTTCGCGGCATGCGGCGGCAACTGCGCGAACACCGCGTTCGATTCACTCGGAAACATGATGCTCACGCCCGGGATTTCCTGCAACCGCGTCTCCAGCAAACGCGCCATCGCGTTCGCGTGATGCGCATTGCGCAACCACACGTCGTTGTCGAGCAGGCCGAGCCATGGCGCGGAGATGAAGCGCATCTTCGATGCGAGCTGTCCCGCCTGCTTGAGCCGATAAGCGAAATCGTCGGCGAGCGCGCGGTCGAAGAACACCACCGCCTCGCCGACTGGAAGACCGTTCTTGGTGCCGCCGAAGCACAGCACGTCGACACCCGCGCGCCACGTGATTTCCGACGGATGCACGTCGAGCGCGGCAACCGCATTCGCGAAACGCGCGCCGTCCATGTGCACCTTCAGATGACGGCGCTTCGCGATCGCCGCGATCGCGCGCACTTCCTCGACGCTGTAGACGGTGCCGACCTCGGTCGACTGCGTCAGCGTGACGACCTTCGGCTTCGGATAGTGGATATCGGCGCGCCGCGTGACGATGGACTCGATCGCATCGGGCGTGAGCTTGCCGCCGATGCCCGGCGCCGTGAGCAGTTTCGAGCCACCTGAAAAGAACTCGGGACCGCCGCATTCGTCGGTCTCGATGTGTGCCAGGTCGTGGCAGATCACCGAGTGATACGACTGGCACAACGACGCGAGCGCGAGCGAATTGGCCGCCGTGCCGTTGAACACGAAGAACACTTCGCAATCGGTCTGAAACAGGTCGCGCAGACGGTCGCAGACCTGGTTGGTCCAGGAGTCGTCGCCGTAGGCCGGTTCGTGCCCGCTGTTGTTGGCGGCGATCAGCGCGTCGAGCGCTTCGGGACAGATGCCGGCATAGTTGTCGGACGCGAAATGTTGCATGGTCGAGCGACGCGCCCGGCGACAGGCGCAAGGGAATGACGGAAAGCGGTCATTTTAGTGCGCTCGTGCGAGATTTGTTTTCGGTGCTAGTTGCAACCGCAATCCGGCATACGACCACGGCGCGGGCCGTGCGGCACGCGCATCACTGCGATCAGCCCTGCCGCCCCCGCCATCAACGCGCCCGCGGCGAGCCACAGCGCCAGCGCAAACGATCCCGTGTGGGCGGCGATCGGCGCGGCCACCAACGGACCCGCGATCTGTCCGATGCCGTAGGCGGCCGTCGCGTAACCCATCAGCCCGGCCGCGTCGTCGCCGCGCAGCCGCCGCGCCTCGCGCATCGCGAATAGCGTGATCGCGGTAAACGGCAGGCCGATCAGGATGCTGCCGAGCGAAAAACCGCCCGCCGTCGGCCACACGATGCCCAACGCGATGCCGATTGCCTGGAGCACATACGAGCCCGCGAGCAGCGTGCGGTTGTCCCAATGCAAGGGCAAACGCGCGGCGAGCAACGCGCCGACGATCAGCGCGGCACCGAACATCGGCCAGAACAGGTCCGGCCACGCCGAGCCCGGCAACGCGTGGCGCGCGATGACCGGCAAAAAGGTCGCGGTGATGATGTAGCCGAAGCCCGGGATACCGTAGAGCAGCACCAGCCAGAATGCGTCGCTGCGGTGGACGGCATGACTCGTCCGAACGCCGGCCGTACGGGGCTGCGGGTTTGCGCCTGCGCGTGATCCGGTGGCGGATTTTGCGGTCGAGGAGCTCGCAACGGCAGGCTTCGCCGCCCCCATGCGCCGCGTCTCCCCGAACACCGGCCACACCAGCACGGTCAGCACCGCGCCGATCAACGCAAAGCCGATCCATCCGACCACTGCGCCATAGCCGCCCGCGACGCTGACCAGCAGGCCGGTCCCGACGATGCCCACGCCCGGCCCGGTGTAGATGACCCCGCTCCACGCATTTGCGCCGAGTTCGGCGAGCCGCCGCAAGCCCCACTGCGACGCGAACACGAAGGTCCACGCGCTGACCGCGCCGGCGACGAAGCGCACCAGCGCCCACACCCAGAACTGGCCGGTGACGCCCATCGCGAGCGTCAGCAGCACGGTCGCGGCGAGTCCGACGCGCACCATGCGCGCGGGCTCGGCCCGCAGCGCCGCGCACGTCATTGCGCCGACGAAATAGCCTGCGTAATTGAACGACGCGAGCCAGCCGCCATGCTGGATATCGAGGTGCGGCTGGCCGAGCGCGGCGCCGTGCAGCATCAGCGGCAACAGCGGCGTAAAAGCAAAGCGCCCGATCCCGAGCGCGACGGCCAGCGCGGCCATGCAGGCGAGCGCCGCGCGCCGGGCCGCGTGCGGTTCGTGGAAGCGCGAGTACGCGTGGGAAACAAGGTCGTTCATGATCGGACGGTCAGGCAGCGATGGGGTGAATCCATCTTAGCTTGACCTTTCGATCACGAAAAATGAATAATTAGGATGTCATTCATCGCCGGGAGAGAATCATGGATCTGGCCGCTCTGACCATTTTTCGCGCGGTCGTACGCGAAAACGGCGTGACGCGCGCCGCGGCGAAGCTCAATCGCGTGCAATCGAACGTGACCACGCGCATCAAGCAACTCGAGGAGCAGCTCGGCACCGAGCTGTTCATCCGCGACGGCCGCCGGCTCGTGCTGACGCCGGCCGGCGAGACCCTGCTGCCCTACGCCGAACGGCTGCTCGCGCTCGCCGACGAGGCGCGTCACGCGGTGCGCGAGGATCGCCCGAGCGGGCGTCTGCGCCTCGGCACGATGGAAAGCGTCGCGGCGACGCGTCTGCCGGCCCTGCTCGCGCAATATCACCAGCAATGGCCGGCCGTCGAACTGGAGCTGGAGACCGGCACGACCGGCAGGCTGATCGAGCGCGTGCGCGAATTCGAGGTCGATGCGGCGCTGGTCGCAACGCCGCTCGATCCCGCCACGCTCGGCGATGTGTTCGAGACCGTGGCGATCTTCCGCGAGGAACTCGTGATGCTGACGCCGCGCGGCCATCGGCCGATCCGCGAAGTGCGCGACATCGCGCTATCGACGCTGATCGCGTTCGAGCGCGGCTGCGCGTATCGCGCGTATATCGAGAAGTGGTATCTGGAGCATGGGGTGCGGCCGGCGCGCGTGCTGGAGCTCGGCTCGTATCACGCGATCGTCGCGTGCGTGGCGGCCGGCGCGGGCGTCGCGGTCGCACCGCGCTCAGTGCTCGATCTGCAGCCCGACACGAGCAATATCGCGGTGCACGAGTTGCCCGATATCGGCATCATCGACACGCTGCTGGTGTGGCGACGCGGGCATTTTTCGTCGGCGCTCAATGCGTTGCGGCGCGCGCTGGTCGCGTCGCAGGAAGGGACGGCCGACGCGGATGCCGCGGCGCCCGTGGATACGAATGTGGTTTGATCGTTGAATCCGCTGCGCCGGCAAAGAGGTTCGACGCAAGCCGAACGGCTTCGGCAAAAACGAAGGGGCCACGCAACGCGCCGACTCTGCTGGCGCGCCGCGTAGCCCCTTTGTCGAACCCGGCTCGACTTCGCGTCAAGCCGGACTCAACCGACCATCAGATTCAAAGCTGTGCTTCGACCCAGCCCTTGACGCCCGCGAGCGCCGCCGGCAGGTTGGCCGGCTCGGTACCGCCAGCCTGCGCCATGTCCGGACGGCCACCGCCCTTGCCGCCCACCTGCTGGGCCACGAAGTTGACCAGTTCGCCCGCCTTGACCTTCTTGCTGGCGTCGGCGGTCACACCGGCGATCAGGCTGACCTTGCCGCCTTCGACCGACGCGAGCACGATCGCCGCGCTCTTCAGCTTGTCCTTGAGCTTGTCGACCGTTTCGCGCAGCGTCTTCACGTCCGCGCCTTCGAGCGTTGCCGCGAGCACATGCACGCCGCCCACTTCGATCGCCTGGCCGGCGAGTTCGTCGCCCTGGCTCGACGCCATCTTCGACTTCAGCGCGCTCAGTTCCTTCTCGAGCGCCTTTACCTGGTCCTGCACCTGGCCGATGCGCTGCGTGAGTTCCGCCGGTTGCGCCTTCAGCACGGCCGCTGCCGCGTTGACGCGCGCTTCGAGCTCCTGCACATAGCGCACCGCGTTGTCACCGGTGATCGCTTCGACGCGACGGATACCGGCCGCGACGCCGCCTTCCATCACGATCTTGAAGAAGCCGATGTCGCCCGAGCGATTCACGTGCGTACCGCCGCACAGCTCACGCGAGAAGCCGAGGTCGAGCACGCGCACTTCGTCGCCGTACTTTTCGCCGAACAGCGCCATGGCGCCGCCCTTCACCGCATCGTCGTACGACATCAAACGCACGATACCGGGCGCGTTCGCCAGCACTTCCGCGTTGACGATTTCCTCGACGCGGCGGATCTGTTCGTCCGTCATCGGCGCGTTGTGCGCGAAGTCGAAGCGGGTCTTGTCGGCGTCGACGAGCGAGCCCTTTTGCTGCACGTGCGAACCGAGCACCTCGCGCAGCGCCTTGTGCATCAGGTGCGTGGCCGAGTGGTTGCGCGCCGTGCGAGCGCGGCGCACCGCGTCGATTTCCGCCTTGACGACGTCGCCAACCTTCAGCGTGCCCTGCTCGAGCGTGCCGTGATGGCCGACCACGTCGGCCTGCACCTTCAGCGTATCCGCAACGGCAAAGCGCGTGCTGGCGTTCGCGAGCACGCCCTGGTCGCCGACCTGGCCGCCCGACTCCGCGTAGAACGGCGTGTGATCGAGCACGACGACCGCCGGCTGGCCGGCTTGCACCTGCCGCACCGACGCGCCGTCCACATACAGCGCGACGACCTTCGCGTCGTCGAAGACGATTTCTTCGTAGCCGTGGAACGTGGTCTTCGCGCCCGAGTATTCGAGGCCCTGGGCCATCTTGAACTTGCCCGCCGCGCGCGCCTGCTCGCGCTGACGTGCCATCGCATCGTCGAATGCGGCTTCGTCGACCGTCACTTCGCGCTCGCGGCAGACGTCCGCGGTCAGGTCGAGCGGGAAGCCGTAGGTGTCGTGCAGCTTGAACGCGAGTTCGCCGTCGAGCGTCTTGCCACCCTTGGCGTCGAGATCGGCCAAGGCGGCTTCGAGAATCGACATGCCGTGCTCGATCGTCTCGAAGAAGCGCTCTTCTTCCTGACGCAGCACGTCGGTCACGCGCTGCTCGGCCTGCGCCAGTTCCGGATAGGCTTCGCCCATCTGCGCCACGAGGTCGGCGACGAGGCGATGGAAGAACGAACCCTTCTTGCCGAGCTTGTAGCCGTGGCGGATCGCGCGGCGCACGATGCGGCGCAGCACGTAGCCGCGGCCTTCGTTGCCCGGAATCACGCCGTCGACGATCAGGAACGAGCACGCGCGGATGTGATCGGCGATCACCTTCAGCGAGTTGTTGGTCAGATCGGTCACGCCGGTTTCGCGGCCGGCGGCCTGGATGAGCGCCTGGAACAGGTCGATCTCGTAGTTGCTGTGCACGTGCTGCAGCACTGCGGCGATACGCTCGAGGCCCATGCCGGTGTCCACGCATTGCTTCGGCAGCGGTGTCATGTTGCCCTGCGCGTCGCGGTTGAACTGCATGAACACGAGGTTCCAGATTTCGATGTAGCGGTCGCCGTCTTCCTCGGGCGATCCCGGCGGGCCACCCCACACGTCCGGGCCGTGGTCGTAGAAGATTTCCGAACACGGGCCGCACGGGCCGGTGTCGGCCATCTGCCAGAAGTTATCCGACGCGTAGCGCGCGCCCTTGTTGTCGCCGATGCGGATGATGCGCTCGACCGGCACGCCCACTTCCTTCGCCCAGATGTCGTGCGCTTCGTCGTCTTCCTGGTAGACGGTGACCCACAGCTTGTCTTTCGGCAGCTTGTAGACTTCGGTCAGCAGTTCCCACGCGTAGTGGATCGCGTCGCGCTTGAAGTAGTCGCCAAACGAGAAGTTGCCGAGCATCTCGAAGAACGTATGGTGACGCGCGGTGTAGCCGACGTTCTCGAGATCGTTGTGCTTGCCGCCGGCGCGCACGCTGCGCTGCGCGGTCGTGGCGCGCGAATACGGACGCGATTCCGCGCCGAGGAACACATCTTTGAACTGCACCATCCCCGAATTGGTGAAGAGCAGCGTCGGGTCGTTGCCGGGCACGAGGCTCGACGAACGGACGATCGTATGGCCCTTCGATTCGAAGAACTTGAGGAATTTCTCGCGGATATCAGCGGCTTTCATAGCGTGCGGGGGACGGTCCTGACGGTTCCTGACGAAGACTGGCGGTCGATGGGATGCGCCAACTGTCTGTTTCTTTAAACGACTGATTATACGGGATCGGCACGCGTGCGCGGCACTGCGCGCCGGCGTGCTGGCCATCCGGCCAGCACGGCATGCGCCCGCTGCGACGCTCGCGTGTCCGATCGTCCGAACGGCGCTATGACGTTCGGCTGACTGCGCCCGCGAGCGGGAATCGCTTAAGATGACTTCCACGAAACTTCGCGCGAAATGGCGCATGGCGGCTCGCCGCGCGGCCCGCAACCATCAGGAGACATTCAGGAATATGGGCGCTCTCAGTCACATCCGCGTGCTGGATCTCACCCGCGTGCTCGCCGGTCCGTGGTGCGCGCAGACGCTCGCCGATTTCGGCGCCGACGTCATCAAGATCGAACGCCCCGAGGTCGGCGACGACACGCGCCACTGGGGGCCGCCGTATCTGCGGACGCCGGACGGCGCGGACACGCGCGAAGCCGCCTACTATCTCGCGGCGAACCGCAACAAGCGCTCGGTCACGCTCGACATCGCGTCGCCCGAGGGCCAGAGGATCGTGCGCGAACTGGCAGCGCAAAGCGACGTCGTGCTCGAAAACTACAAGGTTGGCCAGTTGAAGAAATACGGCCTCGACTACGAATCGCTCAAAGCGGTGAAGCCCGACCTGATCTACTGCTCGGTCACGGGCTTCGGGCAAACCGGGCCGTATGCGCAGCGCGCCGGTTATGACTTCATCGTGCAGGGCATCGGCGGCTTCATGAGCATTACCGGTGAGCGCGACGGCCAGCCGGGCGGCGGCCCGCAAAAGGCCGGCGTCGCGATCGCCGACCTGATGACCGGCATGTACTCGACGATCGCCGTGCTGACCGCGCTCACGCACCGCGACCGCACGGGCGAAGGCCAGTACATCGACATGGCGCTGCTCGACGTGCAGGTCGCGATGCTCGCCAACATGAACTCGAACTACCTCGCGAGCGGCCAGCCGCCGGTGCGCTGGGGCAACGCGCATCCGAACATCGTGCCCTACCAGACCTTCCAGACGAGCGATGGCTGGATCATCGTCGCGGTCGGCAATGACGGACAGTTCCGCAAGTTCGTCGAGGTGGGCGGCCGCCCTGAACTCGCCGACGACGACCGTTTCGCAACCAACCCCGCGCGCGTGCGCAACCGCGAACTGCTCGTGCCGATGCTCGCGGACATGGTCCGTCTGCAGGGCAAGCTGCAATGGATCGCGACGCTCGAAGCGGCCGGCGTGCCGTGCGGGCCGATCAATAACCTCGACGAAGTGTTCGACAACGAGCAGGTGGTCGCGCGCGGTCTTCAAGTGGCTCTGCCGCATCCGTCGGGCGGCACGGTCAAGCTCGTGCGCAATCCGATCAACATGACCGGCACGCCGCCGCAGGCGCTGAGCCATCCGCCGCTGCTCGGCGAGCATACCGAGCGCGTGCTGCGCGACCTGCTCGGATACGACGCGCAGACGATTGCCGAGTTGAAGCGAAAAGCGGTGATCTGATCAACGAGGCGGCGAGACTCAGCGCGCACGCGCTAGCGAAGCCAGCCAGCCCCGCCCCTCGTTCCAATCGCCGAGGCCGCTATCGGCGTTGATGTGGCCGCGCGCGCCGATGCCGATCCAGCGGCTGCCCCACGCGCTCGCGCAGGTTTGTGAAAAAGGCACGCCGCCATACGGATCGTCGCTGCTCGCCACGACAATCGTCGCAAACGGCAGGCGCTCGAGCGGCACCGGCGCAAAGCCGGTCGCGTCCCGCGGGAAATGCGCTTCGGCCGGATCGGGCACGGCGACCAGCAGCGCGCCGGCCACTTTCGCGAGTTGCGCCGCGCTCGCGTACTGCGAGGCCCAGAACGCCGTGGTCAGACAGCCGAGACTGTGAGCGGCCAACACGACCGGCGCGTCCAGGGAATCGAGCGTGGCGACCAGCGTGCGGCACCAGGCGTCGCGCGAAGGGTGGTCCCAGTCCGGCATCCGCACGCGGACGAACGCGGGATCGAGCGCTTGCCAGCGCGTTTGCCAGTGGCCTGGGCCGGAGTCCAGATAGCCCGGCAGTACTAGTTTGGTTGGTTCTTGTTCGGTCATCGTGCTTCCCCGTGTTCGGCTTATGGCCCGCTCGCGGGATAGCGCGGCGGGGCGTCTACCGTATCACGCGTGCCACGCCGGCACCACGGGGATCGCTCGCTGGCTCGGGCGTCGCGCCGTTCACGCGGATCATCTGCACGTCGCCGTTGAACGGCTGCTGCTCGACTGTATAGCCGAGCTCCTTCAATTGCGTGGCGAGCTCATGCGGCGCGGGATGGTACGGCTCGAAGTAGATCGTCTTTTGCGGCAGCAGCTGATGATGGAAACGCATGGCGGCGAGCGCGTCCGTCGGCGACATCTCGAAGTCGGACAGATTCGTCATCACCTGGAAGATCGTCGTCAGGATGCGCGAGCCGCCGGGCGTGCCGATCGCCAGCGCGATCTTGCCGTCCTTCAGCAGCAGCGTGGGCGTCATCGACGAAATCGGGCGGCGGCCCGGCGCGATCATGTTCGGCTCGGCATCGGCATCGGCAGCGCCGGGTGCCGAGGCCGCGCCCGACGCGCCCGTCGCCCCGGCGCCGGCCGGCTTGATCAGGAAATCGTCCATCGCATCGTTGAGCAGGAACCCGCCGCCGTCCACCACGACGCCCGAGCCGAAATCGCCGTTCAGCGTGTAGCTGTTCGACACCGCGTTGCCCCACTTGTCGACCACCGAGAAATGCGTGGTTTGCGCCTTCTCCGTCGCCGCGGCGCCGTCGACTCCAGCCTTCTCCGGGGCCGCTCCGGGCGCTTCGCCGGCTTTGACTTCGGCCGCGCGCTGCGCGAGGTAGGCGTCGTCGATCAGCTTCGCGAGCGGTACCGGCGATGCGTCCGGGTCGCCGATATAGCGCTGCCGGTCGGCGAATACCCGATCCTCGATCTGCGCGATCAGATGGATGTACGGCGCCGAATTCAACGCGAGACCGTCGAACGCCGGCTGCAGAGCGGCCCGCATTTTCAGCAACTGGATCAGCCCGATGCCGCCCGAGCTCGGCGGCGGCGCGGTGATCACGCGGTAGCCGTGCCAGTCGGCCGCCAGCGGCTCGCGCCAGAGTGCCTTGTACTGGCTCAGATCCTGGCTCGTGATCAGGCCGTGGCCGTACATCTGCGCGGCGATCATTTGAGCGGTGCGGCCCTCGTAGAACTCGCGGCCGCCGTCGCTCGCGATTCGCCCAAGCGTCTGCGCGAGTTCCGGCTGGCGCAGCGTCGCGCCCGCTTTCAGGTTGCCGAAATAGGCGTCGAAATTGGTCTTGCCGGCGAAACTTTTCGCGGCCGCGTCGCGTCGCTGCTGCAGGCGCGGGCCGACCTGGAAGCCGTCGGTCGCGTAATGGACCGCGGGCGCGAGCACCTGCTTCCATTTGAGCTTGCCAAAGCGCCGCTGCGCTTGCCACATACCATCGACAGTGCCCGGCACGGCCGCCGCGCGATGACCGACCGTGCTCATGCCTGGCACCACGTTGCCCTTGTCGTCGAGGTACATGTCGCGGTTCGCCTGCTGCGGCGCGCGCTCGCGATAATCGAGAAAATACGGCTTGCCGTCGACCAGCAGCGTCATGAAACCGCCGCCGCCGAGGTTGCCCGCATCGGGCCGCGTGACGGCGAGCGTGAAGGCCATCGCGACCGCGGCATCGACCGCGTTGCCGCCTTCGGCGAAGATCTGCTGCGCGGTGTCGGCGCTGTAGCCGTCCGGCGCGGCGACGGCCGACCCATCGAGGGCCGGCTTCGGCGGCGGTGTTTTCGCGGCGGCGGACAGCGGCGCGGCCACGTTCACGGCCAGCGCGGCAAACCACGCCGAAGCGAGCACGCGACGAGTACGGCAAGAAAATCGGGCGCTAGCCAAAGCGCGGGCAAATGGCGCGCGAAACGCACCGTGCATCGGGATAGACATCCGAGAGAACTCCGGCAACGAGGCGAGCATGGCGCACGAGCAGAGGAGCCTCGTGCAAGCGATGAAGAACAGCGTGGACAGCTCAGGCAGCCCGTCCCGCGCGAAGGCCCAGCGCGGGTGCGCGGGCCGCGCGCAGCAGCGCATCCTAAGTCGGCGCGGCGCGCGTCGCCAACCCGTTTTACCTCCTGTTACAGCCCCGCGCGCCTGCCTCGGTGACTGCGGCATCCGCGCCAGACCCGCCCCGCCGTTGGCTGCACGCCGCAAGCGCCTGCCGCGAGCGGGCTCGTCAGGTAGAATTGACGGCTAAGCGGGCGCATCACGCGCCCCCACGGACTCTCATCTTCTCGCATGAATACCGAACGCAAAGACGCTGACCGCAACGACGCGCCCGCGGCATCCAATTTCATCCGCAACATCATCGACGACGACAACCGCACCGGCAAATGGAGCCAGCGCGTCGAAACGCGCTTCCCGCCGGAGCCGAACGGCTATCTGCACATCGGTCACGCGAAGAGCATCTGCCTGAACTTCGGCGTCGCGCGCAGCTACGGCGGCGTGTGCCATCTGCGCTTCGACGACACCAATCCGGAGAAGGAAAGCGTCGAGTACGTCGAATCGATCATCGACTCGGTGCGCTGGCTCGGCTTCGAATGGGAAAAGGACCGCACCGAGCATCTGTACTACGCGAGCGACTACTACGACAAGCTGTACGAGTTCGCCGAGCTGCTGATCCAGCGCGGCAAGGCGTACGTGGATAGTCAGTCGGCCGAGGAAATGCGCGCGAACCGCGGCTCGGCCACCGAAGTCGGCACGCCGTCGCGTTTCCGCGAGCGTTCGGTCGAGGAAAACCTCGACCTGTTCCGCCGCATGAAGGCGGGCGAGTTCAAGGAAGGCGAGCACGTGCTGCGCGCGAAGATCGACATGTCGTCGCCGAACTTCAACATGCGCGACCCGGTCATCTATCGCATCCGCTTCGCGCATCACTACCGTACCGGCGACACCTGGTGCGTGTACCCGATGTACGACTACACGCACTGCATCTCGGACGCGCTCGAAAACATCACGCATTCGCTGTGCACGCTCGAATTCGAAGATCACCGTCCGCTGTACGACTGGATCCTGAACGAGCTCGCCGAAGCCGGCATCTTCAAGCGTCCGTTGCCGCAGCAAATCGAGTTTTCGCGCCTGAACCTGACCTATGCGATCACCAGCAAGCGCAAGCTGCTGCAACTCGTCAACGAAGGCCATGTGGAAGGCTGGGACGACCCGCGCATGCCGACCATCGTCGGCGTGCGCCGGCGCGGTTTCACGCCCGAATCGATCCAGCTGTTCTGCGAGCGCATCGGCGTGACCAAGGTCGACTCGTGGATCGACATGAGCGTCTTTGAAGGCGCGCTGCGCGACGATCTCGACGAGAAGGCGCCGCGCATCGCCGCCGTGCTCGATCCGGTCAAGCTGATCATCGACAATTTCCCCGAACGCCTCACCGAGCCGTGCCACGCACCGGTGCATCCGCATCATCCGGAACAGGGCGTGCGCGAGTTTCCGATTTCTCGCGAGCTGTGGATCGAGCGCGAGGATTTCACGGAAACGCCGCCGAAGGGCTACTTCCGCCTGTTCCCGGGCAACAAGGTGCGCCTGCGCTACGGCTACGTGATCGAATGCACGCACGCGGACAAGGACGAGAACGGCAACATCGTCGCGGTGCACTGCAACTACTTCCCGGACAGCAAATCGGGCACCGAAGGCGCGAACAATTACAAGGTCAAGGGCAACATCCATTGGGTCAGCGCGGCGGCCGCGTGCCCGGCCGAAGTGCGCATCTACGACCGGCTCTTCAAGGAAGCGCAACCGGACGCCGGCGGGCGCGATTTCCTCGAAGCGCTGAATCCGGACTCGAAGCGCGTGGTCCAGGCCTACCTCGAAACCGGCGCGCGCCACGCGCTGCCGGAGCAGCGCTACCAGTTCGAGCGGCACGGCTACTTCGTTGCCGATCGCGTCGATTCGAAGCCGGGTAAGCCCGTATTCAACCGCATCGTCAGTCTGCGCGACAGTTGGGGCAAGCCGGCCTAAGCTCGCGTCAGCGACGGCCCGGCGCTGACGGGCCATCCGGGTTGCAGGATGTTAGATCGATAATCACAGCGCGCTCGCCTGGGCGCGCCGGTCCGGGAGGCCCGATGAAGGTTGCAGGCCGCTGCGGGGAAGGGTCTGAAGGTATGGTTCGGGGCGGACGGGGCCCGCGCGGCTCAGGCATGCCGCATCTCGTGCGCGGCATGCACCGCGTGCTGCTTGCGCTGGCCGCCTGCGGCGTGGTCGCGTTCGCCGGCCCCGCACGCGCGGATGAACTGACCGGCACGCTGAGAAAGATCCACGACGACGGCGTCGTCGTGCTTGGCGTGCGCGAGGCATCGATCCCGTTCTCGTACTTCGACGGCAAGCGCACGGTCGGCTACTCGCAGGCGATCGCGATGCAGATCGTCGATGAAATCAGGAAGACGCTCGGCATGGCGCAGTTGCGGGTTCACGAAATCACGGTGACTTCGTCGAACCGCACGCCGATGCTGCTGAACAATCAGATCGATCTCGAATGCGGCTCGACCACGCACACGGTCGAGCGCGAAAACGTCGCCGCGTTTTCGGACAGCCTGTTTCAGTACGCGGTGCGCATGATCACGCGCAAGAACAGCGGCATCACCGACTTCCCCGATCTGGCCGGCAAGCCGGTCGTGACGACCGCGGGCACGTCCGACGAGCGCCTGCTGCGCAGCCTCAACACCGAGAAGCAGCTGAACATGCGCATCATGAGCGTGCGCGACCATCAGGAAGCCTTCAACGCGATGAAGGACGGCCGCGCGGTGGCGTTCGTGATGGACGAGCCGATCGTCTACGGTTTCAAGGCGACCGACCCGCATCCCGACGATTTCATCGTGACGGGTACGCCGCTCGGCTACGAGGTGTATGCGTGCATGTTCCGCAAGGGCGACGAGCCGTTCCGGGCGCTCGTGAATCGCGTGATCGCGCGCTCGCAGACGTCCGGCGACGCGGAGCGTCTGTACCGGCAGTGGTTCACGCAGCCGATTCCGCCGCGCGGCATCAATGTCAATTTCCCGCTGTCGGAGCAAAACCGCGCATTGTTCGCGCGTCCTAACGACCACGCGCTCGATTGAACGCGGCGCGCGCCGTCTATAGCGACCGGTGCAGTTCCGCGAGCGACAGCGTCGTCTGGAAGAGCCGCGTCAGACTACGGCTCGCATAGTGCGGGACCTCTTCGATCGACGCCCAGCGGTAGTCGTCCATCTCCGGGATCAGCGTGCCGTCCGAGCGGCGCGGAAATAGCGACGTGCAGGTGCACGTGCTCAGATCGAGTTCGCCGGCACTCGCGCGCGCCGCGAACAAGATGCAGGTCCTTGTCGCGCCGATAGACGAACAGGCCGAGATCCTTCAGGCGGCCAGCCTCGAGCGCGATGCCGGTCTCCTCGACCATCTCGCGCAGCGCGGTGACGTGCGGCGCCTCGCCGTCCTCGCCCTGCCCTTTTGGAATATCCCAGTGCGTCGTTTCGGTGGCGTGCGCGAGCAGCACGCGCCCGTCGGGATCGAGCAGCACGACCCCGCACGAGACGATTCGCGGGCTCATCGCTTCTGCAGTTGCCAGGCGCCGCCTATCTTGCAGAAGTTCGGACGCAGGTTCATCGATTGCCCTTTCGCATTGAGTACGACGCCGAGGATACGGCAAGTGCGCCCGCCGTCGGTCGAGGTGCTGTCCATCGTGATGGTCGCGTCGATCTTCACGCTATTGCCGGTGCCGTCGTTGACCCACGTAAAGCTGTCGCCGTCCTTTCTGTCATTGAGCGCGCTCATGACCGCGTGCTTGATCGAGTCGTTGTCGCGCTGCTTCATGTAGGTGATCGGCGTGTCGTTCAGAAAGGCCAGGTTCGCCCCTTGCGCGCCGATCGCCGCGCCGAGCAGCAGGCCTGCGGCACCAAGGCGGAACAGCACACGGGTTCGCGTCGACATGTGGGACTCTCCTTGAAGTGCCCACGGCGCGCACGGGCGCACGCGGTTTTTGGGCTTTTGATCCTGACCTCAAAAGCATAGCATGCGCACTTCTGGAGGCAGCGCGACATCGACGCGGCCATCAACGCGCGGCGGCCGCCGCCTTCAGGCGGAACGTGCTGACGACGTCGCGCAGCATCTGCGCCTGCTCCTGCATCGACTGCGCGGCGGCCGCCGCCTGCTCGACCATCGCCGCGTTCTGCTGGGTGGTCTCGTCCATCTGCGCGATCGCGAGGTTGACCTGCTCGATGCCGCGGCTCTGCTCGTCCGACGCGGCGGAAATCTCGCTGATGATGTCGGTCACGCGCTTCACCGCATCGACGAGCGAATCCATCGTGCCGCCCGCTTTCTCGACGAGCGCCTTGCCGCTGCCGACGCGCGCGACCGAATCCTCGATCAGCGTCTTGATCTCCTTGGCCGCGTCGGCGCTGCGGCGCGCGAGATTGCGCACCTCGCCCGCGACGACCGCGAAGCCGCGACCCTCCTCACCGGCGCGCGCGGCTTCGACGGCCGCGTTCAGCGCGAGGATGTTGGTCTGAAACGCGATGCTCTCGATCACGCCGATGATATCGACGACGCGCGCCGAACTCGCCGCGATGCTCTGCATATTCGCGACGACGTGCTGCACGGCCTCGCCGCCCTCGCCCGCGAGCTGCGACGCCGAGTGCGCCATGCGGTTGGCCTGCAGCGCGTTGTCGGCGTTCTGCTTGACGGTCGCCGTCAGCTGCTCCATGCTCGCGGCCGTTTCGCCGAGCGACGACGCCTGCTGTTCCGTGCGTGCCGACAGATCGAAATTGCCCGCGGCGATCTCTTCCGCCGCGACCGTGATCGTTTCGGTGCCGCCGCGAATACGCCTGATCGCGTCGGCGAGGCGGCTTTGCATGCGCTGCATCGCGAACAGCATGCTTTCCTGATCGTTGCCGGCCAGTGTGACGGGGCACGATAGATCGCCGTCGGCGATCGTCTCCGCGACGCTCGCCGCGTAGGCGGGCTCGCCGCCGAGACTGCGCTTGACGTTGCGAATGATCAGCACGAGCGCGATGGTGCTGACGCTGCCGATCATGAGGATCGTCAGCAGATAGCGCAGCAGGTCGGCGCGGAACGCCGCGTCGATGTCGTTCACGTAGACGCCCGAAATCAGATACCAGTCCCACGCGGCAAAGCGCTTGACGAAGCTGATCTTCGGCACGTGCTCGTTGTGGCCGGCAAGGCGTCCCATGTAATCGACGAAGCCCTGCCCCTGCGCCTGCGCAACCTTGACCATCTCGACGAACAGCAGCTTGCCGTCGGTGTCCGCGTAGTGCGACACGTCCTTGTTGCGCAGATCGGCGAGCACTGGATGCATGATCACGACCGGCGTCGCGGTCGTCACGATCATGTAGCCGCTGCCGGGGTAGCGCATCGTGGACAGGCGGGCGAGCGCCTGCTGGCGCGCCTCATCGGGCGTCAGCTCGTGTTGGTCGGCGCGCTGCGCGTAGTCGGCGACGATGCCGTACGCGCTCTCGACGACGTTCTGCACCGCCGACTTGCGCTCGGCGAGCATCGTCGCGCGCGACTGCCACGCGGCCCAGCCGCCGAGGCCGAGCAGGCCGAGCCACGTGATCAGCAACGCGAGCCAGAGTTTGGTGTTGAGGCTGAGTCGGTTCACGCTGATTCCTCCATCGCGGCGCGTCAAACGGTTCTGTCGAACTAACGGCGTCGCGCGCGATTTCCTGAGTCGGGAAACACCCGAAGCAAGCTCGGCGTCGCGTTCAATGATCCGCGCGAGGGGCGAAAAGACAGCAAAAAGACAAAAAGGGTTACAGGCGCGAGGCCTGTAACCCTTCGATGATTCTGGTACGGCAGGAGGGGCTCGAACCCCCGACCCTCGGCTTAGAAGGCCGATGCTCTATCCAGCTGAGCTACTGCCGTATGGATCGCTATTCGCATGAAACCGGTACTCGCGGCGAGCCGCCCGATTTCGCACAAACTAAAATTTTAACTGACCCGCAAGCAACCGGGCCCGGATTATAACCGATCGCCCGCCGCCCTCAGACCGGCTGCGGATGCAGCATGAACCAGCCGAGGAACACGATTCCCGCGATCGCGCAGTACAAACCGAACGACGCGAGACGCCCGCGGCCCTCGAAGTAGCGCATCAGGAAACGCACGCTCAGGTACGCGGCGATCGCGGTCAGCACGCCGCCGAGCGCCGCGTCGGCGAGCTGGCTCGGCGCGTGGAGCAGCTTGGGCAGTTCGAGTACGCCAGCCGCGAAAATGATCGGCGTGCCGAGCAAAAATGAAAACTCGGCGGCTTTCTCGGTGGTGAGGCCGGCCGCATTGCCGGCGATCATCGTCAGGCCGCTGCGCGAGAAGCCCGGAATCAGCGCGCCGATCTGCGCGAGGCCGACGAAGAACGCCTGGCGGAACGTCAGCTTTTCCGGCGCCCGATGCGCGCGCGCGCGTTGCAGGCGATCGCCGAACCACAGCAGCACGCCGTTCACGATCAACGCAAACGCGACGATTCGCAGATCGTGAAAAATCGCCTCGAGGCGCTTTTCCAGCACGAGACCGACGAGACCCGCCGGAATCGTACCGATGATCAGCGCCCACATCATGTGACCGTCGTCGTTGCGGCGGCCGCCGAGCGACGCGAAGAAACCGCGCACCAGCGCGTACCAGCGCGCGCGGAAGTACCACAGCAGCGCGAACGCGGTGCCTAGATGCAGAGCGACGAGGAACGGCAGCAACTGCGGCGCATGCTTGTCGATGTGCATGTCGAACAGGGCGGGCACGAGCAGCGTGTGGCCAAGGCTGCTCACCGGAAACAGTTCGGTCACGCCTTGCAGCACGCTCAGAAAAATCAGAAACGACAGGTTCACGCGGCGGTCCTTGTAAGGAAAATGTCGGGGAACTGCGCCGCACAAAAGGAAAGCCGGCGCGTCAAAAGGCGCACCGATTATGCCTGGCTGCACAGTCAGCGCCAAGCGGTTAGGCCACATTCGGATAGATATTGACGCGCTGCGTCACAACTCGACACGGTTGTTACGCGAGGGCAAGGAAGCGAGCAGCGGGATTCGCCGCGCGCGTAGTGCGAACGCCGAGGAATGAACCCAGCGGGATCAGCGCTTGAGCGAGTGGAAGAAGTAGTACGTGCTAGCCGTGAATATGCCGAACAAAGAAACGGCCATTGCCATTGCGAGATCCATGGTGCCTCCTGGGCCGATTCGCCCGGGAGTCGAATAGACCGGACGCTCAGACGGATTATCAATAGGATTCGCCCTTTTCCGACACCCGCAATTTCCCGGGAAGGGTTTCCCCGTAGCGCAAAGCAGCGCAAAATCGCGGTTTCACCGCGCGTGACGCAGTCGCGGCGAGTGGCGCAAAACGCCGCTTCAATGCGGATTGCGTCGGCCGACGCAGCCGACCGCTTTGCACGACCCTCAACCTCTATCTGGCTACCTACTGACCATGCCCCTCTCCCCGGAACAGGACATTCTCGAGATCGCCCAGGACGCCTCCGTGCTCCGCTTTTCGCCGCAAGCCGGCGGCCGCCTGCTGTCGTGGACGATCGACGGCGAAGAGGTGATCCACTGGCCCGAGCACGCCGACTGGAGCGTGCCCGCGCGGATTCGCGGCGGCAATCCGCTGCTGTTTCCGTTTCTCGGCCGTCACTTCGTCGACGGCAAGATCGGCTATTGGCGTGACGCGCATGGCACTGTTCGCGAGATGCCAATGCACGGTTTCGCGCGCGACCTGCCGTTCGAGCCCCACGCCGACGTGCACGGCGCGGGCCTGCGCATGGTTCTGACCGACAGCAAAGCGACCCGCGCCGTCTATCCGTTCGGCTTTCGCTTCGAGGCCGCTTACGAGCTGATCGATCCGCGCACGCTCGACGTGACGCTGACCACCACCAATACAGGCCACACGCGCCTGCCCTACTACGCCGGCCATCACTTCTACTTCACGCTGCCGCACACGCAGCGCGCGCAGACGACGCTCGAGCTGCCGCGCACTGAACGCTGCCGCCAGCTCGGGGATGGCTCGATCAGCCCCGCCGAGCCTGGCGAAGCGAGCTACACGCTCCACGAAGACCGCATCTACGACCGCTTCCATTGCCTGAGCGGCACGCCCGATCGACCGGTGCGGGTCGAGGCGCCGGGCATCAATCGCGTGATTACGATCGATCTGCAGCGGCCCGGCTCGGTGCCTTGGTACTCGGTCACGACGTGGACTGAAACGCCGCAGTCGGACTTCTACTGCGTGGAGCCGTGGCTCGGGCTGCCGGATGCGATCCATAACGGCCGCGGTTTGCGCTGGCTCGAGCCGGGACAAACCGAGACGGCGGCCCTGCGCATTAGCGTCGAGAAGACCAGCTGATACGCCGACGGCGGCGGCGAGCCGCTCGAAGCGGCCGCCCGCCCCCTCGCCCCCTCGCCCCCTCGCCGGGGGGCGCAACACAAAACCGTTAGAATCGAACGCTTTGTCTGTCTGTGCCGCGTGATCGGGATCGGCGCGCGGCAGCGCTTTGCGAGGTCCAATGCTGGAAACGACAAGAATCAAACGACTCGGTTGCGCGGCGTTGTTCGCGCTGCTCGCCGCGTGCGGGTCAGCGCCAGTGGCGCCGGGCTACTACCGGGTCGAACGGGGCGACACGCTGTCCAAAATCGCGCGCGGCAACCGGCAGTCGGTGCAGAACATCGCGCGCTGGAACAACCTGACCAACCCGGACAACATCGAGGTCGGCCAGGTGCTGCGTGTCGCGCCACCGAGCGGAACGGCGTCGACGAGCGGCGCAATCCGTAGCGGCGGCGGTGGTGGTGGCAGCAGCAGCGGCAGCGCGAGCGCGTCGGCCGCGCCGCGTCCCGCGCCGGCGGACACTGCGCCGGCCACCGCGCCCGCGCCCATTTCGCTGGTCTGGCCGGCCGACGGCACCGTATTCCGCCGTTTCGACGGCGGCAACTCGAAGGGGATCGATATTTCCGCGGCCGCCGGCACACCGATCGTCGCGGCGGCACCCGGCACCGTGGTCTATGCGGGCAACGGTCTGCGCGGCTACGGCAATCTTTTGATCCTCAAGCACAACGCCGACTATCTGACCGCTTACGCGCATAACCGCGCTCTGTTCGTGAAGGAAGGCGAATCGGTCAAGCGCGGCCAGAAAATCGCCGAAATGGGTGACACCGATACCGATCGCGTGATGCTGCATTTCGAACTGCGCTACCAGGGCCGCTCGATCGATCCGTCGAAGGAACTGCCGCCGCGCTAGGCGGCGGCGGGCGCGGGAACCCCACCGTGCTATAAACGCTCAATTCGAAGCGGCGTGGCTGCGCGCCACGCCCTTCCGTTATTTGCAAGGAATCTGACATGAAAAGCCCATTGGCGCGCGTCGCGACGGCCGCAACGATCAGTCTCGGCCTCCTGACGCTCGGCGGCCTCGGCGGCTGCTCGACCACGACCACGATGACCTATCTGCCGAGCGGCGACACGGGTTTCGCGATCAACTGCAGCGGCAGCGACGCAAGCACGAGCTGGGCCGAGTGCTACAAGCGTGCGGGCGAAACCTGCGGCAACTACGGATACGACGTGGTGTCGAAAGACGTCGATAACGGCGCGACGTCCGGCGGCACGATCGGCGGGATTTTCGGCGCGAATGTGAAAAACCGTTCGATGGTCATTCGCTGCAAGCAGTAAAGGAGGCACACCATGCGGTGGGCGGCCGCCCAGCGAGATAGAGTCACCGCTTAGCGGCGTCGCCGGCGTCCCGAGAGCGGATCGATGCGAGCGGCGAAACGCAGCGGCAACGCGAGCGCGATCATCCATACGCCGACAAAGATGATCACCCCGGTCATGAGCCTCGCGCCGCAAAAAATAATCGGCCATCAGCGGCCATGTGTGTGACTTCGCGGTGAAGATCGCCGCAGTGGTTAAACACCCGCGTAAATCCGTTCAAAAAAAAGCCCGGCACGAAGCCGGGCTAACGGGGGTTCGGCGCATATCGGCAAAGGACCGGTTCACCATGCGCCAGAACGAAATCTAACAATCTGCATTTACCAGCGCAATCCAATAATTTTGCGGTCAATGTTACACGGCGTACGGATTACGCAATCCGTGAATCGGAAATGTCGGAATGAGACCGGCTAAATGCGCCGCAGCCAGATACGCAACCCGCCAGGTTATTCAAACTGGATGCCCCGAGGCTCGCATCAGTCAATGTTCCTGGCCGATCGAAGAAAATCGCTGCAAAACAGCAGAGGAAAGACATCTGTCCGAATAACACTAACTCGTTCTCCAATAAACCGTTTTCGCTTGCGAATATAAACTTGGTGCGGAAACGCACGTAACGCATCGATTAGTCGCGCCAACACTTTCGAATAATCCTCGATATTTCCTCACAACAAATTCGCGAATAGCGAAAGATTTAACATCAACAATTCCACCGACAATCGTGAAAACGCATTCAAGCTCGCGTTTCAAGTTTGAATATTCGGACGATTAATCGGACGCTGATTGGCGGCAAGGCTCGTGCGCCGTCGTCGTTGAATCCGCCGGCATCCAGGTTCAGAATCCGACTCAGTCCCGCGATGCATTAAAAGACCGCTCGGCGCGTTGCGGAAGCCCGCTACGAGGCGCGACGGTCTGCGCCAATAGTTTATAGTGACGGCCCCGTCCGACCCCGCCTACGATGACTCCCAACGACGCCCCCCAAAGCCCCCTGTACGCGAAGCTGCTGGGCGAAACCGCCAAGATCGGCTGGAGCGAACTCGAACGTTTCTTTGCGCGCGGCATCCTGCTGCACGTCGCGCGCGACCTTGATCTCGTGAGCGTCGCCGAAGCGATCGCCAACGACGACACCACCCAGGTCGCCCAATGGTTGTCTTCCGGCCTCGTCGAGCGCGTGCAGTCGGAGACGGCCGCCGATTTCGCCGCGCGCGACCCCGAGCTGTGGGCGGTCGTGGTCTCGCCGTGGGTGTGCGTGCAGGAGCGCTCTTGAGCGACGCGAGGACGTCCGACGCCGGGACGCCCGACGCCGGGAGCCCCGACGCCGGCATGCCCCCCGCCGAGCCTTCCAAAACCGCCGCGCATTCGGCCAGCGCGCCTGCGCTGCCGGTGCGCTGGCATCGCCGGGCGCTCGCGCTCGCGTTCCCGATCGTCCTCGCAAATCTGACGCAGCCAATCCTCGGCGCGGTCGATACCGCCGTCGCTGGTCATCTGGACAGCGCCTCGTATCTCGGCGGCGTCGCGCTCGGCGGCCTCTTCTTCAACTTCGTGTTCTGGGGCTTCGGCTTCCTGCGCATGGGCACCACCGGCCTCGTCGCGCAGGCGCACGGCGCGGGCCACGGCGACGAGCTGCGCAACAGCGTCGTGCGCGCGCTGCTGATGGCGGCTGCGATCGGCGCGCTGGTGCTGCTCGTGCAGCAACCGCTGATCGACTACGCGCTGCGAGCGCTCGGCGGCAGCGACGCCGTGCAGCGTCACGCGCAGGCTTATTGCCACGCGCGGATCTGGGCCGCGCCGCTCGCGCTCGGCAACTACGTAGTGCTGGGCTGGCTGCTCGGCACGCAGCGGGTGCGGCTCGCGTTGCTGTCGCAGGTGTTCATTAACAGCGTAAACATCGTCGCGGTGCTGCTGTACGTGTACGCGTTTCATTGGGGCGTGGCTGGCATCGGCGCGGCTACCGCGACTGCCGACGCGCTCGGCTTCGTGCTCGGCCTCGCGCTGCTATGGCACGGCAGGCCGCGCGGCCTGCCCGCGCTGAATCGCGCCGCCTTGTTCGACGCCGCCGCGCTGAAGCGGCTCGTCGTGCTGAATCGCGACATTTTCGTGCGCACGCTGTGCCTGCTGTCGTCGTTCGGCTGGTTTGCGCATCTCGGCGCGCGGCAAGGCGACGCGACGCTCGCCGCGAACGCATTGCTGCTCAATTTCCAGACCTTCATGGCGTACGGGCTTGACGGTTTCGCGCATGCGGCCGAGGCGCTGGTAGGCGCGGCGATCGGCGCGCGCGATCGTCACGCGTTCGCGCAGGCGGTCAAGGTCACCGCGCTATGGTCGGCGCTCGGCGCGATCGGCTTTTCGTTCGTGTACTGGGGCGCGGGCGCATGGATCATCGAGCGGCTCACCGATCAGGCCGCCGTGCGCGCCGCGGCCGAAACCTATCTGCCGTGGGCGGCGCTGTCGCCGGTCATTTCGGTGTGGGGCTTCCTGCTCGACGGCGTGTTCATCGGCGCGACGCGCACGCGCGAACTGATGATGGCGATGGTGGTGTCGCTCGGGGTGTTCGTCGCGGCATCGTGGGCATTGCTCGCGTGGCACGGCAATCACGGGCTGTGGATCGCGCTGCTGATCTTCATGGCCACGCGCGGCGCGACGCTCGCGCGTTACCTGCCGGGCGTGTCGCGAGGGATCGCGGCGGCGTAGTAGCGCCGTGCGCCGCTCTTCGTTGGCTGTTCAGCGGACGACGGAACGTTACGGCTTGAAACAAGCGCATACATATCGCATAACGAGCGCGTCCTAGAATGTTTTCAGCCCGTGCTCTCCGCGCGAACAGTCGGCACGGGTCAGAAGTGCCGGCGTGCCCGCGCCGGCGCTTCGCTTTTCCCACCCCGCCCTTTCCCAATCGTTTTCACTTCGACGCGCGCTCACTGTGCGACGGGCGCGGGCACCATCGCGGGCGGCCGATCGTCGGTGGGCACGCCGTGGTAGTCGGCGGGATCATGTGGCGGGCTGCCGCGATGCGCGGACGGATTGTCCGCACAGCCGGCGACGCCGGCGCACAACAGCAAGGCAACAGTCAGAACGCGGGTCATTTTGCAATCTTCTCCGGGACAAATGGGATGGCGGACGTCCGCCGGCGCGCCGAGAGTCTACCCGCAAAGCGCGTTCCGCGACGCCATCACGCCGGCTCCTGCCGCGGGCGTTCCATTTCGTGAGATTTCGCCAGACCTGCGCTACTATGGGTTCATGGCTGAACCTACCGGGAGACTGCCATGGACGGTGAATCGATCGCGGGCCTGATCGGGCTCGCCATAGGCCTGATCGTGCTGGTGGCGTTGTCGATTTTCGAATCGCGGGCCTACCGGCGAGAACACGACGGCGAGGGCATGCTGCATCACTGGACCCATCAGCATCTGCATATGCCGCATTGGAGGCGTCCACGGCATTGACGCGGGTGATCTTCGAACCCGGATCGAGTCGCCCTAACCGGGGCACCGGCATATCGCAGTGCCTCATTTGTGCGTCCGCTCGGTGATGCGATGACCGGCGTTGCGGCGCATGCATGCGCCGCGCGCGTCGTCGTCCGCTGCACGTGCGCAATCCCTTGTCAGTTCCTTGGACATACCTACATCGAACGGTGACGCTACGCGCGCCGCTCCCTCCTTTTTTCACCTTCGTCCAAGGCCTCGCCGCATCGATCTTCATCGGTGATTGGCACATGCCTTGCGGGTTCCGATCCAACCACAGGCGCGCGATACGCGCGTCGATTGTCGCGGCGCGCATGCGCCAAACCAGCGTGACGATGCGGCCAGCGATTTCGCGGCCCCTCGAAAAGGAGAACGCCATGACCGTCGGAACCATCCTGCTAATCGTGCTCATCCTGCTGTTGATCGGCGCATTGCCAAGCTGGCCGTATAGCAGCGGCTGGGGCTATCGACCGACTGGGCTCGTCGGCGTCGTGCTGATCGTCGTGATCATTCTGCTGTTGATGGGGCGTATATAGCTCACCGCCGAGCCGGCGCAAGCCAAGGCATTGACGCTCCTGTCCGTACCCCCTATACTCTCGGATTCGTCGGAGCGTAGCGCAGCCTGGTAGCGCATCTGATTTGGGATCAGAGGGTCGAAGGTTCGAATCCTTTCGCTCCGACCACGAAAAGCAAGTCGAAACCCGCGAAGCCTCCGGCTTCGCGGGTTTTTGCTTTTTTGGCCCGCGTTCACCTTGACGCCGACAGCCGATCCATCAGGCACTCGCCTTGCAAACCATCATCCGTGCATGCGACAGTGCTTGCGCGCGTGCCTCGTTGCGAAGCCGCGCAAACCCGCCGCAACGCCATCCCAAGCCGCTCAAAAGGAGACTCCCATGGACCTGATCCTCTGGCGTCATGCCGAAGCAGAAGATGTCGCCGCGAGCGATCTCTCGCGCGCGCTCACCACGCGCGGCCGCAAGCAGGCGCAGAACGCCGCGAAATGGCTGCGCGCCCGCCTACCCGAGGACGCGGTCGTCCTCGCGAGCCCCGCCGTGCGCACGATCCAGACCGCCGAGACGTTGAGCGACCAGTATCGCGTCGTGCGCGAACTCGCGCCGAACGCGAGCGCGAACGATGTCCTCGAAGCGGCCGGCTGGCCCGGCGGCATCGCGCAGACCGTGGTGATCGTCGGCCATCAACCGACGCTCGGCCACGTCGCCGCGCAACTGCTCGGCGACAGCCGCGCGAGCTGGCCGCTGAAAAAAGGGGGCATCTGGTGGATCGAGAGCCGCGAGCGCCACGGCGAAGAGGAGGCAGTGTTGCGCGCCGCCATCAGTCCCGATCTGATCTGAGCGCACGCGTCGCGCGACGCGTCCGACTTGACAGGCACACACGCGAGGGCTTACGGGCAGTCATCCAATCGTCACAGCTTTGCCATGCGAGCGTCACCGCGCGTTACTACATTGGCGAAAAAAGAAATCCTCCTCTTTTCGACCAGGACAGCCAATGCGAGAACTGCCGACGCCCACCCTGCCCTTCGCCTCGCTTTTCGAACCGCGCCGTCTGCCGCGCGCCGAGGAAACGGTTACCGCGCAGCATCGCCTGCAAGTGTCGTGGGCGCGTACCGACGAAGAGCTGCGTGAAGCGCAGCGTCTACGCTATCGCGTCTTCGCCGACGAAATGGGCGCGCGCTTGAGCGGCCCCGCCGGCCTCGACGTCGATGCCTTCGATTCGTACTGCGATCATTTGCTGGTACGCGATCTCGACACGTTGAAAGTAGTCGGCACGTATCGCGCATTGCCGCCGCATCAGGCCGCGCGCATCGGCCGTCTGTATGCGGAAAGCGAGTTCGACGTGTCGCGTCTCACGCATCTGCGCGCGAAGATGGTCGAGGTCGGCCGCTCGTGCGTGCATCCCGACTACCGCAGCGGCTCGGTGATCATGTCGCTGTGGGCAGGGCTCGGCGCGTACATGAAGCACAACGGCTACGAGACGATGCTCGGCTGCGCGAGCGTCGCGATGGCCGACGGCGGCCACTATGCGGCGAACCTGTATTGCTCGCTGCGCGACAACGCGCTGACCGCGCCCGAATATCGCGCGTTCCCGCATACGCCGCTGCCGGTCGACGACCTGCAGACCGGCGCCGCCGTCGCGCCGCCGCCGCTCGTGAAGGGCTACTTGCGACTCGGCGCGAAGATTTGCGGCGCACCGGCGTGGGACCCCGACTTCAATACCGCGGACTTCCTGACGCTGTTCCGCCTGTCCGATATCAACGCCCGGTACGCGCGACACTTCCTCGGCGATGCGTTGCCGCGATAAGCCGCATCACCTGGGAAGCGAAAAAGCCCTGCATTTGCAGGGCTTTTTTGTGCGCGCGCACGCCGCGAATCGAAGCGTGCGCCGATCGGCGCCGCGTCAATCGTCCGTATAAACCACGCGATACGGAATCCCGACTTTCTCCCACTCCGCTGCTTCCTGAATCAGGCTGTAGTCCGTCAACGGATTGTTGGCAACCCACTCGTTCGGCAAACGCACCTCGTAACCGCCGTTCGCCTGAGCAACCGTGATACCCGGCAGGCCGACGTCCGCGCGTCGACGGCACAGCAACGCTGCGAGCCGCAGGCAGAACAGCAGCGGCCATTCGACGTCGCGCGTCTGCGACAGCTTGCCGAGCTTGCCCGCGTGGCCGAGCACGAGCGCGGCGAGGCGCGCCTGATCGGTGCGCGAAAAGCCCGGCATGTCGGCGTTGCTTGCGATATACGCCGAATGCTTGTGATAAGCGCTATGCGAGATCGACAGTCCGATTTCGTGCAGCGACGCCGCCCAGCCGATGAACATGCGGTTTTCCGCGCGGCGTTCTTCGTCCGGTTCGATGAACTGGTCGTAGAGGCTCGTCGACAGATCGCTGATACGCCCGGCCTGCGCACGATCGACGCCATAGCGGCGCATGAAGCCCCCGACCGTCACCGTACGCATGTCCTCGTGCTGCGAACGGCCGAGCAGGTCGTACATGACGCCGAGACGCAGCGCGCCGTCGGTGGTGTCGACATAGTCGACGCCCAGTTCGTCGAACACCGCGATCATGATCGACAGGCCGCCCGCGAGCACTGGCACGCGGTCGCTCTTCAGCGCGATCAGTTTCAGCCGGTTGACGTTTTCGGCCTTGATCAGCGCGCGCTTGAGCCGCTCGAGGCCGCCGCGCGAAATGCCGTGCGTGACGCCGGCATCGTTGAAATTGTTCGCCTCGACCAGCTCGGCCAGCGCGCGGGCGGTGCCCGACGAGCCGATCGCCTGCTCCCAGCCGGTCTTCTTGTATTCGGCGGAAATGATCTGGATTTCGCGGCGCGCGGCGAGCTCGGCCTGGCGCATCGTGTATTCGTCGACGTTGCCGGCCGGAAAAAACGTGCGGCTATGGCTCACGCAGCCGATATACAGGCTCTCCATCTTGATCGGCGTGTAGTGCGAGCCGATGATGAATTCCGTCGAACCGCCGCCGATATCGACGACGAGCCGCTTGCCCGCGCTCGCCGGCACCGAGTGCGCGGCGCCTGCATAAATCAGGCGCGCTTCCTCGCGCCCCGCGATCACTTCGATCGGAAAACCGAGCGCCGCCTGCGCTTCGCCGAGAAACTCGCCCGCATTCTTCGCGATGCGCAGCGTATTGGTCGCGACCGCGCGCACGTGGTCGGGGTGAAAATCGCGCAGACGCTCGCCGAAGCGCTTCAGCGCATCCCAGCCACGCACCTGCGAGGCGCGATCGAGCATTTTGTCGCTCGATAGCCCGGCCGCGAGCCGCACCGGCTCGCGCAAGGCGTCGACCTGATAGATCTGGCTGCCCGCGTCGGTTTCCTCGACCCGGCCCACGATGAGCCGGAAGCTGTTCGAACCGAGATCCACGGCGGCGAGGAGATGAGGGATAGTGACCATCGGGTAAGCGTACTCCATGCGCGCGAGCGCGGCGGCTGCGGCCGCGGGCGTGGCGGCGGACGCTGGCAGCGCCACGCGCCTGCCCGGCCCCTTCGACGCATGGTGCGCGTCGCGGCCGGCCGCACTGTTCAAAGACGCCATTCTAAGCGTAGCAGCCTTCACGGTGTCACCTCGCGGCGCAGGGAGTTCGGTATCGTCGCATAGGTAACGCGTCATATTGACGACAGCCGACGATTGCGGCATAAAATGTTTAAAACATCGCCGATGTCATCAGGACGTCACCAAATCGTGAGAATTTCCGAGCGTCTTTCCGTCGCCATTTCAGACATTCCAATCTCGCCACCGATGTCCGTCCGCTATCCCTTATTGAATCGCGAGCTGGGCATTCTGGGTTTCAACGAGCGCGTGTTGGCGCAAGCCGCCGATCCCGCCGTCCCCCTGCTCGAACGTCTCCGGTTTATCTGCATCACCAGTAGCAATCTCGACGAATTCTTCGAAGTCCGCATGGCCGGCCTTCAGGAACAGATGCGCGACAATCCCGGCGCATTGTCGCCGGACGGCATGTCGCTGCAACACGTGTACGACCTCGTGGTCGAGCGTGCGCAGAAGCTGGTACATCGCCAGTACACGATGCTGCACGACACGGTGCTCACCGCGCTCGAGGAGGAAGGTATTTATTTCCACGGCACCGAAGCATGGAGCGACGCGCAGACCGAATGGGCGCGCAACTACTTCTTCGACGAACTGCTGCCGGTGTTGACGCCGATCGGTCTCGATCCCGCCCATCCGTTTCCGCGCGTGCTGAACAAGAGCCTGAACTTCGTCGTCGAACTCGAAGGCAAGGATGCATTCGGCCGCCAGGCGATGATGGGCATCGTGCAGGCGCCGCGCGCGCTGCCGCGGCTCGTGCGCATGCCGCAGGAACTGTCGGGCTATCCGCATGGCTTCGTGCTGCTGAGCTCGCTGTTGCAACGCTTCGTCGGCGAACTGTTTCCGAACCTCGTCGTGCGCAGCTGCAATCAGTTTCGCATCACCCGCAATAGCGAACTGTTCGTCGACGAAGACGAAATCACCAATCTGCGCGTCGCGTTGCAGGGCGAACTGCCGGCGCGGCATCTAGGCAATGCGGTGCGGCTCGAAGTGTCGGCGGACACGCCCGCGCACGTGGTGCGGCGCCTGCTCGACGAAAGCGGTCTGTCGAACAAGGACTGTTACTACGTGAACGGCCCCGTCAATCTGGTGCGGCTGATGCAGCTGCCCGAGATGGTCGACCGGCCGGATCTGAAGTTCGTGCCGCATATTCCGTCGACGCCGACGCAGATCGCCAACAGCGCGAGCATGTTCGACGTGATCGATCAGGGCGACGTGCTGCTGCATCATCCGTACGAGAGCTTCCAGCCGGTGCTCGAGCTGCTGCTGCAGGCGGCCAAGGACCCGAACGTGGTCGCGATCAAGCAGACCATCTATCGCACCGGCACCGACTCGCCGCTGATGGACGCGCTGATGCAGGCCGCGCGCAACGGCAAGGAAGTCACGGTGGTCGTCGAGCTGCTCGCGCGCTTCGACGAAGAAACCAACATCAACTGGGCCTCGCAGCTCGAAGCGGTCGGCGCGCACGTGGTCTACGGCGTGGTCGGCCACAAGTGCCACGCGAAAATGATGCTGATCGTGCGACGCGTATTGGCGGGCGGCAAGTCGACCCTGAAGCGCTACGCGCACCTCGGCACCGGCAACTATCACCCGCGCACCGCGCGCCTCTATACCGACTTCGGTCTGATGACCGCCGATCAGAAGATCTGCGAGGACGTGCACCATGTATTCCAGCAGCTGACCGGCATCGGCGGCGAGCTGAAGCTGCACGAATTGTGGCAGTCGCCGTTCACGCTGCACCCGAAGCTCGTCGAAGCGATCCGCATGGAAGCCGAGCACGCACGGGCGGGCAGGAAGGCCCGCATCGTCGCGAAGATGAACGCGCTGCTCGAGCCGACGGTGATCGCCGAGCTGTATGAAGCAGCGCAGGCGGGCGTGAAGATCGATCTGATCGTGCGCGGCGTGTGCTCGCTGCAGCCGGGCGTGCAAGGACTCTCCGAGAACATCACGGTGCGCTCGATCGTCGGGCGCTTTCTCGAACATCATCGCATCTACTACTTCTACGACGGCGGCAAGGAGCAGGTCTATCTGTCGAGCGCCGACTGGATGGATCGCAATCTGTTCCGGCGCGTCGAAGTCGCATTCCCGGTCAACAACCGGCGGCTGAAACGGCGCGTGATCGCGGAAGGGCTATCGGCGTTTCTCGGCGACAACCAGTCGGCCTGGTTGATGCAAAGCGATGGTCACTATCGCCGGCGCCGGCCGGGCAAGGCGTCGCGCAATGCGCAGATGAGCCTGCTCGGCAAGTTCTGTTCGTAGTCGCCCGCGTCGCGGGTGCTCGCCGCGACGGTGGGCGCCTGATAATCCGCGCGCAAAAAAAACCGCCTGTTTCAGGCGGTTTTTTTGTTGGATCGACCCGTCGGACGACTGCCGTGCTCAAACCTGCGCGGTTTGACAGCGCGCGGTCCGATACACCGGAAAGCGCACCGTGAACGTGCTGCCGCGCCCTTCTTCGCTCTTCACTTCAAGTTGCGCATCGTGCCGTTGCAATACGTGCTTGACGATGGCAAGACCGAGCCCGGTGCCGCCCGTGTCGCGCGAACGGCTGCGATCGACGCGATAGAAGCGCTCGGTGAGCCGCGGAATATCGGCGGCCGGAATGCCGAGGCCGCTATCGATGACCGAGAACACCGCATGGCCACCCTGCGCACGCCAGTTGACCTTGATCGAGCCGCCGTCGGGCGTATAGCGGATCGCGTTCGTCACCAGGTTGCCGAACGCACTGAGAATCTCGGTTTCGACGCCGGTGACGGTCAAAGCTTCGTCGGCTTCGAAGACGATCTTGTGATGATCGCCGGACAGGCTCTGCGCATCGTCGTGCAGATGCCGCAATACCGCCTGCATGTCGATCATCTGATCGCTCGGCGGCTTGTTGTCACCTTCGAGCGTCGCGAGCACCAGCAGATCGCTGACGATATGACGCATGCGCGAAGCCTGCTGCTCCATCAGGTCGAGATAGCGCGCGCGCTCGGCCTCGCCCAACGGCAGCTCGCGCATCGTCTCGAGAAAACCGGACAGCACGGTAAGCGGCGTTTTCAGTTCGTGCGACACGTTGGCGACGAAGTCACGCCGCATCGCATCGGTGCGCTCGAGTTCGGTGATGTCCTGCGACAGCACCAGTTTGCGATTGTCGCCATACGGAAACACCTGCACCGACAGCACGTTCTGGCGCTTGTCGCCCATGCCGCGCATGATCAGCATTTCCTCGTACCGATGCGAATTCAGATAGCGCACGAAATCCGGATGGCGCACCAGATGCGTGATGTGCTGGCGCAGATCGCGCTTCGCATCGAGCCCGAAGTGGCTTTCGGAAATCGCGTTGCACCACTCGATCTGATCGTGATCGTCGAGCATCGCGACGCCGTTCGGCGACGCCTGGATCGCCTGGATGAAACGCGAATGCTGCTGCTCGACCTGGCGCACCTGGGCGTGCCAGCGCTTCGCGAGCTTGTGCAGACGGTAGTAGATTTCGCCCCAGATGCCGGGGGCGCTCGGCACTTCGCCGTACACCGGCGCATCGAGCAGACGCCACAGACGCTGCTTATGGAAGGTACTGAAGACGCTCTGTGCGAGCAGCATGACGATGGCGAGAGCGAGCCCTGCCTTGACGTTCACGAGTGCGCCGACCACCGCGCACAGAACAGCAAGCAGCACGACCGACACGATGGAGCGCGCCCAGATGATGTTCATGGTCTAGCGATCGAAGAGAAAATACAGCGCAGGAAGGAGGTGCGGCGGCGCAACAGCTACGCAGTGCAGTGCGCCGCCGACGACGGCTATCAGGCGCTCTTCGCCAGCCGGTAGCCGCTGCCGCGTACCGTTTCAATCATAGCATCGCACCCGGCCGGCTTGAGTGCCGCACGCAGACGCTTGATATGCACGTCGACGGTACGCTCTTCGACGAACACGTGATCGCCCCACACCTGGTCGAGCAGTTGCGTGCGGCTGTGCACGCGCTCCGGGTGAGTCATGAAGAAATGCAGCAGACGGAATTCAGTCGGGCCGAGATCGAGCTTGATCTCGCTGCCTTCCGCATGCGCCGCGACGCGGTGCGTGGCCGGATCGAGCTTCAGGCCGTTGATCGCGACCACGTCTTCGGTCAGCTGCGGCGCGCGGCGGCGTAGCACCGCCTTGATGCGCGCCATCAGTTCCTTCGGCGAGAACGGCTTCGTCACGTAGTCGTCGGCGCCGATCTCGAGACCGAGCACCTTGTCCTGCTCGTCGCCGCGCGCGGTCAGCATGATGATCGGGATATGCTTCGTGCGCTCGTTGTTGCGCAGATCGCGCGCGAACGAAATGCCCGATTTGCCCGGCAACATCCAGTCGAGCAGCACGAGATCGGGCAGCACGTCGCTGATCAGGTTGTGCGCCTGCTCCGCGTTGTACGCGCGAATCGGGCAGTGTCCGGCGTGTTGAAGATTGACCGAAATCAATTCGGAAATGGCGGGCTCATCTTCAATGACGAGAATGCTGCTGGGCATCGGCACCTCTGTTCCTTATCTCTGGATTAGCTGAGCGCTTCGCGTTCGAGCGCGTCGCGCGACTGGTGCCGCACGTCGGTACCCTTGACGATGTAGATGATGAATTCGGCGATGTTCTTCGCGTGGTCGCCGATCCGCTCGATCGCCTTGGCGATGAACAGGAAGTCGAGGCCCACCGAGATCGAACGCGGATCTTCGGTCATATACGAAATCAGCTTGCGCACGAACGCGCGGAATTCCTCGTCGATCGCCTTGTCGTCGCGCACGATCTGCGCGGCGGCGACCGTGTCCAGACGCGCGAACGCGTCGAGCGCGCGGCGCAGGATCGACACGGCCATCTCGCCGGACAGCTTGATCTCGGCGATGTTGATGGTGCGCGAGGCGCCGTCTTCCATCAGACGCTTGGTGCGCTTCGCGATCTTCTCGGCTTCGTCGCCGGCGCGCTCGAGGTTCGTGATGGTCTTCGAGATCGCGATCAGCAGGCGCAGATCGCGCGCGGCCGGCTGACGGCGCGCGATGATGTTGCTGCACTCCTCGTCGATCTCGACTTCCATCTTGTTCAGACGGTCTTCGGCGGCGATGACCTGCTCGGCGATACCGAGGTCGAATTCGTTGAGCGCCTGCATCGCGTTGACGATCTGCGATTCGACGAGGCCGCCCATTTCGAGCACTTTCGACGAAACGAGGTTCAGGTCGGCGTCGAACTGGCTGGACAGATGTTTATCGGACATGTCGTACTCCGTTGTATTGCCCGGCGGATCAGCCGAAGCGGCCGGTGATGTAGTCCTCGGTTTCCTTGCGGACCGGTTTGATGAAGATCTTTTCTGTGTCGCCGAATTCGATCAGTTCACCGAGGTACATATAGGCAGTGTAGTCCGAACAGCGGGCCGCCTGCTGCATGTTGTGAGTGACGATCACGACCGTGTAGTCGCTCTTCAGCTCAGCGATCAGCTCTTCGATACGGCCCGTCGAAATCGGGTCGAGCGCCGAGCACGGCTCGTCGAGCAGCAGCACTTCGGGGCGAATCGCGATACCGCGCGCGATACACAGGCGCTGCTGCTGGCCGCCCGACAGACCGTAGCCGCTCTGGCCGAGCTTGTCCTTCACTTCGTTCCACAGCGCCGCCTTGGTCAGCGCCCATTCGACGCGGTCGTCCATTTCCGAGCGCGACAGCTTCTCGAACATCTTCACGCCGAAAGCGATGTTGTCGTAGATCGACATCGGGAACGGCGTCGGCTTTTGGAACACCATGCCGATGCGCGCGCGCAGCAGCGAAATATCTTGGCGCGTGGTCAGCAGGTTTTCACCGTCCATCACGATCTCGCCTTCCGCGCGCTGCTCCGGATAGAGCGCGTACATCTTGTTGAAGGTTCGCAGCAGCGTGGACTTGCCGCAGCCCGACGGGCCGATGAACGCGGTCACCTTGCCTTCGGGAATCTGCAGATTGATGTTCTTCAGCGCGTGGTACTTGCCGTAGAAGAAGTTGAGATCCTTGACCTCGATCTTCGGACGCGACGGCGTTTGAGCGTGAGCGCTGTGTTCGGGGTCGGAGCCCGCGGGCGCGGTTGCGTGCCCGGCCGGATTGAGTTGGGTTTCTGCCATGTTCATCGGATTCACTCCGCCCTTACTTGTTCGAGAAGATCGTGCGCGCGAGGATATTCAGTCCCAGCACCGCGAGCGTGATCAGGAAGACGCCGGCCCACGCGAGCGATTGCCATTGCGCGAACGGGCTCATCGCAAACTTGTAGATCGTGACCGGCAGGTTCGCGACCGGCTGGCCCATATCGACCGAGAAGAACTGGTTCGACAGCGCGGTGAAGAGCAGCGGCGCGGTTTCGCCGGCAATCCGCGCGACCGCGAGCAGCACACCGGTGACGATGCCCGCGATCGACGCCTTCAGCGTGATCGAAAGCACCATCTTCCACTTCGGCGTGCCGAGCGCGAACGCGGCTTCCCGCATCGCATTCGGTACGAGCTTCAGCATGTTTTCGGTCGTGCGGATCACGATCGGAATCTGCAGCAGCGCCAGCGCGAGCACACCGGCCCAGCCGCTGAAGTGGCCCATCTTCGCGACGACGAGCGCGTAGACGAACAGACCGATGACGATCGACGGCGCCGACAGCAGGATGTCGTTGATGAAGCGCGTGAGGTTCGCAAGCCAGCCCTTCTGGCCGTATTCGGCGAGATAGACGCCCGCCATGATGCCGATCGGCGTGCCGACGAAGGTCGCGAGCGCGACCAGCAACAGGCTGCCGACGATCGCATTCGCAAGACCGCCGCCATCGGTGTTCGGCGGCGGCGTCGACTGCGTGAAGAGCTCGACCGACAAACCGCCGATCCCAAGATGCAGCGTCGTATAGAGAATCCACACGAGCCACAGCAGGCCGAACGCCATCGCCGCGAGCGACAGCGTCAGCGCGATCGCGTTGGTCATCCGACGGCGCCCTTGCAGACGCACGCGCATCGCTTCGAGCGTCGCGGGGTCCTTCAGGCCCGGCATATTCAGGGACGGCCCGCTCATTTCGCGCCCTCCCCTTTCTCGAGACGCAGCAGCATGATTTTCGAAATCGCCAGCACGATGAATGTAATCACGAACAGGATCAGGCCGAGCTCCATCAGCGCCGACGTGTGCAGGCCGGGGTCCGCTTCCGCGAACTCGTTGGCGAGCGCCGACGTGATGCTGTTGCCCGGCGAAAACAGCGAAATATTGTCGAGCAGATTTGTGTTGCCGATCACGAAGGTGACCGCCATCGTCTCACCCAGCGCGCGGCCGAGGCCGAGCATGATGCCGCCGATCACACCGGTCTTGGTGTACGGCAGTACGATCTTCCACATCACTTCCCAGGTCGTGCAGCCGATACCGTAGGCCGATTCCTTCAGCAGCACCGGCGTCACTTCGAACACGTCGCGCATGACCGCAGCGATGTACGGGATGATCATGATCGCAAGGATCACGCCCGCGCACAGAATGCCGATGCCGATCGGCGGACCCGAGAACAGCGCACCGACGATCGGAATGCCGCCGAGCACCGCGCCGAGAGGCTTCTGGAACCACACCGCGAAGATCGGCGCGAACACGAGCAGACCCCACATGCCGTACACGATCGACGGAATCGCGGCGAGCAGTTCGATCGCGATGCCGAGCGGCCGACGCAGCCACGCGGGCGACAGTTCGGTCAGAAACAGTGCGATGCCGAAGCTGACGGGCACCGCGATGATCAGAGCGATGATCGACGTCGCGAGGGTGCCGTAGATCGGCACGAGCGCGCCAAATTGCTTGCTGGGTGGATCCCACACCGCCGTCCACAGGAACGCGAGACCGAACTCGCGAATCGACGGCATCGAGGAGATGATCAGGGACACGATGATGCCGCCGAGCAGCAGCAGCGTGACGACCGCGGAAAGGCGTGCGAGGCCGCCGAAGATCACATCGCCGGAGCGGCCAGGCGCTTTTTGCTGCGACGCGCTGCCAGGCGGAGTGGCCCGGCTCGTGCCGGACGCTAAATGAATATCGGACATGAGAGCCTGAGGGACCTGTTTCCAGTTGCCGGACGACACTTGTCGGGCGGCGGGCGGTGATGCATGCGGCGCGTGCCGCGTGAAAGTCACAGGCCGTCCTCGTACGAGGACGGCCGGGGTGCTACCAGGCGCGATTCAAACATACCGCGCCAGCTTACGCCTGTTACTCGGCGAGCGTCTTGCCTGCCGAATCCTTGACCTTCTGCTTCCACTGCGTGCGGATTTCCGACACGACCGATTCCGGCAGCGAGATGTAGTCCAGATCGTTCGCAGCCTGACCGCCGTTCTTGAACGCCCAGTCGAAGAACTTCAGCGTTTCCGCGCCTTGCGGTGCCTTTTCCTGCGTCGTGTGCAGCAGCACGAACGTCGCGCCGACGATCGGCCAAGCGTTCTTGCCCGGCTCGTTCGTCAGGATCTGGTAGAACGACTTCGACCAGTCAGCGCCAGCAGCCGCTGCCTTGAACGTTTCCGTCTGCGGCTGAACCACTGCGCCAGCTTCGTTCTTCATCGCGACGTAGTTCATGTGGTTCTGCTTCGCGTATGCCCATTCGACGTAGCCGATCGAACCCGGCAGACGCTGCACGAATGCCGCGACGCCGTCGTTACCCTTGCCGCCCGTACCGGTCGGCCAGTTGACCGTCGCACCTTCACCGACCTTCGTCTTCCATTCCGGGTTGACCTTCGACAGGTAGTTCGTCCAGATGAAGCTGGTGCCCGAACCGTCGGCGCGGCGCACCACGGCGATGTCCAGATCCGGCAGCTTGACCTTCGCGTTCAGCGCGACGATTGCCGGGTCATTCCACTTTTTGATCTTGCCGAGATAGATGTCGCCGAGCACTTCACCCGACAGCACCAGTTCGCCCGGCTTCACGCCCGGCACGTTGACTGCCGGCACCACGCCGCCGACCACCGTCGGGAATTGGAACAGGCCTTGCTTCGCGAGTTCGTCGTCCTTCAGCGGAGCGTCCGAACCAGCGAAATCGACGGTCTTCGCCTCGATCTGCTTGATGCCGCCCGACGACCCGATGCCCTGGTAGTTAACCTTGCCGCCGCCGGTCTTCTGATAAGCGTCGGCCCACTTCGTGTAAATCGGTGCCGCGAACGTGCTGCCCGCGCCGGTGATGTCTGCGGCTTGCGCTGCGATTGCGAAAAGCGCGCCAGCGACGCCAGCGAACACGGTTTGCATCAATTTCATGAGACCTCCAATGGAGTGTGAGCGTGTGGTGTGAGCGGGAAACTCGAACACCGCGAAGCTTAGGGTCTCTTTATGACAAAAACGTGACTGATCGTGAATCAGATGTGACAGTCACATTACCCAATGAAAGGTTCTGGAGCCGGCGAATTGCCGCGATTGCGATGCTCGTTGCATTGCATTTTTCAAGTTAGACGAAAAAGACGGGGCGCGAACGTTTGCGCTCGGTGCGGAGAGACATTTTGGTGCGGGATGCACCGACTTTTGGCGGCTGGAGCGTGGGGATTTATTGGGGTGAAGCCGGCGACGACGGTCATGGCACGCGGGTCGCCGAAGCTCTCGGAGCGACCGTCAGGCAGCAAGCGGTCGCCACCGCCCGCCGCCTGTTGGGGAACAGATCAGGCCGTTGCTACCCGCACGGCTTGCGCAATCGCTTCCGAATGCTCGAGCGCGTCCGCGACGTTCTGCGCCTCTACCATCACGCGCAGTACAGGCTCGGTGCCCGACGCGCGGATCAGGACGCGACCGCGCCCGTCGAGCGCGCCTTCGGCCACCTTGATCGCGCTACGAATCGTATCGCTGCCCTTCCAGTCCGCGCCTGGCTTCATGCGCACGTTGACCAGCTTCTGCGGGAACAGCGTGACGCCGTCGAGCAGATCCGCGAGCGATTTGCCGCTGCGCTGCATCGCCGCCAGCACGAGCAGAGCGGACACGATGCCGTCGCCGGTCGAATGGCGATCGAGCGACAGAATGTGGCCCGAACCTTCGGCGCCGAGCTGCCAGCCGTGTTCGCGAAGCTGTTCGAGCACATAGCGGTCGCCGACCGCGGCGCGCACGAACTTGACGCCGGCTCTCTGCAGCGCGACCTCCACGGCCATGTTGGTCATCAGCGTGCCGACCGCGCCTTCCACGTGGCCGGCGGTCGCGATACGGTCCTTGACCAGCACGTACAGCAGCTCGTCGCCGTTGAACAGCCGGCCGGACTCGTCGACGACCTGCAAACGGTCGGCGTCGCCATCGAGCGCGATACCGAGGTCCGCGTGGTTCGCGCGCACCGCGCGCACCAGCGCATCCGGCGCGGTCGCGCCGACGCCGTCGTTGATATTGAAGCCATTCGGCGAAACTCCGATCGGGATCACTTCCGCGCCGAGCTCATGGAACACGTGCGGCGCGACGTCGTACGCGGCGCCATGCGCGCAATCGACGACGAGTTTCATGCCGCGCAGGTCGTACGCGGCCGGGAAGGTGCTCTTGCAGAACTCGATGTAGCGGCCGGCCGCATCGTCGAGACGACGCGCCTTGCCCAACTGCTCGGAAGCCGCGCAAGCGAGCGGCAGCTCGAGCTGCTCTTCGATCTGCGCCTCGACGTCGTCCGGCAGCTTGTTGCCGTCGGCCGAGAAGAACTTGATACCGTTGTCGTAGTACGGGTTATGCGACGCGCTGATCACGACGCCCGCGGCAAGCCGCAGCGCGCGCGTCAGATAGGCGATGCCGGGAGTCGGCATCGGGCCGGCCAGCATCACGTCGACGCCGGCCGCCGAAAAGCCCGATTCGAGCGCGGCTTCGAGCATGTAGCCCGAGACGCGCGTGTCCTTGCCGATCAGCACGGTCGGGCGAGCGCCTGTCTTCGCCCATTGATCGGCGCCCGCGAGCACCTTGCCGGCCGCGTAGCCGAGCCGCAACACGAATTCCGGCGTGATCGGGCCTTCGCCGACCTTGCCTCGAATGCCGTCCGTTCCGAAGTAACGACGTGCCATATTTGTTCTCCCTGTATCTGGCTGCGGGCTCAACCGTGCGCGCGGCTCTGCTTGGCAGCGTCGCGCAGGGTTGCCCATACTTTCAATGCATCGACTGTTTGCGCGACGTCGTGTACGCGCAGAATCGCGGCGCCCCGCTCGGCCGCGCACACCGCTGCGGCGATGCTGCCGGCCACGCGCTCCGGCGCCGGCCGCCCTGTCACCGCGCCAACCATCGATTTGCGCGACATGCCCGCAAGGATCGGATATGGCGACGCGGCGCGCGGCGCCGTGTCGCGCAGATGCGCAAGCAACGCGTAGTTGTGCTCGACGACGATCTTGCCGAAGCCGAAACCCGGATCGACGCTGATTCGCTCGCGCGCAATCCCCGCCTGCTGCAAAGTCGCGACACGCTCCTCGAGGAACTGGCGCACTTCGCTGACAACGTCGGCATAGTGCGGCTCGCCGCGCTGCATGGTCTGCGGCTCACCTAACATATGCATTACACAAAGGCCGCAGTCGCTGTCGCGCACCGCGTCGATCGCGCCGGGCATGCGGAAGCCCCAGACGTCGTTGATCAGGTCGGCGCCCGCGTTCAACGCATCGCGCATCACTTCCGGCTTGTACGTATCGACCGACAACGGCACATTCGCGCCACGAAGTTGCTCGACGAGCGGTATCACGCGCTCGAGTTCCTCGTCGAGCGGCACCGGCGGCGCGCCAGGACGCGTCGATTCCCCGCCGATATCGATAATGTCCGCGCCCTCGAGCATCATGCGCTCGGCATGGCGCAGCGCATCGCCGCGCATCGCGTACAAGCCGCCATCGGAGAATGAATCGGGAGTGACGTTCAGAATGCCCATGACCAACGGGCGTTCAAACGTCAGCTTGAAGCGACCGCACTGCAGCGGCTCTGGAAGGGGTACGGAAGAACAATCGACTTTCGACACGTAACAATGCTTCACTTTGAACGGATCAATGCAAAACGGGCCGGTGTGTAGCACACCGGCCCGCACTTTCTACTGGCTACCTATCAGGCCGGCGCGGTTGCGCTGCCCGGCTTGACTTCTGTGCCCGCGCTGCCGCCCGACGAGGCGTCGCTTGCCGACGGCGGCGAACTCTTCGGCGAACGCGGCGGACGGCCGGCCATGATGTCGTTGATCTGATCGGCGTCGATCGTCTCCCACTCCATCAATGCGGCGGTCATCGCTTCGACCTTGTCGCGGTTTTCTTCCAGCAGGCGCCGCGCGAGATTGTACTGCTCGTCCAGCACACGACGGATTTCCGCATCGACCTTCTGCTGCGTCGCTTCCGAAATGGTCCGCGTGAAGCCGCGGCCGAACGGCGAAGCGTCGTTTTCGTCGTCGACATAGACCATCGGTCCGAGCGCATCCGTCATACCGAAGCGGGCAACCATCGCGCGAGCCGTCTGGGTCGCCTTGTTGAAGTCGTCCGACGCACCGGTGCTGATGAGGTTCAGGAACAGCTCTTCCGCGACGCGACCACCGAACAGAATGGCAAGACGGTCGAGCAGATAGTCCTTCGAGTACGTTTCGTTATCATGCTCGGGCAACTGCCACGTGACGCCCAGCGCACGGCCGCGCGGAATGATCGTGACCTTGTGCACCGGATCGGCCTTCGGCAACAGCTTCGCGATCACCGCGTGACCCGATTCGTGATACGCGGTCGCACGCTTCGATTCTTCGCGGATCACGGCCGACTTGCGCTCCGGACCCATGAAGATCTTGTCCTTCGCGTCCTCGAAATCGGTCATTTCGACGATGCGCTTGCCGCGGCGCGCCGCGAACAGTGCTGCTTCGTTGACGAGGTTCGCGAGATCGGCGCCCGAGAAACCCGGCGTGCCGCGCGCGATCACTGCCGCATCGACGTCGTTCGAAATCGGTACCTTGCGCAGGTGCACCTTCATGATGTGCTCGCGGCCGCGGATATCGGGCAGACCGACGTACACCTGGCGGTCGAAACGGCCCGGACGCAACAGCGCCTTGTCGAGTACGTCCGAACGGTTCGTCGCGGCGATCACGATGACACCCGAGTTCGCCTCGAAGCCGTCCATTTCGACGAGCATCTGGTTCAGCGTCTGTTCGCGCTCGTCGTTACCGCCGCCCATGCCGGCGCCGCGATGACGGCCGACCGCGTCGATTTCGTCGATGAACACGATACACGGCGCGTGCTTCTTGGCCTGCTCGAACATGTCGCGCACGCGAGCCGCGCCGACGCCGACGAACATTTCCACGAAATCCGAACCCGAAATGCTGAAGAACGGCACCTTCGCCTCGCCGGCGATCGCGCGTGCGAGCAGCGTCTTACCGGTTCCCGGCGGGCCAACGAGCAGCACGCCGCGCGGAATACGACCGCCGAGCTTCTGGAATTTCTGCGGATCGCGCAAAAAGTCGACGAGCTCCGACACTTCTTCCTTGGCTTCGTCGCAACCGGCAACGTCGGTGAAATTGATTGCGTTGTTGTTCTCGTCGATCAGCCGCGCGCGCGACTTGCCAAACGAGAAGGCCCCGCCTTTGCCGCCCCCCTGCATCTGTCGCATCATGTAGAACCAGAAACCGATGATCAGGATCGTCGGCCCGAGGTAATACAACACGGACATCAGTGCATTGGGTTCGTCGTCAGCCTTGCCGCTCACCTGTACGCCATACTTCATCAGATCGCCGACCATCCAGATGTCGCCGGGCGACACGATCTGGTACTTCTGGCCGTCTGCTGGAGTGACCGTGAGGTTCCGCCCCTGGACAATGACGTTCTTGACTTTGCCGTTCTTCGCGTCGTCCATGAACTGCGAATAGGAAACGCCTTCCTGGACACGGGGCTTGTCGAACTGCTTGAACACCGTAAACAGCACCAGTGCGATCACCAGCCACACTGCTGCTTTCGAAAACATATTGTTGTTCAAAGCACCACTCCTTCACTTAGACGGGCGCCTACATTTGCCTTGCGGCACCACGAAAGCATTCTAATCCAGTCCGCAGACCCCTGCCATAGCGTTTCACTACCACGGAAATAGGGTAGCGGGCCAGCTTGACGCCGGTCTCCGACGCATCGGGCTAGTTATTGGCAGAAATGGAACCGGCTCGCCGCATCCCTACGCGAGACGCTTCAAATGCTTACCCAAAATAAATGTTTCTGACGATTTATCCCGCGACGCCTTCGGCTTGCGGGCCGCCACCACCTTGAATTGGCGCTTGAACTTTTCGACAATCTGACTATATCCGCTGCCGTGAAAGCATTTGACTAAAAGGGCACCATCGGGCTTCAGGTGATTTTGTGCGAATTCGAGCGCGAGATCGCATAAATGCTCGATCCGCGCCGCGTCCGCGATCGCCACACCGGACAGGTTGGGTGCCATATCCGAAATTACAAGGTCTACCTGGCGCGCGCCGACCAACTCTTCGAGCTGGACCAGCACTGAGTCTTCGCGGAAATCCCCCTGGATGAAGTGCACGTCGGCTACCGGCTCCATCGGCAGAATGTCCAAAGCGATGATCGTGCCGTCGATGCCACCTTCGCGCTCCGCGTTGCGTTGCGAGCCGCCGGCGAGCTTGTTACGCGCGTACTGGCTCCAGCTGCCCGGCGAGGAACCGAGATCGACGATCACCTGTCCGGGGCGGATGAGCTTGTCCTGTTCGTCGATTTCCTTGAGCTTGTAGGCCGCGCGGGCACGGTAGCCTTCCCGCTGCGCCATTTTGACGTACGGATCGTTGATGTGGTCGTGCAGCCACGCGGTATTGAACTTATTTTTTGCCATTAAAGATTGAACTATTGCTGCGTCAAGTCGCGCTTTAGGGGATAATACGCGGTTAATTCGCGCGGCCACCGCCAGACTGGCGGCCATCCGCGATTCTGTTGTTCTGACGCGCACCCTGCTGAATCAATCCGCCCGAATGGTTCGGCGATCGGACGAAAGCGCAGGAGCCGCCATTTTAGTCGAGTCTTCCACTTTCCATGCCAGCCCTCAAAGTCTCTTCCGACCAACGCGCCGAGTTGCGCTCCCAGGCACATGCGCTCAAACCGGTCGTGCTCGTCGGGGCCGAAGGCTTGACCGACGCTGTACTCGCCGAAATCAGGGTGCACCTCGCAGCGCATCAACTGATCAAAATCCGCGTGTTCGGTGATGAGCGCGAGGAGCGCATCGCCATCTGTGAAGAGATCTGCGACACGCTGAACGCGGCACCGATTCAGCATATCGGCAAGTTGCTCGTGATCTGGAAGCCAGAATCGGCACAGCCGGCGGCAAAAGCGAAGCGCGGCGCGTTGCCGAGCGCCCGGGAAGCGGCAACTGAAGAAGCCCGGCCGACCAAGGGCCGCGCACCGCGCATCGTCAAAGTGGTGAAGCCGACCGACGTGCCGATGCGCAAGCCGCGAGCGAAAGCAGTGCTGGTGCGCGGCAATGAACGCGTGACGCAGGGCGGCAACATCAAGCGCGCGAAGAAGCGTCAAACCAGCGCGAAGCGTTCGCATCAGTCGAAGTAAGAGCCCACGCGGCGAAGGTGCGGACCGGTTCCGCACCGCGCGTCGGCGGGCTTGGGCGCAAGGCCCGAAACAGCGCCAATGGCCGCCGGAATAGCGACGATTCGTCGCAACATGAAGTTCATCGCGGGCATCGGTTCGGCATAGACCGGCGGACATAGCGCCGCGTCACACCACAAGCCACCCGCGAGCCTCAGCCCGCCACCTTCCCCGTGACTCCGCGCGCGCCCTCTTCGTCGGCCGCGGTACCGACATGCGCCGGCAGCAGCCACACGAGCGCAGCACCTAGCAGGCTCTCGATCAGATAGAACAGACTCGACACGCCATGCAGGATGCCGAAGCGCGTCGCATAAACGGAATGTCCGACGTCGCCGCCCGCCTCGAGCGCCGCGACGCGCATCGCGTTCATGAACGGCTGCAACGCGAAATAGCCAACCAGCACGCATACGAGCATACCGGCGAGCAGCCAGCGCAGGCGGCGATACACGCCACTACCGCGCCGCACGAGCAGATTGGCGAGACCGAGCAGCAAAATGCCGCACACGACGCCAATCACTCCCTGAATCCGAAACAGCTGCGCGGCAATGGCACCCGCCGTCATGCGGTCGAGCGACGTGAACAGCACGGGCGCAACCGCGTAGCCGATAGTCAACAGGCTACCGACCCACACCACCGTCAACAGGCGGAATAAACGATGCGGCATCAGAGACACCGGCGCCATCCTCAGATGTAGCTGACCGCGATGATTTCGTATTCACGAATGCCGCCCGGTGCCTGCACCGACGCGACGTCGCCTTCCGATTTGCCGATCAGCGCACGCGCGATCGGCGAGCTGATCGAGATCAGGCCGTGGTCGATGTCCGCTTCGTCGTCACCGACGATCTGATACTTGACCGACGCGCCCGACTCGAGGTCTTCGAGCTCGAGCGTCGCGCCGAACACCACGCGGCCGTCCGCTTCCACTTGCGCCGGATCGATCACCTGCGCGCCCGCGAGCTTCGACTCGATTTCGGCGATGCGGCCTTCGATGAAGCCCTGCTTTTCCTTCGCAGCGTCGTATTCCGCGTTTTCCGACAGATCGCCTTGGGCGCGCGCTTCCGCGATCGAGTTGATCACGGCCGGACGCTCAACCGATTTCAAGCGCTGCAATTCATCGCGCAGCATGTCTGCTCCGCGCTTCGTCAATGGAATAGTGCTCATAAACAACTCTGGAGGCAAAAAACGGCCATAAAAAAAATCACCGCGGTTAAGTGCATTCCGCGAAAGCCGCCGCCCATGGACAGACCCGGGCCGCAGCACCTGCGGAACGCCGCTTAACCGCGGCACTTACATCTTGGACAGGTATGAAGCCTTAGTTTAGGCGAGCGTGGAGTCCTTGTAAATCATAGACTTCCAGGTTCTTCAGATAACGAAGACCCTCCACCGCCGCGCGTGCGCCCGACATCGTCGTGTAGTAGGTGACCTTGTTCGCCTGCGCGCTCATGCGAATCGAACGCGAATCGGCGATCGCCGCGCGCGTTTCGTCGACGGTCGTGAAGACGAGAGCGATCTCGCCGTTCTTGATCATATCGACGATGTGCGGACGGCCGTCCTTTACCTTGTTGACGACCTTGACCGGCACGCCGGCCGCTTCGATCGCGGCAGCCGTGCCCTTGGTCGCGACGATCGGGTAGCCGAGCTCGTGCAGCATGCGCGCGACTTCGACCGCCTTCGGCTTGTCGGCATCCATCACGGTCAGCAGCACCGTGCCCGACTCCGGCAGACGCGAACCCGCCGCGAGTTGCGACTTGAACAGCGCCTCGCCGAACGTCTGACCGACGCCCATCACTTCGCCGGTCGAACGCATTTCAGGTCCGAGCACCGGGTCGACCGTCGGGAACTTGACGAACGGGAACACCGCTTCCTTCACGCTGAAGTACGGCGGCTCGACTTCCTTCGTCACGCCTTGCGCGGCGAGCTTCTGGCCGACCATCGCGCGCGCCGCGATCTTCGCGAGCGGCAAGCTGGTCGCCTTCGACACGTACGGGACCGTGCGCGACGCGCGCGGGTTCACTTCGAGCACGTAGATGATGTCGTCCTTCGCGCCATCAGCCGCATTTGTTTTGGAGGGCACCTGCTGGATCGCGAACTGCACGTTCATCAGGCCGACCACGTTCAGCGCCTTCGCCATCGCGGCCGTCTGGCGCTTCAGTTCGGCAACCGTCTCCTTCGACAGCGAATACGGCGGCAGCGAGCAGGCCGAGTCGCCCGAGTGCACGCCCGCCTGTTCGATGTGCTCCATCACGCCGCCGATGAACACGGCGTCGCCATCGGAAATGCAATCCACGTCGCATTCGATCGCGTCGTTCAGGAAGCGGTCGAGCAGCACCGGCGAATCGTTCGATACCTTGACGGCCTCACGCATATAGCGTTCGAGGTCGCGGGGCTCGTGGACGATTTCCATCGCGCGGCCGCCCAGCACGTACGACGGACGCACCACGAGCGGATAGCCGATTTCGTCAGCGAGCTTCAGCGCTTCGTCTTCGGTGCGCGCGGTACGGTTCGGCGGCTGACGCAGGCCGAGGTCTTGCAGCAGCTTCTGGAAACGCTCGCGGTCTTCGGCCGCGTCGATCATGTCCGGCGACGTACCAATGATCGGCACGCCGTTCGCTTCGAGATCGAGCGCGAGCTTCAACGGCGTCTGGCCACCGTACTGCACGATCACGCCGACCGGCTTTTCCTTGTCGACGATTTCGAGCACGTCTTCGAGCGTCAGCGATTCGAAGTACAGACGGTCGGACGTGTCGTAGTCGGTCGACACAGTTTCCGGGTTGCAGTTGACCATGATCGTTTCATAGCCGTCCTCGCGCATCGCGAGCGCGGCATGCACGCAGCAGTAGTCGAACTCGATGCCCTGGCCGATCCGGTTCGGGCCGCCGCCCAGCACCATGATCTTCTTGTTGTTCGTCGGATTCGCTTCGCACTCTTCCTCGTAGGTCGAGTACATGTACGCGGTTTTCGTTGCGAACTCGGCAGCGCACGTGTCGACGCGCTTATACACCGGACGCACGTTCAACTCGATACGGCGCGCGCGCACGTCCGCCGGCTTCGCGCCGAGCAGCTTGGCGAGACGCCGATCCGAGAAGCCGCTCTGCTTCAGATACTTCAACTCTTCCTTCGACAGGCTCACGAGCGTACGGCCCGCCAGCGCCTTTTCCTTCAGCACGATCTGTTCGATCTGCGCGAGGAACCACGGGTCGATCGCGGTCTCTTCGAAGATTTCCTGCGCGCTCATGCCGGCGCGGAACGCGTCGCCGACATACCAGATGCGATCAGGACCGGCTTCGCCGATCTCGCGGATGATCTCGTCGCGATTACTGGTCTTCTCATCCAGACCGTCGACGCCGACTTCGAGGCCGCGCAGCGCTTTCTGGAACGACTCCTGGAATGTGCGGCCGATCGCCATCACTTCGCCGACCGACTTCATCTGCGTGGTCAGGCGCGAATCGGCTTCGCGGAATTTTTCGAACGCGAAACGCGGGACCTTCGTGACGACGTAGTCGATCGTCGGTTCGAACGACGCCGGGGTCTGGCCGCCGGTGATTTCGTTCTTCAGTTCATCGAGCGTGTAGCCGACCGCGAGCTTGGCCGCGACCTTCGCGATCGGGAAGCCGGTTGCCTTCGACGCCAGCGCCGACGAACGCGACACGCGCGGGTTCATTTCGATCACGATCATCCGACCGTCTTTCGGATTGATCGAGAACTGCACGTTCGAGCCGCCCGTGTCGACGCCGATCTCGCGCAGCACCGCCAGCGACGCGTTACGCAGGATCTGGTATTCCTTGTCGGTGAGCGTCTGCGCCGGCGCGACCGTGATCGAGTCGCCGGTATGGATGCCCATCGGGTCAAGGTTTTCGATCGAGCAGACGATGATGCAGTTGTCCGCCTTGTCGCGGACCACTTCCATCTCGTACTCTTTCCAGCCGAGCAGCGACTCTTCGATCAGCAGCTCGCGCGTCGGCGACAGGTCGAGACCGCGCTTGCAGATCTCTTCGAACTCGTCGCGGTTGTACGCGATACCGCCGCCCGAACCGCCCAGCGTGAACGAAGGACGGATCACGACCGGATAGCCGCCGCTGCCGGTTTCCGCGGCGATCTTCGCCTGCACTGCGAGCGCCTCTTCCATCGAATGCGCGGTGCCCGACTTGGCCGAACCGAGGCCGATTTTGGTCATCGCGTCCTTGAACTTCTGGCGGTCTTCCGCCTTGTCGATCGCTTCCGGCGACGCGCCGATCAGCTCGACGTTGTATTTCGCCAGCACGCCGTGCGCGTGGAGATCGAGCGCGCAGTTCAGCGCGGTCTGGCCGCCCATCGTCGGCAGGATCGCGTCCGGGCGCTCCTTCGCGATGATGCGCTCGACCACTTCCCACGTGATCGGCTCGATGTAGGTCACGTCGGCCGTGTTCGGGTCGGTCATGATCGTCGCCGGATTGCTGTTGACGAGAATGACCTTGTAGCCTTCCTCACGCAGCGCCTTGCATGCCTGCGCGCCCGAGTAATCGAACTCGCACGCCTGGCCGATGATGATCGGACCCGCGCCGATGATGAGGATGCTCTTGATGTCTGTCCGCTTGGGCATAACGCTCTCGCTAATGTATTCCTGAATTCTTTCCGTCAGCGCGCGCCGTTTTCACGTTGCGCGCGCTGTTTGCGGCGCGCCCGCCGCATCATGCCGCGGGGCGCCGCGGCCGCCGCGAGCCGCTTTCGTTTCCGTCTCGGGCTGACTTTGCGGCCGGCCTTTAGTGCTTCAAGCCGCTGCGCTCTTCCCGCTCTTCTGCGCGTCCATCAACGCGGTGAAGCGATCGAATAGATACGCGATGTCGTTCGGACCGGGCGACGCTTCCGGGTGGCCCTGGAAGCAAAACGCCGGCTTGTCGGTCAGCGCAAAGCCCTGCAGCGTGCCGTCGAACAACGATACGTGGGTCACGCGCGCGTTGGCGGGCAGCGTGTCGGCATCGACCGCGAAGCCGTGGTTCTGCGACGTGATCACCACGCGGCCGTCTTCGAGATCCTTGACTGGGTGATTCGCGCCGTGGTGGCCGGTCTTCATCTTCATCGTCTTTGCGCCGACCGCGAGGCCCATGATCTGGTGGCCAAGGCAAATGCCGAAGGTCGGAATGCCGCGCTCGATGAACTCCTTCGTCGCCGCGATCGCGTAGTCGCACGGCTCCGGGTCGCCGGGGCCGTTCGACAGGAACACGCCGTCCGGGTTGAGCGCGAGCGCGTCGGCGGCGCTCGCTTGCGCCGGCAGCACGGTGACATGGCAGCCGCGCTCGGCCAGCATACGCAGGATGTTCTGCTTGACGCCGTAATCGAATGCGACCACGCGGTACTTCGGCGCCTTCTGGTCGCCGTAGCCGGTGCCCAAGCGCCATTCGGTTTTTGTCCACTCGTAGGTTTGCCCGGTCGACACGACCTTCGCGAGGTCCATGCCGGCGAGGCCCGGGAACGAGCGCGCGAGTTCGATGGCCTTGGCTTCGTCGTCGGACCCAGCGAGGATCGCGCCGTTCTGCGCGCCCTTGTCGCGCAGCAGGCGGGTCAGCTTGCGGGTGTCGATGCCGGCGATGGCGACCACGCCTTCGTCCTGAAGATATTGCGGGAGCGTACGCTCCATGCGGAAGTTCGACGCGAGAACCGGCAGATCACGGATGATCAGGCCAGCGGCATGGACTTTCGTCGCTTCGACGTCTTCGGCGTTCACGCCGACGTTGCCGATATGCGGGTACGTGAGGGTCACGATCTGGCGCGCGTAGCTCGGGTCAGTCAGGATTTCCTGATAGCCGGTGATGGCGGTGTTGAACACGACTTCACCGATGGTGTGCCCGAGGGCCCCGATCGAATAACCACGAAAGACCGTGCCGTCGGCGAGCGCGAGAAGAGCGGGAGAAAATGACGGCAACACGGGAGACTCCTTGGGGGAACACCCTGTTGCCACCTGTCTATCCGATTTCGAGCCGCAGCGGAACACATTCGGGATGCGCGCGCAGACTCGCTCGCGAGCTGCCGGTAACGATGCAAGGGGCGCGATGAGTCCATTGTGTGGACGACTTCGGCTGAGTGCGGGGCCCTTCTTGCTACGCCAATGGCGCGCGGCGGATGAACGGTATGGGGGAGGTAGGCGCTAGGGTGCGGGTTGATAAGCTCAAACCTTGAAATTATAGCCTGAAACCGCCCTTCCTTCCAAATCTGAGATAGGACGCGGACTTGGAGCGGCGTGCCGCGCGGCCGCTCAGGCTTCCTGCTCCGCGCGCATTTCGCCGGACCCGGCAAGCTGCCGTCCCGGCAATGCGTACCAGATTGCGCTCAGCACCTGCAGCGCGACAAGGATTGCCCACGCGCTCAGATGCGCGACCGCCGGATAGTGCCCGCCGCTCGCCGGCCAGTGAGAAAGCACCGCGCCAACGCCGATCTGAAAACCGAAGATCAGCAGAAAAATAATCAGCGTCAGCGTGGTGTTGACCCGGCCGATCATCTGCGGCGGGAAATGTCGCGCCATCACCGCGTAGCTCAGAATGCCAGTGCCACCGAAGATTCCGTACGCGGCCCACAACAGGCTCGCCGGCAATGGCGCATTGAACATGATCAGCATCTGCGTCAGCACGTATAACGCCATGCCGATGCCGCAGAACGCGTACAACGAGAGACCGCGCCGCTCGAGACTACGCGCCGCCGCGCCGAAACCGACGCACCCCGCCATCATCGCGAAGCCGAGAATCGACACGAGCGCCGCCGCCTCGTGCGGTCCGAAGCCTTGTACGTCGCGCAGCCATGCCCCGACCCACAACGACTGCATCGCGTAGAAAACGCCCTGCGTAACGACCGAGAACGACGCGATTTTCCAGAATGCCGCGCTGCGCAGGATATGCCACGTGCCCTTGAACTGCGCAACGAGGCTCGTATGGCGATGCGTGTCGCGCGCGTCCGGCGCGAGCGTCCATTGCGCGAGCGCGACCACCACCGTCAGCACCCCGAGCCCGACGCAGACCGAGCGCCAACTGGAGAAGCCGAGCACCCACGTGAGCGGCGAACCGACCATCACGCCGCCGAAACCGCCGATCGCCATCACGAGCCCGTTCATCAATGGCAATCGCGAGACTGGAAAATGCTGCGCGAGCGCCTTGAACGCGGCGCCGAGGCATACCGAGACGCCGACGCCGATCAGCAGCCGCCCGACCATCATCATGCCGAGACTGTGCGCCGCGCCGAACACCCAGATGCCGAGCGCGGCGAAGAGCAGCGTGACGGCCGTCACGCGACGCGCGCCGAAGTGGTCGAGCAGCACGCCAGCGGGGGTCTGCGCGCCCGCGAAGCCGAGGAAATACAGACTCGTCAGCACACCCAGATCGGCGGCTGACAGACCGAGATCGCGCGTGATGAACGGCGCGAAACCAAGATTGACGCCGCGAAACACGTAAGAGACGAAGTAGCCGGCGGAAAAAAGCAGAAAGACGCGCAGTTGGGTCGACGACATATATCAGGAAGAAAACCTGGAAATGAACCTCAAGAACCTTGCCCGAGGTCCCGACGGATGGATCAGGACAGAACGGCGTCCCGCGGCCAACGCGGCCGAAGCACGAACAATAAAGTAAATGCGGCAAACCCGCAGGAACCGTCCGCGCAATGAAAAACGCCGTCACCCTGAGGTGACGGCGTTGGATGAACACGGTGCGTGATCGGAGCGCAATCCATGCGCTGCCCCCGCAACGCATGTGGTCACTACCGTGAGAGCCGCTATTGGTCTATTTACCCTTCTTCTTCGCGTTGGCCACGGTCTTCGGGCGGCTCTCAGCCGCGGCCTTCGACGCATTGCCGGACACCGAGGCCGACACCTTCTCGACCTTGCCCTTGCTGGCGGGCGCCGCCGGTCTGTCACCCTTGCCGCCCGGCTGGGAGACCTTGACGATGGCAGAGTGGCCGCGCCCTTTCTTCTTATCGTAGCGCGAATCGCCGCGTGCATCTGCGGCATGGACGCCGATCTTCTGCACACTGCCGCCTTGCACATCGGCGGCGATCTTTTCCGGCCCCGGCTCGCTCGGTACCGGCTTGCCGACCGGCACGTGCAGCACGACCACCTGGCCGCGCGAGACCTGATCGCGATGTGTCTTGTTCCATGCCTTCAACTGACCAACCGACACGCCGTAGCGCAGCGCGATGGCGGCCATCGACTGATTGCGGCGCACTCGGATCAGCATCTTGCGGGTGTCGGGCACGTCGGGTTCCATCGCGAGCACCGCGCTTTCGGCGATGTCGGCGCTGATGTCCTCGTCGTCGTCCGAGCCGCGCGGCACGACGATCGTCGAGCCTGGCTTCAGGCGCATGCCGACCGGAATCTTGTTCACTTCCATCAGCGTGTCTGCGTCGACGCCGATCTTCTGTGCGATCGCGGCGGGTGTCGCCCGTGCGTCGACGGTGTAGGTGGTCCAGGACGACAGCGAGCCCGAGTACGTTTTCAGATTGCGCTCGAACGCGGACGCGTTGTCGAAAGGCAACAGAATCTGCGGCTGCGTCGCGCCGAGAATCACCGGCTTCCTGAACGACGGGTTCAGCGAGCGGAACTCGTCGGTCGACATGTTGGCAAGCCGCGCGGCGACGTCGACGTCGATATCGTGCGAGGTCGTGACCGTCACGAAGTACGGGTGGTTCGGAATCGCCGGCAGCGCGAGCCCGTACACCTGCGGGTTCATCACGAGGTTCTTGACCGCCTGCAGCTTCGGCACGTAGTTGCGCGTTTCGTTCGGCATACGCAGGCTCAGGTAGTCGGTCGGCAGACCCGCCGCCTCGTTGCGCGCGATCGCGCGCTGCACGTTGCCCTCACCCCAGTTGTACGCGGCGAGCGCGAGCTGCCAGTCGCCGAACATATCGTGCAGCTTCGACAGGTAGTCGAGCGCGGCACTGGTCGACGCGAGCACGTCGCGGCGCTCGTCCTGCCACATGTTCTGCTTCAGGTTGTAGGTACGGCCCGTGCCAGGCATGAATTGCCACATGCCCGCCGCCTTGGCGACCGACAAAGCCTGCGGGCTATACGCGGACTCGATGAATGGCAGCAGTGCGAGTTCGGTCGGCATATGGCGCGACTCGAGTTCCTCGACGATGTGATAGAGATATTTCTGCGAGCGCTCGGTCATGCGCTGCACGTAATCGGGGCGTTGCAGATACCAGTTGAGCTGCATGTCGACGAGGTCGCTCTGCAGATCGGGCATCTGGAAGCCACGGCGAATGCGGCCCCACAGATCGGCGTCCTGGCTCGTCAACTGATCGACCGAGCTCTGGTCGACATTGATGGTTTCTTTAGCGGTGGCGTTCTTGCGAAGTGCGTCGGCTACGGCTTGCTGGCTGGCGGGGTTATTGGCGGTATTCGTCGTCGGTCCCTGACTCGCGCACGCGGCGAGTGTCAGGACCAATAACGCGCTTAAGATAAATCGCATGAACGTCTCGGTTTCCACAAGGGCTGGAATTTGCAGCCGATAGTACGAAACGTCAACGTTTCCGTCAATTGGAAAATCAAGAAAAAAATCAACCAAATCTGGGGCTTGGCGAATTTTTCCGATTCATCGCGTGAAGAACTGCCGAATGCGCTCCGGATCAACGGAAGCGGTTCTTCCATTCGCGCATCAAGGTGAAGGCCTTCAGCCTGTCAGAGACCGTTTCATGCAATTGTGCTTCGAGGTTCGACTGGATCGCCGGCTCGTCTGCGCGCAGGAACGGATTGACCGCGCGCTCGTGCGCGATCGTGGTCGGCAGCGTCGGCTGGTGGCGGGAGCGCAGTTCGTTCGCCTTGTCGCGCCACGCCTGCAGTTCCGCGTTGTGCGGCTCGCAAGCGAGCGCGAAGCGGATGTTCGACAGCGTATATTCGTGCGCGCAATGCACTTCGGTTGCGCCGGGCAGCGCGGCGAGCGCATCGAGCGAATTCAGCATCTGCTGCGGCGTGCCTTCGAAAAGGCGCCCGCAACCGCACGCGAACAGCGTGTCGCCGCAAAACACGTGCGGCGTGCCGCGCGTATCGGCCGCCTGGAAATAGGCAATGTGTCCGCTGGTGTGACCGGGCACGTCGAGCACGCTGAATTCGAGTGCGGGCGCCGCGATCGTCACGTGATCACCGCTTTTGAGACGATGCGTAAGGTGTGCGATCGCTTCGCCGGCGGGGCCGTAGACCGGCACGTCCTGGCCGTTCAGCAGGTCGGCCACCCCGCCGACGTGGTCTTGATGATGGTGCGTGAGTAAAATAGCGCTCAGCCGCCAGCCTCGTTGGGCCAGACAGGCGCGCACAGGGGCGGCTTCGCCCGGATCGACGACGACCGCATGGTGTCCGTCGGCAATGACCCAGATGTAATTGTCTTCAAACGCCGGGACCGGCACGTACTCGAGCGCATTCATAGGCGACGCATTTTTAATATGACTGACCGAGCGATTATAGACTGGCCCGCCTGGACCGATTCGCCGCCAGGCCGCTACGTGCTCGACTGGGCGCAAACCCAGCTCGATCGCGTGGTGTCGGACGTGTTCGGCTATCATGCGCTGCAACTCGGCCTGCCGCAGCTCGACGCGCTGCGCGAAAACCGGATGCCGTGCCGCGGCCTCGTGCTCGACGCGGCGAGCGGCGCGAGCGCGCCGTACACGTATCCGCCGGCGGCACGTCGTAGCAACGTCGGCGGCATCGGCGGCGCGGGCAACCCTGGCGGCGACAATCCTGTCAACGCAGCGCCAGGCGCGCCGGGGCTGCACGCGCCGGCCGGCCGCAGCGCGGTCTGGTGCGACCTGCTCGATCTGCCCTTCGAAGCGCAAAGCGTCGACCTGCTCGTAATGCCGCACACGCTCGAATTCACCAGCGACCCGCATCGGCTGCTGCGCGAAGCCGAACGCGTGCTGGTGCCCGAAGGCCAACTGATCATCCTCGGCTTCAACTCGTTGTCGCTGTGGGGCGTACGGCAATCGATCGGCAAGATGACAGGCCGCCCGTTCGTGCCTTCGGCCGTCGACCTGATCGCGTTCACGCGTCTGAAGGACTGGATCAAGCTGCTCGGCTTCGATCTTGAACGCGGGCGCTTCGGCTGCTATCGTCCGCCGCTCGCGAGTGATCAATGGCTCGCGCGCTACGGCTTCATGGAAGCCGCTGGCGACCGCTGGTGGCCGATTTTCGGCGCAACCTACATGATCAAGGCGATCAAGCGCGTGCGCGGCATGCGTCTCGTCGGGCCGCTCAAAGTGAAAAAGCCCGTGCTCGCGGCAGGCCTCGCGCCCGCCGCCACCCCGAACACACGTAACCACACCGAATGACACCGGACCACATCGACATCTATACCGACGGCGCCTGCAAGGGCAATCCCGGTCCTGGCGGCTGGGGCGCGCTGCTGCGCTTCGGCAACCAGGAAAAAGAACTGTTCGGCGGCGAGGCCAACACGACCAACAATCGCATGGAGCTGATGGGCGTGATTTCCGCGCTCGAGGCGTTGAAGCGCCCGTGCAAGGCGATCGTGCACACCGATTCGCAGTACGTGCAGAAAGGCATCAGCGAGTGGATTCACGGCTGGAAGAAGAAAGGCTGGGTCACCGCGGCGAAGCAGCCGGTCAAGAACGCCGATCTATGGAAGCGGCTCGATGCGCTCGTCGCGCAGCACGAAGTCGAATGGCGCTGGGTGCGCGGCCACAACGGCCACCCGGAGAACGAGCGCGCCGATCAGTTGGCCAATCGCGGCGTGGCGTCGCTCGCCGAGATGTAAGGAGCGTGCGCGCATCGGCCAACGACGCGCGCCGCCCTCTTCGCTTTTACTGCACTTTTTTCGAAGCAGGCTAATCCGACATGCGTCAACTGATCCTCGACACCGAAACTACCGGCCTGAACGCCCGCGGCGGCGACCGGATTCTCGAACTCGGTTGCGTCGAGCTAGTGAACCGCCGGCTGACCGGCAACAACCTGCACTTCTATATCAACCCGGAGCGCGACAGCGATCCGGGCGCGCTCGCGGTGCACGGCCTCACGACGGAATTTCTGAGCGACAAGCCGAAGTTCGCGGAGATCATCGACCAGTTCCGCGACTTCATCCAGGGTGCGGACCTGATCATCCACAACGCGCCATTCGACATCGGCTTTCTCGACGCCGAATTCGCGCTGCTTGGTCTGCCGCCGGTGAGCACGCACTGCGGCGAGATCATCGACACGCTCGCGCAAGCCAAGCAGATGTTCCCCGGCAAGCGCAATTCGCTCGATGCGCTGTGCGACCGCTTCGGCATCAGCAATGCGCACCGTACGCTGCACGGCGCGCTGCTCGACTCGGAATTGCTCGCCGAAGTCTATCTGGCGATGACGCGTGGCCAGGAAAGCCTCGTCATCGACATGCTCGGCGAAGCGCAGACCGGCGGCGCTACAGATACGCCGCGTGTAGCGCTCGAATCGCTGGAACTGGTCGTGATCACCGCGAGCGACGACGAACGCGCCGCGCACGAAGCCGTGCTCGACGATCTCGACAAGGCGATCAAGGGCGCGAGCGTATGGCGCCTTGAACCCGCGCCAGCAACTGATGAGCAAACTGCTTAAAAAAGACTAGACGAACCCCAAATTCCCTGACATAATTTCAATCTCTTCGGGTGGTTAGCTCAGCGGTAGAGCACTGCCTTCACACGGCAGGGGTCACTGGTTCGATCCCAGTACTACCCACCAGATTCTTGGTGTGTCGATCACCGAAGACAAAAGGGCTTACGCAGCAATGCGTAAGCCCTTTTTCTATTTGCCGGCAAAAATGTCGCGTGCACCGCACGAGGCAGCGTCGGCTGTGTAGAACCACGTCGTTCCGTAGGTTGGCGAGCGCCCCGCACTGTTGCTATATTCGGCAGACGGGCATTCGCCCGGTCCGGCTCTGTCCGGTTTCTCCATCTTGAACCATCTCAGGGAGGCGCCACATGTTCGCAGTGCACCGCGCGCTCCCTCGCATGGTCCCACGACCGTCAGCCCGTCCGCCACGACCGCTGCGACCTTAAACGCCGCAGCATAGCAGCAGATGTGCAGCCGCCTCGACAGGCGCGCCGCGTTCACTCCAGACAGTCCGTTGTTCCGTTGCCGTTGTTTGCCGCCGTACTTTTTCGCGTGTTCCCGCGCGCATTCCGGCATCCGCTGGCTGTCTACACTTTTTCGCTTATGACTGGAACCTCGGCGCGCTCGTGCGTCGCCGGGTCGAAAGCAAATGGCCAACAAAAAAATCGACTTTCGCGGACAAGCCTTCAAGGATGTCCTCGGCTTCACCTTCCGTCACTGGGCGCAACAGCCGTGGCGCATCGTCGTGATTGCAGCGCTCGCGCTGTTCACGGCGGGCGCGGACATCCTGACGCCGGTCTTCGCCGGACGTCTGGTGGACGCGATCGCGGCCGGTTCGGCGTCGTCGGCGCCCATCTGGCATCACGCGCTCGAGGCCTTCGGCGTGCTCGCCGCGCTCGGCCTGACCGCGACGCTGCTGCGTCAGGGCGTGTACTTCAACATCATCCGCTTCACGCTGAAAATGATGAGCGAGATCGCCGCACGCGCGTTTCATCGCGTGCAGCGCTTTTCGACCGACTGGCACGCGAACAGCTTCGCCGGCTCGACCGTGCGCAAGATCACGCGCGGCATGTGGGCGCTCGACCTGCTGAACGACACGCTGCTGATCGCGTTGCTGCCGTCGCTGGTGATGCTGGTCGGCGCGACGCTGCTGCTCGGTTCGCGCTGGCCGATGATGGGCGTCGTCGTCGGCATCGGCTCGCTGCTGTACATCGGCGTGACCGTGACGGTGTCGCTGGGCTTCGTCGCGCCGTCCGCGCGTCTCGCGAACGCGTGGGACACGCGCATGGGCGGCGCACTCGCCGATGCGGTCAGCTGCAACGGCGTCGTCAAGGCATTCGGCGCGGAAGCGCGGGAGGAAGCGCGCCTCGGGTACGTGATCGGCAAATGGCGGCAGCGCACGCGCCGCACGTGGGTGCGCGGCACGCTCAACGGCGGCCTGCAGGGCGGCATGCTGGCCGCGATTCAGGCCGCGATTCTCGGCGTTGCGTTGCTGCTGTGGGCACGCGGCGAAGCGAGCGTCGGCGACATCACGTTCGCGTTGACGATGTTCTTCATGCTCCAAGGCTACCTCCGCGACATCGGCATGCACATCCGCAACCTGCAGCGCTCGGTCAACGACATGGAGGAACTGGTGTCGCTCGAAAGCCAGCCGCTCGGCATCGAGGATCGTCCCGGTGCCGGTCCGATCGCGATCCGCAACGGCGAAATCCGCTTCGAGCATGTGTCGTTTCACTATGGCGCGCACAGCCGGCCGCTCTACGACGACTTCTCCATCCGCATCGCGCCGGGCGAGCGCGTCGGGCTGGTCGGTCATTCAGGCTCGGGCAAGACGACCTTCATCAAGCTGATCCAGCGCCTTCACGACATTTCGGGCGGGCGGATCACGATCGACGACCAGGACATAGCGCAGGTCCAGCAAGCGTCGCTGCGCAGCCAGATCGCGATCGTCCAGCAGGAGCCGGTGCTGTTTCACCGCTCGCTTGCCGAGAACATCGCGTATGGACGGCCCGGCGCGAGCCGCGCCGACATCGAGCGCGCCGCGCGGCTCGCCAGCGCGCATGACTTCATCGCCGCGCTGCCGAACGGCTACGACACGCTGGTCGGCGAACGCGGCATCAAGCTATCGGGCGGCGAGCGTCAACGCGTCGCGATCGCGCGGGCGTTTCTAGCCGACGCGCCGATCCTGATTCTCGACGAAGCCACGTCGAGCCTCGACAGCGAGAGCGAAGTACTGATCCAGCGCGCGATGGAGCGGCTGATGCAGGGGCGCACCACGCTGGTGGTCGCGCACCGGTTGTCGACGGTGCGCGCGCTCGACCGGCTGCTCGTGCTGGACAAGGGCAAGGTGATCGAGGAAGGCAGCCACGACGCGCTGATCAAACGCGACAACGGCTTGTACCGTCGCTTGTTCGAGCGTCAGGCCCTGGAGTTGATCAAGGGTCTCGGCGAGCCGGAACTCGTGCGCGAGTCGGCGGAGGTCAAGGCCGACCGGGTCGACGATTCGGGCTTGCTGGTCGGCTAGCGCGACACAGGCGTGCACGAGGCGCAACGCTTGGCGCGCGCCACCAGCCCGTCGCAATGGAAAGAAGGCCTGCCGCGCTACACCGCGCCGGCCGGCAGCCCGATGCCGCGCGCCATTCCTGCGGCCGCAAACACCATCAGAACCAGCAGCACGGTCTGGATCACGCTGAAATGCGCGTAGGAACGCGCCTTTTTCAGATTCGGCGCCGCGCCGCTGCGGATCGACGCGCGCCAGCGCATCAGGCCAAGCATCGTGGGCACTTCGAGGATCAGGATCAGCACCAGCAACGTCATCTTCACGTGAAAGAGCGGCTCGTGCAGGTAGTAGTCGGCGCCCTTCTCATAGCCGCCGAACACGCGCATCAGGCCGGTCACGATCAGCACCAGCGCGGCGATGCCCCAGCGTGAATCGGCGCGAAACACCGAACGCAGCGCGGCGGGCACCGATGCGCGACGCAGCGACCACGTGCGTCTGAGAATCGACGCGAGCGCAAAGCCATAAGCGAGCAGATGAAGGGCGGCAAGCAACCAGCGAACCAGCATAGCGACTCCTGCGAAAGACGCGATACGATCGATGAGTGTCCTACTCGCCCGCCAGCAGGCCGGGCGCCTTGATTGCATTATCGACGAAGCTTCGCTTCGGAATGCGTGCGACGGCCACGCGATGTGACCGATAGCACAAAACGTGCAGCGTCAGACCTGGCGCAGCGTCGTGTCGAGCGCGCGGGCGGCGACGCGATCGCCTTCGGTCGTCAGCGCGGCGCGGAAAACGGTCTGCCGGTTGTGCCCCGCGGCGGCCGGCGAATCCCACAGCAACTCGACCTTCGGACGAACGCCGAACGCGCTGCGCGCCAGCGAGGGCGCCGCGACCGACGGCATCGGCGCCGCCGACGCACCGGCCTCGCCCGCCGCGCCGAACGCAACTGCGGGCGCGGGCGCCGGCGTCGCGCGCGCATCGGAACCGCTCGCCCAGCGCACCGACAATTCGCGCGCATCGTATTGCCCCACCTTGCGCCGCTCGGCCCACACGACGACGGTGCGCGTCACCGGATCGAGCGACACCGCATAGCGGCCGATCGCAAAGCGCCGCGCCGCCACATTGGTGCGCCACAACGGCAGCGGCCGGCAGATCCACAAGACGATCGCATACAGCACCGGCGCCGCGACGAGCCAACCGTTGGTGGCCGCGACCGCCTGCATCGCGCGGCGCCAGCCCGCGCTCGCGACGAACGCGCCGACCGACCACAGCGCAAACAGAAACCCGAGGAACGCGAACAGGCGCAGCGCCTGACGCAGCCATTGCGGCAACGGATGGAACGGACGCTCGGCGACGGCGCGCGCGCCGGGCAGGAAGATCAGCAGGAACAGAAAGACGAGGTTGATACATGCCCACGGTGAAGACGCCATCGCGGTCAGCGCGGTGGTCAGCCTCATCTCGGACATCGAGAAAAGCCAGCGGGCGGCGAGCACGAGACCGATGGCGCGCAACGTAAAAATCGTTCCGGCGCCGGGCGCGGCGTTCGCGCGCGTCTCTTTCGTTCTCGCCAAGGCATCCTCCTGTCGTCGGCGGCACCGCAGCCCAATTTGCGGCACGGCAATTATAGGGATATTACCGAGCCTGGCTCGTTCGCGCCGCGCGGAAACCGGTATTTTCATCGGTGCACCGACGAAAAACGCGGCGCGCATGCAACAACGCCCCGCCGGCAACATGCCGGCGGGGCGTTCAGAGCAGCGAAGGAAGCGTGATTCCTGCTGCCGGCGTCTCATCTACCGCGAAACAACCGCGGCGAATCAACCGCCAATCAGCCCGCGTTGACTTCGCGCAGCACCGTGCGATGCTTGCTGCGCAGCAGGTCTTCGTAGACGGCGACGTAGTTCTTCGCCATCACCTTCGACGTGAACCGTGCTTCGAACGCCTTGCGCACGCCAGCGCGGGGCAGCGTGTGCAGACGCTTGAGCGCAGCGACCGCGCTGATTTCGTCTTCGACGACGAAACCCGACACGCCGTTTTCGATCACTTCCGGCACTGAACCGCGATTGAACGCGATCACCGGCGTACCGCAAGCCATCGCCTCGATCATCACCAGGCCGAACGGCTCCGGCCAGTCGATCGGGAACACCAGCGCATGCGCGTTGCCGAGGAACTCACGCTTTTCGGCTTCGCCGATTTCGCCGATGTACTCGACATGCGGGAGCGCCATCAGCGGCTTGATCACTTCTTCGTAATAAGCACGGTCGGCCTTGTCGATCTTCGCGGCGACCTTGAGCTTCATGCCTGCCTGGCCGGCGATGCGGATCGCGCGGTCGAGACCCTTCTCCGGCGAAACGCGGCCGAGGAATGCGAGGTAGCCCGGTTCGACGTCGGGGATCGGCGTGAGCACGTTTTCCGGCAGACCGTGATAGACGGTTTGCAGCCAGTTCGCCTGTTGCAGCGGGATGCGCTGGTTGTCGGAAATCGACACGACCGGCACGTCCTTGAACGTATTGAAGATGGGCTGCAGTTCCGGCAGATCGAGACGGCCGTGCATCGTAGTCAGGAACGGCACCGGCTGACGCGCGAACAGCGAGAACGGGTAGTAGTCGATGTGGAAATTGCAGCACGTCGAATTCGTCCGCGCGGCGGCGCACTTCTTCGAGCAGCAGCATATGCGGCGCCATCACGTCGCGGATCGTCGGGTCGAGGCGCAGCGCCTGCGGCCAGAAAGCTTCGAGCTTCGCCGAGGTTTGCGAATCACCGCTTGCAAACAGCGTGACGTCGTGGCCCTGCTCGACCAGCGCCTCGGTCAGATTGGACACCACGCGTTCCGTACCACCGTACAGCTTGGGAGGAACCGCCTCGTGCAGCGGAGCGATTTGAGCGATTCGCATATTGACGAACTCCTAGTAAAAAATCAGGCAAAGGTACTGCATTTGGAAAAAGCGACTCGCTTGCTCGCCAGGGCAGTCTGGCCGGAGATACCGGCGCGGGCCTGATTCTTTTGAGAAATCCTGCGATGGATCGCTTGGGTCAAGAGCCCAGACAAGTGGATCAGCGTCTGCGCATGTGCGAGTAAACGCGCATGGGGCACCTACGTTGACAAACTGTCAGAAAATTTGCCGGGCTAACGAGCTCGCATTATCGATGCCCAAACTGCCACCGCACCGCAACATTTCAAAGTCTTTACGTTGTTACAAACGCGAAACACTTTGCAAACCCTTGTTTTCAAAGACAGTTCTAGAGTATCCACGAGGTTCAGCGAGGCACGACGTACCAAGCGGTGAACTCTCGCGCATCAAGCGTTGCCGGTAGGAATTGCAAAATTGCCACGGCCCGATTGAATGCAAACTGTAATTATATCTCGAAATTTTCCGCAATCTGCCTGAGGGGCCCGTCGGCTGGCGTGTCGAGACGACGCAGATCGCGGAGGTCTATCGCGAAATCAATCGCGTCAAAGCCCGGATACACAGGGCGCAATCGTCTTTGCATGTTTACAATGCGAAGCATCGGCTTCACGGAGAGCCATGCTTGTCCGTGTGGTCCGCGCATTGCATGCACAACCCGCAACACATCGATCTCAGCTCAATTGGAACACTTGACCATCGCCCAGCGAAACGCCCAGAACGCAAAGCTCGCGAGCTATGCGCACCGGCCGCTTGCGTTTCTCTTCCGCTTTATCCGCCGCCATCCGGTCGCGCACGCGATCGTGCTGTGCAGCGTGTTTGCGGCCGTGGGCTGTGCACTCGCTTCGCAATACGCGATCAAGCATCTGATCGACGTGCTCGGCGGTGGCCGCCATCATCCGGGGCCGCTGTGGGGCGCGTTCGCGATCCTCGTCGGCCTGATCGCCGCCGATAACCTGTTATGGCGGCTCGGCGGCTGGTTCGCCGCGCACACGTTCGTCGCCGTGACGGGCGATTTGCGGCGCGACCTGTTCCAGTACCTGAGCGGCCATTCGCCGACCTATTACGCCGAAAAGCAGCCCGGCATGCTGGCAAGCCGGATCACCGCGACCTCGAACGCCGTCTACACCGCCGAAAACACCACCGCGTGGAACGTGCTGCCGCCGTGTATCGCCGTGCTCGGCGCGATCGTGATGATCATCTCGGTGAACCCGCTGATGGCCGCCGGCCTGATGCTGTGCTCGGCGATTCTGGCGGTCGTGCTGTACAAGCTCGCGGGCCGCGGCTCCGCGCGTCACCATAATTTTGCGACCAAGGCGGCATCGGTCGACGGCGAGCTCGTCGACGTGATCAGCAACATGGGGCTCGTCCGCGCGTTTGGCATGACGTTCCGCGAACAGCAACGTTTTGCGTCAACGGTCAAGTCGGAAATGGACGCGCGCCAGCAAAGCCTGCTGTACCTGGAAAAGCTGCGTCTGCTGCACGCCGTGATCACCGCACTGCTGTCGGCCGGCCTGCTCGGCTGGGCGCTGTGGCTGTGGGACCAGGGCCGCGCGACTTCGGGCGACATCGTGCTCGTCAGCTCGCTCGGTTTCACGATCCTGCACGGCACGCGCGATCTCGCGGTCGCGCTCGTCGACGTCACTCAGCACGTCGCGCGACTCGCGGAGGCGGTGCGCACGCTGCTCGAACCGCACGGCATGCCCGATCGCGACGACTCGACCGAACTCGTGCCCCAAGGCGGCCGCGTCACGTTCGACGGCGTCACGTTCGCCTATCCGCGCCGCCGGCCGATCCTCGATCACTTCGACCTCACTATCGAGCCGGGCCAGCGCGTCGGCCTGATCGGCAAGTCGGGCGCCGGCAAATCGACGGTGCTCGCGCTGTTGCAGCGCTTTTATGACACCCAGGGCGGCGCGATCAAGATCGACGGCCAGGACATCGCGTCGATCACGCAGGACAGCCTGCGTCACGCGATCGCGCTGGTGCCCCAGGACATTTCCCTGTTCCATCGCACGGTGTACGAGAACATCGCGTACGGCCGCCCGGAAGCGAGCCGCGAGGAAGTGCTCGCCGCAGCGCGCGAGGCGCGTTGCGCGGACTTTATCGAAGCGATGCCCGAAGGCTACGACACGATCGTCGGCGACCGCGGCGTGAAGCTGTCGGGCGGCCAGCGCCAGCGCATCGCGATTGCGCGCGCGATTCTGAAAAACGCGCCGATCCTGCTGCTCGACGAAGCCACGTCAGCGCTCGACAGCGCGTCCGAGGAAGCGATCCAGAAGGCGCTCGACCGCCTGATGGTCGGTCGTACCGTGATCGCGATCGCACACCGTCTATCGACGCTGAACAACTTCGACCGGATCATCGTGATGAGCGCCGGAAAGGTCATCGACGACGGCTCGCCGGAAGAACTGCGTCAGCGTCCGGGCCTTTATCGCGACCTGCTCGCCAAGCAGTATGGCAAGGGCCAGACGCTGCATATCGGCGGCAAGAAAGTCGATGAACAGCACGTGGCCTGACGCCACGCAGGGTCCAGGCGCTGCGCGCCGCATGCAAAAAGCCGCTCCTGGGAGCGGCTTTTTGCTGTCTGGCTTCGCGGCTAGCTTAGCCGGCCACGCGCTCGCGCGCCGCCCTTTTCCGCCGGGCGCGCCCCCCATCCGCGGCCGCGCGCGCCTTCCCGCTTCTAGCGCGCTTCGCGCCATCGACGCTCTGCAGATCGCGCATGAAGTTATCGCGCCACACCGACACGTTGTTCTCGCGCAGCTGCGCCATCATGTCGCGATAGCGCGCCTGGCGCTCGATGAGCGGCATGTCGAGCGCCTGCGCCAGCGCCTCCGCCATGCCGTCGATATCGACCGGATTGACGATCAGCGCGCCGTCGAGCTCCTGCGCCGCGCCCGCGAAGCGCGACAGCACCAGCACGCCGGGATTCTCCGGATCCTGCGCCGATACGTATTCCTTCGCGACGAGGTTCATGCCGTCTCGCAAAGGCGTCACATAGCCGACGTGCGCGGTGCGGAACAGCGCCGCCAGCACCGAGCGCTCGTATTGCTTGTGGATGTACAGGATCGGCGTCCAGTCCAGCTCGGCGAAACGTCCGTTGATCCGTCCCGACTCGCCTTCGAGCTGCAGCCGGATGTCCTGATACGCGTGCAGGTCGGCGCGCGTCGGCGGCGCGATCTGCAGGAACGACACCTTGTTGCGCTGCGCGGCCGTATGCTCGAGCAGGCGCTCGAACGCGCGGAATCGCTCGACCAGCCCCTTCGAATAATCGAGCCGGTCGACGCTCATGATCAGCTTGCGCGAATGCAGCGTCGCCTTCATCGTGCGCACCGGCTTGCCGCGCTCGCCCGCCTTCGCGAGCTCGGCGATCTCGTCCGGATAGACGCCGATCGGATAGGCCGACGCGCGCAGCGTGCGGCCGAACGCATGCACGGTGAGCGGACCTTTCGGCGACGCGTCGATCGAGCCGCCCGCCTCGTTAATGACGTAGTCGCAGAACGCCCGCAGATCGGGGCCGGTCTGGAAGCCGAGCAGGTCGAACGAACACAGCGCCTCGACGAGCTCGCGATGCGGCGGCACCGTCAGCAGCACCTGCGCGGCCGGAAACGGAATGTGCAGGAAAAAGCCGATGCGGTTCTTCACGCCTGCCGAGCGCAGCGCCTGCGCGAACGGGATCAGGTGATAGTCGTGCACCCAGATCACGTCGTCTTCGCGCAAGAGCGGCACGAGTTGCTGCGCGAGCCACGCGTTGACGCGGCAGTAGCCTTCGAAGTCGTGCCGGTCGTAGTGCAGCAGGTCGGATCGATAGTGGAACGCGGGCCACAGCGTCGCGTTCGAGAAACCGCGGTAGTACTGGTCGTAGTCGCGGCGCATCAACGGGACGGTCGCGAAGGTCACCGGGCCGCGCTCCTCGAGCTTGATCTGCGGCTGGCCGGAGCTGAGCACGTCGCCGCTCCAGCCGAACCACATGCCGCCGGTCTCTTTCAGCGCGTCGTACACGCCGACCGCCAGACCGCCCGCCGCCGGGCCGCCCTCCGAAATGGGCGCCACCCGGTTCGAAACAATGATCAGTCGGCTCATGAAGCGCGATTCCCGATGCAGTATGTTGTTTTTGTTGAACGTCGCGCCGGCGTCATGCGCCGCGCGCCGCCGCGACAATCGTTTCGAGCCAGTCGAGCAGTGACGACACCGACTCGACGCGCGTGCGCGCCATCGTTTCGCCCGCGCCAACCTTGATCGACAGACCGCCACGTTCGTTGACGACCGCGAAGCCCTTCTCGTCGGTCAGATCGTCGCCGGCGAACACGGGCGTGCGGCCGGTAAACGGTAGCTCCTCCAGGAACGCGCGCGTCGCGCGGCCTTTGTCGACGTCCTTCGGCTTGATCTCGTAGACCATCTTGCCGGGCTGCAGCACGTACGACGCGGGGTAATCGGCGACGAGCCGCTCGGTTGCCTCGCGCGCGACCGGCTCGCGGTCCGGCGCATTGCGGTAGTGCAGCGCGAGCGCCGCGCCCTTGATCTCGAGCAGCATGCCCGGGTGCTCGTTGACGACTTGCGCGAGCACCTGCTCCATGCGCAACAGGCGCTGGTCGTGAAAGCCGATGCGCTGCGTGTCGCCGTTCGCATCGCGCCGCTCGGCGCCGTGCAGGCCAGCGACCGGCAGATCGGGCATGCCGAGAAAACTGTCGATGCTGTCGATGCCGCGCCCGGACACCACCGCGACCGCGCCATTCGTCAGGCTGCGCAGTTCGCGCAGCAGGTCGATCACGCGCGGCTGCACGAGCACGCCGTCCGGCGTGGGGGCGAGTTCGACGAGCGTGCCATCGAAGTCGAAGAAAAATGCCGTCTCGCTCGGAGACAGAACAGCCGGAAGTGCTTGCATTGCCTGAGTTCGCCTTTCAGCCATCTGGGGCCGGAAAAGTGTGCGCATCTTACCGCGCATCGGTCAATTTTTCGAGAAAGTAAGCCGGCCTCAAGCCCGGCGGGCCGTTTGCCCGCCCGCTCGCGGTGACTGCATTCAAAAGCGCAACCATCGGGCTTCGCCCGACTTTCAGCCTGCTGCGTCATATTGACTCGTCAATCGTACGCCCGGCGCGCCGCGCGACGCTGGCGCCAATTTTGCGCTACAGTCGCTGCCACACGGACCGTCGGCGTAATGCGCATCGTTGCACCTGCCGCTCAATTGCGTGCCGCGCGCGAATCTTGCACGGCACGATCGGGCGACGGGGCGCCTCCCCGCTCCATCGATTCGTGTGGCCTGCTCCCAATCGAGTCATTGAACCCTGCTTTGTTCCCGATCTTTCCACCCCAGCGCCCGCAGCCAAAGCTGTCCCGCTCACGATCCAACCGGTCCATGCACCGGTTGACGCTCGGGGTGGCACGCCGGTTTGCGGCGGCAGCGGCGCTGGGCACGCTGGTCGCGCTCGCCACACTGACCGGTTGCACGCAGCGCGCCGAGCCGTGGCGGTTGACCAACGTGACCGGGCACCTGCCGGATCTGGACTTTACGTTGACCGACGACACCGGCCGGCCCGTCAGCGCCGCTTCGTTCAAGGGCCGCACCTCACTGGTCTACTTCGGCTACACGCATTGCCCGGACGTCTGCCCCGAAACGATGGGCCGTCTGACGCAGGTTCTGGGCAAGCTCGGCCCCGAGGCGCAGAAAGTGCGCATCCTGTTCATCACCGTCGATCCCGCGCGCGACACGCCGCAGGCCTTGCACGACTATGTCGGCGCGTTCGACGCGCAGCACGCCGAAGGGCTGACCGGCACCGACTGGCAAATCGAGTCGCTGGCGCAGCGCTATCGTGTTGCGTATCAGATGGAAAAGCGCGACCCGAACGGCAATTACGAGGTCACGCACAGCTCCGCCGTCTATGTGTTCGACAGTCAGGGCCGCGCGCGCCTGCTCGCCACCGATCACGACACACCCGACGCGATTGCGCAGGACCTGCGCCGCATCATCGATGACCAATCCTGATTCTTCTTTGATCCCACTCCATTCCACCATGACGATCAAGCTCAAACCATTCGCTTCCCTCGCCTGCACGCTCGCGCTGTCTTTCGGCGTCGCGTCCACCGCGCACGCGGCTGATGCTCACGCGATCAGCATCAAGGACGCGTGGGTCCGCTGGCTGCCGAACAACCTGCCCGCGGCCGGCTATGCGACGCTCGTCAACGCGAGCGACAAGCCGATCGACCTCGTTGAGGTATCGAGCGACGACTACGGCGACGCGATGCTGCATCAAACCGTATCGAACGGTTCGACCCAGAAGATGGTGATGGTCGACAAGCTGACGGTGCCCGCGCATGGCCAGGTCGCGATCACGCCGGGCGGCTATCACCTGATGCTCGAGGACGCTAAGCACAAGGTCGCGCCGGGCGACACCGTGCATCTGACGCTGAAGTTTTCCGATGGCGAAACGTTGAGCGCGCCGTTCGCGGTCAAAGGGCCGGGCGAGACCAAGTAAGCGGCAACACGGGCCGCCGCGACCGCACACGCCATCGCCATGAACCTGCTCTACTGGCTCGATCCCTGGGAATTTTCGCCGACCGTCGTGATCGCGTTGCTGATTGCCGCGATCCTGTTCGTGCGCGGCGCGCGCAAGGCGCGGCTGTCGTTCGCGCGGCGTCTGTCTTTCTGGTTCGGGCTGGTCGCGCTGTATGTCGTGCTGCATACACGGCTCGATTATTTCTTTGAGCATGAGTTCTTCATGCATCGATTGCAGCATCTGGTGCTGCATCATCTCGGGCCGTTCTTCATTGCGCTGTCGTATCCAGGCGCGGCGTTGCGCGCGGGCATTCCATTGCGCTGGCGACAGCGCTTCGTGCGGCCCGCGCTGCAAACTCCGCTCGTGCGCGGGGCGCTCGACGTGGTCATGCACCCGGTCGTGGCGGTCACGCTGTTCGTCGGGCTGATCTATTTCTGGCTGCTGTCGCCGATCCATTTCATCGCGATGCTGGACTGGCGGATCTATCGCGTGATGAACTGGAGCATGGCGATCGACGGCCTGCTGTTCTGGTGGCTCGTGCTCGATCCGCGTCCGGCGCCGCCCGCGCGTCTGTCGCCGGGCAAGCGCGTGCTCGTCGTCATTGCGGCGATTCCGCCGCAGATCATTCTCGGCGCGTTCATCTTCTTTACGCCGCACGAGCTGTATCCGATCTATTCGATCTGCGGCCGCGCGTTCACATGGCTGAGCCCGATCCGCGATCAGCAGATCGGCGGGCTCCTGCTATGGATTCCGGGTTCGATGATGAGCGTGGTCGGCGCGCTGATCGCGCTGCGTCACTGGATGCGGCTGTCGGCGCGCGGACGCCTGCGCGCGGAGCGGCGTGCGAAAGCGGCGCGCGGGCTCGCGCATGCCGCGTCGACGACCGCGAACGGGCCTCGCTGACCCGCTCGCGTTCAGGGCGAGCGCATCCACACATGCGGGATGCCGTCTTCGTCGTGAATCTCCGAGACCGGCTCGAAGCCGAACGCACCGTAAAAGCCTTGCAGATGCGCCTGCGCGTGCAGACGGATCGGCGTATCGGGCCACTGCGCACGAATATGCGCGAGCGAGCGTTCGAGCATCGTATTGCCGAGACCGATGCCGCGAAACGACGCGGTGGTCAACACCCGGCCGATGCGTACGTCGGCATCCGTCGCATCGGGCAACAACACGCGCAAATAGCCGGCCAACGGCGGCAACGCCGCGTCGCCGCCGGTGCCATACGCGAGCAGATGCCAGGCTTCGACATCGAGCCCATCGATATCGCCATACACGCAGTTCTGTTCGACGACGAACACCGCGCTGCGGGCGGCCAGCATCTCATAGACTTCGACGCTCGTGAGATCCGCGAACGGCTTCCAGCGCCATTCGAGTTGGGCGAGCCGCGCGGCGGCGGTGTGCTGCAAATCAGTCATCGGTAGCTTTCAGGTCAATGCGCGACAGCGCGGGCAACGATCCGCAATTATGCCGCGCGTGCCTGTGTTGGGCTATCGCGCGGGTCGGCTTGAGATTGGCCGCGAGTCGGCCGCCCGTCAGTGCCGATGCGCCGAGCGCGCCTTTGACGCCTGCTTGTGGCTATACATCGCTGCATCGGCCGCGGCGAGCAGTTCGGCGACCGTGCCGTGGCGCGTCGGCTCGTACGTGACCTGGCCGACGCTGAAGTGGATCTGATAGCCGCGCAGCAACTCGGCATTGCGCCGGTCGAGCAGGTGCTCGAGACGCTGCGTCACTTCATGCGTCTCCGCGTTGCTGGCGCCTGTCAGCAGCGCGACGAACTCGTCGCCGCCGAGCCGCCCGATCACGTCGCTTTCGGGCAGCGCAGCGCGTAGCACCTCGGCGAAGGCTTGCAGCGCGCGGTCGCCCTCGGCGTGTCCGAGCGTGTCGTTGATCTGCTTGAAGTCGTTCAAATCGAAGAACAGCAGCGACGCCGGCTTATCCATGCGCCGACAAACGTTCAGCGCGTGTTGTGCGAGCACTTCGAAACCGCGTCGGTTCGACAGCAGCGTGAGGTCGTCGAGCGTGGCCAACTGGATCGCGGCGAGTTCCTGTTCGGCCATGCGCGCGAGGTCGCGCAGCAACGCGCGATCTTCGTCATCGAGCATGCGCGGCTTCGTGTCGAGCAGGCACAGCGTGCCGACCTTGCCGCCGTTCGCAACCTGCAGCGGGCAGCCTGCGTAGAAGCGGATGTGCGGTTCGTCGGTGACGAACGGATTGTCGTTGAAGCGCGGATCGGCGAGCGTGTCGGGCACCATGAAAATATCGTCGCCGAGAATGGCGTGCGCGCAAAACGACACGTCGCGCGAGGTCTCGCTCGCCTTCAGGCCGATGCACGATTTGAACCACTGCCGGTTCGCATCGACGAGACTGACGACGGCGATCGGTACACCGAATAGCCGCCGCGCGAGGCGGGTCAGGCGATCGAAGCGCTCTTCCGGCGCCGTGTCGAGAATATGCAGTGCGTGCAATCCGTCGAGACGGGCGCTTTCATTGCTGGGGATCGGAGGAACGAGCATGGAGTGAGGTCTGCGGGTGTCGGATGTTCTAAGGGGTAAGGATTAGTGTATAGCGGCATTCCGGCGCGTGGAATTGAGGAAACGGCCAGTCGTCCGGGCGGTCGACACGGCCGTGTGCAGTCGCGAAATCCGCGCACGCGTTCAGAACACTGCTTGCACGGGTCGCGCGAGACAGTCGAGCAGATTGTCGGGACCACACAGATGCAGCGCGCCGACGACCACCAGCGTGCGGTCGCGCACGTCCAGCAATTCGTTCAGCCGCGCGGCCCATGCGCGATTGCGCACGTCGAGGATCGCCTGACGGATGCCGGGCAGATTGAACATCGGTGATTCGACGGCGATTTGCTGTATCGCTTGCCGATCGCCGTCCAGCCACGCCGCGTGCATCCGTTCGAGCGTGCGCTGCGGCTCGCCGCGATCGGCCATCAGCATGTCGAGCGCGGCGGCAATCGCTTCGAGCGGAATCGATTCGAGCGTGACAGCGACGTCCTGTGCGGACTCGAGATAGCGATACGGCTTCGCCTGCGCGAGCGCCGAGCGCAACATGCGCGGCTCGACACCCTCGACGACCTGCTGCAGCAGCGTCGGCGCGACGATCAGCGCGGCCCACGGGCGCAGTGTTTCAAGCGGCGCGAGCAGATCATCGGTTGGCCATAGCGCCTGCAGTTGCGTCCAGGCTTCATCGCGCATCAAGGGCCGCAGTTGTGCCGCAGCGGGGTGTGCGTCGGCTTTGAGAAACGGCAGGATCGTCGCTGGATCGGACTCGAATACGAGCGTCTCAGCCCAGTCATAGGCGTCGGCGATCCATGGCGGCGTTCGACGGCTCGTCGCGGGAAACAGATGCATCGAGCCGAGCAAGCGGACCTGTGTGCCGGTGAGGTGGAAATACATGCGGCTTCAATGAGAGCGGGCGATGACGGTGCCGTGATTCTATCGTCCGTTCCGGATGCGGCGCGCCGACGTGCTTTGTCCTTCTCCGCGAGCCGGACACGCCATTAATCAGAATGCGCTGCTCATGTGTGAGCCGGAGTCAAACGCGGTAATAGCGATACACCGAAAAATGCGGTGGTGTTACGTCCTGAACAACGCTGCCCTGCCGTCGATCAAATCCGCGCTCCATTTTTGATTGATTCGAAGCAACGTCTACAGCGCGCGATGGGATCGACCGGTCCGCTCACATGGCTGATGACGGTCGACAAAAGCTGGCGAAAGAGGAATAGAAAAAACAAAAGCCCCGACAAGTCGGGGCTTTTGTTTTACATCAAAGACTGGAGGCGCGAGCCGGAGTCGAACCGGCCTAAACGGCTTTGCAGGCCGCTGCATAACCGCTTTGCTATCGCGCCGCAAGCGGACTGGAACCTAGACACGGGTTCGCAGATTTATCTGGTGGTCACCAGAAGAACCGAAGCTCTGGAAAGTTCAGAACGACCGGCCTTCCAAACAAAAAGGGAAGCGTTGCTTCCCCTGATGTATGGAGCGGGAGACGAGGCTCGAACTCGCGACCTCAACCTTGGCAAGGTTGCGCTCTACCAACTGAGCTACTCCCGCATTGAACTGCTTCACACCGCGCTGCGTTTTTTACTTCGCCAAACAACGCGATGCTTCGAAAACTGGAGCGGGAAACGAGGCTCGAACTCGCGACCTCAACCTTGGCAAGGTTGCGCTCTACCAACTGAGCTATTCCCGCGTCGTACTGCATTTACTGCTACTGCTTTACAGCGTCTCCGGTGTTTCGCGTTGCGTGCATCGGAGAAACGAGATTATGGAGAAACGACTGAAACGTGTCAACCCCTTTTGGCCCATCTGTTTTAAAGAAATATTTCGCTCGTAGTAGCGAACGGTTCGAACACACTTTTGCGTCCGCGCGCTCCTTTTGTTCACGCCATCACGCGACACCACCGCGCTCGCGAATCTGCGGCCACGCGAGCTTCATGTAGTAAAGCATCGACCAGATCGTCAGGAACGCGGCCAGATAGATCAGCCACAGGCCCCACACCCGTGTGTCGACCGTCACGCCGCCGCCGAGCGGCAGTGGACCATAGAACAGCAGCATCGGAATCGCGACCATCTGGCACGCGGTCTTGAACTTGCCGAGCGAGTTCACAGCAACGCTCTTCGATGCGCCGATCTGCGCCATCCATTCGCGCAGCGCCGAGATCGCAATTTCGCGTCCGACGATCACGAGCGCGATCGCCGAATCGATCCGCGCGAGCTGCACGAGCACGAGCAGCGCCGCAGTGACCATCAGCTTATCCGCGACCGGATCGAGAAACGCGCCGAATGCCGAGGTCTGATTCCATTTGCGGGCCAGAAAGCCGTCGAACCAGTCGGTGAGCGCCGCCAGGATGAAGATCGTCGCGGCCGCGAGATTGCGGTGCACTGGGCTCATCATCATGTCAGGTAAATAGTACACACCGACGACGAGCGGAATCAGCACGATCCGCAGCCAGGTCAGGAATATCGGGAAATTAAACGGCATGGGGGCAGGCGCAGCGTCTGACAAGTGAGTTGCAATTGTGCCGTGTCACAAGGCCTGCCACAAGCAAGCGGCCCGGGCATGGCCGCGCGGAAGCGGCAAGCGGGCCGCGCCTGCCACGGGCGCGGACCCGGCGCTTGCGCAGCGCGATGCGTCAGCTCCAGCGAGCCGTCGTGCCGATAACAGCGCGGCGCGGCTCGTCGATTCAATGCAGTTGCCGGTAGATCTGCTCGGCGAGCGCCTGCGAAATACCTTCAACGCTCGCGAGATCCTCGACGCTCGCCGCCACCACACCGCGCAAGCCGCCAAACCGCGCGAGCAGGCGCTGACGCCGTTTGGCCCCCACGCCTTCGAGTTCTTCGAGCCGCGAGGTCTGGCGCGTCTTGCCGCGTTTGGCGCGCATGCCGGTGATCGCGAAGCGGTGCGCTTCGTCGCGGATCTGCGCGACCAGCATCAGCGCGGCGCTTTCCTTGCCGAGTTCGAGCGGCGCACGGCCGTCGGCGAAAATCAGCGTCTCGAGACCGACCTTGCGCCCCTCGCCCTTCGCGACGCCGACCAGCATGCCGGTATCGAGCCCCAACTCGGTGAACACCTGCCGCGCGATCTCCACCTGCCCCTTGCCGCCGTCGATCAGCACGATGGTCGGCAGCATGCCGCCGGCCGCGGCCGGCTCGGCGGCATCGGCGGCGAGCGACGGATCGGCGGCCGCGTCGCTTTGCGATTCGGCGGCTTCGTCGCTCGCGTTCGCGGCGGCTTGCGCGACCATCTTCTCGTAGCGGCGCGTGAGCACCTGGCGCATCGCCGCGTAATCGTCGCCGGGCGTGATGCCGGTGATGTTGTAGCGGCGATACTCGGACGACTGCATCTTGTGGTGGTGATAGACGACGCACGACGCCTGCGTCGCCTCGCCCATCGTGTGACTGATGTCGAAGCATTCGATGCGCAGATGCGCGAGGTCGTCGCACTCCATGCCGAGTGTGTCGGTCAGCGCGCGCGTGCGCGCCTGCTGCGAGCCCTGCTCGGAGAGCAGCCGCGCGAGCGCGAGCCGCGCGTTCTGCTCGGCCATCGCGAGCCACGCGCGCCGCTGTCCCTGCGGTTGACGCAGCACGCTCACCTTGTGGCCCGCCTGCTCGATCAGCACGTCGACGAGTTCGCGCGCCGGCGCGTGGCTGACCACCAGCACTGGCGGCACGCGATTGCCGAGGTAATGCTGCGCGATGAACGCTTCGAGCACTTCGGATTCGACGCCGCCGGGCGCGCGGCCTTTGCGCCCCTTCGCCGCCGGGCCGGATTCTGGGTTCCCGTCGGCGCCTTCGTCCGTGCCTTCGTCGCTGACGGCGTCCGCTGTCGCTTCGGTAGCTTCGTCGAGCGCTTCTTCGTCACTACCATCGGTGTCTTCGTCTTCCGATGGCATGTCCTGCGCGATCGCGAGCGCATCGGCCGTGGCCCTCGCCGCTGCGGCCGACGGCGCGACTGCTTGCCCACCCGCCGATGCATCGTCCTGATCGCCGTCTTCTTCCAGCCCGCCTTCTTCCGCCGTCAACGCGCTCTCCACGTGCGCGGGAAAGTACGCCTTGTCGCCGAGATGCCGCCCGCCGCGCACCATCGCGAGATTCACGCACACGCGGCCGCCCAGTGCGACTACGGCGAGAATGTCGACGTCGCTATCGCTGCCGACTTCGATCGCCTGTTGATGCAGCACCGTCGACAGCGAGCTCATCTGGTTGCGCACCGCCGCGGCCTGTTCGAACCTCAGCTCGCTCGCGAACGCGTGCATCTTCTGCTCGAGCTCTTTCATCACCTCGCCCTGGCGGCCGAGCAGAAAGCGCGACGCGTTGGCGACGTCGCGCGCGTAGTCCTCTTCGCTGATATTCGCAACGCACGGCGCCGTGCAGCGGCCGATCTGATGCAGCAGACACGGCCGCGTCCGGTTGTTGAACACCGAGTCCTCGCAGGTGCGCAACTGGAACACGCGCTGCAGGATCTGGATGCTCTCGCGCACCGCCCACGCGCTCGGGAACGGACCGAAGTACTGGTTCTTGCGATCGACCGAGCCGCGGTAATAGGCCATGCGCGGAAACTTGTGGCCGGTCAGCTTCAGATACGGATACGACTTGTCGTCGCGAAACAGGATGTTGTACCGCGGCGTGAGAGCCTTGATCAGGTTGTTTTCGAGCAGCAGCGCCTCGGCCTCGGAACGCGTAACCGTCGTCTCGATGCGCGCGATGCGCGTGACCATCATCGCGATACGCGGCGACAGCTGCGTCTTGGTGAAATAGCTCGATACGCGCTTCTTCAGATCGCGCGCCTTGCCGACGTAGAGCACCACGCCGCTCATGTCGTAATAGCGGTACACGCCGGGCAGATGCGGCAGTTGGGCGAGCACTTTTTTCGGCTCGAAGGTGTCGGGGGCGTCGGTTGCTTCGGGTTCGGTCATGCGGGATCGATTGGGGTGGGACTGTCTCGCGCTGCCTCGCCGCTTGCACCGATTGCACCGATTGCGCCGATTGCGCCGGCGGGTGCCCGGCACCATGCACCGGGGGTCGTGTCGCGCGTCGCGCCATGCGGTCCGCGTGGCGGACAAACGGCGCGCGCGATCGCGAGCGAGGCTTTAGAATCGCCAGTTTAGAACATTCCGCGTTCGTTCGAACCCGCTCCGCGTCGCCGGAGTCACCGAGCCAGCCGAGCCGCCATGTCCTCCGTCGCACCCGCTTCCGGATCACCCGCCGCCCCTGCCAACCCGATCGCCTGCGATATCTTCTGCGCGGTCATCGACAACTTCGGCGACATCGGCGTGTGCTGGCGCCTCGCGCGCCAACTCGCGCACGAGCATGGCTGGCAGGTGCGCGTGTTCGTCGACGATCTGCATGCGTTCAAGAGGCTGTGCCCGTCGCTCGTGCTCGAGCGTGCGCGGCAAACGCTCGACGGCATTGTCATCGAGCATTGGCACGAGCCGTCCCATGCGGGCGACACGCTCGAAGTCGCCGACGTCGTGATCGAGGCGTTCGGCTGCGAACTGCCGCCCGTCTATATCACGGCGATGGCCGAGCGTGCGCGCGCGCCGCTGTGGTTCAACCTCGAATATCTGAGCGCCGAGGACTGGATCGCCGATTTTCATTTGCGGCCGTCGCCGCATCCGCGCTACGCGCTCAGCAAGATCTTCTTTTTTCCCGGCCTCGGCCCCGGCACCGGTGGCGTCTTGAAGGAGCGCGATCTCGACGCGGCGCGCGCCGCGTTCGAAGGCTCGCCGGCCGCGCGCACCGACTGGTGGCGCAACGTCACGGGCCACGCGCCGCCGCCCGCCGACGCGACCGTCGTGTCGTTGTTCGCATACGAAAACCCGGCCGTCGACAGTCTGCTCGAACAATGGCACGACAGCGCAAGCCCGATCGTGCTGCTGGTGCCCGAAGGTCGCATTTCCGGCGCGCTCGCGCGTTTTTTCGGCCTACCGTCGTTTGCGGCGGGCACCTATGCGACGCGCGGCAACCTCAGCGCGCACGCACTCGCCTTCACCGAACAGCCGGGCTACGACGCGCTGCTATGGGCGAGCGACATCAACTTCGTCCGCGGCGAGGACTCGTTCGTGCGAGCACAGTGGGCCGCCAAGCCGTTCGTCTGGCACATCTATCCGCAGGCCGACGACGCCCATCTGCCAAAGCTCGACGCCGCGCTCGCGCACTACACGCGCACGCTGTCCAGGGACGCCCGCGCCGCGCTCGGGCGTTTCTGGCACGCCTGGAACGGCGCGGGTCAGCCGGACTGGGCGGATTTCCAGCGCCACTATCCGGCGCTTAAGCGGCGCGCCGCCGCCTGGGCGGTCGAACTCGCGCAAGTCGGCGATCTCGCCGGAAATCTGACCTCGTTCGCAAAAACTCAGTTAAAATAAGCGGTTATCCAACGGCCGACGACGCAAGCGCGGCCCGATTCGAGCAACAACCCCATGGTCAGCCCGTCTGACCGGTCCCCTCGAAAAACACAGCACGTGTCCCAATCTCCTGGTCGGGCACGCGAATGTCAAAAAAGGGACGTATGTTTGGGCGTGTTGCAGATCGGCGCCACTCGTGTACACGCCCGAACAGGGTAAAAACTCAGGTAACGGACAGGTGGAACCGCCGGGGCATCACGCCGCGATTTTCGCCGTGAGCCGGTCCCGTTTCACGCATCCGGGCTGCGGTCGCTTCGAGCGGCGCGCGGCAGGCGGTGGGCGAAACGCCGAAGCCGCTTGGCACCTATGTCGTTGAGCAACAGTTAAGCTATTTATCTCGTACAGGACAGTTTTATGAAGACCGCACAGGAACTCCGCACCGGCAACGTCGTGATGATCGGCGCAGACGCAATGGTCGTGCAAAAGGCCGAATACAACAAATCGGGCCGTAACTCCGCCGTCGTCAAAATGAAGTTCAAGAACCTGCTGACCGGCGCAGGCATGGAAACCGTGTACAAGGCGGACGACAAGTTCGACGTCGTCGTGCTCGAGCGCAAGGAAGTGACCTACTCGTACTTCGCCGACCCGATGTACGTGTTCATGGACGCCGACTACAACCAGTACGAGGTCGAAGCCGAAATGATGGGCGACGCGATGAACTACCTCGAAGACGGCATGGCTTGCGAAGTCGTGTTCTACAACGAGAAGGCCATCTCGGTCGAACTGCCGACCACGCTGGTTCGCGAAATCATCTACACGGAACCGGCAGTCAAAGGCGACACGTCGTCGGGCAAGGTCCTGAAGAACGCCAAGCTGAACACCGGCTTCGAACTGCAAGTGCCGCTCTTCTGCAACATCGGCGACAAGATCGAAATCGATACCCGTACGCACGAGTACCGCAGCCGCGCCTAAACGGCGGCCTGCGTCACCCCGCCAGCGCCGGCGCCCTGCCGGCCTGCACCCAGAGCGCTCAATTTTTGGGCGCTTTTTCTTTTCTGTCGCGCCGTGTATGGTTTAGGAAAACTTTACCGGCAAATTTCTCAAAATTGCCATCGCGACACCCTGAATTCGCGTCGCGCGCGCGGCAGGCCCTTGATCCATTTCATCCAAGCTTTTTGGCACGATCCCTGCTAGGTGGAGAGAGTTACGCGAGTACCGCTCAATTTCCACCGTGGGAGAGGCACCATGAACAACGACATTGCTGAAGGTAAATGGAAACAGATGGTCGGCAAGGCGAAGGCCGCATGGGGCGAACTGACCGACGACGAGCTGACCAAGGCCGAAGGCCGGGCCGACAAGCTCGCCGGTCTGATTCAGGAACGCTATGGCAAAACCCGTGAACAGGCGGAACTCGAAGTGCGCCGGTTTTTCGATAGCAACCGGGATTTCTGACAGGAGCAGTGAAGGAACTCCAGGCGCCGGCCCGCGCCGCTCAAGACGCAGTGCCGGCGGCTGTCGTTTTTTCACCGTACAAGGACCGTTCGTTTAGCCCTGTCATCGAGCCCCCAGGAGCCCGCGGTGCGCGCCATCAGCGTTGGCGGCGCCGGGCATTCAACCCATTCATAAAATTGCGCTCGCCATGCCACACGCCCTGATTGTTGAAGACGATCCCAATAGCCTGTCCGGGCTGTCGGCAATCCTCGCCGCCGACGGCTTTTCAGTCGACACCGCGACCACGCTCGCCGAGGCGCGCGGCGCATTGACGCGCTTCATTCCGGACGTCGTGCTCGTCGACCTGAATCTGCCGGATGGCAGCGGGCTCGATCTGTTGCAGCATCTGCCCGCGCATCCGCCAGGCGGCGCGCTTCCGGTGATCGTGATGACCGGCAATGCGACCGTCGAGAGTGCGATCGAGGGCTTGCGGCACGGTATCTGGGACTATCTGCTGAAGCCGGTCAACATCCCGCGTCTGCGCAGCCTGCTCGCGCGCATTCCGCGGCCTTATGAACTGACCGAGGAAGTCCAGGCGCTGCGCGCATCGCTGCGTCAACTGGGACGCTTCGGTTCGATGCTCGGCCGCAGCAGCACGATTCAGCACGTGTATGACACGATCGAGCGGCTTGCGCCGACCGAAGCGGCGGTGCTGATCTCCGGCGAAGCCGGCACCGGCAAGGAGATCGCCGCGCACACGCTGCACGACATGAGCCGCCGTCGCAAAGGCCCATTCGTCACCTTCGATTGCCGCGGCGCGGCGGCCGGCGGCCTCAATCGCTCGCTCGACAGCATGCTGTTCGGCCACGAACGCGGCGCGTTCGGCGGCGCCGAGCAGCGCGAGCCAGGCCTCTTCGAACAGGCGAGCGGCGGCACGCTGTTCATCAACGAAATCACCGAGTTGCCGCGCGCGCAGCAGGAAGCGCTGTTGCGCGCGCTCGATTCGCAGACCTTTATGCGCGTGGGCGGTAGCAACCAGATCGTGACCGACTTCCGACTGATCGCGTCGACGCGCAAACCGCCGCGCGCGGCGGTCGCGGACGGCTCGCTGCATCAGGACCTCGCGCTGCGTCTCGAGGCCGCCGCGGTCAACCTGCCGCCGCTGCGCGAGCGCGGCGAAGATCCGGTGCTGATCGCGCAGGCAGTCGTCGACGAACTGAATGTGGAAGCGACCGCGCGCGGCACGCCCGAGGTCGCGAAGCAGGCGGGGCCGAACTTCCTGCGCGAATGCCTCGCGTACGACTGGCCGGGCAACGTGCGCGAGCTGCAGGAACGCGTGCGGCGCGCCTATCAGGCATCGGGCGACGTGATCGAATCGTTGCGCGCCGACGAAGCCGGCACGGCCAACGGCCGCGAGCTGAACGGCAGCCGCGTGCAGGTGACGGTCGGCACGCCGCTCGCGGATGTCGAAGAAATGCTGATTCGAGCGACGCTCGATGCGGTCGGCGGCACGCGGCATCGCGCCGCGTCGTTGCTGGGAATCAGCCCGAAGACGCTGTATAACAAGCTGCAGCGCATGCGCTTGAACTGAGCGATTGCTCGACGACGGTTCGAGCAGTCGAAGCTGATAAAGAAATGGCGCCTTGAATTGCTTCAAGGCGCCATTGCCATTTATGCAAAGGTACTGCGAAGCAGCTTCTGCGCTTCGGCGTACCGTGGCTCGGCCATCAGCTTGCTCCACGTGAGCGCCTTGCCGCGCGGCCGCATGCGCTTCAGCCGCCGCAGCGATTCCTTCGACGGCGTGACGCGCAGTGCGTCGAGCACCTTCTCCGCTTCGTCCGGCTGGTTGCAGATCAGCACCATGTCGCAGCCGGCCTTCAGCGCGGCTTGCGCGCCTTCGGTCAGCGTGCCGCCCTGGCGCGCGGCTTCCATCGATAGATCGTCGCTGAAGATCGCGCCTTCGAAGCCGAGCTTGCCGCGCAGGATGTCCTGCAGCCAGATGCGCGAGAAGCCGGCCGGTTTCGCGTCGACCGCCGGATAGACGACGTGCGCGGGCAGCACCGCGCCAAGCGACAGACCGAGCCAGTCGTACGGCGCGATGTCGTTGCCGAGGATCTCGTCGAGCGGGCGTTCGTCGACGGGCATCGCGACGTGCGAATCGGCCTGCGCGAATCCGTGCCCCGGAAAATGCTTGCCGCAGTTGCTCATGCCGGCGAGCGCGAGACCGTGATTGAGGCTCTTCGCGAGCAGCGCGACCACGCGCGGATCGCGATGGAACGCGCGATCGCCGATCACCTGCGAGTGCCCATAGTCGAGGTCGAGCACCGGCGTGAAGCTCATGTCGATACCGCATGCGCGCAATTCCGCGGCGAGGACGTAGCCGACCGCGGTCGTCACCTTCGTTGCGTGCAGCACGTCCTCGTCCCACAACGCGCCGAGCTTGCCCATCGACGGCAGCACCGTGAAGCCGTCGGTACGAAAGCGCTGCACGCGGCCGCCTTCGTGATCGACCGCGATCAGCAGATCCGGGCGAATCGCGCGGATCGCATCGGTCAGCGCGACCAGTTGCGCGCGGCTCTCATAGTGGCGCGCGAATAGGATCACGCCGCCGGTCATCGGGTGAGCGAGACGCCTTTTGTCATCGCGGTTCAGCGTTTTGCCGACCACGTCGAGCATCACCGGTCCGGGTGTGGTTTTCATCGAATCCGCTGGAAAAGAGTCTGACGCAAAGACAAACGCGACTGTCAGCGGCCGCGTTCAACGTTTTTATTCGGTGGCGGAGTGCGCGGACGAAGCCCGCGACGCCGGCGCGGCAAACGAACCTTCCGTCTCGTCCGGCCGCTGCGTCTCGGCGATCACGAACGACACCGCGTAATCACGCTCGTCGCTGATCGTCACGCGCGCCGTGATGCCGCGCGCGTCGAGCCAGTCGGCCAGCTCGCCGGAGGCGACCACCATCGGCTCGCCGCTCGGCCGGTTCAGCGTCTGCAACGCGCGCCAGCTCATCGGCCAGTGCATGCCGAGGCCGATTGCCTTCGAGAACGCCTCTTTCGCCGAAAAACGTGTCGCGAGAAACGCGAGACCGCGCGCCGCCGAACGGGCCTGACGCGCGTGGTAGACGCGAAGTTCGTCGGGACCGAGCACCTTCTCAGCGAAACGGCCATTGGTGCGAGTCATCACCGCTGCGACACGGCTGACCTGAACGATGTCGGTGCCGATTCCGTAGATTGCCATGCGTGCGTCCGTCGCGAGATTGGGTTACGCGCGCGCGCCGAGACGCGCGGCGACCATGATCGCCTTCATCTCGCGCACCGCGTTGTCCCAGCCCGCGAAGATCGCGTGCGCGACGATCGCATGGCCGATGTTGAGTTCGACGATGCCGTCGATAGCCGCGATCTGCTGCACGTTCGTGTAGTGCAGGCCGTGGCCCGCGTTCACCTTGAGGCCGAGCGTCGTGCCGAATTCGACCGCGCGCACGATGCGCCCGTATTCGCGCTGCTGTTCGGCGGGATCGTGCGCTTCCGCGTAACGCCCGGTGTGCAGCTCGATCACCGGTGCGCCGGCTTCGTGCGCGGCGCGAATCTGCGTTTCGTCGGGATCGATGAACAGCGACACGCGCGAGTTGGCGTCCGCCAGTTGCTTGCATGCGGCGCGCACCGCCTCGAATTGGCCGGCGACGTCGAGACCGCCTTCGGTCGTCAGCTCCGCGCGCTTTTCCGGCACGAGGCACACGTCGTGCGGCTGCACTTCGCACGCGATGTCGAGCATTTCGGCCGTGACCGCGCATTCGAGATTCATACGCGTTTTCAGCAGCGGACGCAGCTTGTGCACGTCGGCGTCGACGATATGCCGGCGATCTTCGCGCAGGTGCAGCGTGATCGCGTCGGCGCCGGCTTCTTCGGCCATCAGCGCGGCGCGGATCGGATCGGGATAGGACGTGCCACGCGCGTTGCGCAGCGTGGCAACGTGGTCGATATTCACGCCGAGGTCGATCACGGTCGGCGAAGTCAGGAAGAAGCTCATAAGTTCTGCAGGTCGATCAGGATCTGGCGGGTAGCAAGCGGCGCGCCGCCGAGATAGGTGTTGAGCAGGAAGCGCATCAGCGTTTTGCTTTGCGCGACGGTCTGCGCTCGATGGTAATCGTCCTTTTCCATATCGAGCAAGGTTTGTCCCGATACCACCGGCCACTGCGCCGGCCATTCGTCCGATGCCTCGCGCACGCCGCGCTCGGGATCGAACACGTAGCGGCCGTCGGAGAGCACGGCCTTGCGCGCGACCGTGCGGTCGAGCGCCATAGCGTAGCCGGTCTCGCGCAGCAGCACGCGCTCGAACGAGCGCAGCACCTGCACGGGCGGCTCATCGTGCGCAAGACGCGTCAGCGTGACGACGTAGTGATGGAACAACTGCGGATGCGGGTCTTCGCGCGCACAGAAGCGCACCAGCAGTTCGTTGACATAGAAACCGCACAGCAGCGCATCGCCGGTCAGCGGCAGCATGCCGCCGACCCACTCGGCGCCGGTCAGCGTGCGCATTTCAGATTTGCCCGACCATGCGAGCGACAAAGGCTGGAACGTTTGCAGCACGCCGCGCAACGCGGAGTGCGGGCGCTTTGCGCCCTTCGCGACGAGCGCGAGACGACCGTGATCGCGCGACAGCACGTCGATGATCAGGCTGGTCTCGCGATACGGGTAGCTATGCAGCACGAACGCGGGCTGCTCGGTGATCCGGTATTCGGATGTGGAGGTGCGCGGCGCGCGACGCGTTGGCGCTTTGCGCGGCTCGCCATCGTCGGCGGGCGCGCTTTTCGCGCCTTTTGCCTGAGCCGACGACTTCCTCGCGCTACGCGCGGGCCGCGACGGCTCGTGCTCCGGTTGGTGCGGAGCTTCGTTTGAATTGAGCGTCATCCACGCGTCATTCGTACCCATACGCACGAAGCCCGGCTTCGTTGTCGGCCCAGCCGCTCTTCACCTTGACGAAGGTCTCGAGATACACCGGCCCGTCGAACAGCTTCGCCATGTCGAGGCGCGCCTCGGTGCTGATCTGCTTCAGCTTCGCGCCCTTCTGGCCGATGATCATCGCCTTGTGCATGTCGCGATCGACGAGAATCGTCGCGAAGATACGGCGCAGTCGCCCTTCGGTTTCGAACTTGTCGATCAGCACGGTGCTGGTGTACGGCAGTTCGTCGCCGGTCCAGCGGAAGACTTTCTCGCGCAGGATTTCGGCCGCAAGGAAGCGCTCGCTGCGATCGGTCAGGTCGTCCTCGCCGTAGATCGGCTCGCCTTCCGGCAGGAACGGCTTGATGGTCGCCATCAGACGCTTGATGTCGTCGGTATTTTTCGCCGACAGCGGCACGATCTCGTTGAACTCGCGCAGCGTGCTCATCTGCTGCATGAACGGGAACAGCGAGTCTTTATCCGACACGCGATCGAGCTTGTTCGCGATCAGCAACGTCGGCACCTTCGCCGGGATCAGGTCGAGTACCTTCTGGTCGTCGGGGCCGAAGCGGCCTGCTTCGATGACGAACAGGATCGCATCGACCGAGGTCAGCGTCGACGTGACGGCGCGATTCAGCGAGCGGTTCAGCGCGCCGCTGTGCTTGGTCTGGAAACCGGGCGTATCGACGAAGATGTACTGGGCGTCTTCGAGCGTGTTGATGCCGGTGATGCGATGGCGCGTGGTCTGCGCCTTGCGCGACGTGATGCTGACTTTCTGGCCGACCAGCGCGTTCATCAGCGTGGACTTACCGACGTTCGGGCGGCCGACGATCGCGACCATGCCGCAGCGAAAACCAGTGGGAGTGGGAGCGTTCATATTCGGACTACGGCAGGTTCAGGTCGGCGCGCGCGACGCGCACGCCGATGGCAATCAATGGCCCGCATCGGCGACGCGCGTTTGCACCGCGCCGGCGACGCCGGGTTCGTGTTCGGCAGGTGCCGCCGGGGCCGCCGAGACAACCGACGCGGGTGCGGCGGAAACGCTCGATGAGGTAGTGCCCGGCGCGGCTTCGCGGTTACGCTGACGCTCTGCGCTGCGCGCGTGTGACGGCGCGTCGGCTTTGAGGTCGGGGGTTTTGTCCGCTGAGTGTTTTTCGGCCGGCTTGTCGACAGGTTTCTCGCCTGAGTGCACCGAAACCTTGTCGGCTCTCTCCGCCTTTTCGGACTTCTCGGCGCGCTCCGGCTTGTCATGTCCGCTGTACTCCACATGCGCGGCACGGATGACGGCCAACGGCGCACCGGCGGCGCCCGGCGCTGCACGCTCGGCTGCAGGCCTTTCAACCGCTGACTTTTCCACGGCAGACTTGTCGGCGTGGGCTTCAACCGCAGCAGGCGCCCGCCCTTCGCCGCGCGCGCTCTTGCGATCCGGTGTGCGTAAATCCAGTGCGGCCTGCACGCCGGTCACACCCGGCACGATGTCCTGCTCGGCATTTTTCGCGGCGCGCGCGCTTTTCGAACGTTTCGGCTTCGCAACTACGGCAGGCGCCGCGGCCATTACTTCGTCGAGCGCTTTCTTTGCGGCCGCCTGCTCCGCCGCGCGACGGCTCGCGCCCGAGCCGGACACCTTGACGTCGAGCTTTGGCACCGTGCATTCGACTTCGAATTGCTGATTGTGCGCCGCACCATGGGTGGCGACGACCGTATAGGTAGGCAATGCAATCTTGTGGCCCTGCAGATACTCCTGCAGCAGCGTCTTAGCGTCCTTGCCGAGCGTACGCGGGTCGATATGGTCGAGGATTGGCACGTAGAGGCGTTTGATGACCGTCTGCGCAGCATCGAAGCCGCCGTCGAGAAATATCGCACCGAGCACCGCCTCGAGCGTATCCGCGAGGATAGATGGCCGGCGGAAGCCGCCGCTGCGCAATTCACCCTCGCCGAGGCGCAGGCCCTCGGAGATATTGAGTGCCTGAGCAATCTCGTAAAGGGACTGCTGCTTGACCAGATTGGCACGCACGCGCGACAGATCGCCTTCGTCGAGTTTGCCGAAACGTTGGAACAAAAGCGCAGCCACCGCGCAATTCAGAACGGAGTCGCCGAGAAATTCGAGCCGTTCGTTGTGCGTGGAGCTGTGACTGCGGTGTGTTAAAGCCTGGCGCAGCAATTCCGCATTGCGAAATTCATAGCGCAAACGGCTTTCCAACGGAGATAGAGGCATGGGCAGAGTATAACGCGGGCGCCTGACCCGGCGGAAAGGCGGGGCGCCAGAGGAAAAAGCGTGGTGAAGCGACGTTACCGCGAGTTCTTAAAGTAGCATGACAACACGCCGCGACCGAGATAACCAGTGCCGGTTATTCGCGCGGCGTGTGATCGCTCATGAGAAGTGGTCACGAAGCGATCAATGCACACGACTCACTGGAAGGAGCCGATGCGTCGCAGATCGCTGAAGTTCATCCAGATGAAAAATGCGCGGCCGACGATATTGCGTTCAGGCGCAAAACCCCAGTACCGGCTATCCGCGCTGTTGTCTCGGTTATCGCCCATCATGAAGAAGTTGCCCGGCGGCACTTTGCAAATCACGCCACGTGCGTTGTATTGGCAGTTGTCGCGATAGGGGAAGTCTTCCGCACCAACGATGAACGGCGGCACCGCCGGATTATTCAGAATCGCGTTCTTGCGGCCGTCGATATCTTCCTGGAACTGCTTCGCATAGCCGAGCCGCTCTTCGTCGAGATAATCGGGCAGCGGCGTTTCTGGCACCAGCTTGCCGTTGACGGTCAACTTCTTGTCCTGATACTCGACCACATCGCCCGGCAGGCCAATCACACGCTTGATGTAGTCGACCGATTCGTCTTTCGGATAACGGAACACCACCACGTCGCCGCGCTGGACCGGACGGCCCTGCGTGATCCTCGTGTTGGTGATCGGCAAACGAAGACCGTATTCGAATTTATTGACGAGGATGAAGTCGCCCACCAGCAGTGTCGGCACCATGGAGCCGGATGGGATCTTGAACGGCTCGACCACGAACGAGCGCACGACGAACACCACCAGAATCACCGGAAAAAAGCTCGCCGTATATTCAAGCCACCACGGCTGACGCAGCTTGTCGTCCCGCAAACGCGCGCGGGTTTGCGCGGCGTTTTCATCGGCGAAACGCTCGCCGATGCGCGCCTGCTGACGATCGAATTCGGCGACTGCTGCTTCTGCCTCGCGGCGCCGTTTCGGCAGGAAAACCAGTTTGTCCGCGACCCATGCGACACCCGTCAAAACGACGAGCACAAAAAGAATCAGCGCGAAATTCATAGGGTTCCGTTATTCAACTTATTTGTCTTCGACACGCAGAATAGCGAGGAAAGCCTCTTGCGGGATTTCAACCGAGCCCACCTGCTTCATTCGCTTCTTGCCTGCCTTCTGCTTTTCAAGCAGCTTCTTCTTACGCGTGATATCACCGCCGTAGCATTTTGCCAGCACGTTCTTACGCAACGCTTTAATGTTTTCGCGCGCGATAATGTTCGAACCGATCGTGGCTTGAACCGCTACGTCGTACATCTGACGCGGAATCAGCTCGCGCATTTTCGCTGCCACTTCGCGGCCGCGATACTGGCTTTGCGAGCGATGGACGATCACCGACAGCGCATCGACCTTGTCGCCGTTGATCAGCATGTCAACCTTCACGACGTCCGACGCGCGGTATTCCTTGAACTCGTAATCCATCGACGCGTAACCGCGCGAAATCGACTTCAGACGATCGAAGAAATCGAGCACGACTTCGCCCATCGGGATTTCGTACGTCAGCTGGACCTGACGACCGTGATACTGCATGTTGATCTGGTTGCCGCGCTTCTGCGTACACAATGTGATCACCGCGCCGACGTAGTCTTGCGGCATGTAGAGGTTCACGGTGACGATCGGCTCGCGCACTTCCTCGATCTTCGATGGCTCCGGCATCTTGGCCGGATTCTCGACCATCAGGGTCGTGCCGTCGCGCTGCAGAACTTCGTAGACCACGGTCGGCGCCGTCGTGATCAGGTCCATGTCGAACTCACGCTCGAGACGTTCCTGCACGATTTCCATGTGCAACAGACCGAGGAAGCCGCAGCGGAACCCGAAACCGAGCGCTTGCGACACTTCCGGCTCATACTGCAGCGACGCGTCGTTCAGCTTCAGCTTTTCGAGCGAGTCGCGCAGCGCGTCGTACTGGTTCGCTTCGACCGGATAGAGACCCGCGAACACCTGCGGCTTCACCTCCTTGAAGCCCGGCAGCGGCTCGGCCGCCGGCTGGTTCACCAGCGTAACCGTGTCGCCGACCTTCGCCGCCGCGAGTTCCTTGATGCCGGCGATGATGAAGCCCACCTGCCCCGCCGACAGCGATTCGAGATTCTTCGACTTCGGCGTGAACACGCCGATATGTTCCACCGGATACTGCGCGCCGGTTGCCATCAGGCGGATCTTGTCCTTCGGACGCAGCGTGCCGTTGACGATGCGCACGAGCATCACGACACCGACGTAGTTGTCGAACCACGAGTCGATGATTAGCGCCTGCAGCGGCGCTTCCGGATCGCCCTTCGGCGCCGGTACTTTCGCGATCAGCGCTTCGAGCACGTCTTCGACGCCGAGGCCGGTCTTCGCGCTGCAATGTGTGGCGTCGGTCGCATCGATGCCGATGACGTCCTCGATCTCGGCGATCGCGTTTTCGGGGTTCGCCGCCGGCAGATCGATCTTGTTCAACACCGGCACCACTTCGACGCCGAGTTCGATGGCCGTGTAGCAGTTGGCGACGGTTTGCGCCTCCACGCCCTGGCTCGCGTCGACGACGAGCAGCGCACCTTCGCACGCGGACAGCGAGCGGCTGACTTCGTACGAGAAGTCGACGTGCCCGGGGGTGTCGATCATGTTCAGGTTGTAGACTCGGCCGTCGCGCGCGCGATACGACAACGCGGCGGTTTGCGCCTTGATGGTAATGCCGCGCTCGCGCTCGAGATCCATCGAGTCGAGTACCTGAGCTTCCATCTCGCGGTCGGACAGACCACCACAAATCTGGATGATGCGATCGGCGAGCGTCGACTTGCCATGGTCGATGTGCGCAATGATCGAGAAGTTACGAATATGATCCATTCAGTGCCGATCAAGCGAAAAGGCGCGCCCGGACAATAGCGGAGCACGCCTTGTAAGTAGGTGAAAAACCTATCTATTTTAGCCGAAAAGCCCCTCGGCCGGCGCATCTTGCATAGCGCGGGCCTCAAGACGGCGTAGAGGAGTCGAGAAATTTACCGTGCGCATCGCAGCGAGTCGCGACAAACACGCGCATGGATCGCGCGAATCGCCATGCCGCGCGGATGTATATCAGGACGCCGCCGCCACACGCGACGCATGCGCCGCCAATGCCGCGCGCACTCGCGCTTCGTCGAGATGGTGGTGGCACAACTCGACGCCATCGCATACCAGCACCGGCACCAACTCGTTGTAACGCGCTTCGAGCAACGGATCGCGGTCGACGTCGATCACCGCCAGTTGCGCACCGAACTCGGCCAGCAACGGCTCGAGCGCGGCGCGCATGTCCTCGCACAGATGGCACCACGCGCGCCCATATAGCGTGAGCGATGCCGTCTTCGTCATTTCTGCGCGCTGCGCGGACGGACCGGCACAAACTGCGTGTTGTCGCCGCGACGCACCAGCAACGCGACCATCTTCTGCGAATCGAGGTGTGAGGTCAGTTCGTCGAACTGTTTCGCGCTCGTTACATCCGTGTCGCCAACCCGCAAGATGATGTCGCCCTTTTGGAGCCCGACACGGGCTGCCGGACCGTCGACCGCGTCGATCTGCACGCCGTTCTGAATCTTCAGCGCTTTCTGCTGATCGGCGGGAATGTCGCTGACCGCGATGCCAAGCGCGTTGGTCGCGCGCTGCTTCGGCGCCTGCGGCTTCTTCTGATCCGCTTTGGCGACCTTGTCCGCCTGCATTTCTGCGATCGTGATCGGCAGTTCGCGCGTCTGACCCTTGCGCCAGATCGAGATCGACGTCTTCGTGCCCGGCTTTGTATCGCCGACCATGCGCGGCAGGTCCGTCGCGGTCTCGACCGGATGACCGTTGAACTTCAGGATGATGTCGCCCGGCTGCACGCCGGCCTTGTCGGCCGGGCCGCCCGGCTCGACGCTGCTGACGAGCGCGCCCTGCGCCTTCGGCAAGCCGAGCGAATCGGCGACGTCTTTCGTCACTTCACCGATCGCCACCGCGATGCGGCCGCGCACCACCTTGCCCGAACTCTTCAGCTGATCGGCCACCCGCATCGCTTCGTCGATCGGAATCGCGAACGAAATGCCCATGAAACCGCCGGTGCGGCTGTAAATCTGCGAATTGATGCCGATCACTTCGCCTTGCATGTTGATTAGCGGGCCGCCCGAGTTGCCCGGATTGACGGCTACGTCGGTCTGGATGAACGGCAGGTAGTCGCCGGTGTCGCGTCCCTTCGCACTGACGATACCGGCCGTCACCGTGTTTTCGAGACCGAACGGCGACCCGATTGCGACGACCCATTCGCCGACGCGCACCTTGTTTGAATCGCCGATCGTGATGGTCGGCAGGTTCGACGCGTTGATCTTCACGACCGCGACGTCGGTGCGGTCGTCGACCCCGATCAGCTTCGCCTTGAATTCGCGCTTGTCGGTCAGCGTCACGTAGATCGTGTCCGCGTCGTCGACGACGTGCGCGTTGGTCATCACGTAGCCGTCCGCCGACAGGATGAAGCCCGAGCCCACCCCGCTGTTCTGTTCGGGGTCGGTGTTGTCCTGTGAATCCGGGCTGCCGCCGCTGCCGCCCCCCCCTCCACCGCCACCGCCGTTATCACCACCGCGCGGTGATTGCGGTGACTGCGGCAACGGAATCCCGAAGAAGCGCCGGAAGAACTCCGACATATCGCCGTCGTCCATACCCGGCGGCAGGCCGCCGCGGGAACTACCGTTCGACACGCGCGTTGTCGTGCGAATGTTGACGACCGCCGGGCCGACCTTGTCGACGAGGTCAGTGAAGTCGGGCAGATTGGCAGCGGGAGCCGCTGATGCCATATGCGGCACAAGCGGCAAACACGCCGCCACCACTACGGCCGCGAGGAATTTGCGCACCGAGAAAGTCGTCATATCGTAGCAAGCCGAGGGATTTCAGGATTCGGAAGGGTTACTTCGGAGCTTTGTATTCTATGGCAGACGCGAATTGCTGCAATGTGGTTTGGGGCACCTCACCGAGCAGGGTAATCCAGAAGTCACCCTGACGCTTGACCAGGACGTGCGTCGCGCCGCTATCGCCCGTGCCCTCTTTGCGCGTGTTGTTCTCGACCGGCTCGACGAAAACCGAAATCGCCGCGAGGCCGTCGGAAAACACGGCCTGGTCGACCGGGATCGGCGGCTGCCCCGCCTCGCGCGACGCCATCGGACGGCGCAACTGACGGATGATATGGAAACCCCGCACCGACGGATTGATTAGCCAACCCTGCGCGGCCATGTCGACCGGCTCGACTGGCGGACGCACGACCGTCCAGCCCGCGAGATTGCGGATGCCGTTGACGATGCCCGCCTTGTCGACCGGCACGCCGATGCGGACCTGCGAAAACGACAGTTGCTCGAGCACCTGGCCGCTCGGGTCGAGCGTCTGCGCGCGCAGCAGCAGACCGGTCTTTTTGTCTGCCCACAGCTTGTACGCGAACCGGTACGCGTCTTTCGGATCGAGTTCCATCACGAGACTGTCGACGCCCGCGACGCGGTCATCGCCCAGCATCTTCGGCTCGTAGACGGACAGTACCTGCTCGCCGTTCACGGACAGCAGCGCGGGGAATGAATCCTTGTTCTGCCGCTTTTCGAAGACCACGATACGCCGTTCCGGCAGGAACGTGTACATGTCGTCGTTGTGGCGCAGCATTTTGCGCGGCTTGCCGTCGAGGCTTTCGAGCTGCTCGAACTCGCCGTCCGTATGCGTGGAGTAATGCGCGATGCGCGACGTCTGCACGAAATTGCCGCGCTGATAGACGAAGGCGCCCTCGTAGTTCTGCTGCTGGGCGGCCTGATGGATGCGGTCGAGCAGTTCCGCGGCCGTGCGACGGGCGACGACCGGATCGTCTTGAGCGAAGACCCGCGGTGTAGCGGACAACAACACGGCTGCACAGAACAGAAATGCTGGCAACCGCCCCCAGATAGTCGTTTTATTGAACCGCGGAGTCTGCATCAAACTATTGGCCCTGCGTGGAGACTGAGGCAGCACGAATCACCGGCATCGAGCCTGCCATCGCCGGTTGCTGCGCGAATTGCTGATGAGCTTCGAGGTATTGATCGAGGCTCGCGTCGCGAATGATGTTGGAGTCTTGCGCGGGCACCGAGGCCATGGCGACACGCTGCACCGGGTCGCCGTGCGATTGGAGCGAAGCAAGCTGGGCACCCGTGCCACCCGGCACGCCCTGCAGCTGCGGCACGACGATCCAGGTCAAGGTAGCGGCCGCGGCAGCGACGGCAAAAGCCGGCACGACTCGCCGGCGCAGCCCGAGCAGGCGGCGCGTGACCGACGCGGACGCGGCGGCTGGCGCCAGCACATGCGGCTCGCTTTCGAGGCGCGCGGCAAAACCGCTGAGAAAGGCGCTGCTCCGTGCGGGGCTGACTGCCAGATCGTCGGAACGTAGCGCGTCGCCGATCAGGTGGTAACTCGACCAGGCGGCGCGATCATCGCCGTCCAGTTCCGCAAGAAACTTGTCCAGATTCAGATGCTCTTCGCCAAACAATTCACCGTCGACGAAAGCGGACAGACGCTCGCCGCGCGAGCCCGCTTGCGATTGCATCGAGACCGACCCCATGATGCTCCCCATCTTCCAAATACCCCGTAGTGACACCACTAATCCAGATATTGCGCCGCTGCCCCGCCAAGCCTGCTGGACGTTCAAAAACCTCTACCAGCGCTTGCCTTCGGGTGTGTCAAGCAACGGTCGCAATTTTGCCGCAATGGCTTCGCGAGCGCGGAAAATTCGTGATCTGACTGTGCCAATCGGGCAACCCATCATCTCAGCGATTTCCTCGTAGCTCAAACCCTCAATTTCTCGAAGAGTAATGGCGGTGCGCAATTCTTCCGGTAAGACCGCCATCGCAGCATTGACCGTCTCGGCGATCTGCTTGCTCATCAACATCGACTCAGGCGTGTTGATATCCCTTAGTTGGTCAGCGTCGGAGAAAGTTTCAGCTTCTTCAGCATCCGCTTCGGTCGAGGTCGGCGCGCGCCGGCCTTGGGTGGCAAGGTAGTTCTTCGCGGTATTTACCGCAATCCGGTACAACCACGTATAAAACGCCGACTCCCCGCGAAACTGCGGCAACGCGCGATACGCCTTGATAAATGCGTCCTGTGCGACGTCTTCGACTTCGGCGGGGTCCCGCACGAGACGCGAGATCAGCCGGAGAATCTTGCGGTGGTATTTGGAGACCAGAAGCTCGAACGCGGCCTTGTCGCCCTTCTGGACGCGCTCGACCAGCACCTGATCAATTTCTTTTTCGCTCACCTGATAAATCCGTTAACTATAGGGCGCATGGCGGGGGACCATTGTAGCGTCCCCCTCGTGAGGGCACGTTACTACGGTAACAGCGGTTACAGTCGTTACAGTCAGGCGCCGGCCGCACGCCGGCCCAGCACGGAAAGTTCGCGGAAAACATTGGGCGGCAGCGCGTCGGCGAAGAGCAGCAGGGAGCGCGTACGGCCCGGCGACGCACGCATGAGGCCACGCCTTCGACCACTCTCGGGCGCGAGCGCGAGCACCAACAAACGGCTGCTCCACTGCGCGCAACCGACGACGCGACCTCGCGCGAGCAATTCACCTGCGCGGTTCCAGGCGGAAATCTCGCCCATCGCGATATGCAGCGCGGTGGGCTGCGCCGCGTCATGCCTAGCCGCGCACAGTGCAAGGACCGCTGCGACGGCGAGCGTCAACGCAGCGGCCGGCCACGCGCCCAAGCGCGGCGCGAGGCAGGTATAAACGGCTAACGTCGCAATCAGCGCGAACGCCCCCGCCGCGGCACGCATTGCGACAGAGCGACGCAACGCAATCCGCTGCGTCGTCCTGCTCAACGTTGCCGGTGCGGGGGAAAGCGCCGGCGAAGCCGGCGTCGCGAACTGATGCGTCACCCGTGATCAGGCGCGCTTGAACACCAGCGTGCCGTTCGTACCGCCGAACCCAAACGAGTTCTTCAGCGCGACGTCGATCTTCATGTCCCGCGCGGTGTTTGCGCAGTAATCGAGATCGCAGGCCGGGTCCTGGTTGAAGATGTTGATGGTCGGAGGCGAGACCTGGTGATGCACGGCGAGCACCGTGAACACCGACTCCAGACCGCCGGCGCCGCCCAGCAGGTGACCCGTCATCGACTTGGTCGAATTGACGACCATGTCCTTCGAGTGGTCGCCGAACGCCCGCTTGATGCCGGTCGTTTCCGCCAGATCGCCGAGCGGCGTGGACGTGCCGTGCGCGTTCAGGTAGTTCACCTGATCGCCGTTGATGCCCGCGTTCTTCAGCGCTGCGAGCATGCAGCGGCGTGCGCCGTCGCCGTCTTCGAGCGGCGCGGTCATGTGGTACGCATCGCCGCTCATGCCGTAGCCGCCGATTTCCGCGTAGATTTTCGCGCCACGCGCCTTCGCGTGCTCGTATTCTTCCAGCACCATCACGCCCGCGCCTTCGCCGAGCACGAAGCCGTCGCGGTCCTTGTCCCACGGACGGCTAGCGGTTGCCGGATCGTCATTGCGTTGCGACAGCGCGCGCGCCGCCGCAAAGCCGCCGATACCGAGCGGGGACACGGTCGATTCCGCGCCGCCGGCAATCATCACGTCGGCGTCGCCGTATTCGATCAGGCGCGAAGCCTCGCCGATGCAGTGCAGACCGGTCGTGCACGCGGTGACGATCGACAGATTCGGACCCTTGATGCCGAACTTGATCGACAGGTGGCCGGAGATCATGTTGATGATCGAAGCCGGCACGAAGAACGGCGAAATGCGGCGCGGGCCGCGATTGAGCAATTCGGTTTGGGTGATTTCGATCATCGGCAGACCGCCGATGCCCGAACCGACCACCACGCCAATGCGCTCCGAATTCTCGTCGGTGACTTCGAGCCCGCTGTCCTGCATCGCCTGGATGCCCGCGGCCACGCCGTAGTGGATGAACGTATCCATGTGGCGCGCTTCCTTACCGGGGATGTAGTCCTCAATATTGAAGCCCTTCACCTCGCCGGCGAAACGAGTCGAGAAGTTCGACGCATCGAACTTCGTGATATTGGCAATCCCGGACTTGCCGGCGACCAGATTGGCCCAGCCATCGGCAACATTATTGCCAACAGGCGAAATCAGCCCCAGGCCTGTAACAACAACACGACGGCGGCTCACGGTAACCCCTTTTTCATAGATGACAAAAGCAAAAGCCACAGCGGCCACAGGAATCGCCCTGTGTGCCCTGTGGCTGTTTAAGTCGGCAATCGCGCGGAAAGTTGCGCTGTCAACATCGCTGGCTCCTGCGTGGCAAGCGGCGTGGCGTATGGCGTGTCAATGGACACACCCCATAGCGCCGACCCTGCTGGCGCCGGCAAGCGGCACGGCAGGGCGTCATGCGCGACCCGTGCAGAAACGCAGGCGCGAATGACCTTAGGCCTTGACGTTCGCGCGAGCGTAGTCGATCGCTTGCTGAACGGTGGTGATCTTCTCGGCTTCTTCATCCGGAATTTCCATGCCGAATTCGTCTTCGAGGGCCATCACGAGCTCAACGGTGTCGAGCGAGTCGGCGCCCAGATCGTTCACGAACGACGCTTCGTTCTTGATTTCCGCTTCCGCAACGCCCAGTTGTTCCGCGACGATCTTCTTGACGCGCTGTTCGATATTGTCCATTACCCCTCCAAGGGAAAAAAAGTTCAAAAATACAGGTGCGCGCATTTTATCAGGTTTGACCCGGCAAAAAAGCGGCGCTTCGGGTTCCTGTCAACGCATGCGCCTCGTGCTTCTGTGAACGCATCAAGGCGCGGATAGTAACCGAATTTGGTTACTGCATGTACATGCCGCCGTTCACGTGCAGCGTCGTGCCGGTGATGTAGCCCGCTTGCGGCGACGCGAGGAAAGCGACCGCGTGCGCGATGTCTTCCGGGCTGCCGAGACGGCCGAGCGGAATCTGCGTTTTCAGCACGGTCTGCTGCTCTTCGGGTAGCGCCTTGGTCATGTCGGTATCGATGAAGCCAGGTGCCACGCAGTTGACCGTGATGCCACGGCTGCCGATCTCGCGCGCGAGCGCGCGCGTCATGCCCGCGACGCCCGCCTTCGCGGCCGCGTAGTTGATCTGGCCAGGGTTGCCGGCCGAGCCGACCACCGACGTGATATTGATGATCCGGCCGCCCTTCGCTTTCATCATCGGGCGCAGCACCGCACGCGACAGACGGAACACCGACTTCAGGTTGGTGTCGACCACCGCGTCCCAGTCGTCGTCCTTCATGCGCATCGCCAGTTGATCCTGCGTGATGCCGGCGTTGTTCACCAGCACGTTCAGCGCGCCGAATTCCTTGACCGTGCCGTCGATCAGCGCTTCGGCCGCGGCCGCGTCGTTGACGTCGAGCACCGCGCCGCGGCCGCTCACCCCGGCCGCCTTGAACGCCTCGGTGATCGCCGTCGCGCCGCTTTCGCTGGTCGCGGTGCCGATGACCGTCGCGCCCTGACGCGCGAGTTCCATCGCGATCGCACGGCCGATGCCGCGCGATGCGCCCGTTACGATTGCGATCTGCTTGTCGAGAGTCTTTTCCATCTGTCAGTCCGGATGCCCTTCAAATAGGGCTCATTGATTCTTGTTGATTCGTCTGTCGAGGGATGCCGCGCCAGCGCTGCACGGCTCTGCCGATACCCGCTCGCGAAAGCGCTCAGCCTGCCGTCACGAGCTTCAGCGTTTCTTCGAGCGATGCTGGATCGAACACCGATGCGCCGCCGAGATTGCCGTCGATGCGCTTGGTCAAACCCGCAAGGACCTTGCCCGGGCCGCATTCGATCACGTGCGTGACGCCCTGCGCGGCCATTGCCTGCACGCATTCGACCCAGCGCACCGCACCAGCCGCCTGGCGCACCAGCGCGTCCTTGATTTTGGCCGGCTCGTTGACCACGGCGACGTCGACGTTGTTGATGACGGGAATCGACGGCACCTGCACGTCGATGCTCGCGAGGTATTCGCGCAATTGATCCGACGCCGGCTTGAGCAGCGACGAGTGGAACGGCGCCGACACCGGCAGCGGCAGCGCGCGCTTCGCACCTTTCGCCTTCGCGAATTCGCAGGCTTTCTCGACCGCGGCCTTGTGGCCCGCGATCACGACTTGCGCCGGCGCATTGAAATTGACCGCTTCGACGACGCCCGCGACCGACGCTTCCGCGCAGACCGCGCGCACCGTGTCGTCGTCGAGGCCGAGAATCGCGGCCATGCCGCCTTCGCCCACCGGCACCGCGGTTTGCATCGCCTGCGCGCGAAAACGCACGAGCGGCACCGCGTCGCGGAAAGCTAGCGCGCCGGCCGCGACGAGCGCCGTGTATTCGCCGAGGCTATGGCCGGCGACGATCGCCGGCGCCGGGCCGCACGCCTGCTGCCACGCGCGATAGGTAGCGTAGGCCGCGGTCAGCATGACCGGCTGGGTGTTGGTGGTGAGATTGAGATCTTCGGCGGGGCCTTCGGCGATCAGCTTGCCGAGGTCCTGGTTGAGTGCGTCGGAGGCTTCCTGAACGGTCTCACGCACGACTGCGTGACCGGCGAATGCATTGAGCATGCCGACCGCCTGCGAGCCCTGCCCAGGAAAAACGAACGCGAATTTCATATCGTCCCCAAAATCTGTTTAATCGGATGTGAATGCCGGCCGCGGCTGCCCGATGGCGCGCGGTATTACTCCGGCCGCGCAGGCGCCGCCAGCCACGCCCTGCGATGCGTCGTCGCGCTCAGTAGCGAATGACCGAAGCGCCCCACGTGAAGCCGCCGCCGACGCCCTCGATCAGCACGTTCTGGCCGCGCTTGATGCGGCCGTCGCGCACCGCGACGTCGAGTGCAAGCGGAATGGACGCCGCCGACGTATTGCCGTGCTCGCCGACCGTGACGACCATGCGCTCCTGCGGCAGGCCGAGCTTGCGGCAGGTGCTTTGCATGATGCGGATATTGGCCTGATGCGGAATCAGCCAGTCGATCTGCTCGGGCTTCAGATCGGCTTTTTCCAATGCTTCGATTGCGACCTTCTCCAGCACGTTGACGGCAAGCTTGAACACCGCCTGGCCGTCCATGTGCAGGAACGCGCTGCCAGCGACCACGCCGCCGTTCACGTTGCCCGGCGTGCACAGAATGTTCGAATGGCTGCCGTCGGCGTGCAGCGCGCTCGAGAGCACGCCCGGTTCCTCGGAGGCCTGCAGGATCACCGCGCCGGCGCCGTCGCCGAACAGCACGCAGGTGGTGCGGTCGTTGAAATCGAGGATGCGCGAGAAGGTTTCCGCGCCGACCACGAGGGCCGTGCGATGCTGACCGGTGCGAATCAGACTGTCCACTGTCGCGACGGCGTAAGCGAAGCCTGAGCAGACCGCCTGCACGTCGAACGCGGCGCCCTGATTCTTGATGCCGAGCTTGTTCTGCAGCAGGCAGGCGGTGCTCGGGAATACAAAGTCCGGTGTGGAAGTGGCGACGACGATCAGATCGATGGACTGGGGATCGATGTCCGCCGCTTCGATCGCGCGCTGCGAGGCGATCAACGCGAGGTCGCTGGTCGTGACGTCGGGATCGGCGAAGTGGCGGGCATGGATGCCCGTGCGCGCGACGATCCATTCGTCGCTCGTTTCGACACCTTGCTTGGCGAGACGCTCAGCCAGATCCTGATTGGTGACGCGGTTGGACGGCAGATAGCTGCCGGTGCCCAGCACGCGGGAGTAGATTGTGGATTGAGCCATTATGCCTTCGAGGATTGCGCAGCGTAGGGCTCGGCCGGCTGGCCTGCGATCGGGCTTGCGTGACCCGCACCGCTTGCGTCGCGCGCCGCCTGTTCGAGAGAACCCGCGTTCTCTTCCATCGCTCGCGCAAGGCGCTCCAGCACGCCGTTTTTGACGGCATCATACCCGCGTTTGATAGCCCACTCAAACGCGTAGGCATCGGCGGAACCGTGGCTTTTGATCACGAGACCGCGCAAGCCGAGCAGCGCGGCGCCATTGTATTGCCGATGGTCGACGCGTTTCTTGAAGCGCATCAATACCGGCAGCGCGAGCACCGCCATCACTTTGGTCAGCCACGAACGGCCAAACTCTTCCTTGATGATGTTGGACAGCATCTGCGCGAGACCTTCCGACGTCTTCAGCGCGACATTGCCGACAAAGCCATCGCAGACGATTACGTCGACGGTGCCCTTGTAGATGTCGTCGCCTTCGACATTGCCATGAAAGTTCAGTGTACTCGCACGCAGCAGTTCGCCGGCGCGCTTGATGATGTCGTTGCCCTTGATGACTTCTTCGCCGATGTTGAGCAGGCCAATGGTGGGCCGCTCTTTGCCTTCGAGCGCGGACACCAGCGCGTGCCCCATCTCGGCGAACTGCAGCAGGTGCTGCGGCTCGCAGTCGACGTTGGCGCCCAGGTCGAGCATCATCGTATAGCCGGTGGGATTGGGCAGGGCAAACGCGATGGCCGGGCGTTCGATACCCGACAGCGTTTTCAGCACATAACGCGAGACCGCCATCAGTGCGCCGGTGTTACCGGCGGAAATGCAGGCTTGGGCCTCGCCTTCCTTCACGCGGTTCAGCGCCACGCGCATCGACGAATCTTTTTTCTTGCGCAGCGCGACCTCGACCGGATCGTCCATCGCGACGACCTCGGTAGCAGGCACGACGGTCAGCGCCGGCAGATCCTGAGCCTTGAGCTTCTTCAGCTGCGCACGAATCGCACTTTCAATGCCGACGAGCAGCAACTGCGCATCGGGATGCGAACGAACGAAGTTGACGGCAGCGGGAACGGTCACGGACGGGCCGTGGTCGCCTCCCATGCAATCTATCGTGAGCTTTACTGTCATGGAGTGCGACGAATTTCAGACACAAAAAAGCGGCAGTTGAATGCCGCCTTTTTGCCGAACCGGGAAAATGTCAAGCGAGCCGATCGCTACGCGAAACGCCACAGGGCGCATCGCAGTCGACGATTAGTCGTTCTTCGTCTTGACGACTTTCTTGCCGCGATAGTAGCCGTTCGGGCTAATGTGGTGACGCAGATGCACTTCGCCCGTGCTCGGCTCGACAGCCAGCGGCGCTGCCGTCAGGAAATCGTGCGAACGGTGCATGCCGCGCTTCGACGGCGACTTCTTGTTTTGTTGAACTGCCATGACTAAAACTCCAAAAAATTTTCCGAATTCTAACACAGCCCGATACGGACTTAACCACTGGCCGAATAGCCAATGCGCCAGCATCGCGCCCCCTGCAACTATTCAGTGCTTCTTGCCGCCCGGTCCGTCGCGCTTCAGACTCCCGAGCGCCGCGAACGGATTGCGCCGCTCGCTGGATTGATCCGCCTCGCCGACATCGCCAGCTTCGTGCTGCGCGGCTTCGTCACCCTCCGCTTCGCTGCCGTCCGCACCCGAGACAAGGCTCTCGTGCACTTCAGGACAGACCTCGTGTTTCGGCACGAGCGGCAAGGAAAGCAGCAACTCTTCTTCGATCAAGTCGATGAGATCGAACTGGCGCGAGCCCACGATCACCTCGACTTCATCCTCGTCGAGCGGAAACTCTTCGGCTTCCGCCTCCGTACTGACGATCCGGTAAGTTGCATCGACGTTGAACGCCTGCGAATACGGCGTCAAGCACCGTTGGCATTCGAGCCACGCGGCACCATGAATCGCCAGCCGCAGATAAGGCTGGGGACCTTCGGTGCCGTCGTCCTGCAATTCCGGTTGCGTCGTCCCTTCGGCCTGCCATGTGAACGCGGTGTCGCGATCTGGCGCTTCCGCCGGGACTTCGTTTAACATGCGCGGCAATTGCGAGACGCGCACGACACCCGCAGCCTGACGCCCACTTCGCGCAAATTCGAACAGATCGAGTTCATGCGGGTCGGACGGACCTGCAGGTTTGCCAGGATGTTGAGTCATGTGCGCTCCTGCGTCGGCAAGCAAGTTGCCGGGGTGATTCGCGAAGGACGATCAGATCCGCCGCGAAGATAATCCGGTGTGCGAGGCAGCCTGTGGGGGCCAGTGGCCATTGCGTTCAACCTGCCGAGCTTTCTTCGACCTTCCGGCTGCCGAAAGCCGCTGAACGCGCCGAGACCCTTCAGGCGCAAGCATACCGTGAAAAGCCCAAAATCATATCCGTTTTGTCTTTTCGAGTCAAACACTTAAGCCCGTACGCACACGAGCCTCGCGCGACCCCGTACGACCTGCCTCTTCCGTTGCCCGCAAACCATGTCTGATTCCTCCAAACGCCCGCCACGCCTGATTCTGGCGTCGAGTTCGCAGTATCGCCGCGAGTTGCTCGAACGCCTGCGCGTGCCGTTCGACATCGTCGTGCCCGCGATCGACGAAACCCCACTCGCCGGTGAAACACCCGATACCACTGCGCTGCGCCTTGCCGAAGCCAAAGCGCGCGCGGTCGCCAAAGGCCTCGCCGCCGCCGAACGCACGCTCGTGATCGGCTCCGACCAGGTCGCCACCTATGACGGCCTGCAGATCGGCAAACCCGGCACGCACGACCGGGCGCTCGCGCAGTTGCAGGCGATGCGTGGTCGCGAGGTGCTGTTCCATAGCGCACTGTGTCTGTTCGACAGCGCGACGGACAGCGCGCAGACCGTCGATGTAATCACCCGCGTGCGCTTTCGCAACCTGCCGGACGCGGCCCTCGACGCCTATCTGCGCGCCGAAACGCCGTACGACGTGGCCGGCAGCGCCAAATCCGAAGGACTCGGCATCGCGCTGCTGGAGGCGATCCATTCCGACGACCCGACCGCGCTCGTCGGCCTGCCGCTCATCGCGTTGTCGCACATGCTGCTCGCGGCCGACTATCCGCTGCTGGGGGCATGATGACCGGTACGCTCTATCTGATTCCGAACACGCTCGGCGAAGGCGACGCAAGCGCACTCGAGCTGGTGCTGCCCGCGCCCGTGCGCGCCCGTGCGGCGTCGCTGCACTATTACATTGGCGAAAACGCGAAAACCACGCGCGCGTTCCTGAAAAAAGTCGGCACCGAACGGCCGATCCAGGAGATCGAGATTCGCGAACTGAACGTCAATACGCCGGGCGGGGAAATCGACAAGCTGCTCGCGCCGCTACTCTCGGGCACCGACGCAGGCCTCGTCTCCGAGGCTGGCTGCCCGGCAGTCGCGGACCCGGGCGCACTACTCGTGCGACGCGCTCACGAGCGCGGCGTGAAAGTCGTACCGCTGGTCGGACCGAGTTCGATTCTGCTCGCGCTTATGGCGTCGGGGCTGAACGGCCAGACTTTCGCGTTTCACGGCTACCTGCCCGTCGACGCCGCCGAGCGCGCCAAACGTCTGCGCGATCTCGAGCAACAGTCGCGCAAGAGCAAGCAAACACAGATCTTCATCGAAACGCCGTACCGGAATCGCGCATTGCTCGATACGTTGCTTGCGACCTGCGCGCCGTCGACGCTCGTCTGTGTGGCGGTCGATCTAACGCTGCCGGGCGAAGTCATCGCAAGCCGGAGCGTTGCGGACTGGAAAAAGAAGCCTGAGATCGACCTGCATAAGCGGCCGGCGATCTTTCTGATTCTGGCGGCCTGAGCGCGAGTACCGGGCAGACAGCGAACACCGGGCATACCCGAAACGTGCCGCAAAGACAAAGCCCGCGCAATCGGCCAAAGCCGACCACGCGGGCTTCTTTTATTACTGCACGTTCAACGCAGATTCATTTTTGCGCCGAGCGCCATCGCCCGAACCGCGCCGGCGCCGACCGCAGCGCCGAATTTGCGCGCAACGCGGTCCGTAATGCTCTCTTTTACCGTGTAATCGACGATATCCGGCGCCTTGAAGATCTCTCGCGCGACGTAATCCGCATCACCAAAACCGTCCGCGAGGCCCAATTCGACGCTCTTCTGCCCCGTCCAGAACAGCCCCGAGAACATCTCGGGTGTCTCATGCAGACGCTTCCCGCGCCCCTGACGCACGGCATCGATGAACTGCGAGTGGATCTGATCGAGCATAACCTGCGCGTGTTCGTCCATCTTCGGCGTTTCAGGCGAGAACGGATCGAAAAACCCCTTATTCTCACCCGAGGTGTGCAGCCGGCGCTGAATCCCCAGTTTGTCCATCAGACCGGTGAAACCGAAGCTGTCCATCAGCACCCCGATCGAACCGACGATGCTCGCCTTATCTACATAGATCTTTTCCGCCGCGGCGGCCGCGTAGTAGCCGCCTGATGCGCACATATCGCCAACTACGACATACAGCGGAATAGACGGATACTTCCCGCGCAATCGCCGAACTTCGCTGTTGATAATGCCTGCTTGGACCGGACTGCCGCCCGGGCTGTTGCAATAGAGAATCACGCCGGCGGTATTGGAATCTTCGAAGGCGGAATCGAGGGCAGTGTTGACATCTTGTGCGTTCGCGTTCGTATCCGTCGAGATCTCGCCGTCAAGTGACACCATCGCCGTGTGTCGGCCAGTCGTGGCGACCCGCTCGCCCGAAAAACTCAGCACGCCCAACACTACTAGCGCGAGCACTGCCAGGAACAGGAAACGGAAAAAAATCCGCCAGCGCCGCGCGGCGCGTTGCTCATTGATCGCAGCGAGCGCGATGCGCTCGAGCGCGGCACGCTCCCAGCCGGGCTCGTCGGCGGGTGCACCGGCGCGGCCTCCCGAGGAGGGATCCTTTCCGGGGGTCAAATTGTCGGACATGCGGACAGTGGAAAAATTGGAGAGGAATCAGCGCGTGACCGGCAGCAATTCGCCGTCAGGCAACCAGAATACCGCACGACCCTCAGGCGTATCGCGTTCCTCGACCTGCACGGCCCGCAATCTGCCCCCGCGACACGGCCCACCGACGCATTTGCCGGTATCCGGCGCGTAAATCGCGCCATGTGTCGCGCACATCAAGTATAAGCCGGACGATTCGAAGAACCGCCCTTCCTGCCAGTCGAGCTCCATCGGCACGTGAGCGCAGCGGTTCAGATAGCCGTACGCGCAGCCATCATAGCGGACGAAAAACACCACGGCATCCTGCCCGCCGAGCCGCGCGTCGCGCCGGACGCCTTCGCCACCGTCGACCAGCTCCTCGGCCGCGCAAATGCGCACTGCCTGCGCAGCCGCGGCCGTCGCGGCATTCACGCCGTCGGCGCTCATGCGTTCTCCCGCAGCCAGCTGGACAAATCGCTGATGCTCGAAGCAACGAACTTGGGCGACATCGCAGTCAGCGAATTCGCCGGATGCGCGCCGTAAGTCACGCCGATGCCCGCCACGCCTGCGTTTAGCGCCATCTGCAAGTCGTGCGTCGTATCCCCGATCATCACCGTGCGCGCCGTATCCTGCCCCAGTTCGCGAGTAAGCTCGTGCAGCATTGCCGGATGCGGCTTCGAAAAGGTTTCGTCAGCGCAGCGCGTGCCGTCGAACAGGCTCGTCAGACGTGCCTGATCGAGCGCGCGATTCAGCCCGACGCGGCTCTTGCCGGTCGCGACCGCGAGCAGATAGCCGACATCGCGCAACTCCTGAAGCATTTCGCGCACGCCGGGGAACAGCTCGGTGGTCTGGTCCTTTACCAGAAAATGAAAGCGATAACGCTCGGAAAGCCGCGAATAGTCCGCAGGATCGAGCGTCGGCGCGGCGATCTGCAGTGCGTCGCGCAGGCCCAGGCCGATTACATAGCTCGCGGCTTCGTCGGCGGGAACCGGCAGGCCGAGATCGCGACACGCCGCCTGGATGCTGCGCGTGATATGCGCGGTCGAATCCATCAGCGTGCCATCCCAGTCGAACACGATCAGGTCAAATTGCTCTCTAGCCATGCAAGGTCGTCTCCGGGTTGGACCCAGTGCGTAGTTCGTTGAGTTGTTCTATAAAGCCGCGGCAGTCGGCCGGCAGCGGCGCCTCGAGTTGCAACGGCGCGCCGGTGGCCGGATGCGTGAGCTTGAGCCGGTAAGCGTGCAGAAACATACGCTTGATCCCAGGCTTCGCGTGCGCGCGCGCAAGAGCCTTGTTAAGCGCGAAATCACCGTATTTGGCATCGCCGACGATCGGTAGCGCCAGATGCTGCAAATGCACGCGAATCTGGTGCGTGCGCCCAGTCTTCAGTTCCGCCTCCAACAGCGCGTATTCGGGCCAGAGGTCGACCAGATTGAAGATCGTGTGCGAAGCGAGGCCATCGGCCTGCACGCGCACGCGACGCTCGCCGTCTGCGGTCAGGTATTTGTGCAGCGGCTCCTTCACCGCGCGACGGCGCCCCCAGTCGCTTGCCCATTCGCCGTGCACGCACGCGTAATAGCGCTTGTCCATCCGGTTGTCGCGGATCTGCTCGTGCAGATCGACGAGCGCCGCGCGCTTCTTGGCGAGCATCAGGATGCCCGAGGTCTCGCGATCCAGCCGGTGCACGAGTTCGAGGAATTTCGCCTGGGGCCGCGCCGCGCGCATCTGCTCGATCACGCCGAACGCGACTCCGCTGCCGCCGTGGACCGCGACGCCGGCTGGCTTGTCGATCACCAGCAAATGCTCGTCTTCGAACAGAATGTGAAAGCCCGCCGCGGGCACGGGCACGTGGGCTGCGGCCTGATTCGGCTGGGCGACGCGGATCGGCGGCACACGCACGAGATCGCCCAGTTCGAGCCGGTATTGCGCATCGATCCGGCCCTTGTTCACGCGCACTTCGCCGCTGCGCAGGATGCGGTAAATATGGCTTTTCGGCACGCCCTTGCAGACGCGCAGCAGGAAATTATCGATGCGCTGGCCAGCCGATCGGTCGTCGATTTCGATCCGCGAAACCTGGTCGCCCGAAATCGAGCCTTCGACCGCGCCTGCAACCGATCTCTGGGATGTTTTGCCTAACTCTTTCATTCTGAATATAATTTGCCCAGCAGTCCGCGACGGCCGGCGCGGTGTCCGCACAGCGTCCGGAATGCGGGTGGATTGCGCGAGCGCAAGCGATAAACCGTTATTTTACTTGCGCCGGGGTCTGGTTGCTCACCCTGAAAATGAGATGCAACAAGTTGCACGCACGAAGTCAGCACCCGGCAGGGACGGCGCCCGCAGGCGCGTTCGGTCAAGGTCGGCTTCGACGGTAACGGAATTTTGGTAAAAAAGAATTTAGCTTCCAGCTTCGTGATCCGGGTGGTATGACGCCCTGCTGGACGAAGCTGCAAGTCGCGAAAATACGGCGTGCGCCCGAGGCGTCTTGTAGAAAGTACAAGACATGGCGACGTCAAAAGAAAGGCGAGACACCCCCAGCAGGAAAAGACGCGCCGCCTGCGCGAACTTCCCGTTGCGGCATGACCGCGGACTTCGGCCCTTCGCTCGCGCGCCCAGTTGGCGCGCCCGCTTCACAGGACGAAGACTTATGAAGGTCTGCTGGCTAAACGCGGCGTGTCAGGCCATGATTTGAAGCCGTGTTCGCATGTGCCCTGCGGCACCGTGCCCATCTTTCCATCGGGCCGGGCCCTCTCAGGCAATTCTCCCGCCATCTTTCCCGCTCCAGCGTGCTTGTGAAAACACAATAAGACGCGGCACGCCTGCCCTTTACGCTCTCGCGACTGACAACCGCGCAGGTGGGCCGGCGAGGCCGCTCTGGAGCCGTTCAATGAAACGAATGTTGTTCAATGCGACGCAGCAGGAAGAACTGCGCGTCGCCATCGTCGATGGGCAAAAACTCATCGACATTGACATCGAAACCGCCGGGCGCGAACAGCGCAAAGGCAATATTTACAAGGGCATCATCACGCGCATCGAGCCGTCGCTCGAGGCCTGCTTCGTCAACTACGGCGAAGACCGCCACGGCTTCCTGCCGTTCAAGGAAGTCGCCCGGCAGTACTTCCGCGATGGCGTCGACATGCGTTCTGCACGCATCCAGGACGCGCTGAAGGAAGGTCAGGAACTGATCGTCCAGGTCGAAAAAGAAGAACGCGGCAACAAGGGCGCGGCCCTGACCACGTTCATCTCGCTCGCCGGCCGATATCTGGTCCTGATGCCGAATAACCCGCGTGGCGGCGGCGTGTCGCGCCGGATCGAAGGCGACGACCGTCAGGAACTGCGCGAAACCATGGCGCAGCTGCAACTGCCGGAAGGCATGAGCATCATCGCGCGCACGGCCGGCATCGGCCGCAGCGCCGAAGAGCTGCAATGGGACCTGAATTACCTGATGCAGCTATGGCGCGCGATCGAAGCCGCGTCGCAAAGCGGCACGGCCGGCCAGCCGATGCTGATCTATCTCGAATCGAGCCTCGTAATCCGCGCGATTCGCGACTACTTCCAGCCCGATATCGGCGAAATCCTGATCGACACGACCGAAATCCATGACCAGGCACGCGCCTTCATGGACATCGTGATGCCGGATAATGTCAGCAAGGTGAAGCGGTATCACGACGACGTGCCGCTGTTCTCGCGTTTCCAGATCGAGCACCAGATCGAAACCGCGTACTCGCGCACCGTGCCGCTGCCGTCGGGCGGCGCGATCGTCATCGACCACACCGAAGCGCTCGTCGCGATCGACGTGAACTCGGCGCGCGCAACCAAGGGCGCCGACATCGAGGAAACGGCCGCGCGCACGAACCTCGAAGCCGCCGACGAAGTCGCCCGCCAGCTGCGTCTGCGCGACCTGGGCGGGCTGATCGTGATCGACTTCATCGACATGGAGTCGGCCAAGAGCCAGCGCGAAGTCGAGCAGCGTCTTAAAGACGCGCTGAAGCACGACCGCGCCCGCGTCCAGATGGGCAAGATTTCGCGCTTCGGCCTGATGGAGCTGTCGCGCCAGCGTCTGCGTCCGGCGCTGTCGGAAGGCAGTCACGTCACGTGTCCGCGTTGCAACGGCACGGGTCACATCCGCGATACCGAATCGTCCGCGCTGCAAGTGCTGCGGATCATTCAGGAAGAAGCGATGAAGGAAAACACCGCGGCGATCCACTGCCAGGTGCCGGTCGAAGTGACCGCCTTCCTGTTGAACGAGAAGCGCGCCGAAATCAACAAGATCGAGTCGCGTTTCAAGGTCAACGTCGTGCTGATCCCCAACAAGCACCTCGATACGCCGCACTACAAGCTCGAGCGTCTGCGTCACGACGACGCGCGCCTCGACGATCCGCGCGCATCGTGGAAGATGGCCGAAGAAGCAGCCCGCGAGCTCGAATCGGAAACCGGCTACAGCAAGCGCACCGAGGAAGTGAAGCCGAAGCAGGAAGCGGCGGTCAAGGGCATCACGCCCGAGAAGCCGGCTCCGAGCGCGCCGGTCCGCCCGGCGGCTACCCCCGCTCCGGTCGCGGTGACGCCGGCCAGCGGCGGCTTCATCGGCTGGCTGAAGAATTTGTTCGGCATGCAGCCGGCCGCTCCGGCACCTGCCGCACCGGCCACGACCGACAAGCAGGCCCGTCCGCAACGCGGCGAACGCGCCGAGCGCGGTGAGCGCACCGGCGAGCGCGGCGGCGATCGCAACCGCAATCGCCGTGGCGGCGCAGGCGGCCGTGACGCGGCAGCGCGTGGCGAAGGCGTCACCGGCGGCCGTCAGGCGCAAGCTCAGCAGCCGTCGCAGCGTCGCGAGGAACGCGAAGGCCGCGAGGCACGCGAAGGCCGTGAGCCGCGCGCGCCGCGTGAGCAACGCGAACCGCGTGAGGCTCGTGAAGGCCGCGAACCGCGTGAGGCTCGCGAGCCGCGTGAAGCACGCGAACGCGACACCCGCGGCGCCGAGCGCGCGGAAGCAGTCGAAGGCACGGCACGCGCCGAACGTCAGGAACGCGGTGAGCGCCGCGAGCGTGGCGAACGCGCTGAACGCGTCGAGCGTGGCGAGCGTCGCAAGCCGCAGGCGGAAGCCGCCGCGGCGCTGACGCAAACCGACACGCAAGCCGCCGACGAACTCGCCCGCAACCGCGCCGCAGCCGGTGAAAACGGCGTGCCGGTCGATCAGGAAGCGGTCGCACGGGACGGTGAAGAGCGTCGTCGTCGCCGTCGCGGCCGTCGTGGTGGTCGTCGCGAGCGTGAAGAGGACGTGAATGGCAACCTCGCGGCGGACGTCGCGGAAGCGGAAGGTGACAACGTTGCCGCCAGCGACGAAGCGCCGGTGCGTATCGAGCAGCCTGTCGAGCACAAGCCTGCGGCCAGCGAAGCGAAGGACGTGACCCCGGTCGAAGTGGTGGTCGCCGCTGTCGCAACCCAAAGCGCCGTCGTGACCGAACTGCATGCGGCAGCCGAAACGCCGGCTCTCGCCGCGGAACATGCCGCTAAGACCGAAAAGGTCGTGCCGGTCGAGCAAGCCCCGGTTGCGGCGCAACCGGCTATCGAAACGCCGGCGCAAGCAGAGCAAGCCGCGCCGGCCGCGAGCGAACCGGTCGCGCCGGTTGCCCCGGTCGAACCGGCCGCGCATGCCGAATCGCCGGCAGTCGAGCCGGCACTGGAAGTGCAGCCGAGCGTCCCGACCGAACCGCAAGCCGCCCCGGCTGCGCTCGACACCGCGGCTCCGGCCACGATCGTCGAGGCACCGGCAGCCGTGCCGGCGCCGCAGGCCGAGATCGTCGAGCCGCAACCGGTCGTCGCACCGGAACCGGCCGTGTCCGAACCGGCGCCCGTCGCCGCGGCCGCGCAGCCGGCTCCCGTGCGCAGCGCAGCGCCCCCCGCCGCATCGGCCGATGCATTGCAGCCGATCCTCGAGCAAGCTGGCCTGATCTGGGTGAACACCGACGCCGACAAACTGCGTGCCGCGCAGGAAGCGGCGGCGCAGACGGTCAAGCCGCCGCGTGTGGTCCGTGAGCGCAAGGCGCTGCCGCCGGTCGACAACACGCCGATGCAACAGATCGAAACGATTAAGCATCCGCAGTAAGCCGCGTCGTTGTACTTGAAAAAGCCCGCCCTTCCTGGCGGGCTTTTTTTTGGGACGGTGACCCATCCTGGCCGCGAGCCGCGCCACTTCGCTCCCCGTAAACCCCCACAACGCGCGCCGCCCGCCTGCCACCACGGGCATTTCCGATAGAATTAATCATCCGCCGTCCGATAAAGCCTCTGACGAAGCACTTCATGTCACGACGCATCATCCCTGTTGCCGATCTCAGCGCGGCGCCGGTCATCACCGGCCCAGAGCAGACGCCTAGCGGCGCGCTGCACGATGCGCTCGCGCGTCCGCTGCACGATCTGCGCATCTCGGTGACGGACCGCTGCAACTTCCGTTGCGTCTACTGCATGCCGCGCGCGGTGTTCGACAAGGACTATGCATTCCTGCCGCACAGCGCGCTGTTGAGCTTCGAGGAGATCGAGCGGCTCGCGCAGCTGTTCGTCGCGCATGGCGTCGAGAAGATTCGCCTGACGGGCGGCGAGCCGCTGCTGCGCAAGAACCTCGAATTCCTGATCGACCGGCTCGCCCGCTTGACCACCCCCGCCGGCCGTCCACTCGATCTCACGCTGACCACCAACGGCTCGTTGCTGGCGCGCAAGGCGCGCAGCCTGAAGGACGCCGGCCTCACGCGCGTGACCGTCAGCCTCGACGCGCTCGACGACGCACTGTTTCGCCGCATGAACGACGCCGACTTCGCGGTCGCCGACGTGCTCGACGGCATCGCCGCCGCTCAGGCGGTCGGGCTCGCGCCGATCAAAGTGAACATGGTCGTCAAACGCGGTACCAACGACGGCGAAATCGTCCCGATGGCGCGTCATTTCAGAGGCACGGGCACGGTGCTGCGCTTCATCGAGTACATGGACGTCGGCACCTCGAACGGCTGGAACATGACCGAAGTGCTGCCTTCCGCCGACGTCGTCACGCGCATCGCCGAGCATTTCCCGCTCGTTCCGCTCGAAGCGCACAGCGCCGCCGAAACCGCGCAACGCTGGGGCTATGTCGACGGCGGCGGCGAGATCGGCGTCATTTCGAGCGTGACCCGCGCGTTCTGCGGCAATTGCACGCGCGCGCGTTTGTCGACCGAGGGCAAGCTGTACCTGTGCCTGTTCGCATCGAGCGGGCATGACCTGCGCGCGCTGTTGCGCGGCGGCGCGAGCGATGCCGAGATCGCCACCGCCATCGCCGAAATCTGGCAGGGCCGCAGTGACCGCTACTCGCAGCTGCGCGGCAGCCAGCCGGCCGATTCGAGCGAGCCGGCCGGGCGTCGCGTTGAAATGTCCTACATCGGCGGCTGAGCGGCCGGCGCATGCCCATCCCCCGCGAACAGATCACCGGCCTCGTGCTTGCGGGCGGGCGCGGCACGCGCATGGGCGGCGCCGACAAGGGGCTGCAACCGCTGCACGGCGAAGCGCTCGCCGCTCACGTGCTCCGACGTCTCGCGCCGCAGACCGGCCCGCTGATGATCAGCGCGAACCGCCATGCCGACATCTATGCCGCGCTCGGCGCGCCGTATCGCGCGACGGTCGTCGCTGACACCCTCCCCGACTTTCCCGGCCCGCTCGCCGGCATGCTCGCCGGACTGCGTGCCGCCGGCACGGCCTACCTGCTGAGCGTGCCCTGCGATTCGCCGTGGCTGCCGGCCGACCTCGCCGCGCGCCTCGCTGATGCGCTCGACGCAAACCGCGCCGATATCGTGACCGTCACCACCATCGACATCCGTGGCGAGACGACGCTGCACCCGGTGTTCGCGCTGATGCGCACCGCCGTCGCGGACGACCTGGCCGCGTTTCTGGCCGCCGGGGAACGCAAGGTCCGCGCGTGGTACGCGCGCCACAAGACGGTCGAAGTCGTCTTTGCCGACGAGCGCGCGTTCTACAATGCCAACTCGTTACAAGAACTCGCCGACCTCGAACGTAATCGAGGCCCCGGCTGACATCCGCTCCGGCCGCACGGCAATAGCCGCGCCCGCCCCCGGTCGCGACGCCCAGCCATTCATGACCACGCTCAACGACTTTTCACGCTGCGTCGCGCAGTACGATCCTCATGCGCTACCCGTCCCGGCCGCTCAGGCGATCGTCCGGCAGTGGGCGACGCCCGTGGCGGCCGTCGAGCGCGTGGCATTGCGCGACGCGCTCGAGCGCGTGCTCGCCGCCGACATCGTGTCGCCAATCGACGTGCCCGCGCACGACAACTCCGCGATGGACGGCTACGCGTTCAATCACGCGGCGCTCGCGGCCGGTACGCGAGGCGGCGCGGACAGCGTCGAGCTGACGGTCGCCGGCAAGGCGCTCGCGGGCCATCCGTTCACGGGCCGCGTCGCGGCGAACCAGTGCGTGCGCGTGATGACGGGCGCCTGCATGCCCTCCGGCTGCGACACCGTCGTGCCGCAAGAGCGGGTCGAGCGCGATAGCGCGGATTCCCCGTCGATCCGCTTCGCGGCCAGCGCGCTCTCGGCGGGCGCGAACCGCCGTCGCGCCGGCGAAGATCTCGCGCGTGGCCACGTCGCGCTGCATGCCGGGCGCATCGTGCGCGCGTCGGACCTCGGTCTGCTCGCGTCGCTCGGCATCGGCGAAGTCAGCGTGCGGCGGCGTCTGCGGGTTGCGTTCTTTTCGACTGGCGACGAGCTGCGCTCGCTCGGCGAACCGCTCGACGCCGGCTCGGTCTACGACAGCAACCGCTACACGCTGTTTGCGATGCTGCGGCGTCTGAACGTCGACGCGCTCGATCTCGGCGTCGTGCGTGACGAGCCGGCCGCGCTCGAAGCCGCGCTGCGCAGCGCCGCGGCCAATGCCGACGTGGTGCTGACTTCGGGCGGCGTGTCGGTCGGCGAAGCGGACTTCACGAAGCAACTGCTGCAGACTTTCGGCGACGTCGCCTTCTGGAGTCTCGCGATGCGCCCCGGCCGGCCGCTCGCGTTCGGCCGCCTGTGGTCCGGTGCGCAGCCGGGGCTCGGCAAACCTGCGCTATTCTTCGGCCTGCCCGGCAATCCAGTCGCAGTGATGGTGACGTTCTATCAGATCGTGCGCGAAGCGCTGCTACTGATGGCCGGCGCGACGCCGCGGCCGTTGCCGGTGATTCACGCGACGAGCCGCGTGGCGGTGGACAAGCGCGCGGGCCGCACCGAATTCCAGCGCGGCATCGCCGAACAGGACGCGCACGGACACTGGCACGTGAGCCCGACCGGTTCGCAAAGCTCCGGCGTGCTGAGCTCGATGAGCGAAGCGAACTGCTTCATCGTGCTCGGCCACGACGAGGGCGAAATCGACGTCGGCGATCGCGTGTCGATCATGCTGTTCGACGGTCTCATCTGACGTTCCAGGCGACGCATCGATCGCACGACATCGGCACGACATCAGCACCTGATCCGCACTCCACCCACTACCACTACTAAGACACACTGGGGTTTGACTTACATGAAAAAACAGATCTCGTTCATCGCACCGGGACAGACGGCCAAAGCGCTGATCCTCGTGTATCTGACATTTTCGGTGCCGATCGTGCTGCTCGGCGTGGTGGTCGCTTTCGTGCGCTATGGCTCGGTGGAGCTGAGCACCGTGTTCAGCGCGCTGCTGTTGAATGCGATCCTCGGCTTCGTCCTGTTGTGGATCGCGTGCCACGCCTATAACTGGGTCGCGTCGCGTTTCGGTGGTATCGAAATCCATCTGGCCGACGCACCGGAAGAAGCGTGACGGGCGACGCGCAGGAGCGGCTAGCTGAAAGAGTCTGAATTCCAGCGCCTCGCCCCTCATTGCTCATCGGGTTCCACACCCGAGAGCGCATCGCCGAGCAGCCCACTCGCCTCCTCGCCCGGCAACGCTTCGACGTCGCGCAGCTTGCGGTTCATCATGCGCGTGCGCGTTTCGGCGGCCTCGATCGAACGTGTGACGGTTTCGAGCTGCGCCTTGGTCTTCGCGAGCACGTCGCCGAATTTGCCGAACTCCGTTTTCACCGCGCCGAGCACCTGCCACACCTCGCTCGAGCGCTTTTCGATCGCGAGCGTGCGGAAACCCATCTGCAGACTATTGAGCAACGCGGTCAGCGTGGTCGGCCCCGCAATCGTCACGCGATAGTCGCGCTGCAGCAGATCCGTGAGCCCCGGCCGGCGCAACACTTCCGCGTACAGGCCTTCGGTCGGCAAAAACAGCAGCGCGAAGTCGGTCGTATGCGGCGGCGCCACGTACTTCTCCGCGATGGTGCGCGCCTCCGCGCGCATCCGCACTTCAAGCGCGCGCGATGCTTCCTCGACCGCGACCGGATCGGCGCGCTCCTGCGCCTCGATCAGGCGCTCGTAGTCCTCGCGCGGGAATTTGGCGTCGATCGGCAGCCATACCGGCGTATTCGCGCCGCCCGGTTCCGGCCGCCCCGGCAGCCGAATCGCGAACTCCACGCGATCGGCGCTCTTCGGCACCGTCGCGACGTTCTTCGCGTATTGATCGGCGGTCAGCAGTTGTTCGAGCAAGGCTTCGAGCTGAACTTCGCCCCACGTGCCGCGCGTCTTCACATTGGTCAGCACGCGCTTCAGATCGCCGACGCCGGCCGCCAGCGTCTGCATTTCGCCGAGACCGCGATGCACCTGTTCGAGCCGGTCGGACACGAGCTTGAACGATTCGCCGAGCCGCTGTTCGAGCGTCGCGTGCAGTTTTTCGTCGACGGTGCGGCGCATCTCCTCGAGCCGCGTCGCGTTGTTCGCCTCGATGTCCTTCAGACGCTGCTCGATCGTCGCGCGCACTTCGGCGAAGCGCCGGTCATTCGCCTCGGTCAGTTGCCCGAGCTGCAGGCTCAGCGTGTCGCCGAACTGCTTGAGCGAGCGGCCCTGCTCGTCGCGCGCCTGCTGCGCCTGCGCCTGCAGGCTGTGACGCACCGCATCCAGCTGCTGCGCAAAGCCGTCGATCTTGCCGCCCTGCACCGTCGTCATGCTGCCGAACTGCGCGGCGAGGGTTTGTTGAAACTGCGCGAAGCCGCCGCTTTGCTCGGTGCGCGATACACGGGCGGTCTCGGCGATGTCGTTGCGCAGTTGCCGCTCGAGCCGCTCGGCGGTGTGCACCTGGGCGTCGACGACGGCATCGACGCGTTCGTTGAGCATCTCGAACTGCTCGTGCTGCTCCGTGCGGTCATGACCGCGCATCAGCAAGGCCAATGCGATCACGAGGGCGACCGCCAGCACCGCGACAGCCGCCACCAGAATCATCGTCATGAACGCGCCTTGCCGATCACGTCGGGGTTGATCGGATTCGGCGGCTGACCGGCGCGCGGTCCTGCGCCGAGCCCGGCGATCAGATTGTCGGCGGCGAGATTCGCCATCGCACGGCGCGTGGTTTCGGTCGCGCTCGCGATGTGCGGCGTCAGCACCACGTTCGGCACGCTGAGCAGCGCCGGATTCAGATTCGGTTCGCCCTCGAACACGTCGAGACCGGCCGCCGCGATGCGCCTGTCGCGCAGCGCTTCGGCCAATGCCGCATCGTCGACGATGCCGCCGCGCGCGATGTTCGTCAGCGTCGCGCTCGGCTTCATCAGCGCGAGTTCGGCCGCGCCGATCGTGTGGTGGCTGTCCTTGGTGTACGGCAGCACCAGCACGACGTGGTCGGCGCGCCGCAGCAGATCCTCTTTCGACACGTATTCCGAGTTCAGCTCGGCCTCGATTTGCGGCGCGACGCGCGAGCGGTTGTGATAGATGACTCGCATGTTGAAGCCCTGCGCGCGCCGCGCGAGCGCCTGGCCGATGCGGCCCATGCCGATCACGCCCAGCGTCGAGCCGTATAGGTCGCTGCCGAGAAAGCCGTCGTAGCTCCACTTCTGCCAGAGCCCCGCGCGCAGCCAGTGCTCCGACTCGGCGATGCGGCGCGCGGCGGCCATCATCAGCGCCCAGCCGAAGTCGGCGGTCGATTCGTTCAGCACGTCTGGCGTGTTGGTGCCGAGCACGTTCGCCGCGTTGAACGCGGCCATGTCGAAGTTGTTGTAGCCGACCGCCATGTTCGACACGACCCGCAAACGTGGTGCCGCGGCAAGCACGCCTGCGTCGATCATCTCGCCGGCCGTCAGCGCGCCGTCCTTGTCCGCGAGACGGCGCTTCAGCTCGTCGGCGGGCAACACGTCGCCCTCGTTCCAGTCGACGTCGAAGTATTGTTTGAGCCGCTCGATCACGTCGGGAAAGATCGAACGGGCAACGAGGATTTTCTGCATTGCAAGTCTCCGTATCGCACGTCGAGGGATTGCCTCGGCGTTGCAGAGTCAGCGTCCAAAAAAGAGCCAGCCGGTGAGTGCAAACAACGGCAGCAACATCGCGCCGGACCAGCCCATATACGCGAAAAAGCTCGGCATGCGCACGCCGCGCGATTGCGCCATCGCCTTCACCATGAAGTTCGGCGCGTTGCCAATATAGGTGTTCGCACCCATGAACACGGCACCGGCCGAAATCGCCGCGAGCGTGGTTGCTCCGGTGGTCATCAACGTTTGCGCGTCGCCGCCGGCCAAATTGAAGAACACGAGATAGGTCGGCGCGTTGTCGAGAAACGAAGATAGCAGGCCGGTCGCCCAGAAGTACATGATGTCGCGCGGCTCGCCCGACGCATCGTTGACCAGATGGACGATGCCCGCGAACGCGCCGGCTTCTCCCGCGCGCAGGATCATGATGACCGGCACGATCGTCACGAAGATGCCGGCGAACAATTTGGCGACTTCCTCGATCGGCGCCCAGTTGAAGTCATTGCCGGCACGGGCGGCGCGCGGCGTCCACGCGAGCGACAGCAGCGTGACGACGATCAGCGCGGCGTCGCGCACGATGTTTTGCAACGCGACGTGGGCGCCCTGTACGTCGAATGTGATTTGCGGGCGCCACAGTCCGCTCATCAGCACGAGCGCGATCGCCACGGCGAGCAGCACGAAATTGATCTTGCCGTCGATGCCGAGCGGCACGCCGTCGGGCGTCGGATCGAGGAAGGCGGAACGCGCCTCCTCGCGCTGGTGAAAGTAGTACGAGTCGAGGGCATAGAAAGCGGCGAGCAGCATGCCGCTCACGAACAGCATCGGAGCCGCGAGATGCGTGGTGGTCCAGAAAAAATTCACGCCTTCGAGAAAGCCGAGGAAGAGCGGCGGATCGCCGAGCGGCGACAGCGCGCCCCCAATGTTCGCGACGAGGAAGATGAAGAACACGACCACGTGGGTCGCATGGCGGCGGTTGTCGTTGGCGCGCAGCAGCGGGCGGATCAGAAGCATTGCCGCGCCGGTCGTCCCCATCACGCTCGCGAGCAACGTGCCGAGCGCGAGAATCGCGGTGTTCAGGCGCGGCGTGCCGTGCAGATTGCCGCGCACGCAGATGCCGCCCGCGACGGTGTAGAGCGCGGTCAGCAGAATGATGAACGGGATGTACTCGTCGAGCATGGCATGCGCGAGCGCGCCTAGCGCGGCGCTCGTGCCGAAGCTCACGGCGAACGGCACGATGAACGCGAGCGCCCACGCCGCGGCGATCTTGCCAAAATGGTGATGCCAGAAGGCTGGTGCGATCAGCGGAAAGATCGCGATCGACAGCAGCACACTCGCGAAGGGCAAGCCCCACAGCGCCGACAAGCGCGCACCGTCGAGCGTCGCGGCCTGCACGGACGGCGCACACAGCGCGAGCATAGAGGCAACGGCGAGCCAAAGGCCCGCGCGACCAGACAGCGAACTCATGCCGATACAGGAGGCGCGACGGTTTGCCAACGCACGAATGACGGATACCGCGTGTGTCGCATATGCGACAGCAAGCCGCCGCGCGACGCGTTCAAGCATCCTGCACGACGATCGTATGCACCCGGTAAGGGCCGTGCGCGCCCAGCACGATGGTCTGCTCGATATCGCCGGTGCGCGACGGCCCCGATACGAAATTGACCGCGCGCGGCAGCTCACCGCGCTCCTTGCGAATCAGACCGAACGCCTCCTCATGACCCGCGACGATGCGCGACGCCGGTACGATCGCGATATGCGTCTCCGGCAGCAGCGCGGCCGACGCATACGTCTCGGGTCCGGACAGCAACACGAGCGTGCCGGTCTCCGCGGTCGCGCAGAAGCAGCCGGTGAGACCGACCACGTCGTTGTCTTGAGGTTTGCGAAATTCGACGGCGAGGCCGGCTTCGGCCCACGGCAGATCGCGCAGCGTTTGCCATGCGATGGCCTGCAACGGCAAGCCCTGTTGGGTCAGATAGCGATGCGCGGCGGCGGGCACATCGGCGAGGGTTTGAACGGTGTCGACGGTGGTCGCCATCTTCTGCGCTTCTTCAATGAACTGCGCGTGCAGATCGGCGGGGATGTCCGGACGCGGCCCGGCCGGATGACGCGCGAGATAGTCCGCCGCGGTTTCGCGCTCGGCGGCGCTCGGCTCGGGCTCGCGCCCTTGCGCGGCGCGGATGCGCGCCAGGATGTTGCGGCGGGCAATCGATGTGTCCATGGGCGAAATCCTCGTGTCGACAGCCGTGCGATATGGCGAGGATTATACCGGTGGCCTTCCACGCAAACACCCTGGCCGAACGGCATATTGCCGGGCGTCGGGAGTGCGGCGACACTGTTCGCCGCACCACCCCGAACGCGAGCAGATCATGAACAGGCGATGAACCGAACAGCTGGCCGCGAAGCGCGCTATTTGGCCGCCTCTTCTTCCGGCTGCGCGATGCCGAACACCTGGCGCAGATACGCGAGATACGCCTTGTCCTCGCACATGTTCTTGCCCGGCGAATCGGACAATTTCGCGACCGGCTGACCGTTGCAGCGGACCATCTTGATCACGATCTGCAGCGGGTTGTAGCCGAGGTCGTTGGTCAGATTGGTGCCCACCCCGAACGCGAGCTTGCAGCGGCCGCGGAAGCGCTCATAGAGCTGCAGCACCTTCGGGATGTCGAGTGCGTCGGAGAACACGAGGACCTTGGTGCGCGGGTCGCAGCGATTCGCCTCGTAGTGCTTGAGCAGGCGCTCGCCCCAGTCGAACGGATCGCCGGAATCGTGGCGAGCGCCATCGAACAGCTTGCAGAAGTACATGTCGAAGTCGCGCAGGAACGCCTGCATGCCGTACACGTCGGAGAGCGCAATCCCGAGGTCGCCGCGATATTCCTTCGCCCACATCTCGAAACCGAAGGTCTGCGAGTCACGCAGCCGCGGACCGAGCGCCTGGCAAGCCTGCAGGTACTCGTGCGCCATCGTGCCGAGCGGCGTCAGGCTGTGCTTCATCGCGTAGAAGACATTGCTCGTGCCGGCGAACTGTTCGCCGAGGCCGTCCTTCAGCGTGAGGATCACCTCCTCGTGCCATTGCTTCGAGAAGCGGCGGCGCGTGCCGTAATCGGCGATCTTGCAGTCGGCGTATTCGGGACGCGCGCCGAGCAGTTGGATCTTGTCGAGCAGACGGCCGCGGCCTACGTGATAGTCGGGCGTTTGCTGCGTGTTGCGGAAATAGACTTCGTTGACGATCGCGAGCACCGGGATTTCGAAGAGGATCGTATGCAGCCACGGCCCCTTGATGTCGATGTCGATTTCGCCATTGCCCTTCGGCGACGGCGTGATCGAAATGTACTTCTCGTTCAGATGGAACAGCGCGAGGAACTCGATGAAGTCGCCCTTGATGAAGCGCATGCGGCGCAGGTAGTCGAGCTCATCGTCGGTGAAACGCAGTTCGCAGAGCTTGCGCACTTCGTCGCGAATCTCGCCGATGTAGGGCACCAGATCGACGTTCGGCGTGCGGCAGCGGAAGCGGTACTCCACGTTCGCGGCGGGGAAGTGATGCAACACCACCTGCATCATCGTGAACTTGTACAGATCGGTATCGAGCAGCGAAGTAATAATCATGATGGTACGAACTGGACCGCTGAAAAAACGAAACGGGCTCACGGCCCCGTTGCAACGGACGCGCTGAACCGAGCGGCGCGCAACCTGACGCATGTTACCCGAATGCGTCCGCATCCATCGTGCCGCCGGCCTGCGCCGGCTGTCCGCGGCCGTTCGCGGCACCCCATAAACTAATCACAAAAACGTATAAGACGCACAGGCCGATGTTTCATCTGCCTGTTGACGTTAAGTTACAATAACTCTTTTGGCGTCCGCGCCTTCCCTGATTCCGCATGCAGGAGCTGCCTGAATGACTCACGTTGTGACCGAAAGCTGCATCAAGTGCCGCTATACCGACTGCGTCGATGTGTGCCCGGTGGACTGCTTTCGCGAAGGTCCCAACTTCCTCGCGATCGACCCCGATGAATGCATTGACTGCGCCGTGTGCGTAGCCGAGTGCCCGGTGAACGCCATCTATGCCGAAGAAGACGTGCCGGGCGACCAGCAGGACTTCATCGCGCTGAACGCCGACCTGGCGAAAGCGTGGCCCAGCATCACGAAGACCAAAGCACCGCTGCCGGAAGCCGAGGAATTCAAGGACGTGAAGGATAAGCTCGCGTTGCTCGCGCGCTGAGCAGGAATTAATATGAAGATGAACGCAGAGGTATTGACAGGCGTTTAAGCCGCCTCTACAATTTCGCTTCTCTGCTGTTGTTGTTCTGTTCCTCGATAGCTCAGTCGGTAGAGCGCCGGACTGTTAATCCGTAGGTCCCTGGTTCGAGCCCAGGTCGAGGAGCCAAGAATTGCAAAAGCCCGTTAACCAAGACGGGTTTTTTTATGTAGATCAAGTTGTACTGCTGTTCCTCGATAGCTCAGTCGGTAGAGCGCCGGACTGTTAATCCGTAGGTCCCTGGTTCGAGCCCAGGTCGAGGAGCCAAAAAGATTGAAAGGCCCGCATCCGTGCGGGCCTTTTTGTTTTCGCGCCCCGATCGCGCACGGCACGCCGTTATACGATGGCGGCTTCACGGCGCATGTTTCACCCCTCTGGCGCCGGCTCACTCCAGACACTCAACCGGCACGCTCATGAAATCCACCTCGCTACGCACCGCGCTCACGGCGATCGGCGCCCTGCTGCTTTCTTCGGCGCACGGCGAAGAAATCGCCAGCGTCAATACGAATTTTCACGTTACAGGCTCCGACCGCGTGGTCGTCGAAGCCTATGACGATCCCGTCGTGCAAGGCGTCACCTGCTACGTGTCGCGGGCGCGGACCGGCGGCGTCAAAGGCACGCTCGGCATCGCCGAAGATCCGACCGAGGCGTCGATCGCGTGTCGCCAGGTCGGGGAGCTGCATTTCACCGGCCCCATCAAACAGAAGGACGACGTGTTCTCGGTCAGCATGTCGCTGATCTTCAAGTCGCTGCACGTGGTGCGGGTGGTCGACACGAAGCGCAACGCGCTGGTCTATCTGACCTACAGCGACCGTGTGGTCAGCGGCAGCGCGAAAAACAGCGTGAGTGCCGTGCCGATGCCGACCGGCACGACGATTCCACTCAAGTAACGCAAGTACCATCAATTGACGGCGCGAGCGGCACGCGGCGCGACGCAGCGCGCCTGCGCGCCCGCCGCCGTCCCCGCCCACGACGCGTTAAACTGACCGGTCCAGCTGGACTTTCGTCATGACCGCCACCTCTCGTTTCCGCGATTCCGCCCGCTACTGGCGCACGCCGCTACTGCCCGGCGCGGATCTGCTCACCGCCGAATACCACGACCACGAGTTCGCGCCGCATTGGCACGACGCCTACACGATCCCGGTGATCGTCGCGGGTGCGGAGTGCTATCGGTATCGCGGCGAGAACCATGTCGCCGAAGCGGGCAGCGTGCCGATCATCAATCCGGGCGAGTTGCATACGGGGTCGAAGGCGGTCGAGGCGGGCTGGCGGTATCGCGTGATGTATGCGCCTGTCGAGTTCCTCCGCGCGCTTGCCGACGAGGTTGCCGGCAAGCCGCAGGCCTTGCCGTGGTTTGCGCCCGGCGTGATCCGCGATCCCGATCTCGCGATGCGGCTCGCGCACGCCCACCGTCTGCTCGAAGCCGGCGACGACGCGCTCGCCGCCGAAGCCGCGATGCTCGACGCACTGTCCACCTTGCTGGTCCGCTATGCGCAGACGCGCCCCGCCTCCGCGCGCGTCGCGACCGACGACACCCGCGTCGCATTGATGCAGGCGCGGCTGACCGGTGACCTCGTCGAACCCGTGACGCTCGCCGGGGTCGCCAAGGCCGCGGGTCTGTCGCCGTTCCACGCGGCGCGGCTATTCACGCAATCGACCGGCCTGCCGCCTCATGCGTGGCGCAATCAGGTGCGCCTGCAGCGCGCGCTCGCGCCGTTGCGCGCGGGCGTCCCGGTGACCGACGTCGCCGCCGCAAGTGGCTTCACCGATCAGAGCCATTTCACGCGGCATTTCCGGCGCATGTTCGGCGTGCCGCCGGGCCAATGGCAAGGAACGCAGCGCGGCTCGTGACGCGCGATGCGGCACCGCCGTCGCGTGCGCCGCACGCAGTGAGCATCGCGCCGCAATTCGCCTGTCCGCATCAGCACCCCGCCGCAAGAACGTACAAGTCCGAACGTCGGTCAGTCGCTATGCTTCCGAAATCAAGGAGGCTCAGATTGACCGATTCCACCCAAGGCCAGCCCACCCGCGGCAGCCATCTCAAAGAATTCGCCGCCGGCGCGCGCGACATCATCCCGATGATGGTCGGTGCCGCGCCGTTCGGCGTCATCTTCGGCACGCTCGTGACGTCCGGCCCGCTGCATCTGTGGCACGGCCAGTTGATGTCGCTCGTCGTCTTCGCGGGTTCCGCGCAGTTCATCGCGCTCGGGCTGATCGCCGGACATGCGAGCTTCGCCGTAATCTGGGCGACCACGCTCGTCGTCAATCTGCGTCACGTGCTGTATAGCGCCACGCTCGCGCCGCACGTCGCGCATCTGCCGAAGCGCTGGCGCTGGGCGCTCGGCGCGCTGCTCACCGACGAAGTCTTCGCGGTCGCGTGGGAGCACTACCGGCATCGCGAGCCGGGCACCGTCGGTCCGTACTACTTCTTCGGCGCTGGCGTCGCGATGTATCTGAACTGGCAGCTGTGGACCGTCGCCGGCCTGCTGTTCGGCGCGGCCTTCCCGGGCCTGCAGTCGCTCGGCCTCGACTTCGCGATGGTCGCGACGTTCATCGCGATCGTCGTCCCGCAACTGGTCGCGCTGCGCTATATCGCGGCGGCCGTCACCGCCGGCACGCTGGCGTTTTTCTGGCAAGCGTGGCCGTATAAGCTCGGCCTGCTCGGCGCGGTGTTCGCGGGAGTCGCGGTCGGCGTGCTGCTGTCGATGTCGCGTCTGAACCTGCGTGGCGCGCGCCGTCCTGTGGAGGCGACGCGATGAACTACGTCGTTCTGATCGTCGGCATGGCCGCGATTACGTGGTTGATCCGCGCGGCCGTGTTCGTGCTCGGCGAGCGCCTCGTGTTCCCGCCGCTGATGCGCACCGCGCTCAGCTTCGTGCCGGTCACCGTGCTGACCGCGATCATCGTCCCGATGGCCGTGTCGCCGCACGGCAACAACGCCGAGTTGACCTGGCGCAATCCGCAGCTGGTCGGCGCGCTCGCCGCGATCGTCGTCAGTGCCGTGACGCGCAGGCCGCTGCTGACGATCGCAGTCGGTCTCGTCGTGTTCTTCGTGTGGCAGTGCGTGGTGCTGAAGTAAGCGCGCCTCTTCTCCACGCTCATTGACTCGTCAGCGGTCCGTCGGCACGTCGCGGACCGCGCCCTCTCTCCCAGGTGGCAGCGAGGCGCGCAAGCGCCCGAAGCACCCCTCCAAAGCCCGCAACCGTCGCCGGGCCACCCTCAAGTTTCCCGCCACCGCGCCGATATGCAGTCGAGGTCCGCTCATCGGGAGTCGTCCCGTTGGTTACGCGGCAACAGCTTGAAATCGAGCGCGTCGGCAGCCGGCGTCGCGTCGCCTCGGTCCGGGAGTGACCGGGCGATCGTGCGACGGCGCGCCGCGCGCGGCCGCATTAAACGGGATAACACATGGGTCAAATCACCCTGAAACTGAAGGACGAGACCGTCGCTTCGCTGCGCAAAGACTTCGAGGCCTTTTTGCGGGTCTCGCTGAAGCTCGATCCGCAGTTCGCGACGCCGTCGTTCGAAGATTTCTTGCGCGCGAAGCTGCTCGACAACATGGTGCCGCTCACCGAGCACGCGGTGCAGCGGATGCTGCAAGGCGGCCAGTACGCGTGGGCCAAACGCACGCTCGACAAGGAGTTTCCCGACGTCGTGTCGATCCTGATGCGCCAGGCGAGCGAGTTCGGCTTCGGTTTCGCGGCGCGCTCGGAATGGACGCCCGAGGAGCTCACCAAGCAATGCCGCGACTGGGCCGCCGCGATCGTCAAGGAAGCGGAAGGCGACGCGACGCTGGTCGATCCGCTCGCCGCGCAGATCAAGAGCACGGTGCAAGACATCCAGGCGCTCGAGGAAGTGATGCAGACGCCGGCATGGCGGCTGGTCGAATCGCTGCGCCAGCGCGTCTACGAGGCTAAGATCGCATGCGAGACGAGCGTCGGCAGCACCGCGCGAGAGAAGCTCGGCGAACTGCGCGGGCTGTTGCGGCTCGGCATTTCGCACGGCACGTTCCAGAAGCAGGAAGCGCAGCAGATCATGGAGTATCTGCGGCTTTTGAAGCCGGAGATTTTCGTCGAGGAGCCGTACGACGTGTTCTCGCGACTCGCGGCATGGCTGCGCAATTTCTTCGTGCCGCCGCCTCCGGTCGCGCAGCAACAGCAGCGGCAGCCGCGTTGAGCTTCGACTGAATCGAGCGGCGCCGGCCGCTCAGTCCCACATCTTCCTGAGCTTCGCCGCGATCTCGATCCTGGCCTGCGCGGCCGCCGCGAGCCCCGCCGCGCTCGGCGCGCTCGCCACCGGCACGCACGGCCATGCGTACGCGTCGAACAGCGGCAGCATCGGCGTGGCGATGAAGCGCGTGCGCGACGCCCACACATGGCGGTCGCCCAGATGGGTCTGGTTGTGCACGTAAAAGCGCTGCGGCACGACGATATGCAGGTCTTCCTTCGCGCGCGTCATCGCCACGTAGAGCAGGCGCCGCTCCTCGTCGATTTCCTCGTCGCTGCCGGTGCCCAGATCGGACGGAATACAGCCGTCGACGCCATTCAGCACGAACACGTTGCGCCACTCCTGGCCCTTCGCCGAATGGATCGTCGACAGGATCAGGTAATCCTCGTCGATCAGCGGCACGCCGGATTCGTCGCTGGTGGCGTCGGGCGGATCGAGCGTCAACTCAGTCAGGAAGCGCTCCCGCGACGGATAGGTACCCGCAATGCTTTCCATCTGCAGCAGGTCCGCGTGACGGATCGCGGCGTCCTCGTGATTGCGCTCCAGATGCGGCTCGTACCAGCGCCGCACCATCTCGAACTCGGCGGGCCACGGCGTTTGCCGGCCATACACGCTCGACATCAGCTTGACGAACGGATGCCAGTCTTCCTGCGCCCTTGCGGGCGCCGCAAACGCGGCGAGCACACCGCCCGCGGTCGCGACCGGATCGCCGCCGTCCGCGCGCGCGACGATGTCATCGAGCACCTTCGCCGCGGTGGCCGGACCGACGCCCGGCAGCAGCTGCACGACGCGAAAGCCGGCGACGCGGTCGCGCGGATTCTCGGCCCAGCGCAGCACCGCGAGCACGTCCTTCACGTGCACCGAGTCGAGAAATTTGAGCCCGCCGAATTTGACGAACGGGATGTTGCGGCGCGTGAGCTCGATCTCGAGTGCGGCGCTGTGATGCGCGGCACGGAACAGCACCGCCTGCGACTTCAGCTTGACACCCTGCTCGCGGGCTTCGAGCACCTGCTCGACGACGTAGCGAGCTTGCGCGGCGTCGTCGGCGACCGTGACGAGGCGCGGGCGCTGCGCCGACGCCTTGTCGGTCCACAGATTCTTCGTGTAGCGCTCGCTCGCAAGTTCGATCACCGCGTTCGACGCGGCGAGAATCGGCTCGGTCGAGCGATAGTTGCGCTCGAGCGTGACCTGCTTCGCGGGCGGCTCGAACTGCGCGGGGAAATCGAGGATATTGCGCACGGTCGCGCCGCGAAACGAATAGATCGACTGCGCGTCGTCGCCGACCACGGTCAGGCCGCGGCCGTCCGGCTTCAGCGCGAGCAGGATCGACGCCTGCAGGCGGTTGGTGTCCTGGTATTCGTCGACCAGCACATGGTCGAAGCGCGCCGACAGATCGGCCGCGATGCTGGGCTCGGCGGCCATGTGCGACCAGTAGAGCAGCAGATCGTCGTAGTCGAGCACGCTCTGCTTCTGCTTCGCGTCGACGTAGGCGGCGAACAGCCTGCGCAGATCGTCCTCCCATTCGCGACACCACGGAAACGCGCTGTCCAATACCTGTCCGAGCGATGCACCGGTGTTGACGACGCGCGAGTAGATCGCGAAGCAGGTGCCCTTCGCCGGAAAGCGCCGCTCTTTCGCGGACAGTCCGAGTTCGTGGCGCACGAGGTTCATCAGGTCGGCGGAGTCTTCGCGGTCGTTGATCGTGAACGCGGGCGCGAGGCCGATCAGATCCGCGTATTCGCGCAACAGCCGCGCGCCGACGCTGTGAAACGTGCCCGCCCACGTCAGCCCTTGCGCGAGCGCGGCGCGTGCACCGACGGTGGTGGCCGCGGCGCCGGTGATGCGTGTCACGCGGCGGGTCATTTCGAGCGCCGCGCGCCGCGAGAAGGTCAACAGCAGGATGCGCTGCGGATCGGCGCCCTTCACCACCAGATTAGCGACGCGATGCGCGAGCGTGTTGGTCTTGCCGGAGCCCGCGCCCGCGATCACGAGCAGCGCGCCGGGCAGCGCGTCTGGCGTGTCGGTCCCGTATTCGACGGCTTCGCGTTGAGCGTCGTTGAGCTTGGCGAGCCAGGCGGCGGTATCGAACGACGGAGCGGATTCGGCGACGGTGGACACTGAGCGGTTTTTGTGGATTGGATGGATTTTCAGGATGCGACGCATACTGTATATCCATACAACCCAATGCGACAAGCGCCCCTTTTTTGGGGCGCCTGCCTGGCGGTTTACGCCGCGCGCTACTACTGCTTCTTCGCGTCCTTCACATTGGCCTCGGCGGCGGCCTTGTCGGCATCGGCCTGCGCGTCGGTTTTGGTCTTGTCCGCTTTCGCCTGGGCGACCGCGGCTTTCTTGTCGGCCTTCGCCTGCTCTTTCGCGGCCTTCTTGTCCGCGTGCGTGGCGGGCGCCGAAGCCGGGTCCGCGGTCTGCGCGAGCACGGCCGATGACAGGCAAGCCGCGATCAGCGCGGCGTAAATGCGGGTTCGGCTGGAACGGTCGATGTTCATCTGGGTTCTCCGTGAGGCACAGCTTGCAAAGTGACAGACGCCCGCGGCGCGCGAGCCTCGCCGACCCACGCGCCGCGGCATCCAGCAGGGCTTAATGCTTGACGTCCGCGCCGTCGGTCTGCGCGGCAGCCTGCCCTTCCATCTCCATCTTCATTTCGTTGTTGGCGCTCTGTTTGTCCGCCTTCTGGTTCAGCTTCGCGCCGCGCACCTGCTCCTTGTACTGGTCCTTCGCGGCCTTCTGCTCAGCCTTCAATTCCGCCTTCGAGGACTTCTTCGCCGCGCGATACTCGGCGTTGGCCTTCGCGTCGGCGTCGCGCTTCTGTACGAGCGGGTCGGTCGAGCCCGAAGCCGTCAAACGGCCCGGCGGCGGCGCGGCGACGCCTTGCGCGGCGGGCGCGCCCGGGACTTGCTGCATGCCTTGCGCCGACGGCGGGGCCTGCATGCCTTGGGCGCCGGCCGCGGACGGCGGCGCCATCTCGGCGGCCCCTTGGCTCTGGATCTGCGCCTGACCACCGATGCCTGTTGCCGGCTGCGCGGTCTGCGCGACGGCGGCCGTCGCGGCAAAGACGGTGAGGGCGGTACCGATCAGGAGCGTACGAATGTGGGTCATGGCTATCCTCTCTAGACTTAGTTGTGACACGGGCGGACTCTCTGGCGTCGTGATGACGGAATGGCCCACGCGCCCCCGCCCGGTCTATGCGTCGCTGGATGGGTGGCCGCGGAGCGATCCCGGAATGCCAGCGGGCTTTGCTGCTGAGGTGCACTTTAGGAGTGGAATCCATCCGGCGCGACCAGCGTTACGCAACGTTTCACTCTCCACAACTGAATAACATCTACTTTCATTTGCTTGCGCAATGACTCGCTGGATGCATCCGACACAGGCGAGACGGCCCCGCGCCGACGCGCCGCCGTGCACTTGCTTTATGATGCGAACCCCCAACGCGACCCGTGCCCAAGGTGCAAAGTCATGCCCAATCTCAATTTCACGCTGACCGGCGAGTACGTCGAACTCCACAATCTGCTGAAGATCACGGGCCTCGCGGATAGCGGCGGTTCCGCGAAGATGATGGTCGCGGACGGCGCCGTGATGGTCGATGGCCGGGTCGAGACCCGCAAGACCTGCAAGATCCGCGCGGGCCAGGTCGTGTTGCTCGGCGACACGCGGATCGCGGTCCACGAAGGCTGACGCCACTCCGGAAATTCGCAGGACGCCGCGCACCGGAACTGTGCGTTGTCCATCGACATCGCCCGGGCGAGGCAATAAGCTGTCGGTTTCGACAGGTAAACGACGGACCGCGCCACGGGCGAGGAGTCGGCTGACCGGCTCGCCGCCGCGCCGCGGAATTTCTCCGCCCGCTGCCCCGCGCTCCATCGCCCGTCGGAGCGCGGCGCGATGCAATGCGGCGCCGCTTGCGCCCGCCTCTCGCTGTCGCCACTGCGGTTGCCGCCGCAGTTGCCAACTTTCGCCGCCACGCAATCGATGACTCAACCCAGCTTCGCCCACGCGGCCAGCCGGCCGCCGACCCTATCCCGCCACGCGGCCGACACCGCGCGGCTCGCCGCGCCGCTCGCGATCGCGCAACTGTCGCAGATGGCGATGAGCGTGACCGACACGATCCTGCTCGGCTCGCTGGGCCCCGACGCGCTCGCCGCCGGCGGCCTCGGCGCGAACCTCTTTTTCGTCGTCGTCACGCTGCTGCAGGGCGTGCTGACCTCGGTCAGCGTCAGCGTCGCGCACGCGCGCGGCGCGCAGGACGACGGCCGCGTGCCGCATATCTACTGGACCGGTTTCTTGCTGTCGGTGCTGCTGGCGGTGCCGGCGTTCATTCTGTTGTCGTTCGCGTCGCACATCCTGCTCGCGTTCGGCGAGCCGGGCCTGCTCGCGCACAACGTCGGCCAATACGCGGCGGTGCTGCGCTGGGGCGCACCCGCGAGCCTGATCGGCGTCGGCCTGATGCGCTCGTTCCTGCCGGCGATCGGCGCGGCGCGGCGGCTGCTGTGGGTGTCGATCGTGAGCGTCGGCGTGAACGGCTTTCTGAACTACGGGCTGATTCACGGCGCGTATGGGCTGCCGCGGCTCGGCTTTCTCGGCTCGGCGGCCGCGACCACGATCACCGTGTGGCTGACCGCGCTCGTGCTGATGGCGCTGCTGCATCTGCGGCCGCGCTTCCGGCATTTCGTCGTCGCGACGCGGCCGAAGCTGCCGCTGATGGGCGAGCTGTTCGGCATCGGTTGGCCGGTCGCGATCACCTACGGCGTCGAGTCGACGCTGTTCCTTGCCACCGGCCTGATGGTCGGCCTGCTCGGCGAATCGCAACTGGCCGCGCATCAGATTGCGCTGAACGTCGCGTCGGTCGCGTTCATGGTGCCGCTGTCGATCGGCCAGGCGGCCAATGTGCGGGTCGGCTACTGGGCCGGCGCCGGTCAGCCGCTCGCCGCGCGCCACGCGGGCTTCGTCGCGCTCGCGCTCGGCGTCGGCTTCATGTCGATGTCGGGTCTCGTGCTGATCACCGCGCCGCATTGGATCGTCGGCCTGTATCTGCATCTCGACGACCCGGCCAACGCGCCGACCATCGCGCTCGCCAGTTCGCTGCTCGGCGTGGCGGCGATCTTCCAGATCGTCGACGGGATGCAGGCGGTGGGCTCCGGCTGTCTGCGCGGCCTGAAAGACACCCGCATCCCGATGATCGCCGCCGCGTTCGGCTACTGGGTGATCGGCTTTCCGACTGGCTATCTGCTCGCGTTTCACGCCGGCCTCGGCGCGCGCGGCTTGTGGTGGGGGCTGGCGGCAGGTCTCGCGAGCGTCGCGCTGCTGATGACACTGCGGTTTCACAAGCTGAGCGGCCGGCAACCGCCGACGGTGGCGTCAATCGCACCGCCCGCGCGCTCGGTCTGAGCGGCGCAGCGGCAAGTCTCACTCCTGAAGCACTCACTGTAAAAGGTAAAATGCCCGCCGCTGCACGCGAGCGCTAACCCGCGCTCACGCGCCAGGAACCGCACGACGGCGCGCCTCACCAAGGCAAAAGCCGGACTGGCGCCGCCGGAGCACCCACCATTGCCCGCGACGCGTGCGGCTTCGATTGGCCGCCCGTGTTTGCCGCGCTTTCGCCACGGCGCTTGCCGTAGCCGCTTCACCCGCTTCGGCGCGACGAACGCCGCAACGCCAGCCGACACCCGGCCGCGCCGCGGCCCCCGCTTTCTCGCGATACAACATAACCAAGGACCACCCGCCATGCTTGCCCGCGTCACCCGCCTATTCCCGCTCTGGGCCGTGCTCGTCTCGGTCGCCGCGTACTTCTCGCCGGCCTCGTTTTCCGGCGTCGCGCCGCACGTCACCACGCTCCTCACGATCATCATGCTGGCGATGGGCGTCACGCTGTCGGCCGGCGATTTCCTGCGCGTGTTCACGCGTCCCGCGCCCGTGATCGCCGGCATCGTGCTGCACTACCTCGTGATGCCGCTCGCCGCATGGGTCATCGCGAAGGCGCTGCGCATGCCGCCCGACCTGACCGCCGGCATGGTGCTGGTCGGCAGCGTCGCGAGCGGCACCGCGTCGAATGTGATGATTTATCTCGCGCGCGGCGACGTCGCGTTGTCGGTGACGATCAGCGCGCTGTCGACGCTCGTCGGCGTATTCGCCACGCCGCTGCTCACGCGCCTTTACGTCGACGCGTCGATCGCCGTCGATGTGCACGGCATGCTGATGAGCATCCTGCAGATCGTCGCGCTGCCGATCGTCGTCGGTCTCGTCGTCAATCATCTGTTCGGTAAGCTGGTGCGCAAGATCGAACCGATCCTGCCGCTCGTCTCGATGGTCGCGATCGTGCTGATCATCGGCGCAGTGGTGGGCGGCACGCAGAAGAGCATCGCGTCGGTGGGCTTCCTCGTGATGGTCGGCGTCGTGCTGCACAGCGGCATCGGCCTGCTCGGCGGCTATTGGGGCGGCCGTCTGCTCGGGTTCGACGAAGCCGTCTGCCGGACGCTCGCGATCGAAGTCGGCATGCAGAACTCCGGCCTCGCCGCGACGCTCGGCAAGCTCTACTTCACGCCGATCGCCGCGCTGCCAGGCGCGCTGTTCTCGGTCTGGCACAACCTGTCGGGTTCGCTGCTCGCGGGCGTGTGGGCGGGCCGACCGGCGAAAGGCTCGACGCATCCCGGTGGCGAGCGCGCGCTGCACGTCGAGCGCGCCTGATACCGCCCCCGCGCGCCGCGGTTTGCAGCACGTAATCGATCACGGAACCGCGGCGCCCTCGCGACCCACGCGCGGCACTCCGCTGCGTTTGCCGACGTACGCGGAACCCGCCCCAATTCCCTTAGAATGGTTTTCTCGACAGCGGGCACAGGCCTTCGCTGTCGCCACGCGAAAAGCTTGCAACAAGGGGAAAACAGCGTGCAGGGCCAATTCGAACAACATCGGCGGGCCGCGCGCCGCCGCTCGATAGTCAGCACAACGAGGCAAATCTTCCTGCTCTGTTGCGCGGCGGCATTTTTGACCGCCTGCGCGACGAAGCCGCCCGCCACCGCGTTCGACCGCCAGGTGACGCACGCGCTGCCGCCCACCGCCGATACGCCGCTGCGCGAAGCGCTCGCGCCGCTCGAGGCGAAGCATCCGGAGCAGTCGGGTTTCCGCGTGCTGGCGAACGGCACCGACGCGCTGCAAATGCGCATCGCGCTTGCGCGCGCGGCGACCAAAACCCTCGACATGCAGTACTACATTGCCAACGAGGACACCACCGGCAAGCTGCTGCTCGGCGCCGCGTTATATGCGGCCGATCACGGCGTGCGGGTGCGCATGCTGGTCGATGACCTGAACTTCAAGGACATCGACCGCATCATGGCGGGGCTGGACACGCACCAGAACATCGAGATCCGCGTGTTCAACCCGTTCGGCAGCGCGCAGGAAGGCTTGTTCGAGCGCACAGCGAACCTGTTCACGCAGATCGGCCACTTCACGCGCCGCATGCACAACAAGGCGATGATCGCGGACAACCAGCTGGCGATCGTCGGCGGTCGCAACCTGGGCGACGAGTACTTCAGCGCGAGTGAAACGCTGCAGTTCCGCGACCTCGACGTGCTCGCGGCGGGCCCGATCGTCGCCGACGTTTCCGCGAGTTTCGACGACTACTGGAACAGCGAGCTCGCCTATCCGCTGCGTGCGCTGAACAAGCAGAAGTTCGACCAGAAGGAACTCGACCAGACGCGCGACGACCTGCGCCATCACTGGCGCACCAACGCCGATCCGTACAACGCGAAACCGCTGAACGCGACGCCGCTTGCCGCGCAGATCACGAGCGAGCAGCTCGGCCTCACGTGGGCGGACGCGGAATTCAAGGTGGACCTGCCGGAGAAGATCGAGCATCCGTCGCCGGACTACGTGAGTCCGCCGCTCGCGCGGCTGCGCGAACTGATGCGCGACGCGCAGCACGATTTCCTGATCGTGTCGCCCTACTTCGTGCCGCACGCCGCGGGGGTGCAGGCAGCCAGCGAGCTCACGCATCGCGGCATCCGTATCGCGGTGCTGACCAACTCGCTTGCGGCCACCGACGCGGTCGCCGTGCAGGCCGGCTACAGTCCGTTCCGCGTGCCGCTGCTGAAGGCCGGCGTCGAGCTGTATGAATTCAGGCCGCGCCAGGAAACGCCGAACGTCGGGCTGGTCGGCTCGCGTTCGCGCGCGAGCCTGCATGCGAAGGCCTACGTGATCGACCACAAGATTCTCGTGATCGGCTCGATGAACCTCGATCCGCGCTCGGCCAATCTGAACACCGAGCTGGCGCTCGTGATCCACAGCCCCGAACTGGCGAATCAGGTCGCGAGAATCTTCGAGCGCGGGACCCAGCCGGAGCAGAGCTACCACGTAACGCTCGCCGACTCGGCCCAGCTCGCCTATCTGCGCTCGATCGGCGCGCCGCTGTCGCCGCTCGTCTGGACCGACGTCGAGAACGGCGAGACACGCACCTACATTTTCGATCCGCAGGCCGGTTTTTACCGGAATGTGCTAACCGGTCTATTCTCCTTATTGCCTGTCAACTCGGAACTTTGAGAAGCGGAGTCAACCATGACTGAAGACGTACGGATGGAGCGCGACACATTCGGCGAAATCGCGGTGCCGAACGCTCGCCTGTGGGGCGCGCAGACGCAGCGCTCGCTGCAGAACTTCAAGATCTCGACGGAAAAGCAGTCGCCCGAACTGATCACCGCGCTCGCGGTGATCAAGCGCGCGGCCGCCGAAGTCAATCTCGGCCTCGGAGTGCTCGACGAGCAGAAGGCGCGCGCGATCATGCAGGCGGCCGACGAGATCATCGGCGGCAAGCATCCGGGCGAATTTCCGCTCGCGGTCTGGCAGACCGGCTCGGGCACGCAGACCAACATGAACCTCAACGAGGTGATCGCGAACCGCGCGAGCGAGCTGCTCGGCGGCGAGCGCGGCGAAGCGCGCAAGGTGCATCCGAACGATGACGTGAATCGCGGGCAGTCGTCGAACGACGTGTTTCCGACCGCGATGCACGTGGCCGCCGCGGACGCGATCGTCAAGCATCTGCTGCCTGCGCTGAAAACGTTGCGCGATACGCTCGACGGCAAGGCGAAAGCGTTTACCGATATTGTCAAGATCGGCCGCACGCACCTGCAGGATGCGACGCCGCTCACGCTCGGCCAGGAATTCTCCGGCTATGTCGCGCAGCTCGAGCATGGCATCCGGCACGTCGAGTCGGCGCTGCCGCACCTGTACGAGCTCGCACAGGGCGGCACCGCGGTCGGCACGGGACTGAACGCGCATCCGAAGTTCGCCGACAGCGTCGCCGCCGCGATCGGCAAGCTGACCGGTTTGCCGTTCGTGTCGGCGCCGAACAAGTTCGAGGTAATGGCCGCGGCCGACGCGCTCGTCTTCGCGCACGGCGCGCTCAAAACGGTAGCGGCGAGCCTGAACAAGATCGCCAACGACATCCGCTGGCTCGCGAGCGGCCCGCGCTGCGGTCTCGGCGAGCTGTCGATCCCCGAAAACGAGCCGGGCAGCTCGATCATGCCGGGCAAGGTCAATCCGACCCAGTCCGAAGCACTGACGATGCTGTGCGCGCAGGTGTTCGGCAATGACGTCGCGGTGAACATCGGCGGCGCGAGCGGCAACTTCGAGCTGAACGTGTTCCGGCCGATGATCGCGCACAACCTGCTGCAGTCGGTGCGCCTGCTCGCCGACGGCGCGCAGAGCTTCAACGACAACTGTGCGGTCGGCATCGAGCCGAATCACGAGCGCATCGATACCTTGCTGAACGAATCGCTGATGCTGGTGACGGCGCTCAATCCGCACATCGGCTACGACAAGGCCGCGCAGATCGCGAAAAAGGCGCACAAGGAAGGCACGACGCTGAAGGCGTCGGCACTGGCGCTCGGCTATGTCACCGAGCAGCAGTTCGACGAGTGGGTGCGACCGAACGATATGGTCGGACGCACGGCATGATGATCCGCGAGGCGGCGTGACGGAAGGCGCGCAAACGGGCGCGCCGCGCGCCGCCCCGCTGCACTCAGATTTTCCCCTGCGCGACTTCTTCCGGCTTCAGCTCGACGATCGCGTCGAGCGCTTCCTTCACGTCCATCGCGTACTTGGCGAGGCGCTTCTGCTCCTCGGTCTCCGGCAAGAAGGCGGGCACCGGCACCGGATGGCCGTTCTCGTTGACGGCGACCATCACGACGAGACAGTCGGTGGTCTGCAGCAGTTCGCCGCCCTTCGGGTCGCCCGCGTGCACCGACACGTGGATGTGCATGCTGGTGCGGCCCGTGGCGACGACGCGCGCGCGCAGTTCGACCAGATTGCCGACGAGAATCGGCCGACGAAAACGGATATTGCCGACGCTGACCGTCACGCAATAGCGCCCCGACCAGACCGCCGCGCATGCATAGGCGGTTTCGTCGATCCACTTCATCAACGCGCCGCCGTGCACCTTGCCGCCGAAGTTGACCGAAGTCGGCTCGGCGAGAAAGCGGAAGGTGGTTTCCGAACGGTCCAGCGGTGCGGTGGGAACAGTGCTCATCTTGACTCCGGTCAATCGGATGCATTGAAAGGAGGCGATTATACGAGCGCAATATTGCGCGCGGCGCGGCGTCGCACGGAAGACGCGGCGCGCGGCACGCCGATGGGCCGGCGGTCGGCCTAGTTGTGAAAGGTGATCCCTTGGTCGATGGTGCCGTACATGCTGATGCTGCCGCTGCCGGCCGAGCCCGAGCCGGCTCCGCCACCTGCGCAGGCGGTAAACAGCAGAACCGTCGCGGCGACGGCCAGAAGCGTTTTCATCACATCGAATTCCCGCAAGAACAGGCTTCGATTCTAGCCTGGCGGCACGAGACGGCGCGGGAACGCGGGCGAGCGTGACACGTCCGTCACATTGATTGTTCACGCAAAGCTGAAACATCGAATACCTGATGCGCGTAGAGTGGGAATCGTGGCGGCGCCCTTTGCCGCCCATTCAGGAGACGCGCCATGACCGCCCCCCTATTAGACGAGCAGAACCACTTCCCCGGCCTGAGCCGCATCGGCGCGCTACTCGCCGATCCCGGCCGCGCCGCGATGCTGTGGGCGCTGATGGACGGCAGCGCGCGCCCCGCGGGCGAACTGACGATGATCGCGGGGCTGTCGCCCTCGGCGGCGAGCGCCCATCTCGGACGGCTCACCGACGGCGGGCTGCTCGCGCTCGAAGTGCGCGGCCGGCATCGCTATTTCCGTATCGCGTCGGCGGACATCGCCGCATCGATCGAAGCACTCGCGAACGTCGCGCAAGTCAGCGCGCCGCAGCGCTCGGTGCCGCGTCCGGCACGCACCGTGCCGCTGGAAATGCGCTTTGCGCGCACCTGCTACGACCACATGGCCGGCGAGCTGTCGGTGCGGATGTTCGAGCGCATGCTCGAGCGCGGGTTGCTGACGCAAAACGGCGCCTCGCTCGAAGCGACCGCGCAGGGCGCCGCCCGCTTCGCCGACTGGGGCATCGACCTCGCCGCGCAGAAGACCCGGCGGCGGCGCTTCGCGTGCACCTGCCTCGACTGGAGCATGCGCCGGCCGCATCTGGGCGGCGCGCTCGGCGCGGCGTTGCTCGACGCGTGGTCGGCGCATGGCTGGGTCGAGCGGACGGAGCGGCCGCGCGTGCTGCGCGTCACGCCGGCCGGCCATCAGCAATTCGATGCGTTTCTGGCCGGATAGACCGCTGAACCGGCTTTGCCGCGGAGCCGCGAGACCCGCGCGAGACCCGCGCGAGACCTTTTGTTACAGGCGAGCGAATCCACCTTACAAATGTGCGGGCCTTGAAACATAGGCGGCAGGTACAGTGACTGAACGGACCCGGCCGATTGCCGCGTCCGCCGGAGATCAGTCATGACACACGCCAAGCAACCCTTGCGGCAAGCGGGGATTCATCGCCGGATCAGCGGCTATACGCTGATCGCGGCCGCGGTCGTCGCGCTCGCCGCGCAAACCGCTCTCGCGCAGGAAGCGCCACCTGCGCCACCAGCCGCGGTAGCCGTCGGGTCGGGCGGCGAAGCGTCCGGGGGCGATCCGCCTGGGCGCATCGCGCGTCTTAACTACACGGCCGGGGCCGTGACCACCGAGCCCGCCGGCGCGACCGACTGGTCGTATGCTCAGATCAACCGGCCGCTGACGACCGGCGACCAGCTGTGGAACGACCAGAACGCCCGCTCCGAGCTGCACATCGGCTCGACCGCGGTGCGCCTCGGCCAGAACACGAGCCTCGACGTGCTCAACCTCGACGACTCGACCGCGCAACTGAAAGTCGCGCAAGGCACGCTGTCGACACGCGTGCGCGAACTCGCGCCGGGGTCGTCGTATGAAATCGACACGCCGAATCTTGCGCTCGGCGTGAACGGTCCCGGCGACTACCGCGTCGACGTCGCGCCCGACGGCAGCAGCACGACCGTCACCGTGCGCAGCGGCAGCGCGATTGCGTACGGCGACGGCGGCCAAGTGCCGATTGCGGCGGGTCAGCAGATCCGCTTTGCCGGCACCAACCTGCAGCAACTCGCCGACAACCGCGCGCCCGCCGCCGACGAGCTCGACCAATGGGCCGCCAGCCGCGACGCCACCGAAGACCGCTCGCTGTCAGCGCGCTACGTGTCGCGCGACGTCCCCGGCTACGAGGATCTCGATGCCAACGGCACATGGCGCGAGACGCCGCAGTACGGCGCAGTGTGGGTGCCGAACGCGATGCCGGCGGGCTGGGCGCCGTATCATGACGGCCACTGGGTCTGGCAGGCGCCGTGGGGCTGGACCTGGGTCGACGACCAGCCTTGGGGCTTCGCGCCGTACCACTACGGCCGCTGGGCCGACATCGACGGCGCGTGGGCCTGGGTGCCCGGTCCGCTCGAAGCGGACGTGGCGCCGACCTATGCGCCGGCGCTGGTCGCGTTCGTCGGTAATGACGACGGCGGCGCCGACTGGGGCGTCAACCTGGCGGTCGGCGGCGTCATCGCGGCGGGGGTCGCGTGGTTTCCGCTCGGGCCAGGCGAGCCGTGGCATCCGCATTGGGGCGATCACGATCGCTGGAGCGCCGGGTATTACAACCGCGTGAACCGCGCGACGATCTTCAACGACTATCACCGCAACGTGAACACGTACGTGAACTATCACGTGCCGGGCTGTGTGACGGCCGTGCCGGCGACCGCGTTCGTGCACGGTCAGCCGGTCCGACGCTTCTCGCAGAAGGTCGACCCGGCGCAGTGGCGCAACGCGCGAATCAATCCGGGCGCACCGGGGATCGCGCCGGTGCGCGAAAGCTTCGGGTCGGATCTGCGGCGCGCGAACTATCGGCCACCGGCGAGCGTCGCCGGCCGGCCGGTCGTCGCGACCCGCAATCCCGTCATGCCCGCCGCTTTCCACGACGAACTCGCGCAGCACTTCGCGCAAAGCGGCGGCCGGGTGCCCGGCGGCGGCCAGCCGGTCGTGCGCACCTCGGTACCCGCGCATATGACCGGTGCACCTGGCGCGCTGCCGATGGCGAACGTGCGGGTAGTGCAATCGCATGTGCCGGGACGTCCGCCGGGGATGGCGGCAGGTGCGCCCGGTACGCCTGGCGCAATGGCCGGCAACGCGCCGCATGGCGTCGAACAGGCCGGTCAGCGGCCCGGCGAAGCGGGCGCCGTGGTGCCGCGTGGCGAGGCGCCTCCGCAAGCGCGTGCGGGCATGCCGCCGCAGATGGTCGGCAACGGGCGTCCGCCGCAGCCCGGCGAGAGCGGGCTCGTGGGCAATCTGGGCCGTCCGTCGAACGGTGTGCCGCGGCCACCGCAAGCAGTCGGCGGTAATCCAGCCGACGCGGCAGCGCACGCAGGGCAGCACGGCGCGCCGCAGGAATGGGGCGCGGTCGGCAGGTCTCAGCCCGCATGGACGCAGCCGCATCCGCCGATGGCGCAGCAGGCGCCGCGCATGGAACAGCCCGGCCACCCGCAACAGCCGGGCTTCGCGCCGCAGTCGGGTGTGCCGCATCCGCCGGAAAACCCGGCCGCGCAGCAACAGGCGCGTGTGTCGAACTGGCATCCGCCTGCGATGCAACAGGCGCCGCGCGCCGTCCCGCCGCAGCAACCGCGTGCCGAACCACAAATGCAGCAGGCGCAACAGCCGCATTTCGAGCCGCGTCCGCAGCCGATGCCGCAAGCTCCTCGGCCCCAGCCGCAATTCCAGCAGGCGCAGCAGCCGCATTTCGAGCCGCGTCCACAGCCGATGCCGGTGCCGCAAGCCCGGCCAGAGCCGCGTCCACAGATGCAGATGCAGATGCAGCAGCCACGCCCCGAACCGCGGCCCCAGCCGGTGCAGCAGCCACGTCCGCAACCCCAGCCGCAACCCCAGCACGTCGAGCAGCACCAGGGCGGCGGCAATCGCGACGACCATCACAGGAGCTGAGCAGGACACCTGCCGTTCCGGCAACGAAAAAGCCCCGCGATACACGCCATCGCGGGGCTTTTCTATATCGGGGGGTGAACGCTATCGCCCCGCTTCCACCGACATCAGATCGCCATCGGCGCCGTCAGCGGCTCGTGATGCTGATAGCCGATCAGCGAGAAATCCGCCGGCTCGATTTTCTCGAGCCATTCCGGCTCGTACACCCCGGTCTTCGCGTAGTCGGGCACGCGATCGGAAATCGCGAGCCGCGGACTCTCGTATGGCTCGCGCTTGAGCTGCTGATGCAGCATATCCAGCTGATTCTCGTAGATGTGCGCATCGCCGATGAAATAGCTGAACCAGCGCGGCGTATAGCCCGTCAGCCGTCCGACCAGGTGCAGCAGCGCCGCACCCTCGGTCAGATTGAACGGCGTGCCGAGCCCGACGTCGTTGCTGCGGATATACAGGCACAGCGAAATTTCGCGGCGCGTCACGTTCGGCAGGAACTGGTACAGCAGATGGCAAGCCGGCAGCGCGATCTGATCGAGCACGGCCGGATTCCAGGCATGGAACAGAATCCGTCGATCGGCGGGGTTCTGCATGATCGTGTCGAGACACTGGCGCAGTTGGTCGATCGCCTTGTAAAGCAGTACCTTCGAGCGGCCATCTTCGTCGAACTGCGTGATCACGCGAAAACCGCGCGCCTGCGCGTCGGCCAGCTGCGCACTGGCGCTGGCGTCGAGCACCTTATAGGCCGGCCACTTGCGCCATTGCACGCCGTACACGTCACCGAGATCATCGGGGCCCTCGCGATACGGATTGGCGAGCCACTGCGCATTCTGATTAGCGTTGCCGTCCCACACCTTGCAGCCGAGCTCGCGGAAATCCGCGGCGCTGCGCGAGGCACGCAGAAACCCGACCAGCTCGCCGATCGCCGACTTGAACGCGAGCTTCTTCGTCGTGACCGCGGGGAAGCCTTGCTGCAGATCGAAGCGCAGCATCGCACCGGGCATGCTGATGGTGCGAATGCCGGTGCGGTTTTCCTGCCACGTGCCGGTATCGAGAATCGTGCGGACGAGGTCCAGGTATTGTTTCATGCGGTTTCCTTCGACGCGGCGCGAACCCGATCAGGCGCGCTCACAGAATTGAGCAAAGCCCGATTCTAACAAGCGCGACCGGACGACGCCGGGGCATGGCGCGCCGCATGGGAAATATCGAGGGGGAATATCAGACGGAAAGGATAACGCCGGGGTGCGCGATATATGCGAGCGGCAAACAGGTGCACGCAAAAGTGCTTCGAGGCGACGCGCCAGACCTTCACAAGCCGCGTCGCCAGCCTCGCCGCTTACAGATGCTGCACCGACGCCGGCAAATCGCCGTGCGGCGCCGACATCGGCTCGCCTTCCATATGGCGCATGCCGTGCGAGCACAGCAGCCGGTACAGCGTCACCCGCGAGATGCCGAGCTCCTGTGCCGCGTCTCCGAGCCGCCCGCGATGCCGCAGCAACGCAAGCTCGATCGCCTGACGTTCCGCCGCTTCGCGCGCCTGCGCCAGCGACACCGGCACGATCTCGACGTATTCGGCGAGTTCGAGGTCGCGCGCGGTGATCGCGCGTCCTTCCGACATCACGATCGCGCGCCGCACCCGGTTGATCAGCTCGCGCACGTTGCCGGGCCAGCCGTAGTTATGAAGCGCGGCGATCGCGTCGGGCGCGAAGCCGCGCAGACGGCGGCTCGCATCCTTCTTGAAACGTTCGAGCATGTGCCGCGCGAGCAGCTCGATGTCCTTGCCGCGCGCACGCAGCGGCGGCTCGTCGATCTGCAGTACGCAGAGGCGGTGATACAGGTCGGAACGGAAGCGTCCTTCGATCATCGCCGCGGTCATGTCCACGTGCGTCGCCGAAATGATGCGCACGTCGACATCGATCGCGGTATGTCCGCCGAGCCGCTCGACCTTGCGCTCCTGCAGGAAGCGCAACAGGCTCGCCTGGCTTTCGAGCGGCAGATCGCCGATTTCATCGAGAAACAGCGTGCCGCCATTGGCCGCTTCGACGCGGCCGATCTTGCGCTGGTTCGCGCCGGTGAACGCACCGCGCTCGTAGCCGAACAGTTCCGATTGCAGAAGATGCGGCGGAATCGCGCCGCAATTGATTGGCACGAACGGTGCGTTGCGACGCGCCGAGCGTTCATGAATCGCGACCGCCGTCAGCTCCTTGCCGGTGCCCGATTCGCCGGAGATAAACACCGGCGCGTCGGTCATCGCGACTTTGCGGATCGAGCGGAACAGCGCGAGCATCGCGTCGCACGAGCCGACCATCTCGCCCTCGGCGCCTTGCAACCCGTCGTGCGAGGTCGCGTCGCTCAGCGAGATCATGCCGTACGCATGACCGACCGAGTCGACGATACGGTCGCCAGAAGACGGCACCGTCACGTAATCAAAACAGTAGTCGCGCACGAGCCGGCGCAACGCGGCGTCTTGCAGTTGGCCAGGCGCAGTGGCAGCGACCCAGCCGACGTTCGGCATGGTTAAACAGGATTCAAAAGCGGCGATTTCGTGCGGCTGGAAATCACTGGACAAATCGAGCAGGCCGCCAGCTGCCGAGCCGGTGCGCACTGCCCGGCGCGCATCGCGCGCCGATCCCACGACTTCCACATGCCAGCCACGCTGCATAAAACGCGTATTCAGTTCCGCGCTGGGGTCACGCGAAACGTAAATCAGTTGCCGCGCTGCGGGTTCCATTATTCAGATCCTCTCGTCAACGAACGTTAAGGACGACGCATGCACCTGAAACTGAGGTTCAGACACGCTGACTCGTCCGGGATTCGCGAATCGCAAAACCCGAACGGCCATTCCATTCCGTGCGGACAGCTGATCCCCAAGAAAGCGGCGTGTGTGTTTGAGACGGCCCGATATGGGCCTTTTTTAAATCTGAAGCTGTTTTCGAGAGCTTACTATACGTGCGCCGCTTCGAAAACAATTATGCGAATTTAATCGACGGACACCTTGCCCATCATGGCTTAGCGGCCGATCGCCATATATTCAGCCGACAAATAAAAACATTAGTGGAAGCGCTTTTCGTGGCGTTCCCGCGACGGTAGTTCGTACCTTACAGATTATCGAATTATAGGTATTTTCTGCTGACCCGTTTCAGGACTGCAACGTTTTTTCCTCATTTGGAACGCATTAGTTGTCATTCCGCCGGCGGGCGCCAGACGCATCAATGGATTGCGAGCGATGGCACATGTTTCGCTAATTGGCGAACACCACGGAGACACATCATGCGACTCGCATTCCGCATCGATCTGACAAGCCGCCGCGCGCCATTCTTCGCGATTTGCGCAGCCCTGGCGCTCAGCGCCCTGCCGGCGAGTGCCGGCACCCAGACAGCGCCAGCCGCCCCGACGCGTTCCGTCACGCCGGCGGATTTCGACGATGCCGCGGACCCGGCCTCTGCCAGCCTGCAAACCGCTTCGCCGGTTGCGGCTGGCGATGCTGCATCGATGAACGATATTTCGCTCGACGACCAGATGCTGTCGCGGCAACGCGGCGGCGCGGTCGGCATGTTGATGGTCGCCGCGACGCCACAGTTGATGCAAGGCGGCGGCAACCAGGTGACGTTGTGGGACGAGATCGCCCCGCCCTCGCCGCTGCCCGTGCCCGTCGATGCAGCACGCGCCGCCCAGGGCAACGTCGCGACATACCAGCGCAAGTGAGCAGGACGAAGCAACGAACCGATAGCAAATAACCAGGGAATGCGGGACCGGTGGCCGCGCGAAAGTTGACGCGCCCCACGACGGCGGGACACAAGCAATAACAGAGGAGGGACCGGGACATGAGCACGAACCACCAGACGCCGCGCGCCCTCGGGCTGCCGGCGGCGTCGTTCAGCAACGCTCCCGTCTTGCCGCGCACCGCCTTGGCCGGCACAGCCCTCCTCGCCAGCGTCCTCGTCAGCGCCTGCTTCGCGAGCCATGCGTATGCCGAGCAGGTCGCCAATCCTGGCGACATTATCGTCGAGCGCAGCGTCACGCCGCGCGACGCGTTCGTCCCCGTGCCGCGCGACCAGGACCCGGTCGCGGTGCGCGCCACGATGTTCCCGGCCAACTCGTTCGACCCGACGATCGCGACGCTCGTCGGCGACACCGATCTGACCAACGCGCACGGCTCGAACGGCGTCGTCGCCGGCGGCGTGCTCGGCGGCACCGGCATGCAGGCCGTCACGCAGATCCTCTCCGGCAAGGCGACCGGCAATACGATCCCGCTGAACGCGGGCGGCATCGGCGGACCGGCGACGGGCGTCGGCGGCACGATCGGCTCGTCCGTGACGGGCGCGCTCGCGCCGCTATCGAACGTGCTCGGCGGCGCACCCGGAGGTCTGAAATGAGCACGCGCCTGCGCCCCTCGCTGCCATCGCTCGAATCACTGCAATTCACTTCCGCGCGCACTGCCCTGCGCGTCTGCGCGTGCCTGTGCATGGGCGTCGCTGCGCTCGTCGCCGGCGAGGCCCACGCGCAGTCGGCGGCGGCGCCGGTCGTCGGCGCCACCGCGACCATCGGCAGCGGCGCGGGCATGGGCGCGACGGGCGCGCTCTCGGTCAACGAAACCGCTGGCCTCGACAACGCGCAGATCAACCAGATCACGGTGACGAATGGCGCCGCCGTCGGCAACGCGAACGCGAGCGTGCAAAGCGCGTCGGTGCTCGCCAACGTGCCGCGCGCGCAAGCGTCGATCGACGCCAATGCGTTTTCGAACACATCCGGCGCGGAGCTGGTGAACCAGTCGGCCGGAGCAGGGAATCTGCAGCGCAACAGCACCCAGATCGGGACTGCGGCGCTCGGAGTCGAGACCGTCTCGGATGGGGAGCTATCCGCGACGGCCCCGAAAAACGGCGGTCCGGGGCGGTCGAACACGATTCACGGCGTGCGCGAGGCAAGCATTTCCAGCGATGCCTTCCGTAACGCGAGCGGAATCGTGCAGATCAACCAGGCAGCCGGCGCCGGTAATGCCACGGCAAACAGTTTTGTGCTCCGTCCCCCGGCGGGCACTTTTTTTAACTGACCACACTTAAGTATCGGAGCGAATCATGAAGCGCACTCTTATTGCCACGGCCGTTCTCGTTGCCGCATCCGGCAGCGTGCTTGCCGCGCCGCAGAAGGCCTACCTGTTCAATACGACGGTCGTCGGCGAGATGGTCGGCGTCGAGGGTATGGTCGGACTGTTTGGCTGCGTGCATGTCTCCAGCACGGCTAACGCGGTGATCAACAACAATCAGATGGTCAACGTCAACGCGACGCTCGATCCGCAGGCGCAGACCTACACCACCGGCACCGTGACCACGACCATCAACAACAACAGGTCGTCGGTCAGAGGCGGCGGCACGGCATTCGCGTTCACGACGCAAAGCCATACCTCGTCGAGCTCGAGCGCGCAGGGCTTCGAAGCTTCGGGCGGCTATGCGTACGGCAGCCAGAGTGCGAGCGTGACGAGCGGCGGCTATGAAACGAGCCAGCAGGCAGCTGGCATCGCGGGCAGCTTCTCGCACACGAGTCAGAACTCGGGCGGCCATATCGCGGCGGGCGGCTCGATCGGCGGCAGCTACAGCTATCAGGACCACAACACGCCCTCGCACGGCAGCGGCTCGTTCAGCGCCCGCGGCGGCCTGCACGCCGGTTATCGCGAGTCGAGCTACTCGAACTCGTCGGGCGTCGCCGGCGCCTTCGAAGCGAGCGAAGCGTCCGGGCAAAGCCGTTCGTGGAGCTTCAAGGCGAGCGAAGGCTCCGGCTTTGCGAGGGTCGGCGAGCAATCGTCGAGCTACTCGCGCAGCAGCTCTTCGTCGACCAACGCGTACGGCGCCGTATGGGGCATCGACGAAGGCCTCACGACGACCGACGTGACGACGCGCGGCTCGATCACGCAGCACATCAACAACGAACGGGCCGCCACGCTGAACGCGACCACCGGTACCAACGCGGCCAGCAACGTGTCGGGCAACCTCGGCATCAACATCGCGGAAGGCATCGACAACGCGCAGAGCAACGACGTGTCGCTCGCCTCGGTCGACGTCGGCAACGTGTTCGGCAACGCGCAGGACTTCAACGTGCAGTCCTCGGGCGGCAGCGCGGCGATCCACAACTTCAATCTGAACGCGTCGGTCGGCAACGGGTCGCTGTCGGGCGTGACGGGCAACGTCGGCGTGAACATCGCGTCCGGCATCGGCAACGCGCAGGACAACGCGCTTGCCGGCGCAGTAACGACGACCTCGCCGGGCAAGGCGCTGACCACCGCGATGGATGCGACGGATGACAACTCGCAATCCGCCACGATGGTCGTTCACGGGCAATTCCAGGGCACCGCAAGTCTGGGCGCCGATACGTTGAAAGGCGCCTCCGGCAACATCGGCGTGAACATCGCCGGCGGCGCGGGCAACTTGCAGCACAACGGCCTTGCCATCGCGGCGCTGAACAGCGGCAAGTAAGCCGACGACGCGACGACCGCGGGCAAGCAGAAGAAGCACAAAGCAGTCGGAAGGGCGCGCCGGCAGCCAAAGAAGCTGCCGGCGCGGATCGGGCAGGAGACCAGCATGACCGGGTTCAAGGGGTTCCCGGCGCTACCGCTCGCCGTAGCGCTGGCAGGCTGTGTGCTGTGCGCGGATCACGCCGCCGCACAGTCGAGCATCGACACGTCCACGTTCGTCGGCGTGCCATTGACGAAGACGGTCCGTTCGATGAAGGACCTGCGCTACAACCACATCGTCAATCAGCAGTTCGACTACAGCTGCGGCGCGGCGGCGCTCGCCACCCTCCTCAAGTATGGCTACGGCATCGATATTCCGGAAACCGAACTGATCCGCCGGATGATGGTTTTCTCGACGCCCGAGGTCGTCGTCAAGAACGGCTTCTCGATGCTCGACATGAAGCACTTCGTCGAAACCATCGGACTGCGCGGCCGCGGCTTTCGCGTCAACGTCGACGCGCTCCACCACCTTCAAATCCCCGTGATGGTCCTGATGAACATCGACGGCTACGAGCATTTCGTGATCGTCAAGCATGCGCAGGACGGCCGCGTGTTCATCGCGGACCCGGCGCTCGGCAATCGCATCGTGCTCGAAGACGACTTCGCGAAGACCTGGAACGGCCTCGTGTTCGCGGTCCTCGGCAAACCCTTCAGGGAGGATTCACCGCTGTTGCAGGACAACGAGTCGCTCGCGCTGAAGCTGCGCGCCGCCGCGCTGGCGGCCGGCACCGCCGCGACGCCCTTTTTCGAGTACGGCTTGAACAAGGCAGACATGTTCTGATCCCGCCATGAAGTCACACCTGACACCGCTTGGGTTCGTGCTCTGCTCCATCGCCTGTGGCGCAAGCAGCATTGCCCATGCTTCGGAGGGCGCCGCCTCGCCGCCGGCACCCGAAGTTTCGACACGGTCCGCGCCAGGCGCCGAGCCGCTGCGAGTGCAGTTGGTCGGCGACGACGTGCTCGCGACCCAGACCGGCAAATACGCCGGCGCGACGATGATCTCCGGCTTCGTGCTGAACGTCATTTCGCAATGGCAGTTGCCCAACGGTGCGAGCGCGCTCGCTCAAGGCTCGCTGAGCGCGGTACAGAACGGTGGCGGCCAGCTCACGAGTTCCGTCAGCACGTTCGCGAGCGTGAGCGGCGGCGCGCACGGCCATGCCGGCGATTCGGGCGCCAATCCGAATGCGCAGGCGCGCGGCGGCCAGAGCATCGGCGTCAACGGCGTGTCGCAGGTTACCCAGGTCGCGGGCGATCGCAACAGCGGCACCAACTCCGCGCTGATCGACTTCAACAACAGCGCCGCGACGCTGACCGGCTCCGCCAACGCGCCGTCGGCGACGGCCAGCAATTCGACCGGCTCCGTGAAAGCCGGCATTTCGTTCGGCAGCAACGGCGTGAACGTCGCGCTGCAGACACCCGCTGGGCTCGCCACCCAGACCATCGCGCCGAGCAACGGGCAGATCGCCCAGTTGCTGCAGATCGCAGGCAATAACCAGCAAGTCGCCAACGCCCTGCAACTGCATCTGCAAACCCAGCAGATGTCGGCTTCGATGCTTCGTCAGTTGGGCGTACTGCAAGCACTGCAAAACAGGAGATAACGGAGCGGGCCGCCACCCGCGAGTTGCACCACAAGCAAAAAAGAGACGGCCGCGCAGTCAGGACCGCGCGGCCGGACCACCGGGGGAGCAAATAATGAAAAAAGTGTCATCGACCTGGGCACCGCGCATGGCTCTCGCGGCCATTCCGGCCGCCATCATGCTTTGGGCTCTTTCTCAGCCAGCGAGCGCGCAGGCGCTCGCCGGCCAATCCGTGGAGGACCGTCTGAACACGCTGATGCGCGTCGTCGACGAGCAGCAGCGGCAGATCCATTCGCTCGAACGCCAGGTCACCGAACTCGAGATGGCGCAACGCGGCCGCGGCGTGCCGGGCGCCGGCGCTCCCGCGGGCAGCGGCGCGGTGGCCGAGCAGCCCGGCGCCGACGGCCTGCCGGTGCCGCTGCCGCCGCTCGCGCAGATCGCGCCTGGCGCGCCCGCGCCGGCGGGCACCACCGGCACCGCCACCGGCGTGCCGGTCAATCCGCCGACGCCGGACGGCAGCAACGCGGGCAACGCCAGCGCCGGCGGCCTGCCCGCCGCCACCGACGGCAGCGGCGCGGTCGGCCAGACCCAGCGCGCGAACGAACCGGTGCGCACCCAGGCCGAGCAAGCGGTCGTGCAGCGCGAGCATGCGCCGTTGTTCGACCACAAGCTGACGATGGACTTCGGCATCAGCGACACCTACTACGACCGTCGCCAGTTGCAGTTGTCGGGCTTCCTCGCGCTCGACGCGATCTTCCTCGGCAACATCAACCTCGGCCAGACCAAGTCGCACCAGGTGATGGCGGACCTCGACACGCGCTACGGCGTGTCCGACCGCATCAACGTCGACGTCGACGTGCCGTACGTGTACCGGCGCAGCACCTTCATCGTCGGCGGCGCGGGCGGCGCGGCCAGCACGCTGTCGGATGCGACGGTGTCGAGTCACGACATCGGCGACGTGAATTTCGGCATCTACTACCAGTTCGTCAGGGAAACCAATGCGCTGCCGGACGTGGTCGGCAGTCTGCGCGTGAAGGCGCCGACCGGCAGCTCGCCGTTCGGCGAAAAAGTCGTGCAGATCGACGCGAACAACACCAACCTCGTCGCGCCGACCCGACTGCCGACCGGCACCGGTTTCTGGAACATCACCGCGGGTCTGTCGGTGCTGAAGACCTACGACCCGGTCGTGCTGTTCGGCAGCGTTTCCTACACCTACAACATCGCGCGTTCGTTCGCGGACATTTCGTCGGTGCAGGGACAAACCGAACCGGCGACGGTCAAGCTCGGCGACATCGTGCAGTTCGGCGGCGGCGTCGCGCTCGCGTTCTCCGACAAGGATTCGGCCAGCGTGTCGTTCACGATGGCGCTCGAACCCGAGTCGGAGACCAAGGCGCCGGGCGGCAGCTACCAGAAGGTGCCGGGCAGCGAAACCACGGCCGCGGCGATGAATTTTGGCCTGAACCACGTCGTGAACAAGCACCTGACCATCAACGGCTCGGTATCGATCGGACTCACACCCGACGCGCCGAACTTCGTGGTCGGCGTGCGCTTTCCGTACACCTTCTGACGTGTCAACGATACGAGGTCGAACGTGCGTGAATCACCTCATCTGAGCAGTGTGGCTTCCGTCGCGGCAGCGGGATCGCATCTGTCGCTCGCGGTGCCGAAGCAGCGCGCCGCGGCGCCGGCCGCCGGGGCCGCCGCGGCGCCGGCCGTCGGGTCACCGGCTAGCAACCAAACCGGCGCGCCCGCGAGCGCCGCGATGCCGGGCGTCGCGCGACAGCTGCTGTACGTCGCGCGCACCCCCGACGAAACGCTGATCGCGCATCTGAAAAGCCGCGGCTGGCAGGTCGCGGCCGCGCGCTCGGCGCACGAACTCGGGCGGCTTTTGAAGCCGGACATAACGTGCGCGGGCATCGTCGATCTGGCGAGCTTCGCGCCGCGCGACATCGGCGGACTCGAGGCGAGCCTGCGTCAGCAGCAGATCGGCTGGATCGCGCTCGCGAGCAACGAGCGGCTCAGCGATCCGCTGGTGCGACGTCTCGTGCGCCACTACTGCTTCGACTTCGTGAAGCTGCCCGTCGCGCACGCGACGATCGACTATCTGGCCGGCCACGCGTTCGGCATGGTCGCGCTGTGCGACCCGGAGCTCCCGCCGGCCGCCAGCGAAGCAGGCGACGAGGAAATGGTCGGCACCTGCGAGGCGATGCAGCAGCTCTTTCGCACGATCCGCAAGGTCGCGAACACCGACGCGAGCGTGTTCATCGCGGGCGAATCGGGCACCGGCAAGGAGTTGACCGCGCTGGCGATCCATGAGCGCTCGCCGCGCCGCAAGGCGCCGTTCATGCCGATCAACTGCGGCGCGATTCCGCATCACCTTCTTCAATCCGAACTGTTCGGCTACGAGCGCGGCGCCTTTACCGGCGCGAATCAGCGCAAGATCGGCCGAGTCGAGGCGGCCGACGGCGGTACGCTGTTTCTCGACGAGATCGGCGACCTGCCGCTCGAAAGCCAGGCGAGCCTGCTGCGCTTTCTGCAGGAAGGCAAGATCGAGCGGCTCGGCGGCCGCGAATCGATCCCGGTCGACGTGCGCATCATCTCGGCGACCCACGTGGATCTCGACGGCGCGATGCGCGACGGCCAGTTCCGCGCGGACCTGTTTCATCGCCTGTGCGTGCTGCGCGTCGACGAGCCGCCGCTGCGCGCGCGTGGGCGGGACATCGAGATTCTCGCGTACCACATCCTGCACAAGTTCAAGACCGACAACGCGCGCAAGATTCGCGGCTTCACGCCGTCGGCGATCGAGGCGCTCTACAACTACAACTGGCCCGGCAACGTGCGCGAGCTGATCAACCGCGTGCGCCGCGCGATCGTGATGGCCGAGAACAAGCTGATCTCAGCCGACGATCTCGACCTCGCGGCCTACACCGAGCAGCAGAGCATGACGCTCACCCAGGCGCGCGAGGCCGCCGAGAAGCGCGCGATCGAGGCCGCGCTGCTGCGCCATCGGCACCGCTTGAACGAGGCGGCGGTGGATCTGAACATTTCTCGCGTGACGCTGTATCGGCTGATGGGCGTGCACGGTTTGCGCGAACCGGGTGGCGCCGACGACAAGAAGGGGCTGGCCACGGACGGGGCGGCGCAGAGGTGAGCAGCGCGCGGGCATCGGTGCGCATCGGTGCGTCGGGTAGAATCGCCCGGTTACCCTTCTCTTTCCATTCGATGACGACGCTCACCCTGATCGTCGCTCGCGCCAGCAACGGCGTGATCGGCCGCGACAACCAGTTGCCCTGGCGACTGCCCGAAGACCTCAAGTTCTTCAAGCGCACGACGATGGGCGCGCCCATCATCATGGGCCGCAAGACACATGAATCGATCGGCCGGCCGCTGCCGGGACGCCGCAACATCGTCGTCACGCGCGATGCCTCGCGGCGCTTTCAAGGCTGCGATACCGCGACCAATCTCGATGAAGCGCTCGCGCTCGCCGCGCAGGACCAGGCGCCGCAGGCGTTTCTGATCGGCGGCGCGGAGTTGTACGACGAAGGGCTGCGCCACGCGGACAAGCTGATCGTCACCGAGATCGCCGCCGACTTCGACGGCGATGCGACCTTCCCCGCGATCGACCCGCGCGTGTGGGAAGAAATCGCGCGCGAAGCGCATCACTCGAATGCGCCGAACGACTTCGATTACGCATTCGTCACGTATCAACGCAAGGACGTCTGCCGGCACGCGCCACGCAAGCAATAAAAAAACGCCACCCAACGTTGAGCTGCGTGGCGTTTTCGTTTGATACGGGGCAGCGCCGGAACGCGCCGCCGCGCGGCTTACTGCCCCGCTATCGTCATCCGCTCGATCAGCACCGAGCCGGTCTGCTTGGTGCCGCGCGTGATCGTATCCGCGCCGATTGCGACGATATGGCGGAACATCTCTTGCAGCGTGCTCGCGACCGTGATCTCCTCGACCGGATACTGGATCTTGCCGTTCTCGACCCAGAAGCCCGACGCACCGCGCGAGTAGTCGCCCGTCACGTAGTTGACGCCCTGCCCCATCAGCTCGGTCAGCAAGAGACCCGTGCCGAGTTTCTTCAGCATGGCTTCGAAGTCGTCGTCGGCACGCGTGTTCGAACTGAGCAGCGACAGGTTGTGCGAGCCGCCCGCGTTGCCGGTGGTCTTCATGCCGAGCTTGCGCGCCGAGTAGGTGGACAGGAAGTAGCCCTCGACGACGCCGTCCTTCACGACCGAGCGCTGACGCGTGCGCACGCCTTCCTCGTCGAACGGCGCGCTGCCCATCGCGCGCGCGACGTGCGGATCTTCGATCACCTGCACGTGCGGCGCGAACACCGGCTTGCCGAGGCTGTCGACCAGAAACGAAGTCTTGCGATACAGCGCGCCGCCGCTCGTCGCCTGCACGAACGCGCCGAGCAGGCCCGCCGCGAGCGGCGCTTCGAACAGCACCGGCACCTTGCGCGTTTCGAGGCCGCGCGCGCCGATGCGAGCGAGCGCGCGCTGCGCCGCGTAACGGCCGACCGCTTCCGGATCGGCGAGCTCGTCGGCGCTGCGCGTCGACGTGTACCAGTCGTCGCGCTGCATGTTGCGGCCGCTGCCGGCGATCGGCGCGCACGCGATGTAGTGGCGCGAGTACGGGTAGCCGGCGAGGAAGCCGCGCGAGGTCGCCAGCACGAACTGCGAATGCTGCGCCGACACGCTCGCGCCTTCGGAGTTCTTGATCTGCGGATCGGTCGCGAACGCGGCATCTTCGGCGCGGCGCGCGATCTCGACCGCTTCGTCGGCCGACAGATTCCACGGGTGATACAGATCGAGGTCGCGCGGCGCGGTTTCGAGCAGGTCGGCTTCGGCGAGGCCCGCGCAATCGTCTTCGGCGGTGAAGCGCGCGATGTTGTAGGCGGCCGCGACCGTGTCCTTCAACGCTTGCGGCGAGAAGTCCGAGGTGCTCGCGTTGCCGCGCTTGTTGCCGATGAACACCGTCACACCGACCATCTTGTCGCGGTTGTGCTCGATCGTCTCGACTTCGCCGCGCCGCACGGAGACGGACAGGCCGTCGCCCTCGGAGATTTCGGTTGCGGCGTCGGTGCCGCCGAGCGCCTTCGCGTGACGGAGGATGTCCGAGGCGATTTCCTTCAGTTCATCCTGGGTATGCGGAAAAAAGCGCTGCTTGACGTCCATGTCTGCTGCCATTGTGGTTGCCGTCCTGTTGGGGCCGCGCGGCCCTGGGTATGCGCACCGTGTTCGGCGCGAGATGCGCGGGTGCGGGATAAATGCATCCCGCGATCATAGCAAGGTACGCGCCGCCGCGGGTCGGGCCGGCGCGGCAAGTTACAATACCGGCATGACACGCAAAACCCGCATTCAACCGATCGAATCGGTCGTCACGGAAGTCGACGAAAACGGCTACGATCGTCCGAGCAAGTCCCAGGTCAAACGCGAAATGCAAGCGTTGCAGGATCTGGGCGCGGCGCTCGTCGCGCTGCCGAAAGACGCGCTCAAGCGCATGCCGATGCCCGAAAAGCTCGACGAAGCCGTGCGCGAAGCGCGCCGCATCACCGATCATGAAGGCAAGCGCCGCCAGATCCAGTACGTCGGCCGCGTGATGCGCTCGCTGCTCGACATCGAAACCGCCGCACTGCGCACCGCGCTCGACACCTACAACGGCGTCAACAAGACGGAAACGGCGAAGCTCCACTGGATCGAACGCACCCGCGAAAAGCTGCTTGCCGACGACGCCGCACTGACCGAGTTCATCCGCCAGCACCCGGCCGCCGACCCGCAGCAGGGCCGCACGCTGATCCGCAACGCGCGCAAGGAAGCGCAGCAGAGCAAGCCGCCGCGCTACTTCCGCGAGCTGTTCCAGTGGATCAAGAACGCGGCCGGCGCCGGCGACGAAGCCGAAGACGCTGACCTCGCCCCGGAACAAGACGATGACGACCGCGACGCCTGATCAACGCAAGCAACGTAACCACCCCGACGAAATCGTGATCGGCCTCGTGTCGATCAGCGACCGCGCGTCGACGGGCGTGTACGAGGACAAGGGCATTCCGGCGCTGCAGGAGTGGCTCGGCGCGGCCTTGAGCTCGCCGTGGCAAGTCGTCACGCGGCTGATCGCCGACGATGCGCCGACCATCTCGGCGACGCTGATCGAACTGGTCGACGAAGTGGGCTGCGATCTGGTACTGACGACCGGCGGCACCGGCCCGTCGCGCCGCGACGTGACGCCCGAGGCGACCCTCGCGGTGGCGACCAAGGAGATGCCCGGCTTCGGCGAGCAGATGCGGCAGATCAGCCTGAATTTCGTGCCGACCGCGATCCTGTCGCGCCAGGTCGCGGTGATCCGGGAAACCGATCAGCACGCCGCGCTGATCGTCAACCTGCCCGGCCAGCCGAAATCGATCCGGGAAACGCTGGAAGGCCTGCGCGATGACGGCGCGGGGAAGGTGCCGGGAATTTTCGCGGCGGTGCCCTACTGCATCGACCTGATCGGCGGGCCTTACGTGGAAACCAACGCCGACGTGGTGAAGGCGTTCCGGCCAAAGAGCGCGCAGCGCGCGCCGCGGCAGGACTGAGGTTGGCGGATTAGGGCCTGCAGGCAGGCCCGCGCTTTATTTGGCGCTCGAGGCGGCGTCGGGCGCCGACGGCACGAGGAAATGCTCGCGGTAGTACTTCAGTTCGTCGATCGACTCGTGAATATCGGCCAGCGCGGTGTGCATCGCGCGCTTCTGGAAGCCCTTGTAGATGACCGGCTGCCAGCGCCGGCACAGCTCCTTCAGCGTGCTCACGTCGAGGTTGCGGTAGTGGAAGAAGCTCTCCAGATCCGGCATCCAGCGCGCCATGAAGCGCCGGTCCTGGCAGATCGAGTTGCCGCACATCGGCGACTTGCCGGGCGGCACGTACTGGCCGAGGAATTCGCGGATCTGCGCGGTTGCGTCGGCCTCGCTGACCGTCGAGACCTTCACCCGATCGATCAGCCCCGAGCGGCCATGCGTGTTCTGATTCCACTCGTCCATCTTCGCGAGCGTTTCATCGCTCTGATGAATCGCGAGCACCGGACCTTCGACCATCCTGTCGAGCGTCGAATTCGTCACCACCACCGCGATCTCGATGATGCGGTCGGTGTCGGGCTCGAGCCCGGTCATTTCCATGTCCAGCCAGACGAGATTCATGTCGCTGCGCACGAGCGGCGGCTGTTCGGTGGATGCGAGGATGTCAGTCATGAAGGCAACCCTGAGGGCCGCGCCGCGGGCTTCGCTGCAAGCCCGTGCGGCGCGGCATGTGTTCGTTTGAAATGGACTCGCGCGGTTCGAGCCGGGCCGGCCGCCCTGAAGCGCCGCCTTGAACTGCTACCCGGAGCTAATGCGTTAAACCGCCGCGTTAAACCGTATCTCCGCCCTGAGGCGGGAAGAAACATATAATTCTCGCATAGATACCACGGAATCCTCGGATGCCTACCCTTTACTTCACCGCCCTCTTCATCGTCGCCGTCGTCGCGATGGTCGGCACCAAACTCTGGCTCGCGTCGCGGCAGATCCGCTTCGTCGTCGCGCATCGTGAACAGGTGCCCAGCCAGTTCGTGAACACCATCGCGCTCACCGCGCATCAGCGCGCAGCCGACTACACCGTCGAGCGCACGCGGCTCGCGATGGTCGAGATCGTCGTCGGCGCGGCCGTGCTGATCTGGCTCACGCTGCTCGGCGGCGTGCAGATGCTCGATCTCGCGATCTCCGACTGGCTCGGCCGCGGCTATGCCGGTCAGATTGCGCTGGTTGCCGCTGTGATCGCGATCACGAGCGCGATCGACCTGCCGTTCGACTACTACCGGCAGTTCGTCGTCGAGCAACGCTTTGGCTTCAATCGCATGAGCAAAAGCCTGTTCTTCTTCGACCGTCTGAAGGGCGCGCTGCTCGGTATCGCGTTCGGCCTGCCGCTGTTATTCGTCGTGCTGTGGCTGATGAACCGCGCGGGCAACCTGTGGTGGCTGTGGGCATGGGTCGTGTGGGTCGCGTTCCAGATGTTCGGCCTGCTGATTTTCCCGACCTTCATCGCGCCGCTCTTCAACAAGTTCGAGCCGCTGAAGGATGAAGCGCTCGTGACCCGCATCGAGGCGCTGATGAAGCGCTGCGGCTTCGCCGCGAAGGGTCTGTTCGTGATGGACGGCAGCCGCCGCTCGGCGCACGGCAACGCGTACTTCACCGGCTTCGGCGCGAGCAAGCGCATCGTGTTTTTCGACACACTGCTTGCGCGGCTGTCGGGCCGCGAGATCGAAGCGGTGCTCGCGCACGAGCTCGGCCACTTCAAGCGCCGTCACGTGATGAAGCGCATGCTCGTCACGTTCGCGATCAGCCTCGCGATGCTCGCGCTGCTCGGCTGGCTGACGCAATGCGTATGGTTCTACGAAGGGCTCGGCGTGCGGCCGTCGCTCATTGGCGGCAACAGCGGACTCGCGCTCGTGCTGTTCTTCCTTGCGCTGCCGGTGTTCATGTTCTTCGTCACGCCGCTCGGCAGCCTCAGCTCGCGCAAGCACGAGTTCGAAGCCGACGCGTTCGCCGCGTCGCAAACCGACGCGCACGATCTGATCAACGCGCTCGTCAAGCTGTACGAGGACAACGCGTCGACATTGACGCCCGATCCGCTCTACACCGCGTTCTACTACTCGCATCCGCCGGCCTCGCAGCGGATCGACCGACTGTTGCAGCACGCATGAGCGGCCGCGCTCCCAAGAAAGCGGCGCGCGGCGCCGGGTCCGGCATGCACGGCGCGCGCACGGGCGGCCTCGTGGTGGCCGCGCACGGCCGCCACTACCTGGTCGCCCCTGAAGACGGCGGCGCGCTGCTACAGTGCTTCCCACGCGGCAAGCGCAGCGAGGTCGCGGTCGGCGATCGCGTGGTCTACGAGCCGACTTCGGCGGATCAAGGCGTGATCGTCGAAATCGGCGAGCGGCGCAATCTGCTGTATCGCTCGGACCAGTACAAGTCGAAGCTGTTCGCCGCGAACCTCGACCAACTGCTGATCGTGCTCGCGACCGAGCCGCATTTCAGCGAGGATCTGCTCGGCCGCGCGCTCGTCGCCGCCGAGGCGAACGAACTGAAGCCGCTGATCGTGCTGAACAAGATCGACGTCACCGCTGCTCTGGATGGCGCGCGCAAGCGGCTCGAGCCGTATCGCGCGCTCGGCTATCCGGTGCTCGAAGTGTCGATCCGCATGCAGCCCGAGGCGGCACGCGCCACGCTGACCGAACATCTGCACGGTCACGCGACACTGCTGCTCGGTCAGTCCGGCATGGGCAAATCGACGCTCGTGAACCTGCTGATTCCCGATGCCGAAGTGGCGACGCGCGAGATCTCGACTGCGTTGAACAGCGGGCGCCATACGACGACGTTCACGCGTCTTTATCCGCTGCCTCAGTCGGAGGGTACGGCCGATTTGGATCACGTCAACGGCGCGGCCGGCGCGCTGATCGACTCGCCGGGCTTCCAGGAATTCGGCCTGCACCATCTGACCGAAGGCCGGCTCGAACGCGCGTTCCCCGAGTTCCGGCCGCTGCTGCCGAACTGCCGTTTCTATAACTGCCATCATCTGCACGAGCCTGGCTGCGCGATCCTCGAAGCGGTCGCGGACGGCCGCATCCGCCGCGAACGGCATGCGCTTTATGCGCAACTCGTGCACGAGGCGAGCCAGATCGTCCGCTGACATGAAACTGATACGCGCGCCGAACTTGATCATCGGACAGCATTGGGTCAACGTGCTGGAGACCGCGGGCATCGCCTGCGAGCTGCATAACCGCTATCTGAACGGCGCGCTCGGCGAGATTCCGGCCGATCAATGCGCGCCGGAGCTGTGGCTCGTCGATGAACGCGATGAGGCGGTCGCGCGGCGGCTGATTGAAGCGGCGTCGCGAGGGCCGGCACCGGGCGCGCCTCTATGGCAATGTCAGCAGTGCGGCGAGATGCTCGAGGCGCAGTTCACCGTGTGCTGGCAATGCGGGACTGTGCGCGATCCTTTGAAGGGGTGAGGCGTCGTCGGGAATTGAAAAAGCCGGGCAACGCCCGGCTTTCTCTTGTGCTGCGCGCGCGTGGCCGCTTCAGGCGAGCCACACCGCGATGGTCAACATCAACAGCAGGATCATCCACAACACGACCGCGCGCCACACGAGCCCCACCGCCGATTGCAGCGTGCGCGGCGTGCAGTCGTCGCCGACCTGCATCGGGCCGCCGTCGCCGGTGGCGAGCGCGTCGAGGCTCGACGGCTCCGCGAGTGGCCCGGCCAGGCGCGCACCGAGCGCCCCGCTGCCCGCGGCGAGCAACACGCCGTCGTTCGTATCGGGCCATTGCCGCGCATGATTGCGCCACGCGTAAATCGCATCCTCGAAATTGCCGACGATCGCAAAGCCCAGCGACGTCAGCCGCGCCGGCACCCAGTCGATCACGAAGAACGCGCGCTGCGCGAAGCTCGAAAACGCGACGGTGCGCTCGTCAGCCGGCCGCGCCCATGCGCGCGCCAGATATTCCGCGCAACGGTACAGCACCGCGCCGGCAGGGCCGACCGGAATCAGGAACCAGAAGAACACGCCGAACACGTGGCGATGCGACGCGACCACCGCGTGAATCAACGTGTGACGCACGATCTCGCTGACCGGCATGTCGACTGTCTCGAGCCCGGTCCATTCGTTGAGGATTTCGCGCGCGCGTGGCACGTCGTCGTTGTTCAACGCGAGATGGATGTCGGTGAAGTAGTGGCTGAACTGCCGGAAGCCGAGCGTGAAGTACAGCACCACGACGTTCCACAGGAACGCGAGCATGAAGTGAATGTGATACAGCACGTAATAGACGAGCGCGACTGCGAGCGTCCAAGGTAGCACCACGACGAGCCACGCGAGCAGACCGTGACGTTGCTTGCCAGCATCGAATCCGTGCGCCGCCGACTCCGCATGGTATTGAAGCAACGCAGATACCGGATTGTTCGGCGATAGCGCGCGTACCTGTTCAATGATCAGAGCCAGCAATACGGAGAAAAAAGTCATGCGATGCGCCGTGCTTTTTAAGTTTTTACGATTGTTTTATAACGATAGCACAGGGTCGGATGAGTCTGAACGCGGACGCTGACAAAGCGCCAACAAGTGCGTCGTTCGCGCAACTCGCATCGTCGGCGCGTCGATGCGAGTCATATCTCTCACGCGGCGAGGAACCGATACAGGTTGCGCAGCATCGCGGCCGTCGCGCCCCAGATGAAATGATGGCCGCTTTGCACGGCCGCTGGCGTGGCCGTCTGTGGGTGTTGCCCGCCGTGCTGCTCGGCGGCTTCCGGAGCCACCGTCAATTCGCCGCGCGGATACGGCATCGCGAAGAAGCGGCGCTCGCCGCCCTCGTAGCGGAACAGCCGCTCTTCGTGGTTGGACGGGTCCATCAGGAACGCGAGCGGCACTTCGAAAACCTCGGCGACTTCGAGCGGATCGATCTCAAGCGAGAACGGCGGGTGCACGAGAGCGATGATCGGCGACACGCGAAAGCCGGTGCCAGTTAGATAGTCGGGCAACGCGCCGAGAACTTCGACGCGCGACGCGTCGAGACCCACCTCTTCACGCGCTTCGCGCAGCGCCGTGGCGGTCGCATTGGCGTCGAACGGTTCCTGGCGGCCGCCGGGAAAACTCACCTGGCCGGCGTGATCGCTCAGATGGTCCGCGCGCTGCGTGAGCAACACGGTAAGGCCTCGCGCACGCACGACGAGCGGCACCAGCACCGCGGCCACGCGTGGGTCGAGGTCGGTGTTGCGCCACGGCGCATCGGCAATTTTTTCGGGGGTCCAGGCAAGTTGCCGATCGAAGCGCGCCCGTAGTGCATCGGGCGTCAGACGCTCGCCCGTGACCGCTGGCAGATCGGCGCCCGTCGCGATGACAGGCAGAGTTTCGGGCTCAAAGACGGGGCGGATCAACGGGTCTCTCTGATGAGCGGGGACATGCCGCTATTTTGACCTGGCCAACAAAAAAGCACCCGCGAGGGGTGCTTTTTCTTACAGCATTTACGCTTCGGAAGGAGCGCGGTCCTTCGAGACCAGCTTTTCCTTGATTCGAGCCGACTTGCCCGAACGCTCGCGCAGATAGTACAGCTTCGCACGACGCACATCGCCGCGACGCTTGACGACGATGCTTGCCAGCAGCGGCGAATACGTCTGGAACGTACGCTCGACGCCTTCGCCCGACGAAATCTTGCGGACGATGAACGACGAATTCAGACCACGGTTACGCTTGGCGATCACGACGCCTTCGTAAGCCTGCACACGCTTACGCGTGCCTTCAACCACGTTCACGCTGACGATGACCGTATCACCCGGACCAAAATCCGGAATGGTCTTTTCGCCGAGAACGCGCGCGATTTCTTCCTGCTCGAGTTTTGCAATCAGATTCATCACTGACTCCTAGATCCATCTTGTCGGCGTTCGTACCTGCCCACGCTTACTGCGTTCGGCTACGGCCCCGATAGAGGATGGGTTCACATCTGGCACCGCACACGCATGTGCGGCACCGCCTTTTGTCCGCTCGAAAGACCGGAGCCTCAGGCCTTCGGCTCTTCCTTCGCGAGACTTGCGAGCCACGCCTCGTCGGCACGGCTCAGCATTCTTTTCTTTCTGGCCTTCACGATCAGATCGGGCCGTTTGTTCAACGTGTTGCGCAGTGCTTCGCGCCGCCGCCACGCTTCGATTTCCGCATGATGGCCGCCGAGCAGCACATCGGGCACCCGCACGCCCTCGTATTCCTCGGGACGTGTGTAGTGCGGACAATCGAGCAGCACGTCGACGAAACTATCCTGCACCGCCGACTGCGAGTCGTTCAGCACGCCGGGCAACTGACGCACGACCGCATCCATCAATGCCATCGCGGGCAGCTCGCCGCCCGACAGCACGAAGTCGCCAAGGCTGACTTCCTCGTCGACGACACGGTCGAGCAGACGCTGGTCGATCGCTTCGTAACGCCCGCACAACAGGATCAGACCGGGTTCGGTCGCGAACTTCATCACGCGCTCGTGATTCAGCGTGGCGCCTTGCGGCGACATCATCACGACGCGCGACGCGCCGATGCCCTGCTCCGACTGCGCCGTTTTCGCGGCACTGATCGCATCTTCGAGCGGCCGAGCCAGCATGACCATGCCGGGGCCTCCGCCGTATGGGCGATCGTCGATGGTGCGGTAGTTGTCGGTCGTGAAATCGCGCGGATTCCACGTACGCAACCCATAACGCTGCTGCTTCGCGGCCCGGCTGGTGATACCCCAGTCAGTCAGCGCGCGGAACATTTCTGGAAAGAGCGTCACGACATCGAATTGCATCGCTCTCCCCACTCAACGATAGATTTCAATAGTCAGCTTCCCAGTCGACGACGATCTGCTTGGCCGTCTGGTCCACCGTTTTGACAAAGACGCCGACGAACGGGATCAAACGCTCGCCTACGATCGGCTTGCTGCTTCTATCGGTAGCCGGGTATTCGATGCGCAGCACCGACTGCGCGCCGTTGTCGATCATGCTGGCGACCTTGCCGAGGCTGAGCCCAGCGAGATTCACCACGTCCAGGCCGATCAGATCGACCCAGTAGAATTCGTCGGCTTCGAGCGCCGGAAATTCGCTACGGCTGATGTACACGCGAGAGCCGCGCAAAGCCAGCGCCACATCGCGGTCAGCGACGCCACCCAGACGGGCGACCACGCTGTCGCTGTGCGTTTTGGCCTGCAAGGTCGGCGCCGATTTGCGCTCCTGGCCTTTCAGCAGCCACCAGCGCTTCGCGCTCAGCAAGGCGTCGCCTCCCTGCCCGGCATCCGCATGCGCGGCCACCTTGACCCAGCCTTTGAGACCATACGCGTCGACGATTGCGCCGACTTCGACCGCATCGGCCGGCCAGCTCGCCGCCGTTTCGATGCGCATTTCTGCAGCTTCGGAACCAGCGTTCGCTACCTTGGCCTGCGCCTCTTTCACCTTGCCGTCGGTTCGTTCGACCGGCTTGCGGACGAATGCGCCGAACGACGCCTGACCAGACGCCTTTGCGCGCGAAGCTGCCTTGGCGCTACCAGAACTGCCGGAATCACGCTCAGACATCGAATAACCTCGACAACAACTTCGCAGCCGGCTTTGGCGTCTGCTTCAGTAACACAAATTGCGCATCGGACTGCTCACGCGAGTTGCGCGAGCCGCCGGCCGAACCGACGACGATACGCCCGCGGGCTGCCATATCAAGCAGCCGGCTGTGCCTTTTGGGCTTCCTTCACGAGACGCTCGACGGTCGGCGACAGCTGCGCGCCAACACCTTGCCAGTACGTCAGGCGATCCTGAGCGATACGTAGGGACTCGCCCTTCGTAGCGACCGGATTGTAGAAACCGACGCGCTCGATGAAGCGGCCGTCACGACGGCTGCGCGAGTCGGTGGCGACGATGTTGTAGAACGGGCGCTTCTTGGAGCCGCCACGAGCCAAGCGGATGATGACCATACTAGAATCCTTGAAAACCGGGGTTCGGAACGACTGAAACACGCGATTATAGCGGGAAACCGACGCCATAACAAACACTTACCGGGATAAACTGAGGAACCGGGCTGCACCGGCCTTCTACAAGAGGTGCGAGAACCCGCTCAAACGCCCGAATTACCTGAAGGAGCGCGTGTGCAACGCCAACTGAACCTCCTGTTTCCATTCGCCTTTTTTGCTTTTTTCGTGCGCTTTGCTGGACTTTCGCGCACCCCGCGCAGCCGGATTCTACGCGTGGCGGCGGCCACGTTGCTCACCGCGCAGGCGTTGACGGCAAACGCCGCGCTACCCATCGAGAAAATTAAACTGCCGCCTGGCTTTCACATCGAGGTGTTGTCGGACGACGTGCCGAGCGCACGCGCGATGACGTTATCGCCCAAGGGCATTCTGTACGTGGGCAGCAACGATGGGCACGTCTATGCGCTCGAACTGCGGAACGGCCGCGTGACGGGCCGCCACGTGATCGCGTCCGGGCTGCAGATGCCCGCCGGTATCGCGTGGCGCGATGGCGCGCTGTACGTGTCGGCCGTGTCGAAAATCGTGCGCTTCGATGCGATCGACTCGCACCTGAACGATCCGCCGAAACCGGTCGTCGTCACCGACAAGCTGCCGACGGACACGCATCATGGCTGGAAATTCATCGCGTTCGGCCCAGATGGCAAGCTGTACGTGCCGCAAGGCGCGCCGTGCAACATTTGCCAGAGAGATCCGGACCGCTTTGCGCTGATTGGCCGCATGGACCCGGACGGTAGCCACTACGAGGTCGTCGCGCGCGGCGTCCGCAATTCGGTTGGCTTCGCGTGGCATCCGGTCACCCACGAACTGTGGTTCACCGACAACGGTCGCGACCTGCTCGGCGACGACATTCCGAGCGACAAGCTCAGCCGTGCGTCACGAGTCGGCATGAACTTCGGCTTTCCGTACTGTCACGGCGGCGACACGCCCGACCCCGAGTTCGGCAAGGATCATCCGTGCAGCGACTTCACGCCGCCCGTGGTCAAGCTTGGCGCGCACGTGGCGGCGCTTGGCATGCGCTTCTACGACGGCCCAATGTTTCCGCCCGACTACCGCAACAATATCTTCATCGCCGAGCACGGCTCGTGGAACCGCAGCAAGAAGGTAGGCTACCGCGTGGTGCGCGTGATCACCGACCCTGACGGCAGCCACGCACGCCAGCAAGTCTTTGCCGAAGGCTGGCTGCAACCCGGCGAATCGGTGTGGGGCCGTCCCGCCGACGTGCTGCCGCTGCCGGACGGTTCGCTACTGATCAGCGACGATACCGCCGGCGCGATCTATCGCGTCACGTATTCGGCGCCGTAGAGCGCGGAAGCATGTATGTCCGGCTGAGCGGCTGCACTGGTCTTCTGCCAGTTCCGGCGCATGCCGCCGCCCCGCTTTCAGCGCGGGCGCTCGCCCTCAACGTAACCACCCGCCCGCCGCAGGCGTAGAATGCGCGTCGGTCCGCGCCCTGCGGCACACCGCTCCTTTCGACCGCCTGTCACTCTGCCCACGCGTTCATGTCCACCTTTGACTCGACCTCCCCGCGCTTCAGATCCAAGACGCTCACCGCCGCGCTGGCGTTCCTGTTCGGCAGCCTCGGCGCCCACCGCTTCTATCTATATGGCATCCGGGACATCTTCGGCTGGACGCATCTGCTCGGCACGCTGATCGGCATTCCCGGCGTGATGCTGCTGATCGCCACCGAGCGCGCGTCGATCCTCGGCTGGGTGCTCGCGTCGATCGGTGCGGTTTCACTGTTCGCTGCGTTTCTGGCCGCGCTCGTCTACGGGCTGCGTCCGGATCAGAAATGGGATGCGCAATTCAACGCCCACACGCAACGCAAAAGCCGCTCAGGCTGGACGGTCATTTTCGTCGTGATCTTTTCGCTGCTCATTGGTGCGTTTCTGTTGATGACCGGTCTCGCGCTCGCCTTCCAGACCTACTTCGAAAGCCAGGTCGAAGCGGCCAAAGCGATTTCGCAGTAACACCCGTGGGCCCAGCAGGCATTCCTGCTCGCTAGAAAAGCCTCAATTGTGGATTGTCAGGCGCCGGTGCGCTCGCCTGCTCGGCTCGCGGCGACTCGATCCGGCGAAAGTGCGACATGTCGAGAATGCCGCGGTCACGCCCGCTCAGCCCCAACCGGCGCGCGGCCTTTTGAAAGCGCTGCTTGAGCAGATCCGCCCATAACCCCTCTCCCTTCATGCGGGTCGAGAACGACGAGTCGTAATCCTTGCCGCCCCGCATGTCGTGCACACGGTTCATCACGCGCTCGGCCCGATCCGGGAAGTGTGCGCTCAGCCAATCCTTGAACAGTGGCGCGACCTCCCACGGCAAGCGCAGCACGATATAGCTCGCGTTGCTGGCGCCCGCTTCCGCGCACGCTTCGAGCACGCGCTCCATGTCCGGTTCGGTGACGAACGGGATCACTGGCGCGATGCTCACGCCGACCGGAATGCCCGCCTCGCTGAGCGTACGGATCGTGCGCAGGCGGCGCGACGGCGTGGCCGCGCGCGGTTCGAGCGTGCGCGCGATGTCGGCGTCCAGCGTGGTGATCGTGATCGCGGCCATGAATTGCCCGCGCTCCGCCATCGGCGCGAGCAGGTCGATATCGCGCTCGATCAGCGACGATTTGGTGATCGCCGCGAACGGGTGATTGCGCTCGCTGAGTACCTCGATCACCCGACGCGTAAGTCGCAAGTCGCGTTCGGCCGGCTGCCATGCGTCGGTCGCGACGCCGAGCGCGATCGGCTCGGGCACATAGGATTTCTTCGACAGTTCCCGCTCGAGCAGTTCGGGCGCGTTGATCTTCGCGTAAATGCGGCTCTCGAAATCGAGCCCCGGCGACAAGCCCAGGTAGCTGTGCGTGGGCCGCGCGAAGCAATAGATACAGCCGTGCTCGCAACCGCGATACGGATTCAGCGACACATTGAACGGAATGTCCGGCGACGCGTTGCGTGTGAGGATGGTTTTCGCGCGCTCCTCGAACACCTGCGTGCGCAGGAGCTTCGGCTCGCCGTCTTCGTCGGCCGCCTGCCAGCCGTCGTCGACGGCCTCGCGCTGGTCGACTTCGTAGCGGCCCTGGAGGTTCGTGACCGCACCGCGCCCCTTGCGAGGCGCCGGCGGCGCGATCGGAAATTCGGGAATGTCAGGGGTGTTGGGGTCATCCACGGCGGGCCACGCAAAGCAAGCGCAAACAGGAAGCGCCAAAAGAAAACGGCGCAAACACCTGTATAAATATACAGTATCTACGCCGTTTGTCGAGCACTTCGTGTGCCGCGAGATGCGCGACCAGCCCCGTCAGCGATCAGGCACTTAGTCGGTAACCGCGATCGTCAGCGTCTCCTTGATTTCCTCCATCACCACATAGCTCTTCGACTGCACCGCCCCCGGCAACTGCAGCAGGATGTCGCCGAGCAACTTGCGGTAGTCGGCCATTTCGCCGATGCGCGCCTTGATCAGATAGTCGAAATCGCCCGACACGAGGTGGCACTCGAGCACCTCGGGGATCTTCTGCACCTCGCGGCGGAACTGGTCGAACATGTTGCCGCTCTTGTGATCGAGCGTGATCTCGACGAACACCAGCAGCGCCGCGCCCAGTTCTGCCGGATTCACGCGCGCGTAGTAGCCGGTGATCACGCCGTCGCGCTCCATCCGCTTGACGCGCTCGATGCAAGGTGTCACCGACAGACCGACCCGTTCCGCCAGGTCCTTCATCGCCATACGGCCGTCCTGCTGCAGGAGCCGCAGGATCTTGTGATCGAGCTTATCGAGAGCCCGCACGGGATGGCGCTGGGTACGCATAGTGTTTTTGCTGAAAATGATGAAAATACGATAACAAAACCTGCTTCACTGTTAATAGTATAGCGGTTAACACTGGGCAGACGGCATTTCACCTCACGTTGCAGCTCGTTGAATCGAAGCAGATCGAATCCAGCGAAACGCGCCTTGCCCTCACTCAATTTTTGGATATCTGGAGCAGCTATGCGAGTCGTCGTTTTGGGCAGTGGCGTCGTCGGTGTAACGAGCGCGTACTACCTCGCACGCGCCGGTCACGAAGTGACCGTCATCGATCGCGAGGCCGGCCCGGCGCTCGAAACCAGCTTTGCCAACGCGGGCCAGATCTCGCCGGGCTACGCGTCGCCGTGGGCCGCGCCGGGCGTGCCGCTGAAGGCCGTCAAGTGGATGTTCCAGAAGCACGCGCCGCTCGCGATCCGCCTCGACGGCACCGCGTTCCAGCTGCAATGGATGTGGCAGATGCTGCAGAACTGCACGGCGCCGCGCTATGCGGTGAACAAGGGCCGCATGGTGCGGCTCGCCGAATACAGCCGCGACTGCCTGCAGGCGCTGCGCGCCGACACTGGCATCCAGTACGAAGGCCGCACCGGTGGCACGCTGCAGGTATTTCGCACGCAGCAGCAGTTCGACGGCGCCGCGAAAGACATCGCCGTGCTGCAGGAAGCCAACGTGCCGTACGAACTGCTGAGCGCCGACCAACTCGGCAAGGCCGAACCGGCGCTCGCCGCGGTGTCGCACAAGCTCACCGGTGGCCTGCGCCTGCCCGGCGACGAAACCGGCGACTGCCAGATGTTCACGACGCGACTCGCGGCACTAGCCGAGCAACTGGGCGTCAAGTTCCGCTACAACACGCCGATCGACGCGCTCGCGATGGCGGGCGGCCGCATCGCCGGCGTGCAGTGCGGCGGCGAACTGGTGCGCGCGGACTCGTTCGTGGTGGCGCTCGGCTCGTACTCGACGCGTTTCCTCGACGGTATCGTGAAGATTCCGGTCTATCCGCTGAAGGGCTATTCGATCACCGCGCCGATCGTCGACGCGGCTGCCGCGCCGGTGTCGACCGTGCTCGACGAGACCTACAAGATCGCGATCACGCGCTTCGATGACCGGATTCGCGTCGGCGGCATGGCCGAGGTCGTGGGCTTCGACAAATCACTGCGCGAGGCGCGCCGCAAGACGCTCGAGCTTTCGGTGAACGACCTGTTCCCGGGCGGCGGCGACACGTCGAAGGCGACGTTCTGGACCGGTCTACGGCCGATGACGCCGGACAGCACGCCGATCGTCGGCCGCACGCCGGTGCCGAACCTGTTCCTGAACACCGGCCACGGCACGCTCGGCTGGACGATGTCGTGCGGCTCAGGCCAACTGCTCGCCGACCTGATGTCGGGCAAGCAACCGGCGATCCGCGCGGACGATCTGTCGGTGCATCGCTATCTCGGCGAGACCGCGGGCGAACATCGGCCGGCGTATGCGTGAGTTCGAGTGCGTGCGCTGACGCGGCCCTGGCCGCAAGCGCACGCGGCAACAAACAGCAGCGGCAAAAACAAACGGCGCCTCGCGAGGCGCTGTTTGTTTTCCAAGGTGCCGCCGCAATCGCGGCAGGCACCGAGGCATGCTTAGAACTGGTCTTCCGACAAAGCCAGCACGCCCTCGCCACCCTTCGCGCTGACGATCGCCACTTCGAGCGCCGCCGCCTGCGGCAGCACATGCTCGGCGTAAAACCGCGCGGTCGCAATCTTCGCGTCATGAAACGCGGGATCCTCGTCGCGCCTCGCCGCTGCCGCAAGCTGCGCACGCGCCATCTGCCAGCCGCCTAGCACGATGCCCGCGAGCTTCAGATAGGGCACGCTGCCCGCGAACACCGCATTTGGATCGCCCTTCGCATTCGCGACGACGAAATCGACGACGGCGCCAAGCGCCCGCTGACCCTCAGCGAGTTGCGTCCGCATCGACGCGAACGCCGCGCCCTGCTGCGCGCCGAGCGCTTCGACCGTTTCGGCGATACCAGCAAGCAGTTCCTTCGCGACCTTACCGCCGTCGCGCAGCGTCTTGCGACCAATCAGGTCATTGGCCTGGATCGCGGTCGTGCCTTCGTAGATCGGCAGAATGCGCGCGTCGCGGTAGTACTGCGCGGCGCCGGTTTCCTCGATGAAGCCCATGCCGCCATGCACCTGCACGCCGAGACTCGTCACGTCGATTGACAATTCCGTGCTCCAGCCCTTCACGATCGGCACCAGGTATTCGTAGATCGCCTGATGCTTGGCACGCGTCGCGTCGTCAGGATGACGATGCGCGATATCGCAGTGCGAGGCCGCGACGTACGCGAGCGCGCGCGACGCCTCGGTGAGGCAGCGCATCGTCGACAGCATGCGGCGCACGTCCGGGTGCTGGATGATCGCGACCGACTGCTTCGCGGAGCCATCCACGGGGCGGCTCTGCACGCGCTCCTTCGCATACGCGACCGCCTTCTGATACGCGCGATCCGAAATCGCGACGCCTTGCATGCCGACCGCGAAACGCGCGGCATTCATCATGATGAACATGTATTCGAGGCCGCGATTCTCTTCGCCGATCAACTGACCGATCGCGCCGCCGTGATCGCCGAACTGCAGCACCGCGGTCGGGCTCGCCTTGATGCCGAGCTTGTGCTCGATCGACACGCAATGCACATCGTTGCGCTCGCCGAGCGAGCCGTCCTCGTTGACGAGAAACTTCGGCACGAGGAACAGCGAAATGCCCTTCACACCATCGGGCGCGTTAGGCGTGCGCGCAAGGACGAGATGGACGATGTTCTTCGCCATGTCGTGCTCGCCCCAGGTAATGAAAATCTTCGTGCCGAACAGCTTGAACGAACCGTCGCCCAGCGGCTCGGCGCGCGTGCGCACCAGCGCGAGATCGGAGCCCGCCTGCGGTTCGGTCAGGTTCATCGTGCCGGTCCATTCGCCTGAAATCAGCTTCGGCACGAAGGTCTGTTTCTGCGCTTCGCTGCCGGCGGTCAGTAGTGCTTCGATCGCGCCGTCGGTCAGCAAAGGACACAACGCGAACGACAGATTCGATGCGTTGAGCATTTCGACGCATGGCGTCCCGATCAGCTTCGGCAACCCCTGTCCTTCGTAGTCGAGCGGGTGCTGCACACCCTGCCAGCCGCCCTCGGCGAACTGGCGGAACGCGTCCCTGAAACCGGGCGTCGCGGTGACGACGCCATCCTTCCAGCTGCTCGGGTTGCGATCGCCGTCGACGTTCAGCGGCGCAAGCACTTCGCCGCACAGTTTCGCCGACTCGCCGAGCACGGCCTGCGCCGTGTCGAGGTTCGCGTCTTCGAAGCCGGGCAGCTTCGCGATGTCTTCGAGTCCGGCCAGTTCTTTCATCACGAACAGCATGTCCTTGACGGGCGCCGTATAGCTCATTTCGGTTCTCCTCCCTTGATATGAAAAAAGGGCGCGGGACTTGGTCGGTCCAGCGCCCTTCGCTTGTTCTCCGCGGCCTGTTTCAACCGCCGCGGCGCTTAGCCGAGTTCCTTCACGAGTTCCGGCACGATGGTGAACAGATCGCCGACGAGGCCGTAGTCGGCCACGCTGAAGATCGGCGCTTCTTCGTCCTTGTTGATCGCGACGATGACCTTCGAGTCCTTCATGCCGGCCAGATGCTGGATCGCACCCGAGATGCCGACCGCGACATACAGTTGCGGCGCGACGATCTTGCCGGTCTGGCCGACCTGATAGTCGTTCGGCACGAAGCCCGCGTCGACCGCTGCGCGCGATGCGCCCAGTGCCGCGCCGAGCTTGTCGGCCAGCGGCTCGAGCACCTTCGTGTAGTTCTCGCCATTGCCCAGACCCCGGCCACCGGACACGATGATCTTCGCGCTCGTCAGTTCCGGACGATCGAGCTTCGTCACTTCGCGGCTCACGAACTGCGAGATGCCTGCGTCGGCTGCGGCTTCGATCTTTTCGACCGCTGCGCTGCCGCCTTCGGCTGCGACGGCGTCGAAACCGGTCGAGCGCACGGTGATGACCTTGATCGGATCAGCCGATTGCACGATCGCAATGGCGTTGCCCGCGTAGATCGGACGCTCGAACGTGTCGGCGCTGTCCACCGCGGTGATGTCGCTGATCTGCGCGACGTCGAGCTTTGCGGCGATACGCGGCGCGACGTTCTTGCCGTACGCGGTAGCCGGCGCGAGGATGTGCGTGTAGTTCCTGGCCGCATCTTGCACAAGCGTCAGCACCGTCGCTTCGACGTTTTCCGCGAGACCCGCTTCGAGTTGCGGCGCGTCGGCGAGCAGTACCTTGGCGACGCCGGCGATCTTCGCCGCGGCATCGGCCGCAGCCTGCGCGTTATGCCCGGCGACCAGCACGTGAATCTCACCGCCGATCTTCTGTGCCGCGGCGATCGTGTTCAGCGTCGCGGTCTTGATCGACGCGTTATCGTGTTCTGCTACTACCAGGTTAACCAGATTCGTCATTTCTTGCGTCTCCTCACAGCACCTTGGCTTCGGTCTTCAGCTTCTCGACCAGCGTCTTCACGTCCGGCACCTTCACACCGGCGGAGCGCTTCGGAGGCTCGGCGACCTTCAGCGTCTTCAGACGCGGCGTGACATCGACGCCGAGGTCTTCGGGCTTCACCGTTTCCAGCGGCTTTTTCTTGGCCTTCATGATGTTCGGCAGCGTCACGTAGCGCGGCTCGTTCAGGCGCAGATCGGTCGTGATCACGGCCGGCAGCGTCAGCGACAGCGTTTCCGCGCCGCCATCCACTTCACGCGACACCGTGGCCTTGCCATCCGCCACGACCACCTTCGACGCGAACGTCGCCTGCGGCAGGTTCGCCAGCGCGGCGAGCATCTGGCCGGTCTGGTTCGAATCGTCGTCGATCGCCTGCTTGCCGAGGATCACCAGTTGCGGCTGCTCCTTGTCGACCAGCGCCTTGAGCAGCTTCGCGACTGCGAGCGGCTGCAGATCTTCGTTCGATTCGATCAGGATCGCGCGGTCCGCGCCGATCGCGAGCGCGGTGCGCAGCGTTTCCTGCGACTGCGTCACACCGGCCGACACGGCGATTACTTCGGTCGCGATACCCGCTTCCTTCAGCCGCACCGCCTCTTCAACCGCGATTTCATCGAACGGATTCATCGACATTTTCACGTTCGCAATATCGACGCCCGTACCGTCCGATTTCACGCGGACCTTCACGTTGTAGTCGACCACTCTTTTCACTGGCACCAGAATTTTCATGCACACGCTCCAAAGTTACGAATACGTCAACCCGACAAACATTATAGCGACTGCCCTCATGGCAGCCGTGTCGCGGGCGCTTTGCGGAAGGATATCGCTCCTCCGCGGCGTGACGGCAATATCGAACGATCGTTCTATTTTAATCTCTAAAAAACCCGGGAAACAACCCCGGGTTCCGACTGCGACCTCTAATTTCCCATTGCCGTCGTGTTCTGCTTGGTTCGTGGATCATTGCATCACCAGGAGGTGATCACCGAGCCGCCGAATTTGCTGTCGACGAACTGCTTCACTTCCGGCGAGTGGTACGCCGCGACGAGCTTCGCGACCCACGGCTTGTTCTTGTCCGCTTCGCGAATCGCGATCACGTTTACGTACGGACCCTTCGGGTCCTCGATCGCGATGGCGTCCTGCTTCGGCTTCAAGCCCGCTTCCATCGCGAAGTTGGTGTTGATCGCGGCGGCATCGACGTCGGCGAGCGAACGCGGAATCTGCGCCGCGTCGAGCTCGACGATCTTCAGCTTCTTCGGATTGTCGATGATATCGAGCGGTGTCGCCTTCAATCCCGCATCGGCGCGCAGCTTCAGCAAGCCCTGCTTCTGCAGCAGCAAAAGCGCGCGGCCGCCGTTGGTCGGATCGTTCGGTACGGCGATCTTCGCGCCCGGCTGCAGTTCGGCGAGCGACTTCACTTTCTTCGAATAGATGCCCATCGGGTACGTGACCGTATCGGCGACACGGATCAGCTTGTAGCCACGGTCCTTCACCTGCGCCTGCAAGTACGGGTCGTGCTGGTAGCTGTTCGCGTCCAGATCGCCGCTCCCGAGCGCCGCGTTCGGCTGCACGTAATCGGAGAATTCGACGATCTTGATGGTGAGGCCGTTCTTCGCGGCGACCGTCTTCACGACGTCCATGATCTGCGCGTGCGGGCCGCCGGTGACGCCGACCTTGATCGTGTCTTCGGCATGCGCCGCGGTGGTGGCGAACAGCGTTGCCGCGCCGAGCGCGGCGGCCAACTTGAGAATGAGGCGACGTTGCATGATGGACCTTTTCCGAATCTCTATGAGCGGGCTTCCGAACGCCCTTGTTTACTTATGGCTCAAACGACGCACGAGCCAATCCCCAAACGACTGCACCAGTTGCACGAACACGATCAGAATCAGCACGACCGCGAGCATCACTTCCGGCAGGAAGCGCTGATAACCGTAGCGGATGCCGAGGTCGCCAAGGCCACCGCCGCCGATCGCGCCGGCCATCGCCGAATAGCCGACCAGCGACACGAATGTGATCGTCAAACCGGCGACCACGCCCGGCAGCGATTCCGGCAACAGCACCTTGAAGACGATCTGGCTGGTGGTCGCGCCCATCGCCTGAGCGGCCTCGATGAGGCCGCGGTCGACTTCGCGGAGCGCCGTTTCGACGAGACGCGCGATGAACGGCGCGGCGGCGATCGTCAGCGGCACGATCGCGGCGGCCGTGCCGATCGACGAACCGACCACGAGCCGCGTAAACGGAATCACCGCGACCAGCAGGATGATGAACGGTGTGGAGCGCACCGCATTGACGATCACGCCCATCACCCGATTGACGGCGACGTTTTCGAGCACGCCCTGGCGGTCGGTCAGATACAGCAGCACGCCGAGCGGCACGCCAACCACGGCGCCAATCAGTCCGGAGATGCCGACCATGATCAGCGTCTCCCAGAACGACTGGACGAACATATCGAACATTTCACTCAACATGCGAGAGCTCCTCCACTACGACACCCTGCTCGCGCAGAAACGTGAGCGCCTGCGCGACCTTGGCCGGATCGCCGCCCGCCAGAACCGCGAGCGAGCCGAACGCCTGCCCTTGGATCTCGTCGATCTGGCCGTGCAGGATATTGAAGTCGAGCTCGTAACGGCGAATCGTCTCCGATAGGATCGGCTGATCCACGCCCGAACCGGTGAACGCGAGGCGCAGCAGATGGCCGCTGCCGGTCTTCAGGCGCTGCGCGACGCGCGCCTTCATGGCGGGCGGCAAGTCCTGCGCGATCACGTCGCCGATCAGCGCGCGAGTGACTTCGTGGTGCGGCTGCAGGAACACGTCGATCACCTTGCCCTGTTCGACGACGCGGCCCGCGTCGAGCACCGCGACGCGATCGCAGACCTGCTTGATCACGTCCATCTGGTGTGTGATCAGCACGACCGTCAGGTTCAGTTCGCGGTTGATGCGCTTGAGCAAATCAAGAATGGCGCGCGTGGTCTCGGGGTCGAGCGCCGAGGTCGCCTCGTCCGACAGCAGCACCTTCGGCTTGCTCGCCAGCGCCCGCGCAATGCCCACGCGCTGCTTCTGCCCGCCGCTGATCTGGGCCGGATAGCGGTCCTTCTGCGCCGACAGACCGACGAGTTCGAGCAGCGGCAGCACGTTCGCCTCGATTTCGTCGCGCTTCATGCCGGCCAGTTCGAGCGGCAGCGCGACGTTCTCGTACACGGTGCGCGACGACAACAGATTGAAGTGCTGGAAGATCATGCCGATCTCGCGACGCGCGTCGCGCAGTTGCGCGGCGGGCAGCGTCGTCAGATCGCGGCCGTTGACTAGGATGTTGCCCTCGGATGGGCGGGTCAGCAGGTTGATCGTGCGCACGAGCGTGCTCTTGCCCGCGCCGCTGCGGCCGATGATGCCGAACACCTCGCCCGCCGGAATCGTCAGATTGACGTTGTGCAGCGCCTCGACCCAGCCCCGGGGTCCGGCGAACCGCTGGGAAACATTGCGTATTTCGATCATGGACAAACGAAAACGGCGGAGGCTGCCGGCGAGCGTCGTGCTCCCGACAAGCGGCCGCCGTTTCTTTTATTTGGGATTTAAGGTCGCCATTCTACCGCAGCGCCGACATACCCTTTAATAATCAATTCCGATCTTTTCATAACCAAAGGGCATTAGAGCCGCGCGTTACGTACAAAAGCTCTCGCGCATCGCGCCGCTCCGACTATGATCGGACCACCCCCTTCCGCACAGCCTACCGCCATGCAAACTTCCCCGAGCCACACGGTGCGCGCGAGCGCCGGCAGTCTTAATAAGGAAGCGCCGCAGCGCGCGTCGGTCACGACCGCCGATGGCATCGAGTTGCCGCTGTATCGCTGGCAGCCGAACGGGCCGATACGCGCGACGGTCGCGCTGCTGCACGGCCTCGCCGAGCACGCCGGCCGTTACGCGGCCGTGGCGGACCGGCTCAACGCGGCGGGCATCGAACTCGTCGCGGTCGATCTTCGCGGCCACGGCCACGCGCCCGGCAGGCGCGTCTATGTGAAACGCTTCGACGACTACTTGCTCGATGCGCAGGCGCTGCTCGACGCCGCCGCGCAAAGCTGCGCGCCGCTCTTCCTGATGGGCCACAGCATGGGTGGCGCGGTGGCCGCGCTGTACGCGATCGAACGTCTCGACGCCAGCGGGAGGCGCCTGAGTGGCCTGATCCTGTCGAGCCCCGCGCTTGCGCCGGGGCGCGACGTGCCGAAGTGGATGCTCGCGCTGAGCCAGGTGATCAGCCGCGTCTATCCGGGCTTCCCGGCGATGAAGATCGACCCCGCGCTGCTGTCGCGCCTTCAGCCGGTCGTCAAAGCCAACCTCAACGATCCGCTCGTGCATCACGACGCGATTCCGGCGCGCACGGGTGCCGAGTTGTTGCTGGCGATGGCGCGCATCGAACGTGGCCGCGCGGGGCTGCGCATGCCGCTGCTCGTGTTTCACGGCACCGACGACAAACTGACCGAGCCCGACGGCAGCCGCGCGTTCGGCGAGCACGCGGGTTCGCCTGACAAGACGCTCACGCTGCACGAGGGCAGCTATCACGAGACGATGAATGACCTCGACCGCGATCGGGTGATCGCGGGGTTGGTCGATTGGATTGAAAGACGGTCGGTGGGACGGAGTTGAGAAGATGCGGCGCGTGGTAGCCGTCGGCTAGCGCTTCCACTCCGGCGCGCGTTTGTCGATGAAAGCCTGCACGCCTTCGAGCGCCGAGTCGTCCATCATGTTGCAGGCCATCGTCTGCCCGGCGAGCTGGTACGCGGCCTCGATGCCCATTTCGAGTTGGCGGTAGAACAGGCCCTTGCCCGCGCTGACCGCTTCGACCGGCTTCGCGCAGATGCTCGCGGCGAGCCGCGCGACTTCGTCGTCGAGTGCATCGGCTGGGGCGACGCGGTTCACGAGCCCCTGCTTGCGGGCTTCGGCGGCGTCGATGAAATCGCCGGTCAGCAGCATTTCGAGCGCGGCCTTGCGCGACAGGTTGCGCGACAGCGGCACCGACGGTGTCGCGCAGAACAACCCGAGGTTCACGCCCGATACGGCGAAGCGCGCGGTCTCGGCGGCGACCGCGAGATCGCACATGGCGACGAGCTGGCAGCCGGCCGCGGTCGCGATGCCGTGCACGCGCGCGATCACCGGCTGCGGCAGGCGCTGGATCGTCAGCATCAGCTTCGTGCAGCGCGCGAACAGCTGCTGGTAGTACGCGAGCGACGGCGCCGCGCGCATTTCCTTCAGGTCGTGCCCGGCGCAGAATGCGCGGCCCGCGCCGGCGATCACGACCACGCGGGCATCGGTCTTCGCGATGTCGGTCAGCGTCTGCTGAAGTTCGTCGAGCAGCGCTTCGGACAGCGCGTTGAACGCATCGGGCCGGTTCATCGTTACGCGCACGACGCCCGGTACGCGATACGCGTCGGGTTCGATGGTGACCAGCGACGCGTCGCCGGTGTTGACGGGGTTGACGTTCATGGCTCAGATCTCCGCGAGCGAGCGCACGTGCGCGACCACGCTGCGCCCGAGCGCCGACAGGTTGTAGCCGCCCTCGAGACAACTGACGATGCGCCCGCGCGCATAGCGCCGCGCGATCTCGCACACCTGGTCGGTAATCCACGCGTAATCGTCTTCGACGAGGCCCATGTTGCCAAGGTCATCCTCACGATGCGCGTCGAAGCCGGCCGAGATGAACAGCATCTCCGGCCTGAACTCGTGCAGGCGCGGCAACCACAGCATATCGACCGCTTCGCGCACGGCCATGCCGTTCGAGCGCGCCGGCATGGGCACGTTGCACATGTTGGACGCCTGGTTGTCGGCGCCCGTGAACGGATAGAACGGGTGCTGAAAGATGCTGCACATCAGCACGCGCGGGTCGCCCGCGAATGCGGCCTCGGTACCGTTGCCGTGATGCACGTCGAAGTCGATGATGGCGACCCGCGCGAGACCATGCACGTCGAGCGCGTGGCGTGCGGCGATCGCGACGTTGTTGAAGAAGCAGAAGCCCATCGCGCGCGCCGGCTCCGCGTGATGGCCGGGCGGGCGCACGCTGCAGAACGCGTTGTCGTAGCGGCCTTCGATCACCGCGTCGGTGGCGGCCACGGCCGCGCCCGCCGCGCGCAACGCGGCCCGCAACGTGTGCGGGTTCATCGTCGTGTCGGGATCGATTTCGGCGACGCCCTCGACCGGCGAGCGACCGCGGATGTAGTCGACGTGCGCCTGCGTGTGCACGCGCAGCAGCGCGGCCTCGTCGACGAGCGGCGCCGACTCGCGCTCGATCAGCGCGTCGATGCGGCTCGCGATCAACTGATCCTCGATCGCCTGCAGGCGCGCGGGGCACTCGGGATGCCACTGTCCCATGTCATGCAGCAGACAGTCGGGGTGGGAATAGAAACCTGTTGCCATAGTTTGTGTTGTGCGTCTCTTCTACGGCGCGGCGCATCAATTGCGCGCGCGGCGTGTCTCCGTCGAGCGGCGCGCGCCCCCGCGCGCCTACATTCGTCAAGTTACCACACGACACCGCTGTCGCCGATTCAGCACGGTTTTGCGGAAGCCGTCGGGTATACTTCCCCGACCCGTTATTCGCCGTTTCGTTCCTGCCGCTTTCCGACTGCTTCCAGCCTTTCACGCATCGCGCTCACTGCTCACCATGACCGTCAAGCTTGCTCTGTCCGCAGGATCCCCACGCAACCGGCTTCGCCTCAAGAACCTCGCCGCCTCACTGACCGTCGCATCGTGCATGTTCATCGCGGCAAGTCCCGCGAACGCACAAAGCGCCACGCGCAAAGCATCGGTGCAGCTCGCGCAGAGCCAGCCGCAACAGCCGGTACCGCAAGGGCAAACGTTTGAGGAAGAGATCATTCCGCAGCGCTATGCGAACAACGCGAACGTCGATGCGTTCATCAACGAGATGGTCGCGCGCTACGATTTCGACGAAGCGTCGCTGCACGCGCTGTTCGCCGGCGTCAGCTACTCGGCGACCGCGGTGAAGCTGGTCACGCCGTCGCCGACGCCGTCGGTCAAGAACTGGCGCTCGTATCAGGCGCGCTTCCTCGACCCGGTGCGCGTCAATGCCGGCGTGCAGTTCTGGCGCGAGAACCGGGCCACGCTGCAGCGCGCGTATCAGGAGTTCGGCGTGCCGCCGGAGATGGTCGTCGGCATTATCGGCGTCGAGACGATCTACGGTCGCTACATGGGTAATTTCCGCGTGCTCGATGCGCTGACCACGCTGAGCTTCGATTATCCGAACACCGCGAATCGCGCGGACCGCCAGGCGACCTTCCGCAAGAATCTCGAAGACTACCTGGTCTGGACGCGCGACGCGCAGATCGACCCGAACACGGTGCTCGGTTCATACACGGGCGCGATCGGCATTCCGCAGTTCCTGCCGAGCAGCATCGTCCAGTACGCGGTCGACTACGAGGGCAACAAGCACATCGATCTGCGCACGAGCGATGCCGACGCGATCGGCAGCGTCGCGAATTATCTGCGCCAGAATGGCTGGGAAAGCGGCCGGCCGGTGGTATGGCGAATCGGCTCGGACGCGGGCAGCCTCGGTGTCGCGCAGGCGGCGGCCACTGGCCAGCCGGAGCCGCACTGGCCCCTTGACCAGTTGCTGCGCGCCGGTCTCGTACTGAACGAGCCGAACGTCGACATTGCTTCCGAAGCGGGTACGCCGGTCACGGTGGTCGATCTGCCGACGCCGGGGCGCGGCACGGAGTTCGTGCTCGGCCTGAAGAACTTCTACGTGCTCACCCGCTACAACCGCAGCTTTTTCTATGCGCTTGCGGTGTATCAACTCGGTCAGAAGGTCAAGGCCCAGATGGAAGCAGTCGACACTGCGAATGCCGCGAAGGCGGTCAACAACGGCAGCGCGTCGCAAGGTCAGACAGATCAGTCGAACTCAAATTCGCAGTGAGTCGCCCCGCGAGTCGCGCGCACGCCTCGCGTTGAAGGACGGAAAAAAGCGCCGGCTCGACCGGCGCTTTTCATTGGCTCGTGCGCCCGCGAAGGCGCCCGGCGACCCGCTTACGCGGGAAATACTCCCGTGGACAGATAACGGTCGCCGCGGTCGCAGACGATGAACACGATCGTCGCGTTCTCGACCTGACGCGCGATGCGCAGCGCGACTTCGCACGCACCGCCCGACGAAATGCCCGCAAAGATGCCTTCGACCGACGCCAGCCGGCGCGCCATCGCCTCGGCCGCGGATTGGCTGACGTTCTCCACACGGTCGACGCGGCTACGGTCGAAAATTTTCGGCAGATACGCTTCCGGCCACTTGCGGATACCCGGAATACGCGAGCCCTCTTCCGGCTGCGCGCCGATAATTTCGATCTGCTGGTTCAGCGCTTTCAGATACGTGGACACGCCCATGATCGTGCCGGTCGTGCCCATCGACGATACAAAGTGCGTGATGCGCCCTTCCGTGTCGCGCCAGATTTCCGGGCCCGTGCCTTCGATGTGCGAAGCCGGATTGTCCGGGTTCGCGAACTGATCGAGGATGATGCCCTTGCCTTCGCGCTGCATCTGCTCGGCGAGATCGCGCGCGTACTCCATGCCGCCTTTGACCGGCGTCAGAATGATTTCCGCGCCGTAGGCCGCCATGCTCTGACGGCGCTCCACCGACAGATCTTCCGGCATGATCAGCACCATCTTGTAGCCGCGGACCGCCGCGGCCATTGCAAGCGCGATACCGGTATTGCCGCTGGTCGACTCGATCAGCGTGTCGCCCGGCTTGATGCGGCCGCGCGCTTCGGCCTTCTTGATCATCGACAATGCCGGACGGTCCTTCACCGACCCCGCCGGGTTGTTGCCCTCGAGCTTCGCGAGGATCACATTGTTGCGGCTGCGGATCTCGTCGTCGGGAAGCCTGACGAGTTGTACGAGCGGCGTGTTGCCGACCGTGTCTTCAATCGTTTTGTATGCCATATGGGGTCCAGCGATCGATGCGCGAGAGAGTGTCTTCAATCTATCGATTCTAAACCACGAACTCCGGCGCTGCCCTGCAGCCCTTCTGTCCGCATGGATGCATGCCGCCTGCTGCGCAAAAAGCCCGCGGCTGTGAGCCGCGGGAAGTCGTGTGTGCAAATCGGAGCAATGGGATGTTCGCGGACCCTGCGCGCCGCAAGCCGCTCGTCGGCATGACACGCACAAGGCTCGCGGCCGCTTACTTCTTCACCGCCACTGCGGCGGCGCCCTTCTGCGTGGCGGCCGGCGCGGCCGCAGCGGCCGGCTCCTTGGCCGCTGCAGCTGCCGCAACCTGCGCGCTAGCAGCCGCGCCAGCCGGTCCGACAGCGAGACCCTCCGCCTGCAGGCGCTCGATGGTGTGGCCGCCCATGCCCTTGACGCGCTTGCCGAGATCGGCCGCGTCCTTGAACGGGCCGTGCGCATTGCGTTCGTCGACGATCGCTTTGGCTTTTGCCGGACCGATGCCCTTGATGCCGCGCAGCGCGTCTTCGTTAGCCGTATTGACGTCGACCGCCGCATACGCGTGGCCGAAAGCGGCGAGCATCGCCGCGGTAACCAGTACTTTTCGAAACATATTGGAATCTCCCTGTTGCCACTGGCCGGCGACCATCACCAGCCAGGAGATTCCAGTTTAAAGAGGACGGCGTACTAATTACACCTGGCCGAACAGCCAGCGCACGTAACGATCGACACCTTCCTGCACGCTCAGAAACGGCGCGTCGTAGCCGGCCGCGCGCAGCTTCGACTGATCGGCCTGCGTGAAGCACTGGTACTTTCCACGCAGCGCGTCGGGGAACGGAATGTATTCGATCAGTCCGCGTTGCACCTGATCCGCGAGCGACAGCGCCGGCTCGTTGTTCAGCGCGCGCAGCGTGTTGACCACGGTGCTCGCGATGTCGTTGAACGGCTGCGCGCGGCCGGTGCCGAGATTGAAAATGCCCGACTTCTCCGGATGATCGAAGAAGAACAGATTGACCTTGACGACGTCTTCGACGGAGATGAAATCGCGCGTCTGCTCACCAGCCGCATAGCCGTTGTATTCGCCGAACAGCTTGACCTTGCCCTCGGCGCGGAACTGATTGAAGTTGTGAAACGCGACCGATGCCATGCGCGCCTTATGCGTTTCGCGCGGACCGTACACGTTGAAATAACGAAAGCCCACGATCTGGCTTTTCGCCGTGGGCAGCACGCGGCGAATCACCTGGTCGAACAGGAACTTCGAATAGCCGTACACGTTGAGCGGCTGCTCGACCTCGCGCTCCTCGACGAAGCGGCTCGAGCCGCCATACGTCGCCGCCGACGATGCATACAGGAACTGGACGTCCTGCGCGAGACAGATGTCGAGCACGTCGCGGCTATAGCGGTAGTTGTTGTCCATCATGTAGCGGCCGTCGGTTTCCATCGTGTCCGAGCAGGCGCCTTCGTGGAAAATCGCGCGCACCTTGCCGAAGTCGCCGCGCCTGAAGCGCTCGACGAATTCGGTTTTGTCGAGATAGTCGTCGATTTCGCAATCGACCAGATTCCTGAACTTGTCCGCGCGCGTGAGGTTATCGACCGCGATGATGCGTTGTTCGCCGCGCTCGTTGAGCGACTTCACGAGATTGCTGCCGATAAAACCGGCCGCGCCGGTGACGATGACGGTCATGATGATCCTGCCGTAGTGAGCTTTGTAGTGAGCTTCGTTCAGTCAACGCCGCGGGGTCCGCTGGTCCGTCGGACGACGGCAGCCCCGCGGGCTGCATCAGGAGAAGAGTTCGTCGTAGTCGACGGTGGCGGTGCCGAGTTTGCCGACCACGATGCCGGCCGCGCGATTCGCGAGCCCGACTGCGTCGACGAGAGAAAGACCCGCGCCGAGCATCGCGGCAAGCGTTGCGATCACGGTGTCGCCCGCGCCCGACACATCATACACTTCGCGCGCAACGGCCGACGCGTGCAGGATGCCATCGTCGGCGAAGAGTGTCATGCCCTCCTCCGAGCGCGTCAGCAGCAGCGCCTTGAACTGGAGTTCGGCGCGCAGCTTCGTGACACGCGCGATCAGGTCTTCCTCGGACTTCCACTGTCCGACGACCTCGCGCAATTCCGCGCGATTCGGCGTGATCAGCGTCGCGCCGCGATAGCGCTCCCAGTCGTCGCCCTTCGGATCGACGAGCACCGGTTTGCCGGCCGCGTGCGCCTTCGCGATCATTTGCGTGACATGCGTGAGGCCGCCCTTCGCGTAGTCGGACATCAGGATCACGTCGTGCGACGGCAGCAGTTCGTCGAAACGCGCAAGCCCCGCTAGCAGCACTTCATGCGCCGGCGAGTTTTCGAAATCGACGCGCAGCAGTTGCTGCTGACGCGACAGCACGCGCAGCTTGATCGTCGTCAGCAAGGCCGGATCGCGTTCGAGATGCGGCGTCACGCCGCTTTCGTCGAGCAGCTGCACGATGCGCTCGCCGGGCTCGTCATGACCGACCACGCACAACAGACCCGCTTGTGCGCCGAGCGCGACCGCGTTGCGCGCGACGTTCGCCGCGCCGCCCAGGCGATCTTCCTGGCGCTGCACGTGCACGACCGGTACTGGCGCCTCCGGAGAGATGCGGTTGACGTCGCCGAACCAGTAACGGTCGAGCATCACGTCGCCGACCACGAGCACGCGCGCCGCATTGAGCTGCCCGCGCGGCACGAACGTGAGCTTCTGCGCCGTGGTGGACGCGGGCGCCGCGGGTATGGCCTCAGGCATCGGCCGGAAGTTCAGAGGGTTGGGCATAGGGGCGTCCAATAGCGTGATAGTCGATCCCGAGCTCGATCATCGCGTCCGGTTCGTACAGATTGCGGCCGTCGAAAATCAGCGGTGTCTTCAGCACCGATTTCAGATGCACGAAATCAGGACTCTTGAACTCCTTCCATTCGGTCACGATCACGAGCGCGTCGGCGCCCGTCAGCGTTTCGTCCTGAGCGCTCGTGAACGTGAGACGTGCGAGCTGCTCGGGCGCCGCGTGCAGATCCATCGCGAACACGCGCTGCGCCTCGGTCACGGCGACCGGATCGTACGCGCGCACGTTTGCGCCGCGCGCGAGCAGCTCGCCGATCACGCGACGGCTCGGCGCCTCGCGCATGTCGTCGGTATTCGGTTTGAACGCGAGGCCCCACACCGCGAATGTGCGGCCGCTCAGATCCTCGCCGAGCTTCGCGGCGATCTTGTTCACGAGCACGTCCTTCTGCTGGTCGTTCACTTCCTCGACCGCCTCGAGAATGCGCAGGTTGTGGCCGCTCTCGCTCGCGGTGCGAATCAACGCCTGCACGTCCTTCGGGAAGCACGAGCCGCCATAGCCGCAGCCGGCATACAGGAAGTGATAGCCGATGCGCGGATCGGAACCGATGCCGCGGCGCACCGCCTCGATGTCGGCGCCGACCTTGTCCGCGAGATTCGACATCTCGTTCATGAACGAGATGCGCGTCGCGAGCATCGCGTTGGCCGCGTACTTGGTGAACTCGGCCGAGCGCACGTCCATGTACAGCGTGCGTTCGTGGTTGCGGTTGAACGGCGCGTACAGACGCTTCATCATCTCACGCGCGCGTGCGCCCGATTCGTCTTCGTCGATACCGATCACGATACGGTCAGGGCGCATGAAGTCGTCGACGGCCGCGCCTTCCTTCAGGAACTCGGGGTTCGACACGACCGAGAAGCGATGCTGCGCGCTGCCGGCGAGCCCGCGCTTCGCGAGCTCTTCGTTGATCACCGCGCGCACGCGTTGCGCGGTGCCGACCGGCACAGTCGATTTGTCGACGATCACCTTGAAGCCGTTCATCGTGCGGCCGATGTTGCGTGCGGCCTCGAGCACGTATTGCAGGTCGGCGGAGCCGTCTTCGTCGGGCGGCGTGCCGACCGCGATGAACTGCACGTCGCCGTGCGCGACGCTCGCCGCGACATCGGTCGAGAACGTGATGCGGCCGGCCGCGCGCGTGCGGGCGATCATCTCCTGCAAGCCCGGTTCGTGAATCGGCACGCCGCCTCTGTTGAGGATGTCGATCTTGCGCTGATCGACGTCGAGACAGAAGACGTCGTTGCCGATTTCGGCGAGACACGCGCCGGTGACAAGGCCCACATAGCCGGTGCCGATAATGGTGATTTTCATACGCTGTCCGGTAGATGGTTCCGGTGATGAATGCCGCTCGTGAGGCCGGCGATAAACTCGTTGCGAAATTCGCGGGGCGATTGCGCGCCAATGAACGCCGACGCGGCCACCGCCGCGCATGCGGCGTCAGTTCGGCGCGGCAATCGGCTCGACGCGGCGCGGGGCATAGGTTTCCCAACCGCTGCATCCCGGGCACTGCCAGTAGAAGAGCCGGGCCCTGAAACCACAATTCTGGCACGTATAGCGTGGCAGATTCTTGGTGCGCTGGCGGATCAGTGTGCGCATCAGTTCGAGCTCGCCGCGCCGCGGCTCTTCGGCGACGGCCTGCTGCGCTTCGAGCAGACGCGTCATGCCGGCCAGATTCGGCGACTTCTGCATCTGCGTGCGCGCGAGCGCATGCGCAGCATCGGCGCCGCGCAGCGATGCGACGTGCTGATACGCAACGTCGAGCAGATCGTTGCTCGGATGACGGTCGACCCACGTGGTCAGCAGATCGGCGCCCTCCTGCGCGCGGCCGAGCGCTTCATACGCTTTCATGATCTTCTCGGCGACGAGCGGCAGATACGCGGGGTTCTGCTCCTCGACGCGGCGCCATTGCCCAATCGCCGCTTCCGGCGCGCCGCCGGCCGCGTCGACATCGCCGAACAGGATCGTCGCGCGCACGTTGGTCGGGTTCGCCTTCAGCGCGAGGCCGAGCTGATGACGCGCTTCGTCCGGTCTTTTCTGCTGTAGCGCTTCCTGCGCAAGTTCGCAGTGGAACTGCGCGATTTCCTTATCGAGCGACGGTGCGCCCATCGTTTCGAGGTGGCGCGCGGTATCGATCGACTTGACCCAGTCCTTTTCGATCTCGTAGATCGTCAACAGCGCGCGTTGAGCACCCAGCGCGTAATCGCCCGCTTGCAGCGAGCGGAAGGTTTCTTCGGCACGGTCGAGCAGACCCGCTTTCAGGAAGTCCTGGCCGAGTTCGTACAGCGCGTGATCGCGCTCGTTGACCGGCAGGTCCGCGCGGCTCAGCAGATTTTGATGCACGCGAATCGCTCGATCCGTCTCGCCGCGCCGGCGGAACAGATTGCCGAGCGCGAAATGCAATTCGACCGTTTCAGGGTCGAGCTTGACGACTTCGATGAATGCATCGATCGCCTGGTCGGGCTGCTCGTTGAGAAGGAAGTTCAGGCCGCGAAAATACGACCGCGGCAGGTTGGCGCTTTCGGACAGCAGCGTCTTGAGGTCGTAGCGCGCCGCCATCCAGCCGAACGCGAACGCGACGGGTACGACCAGCAGCCACCAGAAGTCTAGATCCATGCGATTAATGCAAATGTGCGGAAAAGCGAAAACGAAAAGCCGCGCTCGGAGCGCGCGCGGCGCAAGACAGCTCAGATCAGCGGCGGCATCGGCGGCTGCTCTACCACGGCGGGAGTCTCGCGAGCCACGCGCAACTCGCGCCTGAGCCGGCCATTCTCCATGCGCAGACGCACGACGGCCGGCATCGCCGACACGAGCCCGGCGAGCAAGCCGATCACGAAAAACGTGAGGCCGATCAGAATCAGAGGCGCAGACCAGACGTAGCCGGCGAGGAAATTCAGCGTAGCGGGTTGCGTGTTGGAGAGCGCGAGCACGAGCAGCAGCACGAACACCAGCACACGGATCAGCCAGACGATAAATTTCATGAATATATCTCTTCACGGCAGTTGCGGGATGACGCCGGCTCGATGACGCGTCGCGCCACGGTGTTGCCCGCGCCGAAGTGACCCGTATTGTAATGGATGCCCTCGCGGCTGAGCAGCAAGTGGCGGGATGCCGGACTTACGTGCAATTCGCGAAATGCAAAAGCCGCAGCGGAAGGCGCGACTTCTCAAATGATGGACGAAAAAAAAGCGCCCAAAGGCGCTTTTCCTGGTCTTTTGCCGACTGGCTTTGGCCGCTGACGCTAGCTATGCCACGCTGCAACACACACGCAGCGGAGTCATTAAAGGTCGTCATCCGGCTCCTCGGCCTTCAGCGGCTCGCCCGCGCGACGATCCACCCGCTCGCGCAATTCCTTGCCCGGCTTGAAGTGCGGTACGTACTTCTCGGGTACCAGCACCTTCTCGCCCGACTTCGGATTGCGTCCGACGCGGGAGGGACGGCGGTTGAGGCCGAAGCTGCCGAAGCCACGAATTTCGATGCGATGACCTTTGGCAAGCGCCTCCGACATCGCATCAAGCATCGTCTTCACCGCGAAATCCGCATCCTTGAGAACAAGTTGCGGAAATCGCGTAGCCAGCTGGGCGACCAATTCCGATTTGGTCATACTGCAGCAGACCTCTCAGGCTTACTGGTTCTGGCCGTCGAGCTTGGCCTTCAGCAGCGCGCCGAGGTTCGTCGTGCCGGTAGCGGCTGCGCTCGAATCCGAAGCAGCGAGACCGCGGATGGCTTCCTGCTGCTCAGCCGAGTCCTTCGCCTTGATCGACAGGTTGATGCCGCGCGACTTGCGATCGATGTTGATGATCATCGCGTTGACCTTGTCGCCTTCCTTCAGCACATTGCGAGCGTCTTCCACGCGGTCTTGGGCGATTTCCGAAGCACGCAGGTAGCCTTCGACTTCGCCCGACAGCTGGACCACGGCACCCTTCGCGTCGACCGACTTGACGGTACCGTCGACGACCGAACCCTTGTCGTTCATTGCAACGTAGTTGCTGAACGGGTCACCTTCGAGCTGCTTGATACCCAGCGAAATACGTTCCTTCTCGACGTCGATGCCGAGAACGATCGCTTCCACTTCGTCGCCCTTCTTGTACTTGCGAACGGCTTCCTCGCCGGTTTCGCTCCACGACAGATCCGACAGGTGAACCAGACCGTCGATGCCGCCCGGCAGACCGATGAACACGCCAAAGTCGGTGATCGACTTGATGGCGCCGCTGATCTTGTCGCCCTTCTTGAAGTTGCGGCTGAAGTCGTCCCACGGGTTCGGCTTGCACTGCTTCATGCCGAGGCTGATACGACGGCGGTCTTCGTCGATTTCGAGAACCATCACTTCGACTTCGTCGCCCAGCTGGACAACCTTCGACGGAGCAACGTTCTTGTTAGTCCAGTCCATTTCCGACACGTGGACGAGGCCTTCGATGCCCGATTCCACTTCGACGAATGCGCCGTAGTCGGTGATGTTCGTGACCTTACCGAACAGACGCGTGCCCGACGGGTAACGGCGCGAGATGCCTTCCCACGGATCGTCGCCCAGTTGCTTGATACCGAGCGAAACGCGGTTCTTTTCCTGGTCGAACTTGAGGATCTTCGCGGTGACTTCCTGGCCAACAGACAGGACTTCGCTCGGGTGACGCACGCGACGCCATGCGATGTCGGTAATGTGCAGCAGGCCGTCGATGCCGCCGAGGTCAACGAACGCGCCGTAGTCGGTGATGTTCTTGACCACGCCTTCGACGATCGCGCCTTCCTTCAGCGTTTCGAGCAGCTTGGCGCGCTCTTCGCCTTGCGTTGCCTCGATGACGGCGCGGCGCGACAGCACGACGTTGTTACGCTTGCGGTCGAGCTTGATGACGCGGAATTCGAGGGTCTTGCCTTCGTACGGGGTCGTGTCCTTGACCGGACGCGTATCAACCAGCGATCCCGGCAGGAACGCGCGGATGCCGTTGACCATCACGGTCATACCGCCCTTGACCTTGCCCGTGATCGTGCCGGTCACGAGTTCGTTGTTGTCCAGCGCCTTTTCCAGCGACAGCCACGAAGCCAGACGCTTCGCCTTGTCACGCGACAGGATCGTGTCGCCATAGCCGTTTTCCAGCGCGTCGATCGCGACGGAAACGAAGTCGCCCGCCTGCACTTCTACCTCGCCCGCGTCGTTCAGGAACTCTTCGAGCGGGATGTAGGCTTCGGACTTCAGACCAGCGTTCACGACCACGAAGTTGTGGTCGACACGCACGACTTCGGCGGAGATCACTTCGCCAGCGCGCATGTCCTGCTTGGTCAGCGACTCTTCGAACAGAGCCGCAAAAGATTCGGTATTCGGGGTAGAGGTTTGCAGGTCGGACATAAAAATCAAGGTTTGCATGGTTTTCGCAGCGCCTGGCTCACCGGACCGGTCAGCAACTTCGGCAAAGACGCGACTGCCACGCGGGGTTAAAGGGTTAAAAACAACGCTTCGCGACCATCGCGAAGCACCTACCAACAACGGGACTGCCGCTGCTCGCCACTTCTGCGCGACCGTTTTCAGTCACGCATGCGGGACCAGCGCTTCATACCATTGCACCACCTGCTCGACCGCCTGGTCGACCGACAATGCGGAGGTATCAAGCAGCTTTGCATCCGCCGCGGGCTTGAGCGGCGCGGCCGCGCGCTGACTGTCACGCTCGTCACGCTCACGCAAATCCCGGAGCAAGTCATCTATATTAGCAGAAAATCCTTTTTGGATCAATTGCTTATGCCGGCGCATCGCGCGGGCCTCGACGCTCGCGGTCATGAACACCTTCAGCGCGGCGTCCTGGAAGATCACGGTACCCATGTCGCGGCCGTCGGCGACCAGTCCCGGTTCCTTGCGAAACGCCCGCTGGCGCGCCACCAGCGCGGTTCGCACCGGCGCGTGCACGGCGATCGCCGAAGCGCGGCTGCCTACTTCCTCGGCGCGGATTTCGGTCGATACATCGACCCCGTCAAGCTGCGCGAGCCCCTCGCGAAACGTGATATGGAGGTCATCGATCAGTTTGACAAGTGCGTCGACGTCGTCCGCCGCAATGCCATAGCGCAGGCTCGCGAGCGCCGCGAGTCGATACAGCGCGCCGCTGTCGAGCAGGTGAAAGCCGAGGTTGGCGGCCACCATCGCGGCCACAGTGCCTTTGCCGGAGGCGCTAGGGCCGTCGATCGCAATGACGGGCGTCTGGTGAAAGGGACGGGTCGGTTTCATCTAAAAATGTCGCACATCGGGGATTCGCACGCGAATCCGGGTTGCATCAGGGTTGTGTGAGCGCCGTAAAGCGCTCGAAATAATCGGGGAACGTCTTGCCGACGCACTTCGGGTCGTTGATGCGGATCGGCACGCCGCCCAAACTCACGAGCGAGAAGCACATCGCCATGCGGTGGTCGTCGTAGGTGTCGATCGCGGCATTCGGGAACAGCTTTTCGGGTGGCGTGACGACGAGGAAATCTTCGCCTTCCTGCACCTTCGCACCGACTTTGCGAAGCTCGGTCGCCATTGCGGCGATGCGGTCGGTTTCCTTCACGCGCCAGCTCGCGATGTTGCGCAGCGTGCTCGTGCCGTCCGCGAACAGCGCGGCGACCGCGATCGTCATCGCGGCATCGGGGATCAGGTTGAAGTCCATGTCGATCGGATCGAGCTTGCCGTGGTCGTTGCCGACGCCACGCACTTCAATCCAGTCGTCGCCCATCTGCAGGTTCGCACCCATCTTGATCAGCGCATCGGCAAATCCGACGTCGCCCTGGATGCTCGCGCGGCCCACGCCTTCGACTCTGAGCGGCCCGCCGCCGAGCGCGCCCGCGGCGAGGAAATACGACGCCGACGACGCATCCCCTTCCACCATGATCGTGCCCGGCGACTGATACCGCTTCCCGGCCGGCACCACGAACTGGTGCCAGCCGTGGCGCTCGACCTCGATTCCGAAGCGCGCCATCAGCTTGATCGTGATCTCGATGTACGGCTTCGAGATCAGCTCGCCGTCGACCTGCACGGTGGTGACGCCGCTCGCGGTGCGCAACAGCGGCAGCGTCATCAGCAGCGAGGTCAGGAACTGGCTCGACACGTCGCCGCGTACGCGGATCGGCGCGTCGGCCGTTATCTGGGCGGGACGGATGCGCAGCGGCGGATAGCCTTCGTTCTGCTCGTAGTCGATCTTCGCGCCGATCTGGCGCAGGCCGTCGACGAGATCGCCGATCGGCCGTTCATGCATGCGCGGCACGCCGTGAATCCGGTAGTCGCCGCCGTTCACGGCGAGCGCCGCGGTCAGCGGGCGCACCGCCGTGCCCGCATTGCCGAGGAACAGGTCGGCCGTGCGCGCGGTGAACGCGCCGCGCGTGCCGCTCAGGACGCAGGTGTCGCCGTCGCGCTTCAAACGTACGCCGAGCTTTTCGAGCGCGTCGATCATCACCCGGGTGTCGTCGGAGTCGAGCAGGTTCGTGATCGTCGTCTCGCCTTCGGCGAGCGCGGCGAGCAGCAGCACGCGGTTCGAGATGCTCTTCGAGCCGGGCAGACGAACCGTGCCGGACGCACGGGAAAAAGGTCCGAGATCGAGGAATTCCATGATGTGTCCAGTTTCCGGTTATTTCGACGCGTCGCCGCTGGCCACGCCAGCCGCGCGCTGCTCCTGCCACTGACTGCGTGCGACGCGCGAGCGCGCGAACACGGCTTCGAGCGCGGCGCCGTCGCCAGCTTCGATCGCCGTGCGCAGGCGCGCGAGCACCGCGGTGTACGCGTCGAGTTCGTCGAGCAGCGCCACGCGATTGGCGATACAGACGTCGCGCCACATCTCCGGACTCGACGCGGCGATGCGCGTGAAGTCGCGAAAACCGCCCGCCGCGAACGAGAACTTCAACGCAGCGTCGGGCGAATTGAGGATCTGCTCGACGAGCGCGAACGACAGCACGTGCGGCAGATGACTGACCGACGCGAACACGCGGTCGTGCTGCTGCGGCGTCATCTCCCGCACCAATGCGCCGGTGGCGCGCCACATCGCCGCGACGCGCTCGACCGCGTCCGGCGTATTCTCCGGCAGCGGGCACAGCACGACGTTGCGGTTCACGTACAGATCGGGCAACGCGGCATCGACCCCGCTCGACTCGCGACCGGCGATCGGATGGCCCGGCACGAACTGGCCGATCCGGGCGCCGAGCGCCGCGCGGGCGGCGGCGACCACGTCGGATTTGGTGCTGCCCGCATCGGTGACAATCGTGTTGGCGTCGAGATGGGGCGCGATGCGCTCGAGCAGCGGCTGGGTCTGCGCGACCGGCGCCGCGAGCATCACGAAGTCCGCGCCCGCGAGCGCGTCGCGCAGCGCGGCGTCGTCGGTGAGCGCCGCGGCGCCGTCGATCACACCAAGCGCCAACGCCCGTTCGCTCGACGCAGAGGTCCGTCCGAGCCCAACCACGGTGCGCGCCCCGCCAGCCTCGCCGCGTTCACGCAACGCGCGCGCGAGCGATCCGCCGATCAGGCCGACACCGAAAATCACCAGCTTGTTAAAGGAAAACGCGGCCACGTCGCTCACACAATACGGACATTAAGCGCGCCACTCCTGCCGGTCGACGCGCGGGGTCAAGGATCAAGGCTTACGCTGCGTCAGGCTCGGCAAGCGTCTTTTCGAGCGCCGTGAGGAACGCTTCGTTTTCCTCCGGCAAGCCGATCGTGATGCGCAGCCACTGCGGCAAGCCGTAGTTGTCGACCGGTCGCACGATCACGGCCTGCTTCAGCAGCGCAAGGTTCACGCGGGCGCCGGCTTTGTCGTCGCTGCCAACGCGCACGAGCACGAAGTTGCCTTCGGACGGCACGTATTCGAGGCCGAGCTTGTCGAACGCCTCGGTCAGAAGCGTATAGCCCTGCGCGTTCAGCGCCGCGCTCTTCTGCAGGAACGCGCTGTCATTCAGTGCCGCAATCGCCGCGGCTTGCGCGAGCGTATTTACGTTAAACGGTTGACGCAGTCGATTCAGCAAATCGGTCAAGCCGGGCTGCGCGATCGCGAAGCCGATGCGCAAGCCCGCAAGCCCGAACGCCTTCGAGAACGTACGCGAAACCAGCAGGTTCGGATAGCGGCGCACCCAGTCAATCGAGTCGTAGCGCTTGTCCGCCGACAGATACTCGGTGTACGCCTCGTCGAGCACGACGACCACGTGGCGCGGCACCTTGTCGAGAAAAGCCTCGAGCCTCGGGCCGTCGACGAACGTGCCGGTCGGATTGTTCGGATTCGCGACGAACACGAGACGCGTGTGGTCGTCGATTGCGGCGAGCATCGCGTCGAGGTCGTGACCATAGCGCACCGCCGGCACGACGATGGCGCGCGCGCCGACGCCTTGCGTCGCGAGCGCATAGACCGCGAACGAATACTGCGAGAACACGACCGCCTGGCCCTTCTCGACGAACGCGTGCGCGGCGAGTTCGAGAATGTCGTTGCTGCCGTTACCGAGGGTGATCCACTCAGCCGGCACACCGTAGCGCGCGGCGAGCGCCGCCTTCAGCTCGAAACCGTTCGAGTCCGGATAACGGCCGAGATCGGCGATCGCCCGCGCCATCGCGTGCTGCGCGGATTCCGGCATGCCGAGCGGATTCTCGTTCGATGCGAGCTTCACGATGCTCGCCTCGTCGAGACCGAACTCACGGGCCACTTCCGAAATCGGCTTGCCGGCGATGTACGGCGCGATCGCGCGCACATAGGAAGGGCCGAAAGACGCTGTCATGAAAATCTCCGAACGACGATGGATAGGGAAATCTGCGTTCGGGCAGCGCACGCGGCGCCGCCCGGACTGCGCTGCCAGCCCTTAACGGGCGCGCGGATATGAGCCGAGTATTTTCAGGAACGCGGCCTTCTCGCCGAGACCGGCGAGCGCGGCAGCCACAGCCGGATCGTCGCGATGGCCTTCGACATCGATATAGAAGTAGTACTCCCACGTGCCGACGCGCGCCGGACGCGATTCGAAACGCGTCATCGACACGCCGTGGCGAGCGAGCGGCTCGAGCAGCTTGACCATCGCGCCCGGTTCGTTCGCGACCGACACGATCAGCGAGGTCTGGTCGTAGCCGCTCGGACCGGTCGGCTCCTTGCCAATCATTACGAAGCGCGTGCGGTTGTGCGGATCATCCTGGATCAGCGCGTTGGTGACCTGCAGGCCGTAGTGGATCGCGGCGCGATCGCCGGCGATGGCCGCGACAGTCGGATCTTCGGCCGCCATCCGTGCAGCTTCGGCATTACTCGACACCGCCTGGCGCTCGAGATGCGGCGCATTGGTCGATAGCCAGCGCTGGCACTGCGCGAGCGCCTGCGCATGCGCGCATACGCGCGTGACGCCAGCGAGCCCGTTTTGCGTGAGCAGGTTGTGATGGATCGGCAATGCGAGTTCGCCGCCGATGGTCAGCTGGGTTTGCAGCAGCAGATCCAGCGTGCGCGACACCGCGCCTTCGGTCGAGTTCTCGACCGGCACGACGCCGTAGTCGGCGGCGCCCGCCTCGACCGAGCGGAATACTTCATCGATCGAGGGGCACGGCAGCCCTTCGATCGACTGACCGAAGTACTCGTGCATCGCCTGTTCGCTATAGGTGCCGACCGGCCCGAGATACGCGGCCTTGATGCTCTTTTCTAGCGCGCGGCTCGCGGCCATGATCTCGCGCCAGATCGCGCTGATGTGTTCGTCCGCGAGCGGCCCCGCGCTCATTTCCTGGAGGCGCGCGATCACCTGCATCTCGCGCTCGGGTCGGAACACCGGCGCGTTGAAATGCTTCTTGATCTCGCCGACTTCGAGCGCGACCGACGCGCGCTGGTTCAGGAGCGCGATCAGCTGCGCGTCGAGCGCGTCGATGCGATCGCGCAGAGGTTTGAGTCGTGTATTGAGTTCGTCGTCCATGCGTAAAACGGCTCTGCCGGGTAACTGCTGGAAAAGATGCGCACGCCTGCCGGTCAGTGTGACTCAGGCGCTGCGCTGTTCGAATTCCTTCATGTATTCGACAAGCGCTTTGACGCCTTCGAGCGGGACGGCGTTATAAATCGACGCCCGCATGCCGCCGACGGACTTGTGGCCCTTTAGCTGCACCAATCCCCGCGCTTTCGCGCCGGACAGGAAATCTTCGTTGCGCGACTCGTCGGCAAGGAAGAACGGTACGTTCATCCGCGAGCGCGAGCCACGTTCGACCTTGTTGAGATAGAAGCTGCTCGAGTCGATCGTGTCGTACAGCAGCTTCGATTTTTCGAGGTTGCGCGCCTCCATCGCCTGGAGGCCACCCTGGTTCTTCAACCACTTGAACACGAGCCCGGCAATATAGATCGCATAGGTGGGCGGCGTGTTGTACATCGAGTTGTTCTCGGCGACGGTCTTCCATTCGAACGCAGATGGGCAAATCGGCATTGCGCGATCGAGCATGTCCTCACGCACGATCACGACCGTAACGCCCGCCATGCCGATATTCTTCTGCGCGCCGCCGAACAGCACGCCGTACTTGGCGATGTCCATCGGGCGCGAAAGGATATGCGACGACGCGTCCGCTACGAGCGGAATATTGCCGAGGTCGGGAATCTCGAAGGTTTCGACGCCATGAATGGTCTCGTTCGTGCACAAATGCACGTAAGCCGGATCGTCCGACAGTTGCCATTCCGCACGCGCCGGCGCGCGCGTGTAGCCCTCGGCCGTCTTGCCGGTCGCGGCAAGATGCACGCTGCCGTATTTTTCCGCTTCCTTGAACGATTTCTGCGACCACGAGCCGGTGACGACGAAATCCGCCCGCGGTTTCGAGCCGAGCAGGTTCATCGGCACGATCGCGTTCTCGCCGAGGCCGCCGCCCTGCAGGAAAAGGATGCGGTGACTTGCCGGCACTTGCAGCAACTCGCGCAGATCGGTCAGCGCTGCTTCGTGGATCGACATGAATTCCTTGCCGCGATGGCTCATTTCCATCACGCTCATACCACTACCTTGCCAGTTCAGCATCTCGTCGGCTGCCTGGCGCAGCACTTCTACGGGCATGGCCGCCGGGCCGGCGGAGAAATTAAAAACGCGCATGTGAGGTCCTGGAAGCGGGCGTGAAATAACGAAGTCGCGCGGGAATCGGCGAAAAGAACTGCGAAATGGCTCGCCGAAAAAGAAAATGGCCGTCTGCGCCAGTGCGCAAACGGCCATTATCGCATTGTCGCCGCCAACCCGCCACGCCGGGTGGCCCAACGGGCGCGGCGACAGGCCGGCTGGTTAGCGCGGCCTGCGAGCGGAATTTACTTGGCAACCGGCTTGACCGATGCGACTTCCTTGTCGGCCTGGTCACGCGTTGCCTTGATCGATTCCGGCATGTACTTCTGCATCAGACCGTTCACGACGTCGCGGCCAACCTGGTCTTGCACCTGGATGAACTTGCGTCCGGTCGGGCTCTTGTAGAACGTGGTCAGGTCCTTGATTTCCGACACGCTGTAGTACTTCGCGTACGCATCGTACTGAGCTTGCATCGCGTCCTGACGGAAAGAGTCGGTTGCGAAGACCTGGCCTGCCGCGTCCACCAGCTTCGGCACCGCGTTCTTCTGCAGCGTCGGCACGGCGGCCTGCTTCTGCTTGTCCGTCATCGTCTTGTTCTCGGTCAGCGCGTCCGACAGGATTGCCGGCACGAGCTGCTTGGCCTGCATCTGCGCGCTATTGCCGATTGCGCCAACCAGCTTCTGCGCGTCGATGGCGTCGAGCAGGTCCTTGATGGCAGCTTGCTTGGCCGGATCAACCGGTGCTGCTGCGGCAGCCGGAGCTGCGGGCGCCTGGTTCTGCAGCGCTTGAGCCATGGCGAAGGTCGGCACGATGGCAGCCAGCAACATCAGTTGTTTGAATCGTTTTTGCATCATTACTCCCTAAGAGAAATTAACTTGAACCGCACGCCGCACGGGAAAGCGTACCGGCCTGATACGCGTTGACCCGCAGCGTAGCTTCAACGTATTAACTGAGACTGAAAGCCGCTGGCACGGATCAAGCCGCGCCGCCCTCACCGCCGTTATCACCTTCAGCGGAGCCGTCGGAATCGTTTTCCGACTCGCCCTCGGCCTCAGCTACCTGTTGCAGACCGGACAGCTTGGTCCCTTCGTCAAGGCTGATGAGTGTAACACCTTGCGTTGCGCGTCCCATTTCACGAATTTCCGACACGCGCGTGCGAATCAGCACGCCCGTCGTGGTAATCAGCATGATCTGCGCTTCCGAATCCACGAGCGTCGCGGCAACGACCCTGCCATTGCGCTCCGACGTCTGGATCGCGATCATGCCCTTCGTGCCGCGGCCGTGACGCGTGTACTCGGTGATCGGGGTGCGCTTACCGAAGCCGTTCTCGGTTGCGGTGAGCACCGACTGCTGCTCGTCGCCGGCCACCAGCAACGCGATCACGTTCTGGCCGTCTTCGAGCTGCATGCCGCGCACGCCGCGCGCCTCGCGGCCCATCGGACGCACGTCGTTTTCGTCAAAGCGCACTGCCTTGCCCGAATCAGAGAACAGCATCACGTCGTGCTGGCCATCGGTGATCGCGGCGCCGATCAGGTAATCACCCTCATCGAGACCGACCGCAATAATACCCTTGCGCAGCGGCCGGCTGAATGCCTCGAGCGGGGTCTTCTTTACCGTTCCTAACGCGGTTGCCATGAACACGAACTTGTCGGCCGAGAACTCCTTGACCGGCAGCACGACCGTGATCTTTTCGCCTTCCTGCAGCGGGAACATATTGACGATCGGCCGGCCGCGCGAATTGCGCGAGCCCTGCGGCACCTCGTAGACCTTGACCCAGTACACCCGGCCGCGATTCGAGAAGCACAGGATGTGGTCGTGCGTATTGGCGATGAACAGCGTGTCGATCCAGTCGTCTTCCTTCATGGAAGTGGCCTGCTTGCCACGACCACCGCGCTTCTGGGCCCGATATTCGGACAGCGGCTGCGATTTCACGTAGCCCGCGTGCGACATCGTCACGACCATTTCCTGCGGCGTGATCAGGTCTTCGGTGTTCAGTTCGGTCGCGTTCAACTCGATCTTCGAGCGACGCGCATCGCCGAATTCGGCCTTGATCGACGAGAGTTCGTCGACGATGATCGCCGAAATGCGTTCCGGGCGAGCCAGAATGTCCAGCAGGTCAGCGATCTGCGCCATCACATCGCGGTATTCGCCAATGATCTTGTCCTGCTCGAGACCGGTCAGGCGCTGCAGACGCATCTGCAGGATTTCCTGCGCCTGGGTATCGGACAAACGGTAGAGGCCATCGGCCTGCATGCCGAACGACGGGTTCAACCCCTCCGGACGATATGCTTCGCGACCGCCCGCCGACGCGTTATCCGTCTCGGCGCGCGACAGCATTTCGCGCACGAGCGACGAATCCCACGAGCGCGACATCAGTTCCTGCTTGGCGATAGGCGGCGTCGGCGCGGCCTTGATGAGCGCGATGAATTCGTCGATGTTCGCGAGCGCAACCGCGAGACCTTCGAGCACATGGCCACGTTCGCGCGCCTTGCGCAGCTCGTAGACGGTGCGCCGCGTCAGCACTTCCCGGCGATGCGACAGGAAGCACGTCAGCATTTCCTTCAGATTCAGGAGCTTCGGCTGACCGTCGACGAGCGCGACCATGTTCATGCCGAACGTGTCCTGAAGCTGGGTCGCCTTGTACAGATTGTTCAGCACGACCTCGGGCACTTCGCCGCGCTTGAGCTCGATCACGACACGCATGCCGCTCTTGTCGGATTCGTCGCGGATGTCGGAGATGCCTTCGAGCTTCTTCTCGTTGACGAGCTCGGCGATACGCTCGAGCAGCGAGCGCTTGTTCACCTGATACGGCAATTCGTCGACGATGATTGCCATGCGCTGGCCGCGGTCAATTTCCTCGAAGTGCGTCAGCGCGCGCATCACAACGCGGCCGCGACCGGTCCGATAGCCGTCGCGCACGCCGGCCACGCCGTAGATGATGCCGGCGGTCGGGAAGTCGGGTGCGGGGATGATCTCGATCAGCTCGTCGATCGTCGCTTCCGGGTTTTTCAGCAGATGCTGACACGCGTCGACGACTTCGTTGAGGTTGTGCGGCGGGATGTTGGTCGCCATGCCGACCGCGATGCCGGACGAGCCATTGATCAGCAGATTAGGGATGCGCGCGGGTAGGATGGCCGGTTCATTCTCGCTGCCGTCGTAGTTCGGCACGAAGTCGACCGTTTCCTTGTCGATGTCGGCCAGCAGTTCGTGGCCGATCTTCGCCATGCGGATTTCGGTGTAACGCATCGCCGCGGCGTTGTCGCCGTCGACCGAACCGAAGTTCCCCTGGCCGTCGACGAGCATGTAGCGCAGCGAGAAGTCCTGCGCCATCCGTACGATCGTGTCGTAGACAGCAGTGTCGCCGTGCGGATGGTATTTACCGATGACGTCGCCGACGATACGCGCCGACTTCTTGTAGGCGCGGTTCCAGTCGTTGTTCAGCTCATGCATCGCGTACAGCACGCGCCGGTGCACCGGCTTCAGGCCATCGCGGACATCGGGAAGCGCTCGCCCTACGATCACGCTCATCGCGTAATCGAGATACGAACGGCGCATTTCCTCCTCAAGGGAGATTGGCAGAGTCTCTTTGGCGAATTGATCCATTATCCGTATCTTTTACGTGCGAAGGCGGGGGTTCGCCGCAACTTCGCGTAAGCATTGCAGGCGCAACGCATCACGCGATTCTAACATGCCACGCATCCGCGCCCGACGCAGGTACGTATACATATTAGAGGGGCACCCGCCAACACCTCGCCGATCGCGCAATTTCAGGCTTACCAGGCTCGATTCCTGCGTAGGGCCAATTCCCCGCTCAGCCAGAGCCGGCGGACCGCTCAGACGAAAACATTTGTTGCGCATGCACCACATTTGGACGGGGATTTGAATGGGGGCAGATTTTTTTTTCGTCGGAGGGGAACGATATGGCAAAATGCCAACGCACAAAGAGTCGGACACTGCTCGAAGTCTATACAGCCGGTTTTTGTTCCGCACCAATGTTATACTTCGAGCAATGTATGACTGGTCATCCGTCAACAGGCTCGCAGTAAACCTGCGGTAATCTCAATTTCGAGAGGAGAAATATGAATAAACTTTCAAAGCTCGCGTTCATTGCAGCTACCGCAGTTATGGCTGCATCCGCCATGGCGCAGTCGGTGCCGGCGTCGCGACAAGCTACCAACGACAACTGGGTGAATGGTACTGGCGAATACGTGTGGATGAACGGCACGAACGAGCTTTGCTGGCGCGATGCATTCTGGACGCCCGCAACGGCTAACGCCAAGTGCGACGGCGCTCTGGTTGCTCAGGCTCCGACCCCGCCGGCACCGGTCGCTCCGGCTCCGGCAATCTCCAGCGAAAAGATTACGTATCAAGCTGATGCGCTGTTCGACTTCGACAAGGCAATCCTGAAGCCGGCTGGCAAGGAACGTCTGAGCGAACTGGCATCGAAGATCCAAGGCATCAACCTCGAAGTCGTCGTTGCTACGGGCCACACCGACCGCATCGGTTCGGACGCTTACAACGACCGTCTGTCGCTGCGTCGTGCTCAAGCTGTGAAGGCCTTCCTGGTCAGCAAGGGCGTCGAAGCCAACCGTATCTACACGGAAGGCAAGGGCCGCCGCAACCCGGTTACCACCGGTTGCAACCAGAAGAACCGCAAGCAACTCATCGCCTGCCTCGCACCGGACCGCCGCGTGGAAGTCGAAGTTGTGGGTACGCCGAAGCAGTAAGCTGGAAAATTACCGCAGTATCGAAAGCCCCGCTTCGGCGGGGCTTTTTTTATGTGCGGGTGCCGCAACGTGGCGTGATGCGCGGCGGAGGAACACCCCGTTCCGCTACTAGCGGCTCGCAGCTCGGATTGGCAGCCGCTCGCTGGCGCGCTTTTGCCGCTCTTTCTCTTGCCCTATATACTCAGAGTTTATCCTCGAGCGTCCGCTCACCGCTTTCATCGAGGCAGCCTCCGCCATGACCAACGCCGATCCCCACGAACTACAGAAATTCAGCGACCTCGCGCATCGTTGGTGGGACCCGAACGCCGAATTCAAACCACTGCACGAACTGAATCCGATTCGCCTGCGCTGGATCGACGCCCACGCGCATCTCGCCGGCAAAAAGGTGCTCGATATCGGTTGCGGCGGCGGCATCCTGTCGGAATCGATGGCAGGCTTGGGCGCGCATGTTAAGGGCATCGACCTGTCGACGCAGGCACTCGGCGTCGCCGATCTTCACAGTCTTGAAAGCGGTGTAACCGTCGATTACGAAGAAATCTCGGCCGAGGCGCTGGCCGCGCGCGAACCGGGCACCTATGACGTGGTCACCTGCATGGAAATGCTCGAGCACGTGCCCAGGCCGGCCGCGATCGTCGAGGCCTGCAAAAATCTCGTGAAGCCAGGCGGCTGGGTGTTTTTCTCCACGCTGAACCGCAACGTGAAGTCGTATCTGTTTGCGGTGATCGGCGCCGAATACATCGCACGAATGCTGCCGAAAGGCACGCACGACTACGCGCGCTTCATCCGCCCGTCCGAACTCGCCGGCTTCGTGCGCGCTGCCGATCTGCGCACGGCCGACATCAAGGGCATCGTGTACAACCCGCTCAGCAAGCATTTCGCGCTGTCGTCCGACACAAGCGTCAACTACATGCTCGCCTGTCGCCGCGACGCCTGACCTGCCAGAACCGCCCCGATCCGCCGTATCCGAAACGAACAATGAGCGACCCGACTCCCCTGCCGCAACGCGAAGACAACGACGACACGCTCGGCTTTTGCCTCGCCGTGCTTTTCGACCTCGATGGCACGCTTGCCGACACGGCGCCCGACCTCGCGGCCGCCGTCAATAAAATGCGCCACGACCGGGGACTCGAGATGGTGCCGCTCGAGAAGCTGCGCCCGCTCGCCTCGGCCGGGGCGCGCGGACTGATCTGCGGCGCGTTCGGCATCGGGCCCGATCATCACGAATTCGCATCGATGCGCGAGGAGTTTCTCGCGAACTACGAAGCGGACCTGTGCATCGAGACGACGCTCTTTCCTGGCATCGCGGAAGTGCTCGATGAACTCGACGCGCGCGGCGTGCGCTGGGGCATCGTCACGAACAAGGTCGCGCGGCTCACCGAACCGCTCGTCGCGCAACTCGGGCTCGAGGAGCGCGCCGGCTGCGTGGTGAGCGGCGACACGACCCCACATTCGAAGCCGCACCCCGCGCCGCTGCTGCACGCGGCGCGTGAGCTGGACATCGCGCCGGAACGCGTCGTTTATATCGGCGACGATCTGCGCGACGTGCAGGCCGGTTTTGCTGCCGGCATGAAGACCGTCGCCGCCGCGTACGGCTATTGCGGCAATGACATTCCGCCGTCACGGTGGCACGCGCAACACGTGGTGGAGTCGACGGCCGAGTTGCAGACGCTGCTGCGCGACATTGTCTGACCAAGTCCGGCCAGCCAATGCGTGCGACGCGTGCCGTCGATCTATTGTAAAATCTCCTTTGGCTCACATATGTGAGCAACGAACCGCGGGGGCGACCTGGTTTCGACAGGGGTTGCGAAGCGGCTAGGGCATGTCGAGGACCCGTCACCTCGTTAATCAATGGGAAAAACGTAACTGCAAACGACGATACGTTCGCACTGGCAGCCTAAGGGCCGCCGTCCTCTGCCTAGTTCACTGACGGGCTAGTGTCGCAAGACCGGTAGCAATGCCGACAGAGGTCATATACGTCAGTTAAGCCTTGGCGGCGTCACGACGTCCGGGTCGAAAATCTAGTGAATCGCCGTAGCGCAGCGTGTTCGTCCGCGTCGCTGCGGTTAAATCAAAAGACAGAACTAAACATGTAGAACTGGTCGTAGAGGACTTCTGGACGCGGGTTCGATTCCCGCCGCCTCCACCAAACACCTGGCACGTTCGCAATGAACGGCTCCGAAAAACCCCGGTAGCTTCACGCTGCCGGGGTTTTTTATTTTCGGTACCGTCCGCGACCAACAACATGACCCGGTAGCACCACCGGCTGCATGAGCAACTGGCCGGCGGCGGCGGCGCCGACCGACAAGCCGTCGGACGACTGGACTCTAATCCCGAACTCGGACGGCAAGCAGCGATGGGCGTACAAGGGCCATCCGCTGCACCACTACGCGGCCGACAAGCAGGCCGGCGATGCAAAGGGGACGGCTTCAAGGACACAGCCGGTCCGCAAACTGCGCCACCATTGCACCGGCCATAAAGCACAACGCCGGCCCCAAGGCCGGCGTTGCGTCAAACCTCGAAGCTCGGGCGAAGCCCGCGCCGTTCCTTAGTCGTCCTTCGGGCACTGCAGATTGCAGCCGCTCGGATCGCCCATGTCACCGCGCTTGCGCGCTGCCGATCGTTTGCCGTGCTGATACTTGTCCGACGGCGCGGACGCGGCGAACGGCATCTGCGGATGCTCGTTGAGGCGGAATTCATCGTTCAGGATGCCCCCCGGCACGCCAGGCGAGTTTTGCGCGTAAGCGACGGAGACGGTGGCACAGAGCACACCAGCCGCGGCAGCGGCGGCGCATGCGTGGAAAAGAGCTTTCATGTTGGTTCGGCGCGGCTTGCCGCGCGGTTTGAGCGGATACGAAGCCAAGAGAGTAGCCGAAACCGGCTTGCCGCGCAGCAGCGCGCGCCGAGCGCCATCGAGTTTCTGATTACGAGCTCTTACGCCGCCGTTAAGCTAGCGCGCCGCCGAGCCCCTCGTCGACATCGACGAGCCTGCCGCAGTCGCACGGATCGTAGCCGGCGAGCTGCTCGACACGATGGTGAAACGCGCTGCCGCGCAACAGATTGATCACCGTCGCGAGCGGCGCGCGTGACAGGTGCGCGCGGTCGCATGCGAAGTAATAGTCCTCGTCGACGATCGGAATGAAGTCGAGCCCGAAATGATGCGCGGCGGGCTGCACGCCGAAGCCTATGTCCGCCATGCCGCTCGCGACGAACGCCGCGATCGCGGAGTGCGTCAGCTCGGTCGACGCATAGCCGTTCACGCGGTCTGGGTCCACCCCGATCTGTCGCAACGAAAGATCGAGGAGCATCCGCGTGCCCGAGCCGGGCTGGCGGTTGACGAAACGGATGTCGTCACGCGCCAGATCGCCGAGCCCGCCGATTCCCTTGGGATTGCCCTTGCCGATGAAGAGCCCTTGCTTGCGGCGGGTCAGATGCACGAGCACGTGGCGTTGCGGATCGAGCCAGCGCCGGTAGGTATCGGCGCACACCGCGCGAAACTCGCCGAGCGGCAGGTGAAAACCCGCCAGATCGCACTCGCCGCGCGCGAGCGCGCTGACCGCGTCGGCGCCGTCGCGGTACTTGATCTCGACCGGCAGGTCGTTGGCGACCAGTGCCGTTACGAGCGCGGCCACCGCATAACCGTGCGACGCGTGGATGCGCACGTTATCGGTGGGGGGCGCGAGCCAGCGGTTCAGATCGCTCGCCACTTCGCTCGCGAGCGCCTGCAGATTGCCGTCGAGCCGCTCACCGCAGAGCCGTTGTCCACGCAGCACCGCGTGCCCGAGGTCGGACAAGACAGAGCCGCGCCCCCGCTCTTTCGCGATCAGCGGACCACCAAGCCGCTCCTCGATGCTGCGCAGCAAACCCCACGCATGCCGGTAGGACAAACCCTTAAGCGCGGCGGCCTGCGCAATGCTGCCTGATTCATCGACAAGCGCGAGCAGCGGCACCACGTCAGACAGGCTGGCCTCGCGGCCGTCCGCACCCTTCACGACCAGCTCGACCTGACATTCGATCCTGACCATATATGTTTGACCGTTTCCTATTGCACGCGCCGGTTAGCCCGCCTATCTTTCGGCTATACCATATCGAATAAGCGAAGCATACGTGCACGTATTATGAATAACAAGTGCATATATCGCTTTGGAGGAGCCCCCACTTTGGACGATTCTCTCGCCACGGCGCCGGATCAGCTCGTGCAACGACACGCGCAACCGGGCCGCACGCTCATGACGATCCTGCATGCGATCCAGGACGAACTCGGCTTTGTGCCACCTGCCGCAGTCGGACCGCTCGCCCGCGCGGTGAACCTGTCGCGCGCGGAAGTGCACGGCGTCATCACCTACTACCATCACTTTCGCACCACGCCGGCCGCGCCCGTCACGGTACAGCTGTGCCGCGCCGAAGCATGCCGCAGCATGGGCACCGAGGCGCTCGCCCAGCACATCGAGGCGCACACGGGTTGTCGCTTTGACACCGGTCACCATGACGGCGCGACGGTAGAGCTTGAATCGGTGTACTGCCTCGGCCAATGCGCGCTGTCGCCGGCGATGATGCTGAACGGCACGCTGCACGCACGCGTTACGCCACAGAAATTCGACGCGCTGCTCGCCGCAGCCAGCAAACGCGTGGAGGTGCCGGCATGACGCGCATCTATGTTCCGCGAGATTCGTCGGCGCTTGCGCTCGGCGCCGATGCGCTGGCCGAAGCCATCGCCAGCGAAGCCGCGCGCCGCGGCATGGCGATCGAACTGATCCGCAACGGTTCGCGCGGGTTGCTGTGGCTCGAACCGCTGGTCGAAGTCGTGACGCCCGAAGGCCGCATCGGCTATGCGAATGTCGACGTGGAAGACGTCGCTGCGTTGTTCGACGCGGGCTTCGTCGACGGCGGCGAGCATGCGCGGCGCGTCGGCGTGGTCGACGAGATTCCGTATCTGAAGAAGCAGCAGCGCCTGACCTTCGCGCGGATCGGCATCACCGACCCGCTGTCCATCGACGACTACGTCGCACACGGCGGCCTCGAAGGCCTACGCAACGCGCTGCAAACCGACGGCGATGCCGCCTGCGAAGCGCTGATCCTATCCGGCCTGCGCGGCCGCGGCGGCGCGGCCTTCCCGGCCGGCATCAAGTGGCGCACGGTGCGCGGCGCGAAGGCCGCGCAGAAGTACGTCGTCTGCAATGCCGACGAAGGCGATTCGGGCACCTTCTCCGATCGCCTGGTGATGGAAAGCGATCCGTACGTGCTGATCGAGGGCATGATCATCGCGGGCATCGTGACTGGCGCAACCGTCGGCTACATCTACGTGCGCAGCGAATACCCGCACTCGATCGCGACGCTCGAAGCGGCCATCGCCCGCGCGCGCACAGCCGGCTGGCTCGGCGACAGCGTGCTCTCGAGCGGGCAGCGCTTCGAGCTGTTCGTCGCGAAAGGCGCGGGCTCGTACGTGTGCGGCGAAGAAACCGCGATGCTGGAATCGCTCGAAGGCAAGCGCGGCATCGTCCGCGCGAAGCCGCCGGTGCCCGCCCTCGTCGGTCTCTACGGCCAGCCCACCGTGATCAACAACGTGATCACGCTCGCCACGGTGCCGATCATCTTCGCGCGCGGCGCGGCGTTCTATAAGGACTTCGGCATGGGCCGCTCGCGCGGCACACTGCCGTTCCAACTGGCCGGCAACATCAAGCGAGGCGGCCTCGTCGAACTCGCGTTCGGCGTGACATTGCGCCAACTGCTCGACGACTTCGGCGGCGGCACCGCGAGTGGCCGACCGGCGCGCGCAGTGCAGGTCGGCGGTCCGCTCGGCACATATTTGCCGGAAAGCCAGTGGGACATCCCGATGGACTACGAAGCGTACGCGGCAGTCGGCGCGGTGATCGGCCACGGCGGTCTCGTCGTGCATGACGACACGTCGAACCTGGCCGAGCTCGCGCAATACGCGATGCACTTCTGCGCGCTCGAATCGTGCGGCAAATGCACACCGTGCCGGATCGGCTCGACGCGCGGCGTCGAAGTGATCGCGCGGATTCGTAATGGCGATACCTCGACGCGTCAGGTGCAACTGCTGCGCGATCTGTGCGACACGATGGTGTCCGGTTCGCTGTGCGCGATGGGCGGCATGACGCCGTTCCCGGTGCTGTCCGCGCTCGATCATTTCCCTGAAGACTTCGGTCTCGCCGCCGATCCCACTGCCGACCACGCCAGCAAAGCGGCCGCGGCCTGACACGAGGAGTTCACCATGTCCGACCAGTTCAACTCTCCCGTCCCCCTGGGGGGCGGCTGCGGCTCAGGCAACTGCGCGTGCAAGTCGCAAGCCATCGCACGCGCCGCCAACCCGTTCGCCGACGACACCGACTACGGCACCCCCGCGCGTCACTCGGACGTCGACGTGACGCTCGAAATCGACGGCCAGGCGGTGACCGTGCCCGCCGGCACGTCGGTGATGCGCGCAGCGGCCGAAGCCGGCGTCAACGTGCCGAAGCTGTGCGCGACCGATTCGCTTGAACCGTTCGGCTCATGCCGTCTGTGTCTGGTCGAAATCGAAGGACGGCGCGGCTATCCGGCCTCGTGCACGACGCCGGTCGAAGCCGGCATGAAGGTGCGCACGCAGACCGACCGTCTGCAGACGCTGCGTCGCAACGTGATGGAGCTGTACATCTCCGATCATCCGCTCGATTGCCTGACCTGCCCCGCCAACGGCGACTGCGAACTGCAGGACATGGCCGGCGTGACGGGCTTGCGCGAAGTGCGCTACGGCTTCGACGGCGAGAATCACCTGAAGGACAGGAAGGACGAATCGAATCCGTACTTCACGTACGACCCGTCGAAGTGCATCGTCTGCAATCGCTGCGTGCGCGCGTGCGAGGAAACCCAGGGCACGTTCGCGCTGACGATCACCGGACGCGGCTTCGAATCGCGCGTCGCGGCGAGCGAGAACCAGCCGTTCATGGAATCGGAGTGCGTGTCGTGCGGCGCGTGCGTGGCCGCGTGCCCGACCGCGACCTTGCAGGAAAAGACCGTCGTGATGCTCGGCCAGCCCGAGCACTCGGTCGTCACCACCTGCGCGTATTGCGGCGTCGGCTGCTCGTTCAAGGCCGAGATGAAAGGCAATCAGGTCGTGCGCATGGTGCCGCACAAGAACGGCCAGGCCAACGAAGGCCATGCGTGCGTGAAGGGGCGCTTCGCGTGGGGGTACGCGACGCACAAGGACCGCATCAAGAAGCCGATGATCCGCGCGAAGATCACCGACCCGTGGCGCGAAGTCAGCTGGGACGAAGCGATCTCGTACGCGGCATCGGAGTTCCGTCGCATCCAGGCGAAGCATGGGCGCGATTCGATCGGCGGCATCACGTCGTCGCGTTGCACGAACGAAGAGACGTACCTCGTGCAGAAGCTCGTGCGCGCCGCGTTCGGCAACAACAACGTCGACACCTGCGCGCGAGTCTGCCATTCGCCGACCGGCTACGGCCTGAAGACGACGATCGGCGAATCGGCGGGCACCCAGACGTTCGCCTCGGTCGATAAGGCCGACGTCATCATGGTGATCGGTGCGAATCCCACCGACGGCCATCCGGTGTTCGCCTCGCGTCTGAAGCGGCGCGTGCGCGAGGGTGCGAAGCTGATCGTCGTCGATCCGCGTCGGATCGACATCGTCGATACGCCGCACGTGAAGGCCTCGCATCATCTGCAATTGCGGCCCGGCACCAACGTCGCGATCGTCAACGCGCTCGCGCATGTGATCGTCACCGAAGGCCTGCTCGACGAAGCGTTCATCGCCGAGCGCTGCGAAACGCGCGCGTTCGAGCAGTGGCGCGATTTCGCCGCGCTGCCGGAGAACTCGCCGGAGGCGACCGAAGCGGCAACCGGCGTGCCCGCGCAACAGGTGCGCGAAGCCGCGCGCATCTACGCGAGCGCCGGCAACGCCGCGATCTACTACGGCCTCGGTGTCACCGAACACGCGCAAGGCTCGACGATGGTGATCGGCATCGCGAACCTCGCGATGGCGACCGGCAACATCGGCCGCGAAGGTGTCGGCGTGAATCCGCTGCGCGGCCAGAACAACGTGCAGGGCTCGTGCGACATGGGCTCGTTCCCGCACGAGCTGCCCGGCTATCGGCACATCGGCGATCCGCTCGTGCGCACGCAGTTCGAAAACGCCTGGAACGTCACGCTGCAACCGGAACCGGGCCTGCGCATTCCGAATATGTTCGACGCCGCGCTGCACGGCAGCTTCAAAGGCCTGTACTGCCAGGGCGAGGACATCGTGCAGTCGGACCCGAACACGCATCATGTGGCGGCGGCGCTGTCGTCGATGGAATGCATCGTCGTGCAGGACATCTTCCTGAACGAGACCGCCAAGTACGCCCACGTGCTGCTGCCCGGCTCGTCGTTCCTCGAAAAGGACGGCACGTTCACCAATGCCGAGCGCCGCATCTCGCGCGTGCGCAAGGTGATGCCGCCGCTCGGCGGGTACGCGGACTGGGAAGTCACGCAGCTGCTGTCGCGCGCGCTCGGCTACGAGATGGACTACACCCATCCGTCCGAGATCATGGACGAAATCGCACGGCTCACGCCGACCTTCCACGGCGTGTCGTTCCAGAAGATCGACGAACTGGGCAGCATCCAGTGGCCGTGCAACGAGGACGCGCCCGACGGCACGCCGACGATGCACGTCGGTACCTTCGTGCGCGGCAAGGGCAGGTTCGTGATCACGAAGTTCATCGCCTCGCCTGAGAAGGTCACGCGCAAGTATCCGCTGCTGCTGACGACCGGCCGCATCCTGACGCAGTACAACGTCGGCGCGCAGACGCGCCGCACCGACAACTCGCTCTGGCATGACGAAGACCGGCTCGAACTGCATCCGGACGATGCGGAGGAACGCGGCATCAAGACCGGCGACTGGGTCGGCATCGAATCGCGCGCGGGGCAGACCGTGTTGCGCGCGAAGGTGACGGAGCGCATGCAGCCGGGCGTCGTCTACACGACGTTCCACTTCCCCGAATCGGGTGCGAACGTGATCACGACCGACAGCTCCGACTGGGCGACCAACTGCCCCGAATACAAGGTGACCGCGGTGCAGGTGATGCCGGTCGAGCAGCCGTCGCAATGGCAGAAGGACTATTCGCGCTTCAGTAGCGAACAGCTCGATCTGCTGAAACGGCGCGAGCAGGCCGATTCGGCCGCGGCCGTTACCGCGGGCAAGTGAGGCGAGCGATGGACAATCGGAATCTGATCGACATGGCGAACCGGATCGGCGACTTCTTCGAGTCGATGCCCGACCACGAGGAAGCGCTGACCGGCGTCGCCGAACACATCCGCCGCTTCTGGGAGCCGCGCATGCGTCGCGCGCTGCTCGCAACCCTCGACGAAGCGCCGGACACCTATGACATCGCGCTAACGAACTTCACGCGCGAGGCGATCGTCAGGTATCGCGAGAAGTTGACGCCGGCCCAGGCGTCGGCGGCTTAGGCTTAGACTTAGGCCATTTTCCCAACCACCGTGGCACGGCGGCGAAATCCGCTGGCGCGCAGCAGGCGACCCTGATCACAGCGTCGCCTGCTCGTGTATCTCTCCCCCCACCGCAAACCACGCCTCGCAGTGCCGTACGAGACCGTGCAGGTCCGAGCCGGTGCGTCCGCGCGCGCTGATATAGCCGTCGGGTCGCACCAGATAAAACGACGGCCGCGTACGCCCATACGATTCGGACAGCGCCGGGCCGCCGTCGCCGCTCGTATCGGTGACGCGCCAGATCCGCACCGCGTTCGGCAGCAGCCGCTCGACCTCGGCGGCGAGCTTTTCCAGCTCCGGGTCCGGCGGCGCCGCATGCTTCGCGGCCGGATCGAGCGGCGTGCCGTCGACGGGCAGCGGCGGCACCAGCAGAAACAGCGAGAAGAACGCCGGATCGTGCAGATCGAAAATGCAGCCGACGCCCGGCGCGCGCCCGAGCGGACCGTCGACGACATGCACCAGCGCATCCGGCGCGCGCTCGCCCGCGCGCGGGCCGCCGTCGAGCACGCGTTCGAGCGTCAGCGGACTGCGCCGGTACTGGATCGCCAGCTCGCTGATGGTCGCGCGCGCGGCATCGCGCAGCGGCCCGAGCGCGGCCAGCACCGGCATCACGCGCTCGCGCAGCAGCTTCAGCGGACCGTGATCGGCCTCGGCCATTTGCGTGATGAAGCCGGTCTGCCGCAGCACCTCGCGCTCGATCGGGTGCCGTTCGGCGTGGTACGTGTCGAGCAGGCGATCCGGCGCCGCGCCGCCGATCACACGCGCGAGCTTCCAGCCGAGATTGAGCGCTTCCTGGATGCCGGTGTTCATGCCCTGCGCGGCCGCGGGGCTGTGCACGTGCGCGGCATCGCCGGCGAGGAAGATGCGGCCCACGCGCAGCCGATCGACCATCCGGCTATTCACGTGGAAATACGCCGACCACGCGAGATCGGACACGGCGACGCGCTCGCGCACGCGTCGCGCAATCAGCGCCTTGCATTGTTCGAGCGACGGCACTGCGGGGGTGGCGGGCGGGGCGGCGGCGCCGGACGGCTCGACCGCATGATCGGCGATCAGTCGATGACGGCCATGGCCCATCGGAAACAGCGCGACGAGACCGTCGCCCGACGCGAAGATATGGAACTCGTCGTCGGGCCAGTCGGTTTCCGCGTGCAGGTCAGCGAGCAGGAAGGTCTGCTCGAAGGTCTTGCCCTCGAAGTTCAGGCCGAGGCGATGGCGAATCGAGCTATGCGCGCCGTCGGCGGCGATCATGTATGACGGGCGCATGCCTTCCGTACGGCCGTCCGCGCGGCGCAGGGTCGCCTGAATGCTCGCGGAGCCTTGCATGAACGCCATCAGTTCGACGCCGCGCTCGACCTTCACGCCGAGCGTCGCCAGATGCTCGGTCAGGAGCCGCTCGGTCACCGACTGGTCGAGAAACAGCAGATAGGGATAGCGCGTGTGCAGCGGGTCGAAATCGAGCTGCGCAAGCCGCATGCCGTTCGAAAACAGATTTGCGACGCGCGCTCGATGGCCGAGTTCGAGAAACGGCTCGATCAGCCGATGCTGCTCGAGCAGCTCGAGCGTGCGTGCCTGAATGCCGATCGCGCGCGAGTAAGGGTTCGGCTGCGGCGCCTTGTCGATCAGACGCACGGGGATGTGAGCACGCGCGAGACTCATCGCTGCGGCAAGTCCAGTGGGACCGGCCCCGACGATCAGCACCGGCGACGCGTCGTAGGCGGCAGCGTCCATGCGGAACTCCGGAGGCAACAATGCGTTCAGTGTACGCCGCCGCCCTCGCGCACACCGGTGCGCTGCATCAATCGCCCAGAAGGGACGCCGCGGCGCTGCAGAGGCCCCTGCGAGCCGCGCAAATCCGGGCCCCTTGCGCAAGTATGGGAAAATGCGGCCCAGTCTGATTGATCCGAATGCCCTCCCCGTCATGCAACCTGTATTTGACCGCGCGTTCGCGGCGCATCGTGACGGCCGCCTCGACGACGCCGAACGCGGCTACCGCGCCACGCTCGACCACGACCCCAGCCATGTCGATGCGCTGCATCTGCTCGGCGTGCTGCGCCACCAGCAGGGCCAGCACGCCGAAGCCGCGGCGCTCGTGCGGCGCGCGGTCGACCTGCGCCCCGAAGACGCGGCGCTGCAGCTGAACCTCGGCAATGCGCTGAAGGCGCTCGGCCAGATCGACGCCGCGATCGAGCAGTTCCGCAACGCGCTGACGCTCGCGCCGACGTTCCCGATGGCGCACTACAACCTCGGCAACGCGTACGCGTCGCTGGGCCGTCACGAAGACGCCGCCGATGCGTTCGAACGCTCGCTGCGCCTGCAGCCGGATGACGCGTCGTCGTACAACAATCTCGGCAATGCGCTGCACGCGCTCGGCCGTCACGCGGACGCGATCGCGTCGTTCCGGCGCGCGCTCGAACTGCGCCCCGGTCACGCCGGCGCGCTGAACAACATGGGCATGTCGCTGAACGCGCTCGATCGGCCGAACGAAGCGGTGCCCTGCTTCGAGGCCGCGCTCGCCGCCGAGCCGCGCTTCGTCGCCGCGCACTTCAACCTCGCGAACACGTTCGATGCGACCGGCCGACATGCGCAGGCGGTCGCATCATTCGAAGCGGCGCTGCGGCTGCAGCCGAACCTGCCGCCCGCGATCTACGGCATGGGCAACGCGCTCGCGGCGCTCGGCCGGGCCGAGCAGGCCTTGCCGTATCTGGAGCGCGCGGTCGGGCTCGACCCGCAATTCGCGCTGGCGTGGCTCGCGCTCGGCACCGCGCACCAGGCGCTCGGCGCGCACGCGGCCGCGGTGCGCGCGCTCGATCAGGCGCTGCGGCTGCGCCCCGACCTCGCGTCCGCGCATATGAACCGAGCGCTCGCGTGGCTTGCGATGCGCGACTTCGAGCGCGGTCTGCCCGAATACGAATGGCGCCTGCAAACCGTCGCGCAACCGGCGATCCAGACGCTGCCGCGCTGGCACGGCGAGTCAATCGACGAGTACACGCTGCTGATCCATGCCGAACAGGGTTTCGGCGACACGCTGCAATTCGTGCGCTTCGTGCCGCTCGCCGCGCAAAGCGCCGCGCGCGTCGTGCTCGAAGTGCAGCCGCAGTTGGTGCCGCTGCTCGCGCCCGTCGCGCAGGCATGGCGCGTCTCGCTGATCGCGCAAGGTCAGCCGCGCCCCGCCGCCGATCTGCAGATTCCGCTGCTGAGCCTGCCGCTCGCGCTCGGCACGCGCTACGACACGATCGAAGCGCGCACGCCCTATCTGAGCGTGCCGCCGGCCTATCGCCGCAAATGGCGCGGCTCGCTCGGCGGTCAGGCGAAGCGCAAGATCGGGCTCGCGTGGTCGGGGCGCATCCAGCGCAACGAAACCCGCACGATGCCGCTCGCCGCGCTGGAGCCGCTGTTCGCGCTCGACGGCATCGACTGGATCGTGCTGCAGCCCGATCTGTCCGACGACGAACGCGCGGCGCTCGACGCCCATCCGCGCGCGGCCGCGATCCATCGCTTCGACCAACGGATCGGCGACTTCGCGGATACCGCGGCGATCGTCGAGCGGCTCGACGCGGTGGTGTCGATCGACACCTCGATCGCGCACCTCGCCGGCGCGCTGCGCAAGCCGCTGTGGCTGATGCTGCCATTCGCCGCCGACTGGCGCTGGTTCGACGGCGACACGCGCAGCCCGTGGTATCCGGGCGCGACGCTGGTGCGTCAGCCGCGGCCGGGCGCGTGGGATGAAGTCGTCGAAGCGGTCGCCAACGAATTGCGCCACGGGTAGCGACGGCCACGCTCCGCCAACAAGCAAAAACCCCGCTTTCGCGGGGTTTTTGCTTTCAGAACATCGGGCGAACCCGTCAGGCCGCCCGATACTGATTGCGCGCCTCCGGCGTGCGATACAGGAACAGCGTCGCGAGCAGACCGCAGATCGCCGCCACGCCGAGAACCAGACCCGGCGCCGCCTTGTTGTTGGTCACGTGGATCAGCAGCGTGGCGATGGCCGGCGTGAAGCCGCCGATCGTCGTCGCGAGACTGTACGCGAGCGAGAAGCCGGCGGTCCGCACTTCGACCGGCATCACTTCGGTCAGCGCGACGACCATCGCGCCGTTGTAGCAGCCATACAGGAACGAAAGCCACAGCTGCACGGCGAGCAGACGCGCGAACGACGGCTCGGCCACGAGCCATTGCAGCGCCGGATACGCGGTGAGGATCGTCAGGATCGTGAACGCGAGCAGCACCGGACGGCGGCCGATGCGATCGGACAACGCGCCGGACACCGGCAGCCAGATCAGGTTCGAGATACCGACGCAGACGGTGACGACCAGCGCGTCGATCGCCGTCAGCTTCAGCACCTCCTTGCCAAAGGTCGGCGTATAAGCCGTGATCATGTAAAACGACACGGTCGTCATGACGACCATGCCCATGCCGCCCAGCACTACGGGATAGTTCGCCGCCATCGACTTCAGGATCTCGCCCATGCCCGGACGATGCTTGCGAGCCGTGAACTCCTCGGTCTCCTGCAGCGAGCGGCGGATGATGAACAGGAACGGCACGATCAGACAGCCGATCAGGAACGGCACGCGCCAGCCCCACGCGAACATCTGGTCGGCGGGAAGAATCTTGTTGAGCCCCACGCCGATCAGCGCGGCGAATACCACCGCGACCTGCTGGCTGCCCGACTGCCACGAGCAATAGAAGCCCTTGTTGCCCTTCGTCGCGATCTCCGACAGATACACCGACACGCCGCCGAGCTCGGCGCCGGCCGAGAAACCTTGCAGCAGCCGGCCGAACAGCACGAGCACGGGCGCCACGAGTCCGATGGTCGCGTAGCCCGGTATCGTCGCGACCGTCAGCGTGCCGAGCGCCATCAGGCTCAGCGTGAGGATCAGGCCTTTGCGGCGGCCGTGATGGTCGATGTAGGCGCCGAGCACGATCGCACCGAGCGGACGCATCAGGAAGCCCGCGCCGAATACGGACAGCGACAGCATCAGCGACGCGAAATCGCTGCCGCTCGGGAAGTAGGTCTTGGCGATCGCGGAAGCGTAGTAGCCATAGACCATGAAGTCGTACATCTCAAGAAAGTTGCCGCTGACGACGCGGAACACTGTCTTGACCTTGGATTCTTTGGTATTGGAAGCGGCGTGGGTGGCGGTAGACATGACACTCTCGGAGAGGCCCGCCGCCCAGTCGGACGGATCGACGCGGACGGTGACGAGCGGGCAGTTGGAACGATCCACTGCGCTTGGCAAGCGGATCCCGCAGACGGACACGCGGTTATCGATTGGCGAAGCGCGCCCGGGGGCGCCGCATTCCGCTGCCCACTGTGTTCATCCGAGACTAGGGTAAACGCTGAGCTTGATGCGGGGCCGATGCCACGTAATGTTACTGCTGATAAGGTCGCCGCGAAACGCATACAGTTTGCTTACGCGCGACACCTGCGGGCAGCGGTAGACTGCCCGCGCAAGCCATTCAGTTGATTACTCCGATGCAAACCACCCCTGCTCTTTCCCTGCGCCCCGCCACGCTCGAGGACGCCGCGCTGATCGCGTCGATCCACAGCGCCAGCTGGCAGGCGACCTATCGCGGTCTGTTGCCCGACGCGTTCCTCGACGGCGAAGTCACGCGCGAACGCGCCGCCTATTGGGAAGCGCGTCTCGGCGCGCCGGGCGGCGAGCGCCGCATCGTGCTGATCGCCGAATTGGCCGGCGAGCCGATCGGCTTCGTGTGTGTCGAGCGACAGCCGGAGTCCGCATGGGGCGTGCTGCTCGACAACCTGCATGCGCTGCCCGGTTATCAGGGCATCGGCGTCGGCAAGACACTGATGCACGCAGCCGTTGACTGGACCCGCGCGCAAGGCGAGGCCCAGTTGTATCTGTACGTGCTCGAGGGCAACACGGCGGCGATCGGCTTTTACGAGCGGCACGGCTGGCAGTTGGTCGGCGCGGAGCCCGACCATATGGGCGGCGTCGATATCACCGCGCTGCGCTACGTGTACCGGTTGAAGCCCTGAGCATCGCAGTTGAACGCACGTGCAGCGCGCCCGTGATGTCCCCGTTTTCGGAGTCATCTGAAGGGTGGACAAGGTAGTTTCGAGGCACGATATTCTGTCGCCGATGGCTTCATCGGTCCCCTAACAGATTCCGTCCCTGCCTCGCCGGTCGTCCCTGTCACGAGACACCGGAAGAAACCGATGACCAGCACGCCGCTCACCTTGATCGAAGGCGCATTTGCCCTTCCCCCTCTCCGTCCGCTCAATCAACTTTCCGAATCGTTCGGCCGCGATTGGGCGTTGCTGCCCGACGCTCAGTGCTGGCGAGCCGAATTCGATTCGCTGTATGCCGCGCTGCTGCGCACCGTCTGCATCAGGGATCAGCCGTTGCTGTCGTATGGGCAGTGGGTGTCGATCGAGGGCGCGCTGGGCGGCGCGAAGCGTCCGGCCGAGGCTCCGGTCGCGGACGCCACGCAGCATGCCGCGGAAGCGGCGCATACCGCGACGGTGACGCGTCCCGCTATGCAACGGAAGGTGCCTCAGGGTCCAATGCGTATCGCGCTCAAGGCCCGCTCGCCGCGAATCGCGCAACGGCGCTCAGTTTGGAATCGACGTACGGTCGCGGCGAGTGCCGGGGTAATCGGCTGCGTCGCGGCGCTAGTGTGGTGGATCGTCGATCAGCCTCTGGCGCCGCGGCAGATGGCCTCCGAGATGCTGAAGTCGGCGCAGGCGTTGATGCCGCGTCGCGATGCGCCGGTGATGGCCGAGGCCGTCACACCGGCTGCTGTGCTTCCGCCATTACCTGTCGACGTGGCCGCCGCTGCACCCGCGCCCATAGCGGCTTTGCCTCAGCGCAACACCACGCGAAATCCGCGCACGCCGCGTGATGCGATTCACTCCTCGCCTGCGCGTCGTGCGCTTCGCGCGCAAACGCGTCCGCTTTCGGTAAATCGCCATGCCGCAAACGAGTCGTCGCATGAAGCGCGCGTTCGAACCCGGTTCGGCGATGACGAATACGCCGACGTGACGACTTTCGCGATGATGTCTTCACGCGACGCCGCGCCGCTGCCGCGCTCCACCGTGTCGAACGGTCGGCCGGCGGACAGCTCCCAGTGGATGAATCACATATCGCAGCGACGCGTCACCGAAATCCCGGAACAATTCGCGCAATGATCGCCGCCGGCCCCATAGCGTGGCAGTGCGTCAAATGGATGGGACGGCCCCGTCGGGCCAACGCGAACCCGCCCTGCTCAAAACCGCGTCTCCCGCGCGACTCGCAGGAACGTATCGAGCAACGGCGTGCAATCGAGCAGCTCCGGCCCGCCCGCGCGATGAAACTCCGGATGCCACTGCACGCCCATCACGAACGGCGCGCGCCGATAGCGCACGGCCTCGATGATGCCGTCCGACGCCGACACCGCCTCGATATTCAGATCGCGGCCCAGTGTCTTCACCGCCTGATGGTGGATCGAGTTGACGATCGCGTCGCGTCGTCCGGGGAACATGTTCAGCAGCGTCGAACCATCGGGAAAATGCACGCCGTGCCGGTGCTGATCGTAGTTCTCGTTGACGTGGGCGTTCGCGGTAGGCACATCGGTCGCGATGTCCTGATACAGCGTGCCGCCGAACGCGACGTTGATCAGCTGGCAGCCGCGGCACACGCCTAGCACCGGCTTGCCCGATTCGACGAACTCGTGCAGCAGTTCGAGCTCGTACATGTCGCGCACGCGGTCACCGGGCCATTCGTGGCTGCTCGCCGTTTCCGCGTAGGTCTGCGGCGACACGTCGGCGCCGCCTTGCAGCAGCAGGCCGTCGAGATGCTTCGCATAGTCGCGCAGACGGATGTTGCTCGGGTGCAGCATGCCCTGATGACCGACGGTCGGGATCATGAATACCAGCACGTCGCGCGACATCACCCAGTGCGCGATCGACTCCTCCAGATACTGCAGCGTCTTGCCGCGCAAGCCCTTCGCGCCCGGTTCCGGGTGGAAGATGCGCGCCGACACGCCGATGCGCAGCGTGCGCTGCGTGATCCGCTGTCCCGCGCGATCGAACAGCTGCCGCGCGCGCGCCGCGACGATACGGCCGAACACGCTCCACGCCGAATCGCTCTGCTTCAGATAACGCGGCGGCGACGGCGGGAGCGCGTTGGGCGGCGGCGGATTGGTGGCGCTGAAATCGGGTGCCGCGCCGAATCCGGGCGGCGGCGAGCCGGGCGCGCGCGTCGCGCGCGCGGCGGTTTCCTCGGTGGCGATCTCGCCGTCGGTAGCGACGTCCGCGGCGCTGAGGCCGCCACCCACTAGAGGCTCGCCGGCGGCTGCCGTCGGTTTGACGGCTGGCTCGGGTTTCACCGTGGTCGCGCCGACGGGGCGCGTACCGGCGCGCCGCGCTTCGCGCTCGTGCACCGCGGCTTCCTGGCGCGCGGTCGATTCGGCGGCGGCGCTGCGTGCCTCCGCCGCCTCGCGCAACCGCGCCGTGCGCGGATCTTCGCGAGTAACTGACGATGCGCTGATCGGATCGTCGGTCGACGACCGCGCGGTCGCCTCCTCGGCGGCCGGGCTCGTGTCTTTGGCGGCCGACTGGGTGGCATCTTCATGCGACGGAGGAAGCGAGGGCGCCGGTGCGGCCGGCGTGCCGCTCGGCGCGGGCGAGCTCGGCTGTGGACTGCCAGTCGTGCCGGCGTTTTCGGGTTTGTCGCTCATGACTGTCGGACGGGCGCCTTCCGCGCGAACGAATGAATATGCCCTGATTATCCGTCAGTGCAGCAGGCCCGGCAAACCCGCAAACAATTACTCACATTGTTGCGAAGCTTTACACAAACCCTTTGAGTCAAGGGTCTGGCCGCTCGTCGAAAGTCTCCCGCAACGCGATCTGCATCGACGCGTGAATCTTCACGCACCAGCGCCACACGAGCGCGAGCAGCAGCGCGGCGCACACGAGCACCGCGACGAGCAGGCCCGTCGGCGGCAGGATGCTGCCCGACAGCGCCGCCACCAGCAGAAACACGCCGATCATCGACACGATCGGCACGAGGTCGGCGATCGCGTGACGCAGCGCGCTGGTGAAGCGCCCGGCAGCGGTCTGCTGCACGCTGACTTCGGCGAGCAGCAGCGCGAGCGACTTGGTCTTGCGATACACGGCCACGAGGAACGGCAGCGACACCACCAGCGCGACACTCCACTGCACGACGCGTTGCAATGGCTCATCATCGAGCCAGTGCGCGAGCAGCCGGCCGCTATGCGGCGCGCTATACGACACCACCAGGAAAATCGCCGCGACGAGCGCGAGATTCACCGCGATCTGCAATACGATGCGCCGCGTCATGCTGATCAGCGTCGGCTCGCCGCGCGCCGCGATCAAACTGCGCAGCCATTGCCCGTACATGCCGAACGCGTTGGATAACGTGGCGGGCATCGCATTCGCGATGCGGCGCGTCAGCGGATCGGCGACGCGGATCAGATAGGGTGTCGTCAGCGTGGTCAACGCCGACACGGCGACCGCGATCGGATACAGAAACCCGCTCGTCACCTTCAACGTCAAACCGAGCGTCGCAATGATGAACGAGAACTCGCCGATCTGCGACACGGTCATGCCGACGCGCATCGACGTGCGCCCGTCCTGCCCCGACAGAAACGCGCCGAGGCCGCACGACACGATCTTGCCGGCGATCACCGCGAACGTGATCACGGCGATCGGCCATCCGTAGTCGAGTATCACGGCGGGGTTCAGCATCAGTCCGATCGTCACGAAGAAGATCGCGGAAAACGCGTCGCGCAGCGGCGCGATCAGATGCTCGATCCGATGCAGATGGCGCGACTCGGCCATGATCGCGCCGATCAGAAACGCGCCGAGCGCGATGCTGTAATCGAGCTTGACGACCAGCAGGCAGAAGCCGAAGCAGAAGCCGAGCACGGACACGAGCATCATCTCGTTGCTGCCGGTGCGCGCGACGTAGTTCAGCGCGCGCGGCACGAGCAGCACGCCGACCAGCAGCGACACCGTCATGAACAGCAGCAGCTTGCCGAGCGTGACGGCCGCGAGCCCGGCCGACAACTGCCCGGTCTGCGCGATGCCGGTCAGCAGCACGAGCATCGCGATGCCCAGAATGTCTTCGACGATCAGGATGCCGAACACGAGCTGCGCGAAGCTTTCGCGTTTGAGTCCGAGGTCGGACAGCGCCTTCACGATGATCGTCGTCGACGAGATCGCGAGGATCGCACCGAGGAACAGTGAATCCATCGGGCTCCAGCCGAATGCATTGCCGATCGCGTAGCCGATCCACAGCATCAGCACGATCTCGGACAGCGCGGCGACGATCGCCGTCGCGCCGACCTTGAACAGCTTGCGCAGGCTGAATTCGAGACCCAGCGAAAACATCAGGAACACGACGCCCAGCTCGCCGAGCGTCTGAATCGTCTGTTCGTCATGGATCAGCTGGAACGGCGGCGTGTACGGTCCGATGATCACGCCGGCCACGATATAGCCGAGCACCACCGGCTGCTTCAGGCGATGGAACAGCACGGTGACGACGCCCGCCAGCGCCATCACGACGGCCAGATCCTGGATGAAGCCAATGCCATGGTGCATGAGCGCTTTCCTTACAAACGGTAATCTCGGAAGGCGCAGTGTAACAAACGGGCCGGCGATGTTTTTGGCGAATCCGCGCGCCGCGCCCGCCGGCCCTGGCAGGCCGCTCGGCCGCAAAACCATGCTCTACAATGCGGACGGACCTTTCCGTTGGCTCGACACCGCCCCGCTCATGCGCCCGAGCCGCGCTCAACCGGATCTCTACCGACATCATGGCCACTGACTTCGCTCCGTTCCCGCCGCTTGCCCAGCTTGCCGCCGATCTCGCCGCCGGCCGCACCACCAGCCGCGCGCTCGTCGAAACCGCGCTCGACCGGATCGCCGACCCCGCCGGCCAGGGCGCCGCCGTCTTCATGCACGTCGACGCCGATGCCGCGCGCGCCGCCGCCGACGCGCACGACCGCCTGCGCGCGGCCGGCACCGTGCTGTCGCCGCTCGCCGGGATTCCGGTGTCGGTCAAGGACCTGTTCGACATCGAAGGCCAGCCGACCCGCGCGGGCTCCGTCGTGCTCGCCGATGCGCCAGCCGCGAAATCCGACGCGGTCGCGGTCGCGCGGCTGAAACGGGCCGGCGCCGTGATCGTCGGGCGCACCAACATGAGCGAGTTCGCGTTTTCCGGGCTCGGCCTGAATCCGCACTACGGCCATCCGTTGTCGCCGTACCGGCGCGGCGTGAAGGGCGACGAGCGGGTTTCGGGCGGCTCGTCGTCGGGCGCGGCGGCATCGGTCGCCGACGGCATGGCGGCGGTCGCGCTCGCCACCGACACCGGCGGCTCCATCCGCATTCCAGCCGCATTGTGCGGGCTGACCGGCTTCAAGCCGACCGCCGCGCGCATCCCGAAGCAAGGCGGCGTGCCGCTGTCGTCGACGCTCGATTCGTTCGGGCCGATCGGTGTATCGGTCGCCTGCTGCGCGCTGGTCGACCGGATGCTCGCCGGGCTCGAGCCGCGCATCCCGGCCGCGCGGCCGCTCGAAGGCGTGCGTCTCGGCGTGCTGACCAACTTCGTGACCGACGGCGTCGAGCCCGAAGTCGCGCGCGCGATCGACACCGCGCTCAAGCACCTGGAGGCGGCCGGCGCGATCGTCAGCGAGGTGCGCTTCGCGCCGCTCGACCGCCTGCCGGAAATCAACCGCTTCGGCTTTGCGCCGATCGAGGCGTATGCGTGGCATCGCCCGCTGCTCGACAAGCATCGCGAGCAGTACGACCCGCGCGTGCTCGTGCGCATCATGAAAGGACAGCCGGCCACCGCGGTCGACTATCTGGACCTGCTCGCCGAGCGCGCGGCGATGCTCGACGAAGCCGCGCGCACGCTGTGGCAGCGTTTCGATGCGGTCGTCGCGCCGACGGTGCCGGTCGTGCCGCCGCGCCTCGCCGACCTGCTCGACGACCACACGTTCGGCCACACTAACGCGCTGATCCTGCGCAACCCGAGTGCGTTCAACTTCCTCGATAGCTGCGCGCTGTCGCTGCCGTGCCATCTGCGCGGCGACGCGCCGGTCGGCCTGATGCTGGCGGGCGCGCCGTACGCCGACGACGCGCTGCTCGCAATCGGCCGCGCGGCCGAGGCGGTGTTGAAAGCGATCCGTTAAGGCGCGGCAATCGTCAGGCGATAAGCGGCGCGAAAGGCGTTCGCGCTAGAATCGCCGGCACCCGCTCTACCGTCTCCAGACCAATCGAAGATCCATGACTAACGACTCCGCGATGCTGCGCCGCGAGCGCACCCTGCTGAATCTGCTCGGCCTGATCTGTCTCGCCCTCGTGGGCGGTGCGCTGTACCTGCAGTTCGGCCTGCGCGAAGACCCGTGTCCGCTGTGCATCATCCAGCGCTATTTCTTTCTGCTGATCGCGATCTTCGCGTTCCTCGGCGCGCGCTTCAAGAACTGGCGCGGCGTGCGCCTGCTCGAAGTGATGGCGGCGCTGTCGGCGCTCGCCGGCATCGCGACCGCCGCGCGCCATGTGTACATCCAGGCGAATCCTGGCTTCAGCTGCGGCTTCGACGAACTGCAGCCGATCGTTGACAGCCTGCCGCCCGCGCACTGGCTGCCGAGCGTGTTCAAGGTCGCGGGCCTGTGCGAAACCGCATATCCGCCGATTCTCGGGCTGACGCTGCCAATGTGGTCGGGGGTCGCGTTCATCGTCGCGTTCGTCGCGCTGGTGCTGAGCCTGGTGCGCAATCGCCATCGGGTGTCCTGACGACCGATCCGCATTGCCAATGACGCCGGACTTCGTGTCGCCCATGCTTGGGCCACCGGAGTCCGGCGTTTTTTTCTGCGCGATGTCCACCGATCGCGCACCATTGTCGTCGCTCCCCGCCCCGCGCACGCAACTCTCGCTGCCGCGCGAATCGTACCTGGATCATGATCGCCGCCGCATGAGCTTCATGCGACGCGGGAAATATTTTCGGGCCGGGGTAGTGCTATCTTCGGGTATGGATGGCGATCTACGTGCGCGAGGCCGGCTTTTGCGACCCCATGCGTAACGCGCGCCCGGTCCGCACTGTCTTCCGATCCGCCATGACAACGCAAACCATCCGCTTCTATCACCAGGGGTCCGTCCGCGAGGTCGCGGGCGTTCCGGCGACGCGCACCGTGCTGCAGCACCTGCGCGAGGATCTGCGCTGCACCGGCACCAAGGAAGGCTGCGCGGAAGGCGACTGCGGCGCGTGCACGGTCGTGATCGGCGAACTCGACGCGCGCGGCGAGCTCACGCTGAAGGCGATCAACGCCTGCATCCAGTTCCTGCCGACACTCGACGGCCGCGCCCTTTTCACCGTCGAAGACCTGCGCGCCGCGAACGGCGCGCTGCATCCGGTGCAGCAGGCGCTGGTCGACTGTCACGGTTCGCAATGCGGCTTCTGCACGCCCGGCTTCGTGATGTCGATGTGGGCGCTCTACGAGAACCAGCCCGCCAGCGCCGGTCTGCCGACCCGCGACGAAATCGACGCCGCGCTGTCCGGCAATCTGTGCCGCTGCACCGGCTACCGGCCGATCATCGATGCCGCGCAGAAGATGTTCGACTACGCGCAGCATCCGCGCGTCGCGCTCGACCGCGATGCGGTCGCGGCCACGCTGCGCACGCTGCAACGTAAAGACACTTTCGAATACAGCGCCCCCGACACTCGCGGCGCCGCGTTCGGCTCACCCACCTTCCACGCCCCGCTCACGCTCGACGCGTTCGCGACGCTGCGCGTGCAGCATCCGGACGCGCGCATCGTCGCGGGCAGCACCGACGTCGGCTTGTGGGTCACCAAGCAGTTTCGCGATCTCGGCGACCTGCTGTACATCGGCAACGTCGCCGAGTTGAAGACGATCGCGCGCGACGCGCAAACGCTGACGATCGGCGCGGCGGCCACGCTCGAAGACGCGTACGCGGCGCTCACCGCCGACTATCCCGAGCTCGCCGAACTATGGACGCGCTTCGCCTCGCTGCCGATCCGCAATGCGGGCACGCTCGGCGGCAACGTCGCGAACGGCTCGCCGATCGGCGATTCGATGCCGGCACTGCTCGCGCTCGGCGCCGAGGTCGAGCTGCGCCGCGATCGCACGACCCGCACGCTGCCGCTCGACGCGTTCTACCTCGGCTATCAGAAGACCGCGCTCGCGGCCGGCGAATTCGTCAGCGCGCTGCGCGTGCCGCGCCCGGCAGGCGCGCTGCGGTTTCGCACCTACAAGGTGGCGAAGCGTTACGACCAGGACATCTCGGCGGTGTGCGCGGCGTTTGCGCTGCACGTCGCGCAAGACGGCACGATCCGCGCGGCGCGCGTCGCGTTCGGCGGCATGGCGGCGACACCGAAGCGCGCCGCGCATGCCGAAGCCGCGCTCGACGGCGCGGCGTGGAACGAACAAACCGCCCGCCGCGCGATGGACGCGCTCGCCGCCGACTACCAGCCGCTCACCGACATGCGCGCATCGAGCGCGTATCGGCTGAAGGTCGCGCGCAATCTGCTGTGGCGCTGCTATCTCGAAACGCGCGACGACGCGCCGCTCGCGCTCTGCGACGTCAATGCGTTCGCGTTCGAAGCGGACACGGCCGTCGCGAAGGAGTCGCCGTGATGAACCGGACCGATGCCTTTATCGAACCCGCGGGCGAGCGTGCCGATCAACGCGATGCGACGCCTAACGATGGCAGTAGCAGCGCGTCGATCGGCGTGCCGCTGCCGCACGAATCCGCCGCGCTGCACGTGAGCGGCGAAGCGACCTACACCGACGATATCGCTGAGCTGCACGGCACGCTGCACGCGGCGCTCGGCCTATCGCGCCATGCGCATGCGCGGATCGTGTCGATGGATCTCGCCGCGGTCAGAAACGCGCCCGGCGTGATCGCGGTGCTGAGCGCCGACGATATCCCCGGCGAAAACAATTGCGGCCCGGTGCTGCACGACGATCCGATTCTCACCGACGGCGAAGTGCTGTACCTGGGCCAGCCGGTCTTCGCGGTGATCGCCGAAACTCACGAGCTCGCCCGCCGCGCGGCCGCGCTCGCGAAAAGCGACGACGTGATCCGCTACGAGCCGCTCGACGCGATCCTCACCGCCGCCGATGCCAAAGCCGCGAAGCAGTTCGTGCTGCCGCCGCTGCATCTGCGGCGCGGCGATCCGGACGCGAAGATCGCCGCCGCGCCGCATCGGCTGGCCGGCACGTTCGAGGTCGGCGGCCAGGAGCAGTTCTATCTCGAAGGCCAGATCGCCTATGCGGTGCCGAAGGAGATGGACGGCATGCTCGTCTACAGTTCGACGCAGCATCCAAGCGAAATGCAGCAGGTGGTCGCGCATATGCTCGACTGGCCCGCGCATAACGTCGTGTGCGAATGCCGGCGCATGGGCGGCGGCTTCGGCGGCAAGGAATCGCAATCGGCGCTATTCGCGTGCGTGGCCGCGCTCGCGGCGCAACGCTTGCGTCGGCCGGTCAAGCTGCGCGCCGATCGCGACGACGACTTCCTGATCACCGGCAAGCGCCACGACGCGGTCTACGAATACGAGGCGGGCTTCGACGATCAGGGCCGCATGCTCGGCGTGCGCGTCGAAATCGCGCTGCGCGCCGGCTACTCCGCGGATCTGTCGGGCGCGGTCGCGACGCGCGCCGTATGCCACTTCGACAACGCGTACTACCTGCCCGACGTCGATATCGTCGCGCTGTGCTGCAAGACCAATACACAGTCGAACACCGCGTTTCGCGGCTTCGGCGGACCGCAGGGCGCGCTCGTGATGGAGGTGCTGCTCGACGGCATCGCGCGCGAGTTGCGGCTGGATCCGCTCGACGTACGGCTCGCGAATTACTACGGCATTGGCGAGCGCGATACGACGCCGTACGGTCAACGCGTCGAAGACAACATCATCGCGCCGCTGACCGACGCGCTGCTCGCTTCGAGCGACTACCGCGCGCGGCGCGCGGCGCTCGCCGAATTCAATGCGAAGAGTCCCGTGCTCAAACGCGGCCTCGCGTTTTCGCCGGTCAAGTTCGGCATCTCGTTCAACGTGCCGTTCCTGAATCAGGCCGGTGCGCTCGTGCACGTGTACAAGGACGGCTCCGTGCTCGTCAATCACGGCGGCACCGAGATGGGCCAGGGGCTCAACACGAAAGTCGCGCAGGTGGTCGCGAATCAGTTCGGCTTGCCGCTATCGCGCGTGCGGGTGACGGCGACCGATACCTCGAAGATCGCCAACACCTCCGCGACCGCGGCTTCCACCGGCAGCGATCTGAACGGCATGGCAGCCGAAGCGGCCGCGCAGACGATCCGCGCACGTCTCGCCGAAGTCGCGGCGCGCCAGCTCGGCGGCGACGCGAGCGACGTGCAGTTCGCGCGCGGCAGCGTGTCGGTGAACGGTGGCGCGCTGCCGTTCGAACAGCTCGTCAACGCCGCGTATCTCGCGCGCGTGCAGTTGTGGTCGGACGGCTTCTACGCGACGCCGAAAGTGCATTGGGATGCGAAGACGCTGACCGGTCATCCGTTCTATTACTTCGCGTATGGCGCGGCGGTGTCGGAGGTCGTCGTCGATACGCTGACCGGCGAATGGAAGCTCGTGCGCGCGGACGTGTTGCACGACGCGGGCCAATCGATCAATCCGGCGATCGATCTCGGCCAGATCGAAGGCGGCTTCATTCAGGGCATGGGCTGGCTCACCACCGAAGAGCTATGGTGGAACCGCGACGGCCGCCTGATGACGCACGCGCCGTCGACATACAAGATTCCCGCGGTCAGCGACACGCCCGCCGCGTTCCACGTGCGGCTCTACGACAACAGCAATGCGGAGCCGACCGTGTTCCGCTCGAAGGCCGTCGGCGAGCCGCCGCTGCTGCTGCCGTTCTCGGTGTTTCTCGCGATTCGCGACGCGATCGCAGCCGCGGTGCCGGGCGCACAACATGCTCCGCTGTTGCGCGCGCCGGCCACGCCCGAGGCGATACTCGACGCGCTGGACGCGTTGAGCGCGTCGGACGCGTCGCAGCACGCAAATCCGACCGAAGCCGCCACGCACCCCGACAGCGCCGACCCCCCCACGCCATCCGCCGCGCCGACACCCGACGCGGCACCGCAAGGAGAATCGCCGGATGCAAGCCTGGCTCACTGACCTGCAACATCTGCTCGCGCATGGCGACGCCGCCGTGCTGGTGACGGTCGCGCGCGTCGAAGGTTCGGCGCCGCGCGAAGCCGGCACCAAGATGATCGTCACGCGCGAGGCGGCCAGGCATACGATCGGCGGCGGCCACCTCGAATGGAAGGCGATCGAGACCGCGCGCCAGGTGCTGCGCGACGGCATGCGCGCGCCGCACATGCGGCGGCTCGAACGCTTCGCGCTGGGGCCGAGCCTCGGGCAGTGCTGCGGCGGCGCCGTGGTCCTCGCCTTCGAGCGGCTCGACGTCGGCGATCTCGGCTGGCTAGCCTCGCTCGCCAAGCGCCTCGCGGCGGGGCAATCGACGGTGCGTAGCGTATCATTCGGCCCCGCGCCGGATGCGGTGATGCTGTCCGAGCCCGAGCCCGGCATCGACGGAGCCGACTGTCTGCTGTGGGACGGCGCCGGTTTCGACGACAGCAGCGCGTTGCTGACCGAAACCATCGCGCCGGGCGAATTCGCCGTCGTGCTGTTCGGCGCCGGTCACGTCGGCGCGGCGCTCGTGCGCGTGCTCGCGACGCTGCCGTGCACGGTGCGCTGGGTCGACGAGCGCGACGCGCAGTTTCCGCCGCTCGATACGCTGCATGCGCCGAACGTGACGATCGACGCGAACGACGCACCCGATGAAGCGATCGATCAGGCCGCGCCGAACACGTACTTCATCGTGATGACGCACAACCACGCGCGCGATCTCGACCTCGCCGAGCGCATCCTGCGGCGCGGCGATTTCGCGTTCTTCGGCATGATCGGCTCGCACACCAAGCGCAAGCAGTTCGAGCACCGGCTCGCGGCGCACGGCATCGATCCGGCGCGGATCGCGCGGATGAAGTGTCCGCTCGGCGTCGAGGGCATCGTCGACAAGTCGCCCGAGGTCATCGCGATCTCGGCGGCCGCGCAGGTATTGCAGGCGGTCGAGGCGAACGCGGGCGCGCGCCACGCGACGCAGTCGGTCTGATCCGCGAGCCGCACCGCTCACTACCCCATAAACAATTCCAAATCACCATGAATACGACAACAGCTACCCCCGTTTCCGCCGTTACGCTCGCCGAGAAAACCGCGCGCGCGCCGAAGGCCGAGTTGCATATCCACATCGAAGGCTCGCTCGAACCCGAGCTGATTTTCGCGCTCGTGCAGCGCAACGGCGTGAAGCTCGCGTACGACTCGGTGGAAGCCTTGCGCGCGGCTTATGCGTTCACCGATCTGCAATCGTTCCTCGACATCTACTACGCGGGCGCGAGCGTGCTGCTGCACGAGCAGGACTTCTACGACATGACGATGGCCTACGTCGAGCGCTGCGTCGCCGACAACGTCGTGCATAGCGAAATCTTCTTCGACCCGCAGACGCACACCGAGCGCGGCGTGCGGATCGCAACCGTGGTGGCCGGCATCGAACGCGCGCTGGCCGACGCGGAAAAGCGCGGCATCACGAGCAAGCTGATCCTGTGCTTCCTGCGTCATCTGTCCGAGGACGATGCGCTCGCCACCTTCGACGAAGCGCTGCCCCTCTTCGAGCAGTACAAGCATCGGCTGATCGGCGTCGGGCTCGATTCGTCGGAGCGCGGTCATCCGCCGTCGAAGTTCGAGCGCGTATTCGCGAAGGCCCGCGCGCTCGGTCTGAAGCTCGTCGCGCATGCGGGCGAGGAAGGCCCGCCGTCCTACATCTACGAAGCGCTCGATGTGCTGAAGGTCGACCGCGTCGATCACGGCGTACGCAGCATCGAGGACCCGGCGCTCGTCACGCGCCTCGCCGACACGCGCGTCGCGCTCACCGTGTGCCCGCTGTCTAACCTGAAGCTGTGCGTGTTCGACGACCTGACCAAACACACGCTGAAGGACCTGCTCGATCGCGGCGTCGCGGTGACCGTCAATTCCGACGATCCGGCCTATTTCGGCGGCTACGTGAACGCGAACTATCTGGCGACGATCGACGCGCTGAAGCTCGACGACGCCGAGGTCTACACGATCATCCGCAATGGCTTCGAGGCGTCGTTCGTGACGCCCGAGGAACGCGCGATGCTGATCGCTAAGCTTGACGCGCACTGGCGGCAGTAAGCCACGCGTTAATGGATTTCAACTGACCGGCCTCGACTGACGTCGGCGGCCTGCGGTTTCGCTTCGTTCGGGGATCGGTAAGACCCCGAACCGGGAAACCGTTGCCTGCGCCGTCCAGCTTTCAACATTCGGAGACAGCTTTTCCATGACTGAATCGGCTCATACCGCGCAAGCGGCACAAACTGCATTCCGTGCGGCGCTGCTGACCTTCAACGGCGATCCGGCGCACGCGCCGAACGCCGCTGTGTTTCACGAGGACGGTCTGTTGATCGTCGAAGACGGCCGCGTCGTCGCGGCCGACGCGTATGCGGCGCTCGCGTCGCGGCTCGCGCCCGGCGCCCAGATCGTGGAGCGACGCGACAAGCTGATCGTGCCGGGCTTCATCGATACGCACATCCACTATCCGCAGACGGACATGATCGCGTCGCCGGCGCCGGGTCTGCTGCCGTGGCTCGATACGTACACGTTCCCGACCGAGCGCCGCTTTGCCGACATCGACCACGCGCGCGACACCGCGAGCTTTTTCGTCGATGAACTGCTCGCCTGTGGCACGACGACCGCACTCGTGTACTGCACGGTGCACAAGGAATCCGCCGACGCCCTGTTCACCGAGAGCGAAGCGCGCAATCTGCGCATGGTCGCGGGCAAGGTGCTGATGGACCGCCACTGCCCCGAATTCCTGCGCGACACCGCGCAATCGGGCTACGACGACAGCGCCGAGCTGATCGGCCGCTGGCACAATCGCGGCCGCCAGATGTACGCGCTGACGCCGCGCTTCGCGCCGACCTCGACCGAGGCGCAACTCGAAGCATGCGGCGCGCTCGCGCGACTGCATCCGGACGTGTTCATCCAGAGCCACGTCGCCGAGAACACCGACGAAGTGAAATGGGTCGCCGAGCTGTTCCCCGGCCACCGCAGCTATCTCGACATCTACGATCACTACGGGCTTTTACGCCGCCGCGCGGTGTACGGCCATTGCATCTACCTCGGCGACGAAGACCGCAAGCGCATGGCGCAAACCGGCGCGCTCGCGTCGCACTGCCCGACGTCGAACCTGTTCCTCGGCAGCGGGCTGTTCAACTTCGACAAGGCCGACTCGGCCGGCATGCCGATCGCGCTCGCGACCGACGTCGGCGGCGGCACGTCGTTCTCGATGCTGCAGACGATGAACGAAGCGCACAAGGTTGCGCGCCTCGGCGGCCATCATCTGACGGCGACGCGCATGTTCTATCTGGCGACCGCGGGCGCGGCCGAAGCGCTCGATCTCGGCGACCAGGTCGGCACGCTGAGGGACGGCTCGGAAGCGGATTTCGTCGTGCTCGATCCGCAGGCGACGCCGCTGCTCGCGCGCCGCACCGCGCGGCGCGAATCGCTCGAAGAGTTGCTGTTCGCGTTCGCGTTGCTCGGCGACGATCGTGCGGTGTATGAAACGTATGCGGCCGGCAAGCGCGTGCATCGCCGCGACGACGCGCACCGGCACGTGCCGGGGCGCGCGAAGATCGCGGCTTGAGGCTGGCTCGGTTGACGGGGACCTCAGCCCGCCTTGCACACCTCGTGCAAAGCGTTGAGCCGCCGCGCCGGGTCCGCGACATACGGATTCGACTCGTCCCACGCATAACCGGCGAGCACCGCGCAGATCATCCGACGGATCGGCGTCACCTGCTCCGGGTAGTAGATGATGTCCTGCAGCTCGCCCGTGTACCAGCGCTCGACGAACGCGCGGAACGTGTCGATGCCCTTGCGCAACGGCACGTCGTAATCGGCTGACCAGTCCACCTTCTCGCCGTCGAGCTGCCGGTTGAGCGCGCGCGCCGCCAGATGCGCGGAGCGCAGCGCGATCGTCACCCCCGACGAAAACACCGGATCGAGAAACTCGCCCGCATTGCCGAGCAGCGCATAGCCCGGCCCGTGCAGACTCGCGACGTTCGCCGCATAGCCGCCGATGCTCCGCACCGGCATCAGGAACGGCGCCTGCCCGATCAGCCGGTTCAGCGTCGGCTCCTGCTGGATCAGCGCGCGTAGCGTCGCCTCGCGCTCGCCTTCCGGCACGTCGAGAAAGCTCGCCTCGGCGACACACCCCACCGAAGAACGGCCGCCCGCGAGCGGAATCATCCAGAACCACACGTCGCGACGCTCGGGATGCGTCGCGATGCAGATCTTGTTGCGATCGATGACATCGAGCGCGAGGCCGTCGCGCACGTGCGTGAACAATGCGGCGCGCGTCGGCATGCGCGTCGGGGTCTCCAGCTTCAGCAGGCGCGGCAGCACGCGCCCGAAGCCGCTCGCATCGAGCACGAAACGCGCTTCGACCGGATACGCGTGCCCCGCTTCATTCACGACGTCGAGCACCGGCGCCGCGCCCGTCTGCACCGCGCTCACCGTGTGGCCGAAGCGCACGTCGGCGCCCTGCGCGGCCGCGCAGCGAATCAGCACGTCGTCGAACAGCGCGCGTTCGACCTGGTACGTGGTGCCCCAGCCCGGCGAATGCTTGTCGCGGAAGTCGAACGACGAGGTCTGGTCGCGATACACGAAATACGCGCCGTTCTTGTACTGGAAACCCGCCTCGACGACGGCCTGCAGCATGCCGGCCTCTTCGAGGTACGCCATGCTTTGCGGCAACAGGCTCTCGCCGATCGAGAAGCGCGGAAAATGCTGACGCTCCAGCACTAGCACCGAGCGGCCGGCCTTGCGCAATAGCGCGGCAGCTACCGCGCCGGCCGGACCCGCGCCGATGATCGCAACGTCGACCACGGTCCGCTTTGAAGAATCGCTGTTCAAATCACTCCTCCAACGGTTTGCATGGGCGGCCGCGCCGTATGCGGACCGCGCCACGCTTCGAACATCAGGCTCGCGCAACTACCGCCGAACCCGAATGAAACCGACATCGCCGTGTCGATGCGCGCGTCGCGCGTGACGCGCACGAGCGGCATATCACGCACTTGCGGCTCCGGCGTATCGGCCAGCGCCGTGCCCGCGATAAAGCCGTCGCGCATCATCAGCAGCGTATAGATCGCCTCGTGCGCGCCGCACGCGCCGAGCGAATGCCCCGTCATGCCCTTGGTCGACGAGAACGCGGGCACCCCTTGCGCCGATGCTCCGAACACGTCGCGCAACGCGTGCAGTTCTTCGAGATCGCCGAGCGGCGTAGACGGCGCATGCGTGTTCACGTAGTCGGGACGGCGGCCCGCCTGCGCGAGCGCGCCGCGCATCGCGCGCCCGATGCCGGCCGCACGCGGCGCGACCATGCCCGCGGGATCGGTGCAATCGTCGAAGCCGCTCAGCTCCGCGTAGATGCGCGCGCCGCGCGCGAGCGCATGATCGAGCGCTTCGAGCACCAGCACGCCGCCGCCCGACGCGATCACGAAGCCGTCGCGCTGCGTGTCATACGGACGCGATGCGCTCTCCGGCGTGTGGTTGAAACGGCGCGATAACGCGCCCATCGCGTCGAACATCAGCGTCGTGTTGTCGTGCAGCGCTTCGCTGCCGCCCGCGAGCACGATCTGCTGGCGGCCGGTCTGGATCAGCTGCATCGCCTGCCCGATCGCGAGCGCCGATGTCGTGCATGCCGACGACGGTGAATAGCTGACGCCTTCGAGCCCGAACATCTGCGCGACGTTCGCCGACGCGGTGCTGCTCATCGCCTGCGGCACGGTGTACGGCGGCACCTTGTCGACGCCGCGCGTTTGCGCAATTGCGAGCGCCGCGTCGTAGCTCGCTAACGTGCCGACGCCCGAGCCGATCACGACGCCCGCGCGCGGCGACTGCAACGAAGCGAGGTCGAGCCCCGCATCGGCGATCGCGCGTTGCGCCGCGTGGCACGCGAAGCGCGCGGTGTCGCCCATGAAGCGCTCGAGCTTGCGCTCGAGCGGCGCCTCGTGCGCGACCGACGCGACGCCGGCAACCTGCGATGCAAACCCGCGCTCGCGCCACGCGTCGATACGCTCGATGCGCGAGCGCCCCGCACGCAATGCAGTGGAAACTTCGTCGAGCGTATTGCCGAGACACGACACGATGCCCATGCCGGTCACGACCACACGTTGCAGGCCGCCGCTCATCGAGCGCGCCGAAAAATCAGCGACGTGTTGATGCCGCCGAACGCGAAGTTGTTGTTCATCACGTACTCCGCGTCGATCTCGCGCGCGCCGCCGACGATGTAATCGAGCGGCGCGCAAGCCGGATCGACGTGGTCGAGATTCAGCGTCGGCGCGTACCAGTTGCGCTTCATCATCTCGATCGTCCACCACGCTTCGATCGCGCCGCACGCGCCGAGCGTGTGGCCGACATAGCTTTTCAGCGAGCTGATCGGCATGCGCGCGCCGAAGGTCTGCGCGGTCGCATGGCTTTCGGCGATATCACCGCGATCGGTCGACGTACCGTGCGCGTTCACATAGGCAATCGCTTCGGGCGCCAATTGCGCGTCGCGCAGCGCGAGCTGCATCGCGAGCGCCATCGTGTCGGCGGTCGGTTGCGTCATGTGCGCGCCGTCCGAGTTGCAGCCGAAGCCGACCACCTCGGCATGAATCCGCGCGCCGCGCGCCACTGCGTGCTCGTACTCTTCCAGCACCAGCGTCGCCGCGCCCTCGCCGACCACGAGGCCGTCGCGCGCGGCATCGAACGGACGCGGCGTCAGATGCGGCTCGTCGTTGCGCGTGCTGGTCGCGTACAGCGTGTCGAACACGGCGACCGCCGGACCCGACAACTCTTCCGCGCCGCCCGCCAGCATCAGCGTCTGCTTGCCGGACTGGATCGCCTCGTACGCATAGCCGATCGCCTGGCTGCCCGACGCGCACGCGCACGAGGTCGGGATGATGCGACCTTTGAGGTCCCAGAACAGGCTCACGTTGACGGCGGTCGTGTGCGGCATCATCTGCACGTAGCTGTTCGACGTGACGTTGTTCATCGAGCCGGTTTCGAGCATCGTGCCGAACGCACGGATCGGCTGCACCGAGCCCGACGACGAACCGTACGCGACGCCCATGCGGCCGTCGGCGATGGCCGTGTCTTCGGCGAGCCCCGCATCGGCGAGCGCAAGTTCGCTCGCGCGCACCGAGTACAGCGACACCGGACCCATCGAGCGGACCTTCTTGCGCGGGTAATGCGCGGGGGTCGTGAACTCGGGCAGCGGACACGCGAGCCGCGTATGGAGCGACTCGAAGTAGTCCCACTCGGGCATGCGGCGCACCGCGTTCTCGCCGCGCTTCAGGCGCGCTTGAACCGCGTCCCAGTTATCGCCGAACGCGGTGACGCCGCCCATGCCGGTGATGACGACACGCTTCATCAGACCATCCCGCCGTTCACGCCGATCACCTGGCGCGTCACGTACGACGCGCCATCCGACATCAGAAAGCTCACCACCGACGCGACCTCCGCCGGCTGGCCGACGCGGTTCATCGGCACGGTCTTCAACGCGTGGTCGACCGTGACCTGTTCGAGCATGCCGGTTTCGATCAGCCCGGGCGCGACGCAATTGACGGTGATATTGCGCGACGCGAGTTCGACCGCGAGCGCCTTGGTCGCGCCGATCAGCCCCGCCTTCGCCGCGCTGTAGTTGACCTGGCCGCGATTGCCCATCATGCCCGACACCGAAGCGATCGTGACGATGCGGCCGCCTTGGCGCGCGCGCACCATCGGCATCGTCAGCGGATGCACGACGTTGTAGAACGCATCGAGGCCGGTTTCGATCACGACGTCCCAGTCTTCTTCGGTCAGCGCCGGAAACGCCGCGTCGCGCGTGACGCCCGCGCTGCACACAATGCCGTAGTACGGACCGTGCGCGGCGACGTCGGCTTCGAGCACCTCGCGGCACGCGGCGCGCTCGCGCACGTCGAACTGCAGCACGCGCGCCGTGCCGCCCTGCGCGGCGATGCCTGTCGCGACCGCGTCGGCTTCGCTGCGTCCGGTGCGGCAATGCACGGTCACGGCGAAACCGTCGGCGGCCAACTTGTACGCAATCGCTCGGCCGATGCCGCGGCTTGCGCCGGTAACGAGAACTCGCCGGCTCATGTACTGATACTCCCTTCGATGAATGACTGGAAATCGAGCGGTTGAAATACCTTGATCACGGCTTCGGCGCAGCGCGTCTCGCCGTCGTCGATCGTGCATTCGTAGGCGCTGTGACCTGCGTCGCTGCGCAGCAGTTCGCTCACGTGAACGCGCAAGCGCGCGCCGCTTTGGAACACCGGCTGCAACGCCTGATAGCTGCGCGAACCCAGCAGCACGCCGTGACGCGCATGGCCGCCGCCGCGCATCGCGACGAGCGCGATGTGCGCGGCGATCGCCTGCGCCATCACCTCGATGCCGATCCACGCGGGCATTGCGCCGGCGGCGTCGGCATACCATGCGTGCGGATCGACGCGGGCGAACGCGCTGAGCGCGGAATCGGCGAACGTGTCGATCGCATCGAGCAGCAGCATGCTGCCGCGATGCGGGATGATCGCTTCGATCGGCTGACGCACGAGTTGCTCGACGGTGAGTGGCGGAGTCGTCATGCGCTTTACCGGGCGAGGATCAGGCTGACATTGCTGCCGCCGAACGCGAACGAATTGCTCATCGCGTACTGCGTGCCCGTGCCGCGCGGCAAATGGCGCGCGCCGGCGACAAGATCGAGCGCGGGCAGCGCGGGATCGGCTTCGCCGTCCCACAGATGCGGCGGCAGCGTCGCGTTCTCGTGCGCGAGCGTGAGCCACGCGAAGCCGAGTTCGGTCGCGCCGGCCGCGCCGAGCTGATGACCGGTCAGCGGCTTGGTGCCGCTCGCGGCGACGCCGTCTGGGAACACGCGCGCCATCAGACGGGCTTCCATTTCGTCGTTCTTCTGCGTGGCGGTCGCGTGCAGATTCACATAGCCGACCGCCGACGGCGCGACGCCCGCGTCCGCGAGCGCGTCGCGAAGCGCGAGTTCGCCGCCGACGCCCTGCGGGTCCGGCGCCGAAATATGATGCGCGTCGCTCGATTCGCCGACGCCCGCGAGCCGCACCGTCGCTTCGTCGCGGCTCATCAGGAACACGGCCGCGCCCTCGCCGACGTTGATGCCGCAGCGATTGCGGCTCATCGGATTGGTGCGCGCGCTGCTGGTCGATTCGAGCGACGCAAAGCCCTGTACCGTCAATTCGCAGAGCGAATCGACGCCGCCGACGACGACCGCATCGCACAGCCGCAATTGCAGCAGCCGACGCGCCGATGCGAACGCCTTCGCGCTCGACGTGCACGCGGTCGAAATCGTAAACGCCGGCCCGTGCACGCCGAGCGCGGCGGCCGCGAATGGCGCGGCGGTGCCGATTTCCATCTGCCGGTAGTTGAAGCTCTGCGGCAGTTCGCCGGCTCGGGCGTGATAGACGAACGCGGTTTCGGCCGCTTCGATGCCCGACGTGCTGGTGCCGAGCACGACGCCGATCCGCTCCGGGCCATAGCGCTCGCGCGCGGCTTCGATCGCGGGCGCGATCTGCGCCAATGCCGCGAGCAGCAGCCGGTTGTTGCGGCAGTCGTAGCGCGCGAGATCTGCGCGCGGCGCGAGTTCGAGCGGCGCGAGCACACTGCCGACGAACGCGTCGCCGATGCCGGTATGCACGTTGCCCATGCCGGGCGAATTCGCGGCGGCGAGCGCCGGCACGATCTCGCCGACGTCGCCACCGAGCGCGTTGATCATGCCGAGCGCGTGCAAATAAACTGTTGGCGCTTTCATGCCGCTCTCCGTGAATCCGATGATTTATCCGATGACTTCGCCGATGACTTCGCCGATGACTGCGCCGATGGCTTCGCCGATGACTGCGTCGATGGCATGCCGATAGGCGCGAGCAACACGGCAACCGCGATGCCGAGCGCGAGCGTGGTGCCGAAACTCCTGAGCGCGGGCATCGCACTGAGGCCGAGCATGCCGAACGACAACAACGTGGTTGCCGCCGACAGCAGCACGCCGGTCCACACCGCGCCGAGATCCGCGTCCGCGCGGGCGCAGCCTTCGCGCAGGAACACCGCATAGTTCGCGCCGACGCCGAGCACCAGCATCAGCGCGAGCCAGTTGAACAGATTGAGCGGCACGCCCGCGTAGCCGAACACCGCCAGCGCGACGCCGACCGCGAACAGCACGGGCAAGGTCGTGGCGATACCGCCGCGCGCCCCATAACGCACCATCAGCAGCACGCACACGAGCACGAGCGCGCCGCCGAGCCACCAGCCGCTATCCACGCGATATGCACCGAACAGCTTCGACACGCTCGCGGCCTTGTCGACGAACACGACGCCGGGCAGGCCGCGCGCGAGCGCGATCAGCGCGGGTTCGTTGCGCGGCGTCACGCCTTGGGGAATCACGACGGCCGCATAGCTTGTTTCATGCGCCCGATTGGCGTCGTTCGATCCCACCGCGCCGAGCCACAAATGCCGGTACGGCTGCGACCAGGGCGCCGCGAGCCAGCGCTCGACGGTCAGCGGCGCGGACGGCCGGGCGAAGCCGGCGAGCCAAGCCTCGGCGACTTCGTCCTTGAAGCCCGCTTGCAGCAGCGTCGCGCGCAACGCGGCGGAGTCGCCGAACACATGCCGTGCAAGCAGCGCGCGATCTTCGCTCTGACGTTGCGCGGAGGGCACGAACTGCGCGATCGACTGATAGCCGCCGACGCTATCCGCGCTGCCGTTCAGCGCATCGAGCTTCGCGCCGAGCGCTTCGGCGCGTTGCAGCACCGCTTCCTCGCTCGCGCCGCGCACGACGAAAAACTGCGCGCTGTTATCGACGCCGACCGCCGCGCGCACCGTGTCTTCCTGCGCGGCCAGCGACGCATCGCGCTGGATCAGCAGATGGATGTCGTCGTCGCTGCTCAGACGCAGCCAGCCGGGCACCGACGCGATCAGCAGCAGCGCGGCGACCAGCCACACGCGCTTGCCGCCGAGCGCATGCTGCCAGCGCGCGAGCAGCCGCGCCGCGCTCGCGAACAGGCGTCGCGGGCAGTGCTTCGGCGCGCGCGTGAGCAGCGCCGGCAGCAGCCACAGCACCGACGAGAACGCGGTCGTGATGCCCACCATCGCGAAGCACGCGATCTGCTTCAACGCGGGGAACGGCACCCACATCAGGATCGCGTAGCCGAGCAGGCTCGTCGCCAGCGCCACGCCGAGCGCGGGCCGCACGCTGCGCGCGCCGTGCCGCGCGTCCCAGTCGCGGCCCGCGCCGAGATAGACGACGAAATACTGGATCGAATAATCGACGGCCTCGCCGATCAGGCTCGCGCCGAACACAAGCGTCAACAAATGCAGCTTGCCGAAGATCAGCAGCGTCGCCGCCAGCGCGCACACGATGCCGAGCGCGGTCGAGACGAAGCCGAGCAGCAACAGACGCGGCGAGCGGAACACCCACATCATCAGCAGAGCGATGCCACATAGCGATGCGATGCCGATCACGTGCACCTCGCGTTCGGCAGCGCTGCGCGCGGCCTCGGCGTAGAACACGGCGCCGGTGCGCGCGACCGATACATCGGGGAACGCCTGACGCAACGTGTTTTCCGCGTCGGCGAGCGCCGCGTGTACCGCGCGCTGCGTCTTCGTTTCATAAGCGGAGCCAGGCAGCGTCGCGACGATCAGCACGCTGGTCGTATCGCCCTGCGCGTCGCGACGATGCGACACCAGCAGGTTGTCCCCGACTTCGAGATTCGACGTCGCGAGCGGCAAATCGCCGAGCCAGCGTTCGAGCCAGCCGAACGGATCGTCGGCGAGTTGCGTGCTGAGGCCGCCTTGCAGCGGGCTGTAGATGCGCTGCGCGAGCATGTCGTGCAACGTCGTGGCGCTGGCGCTCGCGAGCGCGCTGCGATCGGCCGGCGCGAGCAGGCCGAAGCGGTACGGCAGATACAGCGCCGCGATCTGCGACAGGTCGAACGGCGGCAGTTCGGCCGTCACCGACGCGAATGCGCCGCTCTTTCGCAACGACGCACCCAGTTGCTTCGCGGCCGCTTTCGCGTGCGCATCGTCGCGGCTCGTGACGAGCAGCACGGTGCGATCGCCGAGCGCGCTCGCGAGCGTGTCGACCGCTTTTTCGGCGACCGGGTCCGCTTCGGTCGCGGGCAAGAGCGCGAGCAGATTGGTTTCGAGCGGTGACGGCCCGGCGAAGCGCCAGCCGCAATACAGCGCCGCCAGCAGCGCGAGTGCGAGCCATCCGGCGCGCACGCCCCACGCCCGTTTCGCGGCTCGCTGCTGCGGTATCTCCATCACGGCGCTCCGAACAGGCTGCGCTCGTCCGGCGTCGGCTCGGCGACGGCCGTGCTGTTCGCGAACTCGAGCTTCGTCACGTCGCCGTTCGCGAGCGTGATGCGCAGGCTTTGCAGATAAGCGCCGCCGCTCATGTCGAGGCCCTTGATCGATTGCGCGAGCTGCGGTTGATTCGGCGTGAGGCGCATGCGCCATTGCGCGGCGCTGCCTTCGGCGCTCACGTCGAACTGCGAGTACAGCGCCGACAGATCGCCGCCGAGCATCGCGCGCATCATCTTCGACACCTGCGCGACGCCGCGCGTGCCCTGTGCGCCATGTGTGCTCACGCGTCGGCCGCTGGCGTCGACCTGCGCGACGCCAGCATCGGTAATCACGTAGGTGGCCTTGTACGGCGTGTCGATTTGCCAGATCACGCCGCGCTCGCGGAAGAACAGCAACGTGCCGTTGCTGACGAGCGGCTGCTTCATCGCGGCGAGCGTTTGTGTCTGCGTGAATTGCGAGCGCACGCCCTTGGGCTGCGCGAGATGCGCGGCGATCTGCGAGACGAGCGCGGCGTTGGCGGGCGCAGTATTAACCGTTGCCGCATGCGCTGGTGCCACCCATCCGGGCACGCACATGGCGCCGATCATGCCGATCACGCCCGCGATCCGCGACACGGACGCACGTCGGTTCATCGTCCCCATACGCGCTCCAGCTTGTCGAATACGACCTGCGGCGACACGAACTGCAATTCCTCGGTGGCGGCATCGACGGCGACCTGGATCGTATAGCCCTTCGTGAGCCGCGCGCCCGATGCGCAATCGACGATTTCATAGCCTATTTTCAGGCGGTTTTCGTATTCGAGCAGTTGCGCGCGCACTTCGAGCTTCTGTCCGTACACGGCGGCCCGCACGTACTTCAGATGCGCCTCGACGATCGGCCACAGATAGCCGGACGCCCGCATCTGGCGATAGTCGTAGTCGAACGCGCGCAACAGCGCCGCGCGGCCCAACTCGAAGTACTTCAGATAATTGCCGTGCCAGCACACGTTCATCGCGTCGACGTCGTGAAACGGCACTTCGACGGTCGCGCTCGCGGCGAGCACGTGATGCGTTTTCGCGGGCTCGCTCATAGCTTGACTCCTTCCTGATCGTCGATCATGTCCAGCAGTTCGCACGCGGCAATGCGCGCGGTGAGCGCGCGCAGCTCGCCTTCGAGCGCGCGGTCCTCGTCGACGAAGGGCGAATGCGCGCCCACGTCGTCGATGAATGCACGCAGCGGCGCGGGCACCGGCGTCGCGCTATCGATGCGCAAGCGCAAATTCACGGCCTGCACCGTCGCGAGCGTGTGCGCCGCGGCGACCTGCTCTGTCAATTCGAGCACGCGCAGGCAGTCGCGCGCGGCGATCGTGCCCATGCTGACCTTGTCCTGATTGTGCGCTTCGGTCGAGCGCGAAAACACGCTCGCGGGCATCGTGTTCTTCAGCGCCTCGGCGGTCCAGGCGGACGACGAAATTTGCACGGCCTTGAAACCGTGATTGATCGCCGCGCGTTCGGGCGCCGCGCCCGACAGATTGCGCGGCAAGCCATTGTTGAAGTTGACATCGACCAGCAGCGCGAGCTGCCGGTCCATCAGATCCGCCAGATTCGCGACGGCGACCTTCAGCGCATCCATCGCGAACGCGATATGGCCTCCATAGAAGTTGCCGCCGTGCAAGATGCGTTCGTTGTCGGGATCGACGAGCGGATTGTCGTTCGCGCTGTTCAACTCGTTTTCGACGTCGCGGCGCACCCAGCCGAGCGCATCGCGCGCGACGCCGATCACATGCGGAGCGCAGCGAATCGAATAGCGGTCCTGCAGACGATGCCCGGGCGTGTCGGTGCGGCCGGCCAGATCGGCGCGAATCCACGCGGCCGCTTCGGCCTGGCCCGCGTGCGGCTTCACGTCGAACAGCGTCGCGTCGAAGTGCGCGGCGCGACCGTCGAGCGCGACGGTCGCCAGCGCGGTCAAACTAGCGGCCAGCCGCGTCAAGTGCTCCGCGCGCGCCACCGCGAGACACGCGAGACCCGTCATCACGGCGGTGCCGTTCATCAGCGCGAGGCCCTCTTTCGGCGCGAGCGTCAGCGGCTCGACACCAAGCTCGATCCACACGTCGCGCGCCGCGCGCAACGCACCGGCGTACTGCACGTCGCGCTCGCCCGCGAGCGCCGCCGCCACGTACGACAGCGGCGTCAGATCGCCGCTCGCGCCGACCGAGCCCTCGGACGGAATGCGCGGCAACACGCGATGATTGATCAACGCCGCGAGGCGTTCGAGCAGCACCGTACGCACGCCCGAAAAACCATACGCGAGCGAATTCAGACGCGCGGCGATCACGGCGAGGGTTTGCGCATCGTCGAGATACGCGCCCATGCCGCAGCCGTGATAACGCGTCAGTTGCAGCGGCAATGCCTCGACGAGCGCCGTCGGCACGTCGATCACGCAGGCGTCGCCGTAACCGGTGTTGACGCCGTACACGGTCGCGCCGGCGGCCAACTGGCGGCGCAGGAACGCCGCGCCGCGCTCGATGCGCGCACGCCATACGGCATCGTCGCTCAGTGCGACGCACGCGCGCTGCCGCGCAATCGCGACGACCTCTTCGATCGTCAGTCGGCGGGCACCGACGACGATCGGCGTGCAGCCGGCGGCGCAAGCGGCATTCGCAACAACGCGCGCGGGTCGCACATCGTTCAGATCATGATCGGCCATTCGCGCCTCGTTCGGAGCTGGCCCAGAAATCGAAGAAGTTGAACCATTGATAAGGGGCCTTGCGGCAATAGTGTTCGAGGCGCAGCGCGTAGCGTTGCGCCCACGCGGCCAGGTGCTGCGCGCGATCGCGGCGCGGCAGCTCGATTCGCTCGGCGAACGGCTCGAAGTACATGCGATAGCCGTCGCGCTCCTTCAGGCAGAAGAACAGGTAGACAGGACAGCCGAGCGCATGCGCGAGCACGTAGGGCCCTTGCGCGAACGGCGCGCTCGCACCGAGAAATTGCGCGTCGGTGGTGCGCCCCGCCTCGCGCGCCGGCACCCGGTCGCCGACGATCACCAGCAGCTCGCCCGCATCGATGCGCTGCTGCATCAGAACCGCGGTCTCGGGACCGAAGTCACCGACTTCGAGCAGATGCCGCGCGAACTCGCGATTCGACGCCGCCAGCACCTCGTTGAAGCGGCGCGCGTGCTCGGTGTAGACGACCGCAGTGACCTTCGCGTGATCGCCGCGGATCGCGAGCGCGCGCATCATCTCCAGATTGCCGAGATGCGCGCCAATCACGAGCGCGCCCTTGCCGCTCGCGATCAATGCTTCGAATGCCGCGGGATCGTCGAACGTCACGTCTGTGTCGTCGACGCGGCCGGTCCATGCGGCGAGCTTGTCGAAGCCCGATTGCGCGAACGCGAGCATATGGCGATACGCGGACAGCCACCCCGGGCGCGGCATCTCCGCCGACGGCGCGACCGCGTTCAGATGCGCGAAGTAGTTGCCCGACGCGGCGCGCGCGGCGCGGCCCGTCACCAGAAAGTACGCGACGACCGGATGCAGCCACAGCGCGGTAAAGCGGCGGCCGAACAGCTTGCAGCTCAGCGCGAGCAGGCTCATGCCGAGCCGGCTGCCGCGTTCGGCGATACGCCACCAGGCTTCGGGCCGGGGTGCGTCGGCACAGTCGTCCGCTGTGTCGGCGAGCGCGCCACGGCGTGGCATCAGCTTGTGCGCGAGCAGCATCGGCAGACGCATCAGCATGCCGAACACGAGCCGCGTATGGCTGCGGCTGATGCGCACGTTGTCCCACAGCACGTCGAAATGCGACACGCCGTCGGCCGCGTAGGTCACGCGCGTCGGGATCGAGCGGAACTCGGCGCGCCGCCAGTGCAGACGCACGAGGATCTCGATGTCGAAGTCCATGCGCGTCGGCAGCCGCACGCTGTCGATCAGCTCACACGCGAGCGCGAGCGGATACAGACGAAAGCCGCACATCGAATCGCGGATCGTCAGCGACAGCGTCTCGATCCACACCCACACGTGGGTCAGATAGCGGCCGTACAGACGTGCCTTCGGCACGCTGTCGTCGTACACCGGACGGCCGAGAATCACCGCGCCAGGTTCGGCGCGCGCGGCATCGATGAAGCGCGGCACGTCGGTCGCGTCGTGCTGGCCGTCGGCGTCGATCTGCAGCGCATGCGTGTAGCCCGCGGCGCGCGCCGCGCGCAGGCCCGCCATCACCGCCGCGCCCTTGCCGCCGTTTTCGGGCAGACGCAGCAGCGTCAACTGCTGCGCGTATTGCAGCGCGAGCGCGGCGAGTACCTGCTGGGTCGGCTCGTCGCTGCCGTCATCGACGACTAAGATCGGCAAGCCGTGCACCGCGAGATTGGCGATGGTCGCGCCGATCGCGCCCTTGTGGTTGTAGATCGGAATGACGATGCAGGGCGCGAACTTCATCACGCGTCCTCCCGATGCACGAGCACGCCCGACGCGCATTCGCGTCCATCGAGCCGGTACGCGAACTGGACGCGCCGGCGCTCGGCATCGTACGCGAGCGTGAGTTCGAGCACCGCACCGGGCGTCACCGGCGCCATGAACTTCAGGCGATCGACCGACGCCACCGCGCGCACCCGCGGCCAATGCCCGGCCGCGAGCCGCGCCGCCCAGTCGACCTGCACGACGCCCGGCAGAATCGGCAGGCCCGAAAAGTGGCCGGCGAAATGCTGGAGCGACGGCGGCACGCGCAGCACAAAGTGCAGCGTGTTGCCGACGCGCGTTTCGGCCAGCACTTCCATGCCCTCGGCGAGCGGCGAGAACGCGGCCGCGACCGCACTTGCGGGCAGCTTGCCGCGCGCGTCGAATGGCAGACCCACGCGAAAACGCCAGTGACGCGGCAGCACGACCGCATCGAAGTAATCGGCCAGATGCCGGCGCAGCGTTTTCGCGAGCGCGACGCGGCCTTCATCACGCAATGTCGCGCCGCCCGCTTCGGTCAGCGCGACCACTGCGCCGACCCGCTCTCGCGTCGCGCCTTCGAGCGGCACCAGCGCCGCCTGCGCGACATACGGATGCAGCGCGAGACGCGCCTCGAGCTCCGGCAGCGACACGCGCTTGCCGCCGAGCTTCAGCACGCGGTCGAGGCGCCCTTGCAAATGGAAGCGCCCGTCGGCATCGAACGCGATCCGATCGCCCGTGCGATGCCAGCCGTCGTGATTGAGATGCGGCGAGCGCACGCACAGCGCTCCGTCGTGGTCGCGGCGCACCTCGGCGCCGGCGACCGGCTGCCACGCGTGGCCCTGATCCTGACGCCGCCACGCGATCCCGCCGGTTTCCGTACTGCCGTAGATTTCGAGCGGCGCCGCGCCATAGCTGACCGCATAGGCCTGCGCGGGGTCGGCCGCGAGCGCGCCACCCGACGAAAAGAACGCGCGCGGCGCGGGCGCGAGCGCGCCGAAGCCCGGCAACGCGGGCCAGCGCGAAAGCTGCGCGGGGGTCGACACGACCGCCGTCGCGCCGCATTGCGCGATACGCGCCTGTAGCTGCAGCGGCTCCATGCCGATTGCGCGATCGAACGCGCGGCCCGCCGCGAGCGGCCACAACACGCGAAACAGCAGACCGTAGATGTGGTGATGCGGCACGCTCGCGAGCATCGTCGCGTCGCCGAGCAATGCGCCCCACTGCTGTTCGAGTGTGTGGACTTCGGCGTTGAATTGCGCGAGCGTCTTGCGGATCGGCTTCGGTGCGCCGCTGCTGCCGGATGTGTAGAGCGTCAGCGGCGCGCGGGGGTCGATCGGCTGCGCGGTATTGACCGTGACGACATGCGTCGCTGCGACGAACGGCGGCAGATCCGCGTCCGTCAGCAGGAAGTCGTACGCGTTAGCGAGATCGGCGAGATAGCCCGGCGTTGCATTGGCAGGAATCACCGGCTCCTTGCCGCACGCGAACAGCGCGAACAACGCGCAGGCGAACTCGAACGGATCGTCGATACAAAGCGCGCAGCGCCGCGCATCGTGCGTTTGCACGAGTTCGATCAAGCCCGCGACGCGCGCGCGGAACGCCGCGCGATCGAGCAGCACGGCGCCGTCGCGGCACACCGGTGCGGCGGGCGTCGCGAGCGCGGCATCGGCCGACAACAGGTCATGCAACGCGATCATCAGGCCGACTCCGAATCCGCGCGCGCGGCGCGCGGCAGCACGAACAGGCGTCGCCACACGTATTCGCCGGCCAGCAGCAGGCCGATCAGTCCATAGGCGATCGCGCCGTTGTACAGCGACCAGGCCGCGCGGCTCCAATAGAGCGCGGTATAGGCGGAAAACGCGCCGTTCAGCACGAAGAACGCGCACCACACCTGGGTCACGCGCCGCGTATAGCACACCGCGCCCGGCGGCAGATCGGGACTGCCGAGGCGCGCGAATTTTTCGATCATCGACGGCCCGCGCACGAGCGTCGCGCCGAACGCGATCAGCAAACCGAGATTGACGAGCAATGGATAGAAGCGCAGCAGCAGTTCGCTATCGGTGACGACGATCGTCGCCGACGCGCAGCTCAGCATCGCCACCACGCTCCAGTCGAGTCTGGAAAGCTGCCGCAGCGGTATCGCGACCGGACCGCCGCCGGCCCAGCGCTGCAGCCACAAGGTCACGAGCAGCATGCCGCCGACGAGGCGCGGCGCATCCCAGCGCCAGGCACACAGGATCAGCACGGGGTAAGCGAGTTTCAGCAGCACCAGCACGACGGTCGTGCTCCAGCGAGGCCGCGCGCCGGACTCGCTTGCGGCGTGCGGTGGCTCCGACATCTGCATGCGCGGGTGCGCGGCCCGCATCAACCTTGCGCCGCGAGCAGCGATTCGACCGCGCCGATCACGTCGCCGACCGTGCGCACGGATTTGAAGTTCTCCGGCTTGATGCGGCGGCCGGTCATCTCCTGCAGCTTGATCGCGAGATCGACCGCGTCGATGCTGTCGAGATCGAGGTCTTCGAACAGATGAGCGTCGGGCGTCACGCGCTGCGGCTCGATCGCGAAGTTTTCCTGAAAGATCGCGCGGATGCGCTCGAGAATCTCAGTCTCGGTCACGATTCAATCCCCTTCCTTGCGGTTTCGTTCGCAGCGTGCGCCGCTTCGCGCTGACTCGCGACCAACGCGGCGAGCGTGTTGATCGAGCGGAAGTGCTCGCGGGTACGTTCGTCGTTCGCCGCGATGGTCAGTTGGTATTGTTTGCGCAGCACGATGCCGATTTCGAGCGCGTCGATCGAATCGAGACCGATGCCGTCGGAACCGAACAACGGGGCGTCGTCGTCGATATCGGCGGGGCTCAGGTCTTCGAGATCGAGGGCTTCGATCAGAAGCTTTTTAATTTCCAGTTTTAAAGAATCCATAATCGAACAGGTGCTGGGTAATGTGGGCTTCTACGGCATTCGTCACGCTGCGCGCCGCGATGGCCGCGGTGGCGTCGTGCGCGGCTAGCTCGTCGACGCCAAGCGGCGCGAGCACGTTCACGCGCATCCGGAAAGCGCGCGCCGGCACGTGATACCAGCGCATCTGCCGCGTGAACGCGGGCGGATCGCAATCCATCAACACCGGCACGATCGGCGCACCGGCCTTCAGCGCCATGTGCGCGAAACCGCGCGAAAAAGCGTGCAGCCGGTTGGGCGCGGGGCTGCGCGTGCCCTCCGGAAAAATGATCATCGTGTAGCCGGCCGCGAGCTGCCTGGCTCCCGCCTCGACGAGCGCGATCGCGTCCGCGTTGCTCACGTATTCGGCCGCGCGCACGATGCCCCAGAAACACGGGTTGTGCCAGTGCGCGTGCTTGACGACACAGCATGCGCGCGGCGTCAGCGACAGCAGGACCATCACGTCGAGGTAAGTCGGGTGATTCGCGACGACGATCGCCGGTCCGCCCGCGCGCAACGCCTCGGCGCCGGATGCTTCGAGTTCCATCACGCCGAGGCCGCGCAGCACCGCGACGAGCGCGCGAAAGAACCGATGGATCACGACGCTCACCGCACGCTGCCGCGACGCGCGATGCGGCCACAGCCACGCGAGCGGAAACACGAGCACCGAAAACAGCACGCCGCACACGCCGAACGCCACAAAGGCGAGGCCGGTCGCGCAAAAACGCCACGCGTAATCAAGCCGCGCGCTCATCCCACCTCCAGTGCCACAGCGCGCCGGCGCGCTGCCAGCGCGCGGGCTGGCCGGTTTCGAGGCAGTGCAGCAGCGCCTGGCTCTGGGTCGGAAAGCTCGCGGCGCCGCTCATTGCGGTTCGCGGCTCGCCGGGTTGCCCGGCCACCTCCTCGTCGGCGCGGGTCAGGGAGCAAACAACGCGCCCTGCCGACGCATCCTTGTCGAGCAGCACCGCGATCGCGCCGCCGTGCACTTCGTCTTCGATCGTGCCGTACGCGAGATCGGCCGGTTCGTCGGCATAGACGAGCAGCACCGGCACGTCCGGTTGTGTCGCGAATTGCGCGTACGCTTCGAGCAGCGCATAGCCGAGCGTTTGCGCACCAGCCGATACCGCGCTCGCGGCCGAGCGGTCGCCGCGCGCGATCCCGAACACGCCGGTCATCGCGTTCAGCACCGACAGGCTGAAGGCGGTCGGCGACACCGGTTCGCCCGCGCTGATGCTGCGCAGGATGTCGGTGGTACGCCGCAATTCCCCGTGCCGCGACGCGAACACCACGCGCGCGGGTTCCTGCGCGACGCAGTCGTGCGCGACCTTGAGCGCGACCTTCGACAGCGTGCTGAGACGCCGCCGCACGATCGGCTCGATAAAGCCGACATCGGGTGCAGCAGACGAGGTAGCCGGCCAGCTAGACCAGCGACCGACCGGAATGGTCCAGTGCAGATCGGGCATATGGTGTTCGCGCGTAGAAACGGGAAAAGAGCTCAAGCGCCTGACGGAATACACAGCCGTCACAGCGAGCGGCGCCGCGCGGATCGGGAGGTTCCAGCCGGGATCGACCGGTCTGCTGGCATGGGAATGCAGCACCGGCGATCGGCCTGACTTGTCAGGCGCGCCTGACAATCGGTGTGGTGGATGGCGGCTCGGGCTCCTTTTGTGGCCGAATAGTACCGGATATTCTGAAGCAAATCGTCGAGGAAAGACGTATCCATCTGTATCCGCGCCTGACGCGCAACACATTGTTAGACGATTTGACAAAGCCGGCCGCGGCGACGCACCGCAAGGCCGTTTCGCGCGTCGACGCTGGCGCGCCAACGCCGACAGAATCCACCAAAAAACCTTTCATTGATCTTTCGCGGAATACGTCGTAGAGCGAAAACACCTCCGCAGGGTCGTCCGCACGCGAACAACGTTCGTCACAGCGATGCTGCGGCGCCTGTTATACTCCGCCCCTCATTGGGGAGTAGCCGCCCCGCGGCACGTCCGCACCGCTTCGCCGGTGCGTCGCACGTGTGGCTCGCGGGGGCGCCTGTCAACACACTTGGCCAGCACGGCCATGGCAGTCGCAGCCTTTGGCCTGGCGAGACCGATGATCCACACGCGCCGCAACAGGGCCCGGCGTGTCGTGGGTCGTCGCTCGTTCATCTTCGGCCCGAGGAATCCATTCAACGTGACTCAAGCTTTTCTCATTTCGACCGGCGCGGTCGCGCTCGCCGAAATCGGCGACAAGACGCAACTGCTGTCGCTCGTGCTGGCCGCGCGCTATCGCAAGCCCATGCCGATCATTCTCGGCGTGTTCGCGGCAACGCTGATCAATCACGCGGGCGCCGGCGCGCTCGGCGCGTGGCTCGGTTCGATGCTGACGCCGACCGTCATGCGCTGGGCGCTGGCGGTGTCGTTCGTCGGCATGGGGCTGTGGATTCTGGTGCCCGACAAGCTCCAAGACGAGGAAGCCAACACGAGCCGCACGCACTTCGGCGTGTTCGGCACCACGGTCGTCACGTTCTTCCTCGCCGAGATGGGCGACAAGACGCAGATCGCGACGGTCGCCCTCGCCGCGCGCTTTCACGATTTCTTCGGCGTGGTGGCCGGCACGACGCTCGGCATGATGATCGCGAACGTCCCGGCGATCCTGCTCGGCGACCGCTTCGCGCATCGTCTGCCGACGAAGCTCGTGCACGGCATCGCCGCGGTGATGTTCGTCGTGCTGGGCGCGATGGCCTTGTTCGGGGTCGGGGTCTAAGCTACTGCGCGGCCTTCGGCGCCGACGCCGAACCCGCGGGCGGCGTCGCCGCTGGCAGAGACACTTCGTTCGCAGCCGCGCCGCCGCCGAGCGGGATCTTCACGGTGTGCACGGCGCCGTTGGCCAGCGGGAAGTCCGCCAGCGCGCTACGCGCCAGATAAGGCATCGCCCGCACCAGCGACGACTCCTCGCCGAAATTGCGCGCCGTCACGTTGTAGACCTCCCGGCCGCTCGCACGCTCGGTAATCCGGATGCCGAGCAGATGCGTGAATACCGGGTAGCTCTGGTTCACGTATGTCGCCGGGAACGGCCCCCACGGACCCCACGGATCGAACGGCCGGCCCCAGTAAGGGCCGGGCCACGGGTTGTAGTAGACCGGCTGCGCGACGGTCACGACATCCGAGCGGATGCCATAGGCGAGTTCCACCAGATAGCGCGCTTCGTCGTGAGGGACTTCGCGGAACGCGTGCACGGCGAGCTCGTTTGCGACGATCCGCTCGTAGGCGCTCAGTTCGAGATTGTTCTTCTGATCCTCGTGGCGCGTGAACGCATAGGTGCGGGTTGCGTCGCTGCCGGTCCAGTCGGAGAACGCCGTGACCTCTGTCGTCACGTAGGTCGTGCAGCCGGACAGCAGCACGCTCAGCGCGACGAACAGCAACGCGACGCGGCGGGTCCATCGATCGAAGTTCATGGTCTGCCTCGTGATGCCTCTGGTTGCATCTATTCAGCTTCGGTTAAAACTCTGCGTCGGCCGCGATTATTCCGTCGCGCGATGCGCTCGCCGGCTGACGCTGCCGGGTCCCCGCCACGCACGGCGACCGATAATACGCTGACCTCGGCAGCGAACAAAAGGTTCTTGCCCTGCCCGTCGAAACCGGACGCGCTGCCCGGCGCCGAAACTCGGCCCCCTTCCCCTCCGCACGATCGCCCGAGGCTTTGTACAATGAGTCGACCAAGCCCGGCTCGCGCGCCGTTTGCGCGCCCGACCGCTCGAGTACACCACCAAAGAACACCATGGCCGATACCGCAACGCCCAATGTGATCCGCCGCGCCGATTACGCGCCGCCCGCCTTCCTGATCGACACCGTCGCGCTGGAGTTCGATCTGGTCCCCGAACGCACGGTTGTCAGGAATACGATGCGCGTGCGCCGCAACCCGGATGCTTCGCGCGCCGCGCATCTCGAACTGATGGGCGAGCAGCTGGAGTTCGTCAGCGCCGAAATCGACGGCAAGCCGTTTGCGAACGCGCATCCGCACGAGCACGGCCTGCTGCTCGACAACGTGCCGGACAGCTTCGAGCTGACCCTCACGAGCATCTGCAATCCCGCGGAAAACACCACGCTGTCGGGGCTGTACGTGTCGAGCGGCAACTTCTTCACGCAGTGCGAAGCCGAGGGCTTTCGCCGCATCACCTACTTCCTCGACCGCCCCGATGTGATGGCGAGCTTCACGGTCACGCTGCGCGCGAGCAAGACCGACTATCCGGTGTTGCTGTCGAACGGCAATCTGCTCGAACAAGGCGATCTGCCCGACGGCCGTCATTTCGCGCGCTGGGAAGATCCGTTCAAGAAGCCGAGCTATCTGTTCGCGCTCGTCGCGGGCAAGCTCGTCGCGCTCGAAGAACGCGTGAAGACCGGCTCGGGCAAGGAAAAGCTGCTGCAGGTGTGGGTCGAGCCGCATGATCTCGACAAGACCCGTCACGCGATGGATTCGCTGATCCACTCGATCCGCTGGGACGAAGAGCGCTTCGGGCTCGAGCTCGATCTGGACCGCTTCATGATCGTCGCGGTCAGCGACTTCAACATGGGCGCGATGGAAAACAAGGGGCTCAACATCTTCAACACGAAGTACGTGCTCGCGAATCCCGAAACGGCCACCGACACCGACTTCGCGAACATCGAGGCGGTGGTCGGCCACGAGTACTTCCACAACTGGACCGGCAACCGCGTGACCTGCCGCGACTGGTTCCAGCTGAGCCTGAAGGAAGGCTTGACCGTGTTTCGCGACCAGGAGTTCTCGGCCGACATGGCGGGCGGCGCCAGCGACGAAGCCGCGCGCGCGACCAAGCGCATCGAGGACGTGCGCGTGCTGCGCCAGATGCAGTTCGCCGAGGACGCGGGTCCGATGGCGCATCCGGTGCGCCCGGAGAGCTACGTCGAGATCAACAACTTCTACACGATGACCGTCTACGAGAAAGGCTCGGAAGTCGTGCGGATGTATCAGACGCTGTTCGGCCGCGACGGCTTTCGCAAGGGCATGGACCTGTACTTCAAGCGTCACGACGGCCAGGCCGTGACCTGCGACGACTTCCGTCACGCGCTCGCCGACGCGAACGGCCGCGACCTCGCGCAGTTCGAGCGCTGGTATAGCCAGGCCGGCACGCCGCGCGTATCGGTGCGCGCGCGCTACGACGCCGCGCAGCAGCGCTACAGCGTGACGCTGCGCCAAGGCTACGGCGATGCCGTGCCAGCCGCGCGCGAAACACAGAAGGGTCCGCTGCTGATTCCGTTCGCGATCGGTCTGATCGGCAAGGACGGCCGCGATCTGCCACTGCAGCTCGACGGCGAGGCGAAGGCGTCGGAGTCGACCACGCGCGTGCTCGAATTCGCGCAGACGGAGCAGACCTTCACGTTCGTCAACGTCGGGCAGGAACCGCTGCCGTCGCTGCTGCGCAATTTCTCGGCACCGGTGATCGTCGAATACGACTACACGGCCGAACAGCTCGCATTCCTGCTTGCGCACGACAGCGATCCGTTCAACCGTTGGGAGGCCGGCCAGCGGCTCGCCACCCGCGAGCTGCTCGCGCTCGCCGGGCGTGCGGCCACGGGCGCGGCGCTGCAGTTCGACGACTCGGTGGTCGCCGCGTTCGCGCGTGTTTTGACCGACGAGACGCTGTCGCCGGCATTCCGTGAACTCGCGCTGATGCTTCCGTCCGAAGCGTATCTGGCCGAGCAGATGGCCGAGTCGAATCCGGCCGCGGTGCACGCGGCACGGCAGTTCGTGCGCAAGCGCCTCGCCAATGCGCTGCGTGACGACTGGCTGAAGGTCTACGAGCAGCATCGCACGCCGGGCGCCTACGAGGCGACGCCGGAGGCGGCCGGTCATCGCGCGTTGAAGAATCTCGCGCTGTCGTATCTGACCGAGCTCGACGATTCCGCGGACGCCGTACGTCTTGCCTCCGCGCAATATGAAGCCGCGAACAACATGACCGACCGCGCGGCCGCACTGTCGGCGCTGCTCAACGCGGCCGCGCCGCAAGGCGGCAGTCCCGAGGCGCAGCACGCGCTCGACGACTTCTATCGACGCTTCGAGAAGGAGCCGCTCGTCATCGACAAATGGTTCGCGTTGCAGGCCACGCAGCGCGGCGGCGCACAGCATCCGGTGATCGATACGGTGCGCAAGCTGATGACGCATCCGGCCTTCAACCTGAAGAACCCGAACCGGGCACGTTCGCTGATTTTCAGCTTCTGCGCGGCGAACCCCGCGCAGTTCCACGCGGCAGATGGCTCCGGCTACGCATTCTGGGCCGAGCAGGTGATCGCGCTCGACGCGCTCAATCCGCAGGTGGCCGCGCGCCTCGCGCGTTCGCTCGAGCTGTGGCGACGCTTCACGCCGGCGCTGCGCGACAGCATGCGCGCGGCGTTCGAGAAAGTGGCCGCGCAGGTCAAGTCGCGCGACGTGCGCGAGATCGTCGAGAAGGCGTTGGCGTGATGCCTCGCTGAGTTCTCGAGTCGCATCGGAAAGCCGGCACGCGTTGCCGGCTTTTTTTGCGCTGCTTTTTCGTTGATGGGCTGCGCTCCCCGGTCGTGGCACGGCGTTAGCCATTTGGCCGACTCTTCATCGGACCTCGGCGGGGAGAAAGTATACGCACACGTTTAATGGTTTGCATTTAACGCAATGCGTTATACGATTCAATGATCACGACATTCGCAGACAAGGCCACCGCAAGAATTTTCCAGGGCAGGTTCGTGCATACGTTGCCGCACTCGATCCAGGCGCTAGCACATCGCAAGCTGCTGATGATCGACGCCGCGAGCTCCATCGCGAATTTGCACGCGCCGCCCAAAACCGGCTCGAAGCCTTGCGAGGCCAGCGCAGCGGGCAATGGAGCATCCGCATCAATGCGCAGTTGCGCATCTGTTTTCATTTCGTCGGCGAGGACGCGCTGAATGTCGAGATCGTCGACTATCACTGACTACTGGGAGACCGACATGGTCATCAAACGCTCCGCGCTGAAAAGCATCGATTTCTCCGACATCGATACGGGCGCGGCCATTGACGAGATCCATCCTGGCGAAATTCTGCGCAGCAAGTTTCTCGAGCCGCTCGGCATGTCCGTCAACGCGCTCGCGCTTGCACTGCGGGTGCCGGCGCCGCGCATCAACGACGTCGTACGCGGCCGCCGCGCCATCTCCGCCGATACCGCGCTGCGGCTGGAGCGCTACTTCGGCGCCAGCGCGCAGTTCTGGCTCAATCTGCAAATCGCCTACGATCTGCGCGTCACCACCGCCGCCGCCGGCGAGCAGATCGAACGGGAAATCGAACCGATGCCGCGCGCCGAGCGCCCGAAACTGCCCAGCGTGCCCGCCGGGCACGCCCGGGCCGCGGCGCTCGCGGCCAGCGTCCGCGGCACCGTCTCGGCCAGGACGCGCCGCAAGGCCTGAAGGCGGCCGTGCGGCCAAAAGCACGGAGCCGACACACACGAGCGGTTAAAATCCCATCATTCTTCTAGCCTTCCCGGAGTACAGCAATGTCTTTGCAACGTCGTACCACTCTCACGAAGTACCTGATCGAGCAGCAGCGTGAAACCAACAACCTGCCCGCCGATCTGCGCCTGTTGATCGAAGTCGTCGCGCGCGCGTGCAAGGCGATCAGCTACCACGTCAGCAAGGGCGCACTCGGCGATGCGCTCGGCTCGGCGGGCAGCGAAAACGTCCAGGGCGAGGTGCAGAAAAAGCTCGACATCCTGTCGAACGAAATTCTGCTCGAGGCGAACGAATGGGGCGGAAACCTCGCAGGCATGGCCTCCGAGGAAATGGAACAGTTCTTCCCGATTCCGGCCAACTATCCGAAGGGCGAATATCTGCTCGTGTTCGATCCGCTCGACGGCTCGTCGAACATCGACGTCAATGTGTCGATCGGCACGATCTTCTCGGTGCTGCGCTGCCCGGACGGCCACCAAGCCACCGAGCAATCGTTCCTGCAGCCGGGCACGGAGCAGGTCGCCGCGGGCTATGCGGTGTACGGCCCGCAAACAGTGCTCGTGCTGACCACCGGCAACGGCGTGAACTGCTTCACGCTCGATCGCGAACTCGGCTCGTGGGTGCTCACGCAAAGCGACATGCGTATTCCCGTCGAAACTCGCGAGTACGCGATCAACGCTTCGAACGAACGCCACTGGTATCCGCCGGTTCAGCAATACATCGGCGAACTGAAAGCGGGCAAGGAAGGTTCGCGCCAGGCCGACTTCAACATGCGCTGGATCGCATCGATGGTCGCCGACGTACATCGCATCCTGAATCGCGGCGGCATCTTCATGTACCCCGCCGACAAGCGCACACCGGACAAGCCTGGCAAGCTGCGTCTGATGTACGAAGCCAATCCGATGGCCTTCATCGTCGAGCAGGCGGGCGGAGCCGCAACCAACGGCGAGAAGCGTATTCTCGACGTCCAGCCAAAGAGCCTGCACGAGCGCGTCGCGGTGTTCCTCGGCTCGAAGAACGAGGTCGATCGCGTGACCCGCTATCACCTCGAAGCGAAGAAGTGATCGCGAAAGAAAAAATGCATCAAGGGGCTTGCCAAGTCACTGAAGTAGTCCCTATAATCTCGTTTCTCCTGATGCCGGAATAGCTCAGACGGTAGAGCAGCGCATTCGTAATGCGAAGGTCGGGGGTTCGATTCCTCTTTCCGGCACCATCAAGTTTCAAGCAAAAAGCCCAGTCCTCGTGACTGGGCTTTTTGTTTTGCCGTCGCGCGAGACGTTGCCGACCTCCCACTCCCTTGACGAGTTGAAACAGCCAGTAGCCGGCAATGCCCGCTCCAGCGTTGTCCATCGGCGACCTCTCCCCCCAACATGAAGAACGTCATAATCCGCTCCGCGCGTCGCGGGTCCGTCTGTCAACGCACGTCGAAACATCGGTAGTCGCTTCAATCATAGGAGGCGCGATCGCATATGCTAGACAGGTCGCCAAATGCGCTCCTTTCGTCACAGCAATATGGGAATGGGTATGCCATCCGACTGTCAGCAATTAATTAACGACAAAAATCTTTAAACAGCGGTTGGTCCGGTCAACGCGGCGCGGAATGTGCCGTTTACCAAGTATTAGGCACGCAATTATGCAATCGGCAAATTACGAACGTTCAATTGAGAAAACGCGAAAATACTGCCGATGCGGCAACGCACAAATTTGTCACGTTTTTCGCACGAGAACGTCGGATGCAGTGCAGGGAAATATCGATCGGACATGCTCCAACCCAGGTGGGGCAAGGCGCGAGAGCAATGGCGGAGGGAGCCGGATCGAGATGATTTCACGCTGGGAATTAAGCGGATCAGGCAGATCGCGAAACCCAAGCGATAGTTAGACGATAAATTTTATTCAATCCCTCTGCTGATGTGTCGGCTTGTGCCGTTAAAGCAACAGAGTATGTATGACTCGCATCGGGCACTGGTGCCATGCGGGGGACGAGGCCGATAATCGGTTCGCAAAGGAGAAAGATCATGGATGCCAAACCACCGAAGATTCCGACCCCGGACAAGGTTTTTTACCCGGATCCGGAACCTGTGGCCGTCGAGTTTTTGGGAGCCGAGCTGCCCGAGCATGTTCGCGCTTTCTTCGACGAACAACGCAAGTCGTGCGATCCGAAATAGCGGACCACTGGCGCGGCGCAGCATTCGCGCTCGTTGATGTCATGCGCGGTGCGTACTCGCGCCCTCATTACGCGTCCGACACCTCCGTCAGGACGCTGGATCAGTTCGCCTGATCACAGCAGCTACCGGGCCACACGGCTCGAGCGTACGAATACGCGCGTCCTTCACGCGCCAATTTTCTCTCCGACAACTTGTGTAAAGTGGCCCGGCGCGCGAGGTTTGCCGGGCATCATTTATTCTTCTGTTTTTTCCGTCAACGGCCGCCCGGCCACGTCCACCTCATGAATCGTTTGCATCGCTTCGGCGCGTCATGCGCGCTCGCCATCGCCGCCACCGTCGCTTTCTCGCCTGCCCCCGCCCTTGCCGATGGTGACGACACCGCGCTCACGAACCTGATCGCACTGGTTTCGCAGCGCCTTGCGCTCGCGGAGCCGGTCGCGCGCTGGAAATGGGCGAACCACCAGCCGATCACCGATACGCCGCGTGAAAACGCGCTGCTCGCCGATGTGGAAAAGCGCGCTGCGGCGGCAAACGTCGACCCGGCGTTCGCGCGCGTGTTCTTCCAGGACCAGATCGATGCGAGCAAAGACGTGCAGAACGCGCTGTTCGCGAAATGGCGCAGCACGCAGCCACCGCAAGGTCCCGCACCCGATCTCGCAACCAGCACGCGACCACAGCTCGACAAGCTGACGCAAGCGTTGATGGCGAGTCTGGCGCGCGTGCAGCCGCTGCGCGCAGCGGACGATTGCCCGTCGCGCGTCGCGCAATCGCTGGCTAACTGGAAAACGCTGACGCGCTATGACTCCACGCATTCGAGCGCGATGACGCGCGCGCTAGGTCACGTGTGCGAGACCGGTGGAGTTGGCGCGACCGGCTGATTCCGCCAACGCTACCACGAGCGCACGCTGCATAGGCGTCACACGACGATGCTCGACTCCGGAGTGTCACGCGATACGCTTAACGGCATCACGCGCAGACCACGAGCCAGATGGCTCTGCAGGATACGGTACGTCGAGAGTTCGAACGACCCCGCCAGTGTCGACGCATGCAGTTGCGCCGCCTGCACGAGCGACGGCGCGTGCCCGAGGTATCGCCAGCGATCGACCACGTGGAAGATGCGCTGCGCGTCCTCACGCTCCTCGAAAACGATCGGCCCCTCGAACGGCCACGGCGCGTTCGCGGGATCGCTCTTCGTCACGCGCGGCAAACGGTTGTGGCCCGGCCGCAGCGTCGCGATCCACTGCGCCTCCGCGAGCATCGCGCCGAGTTCGCCGCCAGTCGCGCGCCATTCGACGCGCCGCACCAGCTGCGCAAGCCGCATATCCTTCGACGAACGCCGCTCGCCGGTCAGATGTGAGCGCAGCCGCTGACGCACGCGCACGCTGCGGCCGACATACAGCGGTGCATCTCCTTCGCCATAGAACGCGTACACGCCACAGCCTGCCGGCGCGGTGTCGAGCAGGTCTTCGGTGATGTCGCCGGCGAGCCGGTAGCGACGCGTCGTGCGCTCGATCTGCGCGCGCAGCGCTTCGAGCGGTACGAGCGTCGGCAGACGCTGCCAGAACTGCCAGATGAGATCCGCGTCGGCGAGCGCGCGGTGACGGTCGGACGGCACCAGCGCATGACGTTCGACGAGCGCATCGAGACCATGGCGCTTTTCGCCAGGAAACAGCGCGCGCGACAGCCGCACCGTGCAAAGCACGTCCGGATCGAACGCAATTCCCGCGCGACGAAATTCGCTGCGTAAAAATCCGCGATCGAAACTCGCGTTGTGCGCGACGAACAGCTTGCCGTTCAGGCGCTCGAACAGCGCGGGCGCGATCGACTCGAACGTCGGTGCGCCGCGCACCATATCGTTCGTGATGCCGGTCAGTTGCTGGATGAACGACGGAATGGGCTGCCGCGGATCGATGAGGCTGCTCCAGCGCGATACGCCGGCCGGCCCGACTTCGACGACGCCGACCTCAGTAATGCGGTGCTCGCTCGTCGAGCCGCCGGTCGTTTCGAGGTCGACGAAAACGATGGGTGCATCGAGCGCCGGTTCCGGCGAAAGCAGTTCAGACATGGGGCAAGAGATTCGGATGCGTGAATTTGCGGCAAGTATGCACCAGCTGGACGGTGCGCATCCACACTGAGCGCCGTCCGCAGGCAGAAACTGGTCGGCGGCCCCTCAATTTTGCGCAGATGTTCCCGCAGACGCTTGAATCATTAATCCGGATGTAGCCAATTCGCTTCACTGAATTATCTTCCGACGCTAATGCGTATTGCTGAACCATGCAGTTACCGAAGATCTCGATGAGAGAAATAAAAAACCCTCGCGCGACGACGAGGGTTTTTCGCTCCCGACTGCGTGGGCGGCGCGCCCGGCGCAGCGCACTTACAGCGGCTGAATGTTGGCCGCCTGCTTGCCCTTCGGGCTGGTCTTGACTTCAAAAGACACCCGCTGGTTTTCCTTCAACGACTTGAAGCCCTCGCTGCGGATCTCCGAAAAGTGGGCGAAAAGATCCTCGCCACCCGCGTCCGACGTAATGAAGCCAAAACCCTTAGCATCGTTGAACCATTTGACGACACCAGTTTCCATTTCCTGTTTTCCCTCGGTGATTTATCCAAAGCGGGCATTGCCCTTGAATCGATCCAACCCCGATTCAGTTGCCCATATCTGATCAAGACAAAAACCAGAAACAGCCAATCAAATTCGGCTTTGCCGTTATACGGGGAACAGAGAATCGCCGTCAAGTAAACTTTACATATGCGTTTAGCGTATAAAGACATAATGCTTCAAATCGCATGGATATAGATCAGCTCGTCAAACTTACCTGGAATGATCTAGCCCAGTTTGGAAACGGAAAAATTTGCGAAAAATATGCAACGTGGATGTAACAAAATCCATCTTTGCGTAAGTGTTTGTCCGACTTGTTGCTGCGCAATCCGACTCGCATGATGCAGATGAGTTGTAGCGATGTGCTTCAGGAGGTTGTCATGTTCCAGGAAATTCGCCGTCTGTTCGCCTGGCTAACTCATTCGCACGCAAAGGTCATACCAGGTCAACCTGCAACCGCGGACGCATCCACGGTTTTCGACTTCGATCCGATGTGGCATGGAGACCACTGGCAGAATCTGCTCTCCTCGCCGATGGATGCGCGCCATTATGTGATGGAAGACTGGAGCGTGTCCGCGCAGGGCGATTGCGACGACACGGAAGGCACCGCCCCCGCTCACTAGGAGCAGTTCGCGAAGCTCGTCCGACATAAAAAAAGCGCGACTGGAAGGTCGCGCTGACAAGGTTTGGAGATCTTTTTCGTCAACGAAAAAGTCTGCTTCGGAAAGCAGAAACTAAAGTATAGCGGTCGTATGCGATTTCGATTATTCACACAATTGACAATCGTGTATTGCCCCATTAACAACAATCGTTTTTCCGCATTTCTTCCCGTTGTTTTTTCGCATCGTTTGGTGTCGCGAATCAGCAACGCGGTTTAGGAAAAATCAGACGCTGAATTCCGCCGAGTTCGTCGCAAAGCCTTTATCCATAAGGCCCGAATGGCGAGTCATGATCGTTTCTTGATGCGTAATACTTTATTGCGCAAATCGGAACACCAACTGCTGGAAGTGTCTCTCTACACTCTGCGTAATCGGAAACCGGCGCGGATCTGGTCAGCGCGCTTCTCACGCGGATTCCGCTTCTCGCAGCGCTCGCGTGAAGGTCTCCTAAGCCAGGGTTCTATACCTCTCTCGCTCTTGGAGTTATATCAATGAAGAAGACACTCATGGTCGCTGCCCTGTCGGGCGTATTCGTCACGGCAGCGCACGCGCAAAGTAGCGTCACCCTGTATGGCCTGATCGACGCCGGGATTACTTATACGAATAACCAGCGCGTCAGTGCTACCCAGCACGGCGCCAACGTTGCGATGACGAGCGGTTCGGTGAACGGTAGCCGCTGGGGCCTGCGTGGCGCTGAAGATCTCGGCGGTGGTCTGAAGGCCATCTTCACGTTGGAAAACGGCTTCGGCATCAACGACGGCACGCTCAAGCAGCAGGGCCGTATGTTCGGCCGGCAGGCGTTCGTCGGTCTGTCGAGCGACCAGTTCGGCGCTGTCACGCTCGGCCGTCAATATGACAGCATGGTCGACTACGTCGGCCCGCTGGCACTGACCGGCACGCAATACGGCGGCACCCAGTTCGCCCACCCGTTCGACAACGACAACCTGAACAACTCGTTCCGTATCAACAACTCGGCCAAGTACACGAGCGCGAACTACGGCGGCTTCAAGTTCGGCGCGTTGTACGGCTTTTCGAACCAGGCTAGCGGCTTCGCGAACAACCGCGCATACAGCGCGGGCGCATCGTACAACTGGGGTGGCCTGAACGTCGCAGCCGCTTACTTGCAACTGAACGCCAACGGCGCCACCGGCGCGGCCGCAGCGTTCAATTCGGGTGGCGCAGTATCGGGCGACAACACGTTCTTCGCGCAACGTCAGCAAACATGGGGCGCAGGCGCCAACTACGCGTTCGGCCCGGCAACCGTTGGTATCGTGTACTCGCAGACGAACCTGCATGGCCTCGTCGGCATCAGCCAGGGCTCATCGGGTGTCTCGGGCGGTATCGGCTTCCCGTCCAACAGCGCCCAGTTCCAGAATTTCGAGGGTAACGCTCGTTACGCTCTGACACCGGCGATCAGCGTTGCCGCTGCGTACACGTACACCCGCGCTAACCTGTCCAGCACGCACGTGCACTGGAACCAGGTCGACCTGCAGACCGCATACGCGTTGTCCAAGCGTACCGATGTGTACCTCCAAGGCGTGTATCAGGCAGCAAACGAAGGCTCGATCGTCCCCGCCTTTATCAATGGCGTGGGTAACGCATCGGGCAACAACAAGCAAGTCGCTGTGACGGCTGGTCTGCGTCACCGTTTCTAAGCACCGCGCAAGGACTGGCAGTAGAGAAGGCGCCGATCGCGGCGCCTTTTTTATGTTCGCGCCGAAGGGGTCTTTCGCCAGACTTTGCGTGCTCCTCCACCAGCGCCCTAGCGATCGGCGTCAGGTGGCGGGTACTTGACGTCGAGAATGTCGATCGGCTGAGGGCCGGCCGGCGTGAAAAGCGTGACCGTATCGCCGACCTTGGCCTTCAGCAGCGCACGCGCAATGGGCGAAATCCAGCTCACGTGCCCAATGTCCAGGTCGACCTCGTCGACACCGACGATCGTCACCTTATGCTCTTCGCCGTCCTCGGTCGCATAGTCGACCGTCGCGCCGAAGAATACCTGGTCGAGGTTTTCCTGCTGGCTGCTATCGACGACCTCGGCCAGATCGAGCCGCTTGGTCAGGAAACGGATGCGCCGGTCAATTTCGCGCAAACGTCGTTTGCCGTAGATGTAGTCGCCATTCTCCGAGCGGTCGCCGTTCGACGCCGCCCACGACACGAGCTTGACGACCTCGGGCCGCTCGACATCGATCAGATGCAGCAACTCATCGCGCATACGCCGATGACCGGCGGGAGTCATGTAATTTTTGGTGCCTGCGGGCACGTCGGGCTGGGTGACGTCGAGATCGTCGTCGTTGTCCTCGCTCGACTCTTTGACAAAGGCCTTGTTCATAATCGTCCATTAACAGCAGCTAGCAACAACCTGATAAAAGGTTACACGATCGGGCCGGCGACACAAATCGCCGTGATGGGCTTCCATTTTTCAATTCGGTTGGCTATAATCTCGTTTCTGTGTGCGGCTGTAGCTCAGTTGGATAGAGTACTTGGCTACGAACCAAGGGGTCGTGGGTTCGAATCCTGCCAGCCGCGCCACCTTTTTCGAGAGCTTCCTTGCCGGGAGCTCTCAGGTTTGACCGGTTTTTGCAGCAAGCATCACTGTTTTGCGTGCGGCTGTAGCTCAGTTGGATAGAGTACTTGGCTACGAACCAAGGGGTCGTGGGTTCGAATCCTGCCAGCCGCGCCACCTATGAAGGGCCTTCCAATCGGAAGGCCCTTTGTTTTTCTGGCACACCGTGCACCGTGCGCCAACTCAACGCGGCGGCGACTGGATATCCCCAATCTGCCCGTCCGGGTGCGGCAAGTCCTCGACGACCCCGCCTACCGTCTGCTCGCTGATCGTCTCGGCCCGCATGCCGGTCAGTGCCTGGCGCTCGCGCAGCACGTCGTCGACGGTATCGCCGAAATGGCTCGCGACGAACGCCCGCAGCAAAGCAATGCGCAGCGAGTCGCCGCTTCCCTCCGAGGCCCGCTGTCCGCCCTTGAACTCCGCGACGCACAACGCGCCTTTTTCGCTCTGCTCGCGCACATCGAGCCGCATCGCGCGCTCGAGCACAACGGCGGCCGTTTCCCATGACGCGCAAGGCGTGAAGCGCCCGTCCCACGGACGACCGCGATCGTTGCCGCGGATCGCAACAGTCTCGCCACTATCGGTAAAGTAGATTTCGCGCACGAAGTCGTGCAGGCTGCGCGCCACCCAGTAATCGAGCGCCACGCCAGCGAGGTCGGATACGTTCATCTGCGTTCTCCCCCGGGTTCAGGTGAGACTTGCCTTCAGTTGTATCCTGAGCCGCACGAAAGATGCCAGACTGGCGTGAACCGCCAGTCCAGGCCGCGCCGACGCCCAGCCGGAAGCCGCTCAGTAATCCGCGCGCTCGCGGTCGATACGCATGCCGCCGTCGTGGCGGTGATGCCCTTCTTCGCTCGGCCGCTCACGCGTGATGCGCATCACGTCCGGATTCGTGCGCACGCGCCGCATCACATTGGCCAGATGCACACGATCGCTGACCTGAATCACGAAGCGCAGAATCGTGGATTCCTGCGACAGATCTTCGTCCATCGCGATATGGACGATGTTCGCGTCCGCCGACGTGATGTCGGCCGCTACGCGGGCGAATACGCCCTTGGTATTCTTGACCAGCACCTTCACCGCGACATCGAACAGACGCCCCGGCTGCGGCGCCCACGCAACGTCGATCCAGCGCCCCGGATCGCGCCGGTGGATACGCTGCGCGACGCGGCAGTCGGTGGTGTGGATCGCCATGCCGAGGCCGATGCCGATATAGCCCATGATGTCGTCGCCCGGAATCGGACGGCAACACGCGGACAGTTGCACCGACATGCCCTCGGTACCAGTGATGACGACCGGCGGCGCATGCGGCGTCGAGCCGGACTCGGAGCGCGAGCCGTCGTCGTCGGCGTCGCGCCCGCTCATCAGCACTTCGATGCGCTTGGCCATCACCGCGGCGACCCGTCGGCCAAGACCGATGTCCGCGAAAATTTCCTGACGGTTCTTGTTGCCCGTCCATTGCACGAGCTTTTCCCACGCTTCCGGCGTCACGTCCGATAGCGCGAGGCCGTACGCCTTCAACGCCTGATCGACGAGACGCTCGCCGAGCTGCACCGACTCGTTCAGGCGCATCGTCTTCAGATAATGACGGATCGCCGAGCGCGCCTTGCCGCTGCGCACGAAGCCGAGCCATGCGGGGTTCGGTTTCGAATACGGCGCCGTGATGACCTCGACGATGTCGCCGCTCTTCAGTTCGGTTCGCAACGGCAGCAGCTCGTTGTTGATCTTCACCGCGACGCACTGGTTGCCGAGATCGCTGTGGATCGAATACGCGAAGTCGAGCGCGGTGGCGCCGCGCGGCAGCGCCATGATCTTCGACTTCGGCGTGAACACGTAGACCGCGTCCGGGAACAGGTCGATCTTCACGTGCTCGAGGAATTCGCTCGAATCGCCCGCTTCGCTCTGAATGTCGAGCAGCGATTTCAGCCACTGGTGCGCGCGCTTCTGCACGTCGTTCAGATCCGCGCTGCCGTTCTTGTACAGCCAATGGGCGGCAACGCCCGCCTCGGCGATCTCGTGCATCTTGCGCGTGCGCACCTGGAACTCGATCGGCGCGCCGAACGGGCCGACGAGCGTAGTATGCAGCGACTGATAGCCGTTCACCTTGGGGATCGCGATGTAATCCTTGAACTTGCCCGGAACAGGCTTGAACAGCGCATGCAGCGCGCCGATGCAGGTATAGCACTCGAGCGCGCTGTCGACGACCACGCGAAAACCATACACGTCGAGCACCTGCGAGAACGACAGCTGCTTGTCGCGCATCTTCTTGTAAATGCTGAAGATGGTTTTCTCGCGACCGGTGACTTCGGCGTCGAGCTTTGCGTCGGCAATCGCACGCTGCACCGATTCGAGAATCTTGCCGACCACCTCGCGACGATTACCGCGCGCCGCCTTCACGGCTTTTTCGAGCGTCGCGTAACGATGCGGGTTGAAATTCGCGAAGCTCAGGTCCTGCAGCTCGCGATAGGTATTGTTCAGGCCCAGCCGGTGAGCGATCGGCGCGTAGATGTCGAGCGTTTCGCGCGCCACGCGGCGACGTTTCTCCGGCGGCACCGCGCCGAGCGTGCGCATGTTGTGCAGCCGGTCGGCGAGCTTCACGAGGATCACGCGCACGTCGCGCGCCATCGCGAGCAGCATCTTGCGGAAGTTCTCCGCCTGCGCTTCCTCGCGATTGCGAAACTCCATCTTGTCCAGCTTGGACAACCCGTCGACCAGTTCCGCGACCTTCGCGCCGAAGCGCTCGGCGAGCTCCGCTTTGGTCACGCCCTGGTCTTCCATCACGTCGTGCAACAGCGCGGCCATGATCGCCTGGGCGTCGAGATTCCAGCCCGCGCAGATTTCCGCGACGGCGACCGGATGGGTGATGTAGGGTTCACCGCTCTGGCGATACTGGCCGAGGTGGGCTTCGTCGCTGAAGTGGAACGCCGCCTTGATGTCCTTGATTTCTTCCGGCGGCAGATAGCCGGACAGCGCGGACGTCAGATTGGCGATGGAGACGACGTCATGCCGGCGCGGCTGCTCCGGCGTGGCGGTCGGCCCGAACAGATGACGAAACGATTGCTCGAGGACCGCGTCGATGTACTTGCGTGCAGACGACGGCGCGTCGGTGTCGTGTTCCGCTTCCGTGGCGGTGGGCGGGGTAGCACTCATGGTCGCCTCTAGCGGTTGGACACAGTTCTGCACGTTGAGCAATCCGGTGTGGCGAATACCGGACAAGTCGAAAACGAAAATCCGTGCGCCTTAGACCGGCACCTTCTTCAGCATTTCGACGCCGACCTGACCCGATGCGATTTCACGCAGCGCGAGGACGGTGGGCTTGTCGCGGCTTTCGATCTTCGGCGTGTGGCCTTGAGCGAGCTGACGCGCGCGATAGGTCGCGGCAAGCGCGAGTTCGAAACGGTTCGGGATCTGTTTGAGGCAGTCTTCGACGGTAATGCGGGCCATGTTGGGTTCCTTCTCAGTATGTTGCTTATTCTACCTTATGTGCCTGACGGCACGCCGCGCTCACGCGTGCGGCAGGTGGATGCCGAGCTGCATGAAAAGCTGCTTGTGACGCGCGTACTGCGACGCAAAGCGCGAGCGCGTCGCGCCGACGAGGCACTGCAACTCAGCCAGCGCACGATCGAAGTTTTCGTTGATCACGACGTACTCCGCTTCGGCCGCGTGCGCGATCTCGCCGCCCGCTGCGAGCAGGCGTCGCGTGATCACGTTCGGCTCGTCCTGGCCACGCTTTTTCAGACGCTCTTCGAGCGCTTCGAGCGACGGCGGCAGAATGAAAATCTCCACCGCGTTGTGGAATTGCTTCTTCACCTGCTGCGCGCCTTGCCAGTCGATTTCGAGCAGCACGTCATGGCCGTTTTTCATCTGCTCCTCGATCCACACGCGCGACGTGCCGTAGTAGTTGCCGTGCACTTCCGCGCTTTCGAGAAACTCGCCCGCATCATGACGCCGCATGAAGTCTTCGACGGTCGTGAAGTGATAGTGCTCGCCGTCCTGCTCCTTCGGACGCGGCGGGCGCGTCGTGTACGAGATCGACAGACGGATCGCGTCGTCGCCCGCGAGCAGCGCGTTCACGAGCGTCGACTTGCCCGCGCCCGACGGCGCGACGACCATGAACAGATTGCCGGGATAGGCGCCGGCGTACGGATGGCGCGGCGCGCCGGCTTCGCGTGGATGATGGTCGGTCATGATGTGTAGTGCTCCAGCCTTATTCGAGATTCTGTACCTGCTCGCGCATCTGTTCGATCAGTAGTTTCAGCGTCATCGACGAATCCGCGAGTTCCTTCGCCGCCGCCTTCGAACCGAGCGTGTTCGCTTCGCGGTTCAGCTCCTGCATCATGAAGTCGAGCCGCTTGCCGACCTTGCCGCCCTTCTCGATCACGTGACGCGTTTCGTTCAGGTGCGCGGTGAGGCGCGACAGTTCTTCGGCAATGTCGATGCGAATGCCGTACATCGTCACTTCCTGGCGAATCCGCTCGTTGATCTCTTCGCGCGACACGATCGTCACGGCCGCATCCGGCGCGGCGATGCCTAGCGCTTCCTGCAGACGCTCGACGATTTTCTGCTGATGCCGCGCGATCAGCTCGGGCACGAGCGGCGTGATCTTCGTGACGATCGTTTCCATTTCGGTGACGTTGCCGAGCAGCATCGTCGCGAGTTGCGCGCCTTCGCGCGCGCGCACGTCGATCAGGTCCGCGATCGCCTGCTTGCCGCACGCGAGCACCGTATCGCGCAACGTCTCGGGCGCGATGCCGCTTTCGGCGAGCACGCCCGGCCAGCGCAGAATTTCGCCGGTACGCAGACGGCCGGCTTCCGGAAACGTGTCGAGCACCGTGCGTTCCAGCTGCGCGAGTTCCGCGAGCGCGTCGCGGTTGATCGCGCCCGCGTTCGCCGACTGCTCGCTGCGCTGCAGATTCACGCGAATGTCGACCTTGCCGCGCGACAGCTTGTTCATCAGCATTTCGCGCAGCGTCGGTTCGACGACGCGCACGTCTTCCGGCATGCGGAAGTTCAGGTCGAGAAAGCGCGAGTTCACCGTGCGCAATTCGACCGACACGCTGACGCCGCCAGTGCCCGAAGCCGCCACGAGTTCGCGCGTGGCGCTCGCATAGCCAGTCATGCTGTAGATCATCGTATATCTCGCGATTGCGGCCATGCGTTCGACGATGGCCTGAGAAGCGGATCGCCCGGCGTGTACGAGACGCGGGGCGGGGAACCGGCATTATCCCATTTTTGGCGGTGCCATCCGCTCGTGAGCGAGCACGGATGCGGCCCGGCACGCGGCTGCTTTCACGGTACGGATTGCCGCTCGTCGTTACGATGACTCTCGCGTGCTCAAGCGGCGCTCATCGCCCGCAAGCTCGTGTGCCATGCGTATGGGCAACCGCCCGATTCGATCGGCGGTAAAATTAGGGTTTTTCCTCCGCCCCTCTTCCGGCCTTTCCGCACACAACGCGACCCATTCCGACATGAGCAACGACACCCCACGCCCCAGCGGCCGCCAGCCCAACCAGTTGCGCGACGTGCGCATCACGCGTCACTACACGAAGCATGCGGAGGGCTCGGTGCTGGTCGAGTTCGGCGACACCAAGGTGATCTGCACCGCGAGCGTCAGCGAGAGCGTGCCGCCGTTCCTGCGCGATCGCGGCCAGGGCTGGCTCACCGCCGAATACGGCATGCTGCCGCGCGCCACGCATACGCGCAGCGATCGCGAAGCCGCGCGCGGCAAACAGACCGGCCGCACGCAGGAAATTCAGCGGCTGATCGGCCGCGCGCTGCGCTCGGTGTTCGATCTCGAGAAGCTCGGCGCGCGCACGATCAATCTCGACTGCGACGTGATCCAGGCCGACGGCGGCACGCGCACCGCGAGCATCACCGGCGCGTTCGTCGCCGCGCATGATGCGGTCGCCAGATTACTCGCCACGGGCCGCATCGAAAGCTCGCCGATCACGGATTACGTCGCCGCGATTTCGGTCGGCGTGTACGACGGCGTGCCGGTGCTCGACCTCGACTACGACGAAGACTCGCAGTGCGACACCGACATGAACGTCGTGATGACGGGCGCGGGCGGCTTCGTCGAAATTCAGGGCACCGCGGAAGGCGTGGCGTTCTCGCGCGAAGAAATGAATGCGCTGCTCGATCTCGCGAGCGACGGCATCAGCACGCTGATCGCGAAGCAGAAAGAAGCGCTGGGAGTGCAGCAGTGAATGAGGTTCGTCAGGACGGCGGCGGGAACGATGCTCTCGGCATAACGTCGGGCATGCCGTTGAAAAAAGTCGTGCTCGCGTCGAACAACGCGGGCAAGCTGCGCGAATTCGCGGCGCTGCTCGGCGCGGCCGGCATCGAGTTGATCCCGCAAGGCGCGCTCAATGTACCGGAAGCGGAAGAGCCGCACCCCACCTTCGTCGAAAACGCGCTCGCCAAGGCTCGTCACGCGGCGAAGCTGACCGGCCTGCCCGCGCTCGCCGACGACTCAGGCCTTTGCGTGCGTGCACTGCGCGGCGCGCCGGGCGTCTACTCGGCCCGCTTCGCGCAACTCGCCGGTGGCGAGAAAAGCGACGCGGCGAACAACGCGCGACTCGTCGAAGAACTGCGCAGCGCGAGCGATCGGCGCGGCTATTACTACTGCGTGCTCGCCCTCGTGCGTCACGCGGACGATCCCGAACCGCTGATCGCCGAAGGCCGCTGGCATGGCGAAATCCTCGACGCGCCGCGCGGCGAACATGGCTTCGGTTACGACCCGTACTTCTATCTGCCCTCGCTTAACGCGAGCGCCGCCGAGCTCGAGCCGGCGGTCAAGAACGCCAGCAGTCATCGCGCGATCGCGCTGCGGCAACTGCTCGCCCGTTTGTCGGAGGAAGCGTGATTCCGATCCGATCGACACCGGCGGACATCGGCAACGGTGTCGTCAAGGCATTCACGTCCCCGGGCGGCATCCGTTTGACGTCGCTGCCGCCGCTTGCGCTGTACGTGCATTTTCCGTGGTGCGTGCGCAAGTGCCCATATTGCGATTTCAATTCGCACGAGTGGAAGGGCGAGACGTTCCCGGAGAACGACTACCTCGACGCGCTGCGCGCCGATCTGGAAATGGCCTTGCCACTGATCTGGGGCCGCCAGGTGCATACGGTGTTCATCGGCGGGGGCACGCCGAGTTTGCTGTCGGCGGCGGGGCTCGATCGCATGCTGTCGGACATCCGCGCGCTGCTGCCGCTCGACGCCGACGCGGAAATCACGCTCGAAGCGAACCCCGGCACCTTCGAAGCCGACAAGTTCGCGCAGTTTCGCGCGAGCGGCGTAAACCGGCTGTCGGTGGGCATCCAGAGTTTCAACGAAACGCATCTGAAGGCGCTCGGCCGCATTCACGACGCGGCGCAGTCCCGCCACGCGGTCGAAGTCGCCGCGACCACGTTCGACAACTTCAACCTCGACCTGATGTTCGCGCTGCCCAGGCAAACGCTCGCCGAATGCCAGGCCGACGTGGAAACGGCGTTGTCGTTTGCACCGCCGCATCTGTCGCTGTATCACCTGACGCTCGAACCGAACACGCTGTTCGCCAAGTTCCCGCCCGCGCTGCCCGACGACGACGCGTCCGCGGACATGCAGGACTGGATTCATCAACGCTCCGCCGAAGCCGGCTATGAGCGCTACGAGGTGTCCGCGTATGCGCGGCCGCATCGGCAGAGCAAACACAATCTGAACTACTGGCGTTTCGGCGACTATCTCGGCATCGGCGCGGGCGCACATACGAAGCTGTCGTTTCCGAATCGCATCGTGCGTCAGGCGCGCTACAAACATCCGACCACGTTCATCGAGCAGGCCAAGGCCGGGGCAAGCGTGCAGGAAGAGCACGAGGTCGGGCCACGCGATCTGCCGTTCGAGTTCATGCTGAACGCGCTGCGCCTGGTGGAAGGGTTTCCGGTGCATCGGTTCATCGAGCGCACGGGTCTGTCGATCACGACGATCGAACCCGCGTTGCAGGAAGCGGAACGGCGCAAGCTGATCACCCGCGACCACGAACGGATCGCGCCGACGCCGCTTGGGCAGGCGTTCCTGAACGATCTGCAAGCGCTGTTCCTGAAAGATCCGCAGTGATGCCGGGTCGTCTGGACTCGGCAGCGAGGTCTTTCCAGGTTACAATTCGCGGTTTGGAGGTGTGGCCGAGTGGTTTAAGGCACCGGTCTTGAAAACCGGCGAAGGAGCAATCCTTCCGTGAGTTCGAATCTCACCGCCTCCGCCACCTCTCTCCAGGGCGTTGATTTTCCGTATAATCCTGCGCTTTCAACAAGTTAGAGCAGGCAGGTGTGCCGGTGATGTGTGCCGAAACCATACGGAATCTCGTCATGACGGTCCGAGTCATTCCCCATCCCGGCAAGCGCAGCCGGAACTGGTACGTGTGTATCCAGGTCCCGACCGCCCTTCGCGCGTTGGTCGGCCAAGCAGAGGTCAACCGCTCGACCTTTACGACCGACCTCAAACAAGCCAAAGCCAAAGCGGCCGCCATCGAAGCTCAAGTGCGCGCAGAGTGGCTGGCGCTGGCGGAGGCAAAAACGACAGCGCCCACCAGCAGCGACACGCAACCGCTCGCCGGACCGCCCCTCTCTGAGGGCTCGCGCCTTGCCGAATTGCAGCGCCCGGACGTCTACGACTCCCCTGGCAAACCTGTCGCGCTCTCGCCCGCTCTCATCACCCGAATCTGCGCGCAACGCGCGGCGCACTGGGAACTTACCCATCGCTTTGACCGGGGTGTCAAGACAGGAGACGCAACCAGGGACCGGCTCGCCGCCAAGGAGCTGACGCGCGAGGCAAAGTCGTTCAGCCGGCGGACCACCCGCATGGCACAAACGGTTATCGCCCGTGGTCAGGCGGCGCGTGCGTGGGCCAGTTTTGAGCTGGGCGCACTCGAATATGCCGAAGACGTCGGCTATCTCGTCGCGCCCGACGACCCGCTGGTGCCCGACCTCGTTCTCGCATTCACCGAAGCGGAACTGAAGACTCAACACACCATCTCGAAGATACTCAGCGGACAGGCTGCGCAGTTTGAGGTCCCTGACGCGTCCGGGGCACTGGTGTCTGCCATGATTCCCGCCTACGAGGCGCACAGAAAAGGCTCCGTGGACGACAGGTCCATCTCGAAAAGCCTGTCGGTCTGGAACCGCCTCATCGCGTTCGTCGGCGACGTACCGCTGGACGACGTGAGCGCAAGCGATATCTATCGCTTTCTCGAAGACCGCCTTCACACCGAACACAAACCCTGGTCACAAGGATATGTCGATGGCTTTGTGCAGCGAACGCTGCGCGAGATGTTCGCGCTCGCGCGCACACAGGGTCACATGCACGCGGACAATCCCATGAATCACCTCGAGACCACGCCGAAAATTTCGAGGGAGCAGGAGAAAGCGCGGAAGAAGCCCCGGAAGCCTTTCTCAATCGCGCAGGTCAACGCGGTCTTTGCATCGGACTGGTACGACCCGAATGCCACACACTGGACCGGCGGCATGGCAACCGACCTCGGCATGCGCTACTGGGGACCGAACATTGCCCTGTGCCACGGGTTTCGCGTCCGGGAAATGACGCAGCTCGTGAACTCGGATTTTGCGTTCCGCCATGGCATCCTGCTCGTGACCATCCAGATGGTGCTCGAGGACGATGATGAACCTTCACCGGAATCGACGCTGCAGCTTCCCAAGCGGAAACTGAAGAACGAGTCAGCCATCCGGACCCTCCCCGTCCACCCCCAGCTCCTCGCGCTGGGATTTGACGAGTTCGTGAGGGAAAAGCAGGCGCAGCATCCGCCTGGCACCCCCCTGTTTCCGTCGGCGATACCGGAAGAAACCGGCAAGGCCCCCCTCTGGGGTCGCGCGTACGAACAAGCTTTCCTGAGACACGTGCGGGACCGGCTGCGATTCGGTCGCGGCTATGGCAACCACAGCTCCCGGCATCTGTTTGAGGACCGCCTCCGCGATGCGCAGGTCATCAACGGTACGTGGCCTGCGGGGCTGGGTGAATTCATCAGCGGCCGGAGCCTGCCGCGCGATGCCGACCGCGAGATTTTCCGCCAGCAGAGCAGCGCCATCGACTATGGCAACGGCTTCATTGCGGCACACATCCAGCGCTTTGTCGCACAGGTGGACTTCGAGGGCGTCGTTTTCCCGCCGCCCTACGCGGAATGGCTTGCGCGCGGAAAGGCGAATTCGTGACCGGCAGGGCGACTGCCATTGCTCGTTTCGGTAGCCCGTAATCCAGAGGAAATTCGCCGGCCGGTTTCCATGGCAACCCTAGGAGGCTGGTTTTTGCCTAGCCCTGTCGACCCAGCCCTGAAGACCTAGTTGGCGTCATCAGGCATGCTTGAATAGCGCTGCAATCTCATGCCACATCGGGGAGAATCGCTCCCATCGGGTAGCACCATTCCCCCTGCGAATCTCGGGACCTGAGGCCCCGATGGCCCTGACTGGCATGGTCAGCGCGTCCCTTACGAGCGACGAGTATCCCCGGAGCAGGTCGTCGCTGCAGTTCAGGGGAACCGGGTAGCGGCCAGCCCACGAAATGGCCTGCTCGTAAAACCTGAGCAACGCGTGTTCCTCATCGCTGCCGGTGAGTCCCAGCAGGTCACTCAGGCGGGTCAGGCGGTGGGTCTTTGGAATGGCATGACCCCGTTGTATCAACACGGCCTTCATGATGACCTCGAGCGCCAGGCCGCAAAGCATGTGGTACACGGGGTAACACGCGACGTCCATGCGAAAACCACCCCGAAAACCCAGATTCTCCGCAATGTCTTGCTCGGCATCGTACTTCATCGCATACCACAGGGCCCCTGCGGACGCGTGCAGGTCAGCGCCCCGGTTGTACCAGTGATTCGGATGATTTCGCTCATCAGTCAGCGTCGGCCGCGCAATCGACCGCTTCCCGATATCCCCATCCTGTTCGCCCGAACCGTTCATTGGCACTCTCCCAATGCAATCCCTAGTGTGTATCGCGTCCGTCTGTGTCTCGCACCGGAGACTCAAGCAACCTCGCGGCCGCTATCGCGTGCCGACCGACGCTGGCATCTTCGGTCCATGCCCTTACCAGTTCGAGGTCGGTAGTTCGTCCAACACGCCCCAAAACCTGCAATGCGAAGGTGCGATGTTCCGTCGCAAGGTCTCGCCATTGGGCGAGCTTGGGGACTTCCGTTTCAGGTTGATAGCCACCCGCCAACGCCGCTCGCGCCAAGCGTCGCAAGCCTTCACCGCAGGCGGGCAGGAACGACAATCCCGCGTCCCTGTCGTCGAGCAGGTCACACGATTCCACCCGCATGACCACGTCAAAGGCGCGAGCTGCGCCACAGCTTTCCAGTTGCGCCCACAGAACGGCTTGTCGCGCGCCATCCGCTCCCGCCGGACGGCTTGCGAGGAAATGCAGGAGCCGGGCGGCGCAGTGCCAGGCTGATGTAACCGGTTCCTCGCCACCCTCCGCTTCAAGCTCGGCCCCCATGCGAGCCAGTGCACGCAGCGACCGCACATATGTTTCCACCGCCGACTGCATCCACGGGCTGCTGAAATCCGGTGTCCGTGAGAATTTCCGGAGACATGGGATGGCCGCAGCAACTGGATTCCGGGCGAGCTCAGCAATAACCATCGACATGCTCAAGTCCGCATAGGTTGCGTCAGCGGCTCTGAGCAGCAACGCCTGCCGTTCTGCGTCAGTGAGGCGCTCGTAGAACGCCTCGCAGTAGAACGCATCGCAAGGATGGTCAAACGTGCACGTGTACAGATGCATGGCACGCTCAGACGCCAGCGGTGTGGGCTCCATAGCGAGCGCATCAAGAAATTCTTCATGGGCGGATTCGACCGAGAGACCTGTCACCGGCCCACCTACCCCCTGCAAGGCATCGAAGACCAGCGAGTTAGTGAACGGGTCGTTATCGCTGAGCCAGGACTCCAGTACCGTCCTGACATCCTCTTCCTGTTCAGCGTTCAGATGGGGACCAGACCTTCTTACCAGTTCGACCACCTCCAGACGCATACGCTGGATGCCGAGGTTCCACAATTCCTGTACCACCTTCGCGAAGTCCTCAGGAACAAGCTCTGGCACGACCTCGAGCCGATTCAACGTGCCCAACAGGATGAGCAACTGGCCTGGATACAGCCCCTGGGGTTTTGACAATTTCTCCCATAACGCTGCGGTCAAAGCGTCCGAATCGCGAACGGTCCGGAACAGATTGAACCCCTGCTGGATTTCGTGCATCGCCCTCACGCTAGCGGGCGTGCCGTACACCGCGTTGTAGGCGCGCCGACGAAACGCAATCTTGATATCGGGATGCTCGCCCCGCAATCTCTCAGCTGCATCCCAGATATAGCGGTCAACCGCGCCGAAAGCACGCAGGACATCCGGGAGTAGTCCGTGGCCCAGCACATATGGCACCACAGCCATATAGTTCTCATAGGGTCGCGCCGCCAGCTCGCTGGGCAATGACGCACTCACGCTATGTCGACCCTGCGGGTCCGTATCCACTCCTAGCACGAGCCGCCGGTAGTCGCTGACGGCCACGTCAAGCATATCGCGCACTCGGTCAAGGACGAATGACCGCGCCTTGGAACCGCACCTGCCTTCGATACACGCAATCAGGAGTTCCGCTGATGCGGAGCGCAACAACACGCTCAATTCGGAGAACGTCTCGCAGGCTCCGACCGCGAACTCGGTCAGCGCCGCATTGATGGGTCGCGCCAACGTGCACGCGGTCGCATCAACGTCCGGGCACCGGTTCAGTATGGAAACCGTGCAGAAAAAATCGGCAATCAGGTCGTGACGAAAGAAGACCCTGCCCGACCGGAGAACCATCAGGCCAGTCCGTCGCGCCACATCCCACACTTGCGCGGACGTAACACCCGAACCAAGTATCAAGGTCAGTTCCCGGAGCGCCTCGTGTTCGGACAGGCTCGAAAGAAACCTCTCACGCATATATGTCGCGAGACTGGCACCGATGAAGAGGCAGAAGAGAATGCACGCAAGCATCTATTCATAGTGCCGCGCGTTCTCACGGGGCAGTCGTCGCTAGAGGGTTTGCGCCCGACGTTTGAGACGGACGTGTCCGAGGTTCCAGCAGGCTGCGAATCGGTTCGCATAATCGGCGAGCGGTTCCTCAATCAGCATTTCCGGCCGAAGCCCTGTGCGTCTTGCGCACAAGGTACTCGAGGATGGGCGCAAGTCGGCGCTTGCCTGCATATCATCGCTGGGCCGCCTCCAGCTTATCGATAGCGCTGCGAGAAGTTGCACTGAACAATCATCGTTTCCGCATATGTCTCTGGCTGGTCCTGCGCCGCCGAGAAAAATCTTCGGTTCAAGCACTTAGCGCACTCGCCCGCAGCTTCCTCAAAGCTTTGCAAACAATTCTGACTCCGCGCGCCACGAATGACAAAGGCAACGACCTAAAGTCTCGTAGACGATGACCGTAATCCATATAGTCGCTGTGGCGTCGTGTTTCTAAGCATTGGAGGCAATTTGCGAAGGTCGTCGACTTGACGGCAACGCACCACAAGGGCATCACAACTTCGATAGGAGAGGGCTAGATATGAAATTGATTGTCGGTTTCCTGGCAGTGGCGGCGCTTGCCGGCTGTTCGACGTACGCAGTGCCTCGGTATTCGATTTCCGCCGACAATGTCGTCGCACTGAAAGCAACGGCCGTCAACGGGGTGAGCGTCGGGGCATTCACGCAGGCACCGATTCCGAATGAGCGCCCTGACGAAATAATGTGCCGCGCAGTTGGTCCCATCAAAACACCAGACGGCGAAACTTTCGCGGATTTCGTGAAGTCCGGCCTTGTATCGGAGCTGAAAATTGCTGAGGTTTATGCGCCTGCAGCGCCGGTACAGCTTACTGGCCGCTTGGAAAACATCGGATTCTCGTCGGTCATCCTATCTACCTATAAGAATATCTATGGACCCAAGAATGCGGGGTACGCGCCACCGCTACCTCGTCTCATTTTTTTTAAAATATCAGGACCCTGCTTTCTTCAAGGGTATCGGCTTCGTCGAGTCGACGCAGGGTACACGAACATCGGCCCAGGTAGAATTTCCCAAAGGACGCACGCCGGTCACTCAGGCTGCTATAACGGCATCTTGAACTGAAACTTTAGAATCTTCCTGCGAACAACATTGACGGTTTCCGCGTCGCTTTCTCTATCGCGTCTTAACCCATGGTGGCGTGAGCGCGTTAGATATCTCGGCGAAAAGGCTACCTGACGTTGGCAACAATGGGAACGACGAACGCCGCCGGCTGGTCACCCGTCACAAGAATTCTCTGACACCACCGGAAACGCGAACAGAGCCTGTGTTTTCACGCTCGAAGTGGACCAGAACTACGTCGTAGCGCCTCAAAGGATTGAGCATGTCCCGACAGTATGTCTTTCAGGTCGTCGCACACACGCTCCGAGTCGAGCGCCTGCCTGCTCGTCGCGGCGTGCGCATCGATTGCGTCGATGATGGTGTGCATCATCGCGTCCTTGAAGTCGGAGAATTGCCGAACCGCCCCTCGTGCCGCCGGACCAACGGTTCGCTTTCGAGCAGCTTACTCTTGAGTACGCCGTTCACGCACAGGAGCTGGTAGTCGTTCGTCATCTCTTCCTCGAGGAGACCGTTGGCCGAACGCATCAGATAATTTGAGCAGCTTGGTTTCGACGGAGAGTTCCGGCTCGCACATGTTTCTCGGCGGCAAGGACAAGGCGCACATTCTCGCAGAGTTCTTCGACGACCACGTGCGTATGTGAGTCAGCGTCGCAACTGGTTGCGACCGGGCACGTGCCGTATGGCATCAAAAATGAATCCCGCCCGGTCCCACATTGAACAGGCGGTCATTGATATGAATCTGGAACTCGAAAACTCCCTGGTGGCAAAGTATCCCCCGTCTACCGGTTGCCGCAGCCCTGCCTCCTGGATGTGAAGATTAATGCGGGTGCTGCAGAACTCGCGCCGATTATCTTTACTCGACGGTAACGAAAAAGGCTCATCAGCCCACCAGGCGAGCGCATTTTCGATGCAGGAGGGAGACAGTCCCTAGCGTCATAGGCACGCTCAAGGTTGCAGTCGTAGTTCGTCGTCACAACCTCGGATAGCAACCCCTCTCGCACAAGAAATGCCAGGTAGTAGTGCGCTGGGGTGGGCTCCAGTTCCACGAATTCTTCAATCTCAAGAGTCTGGACCAGCTTCCGATAAGTCGACTCCTGGTTGGGCCCCCCGTGCTCCCACAGGAATGCTTCGCAGATTTTTGTCAGCGCCCGGCTCAGTCGGGCCTCACGCAGGTCGCATGTCATGCAGGTACCGTTGCAGGTGGCTGCGAGCGCGAGGTGGTATTCAGCGAAAGCTGCCTGACAGCTGACGCAGATTCGTGCGCTGCGCACATCCGGCGGCGCACCCAAGGTGCGGGTGATGCGGGCCATGAGCGTGGGTGCGAGGACCTTGTCAATCATCACCTTGACGTGGTGACCGTCCCAAGGCGCTCCACGTCTGCGAGCGCCCATCGAAATCCCCGCGCCGATGAGCGGGACGCAGCGACGGCTGACTATCCGCTCAACCAGATATTCGAATGCTGTTCTCATTTTTGCTGTTATATTTCGGCGGCATGCAGGCACCTTATTTGTCGTAAACGCGCTCACGAAGCGAGCGTTCCCGGCATGTCGACAAGTAAACTTGCGCCCGGCCGGAGCGCAGCCGGATAGCATATCCCACATTGGCCGCGCCATTCAACGGCGCTTGCGGCTACGTGCTATTCAGTGCAGTCATTGTGCAATCGGATGCGAACTTGTCCCTGCAGCGATTCGCTTTGTTCGGCCGTCCAAAATAGGCCAGCTGCATTCCCGCAATGGGAGTACAGAGCGCAGGCAGGCATTCTGCTCCTCAGAAATGCCTCCCATGGCGAAGCGTGTGCCACGCTATGCCTTTATGTGGCACGGGGAAAGTAGTTCCAGATGTTTCAGCATCTACGTATAAGCTGAAACAACGTTTGACTCCGGAACAAGTCCGACAGCTGTCGGTTCTGCGCCCGAATATGTGCGGTTGCGCACATTGAGATTCGAAGGAGTGTGCCGTATTTTCCGATATGGACCTATTCTTCGAGAGGAGATTCATGACCACCTGCACTCCGTAGCAGACATCGTCAAAGAAAGAAGTAAAAAAGGTTGACCACCAGGGGCGGCACAGCCATGCGCCTACTTATCGCACTGCATACTCTCTGTTTGGGCATCGTTCTTATGTGCTCAAAAGCGTCATTCGCCCAGAATGCTGCTATTCCGGCGTCATCAACGGTCACCTCACCAGGAAATGACAGTGATTATGTTTACATACGTCAACGCATTTCAGCCGACTATCAAAATACCGCTGGCAAACTAGCCAAAATCCTGAAAGCCCCAGTTGAAAAAGAGATTTTCATCAAGTCCGGCGACACCCTGTCACAGGTGATTTCCAAAGAGTACAAGGTTGGCGTGAGTAATGCGCCTGCAGCATATCAGCTATTTGCAAAAAGTATCCTGACCATAAATAAGATACCTCAAGACGGGATTCTCCAGTCCAACACAAATATCAGAATTCCAAATTTACCCCCTCTTGCAGCAACAAATCCCAATCCACATAATCAGAATAATGAAATACCAAAATTGAGCGTAGAAGCTGACATTCTCGCAAAACAACCGAATCTATCGCAACAAGGCACGCGAACACCCAATGTAATATTTGATGAGGGTCGCAAAGGTGCTCAAGAGGTGGTTATGATACAGCGAGTTCCCCGTGCCTACGCAGCACAACTCGTTCATCAAAATCCTGACGAAACGCAGGTCGTAAATGACCATATTCCGATAGATTTCGCCCAAGCCAGCGGGCCAGCCACTGCGCAAAGTCCATCCGCCATATTTCTTTCTAGCGAAGATACGACAACGTTGCGCAGAAAATTGGCACGGGCGGCGAGTAAGTAACCAATCCTCATTGTGCTCGACGATGCGTGGCCCGACGACGCATCGTTCATCACTGCGCGCGATTTTTTCATTCAAGCAATAACTGTAGTTCGACAAAAGTATATGATGGGGCCGGCCAGTTACCCGAAATTTTTAATCGACGCGAAAGGGGTTTCACAGAATAGACGTGAGGTAAATCCCACAACTCACGCGTCAGAGATAAAGCGTTCACTGATGCCACTGGTAGCTCTCGAACCGCCAGGGGGACGCGTATCGGTTATCTTTCTTCCGCTCTTCAATGATGAGCCAGTTGCCGCAGAGATTTTCACGCAGCTTATCGAAATTAACCTTGATGCGAAGCATATGACGACGATGCTTGGCTTTGACTCCGTTCCACCAGATGTCATCAAAGGAAACCGGACAATTGCTGAGAAAATCGTGCAGGCAATCGGCTCAAAGTCCTCCGACGTGCCACCGCAGACTGACGAAGCACTCATCGCCGCGATGCTTACCTTCTGCGAGCTTTACTCAAACGCCGCAAAACAACCATATGTCCTGAATATGTCATGGACAACTCCAAATATGGAGTTTCCCATTGAAATACCTGAAGATGGATTTGGAATCGACGTCGTTTCGGCAGGAAACGAAGGGGATGGTCGTGGCACTACGGTATATCAATTGAAACGTCAATTTGCCTCTCGAAGCCTTACGCCACCTGGGGACATGCTTGCAGTTATGAATATTCGCAATGACGGCACGCCAGATTGCACGTCAAGCCTGCTGGTCACAGACAGGGAATTGTTAGGATTTTCTTTCCCTGGGCGCATCTCGGACACTGAGTGCGGGACAAGCTTTTCTGCACCACGGGTGGCGTGGCTAATTGCAGCCCATGAAGCAATGACCGCTCAACCGGGGGATGTTAGCAGCTGGAGAAGTGATTTGTATAAAAAACTGGTGAATATCCGCGATTCGAGTTCAAACAATTACAACAAAATACGACTCAATATAGAAAGTCTCTTTAGCGATGTTTCCAACCCTGATGGAGTACAAAAATGAATAAACCTCTGTTCTTGTTGGCATGTCTGTCACCAATGTTTCTCCTAACCGCCTGCCCGGGTGGCACTCAGGACGTCCAAAAACTCGTCAATCAATGCGCACAAAACGATTTAGATTCAACACATATGATTTATTTTGGACCGTCCAATAATGTCGGCCCCGGGTCAATCTGGACCGACAATACGAACGGTAGTGGATACCATATTCGCTTCACACTAACAGATATGCCAATGCCTCAGTCGTTCTTGAATTCAGGCAATCCATTCCAATGCAGTGGAACCAATACCATGACGTTAACAAGTAACGCCGATATCAGCGCAGCAATTAGTGCCCTTCCTCTATCTGCCGAGGCTTCTAATGCTTTTAAGCGAGCGACATCTGTCACGGTGAGCTTGACATCTGCTTCATGGGATGATGTTAAGGAGGGGCCCTACGAGGCGTACATTAATGCCCTTGCAGCGACATCTCCTGTTCGTCAGGACATCGACACTGGGAAACGGTTAGTGATGATTCGCGCGCTCCGGGTCAGCGGGTTCTCCGAAAAGTTGACCTTTGATACAAATGACGCCCCATCGCTTCAGGCGAAGTACACCGGCCCGTTACCGTCCGGTACCACAGGGAATGTGGGCGCAACCCTCTCCGGCAGTTGGGATAACGCCCAGAACCTCACGATAACGTCCGCTGGGGATTTCTACGTCGAAGGCGAACTGTCGGGATACACGACGACAGGACTAGCGGCGGCTGGTACCTCACCGTTCGCGAACCCGGGTGGCATTTCGATTGACCCGAAAGCCCGTGTCGTCGTTGACAAAGCCCCCTCCTGACGCCTTTCAGGTCCGGCGCATGGCCGTAAGCGTTCTGCCTTGCGCCGCGTATTCTGCTTCGTTCGCATGTGATGGCCACCTCCGATGCGACGGATTCGTGGCTGTGCTTCCGGCGCGGCGCGACATGCGAAGCCGTCGTGGCTCGTTGCTATCCGCACGCTCGCCTTCGCACTGCGCGCGTATCCTTGCGTGTGCCACCAAGGTGTGCCAGAATCAATATGAAGACGAAGCTAAGCCTTTGTTTTTAAAGGACCGGATTTATACTGAGCGAGAATCTCACCGCCTCCGCCAGTCTTTCAAAAAAAGCCCCGTAAGTTCAGCGACTTACGGGGCTTTTGTTTTTCTTATTCCGATGATCCGCTGCGCGAGTGCCGTCAGCAACCGCACTACGGGCGCGAAACATTGCAATGTTCTTGCGGAGGCTTTTCTCTTTCATCGAAAGCCAAGGAGATTCTGGGCGGTTGCCCATGTACGGACTGCCTGTCGCACGGTAATTATCTGACTGCTGTCAACTCCGGCAGCGACTTCAGATAGACCAACGACACACCTATGTCCCTGTCCGTATTCGAGATGCACTCAGTGGAGCTGTTCTGCCAGCGGCCACTGGGTGCCTGTTATGTCCTCTGTGACGAATGGCACTATAAGGCGTGCCTCGGCAAGGCCGCAGACCTTCCGAAGGCCAAGGCGGAGACCCGGGAATTTCTCGAGATTGCCGCACTGAATCACAGGGAGTGGGAGGAAGACCGGAAGCTGGTCAGGCGTATCCAGAAGAGTGGCTGGCTGTTTTTCCATAGCGCGCGGCACCGTGATCCTGACACCGATGGCTGGTGGGTCATCGTTGCTCTTCTCGAAGAGGTTCGCCGGGGCAAACTGCTTGCCATTAAAGGTCCGCGTAATGGCCTGTTTCCGTCCCCCCACAGCAGCACGCCATCAAGGAATTCCGTAGCGAGGACCGGCAGTCAGCCGGACGGCGAACCCGTGCTGTCCGTCCAGTATGATCCGGCCACCTGGCAAGCCCAACTGAACGCTGCGCGCGCAGGCAAGGCTGCCGATAGAGGCGCATCAACGCTGCTGGGCGACCCGCAGCCGTTTGAGTATGTGCCTGATGCGTTGAGCGGCGATGTCGTTGAACTCGCCGCGAGCACCAATAACCCACGCTATGCCGCCAAGATGCTCGGATACAAGCAAAACACGTTCAGCGACATGCTTCACGCTATGAAGCAGTACAACAAATTGCGCGGCGACAACAACGTAATCTGGCACGACGATGGAGACGTGGAATTTAACGGCGTGATTATCGACAACATGCACAGTTGGGCACCCTAAAGGAACGTTATGGTAACGACCCATCAACTTGCACATGCTTCTTTCACTATCTATCAGGACGTGGAGCGGCCCGAATTCTGGACAAACTATTTTGGCGTTGAACCGGACATGCAGAGCGTTCGGGGACAATTCCGCACTACACCATCTGGGCGCACTAGCAAGTACCCCGCTCGAATTGGTGTATGGAGTGTGGATAGCAAGGAGCATGTTCAGAGTAATCTGCTTGCGCCTCACCTTCGCTATCTTGTCGAACGCTTGGCATTGCCCCGATCAGACCTGCCCGAATTGCTCATGCGCACTGGCGCACAGATGCGTTTCTTCTGTTATTGGGACAACGAGAGCGGCGACCGCGTGCCGGATGTGCCCGACGATATTCGCACCATGATGGAAGCCATGGGCGGCACGGTTGAGATCGATGAATATCGATAGAGCCTCGCTCGAATGCACAAGGCATCCTCGCGAGTCGGCTCTTCTGTGCGAGCTTATAAGGCACAGCGCAAGTGCTATGGGCCGCACTTGTGAATTAATCCTCTATGCCGCAAACATGCGCGGCCCACGCTTGCATCGTCGGGCGGCGCTGTTCCACCGAATCGGTGCGCGATAAGCCGCCTCAACCCTGTTCGATACAGTATGCGCAAGAGCCCGTCGGCAAGGGCCGCGCCAAGGCATCGCCGGTTGATGCTCGATCGTGAAAATGAGAAAAGCCTGCGGAGCTTCAGGTATTCGCTTGCACCACCCCGAACTAAACCACCCCCACCGCCTCAACCTCGATCTTGAACCCATAGTGCAACTGCGGCACCGGCACGACCGCGCGCGCCGGTTTCGCCTCACCGGCCCAGCGCGCGTAGATCTGATTGAAGCTCGCCCAATGTTCGAGATCGACGACATACACGCGCACCTGCACCAATTGCGCGACGCTGCTGCCGACGCTTTCGAGCGCCGCCTTCACATTGGCCAGAACCTGTTCGGCTTGCGCGTCGAATGACGCATCGGCGAGTTTGTCGCCTTGCGCATTGATCGGCAATTGCCCGGACACGAACACGAAGCCATTCGCGATCACCACATGACTGTAGTGACCGCCGGGTTTCGCCAGCGCGGCGGGATTCTCGGTGTGAGGCAAACGTGGGGCGTGCGTGCTATCGGTCATCAACCATTCCAGAAGTGAAATTCCCGGAGCGGTTCATCGCCTTGCTCGATTCAGCGCAAACCGGCACACCGCGCATCACGCATCCGCGATCTCGAGCTTCTCGCGCGCATCCGCACAACGGCGATTCAGATCGCGATGCATAAGCTGGCTATCGAGCAGAGCCGATACATCCGTCAACCCGTGATCAAAGCGCAACACATATTCGATGTCGGTGTAATCGTAGTAAGCGCCGCTGTCGGCCAGCCGTTGCGCTTCGGCGAATGCGGCAAATTGCCGTTCGCCGTTTATCAGGTCTTTGATCGCCATGATTGCCGCTCCGAGGAACAGTGACTTCATCATAGCAATGCAAACCGCGACGCACGGTGGTGCGCGCGCAACACCAGGTGTTTTCCGGAGACGCGCCCGGTGAACTCACGCGTCGGTCGATACCGACGGCCCGTGTAGCTCGAGCGTCATATGGCTTTCACGCCGTTTTCACAGCGCCCGCGCAGTGCTCGACCTCAATACTCAAACAGCACACGCTACACAGCCGCAACCGGCGACTTCGTCCCGTTCCAGCGCATCACGAGCCTGCGTCCGACAAAGCACAGGCAGCCCGCCACGCCGACCACGATGCCCATGCCCTTCGGCGTGCCGTCCTGCCACAGTCCGACCGCGAGGCTCGACAACGCGCCCAGCGCGAGCTGCACCGCGCCGAACACGGCCGCCGCGGCACCTGCGTTGACCGGATAGCGATGCATCAGATCGGTCGTGCAGTTGGCGGACAACACGCCCACCACGCTGACGACGAAGAAGAGGCCAAACACGATCGACCACAAGCCGCCCCACCCCGTCAGCGACACGACGGACACGAACAGCGACGCGACGAAGCTCACGCTCGCCGCAAACGAGATGATCGGCACCGGCCCGAGCCGGCCGACGAACCGCGTATTCAGGTAATTGCCGAACATGATGCCGACGATATTCAGCGCGAACAGGAAGCCATAGTGCTGTGCGGACACGTGGAAATACTCGATGTAGACGAACGGCGTCGCCGTGATGTACGCGAACATCGACGCGAACGCCATGCCGCCACACAACATATGTCCCCACGCGACCGGGTCGCGCAGTAGCGTGCCATACGCGCCGAACGACTTCAGCAGCGCCGACTGCGCGCGCATCTCGCGCGGCCACGTCTCCGGCACCTTCAGGAATGCGGTCACCGCGCACACGGCCCCGAACAGCGTCAGCGCGACGAATACGGCGCGCCAGCCGCCCAGCAGCAGCACCTGTCCGCCGATCAGCGGCGCGAGCAGCGGACCGATCGCCGTGACGATCGCGATCATCGACAGTACGCGCGCCGCATCGCCGGGCTCGTGCGCGTCGCGCGCGATCGCGCGAGCCAGCACCGACGCCGCCCCCGCGCCCAACGCCTGCACGAAGCGAAAGCCGACCAGCGAGCCGATCGAGATCGATAGCGCGCAGGCGATGCTCGCGAGCGCATACATGATGATGCCGCCGAGCAGGATCGGCCGGCGGCCGTACGTATCGGACAGCGGACCGTACAGCAGCATGCCGATCGAGAAGCCGAACATGAAGCTGGTCAACGTCGATTGCGCGGCGCCCGTGCTGACCGCGAAGGCCTGCGCGATGGTCGGCAGGCTCGGCAGATACATGTCGATGGAAATCGGCCCGCACGCGGCCAGCGCGCCGAGCAACAAAATCAGCCGGCCATCGGGCCGGCGTTTGACGACGTGAGACATGGGAAATCCGGATGGAACGCCGCGCCGGCATCGGCAGCGGAACGGGTGAAGCGGGAACGGCCATCAGCCGACCGGCTCGATTGTACGCGACGGTTAACCCGTTGACTGTGCGCGAGGCAGCGCCGCGCGGCGCAAACACCGTCGATCGGTTAAGCTGCCGCCTGCATGCGCACCCCTTCCCCGATCCCGTTCGAACCCGCGATGACCGCCTTTCTGCTGATCTGGAGCCCCAAAAAATGGCCGTGGCCCGAACTGCCCGACATCGCCAAACGCGTGGCGGCCGGCGAAGCGGTGACCGACGCATGGGGCTGCGGCTTCGCGCGCGGCATCCTGCCAGGCGATCGCGTGTTCCTGCATCGCGTCGCGCAGGAGCCGAAGGGCATCTTCGGTTCGGGCTACGTGACGCGCGCGCCGTACGAAGTCCCCGACGGGTCGACCAAACGCGGCTACCGGCTGTGCATCGACTTCGTCTACGACTGGCTCGTCGATGCGCATCACGCGCCGGTCATCCCGCGCGATCAGCTGCGTGTGCATCCGTTCTCGGTGCAGACGTGGGATGCGCAAAGCTCGGGCACGATCATCAAGCCGATCGCCGAAGGCGCGCTGGAGAAGCGCTGGGCCGAATTGACCGGCAAGCGCAAGCCGCCGGCGCTGCCCGCACCGGGCAGCCAGGCCTGAAATTCCCGCCGCCGCGGCCGCCCGCGCGCACAGCCCGCCGGCGCCGAGTCCGGTACAATTTCTCGATCCATCCCAGCATCGCGCGAAGTGTCCGCGGGAATCGTCCGAGGCCCTTTGCGCCGCTGCGCAACCCTTGCTCCCTATTCCAGCCATCGCCATGTCCAGAAACGAAACCCTCTTCGAACGCGCGCAACGCACGATCCCCGGCGGCGTGAATTCGCCGGTGCGCGCTTTCCGTTCCGTCGGCGGCACGCCGCGCTTCATCGAGCGCGCGCAAGGCCCGTACTTCTGGGACGCGGACGGCCAGCGCTATACCGACTACATCGGCTCGTGGGGTCCCATGATCCTCGGCCACGTTCATCCCGAAGTGCTCGAAGCCGTGCAGCGCGTGCTCGTGAATGGCTTCTCGTTCGGCGCACCGACCGAGTCGGAAGTCCAGATCGCCGAGGAAATCTGCAAGCTGGTGCCGTCGATCGAACAGGTACGCATGGTGTCGAGCGGCACCGAGGCGACGATGAGCGCGCTGCGTCTCGCGCGCGGCTTCACGAACCGCAGCCGCATCGTCAAGTTCGAAGGCTGCTATCACGGCCATGCGGACAGCCTGCTCGTCAAGGCTGGCTCGGGCCTCCTGACCTTCGGCAATCCGACCTCGGCGGGCGTGCCGGTCGATATCGCGAAGCACACCACCGTGCTCGAATACAACAACGTCGCCGAGCTCGAAGAAGCGTTCAAGGCGTTCGGCAACGAGATCGCCTCGGTGATCGTCGAGCCGGTTGCGGGCAATATGAACCTCGTGCGCGCGACCCCCGAATTCCTGCAGGCGCTGCGGCGCCTGTGCACCGAGTACGGCTCGGTGCTGATCTTCGACGAAGTGATGTGCGGCTTCCGCGTTGCGCTCGGCGGCGCGCAGCAGCTCTACGGCATCACGCCGGACCTTACGTGCCTCGGCAAGGTGATCGGCGGCGGCATGCCGGCGGCGGCGTTCGGCGGACGGCGCGACATCATGGCTCACCTCGCGCCGCTCGGCGGCGTCTATCAGGCGGGCACGCTGTCGGGCAATCCGATCGCGGTCGCCGCCGGCCTGAAGACGCTGCAGCTGATCCAGGCGCCCGGCTTCTACGACACGCTCGCCGCACGCACCACGCGTCTCGCGCAAGGGCTCGCGCAGGTCGCCCGCGAAGCAAACGTGCCGTTCGCCGCCGATGCGCTCGGCGGCATGTTCGGCATCTACTTCCGCGAATCGATCCCGACGAGCTTCGCCGACGTCACGAAGAGCGACGTGCCGCGCTTCAACGCGTTCTTCCACAAGATGCTCGACGCGGGCGTGTACTTCGCGCCGTCCGCGTATGAGGCGGGCTTCGTGTCGAGCGCGCACGACGACGCAGTGATCGACGCGACGATCGACGCCGCGCGCGGCGCGTTCGCAGCGTTGAAGGGCTGAACCCGGACTTCAAGCAAAAGCCGCAACCCGCACGACCCAGACACCGCACCACAACGGACACCGATGTTCTCGCAAACCGATTTCGTCCATATGGAACGCGCGCTCGCGCTCGCGAAGCGCGGCATGTACACGACCGACCCGAATCCGCGGGTCGGTTGCGTGCTCGTCAGAAACGGCGAGGTGATCGGCGAAGGCTACACGCAGCCGGCCGGCCAGGATCACGCCGAGATTCGCGCGCTGAAGGACGCGCGCTCGCGCGGCCACGACCTGCGCGGCGCGACCGCCTACGTGACGCTCGAACCGTGTAGCCATTTCGGCCGCACGCCGCCGTGCGCGAACGCGCTGATCGAAGCACAGATCGGCCGCGTGATCGCGGCGATGGAAGATCCCAATCCACAGGTGTCCGGCCGCGGTCTCGCGATGCTGCGCGAAGCCGGTATCGAAGTGCGCTGCGGACTGCTCGCAAACGAAGCGCGCGAGCTGAACATCGGCTTCGTGTCGCGCATGACGCGCGGCCGTCCGTGGGTGCGCATGAAGGTGGCGGCATCGCTCGATGGCCGCACCGGCTTGCCTTCGGGTGAGAGCCAGTGGATCACGAGCGCGGCCGCGCGCGCCGACGGTCATGCGTGGCGCGCGCGCGCGTCGGCAATCCTGACGGGCATCGGCACCGTGCGCGAAGACAATCCGCGCATGACCGTGCGGGCGGTCGATACGCCGCGCCAGCCGCGCCGCGTGCTGATCGACAGCCAGCTCGACGTGCCGCTCGACGCGCAGATCCTGGCTGGCGCGCCGACGCTGATCTTCTGCGGCGAGCTCGATGCGCGTCTCGAAGAACGCGCGGTTGCGCTGCGCGAGCGCGGCGCCGAGATCGTACCGCTGCCGAACGCGTTCGGCAAAGTGGATCTGCCGCGCATGCTGAGCGTGCTCGGCGAGCGCAACGTGAACGAATTGCACGTCGAAGCCGGCTACAAGCTGAACGGCTCGCTGCTGCGCGAAGGCTGCGTCGATGAACTGCTCGTCTATCTGGCGCCGAGCCTGCTCGGCGTGGACTCGATGAGCATGTTCAATCTGGACGCGCCCGACCTGCTCGAAGACCGTGTGAAGCTCAATTTCCACACGGTCGAGCGGATCGGCGACGATCTGCGGATTCTCGCGCGCTTCGCGCAGGCGGCCGTACCCGGGACCGAAGCCGTGTCCCCCACCGTTTCGAAATGATCAAGGATTAGCACGATGTTTACAGGAATCGTCGCGGCAGTGGGCCGCATCGAATCAGTCAAGCCGCTCGGCGCGGGCGGCGACGCGGGCGTACGGCTGAACGTCGAAGCCGGCGGCCTCGACCTCGCCGACGTGCAGCTCGGCGACAGCATCACGATCCAGGGCGCCTGCATGACGGTGGTCGCGAAGACCGCTCATTCGTTCGAAGTCGACGTATCGCGCGAAAGCCTGAACCGCACGGCCGGTCTCGGCGAAACCGGCGAGGTCAATCTCGAGAAAGCGCTGCGCGCGCATGACCGGCTCGGCGGACATATCGTGTCCGGACACGTCGACGGGCTCGGTACCGTCACGCGTTTCGCGCCGGTCGGCGAATCGCACGAGCTGCGCATTCTGGCGCCGCGCGACATCGGCCGCTATCTCGCGTACAAGGGTTCGATTACGGTCAACGGCGTGAGCCTGACCGTGAACTCCGTCGCTGATCGCGACGACGGCTGCGAGTTTTCGATCAATCTGATTCCGCATACCGTGCAGGTGACGGCGCTCAAGCATCTGCGCGATGGCGTGAAAGTGAACCTGGAAATCGATCTGATTGCGCGCTATGTCGAGCGAATGCTCAATGCGCCGCGCGATGGCGATCAATCGTTGAAGTAGTCACGCGCCGTCGAGGCGGTCAAGCGCCCCGATCCGATGCCGCGCGATGAGAACGGTGAGACACCGCGGTCGTTCACGATCACGCCGACGCCGGGCATTTGCACGGCGCGTCAGACAGATTCCGATCGCACCTGCGACTTCAGATCGAGCAAACCTTCCTCATGCGTCGCTAACGACGCTTCAAGACGCCGCGCGAGCTTCGTCAATCGAGCTATCGACGCGCGGCACCGTTGCGCGGCATGGTTGGACAGATTCAGCACGCACTCGCGAATCGCGCGGCTGAGCGCCGCGTGAAGGCGGCCATAGTCGACGCCCGCAACTTCGCGAACCAGTCCATCTGCACCAGTACGCTCGACGACGATATCGTCGAAACCGGCATCGTCAGCCAGCTCGATGCGTGCGAGCGAAGCGTCGGGCTCGATCAAATAATCGCCCAGCAGCCTGTCTGCCTCGCGCCGATACAGCTCGAATATCGATTGCGACAGCGCATTGCACAGCCCGATCACGTCACGCGTCGCCGCATGCGCATCGAGCAACGCGGGCAGCGTCGGCACGATGCCGCGCCACACCGCGTTGGCAAGCCGCTCCTGCTGTTGCTCGAGCTGCTCGAGCGCCGCCTGCGACGACTCGCCAAGTTCGGCAAGCAACGGCAGCACATCGCTTCGCAGGTTGCCGAGCACATTCTCTTCCAGATGATGCAGCAGCACCTCGGCCCGCTTGCGCCGTTTATACGCGAGCGCCGGTCCGACGATGTCGAGCAACGCGGCGTACAGCCGCTCGAAGCCCGCGTCACTCATGGCCGCCGCCGTCTGCCCCGCCTCGCGCGCCACATACGCTGAGACCGACACCGGCGGTTTCAGCAGCGCCTTGTCGACGCCCATCGCGACGAGCTTGTGTTCCGCGCGCACGCTGAGGTCGTGCTCCTGCAGCGCGCGACGCGACGCGCTCTTGTTGCGCAGACACTTGACGAGTTCGCCGTCGACTTCGTCTTCCTCGTACTCGTCGCTACGAGTCACGACCGGCAGCAGCGGCTTGTTCCGATGCAATTCGCGGCCGAGCTCGTCGAGCTCCTGCACCTGGCCGGGCGAGGTGGAGCTGGTCAGCCACAACACACCGTCGGCGCTATCGGTGAAGCGCTGCGTTAGCGCAGCGTTTTCCGGCGTCACCGAATGCAATCCCGGCGTGTCGAGCAGCACCAGCTTTGCGCCGAGACGCACGCCCTGCAGCCGCGAAGTCGTTTCGGTCGCGCCTTCGGTAAAGGGCTCCGATGTCTCGACGACGCGGCCCGCATCCACATGGAAATACTGCACGCTGCGCTCGTGCGCGGCGAAGCGCTCGGCGAGGAAATTGCAGAACGAGCTCTTGCCCGCGTTGAACTTGCCGAACACGAGCAGCAGTGCCTGATCGTCGAAATGATCGGCGAGGTTTCGGACTGCTTCGAGGCTCGACCACTGTTGCATCGATGCTTGCACGCTGTCACGCAGCAGCGTGCTGATCGTGTCGGCCTGAAGGGCCAGTGCGCTGTTTGGGTGCAAGCCGTCGCACTTCAAACAGCCGGTCCGCAGATCGGCGTCCAGCTTCGCGAGCCAGTCGTTCAGCGCATGCAGCAGCGCGTCGGTATCCTCGGCGATGAAGTCGAATGCATCGACCTCGGCGATGAATCGTTGCTCGTGGCTCGCGTCGGCTTTCATGCGCGCGCCTCCAGTATCCGCATCGCGGCCGTCGCGTCGTCCGATGCGACGAGCGCTGCTTGCGTATCGGCGATCTGCGCGGCCAGCGCCTTGCGGTCGGCGGACAACTCGTAGTAGTGCGTGAATTCGCGCTGCATGCGTTCGCGTCCCGTCGCTTCGCAGAACATGCGGCGCAGATCCTTGCGAAACTTCACCGACACGCCCATCACCGCGATCATCACCGAGTTCAGGCTTTTCGCCGCGGTGTGCTGCTCCGCCGGCAGACCGATGACACCGTGCCCGGCCAGCATCGCATCGATCTCGATGCACGCGCGCGAGTACGCGATCTGGATGTGCGCGCGCTCCAGTTTGCCCGCGGTGATCGCGTAGGCGTCCTTCGCGGTATCGGGCACGATCGCGTGATCGGTGCCGAGCGCATTCAACATCGCGCCGATGTCCCCGCTGACTTTGTCGATGACGGCCGCGAGGCTCCGATCGAAGGCCTGCTTTTGTTGCTGCTGCGTGGTGCGCAGAATCTCCATCGACGTCAGCCGTGCCGCGCGCAGCCGTTGCAGTTCGTCGCGGATTTCGCCAATCAGCAGCGTGGTTTCGTGAGCGCGCGCATCCGGCACACGCGCGAGTTCCGCGCGCAACGCGGCATGCAGCGCGGGGATGCCGCTCTTTTCAAGCAGCAGTTTCTTGCCGCCGTCGAGCCCCTTGCGATGTCGCATCGACGACACCGCGTTCAGCGCGATGCCGGGCATCTGCCGGTCGATCGCTGCGCCGATGTTCCGCAACGCGGCGTCGTCGGGGAGCTGGTCGACTTGTGACAGCACGAACAGCGTCTGCCGCCCGGTCCTGACGCGATCGGCGTCGAGCTCGGTCAGCAGCGTCAGTTCCTTCGCATCGAGCTCGCCCTCTTTCGCGGCGTGCACGAACAGGCGAATGTCTGACTTCAGCCACGCGGCGCGCAACGCTTCGCGGTCGTCTTCGCTGCCGACGTCGGCGTCGAGTCCCGGCGCGTCGAGCCAGCGCACGCCCTGGTGCACTCTGTCGGACAGGCGCACCGTTTCGCGCCGGTCGGACACCGCGAACGCATCGCGGCCCAACAGCTCGTTGAGCAGGCTGCTCTTGCCGTGGTTGTATTTGCCGACGACGGTGACGACCGGTTCACTGTCGTCGATCAGAATCAGCAGGCGCGCCAGATCGTGGGCCCGCTCGGGCAGCACGGACGCGACATCGTGCGCTGCCTGCTCACGAAGTTTGCTCGACACCGTCGACTCCTCGACGCTTCAGGGGATTGGTCCGGCCGACAGGACTGCCGGCCGTTGGCAACAAAAGGCGGCGGCCGTGTCGCCACGGCGCCGCCTCGTGCGATCACGCTTCGGCCGAAGCGCGCAGACGATAGACGAGCTGGTTGTCCTTACCCTGAACCAGCGGCGTGATCGTGAAGTTGAACTCGATGTCCTTGTACGCATCGGCCTTCAGGCCCAGCGCCGAGCCACCGGTTTTCTCGACGACCGGCGGAATCAGCTCTTCGCGCGTTGCATACGCGAAGTCGTCCCAAATCAGCGGATCGCCTTCGATGTTGAACTGCGTAGTCAGCTTGCGATGACCGTCGCTGCTGACGAAGAAGTGCACGTGCGCCGGACGGTTGCCGTGACGGCCCAGCACGTTCAGCAGTTGCTGCGTCGCGCCGTGCGGCGGGCAGCCATAGCCCACCGGCATCAGCGTGCGGAATTCGTACTTGCCGTCGGCACCGGTCTTCACCGCGCCGCGCAGGTTGAACTCGGTCTGTGCGCCGGTCGGATCGAAGTGCGAATAGAAGCCCTTCGAGTTCGCGTGCCAGCACTCGACGAGCGCGCCGGCGACCGGCTTGCCGTCCAGATCCTTGACCGTGCCGCGGATCACGAGCGGGCCCGCGTCTTCGTCGGCGTTGATGTCGATCTTCGACACGCCGTCGCGCACCGGCGCGCCGGCCACATACAGCGGGCCTTCGATCGTGCGCGGCGTGCCGCCTTCGAGACCGATCTTCTTGTCCTCGGCGTCCATGCGGATGTCGAGGTACTTCTCGAGACCGAGGCCGGCTGCGAGCAGCGCTGCTTCGCCGTCCTGGCCGAGCTTGTTCAGATAGTTGACGCCGGCCCAGACTTCGTCGGGCGTGATGTCGAGGTCATCGATTGCCTTGAACAGGTCACCCAGCAGACGGAAAACGATCTGCTGGAAACGTGCGTTGCCGTTACCGGCATCGACGTTGGAAGCGGCCTTCAGCAGATCCTGCACTTCTTTGGTTTCAAATACTTTGACGCTCACGATGACTGTCTCCAGTTGGTATAGGGGGAAAAGATGGCTTTGGATGCGCTCGCCTTCAAACAGCGCCTGGCCCCTGGGCTCAGATGTCGTCGTCCCGAATCGACGACGGGTGACGACACAGAGGCGTCACCGAAATCTTCATGTACGGGAACAGAGGCAAACCGGACAGGATGTCGTGAAGTTCGGCATTGCTCTCTACATCGAAGATGCTGTAATTCGCGTACTCGCCAACGAGGCGCCAGATATGACGCCACTTGCCGCTACGCTGGAGTTCCTGCGAGTAAGCCTTCTCGCGGGTCTTGATTTCGTTCGCCACTTCGGCCGGCATGTCGACCGGCAGGTTCACGTCCATTCGCACGTGGAAAAGCATCGTTGACTCCTCTGGATCTGAATCGGTTTAGCGGGTGACCTTCATCAGCCCGTCTCGAGTGAATCGCTTGACCTTCGCCTCGTCGAGTTCGATGCCGAGACCCGGGCCATTCGGCACGGTCAGTTCGAAGTCGCTGTAATCAAGCGGCGTGGTCAGAATTTCTTCGGTGATCAGCAACGGCCCGAACAGTTCGGTGCCCCATTGCAGGTTCGCGAAGCTCGCGAACAGATGCGCCGACGCGACCGTGCTGAACGCGCCTTCGAGCATCGTGCCGCCATACAGCTCGATGCCGGCGGCATCGGCGATCGTGGCCACGCGCTGCGCGGCGAACAGGCCGCCGCTCTGTTCGATCTTGATCGCGAACACATCGGCGCCGCCGTTCTTCGCGATTTCGAACGCGCTGTCCGGACCTTGCAGGACTTCGTCGGCCATCAGCGCGACCGGGAAGCGCCGCATCAGGCGCGCGAGCGCCGCGGCGGATGCAACCGGCTGCTCGACCAGATCGCAGCCCGCTTCGGCCAGCGCCGGAATCGCCCAGGCGGCCTGGGTCTCGCTCCACGCCATGTTCACGTCGACACGCACCGCGGCGCGCTCGCCGACCGCTTTCTTGATGTCGGCGACGTGTTTGATGTCGGTCTTCAGTTCCTTCGCGCCGATCTTCAGCTTGAAGACCTTGTGGCGACGCACGTCGAGCATGTGCTCGGCTTCGGCGATGTCCTTCGCGGTATCGCCCGACGCGAGCGTCCACGCAACCGGCAGGCGCTCACGGCGACGTCCGCCGAGCAGGTCGCTCACCGGCACGCCGAGGCGCTTGCCTTGCGCGTCGAGCAGCGCGGTTTCGAGCGCGCTCTTCGAGAAGTGATTGACCTTGACCAGCTTGCCGAGGTGCGCCATCAGCGCCTGGATCTGCGTCGCGTCGTTGCCGATCATCGCCGGGCCGAAGTAGGCGTCGATCGCGAGCTTCATCGCCTCGGGGCTTTCCGGGCCATAGGCCATGCCGGCGATCGTGGTGCCTTCGCCGATCCCGACGATGCCGTCGCTGCAGTACACCTTGACCAGCATCAGCGTCTGCCCGTACATCGTGGCGACCGACAGCTTGTGAGGGCGGATCGTCGGCAGATCGACGAGGCGGGTTTCGATACGTTCGATGGTCGCTTGGGTCATGGCGGCTGCGGCGAGAAGTGAGTTCATTGGATGTTTTTATACCCCTCGCCCATTTGGCCCGTCCAATACTTTTCCCGTCCTCTTTCATACCTTCAAGGTATGGTGAGACCCACAGCCCCGGCCTTTCTATGGATTTTGCGCCGCACCATGCATGTTGCGCATTGAAAAAGAGGCCGTTTTCCCGCCGCGAGCATGATCTACGTCAAGCTTCGATGCTCGCAGAGCATGTTGTGCGCGGTAGGTGTGACTGGCGACAAAGCCTCACACCTCGGACAGCGCGCTGACCATCACGTAGTACCCGTCCGGATCGCGCAGCGCGAATTCCAGCGTGCCCGTGTGCGAATTGATGCGCGGCTCTTGTTCGAGACGATCGACCAGCGATCGGGCCCGCGCGACGCACGAATCGAAATCATCGACCCGGAAAAACAGCAGCAGGCCGTTGCCGGGTAGGCCATTGTCGCGGCTCGTCAACGTTGGGTGCTCATGCGCGCCCCACTGATGCAGACACAGCAACACGGTGCCGTCCGTGTCGCGGATCTGTCCGAAGTCGTCGTGAGCGGGCGACGTCGGCGGCTGACCGAACAGCTGCTGATACCAGCCGAAGCTGCGAGCCACGTCATCGACCCCGATGATCGTCCAGGTGCGCTTCATACAAGCCTCCATCCGGCGAACGATGCGAAACCTAGAGCTCACCGCGCGCGGCCAGCGCGGCAATACGGTCGGCCGTGCGGCACGCGATCGCCTGGATCGTCAACGACGGATTCACGCCGCCGACGGTCGGAAACACCGAGCCGTCGCACACCCACAGGTTGCGGATGTCCCAGCTGCGGCAGTCCGCATCGACGACGCTCGTCGCCGGATCGTCGCCCATGCGGGCGGTGCCGTTCAGATGGCAGGTGTCGTCGGTCTCGCGCCAGATCTCGTTGCCCCCCGCGGCTGCGAGCGCCTGCTCCATGAAGTCTAGCGAATGCGCGATGAGCCGCTTGTCGTTGTCGCACCATGAATAGGTGACGCGCGCGATCGGCAACCCGTACTGGTCCTTTTCGTCTGCAAGCGTCACGCGGTTGCGCTGCTGCGGCAGCATCTCGCCGACGATCTTCAGCCCCGCCTGGTGGTTGTACTTGAGCATCTCCGCGCCGAGCGCGTCACCCCACAAGCCACGGCCGTTCTGCACCGCGACCCAGCCGTTCGGCAGCGGCCCCTGGCTCATGTAGCAGTAGCCGCCGAAAAAGTCCTTGCCCTTGTCTTCGTAGTTCCAGTGCTCGGTGAGCGCGAGCGACGGCGGGCCCTTGTACCAGCGGATGTCTTCGTCGAAGGTGCCGTAGACGGCCTGATTCGACTGCGCCATCAGGTTTTTGCCGACGAGTCCCGAGCTGTTCGCGAGTCCATCTGGAAAGCGGCTGTTGGCCGACATCAGCAACAGGCGCGGCGTTTCGATCGCGTAGCCGGCCACCACCACGTGCTTCGCGCGCTGGAATCGCCAATGCCCTTCGCGCAGATATTCGACGCCGGTGGCGAGCCCCGCGTCGTTGGTGACGACGCGGCCGACCATCGCCAGATCACGCACTTCGGCGCCGGCACGCAGCGCACGCGGAATCCACGTAACGAGCGCGCTTTGCTTCGCGTTGGTCGCGCAGCCGGACACGCAAAAGCCGCGGTACACGCACGGATGCGCGCGGCCGCGCGGCGCGGAGATGGTGGCGAGCGGCGTCGGGCACCAGCCGATGCCGAGCGCCTCGGCGCCGCGCGCGAGCACCAGCGCCGCCGCGTTCAGCTCATGCGCGCGATACGGATAGCGCGGCCGCTTAGGACCCCACGGATAGTTGACCGGTCCGGAGATTTTCAGCGCGTCCTCGACCTCGCCGTAGTAGCGCCACATCTCGCGCCAGTCGAGCGGCCAGTCGGCGCCATAGCCGAGCACGCTGCGCGACTTGAACCACTCGGGCCGAAAACGCAGCGACACCATCGCGAAATGGACCGTGCTGCCGCCGACCGCCTTGCCGCTGTTGTTGTGGCCGAGCTTCAGCGGATTGTCGCCGTCGCAGATGCGCTCGTCGGTCCAGAACAGCTTTTCCTGATGCGCCTCGTCCGACGCGAACTCTTCGAGCGGACGCCACCACGCGCCGGCGTCGAACGCGACGACCCTGAAGCCTTTCTCCGCGAGCCGGCACGCGAGCGTGCCACCGCCGGCGCCGGTGCCGACGATCGCGAAATCGACCTCTTCGCCGTCGGAGTACGTGCGCATCGGCACCCAGCCGCCGCGCTGGAACACGTCGGGGGCGCGGCCGTCCTTGCCGCGCGGCCGTTGCTGCGCGTCATCGGACACGGCGGTTCTCCCTCGTGGCCTGCTCGTGCGTGTCGGGCGTCGCTTCGACCGCCTCCCACGGATCGCGCCGGTTCACGTACATCCGCACGTAGCCGCGCGGATTCGCCGGGCCGCCGAAACCGATCTCGCTCCACGCATGCGGGTGCGAGTAGTAGAGCCCGCAGATGTCGTGCAGCACCCGCTCGCTGAAAAACAGCTTCGACGGCATGCCGCGCCACGCGGGGTTCGTCAGTTCGCCGCGCTGCATGTCGCCGAGCAGCGCGATCTGCGCGTCCTGCGCGAGGCTCGCGAACGGCAGGCCGCCGCGCTCGCGGGATTCGGCATCGAGCGCGGCGAGGCCGATGCGCCAGGCGTCGCGCATCGGCGGCAAACGGGCGTCGCGGTAGCCGTCGTTGCTGTTGCCGGCGAGGCGCGCGTCGAGCAGCGCGGCGAGCGGCACCACCGGTTGCGCGTTCGCTTGCGGCACGATGCGCGCGCACAGCGACGTGACCGCGAGCCATTCGACGGCGCTGAAAAAGCGCGGCTCGAGCGGTGTCGCGAGGCGTTCGGCGATCACCGCGCGGGTGTGAGCGTCCCACGACGGCGTCGCGCGTTTGTCGAGCACGTCGTAACCGGGATAGCGGGTGGCTCGGGTCGAGCGTGGTTGGTGGGTCATTTTTCAGTCTCCCGCAGACGCAGCGCGGCGAGCCCGGCGAGCGCCAGCGCGGAAAAGCTCGGCGGCGCGGGCAGTGGCGGCCCGTCGAACAGGTTCTGGCTCCAGTTGCGCCAGCCGCCCTGGCGACGCGCGATCCCGCGTGCGTGAAATCCCGCGCCGATAAAGCCCAGCGCGGCCGTGATGCGCAACCACAGCCGCGTGTACCAGCGCTCGCGCGGAGCGGCCAGCGCGGCATGCGCGAGCAGCGCCGCGGTGACGGGCGGAATGCTGACCGGCGCGTACATCGCCCGATGCTGGAACGCGCCGCGAAAATGCAGCAGAGCGGCCTCGCCCACGGTGCCGACGAGACCGGCCGCGACCAGCAGACCGAGCGCCTGGCCGGCCGGCATGCCGAGCAGTCGCGGGTCGGCGGCGGGCTGGTCGCGCAGCCGTTCGGCGACGGCACCGAACGCGCCCGACAGCAGCATCGCAATCGGCGCGCCGAGCGGCGCCGCGTGAAACAGGTTGTTCCAGCTCCAGCCGCCCGGGCGCTTCATCACGTTGTAGACATGGAACCCCGTGCCGGCGATGCCGGTCGCCGCCGCGCCCAGATAGATCGCATGGCGTGCGCGATGCGTTTGGCCGCGACGATCAGCGCCGCCATGCAGCCCCGCGGCGAGCGATAGGCTCGCACTGACGAGCGGCGCGAACATCGCGGGATTCTCGAACGAGCCGCGGTAGTGCTCCATCGCGCTGTCGGCGAGCACCGACAGCGCGAGCAGCGCGGAGCTATGGTTGAAGGTGCGGGCCGCTTCGACGTGTGCCTGGACCTCGTCAGTGGGTTTTCTCGTGTGCACACGCGCCGGCAACGTCACGGAGGCTCGACGCTCGCGGTGTCGCAGGCCGCTCCCGCGAGGTTCGGGATGCGGCTCGGGTTCTCGCGCGCCGCGCGCGGCCAACGTCGCGACGGCAGCAATCGCCGCCGCCGTGTACAGCAATCCGGGTACGCCTGAAGAGCTCATCGATATCGCTTCCTTGTTCTGCCCTGCTTTATTTGATGAGGTAGCGCGCGGCGTCGCCATGCTTGAACTCGAGCCCGCAACCGGGCCGCGACAGATCCGGCTCCATCTGGCCATCGCGCAAACGCGGCGCGCCGTCGAACAGCATCGCTTCGATCCGGGCGTGGTCGTGGAACCACTCCTGATGTCGCAAGCGCGGCGCCGCGCACGCGACGTGCAGATGCAGCGCCGGCGCGCAGTGGGCGGACAGCGGCACGTGATATGCGTCGCACAGCGCGGCGGCCTGCAGAAAGCCGGTGACGCCGCCGCATCGGCTCGCGTCGGCCTGCAGCACGTCGACGGCACCGGTCGCGAGCAGGTGGCGGAAATCGTCGAGCGTATAGCCGTATTCGCCGGCGGCGATCTCCATGCCGGCCGGCGCGTGCTCTCGCACGGTGCGCAGGCCCGCTTCGTCGTCCGACGACACGGGCTCCTCGAACCAGCTCACCTGGTGCTCGGCGAAGCGTTGCGCGTAGTACAGCGCCCGCTGCGGCGTGAACGCGCCGTTCGCGTCGACGAACAGGCCCGCGCCGCCGATCGCCTCGCGCGCCGCCGCGGCGCGCACCGGGTCCTTGTCGGGCTCACTGCCGATTTTCATCTTGACCCACCGGCAGCCGTCCTGCGCGACCCAGCCAGCGAACTGCTGCTGCAAGCGCTGGTTCGTGTACGTGGTGAAGCCGCCGCTGCCGTAGACCGGCACGGTCGGGCGCAGCGCGCCGAGGACGCACACTAGCGGCGCGCCTAGCAGCTTCGCCTTCAGGTCCCACAGCGCGCAGTCGATCGCGGAAATGGCGGTGGCGGCCAGTCCCGCGCGGCCGAGATTGCGCACCTGGCGTTGTAGCCGTTGCCAATGCGCGCCGACGTCCAGGCCGTCGTGATTCAGGACGCAAGCGGCGAGCGCGCCCTGAATCAGTGCGACGATGCAGGCGTCGCTGTATGTGTAGCCGATGCCGGTGTCGCCGCCCGCGTCGACCTCGACCACGACCAGCGTGGTCGCGTCCCACGCGAACGTGCCGTCGGCTTCCGGCGCGTCGGTCGGAATCCGGTACGCGCTCGCGCGCAGTGCAGTGACGGGCGCCTGTGACGAGCCCTCGCTCGTGACGCCGCGCTTCATGGCCACGCTCCTTGCGCGTGCGCGTGACGTCTTGCGGTGGTGCGATAGCCGACGGTCCCCGACATTGCAGTCTCCGGGTGGAAGTGAGACGAAGCTGCCTGCCGCGCCGCAAGTACCGTTCCGCACTATTGCAGTCCGTAAAGCGGGCCGCGATGGCAACCACGCCCCGCTCTTCGTCGATCGGCCAAACCGCCTATGTCGTCTGGCGGAGGCGACTTGGGCCCGCGCGTGGCGTAAAATACGCGCTTTCCCGAAAAACTCGCCAACATGACGCTCGCCTCCACCCAAGAGATCATCGCCGAACTGAAAGCCGGCCGGATGGTGATCCTCGTCGACGAAGAAGACCGCGAAAACGAGGGCGACCTCGTGATCGCTGCCGAGTTTGTCACTCCGGAAGCGATCAATTTCATGGCTCGCTACGGCCGCGGCCTGATCTGCCTGACGCTGACCCAGGACCGCTGCAAACAGCTGAACCTGCCGCTGATGACCTACCGCAACGGCACGCAGTACGGCACCGCGTTCACCGTCAGCATCGAAGCGGCCGAAGGCGTGACGACCGGCATCTCGGCAGCCGACCGCGCCCGCACGATCGCCGCCGCGGTCGCGCCGGACGCAAAGGCCGAACACATCGTGCAGCCGGGTCATATCTTCCCGATCATGGCCCAGCCGGGCGGCGTGCTGGTGCGCGCCGGCCATACCGAGGCCGGCTGCGACTTTACGAGGCTCGCGGGCCTCACACCCGGCCGCGGTGATCTGCGAAGTGATCAAGGACGACGGCACGATGGCGCGTCTGCCGGACCTGCTCGAGTTCGGCAAGGAGCATGGCCTGAAGACCGGCACGATCGCCGATCTGATCCACTATCGCAGCCGCACGGAATCGATCGTCGAGCGGATTAGCGAACGCACGATGCAAACCGCGCACGGCGCGTTTCGCGCGGTCATGTATCTCGACCAGCCGAGCGGCCAGCCGCATCTCGCGCTAGTGCGCGGCACGCCGTCACCCGATCGCGACACGCCGGTGCGCGTGCACGAGCCGCTGTCGGTGCTGGATCTGCTCGAAGTCGGCGAATCCACTCACTCGTGGACGCTCGATGCGGCGATGAAAGAAATCGCGGAACGCGATCTCGGCGTGGTCGTGCTGCTGAACTGCGGCGACTCGAAAGACCATCTGATCGACGTCTTCAAGGCGTTCGACTCGAAGGAAAAAGCGGACGCGCTGAAGCGCCGCCCGGTCGACTTCAAGACCTACGGCGTCGGCGCACAGATTCTGCGCGAACTCGGCGTCGGCAAGATGCAGGTGCTGTCGAACCCTCGTAAGCTCGGCAGCATGTCGGGTTATGGTCTCGAAGTCACGGGCTTCATTCCGATGCCCGGCAGCAAAACGCAAGCCCCGCAAGTCTGATCCGGCCACTCACGCGCCTCGCGCCCACTCAAACACTACGGAATTCACATGGAAATCGGACAATATCAACCGAATCTCGACGGCGACGGACTGCGCATCGGCATCGTCCAGGCGCGCTTTAACGAACCCGTCTGCAACGGCCTCGCCGACTCCTGCATCGAAGAACTCGAACGCCTCGGCGTGACCGGCGAAGACGTGCTGCTCGTCACGGTGCCGGGCGCGCTGGAAATCCCGCTTGCGCTGCAAAAGCTCGCTGAAAGCGCGCAATTCGACGCGCTGATCGCGCTCGGCGCGGTGATCCGCGGTGAGACGTACCACTTCGAACTCGTGTCGAACGAAAGCGGCGCGGGCATTACGCGCATCGGCCTCGACTTCGGCATTCCGGTCGCGAACGCGGTGCTGACCACCGAGAACGACGAGCAGGCCGTCGCGCGCATGACCGAGAAGGGTCGCGACGCCGCGCGCGTGGCTGTGGAGATGGCGAACCTCGCGGTTGCGCTCGAACAGCTCGGCGGCGATGACGACGAAGATGAAGACGAAGACGATGAGGAAGAGGCATGAAGAGCGCACGCCGACGCTCCCGCGAACTGGCCACGCAGGGGCTTTACCAGTGGCTGCTGTCGGGCTCGCCCGGCGGTGAGATCGACGCGCAACTGCGCGGCGCGCAAGGTTACGACAAGGCCGACCACGAGCATCTGGACGCAATCCTGCATGGCGTGATGCGCGATTCCGAGGAATTGTCCGCCGCGATCGCGCCATGCCTCGATCGTCCGATCGATCAGTTGTCGCCGGTCGAACGCGCGGTGCTGCTGGTCGCCGCGTTCGAACTGAAGAATCACGTCGACATTCCGTATCGCGTGGTCATCAACGAAGCGGTCGAGCTGACCAAGACGTTCGGCGGCTCGGATGGCTACAAGTACGTGAACGGCGTGCTCGACAAGCTCTCGGCGCAACTGCGCGCCGCCGAAACGCAGGCGGCTCGTAAGAGCTGAGCGCTGCGCGGGCGGGGCCATGCCGTGCATCGGCTCCCGCCACGCCGCATTGCCCAGGGCGAAGCGCCTCGAGCGCCCGCAAGGACGCCGCCGCGCGCATCGATGAGCGCATCATTCGATGAGTGGGCGCCGTTCCCTGCTTCTGAATTGGATCTGACCGTATGAACTCCGTGACCGAACCTCTCGTGCGGCTTGCCGCGCGCGTCGATGCCATCCAGCCTTTCTACGTGATGGAACTGGCCAAAGAGGCCGCGATGCTCGAACGAGCCGGGCGCGACATCATTCACATGGGCATCGGCGAGCCGGATTTCACCGCGCCCGAACCGGTCATCGAGGCGGCCGCGAGCGCGCTGCGCCGCGGCGTCACGCAATACACGAACGCGCTCGGCGTGCACGAGCTGCGCGACGCGATTTCCGCGCATTACGCCGAGTTCTACGGCATCGACGTCGATCCGGCGCGGATCGTGGTCACGGCGGGCGCGTCGGCAGCGCTGCTGCTCGCGTGCGCGGCGCTCGTCGATCGCGACGACGAAGTGCTGATGCCCGACCCGTGCTATCCGTGCAACCGCCATTTCGTGATCGCCGCCGAAGGCAGGCCTGTAATGGTGCCGAGCGGGCCGGCAGAGCGCTTCCAGCTGACCGCCGCCGACGTCGAACGCCTGTGGGGCGAGCGCACCCGCGGCGTGCTGCTCGCGTCGCCGTCGAATCCGACCGGCACGTCGATCGAGCCGGCCGAACTCGAGCGGATCGTCAAGGCCGTGCGAGCGCGCGGCGGCTTCACGATCGTCGACGAGATCTACCAGGGCCTCAGCTACGACGCGAAGCCCGTGTCGGCGCTGTCGTTCGGCGACGACGTGATCACCGTCAACAGCTTCTCGAAGTACTTCAACATGACCGGCTGGCGACTCGGCTGGCTCGTCGTGCCGCCCGCGATGGTCAGCGCGTTCGAAAAGCTCGCGCAAAACCTGTTCATCTGCGCGTCGGCGCTCGCGCAGCACGCGGCGCTCGCCTGCTTCGAGCCGGAGACGATCGCGATCTACGAAGCGCGGCGCCTCGAATTCAAGCGACGCCGCGACTTCATCGCGCCGGCGCTCGAATCGCTCGGCTTCTCGGTGCCCGTAATGCCCGACGGCGCGTTCTACGTGTACGCCGACTGCCGCGGTGTCGCGCATCCCGCGGCCGGCGACAGCGCGGCGCTCACGAAGGCGATGCTGCACGATGCCGGCGTCGTGCTGGTGCCTGGCATGGACTTCGGCACCCACGCGCCGAGGAACTACATCCGGCTTTCGTATGCGACCGCGTATCCGAAGCTCGAAGAGGCTGTCGAGCGGCTGGCGAAGCTGTTCGGGCGGCATTGATGTTGATGAGGCACTGAGCCGGCGGCTACCGGCCTGCCAGACGCAAAAAAAGGACACCCTCGGGTGTCCTTTTTTCATGCGGCTAGCAAATGTCTAACTCAAGCCCCCAGCTCCGACGCCGACGCCACATGGCGCGTTGCCGAATTGGCGCTGGCGTCGTCCTGCTGATCGGCCGGCTGCGAGTGCGCCGCCGGAGTCTCCGAGCTCAGCGCGTGGCCGCCCTGCAATGTCACCTGGACGCGCTTGCCGTTGCCGCCGCTCGTCGAGGCGGCTGGCGCCGGCGTCGTCGACGCGCTCAGCACCGGAGCTTGCGGCGCATTGATCGGCACCTTGCGGCCGCGCGCGACATCGCGCAGACGACCGCGCTCGGCCATCACCTTCGCGCCGTAGCCACCGTCGTCCGACGTGCTCGAGCCGACGTACAGACGCAGGCCACCCGGCAGCGAGCCGCCGCGTGCGATGCAATCCTTCAGCACGAGCGCGCCGACCTTGATGTTCGCGAGCGGTTCGAGCGCAGCGCTCTGGCCGCCGAAATACTGGAATTTGTCCGAATGCACTTTCGACATAACCTGCATCAGGCCCTGTGCGCCGACACCGCTCTCGGCGTACGGATTGAAGCCCGATTCGATCGCCATCACTGAGAGCAGCAGCAGCGGATCGAGGCCGACTTCGCGGCCGGTGTCGAACGCGGCCCTCACGAGCTCGCTGACGGGTTCCTGCGCGACGCGATAGCGCCGCGCAAGGTACGACGCGACCAGGTCCTGCTCGTGGCTCGACACGAGCACACGGTCGTCGCGCGCATCGGCGGACACGCGTTGCTGCGGAATTAGACGCGCGAGCGCGCTGACGCCCTGCATCGTGCGCGGATCGAGGCCATTGAGCGCGACGGTGCTGGTGCCCTGCGTGGCAGCGTTGTCGAACGCGCCGTCGAAGCTGGTGGTCGCCGAGGTCAGGGTCATGCTGCCGTCGCTCGACCCATCGGAGGGGCTCGGCGTGTTCGGCGCGGTCGGTGAATTGGCCGACAGGGATTCGTCGGAGGATGCCCCGGCGTTTCTGATCGGTCCGATGGCCGGCAGCGGGTTGCCTTGCAGCAGGCGGGCGGGACCCGCTTGCACGGCGGCGGAAATGACCGGCATCAGACGCGCAGCCAACACGCCGCGCCAGGCCGGCATCAGCCACAGTGCAAGAGCCAGCACCACGGCGATCCCGCCGACAATGCTGAACAGGTGATGACTCAGTCGCGTCCCGCGGCGCAGCGCACCGCGCACAACCTGCGCAATACGCTCATCAGGACGCCACGATAACCAGGCGTTCATTCAGATCTCCCATCTTGCATGATCCGCGAACCCCGCCGGGTCAAATCAGGCGGTACAGCGCGCTCGCAGAGTCAAGACATCGCGTGCTCTCTGGTTGGGCAGCAGCGACGTCGGGAAAACGGCAACAAATACCGTTTCGGGGAGCCATCTCAAAAACAGCCCACACATATTCAATGTGTACGGGCCTGGCTCCCACGCGAAAAACCAGCGTTGGTGGACGCTGGTGAGGGACTTCAATAATGCCGTTCTACCCTGCAGGGAAGTAAAACGGTGACGCGTTGCGTCTGAGGACCGGGGGCGACGGTAAAAAGGTTAACGCCCTGCAACCAATGTGGACGGATTCTATGCACGGTTTTATAGATCGTCAACACTATAGAATGCAATATCTATAACTATTTGTAATTATAAACAGTGTTCAGTCCGCCGGAAGCCCTGTTCTATGTGCGTTTTAGGCGATCCGGCCCTGGCTGTTCGGGATTGACCATTTGGTTGATCTACGTGCGCTGGCTAACGCAGGTAAAATCGACAATCGTTTTTTTGCGCCACGCAGATACCACCGTCGGTCCTGCTGCGCCCTCAGTCCTATGCGCCGTGCATGCGGCCCTGAACCCGTCACAGATGAAATACAAAGACTTGCGCGATTTCATCGGCCGCCTCGAGGCGATCGGTGAATTGCGCCGAATTTCGCAAAAGGTGTCGCCGAATCTCGAAATGACCGAACTGTGCGACCGTGTACTGCGCGCGGGCGGTCCGGCTCTGCTGTTCGAGAACACCGAGCGGCACGCGTTCCCGGTGCTCGGCAATCTGTTCGGCACGCCGCGCCGCGTCGCGCTCGGCATGGGCATCGATGCCGAAGCGGGCGCGGGCGACCAGGCGGTGCTCGAATCGCTGCGCGACGTCGGCCGGCTACTCTCCGCGCTGAAGGAACCGGAACCGCCCCAAGGTCTCAAGGACGCCGGCAAGCTGCTGTCGCTAGCGAAGGCCGTGTGGGACATGGCGCCGAAGACGGTCAGCGCGCCGCCCTGCCAGGAAATCGTCTGGGAAGGCAACGACGTCGACCTCGGCAAATTGCCCATCCAGACGTGCTGGCCCGGTGACGCCGGGCCGCTGATCACCTGGGGTCTGACCGTCACGAAAGGGCCGAACAAGAGCCGACAAAACCTGGGTATCTATCGCCAGCAACTGATCGGGCGTAACAAACTGATCATGCGCTGGCTCGCGCATCGCGGCGGCGCGCTCGATTTCCGCGAGTTCGCGCTGAAAAATCCAGGCAAGCCGTATCCGGTGGCCGTCGTGCTCGGCGCGGACCCGGCGACGACCCTCGGCGCGGTCACGCCGGTGCCCGACACGCTGTCCGAATACCAGTTCGCCGGCCTGCTGCGCGGCGGGCGCACCGAGCTCGCGAAATGCATCACGCCGGGCGTCGACGGTCTGCAAGTGCCCGCGCGCGCCGAAATCGTGCTCGAAGGCTTCATCTATCCGCAGGAAGGCGCGCCCTCGTCCGCTCCGGCCGGCGCGCCGCCGCGTCCGTCGAAGGGTGCGTCGGCCATGTACGAACACGCGCTCGAAGGCCCGTATGGCGATCACACCGGCTACTACAACGAACAGGAGTGGTTCCCGGTCTTCACGGTCGAGCGGATCACGATGCGCCGCGACGCGATCTATCACTCCACCTACACCGGCAAACCGCCCGACGAGCCCGCGGTCCTCGGCGTCGCGCTGAACGAAGTGTTCGTGCCGCTGCTGCAGAAGCAGTTCACCGAGATCACCGACTTTTATTTGCCGCCCGAAGGCTGCAGCTACCGCATGGCGATCGTGCAGATGAAGAAGAGCTACCCCGGCCATGCGAAGCGCGTGATGTTCGGGGTGTGGAGCTTCCTGCGGCAGTTCATGTATACGAAGTTCATCGTCGTCGTCGATGAGGACGTCAATATCCGCGACTGGAACGAAGTGATCTGGGCGATCACCACGCGAGTGGACCCGACGCGCGACACGGTGCTCGTCGACCGCACGCCAATCGACTATCTCGATTTCGCGTCGCCGGTAGCCGGCCTCGGCTCGAAGATGGGGCTCGACGCGACCAACAAGTGGCCGGGCGAAACCGACCGCGAATGGGGCCGCCCGATCGTGATGGATGAGGCGGTCAAGCAGCGTATCGACAGCTTGTGGAACGAGTTGGGCCTCGGTCTGTAAACGCGCGCCAAACAACACAACTAATAACGGATGGAGCGCTCGCGCGGATGCACGCTTTTTCAATGATGTCGGACGGCTTTTTTCTGTCCTTGTCGCTATGCCTCGATATCGGTCTCGTCAACGTCGCGATCATTTCGCTGACGCTGTCGCACGGCTTCCGGCCGGGCTTCTGGCTCGGCCTCGGCTCGTGCGTCGGCGATCTCATTTACGCGGCGCTCGCGCTCGCGGGCATGGCTGCGCTGCTGCAGTTCGAATCGGTGCGCTGGGTCGTGTGGATCGGCGGCGCGGCGATCCTGCTGTTTCTCACCTGGAAGATGGCGCGTGAAGCGATGTTCCCGGCCACGGCACCCGCTGTTGCCGGCGAAGGCGACGCTACTGCGCATCAGTCGCCATGGCGCGGCTTCCTGCGCGGCGTGCTGCTGGCGGTGTCGTCGCCTTCGGCGATCCTGTGGTTCGCGGCGGTCGGCGGCGCGCTGATTGCGAAAGCCGGCGCAACGAGCCCGACGACCGCGCTGATCTTCCTCGGCGGCTTCTTTCTCGGCGGCCTGTGCTGGACGCTTTTTATCTGCGGGCTCGGCAGCCACGGACGCAAGCGCGCGGGCGCCGGTCTGCTGCGGGCATGTCACGTTCTGTCGGCGCTGCTGTTCGCCTATTTCTCGTACAGCGTGATCGTCAACGGGTATCGCGACCTGATCGTACAAAGCACTGCACAAGTAGCAAGCTGAAGCGGTTCACGCATAAGAAAGCGGCTCGCATCGGCGAGCCGTTTCTTCATGCGACTCGACGTGAGTCGCTCATGCGAGGTACTGCGCGAGCTTCGGCAAATCGACGTTGCCGCCGCTCACCACCACGCCGACGCGCTTGCCCTTCACCGGCACGATGCCATTCAGCACCGCCGCCGCCGCGAGGCAACCGGTCGGTTCGACGACGATCTTCATGCGCTGCGCGAAAAAGCGCATCGTCTCGATCAGTTGCGCATCGCTGACCGTTTCAATTCGCGCGACCAGCCGACGGATGACCGCGAACGTGTAATGGCCCAGATGCGTCGAGGCCGCGCCATCGGCGATCGTGCGCGGAGTATCGATATGCACGATCTCGCCGCGCGCGAGCGACTGCTGGCCGTCGTTGCCCGCTTCGGGCTCGATGCCGATCACCGTGCAAGCAGGGCTCAGCGCGGCCGCCGACAACGCGCTGCCGCTGATCAACCCACCGCCTCCAAGGCACACGAACAAGATGTCGAGAGGGCCGGTGTCGTCGATCAGCTCCTTGACCGCGGTACCCTGCCCGGCAATCACGTGCGGATGATCGTACGGCGGAATCAGCGTCATGCCACGCTCCTCGGCCAGGCGCCGGCCGATCTCCTCGCGATTTTCCTTGTAGCGATCGTACGTGATCACTTCGCCGCCGTAGCCTTTGGTCGCGGCGACCTTGGCCTCGGGTGCGTCGTGCGGCATCACGATCGTCGCGTGAATGCCGGCAAGACGCGCCGACAACGCGATGGCCTGCGCGTGATTGCCCGACGAATAGGTCAGCACTCCGGCCTTGCGCTGCTCCGCGTCGAAATGCGAAATCGCGTTGTACGCGCCGCGGAACTTGAACGCGCCCATGCGCTGGAAGTTTTCGCACTTGAAGAACACCGACGCGCCGGTGCGCTCGTCGAACGTGCTCGACGTCAGAACGGGGGTACGGTGCGCGACGCCTTCGAGACGCGTGGCGGCGTCGAGGACGTCATCGAAGGTGGGAGCGGGAAGCGCTTGCATCGGCGGAACTCTCCTGGAGCGATGGCGAAGCAGCCATTCTCCCAGCTTCATCCATGCTTTGGAACGGTGCTCGCGCGAGCGCGCGACACCTGCGGGGAAACACGGCGGAAAGCAAAACCAGCGATACAAATAGAAGCGGCGTAACCCGGCACAAGCCGGTGTTACGCCGTCGAGGTTCCCGCGCGCGTCACGCGCGCCCGCGCTTCTTCTTAATGACGATAGTACGGGTGCCCGTACCAGCCGCGATAGTAGCCACGGTAGCCGTGGTAGTAGCCACGATAATAAGGATGGCCATAGCCGTAATAGCCTCCGACCACCACTGGAGCCGGGGCCACGACAACCGGCGGCGCATACACCGGCGGAGGCGGCGGCGCGTAATAGACGGGCGGCGGCGCCGCGTACACCGGATAGGCCGGCGCGATCGGCACCCCAAGGCCGATACCAACGGAAACACCTGCCTCAGCAGCCCCGGCAAGTCCCAAGCCGAGTGCGGCTGCAACGACGAATGGAACGATCTTTTTCACTTCTATTCTCCTAGCGCGGCCTGCCAAGGTCGCCGACTGCGCATGCCTCGCATGCTGTGAAACCAATGTATCTAAAAAGCCCCGGCCGGACTGTTCGCATTTGTTGCAAATTGCAAGGGCAAGCCGAAGCGTTTTGCCGGGCGCCGCACGTGCGCGCCCACGCGCCGCCGCGGCGACAGCCAAAGGAGCCGTGAATCAAGGGCTTGCACGCGAGCGACGGGCCGCGGGTCATAGGTCTGATCGAACGCGAGGGGCTAGAGTTCGCGCATCGGTAAACTTTAATTACAAATTCGCTTCAATCCTGACAGCCGGGAGAGATTTCCCAATAAAAAATGCCCGGCTCAATCGCTGAGCCGGGCACTTTCTCACCTGCGAAGACCGCGCGACTAGCCGACCTTCACGTACACGAATTCGCGGGACACATTGGGCGGCACGTACGCGCCGCTGATCCGCACGCGCGGCGTCAGGCGCTTTTTCTGATCCCACCAGCGACGGCGCTGGGCGTGCGTCAGGAACCGCAAGTGTTTTCGGTAAGAAAAAATACTCATCGCTACCCTCCCGATTTTCTGACTACGAACGAAGTACGAAAATACGACCGTCAAAACCGGCTCATCGACCACTGTTCCTGTCACTACGATTGTGAGCAGTTTTCACACCCGTGGGCGTCGCGCCGCCCGATGACCGACCGGTGGCGCCATATCGCCCGCAAACTCATCCGACGACAGCTGTCGAGCCGCGCAAGGGGCAGGATCGGCCCGCGGTTTGCGGATGCGAGATACTGCTGCTTTCCCGTTCACACGATCCGTCTGGAGCAGGTGACCATGTCCCAGTCTTCCTTGCCGCGCGTCGGCTTCATCGGCGCGGGGCGGCTTGCGCGCTGTCTCGCGCTCGCGTTCGCGCGCGCCGGCTACCCGGTCACCGCGGTGGCGAGCCGCTCGGCCGATTCCGCGCGCCGGCTCGCCGCCCAGTTCGCATACTGCATGGCCTCTGACGACCCGCAACAAGTCGTCGACGCCGCCGATATCGTTTTTTTAGCCGTTCCCGACGACAGCATCGGTACGACAGCGCACACACTCCGCTTTGGCGGCGATGCGGCAAGCCACCCCGGCAAGGCGCTCGTGCACTGCAGCGGCGCGTCGCCGGTCGAATTGCTGGCGCCGGCGCGTGATCAGGGTGCGGCGATCGGCGGCTTTCATCCGCTGTATCTATTTAGCGGCGAGCTCGCCGATCTCGAGCGGATCGCCGGCTGTTCGGTGACGATCGAAGCCGACGGCGAACTGAAGGAGACACTGACCGCGCTCGCGCTCGCGCTGCGCTGCCATCCGCTGTCGATTCCGCCGGGCGGCCGCATGCTGTATCACGCCGCCGCGCACTACGCGGCGAGCTTTGCGCTGTGCAGCCTCGCCGAATGCGTCGCGTTGTGGCGCACGCTCGGCTTCGCCGAGGACGATGCGCTGCGCGCGCTTATGCCGATGCTCGCCGGCACGATCGAAACGGCGCGCGACAAGGGCCTGCCGAACGCGCTCGCGGGGCCGGTATCGCGCGGCGACACGGGTGTCGTCGAGAAGCAGCTGGCGCTGCTCGAAAGCTTCGACGGCGACCACGCCGCGCTCTACGGTCTGCTGACGCGCCGCGCGGTCAACCTCGCCCGACGGCGTGCCGCGCCGCCCGCGACGATTGAAGCGATCTCCGAAGCTGTGGAAGAATCGCTTGGCCGCTCGCTGAATCAGGCGGCAGCAGGTGCAAGCGTCAAGTAAGCCGTGATAATGTGACGTCCGGCGCGCCGGGCGAAGCAGATGCGAACCACGCGACGACCCGCGCCGCGCCTCGGGACCAACAGACGAGAACGCACAATGATCAAGGTCAGCATCCTCTACCCGTACCGGGAAAATGGCCGCTTCGACATGGACTACTACTGCGCGACCCATATGCCGCTCGCGGCGAAGCTGTTCGGGCCGGCGCTGAAAGGCTGGTCGGTCGACGCGGGCCTGAACGCCGGGCCGCCCGGCACGCCGCCTCCTTACGTGGCCGCGGGTCACTTCCTGTTCGACAGCGCGGACGATTTCTACGAAGTGTTCAAGCCCGCGTCCGAGCAACTATTGGCGGATATCCCGAACTACACGGACGGCGGCAATGGCACGATCCTGATCAGCGAGGTCCGGACTTCGGTGTGATGCCGGACAGACAACCACCGGCAGGCGGTGCGCAATGGCGTCGAACCTCCGGTTGGCTGACCAGGTAAATCCAGAAAACCGCCGGCGCGCACCGATCTTGCGACGCCGGCAGCCCGCGGCCCGCCGGTGGCCGTTATCAGAAGCATAAGGACCCGAGATGTTTGGCGATATCGCCCGTTTTCTGCTCAATACCATTTTCACGCTGTTCGGCGCCGCGCTGCTGTTACGCGCGTGGCTGCAGGTCGTCCGCCTGCCGCCGTACAACCCGGTCTCGAACGCCGTGCTGCAGGCGACCAACTGGATCGTGCTGCCGCTGCGGCACATTCTGCCGAGCACGCGCAGGATCGACTGGGCGAGCGTGGCCGCGACGCTGATCGCCGCGATTATCTACGTCGTCCTGATGATCGTGATGACCGGCGCCGATCCGCTGACGCTCGTGCCGACGCTGCTGATCGTCGCGGTGCTGACCGCGATCAAGTGGGCGCTCAATCTGGTCATCTGGATGACGATCCTGATGGCGCTGCTGTCGTGGCTCAATCCGCGCTCGCCGGCGATGCCGATTCTGTATCAGCTGACGGCGCCGTTTCTGAATCCGCTGCGCCGCGTGCTGCCGAAATTCGGCGGTATCGATCTGTCGCCGATTCTGCTGTTCGTGATCGTGCAGGTGCTGCAGATGGTCGTCACGCGCGCGGCGGTTCAGCTGACTTATTTTGTGATCTGAGCTGATCGCGCTCGAGACGCCGCCGCTTGCGACTGCATGCGGCGGCGTTTTCGTGTCTGCTGATCGTAGTGGCGGCTTCGACCGCCCTCAGGCGGTCAATTTCCGGATCGCCAGGCTCGGTCGCGAGCCGTGGATTAGAACGTACTCCAGTCACTCTGTGCTGCCGCGGCCGCCGCCACGCGCTCGCGCGCAGGCACGGCCGCCGCGGCCTGAGGCAACGCCGGCTGGTCGACACGCACGCGCGCCGACGCTCGAGTGGGCGCCGGCAAGGCCGCCGCAAAGGCACGGCTCTCCGCCGTCCGGAACACCGACACCGTCTGCTTCATCTTGCGCGCCTGCGCTTCGAGCGATTGCGCAGCCGCCGCGGCCTGTTCGACGAGGGCCGCGTTCTGCTGCGTGGTCTCGTCCATCTGCGTGACGGCCTGGCCGACCTGGTGAATGCTGCGGTTCTGCTCTTCGGAGGCCGTCGCGATCTCGTCGACGATATTCGACACGCGATGAATCGCGTCCTTGATATCGGCCATCGTCGTGCTGACTTCGGCCGCCTGCTGCGTGCCGCCCTCGATTATCGCAACCGACGTCGTGATCATCTCCTTGATCTCCTTCGCCGCGCTGGCCGAGCGCTGCGCGAGGTTACGCACCTCGCTCGCAACCACCGCGAAACCGCGCCCCTGCTCGCCCGCGCGCGCCGCCTCGACCGCCGCGTTCAACGCAAGAATATTGGTCTGGAACGCGATGCCTTCGATCACGCCGGTAATCTCCGAGATCTTCGTCGAGCTGCCGCTGATCTCGCCGATCGTGCGCACCATGCCCTCGACCGCCGTGTTGCCGGTGTTGACGACCTGTGCGGCCTGAGTCGCGAGCGCGCTCGCGTTTCGTGCGTTGTCGCTGTTGCGGCCGACGGTCTGCGTCAACTCCGACATGCTCGCCGCGGTCTGTTCGAGCGAAGCGGCCTGCTCTTCGGTGCGAGCGGACAGATCGATGTTGCCGCTCGCGATCTGCTGCGAAGCGATGCTGACCGACTCGGCGCTTTCGCGGATCGAGCCGATCGTCGACGCGAGACGCTCCTGCATGTGCGCGACCGCGCACAGGATGCTGCGCTCGTCGGCCGCGCCGGTGCGCAGGCGCTGGCTCAAGTCGCCGCCCGCGATCTGCTCGACGACCTTGGCGACTTCGGCCGGTTCGCCGCCGATCTGCCGCACGACCGCCCGCGTCACCAGCAGCCCCAAGCCGATCGCAATCGCGACGCCGACGAGCGCGCAGCTCGCGATCCACCACGTCACCGAGCGAACCATGTCGACGCCGTTCGCGACGCGCTGTCTGGCCAACTCATCCCGCACGTCCGACAGCTTGATCATCAGTGTGCGCAGCTTGACGTGCAGCGGGTCGGTGGTCGATTTGAGCTCGGCGAGCGCCGGTCTGATCGCCCTGGTCGGCCAGCGCCAGCACCTTCGCGACCGAGCTCATATAGGCCGGATAGGCGGCGTCGAAGTCGCTCAGCAATTGCCTTTGCGCGTCGGTGGTCGCGTGCTTGCGCTCGTAGTCGAACGCCGCCAGGATCGCCGCTTCACCGCCGTGATTCAGGCGCACCGTATCGGCGCGACCCGCCGGCTCCGGATTCAGGATGTACGAATAGAGGCGGCGGAAGTGCGAGGCCGCCTGCCATGCGGCGGTGCCGTCGTCGCGCACCGGCACGAATTCGCGGTCGTACATTTCGGTTTGCATCGTCGCGACTTCGCGCACCTTCAGCACACCGACCGTGCCGACGATGGCCGTCACGAACGCGCACAGCATCAACGAGCCGACAAGCCTGTGGCTCAGTTTCGGATTGGAAAACCACTGCATCTTGGGAAAGTCTCTTGAACAGGATGGGGAGCGCCGGGGGCGTGCCGGCTTGCGGGTGTGCAAGCGCACGATGTTGGGCAGCATCCGGGTTAACGGCAGGCGCAGACGCCATCTGAAGACGCGCGCCGTTCTGACCGTCGACGCGAGAAGACGAGGTGGCTGTTCCTGCGCGCGAACCATACCCCTGCCCAAACCGCCCAAAAGCCTGTAAAATCGCGAGTTCCGCGGGCGTCGTATAATGGTAATACCCTAGCTTCCCAAGCTAGAGCCGTGGGTTCGATTCCCATCGCCCGCTCCACTTTCCTGCTGACTATTCAGCGGAAGCTAGCAAGAGCCGCCTCCCCGAAGGCGGCTTTTTTGTAGTGGCAACGGCCCGGCACAGCGCGCAAGCCGCGCAGCCCTCACCCTTGCAGCAGCATCGACGATGATCCACGATCCAAACGACTCCGGTCTCCCGGACGACTCCCCGACTCCCACGAGCGCAGCAGACCAGTCCACCCGCGACGGGACGCACGACTTCGACGGCACGCCCGGTGCGACGCCGGCAGACACGCTTCATCACCGCCGCATCCGCAGCTTCGTCACGCGCGCGGGTCGCGTGTCGACCGGCCAGCGCCGCGCGCTCGATGAGTTCGGCCCGCGCTTCGTCGTGCCCTACACGCCGCAGCAGCCCGACTGGACCGGCGTGTTCGGCCGCGAAGCGCCGCGCGTGCTGGAGATCGGCTTCGGCATGGGGGCCACCACCGCCGAGATCGCCGCGCAGCGTCCCGGCGACGACTTCCTCGGCGTCGAAGTCCACGAGCCCGGCGTCGGCGCGCTGCTGAAGCTGATCGGCGAGCAGTCGCTGACGAACATCCGCATCATCCAGCACGACGCGGTCGAAGTGCTCGAGCACATGATCGCGCCCGACAGCCTGGACGGCGTGCACATCTTCTTCCCCGATCCGTGGCACAAGGCGCGCCACCACAAACGCCGGCTAATCCAGCCGAAGTTCGTCGCGCTGCTCGTGTCGCGTCTGAAGCCGGGTGCGTATCTGCATTGCGCGACCGACTGGCAGAACTACGCCGAACAGATGCTCGAAGTGCTCGGCGCCGTTCCGCTGCTCGATAACACCGCCGACACCTACGCACCGCGGCCCGACTATCGTCCGGTGACGAAGTTCGAGCGGCGCGGCCTGCGGCTCGGCCACGGCGTGTGGGACCTGGTATTCCGCAAGCGCGCCGCCGCATAACGCGACGAAACGGCAAGCCAACGAAAAAAGGTCCGCATTCGCGGACCTTTTTTCGTTGCACGGCCAGCCTCAATCGGCCCAGCTCAACCCACCGCTATAACCGATCAACAGGATCAGCAGACCGAAGCCGATCCGATACCACGCGAACACCGTGAAGTCGTGCGACGCGACGTAGCGCAGCAGCCAGCGAATGCAAATGAACGCACTGACGAACGCAGCCGCGAAGCCGAGCGCGAAGCTGCCGAGCGCGTCGGTGGTAAGCAGATTCCAGTCCTTGTACAGTTCGTAGGCGGTCGCGCCGAAGATGATCGGGATCGCGAGAAAGAAGGAAAACTCGGTCGCGGCGCGGCGCTCGATGCCGAACAGCATGCCGCCGATGATCGTCGAGCCCGAGCGCGAGGTCCCCGGAATCAGCGCGAAGCACTGCGCGAGGCCGACTTTCAGTGCATCGAGCGGGCTCAGATCGTCGATGCTGCGCACCCGCACCGCCGCGTCGCCGCGCGCACGTTGACGCGCCTCCGCCCACAGGATCACAACGCCGCCCGCAACCAGCGCGAACGCCACCGGCACCGGCGCGAACAGCGCCTCCTTGATCGACTTTTCGAACAGCAGGCCCAGCACGACCGCCGGAATCGTCGCGATGATGACGTTCAGCGCGAAGCGGCGCGCTTCGGGCCGGTTCGGCAGACCCACGATCACGTTGCCAATGCGACGGCGAAACTCCCAGCACACCGCGAGAATCGCGCCGAGCTGGATCACGACATCGAAGGTCTTCGCGTGCTCGTCGGAGAAATCGATGAGACTGCCGACGACGATCAGATGCCCGGTGCTCGACACCGGCAGGAACTCCGTCAAACCCTCGATCACGCCGAGAATCAGCGCTTTGCAAGCCAGTAGCCAGTCCATCCGTGCCCCTTATCGCAGTTGGTTGTCGCAACGAAATGGGCCGGCACGGTCATGACTCGCACGCGCGGCCCTCGTGGCCGCGCGTGCGAGTCATCTTTCGACGATCTGCACGCGTATGCCGTTTGTAAGGATGGTGATTGTACCGGGTTCGTAATGGACGCCGGCAAATTGCAGTTGCTCGGGCTTGAACGTGTAGATCGGATAGTTGGTCAGCAATTGGGTCGCGAGCAGCGCCGCGGCCGCGTTGATCTGCTGCGTGTACATCTGCGCCTGGCCGTTCACGCTGACGTTATCGACACTCGGCGACTTGAGGATCACCGAACGGCTCGCCGCATCGTAGGCAAGTTCGCTCGACAGCGTGAACACGCCATCGACCGGCTCTTGCAGGAACGGGCTGGCGAAACGCGCGTCGAGCTTCACCTGCACGCGGTTCGCATCGGGCAGCATGCCCACCACCGGATTGCTCAGCGCGACGTCGAATACCTGCGACACCGTGCGCTGATACGGGAATTTGCGCTGCACGGCCTCCTGTACCTGCTTCTGCGAGAACGTGTATTGCGACGGCATGAACGGAAACGTCGGGCTCGCGCAAGCCGCGAGCGACACGGTGATGCCAAGCACGCTGCAGCCGGTCAGCGCGGCGCGCAGAAAGCGGCGCCGGGCCGGCGCTGCGGGTCGAGTCATGCGAAATCTCCTGTGGAAGCCCTTGCGGACATCGGCTTGCGTTGGCTTTGAGGTGGGTGATGGCGCTTATCGCGTGCCGCGCATCATGGAAGCGATGCCGGTTGTGTTTGCACCTCGAGTTGCTTGAGCCACGCGAGCGCTTCACTGCGATTCGCGCCGCACATCTCCTGTTGCGGCTGCAGACCCGAGCAGCATGCGGGCCGCTCCGGCCGCCCGAAGATCGCGCAGCGCAGATCGTCGCCGAGTTGCACGCAGCGAACGCCCGCCGGCTTGCCGTTGGGCATGCCGGGAATCGGACTCGAAATCGACGGCGCGATACAGCACGCGCCGCAATCGGGACGGCACGCGTGATCGTCCACTCGTGCGCTCCTCAACCTTTGATCCACGTCATCTTTCCTGAACTCAAACCTTGGCAACGCGTTGCCAGACCCGCATTGTGCCACTGCCTGTCTGTGCGACCTTTTTACACAAACGGAGCCCGCAGGCGCGCAATTAAACTGAAAACTCCCGAACGGCCATGCATACGCGATACGCCGCGAGAACCGCCCACCGTCCGATACCGCTCATGTCCGTAGCCGACACCCTGTTCCGCCCCGACCTGCTCGCGCGCTACAGCGCGAATGGTCCCCGGTATACGTCCTATCCGACCGCGCCGCAGTTCCGCGAATCGTTCGACACGGCCGACTATCGCCGCGCCGCCGCCGATCCGGGTGCCGCGTCGACCGATCTGTCGCTGTACTTCCATATTCCGTTTTGCGACACCGTGTGCTTCTACTGCGGCTGCAACAAGGTCGTGACGAAAAACCGCGCGCACGCGCGGCCGTACCTCGAGCGGCTCAAACGCGAAATCGGCTTGCAGGCTGCGTGTTTCGATACACAGCGGCCCGTGTCGCAACTGCATTGGGGCGGCGGCACGCCGACGTTTTTGTCGCATGACGAGATGACGGAATTGATGGCCGCAACGCGCGAGCACTTCAATCTGCCGCCCGACGATCAAGCCGAATGTTCGATCGAGGTCGATCCGCGCGAGGCGTCGCCCGGCACGATCGCACTGCTGCGCCATCTCGGCTTCAACCGGCTGAGCCTCGGCGTGCAGGACTTCGATCCGCGCGTGCAGCAGGCGATCAATCGCATCCAGCCGTTCGAGATGACCGCGTCGGTGATGCAAGCGGCGCGCGCGCACGGTTTTCATTCGATCGGCGTCGATCTGATTTACGGCCTGCCGCATCAAACGGTCGCGAGCTTCAGCCGCACGCTCGACACGATGCTCGAACTCGCGCCGGACCGGCTGTCGGTGTTCGCGTACGCGCACATGCCGCAGCTCTTCAAGATGCAGCGGCAGATGAATGCCGCGACGCTGCCGTCGAGCGAAGTGCGGCTCGCGCTGCTGCAACGGGTGGTCGAACGGCTGACACAGGCGGGTTATGTGTATATCGGCATGGATCATTTCGCGCTGCCCACTGACGAGCTCGCGCGCGCGCAGGGACAGCGCACGCTGCATCGCAATTTCCAGGGCTATAGCACGCGGGCCGAATGCGATCTGATCGGCTTCGGCGCCTCGTCGATCGGCAAGGTCGGCGACGTGTACGTGCAAAACGCGCGAGAGCTGCCCGCCTACACCGACGCGATCGACGGGGGCCGGCTCGCGATCGCGCGCGGCATCCGCCTGTCCGCCGACGACCGTCTGCGGCGCGACGTGATCACGCAACTGATGTGCAACCTCGAACTGCGTTTCGACGAATTCGAGGCGGCGTACGGCATCCACTTCGCCGACACGTTCGCGCCGGAGCTCGCGCGTCTGCGTGCATTCGAGGACGACGGACTGATCTCGCTCGGCGCGCGCAAGCTCGAAGTGCGGATGGCCGGTCGCATGCTTGTACGCAATCTCGCGATGGTATTCGACCGCTATCTCGGCGACCAGACGCTCACACGGTTCTCGCGCACGGTCTGAGGACCGCTCGTTGCGAACGCGCTGTGGAGGGTGAAGGCAATCGGCTTGCCCGTCGAGCGATTTTCGGCCATAATCTGCGTCTTCCTCGCGCGCTGAACTTCTGATGCGCGCTGCAGTATCTGCCCAGGTGGTGAAATTGGTAGACGCAGGGGACTCAAAATCCCCCGCCGCAAGGCGTGCCGGTTCGATTCCGGCCCTGGGCACCAAACACTCTTCAACCGGTTTCAACGGTTCCCCACAAAGCCCCGACAGCCAGCGCTGAGCGGGGTTTTTGTTTGCTGTGGTCTCCAACGTTTCACCAGGGATTACAACCCCATCAGGGGGTCGTTTGGCGTGTTGCCACGATCCGTACACGAAGCCGGGTGAAAAACTTCGGAAGCTGTACGGCGGCGGCCTGCTTCTCGTCACGCCAACGAACAACAAGCGATACATTTTCAAGTACCGTTTTGCCGGAAAGCTACGGGTTCCCAAGCGCACGCGATATCAAGCACCCGATGAGTGAAGCGGCTATCAATGCCGCGCTTCGGCGGCTTGGCTCCTATGCGCGCATGGAGATAACCGGCCACCGCTTCCGGGCGATGGCGCGCACGATCCTACATGAAGAACTGGAAGAGCCCTTTCCGTTTCTGCCTCACGGCAGCGGAAGCTTGCTGTCATCGAGCCGGCGCGGAGGATTGGCTCCCCAACGTGCTCTTATCTGTTCCGGAGTCTCGGGAGGCCATTTCACGCCCATCCTGATGATGCGGTCCCGGATTTGGACCAGCTTCCTGTAGGCCGGTGAATCAGGCGCGAAGGTATTAATGTCGTCCCATATCCCTAGTGGGAATGACTCGCCGTTAATGTTGTAGGTGTTGGGGTTTGCCCCATGGTCCAGCAGGTAGTCAATCTGATCTAGTGCGCGATTTGCCAGCGCTTCATACAGCACTGAATTGCGCAACGAATCGCGTCGGTTCACATCCGCGCCACGCTCCACCAGCAGCTTGAGTGAGCCAGATGTCGACTCTTTTGCAACAAAGAAAATTAATGGATCTCCCTTGTAGACCAAATTAGGATCAACGCCCCCGTCCAGCATCGCGCGCAGGAATTCCGGGTGGGATCTGTTGAGCAGGGCCCCGAGGGGGCTGCCAAAATCCGGTACGGCCTGCAAGGGATCAGCCCCGGACCTCACCACCTGCGACGCAACCGCGAGCCGATGCGGGTCGCGCTGCAATGCTTCTTGGAACGCAAAAAACAGCATCGTCATGTTCTTGCGTCCCGGCGTGTTCAGATCGGTCTTTGGTGCCAGCCGCCTGACCTGCTCCATGTCGCCTCGCTCGATGGCCTGCGCCAGTTCGAGTTGCGGGCCGCTAAAGAAATCAGTGGCGGGAAATTTTTTCATTGCATGAACCACGGGGGATAGCGCCAGTAACAGCACCGGCACGATAAGGATTCGGCTGAGTGTTTTCATCGCTTTCAGCCTCGCTATGACAGTGTTTCAAGTACGGTGATGTCCTCCGCCTTCTGCTGCTCGATGCCATCAATTGCCTGCGTGATGAAGTGCCGCGACACGGGCGAGCCGCTGCCATGCAGGGGATAGGGAGTACCGGCTGCACCTGGCAGGGGCGTCCACGTCTGTACCACGGTCAGAATGTCGCCGTTCACATGGTAGGCATTGATGTTCGATCGCGTGACCTGGCCGCCGTAGTGTTCGACCGTCTTCGGGTGCAGGCCGGCGGCGTTGAAGCTCCAGCAGTCCTTGCCGCTGGCCAAAGAAGCGGCAGAACACAGACCGCCACCTAGCGAGTGTCCGGCAATATCAATTGGTGCCTGTGTGCGGCGCATCTTCCATCCAATATCTACGGCTCGCCTGTAGTAAGGCGATGTCATATCCGCGCTCTGGTTTAAGTTGTTCGACCAGTCGCTCAGGCACGTCATTTCGGTTCCCTTGAAGGCGAGTGTCGGATTCATATCGGCACCGAAGACCGCCGCATCCGGTTCGTATAGCTGCGCCCTGAAGTTCGCGCCTTCGATTTCCAGGTCTATTGGCTTCAGGCCGTACTGCCGTAGAAATCCCCTATCCCCGCTGCGGTTCACCCACCCTTCGGGCACCGGACTGGACGGCTCGTAGACATGATCGGAGAGTCTGGCCTTCTCCACCGCGACATTGTTGCGTGCGAGCCGTTCAGCCGCCGCCCGCACGCGCCCGGACATGGCCGCATTGCCCGTCGCAATCAGCGCCTTGCGCGTCTGCCACCGCTGCGCCTTGGTCAGTGCCTGTGGTATCTCGATGTGTGGCGGTGTCGCCCTGGCTTCGCGCGCAGCGGCTAACTGGGCTTGCCAGGTGGCCGGATCATACTGGACGGACAGAATGGGTTCGCCGTCCGGATGACTGCCGGTCCTCGCTACGGGATTTCTTAACGGCGTGCTGCTGTAGGGTGACGGAAACAGGCTATTACGCGGACCTCGAATGGCAAGCAGTTTGCCCCGGCGAACCTCTTCGAGAAGAGCACCGATGACCCACCAGCCATCGGTGTCAGGGTTACGGTCCCGCACGTTATGAAAAAACAGCCAGTGACTGTCAAGGAGATTCCTGACAAGCTTTCGGTCCTCCTCCCACTTGCTGTGATTTAGTTCGGCAATCTCAAGAAATTCCCGGGTCTCCGCCCTGGCCTTCGGAAGGTCTGCAGCCTTGCCAAGGCACGCTTTATAGTGCCACTCGTCACAGATGACGTAACAGGCACCCAGTGGCCGCTGGCAGAACAGCTCCACGGAGTGCATCTCAAATACGGACAGGGACATAGGTGTGTCGTTGGCCTATCTGAAGTCGCTGCCGGGGTTGGCAGCATTCAGATAATTACCGTGCGACAGGCAGTCCGTACATGGGCGACCGCCCAAAATCTCCGCCTTCCGAAGAAATAGAAAAGCCCCCGCAAGAACATGGAGGCTCTCCGCGCCCGCAGGCTCACGAACTTTGCGTCCTGCTCCGCGAGCAGTTCTCTGATTCCCATTGCACCTTCATGCAAAGCCCTTATGAGGAGCCGCGCCACACCAGGATCGTTCATCCAGGCCAGTAAGCCCGCTCTCGCCATCCCACTTCTGGCGGTGGAAAGTACCTTGCAACGCAGAGTCCGTAAATGACGAGCGCCGCGACCGTGTACGACACAAACCGCGCCGCAAAGAACAGCAAGACCACGACGACCGCGGCCAGCAGCATCTCCAGTCTCGGACCGAGCGCCGACAACTGCACGTCGCGCACTTCGAATGCGGTGCCCAGCAGAATCAGCAACGGGATCAACGCGAGCATCATGTGGATCGGCTCGAGGATCGGATAAGCCACGAGCATCGTCATCGAGGCGAGCGCGTAGTCGATGCGGCTGTCCCGATGGCGGCGAAACACCAGATACGCGGACAGCAGGCAAGCAGCCAGCACCAGCGCATGCGAGACAATCGACAGCAACGTACCGGACATCGGCATGCCGAGCGTCGCCGATAGCGTCTGCAACGCGCCCCGCGCGGTGTTGTTCATCGGCGCGCCGCCACCGCTCATCGCCAGTGCCATGCCGTTCAGTCGCGGCATGTCCGACACGCAGTAGTGCCACAGAACGTCGAAGCCGAGCCGCGCTCCGGTAATCAGCGTCAAGGCAATCGCAACGACGCTCGCCATCACGAACGTCCGCCATTCGCGGCGCAGCAACAGCAGACCGGCGACGGCGAGAGGCGTGAGCTTGATCGCGATCGCGAAGCCGAGAAAGAGTCCAGCGGCGTAGTCTTTGCCACGCTCGATCAGCGCGAAGGTCGCAACCAGCAGGAAAAACAGCAGTTCGTTGGACTGGCCGTCGTAGGTATCTTCGACGAGCGGAAAGCTCAGCAGCGCGACCGCCACCAGCAGCAGGCTAACGCTGCGCTCCGCGCCGCGGTACGCCATCGTGACGACGAGATACAAAGCCAGCGCGAACAACACGATCGACGCACTCACCCAGACGATTTTCGCGACGAGCGGCGTCAGCAGCGCGAGCGGCGCAAACACCAGCGCGAACTGCGGCGGGTAGGCGTAGAAGATGTCGTCGCCCGTCGAGCGCGCGCCGATGCCCTGCAAGAACGCGATCAGCGCGTCGTGATCGTACAGGCGCGCCGGGTCGTGCAGCACGACGTTGAACGCGTACAGGTAGAAATTGAAATCGCCGAAGGCGTCGGGGACGTCGCCACGAAACTTCGCGACGACGTGCAGGATGCGCAGCGCGAGGCAGGCTACCGCAATCAGCAGAAGGAGCGCGGCACCCGCGCCGAAGTTCGACCTGGTCCGTACCGCGCCTGCGTTGAACATGGTGTCTCTCCGCGCCGGCTTCGTGCCGGACGACCGGACAGAGATTACCGGTTCGCAAAAATCGATCTGTGCGCTCGCCCACACGGGAGCGACCTATGTGGGGAACTTCGCCGCGTGGAGATCAGCTCGTAATCCCCACGCTAGCGGGAGTCGCCTCACGGCGCCGCTTGATCACGTAGCCGCCCCACATCAGCACGAGCCATGCCGGCACCAGCCAGACCGAGACCGACAAGCCCGGCGTCAGCGCCAGAATCACGAGGATCAGCGCCATGAACGCGAGGCAGATCCAGTTGCTGAGCGGAAACCAGAACGAGCGGAACACCAGCGTCTCGCCCGCGGCCACCATCGCCTTGCGCGACTTCAGATGCGTGAGGCTGATCAGCGCCCAGTTCAGCACCAGCGCCGCGACCACCAGCGACATCAGCAGACCGAGCGCTTCGGCCGGAATCACGTAGTTGATGATCACGCATGCGAACGTCGCGAGCGCGGACAGACCGATCGCCAGATACGGCACGCCGCGCCGGTCGACCTTCAGCAGCGCGCGCGGCGCGTTGCCCTGTTCGGCGAGACCGTACAGCATGCGGCTGTTCGCGTAGACGCCGCTGTTGTACACCGACAGCGCCGCGGTCAACACGACCACGTTCAGCACGTTGGCGGTCAGTGACGAGCCCATCTGCGAAAAGATCATCACGAACGGGCTGCCGCCCGCCGCCACCTGGTTCCACGGATACAGCGACAGCAGCACCGCGAGCGAGCAGATATAGAAAATCAGGATCCGCAGGATCACCTGATTCACGGCCTTCGGAATGCTCTTCTGCGGCTCCGCCGCCTCGGCCGCCGTAATGCCGATCAGTTCCAGGCCGCCGAACGAGAACATGATCACCGCGAGCATCATGAACAGGCCGTGAAAGCCGTGCGGGAAAAAGCCGCCGTGACTCCACAGGTTCGCGACCGTCGCCTGAGGGCCGCCGTGACCGCTGATCAGCAGATAGCCGCCGAACACGATCATGCCGATCACCGCCGCGACCTTGATGATCGCGAACCAGAACTCGGTTTCGCCGTAGGCCTTCACGTTGGCGAGATTGATCGCGTTGATGATCGCGAAGCACACCAGCGCCGACAGCCATGTCGGCACGCCCGGCCACCAGTAATGCACGTAGGTGCCGACCGCGGTCAGCTCGGCCATGCTGACGAGCACATAGAGCACCCAGTAGTTCCAGCCCGACAGGAAGCCCGGGAAATCGCCCCAGTACTTGTGTGCGAAGTGGCTGAACGAGCCGGCGACCGGCTCCTGCGCGACCATCTCGCCGAGCTGGCGCATGATCATGAACGCGATGACGCCGCCGATCGCGTAGCCGAGGATCATCGACGGACCCGCGGCCTGCAGCACGCTGGCGGAGCCGAGAAAGAGGCCGGTGCCGATCGCGCCACCCAGCGCGATCAACTGGATGTGACGATTCTTGAGCCCGCGCTTCAGGCCCTCTTGCTGCTTTGCACTATTCATTACGCCCTGCTGTGTGGGGATCGCTGCGTGTGGCCGCTGCGTGTAGAACGCTGTCGAAGGCAGCGCTGTGGCCGATTGCACGGCGGGACAGCACGCGCCCGGTCCGGCAAAACCGATAATTTTACCCGACCGATATTCCTCTGGCGTCCGTAGCCGCCCGCCTTCGTTGTGCGCCGCACTTAAGCGCGCGGATTGTGATTGTCACGGGGATGGCACGCGAGTATGTTGCCGGAGTCCACTTTTCAAGCTGGGGAGCTTCAACATGTTGCCCAAACGTCTGCTTTGCGCCGCTGTGTTGTGCTTCTGTTTCGCGGGCGTCGGTACGCCCGCGCTTGCGCAAACGGCGGCCGCCCCCGCTACCGCCAGCGCGCCGCCTGCCGCCGCGCTCGGCGGCCCGGTGCGCAACATCGTGCTCGTGCATGGCGCGTTCGTCGACGGATCGAGCTGGAACGGCGTGGTCGCGAAGCTGCAGCAAAAGGGCTATCACGTGAGCTCGGTGCAGAACCCGCTGACGTCGCTCGCCGACGACGTTGCCGCGACCCGCCGTGTGCTCGATCGCGAGAACGGCCCGGTGCTGCTGGTCGGGCATTCGTGGGGCGGCGTCGTGATCACCGAGGTCGCCGCGAATGCGCCGAACGTCGCCGGGCTCGTGTATGTCGCCGCGCTTGCGCCGCAACTGCACGAATCGGCGATGGACGTGATGAAGGCCGGCGGGCCGATGCCGGCCGGCCAGAGCATCAGCAAGGACGCGAACGGTTTTTTGTGGCTCGACCGCGCGCGCTATCACGCCGACCTCGCCGCCGACGTGCCCGAGACCGTCACCCGCGTGCTCGCCGCCGCGCAGGTACCGATCGCCGCGAGCGCATTCGACGAACCGGTCGATCAGGTCGGCTGGAAAGACAAACCATCGTGGTACGTGCTGACGACGAAAGACCGCGCGGTGTCGCCCGATATGCAGAAAATGATCGCCGGGCGCATCGGCGCGAAGGTGGTGCCGGTCGCGTCGAGCCATCTGGCGCCGGTGTCGCACGCCGGCGCGGTGGCCGAGGCAATCGATCACGCGGCGCGCGAGTTGAGCCGGCAGCAGCAGCAGTAGGCCACCGCAATAAGCTGTCAGCGGCTCGGCGTGCCGCGGCTCAGCGCAACATGAACGACATCGCCGACAGACAGTTCAGCATCCGCACCGCATGCTCGGCCGACGCCGCGCTGAAACGCAACGTCACGCCATCGACACGCGTGAGCGTCGGCCATTGGCAGAACAGATCGGCAAGCCCGCTCGTTTGCACGCGCAGTTCGCAGTCGACTGCTCGCGGCTCCCCACGCGTCGCGGCAGGCGCGCGGCCCGCTTCGATATGCTGACGGACCACGTCGCGCGCGGCAGCCCGCAGCGCCTCGCGCACGCTCGCGGGCGACTGCGTGACGCCGCTTGCCTGACCGGTCGCGGTCTTCGTGACGACGAAACGCGCGCTGGGAAAACGCGGCGCGGTTTCCTCGGCGAACACGTCGTCACCCGATAAAAGCGCGACATGGGCGCCATATTCTTCAGCGAGCGCGCCGTACAGCCCCGCTTCGCCTAGCTCCACGCCATTGAACGCGACGCGCGCGAACGCGAAGCTGTTGATCGTATGCGCGAGAATGCCGCGCGTTTGCGCCTTCGCGTGATAGCCGATCATGAAGACGAGTGCCGCGCCGTATTCGAGCCCGGCCATCATGCCGAGCGTGCGCGGCTTGCCGAGCACGACCTGCGCGCGCGGATCGAGCAGATCGGGCAGCAGGTTGCGAAAGCCGCCGTGCGAATCGTTGACCCACACGTCGGTCGCGCCGCCCGCGAACGCGCCTTCGATGGCGGCGTTGGCTTCGAGCGTCATCCAGCGTCGCGCGGCTTCGTATTCGCCGTTGCCCGCGCGCGTCTGCTCGGCATGAAACACGCCGGCGATGCCTTCGATGTCGGTGGAGATCAGGACTTTCATCGCGCGGAATTCCTCAGCATTTGGGCAAGATCGGGCACGCTGTCGCGCAGCGACAGCCGCCGATGGCCGTTGCGACCGATGACGGATTCGGCGCTCCACAACGCATCGACGATCGCCTGTTCGACGCTGTCGGCGCACGCGCGAAACAGCGGGTCCATACAATGATCGGCGACGAGCGGCGGCAGCGCGACGAAGTCCGCGCCGTGCGGCACCGTATATGCGGTCGAAAACGCCAGCGCGATATCGCCGCTGCCGTGACCGTACACCGAGCCGGTGCGCGCGAGACCGGCCGCCGCGCGCAACGACAGGCGTTTCAATTGGCGCGTGTCGAGCGGTGCATCGGTCGCGACGATCATGATGATCGAGCCTTGCTCGGGTTTGTCGGAGGTTGCGCTGGCAGCAGCATTGGCAGCATTTGCCGCCTCAGCCGCAGCCGCGCGTTCGGCCAGCACGCGGCCGAGCGGCGTGCCGTCGATCGTCAGCATCGGCAGACGGCCGAAGTTGGCCAGCACGAGCGTACCGACGGTGTAGTCACGGCCCGCCGCACTGACCACCCTTGACGCAGTGCCGATGCCGCCCTTCAGATCGAAGCACGACATGCCGCGCCCCGCGCCGACCGCACCGCTCGCGACATCGGTACTCGCGGCATCGAACGCTTCGTTGAAATGCTGTTCGGTCACGGCGAGCGCCTGAATATCGTTCAGGTAGCCGTCGTTGCATTCGAACACGAGCGGATTGACGGTCGACCATTCGCGGCCGATGCGCGGATTCGCGCGAATCGCCGCGCGGTTCTGCGCCTGCGCGACCGTGCCGACGCCGAACGTGTTGGTCAGCGCGATCGGCGTCTCCAGCGTGCCGAGCTCGTCGAGCTGCACGAGCCCGACGCTCTTGCCGAAGCCATTGATCACCGACGCGGCGGCCGGCACCTTGTCGACGAACGGATCGCCACGGTGCGGTCGGATCACGGTGACGCCGGTTTGAAACGCGCCTTCGGCAAGCGTGCAATGACCGACGCTGACGCCGTCCACGTCGGCGATCGTGCCGAGCGCTCCGGCCTGCAACGTGCCGATATGCGGCGCACGCTCAGCCGAGTGATGGTTACTCGTGCTCATGGCCGATCCAGCTTCGGATCGAGCGCATCGCGCAGACCGTCGCCGAGCAGGTTGAACGCGAGCACGGTCAGAAAAATAGCGAGGCTCGGAAACAGCGCGATATGCGGCGCGGTCACCATATCGGCTCGCGCTTCGTTGAGCATCGCGCCCCACTCGGGCGTCGGCGGCTGCGCGCCCAGGCCGAGGAACGACAGGCTCGCCGCCGTGATGATCGACGTGCCGATGCGCATCGTCAGATACACGACGACCGATGAAATCGTGCCCGGCAGAATATGCCGCACGATGATGGTCCAGTCCGACGCGCCGATGCTGCGCGCCGCTTCGATATAGGTGAGCTGTTTGAGCATCAGCGTATTGCCGCGCACGAGCCGCGCGAACGCCGGGATGCTGAAGATCGCCACCGCGCTAATCACGTTGATCATGCCGTTGCCGAGAATCGCGACCACGCCGATCGCGAGCAGAATGCCGGGAAACGCGAACAGCACATCGGCCACGCGCATCGTGATGCGATCCCACCAGCCCTCGTAGTACCCGGCAAGCAGACCGAAGAACGTGCCGATCACCGCGCCGATCGCAACGGACAGAAAGCCCGCTTCGAGCGAAATGCGCGAACCGACGAGGATGCGGCTGAAAATATCGCGGCCCAGCGAATCGACGCCGAACCAGTGCGCGGCCGACGGGCCCGCGTTCAGCGCGTCGTAGTCGAAGAAATTCTCGGGGTCGTACGGCACGATATGCGGCGCGATGATCGCGATCACGATCAAGAGCAGCACGAACACGCCGGCGGCCAGCGCGACATGCTGCTTGCGGAACTTGCGCCAGAACTCGCTCCACGGCGTGCGGATCGCGCGTTCGGCGAGCGCGGGATTGGCCGCGTTCGGCCCGGTGGCAGTGGTGCTCATGCGGGCCTCACTTGAAACGGATGGTCGGGTTGATCACCGCGTACATCACGTCGACGATCAGGTTGATGATGATGAATTCGAGCGAGAACAACAGCACCTCGGCCTGGATGATCGGATAGTCGCGCATCGACACCGCATCGATCAGCAGGCGCCCGAGGCCCGGCCAATTGAACACCACTTCGACGACGATCGAGCCGCCCAGCAGAAAGCCGAACTGCAGGCCCATCATCGTGACGACGGGAATCAGCGCGTTGCGCAGGCAGTGCTTGATGATCACGAGCCGCTCGGGTACGCCCTTCGCGCGCGCGGTGCGCACGAAGTCCTCGTGCAGCACCTCGACGAACGAGGCCCGCGTGAAGCGCGCCATCACGGCCGCGACCGCCGCGCCGAGCGTCAGCGACGGCAGCACGTAGCTGCGCCACGAACCGTCGCCGACGATCGGCAGCCAGCCGAGTTGCACCGAGAAAATTTCCATCAGCAGCATGCCGAGCGCGAACGCCGGAAACGAAATGCCCGATACCGCGAGCGTCATGCCCAGCCGATCCGGCCAGCGGTTGCGCCACACCGCCGAGGCGATGCCGATCGCCATGCCGATCACGACCGCCCACACCATGCTCGCGATCGTCAGCCACAGCGTCGGGAAGAAGCGTTCCGCGATCTCCTGGCTCACCGGCCGCTTACTGCGCGTCGAAGTACCGAAGTCGCCGTGCGCCATCCGCCAGAAGAAGCGGACGAACTGCTGCGGCATCGGCTTGTCGAGGCCGAGGTCGGCGCGCACCAGCGCGACGGTCGCTTCGTCCGCTTCGGGACCGGCGGCGAGCCGCGCCGGATCGCCCGGCAGCAGATGCACGAACAGGAACACCAGCACGGCGACGATGAAGAGCGTCGGCAGCAGGCCTAGCAGACGTTTGACGAGGAAGTTCAGCATGAAACCAGTCCGGCAAATGAGCGGCGAATGAGCGGCATACGAGGCGGGCCACGACGAAACGTGTGCCGCCTCGTCCGCTCATCACTTGATCGCGATCTCGTCGAAGTTGAACGAGCCGTCCGGCGCGACGTAAGCGCCCGACAGACGCTTGCTGCGCGCATACACGACCTTCTCCTTGACGAGGAAGATCCACGGCGCGTCGGCCCAGATGCGCTTCTGCGCGTCGGCGTACAGCGCGGCCTTCTGCGTGCGGTCGGTGGTTTCGAGCGCCTGCTTCAGATCGTTGTCCACCGCGTCGTTCTTGTAGTACGACGTGTTGACCATCTTCGGCGGCATCGAGTAGCCCGCGAGCAGCGGGCTGATCGCCCAGTCCGCCTCGCCGGTCGACGACGACCAGCCCGCGTAGTACATGCGCACCGGCGCGGTTGCCGGGTCCTGAGCGCTTTCGACCTTGGCGACGCGCTGACCCGCTTCGAGCGCCTCGACGCTCGCCTTGATGCCGACCTGCGCGAGTTGCTGCTGCACGAACTGGATCACCTTCTGCGCGGTCGAGTAGTTATACGCGGACCACAGCGTGGTTTCGAAACCGTTCGGATAGCCCGCTTCCTTCAGCAGTGCGCGCGCCTTCGCCGGATCGTATGGCCAGGGTCCGAGCTTGACCGCATAGTCGACGCCCTCCGGCACCACGCCGTCGGCCGGCGTCGCGTAACCGGCGAACGCGACCTTCGTCAGCGCTTCCTTGTTGACCGCGTAGTTCAGCGCTTCACGCACCTTCGGGTTGTCGAACGGCTTCTGGTTCATGTTCATGCTGATGTAGCGCTCGATGATCGACGGCGCCGCGATCAGATCGACCTTCGGGCTCGACTGCAGTTGCGCGGCCTGCTCGAACGGCACCTGGAACGCGAAGTCCGCTTCGCCGGTGCGCGTCAGCGCGGCGCGCGTGTTGTTGTCGACGACCGGCTTCCAGTCGATCGCGTCGATCTTCGGATAGCCCTTCTTCCAGTAGCCGCCGAACTTCTTCACGGTCAGGTCGCCGGCCGGGTCCCACTTCACGAGTTCGAACGGACCCGTGCCCACCGGATGAAACGCGATGTCCTTGCCGTACTTCTTCAGCGCGTCAGGCGAGATCATCACCGCCGACGGATGCGCGAGCACGTTGACGAATGCCGAGAACGGCGCCTTCAGCGTGACGCGCACCGTGTACGGATCGACCACTTCCGTCTTCTCGATGCGGCTGAACATGTTGTAGCGCTTCAGTTTGTTGGCCGGATCGGTCACGCGATCGAAGTTCGCTTTCACGGCGGCCGCATTGAAGTCGGTGCCGTCCTGGAACTTCACGCCATGGCGCAGCTTGATCGTATAGACGCGCGCGTCGGGGCTCGCCTCATAGCTGTCGGCCAGCACGTTGACGAGCTTCATGTCCTTGTCGAAGCCGAACAGCCCCTGGTAGAACGACTTCGCGACCGCCTGCGACAGCGTGTCGTTCGCGTCGTACGGATCGAGCGTCGTGAAGGTCGACGCGACGGCCATCACGGCCGTGGTTTCGGCGTGCGCCAGATTGCCCGCAAGCATCGCGAACACCACCGCGCCGCCGCTGACGAGCGCGCGCAAACGAAACGGAGAGGACGGGAACAGCAGGTTCATGAGATTGCTCCAGGCTGCGAGTTAACGGTGTGACAGGGTCTTTGTGGTTGGCTTTTGCTTCAGTTGGTTTGTGCTGCGGTTGCTGGTGCTGCAGTTTTGCTTCAGGTCTTTCCGCTTCAACGCGATGCGGCGCTTCGCTCAATACGCGCCGCCGACGCGATGCTGTGCGACGAAGTGATCCGGTCCCACCGCGACGAGCGGCGCGACCACCGGCTCGTCGTGCAGCGCGCGGATCGGGCTCGGAATATCGTCGGCGGCAAGCAGGCGTTTCGCGTGACGGCGCGCGGGATCGGCGACCGGCACCGCGCTCATCAGCTTCTTCGTGTACGGATGCTGCGGCGCCTCGAACACCGCGCGGCGCGGACCGATCTCGACGATCTGGCCGAGATACATCACCGCGACGCGATGACTGACGCGCTCGACCACGGCCATGTCGTGCGAAATGAACAGATATGCGACGCCGAGTTCGCGCTGCAGATCGAGCATCAGATTGACGATCTGCGCCTGCACCGAGACGTCGAGCGCGGACACCGATTCGTCGGCGATCACGACTTTCGGATTCAACGCGAGCGCGCGGGCAATCGCGATACGCTGACGCTGCCCGCCCGAAAACTCATGCGGATACCGACGCGCGGCCTCGGCCGGCAAGCCGACTTTCTCGAGCAGCCACGCGACGCGCGCCTGCGCTTCGGCACCCTGCGCGACGCCGTGCACGAGCAGCGGCTCCATGATCGAGAAGCCGACGGTCAAGCGCGGATTCAACGACGCGAACGGGTCCTGGAAAATAAACTGGATATCGCGGCGCAGCGCCTGCAACGCGGGCCCGCTCAGCGAGCTGATTTCCTTGCCAGCGAATTCGATCGAGCCGCTCTGACTTTCGACGAGCCGCAGCAGCGAGCGGCCCGTGGTCGACTTGCCGCAGCCCGACTCGCCGACCAGCGCGAGCGTCTCGCCGGGCCGCAAATCGAAGCTGACTTTTTCGACCGCATGCACGCGGCCTGTCATGCGGCCGAACAGGCCGCTGCGAACCGGAAAGCGCGTGACCAGATCGCGCACGCGCAGAATCGGCGGCGTGTCCTCGCGCACCGGCGGCTGCGCTTCTTCGGCGACGGCGGCGGCTGGCTGCACCGCGGCATCGGCGCCGTTCGCGCCGGCCTGCTCGACGGTCAGGATCGGGAAGCGCGCGGGCCGATCGGTGCCGTGCATCGAGCCGAGCCGAGGCACCGCCGCGAGCAGCGCCTTCGTGTACGGATGCGACGGCGCGGCGAACAGCGCGTCCGATGCGCCCTCCTCGACCTTCTCGCCGCGATACATCACGAGGACCCGGTCGGCCACTTCGGCGACCACGCCCATGTCGTGCGTGATGAAGATCACGCCCATGTTCATCTCGTCCTGCAAGCCGCGGATCAGTTGCAGGATTTGCGCCTGGATCGTCACGTCGAGCGCGGTGGTCGGCTCGTCGGCGATCAAGAGCGCGGGCTTGCACGACAATGCCATCGCGATCATCACGCGCTGGCGCATGCCGCCCGACAGCTGATGCGGGTAGCGCGCGGCGACGCGCCTCGCCTCCGGAATCCGCACGAGTTCGAGCAGACGCAAGGTTTCGGCGCGCGCGGCCTCGCGGCTCTTGCCCTGGTGCAGCGCGATCGCCTCGCTGATCTGGTCGCCGACCGTGAAGACCGGATTGAGCGAGGTCATCGGCTCCTGGAAGATCATCGCGATGTCGGCGCCGCGCACCGTGCGCATCGTGCCGGAAGACGTCTTCGCGAGATCGAGCACGCTGCCGTCGCGCCGCCGGAACGCGATGCTGCCGCCGGCAAGTCGCCCGCCGCCGTGCTCGATCAGCCGCATCAGCGCCAGCGACGTGACCGACTTACCCGAGCCCGATTCGCCGACGATCGCGAGCGTCTCGCCGCGCTCGACCGTAAAGGACAGATTGCACACCGCGTTGAAGGTCGAGCCGCCGCGGCGGAACGCGACCGTCAGATCCTCGACCGCGAGCACGCGCTGCGGCGGCAGGGTTTCGATGAGCGGGCTGGCGGTGTGCGAGGAAGTCGGCACGGTGATTCCTTTGCTTTGAATTCGAACGCGGTTAGCGATAGATCGCCGTCACCGGCGCTTCGCCCAACCGTGCGAAACCGCGGTACATGCCTTCGGTGTTGAACGGCAGCGTGACGTTGCCATGCACGTCGACGGCGACGAGTCCGCCGCGTCCGTCGATCTTCGGCAAGCGGTTCATCACGACGTCGTGCGCGGCCTGTTCGAGCGACACCTGGCGATAGGCCATCTGCGCGGCGACGTCGTAGGCGGCGACCATGCGCATGAACATTTCGCCGGAGCCGGTGGTCGATACCGCGCAGGTCGCGTCGTCGGCGTAGCAGCCGGCGCCGATCAGCGGCGTGTCGCCGACACGGCCCACCTGCTTGTTGGTCACGCCGCCCGTCGAGGTCGCGGCGGCGAGATGCCCGTGACGGTCGAGCGCGACCGCGCCGACGGTGCCGAACTTGCGGTTCGGATCGATCGGCTCGTGCGGCATCGGGTCGCCGTTGCCTGAAGCCGCGGACGCGAGCGTCGCGGCGTCGTGATCGAGCATCGGACGCTGCTGCTCGCGTGCGAGTTGCCATTGCCGATAGCGCGCGTCGGTATTGAAATAGCTGTTATCGACGAACTCGAGCCCCTGCGCGGCCGCGAACGCTTCCGCGCCTTCGCCGGTGAACAGCACGTGGTCGCTGCGCTCGAGCACGCGGCGCGCGGCGAGAACCGGATTGCGCACGCGCTTCACGCAGCAGATCGCGCCCGCGTCGAGCGTGCGGCCGTCCATGATCGCGGCGTCGAGCTCGTGCGTGCCGGCCGCCGTATAGACCGCCCCGTGACCCGCGTTGAAGAGCGCGCAGTCTTCAAGCAGCCGCACCGCTTCACTGACCGCGTCGAGCGCGCTTCCGCCGTCGGCGAGCACGCGCTGGCCGGCGCTCAGCACCGCGTTGAGCGCCGCGTGATATTCGGTTTCGGCGCTGGCCGACATCGACGTGCGCAGGATCGTCCCTGCCCCGCCGTGAATGGCAATGACTGCGTTGGAGTTCATCGTTTGGATCGTGGAGTGCGGTTGGTTCGGGGAGCGCGGACTGCCGGGATGGCTTTTGCTTCGGTATCCGTTGCTTTGATGCGTTTGGCCTGGCCGCCGTCGGCCTTTGCGCGAGCGGCTTTGCTCGCGGCGCGCGCCGGTTCCTGCACGGCGCCGGCCGCGCCGGACTGCGGATCGAACAGCCACGGCAGCACGAACTCGCTGACCTCGGCGGCCGCCTTGACCGAGCGTTGCGCGCGATACGCGACCGCGTCGCACAACGCCTCGATGACCGCGAGCACGGCCGAATCGGCATTCGACGCGAGACGCCGGTCGGTGCGGACATACAGCGCCAAGTCCGCGAACCGCACGAGCGGCGAGCGCGGACCGTCGGTGAGCGCAAGCACGCGCGCACCGCGTTCGGACGCCCGGCGCGCAAGCTCGATCGTGTCTTCGACATAGCGCGGAAACGCGATGCCGATCACGAGATCGCCCGCACCGGAACGCACGAGGTGCCGCGCCGCATGCGACGGCCCGCCGCTCAACGCAAGCGAATGCACGTTGTCGTGATACGGCAGCAGGCCGTGCTCCATCAGGCCCGCGAGAAACGCGCTGGCGCCGAAGCCGATCACGAATACGCGGCGCGCGGCGATGATCGCATCGACAGCGGCATCGGCGGTCGCGCGATCGATCGAGGTACGCGTTGCGTGCAGATTGTTGGCGGCCTGCTCGAGCGACGCGTCGATCAGGTCGTCACCGGCCGCGAGCGTTTCCTGCGCGCTGCGCAACCGCTCGACCGGCGCGAGCGTCGCCTCGAAGCCACGCACGAGCGCCTCGCGAAACTGCGGATAACCGTCGAAGCCAAGCGCGCGCGCAAAACGATTCGCGCTCGCCACCGACGCGCCGACCACGCTCGCGAGTTCGTCGATACGCATCGTCGCCGCGCGGAACAGATTGGCGAGCACGTACTCGCCCATGCGCTGGTGGATCGGCGTGAGCGTCGGGATCGCGGCGCTGATGCGCGCGGCAATGGCTTGCTCGGCGGGGTTCGACACAGCGGACGGGTGATGGATCATGCGTGCGGACAGGCGCGGTTGGGCTAGGTGGACTCGATGAAAACATATTTACATGAAACCCGCGACGAAAAAAATTCATTTTCATACTTTGAGGGTTTTCACCGACCAAAGCCCTTCGGACAAGGGTATCCAGCATCCCCGATATGCTGCGCCCCGATGAAAATGAATTTTCATCGGGGCGCCTGGAAGGCTTCAGCGCGCGCTTGGCGCCGCGCTCAGCACGCCGCCGCGCTCTGCTCGGGAATGTCCGTCAGCCGCGCCACCGGCGACATCACGATGATCAACGCCTGCACGAGAAACGCAAACGCCGCCGCAACCAGACACACGTCGATGCTCCAGCGCGCGCTGAGCGCAGCGCCCAGCAGCGCGCCCACCGGCCGCGCGCCATAGGTCGCCGTGCTGATCAGCGCGGACACGCGGCCGATCATTCGTTCGGGCGTGATCGCCTGACGCAGCGTGGTCGAGGCGACGACCCACAGAATCGGTCCCACGCCGAGCAGGAAGAAACTCGCGAGAGCGAGCCAGAAGGATGGCGCGACGAGCGTCGCGACCATCGCGAGCGACGCGAGCAGCCCGCACGACGGCCCGATGATCAGCAGACGGCCGAACGCCACACGCCGCGCGACCGCGGGCGCTGCGAGCGCACCGCACACCATGCCGACGCCGTAGGCGCCGAGCGTCACGCCGACCGCCGATGCATCGAGCCCGAGCCGATGCACCGCGTACGGCACATAGACCGCTTGCAGGATGAAGAAGCCGAGGTTGAAGAACACGGCGGTCAGCAGGATCGGCAGCAGCAGCGGATCACGCAGCACGAAGCGGGTGCCGTCGCGCAGCTCCAGCATGAAGTGCCGCCGCGGCGCGGCCGCGCGCGGCGGCTCGCACAATCCCGCCAGCAACGCGACCGCGAGCGCCGACAATCCCGCCGCGGCGCCATACGCCCAGCCCGCGCCGATCCAGCCGACCAGCACGCCGCCGAGTGCCGGCCCCGCCGAATACGCGACGCTGCGCGCGAGTTCGAGCCGGCCGTTCGCGCTCGCATAGGCTTCGCGCGGCACGATCGACGGCACCAGCGAAGGCGCCGCGACGTTGTAGGCAACCGTGCCCGTCGCCGCGACGAAGCCGAGCGCGGCGAGGAGCGGCAGGTTCAGCGCATGCGTGAGCACCAGCAGCAGCACGCACAGCATCGCGCAGACCCGCACGCTCTCGGCGAGCGTCATCAGCACGCGGCGCGAGCGGCGATCGGCCCAGACGCCGAGCGGCATCGACAGCAAAAGGAACGGCAGCGTCTGCGCGGTTTGCAGCAGACCGGTATCGCGCGCGTTCGCGCCGAGCGCGAACACCGCGACGAGCGGCGCGGCGGCGAGGCCGATCTGTTCGGCCGATTGCGCGCACAGGTTCGACCAGGCGAGGCGCTGGAAGGCGCGGGGCAGCCGTTGCGCGTTGGACGGCGAAGACGACGAAGACGTGGTGGCGGACATCGATGCACTCCCGAGATGTGACGTGAGGCATTCATCGTCGGCGCTTGGGGCCTGCGGGGCGCTCCGGTTCTTGCGGTGTTATTCTTCGCTCGCCATGAATCTCGAAAGCATCCTCTTTACTCAAGGTTTCGGTTCGCGCCGCCAGTGCCGCGCGCTGATCGGCGACGGCCGCGTCGGCATCGACGGCGCAATCTGCACCGATGCCGACGCCGATTTCGCCGTTGATAGCGGCGCGTTGCGCTTTAGCGTCGACGGCGTCGAGTGGCCGTATCGCGAGCACGCGTATCTGCTGCTGAACAAGCCGGTCGGCTACGAATGCTCGCGCGATCCGCAGCATCATCTGAGCGTGTTCAGCCTGCTGCCGCCGCAGTTCGCGGAGCGCGGCGTGCAGTGCGTCGGCCGCCTCGATCAGGACACCACGGGCCTCCTGCTGCTCTCCGACGACGGCAAGTTCGTGCATCAGTTCACGTCGCCGAAACGCAAGGTGCCGAAGCTCTACGTCGCGATCACGCGCCATCCGCTCGATGACGCGCAGCTCGCCGCGCTGCGCGACGGCGTACTGCTGCACGGCGAGACCAAACCGAGCGCCGCGCTCGACGCACAGGCGCGCGACACCCACACGCTCGCGCTCACCGTGCTGGAAGGCAAATACCACCAGGTCAAGCGGATGATCGCGGCCTCGGGCAACCGCTGCGAGGCGCTGCATCGCGAGCGGATCGGCGGCCTCGCGTTGCCCGCGACGCTCGCGCCAGGTGCATGGCAATGGCTCGACGAAGCGGGCCTCGCCGCGCTGCGGGCCGGGTAAACGACTAGCGCGCGGTGAGCGCCACCTAAGCCCTTGATGCGCCGAAGAAAGCCCGCGCGCATTGCGGTGCACCGCACATAGACCGCTGCGTTGCAGCATGCCGTTGCTTACATGTCGCCCTATACTCGTCTAAACAAACGACTACAAAGATTTCAAGGAGGGGCGCCATGCATATCGACGGCACGATGGCGTTTTCGCGCGCGATCATCGCGTTTATCTGTTTCGCGCTGCTGCTGGTCGGTGGATTGCTGGTCATCATGCGGCGGCGGCACCAGTACCATCCGAACCTGATCGGCGCGTTGATCGGCGGCATGCTGTGCTTCCTGTTGCTGGAAGTGCTGCCGACGCTGACCTGATGCCGGTTGGACCGCGGCTCGTTTTGCGCGGTGCATTGATGCGGTGCGGCGCAGGTGCTATTTCTGCGGGGCCAAGTGGCCTCGCGAGGCGGCATTTTGCTTCCTGTTGTTTATCTAGCCGCCGTTCCCCTTCGCTTCGCGCAAGAAATCGTCGACGCTCGGATAGCGCAGACGTACCCGTAGTTCCTCCTTCAGACGCCGATTCACAAGGCGGCGCGACTCGCGCATGAACGACAGCAGCATCGGATCGATCTGCCACTCCGCCTGCTCGCGCGTGATGCGCGGCGCTCGCGCGAGCCCGAACGCATCGGCGACCGCGTCGAAATACTCGCCCATCTTCAGCGACGAATCGTCGGACGCGTGCAGCGCACGCGCGGGGCGGCCATGCGTGGCGAGACGCACCAGGATCGCGGCGAGGTCGTCGGCGTGGATGTGATTCGTGTAGACGTCGTCGGCATCGACGAGCGCCGGGGTGCCTCTTTCGAGCCGCGCGAGCGGCAGGCGGTTGGCCGCATAGATGCCCGGAATCCGCGCGATGCTCGCGGCGACGCTGCCGTGCGCGGTCGCGCGCCGCAACTGCCGCTCGGCCGACACGCGACGTTTGGCGCGCGCATTCGCGGGCCGCATCGCGCGTGTTTCGTCGATCCACGCGCCGCCGCAATCTCCGTAGACGCCCGTCGTGCTTGCGTAAACGACCCGCACCGGTGCCCGCGAAGCGCCGGTCTGGCACACCCCGTCGGGTACAATAGCGGGTGTTTCAGCGTCCAGACTTGAAGCGCGCGCGCGGCGCAGCCGCGCGATCGGCGCGACCGACGGCCTCGCCGCGCTAGCGTTCAAGCGGCCCGCTGCACCTAGCGTCGCAAGCAGCGCGCGAGTGCGCCGGTCGTCGTCGCCGGACTTCTGCGGTGGCGCGAGATGCAGCACCGTCGGCGCGAGGCGCGCGAGCCGTTTGAGGCTGCGGCGCGCGTCGAGATCGCCGACGAGCGGCGTCACGCCCGCGGCGCGCAACTCGTCGCAGCGCGCGGCGTGGCTGGTCAATGCGAAGACATGCGCGCGCGGCCGCAACAGAGGCACGCAGCGCATGCCGACGTCGCCGCATCCTACGATCAGCACGCGCGGCCGGCGGAAATTTCGTGTCGCTTTCATGGTGGGCGCATTGTAGCGGTCACACGCAACAGGTACCGCGCGGTTGATCCGGCGGGTCCGATTTCGATTCCGTTTTTTCGATTCCGAACACTTTATGGCATTTAACGTCACGCTCCGGCAAAGCGGCCGGCAGTTTCAGGTAGAACAGGACGAACCGGTGCTCTCCGCAGCCCTGCGCCAAGGCATCGGCCTGCCGTACGGCTGCAAGAACGGCGCGTGCGGTTCGTGCAAGGGCACGGTCGTGAGCGGCGAGGTCGAACAGCGCGCGCACTCGTCGTCGGCGCTGTCGAACGACGAAAAGACCCGCGGCATGGCGCTCCTGTGCTGCGCGACCGCGTGCTCCGATCTCGAAGTCGACATCCGCGAAGTGGCCGGCGTCGGCGACGTGCAAGTCAAGAAGCTGCCGTGTCGCGTAAACGCGATCGAGCGCAAGGCCGACGATGTGATCGTCGTGAAGCTGCAACTGCCCGCGAACGAGCGCCTGCAATATCTGGCCGGCCAGTACCTCGAATTCATCCTGAAGGACGGCAAGCGCCGCAGCTATTCGATGGCGAATGCGCCGCACGTCGAAGGCCCGATCGAGCTGCACATCCGCCATATGCCCGGCGGTGCGTTCACCGATCACGTGTTCAGCACGATGAAGGAGCGCGACATCCTGCGCTTCGAAGCGCCGCTCGGCACGTTCTTCCTGCGCGAAGATTCGGACAAGCCGATCGTGCTGCTCGCATCGGGCACCGGCTTCGCGCCTCTGAAGGCGATCGTCGAGCATGCGGTGTTCAAGAACATCACGCGCCCCATGACGCTCTACTGGGGCGCGCGCCGCAAGAAAGACCTCTATCTGCTCGAACTCGCCGAGCAATGGGCGCGCGAGATTCCGAACTTCAAGTTCGTGCCGGTGCTCTCCGAGCCCGATGCGGGCGACGCATGGACGGGCCGCACGGGCTTCGTGCATCGCGCGGTGATCGAGGATCTGCCCGATCTGTCGGCCTACCAGGTGTACGCATGCGGCGCGCCGGTGATGGTCGAATCGGCGCTGCGCGACTTCACGCAGCATCACAAGCTGCCGGAAGACGAGTTCTACGCGGACTCGTTCACGAGCGCGGCCGATCTCGCGAACGCGGTCTGATTGCACGCCGGCAATTTCGCCCCGATGCAGCACCAGTGCAAATTCATGGTTTACACCGGTGCTTTTCTTATCGTATTCTTTCGCGCATGAACCGCATCCAGTCCGAACTCCGACGTCGCCGCTCGCCGCTCCCCTAGGGACGCCGCTGGCTTCGTCACGGACTCGCGCCACACTCAAACCTGGGCGCAAGCTGTTCGAATCATGAAAGCCACGGCATGCCGTGGCTTTTCTGTTTTCCGGCCGCCGTTTTTATTGGCCAAACCGTCACCGTTTCTTCACCCTGCTCTTACCCTTTTGCCTGGAGCCTGCCGTCATGAATTTCAATGAGTATCCAATCGATTCGCTGATGTACATCACGAACCGGCCCGAAATCGTTTTTACGCACGGTAAAGGCTCGTGGATTTACGACAACAACGGCAAGCGCTACCTGGATTTCATTCAGGGCTGGGCGGTCAACAGCCTCGGCCACTGCAACGACGGCATGATCGAAGCGCTGAACAGCCAGGCCAAGCTGCTGATCAACCCGTCGCCGGCGTTCTACAACGAGCCGATGGCGAAGCTCGCGGACCTGCTCACGCAGCACAGCTGCTTCGACAAGGTGTTCTTCGCGAACAGCGGCGCCGAGGCGAACGAAGGCGCGATCAAGCTCGCGCGCAAGTGGGGCAAGAAGTTCAAGGACGGCGCGTTCGAGATCATCACGTTCGACCACAGCTTCCACGGCCGCACGCTCGCGACGATGTCGGCCAGCGGCAAGCCGGGCTGGGACACGATCTACGCACCGCAGGTGCCGGGCTTCCCGAAGGCGGACCTGAACGACATCGCGTCGGTGGAAAAGCTGATCAACGCGAAGACCGTCGCGGTGATGCTCGAGCCGATCCAGGGCGAAGGCGGCGTGATTCCCGCAACCCGCGAATTCATGCAGCAACTGCGCGAGCTGACGAAAAAGCACAACATTCTGCTGATCGTCGATGAAGTGCAAAGCGGCTGCGGTCGCGCCGGCACGCTGTTCGCGTATCAGCTGTCGGGCATCGAGCCGGACATCATGACGCTCGGCAAGGGCATCGGCGGCGGCGTGCCGCTCGCGGCGCTGCTGTCGAAGGCGGAAATCGCCGTGTTCGAAGCGGGCGACCAGGGCGGCACCTACAACGGCAATCCGCTGATGACCGCGGTCGGCTACTCGGTGATCTCGCAGCTGACGGCGCCGGGCTTCCTCGAAGGCGTCCGCTCGCGCGGCGAATATCTGCGCACGAAGCTGCTCGAGCTGTCCGAGGAACGCGGCTTCAAGGGCGAGCGCGGCGAGGGTCTGCTGCGCGCGCTGCTGCTCGGCAAGGACATCGGCAACCAGATCGTCGAGAAGGCACGCGAAATGCAGCCCGACGGCGTGCTGCTGAACGCCGCGCGTCCGAACCTGCTGCGTTTCATGCCGGCGCTGAACGTGACGACCGAAGAGATCGACCAGATGCTGGCGATGCTGCGCTCAGTTCTCGACTCGCTGTAATCAGCCCCGGAGCGCACCGATGACGACGAACGCGACGCTGTCGATCCGCCGCTTCGACGCGAGCGATACCGAAGCGGTGATCGCGCTATGGCAGCAGGTGTTTCCCGAATATCGCGACGTGACGCGACCGCAGCGCAATCCGCGTCTGTCGATCGCGAACAAGCTCGCGACGCAACCGGAGCTGTTCTTCGTCGCGGTGCTCGACGGCCGCATCGTCGGCACCGTGATGGGCGGCTATGACGGACACCGCGGCTGGCTGTATTCGCTTGCGGTCGACGCATCGCTGCGACGTCATGGCATCGGCACGCGGCTCGTCGCGCACGTCGAGAGCGAGCTGACGAAGCTTGGTTGTCCGAAGCTGAACTTGCAGGTATTGACGTCGGCGTCGGCTGAAGTGCGCGCGTTCTACGATGCGCTCGGCTATCGCGCCGATGCGGTGATCAGCCTCGGCAAGCGCCTCGGCCAATACGCGGATGCAGCCCCGGCGGGTTGATTCGCGTCGTACACCTGATTAAAGACGGCCGCATGCGCTGGTTGGCGCATGCGGCCTTTTTCATGGTTCTCTCACGTGCGGCGCACATATCGGCGAATTCGGACAAATAGCAGATGGCGGGCAGACGGATTGCCTAGAATCGTTTACGCAAGAGACGACGCCGGGCTGGATGAGACGTTCGCGGCGGTTCGCGACGCTCCCCGCGGCGGCTCATGCATCCGAGTCCCAACGCGTTTGAATCCTAAGGGGAATCTTCATGGCGACTTATGTGGTGCTCCTGCAATTCACGGATCAGGGGATCCGCGCGATCAAGAACACAGCGCAGCGAGCCGGGCAGACGGCGGAGATGGCGAAAACTTTTGGCTGCGAGATGAAGCAGATCTACTGGACCTTGGGGGAATACGACATTGTCTCGGTCATCGAAGCGGCAGACGAGCAGAGCTTCCTCGCCTTCGGCTTCGCGCTCGGCTCGGCCGGCAATGTCCGCTCGCAAACACTGCGTGCGTTTACCAAAGACGAAATCAGTGCGGTTATCGGGAAACTCCCATAATTCACGCACGGGTCAGCAAGAAAAAACGCGCCGCACGATGTTGCATCGTGCGGCGCGTTGCAAGAAGGAGGTGTGCGAAAAATGGCACACGTCCAACTCTTCAGCTACTCATTCACCCAGGTAAGCGGCCCGCACCTTCGGATCGTCGAGCATCTGCTTCGCGTCGCCCGACATCGTGATAAGACCGGAGTCCATCACGTAGCCGCGATTGGCCGCCTGCAGCGCGAGCCGCGCGTTCTGCTCGACGAGCAGCACCGTCATACCTTCAGCGGAAATCGAGCGCACCACTTCGAAGATCTTCTCGACCATGATCGGCGACAGACCCATCGACGGTTCGTCGAGCAGCAGCAGTTTCGGGCGCGAGATGATCGCGCGCGCCATGGCGAGCATCTGCTGCTCGCCGCCCGACAACGTGCCCGCGTATTGCGAGGCGCGCTCCTTCAGACGCGGGAAGAAGCCGAACATGCGCTCGACGTCCGACTTGATACCGTCGGCATCGTTGCGCAGATACGCGCCCATCTGCATGTTCTCGACGATCGACATACGCGCGAAGATGCCGCGACCTTCCGGCACCATCGCGAGACCGCGCTTGAGCAGCTCGTGCGCGGGCAGGCCTTTGATCGACTGGCCCATGTACTCGATGTCGCCGGCCGCGTACGCCTTCAGGCCGGTGATCGCCTTCATCGTCGTGGTCTTGCCCGCGCCGTTCGCGCCGATCAGCGTAACGAGTTCGCCCTGCCCGACCTCGAGGTCGACACCCTTGACCGCCTGGATGCCGCCGTAGTTGACCTGCAGGCCCTTGATTTTCAACATTGCTTGCGTCGTGGACATCAGTGGACCCCCGCACCCAGATAAGCTTCGATCACCTTCGCATCCTTCTGCACGTCCTGCGGCAGACCCTGTGCGATCACCTTGCCATAGTCGAGCACCGTCATCTGGTTGCACAGGCCCATCACGAGCTTTACGTCGTGTTCGATCAGCAGAATCGTCTTGCCGTCCGCGCGGATCTTGTCGAGCAGCTTGGTCAGCTCGACCTTTTCGGTGGCGTTCATGCCGGCCGCCGGTTCGTCGAGCGCGAGCAGCTTCGGATCGGTCGCCAGCGCACGCGCGATCTCCAGACGACGCTGGTGGCCATACGACAGGTTGCGCGACGTGTAGTCCGCGTACTGCGTGATGCCGACGTAGTCGAGCAGTTCGAGCGCGCGCTCCTTGATCTCGCGCTCTTCCTGGCGTTCGGCCGGGGTCTGGAATACCGCGCCGAGCAGACCGTGTTTGGTGCGCACATGACGGCCGACCATCACGTTTTCGAGCGCGGTCATGCCGCCGAAAAGGCGAATGTTCTGGAACGTGCGCGCAATGCCCGCCTTCGCGACCTGATAGACCGCGGTCGGCGTGTAGTTCTCGCCGTCGAGCTTGAACTCGCCCGAATCCGGCGTGTACAGACCCGTGATCACGTTGAAGAAGGTCGTCTTGCCGGCGCCGTTCGGGCCGATCAGACCGTAGATTTCGCCCGCGCGGATCTGCAGGCCGACCTCGGAAAGCGCCTGCAAACCGCCGAAGCGCTTGTTGACGCCCTTCACCGACAGACGGATCGCCGCGTTGTTGCTTACGTTATCGCTCATGTCTTCTTCTCCACCGGACCTTATGCGCGCACCGGCTTCTTGCCGCTACGCTTCGCCAGTTTCGCAATCTTGTCTTCGTGCTTCGGCGCGGGCCACAGGCCTTCCGAGCGATACAGCATGATCACGACCATCGCCAGACCGTACAGCAGCTGACGGATCACTTCGGTATCGACGATTTCATGGCCGAAGATCATGTTCTGCAGCGGACCCATCGTGGAGCGCAGGAACTCGGGGAACACAGCGAGCAGCACCGCGCCGAGAATCACGCCGGGAATGTGGCCCATGCCGCCGAGCACCACACAGGCGAGCACAACGACCGATTCCCAGAACGTGAACGACTCCGGCGACACGAAGCCCTGGAACGCACCGAACATCGCGCCCGACAAGCCGCCGAACGACGCGCCCATCGCGAACGCGAGCAGCTTCACGTTGCGGGTGTTGATGCCCATCGCCTTGGCGGCAATTTCATCTTCGCGGATCGCGGCCCACGCGCGGCCGATACGCGAATGCTGCAGACGCGTACACGTCCAGATCACGAACAGCGCGCACAGCACGAACAGGTAGTAGTACAGGTACACCGCCGGGAACTGCATGCCGAACAGCGAGTGCGACTGCGCGAAGCTGAAGCCGCCGATCTGCACCGGCGCGATCCCGGTGATCCCCTTCGGACCATTGGTGATGTTCACCGGACGGTCAAGGTTGTTCATGAAAATCCGCACGATTTCCCCGAAGCCGAGGGTCACGATCGCCAGGTAGTCGCCGCGCAGACGCAGCGTCGGCGCGCCGAGCAGAATCCCGAACATCGCGGCCAGCGCCATCGCGATCGGCACGATGATCCAGATCGGCACGTTCAAACCGTGCGGCGCGAGCGCCGCGATCCACTCGAATTGCGTCGACAGGTGCGGCGAGCTCAGCAGCGCGGCCGTGTAGGCACCGATCGCGTAGAACGCGATGTAGCCCAAGTCCAGCAGGCCGGCAAAGCCCACCACCACGTTCAGGCCCAGCGCGAGCATCACGTACAGCATCGCGAAGTCGAGCACGCGGACCCAGTAGTTGCCGCCCGCCGCGCCGATGATCATCGGCGCGGCGATCACGAAGATCGTCGTAAGGATGCCGATGGTCAGCGTCTTCGTGCGGTTCTTTTCGGGGATGAGCGTTGTGGACGGCTCGATCGGTTGAATTGAGGTCATGATTGTTGACTCCTTGTGGCCCGGGATCAGGCGCGATCCGCGACACGTTCGCCGAGCAGACCCGACGGACGGAACACGAGCACGACGATCAGCACGATGAACGCGAACACGTCCTGGTAGTTACTACCGAACACGCCGCCCGTGAGGTTGCCGATATAGCCGGCGCCCAACTGCTCGATCAGGCCGAGCAGCACGCCGCCGACCATCGCGCCGCCGAGATTGCCGATACCGCCGAGCACCGCCGCGGTAAAGGCCTTCAGGCCAGGGATGAAGCCCATGTAGAAGTGCGCGTTGCCGTATTCGGACGCGATCATCACGCCGGCGAGCGCCGCGAGCGCCGAGCCGATCATGAAGGTCGCCGAAATCACGAAGTTCGGGCTCACACCCATCAGGCTCGCGACGTTCGGATTCTCGGCGATTGCGCGCATCGCGCGGCCGAGCCTGGTCTTATGCACGAGCAGCAGCAGGCCGCCCATCACGATGAACGCCACCACGATGATCACGATTTCGGTCATCGAGATCACGGCGCCGGGCGTCGTGTCGGTGGCCTTGATCACGTTGATCGGGTCAGTGGGCAACAGCTGCGGGAACGGCAGCGGATTGCGCGACCAGATCATCATCGCGAGCGTCTGCAGCAGAATCGACACACCGATCGCGGTGATCAGCGGCGCGAGACGCGGTGCGCGGCGCAACGGCCGGTAGGCCACGCGTTCGATCGTGTAGCCGACCACCGAGCAGACCGCCGCCGCGATGAGCAACGCGATGACCAGCGTCAGCACGTTGCCGAGGCCGGGGAAGTGGTTCTGCAGCACACCTATGGCGGAGAGCGCAACCATCGCGCCCACCATCAACACATCGCCGTGAGCGAAGTTGATGATGCCCAGAATGCCGTAAACCATCGTATAGCCCAGTGCGATGATGGCGTAGACACTGCCAAGCACCAGTCCATTCAGGATCTGCTGGATGAAGATATCCATTTATTGCTCCTTAGCCCGTGCGACTGGATTCGCGTTTTTCATCTGCCGGTGGGCGGTGATGCACTACGAATCTCAACGGCACTGCGGGTACTGATGTAAAAGACCGGTAAGGGTTATCCGCTGCCGGCTTGCCTTGACGACCGTGATGCGGTCGCGAGCTCCCCTTGGGCGGATGCAAAAACGGCACCGTTGGATGGTGTCGGTGCCGTCAGGCCGAACTTCCCGTCATCACATCTTTACGACGTCGAGCACTGCTTTCTTGCCGTCCTTGAAGTCGTAAAGTGTAATGGCGCCCTCTTTCAAATCACCCTTGTCGTCGAACGCGATGTGGCCGATTACCCCGTTGTAATCGGTCGAAGGCATCGCAGCCAGCACCTTGGGCGCCTCGATCGAATTAGCGCGCTTCATTGCATCGACGATCACGTACACAGCGTCATACGTGAACGGCGCGTAAATCTGCACCGGCGTGTGGAAGCGGTCCTCGTACTTCTTTTCGAAGTCCGCTCCATTGGTCATTTTCGAAAGCGCGAGTCCTGCTTCCGAACAGACCAGGTTTTGCACGGCGGTACCCGCCAGCTCACCTACCTTGTCGGTACACACACCGTCGCCGCCAAGGATTTTTGCCCTGATACCGAGCGCCGCCGCCTGCTTCGTAAACGGCCCGCCCGTCGCGTCCATGCCGCCGAACATAATCGCGTCCGGCTGAACACTCTTGATCTTCGTGAGAATGGCCCGGAAATCCGTGGCCTTGTCGTTCGTCGCCTCCCGCGCGACGATCTTCGCGCCGCTCGCCTCGGCGGTCTTCGCGAATTCGTCCGCGAGACCTTTGCCGTAGGCGGTCGCATCGTCCACGATCGCGATGCGTTTGGCGCCCAGCGCCTTCGTCGCGTAATTGGCGAGCGCCGGACCCTGCTGCGCGTCGGTCGCGACCACTCTATAAGTCGTCTTGAACCCCTGCTGCGTGTAGGCCGGATTTGTCGACGACGGCGAGATTTGCACGATGCTCGCGTCGCTATAGAGCTTCGACGCCGGAATCGAGACCCCGGAGTTCAGGTGCCCGATCACCGCGACGACGTGATCGTCCACCAGCTTCTGCGCGACGGCGGTGCCCGCTTTCGGGTCCGCCGCATCGTCCTGCGCGTCGAGTTGCAGCTGGATCTTGCGACCGTCGATCGTCAGACCCTGCGCATTGATTTCCTCGACCGCGAGGCGCGCCCCATTTTCGTTGTCCTTGCCCAGGTGCGCGATGCCGCCCGTCAACGGGGCCGCGTGACCAATCTTTACGATAGTCGCTTCGCTCGCGGCGGCGAGCGCAGCGGACGAAGCCGCCGATGCGCCCGCTGCCGCTTCGCCATCCTGTTTCTTGCCGCACGCGGTCAGCATCGCAACCGCGGCCGCGATGGACACGGCGTAAGCAAATTTGACTCGCATCAAGTAAGGTCTCCTGCGCCTTGCAAAATCCACTGTCCAGGACCTCAAGGCCTTGAGAACGCGCGCATTGTAACTCCAATTATGCGGGTGGCAATATTGTTGAACCGGTGGGGTTTTCCTGCATTGCAACCTGATATTGAAAGCAAAATCCGCGGAAAAGAGCAACCCGGTTGCGATCCGTTTGCGTGCATCAGTTGCACCGTCTCCGAACCCGATGGCACCAAGTGTTGCGGTCCCTCGGCGTGAATGCCGGCTAGGCCGGGGCTTGCGTCGGATACGTCCTTTTATCCCACGCGCGGCAAGAGCACCAATTCAGTGCATGATTAATTCGTCCTAAGCTTTTTGCCTAGGCTAAAACGGGGGCGTATCGCTCGAAAATCAATAAAACACCCGATCACAATTCCAAAACAGTTTGTGCGCGAGAGCACTGAAACGTGCGAATTCATTCGATCCGCACCTGATTTTCTCAGTGCCTCCACAGACTCGCGCCATAAAAAAAGCGCGCCCGAAGGGCGCGCTTTCCTTTCAGCGATGCTAACGGATTGTCAGGCTGGCAGACCGAGCCCGCGCGGCAGCGGAAACGCGATGTTTTCCTCGATGCCTTCTAGCGCACGCACGTTGCGCACACCCAGTTCACGCAGACGCGCGATCACTGCCTGGGCGAGCACCTCGGGCGCCGACGCACCGGCGGTCACACCGATGCGGCGCTTGCCCTCCACCCAGACCGGATCGATCTGATCGGGCGAATCGACCATGTAGGCCGGTACGCCGAGCTTCTCGGCGAGCTCGCGCAAGCGGTTCGAATTCGAGCTATTCGGACTGCCGACGACGATCACGACGTCGCACTTCGGCGCCATGAACTTCACGGCGTCCTGGCGATTCTGCGTGGCATAGCAGATGTCCTGCTTCTTCGGCTCACGGATGGACGGATACTTGGCCTTCAGCGCGCCGATGATTTCGGCGGCGTCGTCGACCGACAGCGTGGTTTGGGTGACGAACGCGATCCGCTCGGGATCGGCGAGCTGCAGCGCCTGCACGTCTTCGATGTCCTCGACCAGATGCATGCCCTCGGCCGCTTGACCCATCGTGCCTTCCACTTCCGGGTGGCCCTTGTGGCCGATCATCACGATGTCGAAACCGTCCTGGCGCATCTTGGCAACTTCGATATGCACCTTGGTCACGAGCGGACAGGTCGCGTCGTACACCCGCAGCCCGCGTGACTCCGCCTCCGAACGCACGGCTTTCGACACGCCATGCGCGCTGAAGATCACCGTGTTGCCAGCCGGCACTTCCTCCAGGTTCTCGATGAAGATCGCACCCTTCTTGCGCAGGTCTTCGACCACATAGGCGTTATGGACGATTTCGTGACGCACGTAGATCGGTGAGCCATACAGCTTGATGGCTCGCTCGACGATCTCGATCGCCCGGTCGACGCCGGCGCAGAAACCGCGTGGCTGGGCCAGCAGGATCTCCGCTTCGGCAAGAGTCGTATCCGTGATGCTCATGTTTACAAAATCCCGATGATTTTCACTTCAAACGCCAGCGCCTGGCCGGCAAGCGGGTGATTGAAATCGAACAGGGCGGACGTTTCGCCGACTTCCTTCAGCACGCCGGCGTAGCGCCCGCCGCCCGGCGCGTTGAATTCGACCAGGTCACCCGGGGAAAAATCCTCGCCGATCATGCTGTTCTCCCGCAGCGTGGCGAGGGACACGCGCTGGATCAGATCCGGATTGCGTGGGCCGAACGCCTGACCCGGCGCTAGCTGAAAGGTCGAATGGTGGCCCACCTTCAAACCCAGCAAAATATCTTCCAGCGGCGGCGCCAGTTGACCTGCACCGAGCAGCAACGTGCCCGGCTTGTCGTTGAACGTGTTGATCACTTCGGCGCCATCGGCAAGGGAAAGCCGGTAATGCAGCGTGACGTGTGAACCGGGTTTCACCTCGGAAATATCGATGATGCTCATGCAATGCTCGCTCAGTCGAAGCGCGCTGCACGCGTGCGCCGCGGGCGCAGTCGACGCGTGTGGCAAACCGTCGGGGTGCCGTGCGCAAAGCGTCTATTGTAAGCCACCTAGCGGGCGCCGGCTTGAGTCCGTCGCGCGTGAGGGTGGCACGGCAGTCCGGCGCGTTGCGCCGCGTGTGCGCCGTCAACCTTACGCGGAGGACTCTATATATATGGCTGATTTCGCCAGCACAATCGACGAAACACCTGCGGCAAAACTGCGACCGAAGGCGCGCCCACGCGCCACGGGCGGCGCGAAAGCCGCCTCCAATCGCTCCGCCAGGACCCCCTCAGATCCCGCCGACTCGGCGGTCCGCAGCCGGCGGCAACTGTTCCGGGGCAAATGGCTCCGGCGCGACATGCCGCGCGAGCGACTGATCGACCAGGGCCCCGACGTGCTGTCGGACACCGAAATGATCGCGCTCGTGCTCGGCTCCGGCCTGCCCGGTCACGACGTGTTCAGCGTCGCGCGGACGCTGCTCGATCGTTTCGGCTCACTGCGCGCGATGCTCGACGCGACTTATCAGGATTTCGATGGCATTCGCGGCATTGGCCCTGCAAAAAAGGCGCAGTTGCTCGCGATCATGGAAATGGCGCGCCGCTCCCTCGTGGACAAGATGCGCAAGCGCCCGCTGATGAATTCGCCTGAAGCGGTCGAAAGTTATCTGCGCCTTCTGATCGGCGGACAGCCGCAGGAGGTGTTCGTGTCGCTGTTTCTCGACGCGCGGCATCGGCTGATCCGCTGCGAGGAAAGCGCGCGCGGCTCGCTCACGCGGATGGCGGTGTATCCACGGGAGATCGTGCGGCGGGCGCTCGCCGCGAACGCGGCCAGCCTGATCGTTGCGCACAATCATCCGTCCGGCGCCGTCGAGCCGAGCGCGAGCGACTGCCGCCTCACGCAGACACTGCGCGACGCGCTCGCGCTCGTCGATGTGCAGCTGATCGATCATCTGGTGATCGGCGCGGACAGCGTATACTCGTTCGCCCGCGCCGGCTGGCCGGAGCTCGCACGCAAGCCTGCTGGAGCGCGGGAAGCGGAAGGGCCACCGCACGACGCCGTGCCCGGCGTCGCAAATAAGGTTTGATTTTGCGGCTTTTTTTCTGCTAGAATTCCGGTTTGCCTATTTCCAACCCCCTGTTCCGAAGCCATCAAGGCGTTCCGCAAAGGTCAGGCGGCTGTGGTAGCGAAGTGCCTCGATGCAAATTCGACGCAAGTTCGCACACTCTCAGCGCGGCTCTTTTCGGGAAACTTTCACGGCGTTCGAACTCAGAATTAGCGTATTAGGAGTGCTCTCATGGCACGCGTATGCCAAGTAACTGGGAAAGCGCCGATGAGCGGCAACAACGTTTCCCACGCGAACAACAAGACCAAGCGCCGGTTCCTGCCGAACCTGCAAAGCCGCCGTATCTGGGTGGAAAGCGAAAACCGTTGGGTGCGTCTGCGTATTTCGAACGCCGGCCTGCGCCTGATCGACAAGAACGGTATCGACGCTGTGCTCGCAGACCTGCGCGCACGCGGTGAAGCCTAAGGAGTAAATCATGGCGAAAGGCGCACGCGACAAGATCAAGCTGGAATCGACCGCAGGCACGGGTCACTTCTACACGACCACGAAGAACAAACGCAACATGCCGGAAAAGATGCTGATCAAGAAGTTTGATCCGGTCATCCGCAAGCACGTTGACTACAAGGAAACCAAGATCAAGTAATCTTGGCTCTCCAGCCTGACGAAGGCAAAAACATGAAAAGCCTCGCATCCGTGCGAGGCTTTTTTGTTTTTGGGCGGGCTTCGCGATAGCGCAGCAATGCCCGCGCAAATCGCCCTATTCCGTTCGGCCTGCTTTCGCTAGTGCGTCGTGGCGCGTATCCTTTGTCGTTTTCGCGGCGTGCGGTTCGCACGCCGTCATCGCAAAATGAAAGACGGAGATGTGGGTAATGGAATTCGATGTGGCGATTGTCGGTAGCGGTCTGGCTGGTTTGAGCGTCGCGCTCAACCTCGCGCAGACACGGCGCGTTGCTGTGATCGCCAAGCGATCGCTGACCGAGGGCGCGAGCGACTGGGCGCAAGGCGGTATCGCCGCGGTGCTGGATTCCGCGGACAGCGTCGAAAATCACGTGCGCGACACGCTGATCGCGGGTGGCGGTCTGTGCGACGAGGCTGCGACGCGCTTTATCGTCGAGCATGGGCGCGATGCGATCGAATGGCTGATCGAACAGGGCGTGCCATTCACGAAAGACGACGCCGCCGAGCTGGGCTTTCATCTGACGCGCGAAGGCGGCCATAGCCATCGCCGGATCATTCATGCGGCCGACGCGACCGGCCATGCGGTCGTCGCCACGCTCAGCGAGCAGGTGCGCCATCATCCGAACATCACGCTGTTCGAAGATCATCACGCGATCGACCTGATTACGTCCGAACGCCTCGGCCTACCCGGCCGCCGCTGCCATGGTCTGTATGCGCTCGATCTGCAAAGCGGCCGCACCGTTACGATCGAAGCGCCGCATACGGTGCTCGCGACCGGCGGCGCGGGCAAGGTGTACCTGTACACGACCAACCCCGACACCGCGACCGGCGACGGCATCGCGATGGCATGGCGCGCCGGCTGTCGCGTGGCGAACATGGAATTCATCCAGTTCCACCCGACGTGCCTGTTTCACCCGTACGCGAAGTCGTTCCTGATTTCGGAAGCAGTGCGCGGCGAAGGCGGCATTCTGAAGCTGCCCGACGGCACACGCTTCATGCCCAATCACGACGAGCGCGCGGAGCTTGCGCCGCGCGATATCGTCGCGCGGGCGATCGACTTTGAGATCAAGAAACGCGGTATCGACTGCGTGTACCTCGACATCAGCCACCAGTCGGCCGCGTTCCTGCACGAGCATTTCCCGACGATCCTCGCCCGCTGCCTCGAGTTCGGCATCGACATCACGAAAGAGCCGATTCCGGTGGTGCCGGCCGCGCATTACACGTGCGGCGGCGTCGTCACCGATCTGGCGGGGCGCACTGACCTCGCGGGTCTCTACGCGGTCGGCGAAACGTCCTGCACCGGCCTGCACGGCGCGAACCGGCTGGCCAGCAATTCGCTGCTCGAATGCCTCGTGATCGGCCGCGCCGCTGCCGAGGCGATCGAAGCGGAAGGCTTCGCCGCCGCCGTGCATGCGCCGCTGCCGGCTTGGGACGAAAGCCGCGTGTCCGATCCGGACGAGGAAGTGGTGGTCGCGCACAACTGGGACGAACTGCGCCGGCTGATGTGGAACTACGTCGGCATCGTGCGCACCGACAAACGGCTCGAGCGCGCGAAGCACCGGCTCGCGCTGTTGCGCGACGAAATCCACGAGTACTACGCGAACTTCAAGGTAAGCCGCGATCTGCTGGAGCTGCGCAATCTGGTCGACGTGGCGTCCCTGATCGTGGACGGCGCGCGCTCGCGGCGCGAAAGCCGCGGCCTGCATTTCAGTCGCGACTGGCCGGCCACATTGCCCAAGGCGCTGCCGACGGTGCTCACGCCAAAGTATGTCCGCAGGCCGAATGCCTGATGGCATCGCGCCGGAGCGTACGCTGAAACGGCGCCGCAAATAACAAGGCCATTGCCGGCAAACTCCGGCAATGGCCTTGTTCAATCGTCGTGGGCGTCGATCGATGCGCTAAGACGCGCGACGCTCAAATGATCCGCATCGAGTAGTCAGTTGCACGCACGTCCTTGGTCAGCGCACCAATCGACACGCGATCCACGCCCGTCTCCGCGATCGTGCGCACGGTCTCAAAATTGACGCCGCCGGACACCTCGAGCACCGCGCGCCCGGCCGTGACGCGAACCGCCTCGCGCATCATGGCGAACGAGAAGTTGTCGAGCAGAATCGACTCCGCCCGATGCGCGAGCGCGGTTTCCAGTTGTTCGAGCGTTTCGACTTCGATCTGGATGGGCACGCCCGCATTCAACGCGAGAGCCGCGTCCATCGCCGCACCCACTCCGCCGGCCGCCGCAATGTGGTTCTCCTTGATCAGAATGCCGTCGTACAACGCGAGTCGCTGATTGGCACCGCCGCCGACGCGCACCGCGTACTTCTGCGCGAGCCGCAAACCCGGCAGTGTCTTGCGCGTATCGAGAACGCGGGTGCTCGTGTGGGCAATCGCGTCGACATAGCGGCGGGTTGCGCTTGCCACGCCCGACAGCAGTTGCAGGAAATTCATCGCGTTACGCTCGGCGGTCAGCAGCGCCCGTACCGGCCCGCGCAGATCGCAGACCGTCGTATCGGCGCTCATGCGGTCGCCCTCGCGGTAACGCCATTGAACTTCGATGCGCGGATCGACCGCACGCATCACCGCGTCGAACCAAGGCACGCCGCATAGCACCGCTTCCTCGCGCACGATGATGCGCGCGTTGCGAACGTCATCGGCAGGCACGAGGCGGCCGGTCTGATCGCCGCTACCGATATCTTCGGCGAGCGCATCGGCGACGTTGCGCGCGAGCGCAGCGTCGAACGCCTCGCCGTACTGCGCGTAAATCTCGGCGAAAAGCGGCGATGTTGCGTTGGCCCCATCGCGCGCCACTGCCTGCTCGGGCGCCTTCTGCACCACCGTCATTACGCTGCTCCCACGTTCGAATAGAGTTGCGCGTCGCGCGCGAGATCGCCGCTCGCCTGCACGCGCTTCTTGTGACGTGCCGCGAAATCGAGCATACGGTCGATCGGCAGACGCGCCCGCTCACCGATCGCGCGATCGACGAAGATCTCGTTATGGCCGCGCTCCAGCACATCGGCCAGATTCGCGAGGCCGTTCATCGCCATCCACGGGCAATGCGCGCAGCTCTTGCAGGTCGCGCTGTTGCCGGCCGTCGGCGCGGCAATCAGTGTCTTGCCGGGCGCGGCGAGTTGCATCTTGTGCAGGATGCCGAGGTCGGTCGCGACGATGAAGTGCGTCGCGTCGAGCTTCTGCGCAGCGTCGATCAACTGCGTGGTCGAGCCGACGACGTCCGCCAGCGCGACCACGTTGGCCGGCGACTCCGGATGCACGAGCACCTTCGCGTGCGGATATTCGGCGCGCAGCAGATCGAGCTCGATGCCCTTGAATTCGTCGTGCACGAGGCATGAGCCCTGCCACATCAGCATGTCCGCGCCGGTCTTGCCCTGGATGTAGCTACCGAGATGACGGTCCGGTGCCCAGATGATCTTCTCGCCGCGCGCATGCAGATCGGCGACGATCTCCAAACCGATCGACGACGTTACCATCCAGTCCGCGCGCGCCTTCACGGCTGCGCTCGTGTTCGCGTACACGACCACCGTGCGGTCCGGGTGTGCGTCGCAGAATGCCGAGAACTCGTCGGCCGGACAGCCGAGGTCGAGCGAACAGGTCGCGTCCAGATCCGGCATGAGAATGCGCTTGTCCGGACTGAGAATTTTTGCGGTCTCACCCATGAAGCGCACGCCCGCGACCACCAGCGTCTGCGCTTCGTGATCGCGCCCGAAGCGCGCCATTTCCAGCGAATCGGCCACGCAGCCGCCGGTTTCGTCTGCGAGCTCCTGCAATTCAGCGTCGACATAATAATGCGCGACCAGCACCGCTTTCTCGCGCTTGAGCAATTCGCGGATGCGCGCCTTCAGCGCCCGCTTCTCTTCCGCGGACGGCGTCTCGGGCACCTTCGCCCACGCCTGCCCGATCCCGCAGGTCGTGCCCTGCGCCTGAGGCCGATCGAATTCGACGGTCCTGATCGCCTGCTGCTCCATCATCTCCTCTCACCTCACCTGGCCGCCGCGGCTTGCCACTCGCGCAACACGCGCGATGCGTTTCCACGGCCCAAAAACGCAAAAACCCCGCCAACGCGGGGTTTTGTGACGTCCTGAAATTTTAATAGATTTCAGGCATATCGACGCAGTCGCATCGCGAAGTCTTGCAGCGCCTTGATGCCGCTCTGCTCGGCGCGATGGCACCAGTCCTGCAATTGCGCCAGCAATTGCTCGCGCGACGCGTTGGAGCGCTCCCACATCGCCGCCAGTTCGTTGCGCATATCGATGTAGGTCTTCAGCTTCTGGCTGCTCGCGAAAATCTGCGGCAGCTGGAGCTTCTGCGGCTCATTAAGGCCCGCCTCTTCCTTGTGGAACCAGCTACGCGCACCGCGCATCACCTGATACTTCTCGCGCGCGCCGACTTCCTTCAGATGCGCGAGCTCCTGACGGTACGCGCGCTTGATCGCCTTCGCGTAACGCTCCATCACTTCGTAGCGGTTCGCGAGCACGGCCTGCAGCGTGTCCTGATCGAGCACGAGCTTGCCGGTGGTCAGGCGCGGCGTCGGCGCGATCTTCTTCACCTTGGCCAGACGAAACGCCTGCATGATGCGGATGTACATCCAGCCGATGTCGAACTCGTACCACTTGTTCGACAGCTTCGCGGACGTCGCATACGTGTGGTGATTGTTATGCAGTTCCTCGCCACCGATGATGATGCCCCACGGGAAAATGTTGGTGCTCGCATCCGACGAATTGAAGTTGCGATAGCCCCAGAAGTGCGCAAGACCGTTGACCACGCCCGCGGCCCAGAAAGGAATCCACACCATCTGCACGGCCCAGATGGTCAGACCGACGACGCCGAACAGCGCGACGTTGATCACCATCATCAGGCTCACGCCGAGGATCGGGTATTTCGTGTAGACGTTGCGCTCGAGCCAGTCATTCGGCGTACCGTGACTGAACTTGCGCATCGTTTCTTCGTTTTTTGCTTCGGTGCGATAGAGTTCGGCGCCTTCGAGCAACACCTTCCAGATGCCGCGCGTCTGCGGGCTGTGCGGATCCTCTTCGGTTTCGCACTTCGCGTGATGCTTGCGGTGAATCGCCGCCCACTGGCCGGTCAGCATGCCGGTGGTCATCCACAGCCAGAAACGGAAAAAATGGCTCGCAATCGGGTGCAGATCCAGCGCGCGGTGCGCCTGGCAGCGATGCAGATAGACGGTCACGCCGATGATCGTGATGTGCGTCACGATCAGCGTGTACACGATGAGTTGCCACCACGAGAAATGCAGCAGTCCGTGGGCAAGGAAATCAAGCAAAGAATTCAACAAGGTAAGTTACCTGCAGAACGAGAGATACGAAGCACACGCGGCGCGCGTGTCATGAAAGTGAAAGCATACAGCGGGATAGGACGATATTCTACTGGAAGCGTTCCAAGTGTTTGTAACAAATAGGGATTTTTTGTGCGCTATCAAGCCGATAGCGATTGCCTCGGCACTGGCGCATCACTTGCGACGGCCAAAAGCTCGCTCTAACGATCGCCGTTGGCGGCCCCGTCGGCGGGCCCGAGCGCTGAACCGGTCGCGGTGTCGGGCACCGCATCGGTCATTGCTGCCGGGTGCGGCATTGCGCCGCCGGCCTGACCGACGATGCGCACCTCACGTTGCGCAAGCGGAATCCTGATGCCGTGCTCGGAAAAGAGACGCCAGATGTTGCGGTTGACCGCCGAGAGCACGCCACGTGTGCCGCTCGCCGCGTCTTCGATCCAGAAGCCCAACTCGAGATTGATGCCGTCCGGGCCGAAACCGACCAGAAATGGCGTCGGCGCCGGCTCGCTCAGCACCCGCGGCACGTCGGCCGCGGCCAGGGCGAGCAGCGTCATCGCCTGCTCGACGTCGGATGTGTAGGCGATCTGCACGGGCACCCTCGCGTGGCCACGAGTCAGAAACGACGACTGGTTCTGTACGACGTCGGTGATCAATTTCTCGTTCGGAATCAGCGTTTCGATACCGTCGAGTCCGCGCACGACGGTATAGCGCGTGCGGATCTGCGTGACGCGGCCCTGCAGGCCGCCCACGTTGATCGCGTCGCCGATCCGCAACGAGCGGTCGAGCAGGATGATGAAGCCCGACACGTAGTTGCTCGCGATCTTCTGCATGCCGAAGCCGAGCCCGACGCCGAGCGCGCCCCCGAACACACCGAGCACCGTGATGTCGATGCCGACGATCGACAGGCTGATCAGGATCGCCGCGAGCACGAAGGCCGCGCGGCCGACGCGCGCGACCACCACCTTCAGATTCGCGTCGAGCGTCTTCGAGCGCATCAGGCGGTCTTCGAACGACGAGCCGAGCCACATCGCGACGATCATCGTGACCGCGACCCACAGCAGCCCAGTGATCAGCGACAGCAGCGTCATATGCGCATTGCCGACGCGGAAGCTCACGCTGTCCATCCATGCGATCACGGCGTTCTGAATGCCCAACAGCGTGAGCACCATGCCGACCCAAACGACCACCGACACGATTTTCTCGACCAGAAACAGCCACGGATGCTCGCCCCCTTCGCGGTTGAACACCCGTCGCGCGAAGAAGAACACGATGTAGATCAGCCCGATGCCGACGAGCGGCACCAGCGCCAGATCGAGCAGCGCGGTGTCCATGAACTGGCCGGCGATCGCCCGCGCGAGCCACACGAGCGCCGCGCCGATCAGCGGAAAAGCCGCTCGATCCAGACTTTCCATGCCGAAGCGCAGGCTCTCGTAGCGCGGCGCTTGCGACCGCTTGATCCGGCGGCGCAGCGTCCGCGCGAGCAGCCACGCGACGAGCAGAGTCCCGAGCAGGATCGCGACCTGCCACAGCATCACGGGCTGACCGAAGTCGCGCGCGATATCGCTGAACATGTGGGGAAAAGTCGTGTGCATGATGTCGCCGAAATCGCCGGCACGTGCGGATTCATCAGCCAATCCGCGCGCGCCGGCCTGCAGCGGGTTGCCTAGCTCTGGCGCTCCAGCACGGCGGCGAAGAAGCCGTCGGTCGCGTGGCGGTGCGGCCACAGCGACAGGTAGTCGCCCATCTCCAACTCGATGCGCTGCTCGGCGAGCACGTCGCGCACGGGCACCAGCGCGAAATCAGTGTGATCGGCGAGAAACTGCTGCACGACCGCCTCGTTTTCCGCGTCGAGAATCGAGCACGTGGCATAGACGAGCCGCCCGCCCTTCTTCACGAGGCGCGCCGCGCTCGCGAGAATCGACGCCTGCTTCGGCGCCAGCTCGGCGATCGACTCCGGCGACTGGCGCCACTTCAGATCCGGATTGCGGCGCAGCGTGCCGAGGCCGCTGCACGGCGCATCGACGAGCACGCGGTCGATCTTGCCAGCCAGACGCTTGATCTTCGCGTCGTGTTCGCTGTCGATCAGTACCGGATTCACGTTCGACAGGCCGCTCCTCGCGAGCCGTGGCTTCAGCTTCGCGAGGCGACGCTCGGAGATGTCGAACGCGTAGAGTCGGCCGGTCGAGCGCATCGCCGCGCCGAGCGCCAGCGTCTTGCCGCCCGCGCCCGCGCAGAAATCGACGATCATCTCGCCGCGCCGCGGCGCGACCAGCGAGCACAGCAGCTGGCTGCCCTCGTCCTGCACTTCGAGCCAGCCCTGCTGGAACGCGTCGAGCTTCGTCAATGCCGGCTTGCCGACCACGCGCACGCCGAGCGGCGCAAACGGCGTCGCGCCCGCCTCGATGCCGGCCTTCGACAGCGCGCCCAGCACGTCGTCGCGGCTCGCCTTGATCGGATTCGCGCGCAGATCCAGCGGCGCCGGGTAGTTCAGCGCGGCGGCCAGCTGCGCGAGTTCGGGACCCTCGAACCGCGTGCTCAAAGCCTGGCAGATCCAGTCGGGCAGATTCAGGCGAATCCGCAGCGGCAGGCTTTCCGGATCGATCTTCGACACGTGTTCGAGCCACGTCGCCTCGGCCTCGCTGACGAACGGCTTCAACGCCGAGCGTCCGACCGTTTGCATCAGGCCCAGCAGGGCCATGCGGCGCGCCGGGCTGCCGGTGCCGCTTTCGGCCAGATGCGCGAACTCCATCCGGCGGCGCAGCACGGCGAACACCGCCTCGGCGATCACACCGCGCTCGGCGTGGCCGAGCTTCGGATGCGCGCGGAAGAAGCGGCTCGTGGTGGCGTCCGCGGGGCCGTTCAGCCGCAGTACTTCGGCCAGCAGCGTTTCAGTTTGTCCAATCAGGAAACCATGCAATCTCATGCGCCCTCTCCGGCGGTGTAACCGGCAAAGAGCCATTGCGGCTCCGACGGCGTAAGCGTGACGCGCGAGCCGTCCAGAGCGAGACGCCCTTCGACGAACCAGCGCACCGCGCGTGGATAAATGATGTGCTCGGTGGCGAGCACGCGTGCGGCGAGCGTCTGTGCGGTATCGCCCGCCTCGACGGGCACGGCCGACTGCACGACGATCGGCCCGTGATCCAGCTTTGATGTGACAAAATGCACCGACGCGCCGTGGAACCGCACGCCGGCGTCGAGCGCCTGCTGGTGAGTCTTCAGGCCCGGAAAGCTCGGCAGCAGCGACGGGTGCACATTCAGCATGCGCCCGGCGTAATGGTCGACGAAGCGCTCGGTCAGCACCCGCATGAAGCCCGCGAGCACGACGAGGTCCGGCGCGATAGCGTCGATCTGCTCGGCCAGCGCCGCGTCGAAGCTGTCGCGATCCGGGAACTGGCGGTGGTCGACCACCGCCGTGGCGATGCCGTGCGACGCCGCGAACGCGAGCCCCGCGGCATCGGGACGGTTGGCAATCACGGCGGCGACCCGCGCCGGCCAGCCTTCGCTCGCGCAAGCGCGCACGATGGCTTCCATGTTGCTACCCCGCCCGGAAATCAGGATGACGAGTTTTTTCATGCGCGGATTTTATCATTCGGCAATCGCCCGACCGCGACCGCGCAGCCGTCTATTGCGCCAAGCGTTTATAATCGATTGTTTTGCGGCACCCTTCCCGCGTCCCTATTGCAATCGCAGCAACCGCTGCAACCCGCTATCGTGAGAGTCTTCCGCGGTCTTCCCAATGCCGAGAGCCGCGCGCCGTGCGCGCTGACCATCGGCAACTTCGACGGTGTCCACCGCGGCCACCAGGCTCTGCTCGCGCACGTGCGCGCGGCCGCCAACGCGCGCGGCCTGCCCGTCTGCGTGATGACCTTCGAGCCGCACCCGCGCGAGTTCTTCAACCCGGCCGGCGCGCCGCCGCGCATCGCGATGCTGCGCGACAAGCTCGAGGCGCTGCGCACCAACGGAGTCGACCGGGTCGTCGTCGAGCACTTCAATCACACGTTCGCGAGCCAGTCGCCAGATGCGTTCGTCGAGCGGATCATCGTCAACGGCTTGCACGCGCGCTGGATCATGATCGGCGACGACTTCCGCTACGGCGCGAAGCGGGCCGGCGATTTCGCGTCGCTGCGCGAAGCCGGCAAGCATTACGGCTTCGAGGTCGAACAGATGGCGACGGTCGCCGATCCGTCGGGCGCGCGCATCTCGAGCTCGGGCGTGCGCGCGGCGCTGGTCGCGGGCGACCTCGACTCGGCGCGCGCCGCGCTCGGCCGCGACTATCTGATCAGCGGCCACGTTACGCATGGCATGAAGCTCGGCCGCGATCTCGGCTTTCCGACGCTTAATCTGCCGATCACGCACAAGCGTCCGGCTCTGGCCGGCATCTTCGTCGTGCAGGTGCACGGCATCGCCGAGCACCCGCTGCCGGGCGTCGCGAGCCTCGGCCTGCGCCCCACCGTCGACGATTCCGGCCGCGTGCTGCTGGAAGTGCACCTGCTCGATTGGCACGGCGACGCGTATGGCAAACTCGTGCGCGTCGAATTTCTGAAGAAGCTGCGCGACGAGGAGAAGTTCATCGACCTCGAAACGCTGACCGCCGCGATCGCGCGCGACGTCGCCAATGCGCGCGCATGGTTCGCCGCGGTCGGTGCCGGCACGCCGGGCAGCCGTTCCACCGGTTTCGCCACCTCGGCCACCGACCGAATTAGATAACCGCCGCGGTTCGGGCCGGCGCGCCGCGCCGCACGAACCGTCGCCGCGCATCGAAGGGCATCCGGGCTTCACGCGGAGCCGCCTGCCGGGCGCGCCCCGCTCCTCGCGCAGCGCGCAATCCGCGCGCCGCTACGCATAGAAACGAATTCACCGCCACCCACATCATGAGCAACAAGAAAGCCGATTCGAAACCGCAGTCCCGCTACCCGGTCAACCTGCTCGACACGCCGTTTCCGATGCGCGGCGACTTGCCCAAGCGCGAGCCGCAATGGGTCAAGGACTGGCAGGAACGCAAGGTGTACGACAAGATCCGCGCCGCCTCCAAGGGCCGCACGAAGTTCATCCTGCACGACGGGCCGCCGTATGCGAACGGCGACATCCACCTCGGCCACGCGGTGAACAAGATCCTGAAAGACATGATCGTCAAGGCGCGCAATCTCGCGGGCTTCGACGCGGTCTACGTGCCGGGCTGGGACTGCCACGGCATGCCGATCGAAATCCAGATCGAAAAGCAGTTCGGCAAGTCGCTGCCGGCGGCCGAAGTGATGCAGAAGGCGCGCGCCTACGCGACCGAGCAGATCGAGAAGCAGAAGGCCGGCTTCCGCCGCCTCGGCGTGCTCGGCGACTGGGACAATCCGTACAAGACGATGAACTTCGCGAACGAAGCCGGCGAAATCCGCGCGCTCGCGAAAATCATGGAAAAGGGCTACGTGTTCCGCGGCCTGAAGCCGGTCAACTGGTGTTTCGACTGCGGCTCGGCGCTCGCTGAAGCGGAAGTCGAGTACAAGGACAAGACCGATCCGACCATCGACGTGCTATTCAGCTTCGCCGAACCGGAGAAGACCGCGCAGGCGTTCGGCCTTGCCGCGCTGCCGCGCAACGAAGGCGGCATCGTGATCTGGACCACCACGCCGTGGACCATTCCCGCCAACCAGGCGCTGAACCTGCACCCGGAAATCGTCTACGCGCTCGTCGACACGCCGCGCGGCCTGCTGATCCTCGCCGAGGAACGCGTCGAGGCCTGCCTGAAGCTGTACGGCCTCGAAGGCACGGTCGTCGCGACGACGCCGGGCGAAAAGCTCGTGAACCTGCGCTTCAACCATCCGCTCGCGTCCGCGCATCCGGGCTACAAGCGCACCGCGCCGGTCTATCTCGGCGACTACGTGACGACCGAAACCGGCACCGGCATCGTGCACTCGTCGCCCGCGTACGGCGTGGAAGACTTCGTGTCGTGCAAGTCGCACGGCATGGCCGACTCGGACATCATCAACCCGGTGATGGGCGACGGCCGCTACATCGAATCGCTCGCACTGTTCGGCGGCCTGTCGATCTGGGCGGCGAATCCGCAGATCGTCGAGGCGCTGCAAGGCGCCGGCGCGCTGCTGCGCACCGAAAAGTACACGCACAGCTACATGCACTGCTGGCGCCACAAGACGCCGATCATCTACCGCGCCACTTCGCAGTGGTTCGCCGGCATGGACGTGAAGCCGAACGACGGCGACAAGACGCTGCGCGAGACCGCGCTCGAAGGCATCGAGAACACGGCGTTCTATCCGTCGTGGGGCAAGCAGCGCCTCTTCAGCATGATCGCGAACCGCCCGGACTGGACGCTGTCGCGCCAGCGCCAGTGGGGCGTGCCGATGGCGTTCTTCGTGCACAAGGAAACCGGCGAGCTGCATCCGCGCACGCTGGAGTTGCTCGAACAGGTCGCGCAGCGTGTCGAGAGGGAAGGCATCGAGGCATGGCAGACGCTCGATCCGCGTGAGCTGATCGGCGACGACGCCAACCTGTACGAAAAGAACCGCGACACGCTCGACGTGTGGTTCGACTCGGGCACCACGCACTGGCACGTGCTGCGCGGCTCGCACAAGGACGAGCTGCAGTTCCCGGCCGACCTGTACCTCGAAGGCTCGGACCAGCATCGCGGCTGGTTCCATTCGTCGCTGTTGACCGCCTCGATGCTCGATGGCCGCCCGCCCTACAACGCGCTGCTCACCCACGGCTTCACCGTCGACGGCGAAGGCCGCAAGATGAGCAAGTCGCTCGGCAACGGCATCGATCCGCATGAAGTCGCGAACCGCCTCGGCGCGGAAATCATCCGCCTGTGGATCGCGTCGACCGACTACTCGGGCGAACTCGCGATCTCCGAGGAAATCCTGAAGCGCGTCACGGAAGGCTATCGCCGTATCCGCAATACGCTGCGCTTCCTGCTCGCGAACCTGTCGGACTTCGACTTCGCGCAGCATGCGCGTCCGGTCGAAGACTGGCTCGAGATCGACCGTTACGCGGTGGCGCTGTCGGCGAACCTGCAGAACGACATCCTCTCGCACTACGAGAAGTACGACTTCCACCCGGTCGTCGCCAAGCTGCAGACGTTCTGCTCGGAAGACCTGGGCGGCTTCTACCTCGACGTGCTGAAGGACCGCCTGTACACGACCGCGGCGGATTCGGTCGCGCGCCGCTCGGCGCAGACCGCGCTCTATCACATCGCACACGGCCTGCTGCGCGTGATGGCGCCGTTCCTGTCGTTTACCGCGGAAGAAGCGTGGAAGGTGTTCCAGCCGGACAGCGAAACGATCTTCACCGAGACTTACCACGCGTACCCGGCCGTGCCGGACGCGGGCGCGCTGCTCGACAAGTGGACCCTGCTGCGCGCGGTCCGCGGCGACGTGACCAAGGCGCTCGAAGAGGCGCGGGTCGCGAACCTGATCGGCTCGTCGCTCCAGGCGGAAGTCGAAATCCGCGCGAGCGGCGCGCGTTACGACGCGCTCGCGAGCCTCGGCGACGACCTGAAGTTCGTACTGATCACGTCGGCGGCAACCGTCGTCAAGGTCGATAGCGAAGCGGACGAAGGTGTCGAAGTGATCGCCTCGAAGTACCTGAAGTGCGAACGCTGCTGGCACTATCGCGCGGACGTCGGCGCGAATGCCGAGCATCCGTCGCTGTGCGGCCGCTGCTTCAGCAATCTGTTCGGCAGTGGCGAAACGAGGAGCGCGGCATAATGGCGAGAACCATGTCGAAAACGTCCACCGCGAGCGGCTCGCTCGCACCCTGGCTCGGCATCGCGCTGATCGTCATCCTGTTCGACCAGCTGACGAAAATCGCGGTGCGCAAAGTGTTCGCCTACGGTGTGCCGCACGAAGTTACGCCGTTCTTCAACCTGATTCTCGTGTTCAACCGCGGCGCCGCGTTCAGCTTCCTGGCGATGGCGGGCGGCTGGCAGCGCTGGGCGTTCACCGCGCTCGGCGTGGTCGCGGCGCTCGTGATCTGCTACCTGCTCAAGCGGCATAGCGGGCAGAAAATGTTCTGCACGGCGCTCGCGCTGATTCTCGGCGGCGCGCTCGGCAATGTGATCGACCGGCTCGCGTACGGCCACGTGATCGACTTCCTCGACTTCCACGTGGGCGGCTGGCACTGGCCGGCGTTCAATCTCGCCGACAGCGCGATCACGATCGGTGCGATCCTGCTCGTGATCGACGAGTTGCGGCGGGTACGCGGCACACGCTAACGTCGCCGACGTGAGGCACGGCCGCGGTTGCGAGAGCCGCGCCTCACGTCCGGTTTGAAACGCGCGGCGACGGCGACGGGCAACGCCCTCGCGCCGCCTCGCGATCACGCTTTGTCGGAGGCTTTCGTTGGCAACCGCTGAACTCGCAGGCAAACACCTCGTCCTCGGCATGACGGGCGGCATCGCCTGCTACAAGATCGCCGAACTCACGCGTCTGCTGACCAAGGCAGGCGCGACCGTGCAGGTCGTCATGACCGATGCGGCCACGCAGTTCATCACCCCCATCACGATGCAGGCGCTGTCGGGCCGGCCGGTCTACACGAGCCAGTGGGACGCTCGCGTGCCGAACAACATGGCGCACATTGATCTGTCGCGCGAAGCCGATGCGATCGTGATCGCGCCGGCGTCGACCGACTTCCTCGCCAAGCTCGCGCACGGCATGGCCGACGATCTGCTGTCGACTCTGTGCATCGCGCGCGACTGCCCGCTGCTCGTCGTGCCGGCGATGAACCGGCAGATGTGGCAAAACCCGGCCACGCAACGCAACGTCGCGCAATTGCGCGCGGACGGCGTCGAAGTGCTCGGCCCCGATTCGGGCCCGCAGGCCTGCGGGGAGATCGGCGATGGCCGCATGCTCGAAGCGGCCGCGACCTACGAGGCGATCGCGTCGTTCTTCGCGCCGAAGATCCTGTCCGGCCGCCGTGTGCTCTTGACCGCCGGGCCGACCTTCGAACCGCTCGACCCGGTGCGGCGGCATCACCAATCGCTCGAGCGGCAAGATGGGCTTCGCGCTCGCGCGCGCCGCGCAGCAGGCCGGCGCCGACGTGCATCTGGTGGCTGGTCCGGTCGCGCTGGAAACGCCGTGGGGCGTATTGCGCGAGGACGTGCAGACCGCGCAGCAGATGCACGACGCGGTGATGCGCGCGGTCGCCCAAGCGGACATCTTTATCGGCGTCGCGGCGGTGGCCGACTGGCGCGTCGACCACGTCAGCGATCAGAAGATCAAGAAGACCGCCGAGCGCACGCTGCCGAGCTTTTCATTCGTCGAAAATCCGGACATCCTCGCGGCGGTCGCCCGGCTGCCGAAGCCGCCTTTCGCGGTCGGCTTCGCCGCCGAAAGCGACAATCTCGAAGTCCACGGCGAGGAAAAGCGCGCGCGCAAGAACGTGCCGCTGCTGATCGGCAATCTGGGGCCGCAAACGTTCGGGCTCGACGACAATGAAGTGGTTCTGTTCGAAGCAGGCCGCGCGACGAAGCTGCCACGCGCCGACAAGCAGACGCTGGCGCGCGCGCTGATCGCGGAAATCGCGAAGCGTGTGCCGGCTGGCATCAGTCCGGTTGGCTGAACGAGCGAGCGGCGGTGGGCCCCTGTGGCTCTCCCGCCTTTGCCCGGCTAGCCGACCGGAACCATCTGGAGCACTACTGCCATGACGCTACTCTCCGTGCTCGATCAAACACCGGTGATCGCCGGCCATTCGGTTGCGGACGCGATCGCCGCGACCATCGAACTCGCGCAGCTCGCCGACGACCTCGGCTACACGCGCTATTGGTGCGCCGAGCACCACGGCCTGCGGGGCGTGTCGAACCCATGCCCTGAAGTGATGCTGGCGCGCCTCGGCAGCGTGACCAAACGCATTCGCATCGGCTCGGGCGGCATCATGCTGCCGTACTACAGCCCGTTCAAAGTCGCCGAGCAGTTCATGATGCTCGAGGCGCTATTTCCGAACCGCGTCGATCTCGGCGTCGGACGCGCGCCGGGCGGCGACATGCGCACCGCGCAGGCGGTCGCGGCCGGCGCTTACAATCGCGGCGAGATTTTTCCGCAGCAGGTCGCCGAGCTGCTCGGCCTCATGCACGGCGCGCTGCCCGACGATCATCTCGCGCAGGGTGTGCTGCTGCAGCCGCAAGTCGATACGCGCCCGCAACTGTGGGTGCTCGGCTCGAGCGAATTCGGCGGTCTGCTCGCGGCGCAGCTCGGCATCCGCTTCTCGTTCGCGCATTTCATCAACGCGCATTTCGGCAAGCAAGTCGCGCTGGCGTATCGCCAGCGCTTCCAGCCTGGCAACGAGGCGTCGCAGCCGTATCTGGCGGCCGCGGTCTTCGTGATCTGCGCGGATACCGAGCAGGAAGCCGCGGACCTCGAAAAAGCCGTCGATCTACGTCGCGTGCAGATGGCGTATGGTCTGAACGAACCGATTCCGTCGATCGAGCAAGGCATCGCGCAGGAATATGGCGAGCGCGAACAGCTCGTGATCGATCGCGAAAAACCACGCAGCATCATCGGCACGCCTGAGCGCGTGACCGAGCGGCTTACGGAGTTGCGGCAGCAGTTCCAGGCCGACGAGCTGATGGTGCTGACCGTCGCGGGCAGCTATCGCGCGCGTTTGCGCTCCTACGAACTGCTCGCTGACGCATTTCAGCTCGGCTCGAACCAGGCGGCTTGATCTCAGAGGTTTTGCCAGTCAGCCGTGTGCCCCTTCACCAAACCCACCCCCACTATCGAACCTGAATGAAACTCGACCTGAAGATTCTCGATCAGCGCATGCGCGAACAGCTCCCCGCTTACGCGACGACCGGTAGCGCCGGCCTCGATCTGCGCGCCTGCCTCGACGAACCGCTGACGCTGAAACCCGGCGAAACCGCGCTGGTGCCGACCGGACTCGCGATCCACGTCGGCGACCCCGGCTATGCGGCGCTGATTCTGCCGCGCTCGGGTCTGGGCCACAAGCATGGGATCGTGCTCGGCAATCTGGTCGGCCTGATCGATTCCGACTACCAGGGCCAACTGATGATTTCGACGTGGAATCGCGGCGAGACGACGTTCGTGCTGAACCCGATGGAACGCCTCGCGCAACTGGTGATCGTGCCGGTCGTGCAGGCCAGGTTCAACATCGTCGAGGACTTCGAGGAAAGCGCGCGCGGCGCGGGCGGGTTTGGCAGCACCGGCAAGCATTGATCGATTGCTGCGACGCGGCGGCTGCGGCGTTCAGCGCGCGCGCCGCGAGCAGAAGATCAGAGCATAAAAAAACGGCGCGGGATAAAAACCCGCGCCGTTCTGTTTTTGGCGTCTGGCCAGCTTGACTCAGTGCCGGCCTGACTGACATCACTCGACTTCCACCGCCTCAGGATTCGGATTACGCGGCGCCGGATGCTCGTCGAAGGTCAACTGCACCTTGTCGTCCGCATCGACGTCGACCGTCACGCGGCCGCCGTTCATCAGCTTGCCGAACAGCAGCTCGTCGGCGAGCGCGCGACGGATCGTGTCCTGGATCAGGCGCTGCATTGGCCGCGCGCCCATCAACGGATCGAAACCGTGCTTCGCCAGATGCTTGCGCAGCGCATCGGTGAACAGCGCATCGACCTTCTTCTCGTGCAGCTGATCTTCCAGCTGCATCAGGAACTTGTCGACCACGCGCATGATGATTTCCTCATCGAGCGCACGGAAGCTGATCGTCGCGTCCAGACGGTTGCGGAACTCCGGCGTGAACATGCGCTTGATGTCGACCATCTCGTCGCCCGCCTCGCGGCGATTCGTGAAGCCGATCACTGCCTTGCCCATCGCCTCGGCGCCCGCGTTCGTCGTCATGATGATGATGACGTTGCGGAAGTCCGCCTTGCGGCCGTTGTTGTCCGTCAGCGTGCCGTGGTCCATCACCTGCAGCAGCACGTTGAAGATATCCGGGTGCGCCTTCTCGATTTCGTCGAGCAGCAGCACGCAGTGCGGCTTCTTCGTGATCGCCTCGGTCAGCAGGCCGCCCTGGTCGAAACCGACGTAGCCCGGCGGCGCGCCGATCAGCCGGCTCACCGCGTGACGCTCCATGTACTCCGACATGTCGAAGCGGATCAGCTCGATGCCGAGCGTGAACGCGAGCTGCTTCGCGACCTCGGTCTTGCCGACACCGGTCGGACCGGAGAACAGGAACGCGCCGATCGGCTTGTCGAGCTTGCCGAGGCCCGCTCGCGCCATCTTGATCGCCGCCGACAGCGCGTCGATGGCCGGGTCCTGGCCGAACACGACGCTCTTCAGGTCGCGGTCGAGCGTCTGCAGCTTGCTGCGATCGTCCTGCGACACGCTTTGCGCCGGCACGCGCGCGATCTTCGAGATGATTTCCTCGATCTCATTCTTGCCGATGGTCTTCTTCTGCTTCGACTTCGGCAGAATGCGCTGCGCCGCGCCCGCTTCGTCGATCACGTCGATCGCCTTGTCCGGCAAATGACGATCGGTGATGAAGCGCGCCGACAGCTCAGCCGCCGCCGACAGCGCACCCGACGAATACTTGACGCCGTGGTGCTCCTCGAAACGCGACTTCAGTCCGCGCAGGATCGCCACCGTCTGCTCGACGGTCGGCTCGGTCACGTCGACCTTCTGGAAACGACGCGACAGCGCCGCGTCCTTTTCGAAGATGCCGCGATATTCGGTGAAGGTGGTCGCGCCGATGCACTTCAGCGTGCCCGACGAGAGCGCCGGCTTCAGCAGGTTCGACGCATCCAGCGTGCCGCCGGACGCGGCGCCCGCGCCGATCAGCGTATGAATTTCGTCGATGAACAGAATCGCGTGCGGACGCTCCTTCAGTTCCTTCAGCACCGTCTTCAGACGCTGCTCGAAGTCGCCGCGGTACTTGGTGCCAGCGAGCAACGCGCCCATGTCGAGCGAATACACCTGGGCATCCGCGAGGATATCCGGCACTTCGCCGCGCGTGATGCGCCATGCGAGCCCTTCGGCGATCGCGGTCTTGCCGACACCGGCCTCACCGACCAGCAGCGGATTGTTCTTGCGCCGGCGGCACAGCACCTGCACCACACGCTCGACTTCCGACTCGCGCCCGATCAGCGGATCGATGCGGCCGTCCTTCGCCATCTGGTTCAGGTTCTGCGTGAACTGGGCGAGCGGCGTTTCCTTCTGCGCGGCGGCTTCGTCGGACTCGGCATTCGCGTCGCTCGCTTTCGCGGCGTCCGAACTGCTCGTCTTGGCGATGCCGTGCGAGATGAAATTGACCACGTCCAGACGCGTGACGCCCTGCTGCTGCAGGTAGTACACCGCGTGCGAATCCTTCTCGCCGAAGATCGCGACCAGCACGTTCGCGCCGGTCACTTCCTTCTTGCCGTTCGAGGTGGACTGCACATGCATGATCGCGCGCTGGATCACACGCTGGAAACCGAGCGTGGGCTGCGTGTCGACGTCGTCCGTGCCCGGCACGGTCGGCGTGTTGTCATGAATGAAGTTGCGCAGGTTCTGACGCAGATCCTCGATATTGGCCGCGCATGCGCGCAGTACCTCTGCCGCCGTCGGGTTATCCAACAGCGCGAGCAAAAGATGTTCGACCGTTATGAACTCGTGCCGTGCCTGGCGCGCTTCCATGAACGCCATATGCAGGCTGACTTCCAGTTCCTGGGCAATCATGCTTCCTCCATCACACACTGCAGCGGATGCCCGGCCTGCCGTGCGTGGGTAACGACTTGCTCGACTTTGGTCGACGCGATGTCCCGCGTATAGACCCCACAAACTCCCCTGCCCTCGCGATGCACCTTCAACATGACCTGCGTTGCGGTTTCACGATCCTTATTGAAATATTCCTGCACGATCATCACGACAAATTCCATCGGCGTGAAGTCGTCATTCAGCAGCACCACCTTGTACATGGACGGCGGCTTGAGTTTCTGCTCCTGCCGTTCCAGTACGGTGCCGTCCTGCTTGTCCGGGATAATCGCCATACACCCATTCTAAACAACTAGGACAGGCCCGCAATCCTGTCAAAACCCGGCCGCCCGGCCGATGAGCCCGTTCGCTGCCGCCCGGCGGTCACGACTCTGTCATGATCGGCCCGGCCTCTCGCGTGTTCGACGGGCCGATTGCGGTGCCGGCCCCCATCCTGTCATGCACGGTGCGTGCTGCACCGCGGTCGGATCGAGTATCGCACAACCTGCCGGTACAGGCTGCGAGCGCTCGCCGCGCTGGGCGTCGGCGCCGCGGGCACAGTCAGCATGTGAGTCGATTATGCGACTTTTCAAGCCACGCCGCTTGCGCCACCGCACATACGGAAGCGGTAAAAACCCTGGAAAGCGGCCTGTTTGCAACGCGACAACGACGTCTCAAAATTTTCTTGACACTCGAATAAAGAGCCCCAACAATCAAGCTGGCACTTTTTTCACTAAGCCATAATTTCGAAAAAATGCCGATGGTGAGCTTGTGAGGAGGGGACGACTGCCTCGCGCAGTCGTGGCTTTTCGAGGGCTCGTGGTAGTGACATGAGTTACAGGGGAAGTTGGAAATGGCAACTGGTACGGTCAAATGGTTCAACGACGCCAAAGGTTTCGGATTCATCACGCCTGATGAGGGTGGCGAGGATCTGTTTGCACACTTCTCGGCCATCCAGATGAACGGGTTCAAAACCCTGAAGGAAGGTCAGAAGGTCACCTTCGAGGTTGTGCAAGGCCCGAAAGGCAAACAGGCATCGAACATTCAGACTCCTGCCTGAGGCGGCTCTGCGGCGGTTCGTTATCCGTCCTTTTTGAAACCCGGCTTCGTGCCGGGTTTCTTTTTTGCGGTGGCTTTCTGTTGCAGCGGATTTTCCCGTCGGAAAATCGCGCGAAAATCCCGGGTATAAAAATACCCCGGCCGTTTGCTGGCGCCGGGGTTTTTATGCAAACTGGATAATCCGGCGCATCAATTACATATTTTCGATCATCACTTGGCCAAATGCGGAACACGACACCTGGGTCGCGCCTTCCATCAGACGGGCAAAATCGTAAGTCACGCGCTTTTGCAGGATCGATTTTTCCATCGAGCTGATTATCCGATCCGCCGCCTCGAACCAGCCCAGGTGGCGCAGCATCATTTCCGCCGACAGGATTTCCGAGCCGGGATTCACGTAGTCCTTGCCCGCGTATTTCGGCGCCGTGCCATGAGTCGCCTCGAACATCGCAACCGAATCCGACATATTCGCGCCCGGCGCGATACCGATGCCGCCAACCTGCGCGGCGAGCGCGTCGGAGATGTAGTCGCCGTTCAGGTTCAGCGTGGCGATCACGTCGTATTCGGCCGGGCGCAGCAGGATCTGCTGCAGGAACGCGTCGGCGATCACGTCCTTCACGACGACGTCGCCGCCGGTCTTCGGATTCCTGACTTTCATCCACGGACCGTCGTCGATCAGTTCCGCGTTGAACTCTTTCTGCGCGAGCGCGTAGCCGTAGTCGCGAAACGCGCCTTCGGTGTACTTCATGATGTTGCCCTTGTGCACCAGCGTCACCGAGCGGCGTTCATTGTCGATCGCATACTGGATCGCCTTGCGCACCAGACGTTCGGTCCCTTCGCGCGACACCGGCTTGATGCCGATGCCCGACGAATCCGGGAAGCGGATCTTCTTCACGCCCATTTCTTCGCGCAGGAACCTGATGATCTTCTTCGCCTGTTCGGATTCGGCCGGCCATTCGATGCCGGCGTAAATGTCTTCCGAGTTCTCGCGGAAGATCACCATGTTGGTCTTCTCGGGCTCACGCACCGGCGACGGCACGCCCTTGAAATACTGCACCGGACGCAGGCACACGTAGAGGTCCAGTTCCTGGCGCAACGCGACGTTCAGCGAGCGGATGCCGCCGCCGACCGGCGTGGTGAGCGGCCCCTTGATCGATACGATGTATTCCTTGACCGCCTGCAGCGTTTCGTCCGGCAGCCATACGTCGGGGCCGTACACCCGGGTCGCCTTCTCGCCCGCGTAGATTTCCATCCAGTGGATTTTCTTCTTGCCGCCGTACGCCTTTTCGACCGCCGCATCGACGACCTTGAGCATGACCGGCGTGATGTCCACACCGGTACCGTCGCCTTCGATGTACGGGATGATCGGCTCGTTAGAAACGTTGAGCGAGAAGTCGGCGTTGACGGTGATCTTATCGCCACTTGCCGGAACCTTGATGTGCTGATACGGCATGATCGGACTCCAGTGAAAGCCGTGCAAAAGCTGATGGGAGACTGCGAAAGAGATACGCTCGCCACGCAATGCCGAACCGCCGCGAGCGGCCTGGCCGCTATTCTAGCCCACGCCCCAGGCACGTCGCGGCCGCCGCGGGCTCCGTGTTTTCCAACATCGACGACCCCTCAACCGCACCACGCTCCTCTATAAGATACAAGAATCCGCCTGCCGATTTATGCATTATCATCGCGCCGTACCGCTCTGCCGTCTTGCTCTCCTATGCGCCTTCTCGCCCTCAACAAGCCATTCGGCACCATCTGTCAATTTTCGCCACATGAGACGCGCGCGTCGCTTGCAGACTGGGTCAAGGTACCGGGTGTCTATCCGGCCGGCCGCCTCGACTCGGATAGCGAAGGCCTGCTGCTGCTCACCGACGACGGCGCGCTGCAGGCGCGCATTGCGGAGCCGCGTCACAAGCTCGTCAAACGCTATTGGGCGCAAGTCGAAGGCGCGGTCGACGACGCCGCGTTGAAACGGCTCGCACGCGGCGTCGATCTCGGCGATTACGTGACACGCCCATGTCAGGCGAGCTATGTCGAACCGTCTGGCTCGCTATGGACGCGCACGCCGCCGATCCGCTATCGCGCTGCGATCCCGACCACTTGGATCGAACTGTCGATCACAGAAGGCAAGAACCGTCAGGTGCGTCGTATGACCGCCGCGGTCGGTTTTCCGACGCTGCGTCTCGTGCGCGTCGGCATCGGTGCGCTTGACATTTTTTCACTCGGACTACAACCCGGTGAGAGCATCGAGTTGCGAGCGAACGCGCCGTGGGATGGCGTCGCCTGAACGCGAATCAGCCTGCACGTGCTCACTGGAAACACGTTTCACGGCCGTGACAATCAACGCTAACTCGTTGTAGCAGCACACAAAACAATGCGTGAAACGCAAGCCCCAAATGCGTGAAACAAATGAGCTCGCGCGAGCCTGCGTGATGCAGTTCGATCGTGTGTGAGGACGACAAAAATTTCCGCGCAATTCACGTCAACCGCCGTACAAGTCCACGCGTTATTCGACGCAGATGCCGCCGAAGCTATCCGGCATTCAGCCTTAAAGACCTTTGCATAAGCCGTTTTTGCGCGGCGAGTACGAAAGTCCGAACGCTAGCAGACGCGTCGAAAAATTTTGTTCGATGCGGCTGTCAACCGAAAGGTGGATGGCACGTTTACCGTCATGACTCTACATTTGCCGGGTCATTTGGTTAATTAACTCAAGCTGAGGATTCACAAAATGAACAAACTGATCGCCGCTCTGGTCGCTGGCCTCTTCGCAACGGCAGCATTCGCACAAGCATCGGCACCGGAAGCAGCTTCGGCAGCTCCGGCAGCAGCAGCCTCGTCGGCAAAGAAGACCACCAAGCACGCTCACAAGAAGTCGCACAAGAAGGCAGCTGCTGCTGCAGCTTCGGCAGCTTCGGAGTAAGTTGCTTGTAAAAACGCAGTAAAGAACTAGCTTCATTGCCGTTCTTACGGCGTTGTAAGGCAGATCACCGCAAGGCGATCTGCCTTTTTGTTTTTGACACGCTCGCGTAACATGCGCGGGTCGATTTCAGCAAGGAGTCTTGTCGTGCGATTTTCCATCCGCTCGTCGGTGGCGCGTTTCGCCGTTGCCGTTGCACTGCCGCTCGCGGCGCTGTCGTTCGCCGCTACCACGGCTCCCGCCCTGGCGCAGCAGATGCCGCCGGGCGCCAAGCAGCCGGGCGAGTTTCCGCGGGTCAAGCTGACCGCTGGTATGTTCGTGATCGACGCGGCCGTCGCCGCCAACGACGCGGATCGCGAACAGGGCTTGATGTATCGCACGAAGCTCGGGCCGAACGAAGGCATGCTGTTCGTGTTCAACGAGAACGCGGGCCACTGCTTCTGGATGAAGAACACGCTGATTCCGCTGTCGATCGCGTTCATACGCGCCGACGGCACGATCACCGATATCGACGAGATGCAGGCCGAGACCACCAACAACCACTGCCCGACGCACAACGGCGTGTTCGCGCTGGAAATGCCCAAGGGTTGGTTCACGGCCAAGGGCATCAAGCCGGGCATGCAGATCCAGGGCTTGCCGCCGGTGCCGGGCATCACGCAGTAAAGCCTCTCACCGCCGGGCTGCACCCCTGCGCGGCGCCCCGCAGATGGCCACCCGGGCGTCTCCGTAAGCTGCCACTGGCCAGCCCGGCCGTCCCGCCCTGCTTTCCCGCAAAAACCCGGCGCCTCAACCCGAGGCGCCGGGTTTTTTTCCGCCCGCACAGCCCCGCGCGGCCAGCCTTCGCGCCGGCTGGCAGGATTCATGCAAAAGACCAATCGAAGCGCTATCCTTGTAATCTCGATTTGGTAACGCCACATAAAGCACCACCCAGATTCCCCGGGCGGCTGACGCGGTCGCCCGGCATGCGTTTCAGGCGCGCCATTACAAGGAGATTCACGTGCCCCGCAAGACTCCAATCGAGCGCTACCGGAATATCGGCATCAGCGCTCACATCGATGCCGGCAAAACCACCACCACCGAACGGATCCTGTTCTACACCGGCGTGACCCACAAGATCGGCGAGGTTCACGACGGTGCGGCGACGATGGACTGGATGGAACAGGAGCAGGAGCGCGGCATCACGATAACGTCGGCGGCCACGACCGCGTTCTGGAAAGGCATGGCCGGCAACTACCCCGAGCATCGGATCAACATCATCGACACCCCCGGGCACGTCGACTTCACGATCGAAGTCGAGCGCTCGATGCGCGTGCTCGACGGCGCGTGCATGGTGTACGACTCGGTCGGCGGCGTGCAGCCGCAATCGGAAACCGTGTGGCGCCAGGCGAACAAGTACAAGGTGCCGCGCATTGCGTTCGTCAACAAGATGGATCGCGTCGGCGCGGACTTCTTCCGCGTGCAGCGGCAGATCGGCGAACGCCTGAAGGGCGTCGCCGTGCCGATCCAGATTCCGATCGGCGCGGAAGAGCACTTCCAGGGCGTGGTCGACCTCGTCAAGATGAAGGCGATCTACTGGGACGACGCGAGCCAGGGCATCAAGTTCGAGTATCGCGACATTCCGGCTGAACTTGCCGCAACCGCGAAGGAATGGCACGACAAGATGGTCGAGGCCGCGGCCGAGGCGAACGAGACGCTGCTCGAAAAGTACCTGGGCGGCGAGCATCACCTGACCGAAGAAGAAATCAAGCAGGGCATTCGCGCGCGCACGATCGCCAATGAGATCGTGCCGATGCTGTGCGGCAGCGCGTTCAAGAACAAGGGCGTGCAGGCGATGCTCGACGCGGTGATCGACTATCTGCCGTCGCCGGTCGACGTGCCCGCGATCACCGGCCACGACGAGCACGACAAGGAGATCGAGCGTCATCCGAACGACGACGATCCGTTCTCGGCGCTCGCCTTCAAGATCATGACCGACCCGTTCGTCGGCCAGTTGATCTTCTTCCGCGTGTACTCGGGCGTCGTCAATTCTGGCGACACGGTCTACAACGCGGCCAAGGAAAAGAAGGAGCGCCTCGGCCGCATCCTGCAGATGCATGCGAACGAGCGCAAGGAAATCAAGGAGGTCTACGCGGGCGACATCGCCGCGGCCGTCGGCCTGAAGGAAGCGACTACCGGCGACACGCTGTGCGATCCGAATCATGTGATTATCCTCGAAAGGATGATCTTCCCGGACCCGGTGATCTCGCAGGCCGTCGAGCCGAAGACCAAGGCCGATCAGGAAAAGATGGGCATCGCGCTGAACCGTCTCGCGCAGGAGGACCCGTCGTTCCGCGTACAAACCGATGAGGAATCGGGACAGACGATCATTTCCGGCATGGGCGAACTGCACCTGGAAATTCTGGTCGACCGGATGAAGCGCGAGTTCGGCGTCGAAGCAACTGTGGGCAAACCGCAGGTCGCGTATCGCGAAACGGTGCGTAACAAGGTCGAGGACGTCGAAGGCAAATTCGTCAAGCAGTCGGGCGGCCGCGGCCAGTACGGCCACGCGGTGATCGCGCTCGAACCTTCCGAACAGGGCAAGGGCTACGAGTTCGTCGACGCGATCAAGGGCGGCGTGATCCCGCGCGAATTCATCCCGGCGGTCGACAAGGGCATCCAGGAAACGCTGAAAGCGGGCGTGCTGGCGGGCTATCCGGTCGTCGACGTGAAGGTCACGCTGACCTTCGGTTCGTACCACGACGTCGACTCGAACGAAAACGCGTTCCGCATGGCTGGCTCGATGGCGTTCAAGGAAGCGATGCGCAAGGCGAAGCCCATACTGCTCGAACCGATGATGGCCGTCGAGGTGGAAACACCCGAGGACTTCATGGGCAACGTGATGGGCGACCTGTCGAGCCGGCGCGGCATGGTGCAAGGCATGGAAGACATCGCGGGCGGCGGCGGCAAGCTGGTGCGTGCGGAGGTGCCGCTCGCCGAGATGTTCGGCTACTCGACGTCGCTGCGCTCGGCCACTCAGGGCCGCGCGACTTATACGATGGAGTTCAAGCATTACGCCGAAACGCCGAGCAACGTCGCCGAGGCCGTGATCAACGCGAAGAAGCAATGACGCTGACGCGGCGCCGCAGAGTGTCTTGAGTCGAAGCCCGCTCCTTGTGAGCGGGCTTTTTTTCGTGGCGCCCTTGCCATCGTCACGCCACGCAGCCGTTTTTTGAACGTGCCAGAATGTCGAACAGGTACGCGGCACGCAAGCCAAGGAGGAGACGCGATGAGCCAGGATCACGAACATCCGCATTACCGGGCCGAGCACGAGACCGCCGAAACCGGCGGGCAGATCGACTGGCGCGAGCACGGCGTGAAGGTCATCCGCGGCGATCAGCTCGATACCAACACCGCGCAAACGCCGGGCATGAACCGCGCGGCTGCGATCAACGCGGCGCGCGTCGGCGCGCAGAAGATCTGGGCCGGCACCGTGACGATCCATCCGAACGCGAAGACCGGCGCGCATCATCACGGCGCGCTCGAAAGCGTGATCTACGTGGTGCGCGGCCAGGCGCGCATGCGCTGGGGCAAGCATCTGGAATTCACCGCCGAGGCCGGGCCCGGCGACTTCATCTTCGTGCCGCCCTACGTGCCGCATCAGGAGATCAACGCGAGCACCGACGAGCCGCTCGAATGCGTGCTCGTACGCAGCGACAACGAAGCGGTCGTCGTCAATCTGAACATCGATGCTGTCGAGCAGCCGGAAACGGTCTACTGGGTCGATCCGATCCACAAGCATCCGCACGATCACTGAGTCGCTCATTTGCCTGCTCATTCACCTGCTGACTGATCCGCCCGCGCCACATGACGCCAACCGCTTCGCTGCGCCGTCGCCTCGTCACGCTCTACGCGGCGCTGATCGCCGCCAACCTCGGCACTTGGCTGTGGGCGCTGATCGCGTTTCGCCACTACCCGCTGCTGCTCGGCACCGCGCTGCTCGCGTATGGCTTCGGTCTGCGTCATGCGGTCGACGCCGACCACATCGCGGCGATCGACGCGGTCACGCGCAAGCTGATGCAAACGGGCAAGCGGCCGCTCGGCATCGGGCTCGCATTTTCGCTCGGACACTCGACCATCGTGGTCGCGGCGACGATCGGCATCGCGTGGACCACGCATTCGCTGCACGGGCGCTTCGAGAGCCTCAAGGAACTCGGCGGCACGCTCGGCACGCTGGTTTCGGCGACGTTCCTGCTGGTGCTCGCGGCGGTCAATCTCGTGATCCTGCGCGATGTGTGGCGTCGTTACCGGCACGCGCAACACGATGGCGCCGTGGCGACCGCGTTAACTGACTCGCTCGCCCCAGCCGGACTGCTGTCGCGTGCGTTACGGCCGCTGTTCCGGCTGGTGACCCAAAGCTGGCACATGTACCTGGTCGGCGTGCTGTTCGGGCTCGGCTTCGATACCGCGACGGAGATCGGCCTGCTCGCGATCGCCGCGTCGCAGGCGAGCACCGGTCTGCCGCTCTACTCGATCCTCGTGTTCCCCGCGCTCTTCACGGCCGGCATGACGCTCGTCGATTCGACCGATAACGTGCTGATGGTGCACGCATACGGCTGGGCGATGGATGACCCGAAGCGCAAGCTCTACTACAACGCGAGCATCACGTTCGTGTCGGCGGTGGTCGCGATCGTGATCGGCGGCATCGAGGCGTTGGGACTACTGTCGGACCGCTTCGGCTGGAGCGGCGGCGTGCTGGATGCGATCGCCCGCATCAACGATCACTTTGGCGCGCTCGGCTATGCGATCGTCGCGGCCTTCATGGCGTGCTGGATCGGCTCGGTGCTGTTTCATCGCTGGAGACGGCCAACCGTGGCGACAGGCGCGGCAACAAGCGCGGCGCCCAAATGACTCGTTCCGGTATAACTCACTCGACCCATGCGAGGCGATCGGTAGGGATTCCAGCGCGATGCCGTCATTCTGTCCGCTACGGCGGGCACCGCTCGCAAGCATGCATCGCGCAAGCGTTGCGACGACGACACACCGCGCGCCGTTTATCGCCCGATCGGCTGGCGCGGTGCGCCGCCGGCGCGCCAGAGCCGCGAGCAATCGCTTACACTGAGACGGCTTTTCTCGCGCTGTCGCGCCGCTCGCGCGACGCTTCGGAACCGGCAACAGAACGGACTGGACACGCCATCGATGAAAACGCCAGCGGACCGACTTCTCGCATCTGACGCACTAAACACAGCCCGCCTCACCGCCGACGCCTACGGCAACCACGCCCTCGACGAATTCCTCGCCGGCCGCATCACGCGCCGCGAACTGCTGCGCTACGCTAGCGTGATCGGTCTTTCAGTCGCGGGCGGCGGCTTGCTCGGCGCGCCGCGAGCGAGGGCGCAAGGTGCGCCGGCCCCGTCGAACCAGACGATCCGCGTCGCGCATCTGACGCCGGCGGGCGCCGTCGATCCGCTGACGGTCACCGACGCCGCGAGCCTCGCGCTGCTAAACCAGACCGGCGAATTCCTGATCGACGACGACGGCGAGAAGCTGATGCTCAAACCCGCGCTCGCGCTGTCGTGGAAGCCGAACGACAAGGGCGACGTGTGGACGTTCAAGCTGCGCCCCAACGTGAAATTCCACGACGGCCAGAGCTTCGGCGCGAAAGACGTGGTCGCCACCTTCGACCGTCTCGCCGATCCCGCGAGCGGCTCGGCCGCGTTGTCGGTATTGAAAGGCGTGCTGTCGAAAGGCGGTGCGAAGGTCGTCGACGAACACACGGTCGAGTTTCATCTCGACGCGCCGATCGGCAATTTCCCCTACTACGTTTCCTCGGATAATTACAACGCGGTGATCCTGCCCGCGAACTTCGCGGGCAACTACGAAAAGAGCTTCATCGGCACCGGCCCGTTCAAACTCGAAAAGTATCAGCCGAAGGTCGGCGCGTCGTTCGTGCGCAATCCCGACTACTGGGGCGACAAAGCGTTACCGCAACGGGTACAGTTTTCGTTCTATGCGGACGAACAGGCGCAACTGCTCGCGCTGCAAGGCCACCAGGCCGACGTGATGGGCACCTTCACCGTGCAGGGCGGCGCGGCCATTCTGAACAATCCGGACTACAAGGCAGTGGGCGTGAAGTCGAGCGCGCATCGGCAGATCCATATGCGCAACGACAGCCCGCTCTTCAAGGACAAACGCGTGCGCCAGGCGCTCGCGTTGTCGCTCGATCGCGACGTGCTCGTGCGTGGTCTCTTCAAGGGTCGCGCGCAACTCGGCAACGACAGCCCGTTCGCGCCGGTGTTTCCGTCGTCGGACGCGGGCGTGCCGCAACGCAAGATCGATGTCGCGAAGGCGAAGCAACTGCTCGCGCAAGCCGGCGTGCCGAACGGTTTCGATGTCACGCTGACTACCGAAAAATACATGGAGATCCCCGACCTCGCGGTCGTCGTGCAGAACGCCGCGAAGGCGATCGGCGTGCGCATCAACCTGAAGGTCGAGAGCCAGTCGCTGTACTACGGCGCGGGCACGCCGGGCAAATCCGACTGGCTCGACTCGCCGCTCGGCTTCACCGACTACGGTCATCGCGGCGTGCCGAACGTGTTCCTCAACGCGACGCTCACGAGCAACGGCACGTGGAATGCTGCGCACTTCAAGAATCCGCAATACGATCAACTGGTCGCGCAGTTCGTCGCGGCGATCGACCTCGCCACGCAGAAGAAACTCTCCGGACAGATCCAGACGCTGCTGCTCGACGAAACGCCGCTGATCATCCCGTTCTTCTACGATCAGCTGATCGCGATGCGCAAGGGCGTGAACGGCGTGCGCTTCACCGCGCTCGCGCAGCTGTATTTCGATCGCGCGACGCTGAGCGCGTAAGTACCGCGCTGCTCAACGCACCTTTCGCAGGAGAACTCACGATGTCGGCTCCGGCGCCCTCTCCCGCCTCGAACGCATCGCGTTTACCGCGTGCGACGAACGGCAACGCACGCCGCGTCGCGCGTTTTCTGGCGACGCGCGTGGGTCTGTCGCTGATCACGCTGTGGCTGCTGTCGCTGATCGTGTTCGCGGGCGGCCAGTTGCTGCCCGGCGATATCGGCCGCGCGGTGCTCGGGCCGCTCGCCGATGCGCGCGCGGTCGCCGCGCTCAATCATCAGCTCGGCGCCGACCGGCCGCTGCTCACGCAATACATCGACTGGATCACGCATTTCGTGCGCGGCAACATGGGGCTGTCGTACGCGTATCGCGAACCGGTCGGGCCGTTCATCGCCGATGCGCTAGCGCATTCGGCGAAGCTCGGCCTCTTCGCGTTCATCGTCGTCGTGCCGCTCGGGATTGCGGGCGGCGTGTGGTCTGCGATGCATGCGGGACGCTGGCTCGATCGCACGATCAGCATTGCCGGTTTGTCGGCGACCGTGGTGCCGGAGTTCGTGTCGTCGATCGTGCTGATCCTCGTGTTCGGCGTGTGGCTGCGCTGGCTGCCGATCGAGGCCTCGTTTCCGCCCGATGCAAGCGTGCTCGACCAGCTGCGGCATCTGGTGCTGCCGGTGCTGCCGCTCGTCTTCGTATTCTTCGGCTATATCGCGCGGATGGCGCGCGCGGGCACCGTCGAAGCGCTCGACGCCGACTACACGCGCACCGCGATCCTCAAGGGCCTGCCGCGCCACGTCGTGATCTGGCGGCACGTGCTGCGCAACGCGCTGCTGCCGACGATCACCGTCGCCGCCACCCAGCTCGGCTACATGATCGGCGGACTCGTGGTGGTCGAAACGCTGTTCCGCTACCAGGGGATCGGCTCGCTGATCTACAACGCCGCCAAGGCGAAGGACTTTCCGATGCTCGAAGCGGGCGTGCTGACGATCGGCGTCGTCTATACGCTCGCGAATCTGGTCGCCGATGCGCTGCACGTGCTGCTCAATCCGCGGCTGCGGGTGAGGACCGCGGAATGAATCCGAGCGTGCCGCCGGCTCCTTCGACGCCACCAGCGCCGCCCACGCCGGGCGCACCGGGCTCCACGCCGCGCGCGCCCGCCGAGCCACGCTTCCCGCGCCTCCTGCTGCTTCTGAGTTCGCCGACCTTCATCGTGGGTGCGCTGATCGTCGCGTGGTGGATCGTCTGCGCGATCGCCGGGCCCTGGTTCGTGCATCTCGATCCGTACGCGTCCGATCCGCTCAATTCGCTCACACCGCCCGATCGCACGCACTGGTTCGGCACCGATCAGCTCGGCCGCGACGTATTCTCACGCGTGATCGTCGGCGCGCGCGACATCCTGACCATCGCGCCGCTCGCGACGCTGCTCGGCACCGCGGCGGGCACCGCGCTCGGCCTGCTGGTCGGCTACTTCGACGGGTGGGTCGACGACGTGATCGGCCGCGTGATCGACGCGGTGCTCGCGCTGCCGCTCGTGATCATCGCGCTGCTCGCGCTCGCCGCGGTCGGCGCATCGAATCTCACGGTGATTCTCGTGATCGGCCTCACCTTCACGCCGATCACCGCGCGCACCGTGCGCGCCGCCGTATTCGCCGAGCGCCATCTCGACTACGTGGCCGCCGCGCAGCTGCGCGGCGAGCGCGCCCCGTACATCATGTTCGTGGAGATCCTGCCCAACGTGCTGCCGCCGATCGTCGTCGAGGCGACGGTGCGGCTCGGCTATGCGATCTTCGCGGTCGCGACGCTGTCGTTTCTCGGCTTCGGCATCCAGCCGCCGTCGGCCGACTGGGGGCTCGCGCTGTCCGAGTCGTACACGCTGATGGCGGGCGGCGCGTGGTGGACCGTCGTGTTCGCGGCGGGCGCGATCGCGTCGCTGGTGGTCGGCGTCAATCTGATCGCCGACAGCGTGCAGGGAGTGCTCGACCGATGAACGGCGCGCCGCCCTCCTCGTTCGCCACGTTCGACGTGTCGAAGAGCGATCGCACCGATGCGCTGACCGTGGTCGGCCTGACGGTCACCTACCGGATCCGCGGACGCGATCGCGAAGTGCTGCAAGACGTGTCGTTTCGCGTGCGGCGCGGCGAGGCGTATGGGCTCGTCGGCGAATCGGGCTGCGGCAAGTCGACCGTCGCAATGGCGACGCTGCGCTACCTGCCACGCAACGGCAAGGTGAAGGCCGGCAAAATCGTGATCGCCGGCGCGGACGTGCAGAAGCTCGGCGCCGATGCGCTGCGCAGCATGCGGGCGACGACCGTCTCGATGGTCTATCAGGACCCTGGGCGCGCGCTGAACCCGTCGCTGACGATTGCCCGCCAGATATCCGAAGCATTCGAGGCGGCCGGCGTCGCACGCGACGAAGCGTTGCATCGCACGCTCGAGATGTTGCAGCGCGTGCGTATCGCGGCGCCCGAGCGCGTGATGGACAGCTATCCTCATCAACTGTCGGGGGGCATGCAGCAGCGCGTCGTGATCGCGATGGCGCTCGCGTCGAACCCCGCTCTGCTGATTCTCGACGAACCGACCACCGGCCTCGACGCGACCGTCGAAGCGGAAGTGCTCGACCTCGTCGCGCAGTTGCGCGAGGAGCTCGGCACCGCGGTGCTGTTCATCAGCCACAACCTCGCGGTGATCGGCCGCATGTGCGAACGCATCGGCGTGCTGTACGCGGGCAAGCTGGTCGAGGAAGGCGCGACCCAGGACGTGTTCGCGCGGCCGCGTCATCCGTACACGGTCGGATTGCTGCGCTGCCTGCCGAGCGCCGGACGCAGCAAGGACCGCGAGCGGCTCGATACGATCGCGGGCGGCCTGCCGCTGCCGGGCTCGGTCACGCAGGGCTGCATCTATGCGCAACGCTGCCGTCTCGCCGACGAACGCTGCCGCCGCGACGCGCCGCCGCCCTATCGGCTCGGCGCTCCGCATGGGGATCAGATGGCGCGCTGCCACTATCACGAGCGCGCGATCGAGTTGCCGCGGGCGGCATCGAGCGAGGAGCCGGTGGCGGCCGCATCATCCAACGCGGCGGCGCGCGCGTCTTCTGCGCCGGTCTTGCGCGCTCGCAACCTGTCGAAAACATTCCACGTATCCGGTGCGCCGTTGCGCGCGGTCGACGACGTGTCGCTCGAACTCGCGAGCGGCGAGACGCTCGGCCTCGTCGGCGAGTCGGGCAGCGGCAAGACGACGCTCGCGCGGCTGATGCTCGGCCTGCTCGCACCCGATGCCGGCGGCCTGCTCGAACTCGACGGCGCACCGCTCGCCGCGCGCGTCACGCGACGCAGCGACGAGCAGCTGAAGTCGCTGCAGATCGTGTTCCAGAATCCGGACTCGGCGCTCAATCGCGCGCATTCGGTCAAGCGGCTGATCGGTCGTGCACTCGCGCGCTTCACCGCGCTGCGCGGACCCCAGATCGACGAAAGGCTCGGCACGCTGACGGACGCCGTGCGGCTGCCCGAGCGCTATCTCGACGCACGTTCGCGCCAGCTATCGGGTGGGCTCAAGCAGCGCGTCGCGATTGCGCGCGCGTTTGCGGGCGAACCACGCGTCGTGGTTTGCGATGAGCCGACTTCGTCGCTCGACGTGTCGGTGCAGGCCGCGATCCTGAATCTGCTCGCCGATCTGCAGCGCGAACGCGGCGTCAGCTACGTGTTCATCTCGCACGATCTGCACGTGGTGCGCTACGTGTCGGATCGCATCGCGGTGCTCTATCTCGGCCGGCTCCTCGAAATCGGCCCGGCGGCGGCCGTGTTCGATGGACCGCAGCATCCCTATACCGAGGCGCTGTTGTCCGCCGTGCCGACGCTGCCGGGCGACGGCGCGTCCGGCGAGGAACATCGACGTGCGCGCATCCATCTGACGGGCGAGTTGCCCGGGCCCGGCGCGATGCCGTCGGGCTGCGTGTTTCACACGCGCTGTCCGCGCAAGCTCGGCGCGATCTGCGAGCAGCAGGACCCGCCGTTCCTCAACGCCGGCGGCGCCGCCGACTCGCCTTCCGCGCACCGGATTCGCTGCCATATTCCGGTCGCCACGCTGCGCGAGCTGCAATGCGAGCAGCGCGACGACGACGCGGGCAACCCGACGAACGGCGCCGATTCCGACGACGCGTCGGAAAACGCCAGCTAGCGTCGACTCGGCTCTCATCGACGTCGCGTGACGCGGCGTCACCCAGCACAGCGCCCCCTTGACGAATCCCGCGTCAGAACACGCTTTTGTGTCCGCGCGTTTCATCGTCGCAACGTTTTCAGGCGTTTTTCCGGCGAGCGCATCGTATATCCCGGGATCGCCCGCGTCGCTTCAAGGCTCTGCGACGCGTGGCATGGATATCGCTAAATTTGCGGCCAGAGATTCGAAGCCAAACCGGGCGTGCAACGCCGCGCACATCCGCACGACGAGCGTCACCACGCGATGACGCGGTATCAAGCGATCAGCACGGCAGCGACGCGCGGCCAACTTCGACACGACGGACTCGGGGTTCGACAAGACCCGCGTGCATAGGTCGGTCGCCGCTGTGGCAGCTGGAGACGCGCGATGAAAACCAGAAAGTTAGTTGGGGGCGGCAGTAGCGGCGGTGGCGGTGCTGGTGGCGGAAGCAGCGGCGGCAGCGGGAGCGGCGGCTGCGGTTGCGGAGGCTCCAGCGGTGGTCCGGGTGGTGGCTTCCGTGGTGGCTTTGGTGGTGGCTTTGGCGGTGGCTTCGGTGGCGGGTTCGGCGGAGGCTTTGGCGGAGGCTTCGGCGGCGGTCACGGAGGCAAGGTGGCGGCAGCGGCGGCAGTGGCAACGGCGGCGGGAACGGGCACCAGGCGTCGCCCGTTGCCCCGGGTAGGGGGCCCCCGCGCCCTACCGCCGGCGACATGTCCCGGCATACTGTCCGCTATCCGCTGGCAACGGCGGTGGCGTCCCGATCCCCCGGTCGGGCGTCACCGCCGCAGGCCGGTCGGAGCGGCCCGCCCGCCTGCGGCGCGCGCTGACGAAATGGCCCGGAGAGTGCGCGAGCCGCGCCTCGCATCGTCGCGCGAACCGCACCGCGAGCGGCGGGAACACAGCCTCCCCTGCGCGTGAGTGTCATGGAACCAATCCGAGACGACCGCCTCATATCAAATTCATCGTTCGATATGAGGGCCCACAACATGCATAGAAGTGTCCCCCCCTCCGCGACCCGCACGGCAGCCGCCGTGCTGATGGCTACCGCTCTGGGCCTCGCATCGCTCGCCAATGCGCAAACTCCCGCGCAGCCAATGGCGCAAACCCTGTCGCAAGCGGCGCCACCGGTCGATCCGAGCTTCTCCGCCTACTCGCTCGTACAGAGCTGCAAACAGCGCCACGACAACGTCGCGCAAGGGCAATGCGTCAGCGCGATCCGCGGCATCATCCACGGTTATCAATACGGCGTGCTGTTCCTCGCTCAACGCGCCACCTTCCCCGCCAACGAAACCCAGCGCGTGTCGCTATGTCTGTCCGACGTGCCGGTGTCGTCGGATCGTCGACGACTTCCTCGCCGATGCCGCTCAGGTACCGGACGACGCACTGCAGCACACCCCCGCCGAAGTCGCCGTGCTCGGCTCCGTGCATCAGCACCACCCCTGCACCTGAGCGCCGCGTCAGCGCGCGCGGCGTCATCCGCGCCCACCTCGCTCAGAGCCTCGCGCGCCGCCGCTCCGCAACGGACGGCGGCCGCGCCGGCGCCTACAACATCTCCAGCGCACGCTTGCCGCGCGGCGGCTTGAAGTACGCGTCGAGCGCGGCGAGTTCGCCGGCTTCCAGCACCAGTTGCGACGCGCGATAGTTGTCACGCACATGCTCGACCCGCGCCGCCTTCGGAATCGCGCACACATTGGGCTTGCCCAGCACCCACGCGAGCGCCACCTGAAACACGGAGACGCCGCGCGCGTCGGCAATGTCGTCGAGCGGCGAGCGTTTCGGCAGCCGCGCATGATCGACCGGGCTGTATGCCATCGCCGGCGTGCCGCGCGCGGCGAGCCATGGCAGCAGATCGAACTCCGGCCCGCGCCGCGCCACGTTGTACAGAATCTGGTTGGTCGCGCATGCGTCGCCGCCTGGCGTCGCGACGAGTTCTTCCATGTCGTCGATATCGAAGTTGCTCACGCCCCAGTGACGGATCTTGCCCGCGTGCCGCAGCGCCTCGAAGCCCTCGACGGTGTCCGCGAGCGGCACCGAGCCACGCCAGTGCAGCAGATACAAATCCAGCCGGTCCGTCTTCAGACGCTTCAGGCTCTGCTCACACGCGGCGATCACGCCGCGCCGGCTGGCGTTGTGCGGATACACCTTGCTGACCAGAAACACCTTGTCGCGCAAACCGGCGAGCGCTTCGCCGAGCAGCGACTCGGTCGCGCCGTCGCCGTACATTTCGGCGGTGTCGATCAGCGTCATGCCGAGTTCGATGCCGCAGCGCAGCGCATCGATTTCCGCCGCGCGTCGTGCTTGCCGCTCGCCCGTCTCCCACGTGCCCTGCCCCAGCGCCGGAATGCGCTCGCCGCCCGGCAAGCTCACGCTTACGATTTCGCTCGTCATGCTGACTCCTTCGAAAGTGGCTCGATCCGGATGCGATGCAATTGCGCGCGGCCTCACCGCGCAACGCACGCTGCGAAAAACCTGGAGATGAGTTTAGCGGCTCCGCGGCCTCACGACGGCGCGCCAGGCAAAAGCCCGCTATAACGGGGCGCGCCGATGTTTTAAAATTGCCGCTTGCCCATCTTGCGTGAGCCCCATGACCTCTGCCTCGGAAGACCGCTGGCGCGACCTGCGCCCGGACCCGGAAAACGACACGCCGCTCTATCTGCAACTTGCCCGCAAGCTCGGCAGCGCGATCCACGAAAACCGCTGGAACGCCGGTGAGGCGCTCCCCTCCGAGCGGGTGCTGTCGGAGGCGCTCGGCGTATCGCGCATCACCTCGCGTAAGGCGATCGCGCTGCTCGTCGAGCAGGGTTTGATTCGCCGCACCCAGGGCGCGGGCAGCTTCATCACGCCGCGCTATGAAGATCCGTTGTCGCGCCTGTCGAGCTTCAGCGAAATGCTGCGGCGGCGCGGCTTCACACCGAGTTCGAAGTGGCTGTCGCGGGAGATCTCGCCGGCCAATCGCGACGAGGTGATCCAGTTGGGGCTGTCGCCGGCCGCCGCGGTCACACGGCTGCGGCGGCTGAGACTCGCCGACGGCATCGTGATGGCGGTCGAGAATTCGACGTTCCCGGCCGCGGTGATTCCCGATCCGCAAGCAATCGGCGACTCGCTGTACACGTACCTGGAGAACCGCGGATTGACGATCGTGCGCGCGCTGCAGCACTTTCGCGCGGTGAACGCGAGCGACGAGATCGCGCAGCAGATGAGCATCGCGCCGAACGAGGCGTTGCTGTTGATCACGCGCGTGGGCTATACGGCGGATCAGCGCGCGATCGAGTTGACGGATACATACTGCCGCAACGATTACTACGACTTCGTGGCGGAGTTGAGGAAGTAGGCTGCGGCTCGGTGAATGGTCCCGCAGCCGGGCGCGCCGCGCTTCAAACTCCAACGCGGCGCACGCTACCCTGTTACGTCCACCGGGCTTCGTGCGCGCCGATGCGCGCCGGCGGCAGCGCATAAAACGCCGGCGTCTGTTCCAGTTCTTCGGCGGGCTGAACGCCCAGCACGCACCCAAACTCCGATTGCACGCTCGCGACGCAATCGCGCACATCGTCGAGCGACATCTCGGGCGCCTGCTGTCCATCGGCCAGCAGCCCGAACGACTGCAGCCAGCGCCCGGTCTGCGCAAGCGACACCTTCACATGCCAGCTGCCACCCTCGCGTGCCCGCCGCGCGAGCGCGACCATCGCGCCGAACGCGGCCAGATAGCCGGTCGCGTGATCGAGCGCCTGACACGGCAGATGCCGTGGCTCGGCCGAACCCGCCGCCGCGCGCTCCGTCCACGCGATGCCGCTCGCCGACTGCACCAGACTATCGAAGCCGCGTCGCTGCGCCCACGGCCCCGTGTACCCGTACGCGCAAACCGACACATAGACGATCCCAGGCCGCAGGCGCGCCAGCTCGGCCGGCCCGAAGCCGCGCGCCGCGAGCGCGCCCGGACGATAGGCCTGCAGGAACACGTCGGCATCGCGCGCGAGTCCGCGCAACGTGTCGCAGCCAGCGGCGTCGCGCAGATCGACGAGCGCCGAACGCTTGCCGCGGCCGTTGTCGATCACGAGCGGCGCGATGTTCGGCAGATGCGGCCCGTTGATCGTCATCACGTCCGCGCCATGATGCGCGAGCGCGCGGCCGGCCACCGGTCCGGCGATGATCCGCGACAGATCCAGCACCCGCACGCACGCGAGCGGACGGTCGATGCCGGGCGCGGCGTCGGCGTCGGCGTGGCGCGGCGGCTCGGCCGGCGCATCGCCGATGCGCTCGATCTCGAACAGCGGCAAGCGCGCGATTGCTTTGGCCTGCTCGAGCGCGGCCCATTCGTCGGGCGTGCGAATCAAGGCGGCGCATAGGCCCGCGTCGGCGAGCGTTTGATCGAGCGTCGCGCCCTCCCAGCCGCGAATCGCGGCCGCCACCGACTCCCGGCCGTTGTCGCAGCCGAGCACGTCGAGCACGCCCTTCAAGTGATGCGCGAAATTCGTGTGCAGCTGGATCCAGCGGCCGTCGCCGGTTTCGTAGAAGCCAGTGACCGGATCGCGCAGCGCGGGCGGCGGCCCATCGTCGATCCGCAGATAGCGTTCGCTGCGAAACGCCGCCAGCGCGCGATGCATCTGCACCGACACCCGTTGCCTGTGTCCGCTGCGCGGGTGCCAGTATTCGGCGGCCGCGAGGCCCGTCGCCGCGATGGTCGACGACGCGAGGCTGCCGACGCGATAGACCGAAGGCAAGCCGGGGTCCGCGCCGGCAAGCGACACGGCGTGCAGCGCGACCGGATCGCAGCCGGCGAGGGTCCAGATGTGCTTGAGGGCGAGTTCGGGTGTCATGGCATCGGGCGCGTTGGCCGCGCGCACAGGAAGCAGGTGCACCGAGTCTAAATTTGCGCGTTGCTGCAATCAATCTTGATTATGATAATCAACATATATTGATTTCTTCGGTTTTCACTCGCTTTCATGTCAGCCCCGATTTATCTGACCGCCGCCGAAGCGGCCGCGACGCTCGGCGTCAGCTTGCCGACGCTGTACGCGTACGTGAGCCGCGGCATGCTCGGCTCGTCGCCGGATGCGCAAGGCAGGCATCGACTCTACGATGCCGCCGAGGTGCGCCGCCTTGCGCGTCGCAAGGCGGACGGCAAGCGAGCGGGCAAGGTCGCGCAGAAGGTGCTCGACTGGGGCGTGCCGGTGCTCGAATCGTCGATCACGCTGGTCGCGGACGGTCGGCTGCTGTATCGCGGGCACGATGCGATCGAGCTTGCACGCAGTGCGTCACTCGAAGACGTCGCGGCGCTGCTGTGGCAATGCAGCGCGCGGCGCATCGCCGATGCGCCCGCCGTGCCGCTCGCCCCCGCGCAATGGGCCGCGTGGCTCAAGCTGTGGAGTGACAGCACGCCGCTCGATCGCGCGCTCGTGCTGCTGCCGGCCGCCGCCGCGCAGATGCCGCGCGTGTGGGCGCTCGGCCGCGACGCCCAGCTGGACACCGCGTGCGCCGTGATGCGGCTGCTGGCCGCCGCGATGCTGCCGGCGGCGCCGTCGAACGAACCGCTGCATCGGCAGATCGCGACGGCCTGGCGGGTGCGCAGCCGGCCGCAAAGCGGGCTGCTGCGCGCGGCGCTGGTCGCCTGCGCGGATCACGAGCTGAACGCGTCCACGTTCACGGTCCGCTGCATCACGTCGACGGGCACGCACTTGTTCGGCGCGGTCGCGGGAGGCCTCGCGGCGCTCTCCGGGCCGCGTCACGGCGGCGAAACCGTGCGCATTGCGGCCCTGCTCGATGAAGCGTCGCGCTCGCCCGATCTGGACCGCTATCTGGCGAACCGCCTCGCGCGGCACGAGCACGGCGCGCAAGGTCCGGTGCTGTCGGGCTTCGGTCATCCGCTGTACCCGGACGGCGATCCGCGCGCGCGGTTGTTGCTGACGATGCTCGCCGACTGCGCGCCGGCCCGCTCGCCGCTCAACGAGGTGCTGCACCTTGCACGTGCGGTGCGCGACACGACCGGCGCCGAGCCGACCGTGGATTTCGCGCTTGCGGCGCTCGAGCGCGTGCTCGGCTTGCCGACCGGCGCCGCGTTCACGCTCTTTGCGCTCGGGCGGGTGGTCGGCTGGATCGCGCACGCGATGGAGCAAACGCGCGATGGCAGGTTGATCCGGCCGCGAGCGCGGTATATCGGGGAGTATCAGGCGGGAGAGGCTGCTTAGGGGCTGCTTAGGGGCTGCTTAGGGGCTGCTAAGGTCTGCTTAGGCGCTACGTCGGACCTGCACAGCGGCGGCTCGCCGTTCGCCCCGCATCAGACCACGCCCGGTCGACGCGCCAGCCAGGCCGGGATCGGCCAGCCGAGTAGCAGCGTCGGCAGCTTGCGTTGCGAGCCGCTCGCCAGCGCGAAACGCGCCCCCTCCCGCCCTGCGCTGATCCATGCCACCGATCCGCGCGCCAACTCGATCGACTGCCCTGCCCCGAGCCAGTGATCTTCATGCTCGCCCTCGACGGTCAGCCAGACCTTGCCGCTGATCATCTTGAAAATCGACGGGCGCGCAACGCGCCAGGCCGTGACGGGTTCGCCAAGTTCCAGTTCGAAAACTCGCACTTCTCGCATCGCCGTTCTCCTCGAAGAACTTTCTGTTGTACCGATTATTGGCGTGCGATGATCGGAAACCCATGCACAGTTCCGAACACTTTCATCGGAACTGTTCAGTCAAAAAACCGAACAGTTGGCATGGCTCGCCCGACGCAGGTCACGAGCTTGCGCGCTCGCGGGCCGGCGACAAAAGGCAAGCGTATGAAACTCGAAATCCAGCTCGATCGGGACAACGGCGTACCGCTTACCGAGCAGATCGTCACGGGCGTTTCGGCGTGGATCCGTTCGCGCAATGCGCATCCTGGCTCGAAGCTGCCGTCGATCCGCCAGTTCGCGGCCGACTTCGGCGTGAGCCGCTTCCCGGTGATCGAGGCATACGACCGGCTGGTGTCGCTCGGCTATGTCGACTCGCGCCACGGCTCCGGCTTTTACGTCGCCGATCGCCAGCCGACGGACATGCGTTGCCAGGGCACGTCGGACCCGCGCCGCGCCGATGTCGAGTCGGACCATTTGCTTGAGCAATTCAACTTTCCGGGCGAGACGCTGAAGCTCAGCACCGGCTTCATTCCCGAAAGCTGGCGCGACATCGATGGCATTGCGCAGGCGATTCGCCACGTGTCGCGAACCGATCCGGCGAGCATGGTCGAATACGCGACGCCGCTCGGCAATCCCGTCTTGCGCGAACAGTTGCGCGGCCGTATTGGCCAATTGGGCATCCAGGCGGACGCGTCGCAGATTCTGATCACCAATGGCGCGAGCCAGGCGTTCGATCTGCTCGTGCGCTACATGCTGAAGCCCGGCGACACGATCTTTGTCGAGGACCCCGGTTACTACAACCTGTACGGCCTGTTGCGACTGCACGGCATGAAGCTGATCGGCATTCCGCGCACCGGCAGCGGTCCCGACCTCGATGCGATGCAGGCGCAACTGAAGCTGCACCGGCCCAGATTGCTGCTCATCAACACCGTGTTCCACAATCCGACCGGCACCACGGTCGCACCGCAGGTCGCGTTCCGTTTGCTGCAACTGGCGCGTGAGCATGGCTTCCAGATTATCGAGGACGATATCTACGCGGATTTTCAGACCGAGCTCACCGATCGCCTCGCGACCCTCGACCAACTCGAACAGGTGATCTACATCGGCGGACTGTCGAAGACTCTGTCGTCGTCGTTACGGATCGGCTGCGTGGTCGCGAGTCACGCGATCATCAAGGATCTGGTCGATATCAAGATGCTGACGAGCATCGGCGGCTCGCGGTTTGCCGAAGCGGTGGCGGTGTCGATGCTGGAGCGCGGCGCATATCGCAAATATCTGGAGCGACTGCGCCGCCAGATGCGCGGCGCGCTCGGCTCGACCGTCCAGACACTCGAAGATTCCGGCTGGGAGATTTTCGAAGAACCAGCGGGCGGCAAGTTCGTGTGGGCGCGCGTGCCCCATGTCGCGGACGCCGAGCGGCTCGTTGAATGCGGTGTGCCGCTCGGTGTGACGGTGCTGCCTGGACAACACTTCAGGCCGAATCGGGAGGCGAGCCCGTGGATCAGGATTCATGTGGCGTTTGGCAACGAGCCACGGGCGCAGGCGTTTTTTCAGGCGGCGGCGCAGTTGCCGGCCGATGTGTGAAGACGGCGCAGAGCGCCGCCGAGACGCAGCGCCGACACCTGCGCAAGACTGCGCCGCTCGCTGCGCCGGGACTCGCTTTTCCCTAGAATAGCGAGTCCCAGCCCGACCGAGCGCGCCCAGCCGCTTCATATGTCTACGACGCCGACTCCGCCCGCCCTCGCTCCAAACCTCCCCTCTGGCCCGTCGCCCCGCGCACTGACGGTGATGCTGTGGCTGGTCGCCACCGGCTTCTTCATGCAGACGCTCGATTCGACGATCGTCAACACCGCACTCCCCGCGATGGCGACAAGCCTCGGCGAGCTGCCGCTGCGCATGCAATCGGTGGTGATCGCCTACTCGCTGACAATGGCGGTGATGATCCCCGTGTCCGGCTGGCTCGCCGACAGACTCTGCACGCGGCGCGTGTTCTTCAGTGCGATCCTCGTGTTCGCGGTGGGCTCGCTGCTGTGCGCGAACGCGCGCACGCTGAACCAACTGGTGCTCTTCCGCATTCTGCAAGGCGTGGGCGGCGCGATGCTGCTGCCGGTTGGGCGGCTCGCGGTGCTGCGTACCTTTCCGGCGGAGCGCTATCTGCCGGCGTTGGCCTTCGTGGCGATCCCGGGCCTGATCGGACCATTGATCGGACCGACGCTCGGCGGCTGGCTCGTCAAAATCGCGTCGTGGCACTGGATCTTTCTGATCAACGTGCCGGTAGGCATCGTGGGCTGCATTGCCACGTTTATTTTCATGCCGGATAGCCGCAACGAACACACTGGCAAATTCGACCTCGGCGGCTACCTGCTGCTGGTGGTGGGCATGGTGGCGCTTTCGTTCGCGCTCGATGGCCGCACCGAGTTCGGCATTCAACATGCGACGGTGCTGGTGCTGCTGATTCTGAGCATGGCGTGCTTCGTTGCCTATGGTCTGCACGCGGTGCGCGAGCCCGAGCCGATCTTTCCGCTCGATCTGTTCAAGATTCACACGTTCAGCGTTGGGCTGCTCGGCAATCTGTTCGCGCGGATCGGCAGCGGCTCGATGCCCTACCTGATTCCTCTGCTGTTGCAGGTGAGCCTCGGCTATAGCGCATTCGAAGCCGGGCTGATGATGCTGCCCGTGGCGGCCGCGGGCATGGCAACGAAGCGTCTCGTGACGAGGCTCATTCTGAAGTACAGCTACCGGCGCGTGCTAATGGCGAACACGATTCTGGTGGGTCTGATGATGGCGAGTTTCGCGCTCACGAGCACGAATCAGCCGCTGTGGCTGCGGCTCTTGCAACTGGCGATCTTTGGCGGCGTGAACTCGATGCAGTTCACCGCGATGAACACGTTGACACTGAAGGACCTGGGCACTGGCGGCGCGAGCAGCGGCAATAGCCTGTTTTCGCTCGTGCAGATGCTTTCGATGAGTCTCGGCGTGACCGTGGCCGGTGCGTTGCTGACGACCTTTACCGGCATCATGCAGCGTGTGACCGCCGCGAATTCGCTGCCGGCGTTTCATGCAACGTTCCTGTGTGTCGGCGTCATTACCGCATGTTCGTCATGGATCTTTGCGCAGTTGTCGCCGGAGATCCGCACGCCAGCGACGAAGACCGATCCTTCAGAGCGAACCTGAAAACCGCGCGCGCCAGGACGACGCATCCTCGCGCGCTCACAAACCGATTTCGTGGCATCGCTCCGCGCGGCCCGCACGCAGCATCCTTGAACAGCGTCAGCGACCCGCAACAGGGCGCGTGCCGCACCAGCGAAGTGCGTGTCGTCGCCTTCGTAGCGGCGCGGGCGCGGCACGTTTTCCTCGGAGCATTGCTGGTGGGCGCTCGAGCATTGTTGGTACACGCGCATAGTTCTTGCTCGACTATCCTGTAAACTCTTAGTCTGCGCGTGCGAACTCCTGCCGAGCCCCGCAAGCGCCGCCGTTTCCACACGACCGACATGATGAGCATGATCGAACTCGAACATCCCGGCTTCCAGCCACCACGCCCGATGGCCGGCGACGAAGGCTCCCGCCGTACCGTTCTGTATGGCGGCTACACCGTTTTCAGCGTGTTTCAACCGGTCTTCTCGGTCTCGCACCGGCGCGCGATCGGGTATCACGCGTCGCTGCGCGTGCACGACGAGCATGAGCAGCAAGTGCCCTCGCACGAAGTCTTTACGCAGGCCGCGCGACGCGGCGACCTGCTCGAACTCGGACGGCTGGCCGAATCGCTGCACCTCGGCAACTTCAACGCGTTCGACAGCCACGACGAATGGCTCTTCCTCAGCCTGCATCCGGCCGCGCTGATGGACACCAGCTACGGCGACGCGCTGCTTGCCAGCCTGAAGACGCTCGGCCTGCCGCCGCAACGCGTGGTGCTCGAAGTATCCGAACAGGCCGGCGGCGAAACCACGCGCTTCGCCGAAATCGTCGATTCGCTGCGAAAGTCCGGTTTTCTGATCGCGCTCGACGGCTTTGGTGCCAAGCATTCGAACATCGACCGCGTGTGGAATCTGCGGCCGGACATCGTGACGCTCGACCGCTGCATCCTCGCGCAAGCGAGTGAACACTCGCACATCGAACGCGTGTTGCCGGGCCTCGTCTCCCTGTTGCACGAGTCCGGGCAACTGGTGCTGATGGGCGGTCTGAGCACCGAGCGCGACGCGCTGATCGCGCTCGAATGCAATGTGGACTTCGTCCAGGGCGCATTTTTCGCGGGCCCGAGCGTCGAACCCGTCAAGCCGCAGGTTGCCGCTGGCCTGATGGATTCGCTTTCCGCTTCGCTGCGCGAACGCGTTGCCGCTCGGGAGAAAGCGCAATCCGCGCGGCTCGCGCCGTATGTCACTGCGCTCGAGGCTGCCGCAGCTCAGTTGATTGCCGGGGAATCGATCACGCAGGCGACCGCACCTCTGCTCGCGCTGGGAGAAACGGCGCGCTGCTTTGTCCTGGACGGATCGGGCCGGCAGATCGGCGACAACGTGCTGCCGCCGGGCCGCACATCGCAACGCGCAAAGCGCTTCAGCCCGCTGCTGCATTCCGAAGGCGCCAGTTGGGAGCGCCGCCCGTACTTCATTCAGGCGATGCGTCAACCGGGGCGGGTTCATCTAACACCGCCGTATCTGTCGATCAACGAAGCGCATCTGTGCGTCACGGCCTCGATTGCCGCCCATAACTCGCATGGTACGCAGGTGCTATGCGTGGACATCAACTGGGAAGTCGCGGCTCACCGCAACTGACACCTGCGGATGGCCCTTGATGCGGGCAAGCAGTTCCTTGACCGCCTCACGGCCCAGCATTCGGTTGGCCGCCCGCAAATGCGCGGCGCTGGCCACGATGCGCAGCGAGACGATTCTCGCCGAAAGGTCCGTTGCGCCGTCCGTCACCACGTCGATTAGCCCGACGATATCGCCGTCGCAGAACAGTGCGATACACACGGCACCCGCCATCGACACCACCTCGGTATAGCTCGCCTGTTGCGCGAGCGATGTAACCACAGCGATCCACTTCGGACCTGAGTCCGGTTCGCGGGCGCACTGCGCTTCGGCTCCAGGTGTTGGCCCTTGTGCCCGAAGGGCCAGGTTGGCCGCAGGGAATGGAGTGGGCGTAGCGTACAAAGGTACGTCGCTGATCAGTTGCGGCGCGTCGTTGAAAAGCTGCAGCAAGCCCGCCCGGTCTTGCGCTTCGAGCGCCGCGCGCAATCGCTCGACGATTCGCCCATGCACCGCTGGATCGGGCCGCTCCAACGGCGCGCCCGCCCGTTTCAGACGCTCCTTGGCGCGATGAACCATTTGCCGGCATGAGGCCGGTGTGCGCTCGAGAATCGACGCGATTTCGGCATAACCGCACTCGAACGCTTCATGCAGGACGAACGCCGCGCGTTCGTCTGGCTTCAGATGTTCGAGCAGCAACATCACGCCATATGACATATCGGCCGCGCGCAATGCCAACTCCTCCGCCGATGGTGCGACCTCGTCGAGCCACGGCTCCGGCAACCACCCGCAAGCCTGCGACGCGCGCTCGCGCTGCGCGTGCCGCAGACGGTCGATCGCCGTGCGGGTGGTGAGCGTGGTGAGCCACGCGACCGGCGTTTGCACCGCCTGCGTATCGGCCAGATGCCATTTGAGCCAGACGTCCTGCACCACGTCTTCGGCCTCCGCACGACTGCCAAGCATCCGATATGCGAGCGCCAGCAGACGGGCGCGCGCGGCCTCGAAACTGGATGCCTTGTCGATTCCCTGTTCCGTCATGCGTAGACCTCCCGATGTTGCGTCGTGAAAAAGCGGCTGTACACCAGTGGCATGGGTCAGGCGCGCGTCATGTTCGGTATTCCTGAGCTTGACGCATGGGCAACGGGTGATGTGACAGCTCGGCGCAAAAAAATTTCTGTCACAACTCGGGCCGCTGCTTCGTCAAATGAGCAAGAACCGGCGCATGTCACGCGGCGGCTGCCCCGAGGCCGCCTGCGCATCCCCGCCTGCGCATCCCCGAATGCCCGTGCCATCCATCCTGAACGAGGAACCCATGCCTTCCAGTTACCCATCTGTCTCCGCCCTGGGCCTCGTGCCCACGGTGATCGAACAATCCGGCCGGGGCGAGCGCGCCTATGACATCTATTCCCGCCTGCTGCGCGAGCGCATCGTGTTTCTTGTCGGGCCCGTGAACGAGCAGTCAGCCAGTCTGATCGTCGCACAATTGCTGTTTCTCGAATCGGAGAACCCCGACAAGGATATTTCTTTTTACATCAACTCGCCCGGCGGCTCGGTGTATGACGGCCTCGCGATTTACGACACCATGCAGTTCATCAAGCCGGAGGTCTCGACCTTGTGCACGGGCTTTGCTGCGAGCATGGGCACTTTTCTGCTCACCGCGGGCCAACGCGGCAAACGGTATGCGCTACCCAATGCCCGCATCATGATTCACCAGCCTTCCGGCGGTGGTCAGGGCACCGCGGCGGACATCGAAATTCAGGCGAAGGAGGTGCTGTATGTGCGAGCGCGTCTCAATACGATGATGGCCGAGCGCACTGGACGCAGCATCGAAGATATCGCGCGCGACACCGACCGCGACAACTTCATGTCGGCGCTCGAAGCGAGGGAATACGGATTGATCGATGACGTGCTGGAAGCTCGCGCGACGTGGAACAACGCAGGTCGTCGCGACACCCTGTAACGGAACTGACATGGAGCCGCTTGCTGGGCCGCCAGACAAACCGCTTGCTGCAAATTACCATCCACCTATCGGTGCGAGCGCACCACAAAAGCTGCTCACCTTCGCTGGAATCGCTATCATGTCGCGATTCGTCGACTTCGACGACCGCTTCAATGGAGATACACATGGCGTCATCCAACGAAAACGTCAGCATGGCGCTGTTCTGCGACTTCGAGAATGTCGCGCTTGGCGTGCGCGACGCGAAATACGACAAGTTCGATATCAAGCTTGTGCTCGAGCGCCTGCTGCTGAAGGGCAGCATTGTCGTCAAGAAGGCGTATTGTGACTGGGATCGCTACAAGAGTTTCAAAGGGGCCATGCACGAGGCCAATTTCGAGTTGATCGAAATTCCGCATGTGCGCCAATCGGGCAAGAATTCCGCCGACATTCGGCTCGTCGTCGATGCGCTCGATCTCTGTTATACGAAATCGCACGTCAATACGTTCGTCATCATCAGTGGTGATTCGGATTTTTCGCCGCTCGTGTCGAAGCTGCGCGAGAACGCCAAACAGGTCATCGGCGTCGGTGTGCAGCAGTCCACCTCGGATTTGCTGATTGCGAACTGCGACGAGTTCTTCTTTTACGACGATCTCGTACGCGAAAGTCAGCGCGCAGTCGCGAGGCGCGAATCGTCGCGCCAGCAGCAGAGCGCGCAGCAGGCAGCCAAACGTGCGGCTGACGAAGAGAAAGCCCCGCCGAAGGAAGATCTGGAGAAGCGTCGCAGCAAGGCCGTTGAAATTGCGGTGCAGACGTTCGACGCACTCGCTTCCGAACGTGGCGACAGCGGCAAGATCTGGGCGTCCGTGCTGAAGAACGCGATCAAACGGCGCAAACCGGATTTCAATGAAACGTATTACGGGTTTCGCGCTTTCGGTAATCTGCTGGAAGAGGCGCAGGCGCGCGGGCTGCTCGAATTCGGCCGCGATGAAAAATCAGGCGCGTACGTTTATCGAAGCACGGCTGTGAACGTCGCGAGCGAAGCGGCCAGTGAAACTATCGGCGAAACCGCGGCAGAGTCTGCCGAAACGGGGTCGGCTGAGTCGGCGTCGGCTGAACAGGCGGCCGAACATTCGTATCAAGCGCAGGCGGCGCAAGCGGCCGCGTCCGAGCCGGGCGGCAAGCACAAGTCGCGTCGCAAGGACCGCGGCAACCGCAAGGCGGGGCGAGGTCAGGAGGCCGCGCACGGCAAGCGCGGTCACCACGAAACGACTGATGAAGAACCTGCGGCTGGCGCTCCGGCTCTCACCGAACAGGCGCAGCCCGCCGAGCAGCTCCAGCGGCAGGAGCCGCGTGAACACGCGCCGCTCCCAGATGAGTTCGTCGTTAAACCGATAGCTGAAGAGACCGAAGCTCGCGCTGTAAAAGCGGCAGCGGATACTGCCGCTGAACAGGTCGTCTTCGGTCAAGAAATCGAGCAGACCGCCGACAGCGACCAACTCGCACAGCGTGAAAGCGCCAAAAAGCGCGCATCCCGCAAAACCGCCGCGAAGAAAGTGAAGAAAAGTACGCCGCGCACCATCGAGGAAGTCCCCGAGATCGCGGCGCCGGCGGAGGCCCCTGCTCCAGCAGTCGATTCGGAAGAAGGATCTGAGGCCGCCAGGAAGGCCGCCCGTAAAACGGCGTCTCGCAGCCGTCGTCCGCGCAAAGCGGCGTCGACGGACAGCACGGAGTAAGCAGCGGCGCGGATTTGACGATCGTCGCTACAAGCTACCACCCAACCGGGCTACGCAACGAAACCCGGTACCGGCCGACAATGCAAGACGACCAAGCCGGCCGGCCCCACTATCACCGCTCAGTAAGCCGGATAAGGCGCATACATGACGGGCGGAGGCGGTGCGTAGTAGTACGGACGGGGCGCGACATACACCGGCTGCGTCGAATAGTAAGGCTGCGGCTGAGCGATCGTCTCGCCCTTCGATGTCATGCACTGGGCGTAGGCGGTGTCATAGCGTGCCTGCATGCCGGCCGCCGAGTACTGGGCGCCATTCGCACCGTTCGCGCCGCCGATCAGCAGGCCGCTGCCCGCCCCGATCGCCGCGCCCGCGCCGGCGTTGCCCGCCGCGGCGCCGAGCAGCGCGCCGACCGCCGCGCCGCCGAGCGTGCCGAGCGCCGCGCTGTTCACGCTGTTCGTGGTGGCAGCCTGCGCAGCGCCGGACGGATTCGTCGTTTGATTCGCGTAGTCGCGGCACGCGTAGTCGTTCTGTTGGAACTGGCTGAGCGGCTCGCCGGCGCGCGGCATCGCGGCTATGCTCGGGCCGCTCGGTGGCGCCACTGCGCAACCGCCTAACGCGAGCGCGATGACTGCGGCGGGAATCGCCAGACTGATCGTTTTATTGCTGGGAATCATGGTGGTGCATTTCGGAGGATTGGAATTCAAACGTTAGGCTAATCGCAAAATTCCGTGGTTACGGCTCAGTTACAGAAAGTTTTTGCGCGACCGGCTGGCCTCGACCCGGCTGCGCGTCGTCGCGGGATTGGGTACGTTATATCAAGTGATGCTTGTAAATGCGCGGGCAATCAATTCACAACGAACGCCGCCCACACTCGCGTCAAACGATCCCCGCCGCCCAAGCCAATCGATCGCGCGTTGGCCGCCTCAATCAACCGGCTCATTGTCGCCGCCGCAGCGGCTTGCATTGCCTGCGGCGCGCCCGCCCCCGCCAGCTCCGCGAAGCCGACGGGCGGCGGCCGAGGTCCACTTAGCGCCCCGCGAAACCGCAGTTACCAACTGTGACAAACTTCTTTCAGAAGCGACCCCTCTCGTTCCGATCGCCTCAGAAAAGGAAAAGCCCTCGCGATGGAGGGCTTTCGTCTCTAGCCACCATCTTCAATCGCGACCGCAAGGATCACGACATCAGACGACGAGCTGCAACCGGTAATCTCAAGCGAAGTTCTTCGCCGCGAAGTCCCAGTTGACGATGTTCCAGTACGCTTCGACGAACTTCGGACGCGCATTGCGATAGTCGATGTAGTAAGCGTGCTCCCAGACGTCGATCGTCAGCAGAGCCTTGGCGTCGGTGGTGAGCGGCGTGGCGGCGTTGCTCGTCGACACGAGGTCGAGCGAACCATCGGCCTTCTTCACGAGCCATGCCCAGCCCGAGCCGAATGTGCCGACCGCGGTCTTCGCAAACTCTTCCTTGAACTTGTCGAACGAACCCCACTTCGCGTTGATCGCGTCAGCGAGCGCGCCGGTCGGTGCGCCGCCACCTTGCGGCGACAGGCTGTTCCAAAAGAACGTGTGATTCCACACCTGAGCCGAATTGTTGAAGATACCGCCCGACGACTTCTTGACGATCTCTTCCAGTGACAGGTTCTCGAACTCCGTGCCCTTGATCAGATTGTTCAGGTTGGTCACATAGGTCTGGTGATGCTTGCCATAGTGAAACTCGAGCGTCTCTTCCGACATGTGCGGAGCGAGCGCGTTTTTCGCAAACGGCAGCGGCGGGAGCGTATGTTCCATGGTGCTTTCCTTCTCTAAATCTGTTGTGGGGAGTCTGCGGATGACGCTATCGAGCACTCGATTGTAGGCGAGTTGGAATAACCCCGCAAACGACCGGCCTTTATGTCCGGCATGTCGAACACGCCGTGCGCAAGGCCCTTGGGAAGGGTGCGCATGGCGCGTGCCCGGGTCGTCGGCAGGCAGGACATGACAGCAGATGGGCGCCACGCGCCCACCGGCAAAACGTCAGAAGCCCTCGGTCAGACGCGCCTGCACGTCGGCGAGCGCGACGTCGGCCGAGCCTTCGGCGAGATGCATCGTCAAACGACGTCCGGGTTTCAGCGACGATGGCGTGCGAATCGCCCGACCGCTTTGCGCGTCGAGCACGGCCGCATAACCGCGCTCGAGCGTGCGCTGTGGACTCAGCACTTCTAGTCGCGCGAGGAGCATGTCGATACGCGCGACCTGACGTTCATGCTGGCGCGACAGCGCTGCATTCAGGCGCTGCGCCAGCATGTCGACGCGCGTGCGCTCGGCTGCGAGATCCGGACGCCAGCGTTGCCAGCGCATCTGCAGCAGCGAGAAGCGCGCTCGAGCGTCCCGCACCGGCCGCGCGCCCGCCGACGCGAGCCGCACGCGCAATTGCTGCAAATGCGTACGCTGCCGCGCGAGCCGCTCGGCCGGCGACACTAGCCGGCGCGCCAGCCAGTCGAGCTGCTGCGCGCGCCGCTCCATCATGCGGCCGAACGCGCGCGCAAGCGTCGCGTGCCGATGATCGAGTTCGCGCAACAGCAAGACGCGCTGCGGACTCACGAGTTCGGCGGCACCGGTTGGCGTCGGCGCACGTACGTCGGCGGCGAAATCGGCAATCGTGAAATCGGTCTCGTGGCCGACGCCGCTCACCACCGGTATCACGCTTTCCGCAATCGCGCGCGCGAGCACTTCTTCGTTGAAGGCCCACAGATCTTCGATTGAGCCGCCGCCGCGACACACGATCAGCACGTCGACCTCGCGGCGGGCGCCAGCCGTCTCGACCATCGCCGCCAGTTTCGCGCTGACACCCGAACCCTGCACCGGCGCCGGATAAACGATCACCGGAATATGCGGCGCGCGGCGCGACAGCGTCGTCAGCACGTCGCGCAATGCGGCCGCCTGCAACGATGTGACGATACCGATCGCGCGAGGATGCGTCGGCAGTGCGCGTTTGCGCTCGGCGGCGAACAACCCTTCGGCTTCGAGTTGCGCCTTTAACCGCAGGAACGCTTCGTACAGACGCCCCTGACCGGTGCGGCGCACCGCTTCGACATTCAGTTGCAATTCACCGCGCGGTTCGTACATCGTCACGAGGGCGCGCACTTCGATGCGATCGCCTTCGCGCGGCATGAATTCGGCGTACTGCGCGCGACCGCGGAACATCACACAGCGCATCTGCGCCTGCGCGTCCTTGATCGAGAAATACCAGTGACCACTCGCAGCGCGCGTGAAGTTCGACACTTCGCCCGCGACCCATACGAGTGGAAACGAGCGTTCGAGCATCGTGCCGATCGCGCGATTGAGCGCGGAAACGGGAACGACGACCTCACCGCCTGGTGTGGCCGCCGAAGCAAAAGGATTTTCGGGGTTCATGCGAGGAATAAATAGCGCTGGCCGGACAGACGATAGACCGAGCGACGAGCGGAGTCCAGCCGGAATCGCAGGATTGTTAAAAGTGTCCACATGGCGGGAACCGCCTGACGAATTCCGCCAGAACGCCCGCCAACGCCAATAGATTCCTGGCAGACCCTTGATTTATATGGCGTTTGCATCTCAATAGAGGGCGAGCACTTCGATCCAAAGCGCACGGAATGGCCCTCCCGGACGATCGGATGGCAGGTTCTCCACAAAGTTATCCACAGACTGTGGCCGACCGCACATAGCATAGACCAGCGTCCATCAAACCCTGCGCGACTTGCCGGCCGGGACGCCCGCGCGCTAGAGTTGCGGGTTCGACGGCATGCCGATCGCGCAGTGAGCCAGGGAGCTTGCTGGCCCGAGGCCAATCAGCACGAGCCCTTTCGCCGCGCGGTTTGCACCTCATTTTTCGACCGTATTCGCATTCGATTGCCCGGAGAACCGCGTTGAAGTTGACCCCGCGTAGTGCGCACGGCACGCAGTCCTTGCCCGCAACCCGCCCATGAGCGAACTCAGCGACCGTCTCGCAGCGCGCCTCGCGCGCGAATGGCAGCAACGCGGCCCGCTCGCGTGGGCGTTGACGCCGCTCGCCTGCGTGTTCGGCGCGGTCGCGGCCGCGCGCCGCGCCGCGTTTTCGCAAGGCTGGCTGAAGTCGGTGCGCGTCGGCGTGCCGGTGGTGGTGGTCGGCAACGTGACGGTTGGGGGCACCGGCAAGACGCCGACCGTCATCGCGCTCGTCGAAGCGTTGCGCACCGCGGGCTTCACGCCTGGCATCGTGTCGCGCGGCTACGGCGCCCGCGTGAGCACGCCGACCCAGGTCACGCCCGGTTCTTCGGCGCGCGTCGGCGGGGACGAACCGTTGCTGATCGCGCGCCGCACCGGCGCACCCGTATGGGTCTGTCCCGATCGCGTCGCCGCCGCGCAGGCGCTGTGCGCTGCCCATCGCGATGTCGACGTGATCGTCAGCGACGACGGCTTGCAGCACTATCGCCTCGCGCGCGACGTCGAACTCGTCGTGTTCGATCACCGGCTCGGCGGCAACGGCTTCCTGCTGCCGGCCGGGCCACTGCGCGAGCCGTTGTCGCGCCGCCGCGACGCGACGCTGATCAATGATCCGTACGCGCGCACGCTGCCCGCGTGGCCGAACACGTTCGCACTGCAGCTCGCGCCCGCCGACGCGTGGCATCTCGACAATCCCGCGCTGCGCCGCCCGCTCGCGCAATTCGCCGGTCAACGTGTGCTGGCCGCGGCCGGCATCGGCGCGCCGGAACGCTTCTTCGCGACAGTGCGCGCGGCCGGCATCGCGCCCACGACGCGCGCACTGCCCGATCACTACGCGTTCGAGCGCAATCCGTTCACCGACGTCGACGCCGACGCGATCCTGATTACCGAAAAGGATGCGGTAAAATTGGGGGCCTGGCACGACGCGCGCATCTGGGTAGTCCCGGTCGAAGCCGCGCTTGATCACCGCCTCACTGCATTAGTTGTGGAGAAAGTCCGTGGACGCTCGCCTGCTTGAAATCCTCGTTTGCCCGATCTGCAAGGGCCCGCTCAGCTACGACCGCGCCGCGCAGGAACTGATCTGCAACGCGGACAAGCTCGCCTATCCGATCCGCGACGGCATTCCCGTGATGCTCGTCGACGAAGCGCGGCAGACCGTCGAAGGCACGCCGGTCGATCTGAATCCCGGCTCGGTCGCCTGACCCCCGCGCGGCGCTGCATCGAGGCGCCGCGTCGCCTCGCTCGCGGGCGGGTCAAGGGGCAAAGGTTCGTCAACGCCAACGCCCGCCCCCTACGTGCTCCAAGATCGATCCGTAGCCGTTTTTGCCGCTCCGGCTTATGTCCGACTCTGCGTGCGCGTCGCGCGCGCAGCCTTTTGCTCCGGCCTGAGTGCCGCCCGTTCTTGATCTGATGATCCACACCACCCCTCATCCGTTTATCGCCGTCGTGCCGGCCCGTCTGGCGTCTACGCGTCTGCCCAACAAGCCGCTAGCGGACATCGGCGGCAAACCGATGGTCGTGCGCGTCGCGGAGCGCGCGCGCGAATCCGGCGCGCAGCAGGTGCTGGTCGCGTCGGACGCGCAGGAAGTGCTCGACGCGGCGCACGACCACGGCTTCGACGCGGTTCTCACGCGCGCCGACCATCCGTCGGGCACCGACCGTCTCGCTGAAGTGGCGACGCGCTTCGGCTGGAGCGACGACACAATCATCGTCAACGTGCAGGGCGACGAGCCGCTGATCGACCCGGCGCTGGTGCGCGGCGTTGCCGCGCATCTGGCCACGACGAGCGACTGCGCGATCGCGACGGCGGCCCATCTGATCACCGATCCCACCGAAATCTTCAATCCGAACGTCGTCAAGGTCGTGCCCGATGCGCGCGGCGTCGCGCTGTATTTCTCGCGCGCGCCGATCCCGTGGGCGCGCGACGCATGGCAGCCGCACTGGCCCAACGTCGCGTCGATGCCGACGCCGCCCGCGCCCGCCGCCGTGTACCGGCACATCGGCCTGTACGCGTATCGCGCGAAATTCCTGCGCACGTACCCGGGTCTCGCGATCTCGCCGATCGAGCAGGTCGAAGCGCTCGAACAGCTGCGCGCGATGTGGCATGGCGAGCGCATCGCGGTCCTCCTCACGCATGACGTGCCGTTGCCGGGCGTCGATACCCCCGCCGATCTCGCGCGCGTACGGGCTTTATTCGGGTCTTGAGCGCCGGAAGCCGTGGCATAATCGAACGGTTATGCGCGCCTCCCAGCGCAGGCGACACTCGGGTTATCCCGGTCGCGCCGTGCGGTTCTTGCAGCGCCGTCATTTCGACGTGCAGCGCGAGCTAGCCAACGGTAGCCGATGCGGAGCCTGCGAGAATCGCCGGGAAGCCTGCTGCGTAAACAAAGAATTCACATAGATCTGGAGATATCCATGCGTTTGATCCTGTTGGGTGCACCGGGTGCTGGCAAAGGCACTCAGGCCAACTTCATCAAGGAAAAGTTCGGCATCCCGCAAATTTCGACCGGCGACATGCTGCGCGCGGCCGTCAAGGCTGGCACGCCGCTCGGCCTCGAAGCAAAGCGCTTCATGGACGCCGGCGAGCTGGTCACGGATGAGTTGATCATCAACCTCGTGAAGGAACGTCTGCAGCAGCCGGACTGCGCGAACGGCTATCTGTTCGACGGCTTCCCGCGCACCATTCCGCAAGCCGAAGCAATGAAGCAGGCCGGTGTCGCGATCGACTACGTGCTCGAGATCGACGTGCCGTTCGACGAGATCATCGTGCGCATGAGCGGCCGCCGCTCGCACCCCGCGTCGGGCCGCACGTATCACGTGACGTTCAACCCGCCGAAGGTCGAAGGCATCGACGACGTGACTGGCGAGCCGCTGATCCAGCGCGACGACGACAAGGAAGAAACGGTCAAGAAGCGTCTGGAAGTGTACGAATCGCAAACCAAGCCGCTGATCGAGTACTACAACAGCTGGGCGAAGAACGGCGATGCGTCGAGCTCGGTGAAAGCGCCCCAATATCGCCGCATTTCGGGCCTCGGCAGCGTCGATGAAATTCGCGCCCGTGCGTTCGATGCGCTGAAGTAAGTTGGATTGATCTAAACATTTCCGCTGTTTGCGTTCGGCCAAAGCCCGCCCACATTGGGCGGGTTTTTTATTGGCTCAGCGCGCCAACCGCAACGGCAAGCGCTGTGTGCGGAGTGTCCAGCAGAACCGGTTGGTCTTCCCTAGCGCTCGCATGTCCGCGCCCCACGTCGCTTTCCGCAGCGCAGCACAGCCGCTACAATCGATCGTCGAAAAAATGCTTCGATCCAGACTGCACTGAACAACCGTAGCGAAGGAGAAGACATGGAAATTCGTGACAACGTGTTCCTGATCACCGGCGGTGCATCAGGGCTCGGCGCTGCCACCGCGCGCCTGCTGGTCGAGAACGGCGGCAAGGTCGTGCTCGCCGACCTGAATCTGGACGCGGGCGAGGCGCTCGCCAAGGAGCTCGGCGGCGTATTCGTCAAATGCGACGTGAGCCGGGAAGAGGACGCGCAACAAGCCGTCGATGCCGCGACGAAGCTCGGCGTGCTGCGCGGCCTCGTCAACTGCGCGGGCGTCGCGCCGGCCGCGAAGACCGTCGGCAAGGATGGCCCCCATTCGCTCGATCTGTTCACGCGCACGATCTCGATCAACCTGATCGGCACGTTCAACATGATCCGGCTCGCCGCCGCGCAGATGTCGAAGAACGAACCGAACGCCAACGGCGAGCGCGGCGTGATCATCAACACCGCATCGGTCGCGGCGTTCGACGGCCAGATCGGCCAGGCGGCCTACTCCGCGTCGAAGAGTGGCGTGGTCGGCATGACGTTGCCGATCGCGCGCGACCTGTCGCGCAACGCGATCCGCGTGATGACGATCGCCCCCGGCATCTTCGAAACGCCGATGCTGCTCGGCATGCCGCAGGAAGTGCAGGACGCGCTCGGCGCGATGGTGCCGTTCCCCCCGCGCCTGGGCAAACCGGCCGAATACGCGATGCTCGCCAAGCAGATCTTCGACAATCCGATGCTGAACGGCGAGGTGATTCGGCTGGACGGCGCGATCCGTATGCAGCCGAAGTGAGGAGCGCCTGGCGATAAAAAACGCCTGTACATGTACGACATGTGCAGGCGTTTGACTTCTATGCAGCGTGAAAGCTCGCGGCGCTATTCACCACCATCGTGCCGCGTGCGCTGCCGCAATTCATGCAGCTGCGACTCGACCACGGTGGCGTCTTCCGCATCGGGGCGATCCCCGAGGTAGCTTTCGAGGTCCTCGAGCGCGGGCCGCAGATAGTCGAGCCGCGCATACGCGAAACCGCGATCGCGCACTTCCTCGATATTGTCCGGCAGCAGAATGACGAGCCGCTGTTGCACCGCGAGCAGTCGTTGCCAACGCTCGGTTTGCAGATAGATCGCCTTCAGGTTGCGCAGCATCCGCGCGACGATCTCGCGACGCGTGGCCGGTTGCAGCAGCATGCGCAGCGCCCGGCCGACCGAATCCCCAGCCGACGCGACGTACGGTTCGAGCATCTCGACCATCTGCGCTTCGGACAGCGAATGACCGGTGGTCGGATCAAGCATCACGTCGCCGTCGGGCGTCGTCACGCGCAGCAGGAAGTGACCCGGAAACGACACCCCGCGCACCGGAACGCCGAATTGCTCGGCCATCTCCAGATAGAGCACCGCAAGTGAAATCGGGATGCCGCGGCGACGTTTGAGTACGACGTTCAGATGACTGTTGTCGGGGTCGTAGTAATCGTTCAGATTGCTCGCGAAACCGAGTTCACGGAAAAAGAACCGATTGAGGATGCCAACCTTCTGACGGATGTCGGCGTCGTCTGGCATGCGGCGGCGCAGCCGCAGCACCAGCTCGTCGATCTCGGCGAGCACCGACTGCAGATCGAGGTCAGGATAGGCGTCCTGCGCCAGCGAGAGCGCCGTCTCGGTCAGCGGCAGGCTCTCGTCTTCGGCGACGAGCGTACTGAAATAATCGAGAACCCGCGACATGGTGATCACTTCACTCGCCTTTTGAAATACGCGTACTTGAAGCCCATCAGCCAAAGCATACCGAAATATAGCGCAGCGAACAGCACGAGACACGCACCGAGCAACACCATCCGGCTGACCGGCTGGGTATGCATGCCGACCCAGTCGAAGCTGATCGCAAGCCAGCGCATCACGCCGGCGAGCACGAGGCACGCGCCGAGCAACTGCACGAAAAACTTGAGCCAGCCGCTCGACGGCGTATAGATGCCGCGTTTGCGCAGACCGATGAACAGCAGCAACGCATTCACGCAAGCGCCGAGCCCGACGCTCAGCGTGAGACCCGCATGCGCGAACAGCGGCACGAACGCGTAGTTGCACAGCTGCGTGACGACCAGCACGCCGATGCCGATCTTCACCGGCGTCTTGATGTCCTGCTTCGCGTAGAAGCCCGGCGCGAGGATCTTGATCAGGATCAGGCCGACCAGGCCGACGCCGTAAGCGGCGAGCGCGCGGCTCACCATCACGACCGCGGTGCCGTCGAACTTGCCGTAGTTGAACAGCACTGCTGTCAGCGGCTGGGCGAAAAAGAACAGCGCGATCGCGCTTGGTGCGGCGAGCAGGAACGTCACGCGCAGCCCCCAGTCGAGCAGCGACGAATACTCGTGCGAATCGGCATCGACATGCGCCTTCGACAGGCTCGGCAGCAGGATCGTGCCCAGCGCGACGCCGAGCAGTGCGGTCGGAAACTCCATCAGCCGGTCGGCGTAGTTGATCCACGACACCGCGCCGGGGCCGATGTGCGACGCGATGTTGGTGTTGATGATCAGGCTGATCTGCGCGACCGACACCGCGAACATCGCCGGCACCATCTTCGCGAGCACCCGTTTTACGCCGCGATGCGCGAGCGCGTGCAGCGGGTTCAGGCCGATGCGCGGCACCATGTCGATCTTCTTGAGGCCCGGCAGTTGCACCGCGAATTGCAGCACGCCGCCGATGATCACCGCCCACGCGAGCGCATAGACCGGCGTTTGCAGGCGCGGCGCGAGAAACAGCGCAGAGACGATGAACGAAACGTTCAACAGTACCGGCGCGAATGCGGGCAACGAAAAGTTCCGGTACGTATTCAGCACGCCCGACGCCAGTGACGTCAGCGAAATGAAAATGATGTACGGGAACATGATGCGCGTCATCGTGACCGCGAGCTGGTATGCGTGGCCCTCGCGCGCAAGGCCCGAAGCGACGACGAACACGACGCCCGACGCGCCGACCACGCCGATCACCGATAGCACGGCGAGCGCCCACGCGAGCACGGTCGAGGTCGCGTCGACGAGCGCCTTGGTGGCGTCGTGGCCTTGCTGGTTCTTGAACTCGGCGAGGATCGGCACGAAGGCCTGCGAGAACGCGCCTTCCGCGGAAATGCGGCGCAGCAGGTTCGGAATGCGAAAGGCGACGTAGAAAGCGTCGGTGTATTGACTGGCGCCGAACGCACGGGCGATCAGGGTTTCACGGGCCAGTCCGGTCACGCGCGACAGCAGCGTGAAGCCGCTGACCGTCAGCAGGGCTCGGAATAGATTCATGGGGCGCTTATTATACGGGTCCCGCTAATGCGGGCGACGAGCCGGAACGCGATTCGGACCGATTTGCAGCACGGACGTTCGCCGCAATCGGCTGGAAAGTGCGATTTTTGTATTTTCAGCGGCTTTCCGTGCTGCGCCAGCACTTCAGCGTCAACATGACGCCACTCCCGTCACTGCGACGCCGTCGCGCGTTTCCCGTTGTCACGTGCCTGATTTTGTTGCTATAATCGTCGGTTTCGAAGCTTGCTCAGTTTTCGCACGGTCTTCGGACGGGATTCTCAGGTTGGCACAGCGCCGCCTGTCAATACATCCGGAAGCCTGGAAACACGGGCCCGCCTTCGCGTAGTTCGATCGATTTTTTCGACACTTTTGCGCCCTTGGGCAATCGCTTCCAAGGGTTCGGATCGAGAAGCAGCACCTCGCCTCATCGTTGAAGGCCGGGTACTGGAAACAGGAACAGGATAAGGAACCGTCATGGCTAACTCCGCACAAGCACGCAAGCGCGCCCGCCAGGCCGCGAAGGCAAACTCGCACAACTCGGCACTGCGCTCGAAGTTCCGCACGGCTATCAAGGCTGTCCGCAAGGCAATCGACGCAGGCGACCAGGCTAAGGCCGCCGAAATCTTCAAGGCATCGTCGAAGACCATCGACATCATCGCCGACAAGAACATCATTCACAAAAACAAGGCAGCTCGCCACAAGAGCCGCCTCGCTGCAGCCATCAAGGGTCTGCAAGCGCCCGCAGCGCAGTAATTCCAGTCGGCCCGCTTCGGCGGGCTACCTCCTGTTTCCGCTGCACAAGAAGCCCGCTTTGGCGGGCTTTTTTGTTTTGGCCGGATGACCAGCCACAAAAAAACCCGCTGCTTGCGGGTTTTTGTTTTTTTGCTTTTGCCGATCCGGCCAGCTTGCGTCAGATCGCATGCCGTTTGGCTTGCGGCGCAGGCGCATGCTCGAGTTCCAGTTCGCATGCCTCGGTGACGAGGAGGTCGTTGTCTTTCGCGAAGTTCAGAACGAAATCGAAGGCCATTGGCTCGATGTCGCGCAGCCGCGAATCGAGAATCACGCATTTGAGATCGCCGATCATGGTCGGCCGCACGTACAGCGAGTACTGCATATAGGCGTTCGGCCCCTTCCTCACGCCGGGCCCGAACGACGACATGACGCCCGCGAGCCGCTCCGACCAGTCGCTCGGCCGAAATCTTTTTCCGGTCGACGTAATGCCCTGAATGAAATATTCGATTGGAGCTGCTTCGGCCATGTAGAAATACCTGTGTGACTGCCCAGCGGAATGACGATCAACCGGCGACACCGGTTGCACGCTCGAATTCACCGCAAGCGGCATGCACGGCAAGCGCTTGAAGCCACCTGCGACGTGCGTGGGACCTTAGCGCTAACGCAACAATGACGAGCCGCACCACGAGAACCGCTGCGGCGAACCGGCTGAACCGCTCTGGCGCCTGTCATGACGGCCACGCCGTGACAGACTTTCCGCGCCGCGCCAGCCGCGTTTCTTGATGCGAAACGCCGGCCTGCTGGGCTATGGGATAACCCTTAAATTATAGCGCAGCGGGCCCTTTTCCGCAGCGCACACAAGCACCGTCCGATGACCCCGCGCAGCCCAACACGACGCCTTCTACCAGCTTTCCAATCGCTTTCACGGCCTTCCAGCCGACTCGTCAAACAGGGCGAAATCCTTTATGCTGGATTGAGTTACCACCAAACCCACGGCGGCACAGTCCGGCAACCCTGCCGGGTGAGACCGCCGTATTTGTTTCATGACCGCCAAGAAAATTCGCCACTACCTGCAGTTCAAGGACTTCTCGCTGGAAGACTACGAGTACGTGCTCGAACGCGCGCGCATCCTGAAACGCAAATTCAAGAACTACGAGACCTATCACCCGCTGCACGACCGCACGCTGGCGATGATCTTCGAAAAGAATTCGACGCGCACGCGCCTGTCGTTCGAAGCCGGCATCTTCCAGCTGGGCGGCCACGCGGTGTTCATGAGCACGCGCGACACGCAGCTTGGCCGCGGCGAGCCGATCGAAGACGCCGCCCAGGTCATCTCGCGCATGGTGGACATCATCATGATCCGCACGTTCGGCCAGGACATCATCCAGCGCTTCGCCGAAAATTCGCGCGTGCCCGTGATCAACGGGCTCACGAACGAGTATCACCCGTGCCAGGTGCTCGCGGACATCTTCACGTACTTCGAGCATCGCGGTCCGATCCGCGACAAAACGGTCGCGTGGGTCGGCGACGCGAACAACATGCTGTACACATGGATCGAAGCCGCACAGATCCTCGGCTTCAAACTGCGCCTATCCACGCCGCCCGGCTACAAGCTCGACCGTGCGCTCGTCTCGGCGGAAAGCGCGCCGTTTTACGAGGAGTTCGACGACCCCAACGAAGCCTGCGCGGGCGCCGATCTCGTCACCACCGACGTGTGGACCAGCATGGGCTTCGAGGCCGAAAACGAAGCGCGCAAGAAGGCCTTCGCCGACTGGTGCGTGGACGCCGACATGATGGCGCGCGCGAATCCCGACGCGCTCTTCATGCACTGCCTGCCCGCGCATCGCGGCGAGGAAGTCAGCGCGGAAGTGATCGACGGGCCGCAGAGCGTCGTGTGGGATGAAGCGGAAAACCGTCTGCACGTGCAGAAAGCGTTGATGGAATACCTGCTGCTCGGCAAGCTCAATCATTGAGCGAGGCGTTCGCCCAGGCACCAGCCGGGACCGCGTTACAAAAAAGGCGCCGGGAGGAAACTCCCGGCGCCTTTGTGCATTCGTCGACGGTGAAGCTCAGCGCGGCCAGTCAGCGCGAAAAGAGCGCGCTTCCGCTCATAGGCAAACCGGCTCCGCCTCCAGCTCCACGCCAAATTGCTCGAACACTTCGTGCTGGATCGCCCGCGCCAGCGCCAGCACTTCCGTGCCGCTCGCGCCACCGCGATTGACCAGCACCAGCGCCTGGCGTTCATGCACGGCCGCCGCGCCCATCGCGCGGCCCTTCCAGCCGCATCGGTCGATCAGCCAGCCGGCCGCCAGCTTGACCCGCCCGTCCGCCTGCGGATACGACACGATTTCCGGTTCGCGGCGCTTCAGCGCCTCGAACTGCGCGGCATCTATCACCGGATTCTTGAAGAAGCTCCCCGCGTTGCCCAGTTCGAGCGGATCGGGCAGCTTCGCCCGCCGCACGGCGACGACCGCATCGAAAATCGCCTGCGCGGTCGGCTGCGGGGCCGCACCATCGGCTTTCCCTTGGCTCGCCGCAGGACCCCGCGCCGCCAGCTCGCGCGCGAGATCCGCGTAGCCCGCGCGCGGCTGCCATGCCTTCGGCAAACGAAACGTCACCGACGTGATCACGAAGCGCCCGCGCCCTTCCCGCTTGAAGAAGCTGTCACGATAGCCGAACCGGCACGCATTGGCGTCGAGTTCGACTGCGCTGCCGGTCGCGAGCTCGATCGCCCGCAGCGACGCGAAGCGTTCGCACATTTCGAGCCCGTACGCGCCGATGTTCTGAATCGGCGCCGCGCCGACCGTGCCCGGTATCAGCGCGAGATTCTCGAGGCCGGGCATGCCCTGCGCCAACGTCCACGCGACGAACTCGTGCCACGGCTCGCCGGCGGCCGCCTCGACATACCACGCATGCTGATCCTCGCGCACCACGCGGCGGCCGCGCAGCGCCACCAGCAGCACGAGCCCGGCGAAGTCGCCGCTCAGCACGACGTTGCTGCCGCCACCGAGCACGAGGCGCGGCAGGCCCGCGACGCGCGGATCGCGCACCGCGGTGGGCAACTGCTCCTCGCGCTCGATCAGGCAGGCGAACTGCGCGCGCACGTCGAAGCCGAACGTGTTGTGGGCCTTCAGCGAATAGCCGACCAGGAGAGACGCGACGACGGGAGCGGCAAGAGCGGATTGGGGCATCGGAATGGCAGCAGGGCGACAACGGGAAGCGACAGGAAACAGCGAAAAACGACCAATGACGAGCCTGACGACACGAGCGGCGCCGCGCGGCGGCCTTGGGCAAAAGAGAGCGGCGTCGGTAAAATGACGTCCGGTCCGTGATTATAGCGAGTGCCTCGCGCGCAGCCGACCGGCCGCGTCGCGCACTGCCGCACTATTGGGAGAAAGTAATGCCATCGTTTGACGTCGTCTGCGAAGCGAACATGATCGAGGTCAAGAACGCGATCGAGCAGTCCAACAAGGAAATTTCGACGCGTTTCGACTTCAAGGGGTCCGACGCGCGCGTCGAGCACAAGGAAAACGAAATCACCGCGTATGCCGACGACGACTTCAAGCTCGGCCAGGTGAAGGACGTGCTGCTGTCGAAAATGGCCAAGCGCAACGTCGACGTGCGGTTCCTCGACTACGGCAAGATCGAGAAGATCGGCGGCGACAAGGTCAAGCAGGTCATCAAGATCAAGAAGGGCGTGTCGGGCGATCTGTCGAAGAAAATCGTGCGTCTGGTGAAGGACAGCAAGATCAAGGTGCAGGCGAGCATTCAGGGCGATGCGGTGCGCATCACCGGTGCGAAGCGCGACGATCTGCAAAGCGTGATCGCGATGCTGCGCAAGGACGTGACCGACACGCCGCTCGACTTCAACAACTTCCGCGACTAAGCGGCACGGCGCGCGAGGCTTGCAACGCAACGCGCCGCGCCGCGCGCAAAGTCTTCGAGCCGCTTCACCTCAGGCCGGGCGACGCGGCTCAGCCCACTTCAAAGATCGTTGCCCGCCGCCGGGCTGGCGGCCTTCTTCTTGTCGCCGATACGGCTCTCCTGCCCCTTCATCAGCTTCGCGATATTGCCGCGATGGCGCCACACGAGCAGCAGGCTCATCGCCAGAACCGCGAGCGCAACGATGCGCGGCCCGAACAGAAATACGTAGAAAAGCGGCGCGAACAGCGCCGAGCACAGCGCCGCCAGCGACGAATAGCGCGTGAAGAACGCGACGATGATCCAGGTCAGCAAGGTCGCGACGCCGAGTGTCGGGTTGATCGCGAGCAGTACGCCCGCGGCGGTCGCGACACCCTTGCCGCCCTTGAAGCGGAAGAAGATCGGATACAGATGGCCGAGAAACACCGCGAGCGACGCAATCGCGATCGAGCGCTCGTCGAGCCCGTAGCGCGCGCCGAAATTCACGACCAGCCACACCGGCAGCCAGCCCTTGAAGGCGTCGCCGATCAGCGTCAGAATCGCGGCCTTCTTGCTGCCGCTGCGCAGCACGTTGGTGGCGCCCGGGTTGCCCGAGCCGTACGAGCGCGGGTCGTCGAGACCCATCGCGGCGCTCACGATCACGGCAAACGACAACGAACCGATCAGATAGGCAACGACAGCGACGATCAGGTTTTGCATCTAGGACTCTTATAAGGATCGCGGTCTGACATTCGATACCCCAACCGCAACAGGGTACGCCCGTCGAAACAAGGCGGCGCACATTTTACCGAAGGCGTCCACGCGAAAAACATTCAGGCAAACGTCAACTGGCGCGTCGGCGTCAGTCCACGCTCGCGCACTGCACCGGCTTCGCCGCAAGCAGATCCGTGAGGACCTTCGGCTCGATGCTGACGAGAAAGCCGCGCCGCCCTCCGTTCAGCCAGATTTTGTCCATCTCGAGAATGGTCGACTCGACATACACCGGCATCTGCTTGCGCGTGCCGAACGGCGAGGTGCCGCCGATCAGATAACCCGAGTGCCGGTTCGCGACTTCGGGCTTGCACGGCTCGACGCGCTTCGCGCCGATTTGCCGCGCGAGGTTCTTGGTGCTGACGGTGCGATCGCCGTGCATCAGCACGATCAACGGCTTCGCGTGCTCGTCTTCCATCACCAGCGTCTTCACGACATGATGCTCGTCGACGCCGAGCTGGCGCGCCGATTCCGCGGTGCCGCCATGCTCGACGTAGTCGTAAGGATGCTCGCCGAACGTGACGCCGTGACGGCGCAGCAGCTGCGTGGCGGGGGTTTCGGACACGTGTCTGGATTTGCTCATCGGCGCATTGTAATGGCGAGATTGCACAACGGCTATTTGCCGAACCGGCAATTGTGCGGGCTCGACGCTTGTGGCACGATCGTTCGAAATGATGCCGGCATGGTGCGAGATAGTGCGCGCAGAGCCAGGAGACAGCGTTGAACCAGGCTTCATCCATCCGTTCCACGATCGACATCCCCGCGCTGCTCGCCGCGCTGCCCGCCCGCATCAGCGACATTCCCGCGCTCGCCGCCGCACGCGATCCGCGGCATGTCGCGCTGATCGAAGACGCGCGCCGCCTAACCAATGCGCAACTGCTAGAGGCCGTCGATGCCGCCGCCGCGCTGCTGCGCGAATGGGGCGTGCGCGGCGGCGATCGCGTGATGATCGTCGCGGAGAACAGCATCGCGCAGGTCGTGCTGCTGTTCGCGACCGCCAGGCTCGATGCGTGGGCGCTGGTGTCGAACGCGCGCCTCTCGGCGGCCGAACTCGATTCGATCCGCGCGCACGCGCAACCGCGCGTCGTCGCGTATGCGGTCGAAAGCTCGCCCGACGCGTGCCAGCATGCTGAGCGTCATAGAGCGACACCGGCACCCACGCTGTCACCGGACATCGGCGCATGGTCGTATGCGTTGGACGGCAGCGTGCGGGCCGAAGCCGTCGAAGCCGCCAGCGACAGCCAATGCGCGGCACTGATCTACACGACCGGCACCACCGGCGCACCGAAGGGCGTGATGCTGTCGCATCGCAATCTGCTGTACATCGCGGCCGTGTCGAGCCGGCTGCGCCAGGTCGGGCCCGACGACGTCGTCTATGCGGTGCTGCCGATCTCGCATGTGTACGGCTTCGCGTCGGTATGCCTCGGCAGCCTGCATGCGGGCGCGGCATTGCGGCTCGCGCCGCGCTTCGTGCCGGAAGCGGTGCGCCGCGCCCTCGCCGACGAGCAGGTGTCGATCTTCCAGGGCGTGCCGGCGATGCACGCGAAGCTGCTCGAACATCTGCACACGCACGGCCACGCATGGTCCGCGCCGCGGCTGCGCTTCACGTACTCGGGCGGCTCTCCGCTCGACGCCGCGTTGAAGGCGCAGGCCGAAGCCGTGTACGGTCTGCCACTGCACAACGGCTACGGCATGACCGAAAGCAGCCCGACCGTATCTCAGACGATGGTCGACGCACCGCGCGCCGATTGCTCGGTCGGCGAAGTCATTCCGGGCGTCGAAGTGAAGTTCGTCGGACTCGACGGCGCCGAAGCCTCGCCGGGCGAGATTGGCGAACTGTGGGTGCGCGGCCCGAACGTGATGCTCGGCTACTATCGCAATCCCGAGCAGACCCGCGCGACCGTCACCGAGGATGGCTGGCTGAAGACCGGCGACCTCGCGCGCCGCGATGCGGACGGCGCCTTGCATATAGTCGGGCGCAGCAAGGAGCTGATCATCCGTTCGGGCTTCAACGTGTATCCGGCCGAGGTCGAGCACGTGCTGAACGCGCATCCGCAGGTCGTGCAGTCGGCGGTGATCGGACGCGCGGTCGAGGGCAATGAGGAGGTGATCGCGTTCGTCGAGCTGATTGCCGGCGCGACGGTCGCGCCCGCGGAGTTGATCGCGTGGTGCGGCGAGCGGCTCGCGCCGTACAAGCGGCCGGCCGAGGTGAAGGTGCTCGCGGCGCTGCCGGCCGCATCGACCGGCAAGATTCTCAAGCACCGGTTGCGCGAGCTGGTGTGAAGCGAGCGCAGGCCCGCGCGCTTCACGTCGTGCTCAGCCGCGCGGATGATGCTGCGCATGGAGCGATTTCAGACGCTCTCGCGCGACGTGCGTATAAATCTGCGTCGTCGAAATATCGGTGTGGCCGAGCAGCAATTGCACGACGCGCAGATCGGCACCGTGATTGAGCAGGTGCGTCGCGAACGCATGCCGCAACGTATGCGGCGACAACGGCGCATGCACACCCGCCGCCTGCGCGTGTCGCTTGATGATGTTCCAGAACTGCTGGCGCGTCATGCCTTCGGCGCGTGCCGTCACGAATAGCGCGTCGGCCGCGCGCGGACCGAGCAGCGCCGGGCGCGCCTCGCGAAGATAGCGCTCGATCCACGCGTGCGCCTCTTCGCCGAACGGCACCAGCCGCTCCTTCGAGCCCTTGCCGGTGACACGCACGACGCCTTCGTTGAGTCCCACCTCGACGGTCTTCAGCGTGACCAGTTCGGTCACGCGCAATCCGCTCGCGTACATCAGCTCGAGCATCGTGCGATCGCGCAAGCCGAGCGGCGTATCGAGGTCGGGCGCGCCGAGCAGCGCTTCGACCTGCGCTTCGCTCAACGTCGACGGAAAACGCGGCGGCTGCTTCGCCGAGCGGAGGCGCACCGTAGGATCGGCCGCCGCGCGATGCTCGCGCACCGCCCAAGCGTAATAGCGGCGAAACACCGACAGACGGCGGTTCGCCGAGGTCGCCTTGTCCTTTTGCCGCGCCGCGCTGTAGGCGCGCAGGTCGGCTTCGCTCGCGGTGTCGAGCGAAGCATTGCGCGTGTGCGCGAGCCATTCGCAGAACAGCCGCAAGTCGCGGCGATACGCGTCGAGCGTGTTGCGCGACAGGCCGTGTTCGAGCCACAGCGCGTCGCAAAAGGCGTCGATCGATGCGGAGCTGGTCAGCAGCAGCGGCGATACGGCGGCTGTGTCTTCGACGTTTTGAGCGGTATCGGGGCTCGTGCTCATGCGTACGGCACGCCTTCATGCGCGAGCAGCCAGCGCTTCACGTCGCGAAAGAAGCCGTCGCCGCCGTCGTGCGCGAAGCCGCCGATGCCGCTCGCACTCACCACGCGGTGACACGGAATCACGATCGGAAAGAAATTCGCGCCGCACGCCTGGCCGACCGCGCGTGGCACGCTGCCGAGCTGCTTCGCGAGTTGTCCGTAAGTCAGCACGACACCCGGCGGGATGTCGCAGATCGCCTGCCACACGCGCCGCTGGAACGCGGTGCCGCACTCGGCGAGCGGCAGCTCGAACTTCGCCGACGCGCTCTCGAAGTAACGCTCGATCTGTTCGGCCGCCTCGCGTGCGAGCGGCGTCTCTGGCGCGACGTTGCGCGTCGAATCGGGCAGATAGACGATTTCGCGCACCGCCTCGCCTTCGAGCCGGATGCCGACCTTGCCGAACGGCGCATCGATCACTGCGTTGAACATGATTGCCTGCTCCTCTAGCGTGCCGGATTGCCGGCACCGAATTGCCACGACTTTACGCCGCTTCCAGCGCCCACTCCACATGCTCGCGCACGAGCGCCGACGGATCGTCGGCTCGCTGCTTCAACGCCCGCACGATCGCATCGCGCGCGTCGGCCTCGAGAGCTCCGGGCGCGGCGCGCAACGCGTTGCCCATGCCGACCGCGAGATTGCGCAGCCAGCACTCGTAGCCGATGCGGCGAATCGCGCTGCCCTGCATGCGCGTATCGAACTCCTGCGCGCTCCACGCGAACAGTTCGACCAGCGACGCGCGATCGAGCCCGTGCCGCACGTCGAAATCGGCGACTGGCGCGGCCTGCGCGAACTTGTTCCACGGACACACGAGCTGGCAATCATCACAGCCATACACCCGATTGCCGATCAGCGGCCGCAGCTCGCGCGGAATACTGCCCTTCAGCTCGATCGTCAGATACGAGATGCAGCGCCGCGCGTCGACCTTGTACGGCGCGACGATCGCGCCGGTGGGACAGGCGCCGATGCAGCGCGCGCAGCTGCCGCAATGCGAGCCCGGCGTTTCGGGCGCGGCCTCGGGCGAGGTTTCGGCGTCGGTCGGCAGCGGGATATCGACGTAGATCTCGCCGAGGAAGAACAGCGAGCCGGCGTCGCGTTGCAGAAGCAAGGTGTGCTTGCCGCGCCAGCCGATGCCGGCCTTCTGCGCGAGCTCGACTTCGAGCACCGGTGCCGAATCGGTGAACACGCGATAGCCGAACGGCCCAGTCGCCGCTTCGATCCAGTCGGCCAGTTGTTGCAAGCGCTGACGCATCACCTTGTGATAGTCGCGGCCGCGCGCATAGATCGACACGACCGCCGTCGACGGGTCCGCGAGCCGCGCGTGCTCGGCCGCGCGCCAGTCGCGCGCGCGTGACGGGGGTGGACTTACGTCTTGCGGCATGCTTTCAGGCGCGCGTTCATGCGCCCCTTCATACGTCTCTTCAGCCGCCTCTGCTTCCAGCGTCCGCGCAGGCAAATAGGCGATGCGCACGGTGATCACGCGTCGCGTGCCGGCCACAAGCTCGGCGGGCCTCGCGCGTTTCATGCCGTGTTTGGCCATATAATCCATCTCGCCGTGGCAACCCGCTTCGAGCCACGCTGCAAGCGGCGCTTCGGCGGCCGACAGATCGGTATCGCTAATGCCGATCGCCCCGAAACCGAGTTCACGGCCCCACGTCTTGATGTCGAGCGCGAGCGCACGAAGCGCCGCCTCATCGAGACGGGACGTTGCATCAGAAGCTCGCACGGCATCATCGGCCGATGCGGGCGTGCAGGAAACAGGGGACTTCGGACTTCGGTTCATCACGCCATTTTACGAGAATGCCCGTCAATCCCGATCACGCGACCCTACCGTCCGCTCCGGTGCTGCTCGAACGCTCTTTCGCGCTCGCGGACGAGGCCGCCACGCAGACGTTCGGCGCGCGCTTCGCACAGGCGATCGAAAGCGTACGCGCGGCCTCGCAGCAGGCACGGTCAGCACACCCCGGCGCCGTAAGCGACCTCGCGTTCCACGGCCTGCAAGTCCAGCTCGTCGGCGATCTCGGCGCCGGCAAAACCACGCTCGTGCGCGCGACCTTGCGCGGCCTCGGCCACACCGGCCGCGTGCGCAGTCCGACCTACACGCTCGTCGAACCGTATGTGCTCGCACGGCCCGCTGGGGAACTCGCGCTCTATCACTTCGATCTGTACAGATTCTCCGATCCGGCCGAATGGGCCGACGCGGGCTTTCGCGAATATTTCGATAGCGGCGCGGTCTGCCTCGTCGAGTGGCCGCAACGCGCGGGACCGCTGCTCGGTGTGCCGGATCTCGTCTTCTCGCTCGGGCTCGTCGGCAACATGGACGCAAACGCGGACGCACGTACACTCGTCGCACGCGCTTATAGCGAATCAGGAAAGGCATGTCTCGAAAGATGTTAATCAAACCGTTCCATTCGATCGAATCGGCAGCCGGCGCAACGCATAACTGGCGGCGCCGGCAGATCCTGCGCGCGGGCGCGTCGACGCTGGTGCTCGGCCTCGTCGCGCCGCGCCTCGCGTTTGCGAGCTCGGTGCTCGGCGTGCGCGTGTGGCCCGCGCGCGACTACACGCGCGTGACGATCGAATCCGATCAGCCGCTGCAGAACACGCAGCAACTGCTGCAGGGACCGGACCGGCTCGTCGTCGATCTGAACGGCCTCGATCTCGATCAGGCGCTCAAGGAACTGGTGTCGAAGATCACGCCGAACGATCCGCAGATTTCGTCGGTGCGGGTCGGGCAGTATCAGCCGCACGTGGTGCGAATGGTGTTCGACCTGAAGGGCTCGGTGAAGCCGCAGGTGTTCGCGCTGCCGCCAGTCGGCGCGTACAAGTACCGGCTCGTGTTCGACCTGTATCCGGCAGTCGCGCCCGATCCGCTGATGGACCTGCTCGCGCAGTCCGAGCGCAAGCAGCAGGCGCTCAACGAAGAAAACGGCGCGCCGCCCGCGACGCTTTCCGGCCCCGGCACGCCGCCGCCCGTCGACAACAGCGAGGCGTTCTTCGAGCATTACGCGCAGAACGGTGGCGCGGGTAGTGGTGCTGGCAATGGCGGCGCGGGCGTACCGCGTCCGCCCGCGCGTGGCACGCCGGCGCCGTCCGCACCCGCCATTGCCGGCAGGCAGCCCACACCCTCTGCGCCGTCCGCGCTGCCCAGCGTGATCGCCCGCAACAAGGGTGGCAGCGCCAACGGCAACGGCACCGCACGCGACCTCGACAGCAACAACGACAACCTCGGCGACAACGGCGATACCTACGCATTCACCACGCCGAAGTCGGGCCGCAGCAACACCGTGCGACTGCTCACCGTCGCGATTGATCCGGGTCATGGCGGCGAGGACCCGGGCGCGATCGGCGGCTCAGGCACCTACGAGAAGCACGTCGCGCTCGACATCGCGAAGAAGCTGCGCGCGAAGATCGACGCGCAGCCGAACATGCGCGCGATGATGACGCGCGACGCCGACTTCTTCGTGCCGTTGAACGTGCGCGTGCAGAAGGCGCGGCGCGTCGGCGCGGACCTGTTCGTGTCGATCCACGCGGACGCGTTCACGACGCCCGAGGCGAAGGGCTCGTCCGTTTTCGCGCTGTCGGAGCACGGCGCGTCGAGCGCGGCCGCGCGCTGGATGGCGAACAAGGAAAACTCGTCGGACCTGATCGGCGGCATCAACATCAAATCCGACGACGCCACCGTAAACCGAGCGCTATTCGACATGTCGACCACCGCGCAGATTCGCGACTCGATGCGCTACGGCAACTTCGTGCTCAAGGAGATCGGCGACATCAACAAGCTGCACAAGGGCTCGGTCGAGCAGGCCGGCTTCGCGGTGCTGAAGGCGCCGGACATTCCGTCGATCCTTGTCGAAACCGCGTTCATCAGCAATCCGGATGAAGAGCGGCGCCTGAACGACGACGCATATCGCGACAAGATGGCCAACGCGATTCTGACCGGCATCAAGCGCTATTTCGCGGCGAATCCGCCGCTCGCGAAGAGCCGCATGACGTGATGTCGGCAGCGACTGGATGCACGTCAAAGCTCAGAGGTCAACGAATCGTGGCAACAAATCCTGGTCTGCGAGACGAATTTCGATATCGTTAGCCGCCTTGACGTGATCGCGGTTGTTCACGTCGAAGACCTCGTCCGTCACGCTGACAATGATCGTGCCTTGCTGCTTGTCTTCGCGCTTGACAGGGATCAGGGCGCGCGCTTCTGGCACTTGGGCGGCTGTGAGAGCGTGCGGAAGGTAAAGCATCCAGCTTACGCTTGGACGGTCTTCGAACACTTGCTTTCCCTGATATTTCCTCGGTCCAAACGTTAGGTTCGAAGGCGCATATGTCTCAACGACTTTTCCCACGACTTCCGCTGCCGATTTATAGTTTCCCAGCCTCGATGCAATGACATTCATTTCATTGACTGTCAATTCAAAACTATTGGGAAATACGGTGCTGTCAATGCAAAATTCAATTGATCCGCCCCACCCTTTTTGCGAATCCCCATTCCATATTCCGATGAATTTCGCATCCTCAATATCGTCAGAGTTTCTTCTACGTAATTCATCAATTGCATCCTTTTGGACCGCGGCCCCATTGAATACTGGAAATTGGTGAGCGTCGGCTATGCTGCTTCCGCCTAGAAACCAATTTCCTCCCAATTTCACATCCTTTGTCGCCAGAAGGTCAATTATCGGTCGCAAACGTCGAAGGTGAAACTCGAAGTCTGACTTGGGCAGATTGGCGCTATCGCGATGCTGTGAATTTAAGTACATAAACTCCTCACGGCTGGTAAACAGAGGGGACGCCTGCGCGACTAAGCGTATCCATCAAATACGCTCTCGCTTCGGGTGTTTGAAAGTACCACATCAATTTGGTTGGCGGGTTTTGCTTGACAACGCGGCCTTGCTTGAATATCTGGTTTTTTGTGGTGGTGAATCCATCAAAGCTATATTTCGGATCGCCGTTTTCATCAAAGAATATTTCCAGCAATTGGTCGTAGTTTCCCTTTGCTTCCTGCAATAGGCACTGTGCTTCGACAAACCCATCAAAGAGAATCAGTTTGGGTTCGCCGGCAGGTTGCCACATCCATTCCATATTCCAGCCTTGATTTGTCTCGCGGCCTTTTCCGTCCGTCACAATCCCATATTGGAATCTGGTAATACGGGCCTGGTAGCGTCGCGGCTCCGGGTTCATGCTGTGGTTCTTTTGCACCATAGCACCCTTGTCTGGTGGGCACTTGCACGGCCTCTCACGTTCGCGGGACCTGTCGCGCGACAGTTCGCCCCATCCGCCATCCACACTCGTACCCGTGCCGCTGCTGCCCGCAGGACCAGCAGACGGTGCGGCGCTGGGGACCGGAACAGGCATAGGCGTTGCCTGCGCCATTGCGTTTGCTGCGCGTGCGAGCGTCGCCGGGAATGGAATAGCCATCAACGTTTCTCCTTCATTTCCTGTTGTCTTTTTCGCGTTGCCTGCATCAACATTTCAAATCGCTGTTCAGCCGGAACGCCGGGTTTGTGCAGCCATGCCATGACCTCCGGAATCCAGTAAGACCTCGGCGTCGTTGCTTCCACATACAGGAAATCGACTATCGGCCCGTCATGTGTAAAGCGGAGCATCTTCGTTTGCACAAAGGCCGCATTAAGCCGGTCGCGCAAGGTCGGATCATTGGCCAGCGCGGGATAATCGCGCACGATATGACCATGGAGAAAGTCCACCTAGTTGCGATCTTCATAGCCTTTCGGAACACCCGACGAATTAACCATCTAAAATGCGACACAGTCAACGACTTTAAATTGAGATAAAACCGCTTTGACAGATATTCGCAGTTGCTCTGCCTATCTTATTTTCAGCTGCATTTCTCCAACATCACCGTCCAACAAAAAAGCGGCATTGAGCCGTTTGCCGTCCAATTAAGGTCTCTTTTGAGAACGCGAACGGTATAGCGAAACGGTCTGGATTTGACGATCCGAGCGCAGGTGTGCCCGGGCCGTTTCTCATTGGGAAGGTGCTTGAACCGCGCTCGCAAGCGCCTGAGCAACGCGGGCAGTTTGCCGTACGAGCGCGACACGTCCGCCTAGGCCATTTCGTACTGAATGGTATGCAACGCGCGGATGAAGCTCAGTGCTTCGGATGCGTGCCTGGCGTGCGGGTAGCCGACGCCGCCGTCCCGTTTACAACTGCTTTGCGCCAAAAAACGAAATGCCGTTCAGTCGCTTGACCGAACGGCATTAGGCCTCACGGCCGTTTTTCTATTCACGCGGGCAACGCGTGGCGCAACGGTTGCTCAGCGCGCCGGCATCAAGCGTTGCACGACCCAGTCACCGAACACGTTGACCGCGAGCCCCGCCATCACGAGCAATGCGCCCGCCACCTGCATCGCCGACAGTTCCTCGCCGAGCAGCAACGACGCCGACGCAAGCCCGACGATCGGCACCAGCAACGAGAACGGCGCGACCTGGCTCGCCGGATAGCGCGACAGCAGACGGCTCCACAAGCCATAGCCGACCAACGTCGCGATAAACGCCAGATAGACGATCGCGAAGATCGACAGCGCGCTGATACCGGTCAGCGCGGCGGCGATCTCGCGCGGTCCCTCGAACACGAACGACGCGGCGAAAAACGGCAGCGGCGGAATCAGGCTGCCCCACACGACGAGTCCGACCAGATCGACCTTGCCGACCTTCTTCGTGACGATATTGCCGAGCGCCCACATGCACGCGGCGCATAGCGTCAGCACGAACCCGACGAGCGACATCGTGTGGCCGCCTTGCAGGCCGATCACCGCGAGCCCCGCCGCGGCGATCAGCAGACCCGCGACGTTCGGCAAACGGAAGCGTTCGTGCAGAAACAGCGCCGCGAAAATCAGCGTGAAAAACGCCTGCGCCTGCAGCACCAGCGACGCGAGCCCCGCCGGCATGCCGACGTACATCGCCGAGAACAGGAACGCGAATTGCCCGAACGAAATGGTCGCGCCGTAGGCGAACAGCCACCGCCACGGCATCTGCGGCCGCTTGACGAAAAACACCGCCGGCACCGCGGCGAGCGCAAAGCGCAGCGCGCCGAGCAGCATCGGCGGCACGCCATGCAGGCCGACCTTGATCACGACGAAATTGACGCCCCACGCGACCACGACGATCAACGCGAGCAGCAAGTCCCTGGGCGACATCCAGGTCTCCAATGAAATGGTTCGATCCGGCAGTGTAGCCGAGGCTGCGATCCCGGTTCATTGCGCCGGCTGATGGCGAGCGTGCACCGTTGCCGTCGGCCGCGCGCGACGCGCAGTAGAATCGTCCATTCGAGCTTTCTTCTTTCCACTTTCCCGTCGAGTCTGCCCATGACTTCCTCGATCAAAGCCGTCCTGACACCGCACCTACGCGACATCGGCAATCTGGCCGTGCGACGCGTGCTGCCGGCGATGGCGGCGCGCCTCGTAGGCCCGTTCATCTTCTTCGACCACATGGGCCCGGCGACCCTCGAACCCGGCACCGGCCTCGACGTGCGCCCGCATCCGCATATCGGCCTCGCGACCGTCACCTATCTGTTCGACGGCGCGATCATGCATCGCGACAGCATCGGCTCCGAGCAGAAGATCGTCCCCGGCGACGTCAACTGGATGACGGCCGGACGCGGCATCGTCCATTCGGAGCGCACGCCGGCCGAAGACCGCGCGCGCGGCCAGCGAATTCACGGCATCCAGACCTGGGTCGCACTGCCGCTCGCCGATGAAGACGCCGAGCCGTCGTTCGCGCATCATGCGGCGGCGACCTTGCCGGTCGTCGAGCGCAATGGCGTGACGCTGCGCGTGATCGCGGGCACCGCGTTCGGCGCGGTGTCGCCGGTCGCGACGTTCTCGGGCACGCTGTACGTCGCCGCCGACTTCACGCCGGGCAGCGCGTTCGCGCTCGAACCGGAGCACGAGGAGCGCGGCGTATATCTGGTGGAAGGCGATCTGGAGATCGACGGCGCCACGCTCGAAGTCGGCCAGATGGCCGTGCTCGCGCTGGACGAAACCGTGACGCTCGCGAGCACCCACGGCGCGCGCGTGATGCTGCTCGGCGGCGAGAAGCTCGACGGCGAGCGCTTCATCGAATGGAATTTCGTCGCGAGCTCGCGCGAGAAGATCGAAGCCGCGAAGCTCGCATGGACGAATCAGGAAATGGGCCACGTGCCCGGCGAAACCGAATGGATTCCGCTGCCGCAGCGCAAGTAACGGCGCCGGCGCCGCATGCGCAGGACCGCATTGAAATCGCGCGATTCGGCCCCAGCTAGCCACAAACCGTTTCTATCGACGAGGACGCAATGGACACCACTCTGGCCACTTTCGAACAGGACGTCATCAAGGCGTCGATGCTGGCCCCCGTGCTGGTCGATTTCTGGGCGCCGTGGTGCGGCCCCTGCGAGAGTCTCGGCCCGATGCTCGAAAAGCTCGAAGCCGAAGCCGCCGGTAAATGGAAGCTCGTGAAGGTCAACGTCGACGAGAACCACGAGCTGGCCGCGCACTTCCAGGTGCGCAGCATTCCGCACGTGATCGCGTTCGCCGACGGCCAGGCCGTCGATCAGTTCATCGGCGTGCTGACGGAAGGACAGCTGCGCGAGTTCCTCGACCGACTCGTGCCGCAGGGCGCGCCGGGAGCGCGCATCGAAGCGCAGACCGCGCTCGCCGAAGGCCGCCGCGACGACGCCTACGACCTGCTTCAAGCGGCGCTCGCGTACGACCCGGGGTTCGACGACGCGCGCATGGACCGCATCGAGTTGCTGCTCGAAGACAACCGCATCGACGAGGCGCGCAACGAAGTCGATCTGCTGTCGCCGAAAACCACGCAAGGCATCGACGCGCGTTTCAACGCGATCAAAACCAGGCTCGACGCGGTGGACGCCGCCGCGGATCTGCCGCCCACCGATGCGCTCGAAGCGCGCGTCGCGGGCAATCCCGACGATCTCGAAGCGCGCTTCGATCTCGCGAATGCGTTTATCGCGCGGCACAAATATGCGCAGGCGCTCGAACATCTGCTCGCGATCGTGCAGCGCGACCGCGCATTCCGCGACGATGTCGGCCGCAAGACGATGTTGTCGGTGTTCGATCTGGCCGCGCATCAGCCGGAGCTGGTGGCGCAGTGGCGACGCAAGCTGAGCGCGTCGTTGAATTGATCGTTTGAGATGTTTTGCCCGATGGCGGCCAGGGTCAGAGCGGTTGGAACCGCCGCCCAGGCTGCCACCTAAACCTAAACCGTCGCCTTCTTCGCCAGCTCCCGCAACACGTACGCCGCAGCCGCAAAACCAAAGCTCGCGGTCACGCATACGCTGGACCCAAACCCCGCGCAGTTCAAGCCGACCGGCCCCGTATGTCCGGGCGACGTGCTCACGTGCTCGGCTTCTTCATCGATGTCGCAGACGGCCGCTTCCGGATAGATCAGCGGCTCGTCGGAATACACGGCGCTCACCTTGAACTTCGCTTTCGGCCCGCGCGGAAAGCCGTGCTGCTTGCGCAACTGCCCGCGCACCTTCGACAGCAGCGGGTCCTGAATCGTCAGCGCCAGATCGTCGATGCGGATACGCGTCGGGTCGAGCTGACCGCCCGCACCGCCGACCGTGATCAGCGGCTGCTTGCGCTCGACGCACCACGCGATCAGCGCGGTCTTCGTGCGCACGCTGTCGATCGCGTCGATCACATAGTCGAAGCCGCCGCCGAGCGTCGCCGCGAAATTGTCCGGCTCGACGAAGTCTTCGATCAGACGCACGTCGCAGTACGGATTGATCGCCTTGATGCGCTCGGCCATCGCTTCGACTTTCGGTTTTCCGTAGTTGCCGTCGAGCGCGTGAATCTGCCGGTTAGTGTTGCTTTCCGCGACGTTGTCGAGATCGATCAGCGTCAGCGCGCCGAGCGCGCTGCGGGCAAGCGCCTCCGCGACCCACGACCCCACCCCGCCGATGCCGATCACCGCGACGTGCGCCCCCTCGAACGCGGCGAGCGCGGGCGCGCCATACAGACGGGCGATGCCGCCGAATCGGCGGGCGCGGTCGGCGGTTTCGTTCGCGTCGAGGCTGGTAGTAAGATCGGATTGCGCGGTGGTGCTGGACATGATGGCAGGGCTCGAAAACACAGGCGGAACGTAACAGGCGGCGCATTGGCAATTCGCTTTGGCCAATCAGGCGTGCAGCCCGTATTTTGCCTGAACACGTGAAAGCAGCCGCGCAGGACCCCGAGCAGCGACCCAACGTTGCAGGCTTGGCGCTCGCAGCATGCGGCCGCCATACGTTGACCCGCTCGCGCGCAAAAACCTGGCGCCTTAGCTATACTTGGCCCACTGTAGCGTTCGCATAAGAACATGATCTCACTCGCCGAGCTTCGAAAAAACTACTCGCTGGGCTCACTGGACGTTGCCGACGTCAACCACGATCCGTTCCGTCAATTCGACACGTGGTTCCAGCAGGCCATCGACGCCAAGCTGCCCGAGCCGAACGCGATGACGCTTGCCACGGTCGACGCGCGCGGCCGGCCTTCGGCACGCATCGTGCTCATCAAGGGGGTCGACGAGCGTGGTTTCGTGTTCTTCACCAACTACGAGAGCCGAAAGGGCCGCGAACTGAGCGCGAACCCCTACGCGAGCCTGCTGTTTCACTGGATCGAACTCGAACGCCAGGTGCGCATCGAGGGCCGCGTCGTCAAAACGAGCGAGACAGAAAGTGACGCGTATTTCGCATCGCGTCCGCTCGGCTCGCGGATCGGCGCATGGGCATCGAATCAGAGTCAGGTAATTGAAAGCCGTTCGCAGCTCGAAGTACGCGAACGCGAAATCAGCCTGCAATACGGCGAAAATCCTCCGCGTCCGCCGCACTGGGGTGGCTACCGTCTGGTGCCCGACGCGATCGAATTCTGGCAGGGGCGGCCATCGCGGCTGCACGATCGGCTGCTTTTCACGCGCGCGGATGAAGGCGCCAACTGGCTGATCGCACGCCTGCAACCCTGACCGGACGATGATGGGACGAATGACGCCGGCCGTGCCGCCATCGTAGCGGCGCGCGTCGGCGGGATTGCGTTGCGCGGCCCGCGGAATGCGCCGCGCCCTATCGCGATCCACATAGCTTTGCTTTAAATCAACGAACACGGAGAGATCACATGTTCTGGGAGAAAAAGCTGGCGCAGTGGGTTGAAGATGTCAAAACCTCAGCTAACCTGCCCGCACGCCTCGTGCTGTGGGACGGTCAGCAACATGACTTCGGGCAGTTCGCCGCGCCCCAGGTCACGCTACACGTGAAGAGCGCAACCGCGCTGCCCTATCTGCTCGAACCGAGCCTCGACAATCTTGGCGAAGCCTATGTCAAAGGCAAAATCGACATCGAGGGCAAGCTGTCGGACATCATCAATATCGGCTATCAGCTCGCACGCAGTACCGTGACGAGCGCCGGCAAGCTCGCGCGCGTGCGGCGCTACTTCAATCATTCGAAGACGTCGGATAAGAAAGCCATTCAGTATCACTACGACGTGTCGAACGAGTTCTACAAGCTGTGGCTCGACGAAAACATGGTCTACTCGTGCGCGTACTTCGAGACCGGCACCGAAGACCTCGCAACGGCGCAGCTGAAGAAAATCGATCACATTCTGACCAAAATCCAGTTGCAGCCCGGCCAGCGTCTGCTCGACATCGGCTGCGGCTGGGGTGCGCTCGTGCTGCGCGCCGCGCAGAAGTTCGGCGCCAAGTGCGTCGGCGTCACGCTGTCACAGAACCAGTTCGATCTCGCCACCGCGCGCGTCAAAGCAGCGGGCCTCGAGAACCAGATCGAAATCCGCCTGCAGGACTATCGCGACATCCCGGGGCAGTTCGACCGCATCACGAGCGTCGGCATGTTCGAGCACGTCGGCCGCAAGAACCTGCCCGGCTATTTCCAGAAGATGCACGATCTGCTCGCCGACGACGGCATCGCGATGAACCACGGCATCACGTCGAGCGACGCCGATAGCGGCGAAACCGCGCTCGGCGGCGGCGAGTTCATCGACCGCTACGTGTTCCCGGACGGCGAGCTGCCGCATATCAGCCTCGCGCTCGAATCGATGCAGCGCGGCGGACTCGAGCCGATTGACGTCGAAAGCCTGCGCCGTCACTATGCGCACACGCTCGATATCTGGGCGGAAAATTTCGAAGCCCACGCGGATCAGGCGCGCAAGCTCGTCGACGACGAAAAATTCCGCATCTGGCGCGTGTATCTGGCTGGCTGCGCGTATGCGTTCGAAAACGACGACGTGTCGATCTTCCAGGTGGTGTGCCGCAAAGCCGGCCGCAGCGCGAAAACCCTGCCGTGGTCGCGCCGCTACATGTACGAAAAACCGCTGTGACCGTGCTGTGACCGGTTACGCCGCGGCGGCGTGCATGAAGCGCGCCGCCGCGCATTTCTGATCAACAGCAGGCCGGACATTGATGGACCAGAGCGGGACGAGTGACGTTGAAGAGCCGTTGAACGGCAAGGACGGCAGCGCGGACGATGCGGCGCACGACGCCGCGCAGCAGTTCGATCTGTTCGGGATGCAGGTGGAGGCTGCAGTAGAAGCGCCGGCCGTATCAACGAACGAGGCCGACTCCATCGCAAGCGCTGCCGCGCAGCCAGAGCGCAAGCGTGCGCCGAAGCCCGCAAATTCCAACGCTGCCGCGTCGCTGTTCGAAGACGACGCCCCGCCCGACAGCCCCGCTGCTGAACCAGACTCCGCACCCGCCCCCACCGACGCCCCGAAGAGACGCCGCGGCCGCGACGTGCTCGCCGCGCCGCCCTCGCCCGAACTGCTCGCGCTCGCGGCGCAATTGCCGCCGCAGATCCACCTCGGCACGTCCACATGGTCGTTCCCGGGCTGGAGCGGCATCGTCTACGGCGACGACTACAGCAACAGCAAACTGTCGCGCGAGGGCTTGAGCGCGTACGGCGCGCATCCGCTGCTGAAGGCGGTCAGCATCGACCGCTCGTTCTACCAGGCGCTGACGGTCACCGAATACCTGCGCTACGCGCAGCAGGTGCCCGAGAACTTCCGCTTCATCGTCAAGGCGCCGATGACGATCACCGACGCCACCGTGCGCGCCGAGCGCGGCGAGCCGGTGTCGCTGAACCCGTGCTTTCTGAACGCGCAGATGGCGATCGACGATTTCGTCACGCCTTGTGTCGAAGGCCTCGGTGCAAAGGCCGGCGCGCTGGTGTTCCAGTTCTCGCCGCTGCCGGATCAGATGCTCGCGCAGCCGGCGGAGCTCATCGAGCGTCTGGGAGAGTTTTTCGGCGCGCTGCCGAGGCTGCCCGACGGCAGTTGCTACGCGGTCGAGATTCGCGACGCGAGTCTGCTCACGCCACGCTTCATCCGGATGCTGAAGACGGCGGGCGTGCGCTACTGCGTCGGCATTCATGCGCGGATGCCCGATCCGCTGCGTCAGGCCGCGGCGCTCGCACTGCTCGACGGCGAGCCGGCCGGTCCGTTGATCGTGCGCTGGAGCCTGCACGGCGGCTTCAAATACGACCAGGCGAAGGCGAAGTACGAGCCGTTCAACCGGCTCGTCGACGAAGATCCGGCGACGCGCGCGTCGCTCGCAGAGCTGGCCGCGCGCTACGCGCTGGCCGGTCAGCCGGTTGTGATCGCGGTCAACAAGGCGGAGGGATCGGCGCCGCTCAGCTGCGTGAAGCTGGCCGAAGAGATTATCGAAGCCTGCGTGCGTGTCAGCCAGGAACGCGGGAATGATGGCGCCGGCGTTGATGACGCGCGGTCGCAAGCACAGGAACCGCTGTGACGAACAGCAGCGGGCGGCCTTGAGTATCCGCCCACTGCCGACTCCGATCCTCGCGCTGCGCCGTTAGCGCGCCTTGATCCGATGCGCGAACTTCTGGCGGAACTTCGCGACCTTCGGCGCGACCACGAACGAGCAGTAGCCCTGATTCGGGTGCTGCGCGAAATAGTTTTGGTGATAAGCCTCGGCGGGCCAGTAGTTGTCGTCGAGCGGCAGCACCTCGGTCACGATCTTGCCGTCGTAGATGCCCTGTTCGCCGATCTCGCGAATCGCCTGCAGCGCGGTTTCGCGCTGCGCATCCGAATGCGTGAAGATCACCGAACGGTATTGCGTGCCGACGTCGTTACCCTGCCGGTTCACCTGGGTCGGATCGTGGATTGCGAAGAAGATGTCGAGAATCTCGCGATAGCTGATCTTCGCCGGATCGAAGTCGACCCTGACCACTTCCGCGTGACCGGTGTCGCCGTCGCAGACCTGCTCGTAGCTCGGACGGCGCGTGTGACCGCCCGCGTAACCCGACTCCACCGCGTTGACGCCCTCGACGTCCAGATACACCGCTTCGAGGCACCAGAAACATCCACCGCCGAGCGTTGCCGTCTCGTTCATAAGCTTCACCCCAGGATCAGATCCACACAATGATCGGCAGTCGGCCTGCGCAGCGCCGCCGGGTCTGCCACCGCATCCGAATATATGGCCGAAAACGCGGACTAAAAGGCACAACTGATGCACCCATCGCGCGGCGCCGTTTGCAACGCGTCGCGCCATTCCACGCGAATCCCGCAGTGCAGATATCGAGTATAGAAAGGGCGTCGCGCGACGGGTGAATAACCATGCAGCACAACAGCAAGCGCCGCGCCCAGGCGAACGCGTGCTCTGCGAATCGAAGCGAAAAATGCGGCGAGAGGAAGCATGACGATCGGCGTGTCCGCACGAAACACGGCGGCCGGTTCGTGCTCGACTGTGAACGAGCGAACGCCGGATTGCGCACCGTACGCAACGTCGTGCGGCGCGCGCGGCGATTACAGTTAAAATTGGCGGAAATCGATGATTTTCACCATGACTTTCGAAACATCCGCTGCCAGCCGCACATATCCGCGTTGTTATCCGCGCCTCGATTCGCGCTTTAGTCCGTCTTTCACACGGCGCGCGCCGGGGACCCTGCCCCGATGAAGAGCGCGAGCCCACCCAACTTCGACCAGTCCGCGTTTAGACAGGCGCTCAGCCAGTTCGCGACCGGCGTCACCGTGATCACGACGCGCGCCGCGTCCGGCCAGCTGATCGGCATCACGGCCAGCTCTTTCAACTCGGTGTCGCTCTCTCCGCCGCTCGTGCTATGGAGTCTCGCGACGCGCTCGGCGTCGATGCCGGTGTTCCGTGCCAACAGTCACTACGTGATCAATGTGCTGTCTTCGACGCAGCTCGATCTGTGCAAGCGCTTCGCGACCGTGAAGGGCGACCGCTTCGAGGGCGTATCGCACGCGGCGGGCGACACCGGCATGCCGGTGCTCGACGGCGCGCTCGCGTGGTTCGAATGTCATAACCGCAGCCGCTACGACGAAGGCGACCACGTGATTTTCGTCGGCGAAGTGGAGCGCTGCGGCGTGCACGAAAATGCTGCGGACATGCTGCCGCTCGTGTTCCAGAGCGGACAGTTCCACGGCCTGAAGCCGCTTTGAGCGGCGCGGTGCGCCCCTCGCGCCGGTAGTGCTTGTCGGTCGGACGCGCCAAAAACGGCGCGCCCCCTCGTCATCGTCAACGGTCGCTATGCGTGGCCCCGTGCCCGCTGCTCTTCTTCACGAGCGACACCGGCACGCCCGAATCTTCCTTCAGCGTTTCGAGCACGATGTTCGAGCGGATGTCCATCACGCCCGGCGCCTTGTACAGGCGGTTGAGCACGAAATCCGAATAGTGTTTGAGGTTGTGCGCGAGCACGCGCAGCAGGTAGTGGGTTTCGCCGGTCACGACGAACGCGCCGACCACTTCGGGCCAGTCGCGCAACGCCTCGGCAAAGCGCTCGTGCCAGTTCTGCTGGTCGTTGCGCATGGACACCTGCACGAACGCTTCCAGCTCGAACCCCAAAACTTCGCGGTTCAGACACGCGCGGTAGTGTTCGATGACGCCCTGCTCCTCCAGCAGACGCAGGCGTCGCAGACAGGCTGATGGCGACAGCGAGATGCGCTCCGCCAGGTCCAGATTGCTGATCCGTCCTTCCTGCTGAAGCACCGTCAAGATACGGCAATCGGTGGCGTCGAGCGAGATCGCGTTCATATTCGGTCTCCCTTTCCGGTTTGGCTCAAATTATGTTCCAAGACACGGCTGGTTAGGAGATTTTTTCGCAATCACATTTCACGGCTTGACCTCTATCATTTAGAGATAGTCACCTTCCGTCGAAACCGTCATGCGAGCACTCTGGGACATCACCCCCGCCGTCGATCCCGCCACGCCCGTCTGGCCGGGCGACACGCCGGTCGGCATTGAACGCGTCTGGCGCATGGAGGCTGGCTCGCCGGTCAATGTCGCGCGTCTGACGATGTCGCCGCACACCGGCGCGCATACCGATGCGCCGCTGCACTACGACGCCGACGGCGCCGCGATCGGCGACGTGCCGCTCGACGCGTATCTCGGTTTATGCAGAGTGATTGACTGCATCGGCGCGTCGCCTGTTGTGACGCCACAACACCTGACCGGCTCGCTCGACGATCTGCCGCCGCGAGTCTTACTGCGCACTTACAGGAATGCGCCGACGCGCGAGTGGGATAGCGCGTTCTGCGCGGTCGCGCCCGAGACCGTCGATCTGCTCGCCGCGCGTGGCGTGAAGCTGATCGGCATCGATACGCCATCGCTCGATCCGCAGGAATCGAAGACGATGGACGCGCATCACCGCATTCGCGCGCACCGGATGGCGATTCTCGAAGGCATCGTGCTCGACGCTGTCGAACCCGGCGACTACGAGCTGATCGCGCTGCCGCTGAAGCTGACCACGCTCGACGCGAGCCCGGTACGCGCGGTGCTACGCGCATTGCACGGCTCTCGCTAAGCCACGCGACTCGGCGAGCCAACAACCCGACAACCCAACCATCGAACCACCATGAACCATCGTGACGAAGCCGTGGCGCTCGACAGCGCCGACCCGCTCGCAGCGCTGCGCGACCAGTTCGCGCTATCGCCGACGACTATCTATCTCGACGGCAACTCGCTCGGCGTACCGCCGGCCGCCGCCGCGCAGCGCGCGCAAACCGTGATCGCCGCCGAATGGGGCGAAGGGCTGATCCGCAGCTGGAACAAATCCGGCTGGTTCGTGCTGCCGCGCCGGCTCGGCAACAAGCTCGCGCCGTTGATCGGCGCAGCCGAAGACGAAGTCGTGATCACCGACACGATCTCGATCAACCTGTTCAAGCTGCTGTCGGCCGCGCTGCGGCTCGCGAATGCGCGCGATCCGCAGCGTCGCGTGATCGTGTCCGAGCGCTCGAACTTCCCGAGTGATCTGTATATCGCGCAGGGTTTGATCGAACAGCTCGATCGCGGCTACGAGCTGCGCCTCGTCGACGATCCGTCCGAGCTGCCCGACGCGATCAGCGCGGACACCGCGATCGCGATGATCACGCACGTGAACTACCGGACCGGCTATATGCACGACATGGCCGCGCTGACGAAGCTGATCCACGACAGGGGCGCGCTCGCGCTATGGGATCTCGCGCATTCGGCGGGCGCGGTGCCGGTCGATCTGAACGGCGTCGGCGCCGACTACGCGGTCGGCTGCACCTACAAGTATCTGAACGGCGGCCCCGGTTCGCCTGCGTTCGTGTGGGTGCCCAAGCACCACCAGAACGAGTTCGCGCAGCCGCTGTCGGGCTGGTGGGGGCATCGCGCGCCGTTCGAAATGAATCCGACGTATCAGCCCGACGACGGCGTAGGCCGCTTCCTGTGCGGCACGCAGCCGATGGTGTCGATGGCGCTCGTCGAATGCGGGCTCGACGTGTTCCTGCAAACCAACATGCAGGCGGTTCGCGAGAAGTCGCTCGCGCTGACCGATCTGTTCATCGAACTGGTCGAGACGCGTTGCAGCGAATTTCCACTGAAGCTCGTGACGCCGCGCGAGCATGCGCAGCGCGGCTCGCATGCGAGCTTCGAGCATCCGCACGGCTACGAGGTGATGCAGGCGCTGATTGCACATGGCGTGATCGGCGACTATCGCGAGCCGCATGTACTGCGTTTCGGCTTCACGCCGCTGTACACGCGCTTCGTCGACGTCTGGGACGCCGTCGAAACCTTGCGCGACGTGCTTACCCGCGAGGCCTGGAAAGCTCCTGAATTCGCCCAGCGCGGCGCCGTTACCTGAGGACGACAGAATGACCGATCACATGCACACGCCGGGCTTGCCAGAAGAAACGGCGGCACAAGGCTGTCCGTTCGGGCACGGACAGACGGCTTCGGCGCCGGCATCGAGTGCAGCGACCGCCTCAGCGAGCACGGCCGATAGCGGCTGGCACGACGCGCAGCTCGACTTCTCGGAGTCGATGAGCTACGGCGATTATCTGTCGCTCGGCACGGTGCTGGACGCGCAGCATCCGTTGTCCCCGGATCACAACGAGATGCTGTTCATCATCCAGCATCAGACGAGCGAGCTGTGGATGAAGCTCGCGCTGTACGAGTTGCGCGCGGCGCTCGCGGCCGTGCATCGCGACGAGCTGCCGCCCGCGTTCAAGATGCTCGCGCGCGTGTCGCGGATCATGGAGCAACTGGTGCAGGCCTGGAGCGTGCTCGCGACGATGACGCCATCCGAATACACGGCGATGCGGCCGTACCTCGGCAGTTCGTCGGGCTTCCAGTCGTATCAGTACCGGCAGATCGAGTTCCTGCTCGGCAACAAGAACGAGCAGATGCTGAAGCCGCACGCGCATCGCGCCGACGTGTACGCGCAAGTGAAGGCATCGCTCGAAGCGCCGTCGTTCTACGACGAAGTGGTGCGGCTGCTGGCGCGTCGCGGCTTCAAGATTTCGTCCGCGCGGCTCGAACGTGACTGGACCGGGCCTACTGAACATGATGCGTCGGTGGAGGCCGCGTGGCTCGAGGTGTATCGCAATCCGTCCGAGCATTGGGAGCTGTACGAGATGGCGGAAGAACTCGTCGATCTCGAGGATGCGTTCCGCCAATGGCGCTTCCGCCACGTGACGACCGTCGAGCGCATCATCGGCTTCAAGCAGGGCACCGGCGGCACCAGCGGCGCGCCGTATTTGCGCAAGATGCTCGATGTCGTGCTGTTCCCCGAGCTTTGGCATGTGCGGACGATGCTGTAACGGTTGGCGCGTGTCAGACAGGATATGACCGGAAAATCACGGCAAGCGTAGTGCTGCGGCTATTGCGGCTCGATGCAGAACAGGCACCGTGCATCGGGCTACGGAAAGTTCGGAGTTCTCCGAATCTTGAGAGATGGGCAGCATGGCAGCATCGGAACCCCATAAAAAACATCAGAGGGTTTCGATATGCCCGGTGCCGATAACACCGAAGGAGTGAAGGTTGTACTGAGTGCTCCGCAACTCGCGGCCGTGCTATCCCGCCAGTCGATCAGCCAGACGGAGATGCTTTCCAACCGCCTTTGGGGCGGGTTACAGGTCGTCGGCGGCGTGCTGGAAATGGTCGCACGATGGCGAGCAAAGCCGGGTGTATCGTGTTCGGGGTTCATGGCTCGGACTCGAAGGCGGCGGGCCTGCGGCAGGTCTGGACTGGTCGGGACACGGCCACGCTGACCCAGCGGGGCGCGACGAAACTCGCTGAAGCGATGCGGGCGAGCCCCGACATCGCCAACAATATCGGCCTGTCCCTCGATATCGCCGTGCCATTCGGCTTTGCTGGCTCGATCAGGGCGGCACGCGCTGCGCGCGTCACTATGGGCCGGATCAGGCTGAACATGCATGAGGCGAAGGCGGGAAGCCGGATTGGTGGACATACGCTTTTGAAACATGTCGGTCGGACTGAAGCGCAGTTGCGGGAAAGACTCAGGCTGGAGCCGACAAAACGCGTAGTAACGTCTTTCGTAAATCTTGAGGAGGCGGAGTGGGCTATATCGGAAACGATGCGCGCCAATGCCTTGCTGATTAAAGCATGGACAAAGGCGCCTAGAGAGCCTCTGAGGCTGAAGAAGGACGTCGGAAGAAAGGTGGGTTACGCATTGATCAGAAAGACCGACACGCTGGTGGATAGCAGTAAAGTATGGGTTGTCTTGAAATACGAAACGTATAACGGGATGCCGTACTACATTCTCACAGCCATGCTTAGTGACTGATTTCGAGTGAATGCCGATACATGAGCTACGACAATCTAGATCAATTGATCGGAGTCTACTTCAATGAAGATTCCGACTACTGGGGAGACACAATTGAAGCGTTGGTTCGGGCTTGTGTAAGCAGATGCACGCCAGAAATGATTAATGCGAAGGTGGCCGACATAGACCGATTCAAGAGAGATCACGCTGGAAATCTTGACGCTGCGTTCGAACAGGAATTCGGCAGGCAGTTCGATCCGACGCTGTGGGGTCACACCACCGAATCTTTTCTTGACGAGCTTAAGCGTCTCCTTCTAAGTGAGTAAGCCTGCGCTTCAACGGGGGCCCTCGACGCCGCGTCGCTCAGCGTTGATTCCGCGTGGACGAAAATTTGTTTCAATTGATTTGTGGCCGTTTCCATGAAGATTTCGACTTGTTCGGAAACACAATTGAAGAATTGGTTTTGTCTTTTACATGCGAATGCACACCGGAAGAGATTAACGCTACGGTGGCCGAGATAGACCGATTCAAGAGCGATCATTCGGGAAACCTTGACGCAGCGTTTGAGGAAAACTTTGGCTATCAGTGCGACCCGACACTGTGGGACAAGACCACTGAGTCTTTTCTCGACAAACTTAAACGTCTTCTTCTGAGTGAGTAGCCTGCACTTCCGGCCGCCGGACGGCCCCGCCGTCTGGCGGGGCTTCCGTCTACTTTCATTTCACCAGGCAACCGACGGCGCTCGACACCCCCTAGCGCGCGGTATAACCACCATCAATCGGCAAACACACCCCGCTAACCATCGACGCCGCATCGCTCAACAAAAATAGAATCGGCGCCGCGACCTCGGCGGATTCAGCAAAGCGCCTGAGCGGAATCGCCTGCAACGCGGGATCGCGTTTGACGGGATCGCTCCAGGCCAGCACCGCCATCGGCGTCAGCGTGATCGTCGGGTTCACGCTATTCACGCGAATTCCGTGCGGCCCCAGCTCGATGCACAACGCGCGCGTGACCGCATCGAGCGCCGCCTTCGACGCTGAATAGCTCAGATGATCGTCGAGCGCGACGAGCGCCGCCTGACTCGACACGTTGACGATGCTGCCCGCGCGCCCCGCGTCGAGCATGCCACGCGCGACGTGCTTCGCGACCAGCACCGCGCCGCGCGTATTCACCGCCATCACGCGATCGAAGCTCGCGGCCGTGGTATCGACCGCGCGTTCGAGCAACGCGATGCCCGCGCAATTGACGAGCCCGTCGAACGGTTCGAGCGACGCGAATGCTTCGTCGATTGCGGCTTCGTCGCTGACGTCGAGCTTCAACGGCTCGCAGCCGGTTTCCTCGGCGAGCCGCGCGAGCTCGTTCACGTTGCGCGCGGCCGCGACGACCGATGCGCCGCTCGCGCACAGCGCCTCGACCGTCGCGCGGCCGATGCCGCTGGAGGCGCCCGTCACCAGGATCGAGCGTCCGGAAAAATCGAAAGTAGCGTTCATGATGATTGCAAGCGATGCATGACCGGCTTCAAAACCGGATAGAGATCCACGTAGACGCCGAAGCGCTGCTCGTATAACGCCATGCGCCGTGCGTCGGGCTGCGCGCGCTCGATCAGTGTGACCCAGCCGCCTTGCGCCGCTTCGCGCGACACAAGGCCGACGCCGAGCGCGGCGAGCAACGCCGCGCCCATCGCCGCTTCTACATCTTGCTCGATCGTGTAGACCGGATAGCCGGTGACATCGGCGATGATCTGCATCCACAGGTCCGAATGCGCGGCGCCGCCCACGACGATCAGCTTGTCGTCGAGCGATTGCGCGCCTTTGCGCCCCGCCTCGATGTTGTGTTTCAGCGCGAACGACACCCCTTCGAGCACCGCGCGATACAGATGCGCACGCGTATGAAACAGCGATAACCCGACGAACGCGCCGCTCGCCTTCGCATCCCACACCGGACTTCGCTCGCCCATCAGATACGGCAGGAACAGCACGCCGTCGGCACCGGCCGGCACTTGCGCGGCCGCTTCTTCGAGCAGCCGATGCGGATCGCCATGCGGTGTCGAGCGCGCGGCCTCGATCTCCGCGTGACAGAACTGCTCGCGATACCAGCTGACCGACGCGCCCGCGGTAATCGCGCCGCCGAATACGTAGATATCGTGCTGCCCGTTGAAAACGTGCGGCATGCTGACCAAACCGTGGCGTGCGTCGACACGCTGATTGATATAGCCCCAGCACATGCTGGTGCCGATCATCGCGACGTGCTGCCCGGCGCGCGTGACACCGGCCGCGAACGTCGCCATCGCCGCATCGACGCCGCCCGCGACGATCGCCGTGCCGGCATCGAGCCCAAGCTGCGCAGTCCATTGCGACAACAAGCCGCCCACCACCTCCGACGATTCGACGAGCCGCTCCGGCATCATCGTCGCGGGAATGCCGAGCATGTCGAGCGCTTCGTCCGACCAGTCGCGCCGCGCGATATCGTAGACGCCGCCGATATTGCCAGCCGAGCTGTGATCGACGGCGACCTCACCGGTCAGCAGGTAGATCACGTACGCGTTCGGCGGCAGGAAGTAGCGCGTATGCGCCCACACGTCCGGCGCGTTCTCGCGCAGCCACAACATCTTCGTGTAGCCGTAGTAGCTGTCTACCCCATTACCAGTGATCGTATGGAGCCGTTCGAGATCGACGTTCTCGCGCACCCAGTCCACCTGCGCGGTCGCGCGCCGGTCCATCCAGATCAGGCACGGCGCAAGCGGCCGCATGTCGTTATCGACCGGGATGCCCGAACCGCCGTACAGGCTGCTCACGCACAGCGCCTTGATCGCATCCGGCGCGATACCGGCCGCCTTCGCCTCGCCGACGCACGCGGCCACGCATGCGACCACGGCCTTCAGCCACACCGCGGGCCACTGCTCGGCCCACAACGGCTTCGGCGTATCGGGTTGATAGCTCGACGCATGCTGCGCGACGATCGCCCCGTACTCGTCGACCAGCAGCGCCTTCGTGCTCTGCGTGCCGATATCGACGCCGATGACGTAGTTCATAGAGTCTCCGTTGAAACGCCGCACATGAGATTCATGCGCGCGGCTTCATCAGCACCTTGATCGAGTCGAGCGAATTCGCGATCCTGATCGCTTCGTCCCATTCTTCCAACGAAAAGCCGTGCGTGACGATGCCCTTCGACGTGACAAGTCCGCGCGCGAGCAGATCGATCGCGATCGGATAGCAATAAGGTCCAAGGTGCGCGCCGCGCACGTCGAGTTCCTTGCGATCACCGATCACCGACCAGTCGAGCGTCGTATCCGCGCCGAACACCGAGAATTCGACGAAGCGCCCGAGCTTGCGGATCAGGTCCATCCCCTGGTTCACGCCGATCGGCGCGCCCGTCGTTTCAATATAGACGTCGCAGCCGTAGCCGTCGGTCAGTGAACGAATGATCGCGAGCGCGTCGTCCTTCTGAGGATTGATCGTCACGTCCGCGCCGTATTCGCGCGCGAGTGCGAGCCGTTCTTCGACGAGATCGATCACGACGAGCTTCTTCGGCGTCTTCAGATGCGCGACCTGGGTCATCATCAGACCGAGCGGCCCCGCGCCCGCGATCACGACGACGTCGTCGAGTTGCAGATCGCCGCGATTGACCGTGTGAATCGCGCACGCGAGCGGTTCGATGATCGCGGCGTCTTCGAGCGAGATGCCGTCGGGAATCTTGTGGACGATCGCGGTCGGCGGAATCCGCATGTACTCCGCCATGCCGCCGTCCGCGACCTCGCGCTGAAAGCCGAAGATGTTGTGCACTTCGCACATCCAGTACTGGCCTGATTTGCAGTAGCGGCACTTGCCGCACGGCACGATCTGCTCGGCGATCACGCGCTCGCCCTTCTGCACGCCGAAATGCTCGGCCGCCCCTTCGCCCAGTTCCTCGACATAGCCGAAGAACTCATGGCCCGGAATCACCGGCGCCTTGACCCACGGGCTCGGGCCGCCCCAGAACATCTTCGCGCCCGAATGGCATTTGCAGTCGCTCGCGCAGATGCCGCACGCGGCGATGCGGATCACCAGCTCGTGAGCGCGGGCGCGTGGCTTCCGCACCTGCTCGACGCGATAGTCTTTCGGTGCATGACAGACGATGGCGGTCATGTTCTGCTGGTCGGATGGAGTCGTCATTGCATGGTCCTGCGAAAAGAAGGATGTGGGGAAGTGAGCGTTACTTTCTGCGGTCGCGGCTGATATAGATCGCGAGCAGAATGATTCCGCCCTTGATCACGTTCTGCACGTATGGATTGACGCCGACCATGTTCAGGCCGTTATTCAGCACACCGAGTAACAGCGCGCCGATCAGCGTGCCGATGATCGAGCCGCGTCCACCGGAGATCGACGTGCCGCCCATCACGACGGCAGCGATTGCGTCGAGTTCGAAGCCGACGCCGGCGTTCGGCTGGCCGCTCATCAGACGCGCGGTCAGCACGATCGCGGCGAACGCGGACGTCAAGCCGGCGATCGTGTAGACGATCAGCTTCACGCGCGCGACACGCACGCCGGACAAGCGCGTCGCCTGCTCGTTGCCGCCGATCGCGTACACGTAGCGGCCGAACGGCATCCGTTCGAGCAGCACCCATGCGATCACATAGATCACCGCCATGATTACGACCGGCGCCTGGATGCCGAGTATCTTGCCGCTGCCGAAGAAGCTGACCCAGTCGGGCAGACCGTCGATCGGGTAGCCGCCGGTGTAGATCAGCGCAAGGCCGCGCGCGATACCCATCGTCGCGAGCGTGACGATGATCGGCGGCATGCCGGCGAACGCGACGAAAAAGCCGTTGGCCGCGCCGAAGCCGAGACCGACGGCGAGGCCGATCGCGAGCGCGGCCACCCCGTTCATGCCCGCGACCATCAGCCCGGCCGACAGCGTGCCCGCGAGCGCCATCACCGAGCCGACCGACAGATCGATGCCGCCCGTCAGGATCACGCAGGTCATGCCGACCGCGATGATCGCGTTGATCGACACCTGGCGCAGCACGTTCTCGATGTTTGCGGCCGACAGAAAGCTATCGCTCGCGAACACCATCACAATGCAGACGACCAAGAGGCCGATGAACGGATAGAACAGCGTCGAGCGTTTCAGCGCGGCCCAGGTGAAGCGCACCGGCGCGCCCGGCGTGTCGCTGCTGACGGTCGAGGTTTTCGGCGAAGAGGAAGGATTAGGCATGTTCATGAGAAGCTCCAAGCGAACCGGCGGTCGCATAGGTCATCACGGCGTTCGATTCGATCGCGTCGCCTTCGAGCAGCGCTTCGATGCGGCCCTGCCGGAATACGGCGACACGGTCGCACATGCCGACGATCTCCGGCAGCTCGGACGAGATCATGATGATCGAGTAGCCGCGCGCGGTCAGTTCGCGCATCAGCAGATAGATTTCGGCCTTCGCGCCGACGTCGATGCCGCGAGTCGGTTCGTCGAAGATCAGGATGTTGGTGTGGTGATTGAGCCAGCGCGCGATCACCACCTTCTGCTGATTGCCGCCCGACAGCGTCGCGACTTCGGTGTGCATCGTCGGCGCCTTCACGCCCACGCGCTTCATGATGTCGGCGGTCGCGCGCGCCTCGCTGCGCTGGTCGATGAAGAAACGCAGCGACCGGTACTTGCCGAGGTTGTTGATTGAGATGTTCTGCTTGATCGAGAAGTCGGTAATGAGCCCTTCGGTCTTGCGGCTCTCGGGCAGAATGCCGACGCCCGCGCGCAGCGCATCGGCCGGATCGGCGAGCTTCGCGGCGGTGCCGTTCACGCGAATCTCCTTCACGTACGCGCGCTCCGCGCCGGTCACCGCGAGCGCGGTCTCGGTGCGCCCCGAACCGACGAGTCCCGCGAAACCGAGAATCTCTCCTTCGCGCAGCGTGAAGCTCAACTCGGGGCTGTCTTTGAACAACTGCAAGCGCACGACGTCGAGCACGATCTTCGCATCGGCGCGCGGCGCCGGCTTCGGCGGAAAGCTGCTTTCGATGCGGCGTCCCACCATCATCTGCACGAGCCGGCTCACGTCGGATTGCGCGACCTCGGTCATGCCGACGTACTGGCCGTCGCGCAGCACCGTGATGCGGTCGCACACCTCGAAGATCTCTTCGAGGTGGTGCGAGATAAAGATCATCGCGACGCCCTGCTGCTTCAGCTCGCGCATGATCATGAACAGATGCGCGGCTTCGGCTGGCGTCAGCGTCGCGGTCGGTTCGTCGAGAATCAGCACACGCGCATCGAGCGACAACGCCTTGCCGATTTCGACGAACTGCTGCTGCGCAACGGAGAGTTCCCTGATCGGCACCGACAGATCGATCGCAACGCCGAGCCGCTGAAAAATCGCGGCCGCCGCGCGGCGCATTCTGGCGCGTTCGAGCAGGCCGAAGCGGTTGCGCATTTCACGGCCGAGAAACATGTTCTCCACCGCGTTCAGATACGGAATCAGGCTGAACTCCTGAAACACGATACCGACGCCAGCGGCCACCGCGTCGTGATAGTTCGCGAAGTGGCGTGGCTCGCCGTCGAGCGTGATCGTGCCTTCGTCCGGCTGATAGATGCCGCACAGAATTTTCATCAGCGTCGATTTGCCCGCGCCGTTTTCGCCGAGCAGCGCGTGAATCTCGCCACGCGCGATCTCGAGGTGAATGCCTTGCAGCGCCTTCACACCGGGAAAGCTCTTGCTGATGTTGTCGAGCTTCATAAGCGTATCCATCGCGAGTTCCTTTGCTGCGCACCGCCGCGCATGATCGCCACGCGCGGCGGCCTGCGCTTGCGTTACCAGCTGAAGCCCTTCGCGTTGCTCTTGTCGATCATTTTCACGTCGACCGGAATCGCTTTCGGCACATTGGCGCCCCACTTCTTCGCGAGCGCGATGCGCACCTGGTCGGCCGGGAACTGCGCCGACGTCTCGACGAATTTCGAATCCGGCTTCTGAATCGCGGCGATCGCCTCAGGCGCACCATCGACGCTCGTCAGCTTGATGTCCTTGCCCGACGATTCGATCGCCGACAGCGCGCCCATCGAACCGCCGTCGTTCACGCTGAACACGCCCTTCAGATTCGGATGCGCCTGGATCATGTTCTCGGTGACGGACAGCGCGGTCGCGCGTTCCTGCTTGCCGTTCTGCGTATCGACGAGCTTCACGCCAGGCGATTTCGCGAGCGCCGCCTTGCAGCCGCGCACGCGTTCGAGAATCGGCACGACCGGAATGCCGTCGAGAATCGCCACTTCGCCGCTGCCGCCGATCGACTTCGCGAGGTAGTCGCAAGCCATCACGCCCGCGTCGTAGTTCTTCGAGCCGACGAACGAATCGACCGGGCCGTTCGCGTTCGCATCGACCGCGACCACGACGACGCCCGCCTTCTTCGCCGACGTAACCGCCGACTGGATGCCGGTCGAGTCGGTCGGATTGACGAGCAGGATGTCGATCTTCTTTTGCAGCATGTCTTCGACGTCGCTGACCTGCTTGCTGACGTCGTGATGCGCGTCGGTGACGACGACGGTCGCGCCGGTCGATGCGGCCGCGTCGTTCAGCGCTTTTTGCATCGTCACGAAGTACGGGTTGTTGAGTTCCTGAAACGTCATGCCGATTTTCAGCGGCGCGGCCTGCGCAGCCGATACGGCGACGAGCGACAAACCGAACGCGAGCGCGGAGATGCGGCGCGCGAACATCGTCGAAGAATTGAGCGAAAGAGTAGACGGCTTCATGGTTGTCTCCATTTTTTGAAGTGAGCACGCCCCCTCGCACTGTGGGCGCACAGCGCGATCGATGCGTGTTGAAACGCGAGTGGACTAAAACAGCGGACTACCGGGCGGCCACTATGTGACCGGATACGCGACGCCGCTACGCGGCAAGCCCGGCGCGAGCACGATCGCCGGCGCGTTGTCGATGCCCCGGCCACGCGCGGCCGCTTGCTCGGAAGCGTCGCGGCTCGCATCGTTCAGTTGCTGATAACGGCGGAACGTCGATGGCGCCATGCCCTTCATGGCCAGAAACTGCCGGTTGAAATTCGACAGGTTGTTGAAGCCCGCCTTGAAGCAGATGTCGGTCACGCTCAGTTCGCCGTCGGTCAGCAACTGGCACGCGAGATTGATGCGCATGCGATTCACGTACTGCACGAAAGGTAGCCCGGTATGGCGGCGGAAATAACGCGAAAACGCGCTGACGCTCTGGCCGGCGAGTTGCGCAAGCTCCGACTCGCGCAATTCGTTCGAGAGGTTCTTGCCGATATACGCGAGCACATGATTGATGCGGGTCGCCGCGAAACTGGTCGGATCGGCCTGGTATGCGGGACTCGCGAGCGTGTCGCGATCCGGCGCGTTCATCAGGATCTCGAGCATCGACATGAACAGCACGAGCCGGCGCAGCCCGCGCGCCGCGAGCAGTTCGAGAAAGAGCGGCTTGATTTGCGCCGAGGTCTCGTAACCGAACGACAGGCCGCGACGCGCATCGGCAAGCATCGCCTCGACCTGACGCCACTCCGGAAAACTCTCGAGACAGTTCGACACGAACTCCTGGCCGAACTGCACGACCAGATTGCGCTGCGCGACGCTCTCGCCTTCGGGCACGTCGCTGACCCAGTTGTGCGGCAGGTTCGGCCCCATCAGCACGAGATTGCCGGGCGCGAAGCTGCCGATGTGATCGCCGACGAACATCTGGCCGGTCGTCGCGACGATCAGATGAATCTCGTACTCCGGATGAAAGTGCCAGCGCACCGTGCGATACGGATAGCCATGCGACCACACTTTGAACGACTCATCGTGGCGTACGGCCACGATTTCGAGATCAGGTTGCACTGTCTGCCTCCATGGAGCGGCACGGTGAGGCGCCGCCGATCTTGATCTTGTAAAGCGAAAAGTAACCGCCAAACGCGTTGGCGACCACTTAAAAAGAAACCGCGGACCGATACTTTTTTGCACTGGGGCTAGTCCGGACACGCGCGAGGTCAAATTTGACGCAATGCAATATGAGAGGCGCAGCGCGTGTTCCGGCCTCGGACAGTGCTCGCTGCCGCCCGCGCATCCAGCATGCCGCGCTGCGCCATCAAAACCCCGCCCCGTTGCCTTGACTTTCGTTTCGCAGGGTACGATCATTCGCTCACATACAGAGCAAATGCTCTGCACACAAAACGCGCGCCACGAGCGCGATGGACGTTTGCAACAACGTTGCATGGGACCAGAGCAAGCGCTGAGCGCTAACTCTGGCCGACATCGGAGACACGACATGAACAGCGGGCAAGGCAGCGGCGCGGCCGCACACGTGATCCTGCACATCGGCGCGGGTTCCTTTCATCGCGCGCATCAGGCGTGGTATCTGCATCGGCTGAACGAAGCGAGCGCGGCCAGCGAGCCGCACTGGTCGCTGACCGTAGGCAATATTCGCGGCGACATGAACCCGGTGCTCGAAGCGCTCGCTGCGCAGAACGGCGTCTACACGCTCGAAACGGTCACGCCGCAAGGCCAGCGCGCCTACGAGACGATCCGCTCGATCGAGCGCGTGCTGCCGTGGAGCGAAAGCCTCGACGGGTTGATCGAAGCGGGTGCCGATCCGGCCTGCAAGATCATCGCCTTCACCGTGACCGAGGGCGGCTATTACCTCGACGAACACGACCGGCTCGACACCGCGAATCCCGATCTCGCCGCCGACCTCGCCGGCGGCCACACGACGATCTACGGCGCGCTCGCGGAGATTCTCGACGCGCGCGTGAAGCGCGGCGCGGGACCGGTCACGCTGCAGACCTGCGACAACCTGCGCAGCAACGGCGAGCGCTTTCATGCGGGCATGAGCGAGTTTCTCGAACGACGCGGCGCGAACGAACTGGCGCAATGGTTCGACGACAACACGTCATGCCCGTGCTCGATGGTCGATCGCATCACGCCGCGTCCGACGCCCGACGTGCGCGAGCGCGTGAAGGCCGCGACCGGCGTCGACGACGCGAGCCCGGTGATGGGCGAAGCGTTCATCCAGTGGGTGATCGAAGACCGCTTCATCGCGGGACGGCCGGCCTGGGAGAAGGTCGGCGCGGAACTCGTCGATTCGGTGCTGCCGTACGAAGAAGCGAAGATCCGCATCCTCAACGCGACGCATAGCTGCATCGCGTGGGCGGGCACGCTGGTCGGCCTGAACTACATCCACGAAGGCACGCTCGACGCCGACATCCGCCAGTTCGCATACGACTACGTGACCGAGGACGTGATCCCGTGTCTGACACCGAGCCCGCTCGATCTCGAACGCTATCGCGACGTCGTGCTCGAGCGCTTCAGCAATCCGCATATTCTCGACACGAACCAGCGCGTCGCCGCCGATGGCTTCTCGAAGCTGCCCGGCTTCATCGCGCCGACACTCGCCGAATGCTTCGAGCGTGGCGTCACGCCGGCGGCGACCGCGATGTTGCCCGCGTTGTTCTTCCGCTTTCTGGAGCGCTGGCACACGGGCAAGCTGCCCTACGCGTATCAGGACGGCGTGATGGACGAGCGCGTCGCCCACGGCTTGTTCACGGCGCCCGATCCGCTGCGCGCATTCGCGGCCGACCGGCTGCTGTGGGGCGGCATGGCGCAGACGCCCGAGCTCGAAGCGGCGCTCGCGGGCGCGCTCGCGCGTGTCGACGCTTGGCTCGCGAAACGCGGCGCGGCTTGACGAGCCAGGCTTAATGCGCATGACAGCGCGCGCGATGTGCGGATAAAGTAGCGCATCTCCAACGACGAAGGTTTCGCTCCCATGTACCTAGGCATCGACCTCGGCACGTCCGAAGTGAAAGTTCTGCTGCTCGCCTCCGATGGCCGCGTGATCGGCACCGCAGGCTCGCCGTTCACCGTTTCGCGCCCACACCAGCGCTGGGCCGAGCAGAATCCCGAAGACTGGTGGGCGGGCACGCGCAGCGCGCTCGCCGCGTTGCGCGAGCGTCATCCCGACGAGTTCGCGCAGATTCGCGGCATCGGCCTGTCGGGGCAGATGCACGGCGCGGTGCTGCTCGATGCGGAGAATCGCGTGCTGCGGCCCGCGATCCTGTGGAACGACATGCGCAGCGACAAGGAATGCGCGGAGCTGACCGAGCGTGCGCCGGACCTGCACAGCGTCGCCGGCAATTTGGCGATGCCCGGTTTCACCGCGCCGAAGCTGCTCTGGGTCGCGCGTCACGAGCCGGAGATCTTCGCGAAAACCGCCTGCGTGCTGCTGCCCAAAGACTATCTGCGCCTGCAACTGACGGGCGGCAAGGTGTCCGATCCGTCGGACGCGGCCGGTACGCTGTGGCTCGACGTCGCGAAACGCGATTGGTCGGATTCCCTGCTCGCGGCCTGCAACATGACGCGCGCGCAGATGCCGGCGCTGCGCGAAGGCAGCGCGCCGGCCGGCACGCTGTTGCCGGAACTCTCGCGCGAATTCGGCCTGCGCGATGACGTGATCGTCGCGGCCGGCGGCGGCGACAATGCGACCAGCGCGATCGGCATCGGCGCGACGCAACCGGGCGACGGCTTCGTGTCGCTGGGTACATCGGGCGTGCTGTGCGTGGTCGGCGACAGCTTCCGGCCGAATCCGGCCTCCGCCGTGCACGCATTCTGTCATGCGATCCCGGACCGTTGGCATCAGATGAGCGTGGTGCTGTCGGCGGCGAGCTGTTTGCGCTGGGTCTGCAAGCTCACGTCGACCGACGAGCCGACGCTGCTCGCCGAAATCGAGGCGCTGCCCGCCGAGGCCTTGACCACCGCGCCGCTCTTCTTGCCGTATCTGTCGGGCGAGCGCACGCCGCACAACGACCCCTACGCGCAAGGCGTATTCTTCGGCATGACTCACGCCACCGACCGCGCGCTGCTCGGCTACGCGGTGCTCGAAGGCGTGACGCTCGCGCTGACCGACGGCCTCGACGCGCTGCGCGCGGCCGGCACCGAAGCGAAAGTGCTGTCGCTGCTCGGCGGCGGCGCACGCAGCGATTACTGGGCCCAGTTGCTCGCCGATGCGCTCGATACCGTCACCGTCAAACATGGCGGCGGCGAAACCGGCGCGGCGCTCGGCGCGGCGCGTCTCGGCTGGCTCGCCGCAGGTGGCGAGCCAGCCACCGTGCTGACCAAGCCGCCCGTCGAAAAGGAGTTCACGCCGAATCCGCGCCGCCACGCGGAATTGCGCACGCGCCTCGAAGCGTATCGCGCGCTGTATCGCCACGTACGGCCGCTGTTCGATCCTGCCCGCGCCCCGCTCGCCTGAGCGTCATCCGCGGCCGGCCTGCGCGACAGACGCGCCGCCGGCCGCTATCATCGGCACACTCCAAGCGAAATCTCATCGTGCCCAGGTCCACAGAAAAACTCGATCTCGCCACGCGCGCCGCGTGGCTTTACTACGTCGCGGGCAATACCCAGAACGAAATCGCCGAGAAGCTGCAGGTGTCGCGGCCGGTCGCGCAGCGGCTCGTCGCATTCGCGGTCGAAAAGAACCTGATCCGCGTGCGGGTCGACCACAAGCTCGCCGATTGTCTGTCGCTCGCCGATCAGTTGTCGAAGCGCTACGGCCTCAGCATGTGCGAGGTCGTGCCGATCGACGGCGATACACCCGAGGAACTCGACCGCAAGCTCGCAGTGGCCGGCGCACAGGTGATGGAGCGTTATCTGACAGCGGAAAAGCCGATGGTCGTCGCGGTCAGCAGTGGCCGCACGCTGAAGGCCGCGGTCGATCAGATCGCGCAGCTGGACCGTCCGCAGCACCGGTTGGTATCGATGGTCGGCGCGATCGCGCAGGACGGCTCCTCGAACCGCTACGACGTCGCGCTGCACATTTCCGAAAAAACTGGTGGCAAGCATTTTCTGCTGCCCGCGCCGCTGCTCGCTGACAGCGAGGCCGAGCGCGCGCAGTGGTGCAATCACCGTCTTTATCGGATCGTCGAGTCGCTGTCCGCGCAGGCCGACGTCGCGTTCGTCGGCATCGGCAACATCGGCATGACCTGTCCGTTGCACGAGGACGGCTTCATCACGGAAGGCGAGGTGAAGGAGTTGATGCACAACGGCGCGGTCGCCGAAATGCTGGGCCTGCCGATCGATGCGGCCGGCGCGCACGTCGAATCGCCGACCGGCCGGCGCGTGACGAGCATCGCGCTCGACGCGCCGCCACGCCGGCCCACCATCGGGTTTGCGGGCGGACAGCGCAAGCGTGAGGCGTTGATTGCGGTGCTCAAGGGTGGGTGGTTGTCGGGGCTTGTGACTGATGAGTTGTGTGCGCGGGCGGCGTTGGAGGCGTGAAAAAACGCCCGCAGAAGAAGGCGGGCGATCGGTGTAGACGCGCCGCAAGATGGCGCGGTTGGAAGCTTACTCGCTCAGGAGCCTCGTCAACTCCTCAAAAAATGAGGCGGCCATGCGCCCCCACAGGTCTGGCGAAAAGTCCTGCCCGTAAGTCTCCTCAAATGCCCTGTCCGGGTCAGGGTGCTCGCGCTTGAATCGCCCCATCTCAGACAACATCCCTGAGCTCTGGATAAGTTGACTGGTTTTCCACGATTTATCTGAAGGCGTCAAATCAATCTTCATCTTCAAACCAGATACAGAAATATTGACCATCTCCACTACTTATAATAATACCCGAGTCAAATGTCGAGTCCGTAAGACCATTCCATGAATTCGACAATGGCGATTCCTTGTTTGAAAAATACCTACTGTCTTTTGATTCATTTTCAGAAATTATTCTTTCAGCAAGCTCTTCCGCTTTACCCCTGTTCATGCGCTCACAATCATAAGCCTGTTCTTTCCATAGCAGATTCGTAAGAATAGCAATGGCCCCGGCTCTATCCTGGGGCATAAGCATCTTCTCGTCGGGCGTCAGGCCGAATCTGGACAGCGCCAAGGACAGGTCATCTGAATAGTCCAGTACATCGGAAATTCTGACCATCGTTGGGCCTCTCGCCGCGAGGATATCGGTGATTAAACTCATTTTCACTTGCCTCAATTAAACATCCAAATAAGCGGTGAGAAAGATAACCGGTGGATTCACGGTCCGTCTATGGGCGAGGGATGATTCGGAGAGAAGGCGCTGTTCGGCGGCCAATACCGGGCCGCCAAAGCTGCTATCGCTGACCGACAGTCAGACGGCACCGCGCTCGCACTATCTGTAGCTCCGTTACGACGAAACAGTCGCAACGAGCGTAATGCTTTGGCTATTCCCGCTTCACGCAAAACAGGCACCGCGCATCCGACTACGGAAAATTCGGAGTTGTCCCAATCTTGAGAGGCGGTCAGCAAGTCAGCATTGGAGCCCCACAAAAACATCAGAGGGTTTCAATATGCCCGGTGCCGATAACGCCGAAGGAGTGAAGGTTGTACTGAGTGCTCCGCAACTCGCGGCCGTGCTGTCTCGCCAGTCGATCAGTCAGACGGAGATGCTTTCCAACCGGCTTTGGGGCGGGTTACAGGTCGTCGGCGGCGTGCTGGAAATGGTCGCACGATGGCGAGCAAAGCCGGGTGTATCGTGTTCGGGGTTCATGGCTCGGACTCGGCGGCGGCGGGCCTGCGGCAGGTCTGGACTGGTCGGGACACGGCCACGCTGACCCAGCGGGGCGCGACGAAACTCGCTGAAGCGATGCGGGCGAGCCCCGACATCGCCAACAATATCGGCCTGTCCCTCGATATCGCCGTGCCATTCGGCTTTGCTGGCTCGATCAGGGCGGCGCGCGCTGCGCGCATAGCAATAGGCCGGATCAACCTGGACATGCATGAAGCGAAGGAGGGCAGCAGGATCGGTGGACATACGCTTTTGAAACATGTCGGAAGGACTGAAGCGCAGTTGCGGGAAAGACTGGTAAATGAGCCGCAGCGGAAAGTCGTGTCATCGTTCACAAACCGCGGAACTGCGGAATTGGCTATATCGGAAGTTATGTCTTCAAACGCAATTAGACTCCGCGCGTGGGCGCAGAATCCGACGCGAGATATTACTCTTACGCTGATTAAGCACGTCGCAGGCGACGTTGGATATGGGATATCGAGGGCAACAGGAAAGCTGACGAAAATGAACAGAGTGACAGTCTTTCTAAGGTACGAACCCTATAATGGCATGCCATATTACGTGCTTACCGCTTATATTGACTGAAGGGAAAACGATGTCGCCCGAACGCTACCCCGCGATGCACCGCATATTTCACGTATATTTTGGTCAGGACTTTGACCTTTTTGGCGAAACCATTGCCGAAATCGTGGCTTGTTACAAAAAGGACAGCCCCCACACTTATTCGAATTTGATTCATGAAATCAATTCGTTCATGGATGAGCACTCGGCCGATCTGGATTGTGCGTTTGAAAGAAGCTATGGAGCGGGCTTTGATCCGACGCTGTGGGGACATACCACCGAGTCTTTTCTTAATGAGCTTAAGCGTCTCATGAGCGAATAGCGTCGCTTTCCCCGAACCGGACGGCTCCCGCCGTCCGGAGGTTTTCCCTGCTTTTATTTCACATCGGAAACCCAAAGCGCCCAACATCCTCGAAAGACAGCGCCTTGAGTGCGCCGTCTGTTTCCGCAATGCGTCATCGCCCGATCACGCCGCCAACACCTCAACAATCTTGCGCTGGAACGCCTTCCCGTCGCTGTCGAACAGATGGCAATGCTCCGGCGTCGCGCCGAGCTTCTGCGTGTTGCCCTTCGCATGACGTTCGAGCGGCGGGATCCGCGCGATCAAACCGTCCGGCGCGACGCTCGACTCCGCGTACAGATACGCGGCATCCCCGAGCGATTCGACCGTCATCGTGCGTGCCTCGATACCGTCCTCGGTCGTGCTGACGTGCAGGTGCTCGGGGCGAATGCCGACCGTCACCTTGTCGCCCTGCTTGGCCGCGCCGGGCTCGACCGACACCCGCTGCGTCTCGCCGGTCTCGTAACGCACCGCGACACCGTCGCGCGACACCGACTGCACAATGCCTTCCATGAAGTTCATCTTCGGCGAACCGATGAAACCTGCGACGAAACGGTTCGCGGGCGCGTGATACAGCATCGTTGGGCTGCCGACCTGCTCCAGATTGCCCGCCGACAACACCACGATCTTGTCGGCCAAAGTCATCGCCTCGACCTGGTCGTGCGTCACGTAGATCATCGTCGTCTTCAGCTCGTCGTGCAGGCGCGCGAACTCGAGGCGCATCTTCACGCGCAACGCGGCGTCGAGATTCGATAGCGGCTCGTCGAACAGGAACACCTTCGGCTTGCGCGTGATCGCGCGGCCGATCGCGACGCGCTGCCGCTGTCCGCCCGACAACTGCTTGGGCTTGCGATCGAGCAGATGGTCGATATGCAGAATCTTCGCCGCGTTGCGCACGGCCGCGTCGATCTCCGGCTTCTTCGCGCCGGCGAGCTTCAGGCCGAACGCCATGTTGTCGTACAGCGTCATGTGCGGATAAAGCGCGTACGACTGGAACACCATCGCGATGCCGCGCTTGGCCGGCGGCACGTCGTTCATGCGCACGGCGTCGATGTTCAGATCGCCGCCCGTGATGTCCTCGAGGCCCGCGATCATCCGCATCAGGGTCGATTTGCCGCAACCGCTCGGCCCGACGAACACGACGAACTCTCCATCGGCGATGTCGAGATTGATGTCGCGCATCACTTCGTTGTCGTCATAGGCCTTTCTGATGTTGCGCAAGGTTACGCTTGCCATGATGTGTCTCCGTGTAATGCTGTTCGATGCTGCTCGTTGCTTCGTGCTGCAACCTGATGCCGTTTGGTGTCGCGTACGTTCGCGCGCTCATGGCGCCGCGGTCGTCGCGGACAGTGTCCATTGCGCGACGAGGTCGGGCAACCGCCGCATATCGTCGAACACATGACGCGCGCCCGCCGCGCGCAGACGGTCGATCTGCGCATCGCTCGCATGGCCGCCGCCGATAAACCCCAGCACCGCCATGCCCGCCGTGGCCGCCGCCGTGACACCCGTCACGCTGTCCTCGACGACGAGGCACGCGGCAGGCGCGAGCCCGAAGCCTTGCGCCGCCGCGAGATACACGTCCGGCGCGGGCTTCGGATTCGGCACCGCGTCGGCGCAGAACAGCCGCTCGCCGAAGAACCGCTTCAGGCCCGTGCGCGCCAGCACCGTCTCGACGTACGGCCGGAAGCTATTGCTCGCGCAGCCTTTGACGAGCGGCACCTGGGTCAGCGCCATTTCGATGCCGTCGACCGCGGGCGCATCGATCGCCGCCGCTTCGACCGCGCGGCGGATCGCGTCGATATCGTCGGCGCCGAGCTGCTCGCCGAGCTGCGTCGCGGTGTCCTGCAGCACGCGCTCGATGCGCAGCCCGAGCAGCGGCAGCACGACCGGCTCGACGTCGACGCCGGGCCAGCGCGCCTCGAGTTCCCGCACCAGCATGCGCGCGGCCACCGCTTCGCTGTCGATCAGCACGCCGTCGCAATCGCAGATCAACGCATATCGCGCGATGCCCGGACCCGCCGTCGGGTCCGCCATCACTTGACCGCCCCGAACGTGAGGCCGCGCACCAGCTGCTTCTGCGACAGCCAGCCGACGATCAGGATCGGTGCGACCGCCAGCAACGAAGCGGCCGACAACTTCGCCCAGAACAATCCTTCAGGACTCGAATACGACGCGATGAACACGGTCAGCGGCGCGGCGTTCGAGCTAGACAGGTTGATGCTCCAGAACGCCTCGTTCCACGCGAGAATCACGAGCAGCAGCGCGGTCGACGCGAGTCCGGGCAGTGCCATCGGCATCAGCAGATAGACGATCTCCTGCCATGTCGCCGCGCCGTCGATGCGCCCGGCTTCAAGAATGTCGCGCGGTATTTCGGCGAAGTACGTGAACGCCATCCAGACCGCGATCGGCAGATTGATCAGCGTGTAGACGATGATCAGACCCGACACCGTATCGAGCAGGCCGCTGTTTTTCCAGAGCAGATAGATCGGCACGAGCACGCCGACCGACGGCATCATCTTCGTCGACAGCATCCACAGCAATACCTTCTGCGTGCGGTGCGTCGGGAAGAACGCCATCGCGTACGCGCACGGCACCGCGAGGATCAGGCACAGCAGCGTGACGCCGACCGAGATCAGGACCGAGTTCCACGCGAACGCGAAGTAGTTGCTGCGCGCGAACACTTCGCGGAAGCTGTCGAGCGTCGGCATGAAAAACAGCGACGACGCGTAGGCCTGCTGCTCGGTCTTGAACGCGGTGATCGTCATCCAGAAGATCGGGAAGAACAGCAGCAGCGCGACGAGCCACGCGATCACGCCGGGAATGCCGCGGCGAATCGTGTCGAACGGCGATTTGGTCGGCACCGCGACGGGCTGCGTCGTCGATGCCGCAGTGGAGGCAACGTGGCTCATTTTTCGTACTCCCCTTTCAGGTTCTTCGCGAGCATCCGCACGAGGAAGAACGACACGATGTTGGCCAGCACGACCGCGAGAATACCGCCCGCCGATGCGAGACCGACGTCGAACTGTTGCAGGCCGAGCGAGAAGATCAGATACGACAGCGTGGTGGTCGCGTTGCCGGGACCGCCGCCCGTGGTCGTGTAGATCTCGGCGAAGATCGACAGCAGGAAAATCGTCTCCATCATCACGACGACCGCGATCGCGCGTCTCAGATGCGGCAGTGTGATGTAGAAGAACATCGAGAACGGACCCGCACCGTCGATCTTCGCGGCTTCCTTTTGCTCCTGGTCGAGCGACTGGATCGCCGTGAACAGGATCAGGAACGCGAACGGCAGCCACTGCCACGCGACGATCATGATCACCGCGGTCAGCGGATAGTCGGCGAACCAGTCGATCGGCTGCATGCCGAGCGCGCGCATGCCCTGCGCGACGAGACCGTACACCGGGTGCAGGATCATGTTCTTCCAGATCAGCGCGCTGACCGTAGGCATGACGAAGAACGGTCCGATCGCGAGCAGGCGCGCGATGCCCTGCCCGTAGAACTTGCGATCGAACAGGATCGCCATCAGCACCCCGCCGACCACGGTGATCACGAGCACCCACACGATCAGCTCGATCGTGTGCGCGATCGACGGGCCGAACGACGGATCGGTCGCGAGATAGCGGTAGTTGTCGAAACCGGCGAAACCGCGCAGATCGGGATTCAGCAGGTTGTAGTGCGAGAACGAGAACCAGATCGTCATCGCGAGCGGAATGACCATCCACAGCACGAGAACGCTGACCGACGGCGCCACGAGCCAGCGGGCCGAATTGGCCTTACGCTCCTCGCGTTCTTTTTCTGTCTGGGGATGGGCGTGCATCAAAGGTAGGCGCAAAGGACGCATGATGGACCACCTGTTCGGTAATGCGCGGAGCGTTCGCCCGAGCCGCGTGTGTGCGACGCGGCGTGCCGTGCTGAATGACGCACGGCACGCGCCGCATCGCTTACGGCGCAGACCAACGGCCGCCCTGCTTCATGAGCCGCATCGGTCGATGCGGCGGGCATGCCGGGTTACAGCAGCGCAGTTATTTCTGCGCAGTTATTTCTGATAACCCGCCTGCTTGACCGCGCGGTCCGCGGCCGCGTTGCCGGCCGCGAGCGCCTGATCGACCGTCATCTGACCAGCGATCGCGCCGGAAACGCTCTGCCCGACCACCGTGCCGAACGACTGGAACTCGGGAATCCCGACGAACTGCACACCGGTGTAGGGGACCGGCTTCAAGGTCGGATGATCCGGGTCGGCGGTCTGGATCGCCTTCAGCACGAAGTCGCCGAACGGCGCGGCCTGCTTGTACTCGGGGCGCGCATAGGTGGACTGGCGCGTGCCCGGGGGCACCGAGGCCCAGCCTTCATCCTTCGCGACCATTTCGATGTAATCCTTCGAGGTGGCCCACTCGATGAACTTCTTCGCCGCATCTTGCTGCTTCGACGACTTCGGAATCGCGAGCGCCCACGCCCACAGCCAGTGCGAGCCCTTCGGCGTGACCGCGACCGGCGCCGCGGCGAAGCCGACCTTGTCGGCGATCTGCGACTGCTGCTTGTTGTACAGCATGCCGGCCGCGACCGTCGCGTCGATCCACATCGCGCACTTGCCGGACGACATCAGCGTCAGGTTTTCGTTGAAGCCGTTCGAGCTCGCTCCCGGAGGGCCGTCCTTCTTCAGCAGATCGACATAGAACGTCATCGCCTTCTTCCATTCCGGCGAGGTCAGCTGCGCGTTCCACTTGTCGTCGAACCAGCGGCCGCCGAACGTGTTCACGACCGTCGTGCCGTACGCCATGTTCTCGCCCCAGCCCGCCTTGCCGCGCAGGCAGATGCCGTATTGCTCCTTGGACTTGTCGGTGAGCTTGTCGGCGAATTGCGCGATCTGGTCATAGGTCGGCTGGTCGGGCATCTTCAGGCCGGCCTTGTCGAACAGATCCTTGCGGTAATAGGTCATCGAGCTTTCGACGTAGAACGGCAGCGCGTACAGCTGGCCGTTCGCGGACAGGCCGTCGCGGGCCGTCTTGACGACGTCGTTCAGGTCGTAGTTCGCGGGCAGGTTCGTGATCGGCGCAAGCCAGCCGCGCTTGCCCCATTGCGGCGTTTCGTACGCGCCGATCGTCATCACGTCGAACTGGCCGCTGCCGGTCGTGATGTCGGTCGTCGCGCGCTGACGCAGCACGTTTTCTTCGAGGATCACCCAGTTCAGCTTGATGTCCGGATTCGCTTTTTCGAACGCGGGCGACAGCTTCTTCAGCTCGATCATGTCCGGATTGTTCAGTGTCGCGATCGTCACCGTCGCCGCCGATGCGCTCAGCGCGAAGCAGGTGGCCGCGCCGGCACCGGCCGCCTTCAGAGCGAATTTGAAAGCTGGTTTCATGGTTGTCTCCTTTCTCATACGTTATGTGGTGCTGCGTTCATCTGACGGAATGACGCGCCGCTCCGAGCAGCCAACGTGCCCGCTCCCTGCTCTTCGTTCAGCTCATCCAGTTGCCGCCGTCGACGTTCAGCGTCTGCGCGGTGATGTAGTCGGCATCGGCAGACGCGAGGAACAGCGCGGCGCCGGTCAGGTCGTCGGGCACGCCCATGCGGCCGAGCGGCACGGCCTCGCCGACGAGGCGCTTCTTCTCGCCGAGCGGCCGGTTCTCGTAGCGTGCGAACAGCGCGTCGACCTCGTTCCACATCGGCGTGTCGACGACGCCCGGCGCGATGCCGTTTACATTGATCTTACGCGGCGCGAGCGCGAGCGCCGCGGACTGCGTATAGCTCAACACCGCCGCCTTGGTCGCGCAGTAGTGCGACACGAGCGCCTCGCCGCGCCGGCCGGCCTGCGACGACATGTTGATGATCTTGCCGCCGCGGCCCTGCTCGACCATCTGCCGCGCGACGGCTTGCATCAGGAAGAACATGCCCTTTACGTTGACCGCGAACAGTCGGTCGAACACGTCCCAGGATTCGTCGAGGAGCGGGCGCATGTCGAACAGCGCCGCGTTATTGAAAAGGATGTCGATCTGGCCGAAGCAGCCGAGCGTGCTCGTGACGATGCGCTCGATGTCCTCGCGGCGCCGGACGTCGGCACTGACGCTCAACACGCGCTCGCCGTAGGTGCCGCGCAGCGCGCCGCCGATGCTGTCGGTCGGCTTCACGTCGACCAGCACGCAGCGCGCGCCTTCGTCGAGATAGCGCAGGGCCACCGCTTCACCGATACCGCTGGCCGCGCCCGTCAGAATGGCGACCTTATCCTGCAATCGTGCCACTGCCTGTCTCCGGTTCGTTTTTACATCCTGGCGCCTGGTGAGCGAACGCTCATCGCGCGATCAATTGCTCGGCTAGTGATCGAATGATCGGATACGGGCCGGGTCATGTCAAGGCACGCGGACGAATTTCGATGGTGCAGCGCGGCAGGCTTCCAATCCGCGAAGATCCGCGCTGCTGACAAAAAATGGCGATACGTTATATCATTTCGACCTCGTCGCCCGCCCAAGGGCGTCACGCCAGGAGATTCACGCCGATGACTACCTCGCTCGCCGAACAGCACGCCATGCGCCTCGCGCATGCGGATGCGCACGCCGCGGCGCAGGGGCTCGCGCTGACGCCGCTGCGTCGCCAGGTGTATGCGGCGATCGTCGCAAGCGAGCGGCCGGTCGGCGCGTACGAGTTGCTCGACACGCTCGCGCCCGAGCGCGGTCGCATGCCGCCGACCACCGTCTACCGCGCGCTCGACTTCCTCGTCGCGCATGGCTTCGTGCATCGGATCGAATCGAAGAACGCGTTCGTCGCTTGCTGCGAAATCGGCGTGCCGCATCGCAGCCAGTTCCTGATGTGCGACGGCTGCGGCGCGACCGTCGAGATTCCCGGCGACGAACTCGCCGACCGCCTGTCGCACAGCGCGCCCGCGCATGGCTTCGAGGTGCATCGCCAGGTGATCGAGTTGAGCGGCCTGTGCGGGCTATGTGCGCGAGCCGCGAAGCCTGGCGGCGGCGCAGCGGGCGCTTCGTCGTAATCAGACGCGCGGCGCCGCGCTGTATTTGGCCTTGCCACCCCGAGTAACTCATTCAAACTCTGAAGCAGCAGGAAACAACGATGAAAACGATCCGCTTGATGTTGTCCCGAGCGCAGCGCGCGCTGAAGGGGTCGATGTCTGTACGCACCCATCTGCGCACGTGTCTGCTCGCGCTCGCGGCGCTAGGCTTCGGCCATGGCGCGTTCGCCGCCGACGCGAAGATTTCGGTCGTCGCCGCGGAGAATTTTTATGGCGATGTGGTGCGGCAACTCGGCGGCGATCGTGTCGACGTGACCAGCATCCTCAACAACCCGGACCAGGACCCGCATCTGTTCGAAGCGAGCCCGGCCACCGCGCGCGCGTTGCAGCACGCGACCCTTATCGTCTACAGCGGCGCCGACTACGATCCGTGGATGGCGAAGCTGCTGGCCGCGTCGAAAGGCGCGCAGCGCACCGTGATCGTCGCGGCCGATCTGGTGGGCAAAAAAGGTGGCGACAATCCGCACCTGTGGTACGACCCGGCGACGATGCCCAAAGTCGCGCGCGCGGTCAGCGACGCGCTCAGCGCTACTGACCCGGCGCACAAGTCGGCGTACGATGCGAACCTCGCGAAGTTTCTCGATTCGCTGAAGCCGATCGACGCGAAGATAGCCGAGCTGCATGGCCGCTATGCGGGCCTGCCGGTCACGGCGACCGAGCCGGTGTTCGGCTATATGTCGGACGCGATCGGCCTGAATATGCGCAACCAGCGCTTCCAGCTCGCCGCGATGAACGACACCGAAGCGAGCGCGGCCGATATCGCCGCGTTCGAACGCGATCTGCGCGAGCGGCGCGTGCGCGTGCTGATCTACAACAGCCAGGCCACCGAGGCGCTGACCCGACGCATGCTGAAGCTCGCGCAACAATCGAAGGTACCGACGATAAGCGTCACCGAAACCCTGCCGGCCGGCAAGACCTATCAGACGTGGATGCTGACGCAGCTCGACGCGCTGCAGAAGGCGCTCGCGGCGGGCGATACAAACGGCCCGAACGGTGCGACCAACGCAAAAGGACAGACTCCATGACTCCGACTGGCCATTCAACGCCAGCAGATGCGCCGGCAAGCGCACCGACCGCGCGCGGCGACACGCCCGTGCTCGAACTCGACAACGTGACGCTCGATCTGGGCGGCCGCACGATCCTGCGCGACACCAGTTTCGACGTGAACCAGGGCGAGTTCATCGGTGTGCTCGGGCCGAACGGCGCGGGCAAGACGACGCTGATGCGCGCGGTACTCGGCCTCGTGCCCGCCGCGGCCGGCGCGATTCGCGTGCTCGGGCAGACGGTCGAGCGCGGCAACGCGTCGATCGGCTATATGCCGCAGACGCGCAGCGCGCTCGCCGGCCGCCGTGTGCGCGGCCGCGATTTCGTCGCGATGGCCGCCGATGGTCATCGCTGGGGCTTGCCGCATGCGGATGCGAAAACGCGCGCGGACGTCGATCGGGTGCTCGAACTCGTCGGTGGGACGAATCTCGCGAAGCGGCCGCTGTCGGAGTTGTCGGGCGGCGAACGGCAGCGGCTCCTGCTCGCGCAATGCCTGCTCGGTAATCCGAAACTGCTGCTGCTCGATGAGCCGTTGATCAGTCTCGATCCGCATCATCAGAAGAGCGTCGTCAACCTCGTGCGGCGCGTGCAGCGGGAGCTCGGCATCTCGGTGCTGTTCTCCGCGCATGAACTCAATCCGCTGCTGAACTCGATCGATCGCGTGCTGTATCTCGGCAGCGGCGTCGCGGCGCTCGGCACCGTCGACGAAGTGATCACGCGGCCGGTGTTGTCGCGTCTGTACGGCTCGCCGATCGACGTGATGCGCGTGAATGGCCGCATCTTCGTGATGTCGGGCGGCGTCGAAGTCGAGAAGCACGATCACGAGCACGAACACGACGAGGAAGGCGGACATACGCATTCGCACGGCCACCCGCATGACCACGGCCACGGTCATTCGCACGGCCACTCACACAGTCACTCGAACCCGCACGACTCACGCGACGGACACAAGCACGATGTTTGAATACGATTTCATGGTGAACGCATTCGCGGCGTCGGGGATCGTCGCGGTGCTGGCCGGCGTGGTCGGCTATTTTCTGGTGATGCGTGGACAGACCTTCGCGGGCCACGCACTGTCGCATGTCGGCTTCACCGGCGCGACCGGCGCGGTGCTGATCGGCATCTCGCCGATCTGGGGGATGATCGGCTTCACGCTCGCGGCCGGTGTCGGCATGGGCGCGCTCGGCGAACGGCTCGCTGGCCGCGACGTCGCGATCGGCGTGATCCTTTCCTTGTCGCTCGGCTTCGGGCTGCTGTTTCTGCACTTTTTCACTGCGTATGCGACGCAGGTCACGGCGCTGCTGTTCGGCAACGTGCTCGGCGTCAATGCGTCGACGCTCGGGGTGCTTGCCGCGCTCGGGGTAGTGAGTCTCGTGGCGCTCGCGGCGATCATGCGGCCGCTGCTGTTCGCGTCGCTGCAGCCGGAGCTGGCCGAAGCGAAGGGCGTGTCGCTGCGCCGCGTGTCGGTGCTGTTTCTCGCGATCGCCGCGCTGGCCGTTGCCGCCTGCACGCAGATCGTCGGCGTGCTGCTCGTGTTCACGCTCATGGTAGGCCCGGCCGCCGCCGCGCAGAACCTGAGCACGCGGCTGTCCACCGGTCTCGTGCTCGCGGCCGTCTTCGCACTCGCGCAGGCGTGGCTCGGCTTGACGCTCGCGTTCTATACCGATTGGCCGACGAGCTTCTGGATCACCGTGCTGTCGGCGGCGGTGTATGGCGGGAGTTTGCTGAAGCGGCATTGAGCGGCGCTTTCGTCGATCACATGAAGAACGGCGGCACGTCACGCGTGTCGCCGTTTTTCATTTAGCGCCGCGTTTTACGACGTTTTTCAGGCCAGCAACACCTTCGCGTGATGCGCGAGATGATCCTCGATGAATGTCGAGATGAAGTAATAGCCGTGGTCGTAGCCTTCGTGACGATGCAACGTCAACGGCTGCCCCGCGGCCTTGCATGCCGCTTCGAACACGTCGGGATTCAGCTGCGTGGGCAGGAACTGATCCGCGAGTCCCTGATCGACGAGAATCCCTGCCGCGAACTTGCGCGTCCCGTGCGCGACCAGCTCGCTCGCGTCGTACTCCTTCCACGCTTCACGGTTCTCACCGAGATAGCCGCTGAACGCCTTCTCGCCCCACGGACAACGCATCGGCGCCGCGATCGGCGCGAACGCCGACACCGACCGATAAATGTCCGGATTGCGCAGCGCGAGCACCAGCGCACCGTGCCCGCCCATCGAGTGACCGAAGATGCCGAGGCGCGCGCCGTCGACCGGCAATTCGTTCACAACCGTCTCGCGCAGTTCATCCCGCACGTATGAGTACATCCGGTAGTTCGTGGACCAAGGCTCCTCGGTCGCGTCCACATAAAAGCCCGCGCCGACGCCGAAGTCCCACGCACCGCTTTCGCCTGGCACGCCCGCGCCGCGCGGACTCGTGTCCGGCGCGATCAATGCGAGCCCATGCTGTGCCGCGAAGCGCTGCGCGCCGGCCTTGATCGGAAACGTTTCTTCCGTGCTGGTCAGTCCGGCCAGATAGAACAACGCCGGCACACGTCCCGCGTTGTCATGCAATGCCTGCGGCGGTAGATAGACCGAGAAGCGCATCGGCAGACCGATCGCGCGCGACTGGTGCCGGTAAAAGCGCTGCTCGCCGCCATGACAGGCGTGCGACGATAGTAGTTCGAGCATCGTGAGATTCCTCGCTTAGTAGAGCGCAGCCGAGCGGATCGACTCGCCCTTCTTCATCAGATCAAAGCCCTCGTTGATACGCTCGAGCGCCAGACGGTGCGTGATGGAGTAGTCGGTATGGGAGATGCCCGTCGCCTTCACCGCGATCAGGACCTCACTGGCGCGCGCACCTTCGAGATCGACTTTCTCGATCATCAACGGGGCGCCGGCTTTCCATGCGATTGCTGCTTTGCTCTTCATCGTCAATGCTCCTCCCAGTCCGTGAGTGCGTGAGTGCGTGAATGCGAAATGGGCATCGCGTGCCCGGCGACCAAGTGGCGCGCGAAAAGCGTAATGGTATTGCATAGCGCGCGAAGGCTGCGCCGCCGCTGCTACTGCGCTCCGCGCGGCGCCCCGCCACCGAACCACGGCTCGACCCGGCCGTACAGCTCGACGAAGCCCGCATACCGTTCAGCAAGAGCCGCATCACCTCGCGGACCCGCGACGCGCGTCGCGCCCGGCGCGAGCGCGGCGAGGTCGCGCGTTAGCCAGTGGCCGCACGCGAGGCCGCCAAGGATCGCCGCGCCGCGCGGCGCCGCGTTCGGGCAATCGACCGCGTGCAGCTCGACGTCGAGCGCATCGGCGAGCAGTTGCCGCCAGCGTGCATCGACGGAGCCGCCGCCCGCGAGCTTGAGCGCCGTTACCGGCGCGCCGCTCGCGCGAATCGCGTCGAGCCCCGCGCGCAACGAGAACGCCACGCCCTCGAACGCGGCGCGCATCATCGCCCCGCGCGTATGCTCGAGCGATAAACCGAGCCAGCCGCCGCGCGCCTGCGGGTTCAGCCACGGCGTGCGCTCGCCGGTCAGGTACGGCAGGAAAGTCAGCGTCGACGCGGCGTGATCCGTCGCATCGGCGGCTGCGTCAGCGGCATCGCCGAATGCGTCGCGGTAAGCCTGCGCCCACTCATACGACAGCCACCCGCGCACCCGCTCCAACGCGATGCCGACGTTCTGCATCGCCGCCATCCGATACCAGTGATCGCTCGCCGCCCGATAGCGATGCAAACCCTTCAGCGGCGCCGGCTCCTCGTTCGCGAGCACGACGATCTGTCCGCCGCTGCCGGTCGTCAGCAGCGCGTCGCCGTCCTGCGCGAGTCCGCTGCCGAGCGCCGCGCACGGTGTGTCCGCGGCGCCGGTCGCGAGCACGATACCGGCCCGCAAACCGAGTGCCTGCGCGGCCTGCGGCGACAGCGCGCCTGACGCCGCATACGACGACGCCAGCGGCGCGAACCACTCGCGCGGAATCTCGAGCCGCTCCAGCAGCGCCGTGTCCCACGCGCCGTCGGGATCGGCGAGCGCGGTCGCGCACGCGTCGGACGCATCGGTTACGCACGCGCCGCCGAGCGCGACGCGCAGCCAGTCCTTCGGCTGCAACGCCCAGCGCGTGCGGCGCGCGGCCTCCGGTTCATGCAGCACGAGCCAGCGCAGCAGCGGACCGGCCATGCCGGGCGCGACCGGATTCGGTTGCGGCTCCGGCCACGCGTCGAGCACGGCGTGCGCGCGCGAGTCGGGCCACAGCATCGCGCGCCGCACCGCCGCGCCGCTTGCATCGAGCAGCACGACGCCGTGCATCTGACCGGAGAAGCCGATCGCGCGCACGCCATCACGCAGCTCGCGCGGCAGGCCCGCCATCGCATCGACGAGCGCGTTCCACCACGTCTCGACGTCGATTTCGGCCCAACCCGCGTGCGGCGTAACCAGCGCATACGCGACGCTCGATACCGCCTGCTCGCGTCCATGTTCGTCGACGATTGCCGCTTTCAGGGAGCCGGTGCCGAGGTCGATGCCGAGAAAACTCATGAGCGCAGGGACGTTGGAATGACGATGAGGAAGGAGCCAGCGAGGCTGGCGACGAGACATGCAAGCGAAGCAAAAAAACCAGGCCGCCGCGACACCGCGAACGTTCGGCGAACGGGTCGAAAAACTCGCGGAAAAAAGCCCATTCGCGGGTTAACCCCCTCGTGCGGCGAGCGTCGTCAAAACAGGACTATGCGTGAAGCGTGATACACGCCATTGATTCTCACACATATCCCCGCCAGCGACGAAGCGGCGCCGCGCACGCGACGCACCGCCGGCAATCGCCGCCGCATAGGGCTTGCCGCCGCTGCGCTGCCGATCCGTCCCACGCGCTGCTTTGATTTGCCTTTCAAAATAGGCCTGTGCATATCGTCGCCGGGAATGCCGGAATAGCCACGTATGGTCTTGTTGCGACTTTTCGTCCCCGATACCTTGGAGTCATTCCAAAACGAGATGGTGGAGACAGACGATATGCAAGCGAACACGGTTCACCCGTGCGACGAGCGCCTACCGGCCGGCCAGTTGCTTACTCTCGGCATCCAGCACGTGCTGGTCATGTACGCTGGCGCGGTCGCGGTGCCGCTCATCATCGGCGCCGCGCTGAAGCTGCCGAAAGACCAGGTCGCCTTTCTGATCAGCGCCGATCTGTTTTCCTGCGGCATCGCCACGCTGATCCAGACGCTCGGACTGCGGATCTTCGGCATCCGCCTGCCGGTCATCATGGGCTGCACGTTCGCGGCCGTCGGCCCGATGGTCGCGATCGGCACCAATCCTTCGCTCGGCCTGCTCGACATCTTCGGCTCGACGATCGCGGCCGGCGTGATCGGTATCCTGCTCGCGCCCGCGGTCGGCAAGCTATTGCGCTTTTTCCCGCCGGTCGTGATCGGCGTCGTGATTTCGGTGATCGGTTTGTCGCTGATGGAAGTCGGGATCAACTGGGCGGCCGGCGGTGTCGGCAATCCCGAATACGGCAATCCGGTCTACCTCGGCCTGTCGTTGCTCGTGCTGACGCTGATCCTGCTGATCAACAAGTTTGCCAGGGGGTTCGTCGCCAATATCTCGGTGCTGCTCGGTATCGTCGCGGGCTTCGCTATCGCGCTGATGCTCGGCCGCGTCAACCTGGACGGCGTCATGCACGCGCCGTGGGTCGGCTTCGTGATGCCGTTCCACTTCGGTCTGCCTCACTTCGATCCGCTATCGATCGCGACGATGGTCACCGTGATGTTCGTCACATTCATCGAATCGACCGGCATGTTCCTCGCGGTCGGCGACATGGTCGATCGTCCGGTCGATCAGAAAACGCTGGTGCGCGGCTTGCGCGTCGATGGTCTCGGCACGCTGATCGGCGGCATCTTCAACTCGTTCCCGCATACGTCGTTCTCGCAGAACGTCGGGCTGATCGGCGTGACCGGCGTGAAGAGCCGCTTCGTCTGCGCGATGGGCGGCGTGATCCTCGTGCTGCTCGGACTGTTTCCGAAGATGGCGCAGGTGGTCGCGTCGGTGCCGGCGTTCGTGCTCGGCGGCGCGGGCATCGTGATGTTCGGCATGGTCGCGGCGAACGGCATCAAGGTGCTGTCGCGAGTCGGCTTCGTCAGGAATCAGCACAACCTGTTCATCGTCGCGGTCGGCATCGGGCTCGGCCTCGTGCCGGTGGTGTCGCCGCACTTCTTCTCGCAACTGCCGCCGGCGTTGTCGCCGCTGCTGCACAGCGGGATTCTGCTTGCGTCGGTGTCGGCGGTCGTGCTGAACCTGATCTTCAACGGCGTGAAGAGCGAGAAGAAGGCGAAGAGCGAGCTTCGCCGCGCCGGGCACGATCTCGAGAATAGCGCGGGCAGCGAGCCGCAGGGCAACGAGATGCTGCGGGCGGCGGATCTGCATTGAGCCCGTTGATGCATCGCTGATGCTTCACGCGGCACCGAGCGCCGCGCATAAACAGAAACGCCACGGCATGCCGTGGCGTTTCTGTTTTGCTTCAGCGTTTCATCAACCTGCCGGGCTCACCCCGCGGTCGCCGCCGAAGCCGCGACCGGTGCACTGGCCGCACCGTAGTCGACCGGCGCGTCGGCTGGACGCGGCTGATCGCCGTTGTGCTCGATCCAGCCGCCGCCGAGCGCCTGGTACAGCGTGACCAGGTTCTGCAGACGTTCCATGCGCGCGGTCACCAGTTGCTGCTGAGCCACGTACAGCGCGGTCTGCGCGGTCAGCACCGACAGATAGCTGTCGACACCGTTCTTGTAACGCAGGGTCGACAGATCCAGCCGGCGCTGCTCGGCCGCGACATCCCGCTCGAGCGCCGCGATCTGCTCGTCGTAGGTGCCGCGCGCGGCCAGTCCGTCCGCCACCTCACGGAAGGCCGTCTGGATCGCCTTTTCATACGTGGCGATCTGCACGTTCTTCTCGATGTTGGCGAGATCGAGGTTGGCCATGTTCTGACCGCCCTCGAAGATCGGCAGTGTGATCGACGGCGCGAAGCTCCATGCCGCCGAACCCGGCTTGAACAGCCCGCCGAGCGTCGGGCTCAGCGTGCCGGCGCTGCCGGTCAGCGTGACCCGCGGGAAGAACGCGGCGCGCGCCGCGCCGATGTTCGCGTTGGCGGCGAGCAGATTCTCCTCGGCTTCCATGATGTCCGGACGACGCGTCAGCAGATCGGACGGCAGGCCCGCCGGAATATCCGTGAGCAGATTCTGGTCGCTCAGCGGCAGGCCTGGCGACAGATCCGTCGGCAACGGCTCGCCGATCAGCAGCACCAGCGCGTTATCGGCCTGGGCCCGCAAACGCATCTGCGACTGCAGGTTCGCGCTCGCGGTCTCGACGACCGTTTGCGACTGGCGCAGATCGAGTTCCGATCCCGTGCCGTTGTCGAACTGCAGTTTGGTGATGCGATACGACTCCTGCGCCGTAACCAGCGTGTTCTGCGTGACCTTCAGCAGATCGTCCAGTTCGAGCACCGTCATGTACTGGTTCGCCACCTGCGAGACCAGCGCGATTTCGGCGGCCTTGCGCGCCTGCGCGGTGCCGAGATACTTGGCCAACGCCTGATCCTTCAGACTCTCCACGCGCCCGAAAAAGTCGATTTCCCACGACGCGTTCAAGCCCACTGAATACGTGTTGGAGATCGTCACGCCGGTGAAAGTCAGGTCCTTCGGCGTGCGCGACCTGCTTTGCGAAGCCGCGGCGTCGAGCGTCGGGAACAGACCCGCGCGCACGATGCGGTACTGCGCCGCCGACGCCTGCATGTTCAGCACCGACACACGCAGATCGCGGTTGTTCTTCAGCGCGATTTCGATCAGCTGCTGCAGACGCGGATCGACGAAGAAGTTGCGCCAGCCGATGTCGGCGGCGGCCTGGCCGTCCGCGCTGCGCGCGCCCTGCGCGCCCGGCTGCTGGTCGTACACGCCGCCGGTCGGGAAGGTCGCCGTTACGGGCGCCGCGGGCCGCTGGTAATGCGGCGCCAGCGTGCAACCCGTGGCGAGCAGCGCGACTGCCACTGCAATCAAAGAGTGTTTTTGCATCTCAATGCCCATCCTTGCCCGAGCCATTGCCATTCGACCCGTCGGTCGTGCCACCCGTCGCGCCGCCTTGCGGATCGTGCGGATGGTGTTGTTCGTAGTGGCGCAGCGCCTCGTCCGGGTCTTCCTTCTCACCGCCGAACTTCGCGCGAATCACGACGAAGAACATCGGGATCATGAAGATCGCGAGGAAGGTCGCCGTCAACATGCCGCCGATCACGCCGGTACCGATCGCGTGCTGGCTGGCCGAACCCGCGCCGTTACTGATCGCGAGCGGCAGCACGCCGAGAATGAACGCGAGCGAGGTCATCAGAATTGGTCGCAACCGCAGACGCGCCGCTTCGAGCGCGGCCTCGATCGGCCCCATGCCTTCACTCTGCTGCAGTTCTCGCGCGAATTCCACGATCAGAATCGCGTTCTTCGCCGACAGACCCACGGTTGTGAGCAGACCCACCTGGAAGAACACGTCGTTCTCGAGCCCGCGCAGCGTCGCGGCCAGCAGCGCGCCGATCACGCCGAGCGGCACCACCATGATCACCGAGAACGGGATCGACCAGCTTTCATACAGCGCCGCGAGACACAGGAACACGACGAGAATCGAGATGCCGTACAGAATCGGCGCCTGCGAGCCCGACTGACGCTCCTGCAGCGACAGACCCGTCCACTCGTAGCCGACACCCGCCGGCAGCTTGGTGACGATCTGCTCCATCGCCACCATCGCCTGACCGGTCGACTTGCCCGGCGCGGCCGCACCCTGGATTTCCACCGACGGGATACCGTTGTAGCGCTCGAGCTTCGGCGAACCGAAGGTCCATGCGGTGTTCGTGAAGGCCGAGAACGGCACCATCGCGCCCGCGCCATTGCGCACGAACCAGGCATTCACGTCTTCCGGTTTCATCCGGAACGGCGCGTCGCCCTGCAGGTACACCTTCTTGATCCGGCCGTCGGTGTCGAGGAAGTTTTGCACGTACGCCGAGGCCCAGGCGATCGAGAACGTCTGATCGATCGAGGAGAGCGACACGCCGAGCGCCGAAGCCTTCTCGTGGTCGATGCTCACCTTGAACTGCGGTGTATCGTTCAGGCCGTTCGGACGCACCTGCGCGAGCGTCGGATCTTTCGCCGCCAGACCGAGCAGCATGTTGCGCGCTTCCATCAGCTTCGCGTGACCGATGCCCCCGCGGTCCTGCAACTGGAAGTCGAAGCCCGCCGCGGTGCCGAGTTCAGGAATCGACGGGGGATTGACCGGATACACGACCGCGTTCTTGTAGCCGCTGAAGTGCATGAACAGCCGCCGCACCAGTGCCTGCACCTTCTGGTCCGCATGCTGACGCTGCGCGTAGTCCTTCATCCGCACGAACACCAGACCCGCGTTCTGGCCACGACCCGCGAAGCTGAAGCCGTTCACCGTGAAGGTCGATTCGACGATCGCCTTCTCGTCGGTCAGCAGGTAGTCCGACACGTCCTTCAGCGCGCGCGCGGTGGTTTCCTGCGTGGAACCCGACGGCGTTTGCACCAGCACGAACATCGTGCCCTGGTCTTCGTCAGGCAGGAACGACTTCGGCAGGCGCACGAACAGCAGGCCCACCGCGAAGATCACCACCATATAGATGATGAGCCAGCGGCCCGAGCGCTTGATCACGTGGTGGACGCCCGAGTGATACTTGTCGCGGCTCCGGTTGAAGGTACGGTTGAACCAGCCGAAGAAGCCGGTGGCTTTTTCGTGATGACCCTTCGGAATCGGCTTCAGGATCGTCGCGCACAGCGCCGGCGTCAGAACCAACGCGACGAGCACGGACAGCACCATCGCGGCGACGATCGTCAGCGAGAACTGCCGGTAAATCGCCCCGACCGAACCGCCCGAAAACGCCACCGGCACGAACACCGCCGACAGCACGAGCGCCACGCCGACGAGCGCGCCGGTAATCTGGTCCATCGCCTTGCGGGTTGCCTCGCGAGGCGATAAGCCCTCCTCCTGCATCACCCGCTCGACGTTTTCCACCACCACGATCGCGTCGTCCACCAGCAAGCCGATCGCGAGCACGAGACCGAACATCGACAGCACGTTGATCGAGAAGCCGACCACGCTCATGATCGCGAACGTACCGAGCAGCACCACCGGCACCGCGATCGTCGGGATCAGCGTGGCGCGCAGGTTCTGCAGGAACAGGTACATGACGAGGAACACCAGCACGATACCTTCGAGCAGCGTCTTGACCACTTCCTCGATCGACAGGCGCACGAACGGCGTCGTGTCGTACGGGTACTGCACCACCAGACCGTGCGGGAAGTACTTCGACAGTTCGGCGATCTTCGTGCGCACCGCCTTCGCGGTGGCGAGCGCGTTCGCGCCCGTGGCGAGCTGGATACCGAAGCCTGCCGTCGGCTGACCGTTGTACTTGGTGTCGAAGTTGTAGTTTTCGCCGCCGAGCTCGATGTGCGACACGTCGCGCAGACGCACTTGCGAGCCGTCCTGATTCACCTTCAGCAGAATGTTGCCGAACTGCTCGGGCGTATTGAGCAGCGTGGCCTGCGTAATCGTGGCCTGAAGCACCTGGCCCGGCACCGACGGCGTGCCGCCGAGCGCGCCACCCGCGACCTGCACGTTCTGCGCCTGCAGCGCGGCTTGGACATCGAGCGGCGTCAAGCTGAAGTTATTCAGCTTGTTGGCATCGAGCCAGACCCGCATCGCGTACTGCGAGCCGAACAGCGTCACCGTACCCACACCGTCGATACGGCTGATCGGATCCTGGATGTTCGACGCGACGTAGTTCGCGAGGTCGTACTTGTTCATGCTGCCGTCGGTCGACACGAACGCCATCACCAGCAGGAAGCTGCTGCTCGACTTCGTGACCCGGGTGCCGAGCTGCTGCACCGCCTGCGGCAGCAGCGGCGTGGCGAGCTGCAGCTTGTTCTGCACCTGCACCTGCGCGATGTCAGGGTTGGTGCCGGCAGCGAACGTCAGCGTGATGGTGGCCGTGCCCGAGTCGTCCGAGGTCGACGCGAGGTACAGCAGGTGGTCCAGACCGCTCATCTGCTGCTCGATCACCTGCGTGACGGTGTTTTGCACCGTCTCCGCCGAAGCACCCGGATAGGTTGCGCTGATCTGGATGGCCGGCGGCGCGATGGTCGGGTATTGCGCGATCGGCAATGTGAACACCGACGCGAGACCCGCGAGCATCAGGATGATGGCGATCACCCATGCAAAAATCGGGCGATCAATAAAGAACTTTGCCATGAGGCGGGCTCCCTGTTATTACGCGCCCGAAGCGGCGGAGGCAGGCTGAGCCGCGGGTTGACCTGTCTGGGCGCCGCCAGCGGCCGCGTCGGAAGCCGGGGTGCCGGGCAGTTGCGCCGGCACGGGCTTGACCTGCTGGCCGGGACGCGCCTTGTCGGTGCCCTGGACGATCACGCGGTCACCCGGCTTCAGGCCGTTCGACACCACCCAGTACGAGCCGAAAGTGCCCGTGGTGACGAGCTGACGCAGCTCGACCTTGTTGTCGTTATCGACGACGAGCGCAGTGGGCTGACCCTTCTGGTCGTGCGTGACGCCGACTTGCGGCACGATCAGCGCGTTCTGGTTCACGCCTTCTTCGATCTTCGCGCGCACGAACATGCCCGGCAGCAGCACGTGGTTCGGGTTCTTGAAGATCGCGCGCACCGTGACCGAGCCGGTGCCCGGGTCGACGGTCACGTCGGTGAATTGCAGCTTGCCCTTCTCGGAATAGATGCGGCCGTCCTCCAGCACCAGCGTGACCTGCGCGGCGCCCGGGCCGGTCGTCTTCAGACGCCCTTCCTGCATGTCGCGGCGCAGCTTCAGACCATCGAGGCTCGATTGCGTGAGGTCGACATACATCGGATCGAGCTGCTGGACCGTGGCCATGAGTGTGGCCGCGCTCTGCTGCACGAAGGCGCCCGGCGTGACCTGCGACACGCCGATCTGGCCGGTTACGGGCGAGGTCACGTCGGTATAGCCGAGGTTGATCTGCGCGGTATCGACCGCGGCCTTGCCGGCGGCGACGTCGGCGGCGGCCTGGCCTTCGGCGGCGACCGCGTTGTCGTAGTCCTGCTTGCTGACCGCGTTCGCCGCGACCAGCACCTTGTAGCGACTGGCCTGCGCGGTGGTTGTCACGAGGTTCGCCTGCGCCTTCGCAAGCGATGCCTTCGCGTTGTTCAACGACGCGATAAAGGGCGCCGGATCGATCTTGTACAGACGCTGACCGGCCTTGACCTCGCTACCCTCGGTGAACTCGCGGCGCAGCACGATGCCGTCGACCCGCGCGCGCACTTGCGCGACGAGGAAGGCACTGGTACGACCGGGGAGTTCGGTGACGACGGGCACGGTCGTCGGCTGGAGGGTGACGACGCCGACTTCGGGCGTCTGGGGCGGCGGGGCAGATTGTTTTGGTCCGCACGCCGCCAGCAAGATGGCAGCCGTCGCGGCACTAATTAAGCGGAATGAAACCCGTTCGACGCGCATGGAGCGACCTCTGTCAAAGACTGAGAATGAAAAAGTGCGCGCATCCCTACCCCGGGGACGACAGCGCACACAAGCGTCTCTCGACGCTCAACCGGAAGCCCACGGATGCAAACCTGCGCCTGCAGGGCAGCCTGCTACTAATGCGCCATACCGGGGAATGCCGCACAGCACCGTCGTTTGGCGGCTGCCATAGCGTTTTGGAAGACAACAGTGACGGATATTAACCGGTCGTCACGGCTTGGGCTATCCGATCGTGGGGTGCTATTATATATACATTCACGAATGCATGTAAAAGTGCGTTTATATCTTCCAGGGATCGGGGGCCGCAAATTCGCGTCGCAATTCGGTTTAGAAATAGTCAAATTGTCATCAGGCCGACTTAAAAACGCCCGCATAAACCCCAGGATCAGCGCAGGTCATACCAATATGGTCAGAAGAACCAAAGAAGAGGCGCTGGAGACGCGCAACCGCATTCTCGACGCGGCCGAACGGATCTTCTTCCAGAAGGGCGTATCGCGCACGTCGCTGGCCGATATCGCCCAGGCCGCAGGCGTGACGCGCGGCGCCATTTATTGGCATTTCGCACACAAGAGCGAGCTCTTCACCGAAATGTTCGACCGCGTGCTGCTGCCGCTCGACGAGCTGAAAGCGGCATCGCTCGATCCCAACGAAACCGATCCGCTCGGGCGCATCATGGAAATCTGCGTGGTCTGCCTGCGCGACACCGCCAACGATCCCCGCCGTCGCCGCGTGTTCGACATCCTGTTCCTGAAATGCGAGCTGGTCGAAGAGATGGGGCCGGTGATGGAACGCTATCAGACCAATATGCGCGAAGGGCTCGAGAAGCTCGAGGGCGGTCTGCGCAACGCGATCTCGAAAGGTCAGATGCCCGCCGATCTCGACACGAAACTTGCCGCGGCGATGGTGCACGCGTTCGTCGGCGGCTCGTTGCGCGACATGCTGTTTTTGCCCGACGCGACCGACTTCGGCGCGCACGCGCAGCAGATGGTAGAAGTGATGTTCGACGGCTTGCGCGTCAGTCCGGCGTTGCGCAGAAAGGCGGCGTAGAAGGCGCGCAAGGGTTGAGGATTGGCACAGCGGGCGGTTCGGTGAACCGCCCGCTTTCTATTTGTGGAACGGGCCACCCGCCCCCGCGCCGGGTTCAGGCAACCGCACGGCGCGCTCGCGCCGCCTGATTCGACGCATAGATGTTGCCGCGCTCGAGCGGCGCGCCGCTGTTTAGCGCCGCGATCCACTGGTCGGTGCTCGCAACCGCCGCGAAGCGCGACTGCAGCACCACGCTGAACACGCGATGAATCTCTTCCGCGCTCGCGAAGCCTGCACTGTTTTCATACGGCACCGAGCCGGTCGCATCGTGCAGGAATTCGACGGCGAGGCCGGCATGCACCGCGTGATTGATCGTCGATGCATCGCAGTTGTGAGTCATGTAGCCGGTAACCGTCAACGTATCAATCTGCCGGGCGGCGAGCCAGTCGGCCAGATCGGTGCCGGCGAATGCGCTCGGCAGCGACTTCTCGACGAAATGATCATGAGCGCGCGAGCTCACGACCGTGTGCAGTTCCGCGCCCGCGCTGCCGCGCGCGAACAGCGGCGAGGTGGCGGGCGCGACGTTCTGCACGACGACGACCGGCACGCTGGCGGCGCGCGCCGCATCGATCGCGCGAGCGATGTTGGCGAGCGACGTGCGCACGTCCGGAAATTCGATCGGCAGGTCACCGCTCACGTATTCGTTCTGCACGTCGATGACGATCAGCGCACGGCGCGGCGCAGGTGTGTTCATGGCAGGGCTCCTTGTCAGAAAAACGGTCGATGGCGCGCGCCCGGCGAGATGGCCGCGGCGCGACGGCAATGACGGCATTGTTGCTCCGCTGCCTGTCCGCCGACAGCGGCCCAAATGACAAGCTTCGCTAGAATCGGGCCATACTTCTGGCATTCATGAATGAGGCGTGCGGCATGACCACCTTCGCATCTTCCGACGATATCTCCGATCAGGTGCCGCGCCACGTCGTCGCCGTCGTCGCATTCGATCGCATCAGCCCGTTCCATCTGTCGGTGCCGTGCGTCGTGTTCGGCGAGGACCGCCGCGGCGGCGGTGTCCCCGCCTTCGACTTCCGCGTCTGCGCCGTGGAGACGGGCGCGCTCGCGACGACCGCGGGCTTCTCGATCGCGGTCACGCACGGACTCGAAGCGCTTGCCGACGCGCACACGATCATCGTGCCGAGCTGGCGCGATCCCGACGAAACGCCGTCCGCCGCGCTTCTCGACGCGCTGAGGGCCGCGCATGCGCGCGGCGCGCTGCTTGTCGGCCTGTGCCTCGGCGCTTTCGTGCTGGCCGCGGCGGGCATCCTCGATGGACGGCCCGCTTCGACGCACTGGGCCTGGGCCGACGACTTCGCGCGCCGCTACCCGCGCGTGCGGCTGGACCCCGACGTGCTGTACGTCGACGATGGCAACGTGCTGACCTCGGCCGGCACCGCCGCCGGCCTCGACTGCTGCCTGCATGTGCTGCGCAAGATTTGCGGCGCGCGGGTGGCTAACCACGTCGCGCGCCGGCTGGTCGTCTCGCCGCATCGCCAGGGAGGTCAGGCGCAATACGTGCAGCAGCCGATGCCGCCGAACCCGCGTGGCGACCGTCTGTCTGGCCTGCTCGACTGGGTGAGCGGCAACCTGGCCGCGCCGCATACGCTCGACACACTCGCCGCGCGCGCGTTGATGAGCCGCCGCACCTTCACGCGACGGTTCCGGCTCGCGACCGGCACCACCGTCGGCGCGTGGCTGCTCGCGCAACGGCTCGCGCGGGCGCAACAACTGCTGGAAAGCACCGACGAATCGGTCGAAGCGATCGCGACGGGCGCCGGCTTCGGCTCGGCCGCATCGCTGCGGCAGCATTTCGCGGACGCGTTTCGAACGTCGCCCAGCGCGTGGCGGCGGGAGTTTCGCGGGGATTAGTTGAAGGTGGCGGGAGCACCGCTATTTCGTAGTGCGCCGCCGGGATTTCGTAGTCGCGCGGGGATGTTTATCGCGCGTTGGATCAGGCGCTGCGCGCCGCGCGGCGTCAATGCTCGCTGAGCCAGCGCGCGACGTACAACAACAGCGCGACCAGAAAGATCATTCCGGCCCACGCCCAGTACGGCACGACATGCTGCCCAGGCTCTTGATGCGGCACGCCATGCGACCAGCTGTGCGACGCGCTTGCCGCGCGTCCGGGCGGAGCCTGGCCGTGCTCGATGCGCGTGCGCCGCGCGATGCCGCCAAGTGTGATCGGCCGCAAAAACACGTACTGGCGACGCGGCGCCGTGCCACGCGCGCGGTTCGGCCCCTTGCCGTGCTTGGCGCGCACGACGGCGTCGAACTCGGCGAAAAAATCGTCGGCGATCTGCCGCAAGGCGTTCTCGAGCTGGCGCGTCGGCAGCTCGGCCAGCGGACCCGATGACGTTGCCCACAACGTGTAATCGATGCGCGTGCCGCGCTCGCGCCCGTCGTCCGCGCGCAAACGTACTTCGATCTGACCACGCAGCGCGCCGATGCCCTCGGCTCGCGCCTTGAAGTTGATGGTGCGGCGCTGTGCGTCCGCCGGGCCGGAATCCTGGCCGGCAACGTGCGCGCGCGCCTGATAATGCGCGCGCAACGGGCCGAGCGGCACAGTCATCGTCAGCGCGTATTCGCCGTGGGCGAGACGCACGAACGACTCGCAGTTGTCGAGGCTGGCACGCAACAGCGCGAGGTCCTGCAACGCGTCCCAGACCTCGGACGGCGGCAGCGGAATCCGTAACGCGTCGTTCAGTTCCATGACAACCTCCCCCGATGAACGCGCCGACTGCGGGATCAGGACGTCTGATCGATGCGGTCGACACGCGATGCGTAAAAAGCGAGATAGCCCTTGATGCGGCTGACCTGCTCGAACGGCGCTTCGTAACACCACACCGCGTTCTCGATCACGCCGTCTTCGGTGCGCAGATGGAAGTACGACGCGTCGCCCTTGAACGGGCAATGCGACGTGTGCGTCGAGCGTTCGAGCCGGGCCATATTCACGTGCTCGCGCGGGAAATAGAACACGTCGGCGAGGCCGGTCTCCGATAGCGTCAGCGCAGCCTGGGTGTCGGCCATCGTCACGCCGCCGTGAATCACGCGCACGCGATGGCCGTTGTCGCGAATCACGATGGTATGGCCGTCCGGCCGTTCCGCAGATGTCGACGCATCGCTCATGTCCAGGCTCCATGATGGGGTGTGCGCTGCACTACCGGCTATTGCCGCAACAACGGCAAAGCCACGGGACACGCCCGTGGCTTCATTATCGGCCAAACTCCGGCCGATTGCGCGCGCTTCCTGCGCGGCAGCGGACGGATCGAGCCGTTACTTCACGTTCCAGGTGAACGCGGATTTTACGTTGCCGTGCGCGGGCACACTAACCGAGCGCGTCTGTTCGCTGTCGTTGTAATTCGCGTGCACCGTATAGCGGCCGGGGCTCAGGCGCACCAGCATAAATGGTCCGCGCGACGTCGTGTTCAGCACTTCGCTGTTATGTGCATCCACGATGCGCACGTGCACATCGGCAAGAAACTCTGCGTTGTGTCCGGTGAAACGCAAGGTCAGTGGCCACTGGGTTTGCGCTTGTCGCAGCGCCCGCGATTCGTCGAGGCCGACACCGCCCGATACGTACGATACGTCGCCCTGCTGCTGGACTTGCGGCAGACCGCCGCCGTTGGTGTTGCCCGCGCTGGTGTCGTCGGTCGTCGAGCCACCGGTCACGCCCGCCTGCTGCGCGTACGCGCCGCCCGCCAGTCCGAGCGTGAGCGCCGCGCACAGCGCAGCGGCTACGATCCTTTGCTGCTTGCGTTGGGTTTTCATCGGTTCGCTCTCCTTTTCGAGGCCTTGTCCAGAGCCTGAACGATTGAAGCAACCTATGTGCCAACCATTCCGCAGCGTCGACCAACATGCACGACCATTGTGGCACCAAGCCGCCTGCCCCCCTCGGTCTGTCCCATGCCGCTCGCTGCAGCGCCGGTTCCGACGGGCGAAAAAAAGCCGGTCCTTGCAGTAAATGCAAAGGACCGGCAATCGCTACTACAGCTCAAACTGGGGTGGGAGATCCCTTCGAACCGCCCAGATAACTGGATCAGCCGAGATCAACAGGCACGAAAATCTGCGCGTTGTCCCGCTGGATCAGCAGCGCAATGCTGTTGCCTGCGCCCGAAATCATCTGCTTCAACTGATCGATGTTCGTGACCGGACGGCCGTTGACGGCGAGAATCACGTCGCCCGCCTGGATGCCGGCGCTCGCCGCCGCACCGCCCGCCTGCTGCACGAGCAGACCGTGCGACACCGACGCGCTACTCTTCTCTTCCGGCGTCAGCGGCCGCACCGCGACACCGAGACGGCCTTGCAACTGGGTCTGCTGATCGGTCTTGCTCGCCGACGCGACCTTCACGTCCGAGAACGAGCCAATCGTCACCTTCAGGTCCTTGCTGGCCTTATCGCGCCACACTTTCAGCGTTGCCGAACTGCCCGGCGCGAGGCCTGCGATCTTCGACGGCAGATCCGTCGAATCGCTGACTTCGTCGCCATTCACCGACAAGATCACGTCGCCCGGCTGCAAGCCAGCCTTGGCCGCCGGACCGTTGGCGTCGACCGAGCTGACCAGGGCGCCTTGCGGCTTCTGCATGCCGAACGACTCGGCGAGCGTCTGGTTCAAGCCCTGCACCGCGACGCCGAGACGGCCGCGGCTCACGTGACCGGTCTTGACGAGATCGTCCTTGACCTTGATCGCCTCGCTGATGGGGATCGCGAACGACAGGCCCTGGAAGCCGCCCGTCTGCGAGTAGATCATCGAATTGATGCCGATGACTTCGCCTTGCAGATTGAAGAGCGGACCGCCCGAGTTGCCTGGATTCACCGGCACATCGGTCTGGATGAACGGCGTGTAGTTTTCGTTAGGCAGCGTGCGCGATTTCGCGCTGATGATGCCCGAGGTCACGGTGTTGTCGAAGCCATACGGCGAGCCGATCGCGACGACCCACTGACCAACCTTGCTCTGGCGCGGATCGCCGATCTTCACAGTCGGCAGATCGCTCGCGTTGATCTTCAGCACGGCGACGTCGGACTGCTGGTCGGCGCCAACCACCTTCGCCCTGAACTCGCGCTTGTCGGTGAGCTTCACGGTGACGACGTTCGCGCCATCGACCACGTGCGCGTTCGTCAGAATGTAGCCGTCATTGCTGATGATGAAGCCCGAGCCGAGGCTCGCGCTCGGCTGGTCGGGCGCGTCGCCGCCATCGCCGCCATCGCCGCCTTGCATGCCGGGCACGCCGCCGAAGAACCGCTTATAGAACTGATAGAAAGGATCGTTCGGATCGATCGGCAACTGGTTGCCATGGCGGTTGCCGCCATTACCGCGCAGCGCCGCTTGCTTGACCACGTGCTTCGCGCTGATGTTGACGACGGCCGGACCGTAGGTCTCGACGAGACCGGAGAAATCGGGGATACCGGTTTTGGCGGCAGCTTCGGCCGGCATCATCGCGGCGGCTTCCGCCGGCGAGATGATCTGCGGTGCGGGCACATCGCGATGGCCCGCCACATAGCCGGCTGAAAGCGCAGCGGCCACAGCTACCGCAACGGCGCCGCGGGACAAGGTTTTCGCGTTCATCATGAGCTCCTGACTGGAGAAAGTGACTTTGGATGTCGAGGAGCGTAAGGGGCGTCACTTAAACGAGTCTTAAGCAGCGACAGATCGCGGGAACCTTATCGGACCGGCCGAAACAGCCCGTCGCCACGGCATCAACGCCGGTTTTGGCCGAACAGTAAACCACCATGCTCAAAAGCGGACGATGACCTGCAAACCACCGGTCGGCGATTCACCGAGCGAGACTTGAGCATGATGTTGCGTGGCTATCCGGCGCACGATCGCGAGACCGAGGCCACTGCCCGTCACGTCGGTGCGCGCGCGATTTGCGCCCGCTCCCGCGCGATAGAAGCGGTCGAACACGCGCTCGCGATCGGCCGGATCGATACCGGGGCCGCTATCGGCGATCCGCACCACCGGACGGCCGTCCTCGACGTGCAGGCTGACGTCGACACTGCCGCCGCGCGGCGTGTACTTGGTCGCGTTGTCGAGGACGTTGTTGAACATCACGCGCAGCGCTTCGGCGTCGCCGGTCACGCTGGCGGGCTCGCTCGCCTCGATGCCGAGGTCGACGCCGCGATTCACCGCGAGCGGCGCGTAGGTCGCGACGCACTCCTGAAGCAGCTCGCGCAGATCGAGCATCCCGACGACGGCGGCGCCGTCCGGCTCGGCGCGCGCGAGCGCGAGCAGTTGCTCGGCGAGGCGCGTCGCGCGCGTGACGCCCGCCTGCAAATCGGCGAGCGCCTCGCCGCGCGCGGTGTCGTCCTTGGCTCGCGCGACCAGTTGCGCCTGAATCTGTACCGCGGCAAGCGGCGTGCGCAATTCGTGCGCGGCATCGGCAACGAACGCCTTCTGGATATCTAGTGCGGTCGCGAGCCGTTGCAGCAGCCCGTTCAGCGCCCGCACGAGCGGCCGCACTTCGAGCGGCAAGCGCTGATCGGGCAACGGATCGAGCGCTTCGGGATGACGCGTGTCGAGCGCGCTCGTCACGCGCCGCAGCGGCTGTAGCCCACGGCCGACGATCACCCACACCGCGAGCCCGAGCAGCGGCAGCAGCACGATCAGCGGCCACAGCGTGCGCAGCGCGACATCGGCGGCGAGCCGGTTGCGCACCGACAGCGGCTGCGCGAGCTGCACGACGTTATCGCCGACGATCGCGCCATACACGCGCCATTCGCCGCGGTCGGTGCGCTCGGTCGAAAAACCGAGTTCGGCGCGCGGCGCGAGCGGCGCGCGCGGCCGCGAGTAATACATCAGCATGCCGTTGCGGTTCCAGATCTGCAGCACGATGCCCTCGTCGCCGGTATCGCGGCCGAGCACCTGCGAGAACGGCTCCGCCGGCAGCGCCGCGGCGATCTGCTCGAGCTGGTAGTCGAACAGTTCGTTCGCTTCGGCGAGCGCCTGCCGGTAGATCAGCCAACCCGCGATGCCGACGCCGAGCAGCACGAGCGCGAGCAGCCAGAACAATAGTTGTCGGCGAATCGAGCGCATCGGCTCAGGCGTCCTTCGCGATCATGTAGCCTAGCCCGCGCACGTTGCGGATCAGATCGGCGCCGAGCTTCTTGCGCAACGCGTGGATATACACCTCGACGGTATTGCTGCCGATCTCCTCGCCCCAGCCGTACATCTTTTCCTCGAGCTGGCTCTTGGACAGCACCGCGCCGGGCCGCGCGAGCAGCGCTTCGAGCAACGCGAATTCGCGCGCGGACAGCGCGACCGGCGCGCCATCGAGCGTCACCTGGTGCGACGCGGGATCGAGGGTCAAGTTGCCGTGGCGAATCGTCGAATCGCTGCGGCCGGACTGGCGCCGGATCAGCGCTCGCATGCGCGCGCCGAGCTCATCGAGATCGAAAGGTTTGACAAGATAATCGTCAGCGCCGGCGTCGAGGCCTTTGACACGATCGGCGACCGCGTCGCGCGCCGTGACGATCAGCACCGGCAGCGCATTGCCGCGCGCGCGCAGTGCGCGCAGCACCTCGAGACCGTCGCGCTTGGGCAGACCGAGATCGAGCAACGCGAGATCGTAAGGCTGAGCTGCCGCCGCGTGCAGCGCCGCTTCGCCGTCCTCGACCCAATCGACGGCGAAGCCTTCGCCGCGCAGCGCCTTGCGCACGCCTTCGGCGATCATCCGGTCATCTTCGACTAGCAGGATGCGCATGGTTGTCCGTTCCAAATCATTGGATGATGCCGCATTCTAGCGCCCGCTTCCGGCCTGCGCGGTGTGTGGCGCTTTTTTCACCGCAGCGTCGCGGCATGTCACTACAATGGGCGCTTTGCGTCGCGCGACGGCCGTTGGGTAGCGCGACGGCGCGCTACCGCGCCGTCGAACCGACCAGCTTGCCGTTTCATTGTCCCGCGCACGCTGCACGCCGCACACCTTGAAATCCCGCTCGTCCGTTTGCCCGTTCACCCGTTCATGACGCACGCTTTTCTGTCTTCCATCGCGCGCCGTATGGCGCTGCGCTCGCGCCCTATGCTCCATCGCGCAGTCTTCATGCCTAACCGCTTCGCGACGCGCGCCGCCGTCTGGCTCTGCGCCGCCACGCTCGGCGCGAGCGCGCTGCTGCCGCTGGCCGCGCAGGCACGCATCAAGGCCACCCATCCGAGCGTCAACGTCACGACGGTACTGCCGCAACCGGTGATGGTCGGTCTGCACCGCGCGCACGTGCCGTTGTCGTCGATCAGCGTGGTCGTCGAAAAGGTCGGCGATCGCACGCCGATCCTCGCGCTGAACGCCGGCAAGCCGATGATGCCCGCCTCGACGATGAAGCTCGTCACCACCTATGCAGGCCTGTCGATCCTCGGCCCCGGCTACCGCTGGCTCACCAGCGCGTACGCGGACGGCCCGCTCGACGCGAACGGCGTGCTGCACGGCAATCTGTACATCCAGGGCACCGGCGACCCCAAGCTCGTGCCCGAAGAACTGATCGACCTCGTGCAGAAGATTCACAAGGCGGGCATCAACGGCATCGACGGCGCGCTAGTGCTCGACAAGCGCTACTTCGATCCGTCGACCCGCGACCTGCCCGCGTTCGACGACGACGTGAACGCACCGTACAACGTCGGCCCCGATCCGCTGCTGTACGCGTTCAAATCGCTGTCGTTCACGCTGACGCCATCGCCGGACGGCACGGTGGCGATCGACGTGCTGCCCGCGCTCGCGCAATTGCGCATCGACAACCAGTTGCGCGCGACGAACGGCCCATGCCGCGGCGAGCTGCCGACGCCGACCGTCACGCCACAGCCTGACGGCACGCTCGTTGCGTCGTTCATCGGCGACCTGCCGGTGCGTTGCGATTCGCGCACGATCAACGTCGCCGTGCTCGATCACTCGACGTTCTTCGCGCGCGGCTTCCTCGCGCTGTGGCAGCAAACTGGCGGCACTTTCACGGGTACGACCCGCGAAGGCGCGGTGCCCGCTGGCGCGAAGCTCGTCGCGACGCACGAGGGGCCGATGCTGTCGGACATCGTTCGCGACATCAACAAGTTCAGCAACAACACGATGGCGCGCAACCTGTTCCTGACCATCGGCGCCGCCGAGGAAAGAGCGCCCGCCACGCCCGCGAAAGCCGCGCGCGCGGTCGAAGCTTTCCTGACCCGCGACAGCCTGAACACCGAATACCTGTCGCTCGACAACGGCTCGGGCCTGTCGCGCGACGAGCACATCACCGCGCTCGCGCTCGCCGACGTGCTGCAGCGCGCGAACGCGAGCCCGGTCGCGCAGGTGTTCGTCGATTCGCTGCCGATCGCCGGTGTCGACGGCACGATGCGCAACCGCCTGACCAGCCAGGGCGCGGGCGGCAACGCTCACATCAAGACCGGCACGCTGCGCGACGTGCGCGCGATCGCGGGCTACGTCGCATCGGCCGACGGCAACAGCTACATCGTCGTCAGCCTGATCAACGATCCGCATTCCGAAGCGGCGCGCGCCGCGCACGACGCGCTGCTCGAATGGGTGTACGAAGGCCCGTCGCAGGGCTTCACGAAGGTCGCCGCGCCTATCGAGGAGGTGCGCGAGAAGCCCAGGAAAAACCCGCGCAAGCGCGGCGGCCACTGAGTATTCCTTCTAGCGATGCCGCGCGCGGCAAGCTTCTAACCGTGTACGCTGTCGGGCATCATGCGGTGCGCGGCACCACGCGCTTGCCGCGCAGGGCGCCGGTCGTCGGACCGCGCGACCTTCACCAACGATAACGACACCACCCGCCGCGTACCGCGCGGCGGTCAGGGACCAGGAAGGGAGACACGATGCAATTCGATGCCGAATTGCTGCTGCTCGCCATGGCGCCCGTCTTTCTTGCCTGCATCGGCTGGGAGGCGTGGCACGTGAGCCGCACGCGCCCGGCCGAGCGGCTCTACAGCTGGCGCGACACGCTGTGCAACGCCGCGCTCGCGCTGCTGCAGCAGGCCGCCGACAAACTCGCGTGGCTCGCGATCATCCCTGTCTACGCGTTCTTCTACGAGCACTACCGCATTCATACATGGCCGGCGACGTGGCTGTCGTTGGTCGTGCTGTTCGTCGCGCAGGACCTGCTCTATTACGTGTTTCATCGCTGCAGTCATCGGGTGCGCTGGCTGTGGGCCGCGCACGTCGTGCATCACTCGTCGGAGCGGATGAATTTTTCGACCGCGTTCCGCCAGAGCCTGATGTACCCGATCGCCGGCATGTGGGTGTTCTGGATTCCGCTCGCGTTCCTCGGCTTTGCCCCGACGCAGATCGTCGCGATCGTGCTGATCAATCTCGGCTTCCAGTTCTTCGTGCATACGCAGGTGATCGGCAAGCTCGGCTGGCTCGAGTACGTGTTCAACACGCCGTCGATCCATCGTGTGCACCATGCGCGCAACGATCGCTACATCGATCGCAATTACGCAGGTGTACTGGTGATCTGGGACCGCCTGTTCGGCAGCTACGTCGACGAAGATCCGCACGAGAGGCCGCAATACGGCATCGTCGAGCCGCTTTACACGTACAACCCGCTGAAGGCGACGTTCCACGAATGGGCGTCGATGGCCGCGGACTTCGCAAGCGTGCGCGGCTGGCGCAACAAGTGGCGCGCGCTGTTCGCGCCGCCCGCCTGGGCCGCCGCTTATCATGCGCAGCGCGCGGTGATGCCTGGCGGCGCCAGCGGCCTCCACGCCGGATCGAACGCGCATCCGCATGCGGGTACGAACGACACCATGAGCAAAGCCACCGCCGAACTACCCGGCTTGAACCCAAATCATATGGCCGCGCTGCGGACATCGCGCACGCCGTAGAAGATTCTGTAAGCTGTCGTCACGCCGCCAACGCGGTGGACGCCGCCTGCAACACATGGCATCAAGGCCCACACATACGAGGAGATGTAGTCAACATGAATCAAACCGCTTCGAAGAAACAGCAATGGTTGCGCGTCACCCAGATCGCCGTGGCGAGCGCAGCGTTCGCAGCGCTGGCAGCGTGCGGTGGTGGCGGCGACAACAATAGTTCGAGCAGCAACACGCCGCCGGGGGGCGTCTCGCTGCAGGTCGTGTCGTTCGGCGACAGTCTGTCGGATGTCGGCACCTACCAGGCGGCGGTTCAGGCGAACGTCGGCACGGGCGGCGGCCGCTTCACGACGAATCCGGGCGAAATCTGGACGCAGAAGGTCGCCGAGTACTATGGCGGCACGCTCACCCCCGCGTACGTCGGCGGCTTCGGCAACCCGCTCACCGCGGCGGGCGGTCTCGGTTATGCGCAAGGCGGCTCGCGTGTCGATCTGCAGCCGGGCGTCGGCTTCGCGCCGAACAACATGGCCGCGACTACGGTGCCGGTCACGACACAGGTCAGCGAGTATCTGTCTGCGCACAACAACAGCTTCAATTCGAACCAGCTCGTGCTGATCAACGGCGGCGCGAACGACATCTTCGTCGCGGTGCAAACGATCTCGGCTGCGAGCGCGGCGGCAGCGGCAGCGGCGGCGACGGCGATCGCTAACGGCGCCAACCCGGCCGACGCGCAGGCGGCGGCAACGGCCGCGATCCAGTCGGTCACGCAGGCCCAAGGAGCGGCGATCGTGACCGCGGCGACCACGTTCGTCGGCACGGTGCAAAAGATCGTCGCGGCAGGCGCGCAACATGTGGTGGTGTCAAACGTGCCGGATATCGCGAAAACGCCGCAAGGCCTCGCCGCGGGCGCACAAGGCCAGGCAGTCATCGACGGGCTCGTGCAAGCCTACAATAACGTGCTGAAGCAAGGCCTCGCGTCGACCTCGCAGGTCATCTATCTGGACTCGTACACGCTGCTGGACCAGACGTTGGCCAACTACCAGGCGCTCGGCTTCACCGTGTCGAATACGGGCACCGCGTGTAACCTGACGTCGATGGCTGCGGCCGCGACCGCGTACGCGACGAAGAACCCGAGCGTGCTCGCATCCGGCCAGACGGCGGCGGCTTTCGGCACCGCCCTCGCGTCGTCGCTGTTCTGTTCGCCGGAGACCTACACGGTGGCCGGCGCGGACCAGACCTACATCTTCGCCGACCTCGTGCATCCGACCACGCATACGGGAGCGCTGATCGCGCAGCAGGTCGAGAAGCAGATCGCTGCTAGCGGGCTTGGGAAGTAACGCGGCGTCAAGGTTGCCTGGATAGCAAAAGGCCCGGCTCGTTGGAACGAGCCGGGCCTTCGTTTTTTTCGCTAGCCACGCTATGCAGCGCAGCGAGCCGAGAGCGTCAGCGCTGCGCTTCGAATGCCGCCGCCGCGCGCCCGAGCCGATCGTTGACCGCGATCCATTCGATCGTGTCGGGCAGCTTCTCGATCAGAATCCGCGTGACGTTCGCGCGATCGAGCGCGCGCAGCAAGCCGTAGAGTTCGCGCGCATAGACGTGCGGGTCTTCCGGCGCCGCGACGAAATGCACGCCGTCGGCATCGGCCCACTGTCGCGCACGCGACGCGCGCGCGACCAGCGCGACGCGCTCGCCCGGCGCGCGCACCGCGAGCAGCGGCTCGAGTTCGCTAAACGGCAGTAGCGCGAGCGGCGTGCGCGGCGCGTAATGCGCTTTCAACGTGCCCGATGCGCGCGGCGCGGTCGCATCCGACCCGTCGGGCAGACGCGGCGCCTCGCCAAGCACGTCGGCGATATCCTGCGGCGTCACGCGACCGGGCCTCAGCAGCGCCGGAAAGCCGCGCGACAGATCCAGAATCGTCGACTCGATGCCGACATCCGACGCGCCGCCATCGAGCACATGAATCGCGCTGCCGAACTCGTCGCGCACATGCTGCGCGGTGGTCGGGCTCACATGTCCGAAGCGGTTCGCCGACGGCGCGGCGACGCCGCCATGCCCGCCGCGCAACGCGCTGAACGCTTCGAGCAAGGCCTGCGCTACCGGATGCGACGGGCAGCGCAGCCCCACCGAATCCTGCCCGCCGCTGACCGCCGCGGGAATCCGCGCAGCGCGCTTGAGGATCAGCGTGAGCGGCCCCGGCCAGAACGCGTCGATCAGGCGTTGCGCATCGGCCGGCAAATGCTCGACCCAGTAGTTCGGATCGCCATGCGGCGCGAGATGCACGATCACCGGATGATTGGCCGGCCGCCCCTTCGCCGCGTAAATGCGCGCGACCGCGTCCGGGTTCTCGGCATCGCCGCCGAGGCCGTACACGGTCTCGGTCGGAAACGCGACCAGCCCACCCGCGTCGAGCAAGGCGGCCGCGTGCTCGATCTGCGCGGCGCTGACCGGCAACGCGTTGGTAGCGTCCTCGGCGGGTTTCTGTTGGTCCGGCATGGCGCGCGCTTCAGCTGGTAGCGATGTGCAGCAGCCGCGCGCAATCGCGCGCCGCCGTGCGGGCTTCTTCGAGCGTCGACGCGGTGAAGTTCACGTGACCCATCTTGCGGCCGCAACGCGCCTCTTCCTTACCGTACAGATGCAGGCGCGCGGCCGGCATCGCGGCGACTTCCTGCCACGGCGGCGTGACCGCCGCGCGCTTCGGACCGTCCGGGAACCACACGTCGCCGAGGATGTTCAGCATCACCGCCGGCGAATGTTGGCGCGTGTCGCCGAGCGGCATGCTGGTCATCGCGCGCACCTGCTGCTCGAACTGGCTCGTCGCGCACGCGTCGACCGTGTAGTGGCCGGAGTTGTGCGGACGCGGCGCCATTTCGTTGGCGACCAGCGAGCCGTCTTCGAGAATGAAAAACTCGACGCAGAGCACGCCGACATAGCCGAGTGTCTCGGCGATCCGCAGCGCGGCCTGTTGAGCCTGCTGCACCAGCGCGGGCGATGCATCCGGCGCGGGAACGATGGTGTGCGACAGCACGCCATCTCGATGGGTGTTCTGCGCGAGCGGATAGACGACCGACGCCCCGCTCGCCGTGCGCGCAATCAGCGCCGACACCTCGAACTTCAGCGGCAGGCGCTTCTCGAGCACGCACGGCACGCCGCCGAGCGACGCATGCGCCTCGCGCACTTCCTCGGCGTTACGCACGCGAATCTGACCCTTGCCGTCGTAGCCCATGCGCGCCGTTTTCAGAATACCGGGCAGCACCGCTTCGAGCTCGGCATCGCCCAGCGCCGCAAGCGCATCCGACGACTCGATCACGACGTGCGGCGCGACCGTCACGCCCGACGACGCGATAAAGCGCTTCTCGGCGATCCGGTCTTGCGCGACGGCGACGCAACGCCCCGCCGGGCTCACGAAGGTGGTCTTGCCGAGAAAGTCGAGACTCGCGGCCGGCACGTTCTCGAATTCGGTCGACACCGCCGCGCACAGCCGCGCGAGCTCGGTCAGCGCCGCTTCGTCGTCGTAGGCCGCGCGCAGGTGGCGGTCGGCGACCGCGCCCGCCGGGCTGGTTTCGTCCGGATCGAGGACGGCAACGCGATAGCCCATCGCCTGGGCGGCAAAACAGAACATGCGGCCGAGCTGGCCGCCACCGACCATGCCAAGCCATGCGCCGGGCAGAATCGGTGAAACCGGTGTGTTGTCAGGGTTCATCTTGGTGGTCGGTCGCGGCCGGATACGCGTCGCGCTCGCATACCGAGCGGCGGGCATCCGGCCGGGGGTCGGACAGGGGACGTCTTATCAAACAACCGGCGCGCTTACAGCGCCGGCAATACCATCGCGTGAGCCGCTTCATTCTGGCGCACGCGGAATGCAGCGAGCTTGTCCGCGTATTCGGCGCTGGTGCCGGACAGCAGCGACACCGCGAACAGCGCCGCGTTCGCGGCGCCCGCTTCGCCGATCGCAAACGTCGCGACCGGCACGCCCTTGGGCATCTGCACGATCGAATGCAGCGAATCGACGCCCTTCAGATACTTGCTCGCGACCGGTACGCCGAGCACCGGCACCGTGGTTTTCGCGGCCAGCATGCCGGGCAGGTGCGCCGCGCCGCCCGCGCCCGCGATGATTGCGCGAATGCCGCGCTCGCGCGCGCTTTCAGCATAGGCGAACATTTCGTCCGGCATGCGGTGCGCGGACACGACCTTCGCTTCGTACGGCACGCCGAATTCCTGCAGAATCGCGACGGCGTTTTTCATCACTTCCCAGTCGGAACTGGAGCCCATCAATACGCCGACGACCGGCGCATCATGCTTATGGGCGGTTTGTGCTTCACTCATCTTTACGGCTTCCTTGTTTCCGGGCGATGCGCGCCTGACACGGCACGCGCAATCAGATTAGTCGAGCTTGTGCCCGGTCAGGCGCTCGAGCGCTTCCTGGTACTTCTCACCCGTCTTTGCGACCACATCGTCCGGCAGCTTCGGCGCCGGCGGCTCTTTCTTCCATGGCTGGGTTTCGAGCCAATCGCGCACGAACTGCTTGTCGAACGACGGCGGGTTGGTGCCGACCTGGTACTGGTCGGCCGGCCAGAAGCGCGACGAATCGGCCGTGAGCGCCTCATCCATCAGGTACAGCTTGCCGTGGTTATCGAGACCGAATTCGAACTTCGTGTCCGCGATGATGATGCCGCGCGTCGCCGCATAATCAGCCGCTTCCTTGTACAGGCGGATCGAGATGTCGCGAATCGTGGCCGACAGCTCGGTACCGATGCGGCGCTCCATCTCGTCGTAGGTGATGTTTTCGTCGTGGTGGCCCATCTCGGCCTTGGCAGCCGGCGTGAAGATCGGCTCAGGCAGCTTCTGCGCGTTTTGCAGGCCCGCCGGCAATTGCACGCCGCAGACCGACCCGGTGGCCTGGTAATCTTTCCAGCCGCTGCCGGCCAGATAGCCGCGCACCACCGCTTCGACGAGGATCGGCTCGAGACGCTTGACGACCACCGCGCGCCCCTTGACCTGCTCGACTTCGTCCGGCGCGACTACCGACTCGGGCGCGACGCCCGTCAGGTGGTTCGGCACCACGTGCTGCAGCTTCTCGAACCAGAAGTTGGCCATCGCGTTGAGCACGCGGCCCTTGTTCGGAATCGGCTCGCCCATGATCACGTCGAACGCCGACAGACGGTCGGTCGTGACGATCAGCAACTGGTCGTTGCCCACCGCATAGTTGTCGCGGACTTTGCCGCGGCCGAGCAGCGGCAGAGAGCGGAGCGTGGATTCGTAAAGGGTAGACATCGTCGTGGTTCGCTAAAAGTGGGGCAAAAAATGTGACCGGAACAAAAGGGAAACGCCGTTCCCCCGATGATGCGGGAACGGCGATCGGACGACAACCTGGCCAAACGGCCAGGTGCGGAGCCAAATCTACAGCTTAGCGGACGACTTGCGCGAGCTCGCCCGACTTGTACTTCTCTGCAATTTTATCAAGCGAAACCGGCTTGATCTTGCCAGCCTGGCCTTCGCAGCCGAATTGCATGTAACGGTCGATACAGATCTTCATCGCCGCTTCGCGCGCGGGCTTCAGGTAATCGCGCGGATCGAACTTGCCCGGGTTGGTCGCCATATAGCGGCGGATCGCGCCCGTGATCGCCAGACGCAGGTCGGTGTCGATGTTGACCTTGCGCACGCCGTGACGGATACCTTCCTGGATTTCCTCGACCGGCACGCCGTAGGTTTCCTTCATGTCGCCGCCGAATTCGCGGATTTCCGCGAGCAGCTCCTGCGGCACCGACGACGAGCCGTGCATCACGAGGTGCGTGTTCGGAATGCGCTGATGGATTTCCTTGATGCGCTGGATCGACAGGATGTCTCCCGTCGGCTTCTTGCTGAACTTGTAGGCGCCGTGCGAGGTGCCGATCGCGATGGCCAGCGCGTCGCACTGGGTCAGCTTGACGAAGTCGGCGGCCTGCTCCGGATCGGTCAGCAGTTGCTCGCGCGTCATCGTGCCTTCGGCGCCGTGGCCGTCTTCCTTGTCGCCCTTCATCGTTTCGAGCGAACCGAGCACGCCCAGCTCCGCCTCGACGGTGACGCCGATCGAGTGCGCCGCTTCGACGACCTTGCGCGACACTTCGACGTTGTACTCGTACGATGCGACCGTCTTGCCGTCGGCTTCGAGCGAACCGTCCATCATCACGCTGGTGAAACCGCTGCGGATCGCCGCCATACACACTGCCGGCGACTGACCGTGATCCTGGTGCATCACGACCGGAATGTGCGGATACGACTCGACCGCCGCTTCGATCAGATGACGCAGGAACGGCTCGCCCGCGTACTTACGCGCGCCAGCCGACGCCTGCATGATGACCGGGGCGTTGACCTTGTCGGCCGCGGCCATGATCGCCTGCACCTGCTCCAGGTTGTTCACGTTGAATGCCGGAAGGCCATAGCCGTTTTCCGCGGCATGGTCCAGCAGTTGACGCATTGATACGAGAGGCATGCTTAAACTCCTTGGATTGAAACGAATTCTTTTGCCGTCGGCATCTTTTGCGGCGATTTTATCGCGAAGCAGGCGGCGTTCCCGCGGCGACACCGGCGCTTTGGTGCGCCGTCGCACATGGACCGTGCGGGTTTCGCCGGCCTGCTTCGCTCAATCGAGCCCGTGCCGATCGAGCAGTCCTGCCTGATCAGTACGGTTCACCGACCCGCACGATCTTCAAGGTATTGGTGCCGCCCGCCTGCCCCATCGGCTCGCCGACCGTCAGCACGACCATATCGCCGTGCGACGCGTAGCCCTTGCCGACCACCGTTTCGAGCGCCTGCTGCAGCGCCGTGTCGCGGTCGGTGTTGGTGTCCAGATGCAGCGAGGTCACGTTGCGGTATAGCGCCATCGCGCGTTCGCTGCCGACGCGGGGCGTCAGCGCGAAGATCGGCACGTGGGTCCAGTGGCGCGACATCCACAGCGCGGTCGAGCCCGATTCGGTGAGCGCGACGATCGCCTTGGCGCCGAGGTGGTAAGCGGTGAACAGCGCGCCCATCGCGATCGACTGGTCGATCCGCGTGAACGTGCGGTCGAGGAAGTCCTTGTCGAGCTCCGACTGCTCGGACTTTTCCGCTTCGACGCAGATCGCGGCCATGGTCTCGATGGTCTGCACCGGGTACTTTCCCGCCGCCGATTCCGCCGACAGCATCACCGCGTCGGTGCCGTCGAGCACCGCATTGGCGACGTCCGACACTTCCGCGCGGGTCGGCACCGGCGCGTGGATCATCGACTCCATCATCTGCGTCGCGGTGATCACGAACTTGTTCGACTCGCGCGCCATGCGGATCATGCGCTTTTGCAGCGCCGGCACGGCGGCATTGCCGACTTCCACGGCCAGGTCGCCACGCGCGACCATGATGCCGTCCGAAGCGTCGAGAATGCCTTGCAGCGCCGGAATCGCTTCCGCGCGCTCGATCTTCGCGATCATCTTCGGCTTGATGCCGTACGGCGCGCCGGCGATGTTCGCGAGCTGGCGGGCCATTTCCATGTCGGTCGCGTTCTTCGGGAACGACACCGCGATGAAATCGACACCGAGCGACATCGCCGTGCGGATGTCCTCCATGTCCTTCGCGGTCAGCGCGGGCGCCGACAGGCCGCCGCCCTGGCGGTTGATGCCCTTGTTGTTCGACAGCTCACCGCCGATCTTCACGATCGTGTGGATCTCCTGGCCGATCACGCGCTGCACGTTAAGCACGATCAGGCCGTCGTTGAGCAGCAGCACGTCGCCCGGTTTCAGGTCGCGCGGCAGGTCCTTGTAGTCGAGGCCGACGCGCTCGTCGTTGCCGAGCTCGCATTCCGCATCGAGGATGAAAGGATTGCCGGTGACGAGCGTCGTGCGGCCGTTTTCGAATTTGCCGACGCGAATCTTCGGGCCTTGCAGGTCGGCCATGATGGCGACTTCGCGGCCCGCCTGACGGGCCGCCTCGCGAACGTATTCGGCGCGCTGACGATGGTCGTCGGCGGTGCCGTGTGAGAAATTGAGCCGCACCACGTCCAATCCTGCCTGAATCATTTGCAGCAGGATTTCCGGCGTGCTGGAAGCCGGACCGACAGTAGCGACAATCTTGGTGGCGCGATGCATGAGTCTCCTCGTCTGGATGGAATCGCTGGAAAGAGCGCTGCGGGGCTGCTGCGGAGTTCGCGCATCGACAGATGCTACGTGGGGTCGCGCGCCGGTTGTGGCCGGTGTCGCTTTGTGGAGTGAGGCGGGTGATGCGGTATTCGGGACCGGCGCCTCGCGCGCCGGAGAGTTGCTGTCCTGCTTGCCGGAAGGCCGTTCCGGCTGGGCCGAATCGTGTTGACCAGATTCGGCTTGTGAAGAAGTTGGCAGTTGCTGCACGTCGGCGGCCGCGGGCGCTATCAGCGCCTCGGCGGCCACGTCCTGTCCGGGCGTCGCCGACGCAGCGGCCGCGCGTGTCGCGCGCTCCCGTGCCGGTGTTGTCGCGCTACCGCGCGGCGCTTTCGCGCCACGCGCCTTGGTCGACTTCGCCGCCGGGGAGCGCGTCGCCACGTTAAGCCCGCGATTCCAGAACTTCGACCGCCGGCAGCTTCTTGCCCTCGAGGAACTCGAGGAACGCGCCCCCGCCCGTCGAAATGTAGCTGACCTGATCGTGGATGCCGTACTTGGCGATCGCCGCGAGCGTGTCGCCGCCGCCTGCGATCGAGAACGCAGCCGAGCGCGCGATCGCGTCCGCGAGCGTCTTCGTGCCGTCGCCGAACTGGTCGAACTCGAACACGCCGACCGGGCCGTTCCACACGATCGTGCCGGCCTTCTCGAGCTGTGCGGCGAGCACCTTGGCCGTTTCCGGGCCGATGTCGAGAATCATGTCGTCGTCCTGCACATCGGCGACGGCCTTCACTTCGGCCTTCGCGGTCGGCGAGAACTCCTTGGCCGTGACCACGTCGGTCGGAATCGGCACCGAGGCGCCGCGGGCCTTGGCCGCGTCGATGATCGCCTTCGCTTCGGCGACGAGATCGGCTTCGGCGAGCGACTTGCCGATCTTCAGGCCGGCCGCGAGCATGAACGTATTGGCGATGCCGCCGCCGACGATCAGCTGGTCGACCTTCTCAGCGAGCGACTTCAGGATGGTCAGCTTGGTCGACACCTTCGAACCCGCGACGATCGCCACGAGCGGACGCTTCGGTGCGCCGAGCGCCTTGCCGAGCGCTTCGAGCTCAGCGGCGAGCAGCGGACCCGCGCAGGCGACCGGCGCGTACTTTGCGATGCCGTGCGTGGTCGCTTCGGCGCGGTGCGCGGTGCCGAACGCGTCGTTCACGTAGATATCGCAGAGCTTGGCCATTTTCTGCGCGAGCTCGTCGGAATCTTTCTTTTCGCCCTTGTTCACGCGGCAGTTTTCGAGCAGCACGACCGAGCCCGGCGCGACGTTCACGCCGTTTTCGACCCAGTTCGCGACGAGCGGCACGTCGCGGCCTAGCAGCTCGGCGAGACGCTTTGCCACCGGCGCGAGCGAGTCTTCCGGCTTGAAGTCGCCTTCGGTCGGGCGACCCAGGTGCGAGGTGACCATCACGGCGGCGCCGGCGTCGAGCGCGGCCTTGATGGCCGGCACGGAAGCGCGGATGCGGGTGTCTTCGGTGATGTTGCCTTGATCGTCCTGCGGCACGTTCAGATCGGCGCGGATGAACACGCGTTTGCCGGACAGCTTGCCTTCGGCGATCAGGTCGGAGAGACGCAATACCTTGTTCATGGGCTTGAGTATGCGAGTTGATGAGAAGGCGGTGGCGGACAGCGCGCGGGGACGAGGCGCGGCGAACTCCGGCGCTTCGGCCCAACGGCTCCGCGGGATCGGGCGCCGGCCGCCGGCCGCGGCACCAGGCGCCTTGCGGGGGCGCGCTCAACCCGGAAAAGGGCATTTTAACTGATCCCAACGGCCATCTGACCGCGACGCGGCGAATCTCGCGTATTTGAGCGCGAGGCCGTCGCTGCCGCGCGGCGCGGCATCATCTCCGCACTTGGAGCCGGACCATCACAGGAAGACGCGCATCAGCGTGAACACGACCATCCCGGTCACGATCGTGCCGAGCATGGTGCGGCGCCACAAAAACCAGCCGAGGCCGGCGAGGGTCGCGTAAAGCTCATGATTGGAAGCCGCCAACGACAGTCCGTCGGGTGTCGTCAACACGTCGGGCACCACCACGGCGGCGAGCGCGGCGGCCGGCGCGTAGCGCAGCATCTTCTGCACGCGCGCCGGCAGCACCGTGCGCTCGCCGCCGATCAGGAACATCGCGCGCGTGAGCGCGGTGACGAAGGTCATGCCGAAGATGGCGAGCCAGATTTGCGTTGAGGTCATCGGGAATCTCCGGCGCGATCGTTCACGCCGCGGATGCGGCGCAGGTCGGCGCGCTCGATCATCAGATCGGCTGCGCTGCCGGCGACGATCGCCGCGATCACCGCGAACGGCAGCGCGAGCCGATACGGCAGATCGAGCGCGAGCAGCGCCACGATGGCGGCCACGCTGACCGCGGCCAGCGTGGAGCGCGTCGCGACCGCCGACACCATGATGGGCAACAGCGCGAGCGTACCGGCGAGCGCGAGCCCCCAGTTGTCCGGAATCAGGCTCGCGAGCAGGATGCCGACGATCGACGACACCTGCCACGACAGCCAGCTCGATACCGCCATGCCCCAGAAGTACGCCTCCTTGCCGGGCACGTAACCGGTCGGAAAGCTCTTCTTGACGAAGAGCAGATAGATCACGTCGCCGTTGAAATAGCCGAGCACGATGCGCCGCCACATCGGCAGATACGAGAAGTGCGGCGCGAGGCCGACGCTGAAGATCACGAAGCGGGTGTTGACCATCGCCGCGGTCAGCAGCACGGTCCACACCGGCAGCTTCGCCGCGAGGAGCGGCAGCACCGCCAGCTGCGACGAACCGGCGTAGCACAGCAGGGACATCGTGAGCGCCTGCGGCAGCGTCAGCACGGACTTGCTCATCGCGATGCCCGTCACGAGGCCCCAGGAAAAAATTGCCATCAGCGTGGGGGCATAGGCGCGCGCGCCTTCACGAAAAGCGCGGCGATCGGTGTCGGACAGTCGAGCGAGCATCGGGCGAAGATTGCGGGCGCAGGGAACGCCGTCAAGAAGGCCGGGCCGGCGCCAGCTTGCGAGACCACCCGCTGGCGCATCCGGAGTTGATTTATGCGTGCGCTGCATTATAGCGTCCGGGGTGCGCCCAAATGCCCGTTGTGTGTGCAAAAGACGCTAAAATAGCGCTCCCGGCTATGTCCTGCGCTCATGGCCGCACCTCATAACGCACCTGCTGGAGAACCGTATGTCAATGGCCGACCGCGACGGCAAGATCTGGATGGATGGCAAGCTCATCGACTGGCGCGATGCCAAAATCCACGTGCTCACCCACACGCTGCACTACGGCATGGGCGTGTTCGAGGGTGTGCGCGCTTACAAGACGGCCGACGGCGCCACCGCGATTTTCCGCCTGCAGGAGCACACCAAGCGCCTGCTGAACTCGGCGAAGATCTTCCAGATGGACGTGCCGTTCGACCATGAAACGCTCGCCGCCGCGCAGCGCGAAGTGGTCCGCGAGAACAAGCTCGAGACGTGCTATCTGCGCCCGATCATCTGGGTCGGCTCGGAAAAGCTCGGCGTGTCGGCCAAGGGCAACACGATTCACGTCGCGATCGCCGCGTGGCCGTGGGGCGCCTACCTCGGCGAAGATGGCATCACCAAGGGTATTCGCGTGAAGACGTCGTCGTTCACGCGCCATCACGTGAACGTGTCGATGGTGCGCGCGAAGGCGTCGGGCTGGTACGTGAACTCGATCCTCGCCAACCAGGAAGCGATCGCCGACGGCTACGATGAAGCGCTGCTGCTCGACGTCGACGGCTACGTGTCGGAAGGCTCGGGGGAGAACTTCTTCCTCGTCAACAACGGCAAGCTGTACACGCCTGACCTGTCGTCGTGCCTCGACGGCATCACGCGCGACACCGTGATCACGCTCGCGCGCGACATGGGCATCCAGGTGATCGAAAAACGCATCACGCGCGACGAAGTCTATACCTGCGACGAAGCGTTCTTCACCGGCACCGCAGCCGAAGTCACGCCGATCCGCGAACTCGACAATCGCAAGATCGGCGCCGGCGTGCGCGGCCCGATCACCGAAAAGCTGCAGTCCGCCTTCTTCGACGTCGTGAACGGCAAGAGCGAAAAGTACGCGCACTGGCTCACGAAAATCTGAGCGACGTTTCGAGATGTGCCGCGCCGCCCATCGGCGGCGTACTGCAAGCACCCCGCATACAACGAGAAAGTGTCATGAGCGAAATCAAGGAAATGCCGCTGGTCGAACTGACGGCAAAAGATCTGCCGGCATATTGTCCGAACCCGGCCATGCCGCGCTGGAGCGCGCATCCGCGCGTGTTCATCGACGTGTCGCACGGCGAAGCGCGTTGCCCGTATTGCAGCACGCGCTACAAGCTGCGCGACGGCGAAGTGATCAAGGGTCATTGATCCAACGCATCGAGCGGTCCTGAGCCAGCTTCAGCGGCGCAAGGCGCGACTTTCCGATCGCGCGCTCGCCGCGCCGCAGGCTCGATCGCACGACCCGCGAGGCCCTCGCGCCGCGCGGCTTTCCGCTTTCCCCTTTTACCCATCCGAGTGCCACGCGCATCGCGCGCGGCGCTTGTTATCGACACCGGACACCCACTCTGATGCGTCGCGCGTTGGTTATCGCACCGAACTGGATCGGTGACGCATTGATGGCGCAGCCGCTGTTTGCGCGCCTCGTGAAATTGCATCCGCGCATCGTCATCGACGCGGTCGCGCCCAGCTGGGTCGCCCCCGTGCTCGAACGCATGCCGGAAATCCGCGACGTCTACGCGACCGATCTCGCCCACGGCAAGCTGCAGATGCTGCGCCGCTGGCAGCTGTCGAGCGATCTGCGCGACGTCGGCTACGACGCGGCCTACGTGCTGCCGAACTCGTTCAAGTCGGCGCTGATTCCGTGGCTGGCGGGCATTCCGCTGCGCATCGGCTACACCGGCGAGAGTCGCTACGGCATGCTGAACGTGCGTCACGCGAATCCGCGCAAGGATGCGCGGCCGCCGATGGTCGGCCACTACGCCGCCCTCGCCTACGCGCCCGGCGCCAAGGTTCCCGAAGACCTGCCGATGCCGCGTCTCGACACGGATCTGAACGAGGCGTCGCGCGTATCCGCGCGCTTCAACCTCGATACCCGCGTGCCGCTGCTGGTGTTCTGCCCGGGCGCCGAGTACGGTCCCGCGAAGCGCTGGCCGCCCGAGCACTTTGCCGCGCTCGCGCAGATGGTCGGCCAGTCGTTCCCGTACACCCAGATCATCGCGCTCGGCTCGCCGAAAGACGCGCCGCTCGCGCAGGCGATCGCCGAGAAAGCGCCGAACGTGCGCAACCTGTGCGGCCAGACCGCGCTCGGCGAGGCTTGCGCGCTGATCTCGCGGGCCAACGCGGTCGTCACCAACGACTCCGGCCTGATGCACGTCGCCGCCGCGCTGCGCCGCCCGCTCGTGGCCGTTTTCGGCTCGACCGATCCGCGCCACACCCCGCCCTTGTCCGAGCTCGCGAAGGTACAATGGCTTCATCTCGAATGCAGCCCCTGTTTTGAGCGCGAGTGCCCGCTCGGTCATCTGAACTGTCTGAAGCAGTTGAGCGCCGAGCAGGTTTTTGGCGATTTGCGCGGCATGCTGCTCGCGCAGCGCTGAGCCGACTGGTACTTGCACGCAACACCGCACGCCCCCGAGCGCGTCGCGTCATGTTCGCGCCTTGCGGCACGGGCAAGCTGACGCCGGGGGCGATGGTCCGGCGCTCTGGACCGTCCCGCTACCGCTGACCCGCAACCGCGCGCCGCGCACTAGAGACTGACGAGCCATGCCACGTTTTGCCCATATCTTCGAAGCCGCCGCCGATACCCTGAACGCCTACTATCAGGCCGTCGCCGAGGTCAATATCGACAGCTTGATGGGTTTGTGGATCGACGAGGAGTTCGTCAGCTGCATCTGCGCGGACGGCTCGCATCTGCACGGTCTCGAGAACATCCGCAATGGCTTGCAGGCTCAGCTCGAAGCGCTGCCGGTGTCGATCGAGCCGCTCGACATCCGCGTCTACGACAGCCTCGGCACCGTCGTCTATGCGATTGCCGAAGCGCATCGTCCGGCCGATCCGACCGCCACGCCCGCGATGGTCTTCACCACCTACGTTATGGTCCACGAACGCGGCGAATGGCGCATTGCGCATATTCACGCGAGCCCGATGCCGAACGAGGCCGCCAGCCAGTTCGCGACCAAGATGCGGCATGGCCAGGGCCCGCTGCACTGACGCGCGGCACCACGACAGATTCAGACTCACGTTTTTTCGCTTTTCCGCCGGTATGAGTTCGACGCCACATAAACCCGCTTCCTCCGGTACGGCCCCCGCCAAGGTGGCGGCCGCCGTCGAGGCGACCGTCGAGCTGCTGTACCGCGCGCCGCTGTGGCTGCCCAACCGACATGCGCAGACGATCGTCCCGTCGTTGTTCGCGCGCCGCCCCGCCGTGTCGTTTCGGCGTGAGCGCTGGGACACGCCGGACGGCGATTTCATCGATCTCGACTGGGTCGCGCACGATACTCCGCTCACCGATACCGCCCCGCTCTTCGTGCTGTTCCACGGCCTCGAAGGCAGTTCGTCGTCGCATTACGCGGTCGCGCTGATGGCCGCCGCGCGCGAATACGGCTGGCACGGCGTGGTGCCACACTTTCGCAGCTGCAGCGGCCCGCTGAACCGGCTGCCGCGCTTCTATCATCTGGCCGACAGCAACGAGGTCGACTGGATCCTGCGCCGCCTGCGCGCGGCGCATCGCGGGCCGGTGGTCGCGGCGGGCGTGTCGCTCGGCGGCAACGTGCTGCTGCACTGGCTCGGCGAGCGGCAAGACGATGCGGCGCAGGTGGTAGCCGCCGCCGCCGCGATTTCGACACCGATCGACGTCCATGCGGGCGGCCGCGCGCTGTCGCAGGGCTTCGGCCTCGTCTACACGCGCAGCTTCCTGAAGACGCTGAAACACAAGGCCAACCAGAAGCTCGCGCAGTTCCCGGGCCTGTTCGATCGCGACGCGATGCTCGCGAGCCGCACGATGTACGAGTTCGACAATGTGGTGACCGCGCCGCTGCACGGCTTTCGCAATACCGACGACTACTGGAGCACCGCCACCACCCGCCCGCTGCTGCCGCTCATTCAAGTGCCCACGCTGGTGCTCAACGCGCGCAATGACCCGTTTCTGCCGGCCGAAGCGCTGCCGTCGCGACACGAGGTGTCGGCGGCGGTCGAGCTTTATCAGCCTGAGCACGGCGGCCATGCGGGTTTCATGACCGGGCCGTTCCCGGGCCGCATCGACTGGCTGTCGCGGCGCGTGTTCGGCTATCTGGAGCGACACGTCGATCATGGATGACATCGTCAAACAGTCGCTCGCCAAATGGCCGAACGTGCCGAGTTGCACGGGCTGGTTGATGCTCGACCGGCGCGGCAACTGGCGCATGCGCGACGAAGCGGCCCAGGCGAGCGGCGCGCACGGCGTGCCGATCCGGCACGAAGCGCTGCTGGGATTCATCAACCGGAACTATGAGGCCGATGAGCGCGGGCACTGGTATTTCCAGAACGGACCGCAGCGGGTTTATGTCGAGCTGGCTTACACGCCGTGGGTGGTCAGATTGTCCGCGCGCGCGGATGGCACGCTCGCGCTGCACGACCAGGGCGGCGGCGCGTTCGAGCCGGCGGCGGTGTTCGTCGATGAAGACGGCGGCGTTCTGTTCGCCGATCGCTCGCAGCCGGCACGCATTGCGGCGCTGCACGATCACGACCTGGAGATCTTCTCCGATCACGCGACGCTCGCCGACGATGGCTCATTGAGCGGCGCATTCCACTGGAGCGCTCAACTCTCACTGCCGCTGCAAAGCGTGCGACGCGATCAGGTGGCCGCGCGCTTCGGCTTCGTCGCGAGCCCGGCGGCGGCGCAGGTCTGACGCACGCGCCGGCGTGCGCCCGTGTCCACCCTACCCCTTCTCGTCGAGCCGCTCCTCCTTGTAGCGGCTCTCCATCTCGTGCAGACGCGCGTCGACGGTCGCGAGGTCGTAATAGCCGATCGTCTTCAGGTCGCGCGCGTCCTTCAACTGCCGGATCGCCGATGGCCACGCGCCCTCCAGCGCGAACTTCTCCGCCATCGCGCGATGCTGCGTCAACGCATCGCCACTGCCCGCACTCGCCTGCGCGAGATACAGCCACCACGCGGGTTGATCGGGGTGCGCCCGGGTTTCGTTTTTCGCGAGCGCCTGGGCGTCGGTGAAACGGTGCAGCGTCAGCAGCGTGCGGATACGCATGTCGATCGCCGCGTTCGACTGCGGCCAGCGCTTCTGCGCGAACTCGGCGAGACGCGCGGCTTCGTCGGCGTGACCGGCACTGCGCGCGATGTCGGTCGCGAGCACGTCGAGACTCGGCGAATCGCGCTCGGGCTCGCCTTCCGCACGCGCGCCCGAGACGAAGGTCGCGCGCGCGTTCGCGAGCGAGGCGGCCGCGTCGTCGTAGCGCTCGAGCAGCATCTGCCCGTAGGCGATGCCGTACCAGTTCGCCGCGACGTTCAGCGCGGTGCGGTCCTCGATTTCCGAACGCAAACGCGAAATCTCATCCGCGTATTCGCTGCGCGAATGGCCCTGCAACAGACCCGCGCGCGCCCGCACGAAGCCGTACTCGGAGTCTTGATGCGGCTGCCGGTATGGCGCGCGGCGCGCGCGGTCCTCCATGTCGGCGATCCGCTCGCCGGTCAGCGGATGCGTGCGCGCGTAGGCCGGAATGCCGTTTTCGTTCATCGCCGCGCGGTCGAGCCGGTGGAAGAACGTCGGCATCGCGTAGGGATCGTAGCCGGCGCCGGCGAGCAGCAGAAAGCCGACGCGGTCCGCCTCCTGCTCGGCCGATCGCGAGAAGCGCAACTGGCTGTCGACCGCATACGCCTCGCTGCCGAGCGCGATCGCGCTGCCGAGGTCGCCGCTATGCGCGAGTACGCCTGCCAGCACGCCGAACAGCACGCCGACGAGCGCCGCGTAGCCGCCGCGCTCGCCGTTCGAGATCATCCGCGAGATGTGCCGCTGCAGCACGTGCCCCATCTCGTGACCCAGCACCGCCGCGAGTTCGGACTCGGTCTGCGTGGCCACGATCAACCCCGTGTTCACGCCGATGAAACCGCCCGGCAGCGAAAACGCGTTGATCTGTGCGTCGCGCACCGCGAAAAGTTCGAAATCCGGACGATAACCGCCGATGTACAGCGCGCTGGCCGCGGCCGCGAGCTTGGCGGCGACCGAATTCAGGTAGTCGCGCACGAGCCAGTCGTCGAGATAATCGGGGTCGCGGCGTATGTCGCGCATCACGCGCTCGCCGAGCTTGCGTTCGGCCTGAGGAGTCAGCGAACCGGCGCCGCCGCTGCCGAGATCGGGCAATTGCTGCGCGACGGTCGGCGCGCGCCAGTCGTTGCTGCCCGTTTTGCCGCCATTGCTGCCGCTAGCGCCGCCATTGGAAAAACGGCTCTGCGCGCCGCCGTAGGTGCCGAACACGCCGCGCGCGATGTCGGGCGGCAGGATCGACTCGGCATGCTCATCGCTCGGGCCGCTGACGAGCGGCGCCTCGGACGATGCGGTTCCCGGCGTGATGGCCACCCCGCCGGTCGATTGCGCGAACGCGCCGGGCGGCATTGCGAGGGCGACGGATAGCAACGCAGCGAGGAATCGTTTTGAATGCATCGCGAAGCCGGTCTGACGAAGTCGAAAAACGTCGCCCTGGCCCGGACTAAGATAGCGGGCAAGGGCGTCGAAGGACGCGTACGAGGCAAAACGCAGGGTACGGCATAGCGCGGGTGTAACTAGTCGCCACGACGATTCGGGGCCACGCCGCACTGCTATGATAGGCGCCCTCTGAAGGAGTCAACCATGCCTGAACTCACTCATTTCGATGCGTCCGGTGACGCCCATATGGTGGATGTCGGCGGCAAGCAGGAGACCAGGCGCATCGCGATTGCGCGTGGCTCGATCCGCATGCTGCCCGACACGCTCGCGCTGATCCGCGACGGCAACGCCAAAAAGGGCGACGTGATCGGCGTCGCGCGGATCGCGGCGATCCAGGCCTCGAAGCGCACCGCGGATCTGATTCCGCTGTGCCATCCGCTCGCGCTGACACGCGTGAAGGCCGACTTCGAACTCGACGAGCAGATGCCCGGCGTGCATTGCACGGTCCAGGTCGAGACGTTTGGACGCACGGGCGTCGAAATGGAAGCGCTCACCGCCGTGCAGGTCGGGCTGCTGACCGTGTACGACATGTGCAAGGCGGTGGATCGCGGCATGACCATCACCGATGTGAAGGTGATGGAGAAGCATGGGGGGAAGTCGGGGGATTGGGTCGCGCAAGCTTGAAGCGCGGATCGACAACTATCCGGGTAGCAACATGACCATCGACGAACTGCTCAAGCAGCTACTGGCGTTTCGCGACGCGCGCGACTGGCGGCAGTTTCATACGTTGCGCAACCTGATCGTCTCCACCGGCATCGAAGCCGGCGAGCTTCTGGAGACGATTCAATGGAAGTCCGACGCGCAGATCGACACGCTGCTCAGCGATCCCGAGCAATCGACGAACCTCCGGCACGAGTGCGCCGACGTCTTCATGTACCTGCTGCTGGTGGCCCATACCGCGGGCTTCGATCTCGTTGACGCGGCAGCGGAAAAACTGCAGCTGAACGAAGCGCGCTACCCCGTCGACAAGGCGAAAGGCACCGCCACGAAGTATTCAGAGCTTTGAACTTCGAGGCGCGGAGGCCTGCCTTGGCGGGAGCATGCTCGAGCCCCCGCGGCTCGATCAATCTTCGTCGCTGTCGTCGTCCGGTACCGCATCGGCTGCCGGCGTGCCGTAGCGCTTCACCAACTGCTCCTTGAAGCCCGCGAGCGACTTCTGCTCGTCGACGAGCTGGTACAGATAGCCGAGCTGCGCGGGCCAGTCCTTCAGCTCCTCGGCGAAAATCCGCAAGCGTTCGACCGTATCGAGCGCCGCCGCGGTATCGCCAGTCAGCGCCTGCAGCACCGCGTAGCGACGCAGCACGGTTTCGCCCGGCAATAGCGCGATCGCCTGCTTGTGCATCGCGAGCTTGCGTTGCAGGTTCAGCGGATTCATCGGCTGCAGCGTCGCGAGACCGTATTCGCCCCACGCGCCGAACATGAACGACGGGGCGGCGCTGTACTGTTCGGCTGGACGCTGGCCGTAGTACAGCACCTCGGCACGCGCATAGTCGCGATAGATCGGATACAGCGCGGCGAGTCCGCCGAATACCACGACCGCGAACGCGCCGAGCGACAGATTCGCGGGCACCGCGCGCAACGGCCGCGTTTCGAGCAAGCCGAACACGAACATCGCGGGCAACAGGAAGAACATGTACTGCTGCGGATACTCGACGAGCGCATGCATCGTCAGCACGCCGATCAGCGCGATGCCGAACACGCGCGTGGCGCTTTGCGGCGCACGCACGACACGCACGAGCCACGCGACGAGACCCACGAGCACGATCCCGAGACCGATCAGACCGGTTTTGGCGAGCAGATCGACGAAGATGTCATGCGAGTTGTTGGCGATTTCGACACCGCCCAGTTGCCTGACCAGCTCGAACTGATAGCTCGGAAATTCGCCCCAGCCGACGCCGAGCAGCGGATGCTGCTTGAACATCGTCCAGCCGTATTTCAAAAGCGCGATGCGCGGCGCGATCTGACCGGCATCCTGGAAGCGCTCGGCCGCCGACTGCCCGAGTTCGAGGTGAAAGCGCGCATTGGCCCAGCGAATCACCGCATTGACCACGAAAAACAGCACCGCGAGCGCGACCGGCACCAGCCAGTCACGGTTGCTACGGCGCGATTGCGGTTCGTTGCGGGTCTGCGCGAACGCCATCCAGAAGCCGGCCACGACGATCACACCCATCTGCAGCCACGGGCCGCGCGACACGGTCAGCGCGAGGCCGACCGAGAAAATCGTCGACACGAGCAGCCAGATCGGGACCGCGACGCGGCGCGTCTGCACGAGGTACAGCGCCCCCGCCATCGCGAACGCGATATAGGTCGCGAGGTGGTTCGCCTGCGCCATGTTGCCGAACGGCCGGCGATCGACGGTGAGGTTGTACGCAACGACGAGCGGCGCCACACGCGTTTCGAGGTGAAACAGCTGGATCACCTGGCTGAACACCGCGAATAGACCGCCGACGATCAACGCCCCCGCCGCCCAGCGCAACGCGGTCTCGTCCAGCTTCACGCGCGCGAAGCCATAGCCCACGTGCACGGCCATCCACGCAGCGAGCAGGAAGCCCGCGCCGAGCCAGTTCATCGACGGCTTCGCGACCGGCAGCACGAAGGTCTGCACGACCAGCACGAGGCCGAACAGCAAGGGCACGAGCGCGACCGTGGGCGACGCGAAGCTCACGCGCGGCCGCGTGGTCGCGACCATCAGCACGACGGCCACCCCGGTCAGCAGATACAGTCCGAGCGAGGTGAATTCGGCGTAGAAAGTTGGGATCGGATACGTATGGTTGGCAACCGCATATGGGACGATCAACGCAAGAGCCAGCAGTACGAGAGACAGGTAGCGCGCGAAAGGGGTGGGCATCGAATCAACGGTCGGCGTCAGCAACCGGCGCACTATACAAAAATTTCGTTGCACTGTGCGCCGGTTCGGCCGAAATAGGCTGCAAATCAGCCTTTTACGTTGTGGCTACGAGTCGTCCGGTCAGCGCTCGGCCGTCGCCTCGTTCGCTCGTTCATCTGCCCCCTTACGAACGGCACTCGGGCGGCGCCAGATTCGCGGCGAGCGTTGGCGCTTCACCCGGCATCGGCCCCGACCCCGGCGCCGGCAACGACGACGCGCTCTTGCCGCTCGCAAAGCATTCCCACGTCAGCGCACCGGTCTGCACCGTGTCCTTGCTCAACGCGACGCGTGCGCTCGGCGCATCGGCGTTGTCCGGCACCGAGGGCACCAGCGTCATCGTGTTCGCGCCGGCCTGCGCGACGCGCGTCGAGTACGTGATCGTGATCTGGCCGGTGTCGTCGTCGATCTGGATGGACTCGACGTTGCGTGTGGCAGGCGGCGACGCATAACCGCCGCTGAACGCGTTGCCGCTCGCGGCGTTTTCGGCCACCGCGAGCCGCGCCGACGCCGCGAGCGACAAGCCCTCGCCGACCCGGCTGCGCGCCAGATAGTCCTGATACGCGGGAATCGCATAGGCCGCGATCACGCCGACGATCGCCAGCACGATCATCAACTCGATCAACGTGAAGCCGACGCCGCAGCGCCGGCAGAGGCGCGCGAACCAATTCTCGCGCCAGCGTGCGCGGCGTGACCTGCGCGAAAATTGGGTCGATTGGGAGTAAGGGGAATATGGCAAGGTAACGATCATCGGCAGACTCCTGATACGAGAAACGCCTGACCCGTGGATCGGGAACAGGCATTTCAATCGTAGCGAGCGACGCTCGCGCGTCACAGTCAGCCGGATGGCCAGGCTTGCATTCGGACGGCATCACGGCTTAGGCAGCGGCGCACCGTCAATGCCATGCTCACACCGCCGCGCGTTTCGCGTTGCGCCGCTTCAACAGATAACCGACGATCACGACGAACAGCGCGCCCGCGATGCTCATCCCGTATTCGGCGACGGGCGTATCGAGGATCGGCCAGCGGTCGCCGGCCGGATCGTTGACCATCAGGCCACCCGCGATCCAGCCGAGCAGACCCGCGCCGAACAGCAAGATGCCCGGAAAGCGATCGAGCAGCTTCAGAATCAGCTGGCTGCCCCACACGATCAGCGGAATGCTCACGACGAGGCCAAAGATCACCAGAGCCAATCGGTGCTCGTGCTCCGCGGCTTCGGCAGCGCCGGCGATCGCGATCACGTTGTCTACGCTCATCACCGCGTCCGCGATGATGATCGTCTTCACCGCCGAGATCAGCTTGTCGGCCGGCCTCACCTTGTCGTGAACGTCGCGCGCGGGCGCCAGCAGGCGCACGCCGATCCACAGCAGCAGCAACCCGCCCGCGAACTTCAGGAACGGCACGTCGAGCAGCGCGACCGCGAACGCGATCAGCACGACGCGCAGCAGGATCGCGCCGGCGGTTCCCCACACGATGCCGCGCATGCGCTCCGACTGCGGCAGTTTGCGGCAGGCGAGCGCAATGACGACCGCGTTATCGCCGCCGAGCAGAACGTCGATGACGATGATCTGAAAGACCGCGCCCCAATTGAGCGTCGTGAAGAATTCCAGCATGGAAAAAGAATAAGAAAAAATCGACCGGGCGGACAGAAACACGGCGCGAGCACGGACGAAAAAAAAGCGGGGGAGTCTGCACTCCCCCGCTTTTCGGGACCGCTCGCTCACGAAAGGACTTCGAAAGCGTATCAAAATCGCGCGCCCACGGCACGCGAATTCGATTTACAGCATCGCCTTCAGAAGACGCGCCATTTCCGACGGGTTCTTCGTGACCTTGATACCGCATGCGTCCATGATTTCCAGCTTCGCTTCAGCGGTGTCCGCACCGCCCGAGATCAGCGCGCCGGCGTGGCCCATGCGCTTGCCCGGAGGCGCCGTGACGCCAGCGATGAAGCCAACCACCGGCTTCTTCATGTTGCCCTTGATCCACTCCGCAGCGTTCGCTTCGTCCGGACCGCCGATTTCACCGATCATGATGACGGCGTCCGTATCCGGATCGTCGTTGAACATCTTCATCACGTCGATGTGCTTCAGACCGTTGATCGGGTCGCCGCCGATACCGACTGCCGACGACTGGCCGAGGCCGATCGCGGTCAGCTGGCCGACTGCTTCATACGTCAGCGTGCCCGAACGCGACACGACGCCGATGCGGCCCTTGCGGTGGATGTGACCCGGCATGATGCCGATCTTCAGCTCGTCCGGCGTGATCGTGCCCGGGCAGTTCGGTCCGAGCAGCAGCGTCTTGCGGTTTTCGCGACGCATACGGTCCTTGATCTCGATCATGTCGCGGACGGGGATGCCTTCCGTGATGCAGATTGCGAGATCCAGGTCGGCTTCGACGGCTTCCCAGATTGCCGCGGCAGCGCCTGCCGGCGGAACGTAAATCACCGACACGGTCGCGCCCGTTTCAGCCTTGGCTTCAGCGACGCTCGCGTAGATGGGGATGCCTTCGAAATCTTCGCCGGCGCGCTTCGGGTTCACGCCCGCGACGTACGCTTCGCGGCCGTTTGCGTATTCACGGCAAGCACGCGTGTGGAACTGACCGGTCTTGCCGGTGATGCCCTGCGTGATGACCTTGGTGTCTTTGTTGATCAGAATCGACATGTATTGACCTCTGTTCGTTTGGCGTCGCGCGGTAGCGCCACGCGGCGCGATGCTTCACGCCTGTGTCGCTCGCGCGCCGCCACTCGTCATTTTGGCAAATGAGCTGGTAAATGCGCCGTAGACAGGTGGCTTACGCCTTGCCCGAAGCAGCCGCGACGACCTTCTGAGCCGCTTCTTCCATGCTGTCCGCCGAGATGATCGGCAGGCCGGATTCAGCGAGCATCTTCTTGCCCAGGTCTTCGTTCGTGCCCTTCATGCGGACCACGAGCGGCACCTTCAGCGACACGGCCTTCGACGCCGCGATCACGCCTTCCGCGATCACGTCGCAGCGCATGATGCCGCCGAAGATGTTGACCAGAATCGCGGTCAGGTTCGGGTTCTTCAGCATGATCTTGAACGCTTCGGTGACCTTCTCGGTCGTCGCGCCACCGCCGACGTCGAGGAAGTTCGCCGGTTCGCCGCCGAACAGCTTGATGGTGTCCATCGTTGCCATGGCGAGGCCAGCGCCGTTCACGAGGCAGCCGATGTTGCCGTCAAGCGAGATGTACGCGAGGTCGAACTTCGACGCTTCGATTTCAGCCGGATCTTCTTCGTCCAGATCGCGGTAAGCGACGATTTCCGGGTGACGGAACAGCGCGTTCGAGTCGAAGTTGAACTTCGCGTCGAGTGCGATGACCTTGCCGTCGCCGGTCAGGATCAGCGGGTTGATTTCGGCGAGCGATGCGTCGGTTTCCCAGAATGCCTTGTACAGGCCTTGCAGGATTGCGCGGGCTTGCGGGATCGAAGCGTCGGGCACGCCGATCTTCTTCGCGAGGTCGTCTGCTTCCGAGTCCTTCAGGCCGGTCGACGGATCGACTGCAACCTTGTGGATCAGCTCAGGCGTCTTTTCCGCGACTTCTTCGACGTCCATGCCGCCTTCGCTCGACGCCATCACGACGATCTTCTGCGAAACGCGATCGATCACGAGACCGACATACAGTTCCTTCTTGATGTCAGCGCCCTCTTCGATCAGCAGACGGTTGACCTTCTGGCCTTCCGGACCGGTCTGGTGCGTGACGAGCTGCATGCCGAGGATCTGGTTCGAGTACTCGCGAACCTGTTCCAGCGACTTGGCGACCTTGACGCCGCCACCCTTGCCACGGCCACCTGCGTGGATCTGAGCCTTGACGACCCACACCGGGCCGCCGAGCTCTTCAGCGGCCTTGACCGCATCGTCCACCGAGAAGACCGGCTTGCCGCGCGGTACCGCGACGCCGAATTTCCGCAGGATTTCCTTACCCTGGTACTCGTGAATCTTCATGCGTGATTCCCTTCAGTCTGAGAGTTGGATAGAACTTCGATTCCGTTTTGCCGCCGTTCAGGCCGACGCGTCGCCGCCTCGTGCGCGGGCCGCCGCGTCGTCCGACGAGGCCGCGCGTTCCGCCGGACGCGGTGCGTGGCCATACCAGCGCGGATAAAACTGTTTCACCGCCTCGCCGTCGAAACGCAGCGCATGGCAGCGTCCCAGCTGGAATGGCGGCTTGTCGTTGGAATGCTCGCCTGTGCCGTTAGACGATTCGTCTCCCGAACCCGCGTTCGCGCCCGGCGTGCCTTCATCGGTGTTCCACACTTCACCGGCGAACGCCTGGATCGCGGCGGTCGGCAGCATCGCGCACAGCTCGGTGAGATGCGTGCAACCGGCCGTGCCGGCCAGCAAACGGGCAGCATCGCGACGGAAGTTGTGGAACAGATTGAGCCCGATGAGGGCACGGTAGGCGGGATTGCTGGCCTGGCATAACCCTGGATAGGGCACCCAGTCGGACGACGCCTCGGCGTCGACGACGTTGAGCTTGCGATCGATGGTGATGCGAAGCCAGAGTTCATGGATCGGCTGACCATTGGGCCGGATTCCCGACGGAAGCGCCACATCGCGAGGCTTTTCGTCGGTCAGGCACGCTTCCACATCCCACAGGCCATCGGCTCGCTCGTAAGCTTCCGCTCTGATTGCGCGACGATGGCGCAACTGACGGGACACTGGCGGGGAGAGCGACATGCGGGAAGGAAAGGCCGGATTGGAAAACCTCTGGATTTTAGCATAACGGGTATTTGGGACAGCCCCGATTGCGCATGGCCTCGAGCCGGGTTACGGCGTGGCAATCGACGGCCGTCAGGGCTGACGTGCTAGTCGCCGTCCCAGATGTCGTCGATACCCTTCAGGATCTTGCCGATCGTCGCGCCGGAGAAGCCGCGCGACGCGAGGAAGCGCGCCTGCTTCGCGCGCTCGGCCGGGGTTTGCGGCAGCTGGCCGAACTTCTTGCGCCAGACCGCCTGAGCGCGCGCGAGTTCGGTTTCACGCAATTGCGCACTCGCCTCTTCGACGACCGCCGGGTTCAGCGCGTGCTGCTTCAGTTCACCGAGAATGCGGCTCGTGCCGAGCCGCGATGCGCGCCGGTGAACCAGACTTTCCGCGAAGCGCGAGTCCGATAGCCAGTTTTCGGCTTCCAGCGAGCCAAGCACCGTGTCGAGCGAATCGGTCTCCTCGACGTAGGGCTTCAGCTTGCGCGCGAGTTCGGCGCGGCTATATTCACGTCGCGACAGATAGCCGAGCGCCCGTGCTTTCAGCGAACGGGTTGGACGTTGGGATTTTCTGCTGTCGTCCTGGTCGGCCTGCCCCGGCTTCGCTTCGCCGGCCTGGCGACGCGAGCGGCTGTAGGTGACTTCGGAGGGGGGTTGGGAATCGCGCCCGGAGGAATCCGGGCTGGACGATGCTGCAGGGGATGCAGACCGTGTACGCTGCGGCCCGCGGCCTGCGGCGCGGTCGTGTGCGTCGAACGATTCGAATGGATCGAATGGATCGCCGGAATCAGGCGATCCATCCGCGGTGTCGCGCGGGCCGTCCGGACAGGGTCCAGAGTTGGAACCGGACAGCGGCCGGCCTTTGCGTATCACGTGATGCTTACTCTTCTTCGTCCGCGACTTCAGCGTCCGCGCCGGTCACGGCGTCCGCCATCGCGGTGACGCCCAGCGATTCGCGGATACGGTTTTCGATTTCGCGAGCGATGTCCGGATTTTCGCGCAGGAATTCACGCGCGTTGTCCTTGCCCTGACCGATCCGCTCGCCGTTGTAGCTGTACCATGCGCCAGCCTTGTCGACGATCTTCGCCTGCACGCCGAGGTCGATGATTTCGCCCTGACGCGAGATGCCCTCGCCGTACAGGATGTCGAAGATCGCTTCGCGGAACGGCGGCGACACCTTGTTCTTGACGACCTTCACGCGCGTTTCGTTGCCGATCACTTCGTCGTTCTTCTTGATCGAACCGATGCGGCGAATGTCCAGACGCACCGACGCGTAGAACTTCAGCGCGTTACCGCCCGTGGTGGTTTCCGGGTTGCCGAACATCACGCCGATCTTCATGCGGATCTGGTTGATGAAGATCACGAGGCAGTTCGTGCGCTTGATCGTGCCGGTCAGCTTGCGCAGTGCCTGCGACATCAGACGCGCCTGCAGACCCGGCAGCGAGTCGCCCATTTCGCCTTCGATTTCCGCCTTCGGCACCAGCGCCGCCACCGAGTCGATCACGATCATATCGATCGAGCCCGAGCGCACCAGCGCGTCGGCGATTTCGAGCGCCTGCTCGCCGGTGTCCGGCTGCGAGACCAGCAGGTCGGCGACGTTCACGCCGAGCTTGCCCGCGTATTGAATGTCCAGCGCGTGTTCCGCGTCGATGAACGCCGCGGTGCCGCCGAGCTTCTGCATTTCGGCGATGACCTGCAGCGTCAGCGTGGTTTTACCGGACGATTCCGGACCGTAGATTTCGACCACGCGGCCGCGCGGCAAACCGCCGACGCCCAATGCGATGTCGAGGCCGAGCGATCCGGTGGAGACCACCTGGATGTCTTCGACTGCCTCACCTGCGCCGAGCCGCATGACCGACCCTTTGCCGAACTGCTTTTCGATCTGCGCGAGCGCGGCGGCGAGAGCCTTGCTCTTTTCAGCAGTCAGTCCAGCCGAGCCTTTCTTGCTTTCTTCCATGAATCGTCCTTTGCTATGATGAACGGCGTCTGAGGCAGGTGTGCGCCCGTGGTTTCACTCGAATTGAGCGGAGCCTGCAGGACATCACACGAAACGCAGACACTGTATAAAAAAACAGTGGTTTTGGCAAGCGCGATTATGATGCGAACGCGCATTTTTACTGTCGCGTCGCCCCCACTACCCACAATAATGTGCGGAGACCGCTGCGCGCCGGGGCAAGCCCCACGGTGCCGGCAAAGCCAGGCTGGCGCACCATGCGAATTCTGATTGCCGAAGACGACAGCATACTCGCGGACGGTCTGGTTCGATCACTCCGCCAATCGGCCTATGCGGTCGATCACGTCAAAAGCGGCGTAGAAGCCGATACCGCGTTGTCAATGCAGACGTTCGACCTATTGATCCTCGATCTGGGCCTGCCGCGCATGTCCGGGCTCGAGGTGCTGCGCCGCCTGCGCGCGCGCAATTCGAACCTGCCCGTGCTGATCCTGACCGCCGCAGACAGTGTCGACGAACGCGTCAAAGGCCTCGACCTCGGCGCCGACGATTACATGGCCAAGCCTTTCGCGCTGAACGAACTCGAAGCCCGCGTGCGCGCGCTGACGCGGCGCGGTGCCGGCGGTGGCCCGACCGTCGTGCGACATGGCTCACTGTCGTTCGATCAGGTGGGCCGCATCGCCTATGTCAATGACCAGGTGATCGATCTGTCCGCGCGCGAGCTCGGTCTGCTCGAAGTGCTGCTGCAACGGATCGGCCGGCTGGTCTCGAAAGAGCAACTGGTCGACCATCTGTGCGAATGGGGCGAGGAAGTCAGCAACAACGCGATCGAAGTCTACGTGCACCGGCTGCGCAAGAAGATCGAGCCGAGCGGCGTGCGCATCATCACCGTGCGCGGGCTCGGCTACTGCCTCGAAAAAGCGGCGCCGCCGGCGAATGCGAACACGCCCGCCGCCGCTGCCGGCTCCCAGCCGCAAACGGCACAAGCAGCACAAACGGCACAAGCAGCACCACCATCCACCGCGCCGTCGTCTGCCGCGATGCCGGCGAGCCATCACTACAAATAGAGGCCAGCGATGTCCGCACGCGCTGATCGCGCCACGGCGCACGCGGCGGACCTCGACGAGGCGCGCGACGCGCGCTACGCCAACCCGTTCGCCCCGCCCGACGAAACCGAAGCCGCCGCCGAAGCGCGTCCGCGCTCCCTGTTCGGCGAGATTCTCGACTGGATGCTCGCGCCGCTGCTGCTGCTGTGGCCGATGAGCCTCGCGGTCACCTATCTGGTCGCGAAGTCGATCGCGAACGGCCCGTTCGACCGCGCGCTCGAAACCGACGCCTATGTGCTCGCGCGCCAGATCCATCCGGTCAACGGCGTCGCGGAGCTGTCACTGCCCGAGTCGACGCGCGATTTCCTGCGCGCCGACAACGTCGACAGCGTGTTCTTCCAGGTGCTCGGCACGCGCGGCGAGCTGGTGGCTGGCGAGCGCGACATGCCGCTGCCGCACGAGGAGGACCGCCCGCCACCGGGCCTCGTCGAATTCCGCGACGACGTGCTGCGCGGCAATGACATCCGCGTCGCGTATACGACCGTCGAGTTTCCGCAGACGCCGGGCGCGCAGCCCGTGCTGGTGCAGGTCGCCGAAACGCTCGACAAGCGCAGCCAGCTCGCCAACGACATCATCAAGGGCGTCATCCTGCCGCAGTTCGTGATCCTGCCGCTCGCGATCCTGCTCGTGTGGTTCGGGCTGTCGCGCGGGCTGGAACCGCTGCATGCGCTGCAGGCGCATATCCGCGCACGCCGGCCGGACGATCTGTCGCCGCTCGAAGCGCGCCGCGCGCCGCCGGAAATCGAGCCGCTCGTCACGTCGTTCAACGATCTGCTCACGCGCCTCGAACAGAACATGGAGCTGCAAAAGCGCTTCATCGCCGACGCCGCGCATCAGATGAAAACGCCGCTCGCCGGCCTGCGCACGCAGGCCGAGCTTGCGCTGCGCCAGAACGCGTCGGCCGAGGTACATCGCTCGCTCGAACAGATCGCGACCAGTTCCGAGCACGCCGCGCGGCTCGTCACACAGCTGCTCGCGCTCGCGCGCGCGGAGAACCGTCGGTCGGGGCAGATCTTCACGCCGGTCGAACTCGGCGAGCTCGCCCGCAGCGCGGTGCGCGAATGGGTGCAGGCCGCGCTCGCGAAGCAGATGGACCTCGGCTACGAAGCACCCGACGAGCCGGTCGAAGTCGCTGGCAATCCGGTGATGCTGCGCGAAATGCTGTCGAATCTGATCGACAACGCGATCCGGTATACGCCGGCGGGCGGCCGCATCACCGTGCGCGTGCGCCACGACGCCCCGGCGCGGCTCGTGCATCTGGAAGTCGAGGACACCGGGCTCGGCATTCCGGCCGGCGAGCGCTCGCGCGTGGTCGAGCGCTTCTACCGGATTCTGGGCCGCGAGGGCGACGGCAGCGGCCTCGGTCTCGCGATCGTGCGCGAGATCGCGGCGATGCACGGCGGCGAGCTCGCCATCGACGACAACGTCTACCAGGAGTCGCCGCGGCTCGCCGGGACCCTGGTGCGTGTCAGCTTGCAGGTGCTCGAACGGGGGCGGGACTTACCCTAACACGGCCGGATCGTCAGCTTGACCGTCAGCGTGTTTTTGAGATATTTCGGAGCGGATTGCGCAAACATCGCCGCCTATTGACCGAAATTAGGCATCCATTTGCCGGTTTACCGGACTACCCCAGGTTTTGGCGTCGAGTCAGAACGCCGTAAGTTTCCACTCCAATAATCGGTTGCACGGGGACGCCTGCGCTGGCGATCCGTGTGTATATCAATATTGGAGACGACATATGGCTACCGTTGGCGGGCAACTCTCGCACGCGCCGATGACGCGCGATGAGAAGCGGGTGATCTTCGCATCGTCGCTGGGTACGGTTTTCGAGTGGTACGACTTTTATCTGGCCGGCTCGCTTGCGGCCTTCATCAGCAAGAGCTTCTTTTCCGGCGTCAATCCGACCGCGGCGTTCATCTTCACGCTGCTCAGCTTCGCCGCGGGCTTCGCGGTGCGGCCGTTCGGCGCGATCGTATTCGGGCGGCTCGGCGACATGGTCGGGCGCAAGTACACGTTCCTGATCACGATCATCATCATGGGCCTGTCGACGTTCCTCGTCGGCTTCCTGCCGGGCTATGCGGCGATCGGCATCGCTTCGCCGGTGATCTTCATCGCGATGCGCCTGCTGCAAGGTCTCGCGCTCGGCGGCGAGTACGGCGGCGCCGCGACCTACGTGGCCGAACACGCGCCGGCGAACCGCCGCGGCTTCTACACCGCGTGGATCCAGACCACCGCAACGCTCGGCCTGTTCCTGTCGCTGCTCGTGATCCTCGGCGTGCGCACTTTCATGGGCGAAGACTCGTTCGGCGCCTGGGGCTGGCGCATTCCGTTCGTCGTGTCGATCCTGCTGCTCGCGGTGTCGGTGTGGATTCGTCTGCAACTGCACGAGTCGCCGGTGTTCGAACGCATCAAGGCCGAAGGCAAGACCTCGAAGGCGCCGCTCTCCGAAGCGTTTGGCCAGTGGAAGAACCTGAAGGTCGTGATTCTCGCGCTGCTCGGCCTGACGGCCGGCCAGGCTGTCGTGTGGTACACGGGCCAGTTCTACACGTTGTTCTTCCTCACGCAGACCCTGAAGGTCGACGGTTCGAGCGCCAATATCATGATCGCGCTCGCGCTGCTGATCGGCACGCCGTTCTTCCTGTTCTTCGGCTCGCTGTCGGATCGCATCGGCCGCAAGCCGATCATCATGGCCGGGCTGCTGATCGCCGCGCTGACGTACTTCCCGCTGTTCAAGGCGCTCACGCACTACACGAACCCGGCGCTCGAAGCCGCGACCGCGAAGTCGCCGATCGTCGTGATCGCCGATCCGGGCGAGTGCTCGTTCCAGTTCAACCCGGTGGGCACGGCTAAGTTCGTGACCTCTTGCGATATCGCGAAGGGCGCGCTGTCGCGAGCCGGCCTGAACTACGACAACGTCGCGGCGCCGGCCGGCACGATCGCGCAGATCCGAGTGGGTGATACGGTCGTCAACACGTTCGACGGCCGCGCCCCGGATGCGAAGGAGCAAGCCAAGGCCTTCGAGAAGACGCTCGCCGCAACGCTGAAGGCTGCCGGCTACCCGCCGAAGGCCGATCCGGCTCAGATCAACTGGCCAATGAGCATCGTGATCCTGACGATCCTCGTGATCTACGTAACGATGGTCTACGGTCCGATCGCGGCGATGCTGGTCGAGATGTTCCCGACGCGCATCCGTTATACGTCGATGTCGCTGCCGTATCACATCGGCAATGGCTGGTTCGGCGGCTTCCTGCCGGCGACCGCGTTCGCGATCGTCGCGGCGCGGGGCAACATCTACTCGGGGCTCTGGTATCCGATCATCATCGCGGTGATCACCTTCGTGATCGGCATGCTGTTCGTGCGCGAAACCAAGGACTCGGATATCTACGCAAAAGATTGAGCGGACCGCCAGTCTGGGCTATCTGAAAAAGATGTGCGCCGGGGGTTGACAGCCTCCGGTTGCCCCAGCATAATCTCGCTTCTTTCGGCGAATTAGCTCAGTCGGTTAGAGCGACGGAATCATAATCCGCAGGTCCGGGGTTCGAGTCCCTGATTCGCCACCAGCTTCAAGAAAAAGCCGCTGTCCCACAAGGACAGCGGCTTTTTTGTTTTTCACCGCTGCCACGTCAACTCAGGTCGTTACCCGATCCGGCCGGTGTCGGGTGAAAGAGAAGCGCCACGATGGTCATCAGCCCGAAGGCCGCACCCGCATAAAACGTCATGGCTGCACCCACACGTTCCCACAACTGACCTGCGATAACGCTCGAAACCAGCGTCACGATGCCGCTCAGCAGATTGAAGAAACCAAACGCAGTCCCACGCAAATGCGCTGGCGCCGTGTGCGCGACCATCGTGGCGAGCAGGCCTTGCGTCATCCCCATGTGCAGCCCCCAAAGCGCTACCCCGACGACGACCATGCTCCAGTGGGTGCCGTGTGCCAGCACGAGGTCGGCGCCGATCAACACGACCAGACCACCGATCAGCAGCTGCGTATGACGCATCGTGTCCGCGAGCTTCCCGAACGGATAAGCGGACAGCGCGTAGACCACATTCATTGCCACCATGACCAGCGGAACGAGCGCAATCGGTACACCGCTGCCCATCGCACGAAGAACCAGGAAAGCCTCGCTGAATCGCGCCAACGCGAACACAGCCCCTATCCCTACGACCCACCAGTAGTTCAAACCAAGGTCCTTGAGACTCTGCCACCGCACTGGGTTGCTTCTTTTGGCAAGAGGCTCGTGCTCAGGCTCCGTGATACCGAACGCCAACAGCGCGACCGCGAGCACGCCGGGAATGACGGCAAGCCAGAACGCAAGCCGAAAATTATCTGCCCAGATCAGCATGATGAGAACCGCCACCAGCGGTCCGAGAAACGCACCGACCGTATCGAGCGATTGGCGCAGGCCGAAGGCCGCGCCACGCAGGTGCTGCGGTGTGACATCGGCAATGAGCGCATCGCGAGGCGCACCACGAATGCCCTTGCCGACACGGTCGATGACGCGCGCCGTCACCACGACTCCCACCGACGACGCAATGGCAAAAAACGGCTTGCTCATCGCGCCGAGCGCATACCCGGTTACGGCAAGCCATTTGCGGTTGCCGAGGTAGTCGCTTAGCGTCCCCGAAAACACCTTGACGATTTGGGCCGTGGCCTCCGCGATGCCCTCGATGACCCCAATCGCGCCGGCGCCTGCGCCTAGGCCTGCCATCAAAAACATCGGCAGCAGGCTGTGGATGATTTCGGATGAGATGTCCATGAAAAGACTCACACATCCTAGGACCCACACGCTGCGTGGAATCTGCCGCACGGCATTGACTTGCGATTCGTTTCGCATTCGATAGGGATGGCATCAAATAACGCGGTCGAAACGGCACGGACGCATGTGAGCGCTAGCGCAGTTCGCTACGACCGCTACATCTTATGGCATGTGCTGAGTCGGATACCCGTGTGGCGCGTGATCGATGGCGGCGCAAGAATTGCTGACGAAGTGTGGGAAATGCCCAGCGCTGGGTTCGGCTCGTTCATCGCGCGCGATTGATGGAACGAACGACGAGCAGCAGCGTCGCAGAGTATGGGTAGTGAAGCGCCGCCGGTTTCGTTGGCAGCTCCGTCTCTTGAGAGAATAGCGCCCCGAGAAAGTCTGGCAAGTTCTCTCCGGAGGTTCAACGCGCGTCCACAATGCAGAACTTGGCGGGCTTCCTTCCGCAATTCCGTCGCAACTTCGAGGAGGTTCGTTAATGACGTTCCGCACCGTCGCGCTTGCCGCAACCACCGCTGCGCTCACGCTCGCCGGCACGACCGCCGCCCTCACCGCACAGGCCCAAACGCCGAGCACGTCCGACAGTCAATGGCGCGCCAGCTCGACCATGCTCGCGACGCTGCTGCAGGACGGCTACAAGATCGTCGCCGTGGTCAACAACGGGCCGGCCGACACGATCTTCGTGCAGCGCGATCAGAGCGCGTTCAAATGCATCGATGCGCAGCAACCGGAAGCAAAAGCGAAAACGGCGGCGGCGGGGTGTTACGAGCTGGTACCGCCGAGCGGCGGCGCGCCAGCGTCGGAATCCAAATAATGTGATTTGAAGCGCGTGCCCAACGTCGCTCGGGCTCGCGGGAAAGACTTCAGCGTCTCGCCAACACCGCGACGCTTCAGCGATCCACCAGCCGGCTCAGGTTGCCGCGCACCCGCTGCAGCAGCGCGATCAACTGCGCCGCTTCTTCATCGCTGAAACCATTGAGCGCTTCGAGCGCGACCTCGTCGCCGACCTTGCGCGCCTTGCCGAGCGTGCGCTCGGCCTTCGGCGTCATGCGCACCTGGCGCTCGCGGCGATCCTGCGGATTCGCGGTCCGCTCGATCCAGCCGCCCTCCTCCATCCGGTCGAGCAGCCGGCCCGCCGAGATCGGCGCGACCTCCAGCAGATCCGCGAGCCGGGCCTGATTGATCTCGCCGTAATGGCCGAGATAGGCGAGCACGCGACACTGCGCGCGAGTCAGGTCGACCGACGACTTCGCATGATCGTCGAAACGCTTGCCCGCCAGCCGGCCGACGTCGTAGATCAGAAAGCCGAAGCGCTCTTCGAATTGGGTTTTCATGCGCGGATTATACGGAAGCACTTCGGCTTACAGCGCGCCTGCGCCTGCGCATGCGTTCCAGCTCAGCACAACTCCCGATCGCGCAAACACGCATTGACGATATACTAAGCATGCTTACGATATCGACCCTCCCCACCTTTCATGTCTTCCGCCTCCACACCGGCGAGCGCCACTGAGCTGCTCAACCGGCCGATGATCACGATCTCGATCATGCTCGCGACGCTCATGCAGACGCTCGACAGCACGATCGCCAACGTGGCGCTGCCGCATATGCAAGGCACGCTGTCCGCGTCGCAGGACGAGATCACATGGGTGCTGACTTCCTATATCGTCGCCGCCGCGATCGCCACGCCGCTCACCGGCTGGCTGGCGGACCGCCTCAGCGTCAGGCGGCTGCTGCTGATCGCGATCGGCGGCTTCACGGTGGCGTCCGCCTTGTGTGGACTCTCCGAGACGCTGCCGCAGATCGTCGTGTCGCGCTTGCTGCAAGGGATCTTCGGCGCGTCGCTGGTGCCGCTGTCGCAATCGATCCTGCTCGACATCAACCCGCGTGAAAAGCAGGGCCAGGCGATGGCCGTGTGGGGCATGGGCGTGATGGTCGGGCCGATTCTCGGACCGACGCTCGGCGGCTGGCTCACCGATAGCTACAACTGGCGCTGGGTGTTCTTCATCAACGTGCCGATCGGCGCGTTCGCGCTGTTCGGCGTCGCGACCTTCCTGCCGACGCGCGAGCCCAAGCACGACGTGAAGTTCGACGCGTTCGGCTTCATCACGCTCGGCCTCGCGATCGGCGCATTGCAGGCGATGCTCGATCGCGGCGAGCAGCTCGACTGGTTTTCATCGACCGAGATCGTGATCGAGGCGCTGGTCGCGGCGATCAGCTTCGCGTTTTTCCTCGTCCACACGGCGACCGTCGGCGAGCGCTCGTTTTTCAAGTACAAGTTGCTGAAGGACCCGAACTTTGCGACCGGCACGTTCTTCATCTTCGTGATCGGCGCGGTGATGTACGCGACCCGCGCGCTGCTGCCGCCGATGCTGCAAAACCTGATGGGTTATCCGGTCGCGACCACCGGCCTCGTCACCGCGCCGAGCGGCGCCGGCACGATGGTCGCAATGCTGATCGCCGGCCGGCTGCTCAAGCGCGTCGATGCGCGGCTGCTATTGCTCTGCGGCTTCCTGATCTCGGCGTTCGCGCTGTGGCAGATGATGCATTACACGATCGTGCTGTCGGAGTCGAACATCGTGTGGCCCGGCGTAATCCAGGGCTTCGGGCTCGGTCTCGTGTTCGTGCCGCTGTCTGCACTGACGTTCTCGACGCTGTCGCCGGAGCTGCGCGCGGACGGCACCGCGACTTATAGCTTGATGCGCAATATCGGCAGCAGTATCGGCATTTCGATCGTGCAGACGCTGATGACGCGCAACACGCAAATCTCGCACGCGGACCTCGCCGCGAACGTTACCGCGTTCAATCCGGCGCTGCAGTCGATGCTCGACGGCGGCTCGCGCTACGACATCGCGGCACTGAACGCGTCGATCACGCAGCAGGCGGCGATGGTCGCGTATCTGAACGACTTCAAGCTGATGTTCGTGGCAACGCTGCTGGTCATCCCGCTATTGCTGCTGATCCGGCCGTCGCATAAGGCGCTGGATGCGTCGGCCGCGCATGCGGCGATGGATTGAGATCGAGCGCGGCGCCGTCCGTCTCAGCCTTCGATTCGCCCGCGCGTCACGCCAAGCAATGACGACATCGCCGCGTACGCCGCGGCGGCATCGCGCGCGCGGATGGCGTCGTACACCGCCGTGTGCTCGGCGAGCGACGCGTTGAACACATCGGCGCGTTTCGCATTGAGCCGCAACTGTGCCTCGAGCGTGCGCTCGATCAGCGCGCCAAGCGGAATCAGCAATTCGTTGCTGCACGCGGTCAGCACGCACAGATGGAACTGCAGATCCGCACGCACCCACTCATCGACGTTACGCGCCGCCACCATCGCGGCATGGGCGGCCGCAAGCGCGCCCAACGTGTCATCGGTGCACGCGGTGGCCGCAAGGCCGGCCGCGTAAGGTTCGATCATCTCGCGCATTTCCTGCAGTTTGAGCGCAAACGCCATCGGCTCGGCGACGCGCGAATACCAGTCGAGCAGATCGGCATCGAGCAGATTCCACGCGGACTTGACCCGCACCCGCGTACCCACGCGCGGCCGCGATTCGATCAGCCCTTTCGACGTCAGCGTGCGCAGCGCCTCGCGCAACACCGTGCGGCTCACGCCGAACGTCTCCATTAACTCGGCTTCGCGAGGCAGGATCGACTCCGGCGCATAGTCGCCGCGCAGAATCGCGGTCGCGAGCAGTTGGGTGACTCGCCCATGCAGATCGTGCGGAATGGTTTTCTCCTAGCGGGTGGTGGTCTCGTCGCGCAACGCGGCAACAAGTATTCCAAATCTCACCACTATGTGGCAAATAGTACTATTAATAGTATTTAAATGCACTTTTGTTGTAGCATGGAATTCCCAAAATTCTTTTGCGTGCCGGCAGATCGTCAGGAGACACACACCATGAAAATCACCAAGCTCGAAACCTTCATCGTCCCGCCGCGCTGGTGCTTCCTCAAGATCGAGACCGATGAGGGCATCGTCGGTTGGGGCGAGCCGGTGGTGGAAGGCCGCGCGCACACGGTCGCCGCGGCCGTCGAGGAACTCTCCGATTATCTGATCGGCAAGGACCCGCTGCTGATCGAGGATCACTGGCAGGTGATGTACCGCGCGGGCTTCTATCGCGGCGGCCCGATCACGATGAGCGCGATCGCCGGCGTCGATCAGGCGCTGTGGGACATCAAGGGCAAGCATCATGGCGTGCCGGTGCATGCGCTGCTCGGCGGCCAGGTGCGCGACAAGATCAAGGTGTACTCGTGGATCGGCGGTGACCGCCCCAGCGATGTCGCGAACAACGCGCGCGCGGTGGTCGAGCGCGGCTTCAAGGCCGTCAAGATGAACGGCTCGGAAGAACTGCAGATCATCGACACCTTCGACAAGGTGCAAGGCGTGATCAACAACGTCGCGGCGGTGCGCGAGGCGGTCGGGCCGAACATCGGCATCGGCGTGGACTTCCACGGCCGCGTGCACAAGCCGATGGCGAAGGTGCTCGCCAAGGAACTCGATCCGTACAAGCTGCTGTTCATCGAGGAGCCGGTGCTGTCGGAGAACGCCGAGGCGCTGCGCGACATCGTCAATCAGACCAATACCCCGATCGCGCTCGGCGAGCGTCTGTATTCGCGCTGGGACTTCAAGCACATCCTGTCGGGCGGCTACGTCGACATCATCCAGCCGGACGCTTCGCATGCGGGTGGCATCACCGAGTGCCGCAAGATCGCCGCGATGGCCGAAGCCTACGACGTCGCGCTCGCGCTGCATTGTCCGCTCGGCCCGATCGCGCTCGCGACCTGCCTGCAGATCGACGCGGTCAGCTACAACGCGTTCATCCAGGAACAGAGCCTCGGCATCCATTACAACCAGGGCAACGACCTGCTCGATTACATCAAGAACCCGGAAGTCTTCAAGTATGAAGACGGCTTCGTGTCGATCCCGCAAGGCCCGGGCCTCGGCATCGAGGTCAACGAAGAGAAGGTGCGCGAGATGGCGAAGGTCGGTCATCGCTGGCGCAATCCGGTGTGGCGTCACGCGGACGGCAGCGTCGCCGAATGGTGATTCGTGGGCCATTGCGCCCGCGCGTTCCGGCCACGTGACGCGCGGGCCCCTCCCTGCCTCGATTCCCGCACATCCTTCTCCCGCCCAGCTCTCGCGACGTTTGTTCGGTATCGGACAGACGCATGGTCTGCTCCTTGCTGAAATGCATGCCGACAACGCATGCAGCGGGGAGCACCATGGGCGAATTCCTTCCTGACTATCTGATCCGCGAACAGGCGGCGGTCGGTGCGCTGGTTGTCTTCGGCGTGCTGCGCATCATCGGCGCGATGGTCGCCTACGAGCGCGGATGGAGCATCGCGGTGGTCGGGAAATTCTTTATCGCCGCGGCAGTGCTGTACTGCGTGCCGCAGGTTTTCGATCTGCTCACGCAGATGGTCGGCACGCACGCTGCCGGCGCCGAACTCGAAGGGAAGGCCGCGGGCTGCGCGATCGCGTTGTTCTGCGCGCCGATTCTCGGTCATCGCCTCGGCCTCGAGTAAGCGCGCAGCGAGCCGGACCGCGTGATGCGACTGACGCCTGCATTGCTGGAACGCGCGCGCGACGACGCGCTGCTTGCCTGAAGAGTAGTAGCGGGTGCGCTGGCCACAGCCAGGCGACCGTGTGTATTGCGCCGCACGTGCTTTGCAGTGCGGCGCTTTTTTATGCGGCGCGCCGCGCGTTCAGCCGAGCGCAGCGAACGCCGGCACGGTGTGCGACAACGCGGCCGCGACGACGAACACGCCGATCATCACGAGCGCTTCCAGATAGATCACGTTGACGAAGGTATGCGCATCCATCGTCGACGCGGTACGACGCAGGCGCGGCAGCGCCGACGTGCGGTTCAGCGCGCCGAGCACCAGCGCGAGCGCGACCAGCACGAGCTTCAATGTCAACACATGGCCCCACGTGCTCGCCTGAATCGCGTCGAACGACCCGCCCGAGCCGCGCACCGCATTGAATACGCCCGACAGCAACACCAACCCGACCGCGACGAGCGACACGTTCGACACCTGGGTCGCCGTGCGAATCAGCATGCCGCGCGCGGTCGATGCGCCGAGCGCCGGCAGCACCGCGAAGCCCGCGGCCATCGCGACACCGCCCCATACGCTCGTCGCGAGCACGTGCAGCGTCTGCATGCCGATCGCGGCCGATACGACGCCGGCATCGGCCGCATGACCGAGCGACGCCTTGCCCGCCGAGATCGCGAGCACCGCGAGCCACAGCAGCGTGTTACGCAGCATGCCGGTGCCGTGGCTCAGCGCGGTGCCGAGCAGCACCAGTGCGCCGCCGAACGCGACGCTCCAACCATAGCCGACATGCGTTTGCGTCAGCACCGTCGGCACCACGCCGAACGCCGCGGGCAACGCGACGCCGCTCATCGACGCCGCCTGATACAGCAGCCAGCCGAGATCCGCGAGCACCAGCACGATGGTGGCCGCGAGCATCGAGCGATGTGCGCGCATCCAGCCGGGCCGCGCCGGTGAAGTGCCTTGCTGCGCGTCCTTCGCGAGCCATGCGCCGAGTAGCGCCGAGCCAACGGCGAAGCCGAACGCGACGTTCATGAGCGCGGCCATTGCGACCTGCCCGATCCACAGTGCGTCGAAGTTCATTTGACGTTGAACCCGAAGTCGCCTTGCGTACGATGGCCATCGGTGGCCACCGCGACCCAGTGCACCGAATAGCGGCCGCTCGTCAACTGAGGCAGCGCGAGGTGCATCTCGCGGGCGTCCGCGCTATCGACCGTCGACGCGGTCGAAGTCGCAGGCTTGCCGCTTGTATCGGCGAGTGTGATCTTGCTGAACGCAGGCTCGAGCGGCTCGGTGAAATGGATGGTCACGTCGGCGGGCGCGACGGCCTCGGCGTTCGCGGCCGGCACGCTCGAGATCAGGTGCGCATGCGCGAACGCGGTGGATGACATGGCCAGCGCCACCGCGCCGGACATCAACGCTCGCAGCGTCGATGAGGAGAAATCGAATAGCTTCATGTGGGGCCGATAGCGGATGAGAACGAACGAAACAGAGCCGGGCCGACGACGCGCATCGTCTGCACGACGGCCGGCGAGCCCGGAAGTGTACGCTTCGATGGCGCGCACGGGGATCGGTTCAACCTTGCTTGATGAGACAACGATATTGATCACGACGCACGACGCAGACGCAACTGAAGTCCAAAACTGGCAAACGCGACACACTGTCGCATGGTGGTCACACCTGGAACCGCATCTAATGCGGCAAATAGTCACCATCACCCTTCGATGATAGAATGCTGCGTCGCCGCAGCGACGGCTGTCCTTCACACCGAGCCGCCCGAAGTTCGGTCAGGTCCCCGATTCTGATGGAGTTACGCGTGTCTTCAAGACGCCTCTTCCGCCCGTTGCTTGCCCTTCTGCTGATCGGCTCCGCGGGTGTCTATAGCGCTGCGAAAGCGCAGACTCAACCGAAGGCCCCCGACACGATGGAAGCCCGCGTGCAAGGCTGCACGGCCTGCCACGGCTCGCATGGGCAAGGCACCGACAACGATTACTTCCCGCGTCTCGCGGGCAAGCCGGCGGGATATCTGTTCAATCAGTTGCAGAACTTCCGTGAAGGGCGCCGCAAGTACCCGCCGATGAACTACCTCGTCACGTACCTCTCCGACGACTACCTGCATCAGATCGCCACCTTCTTCTCGCAGCAGCGCCCACCGTATCCGACGCCGGCCAAGCCGACGGCCTCCGCCTCCACGCTCGCGCGCGGTGAGCAGATCGTGCTGCATGGTGATGCGAACAAGCAGGTGCCCGCTTGCGCGGCCTGCCACGGCAAGGCACTGACCGGTATGGAACCGGCGATCCCGGGTCTCGTCGGCCTGCACGCCGATTACATCAGCGCGCAGCTCGGCTCATGGCGTTCGGGCACGCGTCGTGCGATCGCACCGGACTGCATGCACACCATCGCCACGCGCCTTAGCGACGAAGACGTGAACGCCGTCGCGGCCTGGCTTGCCACGCAGCAGGCTCCGCAAAACCCCGTGCCGGCTCCGGCCCGCTCCTTGAAGACTCCGCTTGCCTGCGGCAGCGAACCGCAATAAGGCGCCGGGAGAGACATTCAAATGAAACGCAAGTCTTTGTTCGCCCTCTCGGCAGTCGTCGTGGTCGCGGCCGCCGCACTCGTTCCCGTCCTGTGGTCGGGCGGCGACCATCTGCATAGCAGCGGCGCGGCCGTCGCGGCAACGCCCGCGGACCAGGCCGACCTGATCAAGAAGGGCGAGTACCTCGCCCGCGCGGGCGACTGTATCGCCTGCCACACCGTGCGCGGCGGACAGCCGTTCGCCGGCGGCCTGCCGATGGCCACGCCGTTCGGCACGATGTTCACGCCGAACATCACGCCAGACGACCAGTACGGCATCGGCAAGTGGACCCAGGACGACTTCTATCGCGCGATGCACACCGGCCGCTCGAAAGATGGCAGCCTGCTCTATCCGGGCTTCCCGTTCACGAGCTACACGAAGGTCACGCGCGCCGACTCCGACGCGATCTACGCGTACCTGCGCTCGGTCGCGCCGGTCAACGTACCGAGCCGTCCGCACGAACTGAAATTCCCGTTCAACCAGCGCAACATGCTGATCGGCTGGCGCACGCTGTTCTTCCGTGAAGGCGAGTTCAAGCCGGACCCGACCAAGTCGGTAGAATGGAACCGCGGTGCGTATCTGGTCGAAGGCCTCGGCCACTGCGGCATGTGCCATACGTCGATCAACGCGATGGGCGGCCCCGTCAGCTCGGCGGCGTTCGCGGGCGGTCTGATTCCGCTGCAGAACTGGTATGCGCCGTCGCTGACGTCGAACAAGGAAGCCGGCCTCGGCGACTGGGACCTGAGGGACATCGCCGATCTGCTGAAGACCGGCGTGTCGAGCCGCGGCGCGGTGTTCGGTCCGATGGCCGAAGTGGTTCACAACAGCCTGCAGTATCTGTCGGCCGAAGACATCAACGCGATGGCGACGTACCTGAAGACGATTCCGCAGAAGAGCGAAGCACCGGAACCGCTGCAGCTCGAAACCTCGGAAAAGTTCGGCGGCGAACTGCTGAAGCAAGGTCAGAAGATCTACGCTGACAACTGCGCGAAGTGTCACGAAGACAATGGTCTCGGCCGGCCGCCGGCATTCCCGCCGCTCGCGAATAACCAGTCGATCCAGATGCCGTCGGCGGTCAACCCGATCCGCATGGTGCTGAACGGTGGTTATCCGCCGAGCACGGACGCGAACCCGCATCCGTACGGCATGCCGCCGTTCGCACAGTCTCTGTCGAATCAGGAAGTCGCAGCGGTCGTGACGTACATCCGTATGTCTTGGGGCAACCACGGTACGGCCGTGTCGCCACAGCAAGTGGCCGAGTTGCGTTCGGCGCCGCTCGACTAAGCAGGGTTTCACGTACCCTGGGCGCGGCCTGCGAGTTTCGCGGCCGCGCCCTTCGTTTTTTCAGGACCGGTATCATGTGGGCCTGTTTGGGTTGGTGGTCGCCTTCGTGGGACCGTGCAGGAGGAAAGAGTCGTGCCCTTTGGTGAGCGTTTGAACAGCATTACCCATCTCGTCGGCGCCGTGCTGTCGGTGGTGGGGCTGGCGGCGCTCGTCACGATGGGCGCGCTCGCCGGCGACGCGTACAAGGTCGTCAGCTTCAGCGTGTATGGTGCGATGCTGTTCGTGCTGTATGCGATCTCGACGCTGTATCACAGCGTCAGCCATGCGCGACTGAAGGCGATTCTGCAGAAATGCGATCATTCGGCGATCTACCTGCTGATCGCCGGCAGTTACACGCCGTTCACGCTCGTCACGTTGCGTGGACCGTGGGGCTGGTCGCTATTCGGCGTGAGCTGGGGGCTCGCTGCCCTCGGCATCGTGCAGGAACTCACGCTCGGGCGACGCACCCGCAGCGTGTCGATGGTGCTGTATGTGTTGATGGGATGGCTCGCGCTCGTAGCTGTCCGCCCGCTGGTGCAGGCATTGCCGGCCGCGGGTACCGCGTGGCTCGTGGCCGGCGGCGTCATCTACAGCGCCGGCATCTATTTCTTCATCAACGACGAGCGCATCCGCCACGGACATGGTATCTGGCACCTGTTCGTACTGGCGGGCAGTCTGTGTCAATTCGTCAGTGTCGCGCGCTATGTCGCGTGACGTTCCACGGCGACGAATTGCAACTTAAGGCCAGTCGACGTGTCTGCATAGCGCGTTGAAACATTCGGCACATCTGTGAGCGTGCCGCCGATTTCTCCGTGAACGGAACCGGGCTGCGGCCTCGCACACGCCATGCGGGCGTGTCGATGCCGCGCTGGTTTTTCCGCGTTGGGGCCCTATGGGCTCAGCGGGGCCGTTCGCGAAACTGCATTGCAAAGAGCTTCTATGTCTTTTGATTCCCTCGGCTTGTCCGAACCGCTGGTCCGCGCTGTCAATGAACTCGGCTATACCAGCCCGACTCCGATCCAGACTCAGGCGATCCCGGCCGTGCTCAACGGCGGCGATCTGCTCGCCGGCGCGCAAACCGGCACCGGCAAGACCGCCGGCTTCACGCTGCCGATCCTGCAGCGCCTGAATTCGATGTCGCCGGCCGCCGGCGGCAAGCGCGTGGTGCACGCGCTGATCCTCACGCCGACGCGCGAACTCGCCGCGCAGGTCGAAGAAAGCGTGCGTGCGTACGGCAAGTATCTGAAGCTGAAGTCGACCGTGATGTTCGGCGGTGTCGGCATCAATCCGCAGATCGATGCGCTCAAGCGCGGCGTTGACATCGTCGTCGCGACGCCGGGCCGTCTGCTCGATCACATGCAGCAGAAGACCATCGACCTGTCGCATCTCGAGATTCTCGTACTCGACGAAGCGGACCGCATGCTCGACATGGGTTTCATCCACGACATCAAGCGCGTGCTCGCGAAGCTGCCGCCGAAGCGGCAGAACCTGCTGTTCTCGGCAACCTTCTCCGACGAGATCAAGGCGCTCGCCGACAGCCTGCTCGATTCACCGGCGCTGATCGAAGTCGCGCGCCGCAACACGACGGCCGAAACGGTCGCGCAAAAGATTCACCCGGTCGATCGCGACCGCAAGCGCGAGCTGCTCACTCATCTGATCCGGCAGCACAACTGGTTCCAGGTGCTCGTGTTCACGCGCACCAAGCACGGCGCGAACCGCCTCGCCGAGCAGCTGACGAAGGACGGCATCAGCGCGCTCGCGATCCACGGCAACAAGAGCCAATCGGCCCGCACGCGCGCGCTTGCCGAGTTCAAGGACGGCACGCTGCAGGTGCTGGTGGCAACCGACATCGCCGCACGCGGCATCGATATCGATCAGCTGCCGCACGTGGTCAACTTCGATCTGCCGAACGTGCCAGAAGACTACGTGCACCGCATCGGCCGCACGGGTCGCGCGGGCGCGACGGGCGAGGCGGTGTCGCTCGTGTGCGTCGATGAACTGCAGTTGCTGAAGGACATCGAGAAGCTGATCAAGCGGCCGGTCCCGCAGGAAGTTATCGCCGGTTTCGAGCCGGACCCGAGCGCGAAGCCGGAGCCGATCCAGCGACGCGGCCAGGGTGGCGGCGGGCGTTCACAGCGCCAGGGACAAGGCACGGGGCGTCGTGACGGCGCTGCTGGTGGTGGCGCATCGGCCAAGCCGGCTCAAGGCTCCGGTCAGCGTTCGGGACAGCGTGCGTCGAACGCTCAGCCCGCGCCGCGGCCGCAAGGTGCGAAGCCGGCCGGCAATGGCGGTCAGCCGCGTCGCGATACTCAGCGGCAGGACGATCGGCCGCGTGCCGCCGCGCATGATGGCGCTCCCGCGCACCACGCGCCGCGCAAGCCTCAAGGCAATCGTTCGCCCAACGGCAATCCGGGCGCGTTGCTCGGCGGCGGCGTGAAGCGCAACGATGCGACGCGTGGCGCGCAACCGTCGCGCAACGGCGACCGCGGCCGTTAAGCGTCGCTCGGCCTAAGGGCTGCCAGCGTGCGTACCAGCCGTTAGCGCTTCCCTGCTCGAAGACTAACGGCTGCTCGCGGCGGCAGCCCGCTTCAAATGCTCGATCTGCTGTTCCCATCGCTCGAGCACTGCACTCCCCTCTCCCTGCAATTCGAACGTGATGCCGCCCGTCAGGCGCGCATAACGGACGCTTTGCGCTTCCGCTGTGTCGATCGAGCCGAGCAGATAGACGAGGCCGCTGTCATCGCCCGCAACACCGGGCAGCGGCGCGATACGCAATTGCACCTGATAGAACGCCGCATCGCATACAAAGCTCAGCGCCGCGCGCCCGCTTTGCGCAATCGCGCCCGTCGCGCGCGCCTGCGGCCATAGCGCAATGCACAGCGTGCGCGAGTCGGGTGCATAGAGTTCGCCGACGCTCAACAGCGATGTGCGCACGTGCCCGTTCGCATCGACGCTCAACAGCGACGCGGTGAAACCCACCTTGTCCGCAAGCGACGAACCGTCGAACAACGCGCGCACGTTGGCCGGCCATTCGTCGAACACATTCTGTTCGAGCGGACGCGCGGACGGTGATGCGGAGGAGGAATCGCTCATGCCATCGATCCAGTCGAAGTAGTGGGTAAAGCTCAATCATGCCTCGAAAAAAGCAAAGCCCGCTGATGCGGGCTGATGCGGGCTGTGCTCTTTGATTCGCTTTCAAGGCTCAGCGAAAGAACACATGCTGCGTGATCTTCGCGAGCGGATAATGCACACCCGGCTGAATGCGCGCCGGCAGATCGAGCGGCTTGAGCAGCATCTTCACGCACATGTCGGCGGACAGATTGCGCCGCACCAGCTTATTGATGCGCGCCGCGCGCTCGCGGTTATATGCGGAGTCGTGCACGCGCTCCGGATAGCGAATCGCGAACACGTGGCGCAATGCGATCTCCGAATCTTCGTTCTTGATTTCCATCACGCGGCGCATCAACGCGCCGAGCACCGCGAGCCGGCCGTTGCCCTCGATCCGGTTGTACTTCTTGAAGTACCTGAAAAAGTGCTTGTAATGACGGACTTCGTCGGTGCGGATGTTGTCGGTGATCTGCTTGAGCACCGGCTCATCCGAGCATTCGTTGATCGCTCGATACAGCGTCGCGGTACCCGTTTCGACGACGCAACGCGCGACCATCTCCAAGGCGCGGGTCTTTTCGAAATCGTCGACCGAGCAAGTCAGCGAATACTCGTCCATGAAATTGCGGAACGCGGCATGCCAGTCGAACTCGGGCCATACATACGCGATATAGGTCTGCAGCGCCCGGCCGTGCTGCATTTCCTCGGGCTCCCACTCGTGGTTGAGCCAGGCCGAGACCTCCGGGTCGTCGTTGAAAAATGTACTCAGATTGCTGGTGTAGAGATCAGTGCCGCTTTCGATGAACGATGCCGCGCACAACAACAGCAGCAGGTCTTCGTTGGCCGCGGCCTTCTGCCGGTCGATGCGCGTCAGATCGATGTCCTCGATCCGCCAGGGCATGACATGGTTCAGCTCCGTGTGCATTGTGTCTTGCTCCCATGCTGTACCGACCCGTGGAGTTCTTCGCAACCGCCCCCGCGCTCGCCGTGATGTTCTCCGTGCCGGATACAACGCCGTGAATTAGAGTTGGGCCCTTGTACTCTGCATGTTAGCCGGAGATATCCGACCATGCAGTTCACACAGCACAGACCATGCCGCAACGACGCAGTTCCGATTCCAAGATAGTCGAAATCTTGCAGCGGATTAAAAACGATGTCTGCAAGGCAAAAAAAAACCAGCCCAAAAGGCTGGCTTTTCGGACACACACCACGTCCGGCGGATTGTGGACACGGGCGCCCCAGGCGGCCCCCTCCTCCTCAGGCAGGTTGTACCTCGCCCGAGACGGGACGCACACGACGCATGCGCAGCGCGACGATGATCAGCGATGCGCCCGAAAGCACCGCCGCAAGCAGCACGTAATAACTCGGCGCGAGTTTGTCGCCGGTCAGATGAATGAAGGTTTCGACGATGGTCGGCGCGAAGCCGCCGAAGATCGTCACGCCGATGCTGTAGCCGATTGAAAGGCCAGTCGAGCGTACCTGGGTCGGGAAGATCTCCGACATCAGCGCGGGCATCGGCCCCGAGTACGAGGCCTTGAAAATACCGGCGACGCCTTGCAGCACGAGCAGCCAGCCAATCGTCGGATGTGTCTGCAACCATGCGAACATCGGATAGATCAGCAGGCCCATCAGGATCGACGTGCTCAGCATGATACGAATTCGGCCGATGCGATCGGACAGCGCGCCCATGATCGGCGAGAAGATGAACTGCATGCCGCCGTTCAGCACGACCACGCCGAACGAGGCGGCCGCCGCCATATGCAGCTGCTTGACCGCGTAGAGCGGCATATAGAGCTGCAGCACGTACACCCCGACCGTCGACTGCGCAACAATGCCGATCGCGAGCAGCAGGTTGACCCACTGATTCGAGAACGACGCGTCCTTCGATCCGTTCAGGACCTTGTGTTCGCCGGCCGCTTCGCTAGCCGCCCGCTCTTCACGCAATGCGAGGAATTCGGGCGTCTCGTCCAGATGCGAGCGGATGTAGTAGCCGACCGGCCCGACCAGCAGACCGAACCCGAACGGCACACGCCAGCCCCAGCTGTTCAGATGCTCGGCCGGCAGCCACGCGGTCAGCAGCGAACCGAAGGCGGCCGCGGTGATCGCCGCGAGACCCTGGCTCGCGAACTGCCAGCTCGCGTAGTAGCCGCGCCGCGTCGCGCTGTGTTCGACCATGAACGCGGTCGCGCTGCCGAACTCGCCGCCGACCGCGAAGCCCTGCACGAGCCGCGCGAACAGCACCAGCAGCGGCGCCGCGAGACCGATCGTCGAAAACGGCGGCATCACGGCCATCGTGAAAGTACCGACCATCATCAGCGCGATCGCGAGCGTCAGCGCCGCTTTGCGCCCCTTGCGGTCGCCGTACACGCCGAGCACGATCGCGCCGAGAGGGCGCATCAGGAACGAGATGCCGAAGGTGGCGATCGCGAGCAGCGTCGACAGCCACTCGTCCTGCATCGGGAAGAACTGTTTCGCGATGATCGTCGCAAAGTAGCCATAAACCAGGAAGTCGAACCACTCGAGCGCGTTGCCAATCGACGACGAGAAAACGATCCGCCGCACCATCGCTTTCGAAAGCGGCGCGGCGTGAGGGGAAGCGCTTGTCGAATGCGATGCGGGGGTGTTCATGATGGTCTCCTGCGTGTCTGCTGCGTGAAAGCTGTGTCGGGCGCGGCTTCGCCTGCATCGGCGAGGCGGCTGGTGGGCGCGCATTGGCGCGGCATACGGAATGCCGCGCGTTCGTCGCCTGTTGCCCGGGTGTCTGAGCTGAGCTCCGGTGTCAGCTCAGCTCCGCGCGTTGCCTCGTCGTGGCCTAGAAGCCGGCCGCCAGACCGTCGCGGCGGCTGTCGCTGGCCGCCACGTAGCCGCGCTCCGGCTCGTTGCGATCGAGCTTCCAGACGAACTGGCCGGAGCCGAAGTCCATGTACGGATCGTCGACCGACTTGATCGTGTGGCCGAGCTTCTGCAGGCCCTCGGTGGTCTTCGGATCGAGCGTCGACTCGATATCGACCGTGAAGTCGCGGTTGACCTTCCAGCGCGGCGCATCGCACGCGGCCTGCGGCTGCTGTCCGTAGTCGAGCATGCGCACCACGGTCTGCAGATGACCTTGCGGCTGCATGTCGCCGCCCATCACGCCGAAGCTCATCACCGCTTCCTGCTGGCCGTTCACCTGCTGCGTGAGGAATGCCGGAATGATCGTGTGGAACGGCCGCTTGCCGCCCTCGACGACGTTCGGCGACTTCGGGTCCATCGAAAAGCCGCAGCCGCGGTTCTGCAGCGCGATGCCGCTGTCGGGCACCACGACACCCGAGCCGAAGCCCATGTAGTTCGACTGGATGAAGCTGACCATCATGCCGCTCTCGTCCGCGGCCGACAGGTAGATCGTGCCGCCCGACTTCGGCATGCCGAAGTCGAAGTGCGTCGCGCGCTTCGGATCGATCAGCTTCGCGCGTGAACTCAGATACGCGTCGTCGAGCATCTGCTCGGGCGTGACTTCCATCGAACGCGGATCGGCGACGTAGCGATACACATCGGCAAACGCGAGCTTCATCGCTTCGATCTGCAGATGCTGCGACTCGACGCTGTCGACCTTTAGCGACTTCACGTCGAACTTTTCCAGGATGCCGAGCGCAACCAGCGCCGCGATGCCCTGGCCGTTCGGCGGAATCTCGTGCACGGTGTAGCCGCGATAGTCCTTGCCGATCGGCTCGACCCAGTCAGCGCGGTAGTTGCGCAGATCGTCGGCGCTCAGCGCGCCGCCGCCTGCGCGCGCGAACGCGGCGATCCGCTCGGCGATCTCGCCTTCGTAGAACGCGCGCGGGCCTTGCTCGGCGATGAGGCGCAGCGTCTTCGCGTGACCGGGGAAGCGCACCATCTCGCTGACCTCGGGCGCGCGGCCGCGCGGCATGAAGGTTTGCGCGAAGCCCGGCTGGTCCTTCAGCTCCGGCACCGCGGCTGCCCACTTGTAAGCGACGATGCTCGCCACCGCGTGACCGCGCTCGGCGATTTCGATGGCCGGCTCCATCAGCTCGGCGAACGGCAGCTTGCCGAACTTCTGGTGCAGCGCTTCCCAGCCGGCGATCACACCCGGCACGGTGACCGCATCCCAGCCGCGCTTCGGCTGCTGCGCGAGGCCGTTTTCCTCGCCGTATTTGCGCTTGAAGTAATCGACGTTCCACGCGGCCGGCGCTACGCCCGACGCGTTCAGACCATGCAGCTTCTTGCCGTCCCACACGAGCGCGAACGCGTCGCCGCCCAGGCCGCACGACACCGGCTCGACCACCGTGATCGCGGCGGCGGCCGCGATGGCCGCATCGACGGCATTGCCGCCTTTCCACAGCATGCGCAGCCCGGCCTGTGCGGCGAGCGGGTGCGAGGTCGAAACGATGTTGCGTGCGAATACGGGCAGACGTTGCGTCGGATAAGGGTTTTGCCAGTTGCTGAAGCCAGTCATGTCGAACACTCTCGAAAGCGCGGCCGGCACGAAAAAGTCGCCGGACATCAGGGGAAAGGTTGTAAAGCAGGTAAATCGCGAAACCCTGGATTGCATCGCGAAGCGCGCCAAAAAACAAATTCATTTATCAAATGAATAAATGCGGAATGCGCCTGAATGAGGGGATTGAGCAAATCCGGAGTGCTCGCGGCGAATTCCAGCGGACTGCGCCAGCTGGCGGACAAGAGGCGCGATGGTCTTACAATAGCCGCAACCGCGTTCGTCGACGGCCGGCTTTTGGCCAGCCGCTTGAGACGGCGACGGACCACGCCGACACAAGAGCCACGACACACCACACATGACACGAGACCCCCGCCTGACTCTCAACGCCCGGCAACAGGAATTGCTGGAGTGGGTGCAACGCGACGGCTTCGTGACCGTGGACGACCTCGCGAGCCACTTCGACGTCACCCCGCAGACGATCCGCCGCGACGTCAACTGGCTCGCCGATATGAACCTGCTGCGCCGCTATCACGGCGGCGCCAGTCTGCCGACCAGTTCCGAGAACGTCTCCTACACCGCGCGCCAGCGCATGTTCCATGAAGAGAAGCGACGCATCGCGGCGCTGGTGGCCACTCACATTCCGGACCAGGCATCGCTGTTCATCAACCTCGGCACGACCACCGAGGAGGTGGCACGCGCGCTGAACCGCCACCGCGGCTTGCGCGTGATCACGAACAATCTGAACGTCGCGAGCATGATGAGCGGCTACCCGGACTGCGAAGTGCTGGTGACGGGCGGCATCGTGCGACCGTGGGACAAGGGCATCGTCGGGGAACTGGCGATCGACTTCATCCGCCAGTTCAAGGTCGACTTCGCTATCATCGGCACGTCGAGCATCGAAACGGACGGTACGCTGCGCGATTTCGATACGCGCGAAGTGCGTGTCGCCGAGGCGATCATCGAGCACGCGCGCACCGTTTTCCTCGCCGCCGATCACTCCAAGTTTGGTCGTCCCGCGCTAGTTCGCCAGGGACATCTCGAGCAGATCGACGCGCTGTTCACCGACGCCGCCCCACCCGCCGACATGGCCGAGGCTCTGAACGCCGCGAATTGTCAAATCTACATCGCCGGATAATTCCAGGCGTTCTCCGCCATGCTGCGGTGCACGCAAAACCTCGCGTGAAATCAAGAATTTGGCTGCAGGGCCGGACCGCCTATCGCGCGGCCAATTGTCAAATGGAAAATTTACGGGGACCAGGTTGGCGTTTCATCGGTGCTCGCCTACACTCCAGTTCCCCAGCGTACGTTGCGAGTTTCGCACGGCGTCGGTTGTCTGAATCTGTCGTGTAAGCCGTACCTCCCGCCCTGATCTTTAGCGGACCCCCGCCCCGGCCTACCGGTCGACTGCAAGGCTGTCCGCAATTTGCTGACATGGAGAGAACGATGCTGAGTCCGCATGAATTCGCCACGTTGTTGCTCGTCAAGGACGCCCCCAACCAGGTCGAAATGGACCGAGAAGAACTCGATGCGTTGCTCGAACGCCAACTGGTGCAACTCGAACGCCTCGCATCGGGCAACGAAGAATGGCGCGTGACGGAAACCGGCGACACCGCATTGCGGGCCATCAAACGTTATTCGTGAGTTTTCGCTGCAGTTGACAGCGGGCCGCCTTTGCGGCCCTTTGTTGTGCGCATCTCATTTACACAGTAAATTCACGCGACGGACTTCCCGCCCTCGCGCATGCCCAAGACGCTCTCCGCCGACGACATCCAGCAGTTTCGCGAAGCGATGCGACGCGTCGCGGAAAACGCGTTTGCGACCCGCGGCGCACAAGGCGTGACGATGCGCGAGCTGGCGAAGGAGCTCGGCTGCAGCGCGATGACACCGTATCGCTATTTCCGCGACAAGGAAGAAATTCTGGCGATGGTCCGCGCCGCCGCGTTCAACCGCTTCGCCGCGCGCCTCGAAGCGGCCGCGAAAGCGATCCCCGCGAATGCCCCCGCCATCGATCACAGCGCCGTCAGCCGGGCCTATGTCGACTTCGCGCTCGATGAGCCGCACGCCTATCGTTTGATGTTCGATCAGACGCCGCAACAGCAAGGCGCTTACCCCGAGCTGGCCGCGGCGTCGCAACGCGCGTGGCGCCTGCTGGAAGCGCACTTCGAGCGGCTCGTCGAGGCGGGTGTTCTCGAAGGCGATCCGCGTCTGATCGGCTACGCGTACTGGACGAGCCTGCACGGCTTCACGATGCTCGCGCTCGCGAACCAGTTGCCGCCGCCGGCGGCACGACAGGCCGATTCCGCCGACGACGGCGCACATGAGCCGTCGCGCGAAGCGGTGTTCGCGCAGATCCTGCGCATGCTGTGGCGCGGAGCGTTGGCGCCGCAAAAGTGAACCGGTGCGCCTGGCAGACGGCGCGAGCGTCGTGCCCACCGGTCAACCCGCTGCCACTTAGCCGCTACGCAAGGTCGGATCGACAGTCGCCCGCCAGCTGAGCGCCCTTGCGCGCTGCTCGTTGAAGAACTCGACCCACTGGTTGCGCACCTTCGGATCGCTGCTTGTCCCCTCGCTCGCATGGCGCTGCGCGATCGACGCCTGGAACGCGCAGAAGTCGTCGTTCGACAGCCGGCCGCGCCGGTTCGCCACATACGCATCGAAGAACGTCTCGTAGACGATCTGCGCGTCGTGGCCGTAGTCGACGGTCTGCGGCGAGCACATCTTCTGCAACGCCTCGAACGACGTCGCGCCCCTCGTCCCTTCCAGACTCGGCGTACTCACGCATCCTGCCAGAAGCGCGGCAGCGCCGATCATCAAAAATCCTCGCATTCATCACCTCGAAATGGCTGCTGCCAAGAGTATCGTCCGCGCTCGCGCGTTACGCCACTCGGTCGCCATTCGATCCACGTTCGTTCAAATCAAGCGAACTTTACTTTTTCGAATATGTTCCTTAAAGTTCGAAAACGAACATGATTCGTTCAATTAGCTTTCCAACTGACTTCCAGATTCGATCCAGGAGGGCTCGGCAGGTGACGCAACGCACGAAATACGATTTGCTCGTCGTCGGTGGCGGGATCAACGGCGCCGGCATCGCCCGCGACGCGGCTGGCCGCGGCCTGTCGGTGCTGCTGTGCGAGCGGGACGATCTGGCCGCGCACACGTCGTCGGCGAGCACCAAGCTGATCCACGGCGGGCTGCGCTACCTCGAGTACCGCGAGTTCGGGCTCGTGCGCAAGGCGCTGCAGGAGCGCGAAACGCTGCTGCGCGCGGCGCCGCACATCATCTGGCCGCTGCGCTTCGTGATGCCGCACATGCCCGAGTTGCGCCCCGCGTGGCTGATCCGCGCGGGTCTTTTCCTGTACGACCATCTGGCTAAACGCGAACTGCTGCCGGGCTCGCGCGGCATCGTGATGAGCCGGCATCCGGCCGGCGCGCCGCTCGTCGACACGATCAAGCGCGGCTTCATTTATTCGGACGGCTGGGTCAACGACGCGCGCCTCGTCGTGCTGAACGCGCTCGACGCGCACGAGCGCGGCGCGACGATCCTCACGCGCACGAAGCTGCTCAACGCAGTGCGCGCCGGCGGCGAGTGGCGCGCGCAACTGCAACGCGCGGACGGCACGACTCTCGACGCGCGGGCCGCCGCGATCGCGAACGCGGCGGGCCCGTGGGTCGGCGAGCTGCTGCAAGGCGCGCTCGGCCGGCCGTCGTCGCATAGCGTGCGGCTCGTCAAGGGCAGCCACATCGTCACGCGGCGCCTGTTCGAGCACGACCACGCGTACATCTTTCAGAACCCGGACAAGCGGATCATCTTCGCGATTCCCTACGAGCACGACTACACGCTGATCGGCACGACCGACCTCGAATATCGCGGCGACCCGTCGCAAGTCGCGATCGACGCTAACGAAACGCAGTACCTGTGCGATTCGATCAACCGCTACTTCAGGCAGAAGATCTCGCCCGCCGACGTGCGCTGGAGCTATTCGGGCGTACGCCCGCTGCTGGAGGACGAGAGCGCGGACAATCCGTCGGCGCTCACGCGCGACTACTCGCTCGAACTCGATGCGCCCGCGAACGAGGCGCCGCTGCTGTCGGTGTTTGGCGGCAAGATCACGACGTTTCGCAAGCTCGCCGAGCAGGCCGTCGATACGCTCACCGACGCGCTGCACCACGGCGCGCCCGCGTGGACCGCCGACGCGCCGCTGCCGGGCGGCGACATCGCGCAGGCGAACTTCAATCGCTTCCTCGGCGAGTTCTCGCGCGAACATGCGTGGCTGCCGGCATCGCTCGCGCATCGGCTCGCGCGCGCGTATGGCACGCGCGCGAATCGCGTGATCGGCTCGGCGCACTCGCGCGCCGAGCTCGGTCGCGAGTTCGCGCCGGGTCTGCACGAAGCAGAGCTGATTTATCTGCGCGATACCGAATGGGCGCGCACCGCGCAGGACGTGCTGTGGCGGCGCTCGAAGCTCGGCCTGCATGTCGAGCCGGACACGCTCGAGCATGTCACGCGCGACATCGACACATGGTTCGCGCGTGAACCGGTCCGGCAGAGCGCCTAGGCGACGCGGCAGACGACACCCGGCGAGCGGAGCCGGCCACCCACCGCAGCTTCGGCTGGACGACGCCGGCACGCACCCTCAAACTATGGCGGCTCGCTCACAACAACACGCCGCTCGCATCGCCGGCCAAACGATCCGGCGATCCGCAACATGCATGGAGAAGAGACAATGCAGGATCAGTACGTCCTCGCGCTTGACCAAGGCACCACCAGTTCGCGCGCGATGCTGTTCGACCGGCGCGGCAACGTCGTGTCGAGCGCGCAAAAGGAATTCCAGCAGATCTACCCGCAGCCTGGCTGGGTCGAGCACGATCCGCGGGAAATCTGGTCGACCCAGGCCGGCGTCGCCGCCGAGGCGGTAACGCGAGCCGGCATGAACGGCACATCGATCGCGGCGATCGGCATCACGAACCAGCGCGAAACCACGATCGTGTGGGATCGGGAAACCGGCCACCCGATCTACAACGCGATCGTCTGGCAGGACCGCCGCACCGCCGACTTCTGCGACGAACTGAAAGCGCAAGGTCTCGAAGCGAGCGTGCGCGCGAAGACCGGTCTACCGATCGACTCGTACTTCTCGGCGACCAAGATCCGCTGGATTCTCGACAACGTCGAAGGCGCACGCGAAAAAGCGCGTCAGGGCCGGCTCGCGTTCGGCACCGTCGACAGCTGGCTCATGTGGAACTTCACGAAGGGCGCGCTGCACATCACCGACGTAACCAACGCGTCGCGCACGATGCTGTTCAACATCCACACGCTGAAGTGGGACGACGAACTGCTCGCCGCACTCGACATTCCGCGCAACATGCTGCCGGAAGTGCGGCCGTCGTCGGAGGTGTACGGACCGACGGTGACCACCGTGTTCGCATCGAAGATTCCGCTCGCGGGCATCGCCGGCGATCAGCACGCCGCATTGTTCGGCCAGATGTGCACCGAGTCCGGCATGGTCAAGAACACCTACGGAACCGGCTGCTTCCTCGTGATGAACACGGGCGCCAAACCGATCGAATCGAAGAACAATCTGGTCACGACGATCGCTTGGCAGATCGGCGAGCGTATCGACTACGCGCTCGAAGGCAGCATCTTCATCGCCGGCGCGGTGGTGCAGTGGCTGCGCGACGGCCTCGGCATCATCAGGAGCGCGGCCGAAATCGAAACGCTCGCGCGCAGCGTGCCGCATTGCGACGGCGTGTATCTCGTGCCTGCGTTCGCCGGCCTCGGCGCTCCGCACTGGAACGCGCATGCGCGTGGCACGCTGTTCGGGCTCACGCGCGGCACGACCTCCGCGCACATCGCGCGCGCGGCGCTCGATTCGATCGCGTATCAATCGCTCGATGTGCTGAAGGCGATGGAAGCCGACTCGGGCATTCGCATCGGCGAGCTGCGCGTGGATGGCGGCGCCTGCGCGAACAATCTGCTGATGCAGTTCCAGGCCGACATCCTCGGCGTCGACACGGTGCGCCCCCAGGTGTCGGAGACGACCGCGCTCGGCGCCGCCTATCTGGCCGGTCTCGCGGTCGCCTACTGGAAGGATATCGACGAGTTGAAGAGCCAGTGGAAGCTCGAACATCGCTTCACACCGGCGCGGCCGCACGCGGAGATCAGGACCTGCCTCGATGGCTGGCAGCGCGCGATCCGCGCGGCGAAGGCTTGGGCCGATACACCGTAAGGTCGTCAGGCCGCGGGCACGCAGAACATCGAAAGGACGTGGTCCGAAAGCACGTATGATGTCGCTTTTCACCGTGGCGCGCGGGCCCCGCAACCCGCCGCCCGCGCGCGTTGCGCTTATCGTTTTTCAGGCATGATCGACCACCTCATCTGTGACTGCGACGGCGTGCTCGTCGACAGTGAAGTCATCGCCGATCGCGTGATGTTCGACACGCTGACGGCCACCTTCCCCGGCATCGATTTCGCCCCCGTCATCAAAACCGCGTTCGGCCAGCAAACCTCGCGCTTTCTCGCCGGCCTCGAAAAGCAGTTCGACATCACACTGCCCGCGAACTTCCTCGATGCGATCGAGCACAATGTCGAGCTCGCGCTCGCCGCGTCGCTCGGTCCGATCCACGGTGTGCGCGACGCGCTGCAGCGCGTGACGCTGCCGGCCGCAGTCGTGTCGAACAGCCGCATGACACGTGTGAGCGCATCGGTGCGGCGGGCCGGTCTGCAGCAGATTTTCGGCGAGCGGGTGTTCAGCGCCGAGCAGGTCGCGCGGCCAAAGCCCTATCCCGATGTCTATCTGTTCGCGGCCACGTCGCTCGGCGTCGAGCCCGCGCGCTGCCTCGTCGTCGAAGACAGCGTCTCGGGCCTGAACGCGGCGCGCGCGGCCGGCATGAAGACGATCGCCTTCGTCGGCGCGAGCCATATTCCGGACGGCTATGCGGATGCGCTGCGCGCGATGGGCATCACGCGAATCATCAAGCATATGGATGAACTGCCGGCGCTGATCGACGCGGGCGTGCGCGGCGAGTTCGGCGACCTGCAGTCGTAGCGGTTTCGCGCAACGCCGATAAAAAAAGCCGGTTCTTCTTGCGAAGAACCGGCTTTTTGCGTCATGGCGTCTCGTGCCGTTCGATGGATGGCCCGTCAAGCCTCGGCCATCGCGCCCTCGCGCACCCGCGCGAGCGTCTCGCGAAACTCGACCAGCTCGGCGATCGTCAGCATCGGCAGATCGTGTTGCGCGGCAAAGCGTTCGACGTCCGCACCGCGCGTCATCGTGCCATCGGCGTTCATCAGTTCGCACAGCACGCCGGCCGGCTTCAGGCCCGCGAGGATCGCCAGATCGACGGTGCCTTCGGTGTGGCCGCGCCGTGCCAGCACGCCGCCGGGCATCGCGCGCAGCGGGAACACGTGGCCGGGGCGCACGATGTCGGCGGGCGTGGCCGTATCGGCGATCGCGGCGCGGATCGTGGTCACGCGATCCTGCGCGGACACGCCGGTGCTGACGCCTTCACGCGCTTCGATCGACACCGTGAACGCGGTGCCGTGACGGCTTTCGTTGTTGACGGCCATCGGCGGCAGCTCGAGCGCGCGGATCTTGTCGTCGGGCAGGCACAGACACACGATGCCGCTGCATTCGCGGATCAGGAGCGCCATCGTTTCGACCGACAGGCGCTCGGCCGCGACGATCAGATCGGCTTCGTTCTCGCGGTCGTGGTCGTCCTGCAGCACCACGGCGCGACCCTCGCGCAGTGCCTGCAAGGCGGCGGCGATACGCAGCGGAACGGCTTCGGTGGCAAGCAGAGGGAGATCGGCGAAGGCATCGTCTGCAATCGTCGACGGAGCGGGAAAAGTAGCAAAGGACATGTTGAAACGCTCATCGCAAAAGTGGGGCGAAAAACGTTTCAGGGCATTGCAAACAGACTGACGCGCTGCCGCCTGGCACGCCGCACGAAAGCGGACGATCATCAGCCGCCCAAGCTACGGGCGGCATCGCGGAACGCACATGACTATCTGCACATCTTCTTCCATCCGGACTATCACCGTCGGCTCTGGCTTCTGACCAGATCTGCTGACCCCGCCGCAAGCTCCGCTACTGCGAAGACCACTCGATGCGGGCGCTCGCGGGCTTGCCGGCTCACGCTGTCGCGCTGTCGGCCTACCGCCGGTGGGGAATTGCACCCCGCCCTGAAGACGCACTGATTGCCGGTTTGACCGGCCGGCGAAGCATACAACAGTCGCGCAAGCGCTGCAGCGCGACGAACAAAGACCCTACTGGGGGCGTTGGCCCTGCATTGACGCCCCGAGCTGCACCAGAACCTCGAATGCCGTCGATTCTCAACCCGGCACGCCTTCGCGCGCAGCTTCATCGCGGGCGGCGCTCGCGGCCTGCACTTCCCAGCGCGGCGGCGTCTCAGCTCGCAGCGTCACGCGAAACGCGCGCGCCTCGGTGTCGCCGGGATTGCGCAGGCTGTGCGGCTGGTCGGCGTCGAACACGATTGCGTCGCCGGTCGCGAGCAGCTGGCGCTGGTCGTGCACGCTGACTTCGAGCGTGCCGTCGCTGACCACCAGATTCACCGTCGTGCCCGGCGCGCGGCGAATGCCCGCCTCCGTATGCAGCGGCGCGATCCGCAGCTCGTGAAACTCGGCGGCGATCGACTCGTCGTCGGGATACAGCGGGCGCACCGAGTAGCGCCCGTTCGCGCTGACCACGCGGGCCGAACGCTCGGCCGGCAGATGCTCGAAGCCGTTGGTCGCGTGACGCCGCAGGAACGCCGCCACCGACACCTTCAGCGCCGCCGCCACCTTGCACAGCACTTTGATCGACGGCACGCTGCGCGCCGACTCGATTTGCGCGAGCATCGCGCGCGACACGCCGGACGCGCGCGCCAGCGCATCGAGCGAAAGCTGGCGTTCGGCGCGCAGCCGCGCCAGATTCACGCCGACCAGCTGTTCGAGCGCATCGAAGGGTTCGGCAGAGCGCGGCGCGGCGTTGGTATCGCCATCGGCCGAAGGATCGCGGACCAGCGCGAGCGGGGAATGCATATTGGCCTCCAGAGCGCCGCCCAGCGGCGCAAGAGCAGTAAGTGGAGGCAAGATAGCATCGGCTCTCGCCGCGCCCAACGAAGTTATCGTCACACTGTTATCAGCATGGCGGAGGCAAGCAACTGACGACTCACGCGCCTTGGGCGAGCGTGCGCGCGCTGCTCGATTTCCTCGCCGAGCGCTTCGCGCAGGTGTCGGGTCAACCGGGAAGCCCGCTGGGACTGCCGCTGGGACTGCCGCTGGAGCAGCCAATGAGCGCCTGATGAGCGCTAAAACCCCCGCAGCGTGAAGGGCTATAATATGCAGTTACGCTGCAAAGACACGCGCAAGCCGGCCACCAAGCGCCGCGCTGCCCCGCGCCGCGGCCTCCTTCACCTTTTTACGACGCCCCCAGGTTAACCACTGCGACCGGCGAAATTCGATGACCAAGAAAGTTTATGTAAAAACCTTTGGCTGCCAGATGAACGAGTACGACTCCGACAAGATGGTCGACGTGCTCGGTGCCGCTGAAGGACTCGTCAAGACCGACACGCCGGAAGACGCCGACGTGATCCTGTTCAATACCTGCTCGGTGCGCGAAAAAGCGCAGGAAAAAGTCTTCTCCGACCTCGGCCGCGTGCGCGAGCTGAAGGACGCGAATCCGAATCTGATCATTGGCGTGGGTGGCTGCGTCGCTAGCCAGGAAGGCGCATCGATCGTCGCGCGCGCGCCGTACGTCGATATCGTGTTCGGTCCGCAAACGCTGCACCGCCTGCCGCAGATGATCGACGAGCGTCGCGCGAGCGGCCGCGCGCAGGTCGATATTTCGTTTCCCGAAATCGAGAAGTTCGATCACCTGCCGCCGGCGCGCGTCGAAGGTCCGAGCGCGTTCGTGTCGATCATGGAAGGCTGCAGCAAGTACTGCAGCTACTGCGTCGTGCCGTACACGCGCGGCGAGGAAGTGTCGCGTCCGCTCGACGACGTGCTGACCGAAATCGCCGGCCTCGCCGACCAGGGCGTGCGCGAAGTCACGCTGCTTGGCCAGAACGTGAACGCTTATCGCGGAAAATTCGGTGGCGCACTGACCTTGGGCTCGACCGAGATCGCCGACTTCGCGACGCTGATCGAATACGTCGCGGACATCCCCGGCATCGAACGGATTCGCTACACGACGTCGCATCCGAAGGAATTCACGCAGCGCCTGATCGACACTTATGCGAAGGTGCCGAAGCTCGTCAGTCACCTGCATCTGCCCGTGCAGCACGGCTCCGACCGCATCCTGATGGCGATGAAGCGCGGCTACACCGTGCTCGAATACAAGTCCGTGATCCGCAAGCTGCGCGCGATCCGCCCGGATCTGTCGCTGTCGACGGACATGATCGTCGGCTTCCCCGGCGAGACCGAGGAAGACTTCGCGAAGATGATGGCGCTCGTCGAAGAGATGAAGTACGACACGAGCTTCTCGTTCATCTACAGCCCGCGCCCCGGCACACCGGCCGCGAACCTGCACGACGACACGCCGCGCGAGGTGAAGCTGAAGCGCCTGCAACACTTGCAGGCCACGATCGAAGAGAACGTGCAGCGCATCAGCGACGCGATGGTCGGCAAGGTCGAGCGCATTCTGGTCGAGCGCCCGGCGCGCAAGGACCCGAACGAGCTCGCGGGCCGCACCGAGAACAACCGCGTCGTCAATTTCCCGGCGCCGGTGGCGTCGCATGCACGGCTGATCGGTCAGATGGTCGACGTGAAGATCGTGCACGCGTACCCTCACTCGCTGCGCGGCGAATTGGTGATGGTTCACGACGACAGCGCCGCCGTGACGCACTGAGCACGCTAAGCGCACCGACCGACATTCTGAGTATCGCAACCGACAGGATCGACTCACCGCCTTGAAGACCACTCAGCAGCATCTGGAATTCACCGCACCGCGCGATGACAACGCGCGGCTTGCCAACCTCTGCGGACCGCTCGACGAAAATCTGCGGCAGATCGAGCAGGCGCTCGACGTGACCCTGCAGCGGCGTGGCCACCGCATCACGATCCGCGGGCGCGGCGCGAAACTCGCGCTCACCGCGCTCGAAAACTTCTACAACAGCGCACGCGAGCCCTTGTCGGTCGACGACATCCAGCTCGCGCTCGTCGAAGTGCGCCATCCGGCGCGCCATCGTTCGAATGGCAACGGCAATGGCAACGGCGGCGACGCCGTCGACCCGCACTTCGCCGGCAATCCCGATCACCCGTTCGACCAGCCCGCCGATGCCGATGCGAGCGAAGACGACTTCGAGGAATACGGCCCGAAACTGTACACGCGGCGCGCGGATCTGCGCGGCCGCACGCCGGCGCAGCGCGAGTACCTGAAGCAGATCGTGTCGCACGACGTCACCTTCGGCGTCGGCCCGGCCGGCACTGGCAAGACCTACCTCGCGGTGGCCTGCGCGGTCGACGCGCTCGAGCGCGACCAGGTCAAACGCATCGTGCTGACGCGCCCGGCCGTCGAAGCAGGCGAGCGGCTCGGCTTTTTGCCGGGCGATCTGGCGCAGAAGGTCGATCCGTATCTGCGTCCGCTGTACGACGCACTGTACGACCTGCTTGGCTTCGACAAAACCGCGAAGATGTTCGAGCGGCAGATGATCGAAATCGCGCCGCTCGCGTACATGCGCGGCCGCACGCTAAATCACGCGTTCATCATCCTCGACGAAGCGCAGAACACCACGCCCGAGCAGATGAAGATGTTCCTCACGCGGATCGGCTTCGGCTCCAAGGCGGTCGTCACCGGCGACACGACCCAGGTCGACCTGCCGCGCGGCCAGAAGAGCGGGCTGATCGAAGCGCAGCAGGTGCTCGCGAACGTGCGCGGCATCGCGCTCACGCGCTTCACGAGCGCGGACGTGGTGCGCCATCCGCTGGTCGCGCGAATTGTGGAGGCGTACGATGCGCATGCGCAGAAGTCGAGCGCCGCGGCCGATTCGCGCTAAAGCGATGGGCTTCGCAGCGCGAGGCCCGCGTGGCCTCGCCACCATGCCGCAAAAAACGACTGAGCCACGAACGCCACACACATAAACCGCATGAGCCGCACCCCGAAACTAACACTGAGCCTGCAATTCCCCGCTGCCAAAGCCTGGCCGGAACACAAGGCGCTACTGCCGCGCGCGACGGTGGCAGGCTGGATCAAGGCGGCGCTGTTCGCAGACGGCGAACTGACGGTTCGCTTCGTCGACGCCGAAGAAGGCCGCACGCTGAACCGCACCTATCGCGGCAAGGATTACGCGACCAACGTGCTGACCTTCACTTATGCCGAATCGGAAGACGACCCGGTTACGGGCGATCTGATTCTTTGCTGCCCGGTGATCGAGAAGGAAGCCGCCGAGCAGGGCAAACCGCTCGCCGCGCATTACGCGCACCTGCTCGTGCACGGCACACTGCATGCACAGGGTTACGACCACGAGGTTGAAGAAGAAGCCGAGGAAATGGAGGCGATCGAAACCGAAATCCTCGCCAGGCTCGGCTTTCCGGACCCTTATCAATAGACGTCCACGCCCCTCCTCCAACCGAACCCACCGTGAGCACTCCGTCCCCCGAAACCGAGATTCCCGTGCCCTGTCCGGACTACCCGCCGGTGCTCGGCGACTCGCGGCTTCTGACTGACGACGAACTGCGCGCGTCGCTTGAATGCACGTTGCGCGGCTGGGACCGCCAGAGCGATCTGTGGCTGTTCGGCTATGGCTCGCTGATCTGGAACCCGGGACTGCCCACCGTCGAAGCGATGCGCTCGAAGGTGCACGGCTATCACCGCGGCCTCTATCTGTGGTCGCGTGTGAATCGCGGCACGCCCGAGCAGCCCGGCCTCGTGCTCGCGCTGGATCGCGGCGGCTCGTGCACCGGCATGGCGTTCCGGCTCGCGGCCGATGGCTCGATGCCGCATCTCGAAGCACTGTGGCGCCGCGAAATGCCGATGGGCTCGTACCGTCCCGCGTGGCTGCCGTGCGTCCTCGCGGACGGCCGGCGCGTAGACGCGCTCGCCTTCGTGATGCGCCGCGACGTGCCAAGCTACACCGGCAAGCTGCGCGACGACATCATTCAGACCGTGCTGGGCTGCGCGAGCGGCCGCTACGGCACGACTTTCGATTACGTAAGCCGCACCGTGCATGCGCTGCGCGAAAGCGGCATGCCGGACCGCGCGCTCGAAGCGCTGCTCGCGCGCTGCAAGCCGGCCGTGTAATTTCGTCATCTCGGCGAAAACCCCACCCGCGACTTTTTTGCCGGCGAGCGCTTTTGCCCGCGTAATCGGTTAGGATGATTCCACGCTCCGCCTTCGCGGCGCGGCCGTTTCACCTTGGCTTCACTCATCGCCAGGCCCGGCCGGACACGGTTCCGCCATGTGCCTGGTGTATCCTTAACGCTTTGTAACAGCGCGCCCAGTCTCGCCGGGCGCACTACCATGAACGACACGTATCCCAGTCGACGCCATACCGGACGCCATCTCGACAAACCGCAGGAAAAGCGCTCGCTGCTGGAACGCCTGACCGACTTCATCTCGCCCGAACCCGACTCGCGGGCCGAACTTCTGGAAATTCTGCAGGACGCGCACGAGCGCAACCTGATCGACGCCGACTCGCTGTCGATGATCGAAGGCGTGTTCCAGGTCTCGGAACTGAGCGCGCGCGACATCATGGTGCCGCGCGCGCAAATGGACGCGATCAACATCGCCGACAATCCAGCCGAATTCATCCCCTACGTGCTGGAGAAAGCGCATTCGCGCTATCCAGTCTACGAGGGCAATCGCGACAACATCATCGGCGTGCTGCTCGCGAAAGATCTGCTGCGCTACTACGCCGAAGAAGAATTCGACGTGCGCGGCATGCTGCGCCCGGCCGTGTTCATCCCCGAGTCGAAGCGGCTGAACGTGCTGCTGCACGACTTTCGCGTGAACCGTAACCACCTCGCGGTGGTCGTCGACGAATACGGCGGGGTCGCGGGCCTGATCACCATCGAAGACGTGCTGGAGCAGATCGTCGGCGACATCGAGGACGAATACGATTTCGACGAGGAAAGCGGCAACATCATCGCGTCGCCGGACGGACGCTTCCGGGTGCGCGCGCTGACCGAGATCGAGCAGTTCAACGACACCTTCGGCACGCAATATTCAGACGAAGAAGTCGACACGATCGGCGGGCTGGTCACGCATCACTTCGGCCGGGTGCCGCATCGGGGCGAGAAAGTGCGCCTCGACGATCTGATCTTCGAGATCCTGCGCGGCGACGCCCGCCAGATCCACATGCTGCTGGTGCGCCGCGACCCGCTCGCGGGCCAGCGCGAACGCGAGTCGCAGCACGTGCAGACCTGAGCCGGCGGCTCGGGCCGATGCACGGCCCGAGCGCCCGCGCGTTGTTATTGCGGGCGCATGTGCGCCGACTCGTTTGCCTGCTGATTTACCCTTTCAACTTCCGACGCCGACCGCGCAACAATGGCCGACCCGATCACTTCCCGTTCGCACCGCGGCGTGAGCGCTCCCGCCCCCGCTGCCACCGACGACGTCACGCGCAGCCGCGCGCTGCCGCGCTGGCACTACCTCGTCGCACTGGCCGCGGGCGCGGCCAATACGCTGTCGTTCGCGCCGACGCCGCATGGCGGCTGGCTGCAACTCGCGATCTTCGTGTTCTTCTTCGCGTGGCTCACGCGCAGCACCGGCTGGAAAAGCGCCGCGTTGACGGGCGGCGCGTTCGGCTTCGGCAACTTCGTGAGCGGGGTCTGGTGGCTGTATGTGAGCATGCACTACTACGGCGGCATGCCGGCGCCACTCGCCGGCACGGCGCTCGTGCTGTTCTCGCTGTATCTCGCGCTCTACCCGGCGCTCGCCGCGGGGATATGGTCGTTCTGCGCCGGCCATGCGCGCAACGGCGCAGCCGACGACCGTGCGCCATTCTCGCCGACCTGGCACGGCGCGCTGGCTTTTGCCAGCGCGTGGGCAATCGGCGAATGGCTGCGCGGCACGGTGTTCACCGGCTTTCCGTGGCTCGCCACCGGTTACGCGCAAGTCGACGGCCCGTTGGCGGGGTTTGCGCCCGTGGTCGGCGTATATGGCGTCGGCTGGATGGTCGCGCTGACGGCCGCGTTGATCGTGCAGGCGTTGTTGGCGCTGCTGCCGTCGTGGCGCCCCGGGCGTGCCAATGAATCGCGCGAGCCGAACGCCAGCGCCGCTGGTGACGTCGACAGCCGCGCCGCGCGCGGCCGCGGCACGCGCGTTGCCGCCATCGCCGTGCCAGCCTGCGTCGCGCTCGCGCTGCTCGTGATGGGCCTGCTGCTGCCGCTCGTGCAGTGGACGACACCCGCCAACGCGCCGCTGACGGTGCGGCTGCTGCAAGGCAACGTGAAGCAGGAGATGAAATTCGAGGAAGCCGGCTTGCGCGCGGCGGTCGACGAGTATCAGAAAATGATCACGTCGAAGCCGGCCGATCTGATCGTCACGCCGGAAACCGCGATCCCCGTGCTCGCGCAGCAACTGCCGCCGAACTTCGCGGCCGCGATCCGCCAATTCACCGATTCGACCGGCAGCTCGCTGCTGTTCGGCGCGATCGGCGGCACGATCACGCCGGAAGGCCGGGTGGTCGACTACACCAACAGCCTGTTCGGCGTCACGCCCGGCTCGCACGAAATCTATCGCTACGACAAGCACCATCTGGTGCCGTTCGGCGAATTCGTGCCGTGGGGCTTCCGCTGGTTCGTGAACCTGATGAACATACCGCTCGGCGACTTCTTCCGTGGCCCGCCTGTGCAAAAGCCGTTCATGGTGCATAACCAGCCGGTAGCGTTGAATATCTGCTACGAGGACATCTTCGGCGAGGAAATCGCGCGCACGCTGCGCGAGAACGCGACGCCCGCCGGCGTGCTGATCAACTCGACCAATCTCGCGTGGTTCGGCGACACGATCGCGCTCGACCAGCATCTGCAGATCGCGCGCATGCGCTCGCTCGAAACCGGCAGGCCGATGCTGCGCGCAACCAACACCGGCATGACCGCCGCAATCGACGCGAACGGCCGCGTGATCGGGCGCCTGACGCCGTACACGGTCGGCTCGCTCGACGTCAACGTGCAAGGCACCGCCGGCAACACACCTTACGTGACGAGCGGCAACAACACGGTGCTCGCGGTGTCGGTGCTGCTGCTCGCGATCGGTTTCGCGTTCGGACCGGGGATCGCGCGGCGGCGCAACGGCAAGCGGTAACGCCGGCGCCCACGTCAAACGAACCCCGCCCGCAAAAAAAATGCGCCTGACATGCAGGCGCTTTTTTTTATGCTCATTCGAGCTTCATCAATCCTTCGGCGCCGTATCGATGAACGACTGCCGCTGCGACAGCTTCTGGAAGTGCTTGTCGAGGTTCGGATGCGCTTCGCGCCAGTTAAGTTCCGGCATACGGAAGTCCAGATAGCCGAGCGCACAGCCCATCGCGATGTCGGCCAGCGTGTAGTGATTGCTCGCGCACCACGGCTTGCTGCCAAGCCCCTGCGACATCGCGATCAGCGCTTCGTCGATCTTGCGCTGCTGCCGCGCGACCCATGCGTCCACGCGCTGCTCGGGCGCGCGCTGCGTGCTTTCGAGACGGATCAGCACGGCCGCGTCGAGCACGCCGTCGGCTAGCGCCTCCCAGCAGCGCACTTCGATGCGCTCGCGCCCGGACGGCGGAATCAGCTTGCCCACCGGCGACAGCGTATCGACGTATTCGCAGATCACGCGTGAATCGAACACGGCTTCGCCGTCTTCCATCACGAGGCACGGCACCTTGCCGAGGGGGTTGAAGGTGTGAATCCGGGTATCCGGCGCCCAGACGTTCTCGGGCACCAGTTCGTAGTCGATCTTCTTGTCGGCGAGCACGATGCGCGCTTTACGCACATACGGGCTGCCGAACGAACCGATGAGTTTCATCATGACCTTCTGCCTTTTTCTGAATCCGGCGAAAGTATAAGTGGTCTAAGGCTTTCGCGAACGTGCTGGCGGCATGTTCGCGAACTGCCCGCCGAGCCGCTGTGGACGGATTGCAACATGACGGCGGCCGCCGCGCCGTCGGAATCCGCACAAAGGGAGTCGATGTCGTGCGCGGAGAATGGGGAGAGGAGACACGCGGCGCTACAATCGCACGATGAACCAGCCGACCGAACCCACCATCGCCATCGACGTCTACCGCACGCGCCGCGAGCGCGTTCTCGCCGCGCTGCGCGCCGCGGGCGGCGGCGTCGCCATCGTCCCGACCGCACCGGAAGCGCTGCGCAACCGCGATACTGACTATCCGTACCGCCACGACAGCTACTTCTATTATCTGACCGGCTTCACCGAGCCCGAAGCGCTGCTGGTGCTCGATGCCAGCTCTGTGCCCGGCGCGCCTGCGTCGGTGCTGTTCTGCCGCGAGAAGAGCGTCGAGCGCGAAACGTGGGAAGGCTTCCGCTTCGGTCCCGACGGCGCGCGCGAGGCATTCGGGCTCGACGCCGCGTTCGCGATCGGCGAACTCGACACGCAGTTGCCGCGCATCATCGCCGACAAGCCGGCGCTGCACTATGCGCTCGGCACCTCGGCGCATCTGGACGAGCAGGTGCGCGGCTGGCTCGACGCGGTGCGCGCGCAAAGCCGCAGCGGCACCGTCGCGCCCACGGCCGCGCGCAATCTGCTGCCATTGCTCGACGAGATGCGGCTCGTCAAGGACGACCACGAGCTCGCGATCATGCGCCGCGCCGGCCAGATTTCGGCGGCCGCGCATCGTCGCGCGATGGCGGTGTGCCGGCCCGGTATCCGCGAGTACGAACTCGAGGCCGAACTGCTCTATACGTTCCGCAAGTTCGGCGCGCAGGCGCCGGCCTATACGTCGATCGTCGCGGCCGGTGCGAACGCGTGCGTGCTGCACTACCCCGCCGGCAACGCGATCGCGCGCGACGGCGACCTGATCCTGATCGACGCGGCCTGCGAACTCGACGGCTACGCGTCCGACATCACGCGCACGTTCCCGGCGAGCGGCCGCTTCACACCGGCGCAGCGCGAGCTGTACGACATCGTGCTGGCCGCGCAGCAAGCCGCCGTCGATGCGACGCGCGCCGGCGCGAGCTTCGACGATCCGCATCAGGCCGCGCTGCGCGTGCTGTCGCAGGGGCTGCTCGACACTGGCATCGTGCCGCGCGCGAAGTTCGCATCGGTCGACGACGTGATCGCCGAGCGCGCCTACGCGCCGTTCTACATGCATCGCACCGGCCACTGGCTCGGCATGGACGTGCACGACTGCGGCGACTACCGCGAGCGCGGCGCGCCGCGCGACGAAGCGGGCGCGCTGCCGTGGCGCACGCTGCGCGCGTCGATGACGCTGACGATCGAGCCGGGCCTGTACGTGCGCCCGGCCGAAGGTGTGCCCGAGCGCTACTGGAACATCGGCATCCGCATCGAGGACGACGCGATCGTCACGCCGACCGGCTGCGAGCTGATCACGCGCGACGTGCCGGTCGCCGCCGACGAGATCGAGGCGCTGATGCAGCAAGCACGAGCGGCTGCTCATCAACAGAGGACCTGATCGGCGATGAATGAAGCGTCTCCATCGGCGGTGATCCTGAGGCCCGCCTCCCACCAGCAAGGGTTCGATTTCGATGTGACGATCGTCGGCGCCGGTCCGGTCGGCCTCGCGCTCGCCGGCTGGCTCGCGCGCCGCAGCGTGACGCGCGAGCTGAAGATCGCGCTCGTCGACGCGCGCGAGCCGGAAGACTCGATCGCCGATCCGCGCGCGATCGCGGTCTCGCACGGCAGCCGGATGATCCTCGAGCCGCTGCGCTGGCCGGCCGACGCCACCGCGATCGAGCGCATCCACGTGTCGCAGCGCGGTCATTTCGGCCGCACGCTGATCGATCATCGCGAGCACGGCCTGCCCGCGCTCGGCTACGTGCTGCGTTACGGCTCGATCGTGCATGGCCTCGCCGACGCCGTGCACGCGACGCCGGTCCATTGGTTCCGCTCGACGTCGGCCGGTGCGCCGGTTCAGGAGCTCGACGGCGTCACGCTGCCGATCGAAACCGCGGGCGTCGCGCGCCAGTTGCGCACGCGGATTCTGGTGAACGCCGAGGGCGGCCTGTTCGGCGACCAGAAGCACGCGAAAAACCCGAGCCGCGCCACGGACGAAGACGCCGGCGCACGCAGCATCGGTAAAAATCACGCCGGCTCGCGCGACTACGGCCAGACCGCGTTGGTCGGCACGGTCACTGCGTCCGCACCGCAGCCGCACGTCGCATGGGAGCGCTTCACGTCGCAAGGCCCGATCGCGCTGTTGCCGATGGGCGGCGTGCGCGGTGCCGACTACGCGCTCGTCTGGTGCTGCGCGCCCGATGAAGCCGCGCGCCGCGCTCAGCTCTCCGACGAAGCGTTCCTGCGCGAGCTCGATGCCGCGTTCGGCGACCGCATGGGCCGCTTTACGCACATCAAGGGCCGTGCGTCGTTTCCGCTCGGTCTCAACACGGTCGACACGCTCGTGAACGGCCACATCGTCGCGATTGGCAATGCGGCGCAGACCTTGCATCCGGTGGCGGGCCAAGGCCTCAACCTGGGCCTGCGAGACGCGCACGCTCTCGCCGATGCGCTGTCGGCCGAGGGCCCGACACCGCTCGCGCTCGCCACTTTCGCGCAGCGCCGCGCGCTCGACCGGCGCCTGACGATCGGTTCGACCGACACGCTCGCGCGCCTGTTTACCATCGACTTCGCGCCGCTCGCGGTACTGCGCGGCCTCGCGCTGACCGCACTAGAATTCGTCCCGCCGGTGAAAACCGCGCTCGCCCGCCAGATGATGTTCGGCCAGCGCCGCTAAGGACGCAAAACGCCGCGCGGCTCTATGAGCCGCGCGACTTTCATAGAAGATTTAACAGGTTACGAGACCCGGTTCGCGAGTCTCGGCAACCCGTTAACGCTAAAATGGTGGTTTTCCCTCGCATTTCGCGCTGCGCCGGCCGTCACGATTGTCAAATCTGACCCGACGTCGGCGCACGCTCACGTCATGCCCACTCTCGGCCCCCACATTCTGCGCAATAACCTGTTCGTCGCCCCGATGGCCGGCGTGACCGACCGGCCGTTTCGCCAGCTGTGCAAACGGCTCGGAGCGGGCTACGCGGTGTCGGAAATGGTCGCGTCGAACGCGCAGTTGTGGAAAAGCGAAAAGACCATGCGCCGCGCGAATCACGAGGGCGAGGTCGAGCCGATCGCGGTGCAGATCGCTGGCGCCGACCCGGACATGATGGCCGAGGCCGCCCGCTACAACGTCGCGAACGGCGCGCAGATCATCGACATCAACATGGGCTGCCCGGCCAAGAAGGTTTGCAACGTGGCAGCCGGCTCGGCGCTGCTGCAGAACGAACCGCTCGTGCAGCGCATTGTCGAGGCCGTCGTAAACGCTGTTGGCGTCGGGCCCGACGCGGTACCGGTCACGCTGAAAATCCGCACCGGCTGGAATCGCGAGAACAAAAACGCGCTGAACGTCGCGCGTCTCGCGCAAGCGGCGGGCATTTCAATGCTGACCGTGCACGGCCGCACGCGCGCCGACCTGTACCACGGCGACGCCGAGTACGAAACCATCGCCGCCGTGAAAGCGGCGGTCAACATTCCGGTCGTCGCGAACGGCGACATCACGTCGCCGCAAAAGGCGCGCGAGGTGTTGGCCGCGACCGGCGCGGACGCGATCATGATCGGGCGGGCCGCGCAGGGTCGTCCGTGGCTGTTCCGCGAGATCGAACATTTCCTGCAAACGGGCGAGCTGCTGCCGCCGCCGCGCATCGACGAAATCCAGCAGGTGATGAACGAACATCTCGAAGATCACTACGCTTTTTACGGGGAATTTACCGGTGTCCGCACTGCGCGCAAGCACATCGGCTGGTACACTCGCGGCCTTTCCGGCGCCAACCTGTTCCGGCATCGCATGAATACGCTGGACACCACGCGCGAACAACTCCTCGCCGTCAACGAGTTCTTTGACGCGCAAAAGGCGATCTCAGACCGCCTCGTCTACGTCGACGAAGCGCCCGGCAACCCCGGGCTCGACAGCCAGGGCGAGGACAACACCGACCGACTAGCAGCATGAGCAAGAACAACATCGAACAATCTGTCCGCGACAGCCTGGATGTGTATTTCCAGGATCTCGACGGCTCCAATCCGCACGACGTCTACGACATGGTCATTTCATGCGTGGAAAAACCCTTGCTCGAAGTGGTGCTCGAGCAGGCCAACGGTAACCAGTCGCTGGCCGCCGAGTATCTCGGCATCAACCGCAATACGCTGCGCAAGAAGCTGCAACAACACGGTTTGCTGTAGCGCGTTGAAGTTTCTCGCGCCCTGCCACGTTTCCCCTTCGGCTTTTCGTCTTCATCATGATCAAGCAAGCGCTCATCTCCGTTTCCGACAAGTCCGGCATCGTCGACTTCGCCAAATCGCTGTCGGACCTCGGCATCAAGATCCTGTCGACCGGCGGCACCGCGAAACTGCTCGCGGACGCGGGCCTGTCCGTCACCGAAGTCGCCGACTACACGGGCTTCCCGGAAATGCTCGACGGGCGCGTGAAAACACTGCATCCGAAGGTGCACGGCGGCATCCTCGCGCGCCGCGATCTGCCCGAGCATATGGCCGCGCTCGAGAAGCACGACATTCCGACCATCGACCTGCTGGTCGTGAACCTGTACCCGTTCGTGCAGACCGTGTCGAAGGAAGAGTGCTCGCTCGAAGACGCAATCGAGAACATCGACATCGGCGGCCCGACGATGCTGCGCTCGGCCGCGAAGAATCATCGTGACGTGACGGTGGTGGTCGATCCGGCCGACTACGCGGTCGTGCTCGACGAAATGCGCGCGAACGGCAACACGGTGTCGTACAAGACGAACTTCCGTCTCGCGACCAAGGTGTACGCGCACACCGCGCAGTACGACGGCGCGATCACGAACTACCTGACGAGCCTGACCGACGAGTTGCAGCACTCGTCGCGCAACGAGTACCCGGCCACCTTCAACATGGCGTTCAACAAGGTGCAGGACCTGCGCTACGGCGAAAACCCGCACCAGAGCGCGGCGTTCTACCGCGACCTGACCGTGCCGGACGGCGCGCTCGCGAACTACAATCAGTTGCAGGGCAAGGAACTGTCGTACAACAATATCGCCGACTCCGACGCGGCGTGGGAATGCGTGAAGACCTTCGACGTGCCGGCCTGCGTGATCGTCAAGCACGCGAATCCGTGCGGCGTCGCGGTGGGCGCGAACGCGCACGAAGCGTACTCGAAGGCGTTCCAGACCGATCCGACCTCGGCGTTCGGCGGCATCATCGCGTTCAACCGTGAAGTCGACGAAGCAGCGGCGCTTGCCGTTGCGAAGCAGTTCGTCGAAGTGCTCATCGCGCCGTCGTTCAGCGCCGAAGCGCGTCAGGTGTTCGCGGCGAAGCAGAACGTGCGTCTGCTCGAAATCGCGCTGGGCGAAGGCCACAACACTTTCGATCTGAAGCGCGTCGGTGGCGGCCTGCTGGTGCAGTCGCTCGACTCCAGGAACGTGCAGCCGCGCGAGTTGCGCGCGTCGTCACGAAGCGTCATCCGACGCCGAAGGAAATGGACGATCTGCTGTTCGCATGGCGTGTCGCGAAGTACGTGAAGTCGAATGCGATCGTGTTCTGCGCGAACGGCATGACGCTCGGCGTCGGCGCGGGTCAGATGAGCCGCGTTGACTCGGCGCGTATCGCGAGCATCAAGGCGCAGAACGCCGGTCTGACGCTGGCCGGTTCGGCGGTCGCATCGGACGCGTTCTTCCCGTTCCGCGACGGTCTCGACGTCGTGGTCGCGGCAGGCGCGACCTGCGTGATCCAGCCGGGTGGCTCGGTGCGCGACGACGAAGTGGTCATGGCCGCCGACGAGCACAACATCGCGATGGTGCTGACGGGCGTGCGTCACTTCCGTCATTGATCGGCTGAAGTTCGGTAGCTGAGAAAAGGCCCGGCGGGTTGTCCCGCCGGGCTTTTTGTCTTGCAGCGACGCGTTCAATCATCCGGATCTTTGCGCGCGTAACCGTCCCGCACTTGCGCATGCTGGCTGATGTACGTGCCCAAACCCTGGCCGCGCCGCGCGAGACGCTTCAGTACCGCGAGATGCTCGGCGCCGACACTTGCCTCTGTGTACCAATACACGACGCCCGGCCGAAAGCGCACCTTGATGAAATCGTCGCCGATTTCATAGGCGTCGACGCCCGAGTCGCGGCTGAGATTGCGGTAGCGCTCCATTCCCGATCGCCCTCCTCGTGCAAAGCCTTTAGCAGCTTTTATTCCGCCAGGCATGCTGCCAGCGGTCCGCCGCACGCCGCGTTCGTTGTAGTATCTCAGGCACCTGGTTTTTATCGCTTGTGCGGCACTTGATGAGAATTCTCGGCATCGACCCCGGCCTGCGCGTGACCGGCTTCGGCGTGATCGAACAACACGGCCACACACTGCGCTACGTCGCGAGCGGCGTGATCCGCACCGCCGACGCCGATCTGCCGTCGCGGCTCGGCACCATCTTCGCAGGCATCTCGACGCTGATCCGCGAGCACGCGCCGGATCAGGCGGCGATCGAAAAAGTCTTCGTCAACGTCAATCCGCAGTCGACGCTGCTGCTCGGCCAGGCGCGCGGCGCCGCGATCTGCGGGCTCGTCGCGGGCGGCGTGCCGGTCGCCGAATACACCGCGCTGCAACTGAAGCAGTCGGTGGTCGGCTATGGCCGCGCGACCAAGGAGCAGATGCAGCAGATGGTCGTGCGGCTCTTGAGCCTGTCGGGCGTGCCGGGCACCGACGCCGCCGACGCGCTCGGCATGGCCATCTGCCATGCGCACGGCGGCTCGACGCTGAGCACGCTAGGCGGCATCGCACCGGCGCTCGCGAAGAAGGGTCTGCGGGTGCGGCGCGGGCGTCTCGTCGGCTAGCGCAACGTAGACACGCGATGCCGTTTGCGCCGCCGATCCGCTGCGCTACACTCGCGCATTCCCATCCGACTCTGAAAACTAATCCGCCATGATCGGTCGCATCGCCGGCGTTCTGCTGGAAAAAAACCCGCCGCATCTGCTCGTCGACTGCAACGGCGTCGGCTATGAAGTGGACGTGCCGATGAGCACGTTCTACAACCTGCCGTCGACCGGCGAGCGCATCGTGCTGCTCACACAGATGATCGTGCGCGAAGACGCGCATCTGCTGTACGGCTTCGGCACCGCGCAGGAACGCGCGACCTTCCGCGAGCTGCTGAAGATTTCCGGCATCGGCGCGCGCATGGCGCTCGCGGTGCTGTCGGGCATGAGCGTCGCGGAGCTCGCGCAGACCGTCACGATGCAGGACGCCGCGCGCCTCACGCGTGTGCCGGGTATCGGCAAGAAGACCGCGGAGCGGCTGCTGCTCGAACTGAAGGGCAAGCTCGGCGCCGACCTCGGTGCGATGGCGGGCGCCGCGTCGCCATCCGACCACGCGTCGGACATCCTCAATGCGCTGCTCGCGCTCGGCTACTCGGAAAAAGAAGCGCTCGCGGCGATCAAGAACGTGCCGGCCGGCACGGGCGTGTCCGAGGGCATCAAGCTCGCGCTGAAGGCGCTCTCGAAGGGCTGATGCGCGATCCGTGCGCGGTACAATGAGCAGATGATCGAAACCGACAAACTCGCCGCCGAGCGCATCATCGCGGCCACGCCCGTGTCGCCGAACGAAGAAGCGTTCGAACGCGCGCTGCGCCCGCGTCAGCTCGACGAATATGTCGGGCAGGAGAAAGTCCGCGGCCAGCTCGAAATCTTCATCGAGGCCGCCAAGCGCCGTTCCGAATCGCTCGACCACGTGCTGCTGTTCGGCCCGCCGGGCCTCGGCAAGACCACGCTCGCGCACATCATCGCGCGCGAGATGGGCGTCAATCTGCGGCAAACGTCGGGGCCCGTGCTCGAACGCGCCGGCGACCTCGCCGCGCTGCTCACCAATCTCGAAGCCAACGACGTGCTGTTCATCGACGAAATTCACCGGCTCTCACCGGTCGTCGAGGAAATCCTCTATCCGGCGCTCGAGGATTATCAGATCGACATCATGATCGGCGAAGGGCCCGCCGCGCGCAGCGTGAAGCTCGATCTGCAGCCGTTCACGCTGGTCGGCGCGACCACGCGCGCGGGCATGCTGACCAATCCGCTGCGCGACCGCTTCGGCATCGTCGCGCGACTCGAGTTCTACAAAGCCGAGGAGCTCGCGCGCATCGTCACGCGTTCGGCCGCGCTGCTCGGCGCGCAGATCCATCCGGACGGTGCCTTCGAAATCGCCCGTCGCGCGCGCGGCACGCCGCGTATCGCGAACCGCCTGCTGCGGCGCGTGCGCGACTTCGCCGAAGTGAAGGCCGACGGCAACATCACCGCGCAGGTGGCCGACGCCGCGCTCAGCATGCTCGACGTCGACGCGGTCGGCTTCGACCTGATGGACCGCAAGCTGCTCGAAGCGATCCTGTACAAGTTCGACGGCGGCCCGGTCGGTGTCGACAATCTCGCGGCGGCAATCGGCGAGGAGCGCGACACGATCGAAGACGTGCTCGAGCCGTATCTGATCCAGCAGGGCTTCCTGCAGCGCACGCCGCGCGGCCGCGTCGCCACGCTGCTCACGTATAGGCACTTCGGGCTGGCCGCGCCGGATTCGTCGAGCGCGCTGCCGGGCCTGTGGGATTCCAAGAACTGAGTCACGCGACGAGGCCGACCAGGATGTCCGACCAAACCCAGCAACCCGGCCCTCCCAATCGTTCACCCGTCAATCCCGCCGGCGACCCGTCCGGCAATTTCACACAGCGCCTCACCCACCGCCTGCGCTCCAAACTCGCCGCCGGCGTCACGCATCTGACGACCGGTAGCGGACCGGTGCTCGACTACTCGTCGCCGCCGGGCGATCCCGGCCTGTTCGGGCCGAACTCCGTCTGCTGGAAAGTCCACGCCGACTTCACGTCGATGATGGCGGGCGGCATCAGCGCGCTGCTGCTGCAAGCGCTGCATCCGCTCGCGCTCGCGGGCGTCTGGGACCACTCGAGTTTTCGCACCGACATCCTGGGCCGGCTGCGTCGCACGGCGACGTTCATCGCCGGCACGACGTACGGCAGCAAGCGCGATGCGCTCGCGTTGATCGAGCGTGTGAAGCGCATTCATCTCGACGTGACCGGCGTCGCACCGGACGGCCAGTCGTATCGCGCAAGTGAGCCCGCGCTGCTGACGTGGGTGCACGTCGCGGAGGTGTCGAGCTTCATGACCGCTCATCTGCGCTATGTGAATCCGGTGCTGTCCGTCACCGCGCAGGATCAATACTTCGCGGAAACCGCGCGCATCGCGGAAATGCTCGGCGCCGTCGATATTCCGCGCTCGCGCGCCGAGATCGAGGCCTACCTGCTCGCGATGCGGCCTGCCCTCGTCGCCAGCGAGCGCACGCGCGAAGTCGTCAGGATTTTGATGAACGCGCCGGCACCGAGCTTCGCGATGCGGCCCGCCGGCACGCTGATGCTCAACGCGGGCGTCGATCTGTTGCCCGACTGGGCGCAGTCGATGCTCGATTTGAATCGCTACGCGGTGCTGCGTCGAACTCTCGCACGGCCTGGCGTGCGGGTCGTCGCGCCGGTAATCCGCTGGGCGTTGATCAATGGCGTATCGAAGCGGGCCCGGCGGCGCGCGGCGGCGGTGCGGCGGCAGGATTGATCGCGCCGCGCGAGCCGGGCTATTGCCGGCTTCGGCTTACCGCTTCGACTCCGGTCCCTTCCTGAAACCGTCATCGTCGGCGCTGCCGGCTTCGAGATGCGATACGTCCGCCCACGTCACGATCGTCGCGCGATCGTTCCCGTAATCCACGACGTTCAGGCTGGTGTTCAGCAACGGGTAATTGCGCGGTGCGTCGAGCGGCATACTGGTTGCAAAGCGGTGCACGCAGTCGAGCACGCCGCCATGCGTGACACACACGATGCGCCCACCCGGATGCGCGGCGACGAGCGGCTCGATCGCGTGCATGATGCGGTGATAGAACACGCGGTGCGACTCGCCCCCGGGCGGCGCGAAGCCGGGATCACGGGTTTGCCACTGCGCGTATTCGTCGGGGAAACGTAGCGCGATCTCGTCGCTGTCATGGCCCTGGAACGCGCCGTACGAGCGCTCGCGCAAGTTCTCGCGCGATTGCAGCGGCAGGTCGAGCGCCTCGCCGATCGGCTGCGCGGTCTGCTGCGCGCGCTGCAGGTCGCTCGAATAGATTGCGTCGAGCCGGGCGCCCTGCTTCGCCTCGGCGGCGAGGCGCTGCGCGAGACGTTGCGCCTGCGCGATGCCGGTCGTCGCGAGCGGAATGTCGATGTGGCCTTGAATCCGCTTGATGCGGTTCCAGTCGGTCTCGCCGTGCCGGATAAACAGGATCTGCGTCGTCATGAGAGAGAGGTGCCGTTCGCGGTTGTGTCCAGCGGCTATTGTCGCAAAAAGCGGCGGCGCGGCTCGCATGCCGCGGCCGCGCGCTCGTACCGTTTGCGCTCTTTTACGCGTTGGTCTGCAACCAGAACGTGACCGGCCCGTCGTTGACGAGCGACACCTGCATCTCCGCGCCGAACTCACCGGTCTCGACGATCGGATGCTTCGAACGCGCAGCCGCGACGAAGTAGTCGAACAGGCGCTTGCCCTCGTCGGGTGGCGCGGCCGGCGTGAAGCTCGGGCGCAGGCCGCTGTTGGTATCTGCGGCGAGCGTGAACTGCGACACCAGCAGCAGGCCGCCCGCGCGCCCTGCGCCGTCGAGATTTTGCACCGAGAGGTTCATCTTGCCGGCCGCGTCGCTGAACACGCGGTAGCCGAGCACCTTGGCGAGCAGCTTGTCGGCCACGGCCTCGGTGTCGCCGCGCTCTGCGCAGACGAGCGTGAGCAGGCCGGCGTCGATCGCGCCGGTTACCCGATCGGCGACGCGCACTTCGGCGCGCCGCACACGTTGGATCAGCGCGATCACGCCGTCAGCGTCACGCGTGCGAAGCGGCGCTTGCCGACCTGCACGACGTACTCGCCCGCTTCGACCTTCAGGCCTTTGTCGGACACCGCGGTGCCATCGATCTTCACGCCGCCCTGCTCGATGTTGCGCAGTGCCTCGCTCGTCGACGGCACGAGGTTCGCCTGCTTCAGCAGCTGGCCGATCGCAAGCGGTGCGCCTGCCAGCGTCACGGCCGGAATATCGTCGGGCACGCCGCCCTTCGCGCGATGATTGAAGTCTTCTAGCGCGCGCTCGGCATCCGCCTGCGAGTGGAAACGCGCGACGATTTCCTGGCCGAGCATCACCTTGAAGTCGCGCGGATTACGGCCCGCTTCGGCTTCGCGCTTGAAGCCGGCGATTTCGTCCATCGGACGGAACGACAGCAACTCGAAGTAACGCCACATCAGCGTGTCGGAGATGCTCATCAGCTTGCCGAACATGTCGGTCGGCTTTTCGCTGATGCCGATGTAGTTGTTCTTCGACTTCGACATCTTCTCGACGCCGTCGAGCCCTTCGAGCAGCGGCATCGTCAGGATGCACTGCTGCTCCTGGCCGTACTGCTTCTGCAGCTCGCGACCGACCAGCAGGTTGAACTTCTGGTCCGTGCCGCCTAGTTCGAGGTCCGCGTTCAGCGCGACCGAGTCGTAGCCCTGCATCAGCGGGTACAGGAATTCATGGATCGAGATCGGCACGCCGCCCTGGAAGCGCTTCGTGAAGTCCTCGCGCTCGAGAATGCGCGCGACCGTGTAGCGCGACGCGAGCTTGATCATGCCCTCGGCACCGAGCGGCATCGACCATTCGCTGTTGTAGCGGATCTCGGTCTTGTCGCGATCGAGCACGAGGGCGGCCTGCTCGAAGTAGGTTTTCGCGTTCGATTCGATCTGCTCGCGCGTGAGCGGCGGGCGGGTCGCGTTGCGCCCGGACGGGTCGCCGATCAGCGACGTGAAATCGCCGATCAGGAAAATCACCGTGTGGCCGAGGTCCTGCAGCTGGCGCATCTTGTTCAGCACGACCGTGTGGCCGATGTGGATGTCGGGTGCAGTGGGATCGAGCCCGAGCTTGATGCGCAGCGGCTTGGCCGTCGCCGCGCTGCGCGCGAGCTTTTGCGCGAATTCGTCTTCAATCAGCAGTTCGTCGACGCCGCGCTTGGTCACGGCGAGCGCGTGACGGACTTCGTCGGTGATCGGGAAGGCGGAAGCGGGATTGGGCTGGGTGGACTCGGTGCTCATGCTGGAAACGTGAAGTCGCGAAAAAACAGGATTGTCCCATAGATGCGCGCCGCCGCGCCCACTGACACGCCCTGTGCGGCTCCGCGACGGGCGATTTCGTTGCCGCTCGCGTCACCTACCGCGTTTGCGCCGATAATCTGCTACAACGAATCGCAATGATCATCGACAGGAGCAGCGACGTGGCGCAAGATCCCGCAGACGGCATCTATTTCGGACTGATGTCGGGAACCAGCATGGACGGTGTGGACGGCGTCGCCGTCCGGTTTGCCACGGGGAAACCGCCCGAAGTGCTGGCCGAGGCGTTCGTCGGCTTTTCGGCCGGCATCCGCGAGGCGCTGTTCGCGCTGCAACAGCCGGGGGACAACGAGATCGAGCGCGAAGCTCTCGCCGCCAACGCGCTAGCGACGCGCTACACGGTGTGCTGCCACGATCTGCTGCGCGATAGCCGCGTATCGGCCGACGAGGTCCGTGCCATTGGCGTGCATGGGCAGACCGTGCGGCATCGGCCGGAAAAGGGCTATACGCGGCAGATCAACAACCCGGCGCTGCTCGCGGAGATGTTGCATATCGACGTGGTCGCCGATTTCCGCAGCCGCGACGTCGCGGCGGGCGGCCAGGGCGCGCCGCTCGTGCCCGCTTTTCACGCGACGATCTTCGGGGCGAAGAACGAAACGCGTGTCGTCTGCAATCTTGGCGGCATCAGCAACATCACGATCCTGAACGCGACCGGCGGGGTGCGCGGCTTCGACTGCGGCCCGGCGAACGCGCTGCTCGACGCTTGGGCCGAGCGCCATCTTGGCAAGCCATTCGACGAAAACGGTCATTTCGCGGCGAGCGGCCAGATCGATCGCAAGCTGCTGAACGCGCTGCTCGACGAGCCGTTCTTCGCCGAACAGCCGCCCAAGAGCACCGGCCGCGATCTGTTCAACACCGCATGGCTCGATGCGAAACTCGAGCCGTTCGGCGCGCTCGCACCGGCCGACGTACAGGCGACGCTCGTCGCGCTGACCGCGGTGACGGTTGCGCGCGAGATCGAGCGGCATGCATCCGACGCGCGGGCCGTGTACGTGTGTGGCGGCGGCGCGCGCAATCCGGAGATCATGAAGGCGTTGCAGCAGGCGCTCGAAGACAGCGGCGTAAGCGGCGTGCCCGTGTTGACGACCGACGCGCTGGGCGTGCCGCCGAGCCAGGTCGAACCGCTCGCGTTCGCATGGCTCGCGATGCGCTGCATCGCGCGTCTGCCGGGCAGTCTGCCAAGCGTGACGGGGGCGTCCGCGGAGCGGGTTCTGGGGGCGATTTATCCGCGCTGATGAGAGGTCAAGGCGAAGAAACCGACGCCTTTTACCTTCGTGCGCTGCTTCCGCGGCGCGGAAGCAATAAAAAAAACGGGGCGGAGGCCCCGTTTTCGCTGTGGTTTAATGAGCCTTACCGCTCAGACCGAAAACGACGAACCGCAACCGCAGGTCGTGGTCGCGTTCGGGTTCTTGATGACGAACTGCGCGCCGTTGATGTCATCCTTGTAGTCGATCTCTGCGCCGACCAGGTACTGGTAGCTCATCGAGTCGATCAGAAGCTGCACGCCGCTCTTGTTCATCACGGTGTCGTCTTCGTTGATCGCTTCGTCAAACGTGAAGCCGTACTGGAAGCCCGAGCAGCCGCCGCCCTGCACGAACACGCGCAGTTTGAGCTCCGGGTTGCCTTCCTCATCGATCAGTTGCTTGACCTTGTCCGCCGCTGCGTCGGTGAAGACGAAGGGGGCCGGCATCTCGGTCACGGGGGTGTCGGTGACTGCGTTCATTCGAACTCTCCAAAAAGCTTTAGCCGATATTGTAGGGCTGTTCCGGATATCGTGCTGATGCCCACAAAATCAATGGGTTCTTGTTGCAAGGTCGATGCAAGGCGAGCCGTTGCCGCTGAGCGGACGAGACCAGCCCGCGAACGCCAGCGAAGCATAAAAAAAAGCCGCCTTCGCTCGTGGCGTTGGCGGCTTTTGCTGCAAACCGGCGTGAAGCCCGGATTGCGCCCGAAACGATTAACGCTTCGAGAACTGCTTGCGGCGACGTGCCTTGTGGAAGCCGACCTTCTTACGTTCGACTTCACGAGCGTCACGCGTAACGAAGCCAGCGTTCGACAGTTGCGGCTTCAGCGTTGCGTCGTAGTCCATCAGAGCGCGGGTGATGCCGTGGCGAACCGCACCGGCTTGACCCGTTTCACCGCCACCGGTCACGTTGACCTTGATGTCGAACGTGGTGCCGTGGTTCGTGAGTTCCAGCGGCTGACGCACGATCATCAGCGACGTTTCGCGCGAGAAGTAGTCGGCGATGGGCTTGCCGTTCACAACGATGTCGCCCTTGCCTGCCTTGATGAACACGCGTGCGACGGCGCTCTTGCGGCGGCCCGTGCCGTAATTCCAGTTACCGATCATGTGGGCTCCCCTTAGATCTCGAGCGCCTTCGGCTGTTGTGCCGAATGCGGATGCGTTGCGTCAGCGTAGACCTTCAGCTTCTTGATCATCGCGTAGCCGAGCGGGCCCTTCGGCAGCATGCCCTTGACCGCCTTCTCGAGCGCGCGGCCCGGGAAGCGTTCCTGCATCTTGCCGAACGTCGTTTCATAGATACCGCCCGGGTAGCCCGAGTGACGGTAGTACTTCTTGTCGGTAACCTTGTTGCCCGTGACCTTCAGCTTGCCAGCGTTGATAACGATGATGAAATCACCGGTGTCGACGTGGGGAGTGAATTCAGGCTTGTGCTTGCCGCGAAGACGGTGTGCCACTTCGCTGGCGACACGCCCGAGAACCTTATCCGTCGCGTCAATCACGTACCATTCGCGCGTCACCTCATGGGCTTTTGCGGAAAACGTCTTCATGATCGATCCAAAAAAATTGCTGCGCCCAATGTGTTCTTTCCTGCTTGTAGTTTGCGCATCGAGGCGCGTGCAGGCTCTCCCTGGTTCTTCTTCCGCGGGCGCGGATGCGGAAAAGCCCTGAATTATAAAGGAATTTGTACTCGCAAGTCAAAACGTGCGATGCGCTCTCCATGAGCGGTCCGAAATCGGGGCAAACGGCGGACAAAGCCAGGCGAAAAAAAACCCGAACAAGTGGTTCGGGTTTAATCCACCAAAGGAGGAGGTGGAGGAGACAGCGGAGGTTGCAGAACTGCTGCAACGATGGGTGGATTATAAGAGTCGCCCTTGTGCAACGCAAGAATATTTGCATTGCGAAATCCGTTTTCATAATGCGGCAGACTCAGTGTGCGACTAAGGGTTGGCAAAACTCCTTTTGGATCAGGCACTAAGGGCGAAATAATTCCAACAGCATCAGATATCCCCTAGACTAAAACCCCTAAACCGGCTGCGGGACTGGGAAATCGCCGGTCTATTCCGCACTGCAGCAAGACAGCAATCACTGTGCATGGACACCGGCTGCGGTCGGCCTGAGCTGATTGTCAGACACCGGGCTACAATGCCGTCTCGACAAAGCGATGCGCGGTGGGAGTGACAGCATGGAATGCAAAGTAAGCTGGATGGGACAAGACGGGATGGCGTTCGCGGCCGAGACGGGCAGCGGTCATCTGGTCGCGATGGACGGCGCACCCGAGGGTGGCGGACGCAACCTCGCGCCGCGTCCGATGGAAATGGTGCTGCTCGGCACCGGCGGCTGCACCGCCTACGACGTCGTGATGATCCTGAAGAAGAGCCGCCAGGAGATCGCCGGCTGCTCGGTGACCCTGAAGGCCGAGCGCGCAAGCGAAGATCCGAAAGTGTTCACGAAGATCCACTTTCACTTCACGGTGACGGGCAAGAATCTGAATCCGGCGACCGTCGAGCGCGCAATCAATCTGTCGCACGACAAATACTGTTCGGCGTCGATCATGATCGCGAAGACCGCCGAGCTCACGCATTCGTTCGACATCGTCGCGCTCTGAGCGCGATAGCGGCCACGGCCGCCATCCGCGCCCCGAAATGAAAAAGCCGGCGTCCCAACGGACGCCGGCTTTTTTATTCAGCGGCAAAGCAGGCCGATAAGCCGGATTCTGTGCACGCGCCGCATCCGGAGACGCGACGCGCGTGGCAGCCATTCCTCTAGGCGCGCCATTACTGACGCGCTCAAGCTTCCTACCCGCAGACGAGACGGGGGCCCCGTCCTGCATCGCGAAGATGCGCGCCTGCCTACTTGGAATTGCTCCGGGTGGAGGTTACCGTGCCGGTCTGCCTTGCGACAGCCGCGGTGCGCTCTTACCGCACCGTTTCACCCTTACCTGATCCCGGCTTGCGCCGGGCCATCGGCGGTTTGCTTTCTGTTGCCCTGTTCCGCGTGTCACCACGGATGGCCGTTAGCCATCACCCTGCCCTGTGGAGTCCGGACTTTCCTCGCCCTCGTTGGCCGAAGCCGTCGAGGCCGCGACTGCCTGGCCTGCTTTGCTGGCGCGGATTTTAACACCGAACGCAAAAGCGCCTAGCGCTTGCGCCGCCCCGCTCGGAACACGGTCGTGTCGTCGTAGAACGCGGGTGATTCGTTCTCGCGCCACCAGCCCGGAATGCCGAGCACCGGCAGCGGTGCGAACAGGCGGCTCGTCAAAGCGTCGGTGCCGAGCACCGCCGTGCTGACCACTTCATCGAGCCATGCGTCGCGCGCCGGGGTGTCCCAATCGAAATATTCGGCCGGAACGTCGACGATCCACGCATGGCCGGTGCAGCCCTTGAATGGCGCGATCAGCTTTTCCAGCAGCGCGTGACCGAAGCAACGTACTTCGCAGGCATGCCCCCATGCATCGCGGCGTGCGACGAACAGCGTTTGCCAGTCGAAACCACGTAGCGCGGCGCTCAGCGCAGGATCGGCGCAAGCGAACAGCAGCGCATTTTCGTCGAACAGAGTCAGCATGTCGCGCACGCCGCCACGCGTCGAGCCGACGCCGAGCACGTCGAGTTCCGCCGACTGGCGCGCGTTCAACGCTGCCTTGATGCGCGGAAAGGCGAACCACATCGAACCGTTGAAGAAGTCGTGCAGATTGTGGCGCGTCGGCACGCAACCGGTCGACGCGATATGCCCCTCGTACGCGGCGCCCGGTGGCAGATCGTCCTGCGCGATAAACGTGAGACGCTGGCCGCGGCCGGTGCTCTGTTGCATCTCGGCCGCGTCGGCATTCATCGCGGCGAGCAGGTCAGCGTAGCCGGTCAGCGCGGCTTGCTGCCAACGCTGACCGCGTGCGGCGAATTGAGCGAACCACGCGGTCGACCAGTCGATTGCGGCGAAGCCTGCTGGCACAGGCACGGGTGCCATGCCGCGCGCAGCTTTGGCCGCGGCTTCATGCGCTAGCGCGAAGCCCGCGTTCGCCGCCACATCAATATTGGCAGTGCGCTGCCCCGCCTCACGCTCGGGCATCTGCCGTAGCCTCAAACGAGACGCCAGCCAATCGATTCGCCGCCGCGCAGCGGCACGACCGGCGTATCACCAGCCGGCAGCTCGGCCGGCAGCGTCCATTCCTCACGACGCAGCGTGATCTTCTCCGTATTGCGCGGCAGACGATAGAAGTCCGGCCCGTGGAAGCTCGCGAAGCCTTCGAGCTTGTCGAGCGCACGGGCCTTGTCGAATGCTTCGGTGTAGAGCTCGAGCGCGTGCAGCGCGGTGTAGCAGCCCGCGCAGCCGCACGCGTGCTCCTTCAGTCCCTTCGGATGCGGCGCGCTGTCGGTGCCGAGGAAGAAACGCGGATCGCCCGAGGTCGCGGCCTCCACCAGCGCGACGCGATGCGTCTCGCGCTTGAGCACCGGCAGGCAGTAGTAATGCGGACGGATGCCGCCTTGGAAAATCGCATTGCGGTTGTACAGCAGATGGTGCGCGGTAATCGTAGCTCCTAGCAGTTCCGGCTCGACGCCCGCCTCGCGGACGTAGTCTGCCGCGTCCTTCGTCGTGATGTGCTCGAACACGACCTTCAGCGCCGGAAACGCCCGGCGCAGCGGCATCATCACGCGATCGATGAAGACCTTCTCGCGGTCGAAGAGATCGATGTCCGAATCCGTCACCTCGCCGTGCACGAGCAGCGGCATGCCGACTTCCTGCATCACTTCCAGCGTATTCGCGCACTTCATCAGATCGGTGACGCCCGCGTCGGAGTTCGTCGTCGCGCCCGCCGGGTACAGCTTCACACCGTGCACGAAGCCGCTCTCGCGCGCGCGGCGGATTTCGTCGGGCGGCGTGTTATCGGTCAGGTACAGCGTCATCAGCGGCTCGAATTTCGCGCCCTCGGGAATCGCGGCGATGATGCGCTCGCGATACGCCTTCGCCATCCCGGTCGTCGTGACCGGCGGCTTCAGGTTCGGCATGATGATCGCGCGGCCGAACTGGCGCGCGGTGTCAGGCAGCACGGCCGCGAGCATCGCGCCGTCGCGCACGTGCAGGTGCCAGTCGTCCGGGCGGACCAGCGTGACGGAATCGGGGGAAACGTTGGAAGCAGTCATGGCAGGAATACGAGACTTCGCGCGCCTCGCTGATCGACCGGTCAAACCGCGTTGTAGCGGCCCAAACACGTGTCAATTTTGCTATTTGGCGCATCGGGCTCGGTGATATGCTTGGAAAATCATCATTGTAACGGCTCGCTCCGTTCACAGGCTCACCTGCAACATGTGCCAACTTCTCGGAATGAACTGCGCCGCGCCGACAGACGTCACGTTTTCCTTTACCGGCTTTGCGGCGCGCGGCGGCGTCACCGATCACCACGCCGACGGCTGGGGCATCGCCTTCTTTGAAGACAAGGCCTGCCGCCTGTTCATCGATCATCAATCGTCGGCCACCTCGCCGATCGCCGAGATGGTCAAGCGCTACCCGATCAAATCGAAAAACACGATCGCGCACATCCGAAAGGCGACGCAAGGGCACATCCTGCTCGAAAACTGCCACCCGTTCATGCGCGAACTGTGGGGACGTCACTGGATCTTCGCGCATAACGGCGATCTGCAGGGGTACGCGCCGGAGTTGAACGGCGTATATCAGCCGGTCGGCACGACCGACAGCGAACTCTCGTTCTGCGCGCTGCTGCAAGGTTTGCGCAAGGCTTTTCCGGGCGCGCAGCAGCCGCCGCTTGACGAGCTGTTCGGCGCGCTCGAGGCGCTCACGCGTGAAATCACGCAATACGGCGTGTTCAATTTCCTGATGTCGAACGGCCAGGCGCTGTTTGCGCATTGCTCGACGCATCTGCATTACCTCGTGCGTCACTGGCCGTTTTCGACCGCGCATCTGGTCGACGCGGACGTATCGATCGACTTTGCCAAATACACGACGCCCGAAGACCGCGTCGCAGTCATCGCGACCAAGCCGCTGACCGACAACGAAGTGTGGACCGCGTTCAAGCCCGGCGATCTGCTGATGTTCCGGCATGGCGAAGTGATCGGCCAGGCAAATATCCCGGTGCCGGACTCGGTGCTCGAAAAGCTGCGCAATCCGGCCCTCGATGCATCCGCATCGGCGACGACGATCGCGGCATCGAACGGCGCGCAGCCCGTGGGCACGCGCGGAACCACGCTTTCGCCCGACAGCGAAACCGATCTCGAAGCCGCGGATGATGCGGCGGCGTTCGAGTCATGAACCGCTGATGTCGCCCTCAGCCAGGCAACAAAAAGCCGCTCCACGGAGCGGCTTTTTCTCATCCCCACACAAGCCTCGGCAACGAGGCCCGCGCAGCGAACCTCAGTGCAGGATCTTCGCGAGAAAGTCCTTCGCGCGATCCGACTTCGGATTTGCGAAGAAGTCTTCCTTGCGGTCGTCTTCGACGATCAAGCCCTTGTCCATGAAAATCACGCGATGCGCGACCTTCTTCGCAAAGCCCATTTCGTGCGTCACGCACATCATGGTCATGCCTTCCTGCGCGAGTTCGACCATCACGTCGAGCACTTCGTTGATCATCTCGGGGTCGAGCGCCGAAGTCGGCTCGTCGAACAGCATCGCGATCGGGTCCATGGACAGCGCTCGCGCAATCGCCACGCGCTGCTGCTGACCACCGGACAGCTGCCCCGGATACTTGTCCGCATGCGCGCGCAGACCGACGCGATCGAGCAGCTTGAGGCCCTTCGCGGTCGCCTCGTCGTTCGAGCGGCCGAGCACCTTGACCTGCGCGAGCGTCAGGTTCTGCACGATAGACAGATGCGGGAACAGTTCGAAGTGCTGGAACACCATGCCGACCTTCGAGCGCAGCTTCGACAGATTGGTTTTCTTGTCGGTCAGCGACTGACCGTTGATGACGATCTCGCCCTTCTGGAACGGCTCGAGGCCGTTGACGGTCTTGATCAGCGTGGACTTGCCCGAGCCGGACGGCCCGCACACCACAACCACTTCGCCCTTTTTGACTTCCGTCGTGCAGTCGGTCAGCACCTGGAAATGGCCGTACCACTTCGAAACATTCTTGATAGAGATCATCTTGCGACCTTTTTCTGAAGACTTTTGACGAGGCTCGACGCGATAACGCAGATCACGAAATAAACCGCACCCGCGAACAGTACCATCTCGACATTCGTGCCGTCACGATCGCCAATATTCGTGGCCGTGCGGAAGAAGTCGGCGAGGCTGATCACGTACACGAGCGATGTATCCTGAAACAGCACGATCCCTTGCGTGAGCAGCAGCGGCACCATCGCGCGAAACGCCTGCGGCAGCACGATCAGACGCATTGCCTGCCCATAGGTCATGCCGAGCGCGAACGCCGCGTTGACCTGGCCGCGCGGCACCGCCTGAATGCCGGCGCGGATGATCTCCGAATAGTACGCAGCCTCGAACAGCGAGAACGCGACCATCGCCGAGGCGAGCCGGATGTCGATGTCGGCCGACAGACCGAGCACGCTTTGCAGCACCTGCGGCACGATCAGGAAGAACCACAGTAGCACCATCACGAGCGGGATCGAACGGAACAGCGTCACGTAGCCCTGCGCGAACCATGCGAGCGGTTTGATCGACGACAGTCGAAACATCGCGAGAATGGTGCCCCAGATGATGCCGAACACGATCGCGACGAGCGTGATCTTGAACGTGATGATCGCGCCGGTCCACAGCGTAGGCAGTGCACCCGGAATACCGCTCCAGTCGAAATGATGCATCACTTCCCTCCGATATAGCCGGGCAGCCGGGACTTCCCTTCGACCCAGCGCATCAGTAGCATCACGATCACGTTGATCAGCATGTATGCGACCGTTACCGCGATGAACGACTCATAAGTTTGCGACGTGTAGTCGACCAGCTGACGCGCCTGCGCGGACAGATCGAGCAGACCGATCGTCGAGGCAACCGCTGAGTTCTTGAAGATGTTCAGAAACTCGGAGGTGAGCGGCGGCACGATGATCCGGTACGCGACCGGCAGCAGCACGTAGCGATACGTCTGCCATTGCGTGAAGCCCACCGCGAGACCGGCCGCGCGCTGGCCGCGCGGCAACGCGTTGATGCCCGAGCGCACCTGCTCGCACACCCGCGCGGCGGTGAAGAGGCCGAGACACACGATCGACGCCGAGAAGAACTGCGCGCTCGGCGGCAATTGCTTGAACCAGGTGCCGATCGACACGGGCAGCAGCTCCGGTATCACCAGATACCAGATGAAGAACTGCACGATCAGCGGAATGTTACGGAAAATCGCGACGTAGACGGTGCCGACGCCCGACGCCCATGTGTTCGGCACCGTGCGCAGCACACCGAACAGCGAGCCGACGATCAGCGCGATCACCCATGCCGACAGCGACACGGTGACCGTCACCCACAGCCCCGAGAGCAGCCAGCCCAGGTAGGTGGTCGGCTCGCCCGTGGAGACGGGACTCAGCAGAATGCCCCAGTTCCAGTGATATGACATGACCAAGACTCCGGCAAAAAGAAACGGAAGAAGCGCGTGGCCCCTTCCGTTCCGTTCAGCGTTTCGAAAGTGTCGAAAAAGCAGCTAGGGTTTAGTCGATTGCCTTGTCGTTCGGATTCTTGAACAGCGCACGCATGTCGTCACTCATCGGGAAGTTCAGGTTCAGGCCCTTCGGCGGGATCGGCGATTCGAACCAGCGCTTGTAGATCGTTTCGCCTTCGCTCGACAATTGAACCTTCGCGATTGCGTCGTCGGCGACCTTCTTGAAGTCGCCGTCGTTCTTGCGCAGCATGCAGCCGTAAGCCTCACGCGATTGCGGCGTGCCGACGATCACGAAATCGTTCGGGTTGCTCGACTTGGCGCGCTCGCCGGCGAGCAGCGCGTCGTCCATCATGAACGCGGCGGCACGGCCCGTCGACAGCGTCAGGAACGACTCGCCGTGATCCTTCGCGCTGATGATGTTCATGCCCATGCTCTTGTCCTGGTTCATCTTGCGAAGCAGGCGCTCGGACGTGGTGCCGGCGGTCGTCACGACCGTCTTGCCCTTCAGGTCCGGGAAGTCCTTGATACCGGAATCTTTCTTGGTCATCAACCGCGTGCCGATCACGAAGATCGTGTTCGTGAAGGCAGCCTGTTGCTGGCGTTCGAGGTTGTTCGTGGTGGAGCCGCACTCGATGTCGACCGTGCCGTTCTGCACGAGCGGAATACGGTTCTGCGACGTGACCGGCACGAGCTTCACCTTCAGGTTCGGCATGTTCAGCTTCTGCTTGACGGCCTCGACGATCTTCATCGCGTAATCCTGCGAGTAGCCGATCACGTTCTGCTTGTCGTCGTAATACGAGAACGGGATCGACGACTCCCGATGGCCCAGCGAAATGACGCCGGTATCCTTGATCTTTTTCAGCGTCCCCGAGTCTTGCGCATGCGCGCCAACCGTAAACAATCCGAGAGTGGCGAGCAACAGCGCAGCTTTTTTAACCTTCATCTTGATCTCCTTGGCAAGAACCGGCGCCAGTGTAACAAAGTAATTTTTCTGAAAGTATTCCTATTAACCATCCTGTTGCGCGCACGCCGCGACGGGCCCACGGCGCGGTCGCACAGCCGTTTCGCACATACGAGAAGGCGGGCGGTATCGATAGGATGCCGCCCGCCGGTCAAACACGCCGTCTTGTGGACCGCGCTGATGCACAAAATTTCGACGGTTTCGCCTCCCGGCCCGGATACCGGGCCGCGTCACCGCCGCTTCCAACAAGATAGGACAGGGTCCATCAGGGATACAAGCCGCGCATCTCGCGCGCTTGCAAAATCCGCTTGCACGCGACGATGAAGGCCGCGGTGCGCACCGACACGTTCTGCTCGCTCGACACCTGCCACACCGCCGCGAACGCTTCGCGCATCACGCGCTCGAGGCGCTCGTTGATTTCGTCCTCGGTCCAGAAGAAGCTCGAAAAGTCCTGCACCCATTCGAAATATGACACTGTCACACCGCCCGCATTCGCGACCACGTCCGGAATCACGAGGATGCCGCGATCGTGCAGGATGTCGTCGGCCGCCGTGGTGGTCGGGCCGTTCGCGCCCTCGACGATGATCCTGGTCTTGATCTTGCCTGCGTTCTTTTCGGTGATCTGGTTTTCCAGTGCCGCCGGAATCAGGATGTCCGATTCGACGGTCCAGAACTCGTCAGCGGTGATCGCGTCGGCTTCAGGGAATCCGCCGACGCCGCCCTTCTTCGCGACGTAGTCGAGCAGCGCGACCGCGTCGATGCCGGTGGACTTGTACACCGAGCCGGTGTGGTCCTGCACCGCGACGACCTTCGCGCCCGCTTCCTGGAACAGACGCGCGGCGATGCCGCCGACGTTGCCGAAGCCCTGCACCGCAATACGCGCGCCTTCGATATCGAAACCGATGCGGCGAGCCGCTTCGCAGCCCACCACGAACACGCCGCGGCCGGTCGCCTCGCGGCGGCCGAGCGAGCCGCCGAGCGTGATCGGCTTGCCGGTCACGACGCCGGTGGCCGTCTGCCCCTGATTCATCGAGTACGTGTCCATCATCCACGCCATGATCTGCTCGTTCGTGTTCACGTCCGGCGCGGGGATGTCGGTATTCGGTCCGATGATGATGCCGATCTCGCTCGTGTAGCGGCGCGTCACACGCTCGAGCTCGCCGCGCGACAGCGTGCGCGGATCGACGCGGATGCCGCCTTTCGCGCCGCCGTACGGCACGTTCACCGCCGCGTTCTTCACCGACATCCACGCGGACAGCGCCATCACTTCGGAGAGCGTAACGTCCTGGTGATAACGCACGCCGCCCTTGCCGGGACCGCGCGACACGTTGTGCTGCACGCGATAGCCCTCGAAGTGCGCGACCGTGCCGTTATCGAGTTCGATGGGCACGTCGACGACGAGAATGCGCTTCGGGCGCTTCAGGGTTTCGAGCCAGCGGGACAGCGAGCCGAGGTACGGCGCGACGCGGTCGACCTGGCGCAAGTAGTTGCCCCAGGGGCCGAGATCTTCTTTGTTGAGGTAGGAGGGAACGGACTGCAACGTTGAGGCGGCTTGTGCCGATTCTGCGGCTTGTTGCTGGGATGACATGAACGCTCCGGCGTTTGATCGAGTACGGGCATTGTGGAAAAACGCCGTATTGAAATCCAATGCCGTTTCCTTATCCGGTTATGTTTTTCTTGCATAACGTTCGGAAAGCCGCAAATTCCCGTCGCCGCGACGCAGGTTCGAGCTTCAGTTTTATGCCGCGTTTCAGGCGGCGCTTTGCCGGAGTTCCTCCGACACCACGTCCCACAACTGCCGCACGAGGATCTGGCGCGCGTCGTCGCTTTTGGCGGCGAGCTTGTCGCGGTACAGGCGAATCTCCATGCTGAGCGTCAGCTGCCCTTCGGGTGTGCCGCGCGTCGCGCGATCGAGGCGGATCAGCCGGCCTTCGGCTACCGCATCTTCGACCGCGCTATGCGGCAGAAACGCGATGCCGTGACCCGCGAGCGCCATCGCTTTCAGCCCCTCTGCCATGTCGGTTTCGTAGAGCCGGTCGAGGTACAGGCGCTCCGGCGCGTTCGCGAGAATCACCTCGGTCATGCGCCCGAGGTACGCGTTCGGCGTGTACGACAGATACGGCGCGGGCGCGTCGGCCGAGCCAGGCAGCGTGTGACGCGGACGGCCCGCGCGGGCCGGCGCGGAGAACGGGCTGATCGGCTCGTGGCCGAGCGTCAGCATGTCGTAGCGCGCCGGATCGAGCGCGACCGGGTGGCTCGGATGGTGGTAGCCCATCATCAGATCGCAGCCGCCTTCGACCAGCGACAGCGCCGCATCGTGCACGTTCAGCGCGCGCAGCCGCGTGTGGATCGGGCCCATCTGCGCCTCGATGCGCTGCAGCCAGCGCGGAAAGTATGTCAGCGACAGCGTGTGCGGGACCGCGAATTCGATCGTCGCCTGCGGCGTCGCCGTGTGGCCGCGCAGCAGCGCGCGCGCCTCGTGGAATTGCGACAGCATCGCGAGCGCCTGCTCGTTGAACACCTGCCCGGCCGCCGTGAGCCGCGTCGGATAAACAGAACGGTCGATCAGTTCCGTGCCGAGCCACGCTTCGAGCGCCTGGATGCGGCGCGAGAAAGCCGGCTGGGTGACGTGGCGCAGTTCGGCCGAGCGGCTGAAGCTACGTGTTTCCGCGAGCGAAATGAAGTCTTCGAGCCATTTCAGTTCCATGCGAGTGCGTGTGCCGGCGAGAGGGAAGAAGTGTGCATTCTAGCGGCGCGAAGTGCGGCCGACGCATCCGGACGGGCGCATCGCATCACAGTGGTAAAATCCACGGTTCCCTCCGTTTCCGATCCGCTCGCTGAGCGCTCAGTGCCTTAACCCGCGCCTCAACCTGCGCCTCAACCCGGTCCTCATCATGTCCGACACCCGCCCCGACACCCTGTTCGCGCTGAACGCGCTCTCCCCGCTCGACGGCCGCTATGCCGCCAAAACCGAAGCCCTGCGCGACTGGCTCTCGGAAGCCGCCTTCATGCGCAATCGCGTGACGGTCGAAATCCACTGGCTGATCGCGCTGTCGCGCGCCGGCTTCGCCGAAGTGCCGCGCTTCTCCGAGGCGTCCGAGCAATTCCTGCTGCAATTGGCCGAGCGCTTCACCCCGCACGACGCCGCGCGCATCAAGGAAATCGAGCGCGTGACGAACCACGACGTGAAGGCCGTCGAATACTGGCTGAAGGAGTCGGTGAAGGGTCAGGAAGAACTGGAGCGCGCGAGCGAGTTCATTCACTTCGCGTGCACGTCGGAAGACATCAACAACACGTCGCACGGCCTGATGCTCGCCGGCGCGCGCGAACACGTGATCCTGCCGGCGCTGCGCTCGGTGCATCAACGCCTCATCGCGCTCGCGCATGCGCAAGCCGCCCAGCCGATGCTGTCGCGCACGCACGGCCAGCCGGCCAGCCCCACCACGCTCGGCAAGGAAATCGCCAACGTCGCCGCGCGTCTCGCACGCGCGATCGAGCGTATCGCCAAGGTCGAGCTGCTCGGCAAGATGAACGGCGCGGTCGGCAACTTCAACGCGCACCTGTCCGCGTATCCGGAGTTCGACTGGGAAGCGTTCTCGAAGGACGTCGTCGAGAATCGCCTGAAGCTCACCTTCAATCCGTACACGATCCAGATCGAGCCGCACGACTACATGGCCGAGCTGTTCGACGCGATCTCGCGCGCAAACACGATCCTGCTGGATCTCGACCGTGACGTGTGGGGCTACATCTCGCTCGGCTACTTCAAGCAGCGCACCAAGGCTGGGGAAATCGGCTCGTCGACGATGCCGCACAAGGTCAACCCGATCGACTTCGAAAACTCCGAAGGCAACCTCGGCCTCGCGAACGCGACGCTACGCCATCTCGCCGACAAGCTGCCGGTGTCGCGCTGGCAGCGCGACCTGACCGACTCGACGGTGCTGCGCAACATCGGCGTCGCGTTCGGCTACTCGCTGCTCGCGTACGACTCGCTGATCCGCGGCCTCGACAAGCTCGAAGTGAACGCACAGCGTCTGAACGAAGACCTCGACAACTGCTGGGAAGTGCTGGCCGAGCCGGTGCAAACGGTGATGCGCCGTTACGGCATCGAGAATCCGTACGAGCAGCTGAAGGAACTCACGCGCGGCAAGGGCATCACGCGCGAGGCGCTGCAGGGCTTCATCGGCGGCCTGGCGATTCCGCAGGACGCGAAGGACCGTCTGCTCGAAATGACGCCCGGCTCGTACATCGGCAAAGCCGTCGACCTGGCGAAGCGGATCGCCTGATCGGCTGGTCCAGCTTCGGCTCATAGAAAAAGCCGCTCCGAGGAGCGGCTTTTTTTCGTCCCGCGTTCGAAATTGGAACGCGGGGGATCAAAGACTCAGCGCGCTTCGAGCTGCCTGAGCGCCTCGTCGACGATCTGCTCCGGCGTCAGATCGATGCTGACAGTGATCGCTTCATCGTCACCCGGCTCCTCGAGCGTATCGAGCTGGCTTTGCAGCAGCGACGGATCGAAGAAGTGCCCGGTGCGATGCCCGAGACGCTCCGAGAGCACCTCGCGCGAACCCTTCAGGTAGACGAAGCACACGTCCTTGTCGCCGGCACGCAGAATGTCGCGATACGAGCGCTTCAGCGACGAACACGTGAACACCGCCGTCTCGCCCGCCTTCTGCTTTTCCTCGATCGCTGCGCGGATCGTCTTCAGCCACGGCCAGCGGTCTTCGTCGGTGAGCGGAATGCCGTGGTGCATCTTCTCCTTGTTCGCCGCGCTATGGAACGCGTCGCCGTCGGTGAACGTGCAATGCAGACGCGCCGCCAGCATTTCGCCAATCAGAGACTTGCCCGCGCCCGACACGCCCATTGCGATCAGAATCATTTGAAACTCCTTACAGGACCGCCGCGAGTGCGAAGGTCAGGGCCAGCCCCATTATCGAAATGATGGTTTCGAGGAGCGACCAGGTCTTGAAGGTCTGCACCACCGTCATGCCGAAATATTCCTTGATCAGCCAGAAGCCGCCGTCGTTCACGTGCGAGAAGATCAGCGAGCCCGAGCCGGTCGCGAGCACCATCAGTTCCGGCTTCACTTGCACCGCGCCCGCCGCCGCGATCGGCGCGACGATGCCGCAGGCGGTCGTCATCGCAACGGTGGCCGAACCGGTCGCGAGACGGATCATCGCCGCGACGATCCAGCCGAACAGCAGCGGCGACAGATGCACCGCGGTCGCAACGTTGGTGATTTCCTTCGAAATGCCGCTATCCAACAGCACGCGGCCAAATCCACCGCCCGCACCGACGATCAGTGTAATACCCGCGATCGGCGCCAAACACTCGCCGCAGAACTTCTGGATCTGCTCGCGGTTAAAGCCGCGGCTCGCGCCGAAGGTCCAGAAGCTGACCAGCACGGCCGTCAGCAGCGCGACGTCGGTGTTGCCGAAGAAGCGCAGCAGATCGTTCGGCAGCGTCTTCGGTTCGAACACCAGGTCGGCCCAGCTGCCGACCAGCATCAGAACCACCGGCAACAGGATCGTGGCCAGCGTGATGCCGAAGCCCGGCAGTTCGCGCTTCGGTGTGTTGGTTGCCACGCCGTTGCCGTTATTCGCGTCGTGACTGAGAAACTGCGCGGCAAGCGGATTTTCCTTCGGCAACTGGATATGCCGGCTCACCAGCAGCGCGAACAGCGGACCGGCGACAATCGCGCAGGGGATGCCGACGATCAGACCATAGGCGATCGTCTTGCCGATGTCCGCGTGATACGCCTGCACGGCGAGCAGCGCGGCCGGGTGCGGCGGAATCAGCCCATGCACGACGGACAGACCCGCGACCATCGGCAGGCCGACCAGCAGCAGCGATTTGTTGGTGCGCTTGGCGACGTTGAACGCGATCGGAATCAGCAGCACGAAACCGACTTCGAAGAACACCGGCAAACCGACGATGATCGCGACGACCATCATCGCCCAGTGAATGTGTTTCTCACCGAACCAGTTGATCAGCGTGGTCGCGACGCGCTCGGCGCCGCCCGATTCGGCCATCATCTTGCCGAGCATCGTGCCGAGACCGACGACGATGGCAATGTGCCCGAGCGTGTTGCCGTTACCCGTTTCGAACGATTTGACGATGGTCTGCATCGGCATGCCGGCCACGAGGCCCAGCAGCAACGACACGATGATAAGAACGAGAAACGGATAGACCTTCAGGCGCGTGATCATGAAGATCAGCAACGCGATCGCGATCAACGCGTAGACCAGCAACATGCTTCCGTGGGCAGATTCCATGAAGCCCCTCCTTTGGTTTATTGATTTCAGAGTGCGGATGCGGCCGGCACTTCGTCTCACGGCAACCTGCGCGATGCCTGAAAACCCGGCTGGCCGCGCGGACGCTGAATTTTACTGTTTGTTTCAAAAACGCGCGCACATCCAGCACGCATATCAAGCAAAAAAGAGTCTCGGCGCGACAGCCTGATGCGGCTGTATCGACGAGACTCCTGGGCCCGGCTCAGTCAACCGATGCGCTGGTGAGTCGTGGGGCTTAGTGTGCGGGCGCCGCCAACTGGCTCGCGGCGCGCGCAAGGCGCGTCACCTCATCCCAGTTCTGCGCGGCGAGCGCGGCCTTCGGCGTGAGCCACGAACCGCCGACGCAGACCACGTTCGGCAGCGACAGGAAGTGCGGTGCGCTTTCTGGCGTGATGCCGCCGGTCGGGCAGAACTTCAGCGCCGGGAACGGACCGTGGAATGCCTGCAGCATCGGCACGCCGCCGGCCTGCTGCGCGGGGAAGAACTTGACGATCTCGTAGCCGAGCTCGAGCGCGAGGATGATGTCCGACGGGGTCATCACGCCGGGCAGCAGCGGCAGACCGACATCCTGCGCGGCCTGGTGCATGTCCTTGGTCAGACCCGGCGACACGCCGAACTGTGCGCCCGCCTTCTTCGCTTGCGCGCAATGTTCGGGCTTCGTGATCGTGCCGACACCGACCACGATGTCGTCGGCGAGCTCGCACGCACGCTCGATCGCGCCGAGACCCGCCGGCGTGCGCAGCGTGATTTCGAGCACCTTCACGCCGCCGGCGTGCAACGCGCGCGACACGTGTTCGCCCTGTTCGACCGTGTCGAACGCGAGCACCGGAATCACCGGGCCGAGGCGCACGATATCGCTTACTGTTTTCGACGTCATAGTCAGACTCCTTGTTTCTGCAGCGCCGCGCCGGCTTGCGCGGTGCTCGTGTGATGGCTGCTCGATTGATGGGCGTGCTTGTCGCCGTGCTTGTGGTGGCTGCCGTGGCTGTGCTGGCCGTCGAGCGTGCCGCCCTCGCCGATCAGCTTGCCGAACACCGACGCGCCCTGCTCCGCCGGCGCCGCCGCCGCACGGAACACGCCGAACAGCTCGCGGCCGAAGCCGGCTTCGTTGTCCGCCTGATGCAGCGGCTCGGCGTTCGGACGCGCGGCCCATTCGGCTGCGTCGATCTCGATGTCGAGCACGCCCGCTTCGGCGTCGATGACCAGCGTGTCGCCCGTGCGGACCTTGCCGAGCGGGCCTTGCAGCAACGCTTCCGGCGAAACATGAATGACCGCCGGCACTTTGCCCGACGCGCCCGACATACGGCCGTCGGTCACCAGAGCGACATGGAAACCCTGATCCTGCAACACACCGAGCAGCGGCGTCAAACGATGCAACTCGGGCATGCCGTTTGCACGGGCACCCTGGAAGCGCACCACCGCGATGAAGTCGCGCTTGAGCTCGCCCTTGTCGAATGCTTCCTGCACCGCTTCCTGCGAATCGAACACGATTGCCGGCGCCTTCACCTTGCGATGCTGCGCCGCGACCGCCGAGATCTTGATCACGCCGCGGCCGAGCTTGCCCTGCATCAGACGCAGGCCGCCGTCCGGCTGGAACGGCTCCTGGATGCCGCGCAGCACCGCGGTATCCGCGCTCGCCTCGACGCCCGCGACCCATTGCAGTTTGCCGTCGAGCAGCTTGGGCTCCTCGGTGTAGCGCTTCAGGCCCTTGCCCGCGACCGTGTTCACGTCTTCATGCAGCAGACCGCCTTCGAGCAGATTGCGCACGAGGAACGCGACGCCGCCCGCCGCGTGGAAGTGATTCACGTCGGCCTTGCCGTTCGGATAGATCTTCGCGAGCAGCGGCACCGCCTGCGACAGCGTGTCGAAGTCGTCCCAGTCGATCACGATGCCGGCCGCGCGCGCGATCGCGACGAGGTGCAGCGTGTGATTGGTCGAGCCGCCGGTTGCCAGCAGCGCGACGATGCCGTTGACGATCGCCTTCTCGTCGATCACATGGCCGATCGGCATGTATTGGCCGCGCTCGACCGTCAGGTCGAGCACGCGGCGCGCGGCCTGGGCGGTCAGCGCGTCGCGCAGCGGCGTGTGCGGATGCACGAAGGCCGAGCCCGGCAGATGCAGGCCCATCACTTCCATCAGCATCTGGTTGCTGTTCGCGGTGCCGTAGAACGTGCAGGTGCCGTGGCTGTGATACGCGGCCGCTTCCGCTTCGAGCAGCGCTTCGCGGCCGCATTGGCCAGTCGCGAACTGCTGGCGCGTCTTGGCTTTGTCGTCGTTGGACAGGCCGCTCGTCATCGGACCGGCCGGCACGAAGATGGTCGGCAGATGGCCGAATTGCAGCGCGCCGATCAGCAGGCCCGGCACGATCTTGTCGCAGATGCCGAGGCACAGCGCGGCGTCGAACATGTTGTGGGTGAGCGCGACGGCCGTGCTCATCGCGATCACTTCGCGCGAGAACAGTGACAGCTCCATGCCCGCGTTGCCCTGCGTGATGCCGTCGCACATCGCCGGCACGCCGCCCGCGAATTGCGCGACGCCGCCGTTTTCGCGCGCGGCCTGCTTGATGATGTCCGGGTAGTTTTTGTACGGCGCGTGCGCCGACAGCATCTCGTTGTAGGACGACACGATGCCGATGTTCGGCTCGCGGATCTGCTTGATCACGAGCTTGTCGTTGCCTTCGAGACCGGCGAAACCGTGGGCCAGGTTCGCGCACGACAACGCGCCGCGTGCCGGAAAGCGCCCCTGCGCATGCTGGATGCGGGCCAGGTACGCTTCACGCGTGGGCTTGCTGCGCTCGATCACGCGTTGCGTGACCTTCAACAATTGCGAATGCGGGGAAACCATCGGAGCTCCTTCGTCGCTGGCGGCAGGCGCACGCATGACACCAGGCGGTATCGCGGGGTTGTGATATCGAACCAACGCCATATTAGTAGAAAAACTACATGATCGCAATTACGACCACTTTTGCGGTGCCGCATCGTGCGAATCGCCGTGACGCCCAATTGGGCGGCGTCTCGGCGCTTTGCAGCCGAAACCCAGGGAATACACTTACGCGCCGATATGTAGTTTTTGTACCTAGCTTTTGTGCGCCAACGACCAATCGGATATAGTCCACACGTTCTTCAGCATAGTGCGAGTTTTCCGATGATGCTGTCCCAGGTGGAAGAGATGCGTGACCAGCTGCGCCCGTCCGAGCGCAAGCTGGCCGATTATGTGATCGAGGCGCCGCGCGAGGTGCTCGATCTGTCGATGACCGAGGTCGCCGCGCGCGCCGGCGTGAGTCAGCCGACGATCGCGCGCTTCTGTCACGCGCTCGGTTTTTCCGGCTTTCGCGAATTCAAGATCCGGCTTGCACAGGGCATCGCCAGCGAAGTGCCCGCCGTCTATCGCGACGTGCGGCCCGACGAGCCGACGCCGGGCGTCGCCGCGAAGGTGCTCGACCGGACCATCGGCGCGCTGATTCAGGTGCGCAACAATCTGTCTTCGGATAGCGTCGCGGCGGCGATCGACATACTCGCGCAGGCGAAGCGCATCGAGTTCTATGGCGCGGGCGGCTCGGGCATCGCCGCGCTCGACGTGCAGCACAAGTTCTTCCGGCTCGGCATGCCGAGCGTCGCGTATTCGGACCCACACACATTTCTGATGTCGGCCGCGCTGCTCGGGCCGGGGGACGTGGTCGTCGCGATTTCCAACACCGGCCGCACGCGCGACATCATCGATGCCGCGAGGGCCGCGCTGAACGCAGGCGCGAAGGTGATCGCGATCACGCACGGCAACTCGCCGCTCGCCCGGCTCGCGACCGTGGGACTCTTCGCGAACGTCGACGAAGACACCGACATCTTTTCGCCGATGACCTCGCGCGTGTCGCATCTGGCGATCGGCGACATTCTGGCGGTCGGCGTCGCGCTGAGCCGCGGGCCCGAACTGGTGGAGAAGCTCGCGCAGACGAAGGAAGTGATACACCGGCGGCGGGTGGACTCGCAGGGGTAATCCGCTCCGATAAGAAACGCAAAAGGGCGGTGTGCCATTCAACTGGCACACCGCCCTTTTGTCTTTTCCAGCGTCCTGCTTAACGCCGTCAGCCGCTCAGAACGGCTTGATCACCACCAGCGCGACCGCCGCGAGCATACCGAGCACCGGCAGCTCGTTGAACATCCGATACCACTTGTCCGAGCGGCGATTCTGGCCGCGCTCGAACCTGCGCAGCAGCACGCCGCAATACGCGTGATAGATGACGAGCAGCACGACCACGCCGACCTTCGCGTGAATCCAGCCCTGCCCGCTGCCGATGCCGATCACGAGCCACAACCACAAGCCGCACGCGATCGCGGGCACCGCAATGAAGCTCATGAAGCGGAACAGCTTGCGCGCCATCAGCAGAAGACGCGCCGTCGCGGCGGGTTCCGTTTCCATCGCCAGATTGACGAAGATGCGCGGCAGATAGAACAGGCCGGCAAACCAGGAGGCAATCAACACGATGTGAAACGTCTTTACCCAAAGCATCGGGGGGTCCTTGTGGTTCTTGTTGTTGTGTTCGTTGTGGCGGTGCTTCGATGCGCGCTTATTGACGACCTTCGCCGTGCCCGAGCACGATGTACTTCAGCGAAGTCAGCCCTTCCAGTCCGACCGGGCCGCGCGCGTGCAGCTTGTCGTTCGAGATGCCGATCTCGGCGCCGAGACCGAACTCGAAGCCGTCCGCGAAACGCGTCGACGCGTTGACCATCACGCTCGCCGAATCGACTTCGCGCAGGAAGCGCATCGCGCGGTCGTGGTCTTCGGTAACGATCGCATCGGTGTGCTGCGAGCTATAAGTGTTGATGTGCTCGATCGCCGCGTCGATGCCGTCGACCACCTTGATCGCGAGCACCGGCGCCAGATATTCGGTGCGCCAGTCTTCCTCGATCGCGTCGACGAGCGGGCCGACGCCGGCATCGGCCAGCACCGCGCGCGCCGCCGCATCGACGCGCAGCTCGACGTCCTTGCCTCGATACAATTGCCCAAGCGGCGGCAGCACTTCGGCCGCGATGCCGCGCGCGACCAGCAGCGTTTCCATCGTGTTGCAGGTGCCGTAGCGGTGCGTCTTCGCGTTGTCGCAGACGTTGAGCGCCTTCGCCAGGTCCGCGCGATCGTCGACATAGACGTGGCAGATGCCGTCGAGGTGCTTGATCATCGGCACGCGCGCTTCGTTCATCAGACGCTCGATCAAACTCTTGCCGCCGCGCGGCACGATCACGTCGACGTATTCGGTCATCGTGATCAGCTTGCCGACCGCCGCGCGGTCCGGCGTCGCGACCACCTGCACCGCGTCCTGCGGCAGACCGGCTGCTTCGAGCCCTTCGCCGATCAGCCTGGCGAGCGCGGTATTGCATTCGAGCGCTTCCGAGCCGCCGCGCAGAATGGTCGCGTTGCCGGACTTCAGGCACAGCGCGGCCGCGTCGATCGTCACGTTCGGGCGCGATTCGTAGATGATGCCGATCACGCCGAGCGGCACACGCATCTGGCCGACCTGGATGCCGCTCGGTCGATACTTCAGATTGCTGATTTCACCGATCGGATCGGCCAGCGCCGCGACCTGGCGCAGGCCTTCGACCATCGTCTTCAGCGCCTTGTCGGACAGCGTCAGACGGTCGATGAACGCGGCGTCGTGGCCCTTGCCGCGGGCGCGTTCGAGGTCGCGCGCGTTGGCGGCCTTCAGCAGATCGGCATCGCGCTCGATCGCCTCGGCAACGGCTGCAAGCGCCGCATTCTTCGCGGCGGTCGACGCCCGCGCCATCGCGCGCGAAGCCTGGCGAGCGCGTTGGCCGAGGTCGGTCATGTACTGGTCGATATCCATGGTCATTCTCGTGATGCCCGCACGTTGGCGTGCGGTGGTCGGGCAAGATTAGCGAAAGATCAAACGATTGTAAGTCGGGTACCGGGGCTTTGCTCGCGAGGGGGCAGCGGGTGCGCTGTGCTGTCGCGGGGTTTGCCGTTGCGTTGTGTTGAGCCCGTGGCATGGGAAACACGGTGGTCTGCATGCGACGCGATTGACGGTTGCTGTGCGATTGCAATCGCCGCCGGAACTCGCCCGCGCCCGGCTGCTTAGATTGGCCGCCGCGCTGGCGCCGCAGTCGGCGCCCGAGGTCGCGGCGGCGGCACTGGCAACGCCGCCGACGGTTTTGGCGCGGCCACCGTCATTGCGAGTTCGAACAGGCCGTCCCACGGATCGGGCGGCGGATCGTTGCGATGATTGCCCGGCGTGCCGCCCGACAAGCCCTTGACCTGCCGGTCGAGCCGCGCCGCCAGCGCGAGCGCCTTCTCGAGCGCCGCTTCGCTGACACGCGACAGCGCCGGTCCGATCAGCCGTTCGCGCGGACCCCACACGCGGTTCTCGCGGGTGAGCATCGCGAGCGGCTTGCCGGCCGCGACGCCGCGCTTGATCCGCAACAGCGTGCGCACTTCCTCGACAACGGCCCACAGCACGAGCACCGCAGCCTCGCCTTCACCGCGCAGGCCGTCGAGCATGCGCGCGAGACGGCCGACGTCGCCCGCGAGCATCGCCTCATTGAGCTTGAACACGTCGTAACGCGCGACGTTGAGCACCGCGTCCTGCACCTGATCGAAGCTCAGCGAGCCGCTCGGATACAGAAGCCCGAGCTTCTGGATTTCCTGATGCGCAGCGAGCAGATTGCCCTCGACGCGCTCGGCGATGAACGCGAGCGCGCGCCGCCCTTCCTCGCCGGCTGCAACGCGCTGACCCTGGGCCGCGAGCCGCTGCCCGACCCAGTTCGGCAGCTGCGCGCGCTCGACCGGATCGATCTTCAGCGCGACGCCCGCATCGGCGAGCGCGGTGAACCATGCCGACTTCTGCGTGGCCGCATCCAGGCGCGGCAGCGTGATCATCGTCAGCACGTCGTCGTTGACGGTGGATGCCAGGGCCTTCAGCGCGTCGGCGCCTTCCTTGCCCGGCTTGCCCGATGGAATGCGCAATTCGACCAGTTGACGGTCGCCGAACAGCGACATCGACTGGCTCGCGCCGAGCAGCGAGCTCCAGTCGAAATAGCGCTCGGCCGTGAACACCGAGCGGTCGGTGAAGCCTGCCGCGCGCGCCGCCGCGCGGATGCGATCGCACGCTTCCTGCGCGAGCAGGTGCTCGTCGCCGTACACGACGTACAGTCCGGCGAGGCCTTTGGCGAGATGCGCTTCGAGCGCGTCAGGTCGCAGTTGCATGGCTGGCGGTTGACGGTATGGATGAGAGTCGACGACTCACGAACGGCGCGATGCTCACAGCGGCGGCGGCGGCAGCGGCGCGCGCGGCACGATGCCCGGCACGGCCTCGGCCGGCGTCGGATGCAGCGAGCGCACCACGCCGAGACGGCGGATCAGCTGATCGACCGCGTCGTTTTCCATGTCGGCGAACAGGATGTCGGACTCGGCGGCCTTCGCCTGCGAGAACTGGTCGCTATAGGTCATCGCGCGGTTCAGCGCGATCACGCTGCCCGGAATCAGCACGGTGCCGTCCTTGCCGGTCAGCGTGTAGGTCATCTGCAGATTCAGCTGATACTCGGCGACGACGCCCAGCGAATTCAGCGTCAGCGTGCTGAGGTTGCGGTTCTGCGTGATTTGCAGGATCGCGTCGGCATTGGCGACCGAGTTGACCACCACGGTGTCGCTGCCGCCCTGCACGATGCGCGTGAAGCGCGCGATGGCCGCGGGCGAGCCGCCGGACACATAGAGGCGCTTGAACGCGTAGTCCTGCTGGCCGCGCAACTGGAAGCCGCAGGCCGACAACATCATTACGCTGCAAGCGAGCGTCAAAAACGATCTGCGAGTCACATTCGCTCCCGGTTCGCAGTGGATTCGCAATGCCGAGGAACGCCGCCGGACGGGCGGCGCTCCATCTGCCGGATGAGGGCTCGGAACGTCAAACGACCACGTTCACGAGACGGCCCGGCACCACGATGATCTTCTTCGGCGCCTTGCCTTCGCTGAACTTCGCGACCATTTCGTGCGCGGCCGCTTGCTGCTCGATCGCGTCGCGCGATGCGTCCTTCGCGACCGTGATCGCGCCGCGTACCTTGCCGTTCACCTGCAGCACGAGTTCGATCTCGGCCTGTTCGAGCGCCTTCTCGTCGACCTTCGGCCACGGCGCGTCGAGCAGCGGGCCGAATTCGTCGGCATAGCCGAGCTCCTGCCACAGCTGGAACGTCAGGTGCGGCACGACCGGATACAGTACACGCAGCATCACGCCGTAAGTTTCGCGCAGCACGGCCGTCTGCGCGCCCTTCGCGCCATCGAGCGCGTTGAGCATCTTCATCGCGGCCGATACCACCGTGTTGTACTGCAGACGCTGATAGTCGAAATCGGCCTGCTTCAGCACGCTATAGATTTCACGACGCAGCGCCTTGTCGGCGTCGTTGAATTGTGCGGCGTCCAACTGGCCGCCCGTGCGCAGCGCGGCTTCGTTCGTGTAGCCGAAGTTCCACACGCGACGCAGAAAGCGGCTCGCGCCTTCGACGCCCGAACCCGACCACTCGAGCTGCTGCTCGGGCGGAGCCGCGAACATCACGAACAGACGCGCGGTGTCCGCGCCGTGCTGATCGATCAGCATCTGCGGGTCGACGCCGTTGTTCTTCGACTTCGACATTTTCTCGACGCCGCCGAGCACGACCGGCTCGCCGTCGGCGTTCAGCACCGCGCCGACCGGGCGGCCCTTGTCGTCGAACGAGACGGTGACGTCCGCCGGGTTGTACCAGGTCTTCTTGCCCGCTTCGGTTTCGCGGTAGTAGGTTTCGTTGAGCACCATGCCCTGCGTGAGCAGGTTCTTCGCCGGTTCGCCGAACTTCACGAGGCCGAGGTCGCGCATCACCTTCGCCCAGAAACGCGAGTACAACAGGTGCAGGATCGCGTGTTCGATACCGCCGATGTACTGATCCATCGGCGCCCAGTAATCGGTGCGCTCGTCGACCATCGTCTTCGCATCCGGCGACGCGTAGCGATAGAAGTACCACGACGAATCGACGAAGGTGTCCATCGTGTCGGTTTCGCGCTTCGCCGCGCCGCCGCAGCTCGGGCACGTGCAGTTCAGGAACGCTTCGGACTTCGCGAGCGGATTGCCCGTGCCGTCCGGCACGAGGTCTTCCGGCAGCACGACCGGCAGGTCTTGTTCCGGCACCGGCACGTCGCCGCACTTCGGGCAGTGGATGATCGGAATCGGCGTGCCCCAGTAACGCTGGCGCGACACGCCCCAGTCACGCAGACGCCACGTGATCTGCTTGTCGCCGAGGCCGAGTTCCTTAAGATCGGCGGCGATGCGGTCCACCGCTTCGTCGTACGCGAGGCCGTCGTACTTGCCGCTGTTGACCAGCGTGCCGGCCTTCTCGCCGTACCACTCCGCCCAGGCTTCAGTCGAAAACTCTTTGCCCTCGACCGCGACCACCTGCTTCACCGGCAGACCGTACTTCTTCACGAACGCGAAGTCGCGCTCATCGTGCGCCGGCACGCCCATCACCGCACCTTCGCCGTAAGTCATCAGCACGTAGTTGCCGATCCACACCTCGACCTGCTCGTGCGTCAGCGGATGCGTGACGTAGAAGCCGGTGGCCATGCCCTTCTTTTCCATCGTCGCGACGTCGGCTTCGGCAACGCCGCCGCGCTTGCATTCGTCGATGAACGCCTGCAGTTCCGGCTTGTCTTGCGCGAGACGCGTGGCAAGCGGATGCTCGGCGGCGATCGCGCAGAACGTGACGCCCATGATCGTGTCGGCGCGCGTCGTGAACACGCGCAGCAGCTTCTGCTCACCGTCGATTTCATACGGGAAGCCGAAGTTCACGCCGAAGCTCTTGCCGATCCAGTTCTGCTGCATGATCTTCACGCGCTCGGGCCAGCCGAGGCCGTCGAGATCGTTCAGCAGTTCATCCGCGTACTGCGTGATGCGCATGTAGTACATCGGGATTTCGCGCTTTTCGACGAGCGCACCCGAGCGCCAGCCGCGCCCGTCGATCACCTGCTCGTTCGCGAGCACGGTCTGGTCGACCGGGTCCCAGTTCACGGTGCCGGTTTTCTTGTACGCGATGCCCTTTTCGAGCATCTTCAGAAACAGCCACTGGTTCCACTTGTAGTAGTCGGGGCTGCAGGTCGCGACTTCGCGCGACCAGTCGATCGCGAGACCCATCGACTGCATCTGCTTCTTCATGTAAGCGATGTTGTCGTAGGTCCACTGCGCGGGCGGCACGTTGTTGGCCATCGCGGCGTTTTCCGCCGGCATGCCGAACGCGTCCCAACCCATCGGCATCAGCACGTTGTAGCCGTTCATCCGCAGATAGCGGTACATCACGTCGTTGATCGTGTAGTTGCGCACGTGCCCCATGTGCAGCTTGCCCGACGGATACGGCAGCATCGAGACGCAGTAGAACTTGGGCTTGTCGGTGGTTTCCGTCGTCTTGTAGGCGTCGATGGCGCGCCATTGCCCTTGCGCGGCGGCTTCGACGTCGGAGGGAACGTATTTTTCGTGCATGGTGTGATGGGATCGCTAGGTTCGGTGCTTTCGCACCGGCCCGGTGCTCTGCAGAATGTCGTTGCGTCGTTTCCCCTTCGGCGGGGAAAGGGCTGATTATACCGTTCGTGGACGGGTGCGCCGCTACGCGCGGCACGGTGCGGGGCGGGGTGTGCCGGATTCGCCGACGCGCTGCGCGCCAGCCAGCGCCCGGTGATGCTCAGTGCTGCGCGGCGGGCGGCGGCGGGTCCGTCACGAAGCCGATCCGCTCGAGCCCCGCCTGCTGCGCGGCGCCCATCACCTGCGCGATGACTTCGTAGCGCGTCGAACGCTCCGCGCGCAGCTGGATGTCCGGCTGGTCCGCCTGCTTGCCGGCCTCGGCGAACTGCATGCGCATCTGCGCGAGCGTGATCGGCTTGCCGTTCCAGTAGAGCTTGCCGGCGCCGTCGATCGACAGGGAGATGGTTTGCGGGGTCTGGCGCGCGGGCGCCGCCGCGACCTTCGGCAGATCGAGCCGGATCGCATGCGAGAACAGCGGCGCGGTAATGATGAAAATCACCAGCAGCACCAGCATCACGTCGATCAGCGGCGTCATGTTGATCTCGGCCATCGGCGCGGCCGTCTGCTTCTTCTCGAGTCCGCCGAATGCCATGTCGCCTCCTTGCGTCTGAGCTTGGCCCTGCCCGCCGCACGCCAAGCGTCAGCGGTGCGCCTCGTGCGCCGCCTGCTGCGCGCGGGGCGGCGTCGGCGCATGCTCGGGGGAGCACACGTACGCGTGCAAATCGTGCGCGAAACCGTCCAGCTCCTCGGTCAATTGCCGCACGAGGCGGCCCAGCACGTTGTAGCCGAGCACCGCCGGAATTGCGACCACCAGACCGAACGCGGTCATGATCAGCGCCTCGCCGACCGGTCCCGCGACGTTCTCGATCTGCGCCTGCCCGCTCGCCGCGATGCTGCCGAGCGCGTGATAGATGCCCCATACGGTGCCGAGCAGACCGACGAACGGCGCGGTGCTGCCCACCGACGCCAGCAGCACCTGGCCGAACTCGAGCCGCCGCTGCGACGCGGCGAGCGCCTGGCGCAGCGCGCGCAGCACCCGTTCGCTGCGCTCGACGCGCGCGAGCAGCGCGCCCGGAATGTCGACCTCGGCCGCACTGAGCGCCGCTTCAGCGAGCGGCGCGAACACGCGCTCACGGTCGGTGCGGCGCAGGATGGCGACGCCTTCGGCGAGCGTCGGCGCTTGCCAGAAGCGCGCGATCGCCCGCGAGGACTGGCGTTTCGCGCGCGCCAAAATCCAGCTCTTGACGATCAGAAAACACCAGCTCGCAATCGACATGGCCAGCAGCACGTAGGCGACGGCATGCGTGATTGCGTCGCTCGTTTGCAGGTAATGGATGATGCCGCTGCTGCCTGCCATCTGACCTCGCCTTAGGAAAGTGACTTCGGGAGGGCGCGCTCGGGATGCGCTGCCCCGCCTATGCGCAACGGACTTCGCTCAACGCAGGCCGAGCACGTCCTGCATGTCGAAGAAGCCGTTGTCGTGGCCTTCGAGGAAGCGTACAGCACGAAGCGCGCCTTGTGCATATGACAGGCGGCTTGCCGATTTGTGCGTGATCTCGATGCGCTCGCCGATGCCCGCGAACAGCACCGTATGATCGCCGACGATATCGCCGCCGCGAATCGCCGAGAAGCCGATCGTCGACGGATCGCGCTCGCCGGTCACGCCTTCGCGGCCGTAGACCGCGCAGTCGTCGAGATTGCGGCCAAGCGCGCCCGCGATCACTTCGCCCATCGTCAGCGCGGTGCCGGACGGCGCATCGACCTTGTGGCGATGATGAGCCTCGATGATCTCGATGTCGTAGCCGGTCGAGAAGTGCCGCGCCGCGTATTCGAGCAGTTTCAGCGTAACGTTCACGCCGACGCTCATGTTCGACGCGAACACCACGCCGATCTTCTGCGCCGCCGTGCGCAACTGCGCTTTTTGCGCGTTGTCGAAGCCGGTCGTGCCGATCACCATTTTCACGTTGTGGCGCTGCGCGGCTTCGAGATGCGCGAGCGTCGCGTCCGGGCGTGTGAAGTCGATCAGGTAGTCGGATTCGGCAAACACGCGCTCGATATCGTCGGACAGCAGCACACCGGTCTCTTTGCCGAGGAACGCGCCGGCGTCCTGGCCAAGCTGCGCCGCGCCCGTGCGGCAGAGCGCGCCGGACAGCGTCGTGTCGGCGTCGTTGAGGACGGTTTCGATCAGCATGCGGCCCATACGGCCCGATGCGCCTGCAATGGCAATTTTCATGACGATGAGGATTCGAAAAGAGTCAACCGGGATGGAGCCCGGCAAACGCGGCCGGCGAATGCACCGACCAGTGTGCCGGGGAATGCGCCCGGTCGATATAGGGACAAGCGGCGACAGGCGGCACGATCTTGCGACAAGGCCGGGCGGCTCGCTGCTGAAGCCAACGCCCGCGGCCAACCGGGACGGCTCGCTCAAGTGACTGACTGATACCGCCCGCTGCGGCGAGCCACTGCCGCGGCGCACTGCGGCAACAGGTTCATGCGGCCCAAGCGGTGCATTTCCGGCCGCGCCTGACGCCGGACGAACACACATCTGGCGGGCGCCGCACATGCTACGCGCAGCCCGCCTCACGACACCGACAAGCGGATCAGTTGCTCGTTCCGGACGTTGACGGCGAAGCGTGCGGCGCCGAGCTGTCGCCGCTTTGCGAGCCCGTCGGGCCGACCGGGTTGCTCTCGTTTTCCGGCGCCGGCGGCGGCGGCCGTTTGAACTGGAACTGCGGCTGACCACCGGCCGTCGGGCCTTGCGTCGGGATTCCGCCAGCGCCTGCTCTCGGCACGGCCGAACGCACGGACGGCGCGCCGCTCGGCGTAGACACCGCGCTGGTCGCGCGATTGGCCGCCTGGGCAGCTTCCGCGTTGGCGTCCATGGACGGCGTGGCGGCTTGCTGGGCGCCTTCGACCGACGGCGAGCGCGTCGTGTCCAACTTGACCGGCGCCGCGGCGGCAGCCCCGCTTGCGGCGGCTGCGGCGCTGGCGGCCTCGGCCGCGCTCGCCGCGCTCGGCGGCGTAGCGTTCGAGCGACGGCCACTGCGGTCGCCGTCGATTTCGGCCAGCAATTCGAGATTGGTCGGCAGATCCTCGCCACCCGTCCAGTGGGTCACGGTGTCGCCCGAGAAGAACACGATGAAGTCGCGTTGCTGAACGATCGAGGTGTTGCCACGCTTGAAATAGAACGTGTAATCCCAGCGATCCGCGTGGAACATGTCGGTCAACAGCGGCGTGCCGAGCACCTGACGCACCTGTGCGCGCGTCATGCCGACCTTCATCTGGCCGGCCATTTCCTGCGACACGAAGTTACCTTGCACGACCGTAATCCGATACGGCGTAATGCTTTGGGCAACGCGCTGGGTCAGGCTGTCGTACGTGGAACATCCGGCAAGAACCGCGACAGTCGCAACCGCGATCAAGGTACCCCGCATGCGGCTCCCCCGGTAGATCAATTGAGATTTAGAAATCATTTCACTCACCGTGCGGGCCCGCTTGCGGGCCGCGCTCATTCCATCGAAAATGACCAGAACGGCAAAACACATTACTATGAGAGCCCAGCATTGTACTCTAGGGATCCCTTGTCATGACCAATCCAACCGATCTCAAGAATATCGGGCTCAAGGCGACCCTTCCGCGCCTCAAAATCCTTGAGATTTTCCAACACAGCCCGGTACGTCATCTAACCGCCGAAGACGTGTACCGCAACCTCCTGCACGAGGAACTCGATATCGGTCTCGCCACCGTGTATCGCGTGCTGACGCAATTCGAGCAGGCCGGCCTGCTCTCGCGCAGCAATTTCGAGTCGGGCAAGGCGGTGTTTGAACTGAACGAGGGGACGCACCACGATCACCTCGTGTGCCTCGATTGCGGGCTCGTGGAGGAGTTTTTCGACCCCGAAATCGAAAGTCGTCAGCAGTCCATCGCCAAGGCACGCGGCTTCAAGCTGCAGGAGCACGCGCTGGCACTGTATGGGGCGTGTACGAAGGAAAATTGCCCGCATCGTAAGCACTGATGCATCGCGGGCCGCGTGCGAATACGCGGCCTGGCAAGTCAGAAGAAAGACCCGGCCGATGAGAATCGGTCGGGTTTTTTTGTTCAGGCGACGGCAAATACGGCTATCCGACCAGCTCCACGCTCGGCTCGAAGGCTAGCCGCCACGGTTCGGCCAATTGCAATTCGTCGCAATTCGGCGCGTCGCCGCCCCGATCGACCACGATGAAATCGCTGACCTGATCCAGCGCGAGCAGCGGATGGTGCCAAACCCCTTTCGCGTAATTGACGCCTTGCCACGCGTCGGTCCAGAACGCGCGCATCCGCGTGGCGTCGAACTCGCCGGCCGGCGCGACCACCACCAGATAGCGGCCCGCGCGCAAGGGAATGAAAGCCTGGCTGCCGAGCGGATGCCGCTCCATCATCGTGATCACGACGGGCAGCGCGCGCGGCTGCGCGCGAAACAGATTGACGAGCGGCCGGCCGCCCTGCTCCGCCACGTCGACGCGCGCGAGGTCGTGATAGCGCTCGGTGGTGCCGCCATTGATGGGAAAATGACGCGCGCCGTCGAGTTCGATCACGTCGCCGAACGGCGCGAAAGCCGCGCGCGTCAGGCGTTCCATCTGCAGGATCTTCATGCGTGCCGCTCCCTGATGTTGCGTGCGTTAAGCGATCTCGCCCCAGAGACGCAGGCGCGACACGCCGCCGTCCGGGAAGATGTTGAAGCGCACGTGCGTGACCGGCCCGAGCGCGGCGAGGTCGTCCGTGAACGTGTGCACGTGGTCCATCTGCAGCTTGTGTTCGCCGAGCAGCACCGGCCAGAACATCGCCTGCGTGACGAGGGAATCGTCGGTGCCGCCCGTCACCGATGCCGCGTGCAGCGAGCAGCGGTCCGGGAAGTTGCCCTTGAAGTGCGCCGTATCCACTTCGATCTTGCGGATAACGCCGGGCCGCGCGAGCGCGACGATCGCCCAGTCGTTGCCCGGCTCGCGACGCCGCCGGGTTTCCCAGCCGTCGCCCATGTTCACGCCGCGGCCTGGCATCAGCATCTGCGAGGCCGGCCCGAAATGCTGGTTGTTCGCGGCAACGAGGTACGCGCCGTTTTCGATCGCGGCCAGATCGAGCAGCGTGCCGCGCTCGACGCGGCTCCAGTCCCGCTGCGGCTGGCCGTACACGCGCAGTCGGGCGAGCCCGCCGTCCGGATAGAGATTCACCCGCAGATGGGTGACCGGGCGCGCGTCTTTCACTTCGACGTAGTGATGCTGGTTGCCCTGTAGCGTCGTCGCCGGCACGAGCGGCTGCCAGTCGGCGTGCTCGGGCGGCACGTCAGCGTCGCTGTGACAGGCATCGATCGACGCCGCCGGCGGGAAATTGCCGGTGAAGTGGCTCGTATCGAGATCGACGCCATGCACGACGCCCGGCCGCGCGAGACGGATCACGCAATGGTCGTGGCCGTTCGTGCGCTTGCGGCGCGTCTCCCAGCCGTCCATCCACTTGCCGTGGTCGTCGTATTTGCCGGCGATGAACACCGCCGGCTGCGGCTCCAGCATGCGCTCTTTCGGTGCGAAGAATTCGTCGCTGGCGAACAGCGCCTTCGCGCCGAGGCGCGGATCGGCGAGGTTCATGTAGCGGCGCGTGAAAGCGGGAGCGTTCGGGTCGAGGATCGGGTTGGCCATGATGTCGGTCAGTGTGGAAGAGGTCAGAAACGGCCGGCGGCGCCACGGCAGCCGCCGGTTTGCGAAAAAACTCCGTCTGAAGACGATGCCGGTTGGTCTGGTCAGACCAGAGCCGGCGCCGCCGTCAGACTGCCGGCGCGTGTTCGCCCGCACCCGGCTCGGCGAGCGTGTCGTCGACAGCGGGCACATAGCGCAGCGCCGCGTCGCGATTCAGCACGCGTTGCGCGCGCGCCTTGTCGATATCGTTTTCCCACACGGCGACCACCACCGTCGCGACGCAGTTGCCGATCAGGTTGGTCAGCGCGCGGGCGATGCCGACGAACCAGTCGACCGGCAGAATCAGCACGAGACCGAGCACCGGAATTGCGGGAATCGCGGAGAGCGTCGCAGCGAGAATCACGATCGCCGAGCCGGGTATGCCGTGCGCGCCCTTCGACGTCACCAGCGACACCAGCACGACGACGATCAGGTCATGAATAGACAGCGGGGTGTTGGTCGCCTGCGCAATGAACAGCACCGCAAGCGTCAGATAGATCGAGAAGCCGTCGAGGTTGAACGAGTAGCCGGTCGGAATCACGAGACCGACCGTCGAATCCTTGACGCCCATCCATTCGAGCTTGCGCATGATCTGCGGCAGCACGGCGTCGGACGACGCGGTGCCGAGCACGATCGACAGTTCTTCGCGCAGATAGCGGATCAGCTTGAAGATGCTGAAGCCGGCGAGCCGCATCACCGCGCCGAGCACGAGCACAACGAACACCACGCAGCTCGCGTAGAACACCAGCACGAGCATGCCGAGTTGCTTCAGCGACTCGACGCCGTAGGTGCCGGTCATAAACGCGATCGCGCCGAGCACCCCGAGCGGCGCGAGCTTGATGATGAAGCCCATCACGCGGAAGAACACCTGCGACAGCTCATCGATCAACCCGCTCACGCGTTGCGCGCGCTTGCCGAGCAGCGACAGCGCCGAGCCGAACAGCACCGAGAACACGAGGATCTGCAGGATGTCGCCGGTTGCGAACGCGTTGATCGCCGTGTCGGGGATGATCTTCAGCAGAAAGCCGGCGGTGTCCTTCAGGCTCTTCGCGTGCTCGGTATAGGTCGTGAGCGACGCCGCATCGAGCGAACTCAGGTTCACGTTCATGCCGGCGCCCGGACGCGTCGCGTAAGCGAGCACCGCGCCGATCACGAGCGCGATCGTCGTCATTACCTCGAAGTAGATCACCGACTTCAAGCCGACGCGGCCGACCTTGCGCAGATCGCCCGCATGCGCCATACCGCTCACCACCACGCAGAACACGATCGGTCCGATCACCATCTTGATCAGCTTCAGAAAACCGTCGCCAAGCGGCCGCAGAGACTGCGCGAAATGCGGAAACACGGCACCGAGTACGATGCCGACCACGAGCGCTATCACGACCCGGCCAAATAGCGAATTGAAGAATTTCGACACGGCTTCCTCCTGCGGATGGTTGTCTCGGTCACTTCTGTTCAGACTGGTCCGACCAGTGCTGTTATGGCGAATAGTAGGAAGCCGATATAGTCCCGTCAAGGATTGATCGAACAGTGTTTACCCGTTGTTTTTTCGGCGATTTCGGGTCGGATTCAGGATCTCGGACGTTGTGCGGCGCGCCGTTTTCGACCGCGTATTAGAATTTTGGTCAGACCACGCCACCAAGCGAGCTTTTATGAAAAACGTCCCGCACACCGTCACCGACGCGGCCATCGCGACCATCCGCGAACGCATCGAAGCGGGCGTCTATCCGGTGGGCAGCCTGCTGCCGGCGCAGCGCCAGCTATCCGATGAACTGTCGATCAGCCGCGCGTCACTGCGCGAAGCGCTCTCCACGCTTGAAGCCCTCGGCCTGCTGGTAATCCGGCCGGGCAAGGGCGTGTACGTGGAAAGCGCGCAGGCGAAAGCCGCTCAGGCGTGGCGTTTCGCCGAGCAGTCGTCGCTGCCCGACACGTATCAGATGCGCTACGCGCTCGAAGGCTTCGTTGCGCGCATGGCGGTGCTCGCGGTCACCAACGACGACCTCGCGTGGCTCGAGGAAAACGTCACCGCGATGCAAAGCGCGCTCGCCTGCGAGGAACTCGACGAAGCGGCGCGGCTCGACTACGCGTTCCATATGCGCATCGTCAGCATCGCGGGCAATGCCGCGATCGAGTCGATCCTGCGCAGCAGCGCCGAAATCATGAAGGAAAGCCAGCGCATGCCGTTCTACCGGCGCGAGCGGGTGCTATCCACCTACACCGAGCATCGCGCGATTCTCGACGCGCTGAAGGCCCGCGATTCGCTCGCGGCCGGCAAGGCGATCGAGACGCACATCGCGAACGCCGCGCAGCGCGCGGGCGTCTATTTCCCGACGCCGTAGCCGTCGCGCCGATACCGCAGACGAAAAAAAGCCGCTCCGAGGAGCGGCTTTCATGCAGCGTGAAACCCGAAACTTACTTCGCGTTCGCGAGCGCCACAGCCGTGTCCAGCATGCGGTTCGAGAAGCCCCACTCGTTGTCGTACCAGCTCGACACCTTCACGAGACGGCCCGACACCTTGGTCAGCGTCGAGTCGAACGTCGACGAAGCCGGGTTGTGGTTGTAGTCGATCGACACGAGCGGTGCGTCGTTGTAACCGAGAACGCCCTTCAGTGCGCCTTCCGACGCTTCCTTCATGATCGCGTTGACTTCCTCGACCGTCGTGTCACGCGCGGCGATGAACGACAGGTCGACGACCGACACGTTGATGGTCGGGACGCGGATTGCGTAGCCGTCCAGCTTGCCGTTCAGTTCCGGCAGCACGAGGCCGACCGCGGATGCCGCACCGGTCTTGGTCGGGATCTGGCTATGCGTGGCCGAACGCGCGCGGCGCAGGTCTTCGTGATACACGTCGGTCAGAACCTGGTCGTTCGTGTACGCGTGGATCGTCGTCATCAGGCCGTTCACGAGACCGATCTTGTCGTTCAGCGGCTTGACCAGCGGCGCGAGGCAGTTGGTCGTGCACGATGCGTTCGAGATGACCGTGTCCGATGCCTTCAATACGTTGTGGTTCACGCCGTAGACGACGGTCGCGTCGACATCCTTGCCGCCCGGCGCCGAGATGATGACCTTCTTCGCTCCGCCCTTGATGTGCGCGCTGGCCTTTTCCTTGGTCGTGAAAAAGCCCGTGCACTCCATCACGACGTCGACGCCCAGCTCGCCCCACGGCAGTTCAGCCGGGTTGCGGTTCGCCAGCACGCGGATCTTGTCGCCGTTCACGACGAGGTAGTCGCCGTCCACCGACACCTGACCCGGGAACTTGCCGTGCGCGGTGTCGTATTGCGTCAGGTGGGCGTTGGTCTTCGCATCGCCCAGATCGTTGATGGCGACGATTTCGATATCGTGCTTCTTGCCGTTTTCATAGAAGGCGCGCAGGGTATTGCGGCCGATCCGGCCGTAGCCGTTGATTGCGACGCGAATCGTCATGATGTATCTCCTGATGGCTAAAAAATCCGTTTATGTTCGCCTGGTCGGACATCCGGTTCGGTGCGTTGCCCCGCGCAACCACGAGGGGCGCGACGGCAACGCGACGCAACCATCAGCCGAGAGCGGCCTTGACCGTCGCCACCACGTGCTCGACGGTGAAACCGAAATGCTTGAACAGCACACCTGCCGGGGCCGATTCGCCGAACGTGTCGATGCCGACCACGCCACCTTCCAGACCCACGTACTTGCGCCAGAAATCCGACACGCCCGCTTCGATCGCGACGCGGCGCACGCCGTGCGGCAGCACGCGTTCGCGGTACTCGGCGTCCTGCTTGTCGAACACGGTCGTCGACGGCATCGACACGACGCGTGCGGCAATGCCTTCGCGCGCGAGCGGCTCGACGGCCTTCATCGCCAGTTCGACTTCGGAGCCCGTCGCGATCAGGATGATCTTACGCGCGACGATCTCTTCGTCCCAGTCGCGCAGCACGTAGCCGCCCTTCTCGATGTTGGCGATCTGCGCGTCGGTGCGCTCGTTGAACTGCAGGTTCTGACGGCTGAAGATCAGGCACGACGGACCTTCATGTTCGATCGCATGGGTCCAGGCCACCGCGGTTTCGACCGTATCGGCCGGACGCCACGTTTGCAGATTCGGGATCAGGCGCAGGCTCGCGACCTGTTCGATCGACTGGTGGGTCGGGCCGTCTTCGCCGAGACCGATCGAGTCGTGCGTGAACACGAAGATCGACTGCGACTTCATCAGCGCGGCGACGCGCAGCGCGTTGCGGCTGTAGTCCGAGAACGTCAGGAACGTGCCGCCGAATGCCTTGTAGCCGCCATGCAGCGCGACGCCGTTGATCGCGGCGCTCATGCCGAATTCGCGCACGCCGTAGTTCACGTAGTTGCCGGCGGCACGGCCTTCGGCGTTCACGCGCACCGGCTTCGCGGCCTTCCAGTTGGTCAGGTTCGAGCCGGTCAGGTCGGCGGAGCCGCCGAGCAGTTCGGGCAGCGCGGCCGACAGGCCTTCGATGGCCTGCTGCGACGCCTTACGCGTCGCGACGGTCTCGGCGCGTTCGTTCGCGCCGGCGATGATCGCCTTTGCCTTGTCCTTCCAGTCGGCCGGCAGCTGCTTCGCGCTGCGGCGCTTGAACTCGGCCGCTTCCTGCGGATACTTGGCCGCGTAGGCGGCGAACGCCTTGTCCCATTCGGATTCGAGGCGCGCGCCCGCATCCTTCGCATCCCATGCCGCGTACACTTCCCGCGGAATCACGAACGGCTCCCACTTCCAGCCGATCGCTTCGCGTGTTGCCGCGATTTCCTTGTCGCCGAGCGGCGCGCCGTGCGAGTCGTGCGAGCCCGCCTTGGTCGGCGCGCCTTCACCGATCACGGTCTTGCAGCAGATCAGCGTCGGCTTGTCCGACTGCTTCGCCTGCTTGATCGCCGCGTCGACCGCGTCGACGTCATGGCCGACCACGTTCGGGATCACGTTCCAGCCGTACGCTTCGAAGCGCTTCGGCGTGTCGTCGTGGAACCAGTGCACCACTTCGCCGTCGATCGAGATGCCGTTGTCGTCGTAGAACGCGATCAGCTTGTTCAGCTTCAGCACGCCTGCGAGCGAACAGGCTTCGTGCGAGATGCCTTCCATCAGGCAGCCGTCGCCGACGAACACATACGTGTGGTGGTCGACGATCTTCGCGTCGGGCTTGTTGAATTCGGTGGCGAGCAGGGACTCGGCGAGCGCCATGCCGACCGCATTCGCGAGGCCCTGTCCGAGCGGACCGGTGGTCGTCTCGACGCCCGGCGTGATGCCGTATTCCGGGTGACCCGGCGTCTTCGAATGGAGCTGGCGGAAGTTCTTCAGCTCTTCCATCGGCAGATCGTAGCCGGTCAGATGCAGCAGCGAGTACAGCAGCATCGAGCCGTGACCGTTCGACAGCACGAAGCGGTCGCGATCGGCCCATTGCGGGTTCTTCGGGTTATGGCGCAGATGACGCGACCACAGGGCAACGGCGATTTCGGCCATGCCCATCGGCATGCCGGGGTGGCCGGAGTTCGCCTTTTGAACGGCGTCCATGGCCAACGCGCGGATCGCGTTGGCCATCAGGGAAGTGGGTGCGGGAGACGGGGTCGTCATGTCGAGTCCGGAGACAGAGTCAGAAAGCGAGGCGCGCTTGAGGCCCGGAAGCTCGGCGGTCCGGTCGCTACGGCGCACGATGCGGCGCCAGGAGACGCGAAACGGGCAGAGCAAGCGGACAAGGCTGAAAGCGTCACATTCTAGCAGAAGGTTAACCCCTAGCCGGCCGGAAAGCCGCCCGGCCGCGCGGTTCAACGCCCTCCGCCCGGCGGCGGCATTCGCGATTCGAGCAGCTGATTTGCCCACGCTGCCGATCGAGCCCGTCCGCCGTGACGCCCCGCTATTGTTCCAGCCTTGTGCCGACGCCGTCTACGGATTTCCTCATGCACGCCTCGATCGGCTCGATGCGCGGATGCCCATCGAGCTCCGCGACGACCCGCCCGATTCGCACGCTCGCCGAACGTCTCGCCGCGCGCGGCATCGATTCGCTGCGTCACGACGAACCGGCCCTGCACGCGGGGCTATTCTCGGCAGCGCGAACGGCGCGCGATAAACTGAGTCCGACGACGAAACCATCCATTTGAAGCGCGGACACCTCGAGCGAACCGGTTCGAGCGAAGCCGGCATGCCGCGCCGGAGCGAAACCCGCAACAGTGGCCACGCTGCCCCACGAGACCCGGAGAACTCCATGACCGCCCCCCGCCCCGCCGGTGTGCCCTGGCTGACCCCCTATCTGACGGTGCGGAACGCGCGCGCATCGACGGCGTTTTTTTCGGCGGCGTTCGGCTTCGACGTGCGCGACAGCGTGCAGGACGACGGCGTCGTCATGCACGTCGAGATGACTTACCAAGGCCAGTTGATCGTGATGTTCGCACCCGAAGGCGCGTTCGGCTCGACCGCGAAGACGCCGAAAAGCGCGGGCACGATCGCGCCGCAATCGTTCTATGTCTATGTCGAGGACGTCGATGCCGTGTATGCTCGCGCGCTCGCGGCTGGCGCGAAGTCGCTGAGCGAGCCGCAGGACCAGTTCTGGGGCGACCGCTTCGCGCAGGTCGAAGATATCGACGGCTATCGCTGGGCGCTCGCCCGCCACCTTTCCTGAATCCGAGAGTCATTCGTCGATGCCCCGTTTTTTTGTTGATGCGCTGCTTTACCCCGACGACGTGATCGCATTGCCAGACGACGTCGTCCGCCACGTGGCCGTGCTGCGTTTGCAGCCTGGCGATTCGCTCGTGCTGTTCAACGGTCAGGGCGGCGAATACGGCGCCGAACTCGTCGAGGTCGAGCGCCGTTCGGCTCGCGTGAAAATTGGCGAATTTCGCGCGGTGGAGGTCGAGCCGCCGTATCGGCTGACGCTCGCCCAAGGCATCGCCGGCGGCGACAAGATGGACTGGCTGATCGAGAAGGCGGTCGAACTCGGCGCCTCTGGCTTCGTGCCGCTCGCGACCGCACGCAGCGTCGTGCGGCTGACCGGCGAGCGCGCGCAGCGGCGGCAGCAGCACTGGCAAGGTGTGGTGCGGGCGTCGTGCGAACAGTGCGGGCGTAATCGGCTGCCGGATGTGATGCCGGTGTGTGAGATTGGCGCTTGGCTCGATACCCTGTCGCGCGAACCCGCACCCGACGAGTTGCGCCTGCTGCTGTCGCCACGCGCGAGCATCGGTTTCACGGCGCTGCCGGACGCGCCGCCGCCTGGCGGCGTGACGCTGCTGATCGGCCCCGAAGGCGGCCTTTCCGCCGACGAGGAAGCCGCCGCCGTTGAACAGGGCTTTGCCGCGGTGGGCTTGGGACCGCGTGTGCTGCGCACCGAGACCGCAGGGATCGCGGTGCTTGCTGCGCTCGCGGCGCGCTGGGGCGGTTGGTAAGCGGGAGCTAGCTTGCGCCAAACACCGCCACAAAGGCAAAGGCCCGCCAATTAGCGGGCCTTTATCGTCTGTAGCGCGACGTTCGCCGTCAGAGCCAATCAAGTACGCCTGAACAGGTGAACATCCTCCGAGCCTCAGGCGAACGAGTAAAACACCCGGAACGCGACCTTGCGCTCGGCCCAGAATTCGGCCGCTTCGCGGAACACGTCGAGCAGCGTCTCGCGCCCTTCCTTGTCGAATTTCTGCGCGATCGGCAGGTGTTCGAGCACGATCACGAAGCCGGGCTGCGCGCCGGCCTTGTGCACGAGGTCGGTCAGGCAGTCGTAGAGCGCGTCGTAGTTCTTGCCGAAATGCTTGGGAAACAGGAACGACGTCGCGATCGTCTCGAGCACTTCCTGCTTCGACGCGGCGTTCGCGCAGTATGCATACAGAAAGTGCTGGCCAAGGTGGTTGGCCTCGTCGGCGAGATCCTGCACGCGGAACGCGCGGATCGACTGCACGATGTTCGGCCGCACCGTCCTGAAAAGGCTCATGGGCTCTTCGTTCGATGAAACCACCGTGCCAGCCTCGCTTTGGTTGTCGCGACCCTGCTCGTCGGCGCGCATCTTCATGACGCGTTGGAACAAATTGCCGTCGCCGGCCGCGAAAAGATCCGTCGCGACTCCGGAATCGTGCGCGTAGATGTTGTCGCTCATGCCGTTCATCCCAATGTCATTCAACAATACGGTTAAAACTGATGTAATGGTCGTCCGAGTAATAACAATTGTCGGTTCGCTGTAGCGGACCTCCGCAGACGATGCGGCGCGCCCCGCGATTACGCGCGTGAGGCGTGGGGACGGTGTATTCGTGGTAATAGCCGCGCCGATGAGCGGGCAGCACCCGTTCGTAGTTGCCGAATACGATGCCATCCTTCTGATACGGGTAAGGCCCGCCGGTAGCTATGAGGTTCAACGTATCGACCGCCTCGCGCGGCAATTGCGCCAGCGGGATGGTGCCTACCTGCGCTTCCGCCGCTGCTGGCGCCGAGTAGTCTCGCGCCAGCGCCTCGGGCGCCGAACTTGACAACGCGCAGAGCGCGGCAGCACCGATCAGCACGCCTTTCATGCGCAACCAGTTGCGTGCCATGTATCAGGTTTCCCCGCTGTCAGACCACGAGTTTGACGACCATGAAAGTCGTAAGGGTATCGCTAATAGCCTTTGGAATCAACGTTCGACGGCCGGACGACCCCCCGCCTCGCCGCGCGGATAGCCGGCCGTCGGGGCTTTGACGACTTTTGACAGAATGTTTAGCGCGATCAGGCTAAACTGAGCTCAATCGTGATCGAACGTAGCGCAAGCAGTGCAAGCTGCCGGTGGCCGAGGCGCTCGATTGCGGTTGTTAGAGCCTGGAACCACTCAGCCGAAGGGCTGTGTCATTGCCATTTTTCGGGGTGGCGATCCCCAGCTTGCCCTGAAGGCGTGCCCATTGCGGGCACGCCGTTTTTTTTCAGGGCGCGCCGGTTGGAGAACCGGCGTCGGGCCTGTCGCGGCCCGGTCACGATGCGCGCTTAGCGGGTTGCGCTGACATCCGCAACCAGCAGCGCCGCCATGTTGACGATCCGGCGCACCGTGGCCGACGGCGTCAGCACGTGCACCGGCTTGGCCGCGCCGAGCAGGATCGGGCCAATCGCGATGTTGTTGCCGGCCGCCGTCTTCAGCAGGTTGTACGCAATGTTGGCCGCATCGATGTTCGGCAGCACCAGCAGGTTCGCGTCGCCTTCGAGCGTCGAATCGGGCAGCACTTCGCGGCGCAGATTGGAGTCGAGCGCGACGTCGCCGTGCATTTCGCCGTCAATCTGCAGCTCCGGTGCGCGTTCACGCAGGATCTCGAGCGTATCGCGCATCTTCTGCGCGCTCGGCGCGTTGCTCGAACCGAAGTTCGAATGCGACACCAGCGCGACCTTCGGCTCGATACCAAAGCGACGCACTTCCTCGGCCGCCATGATCGTGATCTCCGCCAGTTCCTCCGGCGTCGGATCGACATTCACGTGCGTATCGACGAGGAAAATCTGCCGATTCGGCAACACCAGCCCATTCATCGCCGCATACACCTTCGCGCCCGGCTTCTTGCCGATCACCTGGTCGATGAAGTGGATGTGGCGGTGCGTCGTGCTGACCGTGCCGCAGATCATGCCGTCCGCCTCTCCCTTCCTGACCATCATCGAGCCGATCAGCGTGGTGCGGCGGCGCATCTCGAGCTTGGCCATCTGCGTGGTGATGCCCTTGCGCGACATCATCTTCGCGTATTCCTGCCAGAACTCGCGGTAACGTTCGTCATGGTCCGTGTTGACGACCGTGTAATCCTGCCCGGCGACGAGCCGCAGGCCATAACGCGCGATCCGCTGTTCGATCACGGCAGGCCGGCCGATCAGGATCGGTTTGGCGAGCTTTTCGTCGACGACGATCTGGATTGCGCGAAGTACACGTTCCTCTTCGCCTTCCGCGAACACGATGCGCTTCTTCTCCGGCTCGACGCTGCGGGCCAGCTGGAAGATCGGCTTCATCGTCGTGCCGCTGTGGTAGACGAATTGCTGCAGATGCTGCGCGTACGCGTCCATATCCTCGATCGGACGCTCGGCGACGCCGCAGTCCATCGCGGCCTTCGCCACCGCGGGCGCGACCTTCACGATCAGACGCGGATCGAACGGCTTCGGAATCAGATACTCCGGTCCGAACGACAGATCCTGGATGCCGTACGCGGTCGCGACGATGTCGCTCTGCTCCTGGCGCGCCAGTTCGGCGATCGCGTTGACGGCGGCGATTTCCATTTCGCGCGTGACCGTCGTCGCGCCGGCGTCCAGCGCGCCGCGGAACAGGAACGGGAACACCAGCACGTTGTTGACCTGGTTCGGGTAGTCGGTGCGGCCCGTGCACAACACCGCGTCCGGACGCACTTCGAGCGCGAGTTCCGGCAGGATTTCCGGCGTCGGGTTCGCGAGCGCGAGGATCAGCGGCTTGGCGGCCATCTTCTTGACCATGTCCTGCTTGAGCACACCGCCAGCCGACAGGCCGAGGAACACGTCCGCGCCGTCGATCACCTCGGCGAGCGAGCGCGCGCTGGTTTCACGCGCGAAACGCTCCTTGTCCGGGTCCATCAGTTCGGTACGGCCCTTGTAGACGACACCCGCGAGGTCGGTCACCGTGATGTTTTCGAGCGGCAGGCCGAGGTCGACCAGCAGGTCCAGACAGGCGAGCGCCGCCGCGCCCGCGCCCGAGGAAACCAGCTTGACTTCCTTGATGTCCTTGCCAACGACCTTCAGACCGTTGGTGACTGCCGCCGCGACGACGATCGCGGTGCCGTGCTGGTCGTCATGGAAGACCGGAATCTTCATGCGCTTGCGGCATTCGCGTTCGACGATGAAGCAGTCCGGCGCCTTGATGTCTTCGAGGTTGATGCCGCCGAAGGTCGGTTCGAGCGCGGCGATCACGTCGACCAGCTTGTGCGGATCGGTCTCGTTGATCTCGATATCGAACACGTCGATGCCGGCGAACTTCTTGAACAGGACGGCCTTGCCTTCCATGACCGGCTTGGACGCGAGCGGGCCGATGTTGCCGAGACCCAGCACCGCGGTACCGTTCGTGACGACGCCGACGAGGTTGCTGCGCGCGGTGAAGCGCGCGGCGTTCAGCGGGCTCTCGACGATTTCCTCGCACGCAAATGCGACGCCAGGCGAATACGCCAGCGCGAGGTCGCGCTGGTTGATCATCTGCTTGGTCGGGGCGATCGCGATTTTGCCGGGAGTCGGAAACTCGTGGTAATCGAGGGCTGCTTCGCGGAGTTTGGTATTGGCGGGATTCGACATAAGGCGGGCTTCGGAGTGCAGATTAGAATAGACGTTCGACGGCATTGTAGCCCCAATCGCCTACGCAATTCCTTCAATACGGGTACAACTGCCGCGACTGAAACAGCGTGAAAGCGCGTTGCCCGTCGCACGGGGTGGTCCGGTGCTTGCAAGGGGCATTACGCTCAAACCTGGTCACCTGCGCTATTTCTACGATCGTTCTCCGCTCATCGTCCGCCATCATGCTTTCCGAGTTTTCGCTGATCGACCGCTTCTTCGCCCGCCGCGCCGCCCACGCGCGGCCCTCTACTTCCGAAGGCGGCACGCTCGGCATCGGCGACGACTGCGCGTTGCTGGCACCGGCTGCCGGCGAAATGCTCGCGATATCGACGGACATGCTGGTCGAAGGCCGTCACTTCTTCGCAGATATCGATCCCGAAGCGCTGGGTCACAAGGCGCTCGCGGTCAACCTGTCGGACCTCGCCGCGATGGGCGCGCAGCCGCAGGCGTTCACGCTCGCCTTCTCGCTGCCGCAAGCCGAAGAAGCTTGGCTATCGGGGTTCAGCGAAGGCCTGTTCGCGCTGGCCGAGCGCTATGGTTGCGAGCTGATCGGCGGCGATACGACGGGCGGACCGCTCAATCTGTGCATTACGGTGTTCGGCAGCGTGCCGCCGCAAACGGCATTGCGCCGCGATGCCGCGCAACCCGGCGACGACATCTGGATTTCCGGCACGCTCGGCGACGCGCGCGCCGGCCTCGGTGTGCAGCGCGGCGAATGGTCCGCCGATCCCAACGACGCCGCGGCGTTCCGCCAGGCACTCGAACGCCCCGAGCCGCGCATCGCGCTCGGCCTCGCGCTGCGCGGCGTCGCACACGCGGCGCTCGACCTGTCGGACGGACTCGCCGGCGATCTGCTGCATATCCTCGAGCGCTCGTCGGTAAGTGCGAGCGTCGACGTCGACGCGGTGCCGCGCTCGGCCGCGCTGCGCCGCCTGCCGCCCCAAGTCCAGCAGCGCTGCACGCTCGCCGGCGGCGACGATTACGAGCTGTGCTTCACCGCGCCCGGCGCCGCGCGCGCCGCGGTCGAGGCAGCCGCGCAGAAGGCCGCTGTGCCGGTCACTCGCATCGGTACAATAAGCGCACTGGAGGCGGCCACCGACCGCCCGGCCATCGCGTGGCGCAACGCCACCGGCGCGCCGCTCACCCTGACGTTGCAAGGTTTCGATCACTTTCATGCAGAATGACCCTCCGCTCGGCCCCGCCGACGACTTGCTCGGCAGCGAGCCGCCGCAAGCACCACGACCGCGCGCGCCGAAGCCCGCTCAGCCACGCCGCGCGACCGCGCGCTTCATGCTGTCGCATCCCGTCCACATCCTGTCGCTCGGCTGCGGCAGCGGGCTGTCGCCCGTCGCGCCAGGCACGGTCGGCACGCTGTTCGGGTGGGCCTCCTTCGCGGTACTGAGCCGCTATCTGACCGTTATCGAATGGGGCGTGCTGATCGGCGTCGGCTTTCTCGCCGGCATCGCGCTGTGCGGCTTTACGGCGAAGCGGCTTGGCGTCGAGGATCCGTCGGCGGTCGTGTGGGACGAAATCGTCGCGTTCTGGCTCGTGCTGCTGATGGTCACGCCTGCCACGCTCGCCGCTCAGATGTGGGCGTTCGTGATCTTCCGCTTCTTCGACATGGTGAAGCCGCCACCGATCGGCTACTTCGACCGCCGGCTGAAAGGCGGCTTTGGCATCATGTTCGATGACCTGATCGCCGCGTTCTTCACGTTGCTCGTGATTGCGCTGTGGCGGATGTCGGTTTGAGCGCTGCCCGACCGCTATCTGAGCACCGTTCGACTCTTTCGGTCGCCACCCGGCCCCTGCCGTTCGCCGCGCCTCACGGCCGGCTTCGTTTTCCGGATTGACTGACGCCATGCCTACCGATTCCGTCGTTCACCAGCTTGCGATCCGCGTGAGCAACCGTCTGCGCGACGAGCGCCTGATGCTCGTGACCGCCGAGTCCTGCACGGGTGGCATGGTCGCGACCGCGATCACCGATATCTCCGGCAGCAGTGGCTGGTTCGAACGCGGCTTCGTCACGTATTCGAACCAGGCGAAGAGTGAAATGATCGGCGTGCCGGCCGACCTGATCGAAAAGCACGGCGCGGTCAGCGAACCGGTCGCGCGAGCGATGGCCGAAGGCGCACTGCGCAACAGCCGCGCGCAAGTGTCGCTGTCGATTACCGGCGTCGCTGGGCCCGGTGGCGGCACCGAAACCAAGCCGGTCGGCATGGTGTCGTTCGGCTGGACCAACCGGCTGCATACGTCGGTGGAAACGAAGATTTTCAAGGGCGATCGCGAGCAGATCCGCGTGCAGGCGGCAGCGCACGCGCTGCGCGGTTTGCTGGCGCTACTCGACGAACGCGAGCATTGAGCGGCGCCTGACTCTGACTATTACTGGGGAGGCGGACAATGCCGGATTCGCGCGCGATCGCTGATGACCTGATCCGTCGCTTCGACCTGAAGCCACATCCTGAAGGCGGCTTTTTCGCGGAGACTTATCGCTCGGCCGCACGCGTGCTGCGCGCCGGCGAAGCGAGCGAGACTGAGAACACCCGTGCGGCGTCGACCGCGATCTATTACATGCTGTGCGATCGCGCGCATTCGGCGTGGCATCGGATCCGATCCGACGAGGTCTGGCATTTCTACGCCGGCGAGCCGCTGCTGGTTCACATGCTCGATGAAAGCGATGCCGGCGGTGCGCTAGTCACGCACCAGCTCGGCAATCCGCTCACGCATCCCGACACGGTGTATCAGGCCGTCGTGCCGGCCGGCATGTGGTTCGCGGCTGAGTGCGCCGATCCGGCGTCGTTCGCGCTGGTCGGCTGCACGGTCGCGCCGGGTTTCGAATTCAGCGAGTTCGAACTCGCGGAGGTCGATGCGCTGAAGGCGCGGCATCCGCGCCATGCGGAGTTGATCGGGCGGCTCGGACCGGCGCGCTGACGCGCCGCACGGCCCGGCGCGGGACCGCCCGCCGAATCAACGAAACGCGTTGATCCGGTCGCGGGTGTCCTTCGCGGCCTGCGCGGCCGCTTGCGCGAAGTCGTCGCCTTGGCCCGCGTAGAGGATCGCGCGCGAAGAGTTGATCAGCATGCCGGTGCCGTTCGCGGTGCGTCCGGCGCTCACGGTGGCCTGCACGTCGCCGCCTTGCGCGCCGATGCCCGGAATCAGCAGCGGCATGTCGCCGACGATCCCGCGCACCACTTCGATTTCCTTCGGAAACGTCGCGCCGACCACGAGCCCCAGCTGGCCGCTCGCATTCCACTTCTGCGCGGCCAGTTGAGCGACGACCTGGTACAGCGGCCGGCCGCCCGTCTCGAGAAACTGCAAGTCCGAGCCGCCCGCGTTCGACGTGCGGCACAGCACGATCACGCCCTTGCCCGCGTGCTCGAGATACGGTTCGATCGAATCGAAACCCATGTACGGATTGACCGTCACCGCGTCCGCCTGGTAGCGCTCGAACGCCTCGCGCGCGTACTGCTCGGCGGTGCTGCCAATATCGCCGCGCTTGGCGTCGAGAATCACCGGCAGCCCCGGATGGTTCGCATGAATGTGGGCGATCAGTTGCTCGAGCTGGTCTTCCGCGCGATGCGCGGCGAAGTAGGCGATCTGCGGCTTGAACGACGACGCGTACGGCGCGGTTGCATCGACGATCGTGCGGCAGAACTCGAAGACCGCATCGGCGCGGCCCGCGAGCGCGCCCGGAAATCTGCTGGGCTCGGGATCGAGCCCAACGCACAGCAGCGAGTTCGTGCGCTGCCAGGCGTCGTTGAGTGTCTGGATGAAGTTGGACATGGTGAGTCTCGCGGCGAGCCGGTAATCGGAGGAGGCGCGTATTTTACCCGTCCCACGATCGCCATCCGTCGATGGCGGTCAACGCGCGGCCCGCACCTCGTTGACTGTGGCTACTGCCTGCGCCGCGCGCCACGCCCGCCCGGCATCGAGCGCAGCCCAGTCCGCTCGACGGTGAAGCGGAAAGTGCGCGTCAACCGCTCGCCGCGCTTGAGCAGCGTCATGCCGTTTTCGCTCGCGCCGCCGGCCAGGTTCATCGCATTGATCGGATGATCGACCGGCTCGAAGCAGAAGAAGTCTTCGCCGGGCGGCGTGTACAGCACGTAGTAGTCGGTATCGGCGGCGATGTTCAGCGACAGCCGGCGCTTCGGCCACACCACCGCCGCCTGGCCGCTCCAGCCGGTGAACGCGTGATTGACGATCGTCTCCGGCAGAGGATACGCGACGCCGAACTGCCACGCGGGCGGCGCCGGCACGTGGCGCACCGGCAGCCAGTCGTCGCCCGACAGCCACAGGCCGCCAGCCGCCGCCGACAGCTCGGTGTCCGCGTCGCGCACAAAGAATGGATGCACGCCGAGCCCGAACGGCAGCGTCTCACGGCCGGCGTTTTCGATTTCGAGCGCGATGACGAGCGTCGGGCCGTCGAGCGTGTAGGTTTGCGTCGCGCGGAACGCGTACGGCTTGCCTTCGCTGCGGTCGAGCGCAAGGCGCACGTGCTCGCGGCCCGCGTCGAGCACCTGCCATTGCGCGAGCCAGCCGTCGCCGTGAATCGGCAGGGGTTCCTCGGCGCGGTTGCGCGGCACCTCGACGCGCCGCCCGCCCACGCTGAAATGACCGCCGCCAATGCGGTTCGAGTACGGCAACAGCGGATAGCAGGCGAGCTGGTTCGGTTCCGTATCGACGCCGACTTGACTGCAGCGCCGGAAGATCGGCGTCAGCGCGCCGTCGTCGCGCCAGTCGAAGCGGGTTACGCCGCCGCCGAGCGTCGGCGCGACATCGAGACGCAATTGCGAGTTGGCGAGCGTGATGCACGCGACATCGCCGGCACTGCCTTCGCCGAGCGCCACCGCCGACGTGCTCGGGCCCGCCAGCACGGGATTGGCCGCCGCGGCAAGTCGCGAGCGTCGCGTTTGAGAGGTTGGGGATGAGGCTGAAACGAGATTCGCAACAGTCATATCTGGCTCCATCGAGAGGCGTGGGACGTTGCCGTCAGGGTTGACGGGAGTCGCGGGCGATTTTTTATGACCAATTCGCCTCGAGTCCGAACTGCATGCTGCCGATTCGTTGCCGGCCGGTCGCGGGCGTATCGCTCGCGGACCGAAACTGCTACATCGACTTCTGCTTCACCTTCAGGATCGCGGCCCCGGCGCGCGGCCGGGGCTGCGTCATTCTGCGCTAGATGGGCGCGCCCTGGAACAGCGGTTCCGCAACACCACGCCGTGAAAGCGTCGCGACGAACAGGTCGCCCGCGAGCGTATCGGCCGCGCGCGCCGTTGCATCGAGCTCGGCGTAGGCGCTCGTGATGTACAGCGTGTCGAGCGCCTTCTCACTTTGGGCGCTGCCCGCGGCCTCGCCGAGCGCGGCACCGCCGATCGCGACGCAACTCGGTTGCGTGGTCGGCACGTCGATGCGCTCGGTTTCCACACCGTCGGGACCGTAGCGCACCACGCGCGCGCCGCCCCACTGCGCGTTCCACAGGCCGCCGTCGCTGTCGACGGTCGAGCCGTCGGGGATGCCGTTCGCATCGGTTAGACGCGTGAACAGGCGATCGTTCGCGATGCTGCCATCGGCGCGATAGTCGCACGCGCGGATTTCACGCGTCGGCGAATCGCAGTAGTACATCGTCGCGCCGTCGGGACTGAATGCGATGCTGTTCGAAATTGCCGGCGCTGGCAACGGTAAGCGTTCGAGCGACAGATCGTGATTCAACCGATAGAAGCCGCCGACCGTCTGCCGTTGCCCGCTTTCGTCCTTGGTGCCGAACACGAAGCGCCCTTGCCGATCGCAGCGCCCATCGTTCACGCGCGTGTTCATGCCGGGTTCGACGTCGACGATGTGCTGCGTGCTGCCCTTCTCCAGATCGAAAAACGCGAGATGCGATGCGAGCCCGAGCAGCACGTAGCGCGGGTTTTCGCACAGCGCGAAGGTGGCGAGCCGCTCGGGCATGTCGAACGAATCGCTGCGGCCGTCGGCCGGATCGTAGCGCCACAGCCGCGCGCCTTCGATGTCGGTCCAGTAGAAGCGGCCGCTCCTCGCGCACCAGGTCGCGCCTTCGCCGAGCTCACATTGCGCGTCGAGCAGCAGCGTGGCCCGTTGCACGCGCGGGCTGCCGCTCACGCCCAGCCTCCGTCGACGACGATGTCCTGAGCGGTGATCATGCGGCTGTCGTCGGCGGCGAGGAATAGCGCCATGCGCGCGAGGTCGGCCGGCATCAGCTCGGCGTCGATGCACTGGCCTTCCTTGATCTGCCGGCGGCCATTGTCATCGAGCCACAGGCGCAGCTGCTTCTCGGTCATCACCCAGCCCGGCACGAGCGTGTTGACGCGGATATTGAAGTGGCCGAGGTCGCGCGCGAGCCCGCGCGTGAGCCCCTGCACCGCCGACTTCGAGATCACGTACACCGGATAGCCGCCGTTCTTCAGCATCCAGCTGATCGAGCCGAGGTTGATGATCGAGCCGCTGCGCGCGGCCTTCATGTCTTCCATCACAGCCTGCGCCGCGAAGAACTGGTGGCGGATGTTCACGGCGATGCCGGCGTCGAACGACTCGCGCGTCACGTCGGCGATCTGATGGCGCTTGTCGTTCGCCGCATTGTTGATCAGCACCTGGATCGGACCCAGCGCCGCCTTCACGTCGGCGATCGCTTTTTGCAGCGCGTCGACATCGGTCAGATCGCACGGGAGAAAGAGCGGCTTGTGCTTCGAATCGCCGAGCTGGTCGGCGAGGGCTTCGCCGGCGCTCGCATCGATATCGAAGAAAGCGACGCGCGCGCCCTGCGCCGCGAAGTGCTCGACGAACGATGCGCCGATGCCGGTCGCGCCGCCCGTGATCAGCACCGTACGGTCGACGAGGCTCGGATAGCGCGCGTACGCGGTGTCAGAGAGGCTGGCGTTTGCATTGGCCGGAGACGACATCGTGCGATTCCTTTATGAGCTTGGGATGAGGTGAAAGCGGCTCAGTCGCGCGAGCCGCGATTCTTCAACTGGTCTAGCAACACGGCCGCGAGCAGGATCGCGCCGCGCACCAGGTACTGGTAGAACGCGTCGATGTTCAAGAGGTTCATCACGTTCTCGACCGTGCCCATGATCAGCACGCCGATCACGACACCGGAGATCGTCGCGCGGCCGCCCAGCAGCGACACGCCGCCGAGCACGCACGCGGAGATCACGTTCAGCTCGAAGCCTTCGGCGGCGTTCGGCTGACCCGACGTGATACGCGACGCGAGAATTACGCCGGCGAGCGCGGTGACGGCGCCCTGGATCAGGAAAATGTAGACGCGAGTGCGCTCCACGTTGATACCGGCCAGGCGCGACGCTTCCGGATTACCGCCGATCGCGAGCGTATTTCGGCCGTACACGGTCTGGTTCAGCATCACGCCGAACACGATGAAGCAGATCAGGGTGACCCAGATCGGCAGCGACACGCCGAAGAACGTCAGGCCGCCCAATGCGATGAAGGTATCCGACGACACGCCGACCGCCTGGCCATGCGACACGATGAAACCGAGGCCGCGGACGATTTCCATCGTCGCGAGCGTGGTAATCAGCGCGTTGATGCGCAGATAAGCGATCACCGCGCCGTTGACGAAGCCGATCACCCCACCCGCCGCAACCGCCGCGATGATCGCGATGACCGTGCTGTTGGTCGCGTTGAGCACCATCGCGCACAGCACGCCGGCGAACGCGACGGTCGAGCCGACCGACAGGTCGAAGTCGCGCGACGCGAGACAGAACATCATCGTGCACGCGACCATGCCGATCTGCGAGATCGACAGCGCGAGGCCGAGCATGTTCTCGATCGAGAAGAAATGATCGACGGTCAGCGACATCGTGACGAACATCACGATGAAGATCACGATCAGGCTGTACTCGGTGATCTGCTGCCACCACTTGGCCTTGTCGGTAGGCTGCGGAATCAGCGCGTCGGCCGCGCTCTTGGCGGCCTGCTGCGCGAGGTTTTCTCTGGCTTGCATGTTCAATACTCCTCCCCGTCCCCACGGGTTGCGGACTCTCGTCCGGATAAGGTTCAGGCCGCGCGCGAGCCGCTCTGGTTGGCCGCGTTCGCGTCTGCGTTCGGGTTTGCGGCATCAGGCAGCGCGGTCGAGCTCTGCGGCAATGCGAGGCTCAGCACCGACTGCTCGGTCGCGTCCTTGCGCGCGAGCTCGCCGGAAATGCGGCCCTGGCGCATCACGACGATCCGGTCGGACACGCCGAGCACTTCCGGCAATTCCGACGAAATCATCACGATCGCGCAGCCGCGCTCGGCGAGCTGATAGATCACGTTATAGATCTCGTGCTTCGCGCCGACGTCGATGCCGCGCGTCGGTTCGTCGAGAATCACGACTTTCAGATCAGGCTCGGCGAGCCAGCGCGACAGAATCGCCTTCTGCTGATTACCGCCCGACAGGAAGCGGATCTTCTGCCGGCGATGCGGCGTCTTGATCTTCAGCAGCTTGATGAAACGGTCCGCCGTCTGCGCCTCTTTCTTGCGATCGAGAAACACGCCCGCGCGCAGATAGTGACGGCGGCAGCTGATGTTGATGTTCTCCGCGACGCTCGCCATCGCGACGATGCCCTCTTCCTTGCGATCCTCGGGGCACAGCACGATGCCGTGTTTGATCGCCTCGCCCGCGCTGCGCACCTTGATCGGCTTGCCGTCGAGCACGAGTTCGCCGCCCTTGCGATGCTCGGCGCCGTACACCAGATGCATCAGCTCGCTGCGGCCCGCGCCGACGAGTCCGAAGAAGCCGACGATCTCACCGCGCCGCACCTCGAAGCTGGCTGGCTGCGCAAGCGGATGACCTTCGATCGCCTTCGCCGCGAAACGCACTTCGCCGAGCGGCCGCGCCGTATAGCTATAGATGTCCGAAATTTCGCGCCCGACCATCTCACTGACGATTGTGTCGCGCGACACGCCTTCGAGCGTCGGATGCGACGCGACCTTGCGGCCGTCGCGGAAGATCGTGCACGCGTCGCACAGCTCGTAGATCTCGTCCATCCGATGCGAGATGTAGATCATCGCGCGATTGTCGGCGCGCAGATCGCGCACCAGCTTGAACAGCACCTCGGTCTCGCGATGCGACAGCGAGCTGGTCGGCTCGTCGAGCGCGATCACGCGCGCGTTGCGCATCAGCGCCTTGCAGATTTCGACCATCTGCCGCTGCGCGATCGACAGCTTGCGCAGTTTCGCGTTCGGATCGAGCGCGACGCCCATCGCCTCGAGCCGCTCGCGCACGAAGCGCTTCGCCTCGCGCTTGTTGACCCAGCCGAGAGAATTGGGCAGCTGGCCGAGCAGCAGATTCTCCGCGACCGTGAGGTCGGGCACGTACTGCAGTTCCTGGTGAATCACCGCGATGCCGGCACCGATCGACGCGGCCGCGCTCGGAAAGCGCACCTCGTTGCCGTCGATCATCATTCGGCCCGAATCGGGCTGATACTCGCCGCCGAGAATTTTCAGCAGCGTCGATTTTCCCGCGCCGTTTTCGCCCATCAGGCCGTGCACCTGGCCGACGTTGACGTCGAAGGACACACCGTCGAGCGCACGCACGCCTGGAAAAACCTTGCCGATATTGTCAAAACGTAGCGTCGCTGACACTTCGCCTCCTCATCCCTCATGTAGACCGTACGCGCGCCGCCCTCCGCAACAGGCAGAGAGAGCGGCGCGCCGGCGGTGTACTTCATGTCACCGCAAGACCCGCGATTACTTCGACGCGAGGCCCATCTTCTCGCGCACTTCGCCGACGTTCTCGCGCGTCGCCAGCATGCCGGTCGTGAGCGTCAGCAGCGGCGGCTCCTTGCCCTGGGTGATCCACGAGTACATCAGTTCCGAGGTTTCCTCGCCGTGGCGCTTCGGGCTGATGATCACGGTGCCGAAGAAGCCGGTCGGCTGCGGCTTCTTGAACTCGTTCAGCGCGGAGTCCGAGCCGCCGATGCCGATGCCGATCATGTTGTCGGCCTTGAAGCCACGGCCTTCCGCCGCACGCACCGCGCCGAGCACGCCTTCGTCGTTCAGCGCGTAAGCGACCCAGTGCTTGAACTGCGGGTTCTTCGTCAGCGCGATGTTGGCGGCGTTGAAAGCGTTTTCGGTGTCGGTCTTCGCTTGCGGCGCGGTGATCACGTTCGCTTTCGGGAAGCCCGCGGCGACGAGGGCGTCGGTCGCGCCGGTGGTGCGGTCATGCGCGGTCGGCAGCTGCTCATAGGTCACGTCGATCGCGCCGACGTCCTTCATGTCCCAGCCGCGCTTCTTGATTTCAGCCGCGATGCCGTCGCCGACCTGCTTGCCGATGTTATACGCCGAGATGCCCATATGCGGCACCGCTTCGATCGGCTTGCCCGCGCCGTCGACGAGGCGGTCGTCGACCGTCATCATCTTCAGGCCGTCGGCCTTCGCCTTCGCGACGATACCGGGCCCGAGCTTGACGTCGGGCGTGCAGATCACGAAGCCCTGCGCCTTCTGCGCGGCGAGGTTATCGATTGCGCTCATCACCTTCTCGCCCGACGGCGCGCCGATTTTCACGAGGGTGAAGCCCTTGTCCTTGGCGGCGATCTCGGCGAACTTCCATTCGTCCTGGAACCACGGCTCTTCCGGCTGCTTCACGACGAAGCCGATCTTGACCGTATCGGCTGCCTGTGCGGCCGGCGCATTGAAGAGCACACCCGTCGCCGCCGCTGCCAGCGTGAGGAAAATTCTACGTTTCATGATGCGTGTCTCCTGACTAATTGATAACGAGAAGGTAATCGGCCGCGTCTTCTTATACCGGTCCTGACACACGCGGCCAGCGCGTCGTCCGGTGTTCTGTGCGTCTCTTCGCGATGCGAGTTCAGTCGTGATACAGCGCCGAGCGGCCGCCATCGACGGTGATGCAGCTCGCGTTGATGAACGGCGCCTCGTCCGACGCGAGGAACACCGCGGTCATCGCCACCTCCTCCGGGCGGCCGATGCGCTTCATCGGTTGCAGATCGAGCGTCGCCTGCTGCGCGGCGGCCGGATCGGGCTGCTCGTTCCACCAGTCGTGCGTCAGCTGCGTCTCGATGTAGCCCGGCGCGATCGCGTTCACGCGCACGTTGCACGGCGCGTACTCGATGCCGAGCGCGCGCGTGAGGCCGATCACGCCATGCTTCGCGACCGGGTACGGAAAGCAGCCCGGAATGATCTTGAACGCGTGGGTCGACGCGATGTTCACGATGCTGCCCGCGCCGCGTTCGACCATCCCCGGCAGTACCGCGCGACAGCCATTCCACACGCCGTCGAGATCGACCGCGAAGCAGCGCCGCCAGTCGGCGTCGGTCATCATCAGCGGATCGCAGAAAACGTTGATGCCCGCGTTGTTGACGAGGATGTCGAGCGCACCGAACGCGCGCTCGCCTTCGCTCACCGCATGCCGCAGCGACGCGGCTTGCGTCACGTCGGTCTGCACCGCGAGCACGCGCGCGCCGGCGCCGACTTCCGCCTCGATTCGCGCGGCCGTGCGCTGCGCCGTGTCGAGATCGAGTTCCGCCAGCACGACCGCCGCGCCCTCGCGCGCGAACGCGAGCGCGATCGCCGCGCCGATGCCGCGCCCGGCGCCGGTCACGAGAGCGGCTTTGCCAGCGAGCCGGTTCATTTCTTCGCTCCCGCGCGAGCGATCCGCAGACCGTTGATGAACGCCTTCGCATGCGACGCGGTCACCGCCGCGCTCTGGCCCGGCTTGTACAGCGCCGAGCCGAGGCCGAAACCGTTGGCGCCGGCGCTCAGGAACGGCCCCATGTTGTCCGGGTTGATGCCTCCGACCGGCACGAGCGGCACCTGCGCGGCGATCACCGCGCGCCATGCCTTGACGACCTGGCAGCCGAGCTGCTCGGCGGGGAACATCTTCAGCACGTCGGCGCCGTTCTTCAGCGCGATGAACGCTTCGGTCGGCGTCGCGACGCCGGGCGCGCAGGCAAGGCCGCGCGCCTTCGCGGCAATCACGACTTCCGGGTCGCTGTGCGGCATCACGACGAGCTCGCCGCCCGCCGACTTCACTTCGTCGACGTAGAGCGGATGCAGCACGGTGCCCGCGCCGACGATCGCGTCGGCCGGCAGCACCTTGCGGATCGCGGAGATGCTGTCGAAAGGCTGCGGCGAATTGAGCGGTACTTCGACGATGCGGAAACCCGCTTCGTACAGCGCTTGACCGTGATCGGCCGCGTCGGCGGGCGTGACGCCGCGCATGATCGCGATCAGCGGACAGACTTCGAACGCGGCGATCAGACCCGCGTGCGGCATGTACGGTCCGGGCAGATTGATATGTGGTTGCATGTCGGTTCCTTGTTTCGTGAGCGTCGTAAAGGGCTCTGCCGCCGGTCAGCCCGCGCGCGCCGCCTGCGCGGACGGCTGCACGAGCCCCGCTGCTACGGCAACGCGCCACAGGCCGCGTTCGGTCGCGTGCCTGACCGGCTCCGCGCGCAGACAGCCGAATTGCGCGAGCGCGAGGCGGTAGCGCTCGCACAGCGCGTCGTTGCCGATCAGCCGCAGACTCTGCTGCGCGAGCGAGCTGCCTTGCTGCGCGAGTACCGCTTCGAGGCCGGCGAGTTCGTGTCCGATCAGCAGGCCCGACAGATAGTCGGGCTGTGCCTCGCTCGACAGCGCGCCGGTCAAGCCGAGCGTGCGCGTGCTGAACACGGTCGCGAGCACGCCCGCCTGACCTTTCTCGCGCGCGATGTTCACGCCGCGCAAAAATGCTTCGGTATCCGGCCGATCGGGCGTGACCATCGTGCGGCCGAGAATGGTGTGCTCGCGCAGCGCGGCGAATACCTCGCCGGTCATGAAGGTATGAAAACGCTCGATGCACTCCGCCTGCACGACCGCCCATTTCGCGTGCGTGCCAGGCAGGCCGATCAGTGAACGGGCGTTGCTGTCGACGGCGCTCGCGTCTTGCGCGCCGTTCGCGTCCGCGCTGAGCGCGCCGAAAATCTGCGTCTCCTCACCGCGCATCACGTTCGGCAACTCGCCGCGTTGCAGCACGCCCGGCACGATGTGCAGCGTCGCGCCGCGCGCGGTCGGCACGCGGACGATGCCGGCCACCAGCGCATCGGCGTTGGCGGGCGTCTCGACATACGGCGCTTCGAGCCAGCCTTGCGCGCTGCCCACCATCCCCGCCGCGATCACCGGCACGCCGCGAGCGTGCTCTAGCCACGCGCCGCAGGCGTCGTCGAACGCCGCGTCGAAGCCGCTCTCGGCCGCGCTGCGCGGCAGATTCATGATGCCGGCCGTCGATGCGTGCGTCGCCAGCACGCGACCGTGCGCGTCGAACAGATAGGCGCGCAGCGACGTCGTGCCCCAGTCGAGCGCGATCAGCGCGGCATGCGTGAAATCGACGGCGGCGGTATCTGTGCCATCGGTCGCGTCCGGCTCCACGCCCAAGGTGGGAGCGGCGGGCGCCTGGTGGTTCGCCAGCGTGGCGGTGCCCGCTTGTTTCATCGCTTGATCCTGCGCGTGGCCGGTTGCGGTGCGCGCCAACCAAGTTCTTCCGAAATCGCGCGCGCCTCGCGCTGCACGACCGGAATCAGTTCGTCCATCCGTTCGAGCGGCATATACGGAATCGTGCTCGCCACCGACAACGCCGCGACGATCGCGCCCGACGCATCGCGCACCGGCGCCGCGACGCAACGGATCGACGCTTCGTTCTCTTCGAGATCGAACGTGTAGCCGCCGGCCGCGTAGTTCGTCATGCGCTGCAGGAAGGTCGGCGCGTCGGGGCGGTTGTCGGGCTTGAAGCTGACCCCCGCGAGCGCGCGGCGCGACGCGTCGAACAGCGACTGCCATGCGTCCGGCGCGAGGTCGAGCATCATTGCCTTGCCGATGCCGGTCGACGCGAGCGGCATCCGATGGCCGACGCGCGAGCGCATTTCGAGGCCGCGCGTGCCAGGGATCTTGTCGATGTACAGCACGTCGTCGCCATCGCGCACGCCGAGGTGGATCGTGTCGAGCGTCTGCTCGGCCAGCGACTGCAGATGCGGACGCGCGACGGCCGTCAGCGGCATCTGTTCGAGCGCGATCGTGCCGAGCTCGATCAGCTTCGGCCCGAGCAGATAGCCGCCCTGCACCTGACGCAGATAGCGCGCCTGCACGAGGCTGCTGACGAGTCGATGCGTGGTGCTGCGGGTGGTGCCGAGCGCGGCGCCGAAGCTGCGCAGATCGCGCACGCCGGCCGCCGCCGCCTCGAGAATCGCGAGGCCGCGCAACAGTGTCTGTGTGCCGGCCTGCTGCGGCGTGATTTCCAGCAATGTGACCGGCAGCCCGAGTCCGTCGACGGTTGCCGCGCGCTGCACCGGGCGCGACGCCCTCGCGGTAGCGGACGCACTGGCGGCGACATTGGCGGTGACGGCTGAAGCCTCGCGCGGCGCGGGATTCGCGGCACTGTCCGGCCCGCCGTTCGACCCCGGCGCCGCCTCGGCCGGGCTAGCCCCGTGAGTAGGCATCGCTTTGTTCATGGCGATTCGCTTTCCGATGGTTTCTGCGCTTAGCGCGCGGGGCCGGAGCACAGGGCGGGAATGCGTGCGGCGCCGCGCTCGCGCGGCTGCTGTGGTTGGCTGCCAGACATGTTGGCCTCGTCTCCGGTTTTTCTGTCGCGGTTCGCTGTTTCGGCGCGCTGGAGCGCCTACTTGCGATGCATGTTGGCTTGGATTGTAGGGCGACTTTTGAGAATCACCAATATGTGAATGTTGAGTCCAGATATTGAGATTTTAGTTGCGATCAACCGTTTAGCGGAACGCCGTGCCTCTGCGAAAAGACGCAGAAAAAACCCGCGCAAGACGGGCTTCGAAAACGGAAAACCAGGGAGATCGGCGGCGCTTTTCAATCCGGCAATTCGGCCGCGCCCATCCGCCGCGCGATGACTCGCGCGCGTTGTGCGAGATACGCCGAATTCCTGTGTTCATCGAAATATTTGGGGCGCGGCAGCATCACCGCGAGCCGCGCGGACTGCGCGGCCGTGAGTTTGCTCGCCGAGGTCTTGAAGTAGTACTGCGCGGCCGCCTCGGCGCCGTACACGCCGTTGCCCCATTCGACCGAGTTCAGATAGATCTCGAAGATGCGCTGCTTGTCCATCAGCGTTTCGAGCATCCACGTGATGATCAGCTCCTGGCCCTTGCGGATATAGCTTTTCTCGCGCGACAGGAACAGATTGCGCGCGAGCTGCTGCGAGATCGTCGAGCCGCCGCGCACGATCCGGCCTTGCGCCTTGTTGCGCTCCCATGCCTGCAACATCGCGTCGGTTTCGTAGCCCTTGTTGGTGACGAAGTTCGCGTCCTCGGACGCGATAATCGCGCGCTTCAGGTTGCGGGAAATCTGCTCGTACGGCACCCACGTGCGCTGCACCGACAGATCCGGCCGGTCCTGCGACAGACGCCACGCGTCCGAGCGCATGAACGCGGTCGAGCGCGGATTGACTACGTTCCAGATCGCGATCTGCGCGAAGTAGTACGCCTGCGTCGCGAGCCAGGCGATGGCCACGACCGCGATCAGCCAGGCGAACCAGCGCAGCGGGCCGGCCTGGCCGCGCGAACCGCCGGCGCGCCGCGTCGCTGTCATGGTGCGTGCTGTCCGCGCGCTGACGTTATGCGGGCGACGGCGCCGTCAGCAGCGCCCGCAATTCGGCGAGCACCGGCGCGCCGTCGGGGCGCACACCGCGCCACACATAGAACGATTCGGCCGCCTGCTCGACCAGCATGCCGAGACCGTCGGCGCCGCGCGCGCCGAGCTTCGCCGCGTGCTGCATGAAGACAGTTGGATGCGCGCTGTACATCATGTCGTAAGCGAGCGTGCCGTTGCCGAACGCGCGGTCGTCGCACTCGGGCAGCGACGCATCGAGGCTGCCCGCGGTCGCGTTGACGACCACGTCGTACTGGCCCGCTTCGATCGCGCGGGCGCTGCCGCCGCTCAGCCGGCAGCGCGCGTCGCCGGCTGCCTGCGCGAACTGATCGACCAGCGCCTCGGCCTTCTGCGCCGTGCGGTTGACGATCGTCAGCGTATGCGGCGCGCGGTCGAGCATCGGCAGCACGACACCGCGCGCGGCCCCGCCCGCGCCGAGCAGCAGGATGCGCGCGCCTTTCAGCGACACCCCGAGATTTACCTCGATGTCGCGCACGAGGCCGAAGCCATCCGTGTTGTCGCCGTAGATGCCGTCGGCGTCGACCCTCAGCGTGTTCACCGCGCCGGCCGCCGCCGCGCGCGGCGACAGCGTGTTCGCGAACGCATGCGCGTCGAGCTTGAACGGCACCGTCACGTTCAGGCCGCGCCCGCCGTCTTCGATGAACGCGCGCACGTGCGGCACGAACGCGTCGACCGGCGCGAGCAGATGACCGTACTCGATCGGCTCGCCGGTTTGCGCGGCGAAGCGGCCGTGGATGAACGGCGACTTGCTATGCCCGACCGGGTTGCCGATGACCGCGTAGCGATCGCGCGTTGGGTTGCCGTTCATCGTCCCGGCTCCGTGATGTGTTGGTCGTTGTCGGCGGTGTTCGATGCGTCGTTGCCGCTGCCGTTGCCGCTTGCCGCGGATTCGTCGGCGCCGGGGTTGTCGTTCGGATTACCGCCGTCGGCTTCCGCTTGCGCCTCCGCTTCGCTTTCGGCGCTGTCGTCAGCTGCGTCGAGCAACTCTTCGTCGCCCTCGTCCTCGCCTTCTTCGGCTTCGGCGCCGCTCGTCACGGTCGGCGCATCGAGCACGTGCAACAGACGCACCGACGCTTCGATCGTCAGTTCGTCGATCGACATCACTTCCAGCTGCAAACGCGTGCCGCGCGCATGCACGCCGAGTCCCGGCACGTGCAGCAGCAGCGGAATTTCCTCCAGACGCACGAGATCGCCCTTCACAACCGATGCGACTACCTGCTTGCGGTTTTCCTGCGTGAGCCAGCGCAGACACCAGAAGTACTCCATGCGGCGCTGGTAGTCGGCATATGCGGTGTAGGTGTCGTCGAAGCCCTGCACGACCGCGAACAGATCGGCGTCCTTCGGCTTGAACGGCGCGGCGAGCTTGGCAGTCACGCCATGCTGCACGCACGCGATCAGCTGCCACTGGTTCACGAGGTCGACGTAGCGGCGCAGCGGCGACGTGCTCCACGCGTATTGCGAGACGCCGAGCCCTTCGTGCGGCGCGGCGTTGGTCTGCATGCGCGTGCGCTTCGGGCCGCTTGGCGCGCCGAACGCGCGCTGCGTGCGATAGATGCCCGGCACGCCGTGATCGTGCAGGAACGCGCCCCACGACGAGTTCGCGAGAATCGCCAGTTCGGCGACGATCGTGTCGAGGGGCGAGCCGCGCCGGCGCGGCGTGATCGTGATGTGCTCGCCGTCGACGTAGAAATTGAAATCGGTATTGCGCTGCACTTCGCGACGCAGGCCGTAGCCGGCGCGCGCGGTCTGGCGCTTTTCGAACAGCGCCTGCGCGAACGGCCACAGCACGGCGATATCGTCCTTGTGCGGATACTCGCCGGCGCCCTCGGCGAGCGCCTCCTCGGTGACGACTTCGTCGAGCGTGTTGTGGCGCAGGTTGCTCTTGACGAACACGCGCTCGGCGCGCGTTTCGCTCGCGACGATCTCCTGCGTCTCGCGATTGACGATCACGTACAGCGATAGCGCTGGCCGATAGTCGCCCTCGCCGAGCGTGAAGGTATCGACGACGCTGTCGGGCAGCATCGTGATCTTGTCGCCGGGCATGTAGACCGTCGACAAACGCGCACGCGCGATCGCATCGACGTCGTCGCCGCGCTGGATGCCGAGCGCCGGCGCGGCGATGTGCACGCCGATCCGCACACGGCCGTCGGCCAGATGCTCGACCGAGAATGCGTCGTCGATTTCCGTCGTGGTGATGTCGTCGATCGAGAACGCTTCGACGTCGGCCTGCGGCAGATCGTCGGGCACGTTCGCGGCCGCAACGGACGGGAAGCCGGTGCCATGCGGGAAGTACTCGGACAGGAATTTCGCTTCGTGCAGCGCGCGCGGCGACGCGATTGCGCCGCATTCGAGCATCAGCCGCGCCTGCGAGATGCCGCGCGCGGCCGCGGCGTTTTCGAGCGCCTTGTACTCGATCGTGTTCTTGTCGGGCTTCGTCAGGAGCGCGAGGCCCTTGCCGCCCGCGAACGCTTCCGGTAGACGGCCTGCCTTCAGCTCTTCTTCGTACTGCGCCTGCACGAGCGCCTGCTGGCGCTTGCGCTCGAGACCCGCCAGCGCCATCTTTAGCTGCTCTTGCGGCGCGCGCTGGTACATGCCGCGGCCCTTGCGCCGGAAGTACACCGGCGAGCCGTGCATGCGCAGCACCAGCGCCGCGCGCTCGACCGCGCCGAAGCTCGCGCCGAAGTACTCGGCGCCCAGCGTCGCGAACGGGAATTCATCGTTCGGCGCGCATTCCCACAGGAAGTCCAGATCGATCTCCTGCGCCAACGTGTCGGCCTGCTGCATCAGTTCGGCCGCAGTGGGTTTCTCGAACTCGATCAGCACATCCTTCGCGCGCACCTTCGCGCGCCGGCCGCCCGGCAACTCGACCTGAAACGCGTCACCCTGACGCGACAGCACGCTGCCGGCCTTGAAACTGCCCGATTCCTCGAAGAAAACGTTCACTCAATACTCTCGTTCTGACTTGCAACTGCCGGCGCGCCCGACGCCCTGTGGCGATCGATCACTGCATGCGCGGCACGGCAACCTGTTCGTGATAGTGAATCCGCGGCGCGCACTGCGCGTGCCAGCGGGTTGAATCTTGCGACCAGCGGTTGCGGTCGGTGTGTCTTTACGGCTGATGTCCTTGCAGGCCTCGGTGCCGCCGCCCTGGCGCGCCGTCAGGCCGCCGCGCGCGGCGCCGGCGGCTCGACGTCTTCGCCGTCGCAGAAGGCCAGCACGTCGTCGAGGTACTGCGCGAACTCGCTGATCGCATGGTCACTGCCCTCGATCAGCGTGGTGCGCGCGCCCGGATAGTGCGCGAGCATTTCGCGGTAGTCGAGCACTTCGTCGCCGGTGGCTGCCATCAAATAATAGCGTTCGGGCCGCGTGATCGACGCGACGCCGAGCGCGCGCAATTCGTCCAGATGATGCGGCTCGACGACGATGCTGCCGCCGCCATGCCACAACGGCTGCTCGCCGAGATACGCGCTCAGGTCGCGCTGCGGCACGACCGCCGGGTTCAGCAGCACGGCCGGCCAGCCGTGCTTCTCGGCCAGGTGCGTGGCGAAGTAGCCGCCCAGCGAACTGCCGATCACGGTCACCGGTCGTGCATCGCCCTTCGCGCGTGCGTCGGCGACCAGCGATTCGGCGAGCACCACGGTTTCGAACGGCGACACCGGCAGCATCGGGCAGCACCACTCGTCGGCGCGGCCCAGTTCGGCGAGACGCGCCGCGAGCAGACGCGCCTTGAACGAATTCGGCGACGAACGGAAACCGTGCAGATAGAGAATCACGACGCGCCTCGCGTCGAAAGACCGTCGAGCAGCTTCTGATGCACGCCGCCGAAGCCGCCATTGCTCATCACCAGAATCTGGTCGCCGGGGCGCGCCGCGTGGACCACCGCCTTCACGAGCGCGTCGAGGTTGTCGAACGCCTGGGCTTTGCCGTCGAGCGGCGCGAGCGCTTCGCCGAGGTTCCAGCCGAGCGCGTCGCGCCCGCTCGGCGCACCGTAGCCGAACACGAGGTCGGCGTCGGCGAGGCTTGCCGGCAGTTGCGCTTTCATCACGCCGAGCTTCATCGTGTTCGAGCGCGGTTCGAGCACCGCGAGAATTCGCGTGTTGTCGCGGCCGACGCGCGCACGCAGCCCGGCCACCGTCGTCTCGATCGCGGTGGGGTGATGCGCGAAGTCGTCGTATACGGTCACGCCGTCGACGCTGCCCCGCACTTCCATGCGGCGCTTCACGTTGCGGAAGCTCGACAGCGATTTCGCGGCTTGCGCGGGCGGCACGCCGACGTGGCGGGCGGCGGCAATAGCGGCGAGCGCGTTCATGCGGTTATGTTCGCCCTGCACCTGCCAGTCGACCACGCCGACGCGCTCGCCGTTGTGATAGACGGCAAAGCGTTCGTCAACGGGCACGCCCTGCTCCGCCGGCTGGATCTCCCAGCCACCCTGTACGCCAAAGCGCTCGACCTCGCTCCAGCAACCGCGCGTCAGCACGCGCTCGAGCGCGTCCTCGCGGCCGTTCGTGACGACGCGGCCCAAGCGCGGCACCGTGCGGATCAGATGGTGGAACTGCGTTTCGATCGCGGCGAGATCGGGGAAGATGTCGGCGTGATCGAATTCGAGGTTGTTCAGCACCGCCGTTTTCGGGCGGTAATGGACGAACTTCGAACGTTTATCGAAGAATGCGGTGTCGTATTCGTCGGCTTCGATCACGAAGAAGCTCGAATCGGTGAGCCGCGCCGACACGCCGAAATTCAGCGGCACACCGCCGATCAGAAAGCCCGGATTCAGGCCTGCGTCTTCGAGCAGCCAGGTCAGCATCGAGCTCGTGGTGGTCTTGCCGTGCGTGCCGGCCACGGCCAGCACCCATTTGCCGTTCAGCACGTGCTCGCCGAGCCACTGCGGACCGGACACGTACGGCAGGCCGCGGTCCAGAATCGCTTCCATCAGCGGGTTGCCGCGCGTGACCACGTTGCCGATCACGAATAGATCCGCGTTCAGGCCGTTCAGCTGTTCCGCGTCGTAACCCTCGATCAGGCGGATGCCTTGCGCCTCGAGCTGCGTGCTCATCGGCGGGTAGACGCCGGCGTCGCAGCCGGTCACCGTGTGGCCCGCATTGCGCGCGAGCACCGCGAGTCCGCCCATGAAGGTGCCGCAGATGCCGAGGATGTGGATATGCATAAGCCTGTCGTGCCGTGGGGGCGTTTTTTGCGAGGGATGGGAGGCCGCAGGACGGCCGGAACGACCGTCTGCAAAGGACGCCTATTGTAACCGACACGGCGCGCGCCGCCCCTGCGGGCCACGCCCGGCGCCGCCCCGTCCGGGCCGCCCGAGCGCGTCACCCGACCGCGTCGCCAGGCCCGATCTAGTATGATGCAGGGATGGTCCGCAAATCACATTTCGATCCGCAACGCGTGCGCGAGGAAATCGCGATCGCGGCTGCGCGCCTGATTGCCGAAGACGGTCTGGACTACGCCAGCGCGAAGCGCAAGGCGGCCCGGCAGGTCGTCGGCGAGACCCGTGTCGCCGGCGAATGGCTGCCGGACAACGACCAGATCGAAGAAGAAATCCGCGAATATCAGTCGCTGTTCCAGGGCGACAGCCAGCCGGCGCTTTTGCGGCGGCTGCGTGTGATCGCGGTCGAATGGATGGAGCGGCTCGCGCCGTTCAATCCGTATCTGACGGGCGCGGTGCTCGGCGGCACGGCCGGCGAGCATTCGGACGTCCATCTGCAGGTGTTTTGCGACAACCCGAAGGAAGTCGCGATCTACATGCTGAACGCGAACATCCAGTACGACGTGTCGGAAACGCGCCATTTCGCGGGACGCGGCTATGTGGAGACGCTGAGCTTTCTGTGGCGCCCGGCAGACGATCGCAACGCTGAGCCGGTCGGCATCCACGTCGCGCTGTATGAAACCGACGACCTGCGCGGCGCGGTGCGCGCCGACGCGCGCGGCCGCACGGCGCGGGCGAATTTGCCGGCGGTGCAGGCGCTGCTCGACGGCGGCCAGGTGCCGTCCTTTACCAATTGACCAGACAGAACGGAGCACGATGAACACAAGACGTATGCTGGCTGGCGCGGCCGTCGCGCTGGTCGCCGCGGGCGGCGGCGTGCTGGCCAATCACTGGCTCAATCGCGGTACCGACGTCGCGTACGCGGGGCAGGGCGGGTCACAGCCTGACATCCATGCGAGCCCCGTCCAGCAGCTGTGGAGCGCGCCGGTCACGAATGTCGACGGCAAGCCGCAGTCGCTGAGCATGCTCAAGGGCCACCCGATCGTCGTCAACTTCTGGGCGTCGTGGTGTGGCCCGTGCGTCCAGGAAATGCCTGAGCTGTCGCAGATCCAGCGCGAATACGCGAAGAAAGGCATCCAGTTCGTCGGTCTCGGCGTCGACTCGGAAAAGAACATCCAGACCTTCCTACAGAAGGTCAAGGTCGCGTACCCGATCTACGTGACCGGCTTCGGCGGCGCCGACCTCGCGCGCGCGTTCGGCAACAATGCGGGAGGTTTGCCGTTTACCGTCGTGATCGACGCAAAAGGCACCATCCGCTCGACAAAATTGGGCCAGATCGACCCCACGGCCCTGCGCCAGACGCTCGACACGCTGTAAATTTCCCCGATTTCTGACGCTGCGCTTTTGGCACCCGCTTGCGTGCAGAACGAGCGAAAATGCGCGGATAATCCCCGACTTTGAGTGAAGTTCGGCTCACGGCTGTGCGGCGGCCCGCCCCGGCCGTCGCCGCGTACGCGCACGAAACTAGACAAGTTTCTCTAATCAGCGCTAAAGTGCGCGCAATTCCACGGAAAAAGAAGCGACCATGACGCGCCTGCTGGTACTGCACGGACCCAACCTCAACCTTCTCGGTACCCGAGAACCCGAGGTCTACGGTCGCGTGACCCTGCCGCAGATCGATCAGGCGCTAGCAGACCGTGCAGCCGATGCAGGCGTCGAGCTTGCGTCGTTCCAGAGCAATCACGAAGGCGCGCTGGTCGATCGCATTCAGGCGGCCCGCACCGAGCAAACCGATTTCATCCTGATCAATCCCGCCGCGTACACGCACACCAGCGTGGCCATTCGGGACGCACTAGCGGGGGTCGGCATCCCGTTCGTCGAGATTCATCTATCGAACGTGCATCGCCGGGAACCGTTCAGGCATCACTCGTATTTCTCCGACCACGCAGAGGGCGTAATTTGCGGCCTCGGCTGGAAGGGGTATCTGTACGCGCTCGAATTCGCGCTCGACCGGCTCGCCGCCGGCACGTCGCGCGGCTGAATCCAAACACGTCCAATTTGAGCCGGCTACTGCACGTTTGCACGCGCCGGCACACTACGCATTGAAAGGGGCACCCTGATGGATCTACGTAAACTCAAAACTCTGATCGACCTCGTCTCGGAGTCCGGTATTTCCGAACTCGAAGTGACCGAGGGCGAAGGCAAGGTCCGCATCGTCAAGAATGCGCCGCCGGTTTACGTCCAACCGTCCGCCTCCTACGCTGCACCGCAATTCCCGCAAGCCGCGCCGGCAGCAGTCGAAGCGCCGGCCGCCGCGAACGCTCCTGCTACGCCGGCAGCCGCCGCGCCGCAGGGTCACGTCGTCACTTCGCCGATGGTCGGCACGTTCTACCGCGCGCCGTCACCGGGCGCCGATCCGTTCGTGCAGGTCGGCGACACGGTCAAGGAAGGCCAGACCATCTGCATCATCGAAGCGATGAAGCTGCTCAACGAGATCGAGGCGGACAAGTCGGGCGTGGTCAAGGAAATCCTCGTCGAAAACGGCCAGGCGGTCGAGTACGGCCAACCGCTGTTCGTGGTCGGCTAACGCGGCACGCACCATTCGCCGCCCGCGCGCCGCTCATCCCGAGGCGCGCGACCGATCCTCTGCGGCAGCCGGCGTCTTGACCGACCCGGCGCCCATTGATGAGTCGAAAACCCGCTATGTTTGAAAAAATCCTCATTGCCAATCGTGGCGAGATCGCGCTTCGTATCCAGCGCGCCTGCCGTGAGCTCGGCGTCAAGACGGTCGTCGTCTACTCGGAAGCCGACAAGGAAGCCAAGTACGTGAAGCTCGCCGACGAGGCGGTCTGTATCGGCCCGGCCCCGTCGAATCTGAGCTATCTGAACATGCCCGCGCTGATCAGCGCGGCCGAAGTCACCGACGCGGAAGCGATCCACCCCGGCTACGGCTTCCTGTCGGAGAACGCCGACTTCGCCGAGCGCGTCGAGCAGTCCGGCTTCACCTTCATCGGCCCGCGTCCTGAAACGATCCGCATGATGGGCGACAAGGTCACCGCCAAGCAGACCATGATCAAGACCGGCGTGCCCTGCGTTCCGGGTTCGGAAGGCGCGCTGCCGGACGATCCGAAGGAGATCGTGAAGATTGCCCGCCAGATCGGCTACCCGGTCATCATCAAGGCGGCGGGCGGCGGCGGCGGCCGCGGCATGCGCGTGGTCCACACGGAAGCGGCGCTCGTCAACGCGGTCAACATGACCCGCGAGGAAGCCGGCCGCGCGTTCGGCAACCCGCAGGTCTACATGGAGAAATTCCTCGAGAACCCGCGGCATATCGAAATCCAGGTGCTGGCCGACTCGTTCAAGAACGCCGTGTGGCTCGGCGAGCGCGACTGCTCGATGCAACGCCGTCACCAGAAAGTGATCGAGGAAGCGCCGGCGCCGGGCATCGCGCGCCGTCTGATCGACCGCATCGGCGATCGTTGCGCGGATGCGTGCAAGAAAATGGGCTATCTCGGCGCGGGCACCTTCGAGTTCCTGTACGAAAACGGCGAGTTCTACTTCATCGAGATGAATACGCGCGTGCAGGTCGAGCATCCGGTGACCGAACTGATTACAGGTGTCGACATCGTGCAGGAACAGATCCGCATCGCGGCCGGCGAGAAGCTCGCATTCCGTCAGCGCGACATCCAGTTCCGCGGCCATGCGATCGAATGCCGGATCAACGCCGAAGATCCATTCAAGTTCACGCCGTCGCCGGGACGTCTGACGTCGTGGCATATGCCGGGCGGTCCCGGCATCCGCGTCGATTCGCATGCCTACAATGGTTATTTCGTGCCGCCGAACTATGATTCGATGATCGGCAAGCTAATCGCTTACGGCGCCACGCGCGAACAGGCGATCAGCCGGATGCGCATCGCGCTGTCGGAAATGGTGGTCGAAGGCATTCAGACCAACATCCCGCTGCACCGCGAGCTGATGCTCGACGCGAAGTTCGTCGAAGGCGGCACCAGCATCCACTACCTCGAAAACCGGCTGGCCGCGCGTCAGCAGGTCGCGGAAGAAGCGTAAGTCATGAGTTATCGGGAACTGGTCGCTGAACTGGCGCGTGAGCACGCGGAGGAGTTGTCCGACGCGCTGCTCGAGCTGGGCGCGCTGTCCGTGTCGGTTGAAGATGCCGACGCCGACACGCCCGACGAGCAGCCGCTGTTCGGCGAGCCCGGTCTCACGCCGGATCGCACGGCGTGGCAGCATTCGCGCGTGATCGCGCTGCTCGCGCCGGAGCACGATCCGGCCGTGCTGCTGACCGCCGCGGCCAACGAAATCGGACTCGATTCCGCGCCGGCCTATACCGTGCGCGAGGTCGAGGAGCAGGACTGGGTGCGGCTCACGCAGTCGCAGTTCGATCCGATCCAGATCGGCGAGCGCATCTGGGTCGTGCCGTCGTGGCACGATGCGCCGGACCCCGACGCGCTCGTGCTCGAACTCGATCCGGGCCTCGCGTTCGGCACCGGCAGTCACCCCACCACGCGTCTGTGCATGGAGTGGATCGAGCAGTCGATCAAGCCTGGCCAGTCCGTGCTCGACTACGGCTGCGGCTCCGGCATTCTTGCGATTCTCGCGAAGAAGTGCGGCGCCGATCCGGTGATCGGCATCGACATCGATCCGCAGGCGGTCGAATCGGCGCGTCACAATAGCGAGCGCAATCACGCCGAAGTCACCTATGGCCTGCCCGATGCCTGCCCGGCCGGCGAATTCGACGTGGTGGTCGCGAACATTCTGTCGAATCCGCTGAAGCTGATGGCGTCGATGCTGTCGTCGAAAGTGAAGCCGGGCGGTCGCATCGCGCTGTCGGGCATCCTTGCGCGCCAGGCCGACGAAGTCGCGCAGGTCTACGCGCGCTGGATCGATATCAGCGTGTGGCGCGAACATGAAGGTTGGGTGTGCCTCGCCGGAACGCGCCGCGAAAGCAATTAGAATAAGGCGTATTGTCAACCTAACGGCCTCTGGCTCAACGGCTCGATATGCACCTGGCGACGCGTTGCCCCTTCTGCGAAACTGTTTTCCGTCTGCAACCGGCGCAGCTTGCTCAGCGCCGCGGCCTCGTGCGGTGCGGGCATTGTCAGGAAGTCTTCGACGCGTCGAGCAGTCTGTTCGACGTCTCGGAAGGCGGCGATTTTTCCGCGGCCAAACCGGTTGCCGCCGCGGCGGCGATCGAAGCGCTGTCGGGAGTGCGGCAGCCAGGCCCGGACTTTAGTGGTGACGCATGGGCCCCGGGAGCACCGGCTCCGGAACAGGACTCCACCAGCATTTCGCGCAGCACGCTCGACTCCCGTTTGCGCGACCACGCGAGCAGCGTGCCGCTCGCGCCGCTGCCGCTTGGCGGCACCGGGCATGCAACCGTCACGTCGGGCACGCCGCGCCAGGCCACCGAACCTGAACTGCGCGCTGGCGCTTTCTCGGCGCCGCTACCCGCGGACGATGAGCCGACGCTGGCCGACGCGCCGCTCGAACCGTTCGCCTATCCCGCCGACGACACGGTCGATGAACCGCCTGTCGCCCCGCCCACTGCGCCTGCTGCCCCACCGCGAGTCGAAGACGAAGCGCCGCGCGTCTGGCGCAAGGTCGAACGCCCCGAACCGTCCACGCTCGACGAACCCGCGCGGCGCGAGCCAGCAGGCCTGCATGACATGCGCGACAACGAACCGCATTTCGGTGCGGCCGGCTTAGGTGCGGCCGGCTTAGGTGCGGCCGGCTTCGGCGCGGCCGGCTTAGGCGCGGGCGCGGCCGCAGGCGCTTCCGGCGCCGGCGGCCCCGGCGGCCCGCGCCCGCCGGGAGGTCCGGCGCCCACCCCATCGAGCGGCGAGCCGTTCTCGGTAAATCCGCCGATCAGCGCTGGCGACGATCCGTTCCCGGTCATGCGCGAAACCCGCCCGGTGGACGCCGGGCGCGTCGGCTGGATCGTCGCCGGCGTGGTGCTCGCCGCGCTGCTCGTCATTGCGCTGCTCGCGCAACTCGCGTGGTGGCAGCGCGAGACCATCATGGTCAACGTGCCGCGCTCGCAGATCCTGTATGCGCAGGCCTGCGCGCATCTCGGCTGCCAGCTGACGCCGCCGCACGACATCGAAGGCTTGCTGGTCGAGCCCTCCGATCTGCGGCAGATCGACGGCCCGCACAAGCTCGAGCTGAAGATGCCGCTGCACAACCGCCTGAACATCGCGCTCGCCTATCCCGCGATCGAACTCACGCTGCTCGACGATCAGAACAACGTCGCCGTGCGGCGCGTGCTATGGCCGCAGGATTACGTGCCACCCGGCACCGTGATCGCGGCCGGCCTGCCCGCGCACGCGACGCAGACGATGATCGTGCACCTCGACACCGGCACCGCGATCGCCTCCAATTTTCGCGTACAGATTTTTTATCCGTAACGCACCCTCGCGCGCCCGCTCCCGAGCGGGCGCATCATTGTCGTCACTGACGCCCTTTTCGGAGCACAACACATGAGTCAAGTCACGCTGGGTGGCAACCCGATCGAAGTAAGCGGCACGTTCCCGTCGGTCGGCCAGCAGGCCGCCGCATTCTCGCTGGTCGGCCGCGACCTGAAGCCGCTGACGCTCGCCGACTTCGCCGGCAAGCGCAAGGTGCTCAACATCGTCCCGAGTCTCGACACGCCGACCTGCGCGACGTCGACGCGCAAATTCAACGAAGCCGCCGCGAAGCTCAGCAACACGGCCGTGATCGTGGTGTCGGGCGACCTGCCATTCGCGGCGTCGCGCTTCTGCACGACCGAGGGCATCGAGAACGTGGTGACCGCGTCGACGTTCCGCGGCCACGAGTTCGCGCAGGCGTACGGCGTCGACGTGACGAGCGGTCCGCTGACCGGCCTGACCGCGCGCGCGGTGGTCGTGCTCGACGAGAACGACAAGGTCCTGCACGCCGAGCTGGTCGGCGAGATCAAGAACGAGCCGAATTACGACGCAGCGCTCGCCGCGCTGAAGTAAGCCCTCTCGCGCGCGAACGACGGCGCCGCGCCTCGCGCTGCACCGTCGGCGCGGCGCGTCTGTCTTCCCATCCCACCGTTTTCATACAGGAACGCTCGCCTTGGCTACGCTCATCTGCGGCTCGCTCGCGTACGACAACATCATGACCTTCGAAGGCCGCTTTCGGGAGCACATCCTGCCGGAGCAGGTCCACATCCTAAATGTAAGCTTTCTCGTGCCGACCATGCGTCGCGAGTTCGGCGGCTGCGCGGGCAACATTGCGTATGCGCTGAATCTGCTCGGCGGCGACGCGCGCATCATGGGCGCGATCGGCGCCGTCGACGCGCAGCTCTATCTGGAACGGCTCGCAGAGCTCGGCCTGTCGACGGAAAACGTGCTCGTCGTACCCGACACCTACTCGGCGCAGGCGATGATCACGACCGACCTCGAGAACAACCAGATCACCGCGTTCCATCCGGGCGCGATGATGCAGTCGCATCAGAACCGCGCCGACGAGGTGAAGGGCCTGACGCTCGGCATCGTTGCGCCGGACGGCTATGACGGCATGGTTCAACACTCTGAGCAACTGGCCGCCGCAGGCGTGCCGTTCATCTTCGATCCGGGCCAGGGCTTGCCGCTGTTCGACGGCGAGACGCTGCGGCGCGTCATTGAACTTGCTACCTATGTAGCGGTCAACGATTACGAAGCCGCGCTGGTGAGCAACAAGACCGGCTGGTCGATCGAGCAGATCGCCAGCAAGGTCGATGCGCTGATCGTCACGCTCGGCGAGAAGGGTGCTCAGATCCATCACGGCGGCGGTATCGAAGAGATCCCGGCGGTCACGGCCAGGCGGGTACTCGATCCCACCGGTTGCGGCGACGCGTTTCGCGGCGGCTTGCTCTACGGTATCGAGAAGGGCCTCGGTTGGGCCACCACCGGCCGTCTCGCCAGCCTGATGGGCGCACTGAAGATCGAGCATCAAGGCCCGCAAAACTACGCGCCCAGCCGGGCGGAAATCAACGAGCGGTTCAAGCAGGCCTTCGGATACGACCTGCACTGATATCGCGTGCTATGGGAGTTTGGGAATGAGAACCTCGAGTCGCCTGATCGTCGCCACTGTGATCGCCGGTTCGCTGGCCATGTCGGGATGTGCGGTCAACAGCAGCTCTCCCGACGTTTTCACCGCTTCGCAGGCGCAGCGCGAACAGACGGTTCGCATGGCCACGGTGGAGAGCGTACGCGCGGTGCGCATCAGCACGAACGAAGGTCAGCCGATCGGCATCGGCGCACTCGGCGGCGCTGCGCTCGGCGCGCTCGCCGGCACTGCGTTCGGCGGCGGACGTGGCCAGGTCGCGACGGGTATCGTCGGCGGCATCGGCGGTGCGGTCGCCGGCAATGCAATCGAAAACCGTGTGGCGATGCGCGACGGCATCGAAATCACCGTGCGGCTCGACAACGGTGACATGCGCGCCATCACCCAAACTGCCACCGGCGAAATCTTCCGCGCCGGCGATCGCGTAAGGCTACTGTCGAGCGGCGGCGTCACGCGCGTCACGCACTGAGCGCAGTTCCCCTCCCGCGCGGCCGCGCGTAGTTCAGCGCCGCGACGACGACATCACACGCATGAGCCCTCACGGGTCCATGCGTGTTTTTCTTTCGGGTGACGGCAAAAAAAAACCCGCCACCGGCACACCGGTAACGGGACATTGACCGGGTGGCGCTCGCAACAGCTCGAGCACGACCCGGTCATCCGACACATCGTGCGATGTGTCGACGTACTGCTACAGCTACCGCTTACGGACGGCTGCCCGTCGGGAACGGCCATGCCGCTGCCGGGTTCAGCGCGGTCTTCACCGTCGCCGCCGGTGCGCTCGAGACAGCAGGCGCAGCAGCGGGAGCAGGCGCGGCCTTCTTGGCGACAGCCTTCTTCGCAGGTGCAGCCTTCTTCGCAGGTGCAGCGGCCTTCTTCGCGGCAGCCTTCTTGGCAGGTGCAGCTTTCTTGGCTGCAGCCTTTTTCGCAGGCGCGGCCTTCTTGGCAGCGGTCTTCTTCGCCGCGGCCTTCTTCGCCGGTGCTGCTTTCTTCGCCGCGGCCTTCTTCGCCGGTGCCGCCTTCTTCGCTGCGACCTTCTTCGCTGCGACCTTCTTCGCCGCCGCTTTCTTCGCCGGTGCTGCCTTCTTCGCCGCGACCTTCTTGGCTGCGACCTTCTTCGCCGCGACCTTCTTCACTGCGGCTTTCTTCGCCGGTGCTGCCTTCTTTGCCGCGACCTTCTTCGCTGCAACCTTCTTCGCTGCAACCTTCTTCGCTGCGACCTTCTTCACTGCGACCTTCTTCGCGGCGACCTTCTTGGCCGGAGCAGCCTTCTTAGCCGGAGCAGCCTTCTTGGCTGCGGTCTTCTTTGCTGCGGTCTTCTTGGCCGCGGCTTTCTTTGCAGTTGCCATCATTTTCTCCTTCAGGTTTTCAGATGAGGTCAGTTCAAACTACACCCTTCGTCAAAACCCGCTTCCCGCGGACGCTTCTCAGGGCGCGCGCTACGAAGCGGGCTATTCATCGGCGTACGCAGGTGCAACGCGCTTACGCTAATGAATGCGGTAAGGCGCGCCGTGCCCCAAGGCACCGCGCGCCAAATCTGGTCGGCGTCGCGAGGCGACGCCGGCAATTGCTTGATCGGGCCGCCGGCAACGACGCCAGCGGCTTTTTCCGGGGGGAAGTTTGCCCATCCCACTGAAGGGTCCGCAAGGTGCCTGTCATGTTTGTGGGCCGTCAAGGCACCGGGCACGCTTTGCATCAGGCCGTTCTGCTCCTAACCCGGGGCGCCGCGGCCACAGGCGGCGGCATCCCCATCAATGAAACCATCCGCGACGCGAATCCCGGCTCACTCCCAGGAAAGCGCACCGCCAGTCTGATATTCGATCACTCGCGTCTCGAAGAAATTGCGTTCTTTCTTCAGGTCGATCATCTCGCTCATCCACGGGAACGGGTTTTCCTCGTTCGGGTACAGCGGATCGAGACCGATCTGCTGGCAACGGCGGTTGCAGATGAAGCGCAGATAGCTCTTGAACATCGACGCGTTGAGGCCGAGCACGCCGCGCGGCATCGTGTCTTCGGCGTAGCGGTATTCGAGCTCGACCGCCTGCTGGAAGATCGCGCGAATTTCGGCGCGGAACTCAGCCGTCCACAGGTGCGGGTTTTCCAGTTTGATCTGGTTGATCAGGTCGATGCCGAAGTTGCAGTGCATCGACTCGTCGCGCAGGATGTACTGGTACTGCTCCGCCGCACCGGTCATCTTGTTCTGGCGGCCGAGCGCCAGGATTTGCGTAAAGCCGACGTAGAAGAACAGGCCTTCCATCACACAGGCGAACACGATCAGCGAGCGCAGCAGCGTCTGGTCTGCTTCGAGCGTACCGGTCTTGAAGGCCGGGTCGGTCAGCACGTGGATGTACGGAATCAGGAATTCGTCTTTAGCGCGGATCGACGGGACCTCGTGATACGCGTTGAAAATTTCGCCCTCGTCGAGACCGAGCGACTCGACGATGTACTGGTAAGCGTGCGTGTGGATCGCCTCTTCGAACGCCTGGCGCAGCAGGAACTGGCGGCATTCGGGCGCCGTGATGTGGCGGTAGGTGCCCAGCACGATGTTGTTGGCGGCGAGCGAGTCGGCCGTCACGAAGAAGCCCAGGTTGCGCTTGACGATGCGGCGCTCGTCTTCGGTCAGCCCGTTCGGGTCTTTCCACAGGGCGATGTCGCGCGACATGTTCACTTCCTGCGGCATCCAGTGGTTGGCGCAACCCGCCAGATACTTTTCCCAGGCCCACTTGTACTTGAACGGCACCAGCTGATTGACGTCAGTCTGGCCGTTGATGATGCGCTTGTCGGCGACATTGACGCGCGCTTCGGAAGCGGCCGCCGCGTTGGCAGCATGAGCGACGGGAGCGACAGCGATGTCGCTCGCGAAGACTTCTTGAGCGGAGGGAGCATGAGGAGCGGAACGCGTTCCGATTTGCGAACCCACAACCGACCCCGCAGCGTTGCGCAACACGTTCGGTTGCGTCGCGCTCGAGGGAGTTACGGCAGTGATCTCGTCATCCCAGTTGAGCATAAATGTCACCATCAATTTAGAACGGTTTGTACCATCTTTTCACGAGCGATAAAAGAGCTCACTCGCGAAAATTCCTGTTTTTGATTCGCGTTGCTACGTTCATACAACACTTTGTTCGACATGCTGCGTGTGACTCATGCAGTCACGCATCGAATGACGCGTGATGATCGCGTGTTGAACATGTGTTGCCGAGGTCCTTCGCGAGCTCGAAGAGCAACGTTTCGACACGACGTTTCGTTGCTCTATCTATATGTATTGCGCAGCGTGTTCGCGGCATCCGCCGACTGATCGATGGACCGGTCGATGCCGCGCGAATCGCTCATCGCGAGAGTCGGCGGTGAGCCGCGTCGAGCGTGTTGCGTCAGCGTTGGCGGTTGACGTGCGATGCCATGTCGAGCGATCGTCCGGTGTTGCCAACTGCTGTGTTGCTTCGCTGCATCGACGAGCGGTGAGACTTCGATACTGCTCACCGCTCATCGACCTGCTTCTACTTCATCAACGGGGCGCGTCGCTCGCCGCCTGCGGGTCATCACCTACGACCCTCGTGCAGTTAGCAAGCATCGCTCCCGCTGCTTGCCTCTAGTTACTGGCAAGCCTCGCACTCGTCGAAGCCGGGATCGCCCGGACGCATCATGCAGACCGGACCATCCGCTTCGGGTGCCGCTTCGACTGCGACCGCGGCAGTCGCTGCCGCTGCCTGGAAGCCGCCGCTCACGCCACCCGCCACACCACCCGTCGCGCCGCCCACGCCGAAGCCGCCTGCCGCGCCGCCCGAGCCGTCATGACCCGAGCTCACCGCGTTCAGCGCGCCGTGCGCGACCGTCGACTTCTCGACGTGCGTCGCCGCCATCGTGCGCAGATAGTAGGTGGTCTTCAGACCGCGCAGCCATGCGAGCTTGTAGATCTCGTCGAGCTTCTTGCCCGATGCGCCCGCCATGTAAATGTTCAGCGACTGCGCCTGGTCGATCCACTTCTGACGACGCGAGGCTGACTCGACGAGCCACACCGGATCGACTTCGAACGCGGTCGCGTAGATCGCGCGCAGGTCGGCCGGGATGCGGTCGATGCGCGACAGCGTGCCGTCGAAGTACTTCAGGTCGGCGACCATCACTTCGTCCCACAGACCGCGCGCCTTCAGGTCGCGCACCAGGTAGTCGTTGACCACCGTGAACTCGCCCGACAGGTTCGACTTCACGTACAGGTTCTGATAGGTCGGCTCGATGCACGCCGACACGCCGATGATGTTCGAGATCGTCGCGGTCGGCGCGATCGCCACGCAGTTCGAGTTGCGCATGCCGTAGGTCGCGATGCGCGAGCGCAGCGCCGGCCAGTCCATCGACTCGCTCGAATCGACCTCGACATAACCGCCGCGCGCTTCGGCGAGCAGCGCCACCGAGTCTTGCGGGAGGATGCCGCGATCCCACAGCGAGCCGCGGTAGCTCGAGTAGCGGCCGCGCTCTTCGGCGAGCTCGGTCGAAGCGTAGTACGCGTAGTAGCAGACCGCTTCCATCGAGCGATCGGCGAACTCGACCGCTTCCTGCGACGCGTACGGCGTGCGCAGCACGTGCAGGCAGTCCTGGAAGCCCATGATGCCGAGGCCGACCGGACGGTGCTTCAGGTTCGAGTTACGCGCCTTGGCGACCGCGTAATAGTTGATGTCGATCACGTTGTCGAGCATGCGCATAGCGACGCTGACCGTGCGCTTGAGCTTGTCGTGGTCGAGCGCCACCGTGCCGTCGGCCTGTTCCTTCAGGTGCGCGACGAGGTTCACCGAGCCGAGGTTACAGACGGCGATTTCGGCGTCGCTGGTGTTCAGCGTGATTTCCGTGCACAGGTTCGACGAGTGGACGACGCCGACGTGCTGCTGCGGCGAGCGCACGTTGCACGGGTCCTTGAACGTGATCCACGGATGGCCGGTTTCGAACAGCATGCCGAGCATCTTGCGCCACAGCTGCGCCGCCGGAAGCTTCTTGAACAGCTTGATCTCGCCGCGCGTGACCTTGTCTTCGTAAGCCGTGTAAGCCGCTTCGAATTCGGCGCCGAACTTGTCGTGCAGATCCGGGCAGGTGGACGGCGAGAACAGCGTCCAGTCGCCGCCTTCCATCACGCGCTTCATGAACAGGTCGGGAATCCAGTTCGCGGTGTTCATGTCGTGCGTGCGACGACGGTCGTCGCCGGTGTTCTTGCGCAGCTCGAGGAACTCCTCGATGTCGAGGTGCCACGACTCGAGATACGCGCACACCGCGCCCTTGCGCTTGCCGCCCTGGTTCACCGCGACCGCCGTGTCGTTGACGACCTTCAGGAACGGCACCACGCCCTGCGACTTGCCGTTGGTGCCCTTGATGTGCGAGCCGAGCGCGCGCACACGCGTCCAGTCGTTGCCGAGACCGCCGGCGAACTTCGACAGCAGCGCGTTTTCCTTGAGTGCTTCGTAGATGCCGTCGAGGTCGTCGTCGACCGTGGTGAGGTAGCACGACGACAGCTGCGAGCGGCGCGTGCCAGAGTTGAACAGCGTCGGCGTCGAGCTCATGAAGTCGAAGCTCGACAGCACGTTATAGAACTCGATAGCGCGCGCTTCGCGGTCGATCTCGTTCAGCGACAGACCCATCGCGACACGCATAAAGAATGCCTGCGGCATCTCGATGCGCACGTTGTCGTGATGCAGGAAGTAGCGGTCGTATAGCGTCTGCAGACCCAGGTAGCCGAACTGCAGGTCGCGGTTCGCGTCGAGCGCGGCGCCTAGACGCTTCAGGTCGAACTGCAGCAGCTTGTCGTCGAGCAGCTCCGCTTGCACGCCGCGCTTGATGAACTGCGGGAAGTACTCGGCGTAGCGCTCGCCCATTTCGGCTTGCGTGACTTCTTCTTCGAGGATCTCGCGGCGGATCGTGTGCAGCAGGATGCGCGCGGTGACCTGGCTGTAAGCCGGGTCCTTTTCGATCATCGTGCGGGCAGCGAGGATGGCCGAGTCGTACACCTGGCTCATCGGCACGCCGTCGTACAGGTTCTTCACCGTTTCCGCGACGATCGGCTCGGCGCTCACCGCGTCGCCGAGGTTCGCGCATGCGGACTCGATGATGCCGCGCAGCGCGGCCATGTCCAGCGGACGCGTGATGCCGTTGTCGGTCACGTTCAGGCCCGGCGTGCTCGCGGCATCTGCATGGTCGTCATGCGCGCGCGCCTGGTTGCGCTTCTCGCGATACAGCACGTAAGCACGCGCGACGTTGTGCTCACCGCCGCGCATCAGCGCGAGTTCGACCTGATCCTGAATGTCTTCGATATGGAACGTGCCGCCGTTCGGACGGCTGCGCAGCAGCGCGCGCACCACGTTCTGCGTGAGTTGCTCGACCAGTTCGCGCACCCGTGCCGACGCCGCCCCCTGACCACCGTTGACGGCGAGGAACGCCTTCGTCACGGCGATCGCGATTTTCGACGGCTCGAACGACACCACGGTGCCGTTGCGGCGGATCACCTTGTAGTCGGCGTAGCTCGCTTGCGGCGCGAGCGACTGTGCGCCTTGAGTCTGGCCGAAAGCCTGGCCAGTCGGTGAGCCCTCGTACCGGGTCGTCACGTTGTCGGTGGTTTGCATGTGCAAAGCTCCTGGTCTTGGAAATGGCGGCGGGTGCCGCGGATTAAATCGAACGCCGCGCCGTCGCGTGCGCGAGCGATGTGGTGCAGGAAGGCCGGCTACGCCGGTTGGCGGGATGCAACTGCGAGGAAGCCTGGTTCGATTTGATGACGGTCTTCATCGGGTCGGTCGCGATCACTGGCTGGTCCTTTCCTGAATGCTTCTGGATGCGGCCGGAGATCCCCCAACGGCTGCGCCCCAGGAATTTTTTTCGCTGTCTGGAATGCTTGCGGCGCCGTGCTCGGGGAGCGGGGCGCCGCAGACTTATCCACTCTTATTCACTCGGTTATGCACATGGTTATTCACAGCACAACACAAGATATAGTGCGAAACTCAGTTGTCGGCACCAAGTATAGTGGAGATTCGAGACAGGTCAAACCGTTTTATTTGCGCTCGAAGTCTTGACTTTTGCGTCGCGCGACGCGCATAAGCTCCCCGGAGAAGCAGGCTGCGCCTCGTTCTCTGCGGATCACGCAAGATCGTGCGAAGGGGGATTACCGCAATTCGGAAAACTTGAGATAGGGGAAATACCGACCGTCGAGCAACGTGTCGCGTTGCAGCCGCGGCCACTCGAAATGTGGACCGGGATCGGTCTTGCGACCGGGCGCGATGTCGGAGTGTCCAGCAAGCGCGTCGATCGGATAGCGCACCTTCAGTGCGCTCACCAGCGCGGCGAGCGTGCGGTATTGCGCCGCTTCGAAGGCGGTGGTGTCGCTGCCTTCGAGCTCGATGCCGATCGAGAAATCATTGCAGCGCTCGCGGCCGAAAAAATTCGACGGTCCCGCGTGCCACGCGCGCTCATTGCACGACACGAACTGCTCGAGCGCGCCGTCGCGATGAATCACGAAATGCGCGGACACACGCACGCCGCGCAGATGCGAGTCGTAGTACGGGTGAGCGTCGCAGTCGAGCGTGTTCTGGAACAGTTCGGCAATCGCGGTGCCGCCGAACTCGTTCGGCGGCAGGCTGATGTTGTGAACGACGATCAGCGTCGGCACCGCGCCTTGCGGCCGCGCTTCGAAGTTCGGCGAGGGGAGCCTGCGTGCGGCGGGAACCCAGCCGTCGGCATCGACGGTGAAGACGTCGCTCATCGGGCGTCGCGGCCGCTCGGACGCGCGCCGTGGCGCTGCGCGTGCGCGGCACAGCAGAACGCCTGCCCCGCGACGCTGACCGAATCGCTCTTCGGTGCATGCACCCCGCACTCGACGCAGCGAATCATCGGTTCGGCAAGCTGCGGCTGTTGTCCATTCGAAGAACGCGCGCCGCCATTCGCGGCGCCGGCACCGTTGGCGCCGCGCGCGCCGGTGCGTTGCGCGTCGTGGCGGCGCAGTGCCTTCACGAGCCACTGTCCGACGATGAACAGCAGAATCAGCAAAAAGATTTGTCGCATGGGGACGCTCACACTACAGGCCGGTGCAACAGCACCTCTAAAACGAAACGGCTGCCGACGTACGCGAGCAACAGCGCGACGAACGAGGCCAGCACCCAGCGCAATGCCGCACGGCCGCGCCAGCCGGACACCTTGCGCGCCGTCAGCAGCGCGCCGAACATCACCCACGAAAGAATCGCGAACACAGTTTTGTGATCGAGCCGCAACGCCCGGTCGAGCAGTTGCTCGCTGAACAGGATGCCCGACAGCAGCGTCAGTGTAAGCAGCACGAAGCCGGCGCCGATCAGACGGAACAGCAGCTTCTCGAGCGTGAGCAGCGGCGGCAGCGTGTCGAGCCAGCTCGACCACCAGCCGTTGCCCGACGCCGCGTGGCGCTGCGCGAGAGCACCGCGCATCGAATGCAAACGCCGCTCGACCGCCAGCATGAGCACCGCGTGCAGCGCGGCGATCGCGAACAGACCGTACGCGATGTTCGCGATCAGAAAGTGCAGCTTGAACATCGGCGCGGCCGCATACGGCAGCACGCGCACGCCGCCGAACGCAAGCGGCAGCAGCGATGCGACGCACGCGAGCGGCAACACCAGCAGGCGCAGTCCGTCGAGCGGGAAGAAGAAGCTTTCGATCCAGTAGATGCCGGCGCCGAGCCAGAACATCGCCGACAGCGCGAACGCGAAGCCGAACACCATCGCGTTCTGCGGGAAGATCGTGGTATGCAGCAGGACGCCGTGAGCGAGCAGCGCGACGAATAACAGCGCGCGCCCGGGCGCGCTCATGCCGGAGGCCACCAGAGCGCCCGCGTGGACGGCTTGATCGGGCAGCGGCGGCACGCTCTCGAGCAGCGGACGCACGGCCGCGTGCCGGTGCGAGCGCCAGCCGGCCACGGCAAGACCGCCGTAGAGAAGCGCGGTGAGGGCATACAGTACAATATCCATATTCGAAGTTTACACTAGGGCCCTTCCCCGCGACGCCTTCTGCTTCGCGCGCTGCGCGGGCCCCACCGTTCATCGCTCCCCATGCTCGACAATCTGACTCAACGGATGGCGCGCGTCGTCAAGACGCTGCGCGGCGAAGCCCGGCTCACCGAGGCGAACACCCAGGAAATGCTGCGCGAGGTGCGTCTCGCACTGCTCGAGGCCGACGTGGCGCTGCCCGTCGTGCGCGAGTTCATCGCGAAGGTCAAGGAGAAGGCGCTCGGCGAGGAAGTGATCGCCAGCCTGTCGCCGGGTCAGGCGCTCGTCGGCGTGGTGCAGCGCGAGCTGACCGCGGTGATCGGCGGCGATTACGAGGGCAAGGCCTCCGAACTCAATCTCGCCGTCACGCCGCCCGCGATCATCCTGATGGCGGGTCTGCAGGGTGCCGGTAAAACGACCACGGTCGGCAAGCTCGCGAAGCTGCTGCGCGAGAAGTACAAGAAGAAGGTGCTGACGGTTTCGTGCGACGTCTATCGTCCCGCCGCTATCGCGCAGCTGAAAACGGTGACCGAGCAGGTCGGCGCGGACTTCTTCCCGTCGGAGCCGAACCAGAAGCCGGTCGACATCGCGCGCGCCGCGCTCGACTGGGCCAAGCGCCACTATCACGACGTGCTGCTCGTCGACACGGCCGGCCGTCTCGGTATCGACGAAGCGATGATGCAGGAAATCGCCGCGCTGCACGCCGAGCTGAAGCCGGCGGAAACGCTGTTCGTCGTCGACGCGATGCTCGGTCAGGACGCGGTCAACACCGCGAAGGCGTTCAGCGACGCGCTGCCGCTCACCGGCGTCGTGCTCACCAAGCTCGACGGTGATTCGCGCGGCGGCGCGGCGCTGTCGGTGCGTCACGTGACGGGCAAGCCGGTCAAGTTCGTGGGCGTCGCCGAAAAGCTCGACGGCCTCGAAGTATTCCACCCCGACCGCATGGCGAGCCGGATTCTCGGCATGGGCGATATTCTCGCGCTCGTCGAGGAAGCGCAGCGCGGCGTCGACGTGCAAGCCGCGCAGAAGCTCGCCGACAAGGTCAAGAAAGGCGGCGACTTCGACCTCAACGATTTCCGCGCGCAGCTCTCGCAAATGAAGGGCATGGGCGGCTTGTCGTCGCTGATGGATAAGCTGCCCGCGCAGTTCCAGCAGGCCGCCGCCGGCGCCGACATGAGCCAGGCCGAGAAGCAGATGCGCCGCATGGAAGGCATCATCAACTCGATGACGCCGGCCGAGCGCGCCAAGCCCGAACTGATCAAGGCGACCCGCAAGCGCCGCATCGCCGCGGGCGCGGGCGTGCAGGTGCAGGAAGTCAACCGCATGCTGAACCAGTACGAACAGATGCGCACGATGATGAAGAAGCTCAAGGGCGGCAACCTGCAGAAGATGATGCGCGGCATGAAGGGCATGATGCCCGGCATGCGCTAAGCTTGATGGGACCGGCGCGCGCTCGCGCCGATGCGCGGCGTGGCTGACTTCGGCATCGTGCGGGTTTATTCTGTAGCGCATCGCGTCGTCCCTCGCGGGAACGTCCCTCGGGATGTTGCCACCCACACTATGTATACAGTTATCGGCCGTCAGACGTCATGAACCGCGAAGAAGCCCTGCAGATTTTTCAACATTCCGAAGAGATCGTTTCGGCCTCGGACGTCACTGCGTCAATCGCCCGCATGGCGGCCGCCATCCGCGACGAGATGAGCGAGGACTTCCCGCTCGTGCTGTCGGTGATGGGCGGCGCCGCGGTGTTCACCGGCATGCTGCTGCCGCACCTCGATTTCCCGCTCGAGTTCGACTACATCCATCTGACGCGCTACCGCAATACGACGAAGGGCAGCAACGAGATGCAATGGCGCGTCGCGCCGGCCGAGTCGGTCAAGGATCGCGTGGTGCTCGTGCTCGACGACATCCTCGACGAAGGCGAGACGATGGCCGCGATCCGCGACCGCATTCTCGCAATGGGCGCGAAGCGCTTCCTGTCCGCGGTGCTGTGCGAGAAGATCATTCCGAAGGCGAAGCCGCTGCGCCCCGATTACTGCGGCTTCGAAGTGCCGGACCGGTACGTGTTCGGCTGCGGGATGGATGCGAAGGGCTACTGGCGCAATCTGCCGACCATTCGGGCGTTGACCGAGGGGGCATGAGCGGCGCATCCGCGTACCGGCGAGAAAAAAGCAGCCTGCCCGGCTGCTTTTTTTATGGCTGCGACGGTGGCGGCTCGCGCACCGGCTGCTTTACAGCTTGTGCACGAAAGAGCGGATCCCGCCGAGCATCATCTCGACTGAAATCGCGACGAGCACCAGCCCCATCAGCCGCTCGAACGCCGCCATCACCCGTTCACCGAGCCACGCCTGAATGCGCTCGGCGAGCATCAGCACGATCGCGCAGATGATCATCGTGACGGTCAGCGCGCCGACCCACTCGAACGTCTGGCCCGGCGCCTGCGAGGTCAGCAGCATGACGGTCGCCAACGCCGACGGACCCGCGAGCGCCGGAATCGCGAGCGGCACGATCAGCGGCTCGCCGCCGCGCGCGTCGCCGCCGAATGGACCGTCCGGATGCGGAAACACCATGCGCAGCGCGATCAGAAACAGCACGATGCCGCCGCCGATCCGCAGCGACTGGTCACTCAGGCTCATCATGCGCAGAAAGCTCTGCCCGAGCACCATGAACACCAGCAGGATCGCAAACGCGATCGCGACCTCGCGCAGGATCACCACCGTGCGGCGCTCCGGCGACACCCCGCGCAGACAGCTAATGAAGATCGGGATGTTGCCGAGCGGATCGGTGATCAGGATCAGCAGCACCGTCGCGGACAGGAAGGTGTACTCCACTGCCCGCCCCGCTTAGATCGCGAGCGCCGCGCGCACTTTGTCGATCACGGTCTGCGCGGCATCCGCGACCGGCAGCAGCGTCGCTTCGGCGTCGCGACGGCCCTGATACTCGATCTTGCCGTCCTTCAGTCCGCGGTCGCCGATCACCAGCCGATGCGGCACGCCGATCAGTTCCCAGTCGGCGAACATCACGCCCGGACGCTCGCCGCGATCGTCGAGGATCACGTCGATGCCGGCCCCGACGAGTTCCGCGTACAGCTTATCGGCCTGCTCGCGTACCGCGTCGCTGCGGTCGTAGCCCATCGGACACAGCACGACTTCGAACGGCGCGATCGACTCCGGCCAGATGATGCCCTTGTCGTCGAAATTCTGTTCGATCGCGGCGCCGAGGATACGCGTGACGCCGATGCCGTAGCAGCCCATTTCCATCGGCCGCGGCTTGCCGGTTTCGTCGAGACAGGTCGCGTTCATCGCTTCGGAGTACTTCGTGCCGAGCTGGAACACGTGGCCCACTTCGATGCCGCGGCAGATGTCGAGCACGCCCTTGCCGTCCGGCGACGGATCGCCCTTCTTCACGTTGCGGATGTCGGCGACGACCGGCTCCGGCAGGTCGCGGCCCCAGTTCACGCCGGTGGTGTGATAGTCGACCTCGTTCGAGCCGACCACGAAGTCGCTCATGTTCGCGACCGTGCTGTCGGCGATCACCTTGACCGGCTTCTTCGTGTTGATCGGACCGAGATAACCCGGCGGCGTGCCGAACGTCTCGATGATCTCGGCTTCGGTGGCCATGCGGAAGTCGGCGAGGCCGGGCAGCTTGCCGACCTTGATCTCGTTCAGGTCGTGGTCGCCGCGCAGCATCAGCAGCCAGATGGTCGGCTCGGCGCCTTCGTTTTCGGTGGCGAGAATGACCGACTTGATCGTGCGCTCGAGCGGAATGTTCAGCAGTTCGGCGACCGCCTCGCACTTCGCCTTGCCGGGCGTCGCGGTCTTTTTCATTTCCTCGGCCGGCGCGGCGCGTTGCGCGATCAGCGGCAGCGCGTCGGCGGCCTCGACGTTCGCGGCGAAATCGGAACTCGGGCAATAGGCGATCGCGTCTTCGCCGGTATCGGCGATCACGTGGAACTCATGCGAGCCGCTGCCGCCGATCGAGCCGTTGTCCGCCGCGACCGCGCGGAACTCGAGGCCGAGGCGCGTGAAGATGCGCACGTACGCGTCATACATCTTGCGATACGACTCGCGCAGACCTTCCGCGTCCTTGTCGAACGAGTACGCGTCTTTCATGATGAATTCGCGGCCGCGCATCACGCCGAAACGCGGACGGATTTCATCGCGGAACTTCGTCTGGATCTGATAGAAGTTGACCGGCAGCTGGCGATAGCTCTTGATCTGGTTGCGCGCGATGTCGGTCACGACTTCCTCGTGCGTCGGGCCCATCACGAAATCGGCCTGCTTGCGGTCCTTGAAGCGCAACAGCTCGGGACCATACTTCTCCCAGCGGCCCGATTCCTGCCACAGTTCGGCCGGCTGCACGGCCGGCATCAACAGCTCGATGGCGCCTGCCCGGTTCATTTCCTCGCGCACGATCGCTTCCACCTTGCGGATCGAACGCAGGCCGACCGGCAGGTAGTTGTAGATACCGCCCGCGACGCGGCGGATCATGCCCGCGCGCACCATGAGCTTGTGGCTGATGATTTCGGCGTCGGCTGGCGCTTCTTTGAGGGTGCCGATAAAGAAACGGGAAGCTTTCATTCAAGGTGTCCAAAAGCGGCGGCTTCCGGTGGGACCGCCAGAAAAGGGGAAAACATGGGGAAAATCGACACAGATCAGCGGCGAAGCCAGCGGGGTTCGCCCGACTGGCGGCACCCTGCCCCCGTGCTGCGCCGAAACCGCCGCGCAAAGCCTCTCGCAAGGGATCGGGCACGGAAAACCGACAGGCTACCGCAAACACGGGCTGTTGCGGCGAATCGCGGCAATCTCATGCGATTCGGTGCGTAGGGTCCGTTATCTGTTTATAATCAAAGCAATTTTAAAGGATTCGAAGGTGGTTGTATGCTGGATCGTGAAGGCTTTCGCCCGAACGTCGGCATCATCCTCTTGAACGCGCACAACGAGGTGTTTTGGGGCAAACGGCTCCGTGAACATTCCTGGCAGTTTCCGCAAGGGGGCATCAAATATGGCGAGACCCCCGTGCAAGCGATGTATCGGGAGTTACACGAAGAGACCGGACTGCTTCCTGAGCACGTCAAGGTGATCGGTCGCACGCGCGACTGGTTGCGTTATGAGGTGCCTGACAAGTTCATCAAGCGCGAAGTACGCGGTCATTACCGCGGCCAGAAACAAATCTGGTTTTTGCTCCGGATGGTAGGACGCGACTGCGACATCTGTCTGCGCGCCACCGACCACCCTGAGTTCGATGCGTGGCGTTGGAACGAGTATTGGGTACCGCTCGACTGTGTGATCGAGTTCAAGCGGGATGTGTATCAGTTGGCGCTGACGGAGTTGTCCCGTTTCATGCGCCGGCCTGCGCCGCGTGCGGAAAGACCTGGCGGGCATCATGGGTCGCGTTATCCCCGGATAGCGTCGTCGATGCAAAGCCCGCCGGATTCCGCGGTAAGCACGGTGGTCACCACCGTCACTACCGTAAGTTCGGTCAGTGTCGAAACTTCGACGCGCGTGCTGGTCGTGCCGGATTGCGGCCCCGGCTCACCGGATGCAAACATTGCACCGGAGCATGAGCAGGAAACGGCCGAAGCCGACGAGGTCGGCGCCCCGTCAGTCCGACGAGGGGTGCGCGATTAACCATTCCAAGGCGGCGGCTCACGCCGCCTCTCTCTGGCGCGGCCTTCGGGTCGCGTCCGTCTTTCGAGGGAATCAGATTGAAAGCATTTGCACTCGCCGTGGCATGCGTCGCCACCGGCGCCCTGCTGGCAGGCTGTTCGAGCGCCGGCAAACCGACCAATAAAGACGACAGCGAGTTCGTCTATCTGCTGGATCGTAAGAGCAACTGGGTTGAAAACAAGGTCGACACGTTGCCGCCCTTGCCCACCGACACGAACCTGCTGCCGTTCGAGGTCTCCGGCAATACGCCGCTGCAATTCGCGATCGACCCGAAATCGGTCAGCGTCGGCGACGACGGTGTCGTGCGTTACACGGTGGTCGTCACGAGCCCGGGCGGCGCGCGCAACGTCAATTACGAGGGCATCCGCTGCGATACGTATGAATGGCGTCAGTACGCGGGCCTCAACGCCGATCACGACGGCTGGGACACGACGGTCGCGAACCAGTTTTCGCGCATCGAAAACGGTGCGCTGAACGCGTACCAGGCCGCGCTGTATCAGGACTATATGTGCGCGAACAAGATTCCGACCGGCAACGCGCAGCGCATTGTCGAGAACATTCGTTACAAGCGCACGCAGACGTCGCAGATTCATTGAGGCCGTTTGTGCGGCACACCTGATTCAGGCGTCGTTGCCTACACATGACCACAAAAAGCCGTTCCAGCCTGCGCTGGAACGGCTTTTTTGTCGGCGCTTTGTGCGCTCGCATCCTGAAAGATCAAATCAGCACGAGATTGTCGCGGTGAATCAGCTCGGGCTCCAGCATATAGCCCAGCACCGACTCGATTTCGCCGCTCGGACGCCGCTGGATCAGCTTGGTTTCCGCGCTGCTGTAGTTCGTCAAACCACGTGCGACTTCACGGCCCGACGCGCTCAGACACGCGATCACCTCGCCGCGCGCGAAAGCGCCCTGCACGCCGACGATGCCGATCGGCAGCAGGCTCTTGCCGCCGGCGGTCAATTTTTCGACCGCGCCGTCATCGATCACGACGTGGCCGCGCACCTGCAGGTGATCGGCCATCCATTGCTTGCGCGCCGCCATGCGCGCGGTGCGGGCGATCAGCTGCGTGCCGATCGCCTCGCCGGCCGCTAGTCTCAGCAGCACGTCCGCTTCGCGCCCACTCGCGATCACCGTATTGGCGCCGCTATGGGCGGCGCGCTTCGCGGCAAGGATTTTGGTCAGCATGCCGCCGCGGCCGAGGCTCGAGCCGGCGCCGCCCGCCATCGCCTCCAGATCGGGCGCGCCGGCGTCGGCTTGCTGGACGAGCGTCGCGTTCGGGTTCTTGCGCGGATCGGCGGTGAAGAGGCCTTGCTGGTCCGTCAGAATGATCAGCGCGTCGCCCTCGATCAGATTGGCGACCAGCGCGCCGAGCGTGTCGTTGTCGCCGAACTTGATTTCGTCGGTGACCACCGTGTCGTTCTCGTTGATGATCGGTACGACACCGAGCCGCAGCAGCGTGAGCAGCGTGGAGCGCGCATTCAGATAGCGCTCGCGGTCGGCGAGGTCGGCGTGAGTGAGCAGGATCTGCGCAGTCTGGATGGAATGCTCGGCAAAGCGGCTTTCGTACACTTGCGCGAGGCCCATCTGGCCGACCGCCGCGGCCGCCTGCAATTCATCGATTTCACGCGGCCGCTTGGTCCAGCCGAGCCGCTGCATGCCCTCGGCGATCGCGCCCGAACTGACCAGCACGACTTCCTTGCCCTGCGCGCGCAGTGCGGCAATTTGCGCGGCCCAGCGGCCGATGGCCGCATGATCGAGGCCGCGTCCGTCGTTCGTGACGAGGCTCGAACCGACTTTGACGACCAATCGCCGTGAATCTGCGATGACGGAACGCATTGTGCGCTGTCTCCAAAGATGACGCGTGATGCATGCCGACACCCGCCGCAGGCGCCGGCGCTCGAGTTGTTATTCCTGCGGATCGGTGCCGGCTTCGCGGGTCGCGGCCGGTACTTGCGTCCCCTCTCGGAAACGCACGTCGGAGGCGAGGTCTTCGGCTTCGGCCGCGCGTTGCGCGTCCGAGTGCTCGGCGAGGTAGTCGAACACCGCATAGCAAAGATTTTCACAGCCTTGGCCGGTCAGCGCCGAGATCTCGAACACCGGACCGTCCCAGCCGAAACCTTCGAGAAAAGCTGCCACGCGCGCTTCGCGATCGTCCTCAGGCACCATGTCCAGCTTGTTCAGCACGAGCCAGCGCGGCTTCTGGTAGAGCTCTTCGTCGTACTTGCGCAGTTCGTTGACGATCGCCTTCGCTTCCGCGACCGGATCGATCGATTCATCGAACGGTGCGATGTCGACGATATGCAGCAGCAGCCCGGTACGTTGCAGGTGACGCAAGAATTGATGGCCGAGGCCGGCGCCTTCCGCCGCGCCTTCGATCAGCCCCGGAATGTCCGCAATCACAAAGCTGCGGCTCGGCCCGACGCGCACGACGCCGAGGTTCGGCGCGAGTGTGGTGAACGGGTAATCGGCAATTTTTGGCTTCGCGTTAGACACCGACGAGATGAACGTCGACTTGCCTGCATTGGGCATGCCGAGCAGACCGACGTCGGCCAACACTTTCAGTTCGAGGCGGACCATGCGGCGCTCGCCCGGCTTGCCGTCCGTCTTTTGACGCGGCGCGCGGTTCGTGCTGGACTTGAAATGGAGGTTGCCGAGACCGCCGGCGCCGCCTTGCGCGATTTGCACGCTCTGGTTGTGCTCGGTCAGATCGGCGATCAGCTCGCCGGTTTCCATGTCCGTGATGGTAGTGCCAACCGGCATGCGCAGCGTGATGTCGTCGCCGCCCTTGCCATAGCAATCTGAACCACGGCCGTTTTCGCCGTTGCGCGCCAGATGTTTTTTCGCGTAGCGGTAGTCGATCAGCGTGTTGATGTTGCGGTCAGCAACTGCGATCACGCTGCCGCCCCGGCCGCCGTCACCGCCATCGGGACCGCCGAACGGAACGAACTTCTCGCGGCGCATCGACGCGCTGCCATCCCCTCCGTCGCCGGCGATGACTTCAATCCTCGCTTCGTCAATGAACTTCATGCGTTACTCCGTCCCGTGGTGTACTGCCCGATTCGATGCAGGGGCGTTACTGATTGGATACTTCCTATTTTGCCGCGCGCGCCGCGCGTTGATCAATCGACCGAACGGCATAGTCGCCGGTGATGAACTGCCGGCTGCGCGGCTTCGGCGCCACACGAAAGAGGCGCCGCAATAAAAAAGGCCCCGCGAACTTCGCGGGGCCTTTTCCGGTCCTGAAGCCCGTACCTGATTAAACTCAGGCTACCGGGACGACGGAAACGGTGTGCTTCTTCGCCGCGCCCTTCGTCGAGAACTGGACGTGGCCGTCCTTCAGCGCGAACAGGGTGTGATCCTTGCCCATGCCGACGTTCTCGCCAGCGTGCATGCGCGTACCGCGCTGACGCACGATGATGCCACCAGCGTTGATAGCCTGGCCGCCGTAAACCTTAACGCCGAGGCGCTTCGATTCGGAGTCGCGGCCGTTCCGGGACGATCCGCCTGCCTTTTTGTGTGCCATTTGATTTGCTCCTTAACCGGTGCGCTTACGCGTTGATCGCGTCGATGCGCAGTTCGGTATAGTTCTGGCGGTGGCCGCCATGCTTCTGGTAGTGCTTCCGGCGACGCATCTTGAAGATCGTCACTTTGGCGTGACGCCCTTGCGACACGACGGTAGCCTTGACGGAAGCCCCACTGACCAGCGGCGTACCGAACTTAATCGATTCGCCTTCGCCCACTGCGAGAACCTGGTCGAGCGTGATTTCAGCGTCAATGTCTGCCGGTATCTGTTCTACTTTAAGTTTTTCGCCGACGGCAACTTTGTACTGCTTGCCACCGGTTTTTATGACCGCGTACATTGAAAACCTCACTCTGTATTCATTTTTCCCACGCACCGCGCGCGGAAACTCTCAATTATACATAGAGTTAGCTGCTCGGTCAAAACCTGCTTACCAAACCGCCTACCGTTCGGGCTCGCCCTCCCTCGCAGGCGCTCGCAGAGACTAAACCAGCGACGCGCGGCGGCCCGCAGACGCCCTTGGCGAGCGGCCCTCGCGCCATGCGGAAAGCATCCGCACCGCAGCCGACGACCCGGAAGCGCACCGATCGCCTTATAATTCGCGGCACTACCCAATTCAGCCATCATGTCGTCGACTGCCACCACCTCCCCCAACGTCGCCAGCCTGCTTGCTCCGATCGCCGAAGACATGCAGCAGGTCAATCGCGTCATCCGGCAACGTCTCGCGTCGGACGTGATGCTGATCAACCAGATTTCCGAGTACATCATCAGCGCCGGCGGCAAGCGGCTGCGGCCCGCGTTGCTGTTGCTGGTGGCGGGCGCGCTGGGCGACACGACGGGACACCGGCACGAGCTTGCCGCGGTCGTCGAATTCATTCACACGGCCACGCTGCTGCATGACGACGTGGTCGACGAGTCCGACCTGCGGCGCGGCCGCCAGACCGCCAACGCGCTGTTCGGCAACGCCGCGAGCGTGCTGGTCGGTGATTTCCTGTATTCGCGCTCGTTCCAGATGATGGTCGGCGCGGGCAAGATGCGCGTGATGGAAATTCTGTCGGAGGCGACCAACATCATCTCCGAAGGCGAAGTGCTGCAGTTGTTGAACATGCACGATGCCGACGTCGACGAAGCCCGCTACATGCAGGTGATCCGCTACAAAACCGCAAAGTTGTTCGAGGCGGCCGCCCAACTCGGCGCAGTGCTCGCCGGAGCGGACGCGAAAACCGAAGCCGCCGCCGCCGAATATGGCCGCCGCATCGGCACCGCGTTCCAGATCATGGACGACTGGCTCGACTACACCGGCACGGCCGAGTCGATGGGCAAGAACGCTGGCGACGATCTGCGCGAAGGCAAACCCACGCTGCCGCTCATCTATCTGATCGAACGCGGCACGCCCGAGCAATCGGCGCTCGCGCGCGAAGCCATCGAGCAAGGTGGCACCGACCGTTTCGATACGATTTTCGACGCGATCACGCGATCGGGCGCGCTCGACCACACGCTCGAGTGCGCGAAACAGGAAGCGCAAGCAGCCGCGGCAGCAATTTCTTCGTTTCCCCCTTCCATTTTCAAAGAGAGCCTGCTAGAATTATGTTCTTACTCGACGGCAAGACAGTCTTGAACGAGACTGAAACGCCGAATTAGTCCGAATCGAGTCAGCAGTACCAAATCGGGGTGTAGCTTAGCCTGGTAGAGCGCTACGTTCGGGACGTAGAGGCCGGAGGTTCGAATCCTCTCACCCCGACCAGATTCCCCCTTGTTAGCTCAAGGTTCAAAAACCGCCGCAGCAATGCTCGGCGGTTTTTTGTTTTGCGCGGTACTTTTTTGCTGCTGTCGTGCCGCCTTTCGCTGCTTTCTTTTCCTCCGGCTAGACACGCACAGCGCGCACGTCGCGACGTTGTCGTTCGAGCGGCGTCAGCCGCCGTTCACGGCGGAGAGCGTGGCCCCCTCTGCTATATTCTCTCCATCCTTTCCCTTATTTTTCACGACGCGTGGAACAACTTCCCTTATGGGCGCAGATCGGCGCCGTCCTTCTGCTGCTTGTCTGCTCCGCCTTCTTTTCCATTTCCGAGACAGCGATGATGGCGCTGAACCGTCATCGGCTCAAACATCTCGCCAGCAAAAACACCCTCGGCGCGAAAACTACCCAGGGACTGCTTGCGAAAACCGATCAGTTGCTGAGCGTGATCCTGATCGGCAACAACCTGTTCAACACGATCATTCCGGTACTGACTACATCGCTCGCGTTGCATACGTTCGGCCGCAATAGCCTCGTGCTGTCGATCGCGACCGGTATCGTCGCCTTCCTAATCATCGTGTTCGCAGAAATCACGCCGAAGATCGTCGGCGCAACCTTTCCCGAGAAAATCGCGCTGCCCGCAAGCCTGCTAATCGCGCCATTGATGCGCATCGGGAAACCGGTGATCTGGTTCGTCAACCTGTTCGCCACCGGCATCCTGCGCGTGCTGCACATTAATACGAAGGGCGCGCGCGATCAGCGACTGTCCACCGAAGAACTGCGCACCATCGTGCTCGAGTCGGGCAGCTTCATGCCGACCAAACACCGCAGCATCCTGCTGAATCTGTTCGACCTCGAAAACATCTCGGTCGATGACGTGATGATCCCGCGTCGCCGCATCGAAGCGCTCGACTTCGATGCACCGTTCGAACAGATCCTGCATCAACTGGAGACTTGCTATCACAACAAGCTGATCGTCTACCAGGGCGACATCGACCGAGTGCTCGGTGTGCTGCACGTGCGCAAGACCCTGTCAGCGCTGCACAACCAGGAGCTCGAACGCGATACCTTGCGCGAGCTGCTCGCAGAGCCGTACTTCGTGCCAAGCGGCACGCCGGTGTTCCCGCAGTTGCAATACTTCCAGGAGAGCCGGCACCGCATCGCGCTCGTCGTCAACGAATACGGCGAACTGCAAGGTCTCGTCACGCCGGAAGACATCATCGAGGAGCTGATCGGCGAATTCACCACGTCGATTCCGCGTGGCGCCAGTTCGCGCGGCGGCTGGAACGAAGCGGGCGAATGCATCGTCGCGGGCAGCATGCCGTTGCGCGAGCTGAACCGCTGGCTGCAACTCGCGCTGCCCACCGATGGCCCCAAAACGCTCAACGGCCTGATTCTCGAAATTCTCGAAGACATTCCCGACGGCGACGTCTGCGTGCGCATCGGCGACACCAAGCTCGAAGTGATGCGCAGCGACGATCAGGCAATCCGCACCGTCAAGCTGTTCAAACCGCCGTCGCGCACCAAGGCCGGAAAAGCAAGGTCAGGCTGAAACCCGCACAGTCGCTCGCTAATTCATGGTCAGCATTGCACAGGCTCGCGACGCGCGCCATTAGCCGAATGGCCGAATGGCATTCGGACGCCCTCATCCGGAAGATGAAGCCGTCATGTTCTACAGGCGGTTCATCACCGGTCTCTCATGCAAACACCCTTTGCCACCGCTGCGGCATTGCCGCGCCCACTCGCTGCCGACGGCGAATCCAGCGCAACCAATCTGAACGATCCGGACAACGCCCCGGCCGTGCGTCTGTTGACCGACACGTTGCACGAAGCGACGCGGCGCAATGCGTCCGATATCCACATCGAGCCGGCCGAGCACGGCTGGCGTGTGCGGCTGCGCATCGACGGCGTACTGCATGAAATCCCGCGGCCGCCCGCGCATCTACGCGATGCCTTCGTCACGCGGGTTAAGGTGCTCGCGCGCATGGACATCGCCGAGCGACGCGTGCCGCAAGACGGCCGGCTACGCCTCGCGACGTCGCCCGGGCGACTCGAGGATTACCGCGTCAATTCACTGCCGACGCTGTTCGGCGAAAAGCTCGTGCTACGACGGCTCGACGCGCTGCCCGCTGATCTTTCGCTCGATTCGCTCGGCCTCGATCCGCGGCAGCGCGAAGCCCTGGACGCCGCGATCCACGCGCCGCACGGTCTGATGCTCGTCACCGGACCAACGGGCAGTGGCAAGACGCTGTCGCTGTACTGCTTCCTGAATCTGCTGAACGGCGAGGCACGCAACCTCTGCTCAGTGGAAGATCCGGCCGAGATCCAGCTGGCCGGTATCAACCAGGTCAGCGTGCGCGAAAAAGCCGGGCTAACGTTCGCGGTCGCACTGCGCGCGTTCCTGCGTCAGGACCCGGACGTGATCATGGTCGGCGAAATCCGCGACAACGAAACCGCCGACGTCGCCGTGAAGGCCGCGCAAACCGGCCACCTCGTGCTGTCCACGCTGCATACGAACGACGCGCCCGCGGCCATCGCGCGGCTCATCGATATCGGTGTCGAGCCGTACAACCTTGCAGCCGCGCTGCGGATGGTGACCGCGCAGCGGCTGGTGCGGCGACTATGCGTCGCGTGCCGCGCACCCGCGCCGCATTCGGCGACGGCGCTCCACGCCGCTGGCTTCGGCGAACAAGAGCTCGACGGCTGGCAACCGTATGCGGCGACCGGCTGTGCGGCTTGCCATGGCATCGGCTATCGGGGGCGCGTCGGCATCCATCAGGTGATGCCCGTTTCCGACGCGATGCGCGAGCTGATCGTCGCAAGCGCGGGTGCGCACGAGCTGGCCCGCCTCGCGCAGACCGAACAGGTCGCGACATTACGCGACGCGGCGCTAGCGCGCGTACGCGACGGCACCACCAGTCTCGCCGAAGCGCTCGCCGCCACGGAGGTCGCATGAGTACCGCCGCGCAGTCACCGACACGGCCCGTCTCAGCCGACCTGCGCTTCAGATGGCGCGGCGTCGACGCGGACGGCAAGCGCCATAGCGGCACGCTGATCGCGCCCGACGCGAGCGCTGCGCGCACGCTGCTCAAACGCGACAGCCTCTTTATCGTCGAACTCGCAACGCAAGGCCCGGCGCCACGCCCGAAGACCAGCGCAGCCGATGTCACGCTGTTCACGCGGCAACTTTCCAGTCTCCTGCGTGCCGGCTTGCCGCTCGCGCCCGCGCTCGAACTGCTCGCACAGACGCCGACGTCGGGGCAGCGGCAAGGCATGCCGCGCATCGTCGGCACGGTCGCGCGCGACATCACCGCCGGCCTGCGGTTTTCGGCGGCCTTGCAGCGGCACCCGGCGCAGTTCAATGCGCTGTATTGCCAACTCGTCGAGGTGGGCGAAGCGGCGGGCGCGCTCGTCACCGTGCTCGCCCGCCTCGCCGACGATCGCGAACGCGCCGCCGCGCAGCGTGCAAAGGTGCGCGCGGCTCTCACCTATCCAGTCGCGATTCTGCTGCTCGCGATCGCGATAACCGCCGCGTTGCTGGTGTGGGTCGTGCCGACGTTCAAGCAGATCTTCGATGGCTTCGGCGCCAGGCTGCCCGCGCCGACGCAGTTCGTGCTGGCGCTCTCGGCGGCTGCCGCGCGCTGGAGTGTGCCGCTGTTCGTGCTGATGCTCGCAATGAGCTCGGCCATCACATTCGTGCTGCGTCGATCGATAAGCGCGCGCATCCGCTTCGCTCGCCTGTCGCTCAACCTGCCAGTGGCCGGCCCGCTGCTGCGCACGCTGTGCGCAGCGCGGTGGAGTCGCGCGCTCGGCACCCTGCTGTCCGCCGGCACACCGCTCGCCGACGCGTTCGATTCGCTCACGCAGGCAACCGGCAATGCCTTCTTCGATCGCGCGACCGCGAGCATCGCCATCAGACTGCGGCGCGGCGAAAGGCTCGCCGCGGCGATGCGCGCGGCCCGCTGCTTTCCTGCCGAGGTCGTGCAGCCCGTTGCGGTCGCCGAGGAATCCGGCGCGCTCGACGGCATGCTGCTCGATGTCGCGTCGCTTGCGGATCGCCAGGTCGACGACAGGATCGGCACGCTATCGAGCCTGTGCGAACCGCTCGTGATCGTCGTGCTCGGCACGCTGGTCGGCGGCCTCGTCATCGCGATGTATCTTCCCATTATTCAACTCGGCAACGTGGTGTAGCATCGCAGCCGAATCCAATTCATGACCATACAGGCTCCTCCACCGCTCGTGCCACAAACTTCCTCCAGCCTGCTCGCGGGCTTACTGCCAGGTCGCTTTGCAGGCGATATCGGCCTCGCGCTCGCGAGTCTGCCCGCCGGGGTGCAGATCGCGTTCGCGATCGTGCTCGGCCTCGTGATTGGCAGCTTCCTTAACGTGGTCGTGCATCGGCTGCCGATCATGCTCGAGCGTGCGTGGCGCGCCGAAATCAGCGAAGCCACCGACGCGCCGCAGCCCGGCGACGGACTGCCCGAGCGCTACAACCTGTGGGTGCCGCGTAGCGCGTGCCCGCATTGCGGCCACGTGCTGAGCGCGTGGGAAAACTTGCCGGTGCTGAGCTACCTGCTGTTACGCGGCCGCTGTTCCGCATGCGGCACGCACATCAGCGCACGCTATCCGCTGCTCGAAATCGCTAGTGCAGCTTTCGCCGCGGGCGCACTGATGGCCTTCGGCCCGACGCCGATGGCACTCGCGGCGTTCGGCCTGTGCGCGACGTTGCTTGCGATGAGCGCGATCGATATCGACACGCATCTGTTGCCCGATTCCTTGACCTTGCCGCTGTTGTGGGCCGGCCTGATCGTCAATTTCAACGGCATGTTCACGAACCTGCATGATGCGGTGCTCGGGGCTATCTTCGGATATCTGGTGTTATGGGCCGTGCATTGGGCGTTCAGGGTCGTGCGCGGTATCGAAGGCATGGGCTATGGCGACTTCAAACTCCTCGCAGCGCTCGGCGCGTGGCTCGGCTGGCCAGCGCTACCGCAAATCGTGCTGGTCGCCGCGGTGGCCGGTGCCGTGATCGGCCTCGCGGCAACGTGGCGCGGCCGTATGCGCTTCGAGGAGCCGCTGCCATTCGGGCCATTTCTTGCGGCGGGCGGTGCGCTCACGCTATTTGCCGGCACGCCGCTTTACCTTGCTTTGGGAGGCTGAAGCATGTTCGTTGTGGGACTCACCGGCGGCATCGGTAGCGGCAAGTCGACGGTTGCCAATCTGTTCGCCGCGCGCGGCGTGCCGCTCGTCGATACCGACGTGATCGCGCATCGCATCACCGCGCCGCATGGCCTGGCGATGCCGCACATCGCCGCCGAATTCGGCGCGGAGTTCGTCGCCGCCGACGGCTCGCTCGATCGCGCGCGCATGCGCACGCTCGTGTTCAGCGACGACACCGCGCGCAAACGTCTCGAAGGCATCACGCATCCGCTGATTCGCGCGGAAACCGAGCGCGAAGAGCGCGAAGCGAAAGGACCGTATGTGATCGTCGTGGTGCCGTTGCTGGTCGAGTCCGGGACCTGGAAGAACCGTGTGAATCGCGTGCTCACCGTCGATTGCAGCATCGACACGCAAGTCGCGCGGGTGATGAGCCGCAACGGCTTCAGCCGTGAGCAGGTGCTCGCGATCATCGCGCGCCAGGCCACGCGCGAAGCGCGCCTCGCCGCCGCCGACGACGTGATCGTCAATGACAACGCGCGGCCCCTGGAGCTCGAAGCGCAGGTGGACGCTCACCATCAAGCGTATCTGTCGCTCGCGAAGGGTGAGGCCGAGTCGTAGCGCGCGGAGGCCTCAGGTCGGCCTCGCTGCAAGCATCAAGCGCACGATGCCCTGTAAAGGCAGATACGCATCTTCGGCACGCGTCGTCACCCACACAGTTGAACTTTGCGCGCATGCGAGAGCCGAAGCGCTCATAACACCGGGAACTGACAAAAAAGTTGCGAAAGCACGCGGAAAGCGTGCGTGATTGCCTGGGTAGTCCCACGGCATTAGAATGTTTTGCATTCCTGTCACCGACCACGCCCGAGGCGAGCCCGCTTGATCCTTTACGAGTACCCCTTCAATGAGCGAATCCGGACGCTGTTGCGACTCGAAGATCTGTTCGAGCGCTTCACGTTCTTTCTGACTCAGGAAGACGCGCGGGAACATCACGTCGCACTGACAACGCTGTTCGAAATCTCCGAAGTAGCTGGCCGCGCGGATCTGAAGTCGGATCTGATGAAAGAGCTCGAACGCCAGCGGCAAACCCTCGCGCCGTTTCGCGGCAATCCGGGCATCGAGCAGAACGCGCTTGAAGCGGTGCTCGGCGAAATCGAGCAGACCCTAGCGGGGCTCACGCAGATGCAAGGCAAAACCGGCCAGCATCTTGCAGACAACGAATGGCTTGCAAGCATTCGCAGCCGCGCGATCATCCCCGGTGGCACCTGCAAATTCGACCTGCCCTCGTATTACGCGTGGCAACAGTTGCATCCCGATCAGCGTCGCCAGGACATCGCCAAATGGGTCACGCCGCTTTTGCCGCTGCGCGACGCGGCCACGATCGTGCTGCGGCTCGCGCGCGAGTCGGGCCAGGCGTCGAAGGTGATGGCGATGCAAGGCAGCTATCAGCAAATGCTGTCGGGCCGCTCGTATCAATTGATGCAGGTTCGTGTCGCGCCCGAATTGCGCGTGATTCCCGAAGCGAGCGCCAACAAGTACATGCTGTGGGTGCGCTTCACAGTGCAGGACGGCGATCTGCGGCCGCGCGCGGTCGACGTCGACGTGCCGTTCCAGCTCACGCTCTGCAGCCTGTAACCGCCTGACAATCGCCGCGCACCGAGCAGCGCACACCGGATTTGACCGAACGCGCCTTTGAAGCGGCGCGAAATAGCCCTATATTCGTTACTTGTTCCGTTTGCGATTGACCGTCCGACCGTATGCCTACCGTCGTCAAATGTCCTACTTGCGGTAAAGATGTCCGCTGGACCCCCGAGAGCCGCTTCCGTCCTTTCTGCTCCGAGCGCTGCAAGCAGATCGATCTCGGCGCATGGGCAGCCGAAAAATACCGGATTGGCGGCAACGAACAGGAAGGGTCTTCGTCCGAAGAGGAAACGCCGCGCGGCGACTACAACCCGCACTGAGCGAGCCAGTAAAAAAGCCACGCGAACCGCGACGCTGCCGAGACAGCGCCCGCTATCGCGTGGCTTTTTCAGTCGCTCTGTTTCAACCAATCACCTGTTCTCGGCCGCGAGCCACTCCAGCACCGGGATCGTGGCCGGCAGCAATGGCGAGACGTCCGCAGGCAAGCTCTGCCACACGAAGGCCTGGCCTTCACGCCCGTGCGGCTCGCCCGACCACTGCGTCACCTTGCAGAAGAACAGGCGCACATAGGCGTGCGGATAATCGTGTTCGAGCGTATGCCACAAATGGCTCGCCTCGACCTCGATTCCCAACTCCTCGTGCAGCTCGCGCGCAAGCGCGGCCTCGATCGATTCGCCCGCTTCCAGCTTGCCCCCCGGAAACTCCCAGTAGCCCTCGTACGGCTTGCCCGCCGGACGCTGCGCGAGCAGATAGCGGCCATCCGGCTGCACCAGCACGCCGACCGCGACTTCGGTGACGGGGCGGCCGGCGCCGTTGGTGCCGGCACTATTGCCCGCGTTTTTGCTAGCGTCACTCATGCCGGCGTCTTACGGCCGGACCAGTCGCGCGCAAACTGCCACGCGACCCGCCCCGAGCGCGAACCGCGTTCGAGCGCCCAGACGAGCGCATCGCCGCGCGCCGATTCGATCTCGGCGTCGTCGCAACCGAAATGACGCAGCCAGTGCGCGATGATCGTCAGATAGTCGTCCTGCTTGAACGGATAGAAGCTGACCCACAGTCCGAAACGCTCCGACAGCGAAATCTTCTCTTCGACCAGTTCACCCGGATGAATCTCGCCGTCCGACGTGTGCTTGTAAGTCTCGTTGTCGCTCATGTACTCGGGCAGCAGATGGCGGCGGTTCGACGTCGCGTAGATCACTACGTTGTCGGACTGCGCGGCGACCGAGCCGTCGAGCGCGACCTTCAGCGCCTTGTAGCCCGACTCGCCTTCTTCGAACGACAGGTCGTCGCAGAACACGATGAAGCGCTCCGGGCGCTTCGCGATCAGATCGACGATGTCGCCGAGGTCGTGCAGATCGTCCTTGTCCACTTCGATCAGACGCAGGCCGTCTTTCGCGTACGCGTTCAGACACGCCTTGATCAGCGACGACTTGCCGGTGCCCCGCGCGCCCGTCAGCAGCACGTTGTTGGCCGGCTGGCTGCGCACGAACTGGCGCGTGTTCTGTTCGATCAGCCCTTTCTGGCGATCGATGTTCTGCAGGTCGTCGAGCGTAATCGACGAAATGGCGGGCACCGGCTGCAGGTAGCCGCGCCCCTGGCGCTTGCGCCAGCGAAAAGCGACCGCGGCCGACCAGTCGATGTCCGGCGCGGCGGGCGGAAGCATCGCTTCCAGGCGGCCGAGCACGGCTTCGGCCCGGGTCAGAAACTGTTCGAGTTTGTCCATGGTAAGTGGGCGGCCAGCGGCCGCGCTTTGAACCTGATTACGAGCGGTAGTCGGCGTTGATGCTCACGTAGTCGTGCGACAGATCGCAGGTCCAGATCGTGGCTTGCGCATTGCCGCGGCCGAGCACGACGCGAATGCCGATCTCGCTCTTTTTCATCACGCGCTGGCCGTCTTCTTCGCGGTAGGCCGGGTTGCGGCCGCCGGCAGTCGCGACCAGCACGTCGTCTAGATACAGATCGATCTTGCCGACGTCGAGATCGTCCACGCCGGCATAGCCGATGGCCGCAAGAATGCGGCCGAGGTTCGGGTCAGATGCATAGAAGGCCGTCTTGACGAGCGGCGAGTGGCCGATTGCGTAGGCGATCTGGCGGCATTCGCCGACGCTCGAGCCGCCTTCGACATGCACGGTCATGAACTTGGTCGCGCCTTCACCATCACGCACGATCAGTTGCGCTAGGCTCTGCGCGACCTCGGTCACCGCGTCGCGCAGCGCTGCATAAGCGGGCGAATCGGTGGACGTGATCGCGGGCAGGCTCGATTTGCCCGACGCGATCAGCATGAACGAATCGTTGGTCGACGTATCGCCATCGATCGTGATGCAGTTGAACGAGCGGTCCGCGACGTGCTTCACGAGCTCGTCGAGCACGGGCTGCGCGACGGCCGCGTCGAACGCGAGGAAGCCGAGCATGGTCGCCATATTCGGCTTGATCATGCCGGCGCCCTTGCTGATGCCGGTCAGTGTGACCGTGTGGCCGTCGATCGTGACTTGGCGCGAGCTCGCCTTCGGCAGCGTGTCGGTCGTCATGATCGACTGTGCCGCGTCGTACCAGTTCGCTTCCTTGCGGTTAGCGAGCGCGGCCGGCAAACCGGCCTTCAGACGATCGACCGGCAGCGGTTCGAGAATCACGCCCGTCGAGAACGGCAGCACCTGCTCGGGCGCGATGTCGGCGAGACGCGCGAGTTCCGCGCAGGTTTCGCGCGTCGCCGCGAGGCCCTGCTCACCGGTGCCCGCGTTCGCGTTGCCGGTGTTGATCACCAGCGCGCGAATCGGCTTGCCGCCCGCGCGCACGCGCTGCAGGTTCTCGCGGCAGACCGTGACGGGCGCCGCGCAGAAGCGGTTCTGCGTGAACACGCCGCCTACCGTCGCGCCTTCGTCGACGGAAATGACGAGCACGTCCTTGCGGTTCGGCTTGCGGATATGCGCTTCCGCCCAGCCTAGCGTGACGCCGGCGACGGGGTGGAGTTGAGCGGGATCGATCGAGGGAAAGTTGACAGCCATGGTCGCGACCTGTCGAAGAAAATGCCGGCGGACGCCGGCATCGGGGAAACGGAACTGATGACCCGGGGGTGTTGCCGGGTCACCCGCGAAATCAAAACGGCCAAGCGGCACTCAAAAACGACGCGGCGCGCCCTGAAGCGCGCCGCGTCGGCAATTATGCGATCTTGCCGTGGCACTGCTTGTACTTCTTGCCGCTACCGCACGGGCACGGGTCGTTGCGGCCGACCTTCGGCACGTTGTCGGTATGCATATGCACGGCCGCCTGCGGCGCTGCGCCGTGGCCGTGGCTCATCGCGTCGCCGATCATCGCGGCGGTGGCCGCTTCGGCTGCAACCGGCGCGGCGGCGCCGGCTTCTGCGAACTCGGCATGACGGAACTCGACGTTCTCCAGATGACCCCCCTGCTCTTCCATCTGTTCCGCGGCCGCTTCGAGCTGCTCCGGCGACTGGATCTGCACGTTCATCACGATGCGCGTAACTTCGAGCTTCACCGCGTCGAGCATCGCGGCGAACAGTTCGAACGCCTCGCGCTTGTATTCCTGCTTCGGGTTCTTCTGCGCATAGCCGCGCAGATGGATGCCCTGACGCAGATGGTCGAGCGCGGCCAGATGTTCGCGCCACGCGCGGTCGAGCGTCTGCAGCATGATCGAGCGCTCGAACGCGCTGAACGATTCGCGGCCGACCAGCTGGACCTTCGCCTCGTACCCCTCGTCCGCGGCGGCTTCAACCGCTTCGAGAATCTCGTCCGGGCTGATCGAGTTCGACTCGTTGATCATTTCCTGGATCGCGAGGTCGAGCTGCCATTCGTTGCGCAGCACTTCCTCGAGTTCGGGCACGTCCCACTGCTCTTCGATGCTGCCCACCGGCACGAACTGATGCACGATGTCAGAAATCACGCCATGACGCATCGCGGTGATGGTCTCAGTGATGTCGTTCGCTTCGAGCAATTCGTTGCGCTGCTGGTAGATCACCTTGCGCTGGTCGTTCGACACGTCGTCGTATTCGAGCAATTGCTTACGAATATCGAAGTTGCGCGCCTCGACCTTGCGTTGCGCCGATTCGATCGAACGCGAGACGATGCCTGCTTCGATCGCCTCGCCTTCCGGCATTTTCAGACGGTCCATGATCGCGCGCACGCGGTCGCCCGCGAAAATGCGCAGAAGCGGATCTTCCAGCGACAGATAGAAACGCGACGAACCCGGGTCACCCTGACGGCCCGCACGGCCGCGCAACTGGTTGTCGATCCGGCGCGACTCATGACGCTCGGTGCCGATGATGTGCAGACCGCCCGCGGCCTTCACCTGATCGTGCAGCGTCTGCCATTCGTCGTGAAGCTTCTGGATGCGGCGTTGCTTTTCGTCGTCGGAGAGCGTTTCGTCCTGTTCGATGAACGACGCCTGCTTCTCCGCGTTGCCGCCGAGCACGATGTCCGTGCCACGGCCGGCCATGTTGGTTGCGATCGTGATGCGTTGCGGACGGCCCGCTTCGGCGACGATTGCCGCTTCGCGCGCGTGCTGCTTCGCGTTCAGCACTTCGTGCGGCAAGCCGGCCTGCTTCAGCAGATGCGACAGCAGCTCCGAGTTCTCGATCGACGTCGTGCCGACCAGCACCGGCTGCCCGCGTTCGTAGCACTCGCGGATGTCGCGGATCACCGCGTCGTAGCGTTCCTTCGCGGTCTTGTAGATCTGATCCTGCTTGTCGATCCGCTTGGGCGGACGGTTGGTCGGGATCACGACCGTTTCGAGACCGTAGATCTCGTTGAATTCGTACGCTTCTGTGTCGGCCGTGCCGGTCATGCCGGCCAGCTTCGCGTACATGCGGAAGTAGTTCTGGAACGTGATCGATGCGAGTGTCTGGTTCTCGCTCTGGATCTTCACATGCTCCTTCGCCTCGACCGCCTGGTGCAGACCGTCCGACCAGCGGCGGCCCGCCATCAGACGGCCGGTGAATTCGTCGACGATGATCACTTCGCCGTTCTGCACGACGTAGTGCTGATCCTTGAAGAACAGCGTGTGCGCGCGCAGCGCCGCGTATACGTGGTGCATCAGCGTGATGTTCTGCGGCGCGTACAGGCTTTCGCCCTCGCCGATCAGGCCCCACTCGGAGAGCAGGCGCTCGGCCTTTTCGTGTCCCGACTCGGTCAGGAACACCTGACGGCCTTTTTCGTCCAGCGTGTAGTCGCCCGGCTTCTCGACGCCGGTGCCGTCCGCCTTCTCTTCGCCGATCTGGCGCTCGAGCAGCGGCGGCAGCGCGTTCATGCGCACGTAGAGTTCGGTGTGATCTTCGGCCTGGCCGGAGATGATCAGCGGCGTACGCGCTTCGTCGATCAGGATCGAGTCCACCTCGTCGACGACCGCGAAGTTCAGGCTACGCTGCACGCGCGCGTCGGTCTCGTAGACCATGTTGTCGCGCAGATAGTCGAAGCCGAATTCGTTGTTGGTGCCGTAGGTGATGTCGGCGGCGTAGGCTTGCTGCTTCGCCGTGTGCTCCATCTGCGACAGGTTGATACCGACCGACAGACCGAGGAAGTTATAGAGACGCGCCATCCATTCGGCGTCGCGCTGCGCGAGGTAGTCGTTGACCGTGACCACGTGGACGCCGCGGCCCGACAGCGCGTTCAGGTAGACCGGCAGCGTCGCGACGAGCGTCTTGCCTTCGCCGGTGCGCATTTCGCTGATCTTGCCGTAGTGCAGCGCCATACCGCCGATCAGCTGCACGTCGAAGTGGCGCATCTTCAGCACCCGCTTGCTGGCCTCGCGGCAGACCGCGAACGCCTCCGGCAGGATCTTGTCGAGCGATTCGCCGCTCGCGACGCGCTGGCGGAATTCACCCGTTTTGGCGCGCAGTTGGTCATCCGTCAATTGCTCGATCTGCGGCTCGAGCGCATTGATCGCCGCGACGGTCTTTTGATATTGCTTGACAAGCCGCTGATTACGGCTGCCAAAAATCTTCTGTAGAAAACCGGTGGTCATCGGATCGGTGTCTGCGTCGCGGCTTCGGCTGGGTCGCGGTGTGCGCTACGTGCATACCGCGCCTGGGTCGGAAAGTCCTCGGCGGCTTAGTCCAAGAGTGAATTCGAATCGGGCATTTTAGCACGCGCCTCCAGCTGCGCTCGTGTCGGAGCCGTGACGGCACCGGCTCTGGCCGGCCCTGTCGGGCAACCTTCGGCGCGGCGCTGACCGGCATCGCAAGCTGCCCGCGCGGTACAATCGCGGCGTGAGCGCGCATGGGGCGAGCTCACGTGTCAATGCCAAACATGAGCCGTTTTTCGTCCTTTTCAAGGCCGCCGAAGCAGTTCGATCTGCGCCGCCCGCAACCGCTCGCCGAGGTTCTCGGCCGCACGGACGCGTTCGCGGCGCTGCGCGCGGGCGTCGAGCAGATCGCCGCGCTCGAGAAGGACCTGCGCGAGCTTTTGCCCGATTATCTGGCGACGAGTGTCGAGCCCGGCTTCATCAAGGAGGGCGTGCTGGCCCTATTCGCCGCGCACAACGCGCTTGCGGCGCGTCTGCGGCATCTGGAGCCGCGGCTGCTGGTGGATTTGCAGCAGCGCGGCTGGCCCGTGCAGTCGCTGAAAATTCGCGTGCGGCCGCAGCCGCTGAAAGAACCGCCGCCCGTCAAGCAGGCGCGCATGACGCCGGCCGGCGCCGCCGCGCTGCAGGCGTTGAGCGAATCGCTCGAGCCGTCGCCATTGCAGGAAGCGCTTGCGCGCATGGCCGCGCGGCATCGGCGCAATCGCTGAACGCTGAACGAAAAAAAACGGCCCCAAGGGGCCGTTTTTCATTTGCCTGCCTGTCACGCTGGCTTTATGCGAACGCCGTCTGCGTTTCGTACGCGAAGCCGCGCGGGGCTTTCTGCGTGTCTTCGAAGGTGACGATTTCGTACGAGTCTTCGTGCGCGAGCAGCTCACGCAGCAGCGCGTTGTTCAGGCCGTGGCCCGACTTGTACGCGGTGTACGACGCGAGCAGCGGGTGGCCGACCACGTACAGGTCGCCGATCGCGTCGAGCATCTTGTGCTTGACGAACTCGTCGTCGTAACGCAGACCGTCGTTGTTCAGGATGCGGTACTCGTCGAGCACGATCGCGTTGTCCATGCTGCCGCCGCGGGCGAGGCCGAGTTCACGCATCATTTCCACTTCATGCGCGAAGCCGAACGTGCGGGCGCGCGCGATTTCGCGCACGTACGACGTGTTGGCGAAATCCACTTCCAGCGCCTGACCGGTTTTGTCGACGGCGGGGTGACGGAAGTCGATCGTGAACTTGAGCTTGAAGCCGAAATACGGATCGAGGCGCGCGAACTTGTCGCCGTCGCGGATTTCGACCGGCTTCGTGACCTTGATGAATTTCTTCGGCGCGTTCTGCTCTTCGATACCCGCAGACTGGATCAGGAACACGAACGAACCCGCGCTGCCGTCCATGATCGGGATTTCTTCGGCGGTGACGTCGACGTAAAGGTTGTCGATGCCAAGACCGGCGCAGGCGGACATCAGATGCTCGATGGTCGACACGCGCGCGCCGTCTTTCTGCAACACGGAAGCCAGACGCGTATCGCCAATCGCCATCGCCGACGCAGGAATGTCCACCGGCGTGGGCAAATCCACGCGCGAAAACACGATGCCAGTGTCCGGCCCCGCCGGACGGAGCGTCAGATTGACTTTACGGCCGGAGTGCAACCCGATGCCGACTGTCTTGACGATCGATTTGATTGTGCGCTGCTTCAACATGGTGGTCTTCTATTCGATTGAAAATCCTAATCAGGATTTTTTATTCCATAGGCGCAATTATACTCCAATCCCCAGACCAGCGTCTTTGCGGGGAACGTGACAATCTGTTTCGCTGCATTACCCATTGGGCTTAGCGACGGAAAGCGTGACGGGCCGATGCCCCGGAACGGAGGCGTTTCCGGTCATCGGCCCGCGTAACGGCCTGTCACAAAAGCGTCGTAATCACCGTTGCCGTCGCGCCACGCGACATGAGCACGCGGGCCGCGGCGAAGGTGCGACATCAGCAACTAGCTCAACGTGGCGAGAATACTCGCTGCATCGCTGACTTCGAATTTGCCGGCAGCTTCGACGTTCAGCGTCTTGACCACGCCATCGTCGACCACCATCGCGTAGCGCTGGGAACGGATTCCCATGCCGCGCGCCGACAGATCCTGCTCCAGACCAAGCGCCCGTGTAAAAGCCGCACTACCGTCCGCCATCATGCGCACCTTGCCCGAGGTGTGCTGATCTCGTCCCCACGCGCCCATCACGAACGCGTCGTTGACGGACACGCACCAGATTTCGTCGATGCCGGCAGCGCGCAACTGCTCGGCCTGCTCGACATAGCCCGGTACATGTTTGGCCGAACAGGTCGGCGTGAACGCGCCGGGCAATCCGAAGATCACCACGCGTTTGCCCGCTGTCTGCTCGCGCACGTCGAAACTGTTCGGTCCGATCGTGCAGCCCGCCCCGTCGTCTTCGACATACTCGAAGAGCGTCGCGTCGGGCAGCTTTTCACCTTCCTTGATCATGCTCGGTCCTTTGCATCGATGCGAAGCACGCTCGCACGTCATCGTGTCGCAGTGAATATCGGTTCGGCCCTTTCAACTATAAGCCACACCGTGCGGCGACAGTCACTCCGTCCGCTTCGCGAATCCGCAGAGGGCAGTTGCCCCCGCCGCGAACCAGACGATACGCGACCTGCTTGCCGTTCACCCGCCACGCTCGTGCATTCGTCCGCCAGCGCTGCACCTGCGATGCGACTCGCAGCGCGGCAACGAAGCCTGCCCGTCCGCTCAGTCCGCCTGCTTGCGCAGGAATGCCGGAATGTCGTACGTATCGACGCCCTTTTCCTGCAGCGCCTGCACGTGCGAGGCCGCCGTGTCGCGCGACGTGCGCCAAACCGCCGGCGTGTCGAGCGCGCCGTAGTCGGCCGTGCTCGCATGGCCTGCCGCCGGTGCGTACGCTGCGTGCGCCATCGCGCCGACCGGCTGGTTGTCGGTGCCGGTGCGCAGCAGCGTCATCGGTGCCGATTGCTGCTTCTTCGCCGCACGGCCGAGACCCGTTGCCACGACCGTCACGCGCAGCGCGTCGCCCATCGCATCGTCGTACACGGCGCCGAAGATCACCGTGGCATCTTCCGCGGCATAGCTCTTGATCGTGTTCATCACTTCGCGCGTTTCCGACAGACGCAGCGAACGGCTCGACGTGATGTTGACCAGCACGCCACGCGCGCCCGACAGATCGACGCCTTCCAGCAGCGGGCTCGCGACGGCCTGTTCGGCCGCGAGACGCGCGCGATCGACGCCGGCGACCGTCGCCGTGCCCATCATCGCCTTGCCCTGCTCGCCCATCACGGTCTTCACGTCTTCGAAGTCGACGTTCACGAGACCGTCGACGTTGATGATTTCCGCAATGCCTGCAACCGCGTTGTTCAGAACGTCGTCAGCGCACTGGAAGCACTTGTCCATCTCGGCGTCGTCGCCCATCACCTCGAACAGCTTGTCGTTCAGCACGACGATCAGCGAGTCGACGTGATCCTCCAGTTGCTGCGAGCCGGCTTCCGCCACGCGCATGCGCTTGCCGCCTTCGAATTCGAACGGCTTGCTGACGACGCCGACGGTCAGAATACCCATTTCCTTCGCGATCTGCGCGACGACCGGTGCCGCGCCCGTGCCCGTGCCGCCACCCATGCCGGCGGTGATGAACACCATGTGCGCGCCGCGCAGTGCGTCGGCGATACGCTCGCGTGCTTCTTCAGCGGCCGCGCGGCCCATTTCCGGCTTGGCTCCTGCGCCCAGCCCCGTGTTGCCGAGCTGGATCACCGCGGTGGCGCGCGAGCGCGACAGAGCCTGCGCGTCCGTGTTCATCACGATGAAGTCGACGCCTTGCACGCCTTTGTTGATCATGTGCTGAACGGCATTGCCGCCAGCGCCACCGACTCCGACGACCTTGATGATGGTGCCGCTCGTTTCGGTTTCCAGCATCTGGAATTCCATGTTGCCTCCGTCAAGATAAAAAGTTACTGCCACTCGGCGTTATCCGGCAGGAGATCGGGCAACCTCCTGTCGCGCACCGGCCGCCGGCACCAGCGCGAATTTCTCGAAACCCTTGCTCAGAAGTTGCCGAGGAACCAGTCCTTCATGCGCGAGAACACCTGTCCCATCGACCCCGACTGCACCGCGACCTTGCGCCCGCGCATACGCTGCGAGCGCCCTTCGACGAGCAGGCCCATCGCCGTCGAATAGCGCGGATTGCGCACGACGTCGGCGAGACCCCCCGCGTACTCCGGCACGCCAATGCGCACCGGCTTCAGGAAAATGTCCTCACCGAGCTCGACCATGCCGATCATCATCGACGCGCCGCCCGTCAATACGACGCCTGAGCTCAGCAGTTCTTCGTAACCCGACTCGCGCACCACCTGCTGCACGAGCGAAAACAGTTCTTCGACGCGCGGCTCGATCACGGCCGCCAGCGCCTGGCGCGACAGCGTGCGCGGACCGCGCTCGCCGAGACCCGGCACTTCGATCATCTCGTCCGGATCGGCGAGCGCCTGCTTGGCGATGCCGTAATCGACCTTGATGTCTTCGGCATCCGGCGTCGGCGTGCGCAGCGCCATCGCGATGTCGCTGGTGATCTGATCGCCGGCGATCGGAATCACGGCGGTGTGGCGAATCGCGCCTTCGCTGAAGATCGCGATGTCCGTCGTGCCGCCGCCGATGTCGACCAGCACCACGCCCAGTTCCTTTTCGTCTTCCGTCAGCACCGCGAGCGACGACGCGAGCGGCTGCAGGATCAGGTCGTTCACTTCGAGGCCGCAGCGGCGCACGCACTTGACGATGTTCTGCGCCGCGCTGACCGCGCCGGTGACGATATGCACCTTCACTTCGAGGCGGATGCCGCTCATGCCGATCGGCTCGCGCACATCTTCCTGACCGTCGATGATGAATTCCTGCGTGAGGATATGCAGCACCTGCTGATCGGTCGGGATGTTGATCGCCTTGGCCGTTTCGATCACGCGCGCGACGTCGGCCTGCGTGACTTCCTTCTCCTTGATCGCGACCATGCCGCTCGAATTGAAGCTGCGGATATGGCTGCCGGCGATCCCGGTGAACACGTTCGTGATCTTGCAGTCGGCCATCAGCTCGGCTTCCTCGAGCGCGCGCTGAATCGACTGCACGGTGGCTTCGATATTCACCACCACGCCCTTCTTGAGCCCCTTCGATTCGCTCTGGCCGAGACCGATCACCTCGTAGTGACCCTCGCCCTTCAACTCGGCGACGATGGCCACTACCTTCGACGTCCCGATGTCGAGGGCGACCAGCAGATCCTTATAGTCTTTACTCATAGCGTGCTCAGTGCGTGTGATGTCCGTTTACTTCTTGCCCTTGTCGGGTTCGCTGATGAAGCGCATGCCAGCGGCACGAATCGCGAAACCGTTCGGATAGCGCAAGTCCGCATTCTCGATATCCTTTCCCCAACGTTGCGTCACCGCGCCCCATGCCGCGGTCAGGCGTTTGCTGCGATCGGCCAGCGTGTCCTGATTGCGCTCGCGGCCCAGCTCCACCTGCGTGCCGTTCGACAGCTTCACCGTCCACGCATAGCGCGGCGACAGCGTTACTCCCTCGGGCGTCGCGTTGATTGCCGCGAACCACTTCTGAAAGTCGTGATACCGCGCGACGACTTCCTTCGCCGTACCGTCCGGGCCGTCGAACGCGGGCAGTTCTTCGTCGAGCTCGCCCTGGTTCGCGGTGAACAGCTCGCCGTCCTCGCTCACCAGCTGATCGCTGCCCCACGTCCCTAGCGGCTTGTACTCCTCGAGCGTGACAGCCAGTGCATTCGGCCACACGCGCCGCACGCTCGCGTGACGCACCCACGGCATCTGTTCGAACGCCTGCCGCGCCGCGTCGAGATCGACCGTGAAGTAGTTGCCCTTCAGGCGCCCCACCACGCCGGCGCGCACCGTCGGCGAATTGATGTGCTCGGTGTCGCCGTCGATCTGGATTTCGCGCAGCGCGAAATTCGGGCGCTGGATCAGCCAGTAACCGCCCGCCGCCAGCAGCACGAGCACCAGCACCGCGTGCAGCGCGTTGGTGGCGAGATTGAGCTGGCGAACGTTGTTCCACATGGTGTTGCTTGCGGTTGCCTCGGTTAATCCTTCAAGGTCAGCGCCAACACGCCGACCACCAGTTCCTGATAGCTGATGCCGACCGCGCGCGCCGCTTTGGGCGGCAGCGAGTGATCGGTCATGCCAGGCGCCGTGTTCACTTCGAGGAAGTACGGCTTGCCTTCGCCATCGAGCATGAAGTCCGCGCGGCCCCAGTCGGTGCAGCCGAGCACGTCGAACGCACGGCGTGCGAGCACCTTGAGGCGCGCCTCTTCCTCGGCGCCGAGACCGCACGGGATCAGGTACTGCGTATCGTTGGCGATGTACTTCGCGTGATAGTCGTAGAACTCGCCGGCCGGCACGATGCGGATCACCGGCAGGTCCAGATTACCGGCGATGCACGCGGTGTATTCGCCGCCGCCTTCGATGCTCTTCTCGACCACGACGATGCGGTCGTGCTTCGCCGCTTCGATCAACGCGGCCGGCAACGCGTCCGCGCTCTTCACCTTGATCACGGCGACGCTCGAACCTTCGCTCGCCGGCTTCACGAACAGCGGCAGACCGAGCTTCGCGACGATCTCTTGCGCACGCGCCTCGTAGTCGTCACCGCGCAGCACCGCTTCGAACGGCGGCGTCGGAATGCCGAGTTGCTGCCACACGAGCTTGGTGCGGAACTTGTCGAGACCGAGCGCGGAGCCGAGCACGCCGCTACCGGTGTAGCGGATGCCGTAAAAATCGAGCGCGCCCTGGATCTGCCCGTTTTCGCCGTAGCCGCCATGCAGCGCGTTGAACGCGCGCACGAAGCCCTCTTCCTTCAATGCCGACAACGGACGCTCGGCCGGATCGAACGGATGCGCGTCGACGCCGGCGTCGCGCAGACCTTGCAACACGAGGCGTCCGGAATTGAGCGACACTTCCCGCTCGGCGGAATTACCACCGAGCAGCACGGCCACCTTGCCGAATTGTTTGGCGAGTTGATCCTGATTAATACTGCTCATCTCACACCTTCAGTTCCTGAGCGAGGCGACCCGGCACACCGCCGATTGAACCCGCGCCCATCGTAATCACCACATCACCGTCGCGCACCACCGTAGAGAGCGCGTCCGGCACTTCATCGACCGTATCGACGAACACCGGCTCCACCTTGCCCGCGACACGCAGCGCGCGCGCCAATGCGCGGCCGTCCGCGGCGACGATCGGCGCTTCGCCGGCCGCATAGACTTCGGTCAGCACGAGCGCGTCGACGGTCGACAGCACTTTCACGAAATCCTCGAAGCAATCACGCGTGCGCGTGAAGCGGTGCGGCTGGAACGCCAGCACCAGGCGCCGGCCCGGAAATGCGCCGCGCGCCGCCGCCACCGTGGCGGCCATTTCGACCGGGTGGTGACCGTAGTCGTCCACCAGCGTGTAGGAGCCCGCGGCCTCACCGTCACTGACGACCGGTACTTCGCCGTAACGCTGGAAGCGTCGACCGACGCCGTTGAAATCCGCGAGCGCTCGCTGGATATCGGCATCTTTCACTTCAAGTTCAGTCGCAATTGCAATTGCGGCCAACGCGTTCTGCACGTTGTGCTCGCCCGGCAGGTTCAACGTGACGTCGAGCGGCGCCGCGTCTTCGCGCATCACGGTGAAATGCATGCGGCCTTCGCGCGCTTCGACGTTGACCGCGCGCACCTGCGCATCGGCCGCCAAACCGTAGCGGATGATCGGCTTCGACACGAACGGCAGGATCTCCTTCACGTTCGGATCGTCGACGCACAGCACCGCGATGCCATAGAACGGCAGACGGTGCGTGAATTCGATGAACGCCTGCTTCAGACGCGCGAAGTCGTGACCATAGGTATCCATATGATCGGCGTCGATGTTCGTGATGACTTCGATCACCGGGAACAGGTTCAGGAACGACGCGTCCGATTCGTCCGCCTCGGCGACGATGAAGTCGCCGGTGCCCAGACGCGCATTCGCGCCCGCACTGATCAGCCGGCCGCCGATCACGAAGGTCGGATCGAGCCCGCCCGCGGCGAGCACGCTCGCGACCAGCGACGTGGTCGTGGTCTTGCCGTGCGTGCCGGCGATTGCGATACCCTGCTTCAGTCGCATCAGTTCCGCGAGCATCACCGCGCGCGGCACGATCGGAATGCGGCGATGACGGGCGGCCAGCACTTCCGGGTTGTCGCTGCGCACCGCGGTCGACACCACCACCGCGTTCGCGCCTTCGATGTTCTCCGCCGCGTGCCCGATCGAAATGCGCGCGCCGAGCCCGGCGAGGCGCTCGGTGACCGCGTTGCCCGACAGGTCCGAGCCGCTCACCTGATAGCCGAGATTGACGAGCACTTCGGCGATGCCGCTCATGCCGACGCCGCCGATGCCGACGAAATGAATGTGTTTGACGATGTGTTTCATTGCTTTCCTTCTGGGCTCACGCCCGCCATCGAAGCCGCGCCCGCCACCGTCGCGCAGATCTGCGCGACCTGTTCGGTGGCATCCGGTTTCGCGAGCGAGCGCGAACGCTCCGCCATTTCCGCGAGACTTTCCCGCGTCTGGCTGCGCAACCAGTCGGCGAGCTTTTCCGCCGACAGGTCGCGTTGTTGCACGACCAGCGCCGCGCCGTTGTCGGCGAGAAACGCTGCATTAGTGGTCTGGTGATCGTCGACCGCGTACGGGAACGGCACGAACAGCGCCGCGACGCCGACCGCCGATATCTCCGATACCGTCATCGCGCCCGAGCGGCAGATCACCAGATCGGCCTGCGCATAGGCGCTCGTCATGTCGTCGATGAACGGCACGAGCGACACGTCCGCGCCTGCCTGCAAGCCTGCGGCCGCATAGTTCTCGCGCAGCGCGTCGATATGCTTCGCGCCCGCCTGATGAACGATGCGCGGTCTTTCATTGGGCGCTAACAGCGCGACCGCACGCGGCACGACTTCGTTCAACGCGGCGGCGCCGAGACTGCCACCCACGACGAGCACGTTCAACGGACCGTTACGCTGCGCGTAGCGTGCTTTGGGTGCATTCGCGCGCGCAAGTTCCTCACGAATCGGATTGCCGGTCCATTCGCCGTGCGGCAGTGCATTCGGAAACGCGACCAGAACGCGTTTCGCGAGCTTCGCGAGCACCTTGTTCGCGAGACCGGCGATCGAATTCTGTTCGTGCAGCACGAGCGGGCACCCGCTCAGCGCGGTCATCAGCCCGGCCGGGAACGTGATGTAGCCGCCCATGCCGAGCACGACGTCGGGCTTCACGCGACGCAGCACACTCAGGCTCTGCGTGCACGCGCGCAGCAGGTTGACCGGCAGCATCAGCTTGGTCTTCAGCCCCTTGCCCCGCACGCCGCCGAAGCGCACGTACTCCATCGGAATGCCGTGCTTCGGTACCAGCGTCGCTTCCATGCCCGCGGGGTTGCCGAGCCATACGACTTTCCAGCCCCATGCCTGCATCAGATGCGCGACCGCGAGCCCCGGGAACACGTGTCCCCCGGTGCCGCCGGCCATCACCATCAGCGTGCGTTGTGGCAGAGCCGTCATACCTTGCCCCCGCGCATCAACACACGATTCTCGTAATCCACTCGCATCAGCACGGCGATCGCGACACAGTTCAGCAAGATGCCCGACCCGCCGTAGCTGACGAGCGGCAACGTGAGGCCTTTGGTCGGCAAAAGACCGAGGTTCACACCCATGTTGATGAAGGTCTGCGCGCCGAACCAGATGCCGACGCCCTTCGCGACCAGACCCGCGAACGTGCGATCGAGCGCGAGCGCCTGGCGGCCGATCTCGAACGAGCGGCGCACGATCCAGTAGAACATCAGGATCACGACGAGCACGCCGACGAAACCCAGTTCCTCGCCGATCACCGCGAGAATGAAGTCGGTATGCGCTTCGGGCAGATAGTTGAGCTTCTCGACGCTGCCGCCGAGACCGACGCCAAACCACTCGCCACGCCCGAACGCGATCAGCGAGTGCGTCAGCTGATACGCCTTGCCCTGCGCGTAGCGATCGTCCCACGGATCGAGGTACGCGAAGATCCGCTCACGACGCCAAGGCGACGCCCACACCAGCAATGTGAACGTGCCCACCGCGGTCGCGACGAGACCGCCGAACAGCTTGCCGTTCACGCCGCCGAGGAACAGCACGCCCATTGCGATCGCCGCGATCACCATGAACGCGCCCATGTCCGGCTCGAGCAGCAGCAGCGCGCCGACCAGGCCGACCGCGACCGCCATCGGCAGAAACCCCTTGGCGAAGCTGTGCATGTATTCCTGCTTGCGTACCGTGTAGTTCGCCGCGTAGATCGTCACCGCGAGCTTCATGATTTCCGACGGCTGCATGTTCGTGATGCCGAGCGGAATCCAGCGGCGCGCACCGTTCACGCCCTTGCCGACGTGCGGGATCAACACGATCACGAGCGCGACGAGCGAGATCAGGAAGAGCTTCGGCGCGTACTTGTCCCACGTCGAAATCGGAATGCGGAACGATACGATGCCGACCGCCGAGCCCATCAGCACGAAGACGATCTGGCGCACGAGGAACGCCCAGTCGCGGTACGACGCGTACTTCGGCGAATCGGGCATCGCGATCGACGCCGAGTACACCATCACGATGCCGAGTCCGAGCAGCGCGACGACGACCCACAGCAGCGAGTGGTCGTAGTCGAGCATGCGCGAGCGCAGCGGCCGCACGCCGTTGACCGCGCTCGCGAGACCGCTGCCGCCCGTGCGGGTGGTCGTGCGGGTAGACGTACCTGCGGCGGCGCCGTTGCCGCCGGTGGCTTCGCGCGAGCCGAAACGTTCCGACCAGCTCATATCATCGTCCCCCGTTCGGCCGCGATATCTTCGACCGTGCTGCGGAATACCGCCGCACGATGTGCGTATCCCTTGAACATGTCGAAGCTCGCGCACGCGGGCGACAACAGCACCGCGTCGCCGGGCTGCGCGATGGCGGTGGCCGCGCGCGTCGCTTCCTCGAGCGTCGCGTGATCGGTCATCGCGACGCCGCAATGTTCGAGCGCCGCGCGAATCTGCGGCGCGTCACGGCCGATCAGCATCACCGCGCGGCACCAGCGCATCACCGGCGCGGCGAGCGGCTCGAATTCCTGGCCCTTGCCGTCGCCGCCCGCGATCAGCACGACGCGTTGCGCGAGACCATCGAGCGCGGCGACCGTCGCGCCGACGTTGGTGCCCTTGCTGTCGTCCACGTAGTCGATGCCGTCGATCGACGCGATCAGTTCCACGCGATGCGGTTCGCCGCGGTATTCGCGCAGGCCGTGCAGCAGCGGCGCGCCGGGCAGACCGATCGCACGCGCGAGCGCGTACGCGGCTAATGCGTTGGCGGCGTTGTGCAAGCCGCGGATGCGCAGCGCGTCGGCGGGCATCAGACGCTTCAGCGCGATGTCGGGCGTTGCGGCTGCTTCGTTCTTGCGACGGCGCTTCGGCGTGGATTCGTCGGTCGCATCACGATCTTGCGCTTCGACGAGCCACACCATGCCGTTCTCGCGCAACAGGCCGTAGTCACCGTCGTTCTTCGGCTCGGTCACGCCGAACGTGACGACCTCCGCCTCGCCGCTGGCGGGCGCGAGCGACATCACACGGGCGTCGTCGCGATTCAGCACGCGCACCGTTCGTGTACCGAAGATGCGGCCCTTCGCGGCCGCGTACGCATCGAGTCCGCCGTGCCAGTCCAGATGATCCTGCGTGATGTTCAGCACGACCGCCGCGTCCGGCGTAAAGGTATGCGAGGTCTCCAGCTGGAAGCTCGACAGTTCGAGCACCCACACGTCGGGCAGCGCGGTCTGATCGATCGCTTCGGACAGCTTGTCGAGCAGCGACGGGCTGATGTTGCCCGCCACCGCGACCTTCTTGCCCGCGCGTTCGCACAGCAGGCCGGTCAGGCTCGTCGTCGTGGTCTTGCCGTTCGTGCCGGTGATCGCGATCACCTTCGGCACGTAGCCGGACTCGCCGAGCGTGCGCAGCGCCTGCGAGAACAGTTCGAGCTCGCCCCACACCGGAATGCCCTGCTCGCGCGCCGCCGTGATCAGCGGCAGCAGATCGGCGGCGAGCGGCGACAGCCCCGGGCTGATCGCGACCAGTTCGACACCTTCGAGCAGCACCGGCGAAAACGGACCGCCGACGAAATCCGCATCGACACCATGCGCTTCGAGCGCGGACAGGTTCGGCGGCACTTCGCGCGTATCTGCCACGCGCAGCCGACAGCCGTGCCTGGCGCACCAGCGCGCCATCGCGAGACCGGATTCACCCAGTCCCAGCACGAGCACCATCGGCTTTTGCCGATCCCGAAACTTCTCGCCGAACATCGCCTGCTTCCTTAAATACTGCTGCTTAACGCAATTTGAGAGTGGACAAACCGAATAGGCACAACATCAACGTGATGATCCAGAACCGCACGACCACCTGTGTTTCCTTCCAGCCCGACAATTCGAAATGGTGATGCAGCGGCGCCATCTTGAAGAACCGCCGCCCTTCGCCGTAACGGCGCTTCGTGTATTTGAACCACGTGACCTGCAGCATCACCGACAGCGTCTCCGCAACGAAAATGCCGCCCATGATGAACAGCACGATTTCCTGGCGCACGATCACCGCGACCGTGCCGAGCGCGCCGCCGAGTGCGAGCGCGCCGACGTCGCCCATGAACATTTGCGCCGGGTGCGTGTTGAACCACAGGAACGCAAGCCCCGCGCCACCCATCGCCGAACAGAAGATCAGCAATTCGCCCGCGCCGGGAATGTGCGGAAACAGCAGGTATTTCGAGTAGACCGAACTGCCCATCACGTACGCGAATACGCCGAGCGACCCGCCGACCAGCACGACCGGCATGATCACGAGGCCGTCGAGGCCGTCGGTCAGATTCACCGCGTTGCTCGCGCCGACGATCACCAGATACGTCAACACGATGAAGCCCCACACGCCGAGCGGATACGTTATCGACTTGAAGAACGGCAGCAACAGGTCGGCGCGCGCGGGCAGGCCCATCGACAGGCCACTGCGCACCCACGCCATGAACAGGTCGAACACGCGCACGTTGCTCGCCTCCGACACGCTGAATGCGAGATACACCGCCGCGAACAGGCCGATCACCGATTGCCAGAAATACTTCTCGCGCGATGACATGCCGCGCGGGTCCTTGTAGACGACCTTGCGGTAATCGTCGACCCAGCCGATCACGCCGAAGCCGAACGTGACGAGCATCACGATCCAGATGAAGCGGTTGGTCAGATCGGCCCACAGCAGCGTGGCCACGCCGATGCCGAGCAGGATCAGCACGCCGCCCATCGTCGGCGTGCCCGATTTGACGAGATGAGTTTGCGGGCCGTCCTTGCGAACGGCCTGGCCGACCTTCATCGCGGTCAGCTTGCGAATGACCGCCGGGCCGCAGACGAGCCCGATCAACAACGCGGTGATGGTCGCCATCACCGCGCGAAACGTCAGATAACTGAACACGCGCAAGAAGCTTGCGTCATTCTGCAGCCATTGCGCCAGCGCCAGTAGCATGCCTGGATCCTTCTTTTAATGTGCGGCGGGCGTCGAGCCCGCGGCGTTGGGTTGTGGACTCGTAACGGCGTCCACCACGCGCTCCATTTGCATGAAACGCGAGCCTTTCACGAGAAGCGTTGCGGCAGCGCCGAAACCGGCCTGCTGCAGTTGCGCGATCAGCGCGCCGACATCGGCGACGTGGTGCGCGCCCGCGCCGTATGCGGTGCAGGCGTCGCGCGAGGCGTCGCCCATCCCATACAGCGCGTCGATACCGCGCTCTTTCGCATACGCGCCGATTTCGCGGTGAAACGCCGGGCCGTTGTCGCCGACTTCGCCCATGTCGCCCATCACGAGCACACGCGGCGATTCACGCGACGCGAGCACGTCGATTGCGGCGCGCATCGAATCGGGATTCGCGTTGTAGGTGTCGTCGATCACGGTTGCGCCTGCGAGCGAGCCGAGCGCGGCCTGCTTGACCTGCAGACGGCCCTTCACCGCGCCGAACGATTCGAGTCCGCGCTGGATCGCGTCGAGCGACACACCCGCGGCCAACGCGGCCGAGGTCGCCGCGAGCGCGTTGTGCGCGTTGTGATCGCCGAGCACCTGCAGCGTCACGTCGAGACGGCCTTGCGGCGTGTCGATGCTCAAACGCTTGCCGTCGAAGTTGCCCTGCACCGCGGCTTCGGTCGTGCGCTCCGCGCTGTTCAGCGCGAAGTCGATGATGCGGTTGCCGGTGGCGGCGACGCGCCAGATGCTCGCGTATGCGTCGTCGGCGGGGAACACTGCCGTGCCTTCGGGCGACAGCGCGTGAATCACGCTCGCGTGTTCGAGCGCGACCGCTTCGACGGTCGCCATGAATTCCTGGTGCTCGCGCTGCGCGTTGTTGACGACGGCGACCGTCGGCTCGGCAAGCTTCGCGAGCAGTTCGGTTTCGCCCGGATGATTCATGCCGAGCTCGACCACCGCGAGCCGATGCGCGGCATGCAGACGGAACAGCGTGAGCGGCAGGCCGATGTCGTTGTTGAAATTGCCGGCGGTCGCGAGACGCGCGTCCGTGCCGACCGCGGCCGCGAAGATCGACGCGATCATTTCCTTGACCGTGGTCTTGCCGTTGCTGCCCGTGACCGCGACGAGCGGCAGGTCGAACTGACGACGCCAGCCGCGCGCGAGCGCGCCAAGCGCTGCGCGCGTATCGGCGACGCGGATCGCCGGCACGCTCCAGTTCTCCGGCGTGCGCGCAACCAGCACGGCCGCGACGTTGCGCTCGGCGACTTGCGGCAGGAAGTCGTGCGCGTCGAATCGATCGCCCTTGATCGCGATGAACAGATCGCCGGGGCCGGCGCTGCGGCTGTCGGTCGACACGCGTTCGAAGCGCACGCTGTCGTCGCCGGTGACGCTCGCACCGGGAATCTGCGCGGCGGCTGCGCGTAGCGAGAACATCGTCATTCGCCACCTCCGCGAGGTTGCGTGGCCCGCGCGGCGAGCGCGAGGCGGGCGTGGTCCTGATCGGAGAAAGCGCGTTTCTTGCCCATGATTTCCTGTGTGGCTTCGTGCCCCTTGCCGGCCAGCACGATCACGTCTTCACGCGCGGCGCCGCGAATCGCCTGCAGGATCGCGCTCGCGCGGTCCTCGACGCGGCGCGCCTGCGACGCATCCTGCATGCCCGCGGCAATTTGCTCGATGATCGCGAGCGGATCTTCGCTGCGCGGGTTGTCGCTCGTCACGACGACGTTGTCCGCCAGCCGCTCGGCGATCGCGCCCATCAGCGGACGCTTGGTCGCATCGCGGTCGCCGCCGCAGCCGAACATGCAGACGAGTTCGCCGCCGCGCGCGGTCGCGATCGGGCGCAGGGCCTCGAGCGTTTTTTCGAGCGCGTCGGGTGTGTGCGCGTAATCGATCACGACGAGCGGCTCGTCGTTTTGCAGTCGGCCGCCCAAACGCTGCATGCGGCCGTTCACCGGTTCCAGCTTGGCGAGTTCGGCGAGCGCCGCGTCGAACGGCACGTCGGCGGCGAGCAGCACGCCGAGCACCGCGAGCAGATTGCTCACGTTGAAGAGGCCGAGCGTTTGCACTTCGACGTCGGCGTTGCCCCAGTCCGACATGCTCAGATGAAACGCGGTGCCGGTCGCGGTCGCACGCACGTTCGATGCGGTCAGCCACGCGTCCGCTTCTGGCGCATTCGTGGCGCCGGCGTCGCCGTGCTCGCCCTCGATGCCATAAGCGATGGTACGAGCGTGACCACGCGTGCTCGCGAGCAAACGCCGGCCGGCGGCATCGTCGCGATTGATCACGGCTGCGCGCAGCTCTGGCCATGCGAACAGGCGCGCCTTGGCGGCTTCATAGGCCTCGAACGTGCCGTGATAATCGAGATGGTCCTGCGTCAGATTCGTGAACACCGCGATGTCGAAAGCGGTGCCGTTCACGCGCCCCTGATGCAGCGCATGCGACGACACTTCCATCGCCACCGCCTGCGCGCCCGCGTCACGCAATTGCGCGAGGCTGCGCTGCAATTGCGGCGCGTCGGGCGTCGTGAAGCCGGTGTGCACGAGCTGGCCAACGAGGCCGGTGCCAAGCGTGCCGACGATCGCACAGCGCGTGCCGCGCGCGGACAGCGCCGCGGCGACCCATTGGCTGCAAGATGTCTTGCCGTTCGTGCCGGTGATGCCGACCGCGAGCATCGCGTCGCTCGGATCGCGATACCACGCACTCGCGATCGTGCCGGCGAGTTCGTTCAATGCCGGTACCGCATGCGCGACGGACGCGTCGAGCTTGCCGGCGAAGCCTTCGGGTTGCACGAGCACGGCGGCCGCGCCGCGCTCGATCGCCGCGTCGATGAACGCGCGATTGTCCGCGCCATCGACCGCGTACGCGAAGAACGCGTCGCCGGCCGCGAGCGAGCGCGTGTCGGCGTGCAATTGCGCGCCTGGCTGCACGTGCGCGTGCAGCCAGGCGAGGGCGTCGGCGATCTGCCGGTGCGCTGGATGTTGCTCGCGCAGCGCGCTCATCGCTCGACTCCTGGATGGGTTTTCGGGTTGGCGGAAATGGTCATCTTCTTCACGCCGGGGTTCGTCGCCAGCTTCTTCGCCCCGGCCGGCGCGGACGGGGCGCCGGGCGCGGGCGGCGCCGAATCGTCGGACACCACCATCTGCTTGACGGGCATGTCGGGCGGCACATTCAGCGCGCGCAGCGTATCGCCGACGATGCCCGAGAACACCGGGCCCGACACCTGGCCGCCAAAGTGGCTACCCGTCGTCGGCTCGTCGACCGATACGGCCACGACGATGCGCGGATTCGGCATCGGCGCCATGCCGACGAACGACGCGCGATATTTGGAGTGGTCGTAGCCGTGCGGCCCGTGCTTGTACGCGGTACCGCTCTTGCCACCGACGCGATAGCCGGGCACCGCCGCATCCGGCGACGTACCTTGCGCCGACACGACGGTTTCGAGCATCGCGCGCACTTCACGCGCGGTGGTCGGCGAAAAGATCTGCGGGCCGGTGGCCGGCTGGTCGCCCGGCGCGTGGAAAATCGTCACCGGCATGATCTGGCCGTCGTGCGCGATCGCGGTGTACGCGCGGCCGAGCTGGAACAGCGACACCGACAGGCCGTACCCGTACGACATCGTCGCCTGCTCGATGCGGCGCCAGCTCTTCCACGGACGCAGGCGGCCCGCCGCCGCGCCAGGAAAACCGACCTTCGGCGCCTGGCCGAGACCGATGCTGGTATACATATTCCACATTTCTTCGGGCCGCAGCTGCATCGCGATCTTCGTCGCGCCGATGTTGCTCGACTTCTGGATCACGCCGCCGACCGTCAGCACGCCGAAGCCGCTGTCGTCGGTAATCGGCGCGCCGTCGAGTACGAAGTGACCGTTGCCCGTATCTACCAGTGTAGTCGGCGTCACCCGGTGCAGATCGAGCGCGAGCGACACCGTGAACGGCTTCATGATCGAGCCCGGCTCGAAGGTGTCGGTCAGGATGCGGTTGCGCAGCTGTTCGCCCGTCAGGTGCGAGCGGTCGTTCGGGTTGTACGTCGGGTAGTTGACGAGCGCGAGCACTTCGCCGGTGCGCACATCGATCACCATCGCCGCGCCGGCCTTCGCCTTGAATTTTTCGACGGCCGCTTTCAGGTTCGTATAGGCGATGTACTGGATCTTGCTGTCGATAGACAGATCGACGTCCTTGCCGTTGTGCGGCACGACCTGCTCGTCGACGTCCTCGATGATGTGACCAATCCGGTCCTTGATCACGCGACGGCTGCCCGATGTGCCCGCGAGCAGCTTCTGGTCGCCGAGCTCGACGCCTTCCTGGCCCTCGTCCTCGACGTTGGTGAAGCCGATCAGGTGAGCGGTGATCTCGCCTTCCGGGTAGAAGCGCTTGTACTCGGCGCGCGAGTAAATGCCGGGGATGTCGAGCGCCGCGACTTTGTCGGCGACGTCGACGGGCACCTGGCGCTTCACGTAGACGAAGGTCTTGTCTTCCGACAGCTTCGAGCGCAATTCCTTCGCGGTCATGCCGAGCAGTTTGCCGAGTGCGTCGAGCTTGTCGGCGCCGAGGTCGTCCGGCACCGATTCGGGAATCGCCCAGATTGCGCGCACCGGCAGACTCGTGGCGAGCACGAGGCCGTTGCGGTCGAGAATCTTGCCGCGCGTGGCCGGCATGTCGATGCGGCGCTGATAGCGGATCTCGCCCTGCTTCAGATAGAACGCGTTGCCCGGCCCCTGAATCCAGAACGCGCGCGCGGCGAGCGCGACGAACGCCATGAACAGCAGGAACACGACGAGCTTCGAGCGCCACATCGGCAGGCGCACCGACAGAATCGGGTTGGCCGAAAACGCAACGCTCTTGTGCGCCGACGATTTTTTCATCGCGTGGCTCCGCGACGGGGCGCGACCGGCGCCGAGGCGGGCGCGGAAGTCGGAATGGGAGCGTCGATCGCCGTTGCGGCACCCGGGGCGAGCGTCAGGTACTGCGTGCGCCCCGTGGTGGCCGACTGCATCTTCAGCGAGGCGGTGGCGAGTTGCTCGATGCGCGACGTTTTGGACAGCGCGCTCTGCTGATATTGAAGCTGCGAATAGTCCTGCTGCAGCTGACGCTCCTGCGACTGCGCGCGCTGCAGCTGGATAAAGATCTGACGCTGCTGATTGGTCGCGTTGACGACCGACAAGGCACAGCCCATCACGATGATCAGCAGGAAGATATTGAGGCGGTTCATGGCGCGATCCGCTCCGCCACGCGCATCACCGCAGAACGGGCGCGCGGGTTGTCGGCGACTTCTGCGTCGCTCGCAAAGACGCGGCCGATGATCTTGAGCGGAGGGCTCGGCAGGTCGACCGCGCGGATCGGCAGGCGGCGGTCGACCGCCGGCGTACTTGCGTGCGCCTGCATGAATCGCTTGACGATACGGTCCTCGAGCGAATGAAAGCTGATGACCACCAGCCGCCCCCCTTGCTCCAACAACGACAACGCTGCTTCTAGAACGACTTGCAGCTCCGCAAGCTCTTGATTGACGTGAATCCGTATAGCCTGAAAGGTGCGGGTTGCCGGGTCCTTGCCCTTCTCACGGGTTTTGACGACGTTAGCCACGATTTGGGCAAGCTCGCCCGTGCTGACGAGAGGCCCAAGACGGTCGGACTCTGCCCGGCGAGCAACAAGCGCCTTTGCAATCTGAAAAGCAAACCGTTCTTCCCCATAATCTCGTATCACCTCCGTCAGTTCCTGCACCGTAGCCCGCGCGAGCCAGTCAGCCGCGGATTCGCCGCGCGTCGGGTCCATCCGCATGTCGAGCGGGCCGTCGGCGCGGAAGCTGAAGCCCCGCTCCGGATCGTCGACTTGCGGCGACGACACGCCCAGATCCAGCAACACCCCCGACACACGCCCTACCCCGCGCTCCGCCATTGCGGCGCGCAGTGAAGCAAAACTCTCGTGGACGATGGCAAAGCGCGGATCGGCGATCTTCTGCGCAGTCGCGATCGCGAGCGGATCTTTATCGAACGCGATCAATCGCCCCGCTTCGCCGAGCCGCTCCAGCACGAGGCGGCTATGGCCGCCACGGCCGAACGTGCCGTCCACATACGTGCCGTCGGCGCGCGTGACCAGCGCATCGACCGCTTCGTTCAACAGCACCGTGCGATGCTGCAATTCGTTTCTCATCGCAGAAGCCATATAAATAAGCCGCGATCAGAACGTGAAGTCTTTCAACGCGTCGGGCATGCCCTCGGCGATCGCCGCCTGTTCCTTCGCCGCGTAAATCTGTGCATCCCACAGCTCGAAGTGACGGCCCATGCCGAGCAGCGTCACTTCCTTCTCAAGCGAGCCAGCCGCGCGCAACTCGGGCGACACGAGCACACGGCCTGCGCCGTCCATATCCACATCCATTGCATTGCCGAGAAAAATGCGTTTCCACCAGGCTGCGTTCATGGGCAGCTTGTCCACTTTGTCACGGAAGATTTCCCATTCGGGGCGCGGAAAGAGCAACAGGCAGCCGTCCGGATGCTTGGTGATCGTCACCCGGCCCTCTGCCTGTGTTTGCAGCGCATCCCGATAACGAGAGGGAATCGACATCCGCCCTTTCGCATCGAGCGTCAGCGCCGACGCCCCTTGGAACACTTCGCTCTCCCCTATCGCGGTGCTGTTTGCGCCGCCCGCCCGGTCCGTGAAAATCTACCTGAAAGTGATGCCGAGAACACACAAAAATACACTTTCTCACACTGTCTCCCACTTTAGAGGAACGCTAAACACGGGTCAAGGGAGCGGCCGGCTTTTCGGCCGGATTTTGTTTGTTAGAACAAGGACTTAGCGCGACTCCTTCACGTCCCGCATAAAACGGAAAACCGTTATAAATGAATGGGCTAGTGCAACTTGTGAAGGTGATACGTGAACAGTGCGAGGAAACAGCGCGGATTGAAAGAGATCGTTAAGGGAATCTGAAAGGGAAAAGGCGGCGCTGCGGGGACGGTTGACGAACGGCGTGCGCGGCGCCGTCCCACTTGCGAATAATGCGTTCAGCGATGGTCGACGCGATACGCGCGGTGCTCCGGCCGGCGAAGCAAAGCAGGCGAAACGCTCATATGTAATAGGCGGTGCGCGTCATCACCTTCGACATCGCGCGCATCACCGCGCGCGCCGGAAACGGCAACTCGATGCCGCCCGCGTCCATCGCTGCCTTGCCGTGCTGCGCTTCATCGGCGCGCATCTGCTCGACGATCGCGCGCGATTCGTGGTCCGCGGCCGGCAGCTGATCGAGATGACTGTCGAGATGCTGCTCGACCTGGCGCTCCGTTTCGGCCATGAAGCCGAGACTCACGCGATCGCCGAGACGTCCCGCGGCGAGGCCGATCGCGAGTGCGCCGGTATACCACAGCGGATTGAGCAGACTCGGACGCGAGTCGAGCGCCTCCAGGCGCTTCGCGGTCCACGCCAGATGATCCTCTTCTTCCGACGCGGCGTGATCGAACATGGCGCGCAATGAAGGCGAGTCGGTAGCGAGTTTCTGCGCCTGGTAAAGCGCCTGTGCGCACACTTCGCCGACGTGGTTCACCCGCATCAAACCAGCCGCATGCGCGCGCTCCGCGGGCGAGAGTTCGGGCGCCTCGGCCGTCGCCGCGGAAGCCTGCGGAAGCGGCAGCGGACGGCTCATCCGCGACACCCCCGTCAGTGATCGTAAACCCCGATCAAACTCGCCAATCAACTCGTCCAGCAACATAAAGCGCTCCCTGATTCGACAACCGCCGCATCGTTCCGGAAGGTCCGTGCGACAAGGCCTTGCGACGCGAAACCCGCGGTCCGACAGGCATCAATCCGCATGAAATGGGCGGCTAATTTCGGATTTTAGACCATGTTGCGTAAACGAAACAGCGGCCGTCCGCAGCGCCTCCTTTTTCTTTGTCCCATGTATGCCTTTTGTTACATTACGTGGCAACTTCTCGCGAAGTTGGACAAGCAAGGCCTCAGCGCTAACTAAATATTTCGCCTTGAACAAAAGATTCGTATTCCTTGGAGATCATTCGATGAAAAAGTCGCTTCTCGCTCTCGCAGCACTGGGCGCATTCGCAGGCGTCGCTCATGCGCAGAGCAGCGTGACCCTGTACGGCATTGTTGACGTTGGTATCAACATGAATACCAACGCTGGTGGCTTTCACAAGTACGACATGTCCAGCGGCGTCCTGCAAGGCTCGCGTTTCGGCCTGCGTGGCACGGAAGATCTGGGCGGTGGTCTGAAGGCGCTGTTCGTTCTGGAAAACGGCTTTGACGTGACCAACGGCAAGCTCGGTCAAGGCGGCCTGATGTTCGGTCGTCAGGCATATGTCGGTCTGTCGAGCACCTTCGGCACGGTCACGCTGGGTCGTCAGTACGACTCCGTCGTCGACTACGTGGGTCCGTTCGAATCGGGCGATCAGTGGGGCGGCTACATCGCCGCTCACCCGGGCGATATCGACAACTTCAACAACGCGTATCGCACCAACAACACGATCAAGTACACGAGCGCGAACTACAACGGCCTGACGTTCGGCGGCACGTATAGCTTCGGCGGCGTCGCTGGTGACTTCACGCACAACCAGATCTGGTCGTTGGGTGCTGGCTATAACAATGGCCCGCTGGCATTGGGCGTTGGTTACCTGAACGCACGTACGCCTGCAGCATCGGGTGGTCTGTTCAACAACGGCGGCACGATCGCAACGAACACACCGGCCGTGGGTACTACTCCGGCTAGCTTCGCAGTCACGAGCCCGATTTACGCTGGCTTCGCATCGGCTAACACGTATCAGGTCGTCGGCGCAGGCGGCGCGTACACGTTCGGCGCGGCAACCATCGGCCTGACGTATTCGAACATCCAGTTCGGCAACCTGGGCAAGACCTTCACGTCGCCGTTCACTGGCCAGAAGGCTACGTTCAACAACGGCGAAATCAACTTCAAGTACCAGTTGACCCCGGCACTGCTGGTCGGCGCAGCGTATGACTACACGCGCGGCACGCAGATCGAAGGCCAATCGCGTGCTCAGTACCACCAGGGCGCACTGGGCGTGGATTACTTCCTGTCCAAGCGTACCGACGTGTACCTGGTCGGCGTGTATCAGCACGCTCTGGGCGACACGGTCAACGCAACGGGCCAGGTGGTCGCAGCAACGGCAGGCATCAACGGCCTGACCGGTTCGTCGACCAACAACCAGTTCACGGCCCGTGTTGGTATCCGCCACAAGTTCTAATAAGTCGTAAAAAAGCGGTTTGCCTCAAAGGCGCCTTCGGGCGCCTTTTTTTATGCGCGGGTTTTGACGGAGCAACGAAAAAGCCCGGCGCACTTTCGTGCGCCGGGCTTCTGTTCTTCGCTCGCTTAAGCCCTGCCGTCGCGCAACTCGCGGCGCAGGATCTTGCCGACGTTGCTCTTCGGCAGCTCGGTGCGGAATTCGACGACCTTGGGCCGCTTGTAGCCGGTCAGTTGCGTTTTGCAGTACGCGAAGATCTGTTCGTCGGTCAGCGACGGGTCCTTCTTCACGACGAATAGCTTCACGGCCTCGCCGGAATGCTGATCGGGCACGCCGACCGCCGCGACTTCGAACACGCCCGGCAGCTTTGCGACGACGTCCTCGACTTCGTTCGGGTACACGTTGAAGCCGGACACCAGAATCATGTCCTTTTTGCGATCGACGATCTTCACGAAGCCGTCCGCGCTCATGATGCCGACGTCGCCGGATTTAAAGAAGCCGTCTGCCGTCATCACCTTGGCGGTTTCGTCAGGCCGGTTCCAGTAGCCCGCCATCAGCTGCGGGCCGCGGATGCAGATCTCGCCTGCCTGGCCGGCCGGCACTTCGTTGCCTGCGTCGTCGCGAATCGAGATCTCGGTCGACGGCAGCGGCAGGCCGATCGTGCCGCTGTATTCGGTGGCGGTGACAGGGTTGCAGGTCACGCATGGCGACGTTTCCGACAGCCCATAGCCTTCGACGATCGGCGTGCGCGTCCGCTCGAACCAGCGCTTCGCGACCGCTTCCTGCACCGCCATGCCGCCGGCGTTCGCGGTCAGCAGCTTCGAGAAGTCGAGCTTGTGGAAGTCGGGGCTGTTCAACATCGCGTTGTACAGCGTGTTGACGGCGGGAATCGTCGTGATCGCATAACCCTCGAGCGACTTGATCATGCCGGGGATATCGCGCGGATTTGGGATCAGCACGCCGAGACCGCCAGTGCGGATCGTCAGCAGCCCGCACACGGTCAGCGCGAACACGTGATACAGCGGCAGCGCGACGACCGTGATGAACTGGTCGATATCGGTGCGGTTCGCGCGCACCGGATTGAGCCAGACCTCCGACTGCAGCACGTTCGCGATCAGGTTCCGGTGCAGCAGCGTCGCGCCCTTGGCCACGCCGGTGGTGCCGCCCGTGTATTGCAGAAACGCGATATCGTCAGGGCCCTGCTGGACCGGCTTGAACGTCAGGCGCGCGCCCTCCGAGACCGCGTCGTTGAACTTGACGTGCCCGGGAAGGCTCCACGCCGGCACCATCTTCTTGACCTTGCGCACCACGAAGTTCACGAGCGGGCCTTTGATGCCCATCAGGTCGCCCATCGTCGCGACGACCACATGCTTGACCGGCGTATTGCGCACGATTGCCTGCAAGGTCCCCGCGAAATTCTCGAGCAGGATGATCGCCTCAGCGCCGCTGTCCTTCAGTTGGTGTTCGAGTTCGCGCGGCGTATACAGTGGATTCACATTCACGACCACATAGCCCGCGCGCAGAATCGCGGCAATTGCGACCGGATACTGCAGCACGTTCGGCATCATGATCGCGACACGCGCGCCGCGCGGGAGCCCTTTCGACTGCAGCCACGCCGCAAGATCGTGCGAGAGCTCGTCGAGTTCACCATAGCTGATCTGCTTGCCCATGCACACGAATGCCGGCTTCGTGCGGTGTTCGCGAAAGGCTTCCTCGAGCAACTCGGCCACCGACGAATAGCGTGTCGGGTCGATCTCTGCGGGAACGCCGGGCGGATAAGACTTCAGCCAGATTTTCTCCATGCAGCGTCTCCTGAATTATTTTCGAATGATCGTGCTAAAAACGCATCGTAGCATGGGCATATTGCGGCCAATGGCCAAACCGATGGGGTTAGACGGCAGCCTCGAACTTGCGGGGCTCGCCGTCGGCTTCAAGGTGCGGTGCGGCTTTCAGGCCCGCTCGACTTCGACGAGACAGTCGTAAAACGTCGCCGAACCGCCGAGATCGGTCAGTGCCTGGCTCGTCAACTGGTTGGCGTTGCGGCCGTCCGGCGCGAGCTTCTTCCACCAGATCGACAACCCGACGACCAGGCCTTCGCGCGCGCGGTCCGTCACGCGGGCCCGCGCCTGCATCGAGCCGCGGTCGTTGAAGATGCGCACCTGATCGCCGTCGCCGATGCCGCGCGCGTGCGCGTCGGCAGGGTGGATGTCAAGATGCGGCTCGCCTTCCGTCGCGCGCAGACTCTCGATGTTCACGAAGGTGCTGTTCAGGAAGTTGCGCGCGGGAGGCGAAATCATCGCGAGCGGATAGCGGGCCGCCAGTTCGGGCGAGCCGTCGGCCGATTCGTAGGGTGGCAGATAGTCCGGCAGCGGGTCGAGGCCCTGTTGCGCAAGGCGCTCGCTGTAGAACTCGCACTTGCCGGATGGCGTGCGAAAACCGCCGTCGGCAAATGGCGCGTCGGGCAGATCGAGACGGGCCCAGCCGGCTTGCTTCAGCATCGGCCAGTCGACACCGTCCAGTGTCTTGTCTTCCCAGCGAAATGCGGCTTGCGCGACGGCTTCGTCGCTGTCGAAGAGTGACGGTTCCGTCAAGCCCATGTGGCGCGCGAGGCCGCGGAAGATCTCGGTATTCGGGCGTGAGTCGCCAAACGGCGCGATGGCGGGCAGGTTGACCATCACGTGCGTGTGGCCGTATGACTTGTGCACGTCGAGATGTTCGAGCTGCGTCGTGGCGGGCAACAGCAGGTCGGCGTAATCCGCGGTGTCGGTCTGGAAATGCTCGAGCACGATCGTGAACAGATCCTCGCGCGCAAAGCCAGCCGCGACGCGTTCGGAGTCCGGCGCGACCGCGACCGGATTCGAGTTGTAGACGACGATCGCCTCGACCTTGGGACCGAACGTCGCGTCGCCCGGATGTAGCAGCGCATCGCCGATCGCATTCATATTGATCACGCGGCTCGGCTTCGACGGCCAGCCCGGCATCAGGTCGGGACGCTGCAATGCGTGCGAGTCGACCGGCGCCCAACCGCTCGACGACAACAGCGCCCCGCCCGCGCGCTCGCGCCATGCGCCGGTCAGCGAAGGCAAACACGCGATCGCGCGCACTGCATTGCCGCCGCCGCGCACCCGCTGCAGACCGTAGTTCAAGCGGATCGCGGCTTTCTTCGTGCCGGCGTAAAGTCGCGCAAGCTCGGCGATTTCCCCCTCTTTAACGCCACAAATTTCGCTAACGCGTGACAGTGGATAGCTGAGCGCGCGCAGCTTCAAGGCAGCGAAGCCCAGCGTGTGCGCGGCGATGTACTCGTGGTCGAGCAGATCCTCGGTGATCAGCACGTTCATGATGCCTAGCGCGAGAGCCGCGTCGGTTCCGGGCTTCAGCGCGATGTGCTGATGGCATTTCTCCGCGGTCAGCGAGCGATACGGATCGATCGCGATCAGCCGGGCGCCGCGACGCTTGGCTTCCTGCGCGCGCGTCCAGAAATGCAGATTCGATGCGATCGGATTGGCGCCCCAAATCAGGATCACTTCGCTTTCGGCGAAAAACTCGGTGTGCATACCGACGCCGGCGCCATACGTGTATTTGAGGCCAGCTGCGCCGGCGGCCGCACAAATCGTTCGATCCAACTGCGATGCGCCGAGCTTGTGGAAGAAGCGTTGCGCGATGCTATCGCCCTGCACCAAGCCCATCGTGCCAGCGTAGCTGTAAGGCAGAATCGCTTCCGGCGCGCGACGGGCAATTTCGCCGAGGCGGTTTGCGGCAAAGTCCAATGCTTCGTCCCAACTGACCGGCGCGAAGCGGCCCTCGCCCTTGCGGCCGAGACGCTTCATTGGCGTCGTCAATCGGTTCGGATGGTATACACGCTCCGCGTAGCGGCTGACCTTCGTACACAGCACGCCCTGAGTCGGCGGATGGTCGGGATCCCCGGCGACCTTGATCGCGCGTCCGTTGTCGACGGTCACGCGCATCGCGCAGGTGTCGGGGCAATCGTGCGGGCACACGGCGCGCGCGAATTCGGTCGGGGCGTTCATCGGCAAGGCGTCCTGGCGAGCAGTAGGCGATCGGGCAAAATGGAATTTTATTACGTCAATGGGCCGCCGACCCGGGTGGTGCCGCCAAAAATGCCTTCGGCGTAGAATGAATTATCCGCAGTGCCCGGGCCGACGCGGTCCGCGGCGATCTCATGCTCGTCGAGCACAAACGCATAATCACTCCATCATGAAACTCATCCCCGAAATTCAGGCCGCTCGCGGTGAAATCCAGACCCTTCGACGAACCATCCATGCCCACCCGGAACTGCGCTACGAAGAGACGGCGACCGCTGATCTCGTCGCGCGTTCGCTTGAGTCCTGGGGCATCGAGACCCACCGTGGTTTGGGCAAGACGGGCGTGGTCGGCGTATTGAAGCGCGGGAACGGCTCACGCGCGATTGGTTTGCGCGCCGACATGGATGCGCTGCCGATTCAGGAGCTCAACAGCTTCGATCATCGTTCGACGAACGACGGCAAGATGCACGCGTGCGGGCATGACGGACATACTGCGATGCTGCTCGGTGCCGCACGCTACCTGGCCAAACATGGTGATTTCGACGGCACGATCGTGTTCATTTTCCAGCCGGCCGAAGAGGGAGGCGCGGGCGCGAAGGCGATGATCGACGACGGCCTGTTCACCCAATTCCCCGTGGACGCCGTGTTCGGCATTCACAACTGGCCGGGCATGCCGGCGGGCCACTTCGGCGTGACCGAAGGCCCCATCATGGCGTCGAGCAATGAATTCCGCATCGAAATCAAGGGCGTCGGCTCGCATGCGGCACTACCTCACAATGGCCGCGACCCGGTCTTTACGGCAGTGCAAATTGCCAGCGGACTGCAAAGCATCATCACGCGCAACAAAAAGCCGCTGGACACCGCGGTACTGTCGATTACGCAAATACATGCCGGCGATGCGGTCAATGTCGTGCCGAACGACGCCTGGATCGCGGGAACGGTGCGGACTTTCACTACAGAAACGCTCGACCTGATCGAGTCACGGATGCGCAAGATCGCGCAGAGTACAGCCGAAGCATACGATTGCTCCGTTCAGATCCAGTTCCACCGGAACTATCCGCCGACGATCAACAGCAGCGAGGAAGCGCGTTTTGCGGCGTCGGTCATGAAAGAGATCGTTGGCGCGGAAAATGTCGATGACGCAGTTGAACCGACGATGGGCGCCGAGGATTTCTCGTTCATGCTGCTGGCGAAACCGGGCTGCTATGCGTTTTTGGGCAACGGCGATGGCGGCCACCGTGAAGCCGGCCACGGCGCGGGCCCTTGCATGCTGCACAACGCGAGTTATGACTTTAACGACGAGCTATTGCCGGTGGGGTCGACGTATTGGGTTCGACTGGCGCAAAAGTTTCTGGCTCAGGGTAAGTAGAGGGTTGAGACGCATTGAGGCGGGTGGAGGGTTTCGCTTACTTCAGTGCTGTTTGTTAATTTCGACGCGTAAACGCAAAAACCCCACCGCTGCGGGTGGGGTTTCTGGCTTTTGGGGGAGCCTGACGATTACCTACTTTCACACGGGCAATCCGCACTATCATCGGCGTGGAGTCGTTTCACGGTCCTGTTCGGGATGGGAAGGGGTGGGACCGACTCGCTATGGTCATCAGGCATGACGGGTTGCTGCGTCGCAGTCGGGTTGGGGTCAACCCGGCGCCACAGCCAATCGGGAAGAAGCGTAAAGGATTCGTGTTTTGGGGTTGTGTTGTTTCTGGCACAACACCGATCTCAAACTGCATGTCTTCATCCCCTTCGGGGATCGGACACCCGTAAGCGCTGAAGCGCTAACGGTTGTCGAGACACACCTGTTATAGGATCAAGCCTTACGGGCAATTAGTATCAGTTAGCTCAGTACATTACTGTACGTGCACACCTGACCTATCAACGTCCTGGTCTTGAACGACCCTTCAAGGGGCTCGAAGCCCCGGGGATATCTCATCTTAAGGCGAGTTTCCCGCTTAGATGCTTTCAGCGGTTATCTCTTCCGAACATAGCTACCCGGCGATGCCACTGGCGTGACAACCGGTACACCAGAGGTTCGTCCACTCCGGTCCTCTCGTACTAGGAGCAGCCCCCTTCAAATATCCAGCGCCCACGGCAGATAGGGACCAAACTGTCTCACGACGTTTTAAACCCAGCTCACGTACCTCTTTAAATGGCGAACAGCCATACCCTTGGGACCGGCTACAGCCCCAGGATGAGATGAGCCGACATCGAGGTGCCAAACACCGCCGTCGATATGAACTCTTGGGCGGTATCAGCCTGTTATCCCCAGAGTACCTTTTATCCGTTGAGCGATGGCCCTTCCATACAGAACCACCGGATCACTATGACCTGCTTTCGCACCTGTTCGACTTGTCAGTCTCACAGTCAAGCACGCTTATGCCATTGCACTATCAGCACGATTTCCGACCGTACCTAGCGTACCTTCGTACTCCTCCGTTACACTTTGGGAGGAGACCGCCCCAGTCAAACTGCCTACCATGCACTGTCCCCGATCCGGATCACGGACCAAGGTTAGAACCTCAAACAGATCAGGGTGGTATTTCAAGGACGGCTCCACGCAAACTGGCGTTCACGCTTCACAGCCTCCCACCTATCCTACACAGACCGGTTCAAAGTCCAATGCAAAGCTACAGTAAAGGTTCATGGGGTCTTTCCGTCTAGCCGCGGGGAGATTGCATCATCACAAACACTTCAACTTCGCTGAGTCTCGGGAGGAGACAGTGTGGCCATCGTTACGCCATTCGTGCAGGTCGGAACTTACCCGACAAGGAATTTCGCTACCTTAGGACCGTTATAGTTACGGCCGCCGTTTACCGGGACTTCAATCAGGAGCTTGCACCCCATCATTTAATCTTCCGGCACCGGGCAGGCGTCACACCCTATACGTCCACTTTCGTGTTTGCAGAGTGCTGTGTTTTTATTAAACAGTCGCAGCCACCAGTTTATTGCAACCCCTTCACCCTCCTGGCGCAGGCCAGTCAAGCTACCAGGGCGTACCTTATCCCGAAGTTACGGTACCAATTTGCCGAGTTCCTTCTCCCGAGTTCTCTCAAGCGCCTTAGAATACTCATCTCGCCCACCTGTGTCGGTTTGCGGTACGGTCACTGTGAAACTGAAGCTTAGAGGCTTTTCCTGGAACCCCTTCCAGTTGCTTCGCTTCCGAAGAAGCTCGCGCCACACCCTTGAGTCCTGTGCCCGGATTTGCCAGGGCACCCTCTCCAATGCAGCGACCGGGACTTCCAACACCCGGACAACCTTCCGCGATCCGTCCCCCCATCGCATTTCACAATGGTGCAGAAATATTAATCTGCTTCCCATCAGCTACGCATTTCTGCCTCGCCTTAGGGGCCGACTCACCCTACGCCGATGAACGTTGCGTAGGAAACCTTGGGCTTACGGCGAGGGGGCCTTTCACCCCCTTTATCGCTACTCATGTCAGCATTCGCACTTCCGATACCTCCAGCACACTTTCCAGTGCACCTTCGCAGGCTTACGGAACGCTCTCCTACCATGCACATAAATGTGCATCCGCAGCTTCGGTATATGGCTTAGCCCCGTTACATCTTCCGCGCAGGACGACTCGATCAGTGAGCTATTACGCTTTCTTTAAAGGGTGGCTGCTTCTAAGCCAACCTCCTGACTGTTTTAGCCTTCCCACTTCGTTTCCCACTTAGCCATATTTGGGGACCTTAGCTGGCGGTCTGGGTTGTTTCCCTCTTGACACCGGACGTTAGCACCCGATGTCTGTCTCCCGTGATTGCACTCTTCGGTATTCGGAGTTTGCTATGGCGTAGTAATCCGCAATGGACCCCACAACCATGACAGTGCTCTACCCCCGAAGGTGATACACGAGGCACTACCTAAATAGTTTTCGGAGAGAACCAGCTATTTCCAGGTTTGTTTAGCCTTTCACCCCTATCCACAGCTCATCCCCTAACTTTTCAACGTTAGTGGGTTCGGTCCTCCAGCACGTGTTACCGTGCCTTCAACCTGGCCATGGATAGATCACCTGGTTTCGGGTCTACACCCAGCGACTGGACGCCCTGTTCGGACTCGCTTTCGCTACGCCTGCCCTAATCGGTTAAGCTCGCCACTGAATGTAAGTCGCTGACCCATTATACAAAAGGTACGCCGTCACCCCTTCGCAGAGGCTCCGACTGTTTGTATGCATGCGGTTTCAGGATCTGTTTCACTCCCCTCCCGGGGTTCTTTTCGCCTTTCCCTCACGGTACTGGTTCACTATCGGTCGATCACGAGTATTTAGCCTTGGAGGATGGTCCCCCCATCTTCAGACAGGATTTCACGTGTCCCGCCCTACTTCTCGTACACCCAGTTCTTTCCCGCTGTTTTCGTCTACAGGGCTATCACCTGCTATGGCCGCACTTTCCAGAGCGTTCGACTAACAATGAGAATAAAGAGTACAGGCTCATCCCATTTCGCTCGCCACTACTTTGGGAATCTCGGTTGATTTCTTTTCCTGCGGTTACTTAGATGTTTCAGTTCACCGCGTTCGCTTCACGTAGCCTATGGATTCAGCTACGGATACTCCATTAGGAGTGGGTTTCCCCATTCGGACATCTCCGGATCAAAGCTCGTTTGCCAGCTCCCCGGAGCTTTTCGCAGGCTACCGCGTCCTTCATCGCCTGTGATCGCCAAGGCATCCACCACATGCACTTGTTCGCTTGACCCTATAACGGGTGTGTCTCAATGATTGCTCACCGCAGATCACATGCCGCTACAGGTTGAGTATTCGTGTTGCGCCGTATTCCAAAGGCAATCTCTCGATTCCCTTAAAATACATCGATACAATCACAACCCTGATTCACCTACTCGCATACCCATCTCCAGGTACGCTTTCGTGAATCTCTTTACTACTTCTTCCTGATTGTTAAAGAACGACAGCCGATATCACGATTGAATCGTGTACCGCTCTGACTGGCTCAATCGCCAATGCGCAACGCTCTGCCTTCAGGCAGAACCCTGCGCATTGAGGATTGGTGGAGGATGACGGGATCGAACCGACGACCCCCTGCTTGCAAAGCAGGTGCTCTCCCAGCTGAGCTAATCCCCCGGTCATACCCGACTCAAGGGTGTCCCAGTCAGCACCAGCAGACAAAGATGGTGGGTCTGGATGGATTCGAACCATCGACCCCCGCCTTATCAAGACGGTGCTCTAACCGACTGAGCTACAGACCCCTGAGTCTGTCTGCGTTGCTTCTCTAAACCACAGCCGATAAGCGTGAGCACTTGAATGCACTGAATGCATAGCTCTGGAAAGGAGGTGATCCAGCCGCACCTTCCGATACGGCTACCTTGTTACGACTTCACCCCAGTCATGAATCCTACCGTGGTGACCGTCCTCCTTGCGGTTAGACTAGCCACTTCTGGTAAAACCCACTCCCATGGTGTGACGGGCGGTGTGTACAAGACCCGGGAACGTATTCACCGCGGCATGCTGATCCGCGATTACTAGCGATTCCAGCTTCACGCACTCGAGTTGCAGAGTGCGATCCGGACTACGATCGGTTTTCTGGGATTGGCTCCACCTCGCGGCTTGGCAACCCTCTGTTCCGACCATTGTATGACGTGTGAAGCCCTACCCATAAGGGCCATGAGGACTTGACGTCATCCCCACCTTCCTCCGGTTTGTCACCGGCAGTCTCCCTGGAGTGCTCTTGCGTAGCAACTAGGGACAAGGGTTGCGCTCGTTGCGGGACTTAACCCAACATCTCACGACACGAGCTGACGACAGCCATGCAGCACCTGTGTGATGGCTCCCTTTCGGGCACTCCCGGCTCTCACCAGGATTCCATCCATGTCAAGGGTAGGTAAGGTTTTTCGCGTTGCATCGAATTAATCCACATCATCCACCGCTTGTGCGGGTCCCCGTCAATTCCTTTGAGTTTTAATCTTGCGACCGTACTCCCCAGGCGGTCAACTTCACGCGTTAGCTACGTTACCAAGCCAATGAAGGCCCGACAACCAGTTGACATCGTTTAGGGCGTGGACTACCAGGGTATCTAATCCTGTTTGCTCCCCACGCTTTCGTGCATGAGCGTCAGTATTGGCCCAGGGGGCTGCCTTCGCCATCGGTGTTCCTCCACATCTCTACGCATTTCACTGCTACACGTGGAATTCCACCCCCCTCTGCCATACTCCAGCGCTGCAGTCACCAATGCAGTTCCCAGGTTAAGCCCGGGGATTTCACATCGGTCTTACAGCACCGCCTGCGCACGCTTTACGCCCAGTAATTCCGATTAACGCTCGCACCCTACGTATTACCGCGGCTGCTGGCACGTAGTTAGCCGGTGCTTATTCTTCCGGTACCGTCATCCCTCACGGATATTAGCCACGAGGTTTTCTTTCCGGACAAAAGTGCTTTACAACCCGAAGGCCTTCTTCACACACGCGGCATTGCTGGATCAGGCTTGCGCCCATTGTCCAAAATTCCCCACTGCTGCCTCCCGTAGGAGTCTGGGCCGTGTCTCAGTCCCAGTGTGGCTGGTCGTCCTCTCAGACCAGCTACAGATCGTCGGCTTGGTAGGCCTTTACCCCACCAACTACCTAATCTGCCATCGGCCGCCCCTTGAGCGCGAGGTCCCGAAAGATCCCCCGCTTTCCTCCACAGAGCGTATGCGGTATTAATCCGGCTTTCGCCGGGCTATCCCCCACTCCAGGACACGTTCCGATGTATTACTCACCCGTTCGCCACTCGCCACCAGACCGAAGTCCGTGCTGCCGTTCGACTTGCATGTGTAAGGCATGCCGCCAGCGTTCAATCTGAGCCAGGATCAAACTCTTCAGTTCAAACCTGTTACTGTTTTCGGTTCCGCAGTTTCCTGCTGACGAACCGGTCGCTCACTCAACGTACTGACGATGATCCATCCGTCTTTCGACAGATAAACCTTCCTCTAATACTGTGTGAGGCTTCTGATACTTTTGCCTTGCAGCAGATTCATACGAACCCGCCGCCGCATTCCGCATCAAGCGCCCACACTTATCGGCTGTTAGTTTTTAAAGATCGATCCGCCCAACCCGCAACGCCGGAACTACCACCACCCGGCACTGCTTCGTTTGCGTCGCTGCGTCTGCAGCAGAGAAACGAGATTATGGAGAACTTTCACCGGATCGTCAACAGGTTTTTATCACTTGCTTAACCTGCCCACGCCGCTGAAGCCCTCGCCAACAAAGGCTTCCCGCCTCTCCGCGCTCCGGCGTCCGGAGCACGAAAGAGCGGAATTCTAGTCGCCGCCATTGCGACTTGCAAGCGATATTTTGACAAGCGTATTAACGGTGCTTGAAAACCGGTTTGCGCTTCTCTACGAACGCGGCCATGCCCTCCTTCTGGTCTTCGGTAGCGAAGAGCGAATGGAACAGCCGGCGCTCGAAATGCACACCCTCCGCCAGCGTCGTTTCATAGGCTCGATTGACCGATTCCTTGACCATCAGCACCGCCGGCAGCGGGAATTCCGCAATGGTGGCAGCCGCGCCAACCGCTTCGTCAAGCAGCGATGCCGCCGGGATCACGCGCGAAACCAGTCCGGCGCTCTCCGCTTCGGCGGCATCCATGAAACGGGCGGTCAAACAAAGGTCCATCGCCTTCGCTTTTGACACCGCCCGCGGCAAACGCTGCGTGCCGCCCGCGCCCGGCATGATCCCGAGCTTGATTTCCGGCTGACCGAACTTCGCCGTGTCGGCGGCGAAAATGATGTCACACATCATCGCGAGTTCGCAGCCGCCGCCGAGCGCGAAGCCCGCCACCGCGGCAATGATCGGCTTACGGATCGAGCGAACCGTTTCCCAGTTGCGCGTGATGTAGTCACCCTTGTAGACATCCATATAGGTGTACGACGCCATCATGCCGATATCCGCGCCGGCCGCGAACGCCTTCTCGCTGCCCGTTACGACGATTGCGCCAATCGACTCGTCGCCGTCGAATTCGCGCAACGCAGCGCCCAGTTCGTCCATCAGCGCGTCGTTCAGTGCATTTAGAGCCTTCGGACGATTGAGAGTAATCAGTCCGACCCGTCCCCGCGTTTCAACCAGAATGTTTTCGTAAGCCATGCCGCCTCCATAAGGGTTAATCGCACGCGAAAAACGCTTCGCGCATCGTTCGTAGTGATGCTACCATTCCCCAACCAACCGGTCGGTCAATTATTTGACAGGTTTTCTCCCAACGTACAGCCGAGCCCCTTTGCCATGACACATCCGCTATTCACCAAGCACGAAGACACGCTGCACAAAGCGCTCGCCGCGCTCGAAACGCGCGGCTACTGGAGCCCATTCTCCGAGATGCCCAGTCCGAAAGTGTACGGGGAAACAGCCAACGCGGACGGCGAAGCCGCGTTCAAGGCGCACCTGGACAAGACGTTCGAACTAGACCAACCGTCGACGGGAGAGACCGTCGGCGCCGAAGTCTCGCCATTCGGCTTCCCGCTCGGCGTGCGTTACCCGAAAGCCGATCCGGGCGCGCTTATCGCCGCATCCACGGCGGCGCAACGCGAGTGGCGCGCGGCCGGCCCGCAGGCATGGATCGGCGTTAGCCTCGAAATCCTCGCGCGTCTGAATCGCGCCAGTTTCGAACTCGGCTACAGCGTGATGCACACGACCGGCCAGGCGTTCATGATGGCCTTCCAGGCAGGCGGTCCGCACGCACAGGATCGCGCGCTCGAAGCGGTCGCGTATGCCTGGGATCAACTGCGCCGCATTCCCGCCGACGCGCATTGGGAAAAACCGCAAGGCAAAAACCCGCCGCTCGCGATGCACAAGCGCTACACCGTCGTGCCGCGCGGCATAGGCCTCGTGCTCGGCTGCTGCACGTTCCCGACGTGGAACGGCTATCCCGGCCTGTTCGCCGATCTGGCCACCGGCAACACGGTAATCGTCAAGCCGCATCCGGGCGCAATCCTTCCGCTCGCGCTGACCGTGCGCATCGCGCGAGACGTGTTGCGCGAAGCGGGTTTCGATCCGAACGTCGTCACGCTGCTGGCCACCGACCCGAACGACGGCGCCCTCGTCCAGCAACTCGCACAGCGCCCTGAGATCAAGCTGATCGACTTCACGGGCAGCACCCAGAATGGCACCTGGCTCGAGCGCAACGCACACCAGGCGCAGGTCTACACGGAGAAAGCCGGCGTCAACCAGATCGTTATCGACTCGGTCGACGACATCAAGGCGGCCGCCCGCAACATCGCGTTCTCGCTGGCGCTGTACTCGGGCCAGATGTGCACCGCGCCGCAAAACATCTATGTACCGCGGGGCGGCATTCGCACCGCAGAAGGCACGTTCAGCTTCGACGAGGTCGCCCACGCGCTTGCCGGTGCGGTGCAAAAGCTCGTCGCCGATCCGGCCCGCGCAGTCGAACTGCTTGGCGCGATTCAGAACGAAGGTGTCGTGCAGCGCATCGACGAAGCCGCCAAACTTGGCCGCGTCCTCGTCGCGAGCCAGACGCTCGAGCATCCGGCCTTTTCGGGCGCTCGCGTGCGCACGCCGCTCGTACTGCAACTCGACGCCGCGACCGATTACGCCCAGTTCACGAAAGAATGGTTCGGGCCGATCTCGTTCGTCATCGCTACGGATTCGACCGCACAGTCGCTCGACCTCGCTGGCGACATTGCCGCCGACCACGGTGCGCTGACGCTGGCGGTCTACAGCACGGACGACGCGGTGCTCGAAGCGGCGCACGAAGCGTCGATTCGCGGCGGTGTCGCGCTGTCGATCAACCTGACCGGCGGTGTGTTCGTCAACCAGTCCGCGGCATTTTCGGACTTCCACGGCACCGGCGCAAACCCGGCCGCCAATGCCGCGCTGGCCGATGCCGCTTTCGTCGCGAACCGCTTCCGTGTCGTTCAAAGCCGTATTCATGTTGAACCGAAAGCGGCGCCGGCGGTAGCTGGCTGAACGGCATAAGACACGGCTTCAACGCTACGCACGACTCCGTCCTATGCCGTTCGGCAGATGGACCGGGTCGTGCGCTCTGACTAACATCAGACATCGGGTCGGCCTCACGCGCCGACCTTGGCCGAGCCACCGTGCCATCGTCCAAAGAGAGTTTGAGGAGACACCCCATGTCATACGAAGCGATCCGGCTGGACATCGACTCATCGAGCCACGTCGCCACCATCACGCTGAACCGCCCGGACAAGCTCAACAGCTTCACGCGCGCGATGCATCAGGAACTCGGCGCGGCGCTGGACCAGGTCGAAAACTCCGGCGCCCGTGCGCTCGTGTTCACTGGCGCCGGGCGCGGCTTCTGCGCCGGCCAGGATCTCGCCGACCTCGATTTCACGCCCGGCGCGATGACCGACCTCGGCGCCGTGATCGATGAATACTTCAATCCGCTGATCCGCCGTCTGCAGGCGCTGCCGTTTCCGGTGATCGCGGCGGTCAACGGCACGGCCGCCGGCGCGGGCGCCAATCTGGCGTTCGCGTGCGACCTGGTGCTCGCGGCTCGCTCCGCGAGTTTCATCCAGGCATTCGTGAAGATCGGCCTCGTGCCGGATTCGGGCGGCACGTGGTTCCTGCCGCAGCGCGTTGGCATGGCCCGCGCGCTCGGCCTCGCAATCACCGGCGACAAGCTCAGCGCCGAAAAAGCCGAAAGCTGGGGCTTGATCTGGCAAGTGCTCGACGACGCCGAACTGGCGCCGGCAGCGACAAAACTCGCGGCCCAGCTCGCCCAGCAACCGACGCGCGCGATCGCCGCGATCAAGCAGGCGATGCGTGCGGGCACGACGCAAACGCTCGACCAGCAACTCGATCTCGAGCGCGATCTGCAGCGCGAACTAGGCGCCTCGCATGATTATGCGGAAGGCGTGCAGGCATTTATCGAAAAACGCGCGCCGCGCTTCGAGGGACGTTGAGATGCCCACACAAACCACCTCGCCCGACCAAATGACGGCAGACGAACTCGCCCGCGCGACGGCCGCCGCGATGTACGAAAACGACGCCTGCAGTCGCGCGCTCGGGCTCGAGATTCTCGAAGTGCGCCCCGGCTATGCGCGGCTGCGCATGGCGGTGCGCGACGACTTCCTGAACGGGCATCAGATCTGCCACGGCGGCCTGATCTTCACACTCGCCGATTCGACCTTCGCGTTCGCCTGTAACACCTACAACATCAACACAGTCGCCGCCGGCTGCTCGATAGAGTATCTGCGGCCGGTCCACGGCGGCGACGTGCTGAGCGCCGAAGCGGTCGAACAGACATTGAGCGGGCGCACTGGAATCTACGATATTCGCGTGACGAATCGCGCCGGCGAGACTGTCGCAATGTTTCGCGGCAAGTCGGCGCAAATCAAGGGTAACCTGATTCCCACCGGCGACTAACGATTGGCGGCGGCCAGCCAGAACCGCCCACGCGGGCAATTGTCCGCGTGGCGCTCTGGCGCCAATGCGTCACATATCAGACCCAGATACTGAGGCAGCAAGGAGACATTCGATGAGCACCGCTCTTCCGCTCGATCCGATCGAGACCGCCAGCCGCGACGAGCTCGCCGCGCTCCAACTTGAACGGCTCAAATGGTCGCTCACCCATGCGTATGAAAATTCGCCGGTGTATCGGCGCAAGTTCGACGAAGCCGGCGTCCATCCAGGCGATGTCAAGTCGCTCGCGGATCTCGCTCGGTTTCCGTTCACGACGAAAAAGGATTTGCGCGACAACTACCCGTTCGGAATGTTCGCCGTGCCCCAAGAGCAGATTTCGCGAATCCATGCGTCGTCTGGAACGACCGGCAAGCCGACTGTCGTCGGCTATACGGCGCGCGACATCGACACGTGGGCGAATCTCGTCGCCCGTTCGGTACGCGCCGCCGGCGCGAAGCGCGGCGACAAGGTGCACGTGAGCTACGGCTACGGCCTCTTCACGGGCGGCCTCGGCGCGCATTACGGCGCCGAGCGCGCGGGGCTCACCGTGATTCCGTTCGGCGGTGGCCAGACCGAAAAGCAGGTGCAGCTGATCCAGGATTTCCGCCCCGACATCATCATGGTGACGCCGAGCTACATGCTGTCGATCGCCGACGAATTCGAACGCCAGGGTATCGACCCGGCCAGCTGCTCATTGCGCATCGGCATCTTTGGCGCTGAGCCGTGGACCAACGACATGCGCGAGGCGATCGAAAAACGTATGGGCATCGACGCGGTCGACATCTACGGTCTTTCCGAAGTGATGGGCCCGGGCGTCGCCTCGGAGTGCGTCGAAACCAAAGACGGTCCGACGATCTGGGAAGACCATTTCTATCCCGAGATCATCGACCCCGAAACGGGCGAGGTGCTCCCCGATGGCGAACTCGGCGAACTCGTGTTCACGTCGCTGACGAAAGAAGCGCTGCCGATCATCCGCTACCGCACGCGCGATCTCACGCGCCTGCTGCCGGGCACCGCCCGCACGATGCGGCGTATGGAAAAGATCACGGGCCGCTCGGACGACATGATGATCGTGCGCGGTGTCAACGTGTTCCCGACCCAGATCGAAGAACTATTGCTCAAGCAGCGCGCGCTGGCGCCGCACTATCAGATTGTGCTGACGAAGGAAGGGCCACTCGATGTGTTGACACTGAACGTCGAACCGTGCCCCGAAAGCGCGCCGGATACCGCGGCGCTAACCGCGGCGAAAAACGCGCTGGCTTACGACATCAAGGCGCTGATTGGCGTGAGCGCGGTGGTGAACGTGCTGCCGGTGAATGGAATCGAGCGCTCGGTGGGCAAGGCGCGGCGCGTGATAGACAAGCGCAAGTCGGGCCTCTAAGTCGGGCAAGATGCAACGGGCAACGACGCGCAGCGTACGAGCCAAACGAAAAACGGCGTCACGCACGGATTCTGATCCACACGTGACGCCGATTTCAACGACATCTATTTAAGGCTTCGCGGTAGCCTCAAACCCGCCTTGCGAAAACTGCTGCTACTCAAACGGCAGTCACGCTTCCCTCTCCGCCGCACCGCCTCACGAATTCGGCAGCAGCAACCACATCCGGCCGCCCTGCTTCATCTTGCCAGCCAGATCGCCGGCATCGTCGCCGAGGCCCCAGAAGTAGTCGGCGCGCACGCCGCCTTTGATCGCGGTACCAGTATCCTGCGCGAACACGAGACGGTTCATTGGCGAATTCGTCAGCGGCCGCGTGGTCTGCAGGAAAACCGGCGTGCCGAGCGGAATCGCGCTCGGATCGACCGCAATCGAGCGCTCCGGCGTCAACGGCACGCCGAGCGCGCCGATTGGACCGTCCGCGCCGCCGCTCGGCACACTTTCCGCCGACGGCATCTCGCGGAAAAACACGAAGCGCGGATTGCTGTCGAGCAGGCCATCGACGCGCGTCGGATTCGCGCGGGCCCATGCCTTGATGCCCTGCATCGTCGCCTGCGCCGGCGTGATCTCGCCATGATCGAGGAGCCAGCGCCCGATCGACTTGTACGGCTGATTGTTGGTCCCGCCAAAGCCGACGCGCATCACACTGCCGTCTTCCATCACGATGCGCCCGGAGCCTTGCACCTGCAGAAAGAACGCTTCGATCGGATCGTCGACCCACACGAGTTCGTTGCCGCTGAGCGCGCCCGAGCGTTCGAGCTGGGCGCGCGCCGGCAACGGCGCCCCCGCGCGATAGCCGGCGGGCCAGCGGTACAGCGCGGTCTGATACACGCCGTGCCGCGCGCGCGAGCCCCGCAGCAGGGGCTCGTAGTAACCGGTGACCAGACCGTCGAGCGTGCCGTCGCTATTCGCGAGCTGGAACGGCGTGAAGTAGGCTTCGAAGAAGGCGCGCGCGCTGGTGAGGTCGAGATCGTCGATTTGCGCGGCCGCCGCGCACGCACGCGACCAGTCCGGCTGACGCGCGAGCCTCGTGCAGTTTTGCCGCAATGCGGCGGTCGCGCCGATCAGCGAGTCGTCCTGCCAGCCCGGCACCTGTTGCCATGCAACCGCGGTCAGGCGCGCCGACGCGATCTGGCCGGGGATGATCGCCGCACCGCTCGGCGGTGAAGGCCGGATCGCGCCGCCGCCACCGCAGGAGGCAAGCAACACTGCAACCGACAACGCTCCGAGCCACGCGCCGGCCCTGCGGACAAAACGCATACAATGTTCGTTCTTGATGGAAACCGCCATGTCTGATCTGTTCGACGAATACCCGATGCTCATCTTCGCGCTGGAATCGCTGGTCGCGCTATTCCTGCTCGTCTTTATCGTTGTGTGGACGTCGTCCGGCAAGAAAAAAGCGCGACGTGCCAGCTCGGCGGAACGGTCCCAACAGCAAAAGCCGCATTGACCTTGACCTGCGGGCTGCACGCAGAACCGCGCAACCCCTCGTGCATCAAGCGCTCGGCCGAGCGCTCATCCAACCTGCCACTCAACTGCCCGCTGCGTCGCGCGCCCACACGAACTCATTAATGACCGCGCAGGACCGCGCCGGTTCAATGCAACGTTCGCGGCATGCGCAATACGAACTCCGGCACCGGCGCCTCGAAGCGCTCGCCATCCTCCGCCACGCAGAAATAATCGCCGCGCATCGTGCCGACCGGCGTCGCGATCACTGCCCAACTCGTGTATTCGAAATGCTCGCCCGGTTTGAGCAGCGGCTGATGACCGACCACGCCCAAGCCTTTGACTTCCTGCACGGTGTTTTCGCTGTCGGTGATGATCCAGTGACGCGCGATCAACTGTGCAGGCACCTGGCCGGTGTTACGGATGGTCAGCGTGTAGGCAAAGGCGTACTGGCGACGCTCCGGGTCCGATTCTTCGGGCAGGTATTGCACCTGCGCCGACACGCTGAATTCGTACTGGCTCATCCTGATTCCGATCTGATCAAACGGGCTGTGAAAAATCGTGGAAGGCCCCGAACGCCAATGGTCTGCGGGTGCAACGGCGATGCGGCGCTCATGGAGTGGCATTCTGCTTGATGCGCGGCATGGCCGCAACCAGACAAGCCTTTCGGCCAGGAGTGTCTAACACGTTGGGACACGGCTGCTTGCCGCGCCGCCTTTCGATGCCACTATTGCGCCGACACTCTGCGCCGTTTCATCGCGCGATTCCGCCACGCCAATCGCGGCCAGCGCGCCGGTCCGCACGCGCAAAAACGGTAAAATGGCGCTTTCCCGCTTGCATCCGCCCCCCGTCATGACGCAATTTCGCATCGCCCCCAGCATTCTCTCCGCCGATTTCGCCCGTCTGGGTGAAGAGGTCCGCAACGTCGTCGCTGCCGGCGCCGACTGGATCCACTTCGACGTGATGGACAACCACTACGTGCCGAACCTGACTATCGGCCCACTCGTTTGCGAAGCGATCCGCCCGCACGTCGACGTGCCGATCGACGTGCACCTGATGGTGCGCCCGGTCGACCGCATCGTGCCGGACTTCGCGAAAGCCGGCGCGAACCTGATCAGTTTTCACCCGGAAGCGTCGGATCACATCGACCGCACGCTGTCGCTGATCCGCGATCACGGCTGCAAGGCCGGCCTCGTGTTCAATCCGGCGACGTCGCTGAACTATCTCGATCATGTGATGGACAAGGTCGACCTCGTGCTGATCATGTCGGTGAATCCGGGCTTTGGCGGCCAGTCGTTCATCCCCGAGGCGCTCAACAAGCTGCGCGAAGCGCGCAAGCGCATCGACGCGTACAGCGAGCGCACCGGCCGAGAGATCCATCTCGAAGTGGACGGCGGCGTGAAGGTCGACAACATCGCGCAAATCGCGGCGGCCGGCGCGGACACGTTCGTGGCCGGCTCGGCGATCTTCGGCCAGCCCGATCACAAGGTCGTGATCGACAAGATGCGCGCCGCCCTCGCCACTGTCCAGCGCTGACCTGACGATGACTGTTCCCTACCCCGCCCCGTCCTTTGCCGGCCCGCGCCTCGAAGCCGCGATCATCGACCTCGACGGCACGATGATCGACACCGCCGACGACTTCACCGCCGGCCTGAACGGCATGCTCGCTCAGCTCGACGCGGACGAAACGACGCGCGAGGAAGTGGTCGGCTATGTCGGCAAGGGTTCGGAGCATCTGATCCGCAGCGTGCTCGCCCCGCGCTTCGAAACCGAACACGCGCAAGAGCGCTTCGACGAAGCGCTCGCGATCTATCAGGCCGAGTACGCGAAGATCAACGGCGTGCACACGCGGCTTTATCCGGACGTCGAAGCCGGTCTGCGCGCGCTGCGCGACGCGGGCCTGAAGCTCGCCTGCGTGACCAACAAGCCGCACCGCTTCGCGCTCGAATTGCTGCAGCAATACGGACTCGCGCAGTATTTCAGCGTCGTGCTCGGCGGCGACAGTCTCGCGAAAAAGAAACCGGACCCGCTGCCGATGCTGACCGCCGCCGCTCAACTCGGCGTCGAACCGAGCGCCACGGTCGCAATCGGCGACTCGGAAAACGACGCGCTGGCGGGCCGCGCGGCCGGTATGGCGACACTGACGGTGCCCTACGGCTACAACCACGGCCAAGCTATACAAACAATAAAATCCGATGGTATAGTTGCCTCGCTGCTCGACGCCGCCAAGGCGATCGCAGCGCACCAATCCACGACTTAACAGTCCTTCATCCTCATGTTTCTGAATAAAAAACGGAGTCTGATTAGCATCGACCGGGGAGCCTGGCCCTGGCGTCGCTGGTCGCGCTAACCTCGCCTGAGATACGCTGAAGCTTGTCTTCGGCAACCGTTTTTTACTTCGCTGCGCTTACGCGCCTTTTCCATCGTTTTGTATTTGCGCTGCTGCATCGGCTGATTGGGCCTGCGCGTACCCGCAAGGTACGGTCGCTCACCCGCACCGCTCGCACGCGCCGATGGAAGACCCGCGCCGGTCGGTATCATCGTGTCGAGAACGTCGACCCACGCCCTGACCGGAGGCGCTTCGCCCCGCTTTGCCCGACGCTTGCTGCCGCCGGACCACCGTACAGGATCGGAACATGACCGAACTCGAATTCCAGTCCCTCGCCAACGAGGGTTTCAACCGCATCCCGCTGATCGCCGAAGCGCTCGCCGACCTCGAAACGCCGCTGTCGCTGTACCTGAAGCTCGCGCAGACCGAGCGCAACGGCGCAAACTCGTTTCTGCTGGAATCTGTGGTCGGCGGCGAACGCTTCGGGCGTTATTCGTTCATCGGGCTGCCGGCGCGCACTCTCGTGCGCACGCGCAACGGCGTGTCGGAAGTGGTGCGCGACGGCAAGGTCGTCGAAACGCGCGACGGCGATCCGCTCGCCTTCATCCAGCAGTTCCAGGCGCGCTTCAAGGTCGCGCAACGCCCGGGGCTGCCGCGCTTCACGGGCGGTCTCGCCGGCTACTTCGGCTATGACGCGGTGCGCTACATCGAGAAGAAGCTCGCGCACAGCGCGCCGAAAGACGATCTGAACCTGCCCGACATTCAGTTGCTGCTGACCGAGGAAGTCGCCGTCATCGACAACCTCGCGGGCAAGCTCTATCTGGTGGTCTACGCGGACCCGACCCAGGCCGAGGCCTATACGAAAGCGAAGCACCGTCTGCGCGAACTGCGCCAGCGGCTGCGCGTCACGGTCGAGCCGCCCGTCGTGTCGGCTAGTGTGCGCACCGAGATCTACCGCGAGTTCGCGAAAGACGATTACCTGGCCGCCGTGCGCAAGGCCAAGGAATACATCGCCGCCGGCGAACTGATGCAGGTGCAGGTCGGCCAGCGCCTGACCAAGCCGTACCGCGACAATCCACTGTCGCTGTATCGCGCGCTGCGCTCGCTGAATCCGTCGCCGTATATGTATTACTACAACTTTGGCGACTTCCACGTGGTCGGCGCGTCGCCGGAAATCCTGGTGCGTCAGGAAAAGCGCGGCGAGGACCGTATCGTCACGATCCGCCCGCTCGCTGGCACGCGTCCCCGCGGCAACACGCCCGAGCGCGACGCCGCGCTCGCGACCGAACTGCTGAACGACCCGAAGGAAATTGCCGAACACGTGATGCTGATCGACCTCGCGCGCAACGACGTCGGCCGCATCGCGCAGATCGGCTCGGTCGTCGTGACCGACAAGATGGTGATCGAAAAATACTCGCACGTGCAGCACATCGTCAGCTCGGTCGAAGGCAAGCTCAAGAACGACATGACCAATTTCGACGTGCTGCGCGCCACCTTCCCGGCCGGCACGCTGTCGGGCGCGCCGAAGGTCCGCGCGATGGAGCTGATCGACGAGCTCGAACCCATCAAGCGCGGCCTCTACGGCGGGGCGGTTGGTTATCTGTCGTTCACCGGCGAGATGGATCTGGCCATCACGATCCGCACCGGCGTGATCGCGAACGGCAATTTGTATGTGCAGGCGGCCGCGGGCGTGGTCGCCGATTCGGTGCCGGAATCCGAATGGCAAGAGACCGAGAACAAGGCGCGCGCGGTGCTGCGCGCTGCCGAGCAGGTCCAGGACGGCCTCGATAGCGACTTCTGACCGGAGACACACCATGCTGCTCATGATCGACAACTACGACTCGTTCACCTACAACCTGGTGCAGTACTTCGGCGAACTCGGCGAAGACGTGCGCACCTACCGCAACGACGAAATCACGCTCGATGAAATCGCGAAGCTGAACCCCGAGCGCATCTGCCTGTCGCCCGGCCCGAGCAATCCGCAACACGCGGGCATCACGCTCGACGTGCTGCGCGAATTCTCCGGCAAGACGCCGATTCTCGGCGTGTGCCTCGGCCATCAGGCGATCGGCGAGGCGTTCGGCGGGCGCGTCGTGCGCGCGCAGACCATCATGCACGGCAAGGTCAGCACGATCGAAACCGACTGCAAGGGCGTGTTCGCCGACCTGCCGAAGCACTTCACGGTCACGCGCTACCATTCGCTCGCGATCGAACGCGAATCGCTGCCCGACTGCCTCGAAGTCTCGGCATGGACCGAAGACGGTGAAATCATGGGCGTGCGCCACAAGGAACTGGCCGTGGAAGGCGTGCAATTCCACCCGGAATCGATCCTTTCCGAACACGGCCACGCGCTGCTCGAAAACTTCGTCAAGCAGTCGAAGCTCGCCGTCGCCGGCAAGGCCCCGAACAACGCTGCGTCCCGCAATGCCTGACACAAAGAGAGACGAGATCATGTCCATTACGCCCCAGGACGCGTTGCAGCGGACCATCGAGCACCGCGAGATTTTCCACGACGAAATGCTGCACCTGATGCGCCTCATCATGCGCGGCGAACTCTCGCCCGTGATGTCGGCGGCGATCCTCACCGGCCTGCGCGTCAAAAAAGAGACCATCGGCGAAATCACTGCGGCTGCCACGGTGATGCGTGAATTTGCCCGGCACGTCGAAGTGCAGGACAACTCGAACTTCGTCGATATCGTCGGCACCGGCGGCGACGGCGCGCACACCTTCAACATTTCCACCGCGACGATGTTCGTGTCGGCCGCAGCCGGCGCGAAAGTCGCGAAGCACGGCAATCGCGGCGTGTCGAGCAAGTCCGGCAGCGCGGACGTGCTCGAAGCGCTCGGTGTCAACATCGATCTGCAGCCGGAGCAGGTCGCGGCATCGATCGCGGAAACGGGCATGGGCTTCATGTTCGCGCCGAACCATCATCCGGCGATGAAAAATGTCGCGCCGGTGCGCCGCGAACTAGGCGTACGCACGATCTTCAACATCCTCGGGCCGCTCACCAATCCAGCCGGCGCGCCGAATCAACTGATGGGCGTGTTCCACCCCGACCTCGTCGGCATTCAGGTACGCGTGATGCAGCGCCTCGGCGCGAGGCACGTGCTCGTCGTGTACGGGATGGACGGCATGGACGAAGTGTCGCTCGGCGGCGCGACGCTGGTCGGCGAGTTGCGCGACGGCGAAATCCGCGAGTACGAAATCCATCCGGAGGACTTCGGCATGCAGATGGTGTCGAATCGCACGCTGAAGGTGGCCGACGCGAACGAGTCGAAGGTCATGCTGCTCGACGCGCTCGACAACAAACCCGGCGTCGCGCGCGAGATCGTCACGCTGAACGCCGGCACCGCGCTCTATTCGGCGAACGTCGCGGCCACGATCGCGGACGGCATCGTGCTCGCGCGCGAAGCGATCGCGAGCGGCAAGGCGCGCGCGAAGGTCGACCAACTGGTGCGCTTCACCCAGCAATTCAAGCAGTAATCACGTAGCGAGACATTTATGAGCGACATTCTCGACCGCATCATCGCGGTCAAACGCGAAGAAATCCGGGCGGCCGAGCAGAGCGTGCCGCTCGAAGCATTGCGGCTCGAAGCGTCGTCGCGCGATCTGCGCGACTTCGTCGGCGCAATCCGCGCGAAGCACGCGGCCGGTCTCGCCGCGGTGATCTCCGAAGTGAAGAAGGCAAGCCCGTCGAAGGGCGTGCTGCGCGAGCACTTCGTGCCGGCCGACATCGCGCGTTCGTATGAAAAGCACGGCGCGGCGTGTCTGTCCGTGCTGACCGACGTGCAGTTCTTCCAGGGCAGCGTCGCCTATCTGCAGCAAGCGCGCGCCGCGTGCCAGTTGCCGGTGATCCGCAAGGACTTCATCGTCGATCCGTATCAGCTCGTCGAAGCGCGCGCGATGGGCGCCGACGCGATCCTGCTGATCGCCGCCGCGCTCGAAACCGCCGAGATGCAGGACCTCGAAGCGCTCGCGCATTCTCTCGGTCTCGCGGTGCTCGTCGAAGTGCACGACAGCGATGAACTCAAGGAAGCGCTGACGCTGAAGACGCCGCTGATCGGCATCAACAACCGCAATCTGCGCACCTTCGAGACCTCGCTCGACACGACGCTCGGCATGCTCGACGCGATTCCCGACGACCGCATCGTCGTGACCGAATCGGGCATCCTGTCGCGCGACGACGTCGAGCGCATGCGCGCGCGCAACGTGCATACGTTCCTCGTCGGCGAGGCGTTCATGCGCGCGGACGAGCCGGGCGTGGAGCTTGCGCGGATGTTTTTCTGAGCACCGCGCTCGCATAAGCAAGGACACGTACCATGAGCATGGAACGCGAAATCAAGCTGGCACTGCCGGCTTCGCAGGTGCAGGCGGCGACAGAGTGGTTCGCCGCGCGCGCCGGCAAGAAAGGACGCGCGATCAAGCTCGTGAACATTTACTTCGACACGCCGCAGTTGACGCTGGCGTCATCGAAGAGCGCGCTGCGTCTGCGTCAGACGCCGGACGGCTGGCTGCAGACCTTCAAGACGGTCGGCACGGCGACCAACGGCCTGCATAGCCGGCACGAATGGGAAATGCCGGTCGCCGGCGCGAAGCTCGAAATCGATTCGTTGCTGCGCGCCTGCGACGAACCCGCCGCCGCGGACGCTCTTAAACAGGCCGCGCCTGCGCTGATCGAGCTGTTCCACACCAATTTCACCCGCACGCTCTGGCTGCTCGACACCGACGGCGCTCAGATCGAGGCAGCGATCGATCAGGGCGACGTGCTCGCCGAAGTCGACGATCAAGCGCGCCGCGCGCCGATCTCGGAGATCGAACTCGAACTGAAGTCGGGCGACGAAGCGGCGCTTCACACGCTCGCCGCCGAACTCGGCGAACGGATTGCCGGCCTCGCGCCGGATGACATCAGCAAGGCGCAGCGCGGCTATCGGTTGCGCGCGGGGTAAGCGCGGGATGGGCGCGGAATGGCCGCGGGTTGACGAAACCCGCGGCACCTCATGCGCTCGCTCGCCGCAACTTGAGCTAGCCAGCGTTTGCTGCGACACTTCCCCGCCATGACCTCCGCTACCCGTACCCGCTCCAGTGCGCCGCAGGCGTCGTTGTTCGACCATGCCGCGCCAGCTCCCGCCGCAGCCTCGGCCGACACCACCTCCGCCGCTCCGCCCACGCTCGAAGCCCAATTCGCCGCGCTGCCGGCGGCTTGGCGTGCGCATTTGAAACCCTTCATCGACAGCGACACCTACGCGCCGCTGTGCCGCTTCGTCGACGGGGAGCGTGCTGCCGGCAAAACCATCTATCCGGCCGACGTGTTCCGCGCGCTGCGCCTGACGAGTCCCGACGAAGTGAAAGTCGTGATCCTCGGCCAGGACCCGTACCACGGCGAAGACCGCGGCACACCGCAGGCGCACGGTCTCGCGTTTTCGGTCGCGCCGCACGTGCGGCCGCCGCCGTCGTTGCGCAACATCTTCAAGGAAATCGGCGCGAGTCTCGGTCACGCAACGCCGCAGCACGGGTGCCTCGACAGCTGGGCCAGACAGGGCGTGCTGCTGCTGAACACGGTGCTGACCGTCGAGCGCGACAGCGCCGCGAGCCACGCGAAACGCGGCTGGGAAAAATGCACGGACACGCTGATCCACGAACTGGCGACACGGCATCAGGACCTCGTGTTCATGCTGTGGGGCGCGCATGCGCAGGCCAAGCGCGCGCTGCTCGGCGGCAAATCGCACTATGTGCTGGAGGCGCCGCATCCGTCGCCGTTGTCCGCGCATCGCGGCTTTCTCGGTTGCGGTCATTTCGCGAAGGCGAACGAATATCTAATGCAGCACGGCCGCGAGCCGATCGACTGGCGTCTGCCGGACGACGCGCAAATGCTTGCGTGACGGCGTCGCCGTCGGAAGATGTCGATACCAAGCGAAAACGCCACGGAGGGTGAACCCATCCGTGGCGTTTTTTATTTCACCGCTTGCGCCGCATCGAAGCGGCGCAATGCGACACGACGAAGCCGCTTAAACCGCGGCGATCACTTCGCGCGCCGAGCTCAGCGCGGCGTTCGCTGCATCCGGGCCCATGTTCAGGCCTTCGGCGTAGATGAAGCTCACGTCGGTCATGCCGAGGAAGCCGAGGAAGCTCTTCAGATACGGAGTCTGGCTGTCGTTCGGCGTGCCGAGATACTTGCCGCCGCGCGCCGACACGACGTACACCTTCTTGCCCTTCACGAGGCCTTCCGGGCCGTTCGCGGTGTATTGGAACGTGATGCCCGCCCGCGCGATGAAGTCGAAGTACGTCTTCAGTTGCGACGAGATGCCGAAGTTGTACATCGGCGCGCCGATCACGATGACGTCGGCGGCTTGCAGTTCGGCGATCAGCGCTTCGCTGCGCGCGGCGATGGCGGCTTGTTCCGGCGTGCGCTGCTCGGCCGGCGTGAAAAACGCGCCGAGCACGGCGTCGTCGAGGTGCGGCAGCGGTTCGGCTTGCAGGTTACGGACGACGACTTGCGCGCCCGGATTCGACTGTTGCAGCTTTTCGGTCAGTTCGTTGACGAGAAGTGTCGAGTTCGCGCCTTGCGAACGGGCTGCCGAGTTGATTTGCAGGATCGTGGTCATGGTTGACTCCAGTAGGGGCGCGCAGTGTTGCGCGAGTGGAGCCATTGTGTTTTTTTATCGAGCGGCGAAAAAGCCGTCCAGCGGCGACGGATTGTTGCATGGGTAGAACAATCCACCGCCCTCCTCCGCCGATTGATGACAAGACGGGCGACGATCGGTGGACCGTCCGGTGCGGCCCACCGCCACGCTGTTCACTTCGTCAGCCAGCGCTCGAGGGCTTTGCGCGCGGCGGGACGGTGATCGCTAACCGTGAGCTTGTAGCGCGCCACTTCGGGATCGTCGAGCTTCACCTGCGTGACCCGCAGCTCATCGCGGCGGAACGCGTGCACCTCGACTTTCGCGCCCGGCTGGTAGCGCGCCAGCAGCGCATCGATATTCCCGCCGGTCACGCGCAGGCCATCGAGCGCGATCAGCACGTCGCCAGCGGAAAGGCCGGCTTTCTGCGCGGCACTGCCCTCGTGCACCGTCGCGAGCGCGCAGTCCGCGCCGCCGCGCAGCCGCACGCCGAGCGACGGCTTGCCGTTCTTGTCGACGTCCGGCGCGAGCGTCACGCCGAACGGCGCGAGCAACGCGTCGAGCGGCAGATCGCGCGTGCCGCGCACGCCCTCGGCGAACAGTTCGGCGAGTTCCGCGCCGCTCGCTTCCGCAAAAATCGCCTCGATCTCGCTTTCATCGACGCCGACCGGCTTGCCGCGATAAAAATCACGGCCAAAGCGCTTCCAGAGCAGACGCATCACGTCGTCGAGCGATTTCTGATTGCCGGTTTGCGCGCGGATCGTCAGATCGAACGCGAGCGCGATCAGCGAGCCCTTCGTGTAATAGCTGACGATCGCGTTCGGCGCGTTCTCGTCCTGCCGGTAGTACTTGACCCATGCGTCGAACGAGCTTTCGGCGACGCTCTGCTTCAGGCGCCCGCTGCCGCGCTGCACGCCGCCAATCACCTTGCCGAGCAGGCCGAAATAGTCGTCCTGCGAGATCACGCCGCTGCGCACGAGAATCAGGTCGTCGTAATACGACGTGAAGCCCTCGAACAGCCACAGCAGCGACGTGTAGTTTTCGACGCCGAGGTCATACGGCGCGAACCCGGCCGGCTTGATCCGCTTCACGTTCCACGTGTGGAAGTACTCGTGGCTGCACAGACCGAGATAGGTCCGGTAGCCCTCGCTCATCGCATCGCGGCCCTGCACGGGCAGATCGGTGCGATTGCAGATCAGCGCGGTCGATGCGCGATGCTCGAGGCCGCCGTAACCGTCGGTGACGGCCTGCGTCATGAACACGTAGCGCTCGACCGGCGCCTTCTTCGATTTCGGTTCGAACAGTGCGATCTGCGCCTCGCAGATGCGCTTCAGGTCGCGGCACAACCGCTCCATGTCGAGCCCGATCACACGGCCGCCGATCACGACGTCGTGCGGTACGCCGTGCGACTTGAACGTCGCGAGCGCGAACTCACCGAGCGTCACCGGATGGTCGACCAGCTCGTCGTAGTTCTGCGCGCGGTACTCGCCGAAGCCGTAGCGCCGGGTGCCGCGCGCTTCCGGCAGCGCGGTCGCGACGCGCCAGTCGCGATACGCGGCGCCCTGCGGCTTCTGGATATCGACCACGCACTGCGCGTCTTCATGGCCGAGCGGCGACAGGAACACGCTCGTGCCGTTGAAAAAACCGATGGTGTCGTCCAGATGCGCGGCGCGCACCGACATGTCCCATGCGTACACCTCGTAGCGCAGCGTCAACGCTCCCTTGACCGGCGCGGCCTGCCACGTGTGCTTATCGACCTTCTCGACGCGCACCTTGCGGCCCGCGTCGTTGACCGCGCGCAGCGTCACGATGTTGCGCGCGAACTCGCGCACCATGTAGCTGCCCGGAATCCACACCGGCAGCATGAAACGCTGGCCGGCCGGATCGGGATCGGCGACGGTCACGGTGACTTCGAACAGGTGGGCGGCGGGGCTACTCGGAACGATGGTGTAGCGGATCGGCTTCATCGGCGGCGTTTGGGAGTGTCAGGAGAGTGAGGCGAAGAAGTTCGGGGCTCGATGCGAAAGGAGGCGCTGCGTGCGCCTCCTTTCGTTTGAACGTTGCATCTGTTGCGCGCCTGAGGCGTGCTTGACGCTGCGTGCAGCGCACTGTTCAGTGCACGGCCGACAGTTCCTTGTCGAGCCGGTCGGCCGGCACGGCGCCCGGCAGTCGGCGGCCGTCGGCGAGGAACACAGTCGGCGTGCCCTCGACGTTCATCGAACGGCCGAGCGCGAGGTTCTTGTCGATCGCGGCGGTGTCGCAGGTGGCGGCGGCGGTCGGCGCCTGACGGTCCTGCATCCACGATTCCCACGCCTTCGCGCGATCGGCCGAGCACCAGATCGATTTCGACTTGGCCGTCGAATCCGGCGACAGCACCGGGTACAGGAAGGTGTAGACCGTCACGTTGTCGATCGACTGCAGCGTTTTTTCGAGCTGCTTGCAGTACGGGCAGTTCGGATCGGAGAACACCGCGATCTTGCGCGCGCCGTTGCCGCGCACGACCTTCACCGCGTCGCCGAACGGCAGGGTCGCGAAGTCGATGCGGTTGGTTTCCGACAGGCGTGCCTCGGTCAGATTCTTGCGCGTCTTCGAGTCCACCATGTCGCCGAGCATCAGGTAGTCGCCGCTCGCATCGCTGTAAATGATCTGCGTGCCGAGGTTCACTTCGTACAGGCCCGCGATCGGCGTCTTCGACACGCCCTTGATCGTCACGTCGGACAGACGGTTTTGCAGGGTGGCTTTGAGCTTGTCGGTGGTCTGGTCGGCCTGCGCCGAGCAGCCGAGCGTGACGGCAGCGATCGCGAGGGCGGTGGCGGCGATGCGGAAAGTCTTTTTCATGCGGGAGTCCTGGAGGTCATTCGCGCACCTGCGCGTTCGTTACGTTCCGGCCGCGCGCTTTGGCCGCCTATCGGTTCGATCAGGCTCGATCAGGTTCGATCGGGTTCGGATAAGGGCCGGATAGGGGCGGATCGCAGCGCGTCGATCCGGTCATGATACCTGTCCCGGGCGCCCGTGACCGGCCATCGGCTATCCGCGCGACGCTTCGTTGCGGTTTATCCCAGCGCGGCCGACACGAGCCAGCGCTTGATGAATGGCTGCGCGCCGACGAACGCCATGCCGGTATTGCGCACGGCGCGCGCGAGCGGACCGGGCACCGAAAACAGTTTCTGCAGGCCGTCGGTGGCGATCATCAGCGCGCGGATGTCTTCGCGGCGCGCGCGTTCGTAGCGACGCAGCAGCACCATGTCGCCGAGATCGCGAAACGACTCCTTGCCGCCGATCGTGCTCGCGAGCGCGGCGACGTCGCGCAAGCCGAGGTTCATGCCCTGCCCTGCCAGCGGGTGGATCAGATGCGCGGCATCACCGACCAGCGCGACACGCGGCGCGACCAGCCGGTCGACGGTTTGCAGCGCGAGCGGGAAGCCCTGCGCGGGCGTGACACACTCGAGCGCGCCGAACTGTTCACCGCTCACGTGCTCGACTTCGGCGGCGAGCCGCTCGGGATCGAGCGCGAGCAATTGCTCGGCGTGTTCGGTGCGGGCCGACCAGACCAGCGACAGGTGGCCGTCCGGCATCGGCAGCAACGCGATGATCTCGCCGTCGCGGAACCACTGATACGCGGTTTCGCCGTGCGGTTTCGCTGCCTTGAAATTGGCGACCACGCCGATCTGCCGGTAGTCGCGGCGCACCATCTTCGAGCCGATCTGCGCGCGCACCCACGAGTGCGCGCCGTCCGCGCCGACTACCAGGTCCGCTTCGAGCACGTTGCCGTTCGCGAGGCCGATGCTCGCGCTGTCGACGGAGAAATCGAGTGCCTGCGCGCGCGTGTCGATCCATGTGAGGTTCGGCTGGAAGCGCAGCGCGGCATCGAGCGCGCGCTCGATCACCGACGACTCGACGATCCACGCAAGCTGCGGCACCGATGCCTGAAACGCGGAGAAATGCAGTTCGGCGTGCGCGTCGCCGTAGACGCGCATGTCGTAGACGGGACCGAGCCGTGAGTGATCGAGCGCCTGCCAGACCCGCAGCCGTTCGAGCAAGTCCTGCGAACTCGACGACAACGCATAGACGCGCGAGTCGAAGGCAGCACCCGCCGGCAGCGCCGCGCAAGGCTGCGCGAGCAGTGCGACGCGCAGTCCGGCTTGCGTGAGCGCGAGCGCCGCGGTCTTGCCGACGAGCCCGCCGCCGATCACGGCGGCATCAAAGGTCTGGTGGTGTGCGTTCATGCGCGCATTATAGCCGCGGGGGTGCGGGGGACGGATCGACGGGCGCGGGCATTTGGGCTCCAATCGCGGGCCCCTGATGGGTCGTGCTAACGCGTCGAGGCGCTCGCCGCGAGCGCCGCGTTCGCCTCGCGCATGCGCATGAAATCGTGATCGGACGAGAGGTTGCGCCATGCGGCCGCCTCGAGCTCGGCCTTGCGATCGCGCTGATCGCTGCGCACCGCGCAGTCGGGGAACACGCGGTCGAACACGCTCCACAACGAGTCGTAGTCGTTCTTGTCAGCGAACCGTGCGATGTCGGCGCGATCTGCGTGCGACAGGTGGGTCGACAAACAGTCGATCGTCTGACGGTCCGTGGTTGCCTGGGCTTCGTCGAAATCCGGCGCGACCCATGCCGCGACCACGCCCACCACGATCGCGGCGGCGACGCCAATTCCGACCCATCTCATCATTCGCACGCTGGTCCCCCGGAAATGGAGCGCTGCCGGCTTTGAACTGACGATTCTACAGTGGCGATGCGCAAATGCGCCGCCCGGTCCGCGCGGGCGAACGGGTTACAATTGCGCTTTCCGTGAAAACTCGCACTCAATCGTCGAGCCAACGCCCCGATTCGGTGACTTGTCCGCTCCGCTGAGCCTGCCGCGCCCCTCCTAACGCGAAGGCTTTCCGAATCCGCGCGCAGCGTCGAGCGCATCACGCAACCTACTGATTCACTGAAGGATTTCCATGAGCCTCCAATGTGGCATCGTCGGCCTGCCTAACGTCGGCAAGTCCACCCTGTTCAACGCACTCACGAAGGCGGGCATCTCCGCTGAGAACTATCCGTTCTGCACGATCGAGCCGAACGTCGGCATCGTCGAGGTGCCGGACGCCCGTCTGAAGGCGCTTGCCGAGATCGTCAAGCCGGAGCGCATCCTGCCGGCGGTGGTCGAGTTCGTCGACATCGCGGGTCTGGTGGCCGGCGCGAGCAAGGGCGAAGGCCTCGGCAACCAGTTCCTCGCGAACATCCGCGAAACCGATGCGATCACACACGTCGTGCGCTGCTTCGAGGACGACAACGTGATTCACGTCGCGAACAAGGTCGATCCGCTGTCGGACATCGAGGTGATCAACACCGAACTCGCGCTTGCCGACCTCGGCACCGTCGAAAAGGCGCTCGCGCGCTACTCCAAGGCGGCCAAGTCTGGCAACGACAAGGAAGCCGTGAAGAACGTGGCGGTGCTGGAGAAGGTCCGCGCGCAACTCAACCAGGCGAAGCCGGTCCGCGCGCTCGATCTGAGCGATGAAGAAAAGGCCACGCTCAAGCCTTTCTGCCTGATCACCGCGAAGCCGACGATGTACGTCGCCAACGTGAAGGAAAACGGCTTCGAGAACAATCCGCACCTCGACGCGGTCACGAAGTTCGCGGCCGCGGAAGGCTCGCCGGTCGTCGCCGTGTGCGCGGCGGTCGAAGCGGACATCGCCGACCTCGATGAAGCCGACAAGGAAGTCTTCCTCGCCGACATGGGCATGGAAGAGCCGGGGCTGAACCGCGTGATCCGCGCGGGCTACAAGCTGCTCGGCCTGCACACCTACTTCACGGCCGGCGTGAAGGAAGTGCGCGCGTGGACGATCCACATCGGCGATACCGCGCCGAAGGCGGCCGGCGCGATCCACACGGACTTCGAGCGCGGTTTCATCCGCGCGCAGACGATCAGCTTCGCCGACTACATCACTTACAAGGGTGAACAAGGCGCGAAGGAAGCCGGCAAGATGCGCGCGGAAGGCAAGGAGTACGTCGTGCACGATGGCGACGTGATGAACTTCCTGTTCAACGTGTAAGAGCGAAGCGGCGCACACAGCGCTGCCCGAGTAAGGCCCGCGAACCCTCAGGGGTTGCGGGCTTTTTTGTTTGCGCGCTACGACTTGCGCAGTGCGTCGAGACAACGGGCCTTGATGTGCCGATTTGCAGTGGTGATCGCCGAGACAGCGTGCAATGCGTTGGCCTTGTAGTTTTTCGGCGCATCGTCAATAAATGGAATGCCGCACACACGTGATATCGCCAGAACGTGGCCATCGCCTTCGAGCGGGTCTACGACCTTCAAGACGGCCGCGGGATTCTTCGGCAACGCATGGGCAAGAGCGATTCCCAACCCTTCTGCGTTTGCGCCGTCGGCCCCGACAGCCAGTTTGGGCGCAAGTGCGACCCAATCTGCGCGGCCTGTCCCGATCTGCTCGAAAAGCCTATCGACAGCCGCTTCGTCCAACGACCTGAAAAACGCGCTCGCCCCTTGCCGGCCGATCGCCGCTGATACCTCGGCAGGCGTGTTGCTTTGCACGGCCCCCACCGCTGCTGACGCACACACCAAGATCAGGAGTGCAAGAAGTTTCTTCATCGTTCTACCCGAAGCTGGTGGTCACCGCTTGACCAGATTCGCTCGCGGACGGCGCGGTTCGAAATAACGATGCATCCGTTCGACGCGTTACCCGGATGACTCTTGCTGTCGCCGTGAATGAAGAAGGCATTGCTGCCGAAGGTTTCTGTTCCTGGATCAGGCGTCAATGGCATGGCGAAAGCTCCGACATGATGGGAAGGCCTTGGCGTCCCAATCGTGTATGAACCTTCCGGTATCGGCCCTACGGATCGGACCGCCTGCATAACGGGATTGTTTTTGCCCGCACCATGGCCCGAGGTATCCGCGAGCGGCCAAGCTACCGTCTCGAGACAGAGTTCCCGAAGTCTGGTTGTACGTCCAAGTCATGTTAAACACCTCAGTATCAGATCGCGTTACCGAGCTTACGGCATTCGCAGACGGGCGAATGTCAAAAGTGGCAATGGTCGCGCAAACACATCTATGCGGCTCCATGCAATGAGCTGGATCGCCGACGATCTTCCCGAATAGAGTCCCATTTATTTCCTTTCCATGACAGCCGATGCTAAATTTCGGCTTCCGGCGCGCTGCCACCCATGGTCCGCGCCACCCGGCCACCGACGCCGGAATGTCATCGAACACAAATAGAATCGCGCGATTCGCGTCCGCGCCCTTATGAACAGGAGATAAATCGATGAATTACAAGCCGCTGTTCCGCTCACTTTCCGTCGCCGCTGTATTGAGCATCGGCGTCAGCCACGCGGCTCACGCCGCGACCGAAATCCAGTTCTGGCATGCGATGGAAGCCGCGCTGGGCGAACGTCTGAACGACATCGCGAACGACTTCAACGAATCGCAGAGCGACTACAAGATCGTGCCCGTGTTCAAGGGCACCTACGACCAGACCCTCGCCGCCGGCATCGCCGCCTATCGCAGCGGCAACGCGCCGGCGATCCTGCAGGTCTACGAAGTCGGCACCGCAACGATGATGCAGGCGAAGAAAGCCATCGTCCCGGTCACGCAGGTCTTCAAGGACGCGGGCGTGCCGCTCGATCAGAAGGCCTTCGTGCCGACCATCGCCAGCTATTACAGCGACTCGAAAACCGGTGAACTGATCTCGATGCCGTTCAACAGTTCGACGCCGGTGCTGTACTACAACAAGGATGCGTTCAAGAAGGCCGGCCTCGATCCGAACCAGCCGCCGAAGACCTGGGCCGAGTTGCACGCCGATGCGCAGAAGCTGAAGGCCGCGGGCCTGTCGTGCGGCTACTCATCGGGCTGGCAGAGCTGGATTCAGCTCGAGAACTACAGCGCGTGGCACGCGGCGCCGTTCGCGTCGCGTAACAACGGCTTCGACGGCATGGACGCCCAGCTGGAATTCAACAAGCCGCAGCAGGTCGCGCACATCCAGTTCCTGCAAAGCATGGCGAAGGACGGCACGTTCACCTATGTCGGCCGCAAGGACGAACCGGTGTCGAAGTTTTATAGCGGCGACTGCGGCATCATCACGAACTCGTCGGGCTCGCTCGCGACGATCAAGAAATACGCGAAGTTCAGCTTCGCCACCGGCATGATGCCGTACGACGACAGCGTGAAGGGCGCGCCGCAGAACGCGATCATCGGCGGAGCCAGCCTGTGGGTGCTGTCGGGCAAGGACCCGGCCGTCTACAAGGGCGTCGCAAAGTTCCTCGCGTATCTGGCCACGCCGCCGGTCGCCGCGAAGTGGCATCAGGACACCGGCTATCTGCCGATCACGACCGCCGCATATGATCTGACGCGCCAGCAGGGGTTCTACGACAAGAACCCGGGCAGCGACACCGCGATCCGCCAGATGCTGAACAAACCGCCGCTGCCGTACACGAAGGGTCTGCGTCTGGGCAACATGCCGCAGATTCGCACCGTGATCGACGAAGAACTCGAGCAGGTGTGGGCGGAGAAGAAGACGCCGCAACAGGCGCTCGATTCGTCCGTCTCGCGCGGCGACGAACTGCTGCGCCGCTTCGAAAAGGCCGGTAGCTAAGCATCGCCCGCTGGCAGGGTTCCGGCGCTCTTGCGCCGGAACCCGAAGTCGTTGCAACACATCTCGAGAATCCCGATGGATAAGCGCTCCTACTTCGGCACCAGCGCGCTGCCCTACCTGCTCGTCGCGCCGCAGTTGATCATCACGCTGGTGTTCTTCCTGTGGCCGGCCGGCGTCGCGCTCTGGCAAGCGACGCAAACTCAGGACGCGTTCGGCACGTCGAGCGAGTTCGTCGGACTCGCGAACTTCAAGCAGCTGTTCGCCGATCCTTTATATCTCGCGTCGTTCACCACGACGATCGTGTTCTGCACGCTCGTCACCGTGTCCGGCCTCGTGATCTCGCTGTTGCTGGCGGTCTGTGCGGACCGCGTGATGCGCGGCGCGAAGGCCTATCAAACGCTGCTGATCTGGCCGTACGCGGTCGCGCCCGCGATCGCCGCGGTGCTGTGGTCGTTCCTGTTCAACCCGAGCATCGGCCTCGTCACGTACGCGCTCGCGAAATACGGGGTCGTGTGGAATCACGCGCTGAACCCCGGTCAGGCGATGTTCCTCGTCGTGCTCGCATCGGTCTGGCAGCAGATCAGCTATAACTTCCTGTTTTTCTACGCGGGGCTGCAGGCGATTCCGCGCTCGCTGATCGAAGCGGCCGCGATCGACGGCGCCGGTCCGGTGCGGCGCTTCTTCGGCATCGCGCTGCCGCTGCTGTCGCCGACCACGTTCTTTCTGCTGGTGATCAACATCACCTACGCGTTCTTCGATACCTTCCCGGTGATCGACGCGGCGACCGGCGGCGGACCCGGTCAGGCAACCCGCACTCTGATCTACAAGATCTTCGCCGAAGGCTTCCAGGGGCTCGACATCGGCAGCTCCGGCGCGCAGTCGGTCGTGCTGATGATCATCGTCGTCGCGCTGACCGTCGTGCAATTCCGCTTCATCGAACGCAGGGTTCAATACTCATGATCGAGAACCGACGCGGTTTCGACCTGTTCTGTCACGCGGTGCTGATCATCGGCGTCGCGCTGGTGGTGTTTCCGGTGTACGTCGCGTTCTGCGCGGCGACGATGAGCGAGCATGAGGTGTTCACGGTGCCGCTGTCGCTCGTGCCCAGCACGCACCTGTTTGAGAACATCGTCACGATCTGGACGCAGGGCACCGGCAACGCGGCGGCGCCGTTCAACCGCATGCTGCTCAACAGCCTCGTGATGGCGCTCGTGATCGCGGTGGGCAAGATCGCCGTGTCGATGATCTCCGCGTACGCGATCGTCTACTTCCGCTTTCCGTTTCGCACGGCCGCGTTCTGGCTGATTTTCATCACGCTGATGCTGCCGGTCGAAGTGCGGATTTTTCCGACCGTGCAGGTGGTGTCGTCGATGCATCTGAGCAATACGTACACCGGTTTGACGCTGCCGCTAATCGCGTCGGCGACCGCGACGTTCCTGTTCCGCCAGTTCTTCAAGACGCTGCCCGACGAGCTGATGGAAGCCGCGCGCATCGACGGCGCGGGCGCGCTGCGTTTCTTCTGGGACGTCGTGCTGCCGCTGTCGCGGACCACGATGGCCGCCCTCTTCGTAATCACGTTCATCTACGGCTGGAACCAGTATCTGTGGCCGATCCTGATCACGAGCCAGCAGTCGCTGACCACCGCGGTGATCGGCATCAGGGGGATGATCGCCTCGGGCGATACCGCGACCGAATGGCATCTGGTGATGACGGCCACGCTGCTCGCGATGCTGCCGCCGCTCGCCGTCGTGCTGACGATGCAGCGCTGGTTCGTGCGCGGCCTCGTGGACTCGGAAAAGTGATCCGGTATGGCGGACTGCGACAAGCACTCAAAATCAAAGGCTAGAACCGCATGGCTGCACTGACTCTGCAAAGCGTTAAGAAAACCTACGACGGCAAACAGTTCGTATTGCACGGCATCGACGTCGACATAGCCGCCGGCGAGTTCGTCGTGATGGTCGGCCCGTCCGGCTGCGGCAAATCGACGTTGCTGCGGATGGTCGCCGGCCTCGAGCGCATCTCCGACGGCAGCATCTCGATCGCCGGCAAGGTCGTCAACGACTTGGAGCCGAAGGATCGCAACATCGCGATGGTGTTCCAGAACTACGCGCTGTATCCGCATATGAGCGTGGCCGAGAACATGGGTTACGCGCTGAAGATCGCGGGCGTCGATCGCGCGCAGATCGCGAAACGCGTCGAAGCCGCCGCGCAGATTCTCGAACTCGGCGCGCTGCTGCAGCGCAAGCCGCGCGAACTGTCGGGCGGACAGCGCCAGCGCGTCGCGATGGGCCGCGCGATCGTGCGCGAACCGGCGGTGTTTCTGTTCGACGAACCGCTGTCGAATCTCGACGCGCGTCTGCGCGTGCAGATGCGCCTCGAAATCCAGCGCCTGCATGCGCGCCTGAAGACCACGAGCCTATACGTCACCCACGATCAGATCGAAGCGATGACGCTGGCGCAACGCGTGATCGTGATGAACAAGGGCCACGCCGAGCAGATCGGCGCGCCGACCGAAGTCTACGAGCGGCCGGCGACGGTGTTCGTCGCGAGCTTCATCGGCTCGCCGGGGATGAACCTGCTCGAAGGCCGGGTTTCGGACGACGGCTCGACCTTCGACGTCGCCGGCAACGGCCCGAAGCTGCCGCTCGCGGGCGTGCCGTCGATCGGCCGCGAAGTCGCGACGGGCCGCGAATGGACGCTCGGCATTCGCCCCGAGCATCTGAGCCCCGGCACGGCCGATGCGACGCTCACCGTCGATTCCTGCGAGATTCTCGGCGCGGACAATCTCGCCCACGGCCGCTGGGGCAAGCACGACGTGACCGCGCGACTGCCGCACGCTCATCGTCCGGCGGCGGGCGAGACGCTGCAGCTCGCGCTGCCCGCACGACATCTGCACTTCTTCGATCCGGTGACGGGACGGCGCGCGAACTGACTCCGCGGCTGGGCGCCGCCGCCTGCTCACGGCACGGCGGGGTCGCGCAACGGCTCCGAAGATCGGCGACACGGTGCGCGCAAATAGCGCACCACCCGGTGCGTGAAGCGGCCCGCCAGCGGTCCGCCAGCGGTCCGCCCTGCCGCCCGGCCCCCGCCGGGCGAAGTACAATGCCACCTGAACAGATGCCGCGCGCGGCAGCGTCGTCGAATCCGACGCCGCGCCGGCCCGGCGCCGGGTGCTCCGCCCGGCCCTCACACCGATTACCCATTCAACCCCGACTGCCCGCCCGCACGCGGCCGGCATCGTCAACGTCTACTGCAAGCAAATGGCCCAATACGTTTTCACCATGAACCGGGTCGGCAAAATCGTGCCGCCCAAGCGCCAGATCCTCAAAGACATTTCGCTATCGTTCTTCCCCGGCGCGAAGATCGGCCTGCTCGGTCTGAACGGCTCGGGCAAGTCGACGCTGATTCGCATCATGGCCGGTGTGGACACGGAGATCGAAGGCGAAGCCACGCCGATGCCGAATCTGAACATCGGCTATCTGCCGCAGGAGCCGCAACTCGATCCGCAGAAAACCGTGCGTGAAGCGGTCGAGGAAGGCCTCGGCGATGTGTTCAACGCCCAGAAGAAGCTCGACGAGATCTACGCGGCCTACGCGGAGCCGGACGCCGACTTCGACGCTCTCGCGGCCGAGCAGGCGAAGTACGAAGCGATCCTCGCGACGACCGACGGCAGCGCCGAGCAGCAGATCGAAATCGCCGCCGACGCACTGCGCCTGCCGGCGTGGGACGCGAAGATCGAGCATCTGTCGGGCGGCGAAAAGCGCCGCGTCGCGCTGTGCAAGCTGCTGCTGCAAAAGCCCGACATGCTGCTGCTCGACGAGCCGACCAACCATCTCGACGCGGAATCGGTCGAATGGCTCGAGCAGTTCCTGACGCGCTTCCCGGGTACCGTGGTCGCCGTCACGCACGATCGCTACTTCCTCGACAACGCCGCCGAGTGGATTCTCGAACTCGACCGCGGTCACGGCATTCCGTGGAAGGGCAACTACAGCAGTTGGCTCGATCAGAAGGAAGAGCGCCTGAAGCAGGAAGAAGCGTCGGAGTCGGCGCGCCAGAAGGCGATCAAGAAGGAGCTCGAGTGGGTGCGCCAGAACCCGAAGGGCCGTCAGGCAAAGTCGAAGGCGCGCATCGCCCGCTTCGAGGAACTGAACAGCCAGGACTACCAGAAGCGCAACGAAACGCAGGAAATCTTCATTCCGGTCGGCGACCGCCTCGGCAATGAAGTGATCGAGTTCAAGAACGTCAGCAAGTCATACGGCGATCGTCTGCTGCTCGATAACGTCAGCTTCAAGATTCCGGCCGGCGCGATCGTCGGCATCATCGGTCCGAACGGCGCCGGCAAGTCGACGCTGTTCCGGATGCTGACCGGCCGCGAACAACCGGATTCGGGCGAGATCGTGCAGGGCCCGACCGTCAAGCTCGCTTACGTGGACCAGAGCCGCGAAGCGCTCGCAGCCAACAAGACGGTGTTCGAGGAAATCTCGGGCGGCGCCGACGTGCTGACGGTCGGCAAGTACGAAACGCCGTCGCGCGCGTATATCGGCCGCTTCAACTTCAAGGGCGGCGACCAGCAGAAGATCGTCGGCAATCTGTCCGGCGGCGAGCGCGGTCGTCTGCATCTGGCGAAGACGCTGATCGCGGGCGGCAACGTGCTTCTGCTCGACGAACCGTCGAACGACCTCGACGTCGAAACGCTGCGCGCGCTCGAAGACGCGCTGCTCGAATTCGCGGGTTCGGTGCTCGTGATCTCGCACGATCGCTGGTTCCTCGACCGTATCGCGACGCATATCCTCGCGTTCGAAGGCGACTCGCAAGTCACGTTCTTCGACGGCAACTACCAGGAATACGAAGCGGACAAGCGCGCGCGTCTCGGCGAGGAAGGCGCGCGCCCGAAGCGTCTGCGCTATAAGCCGATCTCGCGTTAACAGGCGGGGCACACCGGCCCGTCTGGCGCAATGCCGGACGGGTCCCGGGGCATGCGCGTTGCTATTCGTCACTTGATGGAGGCGCGCGTGACAGTCCCGCGCATACGAGAGACGGTCAACACGGCGCCGCGCGACGCGCAGCGCGTTGACGAGGAGACACAGGCATGGCGATGTCGAAGGGCAGGCGCTGGATCGTCGTCGTGGGCGGAACGCTATTGGCGTTGATTCTGATCTTGATCGGCGCGATGCAATTCGCGCAACAGGAAGTCAAGAATCGCGTCAGCGCGGCGCTCGGCCCGCTCGGCAGCGCCGACAGTATCGACGTCGGCCTCACTTCGGTACACCTGACCCATGTCGTGCTGAAAGCGCCGCCGGGCTGGCCGGCGGGCGAACCGCTACGCGCCGACGAAATCACGATCACCCCCAACGTGCGCGATCTGATCGCGCGGCGCATGCATATCCGCGAGGTCGTCGTGCGCGGCTTCGACATGGCCGTGTTACGCACGAAGGACGGCTCGCTGAATCTGCTGCCGAACCTGCGCGAATCGCTGAACCGCGGCGATCATCCGGGCGGCGCCGGCACGGCGGCGTCGATCCCACGCGAAAAACTGGTCGACCATATCCGCTTCGAACACGGCAACTTCCACTTCTACGACATGAGCGTCGGGCCGCCGCCGTTCAAGGTCACGGTCAGCAACGCGAACGCGAGCGTCGACAATCTGCATCTGCCGTCGCTTGCCGAGCCGACCAACGTCAGCGTTCGCGGCGCGCTGAAGGGTCCGGCGCATACCGGCACCGTGACGTTCGACGGCTGGATCAAGATCGCCAGCCGCGATTCGCAGACGACGACCACGCTGCATGGTGTCGATGTCGCGATGCTCGATCCCTATCTGCTGAAGAAGGCCGGCACGCGCGCGCAGGTGACGGGCGGTACGGTCGATCTGTCGATCGAATCGACAGTGCGCAACTATCATCTGCACGCGCCCGGCACGGTGACGGTCCACAATCTGCAACTCGCCGAAACCGACAATCCGCTCGAGACGTTCATGTCGATTCCGACCCGCGCCGCCGTCGCCGCGCTCAAGACGCATGACGGCAACATCACACTGCATTTCGTGCTCGACGGCGATCTGCGCGATCCGAAGTTCTCGGTACGCGAAGGGATCCTCAAGCGCATCGGCGAGGGGTTTGCAAAGGCGCTGGGGGTCAGCGTCGAAGGTGTTGCGAAGGGTGCGGGGGAGACCGTCAAAGGCCTCGGCAATGCGTTGAAGAATCTGCTGGGACAGTAGCGGTAGCGCTCAGCTCAAACCGGCAAGCCCAACTCGCGCAGCTTCGCTTCCGTTTGCGCGGCGCTCGTGTGATGCACGCCGTGCCAGCCGAGCGCCGTAGCAGCTTCGGCGTTTTTCGCGTTGTCGTCGATGAAGACGAGCTCGGCCGGCTCGACGCCGGGCATCTGCAGCTCGATGCGCCGGCGCATCTCGGCGAAGATCGCCGGATCGGGCTTCACGAGCTTCACGCGCCCCGACACGACGATGTCGCGAAAGCGCCGCAGCACCGGATAGTGCTCCCACGCATACGGGAAGGTCTCGGCCGACCAGTTGGTGAGCCCGAAGAGCGGCACCTCGGCCACTTCGAGCTTCTCCATCAGCGCAATGCCGTCGTCGAGCACACCCGCGACCATTTGATGCCAGCGCTCGTAGAACGCGCGGATCAGCGGTTCGTGATCGGGAAACTGCGCGATCAGCTCGTCGGTGGCTTCGACGATCGGCTGCCCGCCGTCCTGGCGGATCACCCAGTCCATCGAGCAGACGTGCGTGAGGAACCAGCGGCGCTCCGATTCGTCGGGAATCAGCTCGCGGTACAGGTACTCGGGACTCCAGTCGATCAGCACGCCGCCGAAATCGAAGACCACTGCCTTGATCGCCATGCACCACGCTCCGTTTGCAAGGTCGCCGCTACGCTCAGATCGGTTGCGTGCGCAGTTCGAGCCACGCCTTGGCGTCGCCCGATACATGCGGGGCGAGACGCGCGCGCACCGTCTCGTGATACGCGTTGAGCCACGCGCGTTCATCGTCGCGCAGCAGCGCCAGCTCGATGCAGCGCGTGTCGATCGGGCACAGCGTCAGGGTTTCGAACTTCAGGAAGTCGCCGAATTCGGTTTTTTCCGCGGCCACGTTCAGCACGAGGTTTTCGATGCGCACGCCCCACTTCCCCGGCCGATACAGACCCGGCTCGTTCGACGTGATCATGCCCTCTTCCATCGCGGTCCACGGTTCGGCCGGCGCATAGTGCGAGATCACCTGCGGGCCTTCGTGCACATTCAGGAAGTAGCCAACCCCGTGACCGGTGCCGTGGCCATAGTCCGCGCCGGCCTGCCAGATCGGCGCGCGCGCGATCGCGTCGAGCATCGGCGAGCGGATACCGCGTGGGAATTGCGCGCGTGACAGCGCGATCATGCCCTTCAGCACGACCGTGAAATCGCGGCGCTGTTCGTTGCTCGGCGTGCCGATCGGAACGACGCGCGTGATGTCGGTCGTGCCGCTCAGGTACTGGCCGCCCGAATCGATCAGCAGCAGGCCGTTGCCTTCGATCACCGCATGCGACTCCTCGGTCGCGCGATAGTGCGGCAGCATCGCGCCGTTCGCGTTGAAGCCCGCGATCGTCGCGAAGCTCAGCGACACGAAGCCGGGACGGCGCCCGCGAGCGGCAGTCAGACGCTCGTCGATCGTCAGTTCGGTGATGCGCTCGCGGCCCAGCGCGCTTTCGAACCAGGCGAAGAATTCGGCGAGGGCCGCGCCGTCCTGCTCCATCGTGTCCCGCACGTGCGCGGCATCGGCGGCGGTTTTGCACGACTTGAGGAACGTGGACGGATTGACCGCCTCGACCACCTTGACCGACGACGGCACCGCCTGCAGCGAGCCGTACGTGATGCGGCGCGGGTCGATCAGCAGCGTGCTGCCGGCTGGTAGCGCGGCGAGCGCGTCGGCGGCTTTCGCGTATGGCTCGACGCTGATGCCGTCGCGCGCGAGCACGTCGGCGAGCGCCGGCGACACTTTGCCGTCGGCGATAAAGAGGGACACGCGATCCACGCCGATCAGCGCGTGCGCGACGAACACCGGGTTGTAACTGACGTCGGCGCCGCGCAGGTTCAGCAGCCAGGCGAGGTCGTCGAGCGTCGAGATGAAGTGCCACTGCGCGCCTTTGTCGGCCATCGCGCGACGAACCTGCGCGAGCTTGTCCGCGCGCGCGACCCCCGCTTGCGGCGCGGCGTGCTCGAAGACTGCGTCGGCGGGCAACGCCGGGCGCTGCGCCCAGATCGCCTCGAACAGGTCGATGTCGGTGCGCAGTTGCACGCCGCGCGCGTTCAGCGCCGCGCTCAACGCACGCGCGGCCGAGACGCCGAGCACCGCACCATCCACCCCGACCGTGCCGCCGCTCACGACGTTCTGCGCGAGCCATTCGAAATGCGGCGTCGTGAGCTGGCCGCCGGTCATCTTCATCAGCTCGACACCGGCGCCGGCGAGCTGCGCGGTTGCCTGCTCCCAGTAGCGACTGTCGGTCCAGACGCCGGCGAAATCGGCGGTGACGATCAGCGTGCCGGCCGAGCCGGTGAAGCCCGACAGCCACTGGCGGCCTTGCCAGCGCCCTGGCAGATACTCGGACAGATGCGGATCGGCCGACGGCACGAGGTAAGCGGCGATGCCTTCGCGCGCCATCGCGGCGCGCAGGCTCGCGAGGCGCTCGGGAATGGAGGAGGTTTCGGGGAGTCGGGCGTTCATGGAGTTACCTGCAAGGATTCATCGACGGATTGACCGGCGCGAAAAAAGACCGACCGTCACGGCGACGGCGATCAGCGCGACGGCGGTGCATACCGGCCATTCGAGCATGTCGCCGTCATGGAAAAGACCCGTCACGTTGCCGGCCATGCGCGCGACGCTCGCGCCGAGCACGCCGGCCAACAGCGCGGCCCACCAGCGCGCGCGGCTCAGCCTGCGCAGCGGGTGCAACCACCAGCCCGCGAGGCCGATCACGACGCCGAGAACGAGAATGCCAGGCCACCCCATCAGGCGTGGGCTCCGGATTGGGTGCCGAAACAAGGCAAGTTCAATTTCGGATTCGTCTCATAGGACGACGGAGCCGCCAAGGCTAGCATTTTGGCCTCTTTAACTATAGAAGTTCAGCACGGCGCTTTCCGCATAGCGGTTGAGTTTAGGGGTCGGGGGGTACTTAGGCAAGTTACAAGCCTGACGAAAACACCTCACGCTCCGCTCCTTGCCAGGCTGACGCCGCGCCATGCGTATCGCACTTATCGAACCCGACCTGCAACACGCCAAGCTGGTCGACCGGCTCATTTTCGCCGGCGGCCATGTGTGCCTTCACTTCACCACCAGCGCCACCTTCCTGCAGCACGCCACCGATGAATTTTTCGATCTGCTGATCACCGAAAGCTGGGCCGGCGACCATTGCGCCGAAGACGTGATCCCGCGCGCGCGCTCAATTCTGCCAGGTCTGCCCATCATGATGCTGATTGCGGCACCGAGCGAATGCCAGATCGTCGCCGCGCTGCACGCGGGCGCCGACGACTGCCTCAGCAAACCGGTGCGCGGCCCCGAAATGCTTGCGCGAGTCGAGGCGCTGCAGCGCCGCGCGGGCCTGCGGCGGCCACCCAAACGTCGGCGCGACGTGATCGGCGGTTATACCTTCGACGCGGCGAATTGCGCCGTGACCTTCCGTGAGCTGACCGTCATCCTGACGCCAAAGGAATTCCGCCTCGCGCTGCTGCTGTTCAACAATCTGGCGCGACCGGTGTCGCGCGCGCATATTCTCGAAACCGTGTGGTCGCGCCGGCGCGACGTAAAGTCGCGCACCATCGACACTCACGCGTCGCGCGTGCGCGGCAAGCTGCAACTGCGTCCGGAACTTGGCTACGCGCTGACGCCGGTCTATGGTTACGGTTACCAGCTCGACGCGATTCCGCCGGAGACTCAGACAGGCGAGAGCTGACGCATGCTGGGTATGCGGCGTGCAGGATGTGAGAATCGTGAAAACGCTATAATATAAGGCTGAACGATAGCTCCCCCAAATGCAGCTTCTAACGATCGGAATCAACCATCACACTGCGCCTGTCGCCTTGCGCGAACGCGTGGCGTTTCCGCTCGAACAGATCAAGCCCGCTCTGGATACGTTCAAAGGCATCTGGCTGGGCCGCATGGCCCCGAATGCGCCGGAAGCGGCAATTCTTTCCACCTGCAACCGCACTGAACTCTACTGCGCGACCGACGACCTCGCCGCACGCGAAGCCTCGGTACAGTGGCTGTCGAAGTACCACAATCTCCCCATCGATGAACTCGCGCCGCACGTCTACGCGCTGCCGCAGTCCGAAGCCGTGCGGCATGCGTTCCGCGTCGCGTCGGGGCTCGATTCGATGGTGCTCGGCGAGACGCAGATCGTCGGGCAAATGAAGGACGCGGTCCGCACCGCCTCCGAAGCCGGCGCACTCGGCACCTACCTGAATCAGTTGTTCCAGCGCACCTTCGCCGTCGCAAAGGAAGTGCGCAGCACCACTGAAATCGGCGCGCAGTCGGTATCGATGGCCGCCGCCGCAGTACGCCTCGCCCAACGCATTTTCGACAAGATCGCGAACCAGCGCGTGCTGTTCATCGGTGCGGGCGAAATGATCGAGCTCTGCGCGACGCATTTCGCCGCGCAGCATCCGCGTGAACTCGTCGTCGCGAACCGCACGGCTGAGCGCGGCATGCGGCTCGCCGAGCGCTTCAACGGCCGCGCCATTCCGCTCTCCGAGTTGCCCTCCCGGATGCACGAGTTCGACATCATCGTGTCGTGCACGGCGTCCACGCTGCCGATCATCGGTCTCGGCGCGGTCGAGCGCGCGGTCAAGGCGCGCCGTCACCGGCCGATTTTCATGGTCGACCTCGCGGTGCCGCGCGACATCGAACCCGAAGCCGGCCAGCTCGAAGACGTGTTCCTGTACACCGTCGACGACCTCGGCGCGATCGTCCGCGAAGGCAATGCGTCGCGCCAGTCTGCGGTCGCGCAGGCCGAAGCGATCATCGAAACGCGCGTGCAGAACTTCATGCAGTGGCTCGACGCGCGCAGCATCGTGCCCGTGATCCGCCACATGCACACGCAGGCCGACACGCTGCGCCGCGCGGAAGTCGAACGCGCACAGAAAATGCTCGCGCGCGGCGACGACCCGGCTGCAGTGCTCGAAGCACTGTCGCAGTCGCTCACCAACAAGCTGATCCATGGTCCTACTCACGCGTTGAACCGCGCGAGCAGCGACAACCGTGACAAGCTGATCGAGCTGATGAGCGGCTTCTACAAACACCCCGGCTCTTCCGAGCGTTAGCGGCGCAATGCTCGCCGCACCCCGCGCGCCACCGCCGTGGCTCGCGAAGTGCTTCCGCCCCGGGCATTCGCCCGTTCCCCTGGCCGCATCCTTTCCGGAGTCCGCTCCGCTACCCGCCCGATGAAAACGAGCATGCAACGCAAGCTCGACCAGCTGACCACCCGGCTGGCCGAACTGAACGACCTGTTGAGCCGCGAGGACATCACCGCCAACCTCGACCAATACCGCAAGCTCACGCGCGAACACGCGGAGCTCGGCCCGGTCGTCGAGCATTACGGGCTATGGCGCCAGGCGCAGAACGACGCGGCCACCGCGCAGGAATTGCTCGCCGACGCGTCGATGCGCGATTTCGCCGAAGAGGAAATCCGCGCGGCGCGCGATCGTATGGAGACGCTCGGCGTCGAACTTCAGAAAATGCTGCTGCCGAAGGACCCCAACGACGAGCGCAACATCTTCCTCGAAATCCGAGCCGGCACCGGCGGCGACGAATCCGCGCTGTTCGCTGGCGATCTGCTGCGCATGTATCTGCGCTATGCCGAGCGCAATCGCTGGCAGGTCGAGATGATGTCGGCGAGCGAATCGGATCTCGGCGGCTATCGCGAAGTCATCGTGCGAATTGCCGGCGATGCCGCGTATTCGAAGCTGAAATTCGAATCCGGCGGGCATCGCGTGCAGCGCGTGCCGGCCACCGAAACGCAAGGCCGCATCCATACTTCGGCCTGCACGGTCGCGGTGATGCCGGAAGCGGACGAGATCGGCGAGGTCGAGATCAATCCGGCCGATCTGCGTATCGACACGTTCCGCGCGTCGGGCGCGGGCGGCCAGCACATCAACAAGACCGACTCGGCAGTGCGCGTCACGCACTTGCCGACCGGCATCGTCGTCGAATGTCAGGACGACCGTTCGCAGCACAAGAACAAAGACCGCGCGCTGAAAGTGCTCGCAGCGCGCATCAAGGATAAGCAAACGCACGAGCAGCAGACGAAGGAAGCGGCGACGCGTAAGAACCTGATCGGCTCGGGCGACCGCTCGGAGCGCATCCGCACCTACAACTTCCCGCAGGGGCGCCTCACCGATCACCGCATCAACCTGACGCTGTATCGCCTCGACGCGATCATGGACGGCGATCTCGAAGAACTGATCGCGGCGCTCGTCAGCGAGCATCAGGCCGAGCTGCTGGCCTCGCTCGGCGACGCGGACTGACGCCCCGCCAATGACCGACGCTTCCCCAATCCCGCTAGACCCCGCCGCTCCGCCCGCGACGGCCGACGCGCTATTGCGCGCATCGCCATTGCCGCCGCTCGAAGCGCGGATTCTGCTCACCCATGTTCTCGGCTGGCGGCGCACGCAGCTGATCACGCGCGGCGAGGAGCCGCTCGAGCGGGCGAGCGTCGAGCGTTATCGCGCGCTGGAGGCGCGGCGCATGGCCGGCGAGCCGGTCGCGCACCTCGTCGGCGCGCGCGAGTTCTTCGGGCTCGAATTCGAAGTCACGCCGCACGTGCTGATTCCGCGTCCCGAAACCGAGCTGCTGGTGGAGACCGCTCTCGCGGCGATCGAGACCCGGCCGCGCCCACGTGTGCTCGATCTCGGTACCGGAACCGGCGCAATCGCGGTGGCGATCGCGTCGATGCGGCCCGACGCCCAGGTCTGGGCACTCGACCGCTCGGCCGACGCGCTCGCCGTCGCCGCGCGCAACGGCGCGCGCCTGCTCGACGCGAAGCGTCCCGGCGGCGCCGTGACGTTCCTGCACAGCGACTGGTACGCCTCGCTCGACGCCGCGCCGCGCTTCGACGCGATCGTCAGCAATCCACCGTATATCGCGAGCGGCGACCCGCATCTGACCGAAGGCGATCTGCGCTTTGAGCCGCGCGGCGCGCTCACCGACGAGGCCGACGGCCTCAGCGCGATCCGCGCGATCGTCGCCGGTGCCCCCGAGCGTCTCGCCGCCGATGGCGCGCTTTGGATCGAACATGGCTACGACCAGGCGGAAGCCGTGCGCGCGTTGCTGAGCGCGGGCGGTTTTGCCGAGGTCCGCTCGGAGCGCGATCTCGCCGGTATCGAGCGCATCAGCGGGGGCGTGTTGCGCGCCGCGGCGGCGTGAGGGCGGTCGCCGAGGCTAAAACCCCAAGCACGACGCGGCTGCGGCCGCCCGTAGCGAAATCCGCTATCATTTCAGCCTATTCCCATCCTTTATCGGAACCGCAAGGTCAGTCATGGATACGCAACAACGCATCAAGCAAATCGTCGACGGCAACAACGTCGTTCTCTTCATGAAGGGCACGGCCCAGTTCCCGATGTGCGGTTTTTCCGGCCGCGCCATCCAGATCCTGAAAGCGTGCGGCGTCGGTGAAATCAAAACCGTCAACGTGCTCGAAGACGACGAAATCCGTCAGGGCATCAAGGTGTTCTCGAACTGGCCGACCATTCCGCAGCTGTATGTGAAGGGCGAATTCATCGGCGGCTCGGACATCATGATGGAGATGTACGAATCGGGCGAACTGCAGCAGCTGTTCGCCGCGGCCTGAGCGCTCTGCGCTCCGTTCGCTTTATCAGGCGCCGCAAGCCATGCAGCAAGCACGCACCGCGGCGCCCCGCCGGCTGATCGTCGCGATCACCGGCGCCACCGGCGCCATCTACGGCATCAGGTTGCTCGAGACGCTGCGGCGGCTCGGCGGTGTCGAGAGCCACCTGCTGATTTCGAGCGCGGGTTGGCTCAACATCCAGCATGAACTCCAGTTGGGCAAAGAAGACGTGCATCCGCTCGCGGATGTCGTCCATTCGGTGCGCGACGTCGGCGCGAGCATCGCGTCCGGCTCGTTCGCGACTGACGGCATGATCATCGCGCCCTGCTCGATGAAAACGCTCGCGAGCATCGCGCACGGTTTCGCCGACAACCTGATCACCCGCGCCGCCGATGTGACACTGAAGGAGCGTCGCCGCCTCGTGCTGCTGGTGCGCGAAACGCCGTTTAACCTCGCGCATCTGCGCAATATGACTGCCGTCACCGAGATGGGCGGCGTGATCTTCCCACCTCTGCCCGCGTTCTATAACCAGCCTGCTTCGATCGACGAGATGGTCGACCATACGGTCGCACGCGTGCTCGATCTGTTTGCGCTTGGACCGGCGTTGTCGCCGGCATGGCAAGGACTGCGGGACGCGCAGGATTAGCAGCGGCAACGCGAATTAACAACATTCGCGACACAATCAATTCCCTGCGCGCCCATTTATCAAGCTGGCGTGCGGACCTATATTGGTAGCAACCCAATTTCTCAGTGCCGTGCTGTCACGGCCGCGTTGCTGTCATGAACCGCTTACCTTCGCTTTTCCTGTCCCACGGCTCGCCCACGTTGCCGATCGATCCTTCGATGCCGTCCGCCGAGTTCGGCGCGCTCGGCACGCAATTGCCGCGTCCCGAGGCGATTCTGATGTTGTCGGCGCACTGGGGCACCGCCCAGCCACTCGCCAGCATCGCGACGGCGCCTGAAACCATCCACGATTTTTATGGCTTTCCGCGTCAGCTCTACGAAATCCAATACCCGGCACCGGGCGCACCCGATGTCGCGCGCAGCGCCGCCGCGCTGCTTGGCGCGAGCGGCATCGTCGCGGACGTGCAGCCGCACGGGCTCGACCACGGCGCATGGGTGCCGATGCTGCTGATGTTCCCGCAAGCGGACGTGCCGGTCGCGCAACTGTCGATCCAGCCGCACAAGGACGCCGCGCATCATTTCCGCGTCGGCCGGGCGCTGCGCGCGCTGAAAGACGAAGGCGTGATGGTGGTCGGCTCCGGTCAGATCACCCATAACCTGCGCGCCGCCGATTTCTCCGCTCGCCCGGAAGACGCCGATCCGCGCGTGAGCGAATTCACCGACTGGTTCGAAGACAAGCTCGTCGCGCGCGATATCGACGCGCTGCTCGACTATCGCCGCCAGGCGCCGCACGCGGTGCTGATGCATCCGACCGACGAGCATCTGTTGCCGGTGTTCGCCGCCCTCGGCGCCGCCGACGACGACTATTCGCTTGCGATCCAGTCGCTCGGCACCTACCAGCGTTCGCTCGCAATGACCAACTACGTGTTCGGCACCGCCACCGCCTGATCCGCCGCGGAACCAGCCAGCCACAACGACCAACGAAAAAGCCCGCCTGATCATCGATCAGGCGGGCTTTTTATCTACCGCGAAGGACCCGCTTCGAGCGGCCCCTTCGGCTGCGGCGAACGCTCAGTGCGCGCCGATACCTTCGAGCACTTCGTCGTGCACGAGCCGCTCGTCCAGATACTCCGAACGGTAGCCGCTGTTCACGCCCCAGAAGTAGAACACCAACGAGAAGGCGATCACGACGAGCATGTCCCAGCCGTACGGCAGGATGCCGAAGCCGCCGAACTCCTTGCTGCCGATCAGCGATAGGATCGCCATGATCGGAAGATACGCGACCAGCCACCAGGCTGCCTTCAGGTCACGCCCCCAGCCCTCGAAGCCCTGCTGGGCCTGGAAATAAAAGTACACCGGCAGCGCGACGACCATCAGCAGAATGATTTCGCCGGTCAGCGGCCACTTCGCCCAGTACAGGATCAGCGACGCGCAGACAAACGCGAACGGCGCAATCACCTTCATGCCGGCGATGTGCAGCGGACGCTCGAGATCGGTTGCCGCGCGGCGCAGCGCCATCAGGCTGATCGGGCCGGTCAGGTACGAGATCACCGTCGCGACCGAGATCACCGCCGCGAGCGAGCTCCAGCCGCGGAAGAAGAACAGGAAGATGAACGACACGAACAGGTTGAACCACATCGCCTGACGCGGCACGCCGTAGAACGGATGCACCTGGCCGAAAATTTTCGGCATCGTGTTGTTGCGCTCCATCGCGTAGATCATCCGCGTCGTGGTCGCCATATAGGTCGTACCGGTGCCGCTCGGGCTCACGAACGCGTCGACGTACAGCAGGAACGCCAGCCAGTTCAGGTTCAGCGCAATCGCCAGTTCCGCGAACGGCGAAGCGAAGTTGAAGTGGCTCCAGCCCTTCACCACGTCGGCCGGATTAACGGCGCCGATGTACGCGATCTGCAGCAACACGTAGATCACGAGCGCGAGCAGGATCGAGCCGATCACCGCGAACGGCACGCTCCTGGCCGGATTGCGCGCTTCACCGGCCAGGTTGACCGGGCTCTGGAAACCGTTGAACGCGAACACGATCCCGCTCGTCGCGACCGCAGTCAGCACCGCCGACCAGCCGTACGGCGCGAACGTGCTCGTCTGGCCGAAGTTCTCGGTGTGGACGCCGGTCATCATCAGACCGACGATCGTCGCGCCCGGAATCAGGAACTTGAAGATCGTTATCGCCGAATTGGCGCGCGCGAACAGCTTGACGCCCCAGTAGTTGAGCAGGAAGTAGATGATCACGAGGCCGGCGGACAACAACAGACCGTTGGTGGTCAATGATCCGTCGACGAAGAGCGCATGCGCCCAAGGATAGGGCCACGTACTCATGTATTGAATCGATGCTTCGGCTTCGATCGGGATCACCGACACGATCGCGATCCAGTTGGCCCACGCGCTGATGAAACCGACCAGCGCGCCGTGCGAGTAGCGCGCATAGCGCACCATCCCGCCGGATTCCGGAAACATCGCCCCGAGTTCCGCGTAGGTCAGTGCAATCGCGAGAATCACGACCGCGCCGATGATCCATGCGCAAATTGCAGCGGGACCGGCAATCTTTGCAGCCTTCCACGCGCCGAACAGCCAGCCGGACCCGATGATGGAACCGAGACCGGTCAGCATCAGCGCGAACGGCCCGATGTTCCGTTGTATAGAACTTTTCACGTCTTCTCCTAAATCAGAACCATGTCGGCACCGCGCGACATCGCTTGTGGCGGTGGCAACGGGGTGACGCGCATGCAAGCGCGTCCAGATGCGGAACAGGTGCAACCGACGCGCGGCGCGTAGTTTAACGGTTGCACCGGGTTGCTGCAGTGGAAGCGCCGGCCGACTAAGGGTTCTCCCTAGCAAAAATTCAGCCCCATGCGCAAGCTTTGTAAGAAAGCTTTGCAACAATCCAGCAAAGTTTCGTGCAGACTGTTGACCTTCGTCCGAATTCGCCGTATAACGTTCCAGCAGGATTTCAAGTGGCGAGTGAAGTGGTTCTTTCGTAGTTCGCCCATCAACGGTACTCCGGTTGGTCCCATTACCCCCTTCCTTGATTTTCATGCACCCCGGGCTTCGGCCTTATTCACCATTTTTAGGAAAAAGTAATATGGAAACCGGTACCGTCAAGTGGTTCAACGACGCTAAGGGCTTTGGCTTCATCACTCCGGACGGCGGCGGTGAAGATCTGTTCGCGCATTTCTCGGAAATTCGCGTCGACGGCTTCAAGACGCTGCAAGAAAACCAGAAGGTCACGTTTGAAGTGAAGACGGGCCCGAAGGGCAAGCAAGCGGCTAACATCAAGCCGGTGTAAGCTTCTAGCTTCCTTCTGGACGCAAAAAACCCCGCCTTGGCGGGGTTTTTTTATTTATCGGCGGCGAATCGAAATCAATGGATTAAATTTGCCGCATTCGCAATTCGCGGCGGATTATTTTTCCGATTATTCGCGATTATCCGAACACGCGTCGGGCGTGAATACCGAGGCCGGTCGCCACGCTCGCAAGACGATCGCCGAACACCGCTTTCGCGTCCGGAAACGCCGCCGCCAGCGCGCCCGACAGAAACGCGAGGCCGGTCGAGCCGCCGGTGAAATAAATCGCGTCGAGCTCGCGCGGTGCGACACCCGCCGCCTGCACCGTATCGCGCGCAGCCTGCACGATGCGTCGCGTTTCATCCTCGCCGGCTTTGACGAGTTGCGCTTCGTCGAAGGCGAGGCGCAGATCCTCTTCCACTTGCTCGAGATCGATCACGGTCTCGCCGCCCGCTGCAACGCCGATCTTCGCCTCTTCCGCGTGCGCCGCGAGCGCGTGCCCCAAACGCTGTTCGACCACGCGCATCAGCCGGTCGTGGTGCTTCGTCTCGATGAAAAGGTGCCGCATCAGCGCAAGTTCGCTGACGCGCTTAGGCGTGTAGACGGTGTTGATCAGATGCCAGGTCGCGAGATCGAAATAAATCCGGTTCGGGATTTCGCGCCCTTGCGGATCGAGCGATTGATAACCGAGTTCGCGCAGGATCGTCACGAGTTCGACCCGGCGGTCGAAGTCCGTGCCCGCGACGTGCACACCGTGATGCGCGAGCACGTCGTCCTTGCGCTCGACGCGCTTCATCCGCTCCGGCCCCACTCGCACGAGCGAAAAGTCCGACGTACCGCCGCCGATGTCCGCCACAAGCACGAGCCCTTCGGCGCTCAGGTGCGATTCATAATCGAACGCAGCTGCGATCGGTTCATACTGAAAGTGGATGTCGCGCAAGCCGACCGTGCGCGCAGCGGCTTCGAGCTGTTGCTGCGCCATCTGGTCGGCGCGCGGATCGTCGTCGACGAAGAACACCGGGCGGCCCAGCACCGCGCGGTCGATCGCGCCGCCGGCGCTCGCTTCGGCCGCTCGCTTCAGATGGGTCAGGAACGTCGCGATCACGTCGGTGTACTTGATCGCGCTGCCATCGCCGAGATCGGTCGTATTTTCGGCGAGCGGCGAGCCGAGAATGCTTTTCATCGAGCGCATCAGCCGGCCGTCGAAACCGTCGATGTAGGCGGCAAGCGCCGCGCGCCCGAATTCAGTGGTGTTTTCGTCGGTATTGAAGAAGACCGCGGTGGGCAGCGTCGTGTACGCGCCTTCGACCGGCGCCAGCTTTAGCTGCGGGCCGCTCGGAATCGCAACGGCCGAATTGGAAGTACCGAAGTCAATCGCGCAATAGTTCATGGCAGGAATGGCCGCTCACGGCTGGCGCGCACAGAAAGGGGAGCGGCTTTGTATCACGAAAACTCCGGCAGCATCAACTGAAGCTGACGGGACCGCGGAAAGATCGAGTGAAATCCTGGCGCGGAACGGATCTTGCTGCATCCGACCGGATACGCCGCTCCATTTCGCCATCGAGGAGACTTCGCGTCATGAGCGTGCCGCCCACCGCCGCCGTCGATGACCACCACGCCATGCTGATCGAAACCGACCTGCCGTCGCGGCTAGACCGCCTGCCGTGGGGCCGCTTTCACACGCTGATCGTAGTCGCGCTCGGTGTGACGTGGTTGCTCGACGGGCTCGAAGTGACGCTTGCCGGCGCGGTCGCGAGCGCGCTGAAAACCAGCCCGGCGCTGCGCTTTTCGAATGCCGACGTCGGCCTCGCCGGCAGCGCGTACATTGCAGGCGCGGTGCTCGGCGCGCTCGGTTTCGGCTGGCTGACCGACCGACTCGGCCGCCGCAAGCTCTTTTTCATCACGCTGACGCTTTATCTGGCCGCGACCGCGGCGACCGCGCTGTCGTGGAATCTGATGAGCTTCATGCTGTTCCGTTTCCTGACCGGTGCGGGTATCGGCGGCGAATACACGGCGATCAACTCGACGATCCAGGAATTCACGCCGGCACGCGTGCGCGGCTGGACCGACCTCGGTATCAACGGCACGTTCTGGGTTGGCGCGGGGCTCGGCGCCGCGGGCTCGCTGGTGCTGCTCGACCCGCATCTGCTGCCTTCCGACTGGGGCTGGCGCGCGTGCTTTTTCATCGGCGCGGTGCTCGCGCTCGGGATTCTGCCGATGCGCATCTGGATACCTGAAAGCCCGCGCTGGCTGCTCACGCACGGTGACGAGCGCGATGCACGGACGATCGTCGAGGGCATCGAAACGCGTTTTCGCGACGACGGCCACACGCTCGCCGACGACGCCCTCACGCGGCTGCGCCTGCGCGCTCGCGACCATACGCCGTTGCGCGAGGTGTTCCATACGCTGTTCAACTTGCACCGGCGCCGCTCGCTGGTCGGTCTCACGTTGATGACCGCGCAGGCATTCTTTTACAACGCGATCTTTTTCACCTACGCGCTGGTCCTCACCGACTTCTATCACGTGCCGGGCGGCGACATCGGCTGGTATCTGCTGCCTTTCGCGCTCGGCAATTTCCTGGGGCCGCTCGTGCTCGGGCGGCTATTCGACGTGATCGGCCGACGCAAGATGATCGCCGCGACGTACGCGATGTCGGCGATCCTGCTGACGCTGTCGGGTTATCTGTTCGAGCAGCAACTACTGACCGTCGTCACGCAGACGGTCGCCTGGATGGTGATTTTCTTCTTCGCGTCGGCGGCCGCGAGTTCCGCGTATCTGACCGTCAGCGAATCGTTTCCGCTGGAAATCCGCGCGCTCGCGATTGCCGTTTTCTATGCATTCGGCACCGCGCTCGGCGGCATCATCGGGCCAGCGTTTTTCGGTCGGCTGATCGACACGCATCAGCGCAGCGAAGTGTTTTCGGGCTATCTGGTGGGCTCGGGGTTGATGCTCGCGGCGGCGCTCGTCGCGGCGATCTGGGGTGTCGACGCGGAGCGCAAGTCGCTCGAGCATGTGGCGGCGCCGCTGTCGAGCGTGACGGATGAAGAGTATGGCGTGCACCGCGCCGATGAAAAACGCGCGGACCGTGCCGCGCGTACCTGACTGCCTGGCGAAGTCACGCGGCAAGCGCCGCGAGTCCGTTGCTCAGAACGCCTTCTTCCAGCCGCCGCCGTACGCGATTTCCGCGAGCGCCACGCGCTGACGCGGTGCCTTCTCGCGTTCGCGCAGGACCGGGTCCAGTTTGTCGACGTCGCCGTAATGGCCAAGCGAGATCATCGCGATCGGCTCGACGTCTTGCGGCAATTCGAAGGTGGTGCGGAACGCGTTCACGTCGAAGCCGCTCATCTGGTGCGCGGCAAGGCCGAGCGCGTGCGCCTGCAGCACCAGCGCCATCGCCGCCGCGCCCGCGTCATAGAGCGCGCAGCGATTGACGTCGCCCTTATTGGTCAAGGTGTGCGCGGTCACCGCGATCAGCACCGGCGCGGGCGCATTCCAGCCCTGGTTGAACGGCACCAGCGTGGCGAAAGCCTTCTTGAACGCGACTTCATCGACGCTGCGATCGAATACGACAAAACGCCAGGGCTGCGCGTTATACGAGGACGGCGCCCAGCGCGCCGCTTCGAGCACGGCGCGCAATTGATCGCGGCTCACCGGCTCGCTCGAATACGCGCGCGGGCTCCAGCGGCCTGCAATCAGCTCGTGAATGGCAACTTCGGTTGGGGCGGGTTTCTTGGCCATGCGCTTCTCTCGGTAGAAATTCATGATCGTCGGGCGGTTGCCCGAGGCCACATAGCATAACGGGCTTTCGATGCGCGCTCCAACTTGCAGCGCGGCGCTATGCGCGCTGGCTGAAAAAGCGCGCACGGCCCGTGATGGGGCCGTGCGTCGTTGCATTACTGACGGCGAATCTGCGCGGTCCGCGAAGGCGATTCAGATTGCCTGCGGCGCCGGCACTTTGGCCGGGCGGTTGATGCGCAGCACGATCACGGCGGCGATCAGGCACAAGCCGCCGGAAATCATCGAGGCGACCGTATAAGTGCCGAGGCTCGCGCGCAGCATGCCCGCGCCGAGCGCCGCGAACGCCGCGCCGAGCTGGTGGCCGGCGACCACCCAGCCGAACACGATCGGCGCCGATTCCTTGCCGTAGACGTCGGTGGCGAGACGCACGGTCGGCGGCACGGTGGCGATCCAGTCGAGACCGTAGAACACCGCGAACATCGGCAGCCCGAAAAAGTCGATGCCGAACGCGTGCGGCAAATACATCAGCGACAGGCCGCGCAGCCCGTAGTACCAGAACAGCAGCACGCGGCTATTGAAGCGATCCGACAGCCAACCCGACAGCGTGGTGCCGAACAGGTCGAACACGCCCATCGCCGCGAGCAGCGACGCGCCCTGCACTTCAGTCATGCCATAGTCGCCGCACATCGCAATCAGATGGGTGCCGACATAGCCATTGGTGCTCGCGCCGCAAATGAAGAAGCTGAAGAACAGCAGCCAGAAATCGCGCGTTTTGCTCGCCGACGCGAGCGTGCCGAACGCGATCGCAAGCGGGTTCTGCCTGGTGATGCTCGTGGTAATCGGCGCGTCGTGCGCTTCGCCGTATGGGCGCAGCCGCATGTCGGCCGGATGCTCGGGCAGCAGGAACGCGACGAGCGGAATCACGATGCCCGCCGCGAGCGCGACCACCCACACGACCTGGCGCCAGCCGTAATGCTCGGCGACGGCCGCGAGCAGCGGCAGGAACACCAGTTGGCCGGTCGCCGAACTGGCGGTCAGGATACCCATCACGAGACCGCGGCGCGTCGTGAACCAGCGCGTGACGACGGTCGCCGACAGCGACAGCGCCGCGACCCCGGTCGATCCGCCGACCATCACACCCCAGATCAGCACCATCTGCCACGGATGCGTCATGAGCGACGACAGCGCGACGCCCGCGGCCATCGTGCCGAGCGCGCTCAGCAGCGTCGGACGTACACCGAAGCGCTGCATCGCGGCGGCCGCGAACGGCCCCATCAACCCATACAGCGCGATGTTCACGGAGATCGCAAGCGAAATCGTCGCGCGGCTCCAGCCGAATTGGTGCTCGAGCGGCACCATCATCACGCTAGGCGTTGCGCGCGTACCCGCCGCCGCGAGCAACACCAGGAACACCACGGCGACGGTCAACCAGCCATAGTGGAAACGTCCGCCTATCAATCGCGCAGCCCAGTTCATCGGTTCTCCAATCGACGCGGCCGGGGTGGCGGCATCGTTCGTATTGTTACGGCTTCGGTAAATGATTTGTGACAGATCAGTCACAATGGTGTTGCGATATTAGTTACTGGTCGGTAACATGTCAAGGCGTCAATCTCATTCGGGTGACTTGCCATGTCCGACAGCGAAACTCTCAAGCCCGCCGCTACTCGCTCGCGGCGTGCGCGCGGCGCACAGACCGCGGGGCCGCAGGCGCAGCAGCATCTGCTGCGCGCGGCCAGCGAGTTGTTCTATCGCGAGGGCGTGCGCACGGTCGGCGTCGATGCGGTGGTCGAGCGCGCGGGTGTGAACAAAATGAGCCTGTATCGGCAGTTTTCGTCGAAGGACGAGCTGGTGATGGCGTATCTGGAACAGAAGGACGAGCAGTTCTTCGGCTACGTCGAGAAGAGTTTCGCCAAACATCCGGGCGAGCCGGCGAAGCAGCTTCAGCAGTACTTCGACGACCTCGCGGTGCGCGCCTCGGTCGACCATTACCGCGGCTGCCCGTTCGTGAACGTGTCGGTGGAGTTTTCGGATACCACGCATCCGGCGCGGCAGTTCGTGTTCCGCAACAAGCAGCGCTTGATGGCACGCCTCGTCGAACTGTCGACGGCGGCCGGCGCCGACGATCCGCAGGCGCTCGCCGATGGGCTCGGCCTGCTGATCGAGGGCGTGTACGCGGCGAGCCAGACTTACGGGCCGGGCTGCGGGCCGATCCTCGCCGCGCCGCGAGTCGCCGCGCAGTTGATTGCGGCCGCTTGCGCGAAGAAGCAGGCTCGCTGAGTCAGTCCGTCGACTGGGGTCCTTTAGAATTGCGCGTTTCCCCGTCTCATCCTTCCGCCATGCCGTTGCCCGCCGAATCCCACGATGCCGTTATCGCCACGACCCGTCACTGGCTGTCCGAGGTCGTGATCGGCTTGAACCTGTGTCCGTTCGCAAAGGCCGTGCATGTGAAGGAGCAGATTCGGTATGCGGTCAGCGAAGCGGACACGCTCGAAGCGGTACTCACCGACCTGGAAGCCGAACTGCAGACGCTCGTCGCCGCCGACCCCGCCGCCATCGACACGACGCTGCTGATCCTGCCGCGTGCGTTCGGCGACTTTCTCGACTTCAACGACTGCCTGTTCTTCGCCGACCGCCTGATCCAGCAACTGCGGCTCGAAGGCGTGATTCAGATCGCGAGCTTTCATCCGCACTACCAGTTCGAAGGCAGCGAGCCCGACGACATCGAAAACTACACGAACCGGGCGCCGTATCCGATCCTGCATCTGCTGCGTGAAGACAGCATCGAGCGAGCTGTGCAGGCCTTTCGCGACGCGGAAGAGGTTTACGAGCGCAATCAGGAAACGCTGCGGCGCATTGGCCTCAAAGGCTGGGATGCGTTGATGAAACGCTAGGCGAAGCGCCCGGCTGCGCCTCAGGCTGGCACGAAAAAACGCTCCTTAAGCGCATCGAGTCCGAGCGTGTCCAGCACTTCGCCGAGCCGCTCGGCCGGCCGGCGCCGCGGCAGATCCTTGTACTGCGCGATGATCAGCTCGTTTTTCATCGAGTGTTCCCAGCCGACCAGCTCGGTCACACTGACCTGATAGCCATGCGCTTCGAGCTGCAGGCAGCGCAGCACGTTCGTGATCTGACTGCCGAATTCGCGCGTGTGCAGCGGATGCCGCCAGATTTCCGTGAGCGCGTTCTTCAGAGCCTTGCCTTTGTTCTGCCGCAGCACGCCGGCCACCTCGGCCTGGCAGCACGGCACGACGACGATGTACTTCGCGTGCTTTTCGAGCGCGAAACGGATTGCGTCGTCGGTCGCGGTATTGCACGCGTGCAGCGCGGTCACGATGTCGATTTCGGCGGGCAGCTGCGTCGAGGTGATCGACTCGGCCACCGACAGATTCAGAAATGACATCCCCTTGAAGCCGAGCCGCGCCGCCAGCTCTTCGGACTTCGTCACCAGTTCCTCGCGCGTTTCGATGCCATAAATGTGCGAAGCCCCACCAGCGGCGTCCTGAAACTCCTTGAAAAACAGGTCGTACAGGATAAAACCGAGGTATGACTTGCCCGCGCCGTGATCGACGAGCGTCAGCGAACCCTGCTGGTCCTTCAGGTCCTTGAGCAGCGGCTCGATGAACTGGAACAGGTGGTAGACCTGCTTCAGCTTGCGACGACTGTCCTGATTCATCTTGCCGTCGCGCGTGAGGATGTGGAGTTCTTTGAGCAGTTCGACGGACTGGTTGGGACGGATTTCGTGGGTTTTGCCGGACATCGTGTGGGTCGCCATCAATTGCAGCGCGAACGTGCGACAGATGACGGAAAAAGAGAAAAGTTACTGCCAGTTTACCCAAACTGCGGCATTCCCAGCGAGCACGCCGCGCGGACCACGCGACATAGGTGCTCTGCTGGGAACACTTCCTGCTGGACAGGCGCTGCGCGGAAGTGTCTCGAGAATGGCTGAAAACAGCTTGCGCGCCGGCTGAGCCCGCGGGTGCATGCCGTGTCGCCGAAAACAGGAGGCTGTCGGGTCGTGCGACCGGCACGCGAACCGGATGCATGTGGGGAGAGCGGTCCCGCAACGCGGGCCGAACGTTACGTAACCAGCAGCGGCCGGCTTTGCTACCGGTCGCGCGCTCGGAAGATCACCGAAGAGGCGGCAATGGATACGGTACCCAACGGAAATGTCGAACAGAAGTTTCAGGAAATGCTTGCGAAGCTCACCACCGCGCCGGCATGGTCGGAGAAACAGCAACTCGAACTGGAGATGGCTCGCGATATCTCCACGGAAATGCTGCGGCTCGCCGAGGTCATGCGCGATGGCAACGTCGACCTCGAAACTTGCCTGACGATGCTCAAGTACGCCAAGGTGCTCGACTTCGTGATGACGACGCTCGCGTCGCGACGCGACATCAAGCCGCAGACGTTGCGGGTGATCTTCAAGCTCGCCGGGCTGAAGGTCGATGAGGCGTATCCGGGTTAGCGCGTCGGCATGTTGGTTAGGATGGCTTGGTATCGCGTTTCGCGTGTGACCAAAAGACTGCTGCAACACGACCGCGCGCGGGCGGCTGGATGCCGCTCGCGACGCGGGCTTCCACACTCCCCTTGCACGGGTATCTCAAGCGCGCGGCGCCTCGGCGGGCGGCGTTCCCTCATGAAATAGCGTCTTCAGCTGCGCGCGCAGCTCCGGCGAATCCGCGTGCTTGTGAACGCTGACGGCATGCTGGACCGCGGCTTCGAGCAGTTCGCTGTCGCTGTCGGCGGACATCGCGACGGTGCAGTTCATTTCGCTCGGAAATTCGCGGCAGTCGATGTATTTGCGGGTCATGACAATCTCCTTGAACCAGACGATCGACTCTTCCATCAATTCGACAGGCGATGTGCGTCGGCTGCCGGCGCGCGGCAGTGAAGCGCGCCGCAGCGGCTGCGTCGCAAGTGACGTGACGGGGATTGACGCGAGGAACGACGCGAACGACGTCCGATGGAAGATGTGTGAAAAGTATAGGTCGCGTGTGGCGCGAGCCAAGCGGTGAAAGCAGTTCGACCGCGTTCGACGGCGTTTGCCGCGCGCCGCGCGCGGTGTGACAATAACGCCCTTCGCGCCGCCCGTCCGTTCGGTCGCTGGCGGCGCAGCGCCCTTTTTCCCCCGCAGATCCGCCGAACCGCATGCCCTCCTCGCTCGATTCCGCCCGCGCCGCCGTAATCGGCGGCGGCCCCGCCGGCCTGATGGCCGCCGAGACGCTTGCCCGGCGCGGCGTGCAAGTCCACGTACATGACGCGATGCCGTCGGTCGGCCGCAAATTCCTGATGGCGGGCAAAGGCGGGATGAACATCACGCATTCCGAAGCGCTCGAGCGGTTTCTCGACCGCTACGGCACGCGCCGCGAGCGTATCGCGCCGCTGCTCGACGCGTTCGGTCCCGACGCGCTGCGCGCCTGGTTGCGCGGATTGGGTGTCGAGACGTTCGTCGGCAGTTCGGGGCGCGTGTTTCCGTCCGACATGAAGGCCGCGCCGATGCTGCGCGCGTGGCTGCATCGACTGCGCGAAGCGGGCGTGCAGTTCCACATGCGTCACAAGTGGAACGGCTGGGCGTCCGTGTCGGAAGACAACGCCGCGCATGCGCTGCGCTTCGCCACGCCCGACGGTGAGCAGACGGTGAGCTACGACGCGGTAGTGTTCGCGCTCGGCGGCGGCAGTTGGCCGCGGCTCGGCTCCGACGCCGCGTGGGTGCCGCTGATGATGTCGCGCGGCGTGCCCGTGATGCCGTTGCGCCCTGCGAACTGCGGCTTCGACGCGGACTGGAGCCCGTATCTGCGCGAGCGTTTCGCTGGTCAGCCGATCAAGACGATCGCGATTTCCTTCACCGATGTAGACGGAAAAGTCCACAATCGACAAGGTGAAATACTTCTGACCGAAACAGGCCTCGAAGGGAGTCTGATTTACGCGCTGTCGGCGCCGATCCGCGAGCGGATTCTGGCCGACGGCGAGCTCACCGTCGGGCTGGATCTCGCGCCAGGCTTGCCGCTCGGGCGGGTCATCGAGGAAGTGACGCGGCCGCGCGGCTCACGCTCGATTGCGAGTCATCTGCATGGGCGGATTGGCATCGGCGGGGTCAAGCTGGCGCTGTTGCACGAGATTCTGTCGAAAGAAGCATTCGCCGATGCGCGCGGTCTCGCCCACGCGATCAAGGCGCTGCCGTTGCGACTGCTGCGCGCGCGACCGATCGACGAGGCGATCAGCACGGCGGGCGGCATCCCATTCGAGGCGCTGGACGCACATCTGATGATCGACCGGATGCCCGGCGCATTCTGCGCGGGCGAAATGCTCGACTGGGAAGCACCGACCGGCGGTTATCTGCTGACGGCCTGTTTTGCCAGCGGGCTCGTGGCCGGCCGGGGCGCATGCGCGTATCTCGAAGCGCGCCGCGCATCGGCGTGACGCACGCACTCGCCGTCACCGCACCTTGAGCCGCCACAACGACGTGATCTCGGCCGCTCGCGCAGCATACAGCGGATCGTTCTGATCACTGGCCTTCGGATGCCGTGGACGAATGTCCTCGCGTCCCACCACACTGAGCCCCGCGTGCTCGATCGCCGCCAGCAGCCATGCGCGCGTGCGCAACCCGAGATGCTCGGCGAAATCCGAAATGATCAGCCAGCCTTCGCCGCCCGGCGTCAGATGATCGGCGAGGCCGTTCAGGAAGCCGAGCAGCATGCGGCTGTCAGGATCATAGACCGCGTATTCGAGCGGCGACGCGGGCCGCGCCGGCACCCACGGCGGATTGCAGACGACGAGCGGCGCCCGACCGTCCGGAAACAGATCGGCCTGCACGATCTCGACTTGCCGAGCGTAGCCCAGGCGCGCGAGATTTTCACGCGCACACGCCAGCGCGCGCTCATCCTGATCCGTGGCGACGATCTTGCGCACGCCGCGTTTGGCCAGCAGCGCGGCCAGCACGCCAGTGCCGGTGCCGATATCGAAAGCGAGATCCAGCGACGGCAGCGCGGCGCGCGCGACCAGATCGACGTACTCGCCACGCACAGGTGAGAACACGCCGTAATGCGGATGAATGCGCTCGCCGAGCGCCGCGATCTCGACACCCTTCTTGCGCCATTCGTGCGCGCCGATCAAACCGAGCAACTCCCGCAACGACACCACCGACGCCTCGCCGGTCGCCGGTCCGTACGCTTCGGTGCAGGCTTGCCGCACGTCGGGCGCGCGGCGCAGGGAAATGCCGTAGTCGGCATCGAGCGGAATCAGAATCATGCCGAGCGTGCGGGCGCGTTGCGACTGCGCCTGCCGATGCAGGTTGAACGCGTCGAGCGGTGTCGCTCCCTGCTTGCGCGCCTTGCGTTCGAGTCGGCGCGTGACCGCCTGCAACAGTTGGCGCGCGTTCTGGAAGTCGCCGTGCCACAACAGCGCGGTGCCTTCGCAGGCGAGGCGGTAGGCCGAATCGGCGGTGGTGCGGTCGTCGGCGACGAGGACGCGCTTCGGCGGCGGCACGGCCGCTTCGGAGCGCCAGCGTGCGGTGCGCGGGCCGTCGGCTTCGGGCCAGGTGAGAGTTGCGGGGTTGGTCATGGTGCAATGGAGTCGATGTGACGCCGCCGGCGACATGGACCGCGGCAGCGGACCGGAACGTCTGGCGGCTGCCCGCCATCCCGGGCGACGCCCGAATAGTACCGTACCGCCGCCGTGCGGCTTCGCGGCGCCGCAGCGATTGGTGACGATGATCGGCTAAGTTTAGACGCGCCAAATGTAGACAATAAAGTCCATAATCGACAAGGTGAAAGAGTTATCGTGATTTCTGATCCGTCAGGCGGCGCACCTCACGGCATGGGCGCACTTTAGCGGGTAAATTGCAGACCGAAAAGTCTATGATCGACAAGGTGAAAGAGATATTGTGATTTTTGAGCTATTCAGTGACTCACCTGAAACGGCAGCGCGGCCGAAGTTCGGCGACTAAATACTAAAAAGTCCACGATCGACAAGGTGAAGGAGATTGCGTGATGTTTGAGCCATCGAACGGCGCACCTTGGCCCGCACTGCATTTAGGCCCGCCGATTACAGATTAAAAAGTCTACTATGGACAAGGTGAAAGAGATATCGTGATTTCTGAGCTAGCCAGCGGCTCACCTCACACCGCATCCAACGTCTTTCCGGCATGGGCTAAAGACGAAAAAAGCACCGTCGAACTCCGACGGCGCTCGTGGTGACCCGTATTGGCGACTTCTACTGCGGCGCCCGGCGCGGACGAGGTCCAGCTCGATCTGTTCCGCGGCCATCGCCACAACGTCGCGCTGTACCCGGCGTTTCAGGAGTACTTCCGCACCCACCGACCGCCTCTGCTGGCGGTGCGGGGCAAGAACGACCCGTTCTCGTCATCGATCTTGACCTGTCTGAGCCGGATGCCGCTACGGGCATCTCACGTTATGGCACACCCGAGGAAATCGCGGAGCCGATGGCTTTCGTCATAACGCCGGCAGCACGCAGCACGCTGGACAGGCTCGACGCTGCAGATGGACGGCGGCCAGGTCAAATCGGTCTAGCTCGGCGACTCGACTGACGAAAAAAGAAAAACCCCGCCGAAGCGTGCGCTTCGACGGGGTTTTCAAGCATTTCCAGTTACTGCTGATAAAGCAATCTGGTGCCGGCTGCAGGACTCGAACCCGCCACCTCATGATTACAAGTCAAGCGCTCTACCTGATGAGCTAAGCCGGCATGAGGCCGTGATTCTACTTCATTTCACGATCTTAAGGCGAGCCCTTCCGCCACCTTTCGATCCATCGTCGTCGGGTTGCGGTTTGTCGTCGGCGTCGCTGGCCGCGGCCGGGTCGACCGGCGCGGTTTCGACGGCGCGCGGCGCCGCCGGCGTGTCCGCTTCGTCCGCGGCATCCGCGCCCGAATCCTGAGCCTCGCCGCCCGCCGATTCGACCGGGAACGCCATACCTTGGCCGTTCTCGCGCGCGTAGATCGCCAGAATATTGGCGACCGGCACTTCGATCTTGTGCGACTTGCCGGAAAAGCGCGCGTTGAACTCGATCCACTCGTTGCCCATCTGCAACTGGCTGGTCGCCTCGAAGCTGATGTTCAACACGATCTCGTTGTCTCGCACGAACTGACGCGGCACGCGCGTCTGATTGTCGACGCGGACCGCGATGTGCGGTGTGTAGCCGTTATCCGTGCACCACTCGTAGAGCGCGCGCAGCAGATAAGGCTTCGTGGAAATCTCTTGCATCAACAGTCCTCTTGCGGGCGCGGGCGCGCATCGAAGCAATGCGGCGCCCGCACACCAAAGCCAAACTCAACGACGCATCACCTTTTCCGACGGCGTCAGCGCTTCGATATAAGCCGGGCGGCTGAAAATGCGCTCGGCGTACTTCATCAGCGGCGCGGCGTTCTTCGACAGCTCGATACCGTAGTGGTCGAGGCGCCACAAGAGCGGTGCGATCGCGACGTCGAGCATCGAGAACTCTTCGCCGAGCATGTACTTGTTCTTCAGGAAGATCGGCGCGAGCTGCGTCAGGCGATCGCGGATCGCGAGGCGCGCCTTCTCGTGATTCTTCTCCGCTGCCTTGCCCTTCTCGTTTTCGAGTGTGCCGACGTGGACGAACAGCTCTTTCTCGAAGTTGAGCAGGAATAGGCGTGCCCGCGCGCGTTGCACCGGATCGGCCGGCATCAGCTGCGGGTGCGGGAAGCGCTCGTCGATGTACTCGTTGATGATGTTCGATTCGTACAGAATCAGGTCCCGTTCGACGAGAATCGGCACCTGACCATACGGATTCATCACGGCGATGTCTTCCGGCTTGTTGAACAGGTCGACGTCGCGGATCTCGAAGTCCATGCCCTTTTCGAACAACACCAGCCGGCAACGCTGGGAGAACGGGCAAGTAGTGCCGGAATACAGAACCATCATGTTTACGTTTCCTCAAAAAGCTGAAGGGCCAGCGCACGGAAAAACCGTTCAGCAGGTCTTTCCTGGCGCCGGCCCCACGCCGTGTAGCGGCGTGATTATTTGATATGTTTCCAGTACGCGGCGTTCAGTCGCCAGGCGAAAAAGCTCAGGATACCGAGGAACAACACCACCCACACGCCAAGTTGCTTGCGGATTTGCTGCGTTGGTTCGGACATCCATGACAGGTACGACACGAGGTCGGCCACAGCAGAATCATAATCTACCGGCGACATCGTCCCCGGAGTGAGTTGCTGGAAGCCGAGGAATTTGTGTACCTTTTCGCCGGTTCTTTCGTCGGTTTCGTCACCGAATTTCGCCGCCCGCTGCCCCTGAAGCTGCCACAGCACGTGAGGCATGCTCACGTTTTCGTACACCAGATTGTTCCAGCCAGTCGGCCGCGTATCGTCGCGGTAAAAACTACGCAGATACGTGTACAGCCAGTCCGTGCCGCGCGCCCGCGCCTCCACCGACAAATCCGGCGGCGTCGCCCCGAACCACGATTTCGCGTCGTCCGGGCGCATCGCCACGGTCATCGTGTTGCCGACCTTGTCGGTGGTGAATAGCAGATTCGCCTGGACTTCGTTCGGCGTGATGCCGAGATCGGTCAGGCGGTTGTAGCGCATCAGGTTCGCGCTGTGGCAATTCAGGCAGTAGTTTACAAACAATTGCGCGCCGCGCTGCAAAGAAGCGAAATTGTTCGTGTTGTCCGGCGCGCGACTGAGCGGGAAATTCTCGTCCGCGTGGACCGGAGCGGCCAACATCGCAAGCACGGTCGCGCCGACCAGCGCGCACATCGAAAGCAGTTTTTTCATCTTCGTGTTCTCCTGGCTCGCGATTAGTGAGGCTTGAACCGCACCCGTTCCGGCGGCTGCTTGAACTTGCCAAGCCGCGTCCAGAAGGGCATGCCGAGGAAAAACGCGAAGTACACCAGCGCGCAGATCTGGGCGATCAGCGTTGCGGCGGGCGAGGGCGGCCGCGTGCCGAGGAAGCCGAGCGTCAGGAACGCGATCACGAAGATCCCGAAGAAAACCTTGTGAAAAAACGGCCGGTAGCGAATCGACCTGACCGGCGAGCGGTCCAGCCACGGCAGGAAGAACAGCGAAATAACCGCGCTGCCCATCACGACGACGCCCCAGAATTTCGATTCGGTGAACACCATCGCGACGATCACCAGCACCGCGAGCACTGGCAACCCGATCTTCCACTTGCCGCGCGCGCGCACGAGCGCGAGCAGCCCCAGTAGCGCAATGACGATCATCAGGACGATCTTGAATGGATCGGTGGTGGCGCGCAGCATCGCATAAAAAGCGGTGAAGTACCAAACTGGCGCAATTTCCGGCGGCGTCTGCAGCGGATTCGCTGGAACAAAGTTGTTGGCCTCAAGGAAGTACCCGCCCATTTCCGGCCCGAAGAAGATGATGGCCGCGAAAATGAGCAGGAAGATCGCCACGCCCATGAAGTCGTGCACCGAGTAGTACGGGTGGAACGGAATGCCGTCGAGCGGCACGCCATCCGGCCCCTTCTTCGCCTTGATTTCGATGCCGTCCGGGTTGTTAGAGCCGACTTCGTGCAGCGCGACGAGGTGCGCGATCACGAGGCCGACCAGGACCAGTGGAATCGCGATCACGTGGAACGCGAAGAAGCGGTTCAGCGTGACGTCGGACACGACATAGTCGCCGCGAATCCACAGCGACAGATCCGGCCCGATGAACGGAATCGCCGAGAACAGGTTCACGATCACCTGCGCGCCCCAGAACGACATCTGGCCCCACGGCAGCAGGTAGCCGAAGAACGCTTCGGCCATCAGGCTCAGGAAGATCAGGCAGCCGAAAATCCACACGAGCTCGCGCGGCTTGCGGTAGGAGCCGTACAAAAGCCCGCGAAACATGTGCAAATACACGACGACGAAGAACATCGACGCACCCGTCGAGTGCATGTAGCGGATCAGCCAACCCCACGGCACCTCGCGCATGATGTATTCGACCGACGCGAACGCCAGCGTCGCATCGGGCTTGTAGTTCATCGTCAGCCAAATGCCGGTGACGATCTGGTTGACCAGCACCAGCAATGCAAGCGAACCGAAGAAGTACCAGAAGTTGAAGTTCTTCGGCGCGTAGTACTCGGAAACGTGCTTCTTCCACGTGGCAGTCATCGGGAAGCGCTGGTCGATCCAACCAGCCAGCCCGGTCGTCTCTACTTTGTGTTCGCTCGCCATTACGCTTCTCCTTTTTCGTCCTTCCCGATCACAAGGGCCGTCGCCGACGTGAACATGAAGCGCGGGATGTCGAGGTTCTGCGGGGCGGGTTTGTTCTTGAAGACGCGGCCGGCCATGTCGTAGGTCGAGCCGTGGCACGGGCACAGGAAGCCGCCGGGCCAGTCGTCGGGCAGATTGGGCTGCGGGCCTTCCTGGAAGCGCGGCGTCGGCGTGCAGCCCAGATGCGTGCAAACCGCGACGGCAACCAGCAGATGCTTGTTCTCGGCGCGTGAACGGAATTCGTTGTTGCAGTAGTCCGGCAGCGGCATCGAGAAGGGATTCTGCGTGTGGGGGTCCGCTACCTGGCTATCGGCTTTTTGAACATCGGCGAGCATGCGGTCCGTGCGGTTGATGATCCACACCGGCTTGCCACGCCAGGCGACCGTCATCATGTCGCCGGGCTTCAGACCACTGATATCGACTTCGACCGGGGCACCTGCAGCCTTGGCCTTTTCGGATGGTGCAAACGAACTAACAAAGGGTACGACAACGGCAACACCTCCTATGCCGCCTGCTACGGTCGTCGCTACCAGCCAGTTACGGCGGCTGCCATCGACGCGTTCCTCTTCTTTGTCTCGCATCACACGCCCCACTTCTGAGTTGGATTTTTCCTTCACGTCGCTTCTACCGCCGCTAGTTTGCTCGAATGGAGTCGCCATTTACAAGGGCCGATTGCCAAAAACCGTGCGAAGCCCTTGATAACTCAGGGTTTGTCCGTACCGATCGCAAACTTTTTTGTACCTCCTTTTAAGCGCCTTCTACGGTATTCGCGCCTTTTTCTTCGTTAATGCAATTCGCAATTCAAACGGGATTCGGAATGTCGATAAACAGGTGTTCGATATCGAACGATTCGGACAGATGCTTGCCCACCGCCTGCACGCCGAAACGTTCCGTCGCGTGGTGGCCGGCCGCGAGAAAGGCGACGCCGCTTTCCGCCGCCGTATGCATCACCGACTCCGATACTTCGCCGGTCACGTAGACGTCGACGCCCGCGTTGATCGCCGCGTCGAACATCCCTTGCGCGGCGCCCGTGCACCAGCCGACGCGGCGCAGCTGCATATCGGGATCGCCGAACACGAGCGGCGTGCGGCCCAGCGTTTGCTCGATTTCCGCGCTCAGGTGCGAAAGCGAGATCGGCATTGGCAACGTGGCGAGCCAGCCGAGGTCGTTGTCGCCGAAACGCGCGTCGCTGATCCAGCCCATCTTCTCGCCGATCTGCGCGTTGTTACCGAATTCGGGATGATCGTCGAGCGGCAGGTGGTAGGCAAACAGGTTCAGGTCGTTGGCGAGCAGCAGCTTCAGTCGAGCATGCTTGCGGCCGGTGATCTGCGGCGCCTCGTTGCGCCAGAAGTAGCCGTGATGGACCAGCACGGCGTCCGCGCCCCAATCGAGCGCGGCCTCCAGGAAGGCCACCGACGCGGTCACACCGGTCGCGAGTTTGTTGATCCGGCGGCGCCCTTCGACCTGCAGTCCGTTCGGGCAATAGTCCTTGAAGCGCGCGGTTTCAAGGAGATTGTTCAAGTACAATTCAAGTTCAATCCGATCCATATAGACCTCTTGTCTTCAGATGCTTAGACGCTTTTGGCTGTTATTTGCCCAAGCGGTGACGGTGCTGTTGGCGCTGATGTTCATCATTGCGACCCTCAAACCGCAGTGGCTGCAGCGTCAAGGACAATTCGGCAGACAACTCGCCGAACCCATCGTGGCGCTGCGGGAAGTGGCGCCGGGCATCAGCAAAGGGCACGCCGAAACGTCCTATGCCGAAGCGGCGCAAAAGGCCATGCCCGCGGTCGTCAACGTGTTCTCCAGCAAGGATGGCTCGCTGCCGCCCGACCCGCGCGCCAAAGATCCGCTGTTCCGCTACTTCTTCGGCGACAGGAACAATCGCAAGCAGCAGGAGCAGCCTGCCTCGAATCTCGGCTCAGGCGTGATAGTGAGTTCGGAAGGTTACATTCTAACGAACCAGCACGTCGTCGACGGCGCCGATCAGATCGAAGTCGCACTCGCCGACGGCCGCACCGCCAGCGCGAAGGTCATCGGCATCGATCCCGAGACCGATCTGGCGGTGCTCAAGGTCAACATGAGCAATCTGCCCACCATCACGCTCGGCCGGATGGACCAGACCCGCGTCGGCGACGTCGTGCTCGCGATCGGCAATCCGTTCGGCGTCGGGCAGACCGTGACGATGGGCATCGTCAGCGCACTGGGCCGCAACCACCTTGGCATCAATACGTTCGAAAACTTCATCCAGACCGACGCCCCGATCAACCCCGGCAACTCGGGCGGTGCGCTCGTCGACGTGAACGGCAATCTGCTCGGCATCAACACCGCGATCTACTCGCGCTCGGGCGGCTCGCTCGGCATCGGCTTCGCGATTCCGGTGTCGACCGCGCGCAGCGTGCTCGAGAGCATCATCACGACCGGTACAGTCACGCGCGGTTGGATCGGTGTCGAACCGCAGGACGTGACGCCGGAAATCGCCGAGTCGTTCGGGCTCGATCAGAAGTCAGGCGCGATCGTCGCTGGGGTGCTGAAGAGCGGACCGGCCGACCGCGCCGGCATCAAGCCCGGCGACATCCTGACGAGCGTGAACGGCCAGGTGATCACCGATACGACGCGCCTGTTGAACGTGATCGCGCAGATCAAGCCGGGCACGGCGGCAAAAGTGCATCTGGTACGCAAAGGCCATCAGATCGATCTCGACGTGATGATCGGCAAACGCCCGCCGCCGCCGAAACAGCCGGAAGACGAAAACGGCGGCGATCAGCCGGACGACGAAGGTGGTTAAAGTCAAGGCCGCGACTAACGCAACGAAAAAGGGCAGTCCGTGATGGACTGCCCTTTTCATCTGACGCCTGGCACCGACTCCCGGCACCTCAATTAGACGGCGGCGGACTCGCATCCTCGACGACCACCGGCTGCTTGCCGACGATCAACCGCGCCGCGACGATGCCGGCTTCGTACAGCAGAATCAGCGGAACCGCGAGGATCAGCTGCGAAAACACGTCCGGCGGCGTCACGACGGCCGACACCACGAACGCGCCGACGATCACATACGGCCGGATCTCCTTCAGCTTCTTCAGGGTCACCACGTTCATCCGCACCAACAGGACGACGACGATCGGCACCTCGAACGTGACACCGAACGCGATGAACATCGTGAGCACGAAGCTCAGGTAATTGTCGATATCGGTTGTCATTTCCGCGCCGAGCGGCGCGTTGTAGTGCGCCATCACGCGGAAGATGGTCGGAAACACGACGAAATACGCGAACGCCATGCCGCACAGGAACAGCGTATAGCTGCTCGCCACCAGCGGTGCGACCAGCTTCTTCTCGTGCTGATAGAGTCCCGGCGCGACGAACGCCCAGATCTGGTACAGCACGACCGGCAGCGCGATCACGAAAGCGACCAGCATCGTCACCTTCATCGGTACGAAGAACGAGCCGGTGACGTCGGTGACGATCATCTTGCCGTCCTTCGGCAGATTCATCATCAGCGGCCGCGCGAGCAGTTTGAAGATGTCCGGCGCCCAGTACACGAGCCCGATAAACACGACGATGACGGCGAGCCCCGCACGGATGATGCGGTCACGCAGTTCGACGAGGTGGGAAATGAAGGTCTCTTCGGCGCCTTCGTTCTGGGATTGCTGGGGGTCGCTCACACCGGCCCTCGGTTAGGGATTGTCGCTCTGAACATCAGAAAAACCGCGTCGGACGACGCAGGTTGGCAGGTGTGTGCCGCGCAACGCGCGCGGCGCCCGACTGCACGCGCGTGCGGCGCAGGCTCGCTCGCTTGTACCACGTGGGGGTGGCGCTTTGCTGGACGCGCCAGTTCTTGCGTTTGGGCGCGGCGGCCGGTGTACTGACCGGCCACGAGGTGGCACCGGTGCTGCCGCTGACGCCGCTGCCGGCGTCTTCGAGCGCGCCGCCGGCGATACTCGGCGACACCGACGTACCGCTCTTCCATGCCTCGTTCAGTTCATTCTCGTGCTTGCGCAGATTGTCCTGAACCGCCGTTTCGACGTTGCTGGCGGCCTTCTCGAACTCGGTCTTCATGCGCCGCAGTTCGTCGAGCTCGATTTCGCGCGTGACTTCGGCCTTCACGTCGTTGACGTACCGCTGTGCGCGGCCGAACAGCGCGCCGGCCGTGCGGGCGACACGCGGCAGGCGCTCAGGCCCGAGGACGACCAGCGCGACGACGCCGATCAGCGCCATCTTGGTTAGACCGAGGTCCAGCATGAGGTGAAATGTCCGTCAGAAACGCGGGAACGGCGCAAACGCCGCGGCTTAGCGGTAATCGCCCGATTGCTGCGTCTTTTCTTTCGCTTCGACGTCCACCGCGCCGTTGCGCGGCAACTCGCGCTGCTGCTGTTGCGCGTCGGCCGACGGTGATTCGGCTTCCTTCATGCCTTCCTTGAAGCCCTTCACCGCGCCGCCCAGATCGCTGCCGATGTTGCGCAGCTTCTTCGTGCCGAACACGAGCGCCACGATCAACAGAACGATCAACCAATGCCAAATACTCAACGAACCCATGACTACTCTCCTTAACCCCGACGCCGCATCTCGATGCGGCAAATTTGCCTAACCTGAAGCGCGTGCGCTTCGTCTGCCTCTATCTCTACGTTACCGCAGGTCGCACCAGCTCGCTCGCAAAGTGCGCCGCAGTCTGAACCGCCGTCATTGTGGTCAGGCGATCGCGTCGACGGTATTACACAGCGGTAAAAATAACGACGGCGCTATTGTCCTCGACCAAAACTCGCGGCGGTGTGCTCTCGCCACGCGGCGCGCATGACCCGTGCGCCCGCTCAGCCCATGCGATGCCAGGGGCGCGGTCCCGCGAGAATATGCGCGTGCAGGTGATACACCTCCTGACCACCGCCCGGACCGGTATTGATTACCGTGCGAAAGCCCGTTTCGCCGCCGCTATACGCGACCCCCAATTGCTCCGCCAGTCGAGCGGCCAAGACAAGCATTCTACCAAGCAGAGGCGCGTCGCTTTCCGTGCAGTTCGACAGCGTTGCAATGTGCTTGCGAGGGATCACCAGCACATGCGTTTCTGCCGCCGGACGGATGTCGCGGAAGGCGACGAACTCGTCGTCTTCGTGGACTCTGGTCGAGGGGATTTCGCCAGCGGCGATCTTGCAGAAAAGACAGTTCGGATCGTGACTCATCGTGTTCCTGACGCGGTATGACTTAGGCGAGCGAAGCCGCACGCGACGAGGTTCGACCCGAATGCCGGTCCGCGCGTGCGGACCGGCTAGCGTTCAGACCCAGCCGGCCGGATTCGCGAATGGCTTGTTATCGTACAGATACAGCCAGCCTTTGATAATACGGTACAACATCCATATGCTGACCGCCCACAGCACCGGGATGCCGATCACGACGACCAACAGCAACGCGCCGATCGCATAACCGACGAGGCCCATCCAAAACGTGCGAATCTGCCATTCGAAGTGCGCTTCGTACGGCGTGCCGGCCACGTCGGCCCGTTTCACGTAGTTGATGATGATCGCGACCAGAATGGTGAGCCCACCGGTCAGCCAATGAACCGCATACAGCGCGTACAGCACGTGCGTGAGCGTGCGCAGGCTGCGCTCCCGCTCAGGTTCCATCGCGTGGCGGTAGACCGGCGGCGGGTAGCTTCCTTGCGGCTGTTCCATGCTTGCGTCCTCACGAAGGTGCGGTTACCGCTATATAGGCGCCAGCGCGCGCGAGTTCAAGCGGAAATGCCAGATTTCCGCTCCGGCTGCTCAGTCGCCGTTTGCCTCACGCTCGCGGCTCTTGCGCAGCGCTTTTTCCTCGATGCCCGACAGGCCTTCGCGACGCTCGAGTTCGGCGATCACGTCGGCGGGGCTCAGATTGAAATGCGACAACATCACGAGGCAGTGGAACCACAGGTCCGCGACCTCCCCGACCAGCGCCTTCGGCACGCCGCCGTGGCGAGTGTCCTTTGCGGCCAGCACGACTTCGGTGGCTTCTTCGCCGATCTTCTTCAGAATCGCGTCGTCGCCCTTGTGGAACAGGCGCGAGACGTACGAGGTGTCTGGATCGCCGCCCTTGCGGCCATCGATCAACGCCGCGAGGCGCAACAGCGTGTCGAGCGTGGAAGCCTCGGCGGGCGACGGGTTTTGCGTGGATTGCGTCATTTGTAGATGTGTTCGGGGTCTTTCAGCACGGGATCGACGGCCTGCCAGTCGCCGTCGTCCACCGAGCCTTCGAATTTCTGGAAAAAGCACGAGTGGCGGCCGGTGTGGCATGCGATGCCCGAGACCTGCTCGACCTTCAGCAACACGACGTCTTCGTCGCAATCGAGTCGCACTTCATGCACATGCTGCACGTGGCCGGATTCCTCGCCCTTGAACCACAGGCGTTGGCGCGAGCGCGAGAAATAAACCGCGCGGCCGGTCTCGACGGTCTTCGCGAGAGCCTCGCGGTTCATCCACGCGAACATCAGCACGTCGTTCGTCGACGCTTCCTGCGCGATCACCGGCACGAGGCCGTTCGCGTCCCACCTGACCTTGTCGAGCCAGTTCACTGCCGAAGGATTCGTCACGTCACAACCTCACCGAAATGCCTTGGTCGGCCATGAAGCGCTTGGCCTCGCCGACCGTGTGTTCGCCATAGTGGAAGATGCTCGCGGCCAGCACCGCGTCCGCGTGACCGCTTTTGATGCCGTCGGCGAGATGCTGCAGATTGCCGACGCCGCCCGAGGCGATCACAGGAACCGGCACCGCGTCCGACACCGCGCGCGTCAGCGCAAGGTCGAAGCCGCTCTTGGTGCCGTCGCGATCCATGCTGGTCAGCAGGATTTCGCCCGCGCCGAGCTCGGCCATCTGGCGCGCCCATTCCACCGCGTCGAGACCGGTGGACTTGCGTCCGCCGTGCGTGAACACTTCCCAGCGCGGCGTTTCGCCGTCGGCAGAGACGCGCTTCGCGTCGATCGCGACGACGATGCACTGCGAGCCGTATTTGTCGGTCGCGTCCTTCACGAGCTGCGGATTCGCGACCGCCGACGAGTTCATGCTGATCTTGTCCGCGCCCGCGTTCAGCAGGCGCCGCACGTCTTCGACCGCGCGCACGCCGCCGCCGACCGTCAGCGGAATGAACACCTGCGAGGCGACTGCCTCGATGATCGGCAGGATCAGGTCGCGCTGATCCGAGGTCGCGGTGATGTCGAGGAACGTCAGTTCGTCGGCGCCCTGATCGTCGTAACGGCGCGCGATTTCGACAGGGTCGCCGGCGTCGCGCAGTTCGACGAAGTTGACGCCCTTGACCACGCGGCCCGCGGTGACGTCGAGACAAGGGATGATGCGTTTAGCTAGAGCCATGATCGTGCAATTCTGCCAATACCGCTGATGAGGCCGCTCGCTTGCGGGCAAGCGGCACGGTGCCGGCGCGAGCGGTTGCGTCGCGCCGCGAGTGAAGTGCTGGCCGCAGGCCGCCGAGGTTCCGGTTGCGTGATCGTGCGAAGCGCGCTACCCGGCAAGCCATCGGTCGAGCGAGTGCCGCAAGCCGAGGTGAGTGCCACGCCGGCACACGGCGAAAGCTTCCCGGCAAGCGCGGCCGACGCCGCGCTTAAGCGTCGTCCGCTTCGCGCAGCTTGTCCGCGAGCGTCTGCGCGGCCGCGAAGTCGAGGTCGCCCGAATAGATCGCGCGGCCGCAGATCACCCCTTCGATGCCCTCGCCTTCGACTTCGCACAGCGATTCGATGTCCGCGAGGTTCGACAGACCGCCACTCGCGATCACCGGAATCTTGACCGCGCGCGCAAGGCGCACCGTCGCTTCGATGTTGATGCCCTGCAGCATGCCGTCGCGGCCGATGTCGGTGTAGATGATCGACTCGCAGCCGTAGTCCTCGAACTTGCGCGCGAGGTCGGCCACTTCGTGACCGGTCAGCTTGCTCCAGCCGTCGGTCGCGACCTTGCCGTCTTTCGCGTCGAGACCGACGATGATGTGGCCGCCGAACGCGGTGCACGCGTCCTGCAGGAAGCCGGGGTTCTTCACCGCCGCGGTGCCGATGATCACGTACGACAAACCGTCGTCCAGATAGCGCTCGATCGTGTTCAGGTCGCGGATGCCACCGCCAAGCTGAACCGGAATCTCACCGCCCACTTCGTCGATGATAGCCCGGATTGCATCGCCGTTCTTGGGCTTGCCGGCGAACGCGCCATTCAGATCGACGAGATGTAGACGACGCGCGCCGCGGTCGACCCAATGTCGGGCCATTGCCGCCGGTTCCTCGGAGAAAATCGTCGCCTGGTCCATATCGCCCTGTTTGAGGCGTACACACTGACCATCTTTCAGGTCGATGGCGGGAATCAGCAGCATAGCAATCGGGTGTTATCTGGGAGTGGATTGAAGGTCGGCGGCAGCGGCTGGCGGATCAGCCCGCCGCAATACCGTCTCGCTAGTTTAGTACAACTCTTTCGGCGCTCCAGTGGGGCGCCGGTCGGATGCGGGACCGCGGCACCGCGCGACGCACGCGCGGCAACGGGATAAAGAAAGGCGTTCACGGGTTCCAGTGCACGAAGTTGCGATACACGCGCAAACCCGCCTCGGCGCTCTTTTCGGGGTGGAACTGGGTGGCGAAAATGTTATCCCGCGCTACAGCCGAGGTAAAGGGCACGCCGTAGACCGTCTCGCCCGACGTGTGCGTCGGGTTGTCCGGCACCACGTAGTAGCTGTGCACGAAGTAGAAGAACGCGTTGTCGGCGACGCCGTCCCACAGCGGATGCGGCTGCGCCTGACGCACGCGGTTCCAGCCCATCTGCGGGACCTTGAAGCGCGAGCCGTCGTCCTGCAGGCGGCCTTCGAGCTCGAAGCGCACCACCTTGCCGGGCAACAGACCCAGCCCCGGCGTGTCGCCCTCTGCGCTCCAGTCGAACAGCATCTGCTCGCCGACACACACGCCCATCAGCGGCTTGCTGCGCGACGCCTCGACGACCGCTTCCTGCAAACCGGACGCGCCGAGACTGCGCATGCAGTCGGGCATCGCGCCCTGGCCGGGCAGCACCACGCGGTCGGCCGCACGGATCGCTTCCGGACGATCGACGATCGCCACGTCCGCTTCCGGCGCCGCTTTGCGCAGTGCCTGGGCAACCGAGCGCAGGTTGCCCATTCCGTAATCCACAATCGCTATCGAAGTTTTCATTTCAAGTTGGGCCGCTCTGCCCTCGATCCATCGATGCCGCCGCGCGGCGTCGAACGACGTGCCGGCAAATGCGGTCCTGCCCGATGAGTCGCGTGAAGGTGAGTGGCCTGAAGACGTTGGGGGCGGTGAAACCCTGTGTTAAAGCCTGCTACGGCCGTTCGGTCAGAGACTGCCCTTGGTCGACGGAATCTGTCCGGCCGCACGCTCGTCGAGTTCGACGGCCATGCGCAGCGCGCGCCCGAACGCCTTGAACACCGTTTCGAGCTGGTGGTGAGCGTTGATGCCGCGCAGATTGTCGACATGCAGCGTCACGCCGGCATGGTTCACGAAGCCGCGGAAGAATTCGATCGACAGGTCGACGTCGAACGTGCCGATGCGCGCGCGCGTGAACGGCACGTGGAATTCGAGGCCCGGACGCCCGGAAAAATCGATCACGACGCGCGACAGCGCTTCGTCGAGCGGCACATAGGAATGGCCGTAGCGGCGGATGCCCTTGCGATCGCCGATCGCCTTCGCGACAGCCTGGCCGAGCGTGATACCGGTGTCCTCGACCGTGTGGTGGTCGTCGATATGCAGGTCGCCATGCGCTTCGATCTCGAGGTCGAACAGCCCGTGGCGGGCGATCTGGTCGAGCATGTGGTCCAGGAACGGCACACCGGTTGCCAGCTTCTGCTGGCCGGTGCCGTCCAGGTTGATCTTCACACGGATCTGCGTTTCGCTGGTGTTGCGAACGACTTCCGCAAGGCGCATGGCAATTCCTCGAATCTGGCTTAAAAGCGCTAGTAATGTGGGGTGGGCTAATGGCGGGCTGCTCAGTGCAGCCGTTCCATGCAGCGGCTCGGTGCCGCCGCTCGATGCGGCGGATTACCGCAACACGAGTTTCAGGCCGGCGAGCAACTGCGCGTTCTCGTTCGGCGAACCGACGGTCAAACGCACGCAGTTGTCCAGCAATGGGTGCATTTTACTCACGTTTTTGATCAGGATACGTGCCGTTAGCAGGGTTTCGAACAATACCGACGCATCGGGCACCCGCACGAGCAGGAAGTTGCCCGCGCTGTCGAACACTTCGGCGCCCGGCAGCGCGGCCACCGCCTGCGCGAGCTTCTCGCGTTCGTCGCGCAATTGCGCGGCCTGCGCGTCGAGCACGCCGATGTGGTCGAGCAGGAAATCGGCGGCGGCCTGCGTCAGCACGTTGGTGTTGTACGGCGGGCGCACCTTGTCGAATTCGGTCAGCCACTCGGGCTTGCCGACCAGATAACCGAGGCGGATCCCGGCTAGGCCCAGCTTCGACACCGTGCGCATCACGACGACGTTGTCGAACCGGTCGGCGCGCGGCAGCCAGCTCTTCTGCGCGAACGGCTGATACGCCTCGTCGATCACGACGAGGCTCTTGCCCGCCGCAGCGATGATGCGCTCGATTTCGGCGTCATCGAACAGCGTGCCGGTCGGGTTGTTCGGATACGCGAGATAGATCAGCGCCGGTTCGTGCTCGGCGAGCGCCGCGAGCATCGCGTCGGTATCGAGCGTGAAGTCGGCTTTCAGCGGCACGCCGACGAATTCGAGATGCGCCAGCTTGGCAGACATCTGATACATGACGAAGCCCGGCACCGGGGCGAGCACCTTCGCGCCCGGCTTCGCGCACGCGACCGACATAATGCTGATGATTTCATCCGAGCCATTGCCAAGCAGCACGTCGCAGCCCGCCGGCACGCCCATCACGTGACGGATGCGCTCGATCAGTTGCTCGGGACGCGGCGCTGGATACCGGTTCAACGCGACGCCGGCCAGACGCTCGCCGAGATGGGCGGCAAGTCCCGGCGGCAGCGGGAACGGGTTTTCCATCGCGTCGAGCTTGATGAAACCGGTGGCGTCCGGAACCGGATAGCTCGTCATTGCGAGCACGTCGCTGCGGATGATGTCTTGAGGTGTCGTCATAGCTTCGGGGCCGGGCCGGGCGAAGACTGCCATGTCGGCGTCGTCGGTGCAGGGCGTTCGGGTTGGTCTCTGTCGTTGTTATTGAACGGGGCGGGTGCTCGATGCGTCGCTCGCGCGGCAGTCTCCGCCCTCGCCGCTTCCGTCTCAGCCGCGTTCGTTGTTGTTCTGCCGCATCCGGAATTCGGCACTGCGTGCGTGCGCTTGCAGACCTTCGCCATATGCAAGTTCGGCGGCGATCTCGCCGAGCGTCTGCGCGCCCTCCGCGCTGACCTCGATCAGGCTCGAGCGCTTGAAGAAATCATAAACGCCGAGAGGCGACGAGAACCGTGCGGTACGCGACGTCGGCAGCACGTGGTTCGGGCCCGCGCAGTAGTCGCCGAGGCTCTCGCTGGTGTAGCGGCCAAGGAAGATCGCACCCGCGTGGCGGATTTGCTGCGCCCACTGATGCGGCTCCAGCGCCGAAATTTCGAGGTGCTCCGGCGCAATGTCGTTGGCGATCGCGCAGGCCTCGGCCATGTCGCGCACCTTGATCAGCGCGCCGCGATTTTCGAGCGACGTGCGGATTACCTCGTGGCGCGGCATCGTGGGCAGCAGTTCGTCGATCGCTTCCTGCACACGCGCGATGAACGCGTCGTCCGGGCACAGCAGGATCGACTGCGCGAGCTCGTCGTGCTCGGCCTGCGAGAACAGGTCCATCGCGACCCAGCGCGGATCGGTCGTGCCGTCGCACAGCACGAGAATTTCCGACGGCCCGGCGATCATGTCGATGCCGACCGTGCCGAACACGCGCCGTTTCGCCGACGCGACATACGCATTGCCGGGGCCGCAGATCTTGTCGACCGCGGGCACGGATTGCGTGCCGTACGCGAGCGCGCCCACCGCCTGCGCGCCGCCGATCGTGAACACGCGATCGACGCCGCCTAGCAGTGCCGCCGCGAGCACGAGCGGATTCTTCACACCGTCCGGCGTCGGCACGACCATCACGATTTCGCGCACGCCGGCCACCCGCGCCGGAATCGCGTTCATCAGCACCGACGACGGATACGCCGCCTTGCCGCCCGGCACGTAGATGCCCGCGCGATCGAGCGGCGTCACCTTCTGGCCGAGCACGGTGCCGTCCGCTTCGGTGTACTGCCAGCTATGGCTGCCGCACTCGATCTTCTGCTTCTCGTGGTAGCCGCGCACGCGCGCCGCCGCCGCTTCCAGCGACGCACGCTGCTTCGGCTCGAGACTTTCGAGCGCCGCTTCGAGCTCCGCCATCGGCAGTTCGAGCTCGGCCACGCTTTTCGCATCGATGCGATCGAAGCGGTTCGTGTACTCGAGCACTGCGTCGTCGCCCCGCGCCTTCACGTCGTTCAGAATCTGCGCGACCGCGCGCTCGATGGCTTCGTCTTCGCTCGCCTCGAACGCGAGCACCGCATGCAGCGACTTCTGAAAGTCGGGAGCGGTGGAATCGAGTTTGCGAATCTTGGTAGACATACAGGTATCCGTTTCGGTAAGGCGCTGAGTCGCAGCGTGATCAGCGTGCCATCGTTCAGTCAGGCCGCCGGGGCGCCGGTTTTCGACGACGCATTGGCAAACGCGTCGAGAATTGGCCGCAACGCGGCGCGTTTGAGCTTCAGCGCCGCCTGGTTCACCACGAGGCGCGACGAAATCTGCATGATCTCCTCCACCTCGACGAGATTGTTCGCGCGCAGCGTATTGCCCGAGCTGACCAGGTCGACGATCGCGTCGGCGAGGCCGACCAGCGGCGCCAGTTCCATTGAACCGTACAACTTGATCAGATCGACGTGAACGCCCTTGGCGGCAAAATGCTCACGTGCGGTTTCAACGTACTTGGTCGCGACACGCAGACGCGCGCCCTGGCGCACCGCGTTTGCATAATCGAAACCCGCCGCGACCGCGACCGACATCCGGCAACGCGCGATGTCCAGGTCGACCGGCTGATACAGACCGCTGCCGCCATGCTCGAGCAGCACGTCCTTGCCGGCCACGCCGAAGTCGGCCGCGCCGTACTCGACATAGGTCGGCACGTCGGTCGCGCGCACGATGATCACGCGCAGGTTCGGGTCGGTGGTCGGCAGGATCAGCTTGCGCGAACTCTCGGGATCTTCGGCGACTTCGATGCCGGCCGCCGCGAGCAGCGGCAGCGTTTCCTCGAAGATACGCCCTTTCGACAACGCGAGCGTGAGCGGCGCGCTCACCGCCGGCGACGACGACGTTTGCGGCATCGAACTCATGCCTGGCTCCCGGATACGCGGCGCACCTTCGCACCGATCGCGTTGAGCTTCGCTTCCATGCGGTCGTAGCCGCGATCGAGGTGATAGATACGGTCGATCAGCGTCTCGCCCTCGGCGCGCAGCGCGGCGATCACGAGGCTCGCGGACGCGCGCAGATCGGTGGCCATCACCTTCGCGCCGGACAGTTTCTCGACGCCGGTCACGAGCGCGGTGTTGCCGTCGATCGTGATGCTCGCACCGAGGCGGTTCAGTTCCTGCACGTGCATGAAGCGATTTTCGAAGATCGTCTCGACGACCTGCGACGTACCGTCGGCGATCGTGTTGAGCGCCATGAACTGCGCCTGCATGTCGGTCGGGAACGCCGGGTATTCGGAGGTGCGGAACGTGACCGCGCTCGGGCGCTTGTCCATGCGCACGCGCATCCAGTCGTCGCCTTCCTCGACCGTCACGCCCGCATCGCGCAGCTTTTCGGTGACGGCTTCGAGCAGCAGCGGACGCATCTTGCGCAGCGTGACGTCGCCGCCTGCCGCCGCGACCGCGCACAGGAAGGTGCCCGCTTCGATGCGGTCCGGAATGACCGTGTGCTTCGCACGGTGCAGCTTGTCGACGCCCTGGATCACGAGGCGATCCGTGCCGATGCCTTCGATCTTCGCGCCCATCGCGACGAGCAGATGCGCGAGGTCGACCACTTCGGGTTCACGCGCGGCGTTCTCGATGATGGTTTCGCCTTCCGCGAGCACCGCCGCCATCAAGAGGTTCTCGGTACCGGTCACGGTGATCATGTCGGTGACGATGCGCGCGCCCTTCAGACGCTTCGCACGCGCTTCGATGAAGCCGTGCTCGATCGTGATCTCGGCGCCCATCGCCTGCAGACCCTTGATGTGCTGATCGACCGGACGCGCGCCGATTGCGCAACCGCCCGGCAGCGACACGCGCGCATGACCGAAGCGCGCGACGAGCGGACCGAGCACGAGAATCGACGCGCGCATCGTCTTCACCATCTCGTACGGCGCGACGAGGTTGTCGACCTTCGACGCGTCGAGCGCGACGCGCCCTTCGCCTGCCTCGATACGCACGCCCATCTGGCCGAGCAGCTTGAGCATCGTGCGCACGTCCTGCAGATCGGGCACGTTCTCCAGATGCACCGGATCGGCGGTCAACAGACCCGCGCACAGGATCGGCAATGCCGCGTTCTTCGCACCCGAGACGACAACTTCACCGGAGAGCGGGTAGCCACCTTCAATGATGAGTTTATCCATGCCTGTCGGTTCCTGATCGGCCCGGTTCGCGCCCGGACCTGCTTTGTCTGTGTTCGGCGCGCCGCTGGCTGCGTCGCGCCCTTCGTGAGTAACTCGCACTAAATTTCCAGATTACGCGTTCTGCCATTCGGCGGGCGTCAGCGTCTTCATGCTGAGCGCGTGGATTTCTTCGCGCATGCGCTCGCCGAGCGCCGCATACACGAGTTGGTGACGCTGTATCAGGCGCTTGCCTTCGAAGCTCGGCGAGACGATCGTCGCAAAGAAATGCTGACCGTCGCCTTCGACTGCGAGATGCTCGCACGCGAGTCCAGCTGCAATGTACTGTTTAACCTGTTCGGGAGTCGGCAACATAAGGGAAGCTCCTCGTCAGTGGCGCAGCTTGTAGCCGGTGGCGAGCATTCGCATCGCCACGACAGCCAGCACCACGAAGAAACCGGCGACGATCGCGAGGCTCACCAGCGGGTCGATATCCGACACGCCGAAAAAGCCATAGCGAAAGCCGTCGATCATGTAGAAAAACGGATTGAGCCGCGATACTTCGCGCCACCCGGGCGGCAGCGTATGCGTCGAGTAGAACACGCCCGACAGGAACGTGAGCGGCATGATCAGAAAGTTCTGGAACGCGGCGAGCTGGTCGAACTTCTCGGCCCAGATGCCGGCAATCAGCCCCAGCGTGCCGAGAATCGCCGCGCCGAACATCGCGAACACGATGATGTAAAGCGGCGCGGTGAACGCGAGCGGCACGAACCAGATTGTCACGATGAACACACCGAAGCCGACGCACAGCCCGCGCGCCACGGCCGCGAGCACGTAGGCCGCGAACATCTCGTAGTGCGACAGCGGCGGCAGCAGCACGAACACGAGATTGCCGGTGATCTTCGATTGGATCAGCGACGAAGAACTGTTCGCAAACGCGTTTTGCAGCACGCTCATCATCACGAGACCCGGAATCAGGAAGCTCGTGTATTCGACGCCCGGATAGACCTCGACGTGGCCGCGCAGCGCGTGGCCGAAGATGGTCAGATAAAGGAGCGCGGTGATGACCGGGGCGAGCACGGTCTGGAACGATACCTTCCAGAAACGCAGCAGTTCTTTGTAAAACAGCGTGCTGAATCCACTGTAGCCGCTCATGCGAGCCCCTCGATCACTTCTGGACCGTTCATCACCTGAACGAATACGTCTTCGAGGTCGGCCTTGCGGACCTCGATTTCTTCGAATGCACAACCGGCCGCGCGGCATTGCGCGAGGATGCGCTCGACGTCGTCGTAGCTCGTCAGGCGCAGCAGGTGCTGGCGGCCATTGCCGTTGCCCGCGCCGCTTTCCGCCTCGAGCGGACGCAGATCGGCAGGCAGCACGCCGTGCGCGAAGCGCACGAACAGCTGCATGCCGGCGAAGCGCTGCAGCAGCGTGCTGGTGCGATCGAGCGCAACGACCTCGCCTCGGCGCAGCATCGCGATGCGGTCGCACAGCGATTCGGCTTCTTCCAGGTAGTGCGTGGTCAGCACGATCGTGTGGCCTTCGCGATTCAGGCGCGAGATGAACTTCCACAGCGTCTGGCGCAGTTCGACGTCGACGCCCGCGGTCGGCTCGTCGAGCACGATCACCGGCGGACGGTGCACGAGCGCCTGCGCGACCAGCACGCGGCGCTTCATGCCGCCCGACAGCGCGCGCATGTTGGCATCGGCTTTTTCGGTGAGATCGAGATTGGCCATGATCTCGTCGATCCACGCGTCGTTGTTGCGCAGACCGTAGTAGCCCGACTGGATGCGCAAGGTTTCGCGCACCGTGAAGAACGGATCGAACACGAGTTCCTGCGGCACCACGCCGAGCGCGCGGCGCGCATTGCGGAAATCGTCGACCACGTCGTGACCGCGCACCGCGATGCTGCCTTCGTCGGCGCGGGCGAGACCCGCGAGTATGCTGATGAGCGTCGTCTTGCCCGCGCCGTTCGGACCGAGCAGTCCGAAGAACTCGCCTTCTTCGACCGTGAGGCTGACGCCCTTAAGCGCCTGCAAGTCCTTGTAGCGCTTCTTGACGTTACGAATTTCTATGGCTGACATGACTATGGGCCGCGCGCGTCGCGGCGCCTGAAGTAGCCCCGATGGAGCTTGGGGACGTGCAAATGCTGGAAGAAACGGAACCGGGGCCGATTAGGGGGCCAGTTCAACGCCCCAAAAAAACGTTTGATTATAGGGCAAAAACTGACACCCCCGGCCTGGCCGGAAGGGGGGGACGACGCTAGAGGAGCGTCAATGTCGCGCTGACGCAACCATGCTGGAGGCGACAGGAGAGAGAAGCGTATCGACGCCGTAGGCCTGCGCGAGACTGGCGAGACCGGCCGGCAGATTGATGATTTCGAACTTGTCGCCGCGCGCCGCCGCGGCCCGCACCCACGCGAGCAGGACCGCGAGCGCCGACGAATCGAATTGCGTGAGCGGCGCGCAATCGACGCCGCGCGCGCCGGCCGCAATACGTTGCAGACCCGCCGCGAGCGCGGCCTTCGCGCTCTCGTGGGTCAGCGTCGCGCCGCTGTCGAAGCGGTTCGCGACCTGGTTCAGCACGTCGCTCACGACTGCTTGCCCGCGGCGAGTTGCTGATTGCGCTGCGTGAGGAACTGGATCAGTCCGTCCACGCCCTTCTGCTGGATCTGCTCGTTGAACTGCTGCTGATACGCCTGGATCAGCCACGCGCCGAGCACGTTGAGGTCATACACGCGCCAGCCTTGCGCCGTCTTGTACAGGCGATAGTCGAGTTCGATCGGCTGGCCATTGTTCATCACGACCGAGCGCACCACCGTGTCGGTGTCGTCCGGGTTCATGCGGAACGGCTTGAACTGGATCTGCTGGTCGCGCACCTGCGCGAGCGCGCCCGAGTACGTGCGGATCAGCAGCATCTTGAACTGCTCGACCACCTGGTTCTGCTGCTCGGGCGTCGCGGTGCGCCAGTTGCGGCCCATCGCGAGCTGGGTGGTGCGGCGGAAGTCCGTGTACGGCAGGATCTTTTCGTTGACGAGCGCCGTGATGTGGGTGATGTCGCCCTGCTGGATCGACTTGTCGCCGCGAATTGCGTCCATCACCTGCTGGGTGACGGTTTTGATCAGCGCCTCGGGGGAGTTGGTGTCGACGGTTTGCGCCGATGCGCCCGCGCTGATGAATGAAAACAACACGGCAAACAACGGAATCAGGAAGAATTTTTTCATATCGAGCTTTGCCTCAAAAATAGTGCAACAGGTTGAACGGACCTTATCACGCGAGTTTGACGGCAATCCATGCGCAAACTGCGAGAGTCGTATCGATCTGTTACGGCTGCACGTTCAATGCAATCTGAACGACGGGAAGTTGAAGCGCGTGGGCGGCACCAGCTGACCGGCCGGAATCTGCGTTTCAGGGCCGCCTTTCAGGTCGAGCGGCGGGGTTTCGGTGCCTGACGCGGCCTCCGGCGCCGACGCGCCTTGCGGTGCCGACGCGCCCTGCGGTGCCGACGCGCCTTGCGGTGTCGCCACGGCCGCGCCGGATGCGGGAGCCGCCTTTGCCGCAGCACCCTGCGCGCCCGCGGCGGCGCCCGCCGCGCCGGTTGCAGCGCCGGCCGGCGCACCTGCCGCCCCCGCGGCCGCGCCCGTCTCGCCTTCGTCGTACTTCGGCAGCGGCGCTTCCTCTTCGTAGCTCGGCAGGTCCTGCGGACGCCGGCGGTTGTCCGACAGCAGATACTGGCGGCGCTGCAGATACGCATTGCGCACGAACGAGTATTTGTCGAGCGCCGCGCCTTCCAGCAGGTTGCTCGCGCCGAGCAGGTTCGCGCGCGTATTGACGATGTTCAAGCCCCACAAGCCCCAACTCAAGCCCGGCGGATCGATGTAGCTGATCGGGTTCACGTAGTAGTTGCCGAGCGAGCCGAACGCGTCGCGCACCGTGCTCGGCCCGAACAGCGGCAGCACGAGGTAAGGGCCCGCCGGCACGCCGTAGTGGCCGAGCGTCAGACCGAGGTCGTTGTCGTGCTTGGGCAGCTTCGCGAGCGTCGCGACGTCGAACAGGCCGCCGACGCCGAACAACGTGTTGATCACGATCCGCATGATGTCCGACACGCCGTCCGCGATACGCAACTGCAGCAGATTGTTCGCCGCGATATAGATGTCGCCGATGTTCGAGAAGAAGTTCGTCACGCTGTCGCGCACCGGCTGCGGCGTGACAAACACGTAGCCCTGCGCGACCGGCTTGATCGCATACTGGTCGACCTTGTCGTTGATGGTGAAGATCGTGCGGTTCAGCCCTTCGAACGGGTCGCCCTTGGTCGGCGTCTGCACGGTCGTGCAACCGGCGAGCAGCGCAGCCGCCACGGCGACCTTGCCGAACTGTAGGACGCGCGCGCCGCTGCGCGGGGTCTGCAGTTTCGTCTGCATCGTTGTTCTCCTTATTGGCCTGACTGGCCGGCAGCGCCGGAAGCCGGCGCTGCCGGCGCCGGTGCGGGGGCGGATGCAGCGGGCTTCGCTGCGCCGGAATCCGCGGCCTTGCTATACAGGAACTGGCCGATCAGGTTTTCCAGCACGATCGCCGATTGCGTCATCGCGATGGTATCGCCCGCCTTCAGCATTTCCGAGTCGCCGCCCGGCTCGAGCCCGATGTATTGTTCGCCGAGCAGACCCGAGGTCAGGATCTTCGCCGAAGTGTCTCTCGGAAACTCGAATTGCTTGTCGATATCGATCGTGACGAGCGCCTGGTAGGTGTTGCTATCGAAGCCGATCGACGCGACCCGGCCGACCGTCACGCCGGCGCTCTTTACAGGCGCGCGCGGTTTCAGCCCGCCGATGTTGTCGAACTTGAGCTTGACCGGGTAGGTTGCCTGGAACGACAGCGAGCTCATATTGCCGGCCTTCAGCGCAAGAAATAGCAACGCCACGAAACCCAGCACCACGAACAGGCCGACCCAGAAGTCGAGAACATTCTTTTTCATCGTCATCCCAAAGTGAATCCGCCGCGCCGCCGCCGCTTCCCGCCGTGCGCGGCGCATCGTACGCCGCCGGCAGCCGGCACGCTGCGCGGCCTTAGCTGAACATCAGTGCGGTCAACAGGAAGTCGAGCCCGAGCACCGCGAGCGACGCGTACACGACCGTGCGGGTCGTCGCGCGCGACACGCCTTCCGGCGTCGGCTTCGCCTCGTAGCCCTGAAACAGCGCGACGAAGGTCACCGCGAGACCGAACACCACGCTCTTGACGACCCCGGCGCCGACATCGCGCCACACGTCGACGCCACTTTGCATCTGCGACCAGAACGCGCCGGCATCGACGCCGATCAGCAGCACGCCCACCACGTAACCCCCCAGCACACCGACCGCGCTGAAGATCGCCGCGAGGATTGGCATCGAGATAATGCCGGCCCACAGGCGCGGCGCGATCACGACTTTGACCGGATCGACGGCCATCATTTCCATCGCGGTGAGCTGCTCGCCGGCCTTCATCAGGCCAATTTCGGCGGTCAGCGACGTGCCCGCGCGCCCGGCGAACAGCAGCGCGGTCACGACCGGCCCGAGCTCGCGCACCAGCGACAGCGCGACGAGCAACCCGAGCGCTTGCTCGGAGCCATAACGGTTCAGCGTGTAATAGCCCTGCAGCCCGAGCACGAAGCCGACGAACAGCCCCGATACCGCGATGATCACGAGCGAATAATTACCGACGAAGTGGATCTGCTTCGTGACAAGACGCGGACGGCGCAGCAGCGGGAAAATTTCGAGCACGAGCCGCAGGAAGAAGCGCGTCGCGTAGCCGGCGGTGCCGAGCCCGCTGATGACCGAGCGACCGATCGTACTGATCATGACTGGCCTCCGCCGATGCCGAAGTCCGCCGCAAGCGGCGTCTGCGCCGGATAGTGGAATCTGAACGGGCCGTCCGGCGCGCCGTCGATGAACTGCCGCACGGTCGGGTCGGTCGACGCGCGCAGCTCGTCCGGTGTGCCTTCGGCGAGCACCCCGCCGCTGGACAGGAAGTACACGTAATCGGCGATCGCGAACGATTCCGGCACATCGTGCGTGACGAGAATCGACGTCGCGCCGAGCGCCTGGTTCAGCGTGCGGATCAGATTTGCGGTGATGCCGAGCGAGATCGGATCGAGGCCGGCGAACGGTTCGTCGTACATCATCAGTTCGGGATCGAGTGCGATCGCGCGCGCGAGCGCCACGCGCCGCGCCATGCCGCCCGAAATCTCCGACGGCAGCAAATCGCGAGCGCCGCGCAGGCCGACCGCGTTGAGCTTCATCAGCACGAGGTCGCGCAGCAGTTCTTCGGGGAGATCGGTGTGCTCGCGTAGCGAAAAGGCGACGTTCTCGAACACCGACATGTCGGTGAACAGCGCGCCGAACTGGAACAGCATGCCCATCTTGCGGCGCAGCGCGTAAAGGCCTTCGCGCGTCTGCCCGCCGATGTCCTGGCCATGGAACAGCACCTGGCCGCGTTGCGCGCGCACGAGGCCGCCGATCAACCGCAGCACCGTGGTCTTGCCGCAACCGGAGCCGCCCATGACCGCGACGACCTGACCGCGGCGAAAGCGCAGATTCAGATTCGACAGGACGAGCCGGTCGCCGTAGCCGAAGTCGACGTCGCGCAGCTCGAGTATGGTCTCGGGGGAGGAAGGCACCAAACTGACAATCCTTTTACACGGAAGGCCGAATTATAGGGCCATCATGCAAAAGCTGCGTTGAGGTGCCCCGTTCCTTGACTATGCCTGACGATTATTGCGTAAACGTGTGTTGCAGCGCCGAAACGGCGGCGGCTGGGTCGGCCGCTTCGGTGACCGCGCGCACCACCGCCGCGCAGCCGACGCCGGTCGCGAGCACCTCCGGCAGCACCTGCAGATCGATCCCGCCGATCGCGACGAGCGGCACCACACCGTCGAGCAGCCGCACATAGCGTGCGAGGCGCCGCAAGCCTTGCGGCGCGGTCGGCATGACCTTGGTCGTGGTCGGGAACACCGCGCCCAATGCAATGTAACTCGGACGAAAATGCAGCGCCTTCAGCATCTCGTAAAAGCCGTGCGTGGACAGGCCCAGACGGATGCCCGCGTCGGCCAGCGCGGACAGATCCGCAGTATGAACGTCTTCCTGGCCGAGATGCACGCCGTACGCGCCCGCCTCGAGCGCCGCCTGCCAGTGATCGTTGATGAACACCTGCGCGTCGTGCGCGCGGCCGGCCGCCACACAGCGGGCGATCTCGCGCTTCAGTTCGTCGGCGGGCTCGGCCGACTTGCGGCGCAACTGCACCGTCTTCACGCCGAACCCGACCACCCGCTCGACCCAGTCCGCGGTCGGCAGCACTGGATACAGGCCGAGCTTTTCCGGGCAGCGCGGGAACGCCCTGGCGGGTGCCGGCGGCAGGTCGGTAAGGCGCGGAAAGCGGCCGAGGTCGGACGGGAAAGCGTCGTCGGCGCGGGTCTCGTCGCCGTCGCGCCACGCGAGCGCGAGCACCAGCGCGTCGTGCGGATCGAAACCGCAGTCGAGGAACGCGGCCAGCGCGGGAATCCAGTCTTCCGCCAGATGGCCTTCGAGGCCGTATTTCTCACCGCCCAGATGCAGCGTCGCGCGGTTTTCCGCAGCGACGATCACGCCCGCGCCCCACGTCAGCCAGCGCGCGATCTGCTCGCCGTGCTGCTGCGCGTCGGCGACCACGATCAGGTCGCCACCGTTCGGTTCGTCCGGCGCGGTCAGGCAGATGCGCCACGGCGCGTGGGTCTGCGGCCAGTCGCCAAGCCGCGCGCGGATGCGCTCGGCGGCTTCGATGAGTTCGTCGGCCGTCGGCCAGAACAGATCGCGGTCCTTCAGCGTCAACGACTGCGTCATGCCGCACCTCCATCCTGATGCCAGAACGGCATGCCGACCACCGGCGTGCTCGCGTGCGCACTCTCGCGCTCGGCCATCGGGCCCGCGAGATACGCCTGCCGGCCCGCCTCGACGCCCAGCGCGAACGCGCGCGCCATCGCGTCGGGGTGCGTCGCCTGCGACACCGCCGTATTCAGCAGCACGCCGTCGAAGCCCCACTCCATCACCTGGGCCGCATGCGACGGCACGCCGAGCCCGGCATCGACGATCAGCGGCACGTCCGGCAGCCGCTCGCGCAATACACGCAGCCCGTACGGATTGATCACGCCCTTGCCGGTGCCGATCGGCGCGCCCCACGGCATCAGCGCCTCGCAGCCGGCGTCGAGCAGACGGCGGCCGATCACCAGATCTTCGGTGCAGTACGGCAGCACCTTGAAGCCATCCTTGACGAGCCGCGCGGCGGCTTCGATCAGCCCGACCGGGTCGGGCTGCAACGTGTAGTCGTCGCCGATCAGTTCGAGCTTGATCCACTCGGTCTCGAAGATTTCGCGCGCCATATGCGCGGTCGTCACCGCTTCACCGACGCTCAGGCAGCCCGCCGTATTCGGCAGCAGCGGCACGCCGTGGCGCTTGAGCAGATCGAAGAAGCCGGCTTCCGCGTTGGCCTCGTTCATCTGACGGCGCAGCGCGACGGTGACCATGCCGGGGCGCGCGGCGTGGATCGAATCGGACAGCGATTGCAGCGACGGGTAGCGCGACGTGCCGAGCAGCACGCGGCTTGCGAAAGTTTGACCGTATAGGGTCAGCGCGTCCGCGCTCTCGTGAGAAGTCATTTGCATCATCCTGGTTTGCCGTCGCGGCTAGAACCGACCGCGTGACGGCAATGGGTTTTCGGCGACGGTTGTTGCGTTCGGTATGCAGCAGGCCGGCGCGAGCGCGCTCAGCCGCCCGCGACCGGCTGCACGACGTCGAGCCGATCGCCCGTTTGCAGCGCGCGCGCCGCATGCTGCGCACGCGCGACGAAATCGCCGTTGAGCGCGACCGCGAACGGCGGACGCGCGCCAAAGGCGGCAAGCGCATCGGCGACAGTCGCGCCCTCGGGCAGCGACAACGGCTTCTGATTGATATGAATGTCCATGGTGTTCGAATACGGTTCAATCGATGGCGCAAGCGGCATCGCGTGCGGCACGTTTGCCGCTACGCTCAGGCCGGCTCACGCGCGAAATGCTGTTGGAACAGCTCGCTCCAGCGTGCGTCGCGCCGCCAGCCGGCGAATGCGTCGGCGTCCCGGACACGGCCGTCGAGCAGCGCGCTCGCGAAGCGTACGGCTTCGTCGGCGACTTCCGGCGCGATCATAAAGCCGTGCCGATACAGGCCGTTCACGCGCAACGTGCGCGCGCCGTCCCACAGCAGCGCGGGACGGTGATCGGGCAAGGTCGGCCGGCACTGCGAATTCAGCTCGAGGATGCGCGCCTCGCCGAAGCCCGGATGCACCGAGAACGCCGCGCTCAGCAACTCGAGCGCCGAACGCACGCTGACGGGCGACATGTCCTCGCCCTCCACCTCGGTCGCGCCGATCACGTAGAGGCCGTTCTGCTTCGGCGCGATATACAGCGGGTAGCGCGGATGCAGCAGCCGCACCGGGCGAGTCAGCTGCAGGTGAGGTGCATGCACGCGCGCAACTTCACCGCGGATGCCGCGCAGCGTCGGCAGCACAGGCTTTGCGCCGAGCCCGCGGCAATCGATCGTGATACCGGCGTCGGGCAGCGACGCGTCGTCGATCGGCGTGTTCCAGTGCGTGTCGACGCCGCGCTCGGCAAGCCCCGCGGCGAGCGCGGAAAGCACCTGGCGGTTGTCGAGCTGGCCCTCGCGCGGCAGTAGCCAGCCCTGATTGAAGCGGCCGGCCAACGCGGATTCGGCGGCGCCGAGCTGCGCGCCCGAAAGCGCGACGAAGCCGCCGTCGAGCAACTCGGCCGGCGCGTTCGCGCGCACGCGGCGCTCGAACAGCGGCGCCTCCGTGCGATCCGCGTGATGCCAGACGACGAGCGTGCCGTTGCGCTGGAAAAACACCGGCTCCGGCAGTTCGGCGAGCACGCGCGGCCAGCTTTCGAGCGAACTCGCACCGAGCCGTGTGATCAGCAGCTCGGCGCTCGCGGCTTCTGCCAGCGGCGCGAGCATCGCCGCGGCGACCCACGCGGCAGCCTGCGAGCCGGCGGCATCGCCGCGCTCATAGAGCGACACGCGATGTCCGTCGCCCGCGAGGTGCCACGCGACCAGCCGGCCGCACAAACCGCCGCCGAGCACGGCGAAATCAGGTCGAGCGGAATGGCTCATCGCACCCGCTCCGTTTGACAGCCGCGGGCGAAACCAAAGCGGCACGGCACGCCGGAGCCGGCGCGACGAAGAGAAAGATGCATGTCTGAAGAATAGGCGGTCATCGAGTCCTTTCCGTACGGCCAAAAACGCACGTACCCAGGACGAAACCGGCGGGTGAAGCCGGCCGGTCACGGCGTGTGCAGGTGAGCTGCGCTCGCCGCCCGGCGGGGAATGGAAGACGGTTGCTTCCGGAAACTTCCCGCGCCGGTATTACCCGGATCGGGTGCAAAGGGTCTCTCTCAGCCTCGCCGCCCCGGCATGAAAATCATGCCGCCTGTGGGCGAAGCACCCCTGTTTCGTCGCAGGTCATTAGACCATAAAAGGCGCGGCGCCCGCAAACCAGCGGTCCGCCGTCGCTGCCGCGATTTTGATCTGGCACCGTCTAGCGAGATGCCGATGCGAATCGGCCCGGCGCTCTGGCACAATGCCGTGACCGGTGCCGAAAAAACGCGGCGCGCGCGGCACTCGTGGCCGCATGCGTGGCAGCGGCATCCCGGCGGACGCCGGCCCCGAAAAATTAATTTTCGCTTAAGGGCGTCACGCCAGAATCGGGCGCCCGTCCGGACTCGCGTTCATCGAGCGCGAGGGCGCGATGCCCGGCCAGGTATCGCAGACCCGCCTCAGCCACGGCCTCGCAAAGGGCCGGCTGTCAGCGGGATCGCCCGACATGGGTCAACCAGATCGGACCCGTACGCCGCCGGAATGCACTTCGGGTCAGCACTTCATCAGGACGCTCATGACACCACATACTTCCGCCAGCCCCGCGCTGCCGTCCGACGAAAAGGTCTCCGCCTGGAGCCTGATCAAGCCTTACTGGGTTTCCGAGGAACGAGGCATCGCATGGGGGCTGCTCATTACGATCATCGTGATGAACCTGCTCGTCGTCTGGATCAACGTGCGCCTGAATAGCTGGAGCAGGGACTTCTACAACGCGCTGCAGGAGAAGAACGTCCACGACTTCCCGCATCTGCTGATGATTTTTACCGGACTCGCGTTCGGCTTCATCATCCTCGCCGTGTATGGACGCTATCTGCGTCAGATGCTCGGCTTCCGCTGGCGCCAGTGGCTGACCACCCGCTACCTGAACGAGTGGCTCAACGACAGCGCGTTCTACCGCATCGAGCGCGACCGCCTCGCCGACAACCCCGACCAGCGGATCAGCGACGACCTGCAGTCGTTCGCGACCACCACGCTGTCGCTGACGCTCGATCTGCTGTCGACCGTCGTCACGCTGGTATCGTTCATCACGATCCTGTGGACGCTCGCGGGCGCGCTGAGTATTTCGCTCGGCGGCATGCCGCTGCATATCCCCGGCTATATGGTTTGGGCCGCCGCGCTGTATGCGGTGGTCGGTTCGCTGCTGATGCAGAAGGTCGGCCATCCGCTCGTGTCGATCAACTATCAGGCGCAGAAAGTCGAGGCGGATTTCCGTTTCGGTCTGATCCGGCTGCGTGAGAACGCCGAGCAGATCGCGTTCTACAACGGCATGGAAACCGAGAAGACGAACGCGCGCACGTTGTTCGGCCGCATCCGCGACAACTGGTGGCAGGTGATGAAGTACACGAAGCGCCTGACCTTCGTGCTGAGCTTCTACGGCCAGATCGCGATCATTTTCCCGATCGTCGTCGCCGCGCCGCGCTACTTCGCGGGCGCGTTCACGTTCGGCGTGCTGATGCAGATTTCGAGCGCGTTCGGCACCGTCAGCGATTCGTTCTCGTGGTTCATCAACAGTTATACGAGCCTCGTCGAATGGCGCGCGACCGTAAACCGGTTGCGCGAATTCAAGCGCGTCGTGCATTCGCCGCGTCTGAAGGAATCGGTGTCGCCGGCCACGGAACACGGCGGCATCAATCTGCATTTCGTCGACAGCAACTCGCTTACCACCGACAGCCTCACGCTCGCGCTGCCCAATGGCAACCCGCTGTCGCGCATCCGCGATATCGCGATCCGGCCGGGCTCGCGCTGGCTCGTGCGCGGTCCGTCGGGCGCCGGCAAGAGCACGCTGATGCGCGCGCTCGCGGGCCTGTGGCCGTTCGGCGACGGCTCCATCGACGCGCCGGTCAACGCGCGCATGATGTTCATTCCGCAGGTCAGCTACATGCCGATCGGCACGCTGAAGGCGGCGCTCGCGTATCCGTCGGCGGCGGACACCTATGGCGACGACGAATGCCGCGACGCGCTCATCACCTGCCATCTGTCGGAATACGCGGACCGTCTGCAGGAAACGGGACACTGGACCCGCGTGCTGTCGCCGGGTGAGCAGCAGCGCTTCGCCGCCGCACGCGTGCTGCTGCACAAGCCCGACTACCTGTTCCTCGACGAAGCGACCAGCGCGCTCGACGCGGAAAACGAGGCGCGGCTCTATCGACTGTTCACCGAGAGGCTGCCGAAGGCGGCGATCGTCAGCGTCGCGCATCGCGAATCGCTTGCTGCGTTCCATGACGAAACGCTCGACGTCGAGCGTTCGGCCGAAGCGATAGCGGCGTGAGCGACGCGCACAGCGCTCACTTCAATTAAGCGCACGACGCCGCCCCCGCGCGTCGTGCGCAACATCCGGAAAGACACGAGAAGAGTTCGGAAGCATTTGCGAAGCGCGCAAGCTGTTCCGCGCTTTGAAAATGCCCGCGAGCAGCGACGATAGTCGTACGGGCCGCGCCATGCGTCGGCCTTCGTTGACGTCAGTCACGTCTTTGATCGCAACCGCTCTCCGGACTTCTCGCCCATGTCATTCGCTCGCCATGTTTCACCTCTGCTCCCGACTTTGCTCCCGCGTCTCGCGCTCGCCTTCGGCGCGGCGCTGCTCTTCATGAACGCCGTCGACGCCGCGCAAACGGCCGAGCCGAACCAGCCCGCCGATATCTGCGCGGCGCTCACGCACATCGTCGATGCGAGCGATTTCCGGCAACTGCCGAACGAGACCGCCGCGCAACTGCCGGGCGTCTTCCATTCCGACGATTGCCGCGCTACCGCGCACGCGTACGACTGCCACTGGCGCGCGCACTGGCAAGCCGACGGCGTCATCAACGATCCGCTCGAAGAACTCGGCGCCGACATCGCCGCCTGTTTTCCGCGCGTCGTGCACGACGTCAACACGCCCGTGCGCCAGCATTTCGTCGTGACCACCGACGCGCGCCGCGTGAACGTCACCGCAAGCGTGCAAGGCCAGAACGAACTGCGACTGCGCGTGACGCGCTGAGCGCGCGGCCATCGCTGCTTTCGATGACCCAGCGAATCTCGTGACCGGGATCGGGCGCCGCATCATGACCTCGCCGCCAACCGTGCGCGCGCCAGCCGCAACCAAGCCTTCGCGCCTGGGTCCGACCGCCTCGCTGATATCCCGGCGTCGCTGCGCCCTCGCCGCCTTCGCCGCGACGCTGACACTCACGCTCGACGGCTGCGCATGGACGCTGATCCAGGCCGCCGACGCCACCGGCTCCGTGATCCAGGCCGGCTACGCGATCGCGTCGAACTACTCGTCGCCGACCTTCGTCAACGGCCGGCCCGCCGATGTGCAGCACGTGTGCATCGAAGTGAATCCGACGGTGTCAGTCGGCGATTTCGTGCCGGCGCTGCAGCTCGCGCTCGAGCGGCGCGGCATTCGTTCGGACGTCTACAATCCGGGGACCTCGCCGGCCGGCTGCGAAGCGCGGCTCATCTACAGCGCCGCGATCGACTATGGGCGCCGGTCGTTCAGCGACGAATCCATCCAGTACCTGTCGATCATCGATCTGACGCTGATCCAGAGCGGCCGCATTCTCGTCACCGCGCGCTATCAGACCGGCGGCCTGAACACCGACCGCTTCTCGTCGGCCTCGGTGAAGCTCGGCGGGTTGATCGAGCGGATGGTCGTCGATCGGACCGATTTCGCGCGCCAGGAGCATCAACAGCAGACCCTGCAAACCTCGCAGGCCTTCCCGCCGACCCGCTGAAGACCCGCGGCTGTGCGTTCGCTTGCAGCGCCTTACACGGGAAAGGATTGGAAAGCGGTATGCGCTTTGCGCGGCCCGTGCGCATCACTAAGATGACCTGAATGAACCAGACCATCCTGATCGTCGATGACGATCCCGTCGTACGCGAACTCGTCAGCGAATATCTGCACGGGCGCGGCTTCAACGTCTCCACCCTCGAAAATGGCTTGGCGTTGCAGCGCAGATTGCAGCGGGAGCGTCCCGCGCTCGTCGTGCTCGACATCATGATGCCGGAGCTCGATGGCATCAGCGCGCTGCGCGCGTTGCGCGTCGCCGGCGACGACATTCCCGTGATTCTGCTGACCGCGCGCGCCGATCCGATCGATCGCGTGATCGGCCTCGAACTCGGCGCCGACGACTATCTCGGCAAGCCGTTCGAACCGAGCGAGCTCGTCGCGCGGATTCGCACGGTGTTGCGGCGTCGCGGCTCGATCGCGCCGGGCGCGCCGGAGCAACGCGCGCCCTATCATTTCGGCCGCTTCGAAGTGAACTTCCCCGCGCGCGAACTGCGCCGCGACGGCGAACGCATCACGCTGCGTTCGAGCGAATTCGCGATGCTGAAGGTGTTCGTCACGCACGCGATGACCGTGCTTACACGTGCGCAGCTGCTCGAGAAACTGCACGGCAATAGCGAAGCGCATCGCAATCGCAGTCTCGACGTATCGATCTGGCGCTTGCGTCGGCTGATCGAAGTGGACCCATCGGAACCGCGCTACGTGCAGACGGTGTGGGGACGCGGCTATGTGTTCGTGCCGGATGGCGAGCTCGGCGCGGCCGAACGCGGGCTCGCGCCGCCGCTCGGCGAGCGGCGCGAGTCGATCTGATCGGAGCCGGTTGATGCGATCTGCGCGTCGCGCACAATGCGCAGCGCGCTGACGCGGCTGACGGTCAAAACGTCAGCACACTCAGAAACATCCGCTGCAGCCAGCCCATCGTCGTCGCGTCGTTGACCATGCCGAGGCCCGCCTGTTCGATACGCGCGTTCGCGACCTTGCTCGACGCAACGTAATTGCCTGCTTCGATATCCTTGGGATTGACGATGCCCGACAACCGAAGACGGTCGCGGATACCGCTCATCGCGATCACCTTCTCGCCCGACACGACGAGATTGCCGCCCGACACCGTGCCGATCACGGTCACGGCGAGCGTGCCCGTCATATCGCTAATGTCGCGCAGATTGCCTTGCCCCTTGTAGTCGGTGCTGGCCGAGCCGATGTTGAACAGTTTCGCGAGCCGCGCGGCGGCGTTCGTCGATTGGTCCGCGGCGGTCGCGGTGATGCTGCTCGCGCGGTTCGCCGATGCGCTCGCGCTGTTGTTGCCGCTATACGATTCGGACAGCCGGATCGTCAGCACGTCGCCGATATGCTGCGCGCGCGGCGTCTCGTACAGCAGCAGCGGCGCGCCGGCCTGATAGATCGCGCCTTGCGTGTTGACGTTCAACGGCGCGGACGCAAGCGGCGGCGCCATCGGCGTTTCGACGATCGACCTGGTCTGCGTATTCGAACAGGCCGCGAGACAGCTCGCGGCGCCGAGCACCAGGATGAGTCGTAGTGCGGTCATGCTGACTCCGTGGCTAGAAAGATGAAAAGGAGTTAAAGCGTGGCGGCGCTAGCCAGACGCCACCCGCTTTCGGCGTTGGGTTCGCACCGATAATCAGGCTTGCCAGGCAATCATCAGCCCGCGTCGGCGCCGCTCGCCTGCCACTGCCGCACGACCGCTTTCATCCACGCATCCGAGCCCTTCAGCAGATACGTGAGCGTGCCGTTGCGGCTGCCCGGCAGAAAGCACAGCGTGATCGAACTGACCGCGTTCTCCCATACGTACATCGGCATCGCGCCCGGCGCCGCCGCGTTGCGCGTCGCGAGACGCGGCGGCCCATAACGATCCTCGAGCGCGTCGCGCAGATCCTCCGCGGTCAGCTCGTCGATCACGAACGACATCTCGTAGAGACGCAATGCGCCTTGCCCGTCGATGCGCGTGAAGCGCATCACGTGTTCGAGCGCCGGCGCGCCATCCACCACCGCCTGCGACACCGCCCAGCGCTGATCGTCGCGATGCGCCCAGCGGCACGCGACGCTCAGGCTATCGTGCGATTTCAGCCGCATGCCGAGCGCTCCCGCCTGCACGTCGGTCTCGCAGATCGGCACGCTGCCGACCGGCGTCGCGCGCACGGCCGAGCCCGCGCGGAATTCGTCGATCGTGATGCCGAGCGCGACACCCCGAAACGAAAACGGCCTGTCCGGCGAGCGCCGCCGCGTGTCGGTGACGACGCTATTCGATGCGCTGACCGCCTTCGGACTGCGCGCGACAGGCTGCGCATGCGCGGCACACGCCAGCACACCGCCGACCAGCATCAATGCACCAACCATCCTGGTGAGCATCATGATTCAATCGATCGCGGAAGCACACATGTCGAAGGGCGTCGCCGCCGCATGGCCGACGACCGGCAGCACTTTCAGGGTCGCCGCCGTGACCCGGCACGGCAGCGCCGCGGCGCCGCAGCCGCCGAGCGGCAACAGCAGCGCGCCGGCAACGAGCCACGCCACGACGCGACGCGGATGCTCAGTAGTTCTGGATAACGGCACGCGGACCTCGCCGGTTCACGCGGTCGTGTTGACCAGATGGCCGATGAGCCCCGTCCCCGGCGCAGGCAGTGCAGGCTGCGCGAGCGCGCTGCTTTGCTGCGATTTCGCCGCTGCACCGGTGGGGCTGGAACTGGTGGACTTCTCCGTGGCTGGCGTCTTCGCCAGCGTGGAGAACGGCGTGGAACTGAGGGTGCTGTGGATCGTCATGATGGACCTCGCGAAGGCGCGCATTGCGCGCGGGTGTCGGTTGAGCGCCGCGAGCCGTCATCCGAGGCAGCTGGCCTCGTTCGGCGTGCGGCGCGACTTGCTGCGCAACGAATCATCGCGCCGCGCAGGCGCCGACGATGGGCGAAGCAAAGCACGCTTTCGCGCGGTTGTTACGACCCGTTCCGTGGGCTTGCGAGGGCTTTCGAGTGCTTGCCAGGCGTTGTCATCGCGTGGCGGTCGTTGCGGAGAGCAGGATCAGGCAGTGCTAAAGTAGGCGCGGAACCTTCGCTGATCCGCCCCGGCGCAAGCCCGCCAGCGCCACGTGGCGCACAGTAAGCGTTGGTAAGGAAATGCGCGGTCGCGCGTCGGGCGCGCCAGTCTAGAATTTCGCCATGAATCCACAGGTCCTTATCGTCGACGACGATCCGGTCGTACGCGATCTGCTTTGCAAGTTTCTGCAGTCGAACGGCTTCGATGCGTCCGTGCTGCATGACGGCACTCATTTGCAGCGTCGTCTTGAGCGCGAGCGGCCGTCGGTCGTCGTGCTCGACATCATGATGCCGAACACCGACGGCCTGCGCGCGCTCACCGCGTTGCGCGCCGCCGGCGACGACATCCCGGTGATCTTCGTGACCGCGCGCGGCACGGTGGCCGATCGCATCGTCGGTCTGTCGCTCGGCGCGGACGACTATCTGACCAAGCCATTCGATCCGCGCGAACTGCTGGTGCGCATCCAGACCGTGCTGCGCCGGCGCGGGCCATCCACCACGAGCGCGCCGGAAGCACGCAAGCGCTATCGCTTCGGTCCGTTCGAACTGGACTTCGCGACGCGCTCGCTGAGCCGCGACGACGCCAAGCTGCCGCTGCGCGACAGCGAATTCGCGCTGCTGAAGATCTTCGTCAACAATCCGTACAAGGTGCTGTCGCGCGTGCTGATTCACGATCTCGTGCATCGCGACGACCTCGCGTTCCGCGACCGCAGCCTCGACGTCCCGATCTGGCGCCTGCGCCGCGTGATCGAGGACGACCCGTCGAACCCGTGCTATGTGCAAACGGTGCGCGGCAAGGGCTATGTGTTCGTGCCCGACGCCAATGGGACCCCCTTCGAGGACGGGGCCGCCCCGAGCGCATGAGAAATCCGCTGAACACGCTGTTCGGCAGAATGGCGTTGCTGTCGGCGGCGGTGCTGTTCGCGATTCAGGCGAGCTGGTTCGTGCTGGTGACGATGCAGCCGCCGCGCCATGAAATCGACGGCTTCGCGCGCGGCATTCTGCTGGTGCTGCAGGCGATCAACGGCGAGCCGATCAAGGGCGCCGCGCTCGCGCCGGCGATGCGCGTGCATCTGGTACCCACCTGGAACATGCCGACCAGCGTGCATCTGCGCGAGCCGCACGAGCATGTGTTGGTCGAGTTGAGCCGGCATCTGCGCGAGAACCTGCCGGCCGGCACGCAGATCGCCGTCGACGATCTGCGTCCGCCGCAACTGTGGGTGCTGGTTCCGGGCAAGTCGAACTGGGTCGTCGTGCCGGTCGATGTCCCGCCGCCGCCGCGCTTTCTGATCGAATCGGTCTCGATGCTGGCCGCCGGGTTGATCCTGTCGTTGTTCGCGGTTTGGCAGATGCAACGGCCGTTACTGCGCGTCGCCGATGCGTCGCGCGCATTCGGCTCGGGCGGCCGCCCTGAACCCGTGCCGGTGCAGGGTCCGCGCGAACTGCGCGATCTGATCGGCTCGTTCAACGACATGATGCGCCGCCTGAACGAAGCCGGCGACGACCAGGCGGTGATGCTCGCCGGCGTCGCGCATGATCTGAAGGCGCCGCTCACGCGCCTGAAGCTGCGCGCGAGCGTGCTGGTCGACGAAAACGAGCGTGCCGGCCTGATCCGCGACGTCGATTCGCTGACCAACATCGTCCAGCAGTTCCTCGAATTCGCGGGCCAATCGGCGGACGCCGGACCGCCGGTCGAAGTCGACGAGTTCTTGCGCGAGCAGTTTTCCTCGGGCGATTACGCGGAGGCCGCTGAACCCGCCGAAGCGGCGGACCCCGCCGAAACCCAGCTTTTCGCACTGGACTTGCGCGCTGGCCCCTCGTTCACGCTGCCGCGCACGCTGCTCGACCGGCTCATGACGAACCTCGTCGACAACGCGCTCGAACACGGCATGCCGCCGGTGGAAATCTCAACCGCGTGCAACGACGGTCATTGGATCATCAGCGTGCGCGACCACGGCCCCGGCATTCCCGACGACCGCATCGCCGCGGCGATGAAGCCGTTCGTGCGGCTCGACGCCGCGCGCGGCGGCGAAGGCCATTGCGGGCTCGGTCTCGCGATCGTCGCGCGGCTCGCGCACCATCGCGGCGGACGCTGCCTCGTGCGCAATCATGCGCAGGGCGGGCTCGACGTACGGATCGAACTGCCGGTGGACCCGGCGCTGACGTGAGGATGCTCGCAAGTAGGCGGGCCCGGACTGGGGCACTTACCTGCCCTTACCGCATCGACTGTCGCGCCGATCGCGGCCTTATAGTCGCCCCCGGCAACCTCGATGCCGCCCTTCTCGGTCCGCCCGCTCCTCTGGGGCGGACTTTTTTTCGCTATCGGACGGACGAAGCGCGTCAATGCACGAGCCGATTACGCAGCGTGTCGACCGTCGCGGTGGAAAGACCGAGGCCTTGCGTTAAATAGCTCGCCATCGTGCCGTAGCTCGCCTGGACCTGGTCGAAGCCCGCCTGCAGATAATTCTCGTCGACGTCGAACAACGGCGCTCTCGCCGCGGCGATGGCCGCGCCTTCCTGCGCGCGCAGCGCGGTGGTTTGGGCAGCGATCGATGGCGCGAGATAGACGTTGCTGAGCAGGTAGTCTTGCATGATCACGTCGAGCGGAACGTTGGCGATGCTGAGCAGCAGCGCCGCGACCCAGCCGGCGCGATCCTTGCCCGCACTCGAGTGGAATAGCTGCGCGCCCGTGCCGTTGGCGAGCGCGCCGAGCAACGCGCCATAGGCGGCTCGCTGCGGGCCGCCCGTCACATACGCGCGCGCCTGAGCCTGCATGAACGCGACGGCGTCGACGGGCGAATCGACCGGGGGTGTGACGAAGTCGTTCGTACCGAGCACATTCAGCGTGGCGGATGTCGCGCCGCCCGGCAGCACGTCGGCGGTGCGCGCGATTTCGGCGGGCGTGCGCAGGTCGTAGACCGACACGATGCCGAGCTTGTCGAGCGTCACAGCGTCCGTGCCGCTCAGCGTCAGCGCATTCGCGCGAAAGAACACGCCGCGCCGCATCTGCTTGCCGTCGACGGTCAGATAGCCGGCACCCGCGCCGCCGACATCGCGGAAATTGCTGACCGACACGAGTCGCGGCGTAGCCGGCTGCTCGGCTTCGAGACTGCCGCCGCACGCGGATAGCAGCGTGCTGCCGAAACCCGCGGCCAGCATCGCACCGGCCGAGCCCCTCAGAAAGCGTCGCCGCGCCGCCGACGTTTCGCCCAGCATGCCGCGCTCCACGGGCACGGTCGTGCTCGTAAGGGCGCGGAAAGGCGAACGGTTTTTCGCGGTGACGGGCATCGGAGGCGACGGGTTATAGGAGGATCGAGTGGGCAGCCGGGCTGCAGACGCAGTTTAACGTTGACCAATAAGTTTTGCGTTACATCGTAGGGGTTAGTAAGAAAAAAAGAGGGCCGGGTGCGCGCCAATAAATGCCGCGTGACGCTTGCGCGCTGTCGCAAATGAGGCGGACATAACGCACCGCGACGAGGCAAAAGAAAACCGGGCTCCCCCTTTCAGGCGAGCCCGGTTTCTTTGTTACTGCATCGCTTTACCGCTACCGGTGTCCTTCATGGGGCACCTTGTCGTCTCCACGTCTTCCTGCAAATTGAAGACGCTTAACGCGGCAGTTCCGTATGCCCCATCAGGAACGCATCGACCGAACGTGCGCACTGACGGCCTTCGCGGATCGCCCATACCACGAGCGACTGGCCGCGACGCATGTCGCCCGCCGTGAACACCTTGTTCACCGACGTGTAGTACGCCTTGTCGCCCTCGGTCGTGGCGCGCACATTGCCGCGCGCATCCTTGTCGACGCCGAATGCTTCCAGCACCGGCGAGACCGGCTGCGTAAAGCCCATCGCGAGCAGCACGAGGTCGGCCTTCATTTCGAATTCGGAGTTCGGCACTTCGACCATCTTGCCGTCCTTCCATTCGACGCGCGCGGCGATCAGCTTCTCGACCTTGCCGTTCTTACCTTCGAGGCGCTTGGTCGCAACCGCCCAATCGCGCTCGCAGCCTTCCTCATGCGACGACGACGTGCGCAGCTTGATCGGCCAGTACGGCCACACGAGCGGCTTGTTCTCTTCTTCCGGCGGCTGCGGTAGGAGTTCGAACTGCGTGACGCTCTTCGCGCCATGACGGTTCGACGTACCCACGCAGTCCGAACCGGTATCGCCACCGCCGATCACGACGACGTGCTTGCCCTTCGCGATCAGCTGGTTCGGCACCTTGTCACCGGCGTTGACCTTGTTCTGCTGCGGCAGGAATTCCATCGCGTAGTACACGCCTTCGAGCTCGCGGCCCGGCACCGGCAGATCGCGCGGTGTTTCCGAACCACCGGCGATCACGACCGCGTCGAACTGCTCGTTCAGCTCGGCCGGCGTGATGGTTTCCTTCGCGGTGCTGCCGATGTGCGCCGGCAACGAGTCCGGTTTGCCGATGAACACGTTGGTGCGGAACGTCACGCCTTCGGCTTCCATCTGGCGCATGCGGCGGTCGATCTGCCACTTCTCCAGCTTGAAGTCGGGGATGCCATAGCGCAGCAGGCCGCCGATCCGGTCGTTCTTCTCGAACACGGTCACGTCATGACCGGCGCGCGCGAGCTGCTGCGCAGCCGCGAGACCCGCGGGGCCCGAGCCGACCACGGCGACCTTCTTGCCGGTCTTGTGCTTCGGCGTTTGCGGCGCGACCCAGCCTTCGGCCCACGCCTTGTCGATGATCGCGTGCTCGATCGACTTGATGCCGACCGGGTCGTCGTTGATGCCGAGCGTGCACGCCGCTTCGCACGGCGCCGGGCAGATGCGGCCCGTGAACTCGGGGAAGTTGTTGGTCGAATGCAGCACTTCGATCGCGTTCTTCCAGTCCTGACGGAACACCAGGTCGTTGAAGTCCGGGATGATGTTGTTGACCGGACAGCCGTTGTTGCAGAACGGAATGCCGCAGTCCATGCAACGCGCGCCTTGAATCTTCGCTTCGTCGTCGGTCAGTGCCGCGACGAATTCCTTGTAGTGCTTCACACGCGTGAGCGGAGCCTCGTACGTCTCGTGGCGACGTTCGAACTCGAGAAAACCGGTTGCCTTGCCCATGTGGTTCTCTTCTCTATCTGTATCTAGGGGTAATCTGGACCCGCCGCGCGTCGATCGATCGGAACGCGGCGGGTACGTCTAAATGTGACTTCCGACGGCAGCTCAGGCGGCGAGCACTTCGCTGTTCGCCTTCTTCGCGGCGAGTTCGCCGAGAGCGCGCTTGTATTCGGTCGGGAACACCTTCACGAACTGACGGCGTGCCGCGTCCCAGTTTTCGAGCAGCGCCTTCGCGCGCGGGGAGCCCGTGAACTGGAAGTGACGCTCGATGAGCCCCTTGAGCAGCGCTTCGTCGGTCGTGTCGCGGTGCCATACGCCCTTGTCGACCGTGCGCTCCTGTTCGGCCTGTTGCAGCACCGGGTCGAGCGAAACCATCGACTTGTTGCATTTGCTCGCGAACGTGCCGTCCGGATCGAACACATACGCGATACCGCCCGACATGCCGGCCGCGAAGTTACGGCCCGTCTCGCCGAGCACGACCACCGTGCCGCCCGTCATGTATTCGCAGCCGTGATCGCCCGTGCCTTCGACGACCGCCGTCGCGCCCGAGTTACGCACGCAGAAACGCTCGCCCGCCACGCCGCGGAAGAAGGCTTCACCTTCGATCGCGCCGTACATCACCGTGTTACCGCAGATGATGTTCTCTTCCGACTTGCCGCGGAAATCGTTGGTCGGACGGATGATGATGCGGCCACCCGACAGGCCCTTGCCGACGTAGTCATTGCCGTCGCCGACCAGATCCAGCGTGACGCCCTTCGCGAGGAACGCGCCGAAGCTCTGACCCGCCGTACCCTTCAGCTGGATGTGGATCGCGTCGTCCGCGAGGCCTTCGTGGCCGTACTTCTTCGCGATCGTGCCCGAGAGCATCGCGCCGACCGTACGGTTGACGTTGCGAACCGGCTGGATGAACGAGACGTGCTCACCCTTCTCGATCGCGGCCTTCGCCTTCTCGATCAGCGTGTGGTCGAGTGCGCGGTCGAGGCCGTGATCCTGCACGTCGACGTGCTTGCGCGCGACTTCGGCCGGCACTTGCGGCTGATAGAACACGCGCGAGAAGTCGAGGCCCTTCGCCTTCCAGTGCTCGATGCCCTTCTTCGTGTCGAGCAGTTCCGCGCGGCCGATCAGGTCGTCGAACTTGCGGATACCGAGTTGCGCCATGATTTCGCGCGCTTCTTCCGCAACGAAGAAGAAGAAGTTCACGACGTGTTCCGGCTGGCCCTGGAACTTCGCACGCAGTACCGGATCTTGCGTCGCGACGCCGACCGGGCACGTGTTCAGGTGGCACTTGCGCATCATGATGCAGCCTTCGACGACGAGCGGCGCCGTCGCGAAGCCGAATTCGTCCGCGCCGAGCAGCGCGCCGATCACGACGTCGCGGCCCGTCTTCATCTGACCGTCGGCCTGCACGCGGATACGGCCGCGCAGCCGGTTCAGCACCAGCGTCTGCTGCGTTTCCGCGAGACCCAGTTCCCACGGCGTGCCCGCATGCTTGATCGATGACAGCGGCGACGCACCCGTCCCACCGTCATGACCGGCGATCACGACGTGATCGGCCTTCGCCTTGGCGACACCGGCGGCAACCGTACCGACGCCCGACTCCGACACGAGCTTCACCGAGATGCTCGACGACGCGTTGACGTTCTTCAGATCGTGAATCAGCTGTGCCAGGTCTTCGATCGAGTAGATGTCGTGGTGCGGCGGCGGCGAAATGAGGCCGACGCCCGGCACCGAGTAACGCAGCTTGCCGATGTAGTCCGACACCTTGTGGCCCGGCAGCTGACCGCCTTCGCCCGGCTTCGCGCCCTGCGCCATCTTGATCTGGATCTGGTCGGCCGACGCGAGATACTCCGCCGTCACGCCAAAGCGGCCCGATGCGACCTGCTTGATGCGCGAGCGCAGCGAATCGCCTTCCTTCAACGGAATGTCGACGATCACTTCGTCGCCGATCACGGACTTCATTGTGTCGCCGTTCTTGATCGGAATGCCGCGCAGTTCGTTGCGGTAACGGTTCGCGTCTTCACCGCCTTCACCAGTGTTCGACTTGCCGCCGATGCGGTTCATCGCGACGGCGAGCGTAGCGTGCGCTTCGGTGCTGATCGAGCCCATCGACATTGCGCCGGTCGCGAAACGCTTGACGATTTCCTTCGCCGGTTCGACTTCGTCGAGGGGGATTGCCTTGGTCGGATCGAACTTGAACTCGAACAGGCCGCGGAAGGTCATGTGACGCTTGGTCTGATCGTTGATCAGATGCGCGTATTCCTTGTACGTCTGGTACGAGTTGCTGCGCGCCGAGTGCTGCAGCTTGGCGATCGCATCCGGCGTCCACATGTGTTCCTCGCCGCGCACGCGGTATGCGTACTCGCCGCCCGCGTCGAGCATGTTCGCGAGAACCGGGTTGTCGCCGAAGGCTTCGCGATGCAGACGGATCGCTTCTTCCGCGACGTCGAACAGACCAATGCCGCCGACCTTCGACGACGTGCCGTGGAAGTACTTCGCCACCAGATCCGACGCAAGACCGACCGCTTCGAAAATCTGCGCGCCGGTGTACGACATATAGGTCGAAATGCCCATCTTCGACATGACCTTCTGCAGGCCCTTGCCGACCGCCTTCGTGAAGTTGTAGACCGCCTTCTCCGCCGACAGGTCGCCCTTCAGGCCGGCCGCGAGCTGGCTCAGCGTTTCCATCGCGAGGTACGGGTGCACGGCTTCCGCGCCATAGCCCGCGAGCAGCGCGAAGTGGTGCGTTTCACGCGCCGAACCGGTTTCGACGACGAGACCCGTGCTCGTGCGCAGACCTTGCTGCACGAGGTGCGTGTGGATCGCGGCGGTGGCAAGCAGTGCCGGAATCGCGACGTTGTCGCGGTCGGTCTTGCGGTCCGACACGATCAGCAAGTTGTAGCCGGACTTGACCGCATCGACTGCTTCCGCGCACAGCGATGCGAGGCGCGCTTCGATGCCTTCCTTGCCCCAGGCGACCGGATAGCAGATGTTCAGCTCGTACGAGCTGAACTTGCCGCCGGTGTACTGATCGATCGCGCGGATCTTCGCGATGTCCTTGAAGTCGAGCACCGGCTGCGACACTTCGAGACGCATCGGCGGGTTGATGTTGTTCGTGTCTAGCAGGTTCGGCTTCGGGCCGATGAACGACACGAGCGACATCACCATGTTTTCACGGATCGGGTCGATCGGCGGGTTCGTGACCTGCGCGAATAGCTGCTTGAAGTAGTGGTAGAGCGTCTTGTTCTTGTTGGACATGACCGCCAGCGGCGAGTCGTTGCCCATCGAGCCGACGGCTTCCTCACCCGCTTGCGCCATCGGCGCCATCAGGAACTTCAGGTCTTCCTGGGTGTAGCCGAACGCCTGCTGGCGATCCAGCAGCGCAGCAGCTTCGCGGCGTTCCGTGACGACGTCTTCCGCCTTCGCCTCGATCTCGTCGAGCTTGATGCGCACGGCGTCGATCCAGCTCTTGTAAGGCTTGGCGTTGGCGAGGTTGTCCTTCAGTTCCTTGTCGTCGATGATGCGGCCGTGCTCCATGTCGATCAGGAACATCTTGCCCGGCTGCAGACGCCACTTCTTGACGATCTTCGATTCGGGAATAGGCAGCGTGCCGGCTTCCGACGCCATGATGACGAGGTCGTCGTCGGTGACGATGTAGCGCGCCGGACGCAGGCCGTTACGGTCGAGCGTCGCGCCGATCTGGCGGCCGTCGGTGAACGCGATCGCGGCGGGGCCGTCCCACGGCTCCATCATCGCGGCGTGGTATTCGTAGAACGCCTTGCGGTTTTCGTCCATCAGCGTGTGCTGTTCCCAAGCTTCCGGGATCATCATCATCATCGCGTGGACGAGCGGATAGCCGGCCATCACCAGCAGTTCGAGACAGTTGTCGAACGATGCGGTGTCCGATTGGCCCGGATAGATCAGCGGCCACAGCTTCGGCAGATCGTCGCCGAGCACGTGCGAGGCGATCGCGCCGGTGCGCGCGTTCAGCCAGTTGACGTTGCCCTTCACCGTGTTGATTTCGCCGTTGTGGGCGATCATGCGGTACGGGTGTGCCAGTTCCCACGCCGGGAACGTGTTGGTCGAGAAGCGCTGGTGCACAAGGGCGAGCGCCGAAACGACACGCTCGTCCTGCAGGTCGCGGTAGTAGACGCCCACCTGACCCGCGAGCAGCAGACCCTTGTAGACGACGGTGCGCGCCGAGCACGACGGCACGAAGTATTCCTTGCCGTGCTTGAGCTTCAGCGCCTGGATGCGGTGGCTCGCGGTCTTGCGGATGATGTACAGCTTCCGCTCGAGCGCGTCGGTCACCATGATGTCCTTGCCGCGACCGATGAAGATCTGGCGGATCAGCGGCTCGCTCGCCTTCACGGTCGGCGAGATCGGCATCGCGTGGTCGACCGGCACGTCGCGCCAGCCGAGCACGACCTGACCTTCGGCCTTCACCGTGCGCTCGAGCTCCTGCTCGCAGGCGATGCGCGACGCATGCTCCTTCGGCAGGAAGATCATGCCGACGCCGTATTCGCCAGCCGGCGGCAGCGTCACGCCTTGGCGGGCCATCTCTTCGCGATAGAAGCCGTCCGGAATCTGGATGAGGATGCCCGCGCCGTCGCCCATCAGCGGATCGGCGCCGACGGCGCCCCGGTGGTCGAGGTTCTCGAGAATCTTCAAGCCCTGCTGGATGATTTCGTGACTCTTGTGGCCCTTGATATGGGCGACGAAGCCGACGCCGCAAGCGTCGTGCTCGTTTTGCGGGTCGTACAGACCTTGGGCGGCGGGAACCGGGTGAATCGGTTGCTGGTGGTCGTTCATGGGGACACCGTCTGTGAGGAGGCCGGACAGGCCGTTAAACCATTGTTTTTTTGCCGCAGTGCGCTTCGCAACCACGACGGCGCTCTTCTCGCAGCCAGACTGCGCGGGACGAAAAGCGTCGGAAATCGGAATATACGCGACGAATCAAGGAAATAGCAAATAAAACATAGTGATCAGCCCCCGATTATCAAATTGGTGCGCTGCGGCTATTTTTTATTGGTGTCACATCAATTCGACGCAAAAGAAAACGGCATACGAAATGCCGTCTTCATACAGTCCTTTGATGCAAAACGCTTTATTCGAATTTAAAGCCACTCTATCGCGGTGCTGGGTAGCGGGTGTCGCCGCGTCACTGTGTATGCGGCGTCTCGCGCACCTTGCGTGGCCGGCCACGCGGTAGCGGGGACACACGTCGGTTCGCGGCGCGCGCCGCCCATTCGCGGTAAGTGTCGCTGCCGAGTACCCAACCCTTCAACGTGGCTTGCTGGAGCTGACTCGCTTCGCGCTCGTCGAGCGGCTGCTCGCACAGTTCGCGATAAGCACGCTGTCGCTCGAACGGCGTATTGCCGAGAGACCAGTAGAGAGGGTGATCCGTGATCAGGCTGTCGAGGGTAAGGCCGATGTGATGACGATAGCTCGACCAACGATAATCCTCCGCCGCGTTGACCAGTTGCAAGCGAACCGGACACATCTCGACCACCCTGCTCGCCAGCAGGAAGTAGCGCTCGCCTTCGATCACCGTGGCCCGGTAACGGCCCTCCCACAAGGTGCCGCGACGCGCATAGCGCCGGTTGAAGTGCGCGACGTAGCGCCGCCCGACAGCCTGCATCGCCTTGGGCAGACTCGACTCCTCGGTGGGCGTGACGAGCAGTTGCACGGCGCCCGGCATCAAGGCATAAGCGTGGATGGAAAGGTGATGGTCCCGGGAAGCCGCCTTCAGACAGTCGATGAAAAGCTCGTAGTCCTGGTCGTCGACGAAGGCGGGCTGCTGATCGAGCCCGCGGAGGATGACGTGCTGCGGCTGGTCGGGGACATAAAGACGTGCAAGCCGTGCCATGCTGGAGTGTCCAATAGTCGCGTTGGTATATACCCGAAGGTCCGAAGATCCGCATGCGCGCAAGGTTCGGCGCCATGCGGCCAAGCCAGAAACCATGCGGTGCTTAGGGAGAAAACTCTAACCGCCGCGTATGGTTTGTTTCAAACGTTGTAGTCATAATGAGCGGGCCTTTTTTGGAGGAGCACATATGAAATTAAAACAGGCCGTAACGGGGATGGCAGTGCTTGCCTGCATGAGCACGGCGGCGCACGCACAATCGGCCGGCAGCTTTTACGTCACGACGGGCTGGTTCCATCTGGCGCCCCAATCGAGCAGCGACCCGCTGACCGTAACCAGCATTGGCGGTAGCCCAACCAACATCACCGAAGCCAACACCGGCGCTTCGCTGGGTTCGGCCGACACCATCGGCTTCACCGCCGGATACTTCGTCACTGACCACATCGCCACCGAATTCGTCATTGGCGTCCCGCCTACTTTCGACCTGTCAGGCACGGGCAGCCTCGCGCAGTTCGGCAAGATCGGGCAGGCCAAACAGTGGAGCCCGACTCTGCTGTTCAAGTACTACTTCAACGCGCCGACCGCTGCGTTCCGGCCGTATCTCGGTGTCGGTGTGAGCCGCATCTGGTTCACCGACGAGCACATCACCAACAGTTCATTCCAAGCCAACGTTCTGCATGGTCCGACCAGTGTCTCGACGGATAGTTCGTGGGAACCCGTGTTTAATGCGGGCTTCCATTACTCCTTCAATCAGCACTGGTTCGCCGGCGTGTCGATCTCGTACCTGCCGCTCAGCACGACCGCGAAGCTCAGTTCGGCGGCCACCACGCCGGTCGGCACGCTGACCGTGCAATCGCAGACCAAGATCAAGCTGAACCCGATCGTCACCTACGTCAACATCGGTTACCGTTTCTAACGCCTCGCGACAGCAGGTGGCTTGAATTAGGGTAGTCGAATTTTCGCGCCCTGGGGAACGCCGTCATCGAGCAGATGACGGCGTTTTTGTTTGGCGTCCCGGTCGTATCGGCATGGCAGTGTCATCCGGCATCGGCGTTTGTAAATTTGACGCGAATGCGGCGCACCTGTGTGCAATATCTGGCAACGTTACGGCCACGCGCAGCGTGTCGCGAGCCGCGCGCTGTCACGTTACGGGCGATGCGACGCTTGGCATCGAAGTTGCGTTAAATGGCGTTTCCTACGCTGCGACGTGATACTGCGTCTGCGCATAGCGTGTCCGCGCGACGATGCGCGGGGCCTTTCAACTCATCGACGGAGCGACCATGACAGCACTTCCAAATACGCGAGACGCCCTCGGCGAATCCTGGACCAGCGCGAGTCGCCGTGCGCGGCGCATCGCTCGCCATAGCCGCCATGCGGCCGAAGATATCGCGGTCGAGTTGCGCACCCTGCTGTCGGAACTCGAATCGACCTTGGCCGACGGCACGCAGGCCGACGCCGTTGCCTTGCGCGGCAGGCTGCGCAAACAGCTGGACGCCGCGCGCGAGCGACTGAACGACACGCGCGATGCAATGCGCGACCGCGCGGGCGTCGCGATCTCGGACGCCGATCACTATGTGCATGAAAATCCGTGGCAGACGATTGCGATCGTCGGCGGGCTTGCGCTGGTGGCGGGGGCGCTGTTCGCGTCGCGTTCGCGATGACGCTGGCTTGCGCGGCTTGACGGTGCTGGCAAGGAGACGCGACGGCCGCTTCGATGCGGCAAGGCCGAACGTTGCCCCCTTGCCGCGCCTCGCCGCCAACGACTAGTTATCGTCGATCACGAACAGCCGCCGATACTCCTTCAGCGCGTAGCGATCGGTCATCCCCGCGATGTAATGCGCGATCAGACGCGGCTGGCGCGTCGCATCGCTCGATTGATAGTCCGGCGGCAGTAGCCGCGGATCGTCGGTGAACGCGTCGAACAGGCCGACCACGACGCGGCGTGCCTTGTTGGCCATGCGCATCACACGATAGTGGCGGTACATGTTTCTGAACAGAAAGCATTTGAGCGCCGCGGCCTGAGCCGCGATCGCATCGCTGTGCGCGACGAGCGGGGGCGCCGCGCGCACGTCGTCTAGTGACGCCGGTGCGTAGCGCGCGAGATTGGCCCGCGTGGTCTCGATCAGATCGACGATCAGCGTATTGATCACGCGCCGCACCGTCTCGTGAATCAGCCGACGTCCTTCGATCTGCGGGTAGTCGCCGCGCGCCGCCTCACAATGCGTCTGCCAGAGCTCCACTTCGGCGAGCTGCTCGAGCGACAGCAGACCGGAGCGCAAGCCGTCGTCGACGTCGTGATTGTTGTACGCGATTTCATCGGCGACGTTGGCGATCTGCGCTTCGAGCGACGGTTGACGTCCTTCGAGAAAGCGCTCGCCCAATTCGCCGAGCCGGCGCGCGTTGTCGCGCGAGCAATGCTTGAGGATGCCCTCGCGCGTCTCAAAGCACAGGTTCAGACCGTTGAATGCTCCGTAGTGCTCTTCAAGTTCATCGACGACCGCGAGGCTCTGCAAATTGTGCTCGAAGCCGCCATGCTCGCGCATGCATTCGTTCAATGCGTCCTGGCCGGCATGACCGAACGGCGTATGGCCGAGATCGTGCGCCAGCGAAATCGCTTCGACCAGATCTTCATTGACGCGCAAATTCCGCGCAACCGAGCGCGCAATCTGCGCAACTTCGAGGCTATGGGTGAGGCGCGTGCGAAACAGGTCGCCCTCGTGATTGACGAATACCTGAGTCTTGTACTCGAGCCGCCGGAACGCGGTGGAGTGGACGATGCGGTCGCGGTCGCGCTGAAACTCGGTGCGCGCGCTCGGCGCGGTTTCCGCATAGCGGCGCCCGCGCGACTGGCTCGAATGCGCCGCGTACGGCGCGAGATGCGCTTCGAGCGCCTGCTGGGTCGGCGCGAGGACGGCGGGTGCGGCGACCGCGGCGGCGGCATCCGCGGCGATGGCCGTGGCGCCGATCGCGCCGTTCCCGGCGCCTGCGCGCGCGCTTGTCGAGTCATGCTGGATATCGTCGCTGCGCCTGTCAGTCACCGGGTTCTCCGAAACATGGGCGGCGCCTCGTGACGCGGGTGCGTGAAGCGTGGCTGCAGGGCCGTGTTGAAACTAGACGGCGGCGGCCAGCGTCGCATGCACTTCGGCGTCGGGCGCGCGGGTGATAAGTGTCTCACCGAAACGCTTCAGCAGAATGAACTTGATCGCGCCGCCTTCCGCTTTCTTGTCGATCTGCATCAGCTCGACGTAGCGATCCGTGCCGAGAGCGGGAGCACGCGTGGGCAGATGCGCGGCAAGCACCACGTCGACGAGTCGCTTGCGCGACGCTTCGTCCAGATGGCCGAGGCGCACGGACAGATCCGCCGCCATCACCATCCCGCAGCCGACCGCCTCGCCGTGCAGCCACTCGCCATAACCGAGCCCGGCTTCGATCGCGTGGCCGAACGTATGGCCGAAATTCAGGATCGCGCGCAGACCGCCTTCGCGCTCGTCCTGCGCCACCACCGACGCCTTGATCTCGCAGGAACGTTTGACCGCCTCGGTCAACGCCGCCGGTTCGCAGCGGTTCAAAGCCTCGATATTGGCCTCGATCCAGGTGAAGAAACCGGCATCGGCGATCGCGCCGGTCTTGATGACTTCGGCGATGCCCGCCGCGAGTTCGCGCTCCGGCAGCGACCGCAATACCCCGATGTCGGCGATCACCGCCTGCGGCTGGTAGAACGCGCCGATCATGTTCTTGCCGAGCGGATGATTGATGCCGGTCTTGCCGCCGACCGATGAATCCACCTGCGACAGCAACGTGGTCGGCACCTGGATGAACGGCACGCCGCGCATGTAGCAGGCGGCGGCAAACCCGGTCATGTCGCCGATCACACCGCCGCCGAGCGCGATTAGCGTGGTCTTGCGGTCCGCGCGCGAGCCGAGCAGCGCGTCGAAGATCAGGTTCAGCGTCTGCAGATTCTTGTGCGCTTCGCCATCCGGCAGAACGACCGTGGACACCTGCTTGTTCAGCGGCGCGAGCGCCGCGCGCAGCTTGTCGCCGTAAAGCGGATCGACGGTGCTGTTGGTGACGATCGTGACTGAGTTGCCGGCGATATGCGGCTTGAACAGCTCGGTCTGGCCGATCAGGTCGGCACCGATATGAATGGGGTAGGCGCGCTCGCCCAGTTCGACGTTGACGGTAATCATACGGTCCATTATGACGCAGGATGTTTGGCGACGCCGGCCATCTCGAGCTGCATCAGAACCATGTTGACGAGTCCGTTGACCGAGGGCCGGCCGGTTTCGATCACGAAGTGCGCGCATTCGCGGTACAGCGGGTCGCGCACTTCATAGAGCGCTTCGAGGCGAGCCTTGGGGTCTTCCGTTTGCAGCAGCGGACGATTCTTGTCGCGCCGCGTGCGCAGCCACAGGTCATGCGGATTGGCGCGCAGATAGATCACGAGGCCGCGGCTTTTCAGCGCTTCGCGGTTTTCCGGCCGCAGCACCGCGCCGCCGCCGGTCGCGAGCACGATATTGTCGCGCGCGGTCAGCTCCGAGATCACGCTGGCTTCGCGATCGCGAAAGCCCGCTTCGCCCTCGAGCTCGAAGATCACGGGAATGCGCGCGCCCGTGCGCGCCTCGATTTCATGGTCGGAATCGAAGAACGGGCGCTCGAGACGGCGCGCAACCGCCCGACCCACAGTGGTCTTTCCTGCCCCCATGAGCCCTACGAAAAAAACATTGGCGTGTGCGTCCCGCGCTTGCAACGGTGTCCTCTGGCTAATCCGGTGTAGTTCGTGCCGCAGCTTACTGGCAAAGCGGCTGCCTTGTCGAGCCTGCGCGCCGCCGACGGACGGCGGCGCAAGCGTGCCCTATATGCCCTAATTTTCCCGCACCACGCGCGGCGTGATGAAAACCGCCAGTTCACTGCGCGTGTCGCGATGAGTCCGATGGCGGAACAACGCGCCCAGAACCGGTATTTTGCCAAGGATGGGCACCCGCTCGACGTCGTCGCGGTCGTCAGTCTCGTAAATTCCGCCGATCGACACCGTACCACCATCCTCGACCTCGACGCGCGTTTGCACGTGCTTGGTGTTGATCGCGGGCCCGGCGTCGGTCTGCTCGCCGACGCTGTCCTTCGCGACGTCTAGATCGAGCACCACGCGGCCATCCGGCATGATCTGCGGCTCGACCTCCAGTTTGAGCGTCGCGCGGCGAAACTGCACGCCAGATACGCCCTGGCCGACCTTCGCCTGATATGGCAGCTCGGTGCCCTGCTCGACGATCGCCTTCATCCGGTCCGCCGTCACGACCCGCGGGCTCGACACGATTTTCCCATGTCCCTCTGATTCGAGCGCCGAGAGTTCGATATTGAGCAGCCGTGTAGCGTGCGCCGCGAATAGCGTGAGGCCGGCGGTCGCGGCATCGAATCCGGAAATCGGACGGGCCGACAGATCGTACACGGTGCCGTCCGTTCCTCCCGTCAGCCCCCTCGACGTACCATCCGCGCTCGTGCCGGCCAGCGACAGCCGCACCCCGAGATTGCGCGAGAAGCCTTGGTCGCCTTCGACGATCTGCGCCTCGATCAGCACCTGGCGAGTCGGCCGGTCGACGGAGGCGATCAGCGCCGCGATCTGTTCGAGCCGCCCAGCGAGATCGGTGACGAACAGCAGGTTGGTGCGCGGATCGGCGGTGACGGCGCCGCGTTTGGACAGCACGCGCTGGGTGCCGGAACCGGTCAGCAGGCGCCGCACGTCCTCGGCGTGCGCGTAGTGCAGTTCGAACGTGCGGCTCGCGAGCGGTTCGAGGTCCGCGGCGCGCGCGTGAGCTTCGAAGCGCTGACGTTCGCGCGCGGCGAGTTCGGCGGCGGGCGCGACCCAGATGACGTTGCCGTGGCGCTCCATCGCCAGATTGTTGACGTCGAGCAGCGTGTCGAACGCGGTGCGCCACGGCACCTGATCGAGCCGTATCGACACGGCGCCGCGCACTTTGTCGCTGGCGACGATGTTCAGGCCGGTGAACTCGGCGAACGCTTTCAGGACCGCGCCGAGTTGCGCATGCTGGAAGTTCAGCGAAATCGGCTTGTTGCCCGCGGGAAGACCCGAGTCGGCACCTGCCGCTGCGTCGGCGAGGCGCGGCCGCGGCGGCAGCGGAACCGGCGGGCCCTCGAGACTGGGCGTGCCGGCGCCGTCGTCGCGGGCGGTAACGGCGGGTTGTTTTGGCGACGGTGGCAGGATCTGGCCGTTGGGGTCGTCGTCCGGGGAAGCGTTGGCCGCTATCGCGGCACGCGGGGCCGGCTCGACGGTGTCCGGGTCCGAGGTCGCGCCTGGCGCAGAAACATAGCCGAACGGATTCGCCGCCTGGCCGATGCCGCCGCTCGGCAGCGGCGCTGTCTCGTGGGCGGTATTGGCCGATAAGGCTGGGTCGTCGAGCGCGGCGTAAGTCGGCAACGGCGGTAGCAGCGGTGACGTCGCTGCCTGTGCGACCCCACCGCCCAGCGTCGCAGCGACGTAGAGCCCGAAACACAGCCCGCAGACGACACGGACCTCGCGTTCGCCCCGCAACATCGCCACTCTCAATCGCTTGAGTGTGCGCATCATGACGCCTCCGTCTGCATCAGCGTCAGCGTGCGCGTCGCGCCGCCGTTCACGAGCGTAATGCCGAGCGCGTCGAGCTGCGTGACCCGCTCGACGCCCAGTTGCTGCCCGGCCGCGACAGTCGTCGTGCCGTCTGGCGTGTCGAGCAGGGCAAGCCCGCGGGTACGATCGCGCAGCAAACCGATAAGCCGCAACTCGGAAACATCGCCCGGCTCGCCGCTCGCGGAGATCTGCGGCTTCGCGAACGGATCGAAGAATACGAGACCTTCGTCGTCATCGTCGGCTGCCTCGTCGGGGTCAGCGCTTGCGCCGGCGCTCGCGGCCGGGGTCGCGGACGGCGGTCGCAGCGCGTCATACACCTGCAGCGTCGCGGCCACCGCGAGACCTTTGCCGTCCTGCTTGACGGTCACATCGACGGGAGTGATCAGCACCGGCAGTTGCGCGAGCCCGTGGAAAAACGCCATCAGGTGGACGAAGTCCGTGCGCGCGGTGAGCTGCAGCTCGCGCTTGCGCTCAACGCCCTCACCGCTCGCCGCGCCCGGTTCGACCGCGAGCAACAGGACGCCGCTCTGCGTGGCCAGCTCGGAGACGATTCGCACGTCGTCGGCGGAATTCCACGGCACGGCGCTCGACACCGTGGCCGGCATCGCCGCGGCTGCACGGCGCAACGACGGCAGCTGCGCTAGCGCGTGGCGCGCCTGCGCGAGACGCTGCGTGCCGAGCGCGAGCGCCGCGCGGCTCGCTTCCAGTCCGGCGAGATCGGCCGTGTTCCAGCCGTACGCGCCGAAGGCGAACACCAGCGCGGCGATTGCCGTCGCGACGAGCCAGCGACGGTGCGAGCTCCAAGCCTCGAGCGGCATACGCGCCCGCTTGACCCAGCGTGAAACGAACGCGGCGCCGTGCGGTGCACCGCCCGGCTCGAAAAATGTCGTGCTCATCGTGCACCTCCCTTTCGTGCGGCCCGCGACGCGTGCGTCGCTTGGAGCGGCGGTTCGCCCCAGCGCAGGCGCGCATCGAATTCCACCGGTCCGCCAATCGCCGGTTCCGTCGATGCGCCGCCCTTCCCCGTCGGACGACGTAAATCGCGCATCTCCGCGCCCTGCACGCCGTGAATCGCGCCGAGCCGCTTGAGCCACTCAGCCGACGCGATATGGCCGCTCGAAGTCGCCAGCAATTCAGTCTCGTACTCGCGCTGTCGAAACTGCCGCAACACGATGCGCTCGCCGGGCTCGAAGCTCAGCGCGTCGAGCAGATCGCGCAGATGCGCGAGCGGCCTCGCGAGACTCGCGGCGCGCCCCGCGGCTTCGCGTTGCGCCTGTTCGGCCCGCGACAACTTCGCGTGCTCCGCGAGCGGCGCGGCGAGCGGGGTCAGCGCCTGCTCGACAGCTGCGCGCCGCGCATCCAACCGCGCCGCGGCAAAGCTCTGCCAACCGGCGACGAGCAGCACGCCCGCGGCACCGACGCACGCCGCCACGGCCCAGTCGCGCATGCAGCGGCGCCGTGCGAGTCGCGCGTTGCGTTGGCGGTACGGCAGCAGATTGAAGCCGCCTAGCCACGGCACAGCGGCACGCTGGTCACACCGATCGGGATTCGCGGCCACGCCAGATGAAAACGACAGAGCGCCCCTCATTCCAGCACCCCACGCAACGCGAGCCCAAACGCGACCGCGCCAGCCGGCTCGTGCAGCAACGCGTCATCGAGCGGCCGTGCGTGGCTGCCGAGCAGCGCGCACTCGAACGGCAGCGCGGAGCAGCCGAGCACGTCGCCAATCTCGGCGAGCGAAAAACCGACGCCGTCGAGCAGATCGATTTCACCGCCGATCAGCGCGCAGTCGAACTCCGGCCCCTGCGCGAGATCGCGCAACGCGTCGGCGAGATCGGCATGCTCGGGCGCCGGATAGCGCATTTCGGCGACGTTCGCGCCATCGACGACACTCCAGCCGTACACGCCGTCCGTACCGACCCACACCGCCGGTTACGGTTCGTTTGGGTCGAGTTCGCGACTCGCCGCATGGCGCAGTGCGCGCAATGCGGCGTGCGGTTCGCCATCGATAGCGGACAGCGAAATGCCCGCGGTCGCCGCGCATTCGATCCGCGCTTCCAGATGCTGACGCGAGGTCGCGGCGATCTTCACCGAGCGCTGCGGAGACGGCGTCTCGTCGACGTACCAGTCGACCGCGAGTGCATGACGCTCGAGCCCGGCGATGCGCTCGGCTTCGCCCATCACCGCGGGCGCGAGTCCGGCGAGCGCGACGCCGCCGTCCTCGGCCTCGCAGTCGCTCTGCGCGGCGAGCCGCGCGAGCGGCACTGTCGTCGTCAGCGTGGCCGACGCAGGCACGGCCATCGCGCAGCGCAGCGCGTGCGTCGTGCATACGCGCGGCAAGCCGGCGAACGCATCGCGCAATGCCCGCGAAACGGCCTGCCGATCGACGATCTCGGCGCCCGCCATTACGCCGGCCGCGAGCGGCACCGTGCTGATATGTTCGAGATGCAGCGCACCCCGTGCGCGTTGACTCACCACCACGAGACGCACGTTTTGCGAGCCGACGTCGATGCCGGCGGCGAAACGCTGCCGGCCCTCCCTCACCGCCTGAAGCCATGAATTTCTATAAGCCATACCGTCCTCCCTCTGAACGCGAATAACGAGGGATCATTGTCGGCAGACGCGCGTCCTAACGACATTCAGCCGAATGGCTAACGCGGCTGCGAAGCCGCCCCGAGCGGCATCAAAGCGACTACAGTTGGGACTACAGCGAAGTCGTTCCCGCGCCGCCTCGCATGTGCCGATTGCACGCCATCCGTAAGCCTTCCGAAAGCAGAAAAACCCTGGCGGCTATAATCGCGGGACTGTTTTTCCGGTACTCCTATGCAAGCCACGTCTCCTACGTCTCCGCCGCCCGCGCCGAAAAAGCGCAAACGTCCGTTATGGCTGAAGCTGATCCTCGGCTTTGTCGGCTTGATCGTGGCGGGCATCGTGTGCGTAGCGCTGGTGCTCGGCTATGCGCTCGTCGTCGCGACGCCGAACCTGCCGTCACTCGATGCGCTGACCGACTATCAACCCAAGGTGCCGCTGCGAATCTATACGGCCGACCACGTGCTGATCGGCGAATTCGGCGAGGAGCGGCGCGACATCGTGCACATCCAGGACGTGCCCGACAGCCTGAAGAAAGCGATCCTCGCGATCGAGGACGCGCGCTTCTACGAACACGGCGGCGTCGACCTGACCGGCATCGCGCGAGCCGGCATCGTCGCGCTGACCAACGGCCATGCGACGCAAGGCGCGAGCACGATCACGATGCAGGTCGCGCGCAACTTCTTTCTGTCCAGCGAGAAAACCTACACGCGCAAGATCTACGAGATGCTGCTCGCGTACAAGATCGAGTCGAAGCTGAGCAAGGATCAGATTCTCGAGGTGTACATGAATCAGATCTATCTCGGTCAGCGCGCGTACGGATTCGCGAGTGCGGCGCGCGTGTACTTCGGCAAGGATCTGAAGGACCTGACGCTCGCCGAATCGGCGATGCTCGCCGGTCTGCCGAAGGCGCCGTCCGCGTATAACCCGGTCGTCAATCCGAAGCGCGCGAAGGTGCGCCAGGAATACATCCTGCAACGCATGTACGAACTGCATTACATCACCCCGGAACAGTACGACGAGGCGAGCCGCCAGCGGCTGGTCGTGAAGGGCATGGGCAAGGAGTACAGCGTGCACGCGGAATACGTCGCGGAAATGGTGCGGCAGATGATGTACGCGCAGTATCGCGAGGAAGCCTACACCCGCGGCCTGAACGTCGTGACCACGATCGACTCGGCCGATCAGGACGTCGCCTATCACGCGGTGCGCAAAGGCTTGATGGACTACGAGCGCCGTCACGGCTATCGCGGCCCGGAGGCGTTCATCGATCTGCCGGCCGACGCCGACGAGCGCGAGCAGGCCATCGACGATGCGCTGCTCGAGCATCCCGACAACGGCGAAATCATCGCCGCCGTCGTCACGGCCGCGAGCCCGAAAGAGGTGCAGGCGGCCTTCATCGACGGCAACGTCGCGACGATTCAGGGCGACGGTCTGCGCTATGCGCAGTTCGCGCTCGGCCCGCGCGCGCAGCCGAATCAGCGCATCCGGCCTGGCGCGATCGTGCGTCTCGTGAAGAATGAGGAGGGCGACTGGTCGATCACGCAATTGCCGCAGGTGGAAGGCGCGTTCATCTCGGTGGTGCCGCAGGACGGGGCGATCCGTTCGCTGGTCGGCGGCTTCGACTTCAACAAGAACAAGTTCAATCACGTGACGCAGGCGTGGCGTCAGCCGGGCTCGAGCTTCAAGCCGTTCATCTATTCGGCGTCGCTCGAAAAAGGCCTCGGGCCCGCGACGATCATCAACGACGCGCCGCTCTTTTTCAGCGCCGCCGAAACCGGCGGCCAGGCGTGGGAGCCGAAGAACTACGGCGGCGGCTTCGACGGTCCGATGACGATGCGCACCGCGCTGCAGAAGTCGAAGAATCTCGTGTCGATCCGCATCCTGAACCAGATCGGCCCGAAGTACGCGCAGCAATACATCACGCGCTTCGGCTTCGACGCGGATCGCCATCCCGCCTATCTGCCGATGGCGCTTGGCGCGGGCCTCGTGACGCCCTTGCAGATGGCGGGCGCGTTCTCGGTGTTCGCCAACGGCGGCTACCGGATCAATCCTTATCTGATCGCGGAAGTCACCGATCAGCGCGGCGGCGTCGTCGCACAAGCGCAGCCGCTCGTGGCCGGCCGAAACGCACCGTATGCAATCCAACCGCGCAACGCCTATGTGATGAACAGCCTGCTGCAAAGCGTCGCGCAGCACGGCACCGGCGCGAAGAGCAACGTGCTCAAGCGCACCGATCTCGCCGGCAAGACCGGCACGACCAACGATTCCCGCGACGCGTGGTTCGCCGGCTATCAGCACACGCTCACCGCGATCGCGTGGATCGGCTACGACAATCCGCGCAGCCTCGGCGACAAGGAAACCGGCGGCGGCCTCGCGCTGCCGGTGTGGATCGAGTACATGGGACGCGCGCTGAAGGGCGTGCCCGAGTACAAGATGGCACGCCCCGACGACGTCAGCGAAATCGGCTCGGAGCTTTATTTCGACGATTTCACCCCGGGCCACGGGTTCATCGCAACGGTCGGCGTCAGTCAGGCGACGCTCGACGCCCAGGCGAGCGCCGCGGCCGCCGCGCCGGAACAGGTCGGCGAGCAGGAGAAGCAGGACATCATGAATCTGTTCCGCGGGCACTGAGGCCGCGTCGACGTCCCGTTAGAAAAAAAACCGCCGCGTTCGTTACGCGGCGGTTTTGTTTTGAGAGCGTCTCGTGCTTCGCGCTCATTGCGCCACGCTCATTGCGCGGCGAACTGCACCGGCTCCCCAGCCTGCTCGGTCGCATACTGCGACAGCGCCGCGAAAAACTCCGCGCCGTTGCGCGTGTCGCGCCATTCGCCGTCGACGAAACGGAAGTGAAAACCACCGGCCTTCGCCGCGATCCAGATCTCGCTCATCGGCGGCTGAAGGTTGACGATGATCTTCGTGCGGTTCTCGAATTCGAGCGTCAGAACGTTGCCGCTGCGCTCGAGCTCGATGTCGGCGTCGATGTCGTCGAGCGCGCTCTCGATGGCGGCCAGTACGGCTTCCGCACGGGTCAGGTAATCACTATCGGACATGCTAAACTCCATCGATTATTCATTCAGGGACAGTCATGCGAGTCGTAACTCGGATGCGCGCGGCAGCGCCCGGCCGCGCGATTGTAGCGGTTTTAGCCATTCTCGCAGGTTGTGCGCTTACCGGCTGCGGCCAACGCGGCTCGCTCTATCTGCCAACCGTACCGCCGCTGCCTGCCCCGCCGGCTCACCGCACGCAAACACCGTCGACCGATCAGACGCAGCCGGCTACCGGCAACACGGCCGACACGGATTCGATCCCGGACACCTCGGGCACGCCGCTCACGCTCGCCCCCGAAGACCAACTCAAGACGCCGCCCGCTTCGGCGGCATCGGCTCCCGCGGTGCCGCTGCCCGCCTCTGCCGCCCCTTCCGCTCAATAAGACTTTCGCATGACTCGATCCGCATTTGACTACGTCGACGGCGTATTGCACGCCGAAGGCGTGTCCGCCGTTTCCCTCGCCGAGCAGTTCGGCACGCCGCTGTACGTCTATTCGCGCGCCGCGCTCACCGCGGCGTGGAACGCCTATGCCGGCGCCTGCGCCGGGCGTCGCGCGAGCGTGCACGTGGCCGTCAAGGCCAATAGCAATCTGGCGGTGCTGAACGTATTCGCGCGCCTCGGCGCGGGCTTCGACATCGTGTCGGGCGGCGAACTCGCGCGCGTGCTCGCGGCCGGCGGCAAGGCGGAAAACACCGTGTTTTCGGGCGTCGGCAAGCAGGCGAGCGAAATGCGCGACGCGCTCGCGGCGGGCGTCAAATGCTTCAACGTCGAATCGATTCCCGAGCTCGATCGACTCAACGCGGCGGCGGGCGAGATGGGCAAGAAGGCGCCAGTGTCGCTGCGCGTGAATCCCGACGTCGACGCGAAAACGCATCCGTACATTTCCACCGGCCTGAAGACGAACAAGTTCGGCGTCGCGTTCGAGGATGCACGTGCCACTTATCAGGCGGCCGCGGCGATGGCGAATCTCGAGGTGGTCGGCATCGACTGCCATATCGGCTCGCAAATCACCGAAGTCGCGCCTTACCTCGACGCAATCGACAAGGTGCTGGAACTGGTCGAACAGATCGAGCTGGACGGCGTGACGATTCGCCATATCGACGTCGGCGGCGGCCTCGGCATCACATACGACGACGAAACGCCGCCGGAAATCGGCGAGTTCGTGCGCACGGTGCTCGATCGCATCGAAGCGCGCGGCCACGGTCACCGCGAAGTCTATTTCGAACCTGGCCGCTCGCTGGTCGGCAACGCGGGTGTGCTGCTCACGCGTCTCGAGTATCTGAAGCCGGGCGAGGACAAGAACTTCGCGATCGTCGACGCGGCGATGACCGATCTAGCACGCCCCGCGATGTACGACGCGTATCATGCAATCGAGCCGGTCGTGAAGCGCGACGTCCCTGCGCACGTCTATGACGTGGTCGGCCCGGTCTGCGAAAGCGGCGACTGGCTCGGCCGCGAACGGCTGCTCGCGGTCGAGCCCGGCGATCTGCTCGCGATCCGTTCGGCCGGCGCGTATGGCTTCGTGATGAGCTCAAACTACAACACCCGTGCGCGCGCCGCCGAAGTGATGGTGGATGGTACACAAGCGCACGTAGTTCGCGCGCGCGAAGAGGTCAGCCAGCTGTTTGCGGGCGAAACGATCCTGCCGGCGTAAACGTCGGGGCTGGCTGCAGAGCCAACGGTAAATGAAGCGCAGCAAACGAAAATGGCGATGCCCGCTCGGCATCGCCATTTTCTTTGCAGCAGCGTGCGTGACGCGAAAGGTTCGCGCAATCACCGTCGGCGCGTTGTCATCCTTCGCTCACGTATCCACACCACCAGCCGCCACCCCAGCAGCGCGATCATCACCGCGCCGTAAATCTTCGGCAGCAGCAGATCGTGCTTGCCCGCCTTCATCCACCAGAAATGCAGGATCGCGAGCGCGCCGATCACGTAGATCGCACGATGCAGCGTCTGCCAGCGACGTCCGAGCTTGCGCACCATCGCGCGCGGCGACGTGACCGCAAGCGCGATCAGCAGCACGAAGGCGGCGAAGCCCACCGTGATGAAGGGCCGCTTGCCGATGTCCTTCAGTATCTCCGCCACATCGAACCACTTGTCGAACCACAGGTAGGTGGTGAAATGCAGCGTCGCATAGAAGAACGTATAGAGTCCGAGCATCCGACGGAAACGCATGAGCGCGGCGACGCCGGTCAGACGGCGCAGCGGCGTCACCGCTAGCGTGATGCACAGGAACACGAGCGTCCACAGGCCCGTCGAGCGGGTGATGAATTCGATCGGATTCGAACCGAGCCGGTCGGTCAGGCCAAACAGCACGAGGCGTGCGAGCGGATAGAGCGCCGCGACGAAGACCGCGACTTTCGCCGGGACGACCCAGCGCGCGCTGCCCGCGGCCCGCGGCTTGGCCGCCGACATCGGCGCCGTGCGCCGTGTCGCAGGCTCGCTGCGGGTGACAGTTTGCGTGTCGGTTGCCATCGCGCTCGCCTTAAAAGTTCTTCTTCAGGTCCATGCCTTGATAGAGCGATGCGACCTGATTGCCGTAACCGTTGAACATCAGTGTCTTGCGCTTCGGCGTAAAAAAGCCGTCTTCGCCGATACGCCGTTCCGTAGCCTGGCTCCAGCGCGGATGATCGACATTCGGATTCACATTCGAATAAAACCCATATTCGTTCGATGCGTACGTGTTCCAGCTGGTAGGCGGCTGCTTCTCGACGAAACGGATTTTCACGAGCGACTTCGCGCTCTTGAAGCCGTACTTCCACGGCACCACCACGCGCACCGGCGCGCCGTTCTGATTCGGCAGCACCTGGCCGTAGAGGCCCATCGTCAGCAGCGTCAGTGGATGCATCGCTTCGTCCATCCGCAGGCCTTCCGAGTACGGCCACTCGAGTATGGGCTGCGACAGCCCGGCGGCATCTGCGACGGATCGGCGAGCGTGATGAATTGCACGTACTTCGCATTGCCGGTCGGCTCGACGCGTTTAATTAACTCAGAAAGCGAGACGCCGATCCACGGCACCACGATCGACCAGCCTTCGACGCAGCGATGCCGATACACACGTTCCTCCAGCGGCGCGAGCTTCAGCAGGTCGTCGATGTCGTAGACCTTCGGATTCTTGATTTCACCCTCCACGCTCACCTTCCACGGATGCGGCCGCAACGTGCCCGCGTGCTGCGAGGGGTCGGATTTGTCGGTGCCGAACTCGTAGAAATTGTTGTAGGTGGTGATGTCCTTGTACGGCGTGATCTTGTCGAGCGCGACGAACCTGGTGTTGGTTTTCGCCGCGAGCTTCTGCGCCTTCGGATCGGGTGACGAGTATGTCGCGAGCGCCTCGCCGCTCACGCCGACCAAGCTGCCGAGCGCCATTGCGCCCGCTGCCTGCAGGATGCGTCGGCGGTTCTCGAACACGTGCCGCGGCGCGATTTCGCTGCGCGCGATGTCATCGCCGGCCAGTTGAATTCTGTCGCTTCGCTTGATCCACATCGTGCTGCTCCTTGCCGGCCCGCCGCGTCATGCGCGTTGCGGTGCCATATTGATGATCGCCCGTTTGGGGGCGCCTGTCATCCACGGGTACCTGCTCAGGTGCTTGATTAGCAAACACCGGGGCGCGACGAATATTCCGTCCACCATGAAAAAACCGCCGGTGCAAAAGCACGCGGCGGTTCTTAGTCGGCTCAGCGCGGCGGATCTTACAGCTTGCCGTAGCTATGCAAGCCCGACAGAAACATGTTCACGCCAAGGAACGCGAAGCTCGTGACCAGCAGGCCCGTGAGCGCCCACCATGCGGCGATAGCGCCGCGCAGGCCCTTCATCAGACGCATGTGCAGCCAGGCCGCGTAGTTCAGCCAGACGATCAGCGCCCACGTCTCCTTCGGGTCCCAGCTCCAGTAGCCGCCCCACGCTTCGGCGGCACCACAGCGCGCCGAGAATCGTCGCGATCGTGAAGAACGCGAAGCCGACCGCGATCGACTTGTACATCACGTCGTCGAGCACGTCGAGCGCCGGCAGACGATCCGCAAGGACGCCGCGTTCCTTCGCCAGATATGCGACGCCGACCATCGCCGACAGCGCGAAGCTGCCATAGCCGATAAAGTTCGCCGGCACGTGAATCTTCATCCACCAGCTTTGCAGCGCCGGCACGAGCGGCTGGATCTGCTGCGCATCGCGCGAGACCGAGTACCACATCAGGAAGCCGACGGCCGCGCTGATCACCAGCAGCACAAACGCGCCGAGCGCGCGCGTGTTGTAGTGCTGCTCGTAGTACAGATAGAAAAGCGCGGTGATCAGGCTGAACAGCACGAAAACTTCATACAGATTCGAAATCGGAATATGGCCTACGTCCGAGCCGATCAGGTACGACTCGTACCAGCGCACCATCATGCCGACGAAGCCCATCAGCACCGCCACCCACGTCATCTTCGAGCCGATCGCGGCGCCAGTCGGCGAGCGCGACAGCAAGGCGATCCAGTAGAACACGGTCGCGAAGACGAACAGCGCACTCATCCACAGGATCGCGGACTGGCTGGACAGGAAATACTTGAGGAAGAACGCGTTGTCGGCGCGGCTCAGATCGCCTTGGTAGATCTGGATCGCAAGCAGCGAAAGAGCGGCGATTCCCACCATCAGCGGACGCACCGGCTTCCAGCGCCAGCCGAGCACCACGAAAACCGGCACCGAGCACACCAGCACCAGTTTGTCGTAGTAGTTCATGAACGGGTAGTAGCGCGACAGCGCAAAGCCGGCGCCCCCGACCAGCGCCAGCGCGAACAGCCAGTCAAAGATGCCCAGGCGTTTCAGGAACGGCCGTTCGTCGAATTGCTGGAGTTCGGGCGTGCTGCTCGCAAACGCCTTGTCGGCGCGTGAAGCAGAAGAAGAGGAAGAGGAAACCTGAGTCAAGTCCATGATCTTACCGGGTCGAATCCTGTGAACTTGCCGACGGGGCGGCGGCCTGAGCGGCCGGACGGGCATCGGCTGCTTCGATGAGTTTCGCGCCCAGTGCGGCGCTCACGGCGTCGCGCGTCTGGACGAAGTCCTTCTCGAAGTCTAGCGTCTTACGCGCGCTCGACATCGCCATCACGACGTTCGTGCCGTGGTCCGTGTCCTTGAGCCAGAACCACAGACGCCGTTCGCGAACGTAGAACATCGAGAAGATGCCCAATACGAGAAGCAGGCTGCCAAGATACACGACTTTTTTGCCCGGCGCGCGCGTCAACTGAAATACCGAAGCTTGCACCTGCTTGAATGAGTCAAGCTGCAAATAGACCGGCGATCCATACAGAAAGCTGTCGGATATCGCATTAAGCGAGCTCTGGATGAAGCGGCTCGTGTCCGCATTGGCCGGCGCGGCGGGCTCGCCGAGCCGCTGGCGCGACAGTTGCCATAGATCCCACGTGACACCTTCGAGCATCCGAAGCAGCAGGCCCGCGGCCTTTTCCTGCTCGCCTTTCGGTACCGAGCGGTCGATAAACCCAGCGACTGCCTGGAAGCCGCCGAGCGTTTCGCCGTTCGGCATCTTCATGCTGGCGTCGGCGCCCGCAAAAAGGGTCAGCACGCGCAATGCGCTTTCCTCCAGATGCTGCTGCAGCTCCGCATTCAAGCCCGGCACCGAGCGCTGCGCAAACTGATGAGCGGCGATGGCGCGTTGGTTCGGGTCTTCGAGCGTGGCGCGCAGGTTCATCCATTCCTTGAGCGTGCCGCCGCTGTCGGCGGGAATGCGCAGGTAGCGGAACGGATCGTCGGGATTCAGGCGCATGCCGGCGAGGAACATCTTCTCGCCGTTCACGTCGACGGGCAGCATGTAGTTGTTGTACTCGCGCGCCTGTCCATCCTTGCCGCGAATCTTGTACTGCACCGACGGGCCGACGTTGTGCAGGTCGAGCGGCTTCGAGGATTTCGCGCCGGAGCCGAGACGCTCGTCGAACGCTTCCTTCAGCGAGTGCTGCGCAGCGACCCCGCGCGCATCGTTCTGGCCATTGGCGTTGGAGATGTTTTCGACGTTGATCGCGCGGAAGTCGGTGAATTCGACAGTCTGGCCGTCGGCGAGCGGCGTGGCCGAGCTCAACGGCGCGCTGCCGCCGATCGTGCCGCCAAACGGCGCGGGCTTCGCGCTCGGGCCGGACATCGGGAAGGCGGTCATTTGCATCTGGGAGCCGCCGTCCTGGAAACTCGACTGATAAATCGACACGCCGTCGTATTCGAACGGCTTGTTGACCTCGACGCGCGCTGGCACGCGCGCGCCGGTCTTGTGATCGACCACGACGATGTCGCTCGCGAACAGCTTCGGCATGCCGGTCGTGTAGTAATCGACGATGAACTTGTTCAGTTCGATCGAAAACGGCAGGTCTTGGATCAGCGAACCGTTGGGCTGATTCAGGATCGCGGTCGACACGTGCTGCCCCTCGGGCACCCACGCGTAGCCGCGGAACGTCGGGTTCGACTGCGACAGCCGATGCTCGGGCGAAATCTCGCTGATAACGGTGTTCGAGTTGATCGGCGACTTGTCGAACAGCCACATTTGCAGCTTGATCGGCAGATTGCTGTCGAGCAGGCCGCCGAGGCAGATCACGACGATCGCGAGGTGCGCGGAGATGTAGCCGAACTTCGTCAGCGCGCCACGCTTTGCGGCGATCAGCGTCGCGCCGTCCGACTCACGCGTGACGAACTTGTAGCCGAGCTTCGCCGACAGTTTCGCGAGCACTGCCGCGGTCTGCGCGCGCGTGCCGTGCACGGCGAACTCGCCCTTGTGATGGAACGCACGCAGGCTGCCTTCGCGAACCTTGTCCTTCCAGCTCTTCGCATCGGCGAGCATCTTCGGCGCATTGCGGATCACGCAGAGCGACACCGACACCATCAGGAAGCCGAGAATCAGCATGAACCACCACGAGCTGTACACCGTGTAGAGGCTCAGCGCGCGGAAGATGTCCGCCCAGAACGGACCGAACTGGTTGACGTAGTTGGGATACGGATCGTCCTGCGTGAGGACGGTACCGATGATGCTGGCGATCGACAGAATCACGAGCAGCGCAATGGCGAAACGCATCGAGCTCAGGAGCTCGATGGAGCTGCGCATGACGCGATTGCCCGACTTCGACTGCAGACCCGAGGTGGTGACGCTCATTCAAACTCCGACTGAACAGCAAAAAAGGGTGAAGGGCTGTCGTAGCTACGACACCCTCACCCTTTTCTTGTTTTTCACCGGCCTCGCCGGGCCGGTTGGATTCGCGCGGGCGAACCGCTTAATGCAGACCCGCGATGTAGTCGGCAACCGCCTTGATCTCGTTGTCCGACAAACGCGATGCTATCGCATGCATCGCGTCGCTGTTGTTACGAGCGCCCGGACCTTGCGTGAACGCGGTCAGCTGCGTCACCGAGTACTCGGCCCACTGTCCCGACAGGCGCGGATACTGGATCGGAATGCCCTGTCCCGTGGGGCCGTGGCAGGCCGCGCAGGCCGGCACGCCGCGGTCGGCAATCCCACCGCGATAGATCTGCTGCCCCACCGCGACCGTGTTCTTATTGTGCGCATAGCCCGGCTTGGGCGTCTGCGTCGAGAAGTAAGCCGCAACGTTGATCATGTCCTGATCGGAGAGCGCGGCGGCCATGCCTGCCATGATCGCATTATTGCGCGCGGCCTGTTTGGCGCCCGGTTGCGTCTTGAAATCTCGGAGCTGCTTGACGAGATACTCAGGATGCTGGCCCGCCAGCTTCGGATATGCACCGCCGGCACTGTTGCCGTCTGCCCCGTGACAAGACGCGCACACTTGTACCGCGATTGCCTGCCCCCGATTGATGTCCGGCTTTGCCGGATCTGCTGCTCGTGCCTGAATTGCCAAACCTGAAAGACCTGCCGTTACATGAAGCACCATCAGAGTCTTGCACAGTCGATTCATTCGCACACCCTGTCTCGTCTTGTGGGATTTTAGAGGTTCTGCAAAGTACGACGACGGCGACCGAGTGACCGCCAGGAGCCGCCAAGGCACGTGGGGCGGGCTCCCAAGGTTTTCAGTAAACCATCGTATTGTACAATAACTCGCTAATCGCTTAGACGCCAGTCGGGCTTGACCCCGTTCCCGCTGCGGGCTCCGCGGCGTCTCCAATCTGGCTTCCACCATGCCCTTCCTGCTCCACGAATCCCGCTTCTATACCACCGTCAATCATCTGCGTGACCTGCCGGCCACCGCGCAGCCCGAGATCGCTTTCGCAGGACGCTCGAACGCAGGCAAGTCGACGGCGATCAACGTGCTCTGCAATCAGAAGCGACTTGCGTTCGCGAGTAAGACGCCTGGCCGCACGCAGCACATCAATTATTTTTCGGTTGGCAAGGCAGATGAGCCGACCGCCTATCTGGTCGACCTGCCGGGCTACGGTTATGCGGAAGTACCGGGAGCGGCGAAGGCACACTGGGAAGCGCTGCTGTCCACGTACCTGCAATCGCGCTCGCAACTGCGCGGCATGATCCTGATGATGGATTCGCGCCGCCCGCTGACGGAGCTCGATCGACGCATGATCGAGTGGTTCGCGCCGACCGGCAAGCCGATCCACACGCTGCTCACCAAATGCGACAAATTGACGCGTCAGGAAAGCACGAACGCGTTGCGCACCGCGCAGAAGGGATTGGCCGAATATCGAGCCGCCGGCTATCGCGGCGAGTTGACCGCACAGCTCTTTTCGGCGCTCAAGCGAACGGGCCTCGACGAAGCGCATGAGCTGATCGAGAGCTGGCTGGTCCCCGGCGCGGTGGACGAAACAGGTGAAAAGCCAGCTGGGGGCTGAATCACTATCGATGCCGGAATCCCTCATCGCGCGTGACGCGTGATATGCCTTGAATACCCGTATGAGGGCGCATTTCCGGCCACCCATAAAAAAACCCGCCGCTTGAACGGCGGGTCAAACAGCCTAATCGAAAAACGACAGGCACCCGCTCAGGGAGGAGAAGCGGGGAGGTCAGCGCTAGGCGCCTTGCTCGATCGGTATGATATACCATTGTCTCGAAAAGTTTCCGGGAGCGGAGTCAGGTGCCATCTGTCCACTCCACCTATCCACGATCTTCGATTCGATATGAGCTTCTACCCGCACTACCGTCCGCGCCGCATGCGCCGTGACGACTTCTCGCGCCGCTTGATGCGCGAAAACATCCTCACCACGAACGACCTGATTTACCCGGTATTTATCGTCGAGGGCACCAACGTTCGACAAGCGGTGCCGTCGATGCCGGGCGTCGAGCGCGTGTCGGTCGATCTGCTGATGGGCGTCGCGGAGCAGTGCGTCGAACTGGGCGTGCCGGTGCTGTCGCTGTTTCCCGCGGTCGAGCCCTCGCTGAAGACGCCCGAAGGCCGCGAAGCGGCCAACCCAGCGGGTCTGATCCCTCGCGCGGTGCGTGAATTGAAGAAGAATTTTCCGGAGCTCGGCGTGCTCACCGATGTCGCGCTCGATCCGTACACGAGCCACGGTCAGGACGGCGTGCTCGACGAAGCCGGCTACGTGATGAACGACGAGACCGTCGAAATCCTCGTCGAGCAGGCGCGTGCGCAGGCGGAAGCCGGCGTCGACATCGTCGCGCCGTCAGACATGATGGACGGCCGCATCGGCGCGATCCGCGAAATGCTCGAGAGCGAGGATCACATCCACACCCGCATCATGGCGTACGCGGCGAAGTACGCTTCGGCGTTCTACGGCCCGTTCCGCGATGCCGTCGGTTCCGCGACGAACCTCGGCAAGAGCAACAAGATGACCTACCAGATGGACCCGGCCAATTCGAACGAGGCGCTGCGCGAAGTGCAGGCCGACATCAACGAAGGCGCGGACATGGTGATGGTCAAGCCGGGCATGCCGTATCTGGACATCGTGCGTCGCGTGAAGGACGAGTTCCAGTTTCCTACCTACGTGTACCAGGTGAGCGGCGAATACGCGATGCTGAAGGCCGCCGCGCAGAACGGCTGGCTCGATCACGACAAGGTCATGATGGAATCGCTGCTGGCATTCAAGCGTGCCGGCGCGGACGGCGTGCTGACGTATTTCGCGCTGGATGCCGCGAAGATCCTGCGATCGCAAAAGTAAATCAACGCGCGGTTTAGCACGCGACTGTCGAGACAACAAAAAGGAGACGAACCTTGGGTTTCGCCTCCTTTTTTGCTGCTCGTTTGCGCCGGAGCGGCCTTTCAACACCCCGCGGCGTTCGATTACACCCCCGACGCACTCGCCCGATCCAGTGTGCGCAGGAATTTATCCGCCGATTCGTAGCCGACCACCCGCAGCACTTCCTTGCCCTCCTGATCGAAGAAAATAATCCCCGGCGGCCCGAACAGGTTGAAGCGCTTGAGCAGCGCCTGATCGTCGGTATTGTTCGCAGTGACGTCGGCGCGCAGCAGATTCATCTGCTTCAGCTTCGCCTGAACGCGCGGGTCGCTGAAGGTGAATTTCTCCATTTCCCTGCAGCTCACGCACCAGTCCGCGTAAAAATCGAGCATGGCAGGCTGTGCGGCCGTTTTGACGGCCTGGTCAAGCTGCTCCGATGAACGAACCGGTGCGAACCTCAAATCGCTTTGCGACGCCGTTGCGACCGCGCTGGAGCCATCTTTCGCGATGCCCGCCTGATTGCCGGCGCGAGCCGCGAGCACCGCCAGCGGGCGCAGCGGGTCCGACGATCCCGCGGCGAGGCCAATTAGAAGCGCGGCCGCCCAGACGGCCATCACGACTCCGACCGCCCGCCCGAACCGGTGCCATATCGATCCGCCCGCGACCGACCTGGAAAACAGGCCGAGGGTGACCGCCGCGATCAGCAGCCAGAGCGCACTCAACAGCATCGTCGCCGGGGCGCCGAGCACCGGCCAAACGATCCACAGCGCCGCGGCGAGCAGAACCACGCCGAAAAACACTTTTACGCTGTCCATCCACTTGCCCGCGCGCGGCAGCAGCGTGCCCGCGCCGAGGCCAATAATTAGCAGCGGCAGCCCGAGCCCGAGACCCATCGAGAAGAGCGCCGCGCCACCGAGCACGGCGTTGCCGGTGTGCGCGATGAACGCGAGCACCGCAAAAAGCGGTGCGGTCATGCACGCGCCGACAACCAGCGCCGACAGCGCGCCCATCACGGCGACCGCGGTAAATTTGCCGCCCGAGCGTCCCGCTGACACGCTCGACATGCGATCGCGCCAGCGCGGCGGCAGTTCGAGATCCACACCGGCGATCAGCAACAGCGCGAAAATCGTCAGAAGGCCGCCGAACGCGCCCAGCACCCACGGATTCTGCAGCCATGCGCCGAGACTCTGCCCGACGAGTGCCGCCGCGACGCCCAGCACCGTGTAGACGAGCGCCATCCCGATTACATACGCGACCGACAGCGCGAAACCACGCCCACGCGTGACGCGCGCCCCCTCGCCGATGATGATCGCAGACAGGATCGGAATCATCGGATACGAGCAGGGCAGCAGGCTCAGAATTGCGCCCGCAACAAAATAAAGCCCTACGATCGCAAAGAAACCGCCTCGCTGTAGCAGCGTCTGCGCGTAGTCGGCGCTGGTTGCGCGTTCGTACCACGGTTCGTCATCAGTGGGCGCGAATTGGTGCGCGGTTGGACCCGCTGCTGCGCGGCCAGCCGGCTGCAGCGCCTCGCCGCTCACGTGATAAACGCGCTCCATCGGGGGGTAGCAGATGCCAGCTTCGGCGCAGCCCTGCGACGTCACCGCGAGATCGAATGGTCCGGCTGCCTGCTTCACCGGAATATGAATCGTCACCTCGTTGCGATACGTCTCGACATTCTTGTTGAATGTCTGATCGAACTTCACGTGACCGTCGGGCAGTTGAGGCTCGCCAAGCGTCGCTGTGCCGTTGCGGGTCGCGAAAGCGAAGCGCTCGCGGTACATGTAGTAACCATCCGCAATCTTGTAGGTGACGACGATTTGCCCGGGCTGCTCGGTCGCACTGAACCGGAACGCGACCGACGGGTCGAGGAAGTCGTCCGCGGCGCGCGCGAGGGTGGCGAGTTGCGCGAGGAACACGCAGCCGAGCAGAAAGAATGCGGTGCGCAGCGTAGCGAGCGCGCGCCGGTCGAGACCGTTAAACATGAAGAGGGCGTTGGGTTTCAGCAGTGATCCACTGGCCGTAGGCGGCCGAGGCCGTCGCTTGCCATGAGAGGATTTCCGGCGTGTCGTAGGGATGGTGAGCCTGAATGTATTGTTCAAGTTCGAGCGCGCGAGCGGCGCTGGTCTTGAACAACAGCTGGATTTCCTGCACGGTTTCGATCGCGCCCTGCCAGTGATAGCTCGAATGCACGCTGCCTAACTGCGTGACGCATGCACAAAGGCGCGCGGCGAGCGCGCTGGCGGCGAGTTTTTCAGCGACGGCCGCATCCGGCACCGTCGTCAGTACCAAGGTCACTTTCACACTCACACCAGGCTCCGGCGACGCAGGATTTCGATGCCGATATCGTATCACCTGGCCATGTCGCCTCGCAGAGCGCCCCGCAGCGCGGCCGCGGCATTTGGTCACCGCGGCACGGCTTGCCGCATCGATGAAAAATTCGCCGCCAAATCGGCATAGGGGACGGCCATGAGTCCGTACCCCTGCCACACTACCCGGCGTGCGCGTCCGCGCCGGGCGGTTCGGGAAGTTGAGGTTATGAGAGGCGGGGTGCACCCAGCCGATCCACGATTCGCCGGCCCGACTGCACATGCGACTGCGCGGCCAACACCGCGTCGTGCGCACGTCGCCCAGGCCGGAAGCCATAGCTGTGCTCGCTGAAGGTGGGGTCGAGAACCGCTTGCAGCACCTGCAGCAGCGTCTGCTGGATCCGCCGGTCCGTGACCGTCGTGATGCCAGGCCCGCGCTCGCCTCCGTCCGGTTTCGGGATCGTCACCCGCCGTAGCGGACTGGGGCCGGTACGTCCCCTTCAGCAACTGTTCCCGGATCGCGGGCCATGCCGTCACAAGATGGCGCGTCGTCTGGTCGATGTCCAGACCGTCCACGCCAGCGGCTCCCCTGTTGGCCCGTACCCGTTTGAACGCCTGCTTCAGGGTCGCTCTCGTCAGCGCCGCCCTCAGCAGCGATGACCCTGTCTCCCTGGATTCATGGCGCGGGCAACAAGCTTCGTCGCTCGCGGGCATAGGCGCAGCTTCACCGCGTGTGCCTCCCGCTCGCCCCGCTTGCGCGGGCATCTGACGCAATTCCTGTCGCATCGACATGTCGCTGGACACTTCTTCCCATTCGGCCCTTCGTCACCAGCTTCGGTCTCATCGACCTGTCCTGTGACAACTACGGCCTCTGCTGACTTCTCGCTCCGACTCGACGCCGTCGCCCTTTCAGGTATGAGGCGAGATCTCCCCTGGTAAGAACGCATTCCTTCATCGCACAACCGCCGTATCTACGCCGCTTCGCCTTAGTCACGAGCGCTTTGTGGTTGTTTGCCCACTCGCCCTGCTCCACAGCGCCTTCTATACGGTTCTTGTTCATCGGCTCGCCATTTACGCTCCTCGCTTCTTCCCAACACCCGGTCGCCTTCATGCAGTTGCGCTTCACTTCATTCGCTATGACCAGCTTATGGCGGGACTTATACCCGCAAGAGTGCGCCCCTGCTGGGCGCACAAACAAAAAAGCCAGGCGATGCGCCTGGCTTTTCGTTCAAACCAAAAAGCTTACTCAGCTTCTTGCACTTCCGTTTCTTCAACTTCCGGACGGTCGAGGAGTTCGACCAGTGCCATCGGCGCGTTATCGCCAACGCGGAAGCCGAACTTCAGCACGCGCAGGTAGCCGCCTGGACGGTTTGCGTAGCGCGGGCCGAGCACGTCGAACAGCTTCGTGACCGAGTCACGGTCGCGCAGGCGGTTGAACGCCAGACGACGGTTTGCCAGCGACGGCTTCTTGCCGAGCGTGATCAGCGGCTCGACGACTTTACGGAGTTCCTTCGCCTTCGGCAGCGTGGTCTTGATGACTTCGTGCTCGATCAGCGAGTTGGACATGTTACGGAGCATTGCCAGACGGTGGCTGCTCGTGCGGTTCAGTTTCCGCAGACCATGACGGTGACGCATGTTAATTCCTTCAGTTCAAAGTTTTGGTCCAGCTCTTCTATCGCACTCGTTCTGCAGCGTCGGCAGCAAACAGTGAGCGCACGGGCCGGTAGTTAAAAAAGACAAGACGCGGATTTTAAAGGAAAATCCGCGTCCTTGCCAGGCTAGTGCAGCAGTGCAATCGCGGGTTACCCCTGACCGAGTTGTCCGCTTACTTGTCGAGACCAGCCGGCGGCCAGTTCTCAAGCTTCATGCCGAGCGTCAGACCGCGCGATGCCAGAACTTCCTTGATCTCGTTCAGCGACTTGCGACCGAGATTCGGAGTCTTGAGCAGCTCGTTCTCGGTACGTTGGATCAGGTCGCCGATGTAGTAGATGTTTTCGGCCTTCAGGCAGTTCGCGGAACGAACCGTCAGTTCGAGATCGTCGACCGGGCGCAGCAGGATCGGATCGATCTGCGGTGCGCGCGACGGCGCTTCCGCCGCTGCTTCGGTACCTTCCAGCGCCGCGAACACCGACAGCTGATCGACCAGAATGCGCGCCGATTGGCGGATCGCTTCTTCCGGCGAAATCACACCGTTGGTTTCGATGTTCATCACGAGCTTGTCGAGGTCGGTGCGCTGCTCGACGCGGGCGCTTTCGACCGCGTAGCTCACGCGACGAACCGGCGAAAACGACGCGTCCAGCACGATTCGGCCGATGATCTTGGCCGACTCTTCCCCGTAACGACGCACATTGCCCGGCACATAGCCGCGGCCCTTTTCCACCTTGATCTGCACGTCGAGCTTGCCACCCTTCGACAGATGCGCAATCACGTGATCCGGATTGATGACTTCGCAGTCATGTGCGAGTTCGATATCGCCCGCTGTGACCACGCCTTCGCCTTCCTTGCGCAGCGTAACCGTCACTTCGTCACGGTTATGCAGCTTGAAGACGACGCCCTTCAGGTTCAACAACAGGTTGACCACGTCCTCTTGCACACCGTCGAGCGTCGAATACTCATGCACGACGCCTGCAATCGTCACCTCGGTCGGTGCATAGCCGACCATCGACGACAACAGCACGCGCCGAAGCGCGTTACCCAAGGTGTGGCCGTAACCGCGTTCAAACGGTTCCATGACCACTTTCGCGTGGCTCTCGCCAAGCGATTCAACTGCAATGATCTTGGGCTTCAACAAACTGGTTTGCATAGGTTTTCCTTTTCAATACCCTCGGCTCGTTACACCGATAAGGCTGACCGGTAACAACCTGAAAATAAACAGCCGAGACGCCCCCTTTGCGCAACGCAATCAGGACGCCCCGGCCGTCAATCCGATTACCGCGAATACAATTCGACGATCAGGCTTTCGTTGATGTCGCCAGCGATGTCGCTGCGTTCCGGCTTCTGCTTGAAGGTACCTTCGAACTTCTTCGCGTCGACCGCGACCCAGCTCGGCATGCCGCCTTGCTCGGCGAGCGACAACGCCTCGATGATGCGAGCCTGCTTGCGCTTCTGTTCGCGCACGGCAACGACGTCGCCAGCCTTCACTTGCATCGACGGGATGTTCGTCACGACGCCGTTCACCGTGATCGCCTTGTGGCCAACCAGCTGACGTGCTTCAGCACGCGTCGAGCCGAAGCCCATCCGATACACGACGTTGTCCAGACGCGATTCGAGCAGTTGCAGCAGGTTTTCACCCGTGTTGCCCTTCAGGCGGTCTGCTTCAGCGAAGTAGCGACGGAACTGGCGCTCGAGGACACCGTAGATACGCTTTACTTTTTGCTTCTCGCGCAACTGCGTGCCATAGTCGGACGTACGCGCGCCCGAAGTACGGCCGTGCTGGCCGGGCTTGCTGTCCAGCTTGCACTTGTCAGCGAGCGAGCGGCGCGCGCTCTTCAGGAAGAGGTCAGTGCCTTCACGGCGGGACAGCTTGGCCTTGGGGCCGATATAACGTGCCACGTTGATTCCTTCTGTGATTAATCACGCGAATGCTTCCACTCGCGCTAGTCCGAACCCTTTGGGTCGAACGGTGGGCTTAGTCTATTCAATAACGCGCGCAGCCCGCCGCCGCACAAGGCGGCAACAGGCGCTCGCAAAACCAGCGTCTTAGATACGACGACGCTTCGGCGGACGGCAGCCGTTATGCGGGACCGGCGTCACGTCGGAGATCGCGGTAATCTTGATGCCAAGACCATGCAACGCGCGCACCGCCGATTCGCGGCCAGGACCGGGGCCCTTGATCCGCACTTCGAGGTTCTTCACGCCGTATTCCATCGCCACTCGACCAGCCGATTCAGCTGCGACCTGAGCTGCAAACGGGGTCGACTTACGCGAACCCTTGAAGCCCTGACCACCCGACGTTGCCCAAGCAAGCGCGTTGCCTTGACGGTCGGTGATCGTGATGATGGTGTTGTTGAACGACGCGTGAACGTGAACCACGCCCTCGGCGACGTTCTTCTTGACCTTCTTGCGAACGCGTTGCGCCGCGGAGTTGTTCGAAGCCTTAGCCATTACGTTTTCCTGTAACTGTCAGTTCCGCTTACTTCTTCAGCGATTGCGCTGCACGACGCGGACCCTTGCGCGTACGGGCATTCGTACGCGTACGCTGGCCGCGCAGGGGGAGACCCTTACGATGCCGCACGCCACGATAGCAGCCGAGATCCATCAGGCGCTTAATGTTCATCGTCGTTTCACGACGCAAATCGCCTTCAACGATGAACTTGCCGACTTCTTCACGCAGCTTTTCGAGGTCTGCGTCAGTCAGGTCTTTGACCTTCTTCGAAAATGCCACACCAGCAGCGACGCAAATGTCGCGCGAGCGCGTGCGACCGATACCGTAAATAGCCGTCAGGCCGATTTCAGTATGCTGGTGATTCGGGATGTTAACCCCTGCGATACGAGCCATTGTTTTTCCTCAAACAAAAAGCGCAAGCAAAAGCGCGGCGTTCAGCCTTGACGCTGTTTGTGGCGCGGATCAGAGCTGCAAATCACCCGCACAACGCCTTTGCGCTTGATGATCTTGCAATTGCGGCAAATGCGCTTAACCGATGCCATCACTTTCATGATATTACCCTTTTTTCAAATCACTTCGCCCGGAACACGATCCGCGCACGCGACAGATCGTAAGGCGTCAATTCAACCGTCACCTTGTCGCCCGGCAGGATCCGGATGTAGTGCATCCGCATCTTGCCGGATATGTGTCCCAACACGACATGGCCGTTTTCCAGCTTCACCCTGAAGGTAGCGTTAGGCAGGTTCTCGATTACTTCGCCCTGCATCTGGATAACATCGTCTTTGGCCATAAGTCCTTTCAACGCATCGGGACGCCGCCGCCTTTGAAATTAGCTTTCTTCAGCAGCGATTCATACTGTTGCGACATAACGTACGACTGCACCTGCGCCATGAAATCCATTGTGACGACGACAATGATCAGCAGCGACGTTCCACCAAAATAAAACGGCACGTTCCAGCGCAGCACCAGAAATTCGGGCAGCAGGCAAACGAACACGATGTAGATCGCACCGGCCAGCGTCAAACGCGTGAGGATGCGGTCGATATATCGCGCCGTCTGATCGCCCGGGCGAATGCCAGGGACGAAAGCGCCGCTCTTTTTCAGGTTGTCGGCCGTTTCTCTGCTGTTGAACACCAGTGCGGTGTAGAAAAAGCAGAAGAAGACGATCGCCAACGCGTACAGCAACACGTACACGGGTTGACCGGGCTTCAGGGCTTCGGCCACGTTGTGCAACGTGTCTGCGAACCAGCTGGTACGCGAACCCGAACTGAACCAGTTCAGGATGGTTGCCGGGAAGAGAATGATCGACGATGCGAAGATCGGCGGAATCACGCCCGACATGTTCAGCTTCAGCGGCAAATGCGAAGACTGGCCGCCGTAAATCTTGTTGCCCACCTGCCGCTTTGCGTAGTTCACAAGAATCTTGCGCTGGCCGCGTTCGATGAACACCACCAGATACGTCACAGCGGCAATCAGCGCGACGACGATAATCGCCGAGATGATACTCATGGAGCCGGTTCGCACCAGTTCAAAGAGACCACCGATTGCGTTCGGGAAGCCCGCCGCAATACCGCCGAAAATGATGATCGAGATACCATTGCCGAGCCCGCGCTCCGTGATTTGCTCCCCCAGCCACATCAGGAACATCGTGCCGGTCACAAGCGTCACGACCGTCGTCAACCGGAAAACCATCCCCGGATCAATCACGAGGCCAGGCTGATTTTCGAGCGCCACGGCAATGCCGAACGCCTGAAATGTCGCCAGCACGACCGTAAAGATCCGCGTGTACTGCGTAATCTTCCGCTGACCTGCCTGCCCTTCCTTTTTCAGCGCTTCGAGTTGCGGCGAGACAATCGCCAGCAACTGCATGATGATCGACGCCGAAATGTACGGCATGATCCCCAACGCGAAAATGGTGAACCGCGAAAGTGCGCCACCCGAGAACATGTTAAACATGCCAAGGATGCCGCCCGACTGGCTTTGGAACAACTTCGCCAGTTGGTCCGGGTCGATACCCGGCACCGGGATATGCGCGCCGATGCGGTAGACGACCAGCGCCAGCAGCAGGAATACTGCTCGCCGACGCAGATCGCCAAACTTCGCCGCGCTGCGACCGGGTTTTGCGAGACTCGGGCTGTTAGCCAAGTACCTTCTCCGATGCAAATGCTAGTGACGGCAAATAGCTTGCGCGTTACTCGGCAAACGAGCCACCGGCTGCTTCAATAGCAGCACGTGCGCTCTTCGTCGCACCCAGACCCTTCACAACGACCTTGCGCTTGAGCTCGCCGGTCGCGATGATCTTGGCGCTACGGATCAGCTCGCCGACCAGGCCGGCTTGTTTGAGAGCCAGCAGATCGATTTCGTCAACCGGCAGCTTCTCCAGATCCGAGAGGCGCACTTCACCGACGAATTCCTTCGTCAGCGAGGTGAAGCCACGCTTCGGCAGGCGACGTTGCAGCGGCATTTGACCGCCTTCGAAGCCAACCTTGTGAAAGCCGCCCGAACGCGACTTCTGACCCTTGTGACCACGGCCAGCGGTCTTGCCGAGGCCGGAGCCGATGCCGCGACCAACGCGACGCTTTGCGTGCTTCGCGCCTTCAGCCGGCTTCAGGTTATTCAATTCCATTATCAACTCCTTGAGTCCTGGTCAGCCGCTTAGCTGATGACCTTAACGAGGTACGAAACCTTGTTGATCATGCCGCGCACAGCCGGCGTATCCTGCAACTCGCTAACCGAGTTGAGTCGGCGCAGGCCCAAGCCACGCACCGTTGCGCGGTGCGATTCACGGGTGCCGATCAGGCTCTTGACGAGCTGGACCTTGACAGTTTTATCAGACATGGTGTCCACCTTTAGCCCAGAATTTCTTCGACGGACTTGCCGCGCTTCGCAGCGATGTCGGCCGGCGTGGACTGCTTGCGCAGGCCGTCGAGCGTCGCACGAACGAGGTTATACGGGTTCGTCGAACCGTGGCTCTTGGCCACGACGTTCTGCACGCCCATCACGTCGAACACTGCGCGCATCGGACCGCCAGCGATCACGCCGGTACCGTCCTTCGCCGGAGCGAGGAGAACCGTTGATGCGCCGTGCTTACCATGCACTTCGTGTTGCAGGGTACCGTTCTTCAGCGGCACCTTGAACATGTTGCGGCGAGCCTGTTCCATCGCCTTCTGGACAGCGACCGGCACTTCCTTCGCCTTGCCCTTGCCCATACCGACGCGGCCATCACCGTCGCCAACCACGGTCAGTGCAGCGAAGCCGAGAATACGGCCACCCTTCACGACCTTGGTCACGCGGTTGACCGAGATCATCTTTTCACGAAGGCCGTCGTCGCGTTCGTCAGCCTGAACTTTAGCTTGCATCTTTGCCATGACGAATTCTTCCCTTAGAACTTGAGTCCGGCTTCGCGCGCCGCATCAGCCAACGCTTTCACGCGGCCGTGGTAACGGAAACCCGAACGGTCGAAGGCGACGGATTCGATGCCGGCAGCCTTAGCCTTTTCTGCAATGCGCTTGCCGATCAGGGTTGCAGCAGCAACGTTGCCGCCCTTGCCCGATTGATCGGCCAGTTGCGCACGCACTTCGGCTTCGAGCGTCGACGCGCTGGCGAGCACCTTGGTGCCGCACGGCGAGAACACTTGCGCATAGATGTGCGTGTTCGTGCGATGCACGGCGAGACGCGCGACCTGCAGCTCAGCGATCTTGATACGCGTCTGACGAGCGCGGCGCAGGCGAGATTGAGTCTTATCCATGATTGCGCACCCTTACTTCTTCTTCGTTTCTTTGAGGATCACAACCTCATCGGCGTAACGCACGCCCTTGCCCTTATAGGGCTCCGGCGGACGGTAGCCGCGCACTTCTGCAGCGACTTGACCGACTTGTTGCTTGTTGATCCCCTTGATCACGATTTCGGTTTGCGACGGGGTTTCTGCCTTGACGCCAGCCGGCATCTGGTGCACCACCGGGTGCGAGAAACCCAACGACAAGTTCAGCTTGTCGCCTTGCGCCTGTGCGCGATAACCGACGCCAACCAGCGTCAGCTTGCGCTCGAAACCCTTCGTCACGCCGTACACCATATTCGCAACCAGTGCGCGCATGGTGCCCGACATCGCATTCGCTTCGCGGCTTCCGTCGACCGGCTCGAACTTCAGCGTGCCATTGTCGTTAACCACCTTCACGAGACTGTTGGCAGCCTGCGAAATCGTACCCAGCGGACCCTTGACAGTAATGCTGTCGGCGCTCAGGGCCACTTCCGCGCCTTGCAGCGCGATCGGGCTCTTACCTACTCGAGACATGTTTCTCTCCTTTCGGCCTTAAGCGACGTAGCAGATGACTTCGCCGCCAACGCCCGTTGCACGTGCCTTGCGGTCCGTCATCACGCCCTTGGGCGTCGACACGATTGCCACGCCGAGGCCATTCATGACCACGGGGATGTCGTTACGGCCGCGGTACACACGCAGACCAGGCTTCGAGACGCGTTCGATGCGCTCGATGACCGGGCGGCCAGCGTAATACTTCAACACGATGTTCAATTCCGACTTCGCACCTTCGGACTTCACTGCGAAATCGTCGATATAACCTTCGTCCTTCAGGACCTGCGCAATCGCAACCTTGACTTTCGACGAGGGCATAGTCACCGAAACCTTCTCGACCATCTGCGCATTGCGGATGCGAGTCAGCATATCGGCGATAGGATCACTCATGCTCATTTATGTTTCTCCTATTACCAGCTCGCCTTGGTCAGGCCAGGGATCTCGCCGCGGAACGCGATTTCACGAATCTTGTTACGCGCCAGGCCGAATTTACGGAACGTCCCGCGCGGACGACCGGTAATTGCGCAACGGTTGCGCTTACGGGTCGGGTTAGAGTTGCGCGGCAGTTGCTGCAGTTCCAGACGTGCTGCGTAATGCTCTTCTTCCGACTTGCTCGTGTCGCCAATGATTGCCTTCAGTGCAGCACGCTTGGGAGCGTACTTGGCGGCGAGGCGAGCACGCTTCTTTTCACGTTCGATCAGTGCCAGTTTAGCCACGGTAACCTCAGTTTCTGAACGGGAACTTGAAGCCGGCGAGCAGAGCCTTTGCTTCGTCGTCAGTCTTCGCAGTCGTCGTGATGCTGATGTTCAGCCCACGCAGTGCGTCGATCTTGTCGTAATCGATTTCGGGGAAAATGATCTGCTCTTTCACACCGATGTTGTAGTTGCCGCGACCATCAAACGCCTTACCCGACACGCCACGGAAGTCGCGCACACGGGGGAGCGCAACCGTCACGAAACGGTCGAGGAATTCGTACATTGCCTGGCCACGCAGCGTGACCATGGCGCCGATCGGATAGCCCTGACGGATCTTGAAGCCAGCAATTGCCTTGCGCGCCTTCGTGATCACCGGCTTCTGACCTGCGATCTTCGTCAGATCGCCAACCGCGTTTTCGATGATCTTCTTGTCAGCGACGGCTTCGCCAAGACCCATATTCAGGGTGATCTTGGTGATGCGCGGCACTTCCATCACGGACTTGTAACCGAACTTTTCGATGAGGCCGGGTACAACCTTTTCTTTGTAAAACTCTTGCAAACGAGCCATTTTTTACTCCGCAGCGTCAGGCGCTCAGCACGGCACCGGTCGTCTTCAGGAAACGGACCTTCTTGTCTCCTTCGACCTTGATGCCTACACGCGATGGCTTGCCATTCGCGTCGACCAATGCGACGTTCGAAATTTGCAGCGGCATCGTCTTGGCTTCCACGCCGCCCGTCGTACCCTTCATCGGGTTCGGCTTGACGTGCTTCTTGACGAGATTGATGCCCTCGACGGTCACGGTCTCGCCGTGAACGGCCAGCACAACGCCACGCTTGCCCTTATCTTTGCCGGTGATGACGATAACTTCGTCACCCTTGCGAATCTTGTTCATCGCGACTCCTTACAGCACTTCAGGCGCCAGCGAAACGATCTTCATGAATCGTTCGCTACGCAACTCGCGCGTGACTGGCCCGAAAATACGGGTGCCGATCGGTTCGAGCTTGGTGTTGAGCAACACAGCTGCGTTGCCGTCGAACTTGATCAGCGAGCCGTCCTGGCGGCGCACGCCCTTGGCGGTGCGAACCACCACGGCGTTGTAGATTTCGCCTTTCTTCACGCGCCCGCGCGGCGTTGCCTCTTTGACGGTCACCTTGATGATGTCGCCAATGCTGGCATAACGACGCTTCGAGCCGCCGAGCACCTTGATGCACATGACTTCACGTGCACCCGTGTTGTCGGCCACTTCAAGCCGAGTTTCGGTCTGGATCATGGTTTATCTTTCCCAACTTAATCCGGTCACACCACCATGGTGCTCCCCGGTCAGTCTTGGTCCCGTCAGCCGATCGGCTGCTTGGGTTAGAACAGCAGCGACGGCAAACGAAACCCGCCATCGCAATCCGGTGAATCCTTCGGCACAGGCTGGCGCCCGGACCGCTTCCCCCACCAACTTCGCCCGCGACGGGGCTCCCATAAAGAGGGAAGACCGAGATTATATCAAATAATCCCGGTCTTGCAAGCGAAACTTACTGCGATTTCAACTACTTCTACTGCTTTGCGACATCAGATGACGCGAGCAGCCTCGACCAGGCGAGCCACAACCCAAGCCTTCGTCTTCGAAATCGGACGAGTTTCCTGGATCTCAACGAGGTCGCCCTCGTTGTACGTGTTCGCGTCGTCATGCGCGTGGTACTTCTTCGAACGCACGACGTACTTGCCGTAGATCGGGTGCTTCACGCGGTGCTCGACCAGCACGGTAACCGTCTTGTCCATCTTGTTGCTGACGACCTTGCCGACCAGCGTCCGCTTGAGCGAGGTTTTTACGCTATCGTTCATTTCTGGTTCGCCTTCTCAGTCAGGACGGTCCGCACACGTGCGATGTCGCGACGAACCTTCTTCAGCTGGCTCGTGTTCGTGAGCTGCTGGGTCGCGAGTTGCATGCGCAGGCCGAATTGCGCCTTCAACAGGTCCGACAGCTCCTTGTTGAGCGCGGCCTGATCTTTCTGGTGAAGTTCGGAAGCCTTCATCATTTGCTCCTTAGGCGCCGAGCTGACGCACGATAAACGTCGTCTTCAGCGGCAGCTTCGCTGCAGCCAGACGGAACGCTTCGCGCGCCAGTTCTTCGGTTACGCCGTCCATTTCGTACAGCATCTTGCCCGGTTGAATCTCAGCGACGTAGTACTCTGGGTTACCTTTACCGTTACCCATACGAACTTCCGCCGGCTTGGTCGAGATCGGCTTGTCCGGGAAGATCCGGATCCAGATGCGGCCACCGCGCTTGATGTGACGCGTCATTGCACGACGCGCCGCTTCAATCTGGCGCGCGGTCAGACGGCCACGACCGACAGCCTTCAGGCCGAACTCACCGAACGACACCGCGTTGCCGCGGGTAGCAACGCCGGTGTTACGACCTTTCTGCTCTTTGCGATACTTTCTGCGTTTCGGTTGCAGCATCGTTATTCTCCAGTCTTCCCGTCGCCGCCGGTACCGCCAGCACGACGAGGAGCGCCACGGCGTGCACCTGCCGGGCCACCACCTTCACCATCACGACGCGGACGGCGATCGCCACCCGGACGTGCGTTGCGGCGCGGACGCTTTTCTTCGGCGACTTCTTCGACCACCGGTGCGTCATTGCGGCCGAGCGTATCGCCCTTATAGACCCACACCTTCACGCCGATGATGCCGTACGTCGTCTTTGCTTCCGACGTTGCGTAGTCGATATCTGCACGCAGCGTGTGAAGCGGCACGCGACCTTCGCGGTACCATTCCGTGCGAGCGATTTCGATACCGTTCAGACGGCCTGCGCTCATGATCTTGATGCCTTGAGCACCCAGACGCATCGCGTTCTGCATCGCACGCTTCATCGCGCGCCGGAACATAATCCGGCGCTCGAGCTGCTGCGTGATCGAATCAGCGATCAGTTGCGCGTCGGTTTCCGGCTTGCGAATTTCTTCGATGTTGACGTGAACCGGAACGCCCATGCGCTTTTGCAGCTCGGACTTCAGCAGTTCGATGTCTTCACCCTTCTTACCGATCACGACACCCGGACGCGAGCTGAAAATCGTGATACGTGCGTTCTTTGCAGGACGCTCGATCACGACGCGGCCGACGGACGCGTTCTTCAGCTTCTTCTTCAGGTATTCACGAACACCGATGTCTTCCTGCAACATCGCCGCGAAATTGTTGTTGTTCGCGTACCAACGCGAAGCCCAATTACGGCTGACGGCCAAACGGAAGCCAGTCGGATGAATTTTCTGTCCCATCGTATGACCCCTTAATTCCCGACCGTCACAGTGATGTGACAGGATTGCTTCTCGATGCGGTTACCACGGCCCTTGGCGCGCGCGGTAAAACGCTTCAGCGACGCTGCCTTATCGACGTAGATGCTCGTGATCTTGAGCTCGTCGATATCGGCGCCTTCGTTGTGCTCCGCATTCGCGATCGCCGACAGCACGACCTTTTTCACGATTCCCGCAGCCTTCTTCGGCGAGAACGTCAGAACGTTCAGCGCCTTGTCGACCGGCAAACCGCGGATCTGGTCAGCCACAAGGCGCGTTTTTTGCGCCGAGATGCGGGCACCGCGATGAATTGCTTTCACTTCCATCTTGATTGCCCCTTATTTCTTGGCCTTCTTGTCGGCCGCGTGACCCTTGAACGTACGGGTCAGTGCGAACTCGCCAAGCTTGTGGCCGACCATGTTTTCCGTGACATACACCGGAACGTGTTGACGGCCGTTGTGAACGGCGATCGTCAGACCGATGAAGTCCGGCAGGATCGTCGAGCGACGCGACCATGTCTTGATCGGTTTCTTGTCACGCGATGCTGCAGCCGCCTCAACCTTCTTCAGCAAATGGGCGTCGCAGAACGGACCTTTCTTAATAGAACGTGCCATTGCCTACTCCTTAACGCTTGTGACGGCGCTGGACGATCATGCTCGTCGTGCGCTTGTTGCTGCGGGTACGATAGCCCTTCGTCGGCGTGCCCCACGGGCTCACCGGATCGCGGCCTGCCGCAGTCTTGCCTTCGCCACCACCGTGCGGGTGGTCGACCGGGTTCATTGCAACGCCACGCACCGTCGGGCGGATGCCGCGCCAGCGGTTCGCGCCCGCCTTACCGATTTGACGGAGGCTGTGCTCTTCGTTGCCCACTTCTCCGATCGTCGCGCGACATTCAACGTGCACGCGGCGGATTTCGCCCGAACGCAGACGAACCTGCGCGTAGACGCCTTCGCGAGCGAGCAGCATCGCCGACGTGCCAGCCGAACGCGCCATTTGCGCGCCCTTGCCCGGCAGCATTTCGATGCAGTGAATCGTCGTACCGACCGGAATGTTGCGGATCGGCAGCGTGTTACCTGCGCGAATCGGCGCCTCCGAACCCGACATCAGTTGCTGACCGACGGTGACACCCTTTGGAGCGATGATGTAGCGGCGCTCGCCGTCTGCGTACAGAACCAGCGCGATGTTCGCGCTACGGTTCGGGTCGTACTCAAGACGTTCGACCTTTGCCGGAATACCGTCCTTCGTGCGACGGAAGTCGACGACACGATAGTGATGCTTGTGACCACCGCCCTTGTGACGCGTAGTGATGTGACCGTTGTTGTTGCGGCCGGCGGTCGACGACTGCGTGTCGAGCAGTGCCGCAAACGGCTTGCCCTTGTGCAGTTCTTTGTTGACCACCTTGACCATCGCGCGGCGGCCCGGCGAAGTCGGCTTAACTTTCACGATTGCCATGATTACTTGGCCTCCGCTTCAAAGTTGATTTCCTGGCCGGGCTTCAGGCAGACGTACGCCTTCTTCACGTCTTTGCGCTTGCCCATGAAGCGGCCAAAGCGCTTGGCTTTGCCCTTCGCGACCAGCACGTTGACGGAGTCGACTTCCACCTTGAACAGCAGCTCGACTGCAGCTTTCACTTCCTGCTTCGTAGCATCCGGCGCGACTTCGAACACAACCTGCTCGTTCTTGTCGGCAACCAGCGTCGCCTTTTCGGAGACCACCGGCGCGAGCAGGACCTGCATCAAACGATGATCGTTCTTGCGAATCTCGCTCATGACAGCAACTCCTCGATCTGGGCGACCGCAGCCTTCGTGATCAGGACTTTCTTGAAGTAGATCAGCGACAGCGGGTCGGCGTAACGCGGCTCGACAACCGCCACGTGGGCGAGATTGCGCGACGCGAGGTACAGGTTTTCGTCAACCGTGTCGGTAATCACCAGCACGGAGTCGAGACCCATCGCCTTGAATTTTTCGGCCAGCAGCTTCGTCTTCGGCGCCTCGAGCGTCAGCTCGTCGACCACCGAGATGCGGCCTTCGCGGGCCAGCTGCGAGAAGATCGAGCAGAGACCTGCGCGATGCATCTTCTTGTTGACCTTGTGCGAAAAGTTTTCTTCCGGCGAATTCGGGAAGATGCGGCCACCGCCGCGCCACAGCGGGCTCGACGACATACCGGCGCGGGCGCGGCCTGTACCCTTCTGGCGCCACGGCTTCTTGGTCGTGTGCTTGACCTGCTCACGATCCTTCTGCGCGCGGTTGCCGCTACGGGCGTTCGCCTGGTACGCAACCACCACCTGGTGAATCAGGGCTTCGTTATAATCGCGGCCGAACACGACGTCCGACGCGCTAACGCCTGCACCTTCCTGACCATTGGCATTCAGGAGCTTAAGTTCCATTATTTCGCTCCTTTCACGGCACGCGTCTTCACGGCCGGCGTAACGAATACCTTGCCACCCTTCGCACCCGGAACGGCGCCCTTGACCAGCAGCAGCTTGCGGTCAGCGTCGATACGAGCGATTTCGAGGTTTTGCACCGTTACCTTCTCGTCACCCATGTGACCCGTCATGCGCTTACCCGGGAAAACACGACCCGGATCCTGCGCCATACCGATCGAGCCCGGCACGTTGTGCGAGCGCGAGTTACCGTGCGAGGCACGGCCCGACGAGAAGTTGTAACGCTTGATGGTACCGGCGTAGCCCTTACCGATCGACACGCCTTGCACGTCGACCTTCTGACCCACTTCGAACAACTCGGGACCAACCACGGTGCCGTTCGACAACTCGGCAGCCTTAGCGGGGTCGATCTGAAATTCTTTGAGGATTTCACCGGCTTGAACGCCGGCTTTGGCGAGATGACCTGCCAACGGCTTCGTCACGCGCGATGCACGGCGCGTACCGAAGGTAACCTGCACGGCCGTGTAGCCGTCGGTTTCAACAGTCTTGATCTGCGTCACGCGGTTGTCGGACACGTCCAGCACGGTGACGGGAATCGAATCCCCCTCAGCCGTGAAGATACGGGTCATGCCAACCTTGCGACCTACGAGTCCAAGGCTCATCGTTTTCTCCATTCCCGACTGCGATTGGTCGGGGCTAATTTACAAAATGTCGGCGCCGTTTCGGACATGAGACCATGCTGCAGCACACCGACTTTTTACGCAAATGCGCGAAAAGCTCACTAGTATAGCGAGCCTTTTCGTTTTCTGCAAGCAATCAAAGACTTAGCGCTGCCCGGATCGCCGGACAAGGGCTGAAGCCTTATTGCAGCTTGATTTCAACGTCGACGCCAGCCGGCAAATCGAGCTTCATGAGCGCATCAACGGTCTTGTCCGTCGGGTCGACGATGTCCATCAGACGCTGGTGCGTGCGGATTTCGAGCTGATCGCGCGACGTCTTGTTGACGTGCGGCGAACGCAAAATGTCGAAGCGTTGAATGCGGGTCGGCAGGGGCACCGGGCCACGAACGATTGCGCCAGTCCGCTTCGCCGTGTCGACGATTTCAGCTGCCGATTGATCGATCAGGCGATAGTCGAAAGCCTTCAGGCGGATACGGATTTTCTGGTTCTGCATGACAAATTCCTTGGAAAGAGCGAGGCGATATTGCACCGCCGAGTAGAAAAAGAACGTAGGCTCGGGCGCTTGCGGAGAGCGAGCGCCCGAGCCCGGGCGCTACATACTGTTAAAGCAATCTGCGATTTTACTCGATGATCTTTGCGACGACACCAGCGCCGACCGTACGGCCACCTTCGCGGATTGCGAAGCGGAGGCCTTCTTCCATCGCGATCGGGTTGATCAGCTTCACCGTGATCGACACGTTGTCGCCCGGCATCACCATTTCCTTGTCCTTCGGCAACTCGATCGAGCCCGTCACGTCCGTCGTACGGAAGTAGAACTGCGGACGGTAGTTGTTGAAGAACGGCGTGTGACGGCCGCCTTCGTCCTTGCTCAGCACGTACACTTCAGCCGTGAAGTGCGTGTGCGGGTTGATCGAACCCGGCTTGGCCAGAACCTGACCACGCTCCACGTCTTCACGCTTCGTGCCGCGCAGCAGGATACCAACGTTGTCGCCGGCCTGCCCCTGATCGAGCAGCTTGCGGAACATTTCCACGCCCGTGCAGGTCGTCTTGGCCGTTGCGCGGATACCGACGATCTCGATTTCCTCGCCGACCTTGATCACGCCACGCTCGACGCGGCCCGTCACCACCGTGCCACGACCCGAGATCGAGAACACGTCTTCCACCGGCATCAGGAACGAACCGTCAACCGCGCGTTCCGGCGTCGGGATGTACGTGTCCAGCGCGTCGGCCAGGTTCATGATCGCCACTTCACCCAGCTCGCCCTTGTCGCCTTCCAGCGCCAGCTTGGCCGAACCCTTGATGATCGGCGTGTCGTCGCCCGGGAAGTCGTATTTCGACAGAAGTTCGCGAACTTCCATCTCGACGAGCTCCAGCAGCTCAGCGTCGTCCACCATGTCGCACTTGTTCAGGAACACGATGATGTACGGAACGCCAACCTGACGCGCCAGCAGAATGTGCTCACGCGTTTGCGGCATCGGGCCGTCAGCAGCCGAGCACACCAGGATCGCGCCGTCCATCTGCGCCGCACCCGTGATCATGTTCTTCACGTAGTCAGCATGGCCCGGGCAGTCAACGTGTGCGTAGTGGCGGTTAGCCGTTTCGTACTCGACGTGCGCGGTGTTGATGGTAATGCCGCGCGCCTTTTCTTCCGGCGCCGCGTCGATCTGGTCGTACGCCTTCGCTTCGCCGCCAAACTTCTGCGTCAGAACCGTCGTGATCGCTGCCGTCAGCGTGGTCTTGCCGTGGTCAACGTGACCGATCGTGCCCACGTTCACGTGCGGCTTGGTCCGTTCGAATTTACCTTTAGCCATGTTTCTCTTCTTTCAGTAAGTTAATCGTTGAATGACTTTGCCGCGCGATTACTTCGACTTCGCGTTGATGATCGCTTCCGACACGTTGCGCGGAGCTTCAGCGTAGTGCTTGAACTCCATCGTGTACGTTGCACGACCCTGCGTCAGCGAACGCAGCGACGTCGAGTAGCCGAACATTTCCGACAGCGGTACTTCGGCGCGAACGATCTTGCCGCCACCAACCATGTCTTCCATGCCCTGGACGATACCGCGACGGCCCGACAGGTCGCCCATCACGTTGCCCATGTAATCTTCCGGCGTTTCGACTTCCACAGCCATCATCGGTTCGAGGATGACCGGGCTTGCCTTACGCATTGCTTCCTTGAACGCCATCGAACCGGCCATGCGGAACGCATTTTCGTTCGAGTCAACGTCGTGGTACGAACCGAACGTCAGGTGAACCTTCACGTCAACGACCGGGAAGCCTGCCAGCACACCAGCCTTTAGCGTTTCCTGGATACCCTTGTCGACTGCCGGAATGTATTCACGCGGAATCACGCCGCCCTTGATCTCGTCGAGGAACTCGTAACCCTTGCCTTGTTCGTTCGGCTCGAGCGTGATGACTGCGTGACCGTACTGACCGCGGCCGCCCGACTGCTTGACGAACTTGCCGTCAACGTCAGCCGCCGTGCTACGGATCGTTTCGCGGTAAGCCACCTGCGGTTTGCCGACGGTCGCTTCCACGCCGAATTCACGCTTCATCCGGTCGACCAGAATTTCGAGGTGCAGTTCGCCCATACCCGAAATGATCGTTTGACCCGATTCTTCGTCCGTCTGAACGCGGAACGACGGATCTTCCTGGGCCAGGCGGTTCAGTGCCAGACCCATCTTTTCCTGGTCAGCCTTGGTCTTCGGCTCGACAGCCTGCGAAATCACCGGCTCCGGGAAAATCATGCGTTCGAGCACGATCGGGTTCTGCGGATCGCACAGCGTGTCGCCCGTGGTCGCCTCTTTCAGGCCGACCGCGGCAGCGATGTCGCCCGCGCGCACTTCCTTGATTTCTTCGCGCTGGTTCGCGTGCATCTGCAGAATACGACCCAGACGTTCCTTCTTGTCTTTGGTCGCGTTCAGCACCGTGTCGCCCGAATTGACGACGCCCGAGTACACACGGAAGAAGATCAGCTGGCCGACGAACGGGTCGGTCATGATCTTGAATGCCAGTGCCGAGAACTTCTCGTCATCGGCCGCGCGGCGCTCCGCCTTTTCACCGTTTTCCAGTTCGCCAGTAACCGGCGGAATGTCGATCGGCGACGGCAGGAAGTCGAGCACGGCGTCCAGCATGCGCTGCACACCCTTGTTCTTGAACGCGGTGCCGCACAGCATCGGCTGGATTTCGCAAGCGATCGTACGGTCGCGCAGACCCTTGATGATTTCCTCTTCGGTCAGCTCGCCCGACTCGAGGTACTTGTTCATCATGTCTTCGTTCGCTTCAGCCGCGGCTTCGACCATCTTTTCACGCCATTCGTTGCACGTGTCGACGAGTTCTGCCGGGATGTCTTCGTACGAGAACTTGGTACCTTGGGACGCGTCGTCCCAAATGATCGCCTTCATCTTCATCAGATCGACGACGCCCGTGAAGTTCTCTTCCGCGCCAATAGGCACGACGACCGGAACCGGGTTCGCCTTAAGACGCAGCTTGAGCTGGTCGTAGACCTTGAAGAAATTCGCGCCGGTACGGTCCATCTTGTTGATGAACGCGAGACGGGGAACCTTGTACTTGTTAGCTTGACGCCACACGGTTTCCGACTGGGGCTGCACACCGCCCACAGCGCAGTACACCATGCACGCGCCATCGAGCACGCGCATCGAGCGCTCGACTTCGATCGTGAAGTCGACGTGACCCGGGGTGTCGATGATGTTGATGCGGTGCTCGGCGCGGTCGCCCGCCATGCCCTTCCAGAATGCCGTGGTAGCAGCGGAAGTAATCGTGATGCCGCGTTCCTGTTCCTGCTCCATCCAGTCCATGGTGGCAGCGCCGTCGTGAACTTCACCAATCTTGTGGTTCACGCCCGTGTAGAACAGAATGCGCTCGGTCGTCGTCGTTTTGCCGGCGTCGATGTGAGCGCTAATACCGATGTTACGGTAGCGCTCGATAGGAGTCTTGCGAGCCACTTTGATCCTCTATTGGGATGGCGCGATGCGAGAGATACCCATCGCGCTGTAACACAAACGGGCGAGGCGCCCTTGAAGCGCACCCGCCCGGAATTCCTTTCCGTTTTCCGCTAAACCCGGGGTCGGGAAAGCTTAGAAACGGAAGTGCGAGAACGCCTTGTTGGCTTCTGCCATCCGGTGAACTTCGTCGCGCTTCTTCATCGCGCCGCCACGGCCTTCGGCCGCTTCGGAGAGCTCACCTGCCAGACGCAGGGCCATCGACTTCTCGCTGCGCTTCTTCGCGGCTTCACGCAGCCAACGCATCGCCAATGCCATACGACGCGACGGGCGCACTTCGACCGGAACCTGATAGTTCGCACCACCAACGCGGCGGCTCTTCACTTCGACCACCGGCTTGACGTTGTTGAGCGCCACCGTGAACACCTCCAGCGGGTCCTTGCCACCCTTGGTCTGGATCTGTTCGAAAGCGCCGTACACGATACGCTCGGCAACCGACTTCTTGCCGGAGAGCATCAGGACGTTCATGAATTTTGCTACATCAACGTTGCCGAACTTCGGATCCGGCAACACTTCCCGCTTGGGGACTTCGCGACGACGCGGCATGTTTCTTCCTTTACCTGTTTCAGTTGGAGCTGATTGCAGCCCCGCGGCCACCAACTAACCCGATTCATCCGTAAGACTAACCAGCCTGGTCGGGTGACCACTTACTCGATAGCACCGGCGATTCCGGCACCATCGCTATTACCGCCTTTGCAGGCGACCTGAAACTACGATTGACGGGCTAATTACTTGCCAGCCTTGGCACGCTTCGCACCGTACTTCGAGCGAGCCTGCTTACGATCCTTGACGCCCTGGGTATCCAGCGAGCCGCGAACCATGTGGTAACGCACACCCGGCAAGTCCTTCACACGGCCGCCGCGAATCAGCACGACCGAGTGTTCCTGCAGGTTGTGGCCTTCACCACCGATATACGAAATGACTTCGAAGCCATTCGTCAGGCGAACTTTGGCGACCTTACGGAGTGCCGAGTTCGGCTTCTTCGGCGTCGTGGTGTACACACGGGTGCACACGCCACGACGCTGGGGGCAGTCCTGCAAGGCCGGGCTCTTGCTCTTCGTCGTTTCCGACGTGCGGCCTTTGCGAACCAGTTGATTGATGGTTGGCATTGTTTATTCCTGAAATTGAACAAAATCGACGCATCTGTTTCCGGGCAAAGCGGAAACGCCTGCGCATCGAACTTCCGGTTGGCCTACTTACGCACGAACTGAAGCCGCGCGCACGCATGCCAAGAACCGGAACCTAGCATAATATTCCGAAAATACTAAGGGAGTCAACAGGTTGCGATGTTTCGCATCCCTGTCAATCCGGCGAAACAGCCAGATGAGGTCAGTTGGCCGCTACGACGTTTAGCAATTCGTAACCGAAACGGTCAAGTTTACGGGCGCCCATGCCAGGAATCCCACGCAGATCCTCGATCGAATCCGGGCCGAGACGGGCGATTTCCGCAAGCGTCGCGTCATGGAAAATCACATAAGCCGGCACGCCGTCGCTCTTCGCGGTTTCGGTGCGCCACATGCGTAGACGCTCCCAGCGGGCGCGCTCGCGAGGGCCCATGCCGATGGTCGGATCGGCGCGTTCGCTCGTACGCCCCGCCGATTGACGCGTGCGTGTGGGCTTGACGTAGCGCCGCATCGTGACCTTCTGCTCGCCCTTTAGCACCGGCTTGCTCGCCTCCGTGAGCACGAGCGAACCGAAGCCCTCGTGGTCGACCGTCAGGTAGCCGAATGCAACTAGCTGACGGAAGATCGCACGCCACTCCGGCTCACCGAGCGCTGCGCCGATACCAAACGTGGTCAGCTTCTCGTGCCCGCGCTGCAGGATTTTCTCGCTGCGGTTGCCGCGCAAAATATCGATCAGGTGTCCGGCGCCAAAATGAAAGCCGCTCGCGCGCTGCGCGCGAAACACGCACGACAGCGCCATCTGAGCCTCGCGCGTCGCATCCCAGGTCGGGGGCGGCTCGAGGCAGTTGTCGCAGTTGCCGCACGGTTGGCTCGTTTCGCCGAAGTACGCGAGCAGGCGCACGCGTCGGCAGGTCGCGGTTTCGCACAAACCGAGCAGCGCATCGAGCTTGCCGGTCTGGACGCGCTTGTGGGCGTCATCGGCTTCGGATTCGTCGATCATCTTGCGCTGCTGCACGACGTCGCCGAGCCCGTAGGCCATCCACGCATTCGACGGCAGCCCGTCCCGGCCCGCGCGGCCGGTCTCCTGGTAGTACCCTTCGACGCTCTTCGGCAAATCCAGATGGGCGACGAACCGCACGTCGGGTTTGTCGATGCCCATGCCAAACGCGATCGTCGCGCACATCACGATGCCTTCCTCGCGCTGGAACATTTCCTGATGCTTCTGGCGCATGTCGAATTCCATGCCGGCGTGGTATGGCAGCGCGCGCATGCCCTTTTCCTTCAGCCACTCGGCGGTCTCCTCGACCTTGCGGCGCGACAGGCAATAGACGACGCCCGCGTCGGTCGTGCCGTCGGCCTTCGTATGCTCTGCGCGGATGAAGTCGAGCAGTTGCGTACGTGCGTTGTCTTTTTCGGCAATGCGATAGCGAATGTTCGGTCGATCGAAACTCGACACGAACACGCGCGCATCCTCGAGCGCAAGACGGTGGATGATTTCGTCGCGCGTGATCGCGTCGGCGGTCGCCGTCAGCGCAATGCGCGGCACATTCGGAAAGCGCTCGTGCAGCACCGACAGCTGGATATATTCGGGCCGGAAATCGTGTCCCCATTGCGACACACAGTGCGCTTCGTCGATCGCGAAAAGACCGATGCGCGTGCGCTCGAGCAGTTCCTGGAAGCGCGACGTCATCAGCCGCTCCGGTGCGACGTAGAGCAGATCGATGTCGCCGTCGCGAAGCGCCCGCTCGGTGGCCATCGCCTCCGCACTCGACAGCGTCGAGTTCAGGTACGCGGCCCGCACGCCGACTTCGGTCAACGCGGCCACCTGATCCTGCATCAACGCGATCAGCGGCGACACCACGATGCCGGTGCCAAAGCCGCGTTCGCGCCGCACCAGCGACGGAATCTGATAGCACAGCGATTTGCCGCCGCCCGTCGGCATCAGCACGAGGCAATCGCCGCCATCGGCGACGTGCTCGACAATTTCGCCCTGCCGCCCTCTGAACGCGGGATAACCAAAGACTTCGTTGAGGATTTCGAGCGGACGGGACATGTATTTGACAGAGACGGCGAAGGGAACGGCACGCAGGCGGTGAGACGAATTTTACCAACGCATTCGCGCCGCGCCCGCGCTTTGCGACAACCTTGGCCATCCGGCCTAGGGATGCGCCGGCGCATGGCGCCGATGCACGCGCAAAAATGAGCAAAAAAAAGCCGCTCAGTCGAAACTGAGCGGCTTTCGTGGCTCGTCAGGCAAGGCGGCTTGCGCCGCCAGCGCTTACTCGCCCGAGTGCTGCTGTTCGGCAGCCGGGGTTTCCGGCGTACCGAATTCGAACGACTCTTCCGCTGCGATCTGATCGAAACGCTCGCGGTCGGCCAGTTCCTTGCTCTTGCGCGCCTTGTGGAACGCGAGACCGGTACCGGCCGGAATCAGACGGCCGACGATCACGTTTTCCTTCAGGCCACGCAGGTCGTCGCGCTTGCCCATGATCGCCGCTTCGGTCAGCACGCGGGTCGTTTCCTGGAACGACGCCGCGGAGATGAACGAATCGGTCGACAGCGACGCCTTCGTGATACCGAGCAGCACGTTTTCGTACGTTGCCGGACGCTTGTCTTCCGCGATCATACGGTCGTTCTCATCGAGCATGTCCGACCGCTCGACCTGTTCGCCCGGGATGAAACGCGTATCGCCGTTGTCCGTGATCTGGACGCGGCGCAGCATCTGACGCACGATCACTTCAATGTGCTTGTCGTTGATCTTCACGCCTTGCAGACGGTACACGTCCTGCACTTCGTCCACGATGTAGCGCGACAGCGCCTCGACGCCCTGCAGACGCAGGATGTCGTGCGGATCCGCCGGTCCGTCGACGATCATTTCGCCCTTGTTGACGACCTGACCATCGTGCACCAGAACCTGCTTTTCCTTCGCGATCAGGAACTCGTGCTGGTTGCCCTCGAGGTCCGTGATAACGAGACGCTGCTTGCCCTTCGTGTCCTTACCGAACGACGTCGTACCCGTGACTTCCGCCAGGATACCTGCATCCTTCGGCGAACGTGCTTCGAACAGTTCCGCCACACGCGGCAGACCACCGGTAATGTCGCGCGTCTTCTGCGATTCGGTCGGGATACGTGCAAGCACTTCACCAACCTGCACCTGCTGACCGTCCTTCACGGTGATCAGCGCGCCGACCTGGAAGCCGATCTGCACCGAGTGCTCGGTGTTCGGGATCTTCACTTCCTCGCCGTTCGCATCGAGCAGTTTGACCTGCGGCCGCACCGTCTTGGACGCCTGCGAACCACGACGCTTCACGTCGATCACGACGAGCGTTGACAGACCCGTCACGTCGTCGATCTGCTTCGCGACCGTCACGCCTTCCTCGACGTTCTCGAACTTCACCGTACCACCGTACTCGGTGATGATCGGACGCGTCATCGGATCCCAGGTGGCCAGTTGCGTGCCGGCCTTGATCTGCGCGCCGTCGAGCTGCAGCAGCGTGGCGCCGTACGGCACCTTGTGACGCTCGCGCTCGCGGCCGTGATCGTCGGTGATCATCGCTTCGCCCGAACGCGAGATGACGATCTGCTCGCCCTTCGCATTCGTAACGTAGCGCATCGTCGACGTGAAACGCACCGTACCGTTCGACTTCGCTTCGACCGAGGAAGCCACCGCCGCACGCGACGCCGCGCCACCGATGTGGAACGTACGCATCGTGAGCTGCGTGCCCGGTTCACCGATCGACTGCGCTGCGATCACGCCGACCGCTTCGCCGACGTTCACCAGCGAGCCGCGGCCGAGGTCGCGCCCGTAGCAGGCCGCGCACAGACCATAACGGGTTTCGCAGGTGAGCGGCGTGCGCACGCGCACTTCGTCGATGCCGAGGCGTTCGATATCTTCGACCGCGTCTTCGTCGAGCAGCGTGCCCGCTTCGAACAGCGTTTCCTGCGATTCCGGGTTGACGATGTCAGCCACCGCCACGCGACCGAGAATACGGTCACGCAGTGCTTCGACCACTTCACCGCCTTCCACGAGCGCCTTCATCGCCACGCCGTTCGACGTGCCGCAATCTTCTTCGACGACGACCAGATCCTGCGTCACGTCGACCAGACGACGCGTCAGGTAACCCGAGTTCGCAGTCTTCAGTGCCGTATCAGCCAGACCCTTACGTGCGCCGTGGGTCGAGATGAAGTACTGCAACACGTTCAGACCTTCGCGGAAGTTCGCCGTAATCGGCGTCTCGATGATCGAACCGTCCGGTTTCGCCATCAGACCGCGCATACCGGCCAGCTGACGGATCTGAACCGCGGAACCACGAGCGCCCGAGTCCGCCATCATGTAGATGGAGTTGAACGACTCCTGACGCGTCTGGTTGCCGTCGCGGTCCGTGACCGGTTCCGTCGACAGCTGCTCCATCATCGCCTTGCCGACCGCTTCCGACGTTGCCGACCAGATGTCGACCACGTTGTTATAGCGTTCCTGCGCGGTGACGAGACCCGACATGTACTGACGGTCGTATTCCTTCACCTTCTTCGCGGCATCGCCGACGATGGTTTCTTTCTGCGGCGGCACGAGCATGTCGTCGACGCAGATCGAAATACCGGCGCGCGTTGCCAGGCGGAAGCCCGACTGCATCAGCTGGTCGGCGAAAATCACCGTCTCACGCAGACCGCACTTGCGGAACGCGGTGTTGATCAGACGCGAGATTTCCTTCTTCTTCAGCGGCTTGTTCAGCACCGAGAACGGCAGACCCGGCGGCAGGATTTCCGACAGGATCGAGCGGCCAACCGTGGTCGCGTAGAGCGTGATCTTCGGCACGAACGCCGGCGCGCCTTCCGACTTGTCTTCGTTGTGGACCATTTCGGTGATCCGCACGTTGACGCGCGATGCAAGCTCGACTTCCTTGTTCTCGTACGCGCGCAGCACTTCCGATACGCCCGTGAACGTCAGGCCTTCGCCCTTGCCGTTCACCGCTTCGCGCGTCGCGTAGTACAGGCCGAGCACGATGTCCTGCGACGGCACGATCGACGGATCGCCGTTGGCCGGGAACAGCACGTTGTTCGACGCGAGCATCAGCGTGCGCGCTTCCATCTGCGCTTCGAGCGACAGCGGCACGTGAACGGCCATCTGGTCACCGTCGAAGTCGGCGTTGAACGCCGCGCAGACGAGCGGGTGCAGCTGGATTGCCTTACCTTCGATCAGCACCGGCTCGAAAGCCTGGATGCCGAGACGGTGCAGCGTCGGCGCGCGGTTCAGCATGACCGGATGTTCGCGGATCACCTCTTCGAGGATGTCCCACACCACCGGCGTCTGGTTCTCGACTTCCTTCTTCGCAGCCTTGATGGTGGTAGCGACACCCATCACTTCGAGCTTGTTGAAGATGAACGGCTTGAACAGTTCGAGCGCCATCAGCTTCGGCAGACCGCACTGATGCAGCTTCAGCGTCGGGCCGACCACGATCACCGAACGGCCCGAGTAGTCGACGCGCTTACCGAGCAGGTTTTGACGGAAGCGACCGCCCTTACCCTTGATCATGTCTGCGAGCGACTTCAACGGACGCTTGTTCGCGCCGGTCATCGCCTTGCCGCGACGGCCGTTGTCGAGCAGCGAGTCGACGGCTTCCTGCAGCATCCGCTTTTCGTTGCGGACGATGATCTCAGGCGCCTTCAGCTCGAGCAGACGCTTCAACCGGTTGTTACGGTTGATCACGCGGCGATACAGGTCATTCAGGTCCGACGTCGCGAAACGGCCGCCGTCGAGCGGCACCAGCGGACGCAGTTCCGGTGGCAGCACCGGCAGCACTTCGAGGACCATCCAGTCCGGCTTGATGCCCGAACGCTGGAATGCCTCGAGCACCTTCAGGCGCTTCGCGTACTTCTTGATCTTCGCTTCCGAGCCGGTGTTGCGCAGCTCCGTGCGCAGCATTTCGACCTGCTCGTCGATGTTGATCGCGCGCAGCAGCTCGCGAATACCTTCCGCGCCCATTTCGGCACGGAATTCGTCGCCGTATTCCTCGACCTTGTTGTAGTAATCCTCTTCGGTCATGATCTGCCGCGCTTTGAGCGGCGTCATGCCCGGATCGATCACCACGTATGCTTCGAAGTACAGCACGCGCTCGATGTCGCGCAGCGTCATGTCGAGCACCATGCCCAGACGCGACGGCAGCGACTTCAGAAACCAGATGTGCGCAACCGGCGAGGCCAGTTCAATGTGGCCCATGCGCTCGCGGCGCACCTTCGCGAGCGTCACTTCGACGCCGCACTTCTCGCAGATCACGCCGCGGTGCTTCAGGCGCTTGTACTTGCCGCAAAGGCATTCGTAGTCCTTGATCGGACCGAAAATCTTCGCGCAGAACAGACCATCGCGCTCCGGCTTGAACGTGCGGTAGTTGATGGTTTCCGGCTTTTTGACTTCACCGAACGACCACGAACGGATCTTGTCCGGCGAGGCCAGACCGATCTTGATCGCGTCAAAAACTTCAGGTTGTTGGACTTGCTTGAATAGATCGAGCAAAGCTTTCATCGCTTCTCTCCAGTAGTCCGATTAGTTCCGGTCCAGGTCGATGTCGATACCCAGCGACCGGATTTCCTTCACCAACACGTTGAACGACTCAGGCATGCCGGCATCGATCACGTGATCGCCCTTGACCAGGTTCTCGTAAACCTTGGTCCGGCCCGTCACGTCGTCCGACTTCACCGTCAGCATTTCCTGCAGCACGTACGATGCGCCGTACGCTTCGAGCGCCCACACTTCCATTTCACCGAAACGCTGGCCACCGAACTGCGCCTTACCGCCCAACGGCTGTTGCGTCACGAGCGAGTACGGACCCGTGGAGCGCGCGTGCATCTTGTCGTCGACCAGGTGGTGCAGCTTCAGGTAGTGCATGTAGCCGACCGTCACCGTACGTTCGAACATCTCGCCCGTGCGGCCGTCAAACAGACGCACCTGGTTCTTCGACGGCGTCATGCCGAGGTTCTCAGCGATCTCGTCCGGGAACGCCAGATCCAGCGCGCGCGACATTTCTTCTTCCGTCGCACCGTCGAACACCGGCGTTGCAAACGGCACACCTTCGCGCAAATTCTTCGCCAGTTCGAGGATTTCGTCGTCGCTAAAGCTGTCCAGCTCTTCGGCGCGGCCCGATTCGTTGTAGATCTTGATCAGGAATTCGCGCAGTTCAGCGATCTTCGCCTGACGCTGCAGCATTTCGCCGATACGCCAGCCGAGACCCTTCGCGGCCCAACCCAGATGCACTTCGAGAACCTGACCCACGTTCATCCGCGACGGCACGCCGAGCGGGTTCAGAACGACGTCAGCCGGACGGCCGTCGGCCATGTACGGCATGTCTTCGATCGGCACGATCTTCGACACGACACCCTTGTTACCGTGACGGCCTGCCATCTTGTCGCCAGGCTGCAGACGGCGCTTCACTGCCAGATACACCTTGACCATCTTCAGCACGCCCGGCGGCAGTTCGTCGCCCTGGGTGAGCTTCTTGCGCTTCTCTTCGAACGCGAGGTCGAACTGGTGACGCTTCTCTTCGATCGAGTTCTTGATCGCTTCGAGCTGGGCCGCTGCTTCTTCATCCGCGAGGCGGATGTCGAACCAGTGGTAGTGATCCAGATCTTCGAGGTAAGCGCGCTCGATCTTCGTGCCCTTCGCGAGCTTCTTCGGACCGCCGTTCGCAACCTTGCCTTCGAGCATTCGCGCGAGACGCTGGAACGCATCGCCTTCCACGATACGCAGCTGGTCGTTCAGGTCGAGACGATAGCGCTTCAGTTCATCGTCGATGATCTGTTGGGCGCGCTTGTCGCGCTGGATGCCTTCACGCGTGAACACCTGAACGTCGATCACCGTACCGCTCATGCCCGACGGCACACGCAGCGACGTGTCCTTCACGTCAGATGCCTTCTCACCGAAGATCGCGCGCAGCAGCTTTTCTTCCGGCGTCAGCTGGGTTTCGCCCTTCGGCGTGACCTTGCCGACCAGCACATCGCCCGCTTCGACTTCCGCGCCGATGTACACGATGCCCGACTCGTCGAGACGGCCAAGCTGCACTTCCGCGAGGTTCGAGATGTCGCGCGTGATTTCTTCCGGTCCGAGCTTCGTGTCGCGAGCAACGACATTCAGTTCTTCGATGTGGATCGACGTATAACGGTCGTCCGCCACCACCTTCTCCGAGATCAGGATCGAGTCTTCGAAGTTGTAGCCGTTCCACGGCATGAACGCGATCAGCATGTTCTGGCCGAGCGCGAGCTCGCCCAGATCGGTTGATGCGCCGTCAGCCAGCACGTCACCTCGCGCAACCTTGTCGCCCATCTTCACGATCGGACGCTGGTTGATGTTCGTGTTCTGGTTCGAACGCGTGTACTTGATCAGGTTGTAAATGTCGACACCGACTTCACCTGCGACCGCTTCGTCGTCGTTCACGCGAATCACGATACGGCCCGCGTCGACGTAATCGACCACACCGCCACGCAGTGCCTGAACCGTCGTGCCCGAGTCGACCGCCACGGTGCGCTCGATGCCCGTACCGACGACCGGCTTTTCCGGACGCAGACACGGCACAGCCTGACGCTGCATGTTCGAGCCCATCAATGCGCGGTTCGCGTCGTCGTGCTCGAGGAACGGAATCAGCGAAGCAGCGACCGACACGATCTGCGACGGTGCCACGTCCATGTACTGGATGCGGTCCGGCGTCACCATCAGCGTTTCGCCCGCTTCACGCGACGACACGAGTTCGTCGGTCAGCGTGCCGTCGTCGGCCACCGCCGCGTTCGCCTGAGCGATCACGTAACGGCCTTCTTCGATCGCCGACAGGTAGTCGATCTGGTCGGTCACCTTGCCGTCCGCAACCTTGCGATACGGCGTTTCGAGGAAGCCGTATTCGTTCAGGTGCGCGTACAGAGCGAGCGAGTTGATCAGACCGATGTTCGGACCTTCCGGCGTTTCGATCGGGCACACGCGGCCGTAGTGGGTCGGATGCACGTCGCGGACTTCGAAGCCGGCGCGCTCACGCGTCAGACCGCCCGGGCCCAGCGCGGAAACACGACGCTTGTGCGTGATTTCCGACAGCGGGTTGGTCTGGTCCATGAACTGCGACAGCTGCGACGAACCGAAGAACTCGCGAATCGCCGACGAGATCGGCTTGGAGTTGATCAGGTCGTGCGGCATCAGGTTTTCGCTTTCGGCCTGGCCGAGGCGTTCCTTCACAGCACGTTCGACACGCACGAGGCCCGCACGGAACTGGTTCTCTGCGAGTTCGCCGACGCAACGCACACGACGGTTGCCGAGGTGGTCGATGTCGTCCACTTCGCCCTTGCCGTTGCGCAGTTCCACGAGGATCTTGATCGTCGCGAGGATGTCGTCGTCCTGCAGCGTCATCGGGCCGACGATTTCGTCACGGCCGACGCGGCGGTTGAACTTCATACGACCCACCTTCGACAGGTCGTACGCTTCTTCGCTGTAGAACAGGCGGTTGAACAACGCCTCGACCGCTTCTTCGGTCGGCGGCTCGCCCGGACGCATCATGCGATAGATTGCAATGCGCGCGGCCATCTTGTCGGCCGTTTCGTCGATACGCAGCGTCGACGAGATATACGGACCCTGGTCCAGATCGTTCGTGTAGAGCGTCTGGATGTCCTTGATCTTCGCTTCGCGCAGCTTCTCGAGCACGGATTCCGTGATTTCGTCATTCGCGTTCGCGATGACTTCGCCCGTATCGCCGTCGATTACGTTCTTCGCGAGCACGCGGCCGAGCAGATAATCTTCCGGTACCGAGATGAACTTGGTCTTCGCGTTGTCGAGATCGCGAATGTGCTTGGCGTTGATCCGCTTGTCCTTCTGGACGATCACGTTGCCGTCGCGGTCCGTGATATCGAAGCGCGCGACTTCACCGCGCAGACGCTCCGGCACGAATTCCATCTGCGCGCCTTCCGGCATCAGCGTGAAATTGTCGAACACGAAGAAGTTTGCGAGGATCTGTTCCGGCGTCAGGCCGATTGCCTTCAGCAGGATCGTGACCGGCATCTTACGGCGGCGGTCGACGCGGAAGTAAAGCACGTCCTTCGGGTCGAACTCGAAGTCGAGCCACGAGCCACGGTAAGGAATGATACGTGCCGAAAACAACAACTTGCCCGAGCTGTGCGTCTTGCCCTTGTCGTGCTCGAAGAACACACCCGGCGAACGGTGCAGCTGCGAAACGATCACACGTTCCGTGCCGTTGATGACGAACGAACCGGTCGGTGTCATGAGCGGGATTTCGCCCATGTACACTTCCTGTTCCTTCACTTCCTTGACGACCGGCTTGCTCGGCGATTCCTTGTCGAGCAGCACCAGACGCACCTTGGCGCGCAGCGCCGAGCAGTACGTCAGACCGCGCTGCTGGCATTCCTTGATGTTGAATGCTGGCGGCGACAGCATGTAGCTGACGAACTCGAGACGCGCGAAGCCGTTGTGCGAAACGATCGGGAAAACAGAAGTAAACGCGGCCTGCAGGCCTTCCGGCTTGCGTTGCGTAGACGACGTATCTGCTTGCAGAAACGTGCTGAATGATTCAAGCTGGGTAGCCAGCAGGAAAGGTACTTGGTGAACGATGGGGCGCTTCGCAAAACTCTTGCGAATACGCTTCTTCTCGGTGAAGGAATATTGCATACGATCTCCGAATCACGGCGGGCATAGTTGTCGAGGCAGGATACCTTGATGAGACAACCCGAGTGTTCACCGACTGAGACCCGATGGCCGTCCGATGGCTTGAACGAGCCTAGAAGCTTGGTGGTTGGCCGCTACCAACCGCTGGCTGACGGCAGCGGATGCCTGTGTTGCCCGCTACCCGACCAAACTTGCCTTCTGCAGTCGCTTCAGAAGACAAAGAGAAACACCGGTCAATATTACGGAAGGCGTTTTTCTTTGGCTTCTGGAAATCACATTTCTGCTGGCGTACACCTGCAAAAACGCGTCCTCCACAAAGCACAAAAAGGCCGGCGGTGAAAAACCGCCAGCCTTCGCACAGCGCGTTGAAGCTTACTTGATTTCAACCTTCGCGCCGGCTTCTTCCAGCTTCTTCTTGGCTTCTTCAGCAGCAGCCTTGGGCACCGCTTCCTTAACGGGCTTCGGTGCACCATCGACCAGATCCTTCGCTTCCTTCAGGCCGAGACCCGTCAGTTCGCGAACAGCCTTAATTACCGAAACCTTGTTTGCACCGGTTTCAGCCAAGATGACCGTGAATTCGGTCTGCTCTTCAGCAGCAGCTGCGCCGCCGGCCGCACCTGCCGGGCCTGCCACTGCAACAGCAGCTGCAGACACGCCAAACTTTTCTTCGAACGCCTTGACGAGCTCGTTCAGTTCCAGAACCGACATCGAGCCTACGGCTTCGAGGATGTCTTCTTTTGCGATTGCCATTTGAAATACTCCTAAATTGAATTCGGATACAGCCAGCGATCAATTACGCTCGACTGAAGTGCATTACGCAGCGGTTTCTTCGCCTTGTTTCTTTTCTGCCAGCGCGGCCAAGGCGCGCGCAAAGCCCGAAACAGGTGCCTGCATAACGAACAACAGCTTGGAGAGCAGTTCCTCGCGGCTCGGGATGTTTGCCAGCGCTTGCACGCCAGCCTTGTCCATCACCTTGCCTTCGTAGGAACCAGCCTTGATGACCAACTTGTCATTGCCCTTGCTGAAGTCATTGACGACCTTAGCAGCAGCAATTGCATCTTCCGAGATGCCGTAGATCAGGGGGCCAGTCATCTGCTCTGCCAGCGGAGCAAACGGGGTACCCTCAACGGCGCGACGCGCCAGCGTGTTCTTCAACACGCGAAGGTAAACCTGTTGCTCGCGCGCTTTCGCGCGTAGCTTGGTCAGATCGCCAACCGCGATTCCACGATACTCAGCCAGAACCACGGTCTGAGCTTTCGCGACTTGCGCGGCAACCTCAGCGACGACGGCCTGCTTGCTTTCTTTGTTGAGTGGCACGGTTAACCTCCAGATTCGATACACGCAGCGTGCGCCTTGTGTACCGCGTTCAATAACGGCGTCCGACCAGTCAGGAGTATTTCGACCGTCCTAAGCCCGCATTCCTAGGGACATCGGACGGCTTCATCACTACAAAACCTTTTCGGGTTCGCCATCTGCGTTGGCCTTACATTAAGGACCCGCCTACCTGCTGCGTGCCCGCCAACGGTCTTTGACAACCGGTTGCGCAATGCAGACTGCCACCTCGCAACCGCCCAAAGCCCTTAAAAACCGCCCCGATTCGCACCAGAGCGGCCAAATTTATTACTGTGCAGCGATCGACGTCTGGTCGACGCGAACGCCCACACCCATCGTGCTCGACAGCGCGACCTTGCGGAGGTACACGCCCTTGCTCGTTGCCGGCTTCGCCTTTTGCAGCGCTTCGATCAGCGCGTTCAGGTTTTTGCGCAGGGCTACCGGTTCGAACGAAGCACGGCCGATCGTTGCGTGGATGATACCGGCCTTGTCGACACGGAATTGCACCTGACCCGCCTTGGCGTTCTTGACCGCAGTCGCGACGTCCGGGGTGACCGTGCCAACCTTCGGGTTCGGCATCAGGCCGCGTGGCCCCAGGATCTGACCGAGCGTACCGACAATACGCATCGTGTCCGGCGAAGCGATTACGATGTCGAAGTTCAGGTTGCCGGCCTTGACCTGTTCAGCCAGATCTTCCATACCGACGACGTCAGCACCAGCGGCACGAGCCTGCTCAGCCTTGTCCCCCTGCGCGAACACAGCGACGCGCACCGACTTACCGGTGCCAGCCGGCAACACGACCGACCCACGAACCACTTGATCCGACTTCTTTGCGTCGATGCCGAGTTGCACGGCGACGTCGATCGACTCGTCAAACTTCGCGCTTGCACATTCCTTCACGAGCGACAGAGCATCCTCAATCGGATACAGCTTCTGACGATCCACTTTGGCTGCAAATGCTTGCAGACGCTTCGAAAGCTTAGCCATTTACACGCCCTCCACGGTGATGCCCATCGAGCGGGCGCTACCAGCGATTGTACGAACCGCTGCATCCAGATCAGCAGCCGTCAGATCGGGCATCTTGGTCTTGGCGATATCTTCGGCTTGAGTACGGGTGATCTTGCCGACCTTGTCGGTATGCGGCTTGCTCGAACCCTTTTCGAGCTTCGCTGCCTTCTTGATCAGAACCGTTGCCGGCGGCGTCTTCAGAACGAACGTGAAGCTCTTGTCTGCGAATGCCGTAATCACGACAGGAATCGGCAGACCCGGCTCCATTGCTTGAGTCTGCGCGTTGAACGCCTTGCAGAACTCCATGATGTTCAGGCCGCGCTGACCCAGTGCCGGACCAACCGGCGGCGACGGGTTGGCTTTACCTGCAGGAATCTGCAGCTTGATAAAGCCGATAATTTTCTTTGCCATTTCGAGAACCTCTTTGGAACGCCGACCTACGTGCGGACGCTCAGTGAGTAGTAGCGCGTGTTCGCCGACAGTTGGCTAATTACGCTCCTCAACGGCCATTACGCGGACCGTAAGCGCGAAATACGGAACGCACCTAGCGATGCGTTCCGTAAAACTTGGACTACAACTTTTCGACCTGACCGAATTCCAACTCGACCGGCGTTGCCCGGCCGAAGATCGTAACGGAAACACGGACTCGCGACTTTTCGTAGTTCACTTCTTCGACGCTGCCGTTGAAATCTGTGAACGGGCCTTCTTTTACCCGCACCATCTCGCCTACTTCGAACAGGGTCTTCGGACGCGGTTTCTCTACGCCCTCCTGCATCTGCGACATGATTTTTTCAACTTCCCGAGGGGAAATCGGACTCGGGCGGTTGCGCGCCCCGCCTACAAAACCGGTCACCTTCGCCGTGTTCTTCACGAGGTGCCACGTTTCATCTGTCATTTCCATCTCGACTAAAACGTAGCCGGGGAAAAAACGACGTTCCGTCACTGATTTGTGACCACCCTTTACCTCAACAACTTCTTCTGTGGGAACGAGGATCTGCCCGAACTGATCCTGCATGCCAGCCCGCTCGATGCGCTCCTGAAGCGCTCGCTGCACACTCTTCTCCATACCTGAGTATGCGTGCACCACGTACCAACGCTTGCCACTCGGGGATGCCGAAGTATCACTCATATCATTTCCAACCCAGAATCGCCGAGAAAATCGCCCACTCGATGGATTTATCACAAACCCAGAGAAAGACGGCCATCACGACTACGAAGCCGAACACTACAAGCGTCGTTTGCGTGGCTTCTTTCCGAGTCGGCCAAACGACCTTACGGACTTCTTTATACGAGTCTTTGGCGAAAGCGATGAAACCCTTGCCCGGCGCCGAGAGAAGCCCGACTGCGACACCCGCGATCGCACCAACAGCCAAGGCAGCTCCGCGGATGTACCATTCCTGGCCACTAAGCCAGAAGAACCCCACGAACCCGGCCAAGACCAGCAACACACCGGCGATTAACATCATCTTGTCGCCGGATGTATTTACAGTTTCGACGGAAGGATTCGCCATAACACCTTAACGAAGCGCCACTACGACGCGATAGTTGGCAGGGGCAGAGGGAATCGAACCCCCAACCTTCGGTTTTGGAGACCGACGCTCTGCCAGTTGAGCTATACCCCTAAACCATTTGGGGTTGACGACACCGCCAACCCCGAGACAACCGATTATCGAGAACTGTCTGGCGTTACTCGATGATCTTTGCGACGACACCAGCGCCGACCGTACGGCCACCTTCGCGGATTGCGAAGCGGAGGCCTTCTTCCATCGCGATCGGGTTGATCAGCTTCACCGTGATCGACACGTTGTCGCCCGGCATCACCATTTCCTTGTCCTTCGGCAACTCGATCGAGCCCGTCACGTCCGTCGTACGGAAGTAGAACTGCGGACGGTAGTTGTTGAAGAACGGCGTGTGACGGCCGCCTTCGTCCTTGCTCAGCACGTACACTTCAGCCGTGAAGTGCGTGTGCGGGTTGATCGAACCCGGCTTGGCCAGAACCTGACCACGCTCCACGTCTTCACGCTTCGTGCCGCGCAGCAGGATACCAACGTTGTCGCCGGCCTGCCCCTGATCGAGCAGCTTGCGGAACATTTCCACGCCCGTGCAGGTCGTCTTGGCCGTTGCGCGGATACCGACGATCTCGATTTCCTCGCCGACCTTGATCACGCCACGCTCGACGCGGCCCGTCACCACCGTGCCACGACCCGAGATCGAGAACACGTCTTCCACCGGCATCAGGAACGAACCGTCAACCGCGCGTTCCGGCGTCGGGATGTACGTGTCCAGCGCGTCGGCCAGGTTCATGATCGCCACTTCACCCAGCTCGCCCTTGTCGCCTTCCAGCGCCAGCTTGGCCGAACCCTTGATGATCGGCGTGTCGTCGCCCGGGAAGTCGTATTTCGACAGAAGTTCGCGAACTTCCATCTCGACGAGCTCCAGCAGCTCAGCGTCGTCCACCATGTCGCACTTGTTCAGGAACACGATGATGTACGGAACGCCAACCTGACGCGCCAGCAGAATGTGCTCACGCGTTTGCGGCATCGGGCCGTCAGCAGCCGAGCACACCAGGATCGCGCCGTCCATCTGCGCCGCACCCGTGATCATGTTCTTCACGTAGTCAGCATGGCCCGGGCAGTCAACGTGTGCGTAGTGGCGGTTAGCCGTTTCGTACTCGACGTGCGCGGTGTTGATGGTAATGCCGCGCGCCTTTTCTTCCGGCGCCGCGTCGATCTGGTCGTACGCCTTCGCTTCGCCGCCAAACTTCTGCGTCAGAACCGTCGTGATCGCTGCCGTCAGCGTGGTCTTGCCGTGGTCAACGTGACCGATCGTGCCCACGTTCACGTGCGGCTTGGTCCGCTCAAACTTACCCTTGGCCATTTTCGACTCCTAAGAGGATTTTCCGTACGTTGCGCCGGGCGCAAACAATCACCGATTACTTCTGGTGCCCATGGGCAGGATCGAACTGCCGACCTCTCCCTTACCAAGGGAGTGCTCTACCACTGAGCCACATGGGCGCTACATCTGTGCTACTGGAGCGGGTGAAGGGAATCGAACCCTCGTCGTAAGCTTGGAAGGCTTCTGCTCTACCATTGAGCTACACCCGCAAGGATCATGGATTCCCAACAACCGCTGCAACTTGCATTCTGGTGGAGGAGGTTGGATTCGAACCAACGTAGGCGTAAGCCAACAGATTTACAGTCTGCCCCCTTTAGCCACTCGGGCACCCCTCCGCAGAGAACTGATGATTATGGGGGAACAACATCCTTTTGTCAAGACCTGCTTGACCGTTCCGATCCCAACGCTCTCACTTATATAGTGATTGGCTGTTAGCTTTCCGTAAACGCAAAAACCCCACCGCTGCGGGTGGGGTTTCTGGCTTTTGGGGGAGCCTGACGATTACCTACTTTCACACGGGCAATCCGCACTATCATCGGCGTGGAGTCGTTTCACGGTCCTGGTTCGGGATGGGAAGGGGTGGGACCGACTCGCTATGGTCATCAGGCATGACGGGTTGCTGCGTCGCAGTCGGGTTGGGGTCAACCCGGCGCCACAGCCAATCGGGAAGAAGCGTAAAGGATTCGTGTTTTGGGGTTGTGTTGTTTCTGGCACAACACCGATCTCAAACTGCATGTCTTCATCCCCTTCGGGGATCGGACACCCGTAAGCGCTGAAGCGCTAACGGTTGTCGAGACACACCTGTTATAGGATCAAGCCTTACGGGCAATTAGTATCAGTTAGCTCAGTACATTACTGTACGTGCACACCTGACCTATCAACGTCCTGGTCTTGAACGACCCTTCAAGGGGCTCGAAGCCCCGGGGATATCTCATCTTAAGGCGAGTTTCCCGCTTAGATGCTTTCAGCGGTTATCTCTTCCGAACATAGCTACCCGGCGATGCCACTGGCGTGACAACCGGTACACCAGAGGTTCGTCCACTCCGGTCCTCTCGTACTAGGAGCAGCCCCCTTCAAATATCCAGCGCCCACGGCAGATAGGGACCAAACTGTCTCACGACGTTTTAAACCCAGCTCACGTACCTCTTTAAATGGCGAACAGCCATACCCTTGGGACCGGCTACAGCCCCAGGATGAGATGAGCCGACATCGAGGTGCCAAACACCGCCGTCGATATGAACTCTTGGGCGGTATCAGCCTGTTATCCCCAGAGTACCTTTTATCCGTTGAGCGATGGCCCTTCCATACAGAACCACCGGATCACTATGACCTGCTTTCGCACCTGTTCGACTTGTCAGTCTCACAGTCAAGCACGCTTATGCCATTGCACTATCAGCACGATTTCCGACCGTACCTAGCGTACCTTCGTACTCCTCCGTTACACTTTGGGAGGAGACCGCCCCAGTCAAACTGCCTACCATGCACTGTCCCCGATCCGGATCACGGACCAAGGTTAGAACCTCAAACAGATCAGGGTGGTATTTCAAGGACGGCTCCACGCAAACTGGCGTTCACGCTTCACAGCCTCCCACCTATCCTACACAGACCGGTTCAAAGTCCAATGCAAAGCTACAGTAAAGGTTCATGGGGTCTTTCCGTCTAGCCGCGGGGAGATTGCATCATCACAAACACTTCAACTTCGCTGAGTCTCGGGAGGAGACAGTGTGGCCATCGTTACGCCATTCGTGCAGGTCGGAACTTACCCGACAAGGAATTTCGCTACCTTAGGACCGTTATAGTTACGGCCGCCGTTTACCGGGACTTCAATCAGGAGCTTGCACCCCATCATTTAATCTTCCGGCACCGGGCAGGCGTCACACCCTATACGTCCACTTTCGTGTTTGCAGAGTGCTGTGTTTTTATTAAACAGTCGCAGCCACCAGTTTATTGCAACCCCTTCACCCTCCTGGCGCAGGCCAGTCAAGCTACCAGGGCGTACCTTATCCCGAAGTTACGGTACCAATTTGCCGAGTTCCTTCTCCCGAGTTCTCTCAAGCGCCTTAGAATACTCATCTCGCCCACCTGTGTCGGTTTGCGGTACGGTCACTGTGAAACTGAAGCTTAGAGGCTTTTCCTGGAACCCCTTCCAGTTGCTTCGCTTCCGAAGAAGCTCGCGCCACACCCTTGAGTCCTGTGCCCGGATTTGCCAGGGCACCCTCTCCAATGCAGCGACCGGGACTTCCAACACCCGGACAACCTTCCGCGATCCGTCCCCCCATCGCATTTCACAATGGTGCAGAAATATTAATCTGCTTCCCATCAGCTACGCATTTCTGCCTCGCCTTAGGGGCCGACTCACCCTACGCCGATGAACGTTGCGTAGGAAACCTTGGGCTTACGGCGAGGGGGCCTTTCACCCCCTTTATCGCTACTCATGTCAGCATTCGCACTTCCGATACCTCCAGCACACTTTCCAGTGCACCTTCGCAGGCTTACGGAACGCTCTCCTACCATGCACATAAATGTGCATCCGCAGCTTCGGTATATGGCTTAGCCCCGTTACATCTTCCGCGCAGGACGACTCGATCAGTGAGCTATTACGCTTTCTTTAAAGGGTGGCTGCTTCTAAGCCAACCTCCTGACTGTTTTAGCCTTCCCACTTCGTTTCCCACTTAGCCATATTTGGGGACCTTAGCTGGCGGTCTGGGTTGTTTCCCTCTTGACACCGGACGTTAGCACCCGATGTCTGTCTCCCGTGATTGCACTCTTCGGTATTCGGAGTTTGCTATGGCGTAGTAATCCGCAATGGACCCCACAACCATGACAGTGCTCTACCCCCGAAGGTGATACACGAGGCACTACCTAAATAGTTTTCGGAGAGAACCAGCTATTTCCAGGTTTGTTTAGCCTTTCACCCCTATCCACAGCTCATCCCCTAACTTTTCAACGTTAGTGGGTTCGGTCCTCCAGCACGTGTTACCGTGCCTTCAACCTGGCCATGGATAGATCACCTGGTTTCGGGTCTACACCCAGCGACTGGACGCCCTGTTCGGACTCGCTTTCGCTACGCCTGCCCTAATCGGTTAAGCTCGCCACTGAATGTAAGTCGCTGACCCATTATACAAAAGGTACGCCGTCACCCCTTCGCAGAGGCTCCGACTGTTTGTATGCATGCGGTTTCAGGATCTGTTTCACTCCCCTCCCGGGGTTCTTTTCGCCTTTCCCTCACGGTACTGGTTCACTATCGGTCGATCACGAGTATTTAGCCTTGGAGGATGGTCCCCCCATCTTCAGACAGGATTTCACGTGTCCCGCCCTACTTCTCGTACACCTAGTTCTTTCCCGCTGTTTTCGTCTACAGGGCTATCACCTGCTATGGCCGCACTTTCCAGAGCGTTCGACTAACAATGAGAATAAAGAGTACAGGCTCATCCCATTTCGCTCGCCACTACTTTGGGAATCTCGGTTGATTTCTTTTCCTGCGGTTACTTAGATGTTTCAGTTCACCGCGTTCGCTTCACGTAGCCTATGGATTCAGCTACGGATACTCCATTAGGAGTGGGTTTCCCCATTCGGACATCTCCGGATCAAAGCTCGTTTGCCAGCTCCCCGGAGCTTTTCGCAGGCTACCGCGTCCTTCATCGCCTGTGATCGCCAAGGCATCCACCACATGCACTTGTTCGCTTGACCCTATAACGGGTGTGTCTCAATGATTGCTCACCGCAGATCACATGCCGCTACAGGTTGAGTATTCGTGTTGCGCCGTATTCCAAAGGCAATCTCTCGATTCCCTTAAAATACATCGATACAATCACAACCCTGATTCACCTACTCGCATACCCATCTCCAGGTACGCTTTCGTGAATCTCTTTACTACTTCTTCCTGATTGTTAAAGAACGACAGCCGATATCACGATTGAATCGTGTACCGCTCTGACTGGCTCAATCGCCAATGCGCAACGCTCTGCCTTCAGGCAGAACCCTGCGCATTGAGGATTGGTGGAGGATGACGGGATCGAACCGACGACCCCCTGCTTGCAAAGCAGGTGCTCTCCCAGCTGAGCTAATCCCCCGGTCATACCCGACTCAAGGGTGTCCCAGTCAGCACCAGCAGACAAAGATGGTGGGTCTGGATGGATTCGAACCATCGACCCCCGCCTTATCAAGACGGTGCTCTAACCGACTGAGCTACAGACCCCTGAGTCTGTCTGCGTTGCTTCTCTAAACCACAGCCGATAAGCGTGAGCACTTGAATGCACTGAATGCATAGCTCTGGAAAGGAGGTGATCCAGCCGCACCTTCCGATACGGCTACCTTGTTACGACTTCACCCCAGTCATGAATCCTACCGTGGTGACCGTCCTCCTTGCGGTTAGACTAGCCACTTCTGGTAAAACCCACTCCCATGGTGTGACGGGCGGTGTGTACAAGACCCGGGAACGTATTCACCGCGGCATGCTGATCCGCGATTACTAGCGATTCCAGCTTCACGCACTCGAGTTGCAGAGTGCGATCCGGACTACGATCGGTTTTCTGGGATTGGCTCCACCTCGCGGCTTGGCAACCCTCTGTTCCGACCATTGTATGACGTGTGAAGCCCTACCCATAAGGGCCATGAGGACTTGACGTCATCCCCACCTTCCTCCGGTTTGTCACCGGCAGTCTCCCTGGAGTGCTCTTGCGTAGCAACTAGGGACAAGGGTTGCGCTCGTTGCGGGACTTAACCCAACATCTCACGACACGAGCTGACGACAGCCATGCAGCACCTGTGTGATGGCTCCCTTTCGGGCACTCCCGGCTCTCACCAGGATTCCATCCATGTCAAGGGTAGGTAAGGTTTTTCGCGTTGCATCGAATTAATCCACATCATCCACCGCTTGTGCGGGTCCCCGTCAATTCCTTTGAGTTTTAATCTTGCGACCGTACTCCCCAGGCGGTCAACTTCACGCGTTAGCTACGTTACCAAGCCAATGAAGGCCCGACAACCAGTTGACATCGTTTAGGGCGTGGACTACCAGGGTATCTAATCCTGTTTGCTCCCCACGCTTTCGTGCATGAGCGTCAGTATTGGCCCAGGGGGCTGCCTTCGCCATCGGTGTTCCTCCACATCTCTACGCATTTCACTGCTACACGTGGAATTCCACCCCCCTCTGCCATACTCCAGCGCTGCAGTCACCAATGCAGTTCCCAGGTTAAGCCCGGGGATTTCACATCGGTCTTACAGCACCGCCTGCGCACGCTTTACGCCCAGTAATTCCGATTAACGCTCGCACCCTACGTATTACCGCGGCTGCTGGCACGTAGTTAGCCGGTGCTTATTCTTCCGGTACCGTCATCCCTCACGGATATTAGCCACGAGGTTTTCTTTCCGGACAAAAGTGCTTTACAACCCGAAGGCCTTCTTCACACACGCGGCATTGCTGGATCAGGCTTGCGCCCATTGTCCAAAATTCCCCACTGCTGCCTCCCGTAGGAGTCTGGGCCGTGTCTCAGTCCCAGTGTGGCTGGTCGTCCTCTCAGACCAGCTACAGATCGTCGGCTTGGTAGGCCTTTACCCCACCAACTACCTAATCTGCCATCGGCCGCCCCTTGAGCGCGAGGTCCCGAAAGATCCCCCGCTTTCCTCCACAGAGCGTATGCGGTATTAATCCGGCTTTCGCCGGGCTATCCCCCACTCCAGGACACGTTCCGATGTATTACTCACCCGTTCGCCACTCGCCACCAGACCGAAGTCCGTGCTGCCGTTCGACTTGCATGTGTAAGGCATGCCGCCAGCGTTCAATCTGAGCCAGGATCAAACTCTTCAGTTCAAACCTGTTACTGTTTTCGGTTCCGCAGTTTCCTGCTGACGAACCGGTCGCTCACTCAACGTACTGACGATGATCCATCCGTCTTTCGACAGATAAACCTTCCTCTAATACTGTGTGAGGCTTCTGATACTTTTGCCTTGCAGCAGATTCATACGAACCCGCCGCCGCATTCCGCATCAAGCGCCCACACTTATCGGCTGTTAGTTTTTAAAGATCGATCCGCCCAACCCGCAACGCCGGAACTACCACCACCCGGCACTGCTTCGTTTGCGTCGCTGCGTCTGCAGCAGAGAAACGAGATTATGGAGACCCTTTCTCGTCTCGTCAATACCCGATTTCGCTTTTGCTTAAAAAAAGTTGTGACTCACTTCCGGGCCGCGCTCACCACTGCCTCAACAGGAACAGCGTCGGCCATGGCCGCGTAGCCAGCGTCGCTCGGATGGATGTGATCGCCGCTATCGAAAGCGCGCTGCAGACGCTCCGGCTGCGCTCTGTCGCGCAACGCCGCGTCGAAATCGACGACGCCATCGAAAGCGCGACTAGTCCGGATCCACTGATTAACCGCGAGTCGGATGTTTTCCCGCTCCTGCGGCAGCGACGCCGGCGTCAGCGTCGCGCCGAACACCTTGACACCCTTGCGCCGCGCGGCCGCGATCACTCGCTGGTAACCGGCGATCAGATCGGCAGCCGTGACGGACGTATGAGGAAAATCGCAGTCGAGCCCGCCATGAGGCGGCATTGCCGCAAAGTTAATGTCGTTGATGCCAATCAGCACAACCGCCGCCTTGACGCCCGGACGTTGCAAAACATCGCGCTCAAACCGGCTCGCAAGCGCGTCGCCATAACAAGGTGAGTCGCTAAGAAGCCGGTTGCCGCTGATGCCGAGATTCACGATCGCCGTCGACTGCGCGCCGCTCGCCGCCAGTCGCCGAGCCAGCGCATCCGGCCAGCGACGGTTCTGGTTCAGGCTGGAGCGCATGCCGTCGGTGATCGAGTCGCCGATCGCAGCGACGGCAACTGACGGCGCCACCGCCTCCACCGACAAGCTCGTGACCCACACATATTGGGTGAAGCGGCCGCGAAATGCGGCGGCGGACGTGTCGGCAGTGTGATTGCCCGGCCCCGACACATAATTCACCTGATTCGACACCCGGTGCCACGCGACGATCCGCTGCTCCGGTCCCATAAACGCACTGATCGCATACGGCGCGCCCTCGACGACGTCGATCCCAATCGGATCACTGTCCAGCTCGCCGCCGGGCGGAACGCTGACTGCGCCCTTGCCAGCAAACGTCACTCGACTGCCATCCCTCGCTACCGCCGCCGCGCCGCCGGCCGAGCGCGCGATGCGCAGCTCGTCGATGACCAGAGGTGTCTTGCCATACGCATTGCTCAGATGAATCCGCGCCGTCTTTCCCGACAAAGTCGGATACACGATTTGCCGGACGGTGCGCCCGGCGACTTCCGGCGCGCGATACAGCGGTGGCAAGTCGGCCTGCTGGGGAAGCGGTTGCAGCGCGGTCGCCCACACGGCGACCCAATGCTCGGGCGCTTCGGCAGCGAACGCATTCGAGGAAACGACAAACGGAGCAAATTGGGCAAGCAGCGCCGCGCCGCATGCGGCAGCCAGGGTGCGAATGGTCATTCGGACGATCGGTTCGAGACGAAACGCGCATTGTGCCCGAACGACGCGGCAATCGCCGGTGCCCGGCGGCTGTGCCCGTTTGGACTCATGCCGTTTGCTGACTCATGATCTTCAGAGCGACGGCTTCGGCGACTTCGATTCCGTCGATCGCGGCCGAGTAGATCCCGCCCGCGTATCCCGCACCTTCGCCGGCGGGATACAGCCCTTTGATGTTGACGCTCTGGTAGTCGTCCCCGCGACGAACGCGTACCGGCGACGACGTTCGGGTTTCAACGCCGGTCAGCACCGCGTCATGCATCGCGAAACCGGCGATTTTCTTTTCCATCTGCGGCAGCGCTTCGCGAATCGCCTCGATCGCGTAGTCGGGCAGTGCGGTGCTGAGATCGGTTGGCCGCACGCCGGGCTTATACGACGGCACGACGGAGCCGAGCGACGTGGACGGACGCCCGGCGATGAAGTCCCCGACCAACTGCCCCGGCGCCATATAGTTGCCGCCACCGAGTTCGAACGCCCGCTCCTCCCACTTGCGCTGAAACGCGATGCCCGCAAGCGGGCCGCCCGGGTAGTCGTCTGGCGTAATGCCGACCACGATGCCCGCATTCGCGTTGCGCTCCGCGCGCGAGTACTGGCTCATGCCGTTCGTGACGACCCGCCCGGGCTCCGACGTGGCCGCCACCACGGTGCCGCCGGGACACATGCAAAAGCTATACACCGCGCGCCCATTGCTACAGTGGTGCACCACCTTATAGTCGGCTGCACCGAGCTGTTTGTGACCGGCAAATTTGCCGAAACGGCTGCGATCGATCACCCCTTGCGGATGCTCGATCCGGAAACCGAGCGAAAACGGCTTCGCCTCGACGTGAACGCCGCGGTCGTGCAGCATCTGGAAGGTGTCGCGTGCGCTATGGCCGACCGCCAGCACCACGTGGTCACAGCGCAGCGTCTCGCCGGTCGACAGCTTCAGCCCGCGCACCTGGCCGTTGTCGATGTCGATGTCCTCGACACGCGTCTCGAAGCGCACTTCGCCGCCCAGCTCATGGATGCCCGCACGCATCTTCTCGACCATGCTGACGAGGCGAAACGTGCCGATATGCGGCCGGCTCAGGTACAGGATGTCCTCGGGCGCACCGGCCCGCACGAATTCGTCGAGCACTTTGCGGCCGTAATGTTTCGGGTCCTTGATCTGGCTGTAGAGCTTGCCGTCCGAAAAAGTGCCCGCGCCACCTTCGCCGAACTGCACGTTCGACTCGGGATTCAGCACCGATTTGCGCCACAGGCCAAACGTGTCCTTGGTGCGCTCGCGCACGGCCTTGCCGCGCTCGAGGATGATCGGCCGGAAGCCCATCTGCGCGAGGATCAGTCCTGCGAACAGACCGCACGGTCCCATGCCGATCACGACCGGACGCGGCGTGGTCAGTTGGGCGGGCGCTTTGGCGACGAACTTGTAGCTCATGTCGGGGGTCACGCCGCAATGCGGCACGTCGGCGAGCCGTTTCAGCGCGGCCGCTTCATCCTTGACCTCGACATCGACGATATAGGTGAGCTTGATGTCGGCGCGCTTGCGCGCGTCGTGCGCGCGGCGAAACACGGTGTATCGGATGAGCCCGTCCCGCGCCACGCCGAGGTCCGCGAGGCGCGCACGGATGGCGGCTTCGAGGGCGCTTTCGGGATGATCGAGCGGGAGTTTGATTTCGCTTAGACGTAACATGAGTACCGGAGATGCAAGTGGGCCGCAGATCGCGGCCAATTCGCAATTTTACCGGTAAGTGTCGGAGTGGGGGACGTGCTTCAACACCCCTGAATGACGCTATCAAGCCCAATCCCCGTCCTCAAAAAATTTATTAACCGACCGGTCGGTTGGTTTATACTACGCCGACACAGACTACTCCTTCAGAGAGCGTCCCATGTACACCCAATCCCTCGATATCCCCGGCCACGTCGCCCCACAGGACGCGGACGCGAATTCGCCCGAACAGGCGCGCTTCGACGCGGTCATGGCCGCCGACGGCAAGATCGAGCCGCAGGACTGGATGCCCGACGCGTACCGCAAGACGCTGGTGCGGCAGATCTCGCAGCACGCGCACTCGGAGATCGTCGGCATGCTGCCCGAGGGCAACTGGATCACCCGCGCGCCGAGCCTGAAGCGCAAGGCGATCCTGATCGCCAAGGTGCAGGACGAGGCCGGCCACGGGCTCTATCTGTATAGCGCCGCCGAAACGCTCGGCGTGTCGCGCGAGCAGCTGATCGACGCGCTGCACGCAGGCAAGGCCAAGTATTCGAGCATCTTCAACTACCCGACGCCCACCTGGGCCGACGTCGGCGTGATCGGCTGGCTGGTCGACGGCGCGGCGATCATGAACCAGATCCCGCTGTGCCGCTGCACCTACGGGCCGTACGCCCGCGCGATGATCCGCATCTGCAAGGAAGAGTCGTTCCACCAGCGCCAGGGGTTCGATGCGCTGCTCGCGATGATGGCCGGCACCGACGCGCAGCGCGAGCTCGTGCAGCAGGCGGTGAACCGCTGGTGGTGGCCGGTGCTGATGATGTTCGGCCCGAGCGACAGGGACTCGGTGCACAGCAACCAGTCGGCGCAATGGGGCATCAAGCGCATCACCAACGACGACCTGCGCCAGAAATTCGTCGACGCGACCGTCGAGCAGGCCAAGGTGCTCGGCGTCACGCTGCCCGATGCGCAGCTCAAATGGAACGCGGCGCGCGGCCACTACGACTACGGCGACATCGACTGGGAAGAGTTCTGGCGCGTCGTCAATGGCGACGGCCCGTGCAACCGCGAGCGCCTTGCCACGCGCGTGAAGGCCCATGCGGACGGCGCCTGGGTGCGCGAAGCCGCACTCGCCCATGCCGAAAAACAGCGCCAGCGCGCGCAACAGCACGCCGCCTGAGTGGCACCGCACATCACAGGAATCAGGAGATCAGCAATGAACAAGGAATGGCCGATTTGGGAAGTGTTCGTGCGCAGCAAGCAGGGACTCGACCACAAGCACTGCGGCAGTCTGCACGCGGCCGACGCGCCGATGGCGCTGCGCATGGCGCGCGACGTCTACACGCGCCGCCAGGAAGGCGTGAGCATCTGGGTGGTGCCGTCCTCGGCGATCACCGCCTCGGCGCCCGACGAGAAGGCCGAACTGTTCGAACCGGCGGGCGACAAGATCTATCGCCACCCGACGTTCTACACGCTGCCCGACGAAGTCAACCACATGTAAGCGCGCCATGACCACAATATCCATCACGCCCGAACATCTGCAGTACGTGCTGCGCCTCGCCGATACCGCGCTGATCCTCGGTCAGCGCAACAGCGAGTGGTGCGGCCACGGCCCGATCCTCGAAGAGGACATCGCGCTGTCGAACATGAGCCTCGACCTGATCGGCCAGGCGCGCCTGCTGTACACGCATGCGGCCACGCTCGAAGAGCAGCTCACCGGCCGTCAGCGCAGCGAGGACGACTACGCGTACTTCCGCGCCGAGCGCGAATTCGCGAACTACACGCTCGTCGAGCTGCCGCACTACGGGCCGCTCGCCGGCACCGCGCAGGCAGAGAAGGACTATGCGGTCACCATCGTGCGCAACTTCCTGTATTCGACGCTGATGCTGCACCTGTGGAGCGCGCTGACGGGTTCCGCCGACGCACAGCTCGCCGCGATCGCCGCGAAGTCGATCAAGGAAACGCAGTACCACGTGCATCACGCGGGCGAGTGGCTGATCCGTTTCGGCGACGGCACCGACGAATCGCACCGTCGCGCGCAGGCCGCGCTCGACTATCTGATGCCGTACACGTACGAGTTCTTCAGCGCGGACGCGGTGGAAGACGCGATCGCCGCGGCCGGCATCGGCCCGCGCACCTCGACGCTGGAAGCCGCATGGCTCGACGACGTGCGCGCCACGCTCGACGCGGCCACGCTGACGCTGCCCGCGGCGCTGCGGCACGTGAGCACCGGCAAGCACGGCGAGCATTCGGAGCACATGGGTTTCGTGCTCGCGGAAATGCAGAGCCTCGCGCGCCAGCATCCGGGCGCGAACTGGTGAGCCCGCGATGACGACCTCGACCGCCGCGCAGCCCGTGAATACAGCCGCTGCCACCACCGCCACGACCGATCCCGCGCTCACCCGCGCGTGGAGCGTGCTTGAAGCGGTACCCGACCCGGAGATCCCGGTGGTCTCGATCCGCGAGCTCGGCATCCTGCGCGAGGTGCGACGCGCCGCGGACGGCGCGCTCGAAGTCGTGATCACGCCGACCTACTCGGGCTGCCCGGCGATGTCGCAGATTGCCGAAGACATCGGCCGTGCGCTCGAGGCCGCGCAGCTCACGCCGTACCGCGTCGCCACCGTACTCGCGCCGGCTTGGACCACCGACTGGATCACCGCCGAGGCGCGCGAAAAACTGCGCGTCTACGGCATCGCGCCGCCCACGGGCAACTGCGGTTCAGCCGCGACGTCTGCGTCACAGGAGAAAGTGCTGCGCTTCGTGCCGCGCGCGCTGCCCGCCCCGCCCTGCCCGCGCTGCGGCTGCGCACACACCGAGCGACTCGCGCAGTTCGGCTCGACCGCCTGCAAGGCCCTGTATCGCTGCCTCGACTGCCGCGAACCCTTCGACTACTTCAAACCGTACTGATATGGCCACCCCGCAATTCCATCCGCTGCGTATCCGCGAAGTACGTCCCGAAACCGCCGATGCGGTGTCGGTCGCCTTCGAAGTCCCGCCCGAACTGCGCGACCAGTACCGCTTCACGCAGGGCCAGTTCGTCACGCTGAAGACGCATATCGACGGTGAGGAAACGCGCCGTTCGTATTCGATCTGCGTGGGCGTCACCGACTATGACCGCGACGGCGAGTTGCGCATCGGCATCAAGCGCGTGCGCGGCGGGCGTTTCTCGAACTTCGCGTTCGACACGCTGCAGCCCGGCCACACGATCGACGTGATGACGCCGGACGGCCGCTTCTTCACGCACCTGAACGCCGAACAGGGCCAGCAGTACCTCGCGTTCTCGGGCGGCTCGGGCATCACGCCGGTGCTGGCGATCATCAAGACCACGCTCGAAGTCGAGCCGCGCAGCACCTTCACGCTGGTGTACGGCAACCGCAGCGTCGACCAGATCATGTTCGCCGAGGAACTCGAGGATCTGAAGAACCGCTTCATGAACCGCTTCGTGCTGTATCACGTGCTGTCGGACGACCTGCAGGACGTCGAGCTGTTCAACGGCGTGCTCGACCAGCAGAAGTGCGCGGCGTTCCTCGAGCAGCTGCTGCCGGCCGACGCGATCGACGAGGCGTTCATCTGCGGCCCCGCGCCGATGATGGACGCGGCCGAGGCGGCCCTGAAGGCCGCCGGCGTGCCGCCCGCGAAGGTGCACGTCGAGCGTTTCGGCACGCCGCTGCCGCAGGCGGGGGTGCCGCCCGTCGAGATCACCGCGGACACCCCGGCTGCCGACCTCGAGATCGTGCTCGACGGCAAGCGGCGCAGGCTGCGCCTGCCGTATCAGGGGGTGAGCGTGCTCGACGTCGGGCTGCGCGCCGGTCTGGCGCTGCCGTATGCGTGCAAGGGCGGCGTGTGCTGTACGTGCCGCGCGAAGGTGCTCGAGGGCGAAGTGAAGATGGAAAAGAACTACACGCTCGAAGAACACGAGGTCCGCGACGGGTTCGTGCTGACGTGCCAGTGTCATCCGGTGAGCGAGAAGGTCGTCGTCAGTTACGACGAACGTTGAGCCTGGAGCTTTCGTCGCCAGGGTGGGCACTCGCTTCGTGTAACGGCCGGCGCCGCTTTCGGCCGTTTCGCGATCCGCTTACACTAGGGGCCGCTCATCGATCGGGACATCGGTTTCCAGTCGGCGAGCGGCCTCTTTTTGTTACAGCTGCAAGCGTCACAGCAAACCCTTGCCCATGAGCACGATTCATCTCACCAACGGCGACGTCGCCGCCGAGTCGCTGCGTAGCGCGCTGGCCCTGGCGGGCCGCGACGATCGCGTGCAGCCGTTGCGCGACGATCTGGCGGTCGGCCCGCTGCGCGGCGTCGACGACGCTCCCTACGTGCGCGCCGACTTCTGGGAACGCGTCAACGCCGACACGCGACGCGACTTCGTGCGCGAGTTCCGCGAACAGGCCGCAGTGCTCGACGGCCTCTCGAACGACACCGCGAATCTCGTTGTGTGGCACGCCGAAAGCGCGTCCGATCAGCTGATGCTGCGCCGTGTCTGCTACCTGGTGCGCAACAGCCCGCAGCGTTTGAACGAAGTGCGTCTGTCGATCGCCGAGCTCGCCGATCCGCAAGCGTGGGCGCATACGCGCAAGGACCGCGCGACATCGGTCGGCATGTTTGCGCCGGACGTATTGCAGGCACATCTGCCGGACGCCGCGCCGATTTCCGTGCTGCGCATCAGCCGGCTTGCGCTCGAATGGCAGGAGGTCAAGCAGGCGAACGGCGAGACGCGGCGCTGGCGTGACAATACCTTCACGAGCGGCAGCTTTGCCGAAATCGACACGCTGATCCTCGAACGCGCAAGCGACGACTGGCAGCCCGCCGCGCGCGTCGCCGCCTATGTTATGACCTCCGAACTGTGGTTTCTCGCCAGCGACAGCATCGTGCTGTGGCGCATGCGCGAACTCGCGACGCAACGACGCATCCACCTGCGTGGCGACGCGAACGAATGGCGCTCGCTCGAACTGCGCGCGGCGTCCGCTTCCAGCTCACCCCAATAAGATAAAACAGACAACTATGGCCCGCACCCGAGCCCCCGACCACGAAACCCAGCGCGAGCAGATTCTCGAACTGGCCGCCGCGAAGTTTGCGCAGACCAGCTACCCAAGCACGTCGATGGCCGATCTCGCCGCGGCGAGCGGCACCTCGAAGGCGCGCCTCTATCACTATTACGAGAGCAAGGAAGCCATCCTGTTCGACCTGCTCGATCGCTACACGAAGCGGCTGATGCTGATCATCGCCGAGGTGGAAGGGTCGAGCCAGCGGCGCGAACTGAGCGAGCGCGAAACCTTCGCGGAGCTGATCCGCGCGTTCCTGTCCGAGTATGAGACGTCGCACAGCCGGCACGTCGCGCTGTTGAACGATGTCAAGTATCTGGTCGATTCGCAGCGCGAGATCATCCTGAACCGCCAGCGCGACGTGGTCGCCGCGTTCGCGCGGCAGCTCGCGCGCGCCTACCCCGAACGAGCGACGCGCGACAACCAGACCGCGCTGACGATGATGGTGTTCGGCATGATCAACTGGACCTTCACGTGGCTCAAGCCGGACGGCCGCATGGGTTATAGCGAGTTCGCCGAACAGGTGGTCGGCATGGTCGAGCATGGTCTCGGCACCGCGCCGGTCAAGTGAGACGACGGTCCGAGCCGGCGCCTTGGATGATGCAAAGCAACAACATTCATACGAAATATGTCAGCTCCGGGATGCATGCGGCATCGTGTCCCGAACGTGCGTTCACTTGCATTTCCTTTAAAAATCAATTGAGTAAATTTAGGGCTCCAGCGGTCTAGGTAATCGCCTCAGTTTTTGATACGGGTTTTCCCTAGTGAATGGCTTGGGTTTCCGCTAAAATCGGTTTTGCGGTGCACAACACCGCCTGATTAAAAGGAGAACCCGACCATGAACACGCTGAGCCTTCGCACCACCGAGCCGATCGCGCCGAACGACCGCGCGTCGCTGTCTGCTGGACGCGCGCACGTTCTGGTCCGAGAACTCACCGCGGTCGATCGCGAACGCCTGCTTACGCACTTCCTCGCGCTCGACGAAGAAGACCGACTGCTGCGCTTCGGCCAGGTTGTGCCGAACCACGTGATCGAAAACTACGTGCGCACGATCGACTTCACGCGCGACACCGTGTTCGGCGTGTTCAACAGCAAGCTGGAACTGAGCGGCGTCGGCCATCTGGCCTACCTGCCGGCCGAAGGCAACAAGCGCACCGCCGAATTCGGCGTCTCGGTGCTCGAAAGCGCGCGTGGCATCGGTATCGGCTCGAAGCTGTTCGAGCGCGCCGCGATCCGCAGCCGCAACACGCATGTGACGACGCTCTACATCCACTGCCTGGCGCGCAACTCGACCATGATGCACATCGCCAAAAAGGCCGGCATGAAGATCGAATACGCGTACGGCGAAGCCGACGCCTATCTGACGCTGTCGCCGGCAGATCAGTCGAGCATCCTCGCGGAAATGCTGCAGGAGCAGGCCGCCGTGTTCGACTACGCACTCAAGCGCCACGCGCGCCAGGCATCGCGACTGTTCGAGTCGTTCATGCCGGTGGCTGTCGCTGCCTGAACAATCGCTGCGGGGAAATGAGACTGGGGCGGCCGCAAGGTCGCCCTTTTTTCTATCTGTACCAAATCAACGCCATGCGCAGGGCGTGGCGCGTGAAGCCTACAAAATGGGCAGCGCTGTCGTTTCCTTGATCTTTTCGAGCGAAAAGCTCGATTTCACATCGATCACCGATGGATGCCGCAGCAATTGATCCTGCACGAAGCGCGAAAAGTGCGCCATGTCCTCAACCTGGACGCGCAGCAGGTAATCCATCTCCCCCGTCATCGCGTGACACGCGACCACTTCGGGCCACGTCTGCACGGCCGCGCCGAACAGATCGGCGTGGGTGGCATCGCCATGCGGACTGAACGCGCGACCGCCGCCCTTCTCCAGCCGCACGTTGACATATGCAAGCAGGTCGAGTCCGAGACGCTGCGCGTCGAGTAGCGCGACGTAGCCGCGAATCACGCCGCTTTCCTCGAGCCGGCGAATCCGCCGCAGGCACGGACTCGGCGACAGATTGATCCGCTCCGCTATCTCCTGATTCGACAGCCGGCCATTTTCCTGAAGGATCGCCAGAATGCGTCGATCGATCGCATCTATCTCGCTATTAGCCATGTTCTGCCACGTCTCGCTCGAATCGAGCCATAAAGTAGCTCGAGAATAGCGACGCGCGATTAAGTTCGCAAGTTCTTGCCTCCATCACAGTTCTACAATTGCCCTATCCGGTCACGCTCAGCCGACCGTCCCGCGCGCTCACCGCCAGCGCGCCTCGGCAACCCCCTTGCATGGGATTGGAGACAGACAATGCAGGTTTCTACTTGGGAAAATCCGGTCGGCACTGACGGCTTCGAATTCATCGAATACACGGCGCCGGACCCGAAAGCGCTTGGCAAACTGTTCGAACGGATGGGTTTCACCGCCGTCGCGCGACATCGTCACAAGGACGTGACGCTGTATCGTCAGGGCGACATCAATTTCATCGTCAACGCGGAGAAGCATTCGTTCGCGCAGCGCTTCGCGCGCTTGCATGGCCCATCGATCTGCGCGATTGCGTTTCGCGTGCAGGATGCCGCGAAGGCCTACAGCCAGGCGCTCGAAAAAGGCGCGTGGGGATTCGACAACAAGACCGGCCCGATGGAGCTGAACATCCCGGCGATCAAAGGCATAGGCGATTCGCTGATCTATTTCGTCGACCGCTGGCGCGGCAAGAACGGCGCGGCGCCGAACAGCATCGGTGACATCGACATTTACGACGTCGACTTCGAACCGCTTCCCGGCGCGAACCCCAATCCGGTCGGCCATGGCCTGACCTATATCGATCACCTGACGCACAACGTGCATCGCGGCCGCATGCAGGAATGGGCCGAGTTCTACGAGCGCCTGTTCAACTTCCGCGAGGTGCGCTACTTCGACATCGAGGGCAAGGTGACGGGCGTGAAGTCGAAGGCAATGACTTCGCCGTGCGGCAAGATCCGCATTCCGATCAACGAGGAGGGCTCGGACACAGCCGGTCAGATCCAGGAATATCTGGACGCGTACCACGGCGAAGGCATCCAGCACATCGCGCTCGGCACCAGCGACATCTACCGCACCGTCGACGGCCTGCGCGCGTCGAACATTTCGCTGCTCGACACGATCGACACCTACTACGAACTCGTCGACCGGCGCGTGCCGAATCATGGCGAGCCGCTCGAGGAACTGCGCAAGCGCAAGATTCTGATCGACGGCGCGCCGGACGATCTGCTGCTGCAGATCTTCACCGAAAACCAGATCGGCCCGATCTTCTTCGAGATCATCCAGCGCAAGGGCAATCAGGGCTTCGGCGAGGGCAACTTCAAGGCGCTGTTCGAATCGATCGAGCTCGACCAGATTCGCCGCGGCGTCGTGCAGGACAAGACCTGATCGCGGTGACTCGCGCCTGATCGGCGCGCAGAAGAAAAAAGGGCGAGGATCGCAGGATCCTCGCCCTTTCACGTTGCACGCCGCCGCTCTCTTCGAAACGGCGGCCGGTTGTCACAAGACGCGCGCGATGTGGCGCGTCATGAATTCTGCCTGTACTCATTGCTGCCGGTCGCACCGTCGATCGTTCCGACCTGCGCCGGCGCTACCTGCGCCGTGCGAATGATCGCGTTCGACAGCGCCCCCGTAGTGCCCGGATTCGAGTGCATCGGCGCGCTCATCGCGAAGAATGCGGCGGAAACCATCAGGAACGTCTGGATGTTTCTTGTGTTCATGCGTACTCCTTTTCTAACTGCCCTGCTGTCCAGAAGCTGCGCAAAATGCGCAGCGATCGGCATCGCTCGCAGGTCCGGGGATTAGACAGTGGTTTTCACTGCGGTTCCGCACATTTGTAGGTTTTACAGCTTGTTACATGCGCAAGCACAACCCAACTCGATTCCGCGGAAAATCCGCGCCAACTGCTGACAACGCGTGGCCACCTTGCAGCGAAACCATCTGAAATCAGATTCGGCGCGGGCGATTTCTGATCCGCTGCGGCGGGTTTCCACCAGTGCTACCATCGCTTGAAACCCGTCAATATGACGACCCCGGCCCCAGCATTCACGAGATGCCGGGGGCCAGAAAAGTTTTGGTGATCCCAAGCTGAAGTGGAGGAGTACACATAATGAATGCCCCGCTAGACGCAGGTCAGCGAGCCTCGCTCGAAGCCGCGTTGTCTTCCGTCACGCTCGACGACAAATACACCCTCGATCGCGGCCGCGCTTACATGAGCGGCATCCAGGCGCTGGTGCGTCTGCCGATGCTGCAGCAGGAACGCGACCGCGCCGCTGGCCTCAATACGGCCGGCTTCATCTCCGGCTACCGCGGGTCCCCGCTCGGCGGACTCGACCAGTCGCTGTGGAAAGCCAAAAAGCATCTGTCCGCGCATCAGGTCGTGTTCCAGCCCGGTGTCAACGAAGACCTCGCGGCCACCGCCGTGTGGGGTTCGCAGCAGGTCAACCTGTACCCGAGCGCCAAATACGACGGCGTGTTCTCGATGTGGTACGGCAAGGGCCCCGGCGTCGACCGCTCCGGTGACGTCTTCAAGCACGGCAACTCGGCCGGCTCGTCGCGGCACGGCGGCGTTCTGGTGCTCGCCGGCGATGATCACGCGGCCAAATCCTCGACACTCGCGCACCAGTCCGAACACATCTTCAAGGCGTGCGGGCTGCCGGTGCTGTTTCCGTCCAACGTGCAGGAATATCTGGACTTCGGTCTGCACGGCTGGGCGATGAGCCGCTACTCGGGCCTCTGGGTCGCGATGAAGTGCGTGACCGACGTGGTCGAATCGTCCGCATCGGTCGATATCGACCCGCACCGCACCAGCATCATCCTGCCGGAAGACTTCGTGATGCCCGACGGCGGGCTGAACATCCGCTGGCCCGATCCGCCGCTCGTGCAGGAAGCGCGTCTGCTCGACTACAAGTGGTACGCGGGCCTCGCCTACGTGCGCGCGAACAAGCTCGACCGCGTCGAAATCGATTCACCGCATGCGCGCTTCGGCATCATGACCGGCGGCAAAGCCTATCTCGACGTGCGTCAGGCACTGACCGACCTCGGCCTCGACGACGAAACCTGCTCGCGCATCGGCATCCGTCTGTACAAAGTCGGCTGCGTGTGGCCGCTCGAAGCGCAAGGCGCGCAGGCCTTCGCGCGCGGTCTCGACGAAATTCTCGTGGTCGAGGAAAAGCGCCAGATCCTCGAATACGCGATCAAGGAAGAGCTGTACAACTGGCCCGACGCGCAGCGCCCGCGCGTGTTCGGCAAGTTCGACGAAAAAGACGGCGCGGGCGGCGAATGGTCGGTGCCGATGGGCAACTGGCTGCTGCCGGCGCACTACGAGCTATCGCCCGCGATCATCGCGAAGGCAATCGCCACGCGGCTGGACAAGTTCGATCTGCCGTCGGACGTGCGCGCCCGGATCGCCGCGCGCATCGCGGTGATCGAGGCGAAGGAAAAAGCGCTCGCGCGGCCGCGCGTCGAAGTCGAGCGCAAGCCGTGGTTCTGCTCGGGCTGCCCGCACAACACGTCGACCAATGTGCCGGAAGGCTCGCGCGCGATGGCCGGCATCGGCTGTCATTACATGACGGTCTGGATGGACCGCAGCACCAGCACGTTCAGCCAGATGGGCGGCGAAGGCGTCGCGTGGATCGGCCAGGCGCCGTTCACGAACGACAAGCACGTGTTCGCCAATCTCGGCGACGGCACCTACTTCCACTCGGGGCTGCTCGCGATTCGCGCGGCGATCGCATCGAAGGCGAATATCACCTACAAGCTGCTGTACAACGACGCGGTCGCGATGACGGGCGGCCAGCCGGTCGACGGCGTGCTGACCGTGCCGCAGATCACGCACCAGCTCGCCGCCGAAGGCGCGGCGAAAATTGTCATCGTGACCGATGAGCCGGAGAAATACGCGGCGAATGTCGGCCTCGCGCCCGGTGTCGACATTCATCACCGCGACCAGCTCGACGACGTGCAGCGCCAGTTGCGCGAGATTCCCGGCACCACGATCCTGATCTACGACCAGACCTGCGCGACCGAAAAGCGCCGTCGCCGGAAGCGCGGCGCGTATCCCGATCCGGCACGGCGCGTCGTGATCAACGAGGCGGTGTGCGAAGGCTGCGGCGACTGCTCGGTGAAGTCGAACTGCCTGTCGGTCGAACCGCTCGGCACCGAGTACGGCACGAAGCGCCAGATCAACCAGTCGACCTGCAACAAGGACTTCTCGTGCGTGAACGGCTTCTGCCCGAGCTTCGTCTCCGTTGAAGGCGGCCAGTTGCGCAAGCCGAAGGCGGCGTCGGGCGCCGGCGCCGAAATGCCGCCGGTGCCGGACCCCGAGCTGCCGTCCATCGAGCGTCCGTACGGCGTGCTGGTGACGGGCGTCGGCGGCACCGGCGTCGTCACGATCGGCGCGCTGCTCGGCATGGCCGCGCATCTCGAGAACAAGGGTGTCACCGTGCTCGACGTCACCGGCCTCGCGCAGAAAGGCGGCGCCGTGATGAGCCACGTGCAGATCGCGAACCAGCCGGCCGACATCCATGCGACTCGCATCGCGATGGGCGAAGCGAGCCTCGTGATCGGCTGCGACGCGATCGTGACCGCCAGCGACGAGTGCGTGTCGCGGATGCAGGCGGATCGCACGCGCGTGGTGCTGAACAGCGCGCACACGCCGACCGCCGAGCTGATCAAGAACCCGAACTGGCGCTTCCCCGGCAGCAGCACCGAAGCCGACGTGCGTGCCGCAGCGGGGGACGACAACGTCTCGGCGGTCGACGCGAATCACTTTGCCGTCGCTCTCCTCGGCGACGCGATCTACACGAACCCGTTCGTGCTCGGCTACGCGTGGCAGCGCGGCTGGGTGCCGCTCACGCACGAGTCGCTGATTCGCGCGATCGAGCTGAACAACGTGCAGGTGGAGAAAAACCGCGCCGCGTTCGAATGGGGCCGGCGTGCCGCGCACGATCTGGCCGCGGTACGCAAGCTCGCGCAATCGCAGGGACGCGGAGAGACGACCGACAACGCAAGCGGCAAGATCATCGCACTGCATACGCCGAAGGCGCTCGACACGCTGATCGACAAGCGCGCCGACTATCTGACCGCGTGGCAGAACCGTGCGTATGCGGACCGTTATCGCGCGCTGGTGTCGCAGGTGCGGGTCGCGGAAGAAGCGCTCGATTCCGCCGACGGCCATATGCCGCTGACCGAAGCGGTCGCCAAGAACCTGCACAAGCTGATGGCGTACAAGGACGAATACGAAGTCGCGCGTCTGTACAGCGACCCGGCGTTCATCGAGAAGCTGAACGCGACGTTCGAAGGCGACTGGAAGCTGCATCTGCATCTCGCGCCGCCGACGCTATCGAAGAAGGACGCGCACGGCCATCTGGTGAAGAAGAAGTACGGTCCGTGGATGTTCCGCGCGATGCACGTGCTCGCAAAGCTCAAGTTCCTGCGCGGCACCGCGCTCGACGTGTTTGGCAACACCGAGGAGCGACGCACCGAGCGCGCGCTGATCGGCGAATACGAGGCATTGGTGCGTGAATTGATCGGCGGGCTGACTTCGCAGAAGCGCGATCTCGCGGTCGAGCTCGCGAACCTGCCCGACGGCATCCGCGGTTATGGGCACGTGAAGGAGAACAACCTGAAAGGCGTGCGCATCAAGTGGAACGAGCTGCTCACGCGTTGGCGTTCGTCCGATGCAGGCAACACGACGCAGCACGCGGCCTGATCGACTCTGGCAGTTGAACTGAAAAGCGGCGGTCTTCACGGACCGCCGCTTTTTTTCGGACGCAAAAAAAGCGCCACGGAACCGCAATTCCGTAGCACCTTTACCGAAGCCGTCGCGCGCGCGTTACTGCCGCCCCCGCTTCAACCCCGCGCGATGCACGTTACTTCGCGTTCACCGACTTGCGCGCGTTCGCCGAAGCGACCGCCGTCATGTTGATGATCCGGCGCACGGTCGCGGCCGGCGTCAGGATATGCACCGGCTTTTCCGCGCCGAGCAGGAACGGTCCGACCGTCACGCCCTCGCCGCCCACCACCTTCAGCAGGTTGTACGCGATGTTCGCCGCTTCGACGTTCGGCATGATCAGCAGGTTCGCTTCGCCGGCGAGCGTCGTGCCCGGAAACGCGGCCTTGCGGATGGTCTCCGACAGCGCCGCGTCGCCGTGCATTTCACCGTCGATTTCGAGCGACGGCGCACGTTGCGTGATCAGCTTGCGCGCCGCGGCCATGCGCTGCGACGACGACGACGGCGCGCTGCCAAAGTTCGAGTTCGACAGCAGCGCGACCTTCGGCGTGATACCGAACTTCTCGATTTCGCGCGCGGCGAGCATCGTCATGTCGGCGAGCTGCTCGGCGGTCGGTACTTCGTTCACGTACGTGTCGCAGATGAACAGGTTACGGCCCGGCAGCATCAGCAGGTTCATCGCGGCGAAGTTCTCGACGTTGTCGGCCTTGCCGAGCACCTGCTCGATGAAGTTCAGGTGCGTGTGGTACTGGCCGATCATGCCGCAGATCATGCCGTCCGCATCCCCGAGATGCACGAGGATCGCGCCGATCAGCGTGTTGAACTTGCGCATCGCGGCCTTCGCGACGTCGGGCGTCACGCCTTCGCGCGCGCCGATTTCGTGATACGCCTGCCAGCTCTTGTGATAGCGCGGATCGTCTTCCGGATCGACGATTTCGACGTCTTCGCCGCACTTGAGCTTCGAGCCCATCTTCTTCAGACGCATCTCGATCACCGACGGACGGCCGACCAGGATCGGCTTCGCGATCTTTTCGAGCAGCACGAACTGCGCGGCGCGCAGCACGCGCTCGTCTTCGCCTTCCGCGAACACGATGCGCGCCGGTGCCGCCTTCGCCGCCGCGAAAACCGGCCGCATCACCATGCCCGAGCGATAGACGGTCGCGCCGAGCTGTTCGCGGTACGCGTCCATGTCCTGGATCGGACGGGTCGCGACGCCCGAATCCATCGCGGCCTGCGCGACGGCCGGCGCGATCTTGATGATCAGACGCGGATCGAATGGCTTCGGAATCAGGTATTCGGGACCGAATTCGAGCGAGTGGCCTTCGTAGGCCTTCGCGACCTCATCGCCCTGGTCGGTTTCCTCGGCCAGTTCGGCGATCGCGCGCACGCACGCGAGCTTCATTTCTTCGGTGATCGTCGTCGCGCCGACGTCGAGCGCGCCGCGGAAGATGAATGGGAAGCACAGCACGTTGTTGACCTGGTTCGGATAATCCGAACGGCCGGTCGCGATGATGCAGTCCGGGCGGACCTTGCGCGCTTCTTCCGGACGGATCTCCGGCTCGGGGTTCGCGAGCGCGAGAATCAGCGGCTGCGAGCCCATTTCGGCGACCATCTCCGGCTTCAGCACGCCGGCGCTCGAGCAGCCGAGGAACACGTCGGCGCCACGGATCGCGTCGGCGAGCGAGCGCGCTTCGGTGTGCGCCGCATAGCGTTCCTTCGACGGATCGAGGTTGCCGCGCCCTTCGTAGATCACGCCCTTCGAGTCGGCGACGATAATGTTCTTCTTCGACAGACCGAGATTGACGAGCAGATCCAGGCACGCAATGGCGGCGGCGCCCGCGCCAGAACAGACCAGCTTCACTTCGTCGAGCTTCTTGCCGACCACTTTGAGGCCGTTCAGGATCGCCGCCGACGCGATGATCGCGGTGCCGTGCTGATCGTCGTGGAAGACCGGAATCTTCATACGTTCGCGCAGCTTCTTCTCGATGTAGAAGCACTCGGGCGCCTTGATGTCCTCGAGGTTGATGCCGCCGAGCGTGGGCTCGAGCATCGCGATCGCCTCGACGAGCTTGTCCGGATCGGATTCGGAGAGCTCGATGTCGAACACGTCGATGCCGGCGAACTTCTTGAACAGACACCCCTTGCCTTCCATCACCGGCTTCGCGGCGAGCGGGCCGATATTGCCGAGGCCGAGCACCGCTGTACCGTTCGTGATCACGCCGACCAGGTTGCCGCGCGACGTGTACTTCTGCGCGTCGAGCGGTTCCTCGTGAATCGCCATACAGGCTGCAGCCACGCCCGGCGAATATGCGAGCGACAAATCCAGCTGGTTCGACAGCGGCTTGGTGGGCGTCACCGAAATCTTGCCAGGTTTCGGATTCTGGTGATATGCGAGAGCGCTTTGCTTGAGTTGTTCGTCCATTTCTAGGCCTGCGAGACGTAAGTGATTGGACCCGGCGCCCCACACCGTTGCGGCGTTTTCATCTGTCGAATGGATAGCCGACCGAGGCGGTTTTCGCACGCGCCCGCCAAGGCGCGATGACTTACCTCGACGAAGACGGGACGATGCGGAGTGCTTCGCGGGTCGATCAGTGTACACCCCGGAAGTGTCGATGCACTGAGTGGTTAACAGAACTGGCCATTGGCGAAACAGCCGCTATAAATGCAGAGTCGCTGCACCTGGGAGCGTTTTTCCGCCATGTGGCGGCGGCACGCTTAATCGAGCTCGGCGCCGCGTCGCTCAGGGATCAGAAATAGTGTCGCGAAGATGTCGAGCAGGTAAATCGACGCGAGCAGCGCGAGCGCCGCGCCGAACGAGTAGCGCGCCGCCAGCGCGCCCACCACGACCGGCCCAAAGCCTCCCACCGCGCGGCCGGCGTTGAACAGCACGTTTTGCGCGGTGGCGCGCGCATCGGTTGGATAGAGCTCCGAAATGAGCGCGCCATAGCCGCCGATCATGCCGTTCACGAACACCCCCATCGCCGCGCCGCCGATCAGCAACGCCATCGGCATCCTCAGTTGCGCATATCCGAACACCATCACGACTGCGCCCGCCTGGTAGAACAGGAACGTCGGCTTGCGGCCGAAGCGGTCGGCGGCGATGCCGAATAGCCAGATGCCGGCCGCCATGCCGAGAATCGTCGCGGCGGTCCATAGCCCCGATTTAGTCAGCGAATAGCCGAAGGTCTTCGACAGATAGCTCGGCAGCCAGATCATCAGCCCGTAGTAGCCGAAGTTCTGCACCGAGCACAGGATCATGACGCCGAGGCTCGCGCGCGTCGTGCGCGCATCGACGAACAGCAGTTTCAGCGGCAGCTTGCGCATGCCGCGCGCGACGCGTTGGTTGAAAAGCGCCGGCTCCTCGACGCGGCGCCGCACGAAGAACGACACGACCGCCGGCAACAGCCCGAGCGCGAACATGCCGCGCCAGCCGATCACCGGCAGCAGGAGCGGCGTCAGCAACGCGGCCGCCAGCACGCCGACTTGCCAGCCAAGACCGACATACGACGACACCCGCGCCCGCTGCGACGCCGGCCACGCTTCGGCGACCAGCGTCATGCCGATGCCGAATTCGCCGCCCAGCCCGATGCCGGCGATGGTCCGGTAGACCAGCAGGTCCGTATAGCCCTGCGCGAGCGCGCACAGGCCGGTGAACACCGCGAAGACCAGGATCGTCCACGTCAGCATGCGCACGCGGCCGAAATAATCGCTGAGCACGCCGAACAGCACGCCGCCCGCGACTGCGCCGATCAGCGTCCATGTAACCAGCGCGCCGGCCTGCGACGAGCTCAGATGCAGGTCGGCGGCGATCACCGGCAGCATGAAGCCGAGGATCAGCAGATCGAAGCCGTCCATCGCGTAGCCCAGCACCGACGCGAGCAGTGCGCGGCCCGCATGGCCCGGCTTGACGGCAAAACGGGTTTCGGTGGCGGAGGCTGAGGCGGATGGAGCGGCGTTCATTGAAAGCATTCCGTTGGTCTGGAGGCGGCTGCGTGGGTTGCCGCCCGGGAAAGTCGCGTGAGTGTAAAGGCGGCCTCAGCCGGTCACAAGACGATGCGCGCGCCGAAGCGCCCACCGGGGGCGGCGGCGCGTACGACGGCCTCCTCGGTGGGACCCATTTCAGGTAAAATAACGGCCCACGCGCGCAGCAAAAGCCGGTCTTTGCTCTTCCCCCGGCCGCGTATCCCGCCCAGCATGGCGCGGCATACCCCGCTTGCTGCGCCACCGGGCCCGGCGCCCGCTTCTCCCCCGCTCACTCCGAAGGATCCGCCCATGACAGGCTTCGATCGCCAGACGATCTCCGACACCACCGCCAAAATGCTGCTCGAAGTGCAAGCAGTGCATTTCAACGCGGAGAAACCGTATATTTTCACGTCCGGCTGGGCGAGCCCGGTGTATATCGACTGCCGCAAGCTGATCTCGTATCCGCGCGTGCGCCGCGGCCTGATGGAAATGGCCGAAGCGACGATCCTGCGCGACGTCGGCTATGAGCAGATCGACGCGGTCGCCGGCGGCGAAACCGCGGGTATCCCGTTCGCCGCATGGCTGTCCGACCGCCTGATGGTGCCGATGCAGTACGTGCGCAAGAAGCCGAAGGGTTTCGGCCGTAACGCGCAGATCGAAGGTCTGCTGACCGAAGGCCAGCGCGTGCTGCTCGTCGAAGACCTGACGACCGACAGCCGCAGCAAGATCAACTTCATCAACGCACTGCGCACCGCCGGCGCGACGGTGAACCACTGCTTCGTGCTGTTCCACTACAACATCTTCAAGGAAAGCGTGTCGGTGCTGAAAGACATCGACGTCGATCTGCACGCGCTCGCCACGTGGTGGGACGTGCTGCGCGTAGCGAAACAAAACAACTACTTCGACACGAAGACAATCGACGAAGTGGAGAAATTCCTGCACGCGCCTGCCGAATGGTCCGCGGCGCATGGTGGTGCGACGTCTGCGCCGCAATAAAGCCATCGCGCTAAAGCAGTGACAATAAAAACGTAGCCGCTTTATGCGAATTGAATAAGAAAGCCGTCTGTTGCGAAACAGGCGGCTTTTTTTATCGCCGATTGCATATTGCCGATTACCTTTCGCCGATTACGCGGCGGACAAAACGAGGCGCGATATCAGGAATCGTTCGCGATGTTCCTGGCCGCGTTCGACGACAGATTCAGCAAACCATTGCTCTGCGCATACTGGAATAGTTGGGAGTCGCGATCGATTCCGAGCTTGCGCATGGCTGCATTTTTCTGCGTGCTGATCGTCTTGATGCTGCGATTCAAACGCTCCGAAATTTCCTTGATCGTCATACCCGATACGAACAGCCGCACGACTTCGAGTTCGCGCCTGGACAGCTTCGAGTCGTCGCGCTTGCCGGCCGAATTGACCCGCAACCCTTCGAGCACCGCCTTCACCGACGGACTCATATAGGTCATGCGACGGCCGACGTGCTGTACCGCAAGCGCAATATGGCTTAGATCGTCCGACTTGTTCACGACCGACGTCACGCCAAGCTCCTTGAGCCGTTTCAGTAAGGCGGCGTTCTCGAGCATGGTGAGCACGACAATGGGCAGGTTCGGAAAATTGCGGCGCAAATAGTCGATCAGCTGCAAGCCATCGCCGTACTGACCGCCCGGCATGGCCAGGTCGGTGACGAGCACGTCGCATCCGGTGGATTGCAACAATTTAATGAGTTCAGTCGACTGTCTTGCGCGCCCAACGACTTGCATACCGGGAAACTTGTGAAGCGCATTTTCGGCACCAAACAGAATAACCGGATGATCGTCTGCCACCACGACCCTGAGTGAAACTTGCATCGTCCTCCTCTGGACGGATAAACCGGTCTCCACAACTTCTAACACTTCTTTCGACGCTCGCAATTTAAACGAGATAAATACAGCCAGGGTCGCCCGATAGTCCTCTTACTATAGCTGATTTCCTATCTGCTAATTCCGCGGGACGCGAACAGATTGCGTCGCAGAGCTAATCAGCGCTGGTGTTAGACTTTATTCGACCTTGGGGCACAATTCAGGACAACGACCATCGCGAGGACCCGCGCCTCGCGCCCTGACAGGAGAACCGGCATATGCGCGTGCGTTGCCTGGTTGTTTCGTTGGCTTCATCCTGGTGGCATCGATCGCTCGCCGTCGGTGCGATGCTCGCACTATTGGCGGCGCATAGTGCCGGTGCCTGCGCCGACGAGCCGTTCACGCTGACGAGCGCAAGCGTGCGCGCGGGCGGCGCCGTGCAGAATGCGCAGGTGTTCGACCAGAGCGACTGCAAGGGCGGCAACCGTTCACCGCAGCTTTCATGGCGCGCCGCACCGGCCGGCACGCGCGGCTTCGCGATCACGATGTTCGACGAGGACGCGCCTGGGCGCGGCTGGTGGCACTGGGCGGTCGCGGGCATCCCAGCCACGGTCGACAGCCTGCCCGAGAATGCCAGTTCGTCCGGTTTCCTGCGCAAGCTCGGCGCGGTCGAAGCGCGCAACGACTTCGATACGGACGGCTATGGCGGCCCGTGCCCGCCGCCCGGCAAACCGCATCGCTATATCATCACCGTGTACGCGCTGAATTCGGCCGATCTGCGTCTCGCGCAAGGGCGTCCCGCGTTGATGTTCGATCACGAGATCGGCACGGCCGCGATCGGCAGCGCGAAGCTGGTGGTCAATTTCGGGCGCTAGTGGCGGCCGGCGCGGTCGTCATGGCGCGCCGCCTCGCCGCATCGGGTTTCGTCTCCCATCACCGTCCGGGTCGCCTTGCTGGAGCAGTCCATGTCGAAGATCGTCATCGTTTATCACAGCGGCTACGGCCACACGAAGAAGGTCGCCGAAGCCGTGCTCGCGGGCGCGCTCGAAGCCGGTGCGCACGCGAAGTTGATGCCGGTCGGCGACCTCGACGACGCCTCGTGGGACGAGCTCGCCGCCGCCGACGCGCTGATCTTCGGCGCGCCGACCTACATGGGCGGCCCGTCGGCCGACTTCAAGAAGTTCGCCGATGCGAGCTCGAAACCGTGGTTCTCCCAGGCGTGGAAAGACAAGATCGCGGCCGGCTTTACGAACTCGGCGACGATGAACGGCGACAAGTTCTCGACGATCCAGTACTTCGTCACGCTGGCGATGCAGCACAGCATGATCTGGGCGGGCACCGGCATGATGCCGTCGAACACGAAGGCCGCGACGCGCAACGATCTGAACTTCGTCGGCGGCTTTACCGGCCTGCTCACGCAATCGGCGGCCGATGCGTCACCCGACGAAGCGCCGCCGCCGGGCGATCTCGAAACCGCGCGCCTGTTCGGCGCGCGCATCGCGGGCGTCACCGCGCGCTGGATCGCGGCGCGCGGTTGATGGCAGAGCGGCCTGAACGGCGCCGAAGCGGCGTCGCGCCGCATCTGTAGTGCATCTTCGGTCATCAGCCCGCATTTGCCGCGCAACGGGTCACGCCGATGTCACGTTGCGCGCGCATCGTCGTTTTTTCGCGCTGCACCGCACGATCGCGGCGATGACGTCTTAAAATAACGTTCCGGCGCGGCGTCGCGCCCCGTTCCAGCGAGTGAGAGTGAGATGAGCACGAAAGTTTTTGTCGACGGACAGGAAGGCACGACCGGCCTGAAGATTTTTGAATACCTGTCGCAGCGCGCCGACGTCGAAATCCTGCGTATCGAAGAAGCGAAGCGCAAGGACCTGGACGAGCGCCGTCGTCTCATCAACGCATCGGACGTCACGTTCCTGTGTCTGCCCGACGTCGCCTCGCGCGAATCCGCTTCGCTTGTCGAGAACGACCGCACGGTGCTGATCGACGCGAGCACCGCATTCCGTACCTCGCCCGACTGGGCCTACGGCCTGCCTGAGTTGGCCCGTTCGCAGCGCGAGCGGCTGCGCACCGCCAAACGCATCGCCGTGCCGGGCTGCCACGCCTCGGCGTTCGTGCTCGCGATGCGCCCGCTCGTCGAAGGCGGCGTCGTCGCGCCCGAGTTCGCCGCGCATGCCTACTCGATCACCGGCTACAGCGGCGGCGGCAAGAAGATGATTGCCGACTACGAAGCCGGCGGCAACGACAGGCTGAAGAGCCCGCGCCCGTACGCGCTCGGCCTCACGCACAAGCATCTGCCGGAAATGGCCGCGCATACGGGCCTGAAGTCGGCGCCGATCTTCACGCCGATCGTTGGCGACTTCTACAAGGGCCTCGCGGTCACCACGTACTTCTCGCCGGGCCAGCTCGCGAAGAAGACGACACCGCAGGACGTGCAGACTCTGTTCGCCGAGTACTACGCAGGCGAAGCATTCGTGCACGTCGCACCGTTCGACGCCGACGCGAACCTCGACAACGGCTTCTTCGACGTGCAGGCGAACAACGACACCAATCGTGTCGATCTGTTCGTGTTCGGCAATGAGGAGCGCTTCGTGACCGTCGCGCGTCTGGACAATCTCGGCAAGGGCGCGTCGGGTGCGGCGATCCAGTGCATGAATCTCGCGATCGGCGCGACCGAAGACAGCGGTCTGAAACGCTAAGCGAGTCGACCCGCGAGCCTCGCTGCGAGCCTACGAAAAAGCCAGCCGGTCTATAAAGACCGGCTTTCTCGTTTTAATACCGCGAACTTGGTCACTTCCTTCGTGGCCGCATCGTAAAGTTCTGAGCTTGATTTTCCCCGGTCGCGGCGGTGGCGCTTTGCGTACACGCGGCGAATTCCGGGCAAAAAAAAGCCCGCCTAGGTTGGCGGGCTGAATCCATATCAGAGGAGACATGGAGGAGACAAGACGTACTATAGCAAACCGCTTGGTGCGTTGCAACATGCAAATTAGGGTTGACCCTCGATGTTGCAAACATACAACGGTCACACAAATACGCTTCAGTTTCCCCTTGTCTGCCGGCAGGCGCGGTGCTCAGTGCCGCACCAGCGCCATCATCGCGCCGAAACCCACGAATACACCACCCGTCAGCCGGTTGAACATGCGCGCGACGCTGCGGCTCTTCAGCTTCGCGCCGATGCGTGTACCAAAACCCGCGTACACCAGATACCAGCTGACCTCGATCAACGCGAACGTCGAGAGGAGCACGCCGAACTGCGGCAACTTCGGTTCGGTGGCATCGATGAATTGCGGCAGCAGCGCTGCCGCGAACAGAATCGCCTTCGGATTGCTGCTCGCGACCAGAAAGCCGTTGCGAAACAGCGCGAAGCGCGAGCGCGCGGGCCTGACCGCCAGGTCGTCGACGGTTTGCGCGGCGGCTTCGTCGGCCGGCGCGCGCCATGCCTTGATGCCCAGATACACGAGGTAGGCCGCGCCGATCATGCGCAGTGCGTTGAACATGGTCGGCCATGCCGCCAGAAACACGCCGAGTCCCGCCGCCGATACCGCCAGCATCAGCACCAGCGCCGACAGACAGCCGGCCATCGTCGCGCTCGCGCGGCGCAGACCGTGCTGGGCGCCGTGCGTCATTACGAGCAGCATGTTGGGACCGGGAATCGCGGAAACGACGAAAACGGTGGCGACGAACAGCCACCAGGTATGCAGAGTCATCGAGGTCGGGTGTAGGGAAATCGGGCGGCCATTATGCCTTGCCGCCCAGCGTGACTCCATGCGGTCACATTGGGTCGACCGCTCGCGTGCGGCGATCGACGGCCACGATCAACGGCCGGCGCGTCGCGCGGCCACCTGGCCCAGCACCGCGAAATCCTTCTCGCCGTCGCCGTGCGCGATCGCCTCGATCAGGCTGTCGCGCACCACGCTTGCGACCGGCATCGGCGTCGTCACCGCATCGGCGGCGGCGAGGGCGAGGCGCACGTCCTTCAGTCCCAGACGCGCCTTGAACAGTGCCGGTTCGAAGCGCTGCTCGGCGATCAGCTTGCCGTAGCCCGAGTACACCGGCCCCGGGAACAGGCCGCTCGTGATCACATCGAGGAAGTCCTGCATTCCGACGCCGTGGCCCGTAACGAGCGCGGCCGCTTCGCCGAGCGACTCGATCGCCGCGCCGAGCATGAAGTTCGCGGCCAGCTTCATCACGTTCGCCTGCTGCGGCAGCGAGCCGATGCGCCAGGTCTTCTGGCCGAGCACGTCGAAAATCGGCTGGATCCGGTCGATCGATTCGGCCGGGCCGCCCGCGACGATCGTCAGCTTGCCCGCGGCTGCGACGTCGGGCCGCCCGAGCACCGGCGCGGCCACATAGTGCACGCCGCGCGACGCGTGCGCGGTCGCCAGTTCCTCGGCGAGCGCCACGGAAATCGTCGCCATGTTCGCGTGGATCAGCCCACGCGGCGCATGTTCGAGCAGCGACGCGGTGATGACTTCGCGCAGCGCGGCATCGTCGGCGAGCATCGAAAACACGGCGTCGCCCGCAAACGCTTCAGCCGGCGTGGCGACCACTTGTGCGCCCAGCGCGGCCAGCGGCTGAGCCTTCTCCGGCGAGCGGTTCCACACGCGCACCTGGTGCCCGGCTTTCAGAATGTTTGCAACCATCGCGGCGCCCATCTCGCCGAGACCGATAAAACCGATGTCCATCTATCGCTCCGTCTTCTAAAGAACCCGAAGTAAAGCACACTCATGCGACACGCGCAGGACAACACGCCGCCCCGGCGGTGCGATACTGCGGGCATGGTCACTGCGACATTCCGCTTCTACGAGGAGCTGAACGACTTCATCGCCCGGCCGCTGCGCCGGCGCGCGTTCACCTGCGTCTGCGCGCGCGACGCGACGACCAAGCACATGATCGAAGTGCTCGGTGTGCCGCATACCGAGGTCGAGCTGATCCTCGTGAACGGCGAGTCGGTCGGTTTCGATTATCCGCTCGCCGACGGCGACCGCGTCGCGGTCTATCCAAAGTTCGAGGCGCTCGACATCCAGCCGCTGCTGCGTGTGCGCGAGCGTCCGTTGCGCGTGATGCGCTTCATCGCCGACGCGCATCTCGGCGGCCTCGCGCCGCTATTGCGGCTCGCGGGCTTCGATACGCTGTATGACAACCACTTTCCCGACGCCGATATCGAGGCGCTCGCCGCCGCTCAACAGCGCATCGTGCTAACGCGCGACCGCGAGCTGCTCAAACGCCGCAACATCACGCATGGCTGCTATGTGCGCGCGCTGCGGCCGCGCGAGCAGTTACGCGAAGTGTTCGAGCGGCTCGATCTCGCGCGCAGCGCGCAACCGTTCCGGCTATGCCTGGTATGCAACGCGCCGCTGCGGCGAATCGGGCGCGAGGAAGCCGGCCCGCGTGTGCCGCACGGCGTGCTGCAGCGGCATAGCCGCTTCGTCACCTGCGATGTATGCGGACGGGTGTTCTGGGAAGGCACGCATTGGCAGAGGATGCGTGCGTTGATGGACAGCGTCTCCGCCAGCGCGCCGGAGCGAGTCGGCTGACGTCGCGCTTGCGTACAATGCGGGTTGATCTATTTGGCAGAGGCCTTTCCGATGGCGATGAAAAAAACCGACCTTGAAAAGAACAAGGCGCTGAAACTGGGCAACGCGATGAAGCAGGCGGCCGCGAACCGCGGCGGCAAGAACGCGGCGACCGAGCCGAAAGTCGACCGGCGCGAGCAGCGCAAGCTCGATCAGGCGCAAGGCCTCGTCCCGTTTGCGTGCAAGCTCAATAGCGGGCTGGTGGAAGAATTGAAAACGCGCGCCGCCACGCATCCGGACGGCCTGAACGGTTTGCTCGATGAAGTGATCCGGCGCGGGCTCGCGGGCTGATCCTCCCGCGCGCAATATTCGCCGCAAAAGCAAAAAGGCCAGAGCTCGCGCTCTGGCCTTTTTGCTTGCAACGCATCCGCCTTCACCGGCTGCATCGACCGGCAAGCGGCCCGGTGCAGCGGTATGGCACGCCCGACGAGCGGGCGTCGGCTCAGTTCTGCGTGCCCTTGTCGTTCGTGCCAGCGGCCGAAGCTGCAGCGGAAACGTGTGCCTTCTTGCCGTGGGTCTTCAGTTGCTTGATGTGGTGCTTCTTCGGTGCGCTTGCTGCTTCCGTAGCTGCGGCATCCGATGCCTGTGCGAAAGCCTGAACGGAAACGAGTGCGATCGAAGCGGCTGCGAGCGAGACGATAACTTTTTTCATGTGTTGATCCCCAAACCAGACGACTTAGTCAATGTGAATGAATACAACAGCTACACGGTAGAGCGGGCCGGACTTCGAGGCGCCTTGTGCTCCCCGCGGGAGAGTATTACCCAAGCGTAGGCGGTTTGTCATGCGCAAAACTCGATATGTATTTTCCGGGAGACAGCCTGCTTTGAGCGTGCTTGCATCGACCTGCAAGTTGCACCAGGGACACTACCAACTCCCCCGTGAAGCCACCTGCCGCGCGCCTCGCCGACCGCTTCGCCGCGCTCAAACAAGGTTCCGCAGCAGGCTCGCGGTCTCCTGCAGCGCCGGCAAAACGCGGTGCAGCGCGGCGTTCGCCGACTCCTCGCCGATCGGCATGGTGACGCTGATCGCCGCGACCACCGTACCGTGCCGGTCGCGCAACGGCACCGCGACGCCGCGCACCCCGATCTCAAGCTGCTGGTCGGTGACCACGTAGCCGTTGCGGCGGATTTCGCCGAGCACTTCCCTGAGCCGGTCGACCGTCGAATAGGTGTACGGCGCAAAAAACCTTGATCGGATACGACGCGAGCCACGGGTCGATGCTGTCGGGCGGCTGAAATGCGAGCAGCACAAGCCCCGCCGACGATAACGGCGCCGGCGCGCGTGAGCCGGTCACGAAGCCGACCGCCATCGCCCGATTCACGCCGTTGCGCGCGACGTAGACGACGTCGTGTTCGTCGAGAATCGCAACCAGCGCGGTTTCCTGCACGGTCGCGGTGATCCGCTGCAGGAACGGCTGCACCGTGCGCGGCAGCCGCGCCGAATCGAGGTAAGACTGCCCGAGCCGCAGCACGCGGGGTGCGAGCCAGAACAGCTTGCCGTCGGTGTCGACGTAGCCGAGCTCGCGCAGCGTCAGCAGATAGCGGCGTGCGGCCGTCCGTGACAGGCCGGCGCGCGCGGCGACCATCGTCGGCGTCATGCGCGCGTGTTCTTCGTCGAATGCTTCGATGATCGCGAGCGCCTTCGCGGCGCCCGCGATCCAGTCCTTGTCGTCCATTTCGTTTGCTCGTGGAAGGAGCCCGGGATCGCGGTCCGGTTTGCAAGTCGCCTCATCACTGCGGTCCGCACGGCGGCGACCGCGGCCGTTGCGCGATTATCGCGCGGCTCGCGGGCTTTGCCTGCCCGGCGCGCGAGGCCCGCGTATCATGTGAGCGATTCCTTACGGGCTGCGCACCGCGTGGCGCGCCCTTGCGGCTTCCCAGCCCGATCCACACGACAAAACAAAACAGAACAAACCTTGAATCCCGACACCCGCCAACACCTGCGCGCGAACGTGCTGATGCTGATCGCCGCGATGATCTGGGGCTCCGCGTTCGTCGCGCAGCGACTGAGCCTCGATACGATCGGCCCGTTCCTGTTCACCGGCCTACGCTTTTTGCTCGGCGGGCTCGTCGTGCTGACGATGATCGTCTGCGTGCGCCGCCCGGCGCTCGCCGAACTGACGAAGCGCGCGCCTGGCGGCGCCCGCGAACTGCTTGGCGCGGGCGGGCTGCTCGGTGTCGTGCTGGCCGTGTCGATCTCGCTGCAGCAGATCGGCCTGCAGTACACGAAGATCGCCAACGCGGGCTTCATAAGTTCGCTGTATGTGGTGATCGTGCCGCTGCTCGGCGTGCTGTTTCGCCACCGGACCGGCCTAGGTACATGGCTTGGCGCGCTGCTCGCGGCCGTTGGCATGTACTTCCTGAGCGTCGACGAGCACTTCTCGATGCTGTATGGCGACTGGTATCAGCTCGCCGGGGCGCTGGTGATTTCCGCACAGATGATGCTGGTCGGCCGCTTCGCGGCGCGCCACGACACGCTGATGCTCGCGCTCGTGCAGTTCGTGACCTGTGGGCTCGCGTGTCTGTCGATTGGCCTCGTCGTCGAGCCCGTTAGCGCCGCGGTAATTGTGCGAGCCGCGCCGATGATCGCGTACGGCGGTGCATTATCGGTGGGCGTCGCGTATACGATCCAGGTGGTCGCGCAGCGCTATGCGGCGCCTTCGCACGCGGCGGTGATTTTCAGCATGGAAGGCGTGTTCGCGGCGTTCGCGGGCTGGCTCGTGCTCGGTGAGACGCTGACGGCGCGCGCATTGTTCGGCTGTGCGCTGATGCTCGCGGGATTGATCGTGTGTCAGGTACTGCCGGGCTGGAAACGCGCCCGGCAGCGTGCTCCGCAGGGGTTGTGACTGACAGCGGTTAAAACGATTCGATGCCGACGCTCGGTGCGCGACGCGCACCGGCAGGCGTCTTGCCCATTCGCCCAACTATGCCGCGCGCGGATGAGCGAATAGGCTCGGCGTATCGGCGGTCGGCGGAAACACACACCAGCAGCCGTCGTCGTGCCGAAAGAAGAACAAACCGCGCGCGCCCTCTTCCGACGAAGTTTCCACCCGCACATAACGCCGCCCGCCGGTGCGCGTGCGGCTGAACTCCGTCACGTGAACCGGCTCCGCCGGCGATGGCGAAAGCCACTTGTCGACCAGAAACCGCAACGACTGTTCGCTCGCGGTTCTCATGATCTGCTCCGGAACAGCTTGTCGCGCTGCGCATTGCGCGTGGACTCGGGACCGTCGTCGTCGCGAGTGGTGTCGCCGTTCTCGGCAGCCTCGGCGGCTGCCAGCGCCATCATCCGATTGGTTGCGGCCGCCCGCAACGATCTGCAATGGGCCGCATGTCGAAGGTCCGACAGAAGACGGACTAGCTGTCCTGCTGATCTGCGTTTCATACATCCCCCGCACTGCACCAGAAACCTCACAAAGCACTTTAACTCTATGCCGGATTGTTCGCTGGGCAAATGGTTTTTGACGAAATAGCAACAGTTGCGCTTGCAATAAGAAGGCGCGCAATCTTCGTACCGCGTCATCAATGTGCGCGTTCGGTGGCCGAAATTCTGTGCGTTGGCGAGCGCTTCGCATCGCGCGAAGCGCAGGTGCGGGCAACGGTTATCCACAGCGACCTCTGAATAACTTCGGGATAGCACGACGAACAGCCTGTGCGCGAAATCTTGATAAAGCTGGGGTCGGTTAACGCGTGTTCGAACTTATCCCAGCTATGTAGTTTTTCTACCGACGTGTTCCGCAGGGTTATCGGTTTCGCATGATGTTGAAGCGGCGGGACATTTGCGACTTATCCACAGAATCGGTTAACCCTTGTTAACTACTACTACGTATGTATACGTACCAAGTAAACACCATAAGGTGAATCTGGCTGCGCGCCTGAATCAAAGGCTGATCGGATCTTGATCCGCCGCGATGCGAAAGCCGCCGCGCGCTGTCACGGCACCAGAGACGCCGTGCCGCTCGCGGGTTCGATCGCAGCGGCCTGGCCAATCGGGTCGGTTGGTTGGACCGCAGAGGTTGGCGACGGCGTCGTGAGCGAAACCGGTGCGGGCGCGGTTAACTGCACTGGGGCGGGCGCTGATTGGACAGCTTGAACCGCAGATGGCTGCGTCGCCTGAACCGACACTGCCGGCGTCGCCTGAACGGCAGCGGGAGTCGTCGCCGGTACCGGCTCGGGGACCGGATCAGGAATCGTCAGCTGGAGCGGCGTGGCTACCTGCATTGGCAGCGTGCGCGTTTCGATCGAACTGCTCGTCACCGGCTGCGTACGCACGACGGTCTGCAAGTAATGATCGACGAGGCTGAAAAAGCGGTCGTAGAACTTCCCAGACGGGATCGTTTCGCTCGAGATCTTCACCATCGCGTCGCTATTCGAGCGAATCGGCAGCGACAGCGAACCGAGCACGCTGAGCCCGACGCTCGCCGACGTATCGCTCTTCTTCAACGCGAAGCCGTTCTGTACCGCGTTCACATAAACGATGCTGGTATTGGCCGCCTCTTCGCCGGGCGTGCAGACGACGTGAAATTCGACGACCACGTGTGAATCGCCGGTCGGCTGAAAATTCTTCGTGCCGTCGACGGTATCGGGGCGCGACATCGTCGTCAGATAGCCTTGACTCAGCAGTGCGCGGCGCGCGGCTTCGCAGCTATCGCCGGTACTCGAATTGAAATTGCGCGCGTACGGGCTTGCGCCGGTTTCGAACAGTTCCTGCGTGAATTTGGGTTGCGGCGTGCTGCCGCTGCATGCGGTGAGCGCGAGCAGCCCGAACAGGGCCGCGGCGGTGGTGCGGGAGAAGGGGGTCTGCATGATCAGGTGCAAGAAGCGCCTCGTGAGCGCGAATGGGAATGCATTGTAGAGCGGGCAGCGCTATGTGCGTAAAAAGCGTGCAAGCCGGAGCCCGAACCCCATTACGTCATGTAACACAGCACATCGATGCACGCCGCCCGACCTTCGCAGCACGTACGGGCGAAAACGGGAGTAAAAGCCGCGCCGGCGCGGCTAGTTCGATGTCGTGCGCGTCGAGCCCGCTGTCGCGGCCGAACTCGACCCTGAGGCCGCGGCAGCCCCGCTCGCCGCAGGTGCCACAGGTGTAGTGAGCGCCGCCGGTAGGCTGAACGCGTCGGCCCACGGGTTCACACCGGCGCAACGATCCGCCTCGCACGACGCGGCCCGCCCGGCGGCTCCTGAAGCGCCGTCCGCGGGCGTCGCAACCGCCGCGAAATCTTCGATGCGCAGATTCACCTTCTGCGCATAGGCCTTCGAGCCGCCATAGCTCTTCAGTGCCGTATTCAGATCGCCGTTCGCCGAGCGCATGTAGCCGTATAGGATCGCCGAACCGGCTTCGATGTTCGCACCGGGTTCGGTCAGGTCCTTCACGTTGCGCAGCAGCCCGCGGTGCGCCTGCGGCACGACCTGCATCAGCCCCGTCGCGCCATTGGCGCCGCGAGCCTTTTCCTTGAAACGGGATTCGATCGAGATGATGGCGAGCAGCAGCGCCGGAGGGAGGGAGTATTTGTTGGCGGCGGATTGCACCGCGTCGGAGATCTTTTGAGCTTTTTCTTTGCCCACACCGAATTTCTGCGTCAGGTACGCCGATATTCGGTCGGTGTTTTCGTCGGCCGCCGCGGTTTGCGCGAGGCCGAGCGAAAGCACCATCAGGCAAAGTAACCGGCTCATGGTGGACGTCAGGGGAAGCAAAGATCCGCGCATTATAGCTCCGCGGTGCACTACGGAGCCTTTCTTCGACAGTTTTTGTCTTTTAAATCAAGGCTGACCAGAACTCTCCGCATTTTTCGATCCGCTTATTTGACCGCTTCGGTCTTCGGGTCATAGCCATAGGTCAGCGTTGCGAGGCGGGGTCGTCGAACAGCTTTTGGCTCGCAACTCTTGTGCAGTTAGTTGCACTTTTCTATCGAGGTAGCAATCGAACTTGCTCGTGTACGGATGAGAGCTCGGGTCATCGCGCTCGAAGCGCTCGATCGCGTGGCGAGGGGGCCGCTCGCTTCATCGTTCGCGCGGATTTGAGACAATGCACGTCCGCCGTGCGCATCGCGTTGCGCACCGCCTCGATGAACAACCGATGTTTTCAGCTATGAGCAAGACCGCGTTTATTCCCAGCGTCCCGGGCACATCGGACGACGACTTCGAGATTTCGGCGAGCGCGAAGATGGCCGGCTACCGGCGCTTCTTTGGCGTGTTGAAGGTCGTGCGCACGACCGACGGCCGCGTGCTGTTTCCGTTCGACGGCGCGCCGGAACTCGGCCCGCATCCGAGCCGCGTCGAAGCACTCGCGGCCGCGCAGGTGTATGGCGAACACATCGTCGCGAGCGATCTGGCGCGGCCGGAGTTGTAGGCCGGGACGCCCCGAACCGGGTCCATTCCAACGAACGGCGAGGTCTCCATCAGCGCGCCCGCACCCGGCGCGCAGCCCCAGCCCCCGAGCGTGCCGCGAGCACACCGCCGATCACGCCGCCGATATGGCTCTGCCATGACACATCGGGATAGATCGGCAGCACACCGAACAGCAAACTCAGACCGTAGCTGCCGACCACGACTAGAGCCACGAGGATCGACGCCAGATTGCGCGTGTAGTAGCCGCGTGCGACCAGGTAACCCGCATAGCCGAACACCAGTCCACTCGCGCCGATATGCACCGAATACGGCGCGCCGAACAGCCACGCGCAAAGACCGGCGCCGAGCATTGCGCCGATGGTCGCGCGCCAGAAGCCCCCGATGTGCGGCCACGTACACAGCCAGCCCAGTACGACGAGCCCGCTCGTGTTGGCCGCGATATGCCCGACGCTCGCATGCAGCCACGGTGCGAACAGAATCCCTTGCAAGCCGCCGAACGTACGCGGCACGACACCGTGTTCGTCCAGATGCAGGAACGGCAACGCAACCGACAGAAAGAACACGGCCCACATCGAACCGACGAACAGCGCGATCAGTACGACTCGCGACTTGAGCTTCTCGGTGAGCGTGTTGCGAGATGAGGTCTTCATGGTGACGTGGCCACGGGATGTCGACAGAGGGTAGTCGATGTGGCGTCGTCACGTCGAGGCATCGTGGAACGACAGATGCCGATTTGAGCGGTGGATGTTTCGTCAGCCGCACCGCACCGAATGGCGGTGCGGCTGATTTGGCGGGAGCCGGCGGCCGGGTTCGTCGCCGCCGCCGTCGTTACGTCTTCTGCTTCGTCGTCACTCCACCGTCACCGACTTCGCCAGATTGCGCGGCTTATCCACATCCGTGCCACGCGCACACGCGGTGTGATACGCGAGCAACTGCAGCGGCACCACGTGCAGGATCGGCGACAGCAAGCCATAGTGCTCCGGCATCCGGATCACATGCAGCCCTTCGCCGTTGACGATTTTCGTATCCGCATCGGCGAACACATACAGCTCGCCGCCGCGCGCGCGCACTTCCTGGATGTTCGACTTCAGCTTTTCGAGCAGTGCGTCATTCGGCGCAACCGTCACCACCGGCATCGCTTCGGTCACGAGCGCCAACGGCCCGTGCTTCAGCTCGCCAGCCGGATACGCCTCGGCGTGGATATACGAAATTTCCTTGAGCTTCAGCGCGCCTTCGAGCGCGATCGGATAATGCATGCCGCGTCCGAGGAACAATGCGTGTTCCTTGCGCGAAAACTCCTCCGACCAGGCGATGATCTGCGGCTCCAGCGCGAGCACGCTGTTCAGCGCGGCCGGCAGGTGGCGCAACTGCTTCAGATAACTCGCTTCCTGCTCGTCGCTCAAACGTCCGCGCAGCTTCGCGAGCGTTGCCGCCAGCGTGAACAGTGCGACCAGCTGCGTCGTGAATGCCTTGGTCGACGCGACGCCGATCTCGCGGCCCGCATGCGTGAGGAACGACAACTCGGTCTGCCGCACCATCGCGCTCGTGCCGACGTTGCAGATCGCGAGCGTGTGCGGGTGGCCGAGTTCCTGCGCGTGCTTGAGCGCCGCGAGCGTGTCGGCGGTTTCGCCCGACTGCGAGATCACCACCACCAGCGACTTCTGATTCGGCACCGACTCGCGATAGCGATACTCGCTCGCGATCTCGACCTGAGTCGGAATCTTCGCGACCGATTCGAGCCAGTACTTGGCGGTGAGTCCGGAGTAGTAGCTCGTGCCGCACGCGAGAATCAGCAGGCTGTCGATGTCCGCGAACACCTGGCGCGCGCCTTCGCCGAAGATCGACGCATCGAACGCGTCGGCTTGCGGAATCGTGTCGGTGATCGCGCGCGGCTGCTCGAAGATTTCCTTCTGCATGAAGTGGCGATACGGGCCGAGTTCGACCGCGCCGCCATAGGCCGCGACCTGACGTACCTCGCGTTGCGCGATCTCGCCCTGGCGATCGGCGATGCGCACGCCATCGAGCGACAGTTCGCACACGTCGCCTTCCTCGAGGAAGATGAAGCGCTCGGTGCTGCCGGCGAGCGCGAGCGCGTCCGAGGCCAGGAAGTTTTCACCGTCGCCGAGTCCGACCACGAGCGGCGAGCCCTGGCGGGCGCCGACCACCGTATGCGGCTGGTCCTTATGCAGCACCGCGATCGCATACGCGCCGTGCAGTTGTGCGATGGCTTCGCGCACCGCGGCGAACAGGTCGCCGCGATATAGGCTATGGATCAGGTGAGCAATAACCTCGGTGTCGGTTTGCGACACGAACTCATAACCCTTGCCACGAAGCATTTCGCGCAAGGTCTCGTAGTTCTCGATGATGCCGTTGTGTACCAACGCCAGCGCGTCGCGCGAGAAGATCGGGTGCGCGTTATCGGTGACCGGCGCGCCATGCGTGGCCCAGCGTGTATGCGCGATGCCCGTCACGCCTTCGAGGTGACCTTCGCGCACCTGAGCGTCGAGGTCGGCGACGCGCGCGACGCTGCGTGCGCGGCTCGGCCCGCGAGCGCCGAGCACGGCGACGCCGCACGAATCGTAGCCGCGATATTCGAGACGTCGCAGTCCTTCGATCAGGACGGGAACGATATTACGTTGCGCAACCGCGCCGACAATGCCGCACATGGTGTATTCCTTTTCAGTGCCGAATTCAGTGAGCGCGCCTCGTGGGCACGCCATATCGATCAGCTTTTCTTTTTGACTGGGCGCACGTAGCCCGTCTTGCTCGTCTGGGTTTTATCGTTCAACACCAGCGCATTCGCGGCGACGTCTTTCCACACCGTGGTGCCGGCCGCGATCGTCGCGCCGCGCTGCACGCGCACCGGTGCGACCAGTTGCGTGTCCGAGCCGACGAACACGTCGTCCTCGATCACGGTGCGGAATTTATTGGCGCCGTCGTAGTTGCAGGTGATCGTGCCCGCGCCGATATTCACGCGCGCACCGACATCCGCGTCGCCGATGTAGCTGAGGTGGTTGGCTTTCGAGCCATGACCGAGCACAGCGTTCTTGATCTCGACGAAGTTCCCTACATGAGACTCGTCTTGCAGCGCCGCGCCTGTGCGCAAGCGCGCATACGGACCGACAACGGCTTTCGCGCCCACTTCCGCGCCTTCGATGTGCGTGAACGCATCGACCCGCGTACCCGCGCCGATTCGCGCGTTGCGAATCACGCAGTTCGGCCCGATGCTGACGTTGTCAGCGAGCGACACGCTGCCTTCGAACACGCAGTTGACGTCGATCGATACGTCGCGGCCGCATTCGAGCGTGCCGCGCACGTCGACGCGCGCGGGGTCGGCGAGCGTCACGCCCGCGACGAGCAGCGCGTCGGCGACGTTGCGCTGATGAATCCGCTCAAGTTCGGCGAGTTGCTGCTTGCTGTTGACGCCGAGCGTTTCCCACTCGTCGTCAGGCTGCGTGGTGACGACTTCGAGGCCGGCTTCGATCGCCATCTCGACCGCGTCGGTCAGATAGAACTCGCCTTGCGCGTTGTCGTTCTTGAGCGCCGCGAGCCAGCCGGCAAGGCGCGCGGTCGGCGCGACGATGATGCCGGTGTTGATTTCAGCGATCTTCAGCTGCTCCGGATTTGCGTCCTTCTGCTCGACGATGCGCTGCACGTTGCCATGCTGATCGCGCACGATGCGGCCGTAGCCGTTCGGGTCGTCGAGCGTGACCGTGAGTACGCCGTAGCCGTCCTGCCCGGCGCGCTCTGTCAGTGCGCGCAGCGTTTGCGCGCGCGTGAGCGGCACGTCGCCATAGAGCACCAGCGTGGGCAACGAAAGATCGAGCAACGGCAGCGCCTGCTGCACCGCGTGGCCGGTGCCGAGCTGTTGCTCCTGCACCGCGAACTGGATATCGGGCGCCGCGACGGCTTCGCGCACGGCTTCGGCGCCGTGGCCGATCACGACGATCAGGCGCGCGGGCCTCAGCGCGCGGGCGGTGTCGATGACATGAGCGAGGAGCGGCCGGCCGGCCAGAGGATGGAGCACCTTGGGAAGCGCGGACCGCATGCGCTTGCCGGTACCTGCCGCCAAAATGACGATGTTCATGGCGTCGGCAAATAGACGAGTTTGGAGCGCACGATTCTATCATGCTGCACCTGCAAAAAAGGCCGCAGACGCGGCCTCGGCGGGGCGTGCAAGCCAGCGGAAAACCGCCCGAATGCCGCCAAAACAAGCAGTTTTCGCTCTCTACAGGTCGTCGAACTGGACCAGCGGAATAGTCTTCGGGCCGGTGAGCGGTGCACCTTCGTCGCCGCTCGAGCACGGTTCTTCGTCGAACGCGATGTCGCCTTGCGGGTCGGCCTCACCGGTCGCGCGCAACCCCGCGAACGGAAACAGCTGGTGATCCATCAGATGCGACGGCACTACGTTCGACAGCGCGTTGAACATGTTCTCGATGCGGCCGGGGAAACGCTTCTCCCAGTCGCGGACCAGCGCCTTCATTTCCGCGCGCTTCAGGTTTGGTTGGCTACCGCACAGATTGCACGGAATGATCGGGAATTCGCGCAGCTCCGCGTACTTCTCCAGATCGGTTTCCTTCACGTAGGCAAGCGGCCGGATCACGATGTTCTTGCCGTCGTCCGATTGCAGCTTGGGCGGCATGCCCTTCAGCTTGCCGCCGTAGAACAGATTCAGCAGCAGCGTCTGCAGGATGTCGTCGCGATGATGGCCGAGCGCGATCTTGGTCGCGCCGAGCTCGCCGGCGACGCGATACAGGATGCCGCGCCGCAGCCGCGAGCAAAGCGAGCAGGTGGTCTTGCCCTCCGGCACGAGCCGCTTGACGATGCTGTAGGTGTCCTGGTTCTCGATGTGGAACGGGATGTCGAGCTGGGTCAAGTACTCGGGCAGCACGTGCTCGGGGAAGCCCGGCTGCTTCTGGTCGAGGTTGACCGCGACGATGTCGAAATTGATCGGCGCGCGCTCGCGCAGCCGCATCAGGATGTCGAGCATCGCGTAGCTGTCTTTGCCGCCCGACAGGCACACCATCACCTTGTCGCCGTCCTCGATCATGTTGTAGTCGCCGATCGCCTGGCCGACCTGGCGCGCGAGGCGCTTGAACAGCTTGTTGTTCTCGTACGCTTCCTTCTGCTCGCGGCGCGTGAGCGGCGATTTCGGGGCGCGCGGGGCGTTCGGGGCCGTGGTGGCCTCGGCGGCCTGGTTGCCTGCGTTCAGCATTTCCGGTGCATTCATCGCTCAGTCCTCCTTGATGCGGAAGACTTCGACACCGACCGCATCGCAGTCCGGATACACGTCCGGCTTCTCGGTCGACACGCGCGCGCCGCGCACCTGCGGATGTTCGAGCATCACGCGCACGAGGTCGTCGCACAGCGTTTCCTGCAGATGAATATGGCCTTGCGACACGCGCTTGGCGATCGTCGAGCGCATGAAATCGTAGTCGACGACTTCGGTGAGCTTGTCGTGAACCGGCGTGGACATCGCGAGCGGCACGAACAGTTCGACGTTGATCACGACGCGCTGCTCGCCGCGCTTTTCGAAGTCGTGCACGCCGATGTTGATATGCACTTCGTAATTGCGCAAAAACAGCCGGCGGCAATCGGCGAGCCGGGGGTGCGAAAGAGCGGCAAACATGTTCGTTCCAGTCAAAAAAGCGTGCGGGGCACGCAAAGGGACACTTCGTCGCACGCGACGGCCGCCTCGGCAAGGCCGGCCGCCCGCACGTATCAGGCGCCCGTCAAAAACATTACGTCGCGCGGCAGCGGCACGAGATGCTGCCCGCCGTCGACCACCAGCGTCGTTCCGGTGACGCCGGCTGCATCCGCGAGATACAGCGCAGCGGCGACGATATCCTCGGGCCGCGACGCACGGCCGAGAGGCGTCATACGGTGGGCGGCCTCGAACCCGTGCTGGGTCTGGTCGCCCGATTGCATGGTCAGGCCAGGCGCGAGCCCGACCACCCGGACCTTCGGCGCGAGCGCCTGGGCGAGCGCGACCGTCGCGGTCTGCAGCGCCGCCTTCGACAGCGTGTACGACAGATAGTCCGGGTTCATGTTGTACAGCTTCTGATCCAGCACATTGATGACCACGCTGCGCTGGCTTTCGTCGCGCAACGCGGCATCGGTCGTCGCGTCGTAAAGCATGCGCGCGAGCACCAGCGGGGCGCCGACGTTCATCGCGGTCAGCTTCAGCAGCAGGTCGTAGCCGACGTCGCGCGCCGTGTCTTCCTCGAAGCGAGACGCGTTGTTGACGATGCACGACGGCCGCCCGAGCGCCGCGGCACAGTCCGGCAGCAGCCGCGCGACCTGCGCCTCGTCGCCGAGCTCGGCGTGCAGCGCGACCGCGCGGCGGCCCAGCGCGACGATCTGCGCGACCACTTCGTCGGCGTCCTCACGCGAGGCGCCATAGTGCACGGCCACGTCCCAGCCGCGTGCGGCAAAGCCGAGCGCGAGCGCGCGCCCGATGCGGCGCGCGGCGCCGGTAATCAGCACGACACGGGGCGGTTCAGTCGGCGCTTCGGCCGCGCGGGCAGCGATGTCCGGAGAAACGGTCATTTACAATGCGGGGATGAATCCGAAAGCTCACCAACCCGATAGTTTACCTGCTCCCGGCCCGAGCGCGCTCGCGCAGTCCGACGCGCTCGTCGCCGAGATCCGCGCGCAGCTCGAAGCGGCCGGCGGCTGGCTGTCGTTCGACCGCTACATGGAGCGCGCTTTGTACGCGCCGGGGCTCGGCTACTACAGCGGCGGTGCACGCAAATTCGGCCTGCGCGCCGACGATGGCAGCGACTTCGCCACCGCGCCGGAATTGTCACCGCTGTTCGCCGCGACGCTCGCGCGCCCGGTCGCGGAAGCGTTGGAGGCGAGCGGCACGCGCGAGGTGATGGAGTTCGGCGCCGGCACCGGCAAGCTCGCCGCTGGGCTGCTCAATGCGCTCGACACCCTCGGCGCCGAATTCGACAGCTATTCGATCGTCGATCTGTCGGGTGAGCTGCGCGAGCGGCAGCGCGAAACGATCGCGGCGGCCGCGCCCGCGCTGCTCGCCAAAGTGCGCTGGCTCGACGCATTGCCGGAGCGCTTCGAAGGCGTGGTGATCGGCAATGAGGTGCTCGATGCGATGCCGGTGCGGCTCTTCGCGCAAAACGGCGGTGTCTGGCACGAGCGCGGCGTGGTCTGGCGCGACGGCGCATTCGCATTCGACGACCGCCCCGTCGCCGCCGCCGCGGACCGCGCGCTGCTGACCGAAATCGATACTGATCGCGAGAACGCCGGCGACGGCTACGTGACCGAAACGCACGAAGCCGCCCGCGCTTTCACGCGCACCATCTGCACGATGCTCGCGCGCGGCGCGATCTTGCTGATCGACTACGGCTTTCCGCGCCACGAGTACTACCACGACCAGCGCGCGCAGGGCACGCTGATGTGCCACTACCGGCATCGCGCGCACGGCGACCCGTTCCTGTACCCCGGTCTGCAGGACATCACCGCGCACGTCGAATTCACTGGCATCGCCGAGGCGGGCGTCGACACCGGCGCGGATCTGCTCGGCTTCACTTCGCAAGCGCGCTTCCTGCTGAACGCGGGCGTCACCGAGGTGCTCGGCGAAATCGATCCCGCCGACACCAGGCGTTTTCTGCCCGCGGCCAACGCGGTACAGAAGCTGCTGTCCGAGGCGGAGATGGGCGAACTCTTCAAGGTGATCGCGTTTTCACGCGGACTCGACGGTACGTTGCGCGCCTTTTCGAGCGGCGACCGCTCGCATACGCTGTGATTGTGAAACCGCTCCGGTTCGAGGACTCGCGATGATTCGCTGGCTGTTGACTACCTTCGTCGCCGTCGCGGTGCTGTCGTCGTGCTGGCCGTGGCTGCGGAAGCTCGGCATCGGCCGGATGCCCGGCGACGTGACCTTGCGGCTGTTCGGCCGCGAGTATCCGTTTCCGTTCATGTCGACGCTGGTGCTGTCGATTCTGTTGTCGCTGTTGGCGCGGGTGTTATAGGCACCGCGCGCAGCTTCACGTTAGCACCGCTTCAGGCAAGCGCCGCTTGCACCGCGCGCACCCGCTCCTCATGCACGGCGTCCTTGATGCCGGCCGGTGCATCGGCGAGCCGCTTGGCCACCGCTCCCGCATCCACGCCTCGCGCGGCCACCAGCGCCACCCTCAGCCGCTCGGCCTGCGGGTACTCGCTCATCTCGAGGCCGAGCCGCCCGCGCGCATCGGACTCGCAGGCCTGCAGCGCCTCGGCGAAGCGCGCCGGCTTCCTGATCGCGTCGCTGCGCTCGAGCAGGCGCACCAGTGCCGCCGCCCCCATCTCCATCACGCGATGAATGTTGCCGTGCTCGCGCGCGACCAGCATCGCCAGATCGCGGCATTCATTTGGCACGCGCAGCCGCTCGCACAGCGGCTTCAGCAGATCGACGCTGCGGCCCTCGTGGCCGATGTGCCGCGGCAGTTGCTCCTCGGGCGTGGTCGCCTTGCCGAGGTCGTGCGTCAGCGCCGCGAAGCGCACCGGCAGCGTGTAGCCCTGCTGCGCGGCATGGTCCAGCACCATCATCACGTGAACACCGGTATCGACTTCGGGGTGATAGTCGGCGCGCTGCGGCACGCCGAACAACGCATCGATCTCCGGCAGAATCCGCGCGAGCGCGCCGCAGTCGCGCAGCACGTCGAACATCCGCGACGGCTTCTTCTCCATCAGTCCGCGCGATACTTCCTGCCACACGCGCTCGGCCACCAGTGCATCGGCTTCACCGTCGGCGACCATCTCGCGCATCAGCGCCAGCGTTTCCGGCGCGACCGTGAAATCGACGAAGCGCGCCGCGAAACGCGCGATGCGCAGAATCCGCACCGGATCTTCGAGGAACGCATCGCTGACATGGCGAAAGAGCCGCGCTTGCAAGTCAGCCTGGCCGTTGAACGGATCGATGACGGGGCCGGTCAGCGCACCGTCCGGGCGCACCTCGCGCGCCATCGCGTTGATCGTCAGATCGCGGCGCGCGAGGTCTTCTTCGAGCGTCACGTCGGGCGCATAAAAAAACTGGAAGCCGTGATAACCGGCCGCCGTCTTGCGCTCGGTGCGCGCGAGCGCGTACTCCTCGTGCGTCTGCGGATGCAGGAATACCGGAAAGTCCTTGCCCACCGGCCGATAGCCCTGCGCGACCATCTGCTCGGGCGTCGCGCCCACCACCACATAGTCGCGGTCCTGCACCGGTACGCCGAGCAGCTCGTCGCGGACCGCGCCACCTACTGCATAGATATTCATGGGCATTCGTCTTGATAGGCGATCGCGTGCGTTTCACGGCGCGAGGCATCGATCCATGCGTTGACCGCGGGCAGCTTGGTAAGCCGCTCGACATAGGCGACCGAGGTCTCCGACAACGCCGGCTTCCACGTGTTGAAGCGCATTGCGACCGGCGCGTACATCGCGTCGGCAATGCCGAATTCGCCGAACAGGAACGGACCGCCGTAGGTGTCGAGGCAGTCGCGCCAGATCGTCTCGATCCGCGCGATGTCGGCGAGCGCGCCCGGCGTCGCGTTCTTGCCCGGGAACGACGCACGGATGTTCATCCACATCTTCGAGCGCAATTCGCCGAAGCCCGAATGCATCTCGGCGCTGACGCTGCGCGCATGTGCGCGCGCCGCCGCCTCACGCGGCCACAGCGCGTGTTGGGCAAAGCGCTCGGCGAGCGTTTCGGCGATCGCGAGCGAATCCCACACGGCCTGCCCCGCGTCGTCGATCAGGCACGGCACCTTGCCCGGTCCGCGCGGTGCCTGAGCGCGGATCTTCGCATTCGTGTCCGCTTCGTTGAGCAGGATCAGTTCCTCGTCGAACGGAATGCCGAAGTGCGTGAGCAGCAGCCACGGACGCATCGACCACGACGAATAGTTCTTGTCACCAATCAGCAGTTTCATGCTTGTTATCAGGGAATGGGAAAAAGGTTTCAGCGCCCCGCGCTGGCGCGGAACGTGTCGAGTCGCGAACCCGAGGCCGCGCCGGTCAGATACGTCGGCACGATCGCTTCGATGCTGACCGGTTCGAGTCCGAGCTCCGGCGCGAGCGGCCCGCTCAGAATATTGGCGACCTTCATCGAATCGAGATTGTCGCGCGAAATCACCGGTTCGCCCGGCGCCAATTCGAAGCTCAGCGCCTGCAGCCGCGCGAGCGGCTCGGGCAGACGGATGATGCGCGCATGCTTGCCGATCACGTCGCCACAATACGACACCAGGTCTTCGAGCGTATAGACGGTCGGGCCGCCGAGCTCGTAGGTGCGGCCGCCCGCGCCATCCATATCGAGCACGTTGACGATCGCCTTCGCGACGTCGCCGACATAGACCGGCTGGAATTGCGCGTCCGGCATCGCGAGCGGGATGGCCGGAAACACGCGCTGCAAAAACGCGAACTTGTTCAGAAACGCGTCCTCGGGACCGAACACGACGGACGGCCGGAAGATCGTCCACGCGACATTCGCCGCATGCACCGCCTTCTCGCCGTCACCCTTCGAGCGCGCATACATGCTCGGGCCGCTCGGATTGGCGCCGAGCGCGCTCAGATGAATCAGCCGATGAACACCCTTGCCTTCGCAGGCGGCGACGATTCGCGTCGGCAACTCGACGTGCGCATGCGCGAACTCCCGTCCATAAGGCTTGCCGCGTTTGCCGTTCAGGATACCGACGAGGTTGATCACGCAATCCGCGCCTTCGACGAAGCGCGCGAGCTGCACCGGATCGAACACGTCGGTTTCGAGCACGTCGATCGGCAGCATGGTCAGATGGCGCGCGTTGTAGCGTCGCCGCGTGGCGACGCGCACATCCTTGCCCATTTCGACGAGCGAGTTGACGAGGTAGCTGCCGATGAACCCGGAGCCGCCGATGACCGCGATAGCTTGATGTCGCATTTTTCGACTCCCTGATGGAAGCCGCGGCAACGGCTGGCGAAGCGCGCCGCAACCTCGAAACGAGATTGCGGCGGCAAGGCGCTTACGGTGCGATGTAACCTAGGCGCGCCTTCAGCGATTGCGGACGGCCTTCAAACAATGCCGCGTAGTAGACCGTGTTGGACAGCACATTCTTAACGTAGTCGCGAGTTTCCTGGAACGGAATCGCCTCGGCGAACACCGCGCCTTCGACCGGGCGCTGCAGCGACTGCCGCCAGTTGCGCGGACGGCCCGGACCTGCGTTGTAGCCAGCGGTGGCCAGCACGGCGGACCCGTCGAACTGATTGTAGATCATCGCCAGGTAGTTCGTGCCGAGCAGGATATTGGTGTTGATGTCGTTCATCTGCTCGCGCGAGAGCGGGCCCAGACCGATTTTCTTCGCGACCAGTTGCGCGGTGGCGGGCATCAGCTGCATCAGTCCGCCCGCGCCGACATCCGAGCGCGCGTTGATGATGAAGCGCGACTCCTGGCGAATCAGCCCGTACGCCCACTCGACGTCGAGCCCGCTCGACTGCGCGTCCTGCTCGACGATGTTGCGGAACGGCGATAGATAGCGCAGCGAAAAATCATGCTCGCTCTTCGTGCGGTCCGCAGTGTTGACGGTGCGGTCGTACAGCTCGATGCGGCGCGCGTACTCGGCGGCCGCCAGCAGTTGCCGGTCGGTCATGCCGCGCAGCGGCCAGTTCCACTCGCGATTGCCTTCGAGCCGCAGATTCAGCGCATAGAAGCGCTGCGCCAGATCGAAGCCCGGCGTGGTGCCGGCCTGCTGCACTTCGGCATCGGTGACCGTGGTTTTCGGCGGCACGGTGATGTTCTGGCCGAGCTCTTCGAGCGCAAGCTGGCCGTAGAAGTTGAAGTTCGACGCGATCGACTGGAACTCCTGGTTGGCCGTGGCCGTGTCGCCGGCCTGCTTCAGCGCGCGTGCGTGCCAGTACACCCACGACGGCTGCTTGCGCAGCGATTCGGGCATCTGCTCGATCGACCACCGCACCATGTTCCAGTCGCCGGCGAGCAGCGCGCTGCGCGTGCGCCATTCATACGCGGGATTCGATAGCGGTGCGTTCGCCGACAGCCGGAACCAGTCGACTGCGGCAGGCATCTGCTTGAGCGCGCCCTGATAGCCGATCGTGCCCCAGCCGATCGCGCGCTCCGGCGAATTCAGCGACGGCGCGACCGATGCGAACGTTGCCGCGGCCATGGCCGGATCGTTGCGCGCCATGCGCGTGATCGCGAGCAGCGCCAGCTGATGCGATTGCGCATCCGCTCCGACGCTGCGCGCGAGCAAGAGCGGCGGCGTATCGACCGCCTGGCCGAACAGCACCGGGTCGGGCGGCGGGTCGCCGAGCGCGTCGACGAGCTTGCTGCCGGTGCTCGTGTAGTTCTGCTCGTACGCGAGACGGATTTGCGCCCAGATGTCGTCGGCGCTGAACTGGCGGTTCACGCCGAGCACCGTGATCAGATCGACGCAGCCGTCGCCGTACCACTTCGGCTCGACGAGCAGCGCGCGCGCCGCGTCCGCGACGTTCTCGCCGCGCGACGCGCGCGATTCGAGCGCGTAGCACTTGACCTGAGTGTCGTCGTCGAGCACGAACTTCGCGTACTGCTGGTCGAAGTTGCGCCAGTCATGGCGCGTACCGAGCACGGTCAGATAGTCGTTGCGCATGCGATCGGCGATCGCCTGGCCGTCGTACTTCTGCAGGAACGCGAGCACGGGCGCGTCCGGTGCGTCGATGCGCGCATGGCCGGTCGAATCGAACAGCTGCGGCTTGATCTGGAAGTACTCCAGATACGAGGGCGCCGGATAATTCGGGATCATGCTCGCGAGCTGGGCTGCGCGCGCTGCGTCGTTAGTGCGCGCGGCTTCGCGAAGCTGGACGAAAATCTGGTCGTCGTTCGTGAGTTGGGAGATCGGGAGAGGCTTGACGGCCGAGGCAGTACTGCAGGCCACGAGTGCCGCTGCGGCCAGCGCGATACCGGCCGCGCGATATACTCGAAAAAGGCGTTTTGACATCGTTGTTTCTGGAGCGCGAATTGGACCCAAGCATAGCATGCAACCCTGTCCCCGCAACCAAAAAGGCGCTGCGCCGGATGTTGCTGGAAAGCCGTCTGCAAGCGGCTTCCGAGCCGTCGAAGAATGCTGCGCTCGGGCGTCGAATGCTCGACGCGCTGAAACACTACGCGGTACGCAGCGCCGGATTCTACTGGCCGCTCGTCGGCGAGTTCGACGCGCGCGGCGCGATCGGGATCTGGCTCGCCGCGGATTCGCATCACGAAGCCAGTCTGCCAATCATTAAAGAACGTGGCATGGCACTCGAATTCCATGCGTGGACGCCCGCGACGCCGATGAAAATCGGCCATCACAAGATTGCCGAGCCCACTTCGGGGCGCGTCGTGCTGCCCGAGCTGCTGTTCGTGCCCTGCGTGGGTTTCGACTCGGACGGCTATCGCCTCGGCTACGGCGGCGGCTATTACGACCGCACGCTGGCCGGCTGGCCGGCCGCGCACAAGCCGATCACGGTCGGCATCGCGTACGAAGCATGCCGCACCGACACGCTGGAGCGTGAGGCGCACGACATTCCGCTCGATCTGATCGTGACCGAAGCGGGGTTTCATCCGGCGCTGCCGGACTGAACGCGCGATGCGCGGCGTGTGACGCGCGACGTTTGCGCGCTATTTCGTCGTTATAGCGAAGCGGCCGCGCGCGCCGCCGTGTCGTACAGCCCCGACGCATTGCGCATCAACTGCGCGGCCTCGCCGATCTGCTGGTTGGTCAGGCCGCTTTCCTTGAGCGTCGAGATCAGGCAGTTCTCACGCACCTCACGATACTTCAGGCATAGCTCGCGGCCCGCTTCGGTTGCGGAAAAAAACACTTCCTTGCCGGTCTTTTCGCTTTTTACGTACCCTCTAGCTACGAGCTTTTTCAACGCGTAAGTCGCGACGTGCGTGTCTTCGATGTTCAGCACGAAGCAGATGTCCGCGAGCTTCTTGCGGCGCTCGCGATGGCTCACGTGGTGCAGCAGCGACACCTCGATCGCGGTCATGTCCTTGTCGCCGGCCGCCGACATGCAGCGCACCATCCAGCGGTTGAACGCATTGCCCGCCATGATCAGCGCGTATTCGAGCTCGGACAGCTCCGCGCTGCTCTCGGAGACGAGGTGTTCAGACGAAACGATCTTGGTGGGATGACGCGTCATACGAGGTTCCCGTGACGAATTGGGAGGGAAAAGTGTCGCAAGTGTACGACGATGCCCCGTCGCCGACGAGCCTGGCAGAAACGCTTATTGATAAATCGTCAATATTTTATTGATAATGTACGCTCGAAACGTCGCCGACTCCATGCCGGATATGCGCCAACGTACCGCGCTGGCCGGCTTATTTTCCGACTCGATCCGGGCCGCCCACTCATGAGCCAACCACGAATCTTTCCGCTCGGCGATAGCGCGCTCGTCTGCGAAGCGCCCCCGCCGGCCACACTGTCGTGCCAGCAGCGCGTGTGGGCCGCCGCTGAAGCCGCGCGCGACTGGCCGCAGGTGCTCGAAGTGGTGCCCGGCATGAACAATCTGACGCTCGTGTTCGACCCGCTCGCGACCGACGCCGACGCGCTCGGCAAGCAGTTGCTGTCGGCCTGGAACGCAGCGGAAGAAGCCGCCGCGCCAACACGCGACGTCGAAATTCCGGTGCAGTACGGCGGCGCATTCGGCCCCGATCTGCAGGCGGTCGCCGAACATACGGGCTTGAGCGCGCGAGAGGTCGTCGAGCGTCATGCGGGCGGCGCCTACGTGGTGTTCTTTCTCGGCTTTCAGCCCGGCTTCGCCTATATGGGTGGGCTCGACGCGGCGCTGCACACGCCGCGCCGCGCGTCGCCACGGCTCGAAGTGCCGGCGGGCTCGGTCGGCATCGGCGGCGAGCAGACCGGCATCTATCCGGCGGTGTCGCCGGGCGGCTGGCAGCTGATCGGCCGCACCGAGGTGCCGCTGTTCGACCCGGCGCGCCGCCCGCCCACCCTGCTGCAGCCCGGCGACCGGGTGCGCTTCACGATCGCGGGGATGCACGCATGATCGACGTGATCCGCGCGGGTCTCCAGACCACGATCCAGGACCTCGGCCGCCACGGCTACCGGCATCTCGGTATCGCGATGAGTGGTGCGCTCGACCGGTTGTCGCTCGAAGTCGGCAACCGGCTGGTCGGCAATCGCCCCGATGCGGCCGGCCTCGAAATCACCTTCGGCCCGACCGTGCTGCGCTTTCTGCGCGCAACGCGCGTCGCGATCGCCGGCCCCGACTTCGGCTCGACGCTCGACGGCAAGCCGGTCTTTTCATGGTGGAGCCTGCCCGTGCAGGCCGGCCAGGAACTCGTGCTGAACGCGGCGAAGCGCGGCATGCGCGGTTATGTGTGCGTGGCGGGCGGCATCGACGTACTGCCGATGCTCGGCTCGCGCAGCACCGATCTCGCCGGTCGTTTCGGCGGACTCGGCGGCCGCGCGCTCAACGATGGCGACCGTCTGCCGGTCGGCGCGCCGCCGCAGCGCGGCCATCTCGGCTTCGCGCCGGAAGCGCCCGCGTTCGGCGTGAAGGCGCCCACATGGTGCAAATTCGTGCTCGTCCCCGAGCCGCTGCGGCGCGGCCGGCATCCGTCGGGCGTGCCGTGGGCGGTACCGATCCGCGTGCTGCGCGGCCCCGAATACGACAGCTTCACCACGGATGCGCAGCAGTCGTTCTGGTCCGACGAGTGGCTCGTCACGCCGAACAGCAACCGCATGGGCTACCGCCTCGCCGGCACGGAACTCAAACGCACGCACAAGACCGATCTGCTGTCGCACGCTGTGCTGCCCGGCACGATCCAGGTGCCGCCGAACGGTCAGCCGATCGTGCTGATGAGCGACGCGCAGACCACCGGCGGCTATCCGAAGATCGGCGCGGTGATCCAGGCCGATCTGTGGAAGCTCGCGCAGGTGCGCCTGAACGCGGCGGTCCGTTTCATCCCGACGACGCCCTACGAGGCGCGCCAGGCTTTGCTGGAAGAGCGCACGTATCTGCGGCAGATCGATGCCGCGATCGCGATGCATGAAGAGCGTTGCACGCGCCAGGCGGCGCTCGCGGCGCTGTAACGGTGAGAAAAGGAATCCCCATGGAAATCGATCTGAACGCCGATCTCGGCGAAGGCTGCGGCTCCGACGAGGCGCTGCTCGACCTCGTGAGCTCGGCCAACATCGCATGCGGCTGGCATGCGGGCGGGCCCAACGCGATGCGCGACTGCGTGCGCTGGGCCGTGCAGAAAGGCGTGTCGATCGGCGCGCATCCGAGCTTCAACGATCCGGAGAATTTCGGCCGCAAGGAAATGGATCTGCCGGCGGGCGAGATCTACGCGGGCGTGCTGTATCAGCTCGGCGCGCTGTCGGCGATCGCGCAGGCCGAGGGCGGACGCATCGCGCATGTGAAGCCGCACGGCGCGCTGTACAACCAGGCCGCGCGCGATGCGAAGATCGCCGACGCGATCGTCTCCGCGGTGCACGACTTCGATCCGTCGGTGGCGGTGTTCGCGCTCGCCAACAGCGGGCTCGTCAGTGCCGCGCGCAACGCGGGCCTGACCGCGATCGAGGAAGTGTTCGCCGACCGCGGTTATCGCGCCGACGGCTCGCTGGTGCCGCGCAAGGAGCCGGGCGCGCTGCTCGAGGACGAGGACGAAGTGCTCGCGCGCACGCTTACGATGATCCGCGAGCAACGCGTGAAGGCCGTCGACGGACAGTGGGTGCCGCTGAAGGCGCAAACCATCTGCCTGCACGGCGACGGCCCGCACGCGCTCGCGTTCGCGCGACGCATTCGCGCCGCGCTCGCCGACGCCGGCATCGAAGTGCGCCCGGCGGGCGTTGCGCGCGTCTGAGCGTTCGCATCGCCACCGTGCACACCGCGCGCGGTGATGCCCGCTGCAAGCCCGCCGATGCCGACGCACGCGCATCCGCGGGGCAGGTAAAGAGAGTTCGACGCGGCCGCAGAGCCGCGGCAGCACGCCGGCGCATGGGCCGCATGCGCCGGTTCACGTCAGCCGCCACCCGCGGCGAAGTTGCATAACCTCTTTGGAGACCCTGATGCAGACAACCGTCAGTCTATGGCCGCTCATCGGTGTGGCCGTCATCATCGTTGGCTTTCTGTTGCGCTTCAATCCGATGCTGATCGTGGCCGTGGCCGCGATCATCACCGGTTTCGCCGCGCATTTCCCGCCGGAAAAAATCCTCGCGCTGATCGGCACCGGCTTCATCAAGACGCGCAACATCCCGCTGATCATCCTGTTGCCGCTCGCGGTGATCGGCCTGCTCGAACGACATGGCCTGCGCGAGCGTGCGCAGGCATGGATCAGCGGCATCAAGGCGGCGACCGCCGGGCGTCTGTTGATCGTCTATCTGGCCGTGCGCGAGCTGACCGCCGCGGTCGGCCTGACCGGGCTCGGCGGCCATCCGCAGATGGTGCGTCCGCTGATCGCGCCGATGGCCGAGGGCGCGACCGAGAACCGCTTCGGCAAGATCAGCGACGCGGTGCGCTTCCGGCTGCGCGCGTTCTCGGCCGCAACCGACAACGTCGGGCTCTTTTTCGGTGAGGACATCTTCGTCGCGTTCGGCGCGATCGTGCTGATGACGACCTTCCTGAAGGAAGCGGGCATCGTCGTGGAGCCGATTCACGTTGCGGTGTGGGGCATTCCGACCGCAATCAGCGCGTTCATCGTGCATGGCTTCCGGCTCTGGCTGCTCGACCGGTGGCTCGAGCGTGAATTGCGCGGCAAGGTGTCGGGCGGTACTTCGAGCGCGAAAGCGACTGTCAAATCGAAACCGTCGTCGGCCACGCGTGCTACCGGAGACGAAGCATGACCTTCACGATCACCTATCTGTTCTGGTTGCTCGGCATCGTGCTGCTGATCGTCGGCGGCATGATTGTTACGGACCGCCAGCATCCGCGCCGCTTCACCGCGGGCGGCTTCTGGATTCTTTACGCGCTGATCTTCCTGATCGGCGACCGGCTGCCGCCGGCCGTGGTCGGCGTCGCGGTGATCGCGATGGCGCTGATCGCGGGCTTCGGCGGCGTCACCGCGGGCAAGCCGAAGACGCTGTCGCTCGAAGCGCGTCAAGCGAGCGCCGCGCGTCTGCGCAACAAGCTGTTCGTGCCCGCGCTGACGATTCCGGTCGTCACCGTGATCATCACGCTCGCGGCAAGCCATCTCGTGTTCGGCGGCGTGCCGCTGATCGAGAAGGCCAACGTCACGCTGATCGGCTTCGGCATCGGCTGCGTGATTGCGCTCGCGATCGCCTGCGTGATCACGCGCGACACGGTCGGTCAGTCGATGAAGGAGGCGCGCCGCCTCGTCGATGCGCTGTCGTGGGCCGCGGTGCTGCCGCAGATGCTCGGCATGCTCGGCCTCGTGTTCTCGGACGCGGGCGTCGGCAAGGCGGTCGCGCACGTGACCACGTCGTATATCAGCCTCGACTACCGCTTCGTCGCGGTGGCCGTGTACTGCATCGGCATGGCGTTGTTCACGATGGTGATGGGCAACGGCTTCGCGGCGTTTCCGGTGATGACGGGCGGCGTCGGGGTGCCGATCCTCGTCGGTGTATTCCACGGCAACCCGGCCGTGATGGCCGCGATCGGCATGTTCTCCGGCTACTGCGGCACGCTGATGACGCCGATGGCCGCGAACTTCAACATGGTGCCGGTCGCGCTGCTCGAATTACCCGACAAGAATGCGGTGATCAAGGCGCAGATTCCGACGGCGTTGACGCTGCTGGTGATCAATATTTTTCTGCTCAATTTCTTGATGTTTCTGTAGCGCTGCTGACAAGCGCGTCGCTCAGAGAAGCGGCGCGTGAAAAGACGCGAGCGGTCTTGCGTCGCTCACCCCGCCTCCACCACGAAGCCGTGCTGCCGCAACAGCTGCAGCACGCCCTTCGGTCCACCCAGATGGAGCGCGCCGATCGCGACGAACAGCGGCTTGTTCGGCGCGGCGAGCTGCAGCATCTTCGCGACGAAGCGGCGATTGCGCTCGTAGACGATCCGGTTGTCGATCGAATCGGAGATGCGGGGATCGCGCGCGAGCTTCTCCGATTTGGCGGCCTGCCACGCGGCGATCGCGTCGGCATCTCCGACCTGCCATAGCCGATGCAGCGTGCGCACGTCCTGGACGTTCTGCGCCGGCGTCTGCACCAGGTCCTGTGCGAGCATCTCACGCTGCTGCGCGGCCGACAGTCCGGTGAACGAACGCATCTGCTGTGCGAGCGTTTCGAGTCCGACGATCTTGCCGCGCGTCTTGAGATACACGTTCTGCAATTGCGCTTCGGTACCGTACTCAGTTTGCAGACCCGCTGACAGCGAGTCGTAGGTCTCGACGACCAGCGACGCAAGCCACGGCCGCATCTTCTTGATCGCATCGAGCGCGGCTGGGTTGCCGCGCAGCCGCAGCGCGAGCTTGTGCCACAGCGGCTCGGGCAGCAGGCCCGGCAGGCAGTCGTGCTTGCACACGCCGTACTTGGAGACGTCGTCCTGCGACACCAGCAGTTCGTCGGGCGACAGTTCGAGCGCGAGTGTCGGCGACGCGGCGAGCGCCGCGAGGATCGGCGCGCGGAACGGCTGCGCCGCCGGATAGTCGGCCGGATCGCCGACGTGCAGCGTGCCGAGCACATAGATGGTGATATTGCCGCGTGTCGCGACATAGAACGGCATGCGCGCCGGTTGCTGACGCACCGGTCCGCTCGCGGTGGTGCCAGGAACCGGGGGCGGCGCAATCGACGGCGGTGGCGTGGCCGGCACCGTAACCGCCGGTCGGGCCGCCTGCGCCGCCGGTGCTGGCGTATTCGCCGCCGCGCCGGCCGCGTCAGCGATGCCGGGCACGGCCGCGCCGACCGACAGCGCGCAGCCTACGCGCAAAAAAACGGACAACGACGCGGGAAGAAATACGGAGAACAAGGCGGCGCGCGAGCGCATCGACAAACGCGCGGAAAAACGTGCGAAAAAACTCGCTGAAGAAGCTTCCAGCAAATGCGCCGCAGGGCGCGGCGCCTCCCGACGCACGCGCCCCGCGGCGCCGCGCGAAGGCGGCTATCCCGCCGCCCTCACACAAGCGGCGCGCAACACGACGCGCCGCCACCCCATCAGGCATCCACGTCCCCCACCTCTTCGGCGCGGTGACACGAGACGAGGCGCCCATCCACTTCACGCAGCTTCGGCACCTCACTGCGGCAACGATCGATCACGTACGGGCAGCGCTGATGGAACGTGCAGCCCGACGGCGGATTCAGCGGCGACGGCATTTCGCCTTGCAGCTTGATCTTGATCGTGCGGTCCGCCTCGAAGATCGACGGGGTCGCCGACATCAGCGCGCGAGTGTACGGATGGCGCGGGTGCGAGAAGATGCGCTTCTTGTCGCCGAGCTCGGCGACGCCGCCGAAGTACATGACCATCACGTCGTCGGCGATATGCTCGACCACCGACAGGTTGTGCGAGATGAACACGTAGCTCGTCTTGAACTCGTCCTGCAGGTCCATGAACAGGTTCAGGATCTGCGCCTGGATCGACACGTCGAGCGCTGAGACCGGTTCGTCGGCGACGACGATCTGCGGATCGAGGATCATCGCGCGCGCGATCGCGACCCGCTGGCGCTGGCCGCCGGAGAACATGTGCGGATAGCGCTTCGCGTGCTCGGGCCGCAGGCCGACCGTGCGCATCATCTGCGCGATGCGCGCGGTGCGCTCGGTCGCGCTCATCTGCGTGTTGATCGCGAGCGGTTCGCCTAGCGTTTGCTCGACGGTCTTGCGCGGATTGAGCGACGCAAACGGGTTCTGGAACACCATCTGCACGCGCCGCCTTAGCGCGGCGATCTTCTCGCGACTCGCGCCGGCCACGTCCTCGCCATCGATCAGCAGGCGGCCCGCGCTCGGCGTTTCGATCATCGTCAGCTGACGTGCGAGCGTCGACTTGCCGCAGCCGGACTCGCCGACCACCGCCAGCGTCTTGCCGCGTTCGAGCGCGAACGACACGCCGTTCAGCGCCTTCACCGTGCCGTGCGCGAACATGCCGCGCTTGACGTCGTAGTAGCGTGCGAGCTGATCGGCGACGAGCACGTGATCGCCAGTACGATCCGACTGGCGACGGGTTTCGGGTACTGCGCTCATCGGGCGCCTCCTTGCGTGTGAACGTTGGCGTCCTTCTCGAGGTTCAGCGGTTTGATGCAGCGCACGCGCGTGAACTCGGGGTGAGCGGGCAGCGCAGCGAGCGCGGGGCGCGCCTTCATGCAGTCGTCGACCACGTACTTGCAGCGCGGCGCGAACAGGCAGCCCTTGGGCCGGTCGTCGCGGCCCGGCACCATGCCCGGTAGCGCCGCGAGCCGCACCGCGCCCACGTTGTGCTCGGGAATCGCGGCCAGCAGCGCTTCCGTGTACGGATGATGAGGCGCGGCAAAGATGTCGGGCACCTTGTTCGTCTCGATCACCTCGCCCGCGTACATCACGGCGACGCGCTGCGCGACCTCGGACACCACCGCCAGATCGTGAGAAATCAGCACGAGCGCCATGCCGCGTTCCTTCTGCAGGCGCATCAGCAGTTCCATGATCTGCGCCTGGATCGTCACGTCGAGCGCGGTGGTCGGCTCGTCGGCGATCAGCAGTTTCGGGTTGCAGGCGATCGCCATCGCGATCATCACGCGCTGGTTCATGCCGCCTGACATCTGATGCGGAAACGCGCCGATGCGGTTCTTCGCATCCGGAATGCCGACCTGGTCGAGCAGTTCGAGTGCGCGTTTGTCCAGCGCGCTGCCGCGCAAGCCTTCGTGCAGCTTCAGCACTTCCTTGATCTGATAGCCGACCGTGTAGCTCGGGTTCAGGCTCGTCAGCGCGTCCTGGAACACCATCGCGATGTCCTTGCCGATGATCTTGCGGCGTTCCTTCGCGGAGGCGTTCAGCAGGTTCTTGCCGTCGAACGTGATTTCGTCGGCGGTGACCTTGCCGGGCGCGTCGATCAGGCCCATCAGCGCCATCATCGTCACGCTCTTGCCCGAGCCCGATTCGCCGACCACGCCGAGCACTTCGCCCGGTGCGACGTCCAGATTGATGCGATCGACCGCGGGAAGGCCGCCGAAGTTGACCGCGAGGTTGCGGATGGTCAGTAGATTGCTCATGTTCAGGCCATCCGTTTCAGTTTGGGGTCGAGCGCGTCGCGCAGCCCGTCGCCGAGCAGGTTGATCGCAAGCACCGAGATCAGGATGGACAGGCCAGGCATCGTGACGATCCACCATGCGCTGTCGATGTAATCGCGCGCCGACGCGAGCATCGCGCCCCACTCCGCCGACGGCGGCTGCACGCCGAGGCCGAGGAAGCCGAGTGCGGCGGCATCGAGAATCGCCGACGAAAAGCCTAGAGTGGCCTGCACGATCAGCGGCGCGGTGCAGTTCGGCAGCACCTGCGAGAACATCAGCCGCAACGTGCCCGCACCGGCAACGCGCGAGGCGGTTACGTACTCCTTCTGCAATTCGCCTTGCGCGGACGCGCGCGTCAGACGCACATAGCCCGGCAGCGCGACGATCGCGATCGCGAGCATCGTGTTGACGAGACCCGGACCGATGATCGCGACCACCGCGACCGCGAGCAGCAGCGACGGCAGCGCGAGCAGCACGTCCATGATGCGCATGATCGGCGTGTCGGCCCATTTCTCGAAGAACGCGGCGATGAGCCCGAGCACGATGCCCGGAATCAGCGCGAGCACCACCGACACGAAGCCGATCCAGAACGACAACCGCGCGCCGTACATCAGACGCGAGAGGATGTCGCGGCCCGCTTCGTCGGTGCCGAGAATGAACTTCCAGTTGCCGCCGTCGAGCCACGCGGGCGGAATCTTCACGGAGTCGCGATACTGCTCGATCGGGCTATGCGGTGCGATCAGCGGCGCGAAGATCGCGATGAAGATCAGCACCAGCACGATGATGCCCGCGCCGACCGCGCCGCGGTTGCGCGAGAAGTTCGCCCAGAATTCGCGTGCCGCGATGGCGCGGCCGCTCGGTGGGGTGACCGCCTGGGGGACGGTGTTTTGAATGTCAGCCATGGTCGTGATTACCTCGTATGGCGAATGCGCGGGTTGAGCACGCCGTACAACAGATCGACGACGAGGTTCACGACGATCACCAGCGTCGCGATCAGCAGGATACCGCCCTGCACGACCGGATAATCGCGCCGGCCGATCGCATCGATCAGCCATTTGCCGATGCCCGGCCATGAAAACAGCGTTTCGGTCAGCACCGCGCCCGCAAGCAGTGTGCCGACCTGCAAACCAATCACGGTGACGACCGGAATCAGCGCATTGCGCAGCGCATGCACGACGATCACGCGTCCCGGCGACAGCCCCTTCGCGCGCGCGGTGCGGATGTAGTCCTCGCGCAGCACTTCGAGCATCGACGAGCGCGTCATGCGCGCGACGACCGCGAGCGGAATCGTGCCGAGCACGATCGCGGGGAGGATCAGGTGACTGAGCGCGGACGTGAACGCGCCTTCGTCGGTGGACATCAGCGAGTCGATCAGCATGAAGCCGGTCACGTGCGGAATGTCGTATTCGACCGCGATGCGGCCCGACACCGGCGTCAAGCCGAGCTTGACCGAGAACACCATGATGAGGATCAAGCCCCACCAGAAGATCGGCATCGAGTAGCCGGTCAGCGCGGTGCCCATCACGCCGTGATCGACCACCGTGCCGCGCCTCAGCGCCGCGAACACGCCCGCCGGCAGGCCGACGATCAGCGCGAACAGCATTGCGCAGAACGACAGTTCGACCGTGGCGGGAAAGCGCGCGAGGAATTCGCCCATCACGCTGGTGTTGGTGATGATCGAGGTGCCGAGGTTGCCGTGCAGGGCGCGGCCGATGTAGTGGAAGTACTGGATTGGCAGGGGCTCGTCGAGCCCGAGGCGGTGCATCGCGGCCGCGTGCATGGCCGGATCGACGCCGCGCTCGCCCATCATCACTTCGATGGGGTCGCCCGGGATCAGGTGAATCAGCGCGAACGCGAGGATGGTGATGCCGATGAACGTCGGTATCACCATGCCGATGCGGCGCAAAACGAAGCGGAACATGGTTCGCTCCTATGGTACTGGTGATGAAAAAACGCAACCGGCGACGAGGGCTCGTGACCCCGGTCGCCGGACCATTTCGACCAGTTTTCTAACCGTGCGAAAGCGTACTCTACTGCGGCGTACTGTGCGAACTTTACGAATTACTTGATGCTGACGCCGTCGAAGCGCGCGTAGCCAAGCGGTTCGATGCGCATGTCGACCACCTTCTTGCTGACCGGCTGATAGACGGTCGAGTGGGCGACCGGCGAGAACGGCAGTTGCTGCGCGAAGATATGCTGCGCGTCGCCGTAGATCTTCGTGCGCGTCGCCACGTCCGAGGTCGTGCGGCCCTTCTGGATCAGCTCGTCGAACGGCTTGTAGCACCACTTCGAGAAGTTGTTGCCGTTGATCGCCTCGCAGCCGAGCAGCGTGCCGAGCCAGTTGTCCGGATCGCCGTTGTCGCCGGTCCAGCCGATCAGCATCGAGTCCTGTTCGCCCGCGTGCGCGCGCTTGATGTACTCACCCCACTCGTACGTGACGATCTTCGCCTTCACGCCGATCTTCGCCCAGTCCGCCTGGATCATTTCCGCCATCAGGCGCGCGTTCGGGTTGTACGCGCGCTGCACGGGCATCGCCCACAGCGTGATGTCGAAGCCGTTCGGGTAGCCGGCCTTCGCGAGCAGATCCTTCGCCTTGGCCGAATCGTACGAGGCGGCCGGCAGGTTCTTGACGAACGACCATTGCGTCGGCGGCATCGGGTTCGTCGCGAGCTGGCCCGCGCCCTGGTAGACCGAGTCGATGATCGCCTTCTTGTTGATCGCCATGTCGAGCGCCTGACGCACTTCGAGCTTGTCGACCGGCTTGTGCGTCACGTTGTACGCGAGGTAGCCGAGGTTGAAGCCCGGCTGCGACGGCATGTCGATGTTCGGCTCGGCCTTCAGCGGCGCGATATCGGCCGGGCGCGGATAGCTCATCACCTGGCATTCGTCGCGCTTGATCTTCTGCACGCGCACGCCGGCGTCCGGCGTGATCGAGAAGATCAGCTTCGAGATCTTCACCGCGTTCGGCTTCCAGTATTCCGGATTGCCGTCGAAGCGGATCGTCGCGTCCTTCGTGTAGCTGCGGAAGATGAACGGACCGGTGCCGACCGGGAACTGATTGATATCGGCGGCCTTGCCTGCCTTCAGCAGCTGATCCGCATATTCGGCCGACAGGATCGACGCGTATTCCATCGCCAGATTCTGGATGAACGGCGCGTTGACTTCCTTCAGCGTGAACTTGACCGTGTACGGGTCGACCTTCTCGACGCTCGTGATCAGCTTGTCGAGGCCCATGTCGGTGAAGTACGGGAACTGCACCGGATACGCCTTGCGGAACGGCTGGTTCGGGTCGAGCATGCGCTGGAACGAGAACACCACGTCGTCCGCGTTGAATTCGCGCGTCGGCTTGAAGAACGAGGTGGTCTGGAACTTCACGCCGTGGCGCAGATGGAACGTGTAGGTCTTGCCATCGGGCGACACGTCCCACTTCTCGGCGAGGCCGGGCTCGACCTTGGTGCCGCCGCGCTCGAATTCGACGAGGCGGTTATAGACGGTGAACGTGTTGGCCGTGAAGTCGACGCCCGTCGTGTATTGGGCCGGATCGAAACCCGCGGGACTGCCTTCCGAGCAGTAGACGAGGGTTTTGTTCGGAATCCCAGCGGCCTGCGCGCTCGTGACGCCAAGCAGGGATGCCGCTGCGGCTGCGACGAGCGTAGACACACGCGCGACGCGCAACAGACTGTTTTGCTTCATGTTTCCTCCAGGTTCAGGGCCGGCTTGCGCCGGCGTAGCGGGATATTACTTGAGCTTGGGCCGGCCACCAAGCGGAGCAAAATCCCTCTGTTGACGATAGGAAACACTTCGTGCAAACGTTTTGCCGCGATACTGTCGCGGGCCGGACGGCCCGTTCGAGCCGCCCGGCGACGAAAGCGGCGCAAAAAGCGCGCCGCGTCCGCTTACTTCACCCCGACCTCCAGGAATTGCGTCGGTCCGAACGGATCGATCTTGAAGCCCGTCACGTTCTTGCTGATCGGCTGATACACGGTCGAATGCGCGATCGGCGTGAACGGCACCTGGTCCTTGAAGATTTCCTGAGCCTGGGTGTAGGCCTTCAGCCGATCGGGCATCTTAGTGGTGCTGCGGCCCTGCTTGATCAGGTCGTCGTAAGGCTTGTAGCACCACTTCGAGAAGTTGCTGCCGTTGACCGCGTCGCAGCCGAGCAACACGCCGAGCCAGTTGTCGGGGTCGCCGTAGTCGCCGGTCCAGCCGATCAGCATCGCCTGATGCTCGCCGGCGTGCGCGCGGCGGATGTACTCGCCCCACTCGTACGTGGCGATATTCACCTTGACGCCGATCTTCGCCCAGTCAGACTGCAGCATTTCGGCCATCAGGCGCGCGTTCGGGTTATACGGGCGCTGCACCGGCATCGCCCACAGCGTCAGCTCGAAGCCGTCGGGGTAGCCGGCCTCCTTCAGCAGCGCTTTCGCTTTGTCGACGTCGTACGGCGCGTCCTTCAGGCTCTTGTCGTAGCCCCATTGCGTCGGCGGCATCGGGTTGGTCGCGAGCTGGCCCGCACCCTGGTAGACCGCTTCGATGATCGCCTTCTTGTTGACCGACATGTCGAGCGCGCGGCGCACGAGCACGTTGTCGAGCGGCTTTTTGCTCGTGTTGTACGCGATATAGCCGAGGTTGAAGCCCACTTCGCTCGGCATCGCGAGCGAGCCATCGGCCTTCACGGTCGGAATGTCGGCCGGGCGCGGATACGACATCACCTGACATTCGCCGCGCTTCAGCTTTTGCAGGCGCACGGCCGGATCGACGGTGATCGCGAAGATCAGCTTGCCGACCTTCGCGACGCCCGGCTTCCAGTAGTCGGGATTGCCGTCGAAGCGGATCGTGTCGTCCTTCGTATAGCTGCGGAAGATGAACGGACCGGTGCCGACCGGGTACTGGTTGATGTCGGACGCCTTGCCCGCCTTCAGCAGCTGATCCGTGTATTCAGCCGACAGGATCGATGCGAACGGCATTGCGATCTGCTGCAGGAACGGTGCGTCGACTTCCTTCAGCGTGAAGCGCACCGTGTACGGATCGACCTTCTCGATTTTGGCGATGTTCTTCGCGAGACCGAGGTCGTTGAAGTACGGAAAATTGACCGGATACGCCTTGCGGAACGGATTCTCGGGATCGAGCATGCGCTCGAAGGTGAACACGACGTCGTCCGCGTTGAATTCGCGGGTCGGCTTGAAATACGACGTGGTCTGGAATTTGACGCCGCGGCGCAGATGGAACGTATAGGTGAGACCGTCGGGCGACACGTCCCACTTTTCGGCAAGTCCCGGCTCGATGTCCGTGCTGCCATGCGCAAATTCGACCAGCCGGTTATAGACCGTGTACGAGCCGGCGCTGAACTCGACGCTGGTCGTGTATTGCGCGGTATCGAAGCCCGCCGGGCTGCCTTCGGAGCAGAAAATCAGCGTCTTGTCGGGCAGCGAGGCCGCCTGCGACGCGGCGGGCGCGAGGCCGCTGGTGGCGACCGCGAGCGCGGCGAGAGCCGGCAGGCAGAACTGGTGAAGCGCGAACAGTCGGTGTGCCGCAGTCATTCTTGTCACTGTCATATCGTCCTCCGCACAGCAGCCGGGGTAGCTGCTTTTCGATGATAGACAGCCCAAAAATGAGCTTCAACAGGGACTTACCACGCTATTTGGGACAAATTCGAGACCCACGCCGGGGTGGCGGGGACCGCGCGGCCGTTGCGGCCGCGCGGGCATAGCCGTTAAACGGCGAGCCGTTCGCAGATCGCCTTGGTCGACGTGGCCGCGTTCAGCGTATAGAAGTGCAGACCGGGCACCTTCGCGTCGACGAGCCGTTGACACAGATCCGTCACCACGTCGAGCCCGAACGCGCGGATCGACTCGCGGTCATCGCCGAAGCTCTCGAGGCGGCGCGCGATCCAGCGCGGCACTTCGGCGCCGCACATTTCGGAGAAGCGCATCAGCTGCGAGAAGTTCGTGATCGGCATGATGCCGGGCACGATCGGCACGTCGACGCCGAGCTGGCGCGCATCGTCGACGAAACGGAAGTACGCGTCCGCGTTGAAGAAGTACTGCGTGATCGCCGAGTTCGCGCCGGCTTTCACTTTGCGCGCGAAATTCTCCAGATCGTGACGCGGCGAACGCGATTGCGGATGGTATTCCGGATAGCCGGCCACCTCGATCCAGAACCAGTCGCCGAACTCGGCACGGATGAAGCTGACGAGCTCCGATGCATAGCGCAGCTCGCCGACCGCGCCCATGCCCGAGGGCAGATCGCCGCGCAGCGCGACGATATGGCGGATGCCGTGCGCGCGGTACTCGTTAAGAATCGCGCGCAGGCTTTCCTTCGACGAGCCGATGCACGACAGGTGCGGCGCCGCCTCGAGCCCTTCCTTCGTCATGTCGATGACGGTATCGAGCGTGCCTTGCTGGGTCGAGCCGCCGGCGCCGAACGTGACGGACACGAACTTCGGCTTGAGCGACACGAGTTGCGCGCGGGTCGCGCGCAGTTTGTCGATGCCTTCCTGCGTTTTCGGCGGGAAGAATTCGAATGAGAGTTCGATCGGTTTCATAGTCAATGAGGTCAACCGAGACTGCGGTTGCCGAAAATGAGCGCGGACAGTAGCCACGACACGATGCTGTACAGGATCGAGCCGAAGAACGCCGACCAGAAGCCCGACACCTCGAAGCCCTTCAACAGCGACGAGGCCAGCCAGAAGCACAGCGCATTGACGACCAGAATGAAGAGTCCGAGCGTGAGGATCGTGACGGGCAGCGTCAGCAGGATCAGTACCGGCCGAATCACCGCATTGATGAGACCGAGCACGATAGCGACGATCAGCGCGGTGCCGAAGCTACGGATGTGGATCGACGGAACGATGTAGGTGATGATCAGCAGCGCGAGCGCGTTGATGAGCCAGGTCAGCAGCACGGTCATGTTAGAACTCCTTGTAAGCACCTGTGCGGGGAAGATGTCCAGCAAATGAAAAGCGGCGCTGTCGAACAAAGCGGCGCATTGCGCGCCGCCCCGAGATCAGACCGTCAAACTTTTCACCGCCGTCCGCTTGGCCGGGCGCGCGAAGCGCGCCTCGAACCCGCGGGCGGCCGCCTACTTAGTAGCGATAGTGGTTCGGCTTGAACGGACCGTTCTTGTCGACGCCGATGTAGCCCGCCTGCGCGTCGGACAGCACGGTCAGGTTCGCGCCGATGCGCGCCAGGTGCAAACGCGCGACCTTCTCGTCGAGATGCTTCGGCAGCACGTACACCTTGTTCTCGTACTTCGCGCCCTGCGTGAACAGTTCGATTTGCGCGAGCGTCTGGTTCGTGAACGAGTTCGACATCACGAACGACGGGTGGCCCGTCGCGCAGCCCAGGTTCACGAGACGGCCTTCGGCCAGCAGGATCACGCGCTTGCCGTCCGGGAAAATGATGTGGTCGACTTGCGGCTTGATGTTTTCCCACTGGTACTGACGGGTCGACGCAACGTCGATTTCCGAGTCGAAGTGGCCGATGTTGCAGACGATCGCGTTATGACGCATCGCCTTCATGTGATCGTGATTGATCACGTGGTAGTTGCCGGTCGCGGTCACGAAGATGTCGGCTTTATCCGCCGCGTATTCCATCGTCACGACGCGGTAGCCTTCCATCGCCGCTTGCAGTGCGCAGATCGGATCGATTTCGGTGACCCACACGGTCGCGCCCAGACCACGCAGCGATTGCGCGCAGCCCTTGCCCACGTCGCCGTAACCGGCCACGACCGCGATCTTGCCCGCGATCATCACGTCGGTCGCGCGCTTGATGCCGTCGACGAGCGACTCGCGGCAGCCGTACAGGTTGTCGAACTTCGACTTCGTGACCGAGTCGTTGACGTTGATGGCCGGGAACGGCAGACGGCCTTCCTTTTCCATCTGGTACAGGCGGTGCACGCCGGTGGTGGTTTCTTCGGTGACGCCCTTGATCGCCGCGAGGCGCTTCGAGTACCACGTCGGGTCGATCTCGAGGTGCGCGGCGATCGACTTGTACAGCGCGATCTCTTCCTCGTTGGTCGGCTTGGCGATCACCGAGCGGTCTTTTTCGGCCTTCGAGCCGAGGATCAGCAGCAGCGTTGCGTCGCCGCCGTCGTCGAGAATCATGTTGGCGAACTCGCCGTTCGGCCATTCGAAGATGCGGTGCGAGAACTCCCAGTATTCGTCGAGCGATTCGCCCTTGAACGCGAACACCGGCGTGCCGGCCTGCGCGATCGCGGCGGCGGCATGGTCCTGGGTCGAGAAGATGTTGCACGAGGCCCAGCGCACGTCGGCGCCGAGCGCGGTCAGCGTCTCGATCAGCACGCCGGTCTGGATCGTCATGTGCAGCGAGCCGGCGACGCGCGCGCCCTTCAGCGGCTGCTGCGCCTTGTACTCTTCACGCGTTTGCATGAGGCCGGGCATTTCGGTCTCGGCGATGGTGAGTTCCTTGCGGCCCCAAGCGGCGAGCGACATGTCGGCAACAACGTAATCCTGCTTTTGGGAATCGATGACTGCGGCGTTCATCACGCCCTCCTTTCTAAGAAATTGACTAGAAATGTGACGTGAGCGCGGTTTGAGGCAACGCACGGATTCGCGTGATGCGCATTCCATGCTGCCGATTGAAGCCTTCGAGCCTGGCGGGCGGCCGGCGAATGCGGATTCGCGGTACCCGTCGCAACGCTCCTCGAAGACGAACGGCGATTGTAGCAAATCGAGATGACTTCGGCGTGCGCGGGATGGCGTGGCGCGCTGGTTCAGATCGGCAGCAGTCCCAGCATCGGCGCGAGCAGCACCATCGCGACGCCGGCGATCATCATCGTCAGGCTGGACACCACGCCCTCCTCGCTGCCGAGCTCGCGTGCCTTGGCGGTGCCGACGCCGTGCGCGGCCGCGCCGAACAGCGCGCCGCGCGCGAGCCGCGTGCGCAGCGGCATGAACGCGAGCACGAATTCGCCGAACAGCATCCCGCAGACGCCCGTCGCGATCACGAACAGCGCGCTCAGGTCCTTCGGCGCGTGAATCCGGTCGGACACGGCGAGCGCGAACGGCGTCGACACCGAGCGCGTCATCAGGCTGCGCTGCAATTCCGGCGACAGATGCAGCAGCTTCGCGAGCATCAGAGAGCCGCCGACGCCGACCAGAATGCCCACCGTCACGCCGACGGACAGCGAGATCCAGTGGCGCTTCAGCAGTGCGCGGTACTCGTAGATCGGCACGGCGAACGCGACCGTCGCGGGGCCGAGCAGCCACATCAGCCAGCGCGTGTCTTCGAAGTACAGCGAATACGGAATGTGCGCGAGCGCGACGATCGCAACGAGCGCGGCCGGCACGGTCAGCATCGGCGTGAGCCACGGCGAGCGCACGCGCGCATACAACGCCTTCGACGCGAAATACAGCGCGATCGTCAGCACGAGGCAGCCTGCCGCGATCAGGCGAGAGGCGTCGTCGGCCAGCAGCGAAGCGAAAAAGTGAGGGTTCATCGGCGCTCGCGCGACAGACTGCCTGCCTCGCGCGCAACCCGCACCCGGCGCAGCGCGAAACGTCGTTCGACGCGCGCGGCCTGATCGACGGCGAACGCCACCGCGACCATCACCATCAGCGTGCCGGCGATCACGACGAGCGCGAGGCGCCAGCCGTCCGCGCGGAAAAGGCCGCCGTATTGCACGGCGGCGACCGCGGCCGGAATGAAGAACAGCAGCATGTCGGACAGCAGCCAGTCCGCGCCGGCCTTGACCCAGCGCGGCGCGACGCCGCCGCAGAACAGCAGCGCGAGCAGCACGACGAGGCCGAGCACGCCGCCCGGCACCGGCAGATGCAGCCGGCGCACGATGAAATCCGCGCCCATCCACAGCACGGCGATCGCGGCGCTTTGCACGGCGATGCGTGCAACCCGGCCGAAGCCACCCGCGCCGCCGCTCGAACCGCCATCGGCGGGAGGAACGGAACGGGCGAAAACTGGGGTGGACATGGGATTCCCTGGCTGACTCGGAAGCATTCAGTATGGGGCGCATCGCGCCATAAACAAAATGACTTACAATCATCCGAACCATTCCAAACTGGAATTCTGGAGGCCGCGATCATGGAACTCCGCGCGCTGCGCTATTTCGTCGAAGTAGTCCGTCAACAGAGCTTCACGGTCGCCGCCGAGCAGATGTTCGTCACGCAGCCGACCATCAGCAAGATGGTCAAGTCGCTGGAAGATGAAATCGGCTCGCCGCTGCTGCTGCGCGACGGCCGTCAGATGGTGTTGACCGACGTCGGCCGGATCGTCTATCAGCGCGGCCAGGACGTGCTCGCCGCGCACGCGCAACTGCAGGCCGAACTGAACGATCTCGACACCCTTGGGCGCGGTGAACTCGCAATCGGCATCCCGCCGATGGGCGGCGAGCTCTTCACCCCCGCAATCGCCGCGTTTCGCCAGCGCTATCCGAAAATCGAACTGAAGCTGTTCGAGCAGGGCTCGCGCGCGATCGAAGCCGCGCTGATCAACGGCGAGCTGGAACTCGGCGGGGTGCTGCAGCCGGTCGATCCCGACAACATCGACGTGCTGCCAATGTCGCGCCAGTTGCTGTGGCTCGTCGCGCGCACCGGCTCGCGCTGGGATGCGTTGAACGAGGTGCCGCTCGCGCAGCTCGCGAACGAGCCGTTCGTGTTTTACGGCGAGAGCCTCGCGTTGAACGACGTCGTGCTGAACGCGTGCCGCGCGGCGGGGTTTGCGCCGGCTATCGTCGGGCGTAGCGGGCATTGGGACTTCATGGCGGCGCTGGTGCTGGCCGGCGTCGGCATCGCGCTGCTGCCGGCGCCCTATTGCCGCCGGCTCGACCCCGCGCAGTTCACCTGCCGCCCGGTCGTCGAACCGGAGATCCCGTGGGAAATGGCGATCGGCTGGCGCCGCAACGGCTATCTGTCGAACGCGGCGCGCGCATGGCTCGACGTCGCGCGCGAAACGCTGCCGACGCACGTCAGCGACGATTTCATGCTCGGACCGGGAATCGGCTTCAACGGAATCGCAGCGCCGGACGAAGCTTAGCTACCCGCGCACGAGTGACGCGCGGCGGGCGGTTGCATTGCGCCGCCGCGTTTCTCGAACTCGTCGTCAGCGGCGATCAAACCGCCTGCGCCGACATCCCCGCTCCCTGTCGCCGGCTCGCCGCGATCAACTCCGCGGCCCGTTCGCCGATCATCACCGTCGGAGAATTGGTGTTGCCGCCGATCAGGGTCGGCATCACCGACGCATCGACGATCCTCAACCCCGTTACGCCGCGCACGCGCAATTGCGGATCGACGACCGCGCGCGCGTCGCCGCCCATCCGGCAGGTCGCGACCGGGTGATAGATCGTGTCCGCGCGCTCGGCGATCGTCTGGCGCAGTTCGGCGTCCGATTGCCCCGGCCGCGTGTACAACTCCTCGCCGCCATGAAGCGCGAGCGACGGCGCGTCGAGAATGCGCCGCGCGATCTTCGCGCCCTCGACGAGCAGATCGAGGTCGCGCGCATCGCTCAGAAAGCGCGGATCGATCAGCGGCGCGACACGCGCATCGGCGCTCGCGAGCGTCACGGAGCCGCGGCTATGCGGACGCAGCACGCACACGTGCAGCGAATAGCCGTGGCCCCAGTGCATATGGCGGTTGTGATCGTCGACGATCGCCGCGCAGAAATGCAATTGCAGATCGGGCCGCTCGAGCGTCGGCCGGGTCTTCAGAAACCCGCCCGCCTCGGCCACGTTGCTCGACAGCATGCCGCGCTCGTGCCGCATGAACGTGACGAATTGCGGCAGCATCCGCGCGATGCCGCGCACCGAGAAACCGACCGGCTCGATCGACCTCACCCGCTTGTTGATCGTGAAATCGATGTGATCGGTCAGGTTCTGGCCGACTTCGGGTGCATCGTGCAGCACCTCGATGCCGAGCGAGCGCAAATGCGCGGCCGGCCCGATACCCGAGCACATCAGTAGTTGCGGCGAGTTGAACGCGCCCGCGGCGAGCACGACCTCGGCGCGCGCGGCGAGCGTTTCGATCCGGTCGCCGCGCGCGATCTCGACGCCGCTCGCGCGCTTGCCGTCGAACACGACGCGCAGCACGGTCGCATCGGCGATCGCGTGCAGGTTCGCGCGCGGCCGGTCGTAGATATACGCGCGCGCAACGCTGCAGCGGCGTCCGTCTCGTTGCGTGACCTGATAGAAACCGATGCCTTCCTGGTCCGCGCCGTTGAAATCGTCGTTCGCCTTGTAGCCCGCTTCGAGCGCGGCCTGCACGAAGCGCTTTGAAAACGGATTCTTGAAGCGCAGATCGGACACCGTCAGCGGACCGGCCTCGCCATGCCACGCATCGGCGCCGCGCTCGTTGTCTTCGGCGCGGCGGAAATACGGCAGCACCTCGGCCCACGACCAGCCGTCGCAGCCGAGCCGCGCCCACTCGTCGTAATCGAGCGGATGGCCGCGCGTATAGATCATCGCGTTGATCGCGCTCGATCCGCCGAAACCGCGGCCGCGCGGCTGATAGCCCTGGCGACCGGCGAGCCCCGGCTGCGGCGTGGTCAGGTAGCCGTAGTTGGTCTTTAGCCGGTTCGGCACCACGGCCGCGACGCCGACCGGCATGTTTACCAGCAGATTGCGCTCGGTATGCGGACCGGCTTCGATCAACGCGATGGTCGCGTCGGGACAGCTATCCGCGAGACGGCTCGCGAGCGCGCAGCCACCCGAGCCCGCACCGACGATGATGTAGTCGTATTGCATGCGCTCCTCCTGATGGGCCGCGTTGCTCGCGGACCCTGTCTCGTGCACACTTGTCTACGTGTGTTTTCTGCGCATTGTAGGGAGCGTTTTGGGGCTGCGGCCGCTTACTGACAGAACGATTCCTCTAAACGCCGGCGGCATCGCGCCCCTATGATGAAGGGCGCGCACGGGCCGCGCGCGGCATGCAAAGACGGCGCGGCGCGCGCCTTTCTCTCCCCATCCGGCGTCACGTGCGGCGCTCGAACAGATGCGTCGAAACACGTCGCGGATGCCGTCGGCAAAGCGGCGCACAATAGCGAAAGAACGGAGACAGCAGATGGAACGGCACGGCTTCGGCCAGACTCACGAGGTGACGAATCAGGCGCCTGAGCTCGCGGACTACAACCTGTTCGCGAGCGACGCCGCCTTGAGCGCGGCCGTCGATCGCGACGGCGCGAGCTGGCATCGCGAGGCGCTGCTGCGACACGGCGCTGCGCTGACGACGCCCGACGCGCTCGCGCTCGCCGAGCTCGCCAACCGTCATACACCGGAGCTGGTCACGCATAGTCCGCGCGGCGAGCGCATCGACGCGCTCGAGTTTCATCCCGCGTGGCACGAACTGCTCGTGCTGCTGCGCCGCGAAGGACTGCACGCGCTGCCGTTTTCCGATCCGCGAAGCGGCGCGATGGCCGCGCGCTGCGCCGGCTACTTCATGCATGCGCAGATCGAATCCGGCTCGCTGTGTCCGCTGACGATGACCTTCGCGAGCATTCCGGTGTTGCAGCGCGAGTCCGCGTTGTTCGGCACACTGCGCGAGCAGTTGTACACGCGCGAGCACGATCCGCGCGACGTGCCGCTCACGCAGAAACGCTCGATGATGATCGGCATGGGCATGACCGAGAAACAGGGCGGCTCCGACGTGCGCAGCAACCAGACGCGAGCGCATGCGCTCGACGGTGCCGGCGGGCGCGGCGGCGCCTACGGGCTCATCGGTCATAAGTGGTTTTTCTCGGCGCCGCAATGCGACGCGCATCTGGTGCTCGCGCGCACCGGCACGCACGAGGGACTGTCGTGCTTCTTCGTGCCGCGCTTCGGGCCGGACGGCAGCAAGAACGCGGTGCAGATCCAGCGCCTGAAGGACAAGCTCGGCAACCGCTCCAACGCAAGCAGCGAAGTCGAATTTCTCGACGCATACGGCGTGATGATCGGCGACGAAGGACGCGGCGTGCCGACCATCATCGAAATGGCGAACTACACGCGGCTCGATTGTGTGATCGGCAGCGCCGCGCTGATGCGCGCCGCGCTCGTGCAGGCGATCCATCATGCGCGGCATCGCAGCGCGTTCGGCCGGCACCTTGCCGAGCAGCCGCTGATGCGCAACGTGCTTGCCGATCTCGCGCTCGAATCGGAAGCGGCGACGATGCTGTTCATGCGTCTCGCGCGCGCCTTCGAGGAATCCGCCGACGCGTCGTCGGCTTCATCGGCCGAACGCGCGTGGCGGCGCATCGTTACGCCGGCCGCGAAGTACTGGGTCTGCAAGCGCGCGCTCGAATTCACCGGTGAGGCGATGGAAGTGTGGGGCGGCAACGGCTACGTCGAAACCGGGCCGATGGCGCGCTTCTATCGCGAGGCGCCGGTCAACTCGATCTGGGAAGGCTCGGGCAACGTGATGTGCCTCGACGTGCTGCGCGCGATGGAGCGCGAGCCGCAAGCCGCGCAAGCGCTGTTCGCCGCCTGGCAGGACGTCGCGCGCGCGCATCCGGCGTTGGGGGCGGCGCTCGCGCGTCTGACCGCAACGCTGAACGGGCCAGCTGAACAGCGCGAGGCGTCGGCACGACGTATCGCGCAGCAGATCGTGCTGCTCGCCCAGGCGACGCTGCTCGCCCAGCACGCGCCCGCGGCGGTCGCCGACGCGTTCATCGCGACGCGTGTCGCCGACGGTTGCGGCGAAAGCGGCCGCGTGTACGGCACGCTGCCGGCCACTTTCGATCACGCGGCGATCATCGAGCGCGCCTTTCCCGCTTAAGCGCGGCGGGGCACGCTAACTCCGGGCGCTCCGCTCGCAATACCGACGCCAAGCTCAATCCAATAAGCGCGCTCGACGCGCATCGTCATCCATCAGGGAGTGGACTCACATGAAGAATGATCTGGCGGGAGTCGCCGCGCTCGAAGCGCTGCTGCGCGATCAACGTCACGCGCATCTGCGCGCGCCGTATCCGTCGTGGGACACGCGCGCGACGCATCTGCGCGCGCTGCGCAAGCTGATGCTCGACAATCGCGACGCGCTCGCCGATGCGATGCACGCGGACTTCGGCAATCGCGCGAAGGAAGAAGTGCTGCTCGCCGAATTCCTGCTCGTGAAGGAAGAGATCGACGCCGCGCTGCGTCACGGCAAGCGCTGGATGAAAGCGCAGCGCCGCCGCACCAACAAATGGCTGCTGCCGGCGCGCGCGAAGGTGGTGCCGCAGCCGCTCGGCGTGGTCGGCATCATCGTGCCGTGGAATTACCCCGTGTTGCTCGCGGTCGGGCCGTTGATCAGCGCGCTGACGGCCGGCAATCGCGCGATCATCAAGATGTCCGAGCTGACGCCGCGCACCTCGGCGCTATTCGAGTTGCTGATCGGCCAGACCTTCGCGCGCAATCACGTCGCGGTCGTCAACGGCGATGCGGCGCTCGCGGCCGCGTTCAGCGCGCAGCCGTTCGATCATCTGCTGTTCACCGGCTCGACGAAGGTCGGCCACGAAGTGATGCGCGCGGCGGCCGAGCATCTGACGCCGGTCACGCTCGAACTCGGCGGCAAGTCGCCGGCGCTGATCGGCGCGCATGCGCGTTTCGACAACGCGGTCGACAACCTGATCGCCGGCAAGACGCTGAACGCCGGGCAGACCTGCGTCGCGCCCGACTACGTGCTGGTGCCGCGCGGCAAGGAGCAGGCGTTCATCGAACGGGCGCGCGTGCGAATGGCGAGGATGTATCCGAATTTCGCGCAGAACCCTGACTACACGTCGATCATTTCGGCGCGGCACTTCGAGCGGCTCGAACGCCTCGCCGACGAAGCGCGGGCTGCGGGTGCGCAGTTGCATGCGCTAACCGACGCGACGCCCGATGCCGCGAGCCGGCGCTTCCCGCTGATCGCCGTGACCGGCGCGCCGAACGAATGCGCGCTGATGCAGGAGGAGATTTTTGGGCCGCTGTTGCCGCTCGTGCCATACGACACCCTCGATGATGCGATCGCATGGATCAATGCGCGGCCGCGGCCGCTGGCGCTTTATCTCTATGCCGACGATGCGCGGACTATTGAGCGTGTCACGCTCGAAACTATTGCCGGTGGCATGGCGGTTAATGAGACGCTGATGCAGCTTGCCTGTGAGAGTTTGCCTTTCGGCGGGGTTGGGGCGAGTGGGATGGGGGCGTACCACGGGTATGAGGGGTTCGTTACGTTTTCGAAGATGAAGCCCGTGCTCATGCAGGCGCGATTGAATGCGCGGGGGTTGATCTCGCCGCCCTACGGTCGGCGTGTGAATGCGTTGTTGAAGTTGATGATGAAGTTTTGATTTGCTTTGGCCGCTTTCCATCATTGCGAACGGCAAGGGCGGCAACTTGAATATCGCGTCATATTTGCGAATCAATAATCAGGAATCTTTCCGTAACCGCATAGGAAAGACACGAACAGCGCCGGCTGCTGGAAGTCCTGGTCCATATCGGGGAAGACTACCGGCGCATCAATGACTGCGATCACGAACTGTTCACCACTCTGGGGCTCGACGCGAAGGACCTTCCGAACCGGCGACTCACGCGTCGTGATGCGGCAGACCTTCTCGACGACGTGGCACAAAGCGCAGGCGACAGTCTGGCGGCTTTGAGCGCTCTCGCGACGAAGCACGAACGCGTTGATCCCTGACGGCAAAGGCGGGCCGATGCCGCCTTTCCGTCTGCGTCGCAGTAAAACCGGTAGTCAGCTGACGGATATTCGAATCCACATATTTCCGAAAAAAAACGTCCATCAGACCGCTCCGATTTTCGAAAATCTGTTGTCATCGCGCATTCATTAACATTGCCTGACAGATCTGAAAAGCATGTTGGCCTATCTTCGGAAGATAGCCAAAAAAGCGTCACGCAAAATGAATAAGAATATCTTCCGGCTGGTATTCAGCCGCTGTCGGGGCATGCTCGTTGCCGTCGCAGAAACAGCCGTCGCCCATGGCCGGACCGGTGACGGCGAACCCCGCGCGCCTTGCACTCCTGTTTTTATCACGCAGTTCGCGATGCGCCACGTGGCCTTTGCCGTGCTGGTATTCGCCGGATTCGCTCCCGCTCTGTCGGACGCACAGATCGTCCCCTCTGGCGCGAACGCGCCGAACGTGATCAGTACCGCGAACGGATTACCACAGGTGAACGTGAACCGGCCCTCTGGGAGTGGTGGCGTATCACTGAATACCTATTCGCAATTTGACATCTCGCGTTCAGGCGCGATTCTGAACAATTCACCCGTGATAACGGGCACGCAGCAGGCCGGGCAGATCAACGGCAACCCGAACTTCGGGACGAACCAGGCTGCGCGCATCATCGTGAACCAGGTCAACAGCAGCGCGGCGAGTCAGATCAACGGCATGCTCGAAGTGGCCGGGCAACGCGCAGAGGTGGTGATAGCTAACGGTTCCGGCATTTCGGTGAACGGCGGCGGCTTTCTGAATACCTCGCGCGCCATTCTGACGACAGGCACGCCGAACTTTGCCCCGGATGGTTCGCTCACGGGTTTTAATGTGACTCGCGGCAACATTACCGTGCAGGGAGCGGGACTCGACGGCTCGACTGTGAATCAGGTTGACCTGCTGGCCCGAGCGGTGCAGGTCAATGCGGAGGTGTACGCCGGGAAAAGCCTGAATGTCATCACCGGCGCAAACCAGATCGGTCACGACTCACTGGCGTTCACGCCGATTGCGGGCGACGGACCCGCACCGGCCGTCTCGATTGACGTGAGCCAGCTGGGCGGCATGTACAGCGGGCGGATTTTTCTGGCGAGCAACGAGTACGGTGTCGGTGTTTCGAACCTGGGCGTAATCGCCGCGCAGGCGGGCGACCTGACGCTGCAATCGAACGGCCTGCTGTCCCTCACCGGCAGGACCAGCGCAAGCGGCAATCTTGCCGCCACCGCTGGCGATATCCAGAACAGCGGCACGACCTACGCGCAGCAAAGCGCGATTCTCTCGGCCAGCGGTACGGTCACGAACAGCGGCATGGTGGCCGCGCAGCAAAATACAACCGTCAACGCCGCCAGCGTGAATTCAACTGGCGCGCTCGCGGCGGGCGTGAACGGCGACGGCTCGCTCGCGCGGACCGGCGACCTGAATGTAAGCGCATCCGGCGCTGTCACCGCAACCGGCCGCAATGTCGCGGGCGGCGATGTGAGCGTGAATGGCGCAGCGATCAATCTTGCGGGCGCGATCAGTTCGGCGAATGGCGCGCTTTCACTCGCTGCGAACAGCGGCGACCTGAACCTGTCGGGCGCGACCACGACGGCGGGCGGCGCGATCGAGGCGCGCGCGGCCGGCACGCTCATGAACGACAACGGTGCAATGTCATCGGGCGGCGCGCAGACCATCACGGCTGGCGCACTCTCGAACCGCAACGGCCAGATCGTTTCGGGTGGTCCGCTGACGGCTAACGTGACAGGTGCTGCGTCGAACGCGGGCGGCACGATGCAGGCGGCGGAGGCGCTAACGGCGAACGCAGGCAGCCTCGACGATACGGCAGGCCACATCGCCTCACTCAATGGCGATGGCCTGAGCGTTGTCACAACCGGCCTGCTGAACAACGGCGCGGGCGGCACCATCGGTGGCAACGGGAGCGTGACCGCGCGGGCCGGGCAGCTTGCCAACGCGGGCTCGATCACGGCAGTGCAGTCGCTGATTGCTGACGCCGTGCAGACGCTATTCAACGGCGGCATCCTGGCCGCCAACGGCAACACGACCGTCTCGGCGGGCACGGTGCTGACCAGTTCCGGCACAATCGCAGCCGGCCAGCTGGCGAGCGCAAGTGCCACGACAATCGACAACAGCTCGGGCGCGATCAGCGCGAATCAGATTGCGCTGCACGGAACGAATCTCGTCAACCACGGCGGCACGATCACGCAGACCGGAACCGGCGCGACGACGCTCGACGTGACCGGTGCGCTCGACAACTCGGCAGGCGGCACACTCCAGACCAACAGCACGGACCTGACGCTTGCACCGGCCGCGCTCGACAACGACGGCGGCACGATTACGCATGCGGGTACCGGCACGCTGACGATTACGCCGGGTAACGGTGCCGGGTCAATCTCGAACGTCGACGGAACGATCATCACCGCCGGTCAGATCGCCGCACAGGCCGGGAGTCTGAACAACGCGACGGGCGTGTTCGCCGCGCAGGGCAATATCGCGGCGAGCATCGCAGGCAATATCAACAATACGCAGGGCGCGATGCGCTCGCTCACGTCCCTCTCGCTCGCCAGTGGCGGCGTGCTGACGAATACGAACGGACAGATCCAGTCGGGCACGGGCGCGGCGGGCGATGCGGGCACGCTCGGCGTTCAGGCTGCGTCGATCGACAATACGAACGGTCTCATCAGCAACCTCGGCACGGGCGATGCGACCTTGCAGGGTGGCAGCCAGATCGTCAACAGCGGCGGTGTCATGACGGGTAACGGTCATGTGGCCGTCGACACGTCATCGCTCTCCAATACGCAGGGCGGTCAACTGAGCGGCGCGAGCCTCGCGGTTCAGGCGGATACCGTCGACAACAGCGGCGGCAGGATCGGCAGTTTTGCGGGCTCGACCGGCGACGTTGCCATCACGACGACCGGCGCGGTGATGAACGCGAACGGCCAGATTGGCGCGACGCATGATCTGTCCGTGAATGCCGCGACGCTGACGGGCGGTGGTACCTACAGCGCGGCTCATGACGTGGCAGTGAGCGTTCAGGGCGATTTCGCGCCCACGCCCGAGGTGCAGTTCAACGCCGGTCATGACCTGTCCTTCACCCTGCCGGGCACGTTCAGCAATGGCGCGCTGGTTGAGGCGGCGAACAACCTGAACGTCCATGCCGCCGATGTCCGGAACAGCGGTGTCATGATGGCGGGCGGCACGCTCGCGACGCACTCGGACACGCTGGAAAATACGGGCGTGATGGTCGGCGGCAGCGTCTCGCTGAACGCCACGCAATCGATCACGAACGTCGGGTCGACCGCGCTGATCGGTGCGACGGACAGTAACGGCACGCTCGACCTGCTCGCGCCCGATATCGAGAACCGCGACGACACCACGACGACCGATACGCAGGCGACCACCGCGATTTACGGTCTCGGCAAGGTCGTGCTGGCGGGTGGAAAAAACGCGGACGGCAGTTATACCAACGCGAACCTGATCAACAACGTCTCGGCGCTGATCCAGTCCTCGGGCGACATGGGGCTGTACGCGACCCAGGTCACGAACACGCGGCGCGTGATGACGACCGACGGGTCCTACGTGGAGCCGCTGGACGCGAGTTCCCCGCTTGTCCAGGCGCTGGGTATCAGCCTGTCCGGCTGCGCGGCCATTGACATGGCGGCATGCGGTCCGGGCAATCCGCAGGTCCAGGGCCTCCAGTTTGATCCGAATGCCTCTAACTACGATCCCGCCGCCATCGCCGCGGCGCAGGCGCAGCCAGGCGGCATGCCGGTCAATCCGCCGCACGGCGGCCAGTGGAACAGCACCTACCAGTACACGACCTATACGGGCGTGGCGCTCGCGAACCTCATCACGGGGATCAGCCCGCAGGCGCAGATCATCGCCGGGGGCAACCTCGATGCGTCGAACGTCGACACCTTCCAGAACTACTGGAGCGCCGTTGCTGCGGCTGGCAGCATCGCCGCGCCCGTGACGCTCGACCAGAATAGCTGGCGCGGGCAACTTGCGCCCGGCCTGCAGGTAACCTATTCAGGCCAGTATCACTACAACAATTACGACAACACCGAATACAACTGGCAGTTGCCGTTCGGCAACGCGACGTTCGTGACCTCCAATCCGGGCGGCTACCAGGTCGCGCCGGCTGACATCCGCACCTACGCGCTGCCGAGCTACGAATCGACGTTTGTCGCAGGCAGCACGCTTTCCGGCACGGGCGTGAACATCGATAACACGGCGGGTAACGCCGGGATGTCTTCGCCCGGTCTTGTGCCCGGCCAGTCGCTGGGCGGCGTGACTGTTGGCGGAATCAGCGGCGGCGGTCTGGTCAATCCGGTCATCGCCAGTGCGACTGCGCAGAACGTGCTGCAAAACCTCTCGATTCCCCAGGGCGGACTGTTCAGCCCTGCGAGCGCACCGGGCGCAACCTACCTGATCGAGACCAACCCGGCGTTCACGAACCAGAAGTCATTCATATCGAGCGACTACTACCTGCAACAGCTTGGCTTGAATCCGCAGACGACGGAAAAGCGCCTGGGCGACGGGTTCTACGAACAGCAACTGGTCCGGAACCAGATTACGTCGCTCACTGGCAAGGCGGTACTCGGTCCGTACACCGACCTTCAGTCGATGTATCAGGCTCTGCTCGACGCGGGCGCGTCGCTGTCGAAGTCGCTCGATCTGCCGCTCGGCATGAGCCTGTCGGCTGAGCAGGTGGCCGCGCTCACGAGTAACGTCATCATCATGCAGACCGAGACCGTCAACGGGCAACAGGTACTCGTACCGGTCGTCTACCTCGCGAAGGCCAGCCAGCAGGACATGAACGGGCCGTTGATTGCGGCGACCGACATCGACCTTCAGAACACGCAGACGTTCACGAATAGCGGCACGGTGCAGGCAGGCAATACGCTGTCGATCCAGGGCCAGCAGATCGGCAACGCGTTCGGCAAGCTGCAAAGCGGCGGGCTGATGTCGCTGGCGACCACTGGCAATGTGGACCTGACCTCGGCCACCGTGAATGCGGGCAGCCTCGCGCTGAACGCGGGCGGCAACCTGATCCTCAATACCGCGGTGAATACCGTCGATCAGGTCAGCGCGACGGGAGCGACGCGTACCACGACCGCGCTCGGCCCCATCGCGAACCTCAACGTCAAGGGCGACGCGGCAATTGTGACGGGTGGCAACCTTGAGCAGAACGGCGGCAACCTGAACGTGGGCGGCAACCTCGGCATGGCCGTTGGCGGCAACTACGAGATCGGCTCGGTGCAGACCGGCGAGCATAAGGTGGTCGCGGGCGCGAACGGCGTATCGGATACCGACTTCAACCAGACGACAGGCAGTTCGATTAACGTAGGCGGCGTCTCACAGATCGGCGTGGGCGGCAACCTGACCGCGACGGGCGCTGATATCAACCTGGGCGGTGGCGGGACGGTTGCGGCGAACGGCGAAGTCACGCTCCAGGCAGCGAAGGCGACCTCGACCGTCGACAGCAGCAGTTCCGGTAGCGATAGCCACGTCAGCTATTCAGCGTCGCAGCATACATCGGCCGATACCCTGACGGGGACGACGCTCCGTGCCGGAGATTCACTGACCGTTGCATCGGGCCACGATCTCAACCTCATCGGCAGCGCGATTAGTCTCGACCAGGGGACGGCGACGCTGGCGGCGGCGAACAACGTCAACATCGGCGCGGCCACCGCGACCTATGTCGACAATTCGCAGGAACAGCACAGCCACAGCAATATCGTGAGCGGCAAGGAAGTCGCGAGTTCGAGCCACACCACCGCCACGCTCTCGCAGGGCAGCCTAGTTTCCGCAGACGCCGTGACTATCGCCAGCGGTAACGACATCAATGTGAAAGGCAGCACGATTGTCGGTACGAACGATGTCGCGCTCAGTGCAGTGCATGACGTGAATATCACGACGTCACAGGACACCATGCAGTCGTCCAGCAGCTATGAGGAGACGCAAACGGGGCTGGGAACGAGCGGCCTGAGCGTGACGGTCGGCACCAACAAGCTCGCGACGATCAGTGAGGCATCGGGTGTCACGAACAACGCGAGCACGGTCGGTTCGCTGAACGGCGACCTGTCGATCCAGGCGGGTAACACCCTGCACGTCACCGGCAGCGATCTTGTCGCGGGCGGGAACCTCGCTGGAACGGCGGCGAACGTCATCATCGATGCGGCCACCGATACCTCGCACCAGGCGCAGACGCAGAAGACGAGCAGCAGCGGCCTCACGATTGGTCTGGCGGGTTCGGTCGGCGATGCGATCAACAACGCGTATTCGGAAAGTCAGGCGGCGAAGAATTCGGCCAGCACGGGCAACGACCGTGCTGCCGCTTTGCACAGCATTGCGGCGGCGGGCGATGCAGCGATAGCGGGGATGGGGGCGAAAACCCTGGCCGATGGTGGCAAGCCCGACATCGGCATCAAGGTCAGTATCGGGTCCAGCAAAAGCGAAAGCCAGTCGTCGGAAGATCAGACGATGCAGCGGGGCTCCAGCGTGCAGGCAGGCGGCACGGCGGGATTCGTGGCAACGAATGGCGACCTGACTGTCGCCGGCTCGAACGTCAGCGCGAACGATGTCATTCTGGCGGCGAAAAACCAGGTGAACGTCATCAACACGACCGACACCGATTCGACGCGTAGCTCGAACAGCTCCAGCAGTGCAAGCGTTGGCGTGCAGTACACGCTCGGCGGCGGCTTCGGCGTCTCCGCAGCGATGGCGAACGCGCATGGCGACGCGAACAGCGACGCGTCGATCCAGAACGCGTCACATGTGAACGGCGCGAACAGCGTCACGGTGATATCGGGCGGCGACACGAACATCATCGGCTCGCAGGTCAACGGCAGGCAGATCGCGGCCGACGTAGGCGGCAACCTGAATATCGTGAGTGTGCAGGACGTGACGAACAGCGCCGCGCACCAGAGCAGCACGGGCGGCGGTTTCACGATCAGCCAGGGTGGCGCCAGCGCCAGCTTCAGCGCGCAGAACGGCCATGCCGATTCAAACTATGCAGGTGTCAACGAACAGGCTGGCATTAGTGCGGGAGATGGCGGGTTCAACATCAACGTCAAGGGCAATACGGACCTGACGGGCGGTGTGATATCGAGCACGGCCGACGCGTCGAACAACAGCCTAACGACCGGCACGCTCACGTTCAGTGATATCCAGAACCAGTCGCACTACAGCGCCAACAGCAACGGTATCAGTGCGGGCGTGGGCTTCGGTGGTAACACCGGCAAGGCGGTTGGCCCAGGTTCGGTGAGCGGCCATCCGGGCGTGTCGCCGATGATTTCACAGAACGAAAGCGGTGACGAGAGCGCGACCACGCGCAGCGCGATTAGCGCGGGCACGATCAACGTGACGAACGGCGCGGGCCAGACGCAGGACGTTGCGAACCTGTCGCGCGACACGACGAACACGAACGGCACGGTTGCGAAAACGCCGGACGTGAACGCGATCCTGAACCAGCAGGCCGACACGATGCAGGCCGCGCAGGCGGCGGGTCAGGCGGTGTCGCAAGGCATCGGCGCGTATGCGGACATGAAGCGTGATGACGCGCTCGACGCAGCAAAAACCGCCTACAAGAACGGCGACCTTGACGGCATGGCGGCGGCGCTGGCCGACTTCGATTCGTGGAGTGAGGGAGGCGATGCCAGAGCGGGCCTCCACTTCGCGGGCGGTGCGCTGATCGGCGGCCTGAGTGGTGGCGCGTTCGGCGCGGTGGGCGGCGCAGCAGGCGCGGCGATTTCTTCGAAGCTGGCTGACCAGATGAAGGGGCTCCGCGATTCGGTATCGGGTGCGACCGGTTCGTCGCTGATCGGCAATCTGGCGGGGAATATTGCGTCGGGTCTTGCGGGCGCAGCGGTTGGTGGCACGGCGGGCGCGGCGATGGCATCGAACGTGAACCTGTACAACGCCGCGAACGACAAGAACGACACCGAGGCGAAGAAGGAGGCGCAGGAACTGAAGCAGGCGCTTGACAAGGAGCGCGCGATGCTTGGGCAACAGGGCGGATATGTATCACCAGGGACGGGAGTCGCTACGGTCCCGTCCACTGCGCTAGCGGCTGGGGCCGCAGCGGCAGGTAAAGCTACTTCGGGGAAGACGTCGATGATCGCTGGTGCTACGGTTACGGACAAATTCACTGGAACGAGTTATCAAGGAATCGTAGATTTGCAGCCTACGCTTGATCGGATCGCGAGCGGCGGCACACCAATTTCTCGCAATGATGGAACCGTCTTCCAAAATAGGCCCGTGAACGGTGTTCAGAGCTTGCCCGCCCAGGCACCTGGCTACTACACCGAGTATGTTGTTACTACGCCCGGAGTTAGCGGCCCAGGTCCGCAGCGCATCGTTACTGGTCAAGGCGGGGAAATCTATTACACCCCCGACCACTATCAAACATTTGTTCCCGTGAAGAAATAAGGCAGATCACTATGAACGTTTTCACTTTCGTCCGAGATACAGGGGAGTTTCGAGCTTCTGATGCCTGTATTGGAAGAATCGCCGGGGATATCCGCACAGCACAGCAACTGTTTGAGCGATATGCTGCGGCCCTCTCGTTTCCCAGCTACTTCGGCTTTAACTGGAACGCACTCTTTGACTGCCTCCGCGATTTTCATTGGATCAATGAAGCTAAAGTTGTCGTGGTCCACGATGATTTGCCCGGACTATTGGCTGAAGAGATGAGAACGTATCTTGAGGTGCTGCGGGATGCAATTTGTGACTGGAGACCCGGCGAGGCGCACTCACTTCAAGCTGTATTCAATGAACGAGATCGCCATGTTATTGACGCGGCATTGTCCACACACTAAGCCCAGAGGCTCTCAGCGCACGCGATACGCGCTGGCCTAAACTCATCTGTACTGTTATGAGAATTCAAAAGAGGCTAGCGGCATTGCCGCTCACAGCCCTGATAACGCTCGCGCACGCGCAGCAGACGCCGACGCCTGCGGATACCGCAGCAGCGGCACGCGCCAACGCCGAGCAGAACCAGCAGGTCGAGCAGCAACGCAATGCACAGGAACGCGACGCTACTGTCAATGCGCCTTCGGTGCGCTCGACCGTTGAGCGCGCCTCTGGCTGGCCGGATCTGCCGGCTGAAACGCCGTGCTTCCGCATTGACTCGTTCGTGCTTGACGTGCCAGCGACGCTACCTGATGCCGTGCGCTCGCAAGGCGCATCCGCGTTGCCGCTCGACCGCTTCGCGTTCGCCCGCGAATGGCTCGACCACTACACGGGACAATGCGTGGGCAAGGCAGGACTCGACACGCTCACGAAGGGACTGCAACAGGTCATCCTGAGCCGGGGCTACATCACCACGCGCGTGCTGCTGCCAGAGCAGGACCTCTCTACCGGCGCGCTGAAGTTCGCGCTGGTGCCGGGTGTTGTGCGTGCGATCCGCTTCGCCGAACCTGCCACGCGCGGCACGTGGAAAACCGCCTTCCCGGCCCGCGAGGGTGACCTGCTGAACCTGCGCGACCTCGAACAGGGACTCGAGCAGATGAAGCGCGTCAGCAGCCAGGACGTGGACATGAAAATCGAGCCAACGGATGTACCTGGCGAAAGCGACATTGTCGTCACGGTAAAGCGCGTGAAGCCGTGGACGGTGGTCGCCTCGGTGGACAACTCGGGCACGCGGGCCACCGGCAAGCTGCAAGGCAACCTGAGCCTGGGCATCGACAATCCGCTCGGGCTGAACGATATTTTCAACGTCGGTGTGAGTCAGGACCTTGAATTCGGCGACAAGGGTCTCGGCTCGCACGGCTGGAACGGTTCCTACTCGATTCCGTGGGGCTACTGGACTGGCACGCTGTCAGCCTATACGAACACGTACTATCAGCAGATCGCGGGCGTCAACACGACTTTCGTGTCCAGCGGCAATTCGCAGACGGTCGATTTGAAACTGGCGCGTGTCCTCATGCGCAGCCAGAACAACGTACTCGGCGCGCAGTTCAGGCTCACGAAGCGCTTCGGTGAAAGCTTTATTGAAGACACCGCTATCCCGCAGCAGCGGCGCAACAACACCTTCATCGAGGCGGCGCTGACCGATCGTCATTACTTCGGCGCGTCGCAGTTCGACGGCAGTCTCGCGTACCGTCAGGGTGTGGACGGACTTGGGGCGACACCAGACTTCTACGAGAATGGCCCGACCTACCGCTTCCGCATGGCCGTCCTCGACGCGAACCTGTCGGTGCCGTTCCAGATCGCGAACCAGCCGCTACGCTGCGTCACAACCGTTCACGGCCAGTTCACCAACAACACGCTCAACTATATCGATGACCTGACCATCGGCAGCCGCTACACGGTGCGCGGCTTCGACGGCGAAACGATGCTCGCGGCCGAACGCGGTTTCTTCTGGCGCAATGAGTTGCGGCTACCGGTTGGATCGACGGGCCAGTCTGTGTATGCCGGTATCGACTACGGCCGCGTGTTCGGGCCGAACACCGCATTTCTCGCCGGTACCCAACTGGCGGGCGCGGTGATCGGTGTGCGCGGCAGCGCATCGGCAAAGACAGGTGCGCTCGCCTATGACCTCTTTGCAGGTACGCCCATCTATAAACCATCCGGCCTTCCAACTGCGCGCGTGACGCTCGGATTCCAGGTGACGGGGCAGTTCTGACAGACCGTCTTCGCCGTTTCCGCGCAGTTGCCGCAACTTCCCCACTGGCTCCCCACGGGACGCGTTTTAACGACCGCTGCAACCGTCTCAATCGCTGGAAGCCTTCTTCCGGCGGCGGTACGCGCGCCGAAACCCCGTTCCAAAACCACTGGTTGTTTCGGCGCTTCGTCCCCTCTACGCCTGGATCTGTTGAATCGGTATTCCGCCGCGAGCTCAATGCGCCGCGATCTTTTTGTTCGCCTCTGCTGCGTCGCTGTCGTTCAATGTCTCCAGAAAGGCGATCACGTCGCGGATATCGCTGTCCGACCAGACCGGCTTGCCGCCTTTGTGATTCGTCATCGGCGCGGTGCGATGGTCGACGTTGCTCTGGTATTGCACCGGCAGGTCGTCGAACTGCTGCTTGCCACCGGCATGCGGATACCACTTGCCCGGGTTCGTGTCGCGTTGCACGTAAAAGCGCAAAGCATCTTCGAGCGTGTGGAAGCGGCCGTTATGGAAAAACACCTGGCGGGTTGCGGTGTTGCGCAGCGTGGGCGTTCTGAACATGCCGCAGTACCACTTGTTGTCGGTCTTGTCGGTCCGCATCGGGCCGCACAAACCCAAGTCGTAGTACTTCGGATCGGCGTTGGCCGGAATCTCCGGGTTGCGTGGCACGCCCAGTGTCTGGAAGTTGTAGTCGGAAAGCGTCGGATGCGCACCGGCCGCGCCCTTGCCGACCAGGTGACACGATGCGCAGTTGCCTCGCTCGGGATCGACGAACAGGCTGAAGCCCCGCGCCTCCTGCGCGGTGAACTGCGCCTTGCCGTCCAGCACGCGATCGAACTTGCTGTCGAACGGCTGGAAGCTCGGATCGTCGAACTGGAAGCGCTCCAGCGACTTGCCGAGCGCCGCGAGCGCGTCGGCCGGACGCGAGAAGATGTCGTCACCGAACACGGCACGAAAACGCGCAGCGTAAGCGCTCCTGCTCAATCTGCTCGCGACCGCGGCAGCGTCCGCGTTGGCCATCTCGTCGGGATTCAAAAGCGGGAACGCGGCCTGGTCTGCCGGGCGGTCGAAGCGCCCATCCCAGGTGTAGCCGCCGGAAGGCATGTTGTCGCCATCCTCCATGCGTTCCTTGGCGCTGCTCGCATACGTGTGCGTCCAGATCGGCACGCGCCGCAGATAGCGCAGCGATGGCACGGCACGCGTGCCGTAGTGCTTCATATCGGCGCCGCCCAGTTGCACGGCGAGGCCATTGGGCGGCCCATAGGCACGATCAGGGCTGTGACAGCTCGCACACGACTGGCGGCCCGATGCCGACAGCGACGGATCGAAAAAGGCCAGCTTGCCGATCTCGGCCATGTCCTTGTTGGAAGGCGCTGCGGAAGTTGCCGCGGGGGGTGTCGCGGCGGCAGCGGCGCTGATCGCCTCTTCCCTGGGGCCGCAGGCCGTGAGGAAGAAACTCGCAACGAGAAAAAGGGCCGCCCCCCGGGCGGTCCCTTTCGTAAAGTGCAAAGCCATCGATCTTTACTGAGTGAAGATGTCGGAGCCGAAGGCCGTCAGATTCACATCGTTTGCATAGCCCAGATACTGCGGAATACCGAATATGTTTTCCAGGCTCTTGAGCAGCGAGTAGTGGTTGTAGCCCGTAGCCGTGGTCGTACCCGCCTTGATGAACGGTGACAACAGCACGGCCCCGGTGCGGTCGCCGCCCACGCCGTTGTAGTGCATGCCGAGGCTGAACGTGGTGGCCGTCGGGAATGCTGCCGTCAGCGCCGAAGCACTTGCCGAACCAAGCAATCCCGCAGCAGCGGAAATCGGATAGTTCGCCATCAGGAACTCGTCCTCGGGACGCGTCACGTTAGGACCGCTCTGCTGGCTGGCGGTCGACGCGCCAGTCAGGTTGATCATCAGTTGCAGCGTCGTGCCGTTGAGGGACGGGCTATAACCGCCGCTGGACGCATTCGACTCATCGAAGTTGATGACGATCAAACCATCGCGCTGGTAAGCCGGCGAAGCCTGGATGATAGGAATCCACTTTTTCAGGAACGCGTCGATCGAAGTCAGACCGCCCGGTGCGCCGCTCTTGCAGCCCTTGCCTGCCGCGCCCGTGCCGTCCCCGTCATGCCCGTCATCGCACAGGTTCGGCGTGATGAACACGAGGTTCGGCGTGGTGTCGATCGACTTCAGATCGTTTTCCAGGTTTGCGTCCAGATTCACGACGTGCTGATCGCAATATTCGATGTCGTCGATGATCGAGTGAAAGTACACGAACGGATTGTGACGCGTTGCGTAGGCGTCCGCGATGACGTCGCCGGACGCGGAACCCGCCGAAGCCGACTGCGTACCGTCGACCGCCTTGGCGGGATCAGTGCCCGCCAGCTTCGCGGTACGGGTCGGGAAGCTGCACGTCTTCGTGCCGTCGCGGTTCAGGTCGTTACCCATGTCGCCCATGTAGCCCTTCCAGGCGAACTTGGCGCTATCGAGCTGGTTGGCAAGTGTCTTGACGCGCGCCGGATACACACAGCCGCCACCGGCGTGACCGTTCGCATCCGTGCCAGCCTTGAGCAGCTTGGCACCGTTGACCGGATCGGTGTAGTCGCCGGCATCGACGATGTCGGACCAGAGCGCGAAGCAGTCGGTCTCGGTATCCACCGTCGAGGGCTGACCGCTCATCATCGAGATGTAGTTATCGAGGCTGACGTGACCCGTACCGTAGTAGTTGGTCAGCATCGCGCCCTGCGTCGCGAGCGACTTCAGGTAAGGGTCCTGGCCACTGGTGGCCGCAGTCGTGCCAAAAGACTCCTCGTAGTCCTTGTTTTCCATCGTGATCACGAAAACGTGGCGCACCGCTTTTGCGCCGACCACCGCTTTGATGTAGTTGTCGCTTGCGGTCTTCAGGCTGGCAAGGCTGCTGTCGCTGTTGAAGTCGCCGAGCAGCTTGTCGGCCGGCACGCTGCCGTACCTGGCTGCGAGCGTGCTCTTTGCGTCGTCGAGCGTGGCGCCGCCCGCCACCAGTTGAGCCAGTTGCGTGGTGATGGCGCTGACGGTGCCCGTCGCGCCCTTGGGCGCGCGGAAGAACGTGCCGGAACCGAACTGGGTGCCCATGTTGTTGCCATTGGCATCGTTTTCCTGCGCGTTGGTCAGATCGGCGACCACATTCTTCCAGCCGCCGTTGCTCGCGTCGCCAATGGAGAATTTGCCCTTGGCATCGGTCACCGCATAGGGCTCGCCGCTATCGCACTTGCCGTTGTCATTGAGGTCGAGACAGACCTTCGCATTCTGGATGTAGCTGCCGAGCACCTGGCCCGACACCTGGGGAACCATGCTGTTGCTGCCGCCGCACGCGCTCAGGCCCGCCGCCACACCGATGCTGGCCAGCAGCGCATAAGCGCTCACCCGCAACATCCGACTCTTGTTCTTTGAAAAATCCATACGATGTCAATCCTCTACGCGCTGGACGGATGTCGTCTTATCGAAACCTCGCCCGATTATTGGAGTTATTGCTCGGCGGCAGTGTAAGAACGTTACGTGACAATTCCATTGCATGTTTGAAAGCAATGCACTTTGACACACCACGGAGTCGACGATTACGCACCCGCTAACCCGAAAGGCCGTTAATGGTCGGCTGCCGCATTTGAGTTGGAGTACTGCCCGGCGTCAGTTCCTTCGATAAGGGCGGGGCCCAATGCCGCCTTTTTTAGTCATCCTGCGTGAGCAGGAATATGCAATAGAAATAGAGATACCCGACACGATAGTAAATAGTTGTCAAAAAGGTTTTATCTCAATTTAAAGCCGTTGACCGTGCTGCGTTTTCGATGGTTAATTCGTCGGGTGTATTCTGGAAAGACAGCAGAGGTCAGATGGAAAAACAGAAGCAGGATGAAACCCGCGGCATGGAAGAGTGCCAACTTTGCCGCATCACCTATTCCATCTACTCAAACTTCCCGCCAATGCCGTCGGCAATGGCGCTGAACGCTGAAACCGGCGAATGGTTTCCGTTCGATAGTTTGAAGTCGTATGCAACCGGCTATGAGATGGCCGAAGCCCTGGGTTACGCATGGGCGTGCAATTGTCGCGGACGCTCCCCGGATACTCCACTGAAAAAAGGTCCGTCATTGGTTTATGGCGCAACGCCCCGGCCGGTGCTTCCGCAGTCGTCTATCTGTCTCGATTACATGATCCGCGCTGCCGGGCAAGGTGCGATGACCCTGGAGCGCTGATGATTCCCGCCTCTGTCAATGAACAGCTTCGCCAGTACGGGCAATGGCGCTACAGCGGCCACGTGCTGGCGCTGGTGGACGGTATCCAGTACCAGCAGCATACCGGCCAGCAACTCACGGCCGAAACCGATCGGGCGGTTTCGCTGTTCGCGGGAACGCACGAGATGGCACTCGCACACGCGGGGCCGTGGCTGCTTGATCCGAAGATGGCGCGCGATTTTATTGCGGATCTGCGCGAACTCGAACAGGCCCGCCCTGGCGTGATCTGGCTGAGTACCTCGGAGAGCCTTGAGCGGCAGGCCGAAAAGCTGCGCCCGCACCTGCATACTCGAATACCAAAAGGAAGGCCGGCCCTGCTGCGCTTCTGGGACCCGAGGGTGCTGCATGCGCTCGATGCGGTATGCCGCGGCAAGAGCGGGCGTGAGCTTTTCAGGGCTGCCGACACGTGGCACTACCTCAACGAAGGACGACGGTTCACCATCGACGACAATGGAATTTACCGAAGGACAATGGCGCTTCTGAAAGTCTATGAAGACCGCAACTACGTGGACTTTATCCGCGGACATATCGTGCTCGATTATCCCGCGCTGGCCAATGATCCGACCTTGCGCGATCGGCTTGATGGGGCCTTTGCGCAGACAAGGATGCTCCGTTTTACACATGACGGGCCGATAGTCGATTTCCTGTATGTGGAAGCAACCACGCCGGGGTTTTACTGGATTCCGGAGGTCATAGCATGGCTGCACAAGCCCGGGGTTGCGGCTGAACAGCGATTCGAAATGCTGATGCAGGCAACGCGAAAAAGACAACAGGAAATGAAGGAGAAACGTTGATGGCTATTCCATTCCCGGCGACGCTCGCAGACGCAGCACACGCAATGGCGCAGGCAACGCCTATGCCTGTTCCGGTCCCTGCTATCGCACCGTCTGCTGGTCCTGCGGGCAGCAGCGGCACGGGTGCGCGTGCAGACGGCGGATGGGGCGAACTAGCGCGTGACCGGTCCCGCGAACGCGAAAGGCCGTGCAAGTGCCCGCCTGAGAAAGGCGGCGAAAAGGTGCAAAGGAATCACAGCATGAATCCTGAACCGCGACGCTACCAAGCCCGTGTTACAGGGTTTGACTATGGAATTGTGACGGACGCGAAGGGCAGGGAAACCAGCCAGGGCTGGAATATGGAGTGGGCGTGGCTTGGCACAGACTTTGATGGATTTCAACCGTCGCAATGTCTCTTGCAGGAAGCAAAGGGGAATTACGACCAATTTATTGGCGCAGACGATAGACCAAAGCCGTTTTTTGTGGGCTTTAAAAGAATGGCGGATCAAATATTTGATCAAGGGACTACAGTGCGCGCAAATCGTCCGGCAAGGCTCACGTGGTATTTTCAGACCCCGAAGACGAGGGAATATATGATTTCCACGCTTCGAGCCGCTGGTGTGCCATCAGTCAATCAACCCTGATCCACTCATGAATCTGTTTGAACAACATCGAGATAGTAGCGTCATCCCCTCTTCAGCGTTTGAGTTTCATATTCGCCGACTGCGTCCGCTTATTGATTTGATGACGCAAAAGGACAGGACTTTGGCCAATTGGTATATGCAAGCCGATACCATCACGGAGGCTTTGCAGTGCAAGGTTTACGAAAATAATGAGCCCTCCGAGGCGGCCGTTCTTTCGCTAGCCGATGAATATAAGGGAAAAGCTTCGAATGTCACGAAATCAATCGGCATCTGGAATGGTGTTGAATCGGGGGGCGAAGGGGCCACCGCTTATGTTTCGTTCGATGGAGGAGGGGTAATTTCTCAAATGCTTGATTTAGAAATTGGCGAGAAGAATCTCAATTCCTCAAGATTGGGTGAATATAAATCCGTTGCCGAGATTGTGGCGAAGACGGTTGAGATTTACGCGTCACTTTACGTGACTTTTGGGCCGCGCAAGTACACGACCGAAGTCGTCTTCGATGATCGTCTTGCCGTAAGCTGGATGCTCTACCTTCCGCACGTTCTCACGCAGGCCCAAGTGCCCGAAGCGCGCGACCTTATCCCTGTCATGCGCGATGGCAAGCAGCAAGGCACGATCGTCGTCAGCGTGACGGATGAAGTCTTCGATGTGCGCAACCGGGAGCACGTCAAGGCGGCTAACGATATCGAAATCCGCCTCGCCGATCAGGACCTGTTGCCACGTTTCGTTGATCTCTGAGTTCGGCTCGCTATTCCCGCTTTTGCGGGGTTTTGCCTGCGAAAAGGCCCGCGCCGCAGCGGGGCCTTTTCTACGTCACGCGAGGATCCACCGATTTCGATGGCGCAGGGTCAACGCCAATAGACCGACAAGCAAGGACAGACCAACACCGCAAGAACAAGGACAAAAAAGAACTCCGCCGCTGCAAAAGGGCAAGCCCGCACCGTCATTGATCCACAGCCCCCGTGCCGCCAGGCACATCAGTAGCAACAACATCCACCACATCCTGCGCGCCAGCACTCTCCCCCTCATGAGCCGGCTCAACATCAGCCCCACTCTCGAGCCGATGCAACCAGGCCAACAACTCGGCAACAGCCTGATATAGCTCCGGAGGAATCCGCGCATCCAGATCGACTTGCATCAACAGCGACACCATCTCGGGCGCCTCGTGCACATACAGCCCTGCTTCCTTCGCGCGCTGCACGATCATGTCGGCAAGCAGCCCATACCCCTTCGCGACCACACGCGGCGCGGGTTCCCCGCCATGAGCGTCATAAACGAGCGCAGCCGCGCTGCGACGATGGGTGCGGCTCATCAGATATCCCAATCGAAGTCGTCGCGCGACGCGGTGCTCGCCGCCGCCGACTCGGTTGCAGCCGCCGACGCCGACCGTGCATACGCGCCCGCCGCCTGCGCCCCCGCCGCCGAGGCGCCAGCCACAGCAGACGCCGGTGCACCGCCGCCAATCTCGCGAATCGTCAAGCCCTGCAGTTCGATCCCCGCCGCCGCGAGTCGCTGACGGAAACCGTCACCCTGATTCGCGAGCCGCGCGGCGCCCCGCGGGCTCGCCTGCACGCGCGCGCTCAGCCGCGTGCCGGTCAGCGTCAGTTCGGCATCGACGGTGCCGAGCGTCGGCAACGACAGCGTCAGGCGCGTGCGCCACGGCTGGTCGTCCTCGCTCGCGAGGCCGCCGCCGCTGCGGTCCCATTCGTCGCCATCCTGCTCGATGGTCCAGTCCAGACGCGCGCCGGGCCACGCCTCGCCGGTCCAGCGAAACTGTCCGGTCGCGAGCAGATCGAGCTGCTGGCGCACGAGCGGCACCGTCGCCGGATGCACCGCCGCCGCCATTGCCTGCGCGCTCTGTGATGGACCCGCATCGGTCGCCTGCGACGCCGCGCCGTGCGGCCCCGCATGTGTGGACTGCCCGTTCAGATCGGACACCGAACTGGCCAGCAGCTCGCCCGCGACGAGGCGCGCGGCCTGCGCGGTCAGGATCGACGGCATCGCGTGCGAGGCAGGGTTGTTGTCGGCGGCGTTCGGCGTGCCAGCCGGCGTGCCATTCGGTGTACCGTTCGGCGCGCCGCGTGGCGTCGCCTCGGCCGCTCCGTTCGCCGAAGCGGACCGCGTGCTCGCGTCGCCTGCGTCGGTGCTCCAGCCGGGGGGCAATTGAGAATCTGCGACGAGCTGGTTCTGTGCCTCGTTCGCCAGTTGAGCCGGCGAACGCTGGCCGACCAGCCACGCCGCGAGATGCGCCTCGTAGAACAGGCCGCTGTCGGCCACTGTCTTTTGCAGCGCAGCCGCGAGCGCCGCGACGGGCACTTCGGTCGCCGCCACGCTCGCGGTGGTAGCCGCGGTAGCGTGGGCAGCAGCGTTGGGATCGGTATTGAGATTCGCAGAAGCGGCGGAATCGCCAGTAGCGGCGCCCGCATTGGTCAGCGGCAAGCTCTCGATGGCGACGTCGAGCGCAGGCGCGGCCGCCCAGATCGGCGCCCGGCCGAGCACCGCCGGTGTCGCCTCGCCGCCCGAGTGCGCGATCGCGTTCAGCGTCAGCGCGACGGCCGACAGCGCGGTTTGCGCGGACGACTGCGGCGCTTGCGTCGCGTTCGCAGGCGCCGCGGGAACCTTGGTATCGACGCCGGCCGCGCCGGTCTGCGAGGTGGTCGCGGTTCCCGGCGCAATGTTGAGCAGGCTGTCGATCCGGCTCGACAGCACCGAAGCGAGGGCCGAATCGATTCCGTTCATGCCGGTTCCTTGGTCGCATCGGCGGCACTGCGCGCGATGCTCTGATTGCTGCGATCCTTCAGACGCGCACGGCGTGACGCCAGCTCACCCGCGTGCCCGCCCGCACTCAGCGCGCCCCGTACAACTCCTTGAGCACACGCGTCGGCCGGCCGGCGAACAGCACCGACAGATGCGCCATGCTCGGATTCGCGAGGTCGCGGATCGCGGCGTCGTCGGCGAGGATCTGGCGGATCAGCGCGTACTTGCGCAGGCGCTCGGCCTCGTCGAGCTTGACGCCCACGTCGGCTTCGCGCAGCGCTTCGACCAGCTGCCGATACTCTTCCTGCAAGTGCACCAGGTCGCTCCACAGTGCACGGCGGGCCGCGATCAGCATGCGGCAGGACAGCGCGGCGACCGCTTCGTAGCGGGCAAAATAGTCTGCGTTCGATGTCATCTCAGGCTTTCCGCGGCTGGCTGTGCCGCCATCCGCGCGATCTCCGGGGCAATCCCGATCCATGCCTCTTCGAGCGTCGCGAGCAGTCGGTCCACTTCCACGAGCATCGCCTCGCTCTGATTGATATTGGCCTGCAACAGCCGACGCGCCATATAGTCGTACAACGCATTGAGCCGTTCGGCGATTTCGCCGCCTACCTCGAGGTTGAGCGACGGCTGCAGCCCGCTTTCGATGATCCGGATCGCCTTGTTGATCGCCATGCCACGCTCGGCCACGTTGCCCTGCTGCAAATGCAGGCGGCTTTGCGCGATCGCCTGGCGTGCGCCCTGGTACAGCAACACGATCAGACGATGCGGACTTGCGCCCATCACGGATGTCTCGATACCGACACGCGCATACGCGTTGGCTCCAGCGTGTCCTTGGGAAAACATCGGCGCTCCTCCTCTGATACTGGCTGCGGTTAAGTCGTGGCGTGGCCGCGCGGCGCGTCGCCGCGCCAATCGCTGACATGTACTTTGGTTATCGGATGCGCGACGACAAAGCTTTAGTCCGGTGTCGGGAGGATCGAAAGCGCCGCTGGGCGGGCACGGAAGACGCGGCGCGAGCCGCCGGCGCAAGCACCGGCAGCGGCTTGCCGGAACGTCGGACGGGATTCCAGCGGACCTTCGGGCAGGTCCTTCAGGCAGTCCCGCGCGATCCCGCTCAGATCGACATCTGCGCGATGTCGTTGTACGCGGCGACCAGCTTGTTGCGCACCTGCAGGCCGAACTGGAAGCCGATGTTGGCCTTCTGCATATCGACCATCACGTCGTTCAGCGACACGTTCGACGCGCCGAGTTCGAACGCCTGCGACTCACCGATCGCCTTCTGCTGGTCGCTGCTGATCTTGTCGAGCGAGGCCTTCAGCGCCGCCGCGAAGTTGGTCGGCGTCGCCGCGCCGGATTGCTCCGCCACTGGGGTCGAGCCGCCGGCCGCCTGCGCCGCCATCGCCTGCATCTGTTGCAGCGCCGACGATAGCGCGTTCACGGGCATGGTCATCTTCTTCTCCGTTGGATAGGCGATCGGAGCACCGGAAGGTGTACCGATCTGGACGAAAGCATAGCAGCGGCCCCACGCGGAAAGTCCCGAAACTAGGGGGGAAACCCGGCTCTATTCAAGCAATCGGGTTGGGCGGCGCTGGGGATAATTTCAAGTGTGAAAGTCTCTGTCCGTCCGCCGAGCCCCGGCGCGGCATCACGGCAGAACGCCAAGGCATCCCCCGGAGAAACCCGACGCATGGATTCGTCAGCCAACTCTTTGATCAACCCCGACGCCCGCATGGGGCTCGCCGGCGCGCAGCCCGCGGCCGCTCAGGCCGCGAGCGGCCAGGCCGGCGGCACGGCCGACCTCGGCGGCCTCGGCGGCCTCGGAGGTCTCGGCGGCAATTTCGGCCAGCGTCTGTCCGGACTCGCGCAGATGCGCGGCAACCCGCGCGCGCCGCTCGTGTTCGCGGTCGCGCTGCTGGTGGCGGTCGTCGTCGGTCTGTTCCTGTGGTCGCGCGCGCCTAGCTACAAGGTGCTCTACAGCAATCTGTCCGACCGCGACGGCGGCTCGATCATCACCGCTCTACAGCAGGCCAATGTTCCGTACAAGCTGTCCGAAAGCGGCACCGCGATTCTCGTGCCCGCCGAGCAGGTCCACGAGACGCGCCTGCGCCTCGCCTCGCAGGGACTGCCGAAGAGCGGCTCGGTCGGCTTCGAGCTGATGGACAACCAGAAATTCGGCATCAGCCAGTTCGACGAACAGGTCAACTATCAGCGCGCGCTCGAAGGCGAACTCGAACGCACGATCGGATCGATCTCGAGCGTCAAATCGGCGCGTGTGCACCTCGCGATTCCGAAGCCGAGCGTATTCGTGCGCGACAAGGAACCGCCGTCGGCGTCGGTGCTCGTGAACCTGTACCCGGGCCGCGTGCTCGAGGAAGGGCAGGTGGTCGCGATCACGCACATGGTGGCGTCGGCGGTGCCGCAAATGCCGGTGCACGGCGTGACGATCCTCGACCAGGACGGCAACCTGCTCACGCAGCCAAGCAACGGTAGCGGCCTCGATGCAACCCAGCTGAAGTTCCGCCAGCAGATCGAACGCAACACGCAGCAGCGCATCGACACGATCCTCGCGCCGCTGTTCGGCGCCGGCAACGCGCGCTCGCAGGTCAGCGCCGACATCGACTTCTCGCACAGCGAGCAGACTTCGGAGAAGTACGGCCCGAACGCCAATCCGCAGGACGCCGCGATCCGCAGCCAGCAGACGAGCAGTGCCACCGAAATGTCGCAGGGGGGCGCCTCGGGGGTGCCGGGCGCGCTGTCGAATCAGCCGCCGCAGCCTGCCTCCGCGCCGATCGTGGCCGGCAACGGCGCGAGCTCGGTGAGCACGACGCCGATCAGCGATCGCAAGGATTCGACCACCAACTACGAGCTCGACAAGACCGTGCGCCACATCGACCAGCCGATGGGCGGCATCCGCAGGCTGACGGTCGCGGTGGTCGTCAACTATCTGCGGGTCGTCGATCCGAAGGGCCATGTGACGATGCAACCGGTCAGCGCCGACAAGCTCGCGCAGATCACGCAGCTCGTGAAGGACGCGATGGGCTACGACGCTTCGCGCGGCGACTCGGTCAACGTGGTCAACAGCGCGTTCACCACCGATCTCGATCCGAACGCCGACCTGCCGTGGTGGCGCACCCCGGACATGCTCGCGCTGTACAAGCAGATCGCGACGTACCTCGGTATCGGCGCAGTGGCCCTGTTCCTCTACTTCGTGATGGTGAAGCCGGCGCTGCGCCGCGCCTTCCCGCCGCCGCCCGAGCCGGTGCCCGCGCTGATGTCGCCCGACGAGCCGGTGCTGCTCGACGGCATCCCGGCCGAGGAACGCGATGGCGCGGTGGTCGAAATCGAAGCGGATAGCGAGAAGCTCGCGCTCGAAAACGCGAAGCACAAGTACGAGCGGAACCTCGAGTTCGCGCGCAACATCGCGCGTCAGGATCCGAAGATCGTAGCAACCGTCGTCAAGAACTGGGTGTCCGATGAGCGCTGAAGGCGTAGTGAAGAGCGCGCTGCTGCTGATGTCGATCGGCGAGGAAGAGGCGGCGCAGGTATTCAAGTTTCTGGGCCCGCGTGAGGTTCAGAAAATCGGCGTCGCGATGGCCGCGCTGAAAAACGTCACCCGCGAGCAGATCGACGAGGTGCTGCAGGAGTTCGTGCGCGAGGCCGAGCAGCACACCGGCATGTCGCTCGATTCGAGCGATTACATCCGCTCGGTGCTGACCAAGGCGCTCGGCGACGACAAGGCCGGCGCGATCATCGACCGGATCCTGCAGGGCAGCGACACGAGCGGCATCGAAGGCCTGAAGTGGATGGACTCGTCGGCGGTCGCGGAACTGATCAAGAACGAGCATCCGCAGATCATCGCGACGATCCTCGTGCATCTGGACCGCGATCAGGCCTCGGAGATCGTGTCGTGCTTCGCGGAGCGCCTGCGCAACGACGTGCTGCTGCGGATCGCGACCCTCGACGGCATCCAGCCGGCCGCGCTGCGCGAGCTCGACGACGTGCTGACCGGCCTGCTGTCGGGCAGCGACAACCTGAAGCGCAGCCCGATGGGCGGCATCCGCACGGCGGCCGAGATTCTGAACTTCATGTCGAGCAACCACGAGGAAGGCGTGATCGAAAACGTGCGCCAGTACGACGCCGAGCTCGCGCAAAAGATCATCGACCAGATGTTCGTGTTCGAGAACCTGCTCGACCTCGAAGACCGCGCGATCCAGCTGCTGCTGAAGGAAGTCGAATCCGAGGCGCTGATCATCTCGCTGAAGGGCGCGCCGCCCGCGCTGCGTCAGAAGTTCCTGTCGAACATGTCGCAGCGCGCGGCCGAGCTGCTCGCCGAAGACCTCGACGCACGCGGCCCGGTGCGCGTGTCCGAAGTCGAGACGCAGCAGCGCCGCATCCTGCAGATCGTGCGCAACCTGGCCGAGAGCGGCCAGATCGTGATCGGCGGCAAGGCGGAAGACGCATATGTCTGATTCGAACGCCCCGGCAAAGGACGGCCTCTCGGCTTACCAGCGCTGGGAGATGGCGTCGTTCGACCCGGCCCCGCCGCCGCCCCCGCCGGCCGAACCCGAGTTCGACGAGCGCGCGTTCGAAGCCGAACTCGAGCGCCGCCGCGAAGCGCCGCGCATGCGCAGGGCGTCGCATCCGGTCATGTGGCCGGCCAGGCGCTCGGCTATCAGGCGGGCTACGACCAGGGGCGCGCGCAGGGTTTCGCGCAGGGCCAGACCGAGGCGCGCGCGGAAGCGATGCGGCTCGCCGCGCTGGCCGAAACCTTCAAGACCGCGCTCGATGGCGCGCAGCACGCGATCTCCGAAACGCTGATCGCACTCGCGCTCGACATCGCGCAACAGGTCGTGCGCCAACACGTGCAGCACGACCCGACCGCGCTGATCGCGGCCGCGCGCGAGGTGCTCGCGGCTGAGCCCGCGCTCTCCGGGGCGCCGGCGCTGATCGTGAGTCCCGCCGATCTGCCGGTCGTCGAGGCGTATCTGCTCGAAGAATTGCAAACGCGCGGCTGGACCGTGCGTACCGATGCATCGGTGGAGCGTGGCGGTTGCCGCGCGCAGGCCGGCACCGGCGAGGTCGACGCGGGCATCGACACGCGCTGGCAGCGCGTCGCCGCCGCGCTCGGCAAGGTGAGCACGTGGTGAAGCCGACCCTCGACGAGATCCGCGCGAGCGATCTGACGCCGCTCGAACGCGAACTCGCGTTGGCGTCGTTCGGCGCCGAGGCGCTGGCCGATGTCGAGTCGTCCGGTTTTCCGGAGCCCCCGGATGCGGGATGGCACGCTCCCGCGAGTGAGCATCCGGCGACAGGCGCGGCGGTGAGCCGCCCGTCCGCCGCGAAGGACCACGCCGCTCATGCGCCGCACGCACCGTCCTACGATCCCGCGCTCGACATCAATCCGCATATGCAGGCATGGCGCGGCCAGCTCGACGCGCTGCGCGCGCGCAACGCGATCGCGAAGCCGCTGCGCGCGTGCGGACGTCTGACGCGCGCGGCCGGTCTGGTGCTCGAAGCGGTCGGGCTGCGCCTGTCGGTCGGTGCCGAAGTGATGATCGAGCTGCCGCCCGGCAGTTCGCTGCCGATGGCCGAAGCCGAAGTGGTCGGTTTCTCCGGCGACAAGCTGTTCCTGATGCCGACGACCGAAGTGATCGGCCTGTTGCCCGGCGCGCGCGTCTTTCCGCTCGAAAGCGCGCCGATCGCCGATCCGCTCGCCGGCGCGAAGCGTCTGCCCGTCGGCTGGGAATTGCTCGGCCGCGTGCTCGACGCATCGGGCCGTCCGCTCGACGGGCTCGGCCCGCTCGGCACGCAAACCGATGCGCCGCTGTCCGCGCCGGTCATTAATCCGCTCAATCGCGAGCCGATTCACAAGGTGCTCGATGTCGGCGTGCGCGCGATCAACTCGCTGCTGACCGTCGGCCGTGGTCAGCGCATGGGGCTGTTCGCGGGTTCGGGCGTCGGTAAATCGGTGCTGCTCGGCACGATGGCGCGCTACACCAGCGCCGAGGTGATCGTGATCGGCCTGATCGGCGAACGCGGCCGCGAAGTGAAAGAGTTCATCGAACAGATTCTCGGCGAGGAAGGCTTGGCGCGCTCGGTCGTGATCGCCGCGCCGGCCGACGTGTCGCCGCTATTGCGGATGCAGGCCGCCGCGTACTCGACCTCGCTCGCCGAATACTTCCGCGACCAGGGCAAGCACGTGCTGCTGCTGATGGATTCGCTGACCCGTTACGCGATGGCGCAGCGCGAGATTGCGCTGGCGATCGGCGAGCCGCCCGCCACCAAGGGCTATCCGCCGTCGGTGTTCGCGAAGCTGCCGGCGCTGGTCGAGCGCACCGGCAACGGACCGGCGGGCGGCGGCTCGATCACCGCGTTCTACACGGTGCTCACCGAAGGCGACGACCAGCAGGACCCGATCGCCGACTCGGCGCGCGCGATTCTCGACGGCCACATCGTGCTGTCGCGCTCGCTCGCCGAAGCCGGCCACTACCCCGCGATCGATATCGAAGCGTCGATTAGCCGGGCAATGACCGCGTTGATCGACGATAACCATCTGAATAAAACGCGTATGTTCAAGCAGATGCTGTCGCGCTACCAGCGCAACCGCGATCTGATCAACGTCGGCGCCTATTCGGCCGGGCGCGACGCGCTGCTCGATCGCGCGATTGCGCTGTACCCGCGGATGGAAGCGTTCCTGCAGCAAGGCTTTCGCGAGTGCGCGAACTTCCAGCCGAGCATCGACATGCTCAACGCGCTGTTTGCTTAGGGCCGAGGAGGCTGACGATGTCGAAACACTTTCCGATCAAGACGCTGATCGGTCTCGCGCAGGACGACGTGGACGCCGCCGCGCAGCGGCTCGGCCGCGCGCAGCGCGAGCGCAACGACGTAGAGGCGCAACTCGATGCACTCGTGCAGTACCGCAACGAATACTACGCACGCTTCACGGAGAGCGCGCAGTCGGGCATGCCCGCCGGCAACATGCGCAATTTCCAGGCGTTCCTCGACACGCTCGACGCGGCGATCGAGCAGCAGCGCAACCTGCTCGCGGCGGCGAGCGCGCGCGTCGAGATGGCAAAGCCCGACTGGCAGCGCCAGAAACAGAAGCTCGGTTCGTACGAAGTGCTGCAGGCACGCGGCGAGGCGGCCGAGGCGAAGGTTGCGGCGCGGCGCGAACAGCGCGACGCCGACGAATTCGCGGCGCGAAGTCTGCGCATGCGAGCCGACGGCGCGTGAGGCCTTGCCTCTCGGTTAATGCCTGACGGCACCCTCGTTTGACCGATTCACAGGATTCTTTATGTCGCTTCTTTCACAGATCGGCTCGCAACTGAGCACGCTGCTCGACACGAGCAGCAATGGCTCGAGCAGCGCGGCCGCGAACGCCGCGAGCCCGACCCCGTTCGCGCAGACCTTGCAGCAGAGCATCGACCAGCAGAACAGCGCGAATCAACAGCAGACCGGTTCAGCGAAGGCGTCGCAAGCCTCGGCACCGAGCGCGCCCAGCGCACCCGCGCCGGCGCCGGCGCTCGCTCCGTCGCGGCAGAACGCGAGCAGCGGCCAGGACGCCAGCGGCACGACGAGCAACGCGGCTAGCAACGCGGCGAGCAGCAGCGCTTCATCGTCGTCCGCGACGCCGGCGACACCCACGCAGCAGGCATCGAACAGCCACTCGACCACGACGCAAACCACGCAGCAAGACACCAAGGCGCAGACCGACGCTGGCGCGCTCGCCGCCGCGGCGGCTGCCGCCCAGGCCCAGGCGCAAGCGCAGGCACACGCCGCCGTCAATAACGCCGCCGATGCGAACGCGACCACCGTGACCGATGCCGCAAGCTCCGCGGCCGACGCGGTGAGCGCGCTGGCCGGCACCGCCACGAGCGCGCTCACGGCCGCCGCGGCGAGCGGGAAAGGCGCGGTCGATCCGAAGTCGCTGCAGGATGCGTTGCAGAGTGCGCTGTCCGCGCTATCGAGCGGCCAGGGCGCGGTGCCTGCGGCCGCGCTCGCCAGCGGCGCGGCTGCGAAAGCCGCGAGCGTATCGAGCGCGGTGCGCGGCCTTAGCAACACGAAAAATGACCTGAACGGCACCTCGGACGACAAGACGGTCGGCAACGGCACCGGCAAGGGCACCTCGACCATCCACACGACGCCGACGACCGCCGCGACCGCCGCGACCGCGCTGGCCGATCCATCGACAGCGAAGTCGGCCGCCGACGCCATGAGCGCCGCGGCCGCGACGAGCGGCCAGGCTGACAACGTCGCATCGGCGCGCAGCGCGTCCGAGGCGGCGAACAGCGCGCTGGCCGCGGCGCAGGCGGCAGCGAACGCTTCTAGCACGACGGCGGCGGTGCAGAGCACCGGCAACGCGAGTGCTGCCGCCGCCGCGAACGCGTTGACGCCGCAGGTCGGCACGAGCGCGTGGGAAGAAGCGTTGAGCCAGAAGGTGGTGTTTTTGTCGAATGCGCATTCGCAGAGTGCTGAGCTGACGCTCAATCCGAAGGATCTGGGGCCGTTGCAGGTCGTGTTGCAGGTGGCGGATAACCATGCGCATGCGCTGTTCGTGTCGCAGCACCAGTCGGTGCGGGAAGCGGTCGAGGCGGCGTTGCCGAAGCTTCGCGAGGCGATGGAGTCCAATGGGATAGGGCTTGGCAGCGCGAGTGTGAGTGATGGGTTTGCCCGGCAGAGCGGGCAACAGCAGCGGAACGCTGGCGCGGGTGGGTCGAATGGGAAGGGCGACGGTAGTGGTAATGGTGGCTCCCTTGCAGGGGACAGTTCGGGGGACTCCAGCGATGCCATCGCTAATGTTGCCGTGCGGCGGCAGGTTGGATTAGTCGATACTTTTGCCTGAAGCGAGGCGGGGCGCTTTTTTGTCGTTGTTCTGGCTTTGTTGGCCTTTCCTTGCTGGCTTGTCGGTCTATTAGCGTTGCCCCTGTGCGGGGCGGCACCTACTTTCTTTGCTGCTGCAAAGAAAGTAGGCAAAGAAGACAGCTAAAACCGCTAACTCTTAAGCGGGTCCCTCGGTCCACACAAGGTAGTGGTGCATCTGGAATCCGTGCTCCCGCACATTCCGCGTCAGTGACAAGGCAGTCATCCTTCCGGCGGCGCTCCGCGCGCCGAAGCACTGTTCTCAAACCATTGGTCATTTCGGCGTGTCGCCGAGGCGCAGCCGAGGGCTCCCGCTGCGCGGGCGAGCCCGCCGGTTTCCCGGGCAGACCCGTCCGCGACGCACGTAGTGCGGAGTGGGAGGGATGATGGCTTTGTCACGAACGGGGAATGTGCGGGGGCACGGATTCCAGATGCACCACTAACCCTGCCAAGCCAGGGGACCCGCTTATGAGCTGGCGGTTTTAGCTGTCTTCTTTGCCTACTTTCTTTGCAGCAGCAAAGAAAGTAGGTGCCGCCCCGCACAGGGGCAACGCTAATAGACCGATAAGAAAGCAAGGAAAGGCCAACACCGCCAAGAATAAAGACAAGAAAAAAACAACCAAAAACTGGAAACACCCAGAAATAGCCAGAAATAGCCCTTCTTTTCGACCCATAGCGCCGCAGGCAAATCAACAACAATCACCCTAACCCTTACTACGCCAGCACCAGGCTGGCAACCCAAATGGCAACTACGACCGCCCCGCAACAAGCCGCGCCCGCCTCGCCGGGCCCCACGAAGCGCATCATCCTGATCGGCCTCATTGCGCTGATCGCCGCGGGCGCTGCCGGTGCCGGCGTGTGGTTCTTTATGTCAAAGCGCGCACCCGTCGCCGTATCGGCCGAAGCCGCGCCGGCGCAGTCCGCCGTGCCGCTGTTCTTCCCGCTCGAATCGATGACCGTCAACCTGCAATCGGACGACGGCCAGCAACACTTCCTGCGCATCGGCCTCACGCTGAAGCTCGGCGACGCCGGCACCCAGCAGGCGCTCACCGATCACATGCCGGAAGTGCGCAGCCGCATCCTGCTCGCGCTGTCGAACAAGCACCCCGAAGAACTCGCGCCGCTCGAAGGCAAGCGCGCGCTCGCCCAAGAGCTAAAGACGCTGATCTCCGAGCCGACCGAGCGGGGCGCCGCACCGATCCGCGTGCAGGACGTGCTGTTCACCGAGTTCGTCGTGCAGTGACGTGACCTTGTCCAGCACTGCCATCATCAATCGCCAAGGGACGCACGAGGAATAAGCAATGAGCCATGAAGAGTTCATGTCCCAGGAGGAGGTCGATGCCCTTCTTAAGGGCGTCACCGGCGAATCCGACGCGGAATCCGAGCAAAACGACCGCACGGGCGTACGCCCGTACAACATCGCGACGCAGGAACGCATCGTCCGTGGCCGGATGCCGGGCCTCGAAATCATCAACGACCGCTTCGCGCGCCTGTTGCGCGTCGGCATCTTCAACTTCATGCGGCGCTCGGCGGAAATCTCCGTCGGCCCGGTGAAGGTGCAGAAGTACAGCGAATTCACGCGCAACCTGCCGATCCCAACCAATCTGAACCTGGTCCACGTGAAGCCGCTACGCGGCACGTCGCTGTTCGTGTTCGATCCGAACCTCGTGTTCTTCGTGGTCGATAACCTGTTCGGCGGCGACGGGCGTTTCCATACGCGCGTCGAAGGACGCGATTTCACGCAGACCGAGCAGCGCATCATCACGAAGCTGCTCAATCTGACATTCGAGCACTACGCCGCGTCGTGGAAGAGCGTGCGCCCGCTGCAGTTCGAATACGTGCGCTCGGAAATGCACACGCAATTCGCCAACGTCGCGACGCCGAACGAAATCGTCATCGTCACCCAGTTTTCGATCGAGTTCGGCTCGACGGGCGGCACGCTGCACATCTGCATGCCGTACTCGATGATCGAGCCGATCCGCGACGTGCTGTCGTCGCCGATCCAGGGCGAAGCGATGGACGTCGATCGGCGCTGGGTGCGCGTGCTGTCGCAGCAGGTGCAGGCTGCCGAAGTGCAGCTGACCGCCGACCTCGCGCAGGTGCCGGTCACGTTCGAACAGATCCTGAACATGCGCAAAGGCGATGTTCTGCCGATCAACATCCCCGAGCACATCACCGCGAAAGTCGACGGCGTGCCGGTGATGGAATGCGGCTACGGAATTTTCAATGGTCAGTACGCGTTGCGGGTCCAGAAGATGATCAGCGCAGCCGACACGATGAAGGAAGGTGGATATGAGTGACCTGAACGCAAAGCCCGAGAGCGATCTCGAGGCAGCCGAGCAACTCGCCGCCGGCGCGCTGTCCGCCGCGGAAGACGACGCGGCGATGGACGACTGGGCGAGCGCGCTCGCCGAGCAGAACGGCAACGCCGAGGTCAACCCGGCCGCGGCCGGTGTGTTCCAGCCGCTGTCGAAGGTCGAGCCGACCGCGACGCACAACGATATCGACATGATCCTGGACATCCCCGTCCAGATGACGGTCGAGCTCGGCCGCACCAAGATCGCGATCCGCAATCTGCTGCAGCTCGCGCAGGGCTCGGTCGTCGAACTCGACGGCATGGCCGGCGAGCCGATGGACGTGCTCGTCAACGGCTGTCTGATCGCGCAGGGCGAAGTGGTGGTCGTCAACGACAAGTTCGGTATCCGGCTGACCGACATCATCACGCCGTCCGAACGCATCCGGAAACTCAATCGATGAAACGTTTGGCAGGTCGCGGCGTGTTGCTCGCGCCGCTCATCGCGTCCAGCGTCGCTCACGCCGCCGACATGAACGCGGTCAACAACGCCGCGAAGATCGCCTCGGGGGTCGGCGCGGGTAGCGCGGTGCCGGCGCTCGGCGTCGGCGCGGTGCTGCAAACCTTCGTCGGGCTCGCGGTCGTGATCGGCCTCGTGTTCGGCTGCGCATGGCTCGCGCGACGCTTCGGCCTGCAACCGAACCAGCGCGGCGGCCTCGTGAAGACCGTGGGCGGCACTTCGCTCGGCGGCAAGGAGCGCGTCGCGGTCGTCGAGATCGGCGATACGTGGCTCGTGCTCGGCGCTGCGCCCGGCAACGTGCGGCTGCTGCATACGATGCCGGCGGGTTCCGTCGCGGCCGATACGGTTGCTGCTTCGCCCGCACCGCTTTCCGGCACCTTTGGTCAACGCTTTCGCGACGCCATGAAGGGCGAAGTGGGCAAACGTTTCAACGCGCACCGCGGCGGGGATCGGTAATGCAGGTCAGTTTCAGGCAGTCAAGTTGGTTCTTCACGCTATCGCGCCGTGCGGCGCGCTCGCTCCCCGCAGTGCTTCGACTCGCGCTGCCGGCACTGCTGGTCGCGCTGCCGACGCTGTCGTTCGCGCAAACCGCTGGCCTGCCGGCCTTCACGACGAGCCCCGGCCCGAACGGCGGCACGACCTACTCGCTGAGCGTGCAGACGATGCTGCTGCTCACGATGCTGTCGTTCCTGCCCGCGATGGTGCTGATGATGACGAGCTTCACGCGCATCGTGATCGTGTTGTCGCTGCTGCGCCAGGCGCTCGGCACGACCACGACGCCGCCGAACCAGGTGCTCGTCGGTCTTGCGCTGTTTCTGACGTTTTTCGTGATGTCGCCGGTGCTCGATAAGGCCTATAACGAAGGCTACAAGCCGTTTTCCGAAGGCACGCTGCCGATGGACCAGGCGGTGTCGCGCGGCGTCGCGCCGTTCAAGACCTTCATGCTGCGCCAGACCCGCGAGAGCGACCTGGCACTGTTCGCGCGCATCTCGCACGCGGCGCCGATGCAGGGGCCTGAAGACGTGCCGCTGTCGCTGCTGGTGCCGTCGTTCGTGACGAGCGAGTTGAAAACCGGCTTCACGATCGGCTTCACGATCTTCATTCCGTTCCTGATCATCGACATGGTGGTCGCGAGCGTGCTGATGTCGATGGGTATGATGATGGTGTCGCCGGCGACGATTTCGCTGCCGTTCAAGCTGATGCTGTTCGTGCTCGTCGACGGCTGGCAGTTGCTGCTCGGCTCGCTCGCGCAGAGCTTCGTCTGATTATTTTCGACTCCTCGTTCTTCAGGTACTCACGATGACACCCGAAGCAGTCATGACGCTGGCCCACCAGGCCATGTATGTCGGCCTCATGATGGCCGCCCCGCTGCTGCTCGTCGCGCTCGTCGTCGGTCTGGTCGTGAGCCTGTTCCAGGCGGCCACGCAGATCAACGAGAGCACCTTGTCGTTCATCCCGAAGCTGCTCGCGATCGCGGCCACGCTGGTGATCGCCGGACCGTGGATGCTGACCACGATGCTCGACTATCTGCGCCACACGCTCACCAGCATTCCGACGCTCGTCAACTGAGCGCTGCTCGCACGTCCGCCCTCCCCGCTCCATGTTCACGGTCACCTACGCGCAACTGAACGTCTGGCTGACCGCGTTCCTGTGGCCGTTCGCGCGCATCGCCGCGCTGATCGCGACCGCGCCGGTGTTCGGCAATTCGTCGCTGCCCTCGCGCGTGAAGATCGGCCTCGCAGCGTTCACGACGATCATCGTCGCGCCGACGATCGGCGCGCTGCCGCAGGTCACCGTGTTTTCGGCTGACGGCGTGTGGATTCTCGCCAACCAGTTCCTGATCGGCATCGCGCTCGGCGTGACGATGCAGATCGTGTTCCAGGCGATCGACGCGACCGGCTATTTCATCGGCCTCGGCATGGGTCTCGGCTTCGCGACCTTCTTCGACCAGCAGGCGACCGGCTCGGGCGTCGTGATCTCGCGCTATATGACGACGATCGCGACGCTGGCATTTCTCGCCGTCGATGGTCATCTGCAGATGATCGCCGCGCTCGTCACGACGTTCCAGTCGGTGCCGGTGTCGGCCAACCTGCTCGCGGCGCACGGCTGGCAAACGCTCGCGAACTGGGGCGGCTCGATCTTTTCGGCGGGGCTGCTGCTGTCGTTGCCGGTCGTCGTCGCGCTGCTGATCGCCAACCTGGCGCTCGGCATTCTCAATCGCGCGGCGCCGCAGATCGGCGTATTCCAGATCGGCTTTCCGCTGACGATGCTGGTCGGCCTGCTGCTCGTGCAGCTGATGCTGCCGAACATGATTCCGTTCTTCGTGCGGCTGTTCGACAGCGGCATCGATGAGATGGGGCGGATCGCAGCGGGGCTGAAGTAGCGCCGCGGCAATCCCGAAAGCGCGGACGGAAAAAAACCGGCTCTCGCCGGTTTTTTCATTGCCGCGCCGAAGCGGCATCAGTTGCCGATGTACTGGAACAGCGACATGCCCTGGATCTTCACGAACGCCTGCTGCGACGCCTGCAATGCCGCCTGCTGCATCGTGTACTGGCTGATCGTCTTGACCAGGTCGGTCGAGGTCAGGTTCGCGAGTTCACTGGACGTTTGCGTGCTGTTGGTCTGAGTGACCGTTTGCAACGCCTGCACTTCCTGCTCGCGCCCGCCCACCGAAGCCTGCACCGCGGTGATGTTGTTCAGCGTGTTGCCGAGCTGCGCCAGGCCCGTGTTCAACGCGTTCTGCAGCGATGCCGCGGCCGTGGGATTGCCGCTGACCGGCTGCTGAAGCGCCGCGATCATTGCATTCAGGTTCGCGAACACGTTGGTGCCCGCCTGGCTGGCCGGCTGCACCGTGAATTTGTCGTTGGCGGCCGGCGTGCCGGTGATTTCGACGCTCTGCCCGGCGATGGTGATGCCCGTGCCCGCCGCGTAGGGCTGTGCCGTACCCGCGATGCCGGTGGTCGTGTCGGTGACCGTGTAGGTCATCGAGCTGCCGCTGCCGCTGAACTGGATCTGGTACGAGTCCGCATTCAGGGCGTTGGTCGGGTCGTTGACCGTCACTGCGCCGATCACGCCGGAGCCGGTATTGCCCGAGACGGCCGAGGCGATCGGCTGCGGGTTGATCGCGCCGACGCTCATGAATACCGACCGCCCGTTGTCGCCGGTCGCGACTGCATTGCTATCGGTGAGCTGCACCGTGCGCGAGCCGGTGTCGCCCGTGTAAGTGACATTGCCGGCCGGGTCGGTCGTGAAGGCATGGGTCGAATTCTGGAAGCCGGCGAACAACGCATTGCCGGCGCCGTCGGTCGCATTCGCGTAGGTGACGAGCTGATCGCGCAAGGTCGTCAGCTGCGCGGCGATCGCGGTGCGGTCGGCATCGTTCAAGCCGCCGTCGCCGGCGCGCAGACCTAGCGTGTTCGCGGTTTGCAGCGTCGTCATGACGGTGGTGAGCGTCGAGTCCTCCGCCTGCAACGACGCGAGCGCCGTGCCCTGGTTCGTCGTGTACTGCGACAGCGCGGCCGCCGTCGAGCTGAGCTGCACGGCCTGCGCGGCGCCGAGCGGATTGTCGGCGGGCGTGGTCAGGCTCTGGCCGCTCGAGATTTCCTCATAGATCTGCGACAACTGAGCCTGCTGATTGCTCATGTTCGCGACGTTCATGCTGAAGTACTGCTGGGAAGAAATTCGCATGGTTCAACGCCTTACGAGAAGATGCCAAGCAAAGTCTGGAACAGCGTCTGCGCCGTCTGGATGACCTTGCTGTTGGCCTGATAGAGCTGCTGGTATTGAAGCAGGTTAGCCGCTTCCTCATTGATATTGACGCCCGACACCGACTGCTGCGCCGACGTGATCTGCGTGACGAGCGAGCTTTGCGTCGTCGCCATCGCCTGGATCTGCGTGGCCTGGTTGCCGATGTTGTTGACGTAGCTCGCGTACGCGCTCGTCAGGGTCGCGGTGCCTCCTGCCAGCACCTTCGCCGAGGTCAGGTTCGACAGCAGCTGTGCGTTGCGGCCGTCGTTGGTCGCGCCGGTGTTCGGTCCGATCGTGAACGAGTCGCCGTTGGCGGGCGTGCCGCTGATCGTGACCGTTACGTTGTTCATCACGCCCGCGTTCGTCGAATTGTTCGGGTTGGTGATGGTCAGCGTCGCGCCCGAATTCGGCGAGTACGGCACTGCGTCCGTCGCCGTGTTGATCGTGTACGACGTGGACGGCGAGCCGGCGACCGTCACCACCGAGCCGATCGGGAAACCAGTGAGGCCGGTGCCCGCGGTGTAGGTGATCTTCGACGCGCTGGTCGGCGCGCTATAGCCGGCCGTTACCGTACCTTGCGTGATCGTCCCGCTGCCGGTGTTCGACGTCGACGCCGACGCGAGCACCGGCGCCGCGGCCGCGATCGCCGAGCCCGCCGTGGTGGTCAGCGCGAAGCCGTTCAGCGCGCCGCGGGTCGGCTCGACAGAGAACGAGTCGCCGGCGTTCATCGTGCCGCTCGCGACCGAGAACTGCAGGCCGCCGATCGGCTTGGTCAGGTCCGCCGCCGAGCCGACGATGCTGCCGGTCTGGTTGTCGGTCAGCGTGTAGGCGCTGCCGTTGTACGACAGCGTGTAGTCGCCCGTGGTCGGCTGGCTCGCGTCGGCGAACGAGACGCCGAGCGTCGCGGTGCCGCTGTTCTGCGAGTTCGCGTACACGGTCGGCGAGCCCACGGTGAACAGCGCGCCGCCCGCGGTGCCGTTCAGCGTCAGGCCGAGTTCGTTCTGCGCATTGACCTGCGCGGCGAAGCTGGTCGCGATCGCACCGAGTTGCGCCTCGGCCGGATCGAGCGTTTGCGAGCGGAATTGCAGCAGGCCGCCCAGCGTGCCGCCGGACACGCTGCTGTCGGACAGCGTCTGCGGAGTGGGGGTCGGCTTCGCGCCAACCTGGCCGAGATACTGGACCGACAGCTCGGTCGGATCGCCCGACGAAGTCGCCGTGCCGAGGTTGAAGCTGTTGCCGGCCAGCACGAGCGGCTGTCCGTTCGACATGAACAGGCTATAGCTGCCGTTGTCCTGCACGACCGACACGCCGATCAGCTGCGACAGGTTCGACACCGCCAGGTCGCGTTGGTCGAGCAGCTGGTTCGGCGGTTGGCCCTGGCTGCTCGCCTGCGTGATCTGCGTATTCAGCGACGCGATCTGCGCCGTGAAGGTGTTGATCTTCGTGACCGCGTCGCTCATCTGCGTGTTGACGCTCGCGCGCAACTGGTCGTATTGCTGGCCAGCCGCATTGATCTGGTTCGCAAGCGTCTGTGCGTCGCTGATCGCGGTTTGTCGCGTCGCCACGCTCGACGCGTCGTTGGCGACGTTCTGCAGCCCCGTGAAGTAACCGCTGATCGCGCTCGCAATCCCCCCAGTCGGACTGCCGACGAGGTTGTTGAGCTGGCTGATCATCGTGTTGTACGTGCTGAGCGAGCTGCTCCACGACTGCGCGTTGTTGAGCTCGGTCGTCAGGTACTGGCTATACGCGCGCGTGATGGTGTCGGTGGACACGCCCATCGGCATGTAGCCGGAGCCCGTATAGTTGCCGCCCACCTCCGAATACACCGGAGTTTCCATCGTATAGCCGGGTGTCGACGCGTTGCTGATGTTCTCACCAGTCGTCGTCAAACCCCATTGGGCCGCGTTGAGTCCGCTAAGGCCGATATTCAACAGATTGCTGGACATGCGTCATCCTGAAGGGCGGCATCGCAGACATGCCACCGTGTTAGTGGAACATCCTCTTTAACGGCCCGTGGTGCGAAAAATTGAGGGCCACTCCACCTCGTTTGCGCTCGCCGCGATGTTGCCGCGCGATTGCTTCCACTGCGTGTGCAACGTTTGCTTCGCCGGCCAAAAACGTTCGCGCGGTGCCGAGCGTCTTGCGCACGGCCGCCGCGCGTTTGGTTCGCGGCTCAGCGCGCGAGCGAGCGGCGCTTCATTTCGAGCTGCGTGATAAGCCGCTGCAGCGTGTTTTCCGCGCTGCCGGGCAGCGACAGGAAACGGAAGCCGAGCTGATAGCGCTGCGTGCCGTTCGGCATCGCGAGCGAGCGATGCGACACGAGCTGCAGATCGAGCGACAGACGGCCGAGCGCGCCGAGCGTGAGCTCGCAGTCCATCAGGCGGGCGCCCATCGGCAGCTCGGCGACACGCAGGTCGGTCGTGCGCATGCCGACGCCGCCGAGCGACAGGTCGTGCACCTCGAAGCGGAACGTGTCGCCGTCGGGCAGCCGGCCCGTACACATGAACGGGTCGAGAATCGGCGCGGCGACGCGGAAGTACTCGCGGCGCTGCACGTAGAACAGCACCTCGGGGAAGTCGGCCTCGAACGCCGGCATTCCCTCGAAGCGCGTCTCGCGCGGCGTCGGCGTCGTGAACTCGACGCGCACACCGTCGGGCGACGCGTGGAACTGGCAACGCGGGGCGCTGAGCAGCCCCTTGTTCTGCTCGGCGAGCGCGCCCCAATCGAAGGTGAAGGTACGCTCGCGCACGTCGACGTCGAGCAGGCGCGTGACGAGCTGCCCGCCCGAATATTCGACCGTGAGGAAATCGCCGCGATTGACGATATTGCGCAGCTGCACGCCGATTTCCAGCGGATTGCGGCGGCCGAAATCGGAAGGGCTCTCGTCTTGCGGGACGTGCGGCTGACCGTTCGTGTCAATCAGGCCGTTCGACTGGTTCATATCCATGGGCTTGCCGGTAAGCATGTTCTTGCGGGCACGTGCCAGGGCCTAGCCATCGACTCTGAGGGTCTTCATGCAAAGCCGCAACACACGCGTTCGACCGGACCTTGCAGCGCTGTTCCGGTATCGGGTCTAACTCGTTAGCGGCAGCATCGAGCCAAAATTTAGGGGCTCAATTTAAATATTCGCCGGAAAACCTCGCGCAAACGTTAAAAGCGTATCCGCCCCATTTCCTGCGTTCGATCAGCCCATTTTCTGCATGATCGACAGCAGCTTTTTCGCGTAATGCGGGTCGGTCGCATAACCGGCGCGCTGCATGCCGTTCGCAAAACCGTTTACGTCGCGCGACGAATTGATCACCTGTGCGTACCGCGGATTGTTCTTCAACAGGCTCGCGTAATCGGTCATCGCTTCGTCGTACGAGTCGTACGCGCGGAATTTCTCGACCGTGCGATGCGGCTTGCCGTTCACGTATTCGGTCGTGACCGTCGACACGGTCTTGCCGGTCCAGTCGTTGCCCGCCTTGATGCCGAACACGTTGTGGCTGGTCGAGCCGTCGGCCTTCTTGATCTCGCTCTTGCCCCAGCCCGATTCGAGCGCGGCCTGACCGATGATGAAGCGCGCCGGAATGCCGGTCGCCGCGCTCGCGGCCTGCGCCGGCGCGGCGAGCTTGTCGACGAACGCATCGACCTTCGGCGAGCTGCCGTCGCCGCGCGTCGGCGGCGTCAGCGCGCTATTGGCCGAGTAGCCGCGGCCCAGCGCGAGCTGGCCGTTGGCCTGGGCGTTGCCGTAGGCGCGCGCGAGCGCGTTGAGCGCGGCGCTCTGGCCTTCGTCGCCGCCGCCGCTGCCGCCGCCGAGCGCGTTGGCCATGCCGGCGAGACCGCCAGCCGCGCCCGCGCCGTCCGCGCCACCCACCTGCATGCCCTGGTTGCGCATCAACTGCTTGAGCATCGCGTCGGCGACGCCGATGCCTCGCTTCGACAGCTGTTGCGCCATCTGCTGGTCCATCATCGACGTGAAGGTCGCCGTGTCGTGGGAATCGAACGGACTGTCCTGCGGCGTCGCATCGCGCATGCTCTTCAACATCATCTGCGTGAACACGGCGTCGAACTGCTGCGCGGCCATCTTCATGCCGGCTTGCGGCGAGGCCTTCGCCTGCGCGCTCAGTGCGCCGAAGCCTTGGACGTCGAGCGCAAACCGGCTGGTCAGGTCGCTGGCGGAGCTGACGCCATTGGTCGGATCGGAATTCATCTCGTGTGCTCCTTAGATGATTTCAAGGTCGGCGCGCAAGGCACCGGCTGCTTTCATGGCTTGCAGGATCGACATCAGATCCGCGGGCGTCGCGCCGAGCGCGTTGAGCGCCTTCACCACTTCGGCGAGGTTCGCTCCGGCATTCACGAGTTTCAGCGCGCCGTTGTCCTGCTTCATCTGGATCTGCGACTGCTGCGCGACCACGGTGCGGCCGTTCGAGAACGCGCCCGGCTGGCTCACCACCGGCTGCGTATTGATCACGACCGACAGATTGCCGTGCGCGACCGCGCAGCTCTGCAGCGTGACCATCTGGTTCATCACGATCGAGCCGGTGCGTGCGTTCAGGATCACCTTCGCGGCCGCTTGCCCGGGGCGCACTTCGAGGTTCTGCAATTGCGCCATGAACGAGACCTGCTGCTGCGGATCGGCCGGCGCGCGCAGCTGGATCGTGCGGCCATCGAGCGCGGTCGCGGTGCCGCTGCCGAACGCGTTGTCGATCGCCGCGACGACGCGCTGTGTGGTGTCGTAGTCCATGTCGTTCAGGTCGAGCTGCATCATGCCCGCCTGCGACACCGCGGTCGGCACCGCGCGCTCGACGATCGCGCCGCCGGTGACGCGCCCCGCGGCCAGCTGGTTGACCTGCACCTTGCTGCCGTTCGCGCTCGCGCCCGCGCCGCCCACGGCGACGTTGCCCTGGCCGAGCGCATACACCTGGCCGTCGGCGCCCTTGAGCGGCGTGAGCAGCAGCGTGCCGCCGCGCAGGCTCTTCGCATTGCCGAGCGACGACACGGTGATGTCGATCGCTTCGCCCGGCCGCGCGAACGGCGGCAGCACCGCGGTCACCATCACGGCGGCGACGTTCTTCAGCTGGATGTTCGACAGCGACGATTGCGAGTTGCTCGAGCCCGCCGCCTGGTTGTTGATCGAGATGCCGAGGTTCGCGAGCATGTTCGCGAGCGTCTGCGTCGTGAACGGCGTCTGCGTGGTCTGGTCGCCGGTGCCGTCGAGGCCGACCACGAGGCCGTAGCCGATCAGCGGGTTGTCGCGCACGCCCTGGATCTGCGCGAGGTCCTTCAGGCGCTCGGCATGCGCGGGCGTCGCGGCCGGCAGCGCCGCGCAGGCGAGCGCGACGAACATCAGTGCGCGCCCCGCGCGCGACAGCGTGTTGAAAACAGTACCCATGGTCACCACGGCGCCACGTTGAGGAAGAACCGCTGCAGCCAGCCCATGGTCTCCGCTTCGTTGATGTAGCCCTTCGCGGAGTATTCGATTTTCGCGTCGGCGACCTGGGTCGAGTACACGGCATTCAGGCTGGAAATCGTGTTGGGATTGACGACACCCGAGAAGCGCACGAACTCGTTGCCCTGATTGATCAGCATCTGCTTCTCACCGCTCACGATCAGGTTGCCGTTTGCCTGCACGCCGGTCACGGTCACGGTGATCGTGCCGTTGAAGGTATTCGACGCATTCGCGCCGCCGGTGCCGGCAAAGCCGTTGGCGCCGGTCGCGCTCAGGTTGGTCTTGGCGAACAGTCCGCCGAGGAAGCCCGCGGTCGGCACGTTGAAGTTCGTGCTGCCATTGCGACTCGCATTCGCGCCCGAGTTCTTGGTCGCGTTGATGTTCTCGGCGATCACGATCGTGATGATGTCGCCCACGTTGCGCGGCCGCTGATCTTCGAAGAGCGGACGGCCCGCGAAGCCCGGGTTGTAGATCGAGCCCGGCGCCTGCGCCTGCGGCGGCACCGGCGGCAGCGCGGTCATCGGCTGCTGGATGATCGGTTGCTTCGGCACGAGCGCGCAGCCGCCGAGCGCGGCGAGCAGCGTGAGCTGCACGAGCGCCACGGCCGTGCGCGAATGAACCGGAGTGCGAGTGGAATGCGACATCATCGTTTACCGCCTTAAATTTCCAGTCCTCAAACCGGCATCTGGCTCAAGGTCTGCAGCATCTGGTCGGAGGTCGTCACGGCCTTGCTGTTGATTTCGTACGCGCGCTGCGTCTGGATCATGTTCACCAGCTCCTGCACGACGTTCACGTTCGACGCTTCCACGTAACCCTGGTTGAGCGTGCCCGCGCCGTTCAGACCCGGTTGCGCCACGTTCGGCGCGCCCGACGAAGCCGTCTCCGCGAACAGGTTCTCGCCCTTCGAGTCGAGGCCGGCCGGGTTGATGAAGGTCGCGAGCTGCATCGTGCCGAGCTGCTGCGTATTGCTCGAGCCGGCCACGGTGATCGACACCGCGCCGTCGCTGCCGATCGTCAGCGAGGTCGCATTGCTCGGGATCGTAATCGCCGGAATTACCTGGTAGCCGCTCGACGTGACGAGCTGACCCTGCGCATTCGTCTGGAACGAACCGTCGCGCGTGTAGGCAGTCTGGCCGTCGGGCATCTGCACCTGGAAAAAGCCCGCGCCGTTGATCGCGACGTCCTTCGAGTTGCCGGTCTGCTGCAGGTTGCCCTGCGTGTACAGACGCTCGGTCGCGACCTGTTGCACGCCGGTGCCGAGCTGGATGCCGGACGGCAGCTCGGTTTGCTGCGTCGAGTTCGCGCCCGGCTGGCGGATGGTCTGGTACAGCAGATCCTCGAACACCGCGCGCGAGCCCTTGAAGCCGTTGGTGCTGACGTTCGCGAGGTTGTTCGAGATCACGTCCATCTGCGCCTGTTGCGCATTCATGCCGGTGGCGGCGATATAGAGTGAGCGGTTCACTTATGGTTCTCCTGGTCTCGGGGCGAGCCTCGTAGGGCGCCCCGTGGCAATCCGTTAACTGAAGCTGAGAATCTGGTTGGCGGACTGATCGTTCTTGTCGGCGTTTTGCAGCAACTGCGTCTGCATCTGGAACTGGCGCGCGTTGGTGATCATCGAGACCATCGCGCTGACCGGATTCACGTTGCTGCCTTCGAGCGACGCCGGCGCGAGCATCACGGTCGGATCGGCGTCGGCGGGGTTGCCGTCGGCGGTGCGAAACAGTCCGTCATCGCCGCGCGTGATCGACTGCGGATCGGGATTGACGAGCTTCAGCTGATCGATGGTGACGACCGCGGTGGGCGGATCGCCGGGCGTCAATGCCGACACCGTGCCATCCTTGCCGATCGTGATCTGCGCGCCCGGCGGCACCGATACCGGCCCGCCATTGCCGAGCACGACCTGATTGGTCGCGTTCACGAGCTGGCCGTTTTCGTCGATGTGCAGATTGCCCGCACGCGTGTAGGCCTCGTTGCCGTCGGCGGTCTGCACCGACAGCCAGCCGGCCCCCTGAATCGCGACGTCGAGCGGATTGCCGGTCTGCTGGATCGGCCCCGGCGTGAAGTCGGCGCCCGGTGTCGACGACAGCACGAAGGTGCGGGTCGTGTTGTCGTCGATCGTGCTGCCGTCGCCGAACGACATCGGCACGGCGCGGTAGGTTTCGAGCTGCGCGCGAAAGCCCGTGGTCGACGCGTTCGCGAGGTTGTTCGCGACGATCGCCTGCTGTTCGAGCGCTTGCGCGCTGCCCGACATCGCGGTGTAGATCAGCCGATCCATGAAGAGGTCCCGTTGGCTTACAGGTTGATCAGGGTCTGGTCGACGGCCTGCTGGGTCTTGATCGTCTGCGCGTTCGCCTGATAGTTGCGCTGCGCGGTGATCAGGTTGACCAGCTCGCTCGTCAGATCGACGTTCGAGTTCTCGACCGCGCCGCCTTGCAGCACGCCGTGATTGGTCGAGCCCGGCGTCGAGATCTGCGCGACGCCGGAGGCCGACGTCTGGCCGTACTCGTTGTTGCCGAGGTTGACGAGACCGTTCTGATTCGCGAAGTTCGCGAGCACGATCTGGCCGAGCGCCGCGGTCTGGCCGTTCGAGTAGTTGCCGGTCAGCGTGCCGTCGGAGCCGACCGTGAAGCTGGTCAGCTGGCCGGCCGCGTAGCCGTCGGTCGCGAGTTTGTTCACGCCGTCCTTGCTGCCGTACTGCGTGGTGGCGCCGAGGTTCAGCGTGATGTTCTGCGGCGTGCCCGAACCGTCGGTGGTCGGGATCGACAAGCTGAACCCGCCGAGCGTCGTGGTCGCGGTGAACGTAGGCGGGTTGGCGATCGGGGTGTTGACCTGACTCGTGCTGACCAGCGTGCCCGACGAGTTGAAGTTCGCCGTGCCGATCAGCGTCGCGGTGCCGGTCGCCGGGCCCGCGTACACGTTCCACGTGCCCGAGCCGGTCTTCGCGAAGTACATGTTGACCGTCTGCGAGCCGCCGAGGGAATCGTAGGCGGTCGTGCTCGTCGAGTAGTTGTAGGTCGTCGAGCTGTTCTGGTTGAACGCGGTCGGATTCGGCGCGACCGTGTAGCTGTCGTTGGTCGCCGGCGTGCCGCTGAAGGTGATGCTCTCGCCGTTGCCGAGCGTGATCGCAGTGCCGGCCGTGTAGGTCTGCGCCGCCGAGGCCGGGCCGCCGTTTACCGAGACCGTGTAGGTGGTCGGGCTCGTGAAGTTGATCGTGTAGTTGTCGGTGTTGCTGCCCGCGGCCGCGTTGGTGATCGTCGCGCCGGTCGTGGTCAGCGTGCCGGTGTTGGCGCCGCCGGCCTTGACGGTCGGCGCGCCGAGCATGATGTCGTCCTGCGCGTTCAGGTTCAGGCCCGCGGTGATCGAGGTGGTCGCCTGCGGCGCGATGTTCGCGGTCGGCACGGTCAGCGGCACGGTCTGCGCGGTGTTGATGATGCCCGAGCTATTGGCCGCGTAGCCCATCAGCTGCAAGCCCTGCGCGTTCGTGATGAAGCCGTTCTTGTCGAGCTGGAACACGCCGTTGCGCGAATACACCAGCGTGCCGTTGTCCGACAGCTGGTAGAAGCCGTTACCGTTGATCGCGACGTTCAGCGCCTGATTCGTTGTCGTGATCGTGCCTTGCGAGAACTGCTGCTGCACTTCGGAGAGTTTCGTACCGATGCCGATCTGCTGGCTCGTCGCGGTCGCGACCGAATTGGCGTACATGTCGGCGAATTCCGCGGTGCCGCTCTTGAAGCCGACGGTGTTGGCGTTGGCGATGTTGTTGCCGATCACGTCGAGATCGCTCGACGACGCCGACAGCCCGCTCAAACCTGTTTGGTAACTCATGACGTACTCCGTATCTGGAAAGTCGTAACTGGATGGATCCGGACTACAGGATCGCGGCGACGCTGGTCAGGCCGACCGTCGTGCCGTTCGACAGCACGAGGCCCGGCGTGCCGCTGCTCTGCTGGACGATGCTTTGGACCGTCGCGCTGGTGAGCGTGGTGGCCGTCGCCTGCTGGCCGTTGATCGTGCCGGTCGCGGTAATCGTGTAGGTGCCGTCGGGCAGCGTGTTGCCTGCCGAGTCGGTCGGCGTCCAGCCAACCGGAATCGTGCCGGCGGACTGCTTGCCGAGATCCAGCGTGTTGACGATCGTGCCGGCCGAGTTCTTCACGACGATCTGCAGGTCGCTGACGGCATTCGCGAGCGTGACGCCGAACTCGTTCGCCTTGCCGCTCGACACCGTGACCGAGTTGCCCGGTGCGAGCACGGTCGAGCCGATCAGCAGCGCGGACTGCGCCTGCTGGCTGGCCGACAGCTGCGTCGACAGCGAGGTCAGCGACGTATTGAGGTTGCTGATGCCCTGCACCGTGCTGATCTGGGCAAGCTGCGAGGTCATCTGCGAGCTGTCCATCGGATTGGTCGGGTCCTGGTTCTTCAGCTGCGCGACGAGCAGTTGCAGGAAGGTGTTCTGCAGGTCCGAGGCCGAAGTGCCCGAGGTGCCGCTCGTCGAGCTCGTGCTGCTCGTGCCGTTCATCGTGTCGAGCAGCGTCTGCGAAACGGTCGTGCCGTTGCTGCCGATCGTGGTGTTGGTGGTCAAGACTCTCTCCTCAGGTTCCGATCGTGAGCGTTTTCAGCATCAGGGTTTTGGCCGTGTTCAGCGTTTCGACGTTGGCCTGGTACGAGCGCGAGGCCGAGATCATGTTGACCATCTCCTGCACCGGGTCGACGTTGGGCAGCGTCACGTAGCCGTTCGCGTCGGCGGCCGGATTGCCGGGGTCGTACGCGGTCTTCATCGGCGAGGGATCGTCGACCACGCCGGTCACCCGCACGCCGCCGACCTGCTGGCCGGAGCGCGTGCGCGCGCCGCCGATCGGGTTCACCGCGAATATGACCTGCTTGGCCTTGTACGGCTGGCCGTCGGGGCCCGTCGTACTGTCCGCGTTGGCGAGGTTCGACGCCGTCACGTTGAGCCGCTCCGACTGCGCCGACATCGCGGAACCCGCGACACCAAAAATATTCATCAGGGATGGCATGTTTCCTGACCTCTCCTGCCGGTTCGCACCGGCTTCACGTTAAGTCCCGTAGCGTTTCTGTTGTGCGTGCATGCTGCCTGTGTTCAGCCGCTATGCGCCCTGCTCGCGCGGCGTACTCGTGCCCGGCTTACGACGAGCCCGACGTGATCGCCGACAGCATCGTCTTGATCTGGCTCGACACGACCGTCATACCCGACTGGAAGTGCACCGTGTTGTCGGCGAACTGCACACGCTCGACGTCTACGTCGACCGTGTTGCCGTCGAGCGCCGGTTGCAGCGGCATGCGGTATTGCAGGTTGCCGTAGTCGTCCGGGCTGCCGCCCGTCGCGCTCAGCCTGGCCTTGCCGCTCATGTGGCCGGCCTCGGTCGTGTTCATCGACATGCCGCTCGTCACGCCGGCGGGCTGCGCCATCGCGAGCGTCGAGTTGTTCGATGCGCCCTGCCCGGCGGTGCTGCCGCCCGTCTTCTTCAGCGCGCCGGCGAGCGACGACGCGAAGTCGATATCGCGCGCCTTATAGCCGGGCGTGTCGGCGTTCGCGATATTCGACGACAACAGTTCCTGCCGGTACGCGCGCACATCCATCGCCTGCCGGCCGAACGCGAATTCGGCATCGAGTTTGTCCAGCATCGGAATCTCCCGAGAACGTTTCCAAGGCCGTTCCGTGTGCGCATCGTGAAAGATACGCGGCGGGGGCGAAGGCCTTTTTGCATGTGATGCATCTTATGGGTCGGGCGCAAGCGGCAATCGGACGAATAACCGGGAAAGGGGGCTTCTATTCAACGTTTGCGCGAAAGGGGTGCTCACTAGAATGCAAGGCGTACCGATGCATTCGATGGAGACCCGCGATGGACCAGCCCACCAACCCCTTGCCGCAGCGTGCGGGCGGCACGACGAGGCGTCTCGTGGGTGGCGGCGGGGCCGATGAACGTGTCGAGGGTTCGGAGGGCGTGCTCGCGCAACCGCTGCCGCGCTCTATCTCGCGGTGCGTGGCGCGTTGCCTGACCCGGGTGGTGATCAACGTCGCCGTATGGGTTGCGGGCGGCATCGTGTTGCTGCCGGCTGCGACCAAGGCGCAGGATGCGAGCGGCCCGATCGTGATTCCAGGGCCCGCCGAGAAAAACCCCGCCGCGCTGAACGATCTTGCCCAGCGGATTCAGACGCCGGCGCAGCGCAGCGCGTCGGCGGCGTCGCTCGCGGCGGCGACCGCGCAGTCGCTCGGCCGCGCATCCGTGTCGCGCGACACCGATACCTTCGGGCGTGCGGCGAGCGCAAGCGGCGCGATCGTCATTCCGGGCGCGGGCGAGCCCGCAGCCGCCGCGCCGGCCATCATTCGCACCAACTTCAAACCGGACGCCAACGGCGTCGTCACGATTCCGCCGGCGGCCAGCACGGGAGCATCGGGGGTCGCGCGCGTCAACGTCGAAGCGGGCCCGGCCGCCGGCGCCGCGAATTCGCCCGCGGTCGCCGCCAATGCATCGCAAAGCGATGGCTTCGACAGTCTCGCGGCTCGTGGCGAGCCGCCCGAGTTCGGCGCGAATGGCAAGCCGCTCGCGGCGGCTGCCGCGCAGCCGCCGCGTCTGCCCAGTGTGAAAGTGCCCGCGACGTCGCCCGGCGCGCGCCAACCAGTTGCCAACACCGCCACCGCCATCGCACAGAGAACGCCGCAGACCGCTGCCGCCGCGACGCCCGCCCAACCCGCGCCGCTGCCAGGCCAGCAGGACCCGGAAGCGATTCACGCAGCCGCGCTCGCGTTCCTGAAACAGCAGGCCGTCGGCCTGCCCGGCAAGGCGGACATCACGGTCGCGTCCGCGTTTCCGCGCGGCCTCGCCGCGTGCACGTCGCTCGAACCGTTCATGCCGAGCGGCGGGCGCTTGTGGGGGCGGCTCACCGTCGGCGTGCGCTGCGCGGGCGAGCGCCCGTGGACCATTTATCTGCAGGCGCGCATCTCGCTGCATGCAACCTACTACCTCGCCGCCCGCGCGATGGCGCCGGGCGAAGTGCTCACGGCCGCCGACCTCGTCGCGCGCGAAGGAGACCTGACCGGCCTGCCGCAGGCGATCGTCACCGACCCGTCGCAGGCGGTCGGTTCGGTCTCGCTGGTGCGGATTTCGGGCGGCATGCCGCTGCGCCGCGACATGCTGAAGAGCGCGTCGTCGGTGGTGTTCGGCCAGACCGTGCGGGTCGTCGCGGCCGGCGACGGGTTCTCGATTTCGTCCGAGGGCAGCGCGATGAACAACGCGTCACCGGGCCAGCAGGTGCGTGTGAAGACCGCAAACGGCCAGATCATCTCCGGCATCGTCAAGGACGGCGGCACGGTCGAGATCCAGATGTGAGCGGAATGACAAACGGATATTGAAAGGGGCAGATGGCCGCCTGCCGGCGGGCCGGCGTCGAACGATTGCGCTAAAGTTTTGATCAGCAGTTGCCGTTATCAGGATCAAATCGTCAGGGAAGCCAATCGTGAAAGTCGATCCCACCACCTCTTCGAATCTGCCGTCGTTGAAAGACGCTTTGTCCCGTTCGCAGCAGAGCGGCGAAGCCACGCCGGCAACCAGCGCCACGCAGGGCGCGACGGGCACGGCCGCGTCGGCCCCGAGCAGCGCGTCGGGCGACACGAGCGTCAGCCTGTCGGGTCTGTCGCAGCATCTGCGCAGCCTCGCGGCCTCCGGCACGGCCGACATCGACATCGCGCACGTCGAGTCGATCAAGCAGGCGATCAAGGACGGCACGCTGCAGATCGACTCCGGCAAGATCGCCGACGGCGTACTGCAGACGGCGCGCGATCTGTTGCGGAACAAAACCTCGTCGACCGGCCACTGATCGGCATTGCGCCGCGCGGTGACCTGCCGGGCGGCGTTCGACCAACGCGGTTCGCGCGTCGTTCGCGAGCCGGTGTGCGTAGCGAGTTGTTGACATGAAAGACGCCCTGGTTGCTACCCTGATCGAAGAATATTCGACCGTCGAGGCATTCGCCTCGATCCTCAGTCTCGAAACCAAAGCACTGACGGCGGTCTCGCCAATGGAGCAGTTGCCAGCGATCGTCGAGAAGAAAACCGAACTCATCGGCGTGCTCGCGAGGCTCGAAGCCGCGCGTGACGCACATCTGACCGAACTCGGCTTTCCGACCGGCTGGTCCGGCATGGAACTCGCGGCGAGCACCGACGCGCGCGTCGCGACGCAATGGAAGCTGCTGCAGAAAGCCGCGGATCGCGCTCGGCGCGTCAACACCAACAACGGCGAGCTGATCCGCGTGCGGATGGACTACAACCAGCGCGCGCTAAAAGCGCTGCAAGTCAACGTGCCGCGCAAGACGAATCTGTATGGGCCCGACGGAAGAATTCCGGCTTATTCGGGACTTTGATCGGCCCGCCTGTCCGGGCCGCAATCGAGCAATATCCGAAATGAATGAAAGGGCCCGTCGACGACGGGCCTTTTCATTTTTCGCCACCGCTTTTTCATCCACCTTCCTCCGCATTCCTGGCCGCGTTAGCCGTTCGGCTAGCTGGTGCTAATCCACCTCATCACGTTGAAATGATGACTTCGTTCAAGGTTTCACCGGCGCCGCGACTTCGACAGGGCCGCGTATCCACAGGCGAAATCTTGTTGCTGCTTTAAGTGTGTATGCGTGTGTATAATGGAGGGTGTGATGTATGAACAGTGCCGAGGTCGTCAAATTGATTCAAGCAAATGGCTGGCAGCTCGTCCGCATAGCGGGCAGTCACCATCATTTCAGGCACGCAGGAAAACGGGGGCTCGTCACCGTCCCCCATCCGAAAAAAGATTTGCCGGCCGGCACCCTGAACAGCATTCTGAAACAGGCGGGGCTCAAATGAAGCATCTGATCTTTCCGATCGCCATCGAACCCGGAGACAACACGCACGCATTCGGCGTCGTGGTACCCGATATCCCGGGCTGCTACTCCGCGGGCGACACGCTCGAAGAAGCGTATGCGAACGCGAAGGAAGCAATCGAATCGCATCTCGAAACCTTGCTCGACGAAGGGTTGCCGCTGCCCGAGCCGCTCACGCTCGGCGAGCATCGGCGCAATCCCGAGTTCGAGGGGTTCACATGGGGTTTCGTGACAACGCGCAATATTCCGGCGTTGAAGAAGGCGGTTCGCATCAATATCTCGCTGCCTGAGGTGCTGGTGCAGGAAATCGACGCGTATGCACAGGCGCGCGGCATGTCGCGCTCGGCGTTTCTCGCGCTCGCCGCCGAGCATGAGATGGCGGACGCTTGAGCAACGGCAGGCGGCACCGGCGTGCATCGGCATCGCCGCACCGCCGCATGTGAACGGCAGCGCCTGAAGATCGGCGGCCTGCCCCGCGCTGGCGTCAGTTCGTTTCGGCGTTCGCCCAGGCCATTTCGCGCAGCCGGGCGCGCAGGCGTGCCACCGCCTGGCTGTGCAACTGGCATACGCGCGATTCGCTGACTTCCATCACCGCGCCGATCTCGCGCAGATTCATGCCGCGCTCGTAGTAGAGCGACATCAGCAGCTTCTCACGCTCCGGCAAGCGGTCGATCGCTTCGATGAGCGCCGAGCGCAAGCTGTCGTCGAGCAGCGCCGACAGCGGATCGGAATGATCGACGCAGTAGCGGTCCAGAAAAGGTTCGTCGTCGGCGGAGCGGTCGAAGTCTTCGTAGTAGATCAGTTGGCTGCCGTGCAGGTCCTGCAGCATCGACTGATATTCGTCGAGCGGCATCTGCAGGTGCTCGGCGACCTCCGCCTCGCTCGCCGAGCGGCCCAGATTCTGCTCCACCTTGTGCACCGCGGTTTCCACTTCGCGGGAGGTGCGGCGCAGGCTGCGCGGCAACCAGTCGTTGCTGCGCAGCTCGTCGAGCATCGCGCCGCGAATCCGCTGGCTGGCATAGGTCTCGAACTGCGCGCCCTGGTCTTCCTTGTAGCGGCCGGCGGCGTCCAGCAAGCCGATCATGCCGGCCTGGATCAGGTCGTCGAGATCGACGCTCGCCGGCATTTTCGCGACGAGCTGCAAACCGAGTCGACGCACGAGCGGTGCGTACTTCGTCAGAACGTCGGCCTGAGAAATCTTTCCCTGAGCGTTGTACATCGTGCTCCCCTTATCCTTCGTGCACGCCTTTTAAGCGTGATGCGCGGACGGTTGGTCGGCGTGGTGCGCCGCTGTAACTGTCGCAGGCGCCCGCCAGGGCGTTTGCGACGACATCGCTGGCCGCATCGGCCAGTACTGCAATTCGGCGGCGAGATGGCGGAAGTCGCGCGCGGCCGGTGTCGACGGAAACGCGTCGACCACACATCGCGACAGCTCCAGCGCCCGTGCCATGCGCACGTCGGCCGCGATGCAGCCGGCGCATTCCAACGCGACGGTCAGGTAACGGCTGGCCACGCTGGCGAGCTTCGCGAACGCGGCTTGCGCGTCGTTGGCGCGTTGCACGTGATTGGCGAGCACGCGCAACTGCGCGATCGCGTGCGCGTAGTGCAACCGCTTGATGCACGCATACGCGTCGGTGATCGCCTCGCCCGACATGCGCGCGACGATCATCACGTCGTGCGCCTGCTTCCCGAGCGGCGACAGATGCCCTTCGACGTCGAGCTGCGCGTCGATCAGCACGATGTCGGCCGAGCCGCCGAGCAGCACGCTGAGCTCGGCCTCCGTGTGCCCCTCGCGGTTGTTGCGCGACGCGGCCAGCACCGAAAAACCGAGCGCGTGACGCGCGGCAGCGAAGTCGACCGGGGTGTCGCCGCGCATCACCGCCGCGAAGTTGCCGGCGCCGCGCAAGCCGCCAAGCATCGCGCTCACCGAGTTCTCACCGACGCATTCGTCGATCACCAGCACGTCCTTGCCCTGCTGCGCGAGCGCCGCGGCGAGGTTGACCGCCGCGGTCGTATTGCCGACGCCCGACGATGCACCCGCCAACGCGATCACGCGCGCACCGCCGCGCGCGAGCAGCCGCCGTAACCCTTCGGCTTGATCTGAACCGAACTTATCCAAAGCGAACCTCGTGCAGCTCGGCCGTCGAACGTGCGGAAAGCGAGGACAGCAAAGCGGGGATGTCGTCGTCGTGCGGCACGAACGGCGAGTTGTCGCGCGGAATGCAGAAGGTGCTCTTGATCAGGAATTTCTTCGTCGCGACGTACAGGTTCTCCGGCACCTTCTGTCCGGTCGATACGTAATGCACCGGCAGCTTGTAGCGGATCACCGTATCCAGCACGCCGCCGAGGTTGGTCGCTTCGTCGAGCTTGGTCAGGATGCAGCCGGCGAGCGGCTGCTGGTCCGGCGCGCGGTGATAGGCCTGCACGACTTCGTTCAACGTGTCGCCGTGGCTCGTCGCGTTGAGCAGCAACAGACGCTGCACCGGCTGGCCGGCGCGGCTCAGCATCGCGATCTGCTCCGACACGAGGCGGTCGCGCTGGCTCATGCCGATCGTGTCGATCAGCACGATGTGCTTGTTGCGCAATTCCGAGAGCGCGAGTTGCAGATCGGCGCTGTCCTTCACCGCGTGCACCGAAACACCGAGAATCTTGCCGAAGATGCGCAGCTGTTCATGACCGCCGATGCGGTAGCTGTCGGTCGTCAGCAGCGCTACCTTGCTCGCGCCGAAGCGCATCACGCAGCGCGCGGCGAGCTTCGCGGTGGTCGTCGTCTTGCCGACGCCGGTCGGCCCCATCAGCGCGAACACGCCGCCGCGCTCCATCAGCGCGTCTTCGTTCTCCATCACCGGGAGGTTCGATTCGAGCACCGAGCGCACCCAGTCCATGCCGCCGTCCATCGTGTCGACGGCTTCGGGCATGTTGTCGACCAGCATCTGCACGAGCTGCGCGGAAAAGCCCGCGGCGAACAGGTGCTTGGTGAGTGCGGCGCGTGCCGGACTGCGGCGCTGTCGATCGCCCCACAGCAGACCCGCGAATTGCTCTTCCATCATGTCGCGGATCGACGACAGCTCGTTCATCACGGTGTCCCTGACGACCTGCTCCATGCGCCCCTTGATCGCTTCGGCGACGGCGGCCGGCGTGCGGCCCTCGTCGCTGGAGGACGCCGGCGCGATCTTCTGCGCGCTGCGGCGCGCGGCGACTTCGGCGGCTTCGCGCGCCCAGTCGGGCGTGTCGATCACCGGCCGCGCGTCGACCGCGTTGCCGAGGCCTTTGGCGGTCGCGACGGCGGGTGTCATGGCGGCGGGACGCGCGCTGTATTGGCCGTCTTGTTGTTGCTGCTGCTCGGCCGCGATGCGGCGCGCGTGATCGATGAGCCACGGATTCGATTCGGCCATCGTGCGCGGCGCGGCGGCCTCGCTCGATGCGACGGCCGGCGGTACCGGCACGCCGGCGGCTTTCAGCAGATCCGCGCGGATGTCTTTCGACAGGCGCGCGGATGCGGCGCGGGCGCTCGCGCCGGAAGGCGCGGCGGAAGCGGGCTGGCTTGCGACGGGCGCGGCGCCTGTCGCGATGGCCGCGGACGCGCCGCTCGCAGCCAGCATCGCCGGACCAACTTGCGAACCGGCCCGCAACGAGGCCGGCGCTGCTTCACTCGCGGACTGCATGTCGACCGCCTGGCCGACCGCAGAATCGAGCGCCGTCTTGTTCGGCGAGCCGGCCACCGAATCCGCGGCCGCATTCGCCGGCACGATCGCCGGCATCGCTTCGGCACCCGCTTCCGGGCTCGCGCCGAACACCGACGAAAACACGTCCGGCATGGCGCTCGCATATGGATTCATCGGCGCTGTGGACAAGCCGCGCGGCCCCGCCGTCGATGCCGCGCCTTCGCGCGCTTTCGGCGTGATGGCGGCGAGATCGCTATCCGCGAGCGCGACGATTTCGACGCTGCCGTCGTCCATCGTGCGATTCGACAGCACGACCGCATCGGGGCCAAGTGCTTCGCGAACGAGACGCAGCGCATCGCGACTGGTAGCACCGACAAATTTACGAATGTTCAAGCTGGACCCCCGATGAGGTATACGGACTGAAGGACCGGCAATACACCGCTTCCCATTGCGATCAATTATTGCGAAACGCGTCGGGCCACGATCGATGGATAAAGACCGTTAAAGGCGGGCAATTCGCGCGATGGACACACGGCGGACGCATCGTTCGACGAGCGCTGAAAGGCGCGTGCAAACGAAAACCGGCGCCCCATTGGAGCGCCGGTTTTCGTCGTATCGACAGTCACGAGCGAGCGGCCTGCGTCAGCCCTGTGCGCCGATCAGGTTCACCACCTTGACGTTGCGGGTATCGGGCACTTCCGCATACGACAGCACCTTCAGCTGCGGCAGGCTGCGGCGCAGGAAGCGCGCGAGCATGGGCCGCAACGCGTGCTGCACGAGCAGCACCGGTGCGAGGCCGAGATTCTGCTGACGCATCATCGCCTTCTGCGTTTCGGTGAGCAGCGTGTTCGCGAGACCCGGTTCGAGACCCGGGTTCGGTCCGGTCGAGAGCGCCTGCGACAGCACCCGTTCGAGGTTCGCGTCGAGGCCCATCACCTGCATGTCGGCGGTGCCGGGGAACCACTGCTGTGTGATCGCGCGACCCAGCGCGAGGCGCACCGCGGCGGTCAGGTCGTGCGGGTCGGTGATCTTGGTCGCGTGCTCGGCGAGCGCTTCGAGGATCGTGCGCATGTCGCGGATCGGCACGCCTTCTTCGAGCAGGTTCTGCAACACCTTTTGCAGCGTGGTGAGCGGCAGCATCTTCGGCACCAGATCGTCGACCAGCGACGCCGTGTCCTTCTGCATCCGCTCGACCAGCGACTGCACCTCGCGGCGGCCGAGCAGCTCCGACGCGTGCGTGACGACGAGGTGATTCAGGTGCGTCGCGACCACCGTGCTCGAATCGACGACCGTGTAGCCGTATACCTGCGCCTGCTCGCGCAGGTTCGTATCGATCCAGATCGCGGGCAGGCCGAACGCCGGGTCCTGGGTCGGCGTGCCCGGCAGCGCGGCCGATACCTGGCCCGGGTTGATCGCGAGCCACTGGCCCGGGTACGCCTCGCCCGAACCGACCTCGACGCCCTTCAACGCGATCCGATAACCGTTTGGCCGCAATTCGAGGTTGTCGCGGATATGAATGACCGGCGGCAAGAAGCCGATTTCCTGCGCGAACTTCTTGCGTATGCTCTTGATGCGCTTGAGCAGCTCGCCGTCCGAGTTCTTGTCGACGAGCGGAATCAGCCGGTAGCCGACTTCGAGGCCGAGCGTGTCGATCATCGTCACGTCGTCCCAGCTCGCCTCGGCGTTTTCGACCGGCGCGAGCGCGGCCGGCGCGACGTCGACGAGCGCCGGCGCGTTCTTGCGCTCCTCGTTGCGCTTCTTCATCGTGCGGCCGAGCTGGATCAGGCCGCCGCCCAGGATCAGGAAAGCGAAGTGCGGCATGCCCGGGATCAGGCCCATCAGCACGAGAATGCAGCCCGTGATCATCAGCACGCGCGGGTTCGTGAAGAGCTGCCCGGTCAGCTGCGTGCCGATGTCCTCGTTGGTCGCGACGCGCGACACGATCACGCCGGCCGCCGTCGAAATCACCAGCGACGGAATCTGCGCGACGAGGCCGTCGCCGATCGTCAGCAGCGTGTAGTTCTTGCCCGCCGCGGCAAAGCTCATGTCGTGCTGGACCATCCCGACGATCAGCCCGCCGATGATGTTGATCACCATGACCAGCAGACCGGCGATCGCATCGCCGCGCACGAACTTGCTCGCACCGTCCATCGAGCCGTAGAACTCGGCTTCCTGCGAGATTTCCGTGCGACGCTTGCGCGCCTGCTCTTCGTTGATGAGGCCGGCGTTCAGATCGGCGTCGATCGCCATCTGCTTGCCGGGCATCGCGTCGAGCGTGAAGCGCGCGGACACTTCGGCGATCCGCCCCGCGCCCTTCGTGATCACCATGAAGTTGATCACCATCAGGATCACGAACACGACGATACCGACCGCGAAGTTGCCGCCCACGAGGAAGTGGCCGAACGACTCGATCACCTGGCCGGCCGCATCGGGACCGGTATGGCCCTCGAGCAGCACGATCCGCGTCGAGGCGACGTTCAGCGACAGCCGCAGCAACGTCGAGAACAGCAGCACGCTCGGGAACGCTGCGAAGTCGAGCGGCTTCATCGTGTACATGCTGACGAGCAGCACCATCACCGACAGCGCGATGTTGAACGTGAACAGCAGATCAAGCAGGAACGGCGGCAACGGCAGAATCATCATGCCGAGGATCATGCAGATCAGCACCGGCCCGGCGAGGGCGCGCAGGTTGGTGCTGCTCAGCGCATCCGGCCGTCGGGCGAGGAAACCAGCGCGAGCGTTCATGCGGAGGCTCCGTTGTTGTCGCCGCTAGTGGCGTCGTTGGCGTTGTCGGCGGTCGGGTTCAGCGTGTCGGCGGCTTCTTCGGCGGCGTCCTGGTCTGACACGGCGCCCTTGTCGAGTTCCGGCGGCACGTCGAGTTCGGTCGGCGCGAGCGGCACGTCGCCGCCCTCGGCCTTGAAGCGGCGCAGCTGATAGACCCACGCGAGCACTTCGGCGACCGCGCCATAGAGCGGCCCCGGAATCTCGCGATTCAGATCGACGTTGTGATACAGCGCCCGTGCGAGCGGCGGCGCTTCGAGCAGCGGCACGTTGTTTTCGGTGGCGATCTCGCGAATCCGCGCGGCCACGAGGTTCACGCCCTTGGCGACCACCTTCGGCGCGCGCATCTCGCCGTCCGTGTATTGCAGCGCGACCGCGAAGTGCGTCGGGTTCGTCACGACCACGTCGGCCTTCGGCACTTGCGCCATCATGCGGCGCCGCGCGATCGCGCGCTGCTGCTGGCGAATCTTGCCCTTGATGTGCGGATCGCCTTCGCTCTCGCGATGCTCGCGCTTCACTTCTTCCTTCGTCATGCGCAGCTTCTTGTGGAACGACCACAGCTGATACGGCACGTCGAGCGCGGCCACCGCGAACATCCCGGCCACCGTCATGCCGCAGCACACCGCGATCAGATGCATGGAGTTGGCGAGCGCGACTTCGAGCGGCTGCGTCGCGAGCGCGAGAAATTCCTCGTGGCGATTCCAGATCGCCGTGCCGCCGATCAGGCCCACGACCAGCGTCTTCGCGAGCGACATGCCGAGCTGGATCGGTCCGTTGATCGAAAACATGCGGCCGAAGCCCTCGATCGGGTTCAGCCGGTTGAACTTGGGCTCGAGCCCCTTCGCCGACAGCTGCCAGCCGCCCAGCGCCATCGGTGCGAGCAGCGCGGCCAGTCCGGTGACGCCGAGGACCGGCACGAGCGCGTACAGCCCTTCGCGACCCGCAGTGCCCGCGCCGATCAGCATGCGGTTGGTGTCGAACACGCTCGCGTGGTTGAACATCAGCGACGTACGCACCATGTTCTGCAGATGGTCGCCGATGTTGCCGGACATGCCCCATACACCGTAGAACCCGGCCGCGAGCAGCGCGAAGGTCGACAGCTCCCGAGAACGCACGATCTGCCCCTCCTCGCGCGCCTTCTGCAGGCGCCGAGGGGTGGCTGATTCGGTTTTTTCGAGGTCGCTGTCCTCTGCCACAAAGCTCTCCAGTCGGCCGAGGCACGGCGCCTCTTTCCAGTGAGAGCGATTATTCCTGCTCGACGCAAGCGCCGATCGGCGGATAAAGAAGGAGAAACCGGGGTATTTCGACAGATGACCGGACGGCTCGCGCGTGTTTCACGCGCGCCGTCCGGCATTGGATAGACGTGCGGCTTCAGTAGCCGACGAACGGGGAGGGACCGCCGCTCGCGGTCTGATCGAGGTGGTAGTAGACGTGGCGGCCGTAGAAGAACGGCAGACCGAGGTCGAAGCTGGCGTTGCCGCTGATCTGACCGGCGAGGTTGTTGAACGCGAAGTTGCTGCCGTTCGCGAACAGCGTCTGCGCACTCAGAATGCCGATGCTCGCGACCGCCGATACCTTGTTCAATCCCACCAGCGTGACCGTGCGGGTTTGCGCCGACGACGGGCAATAGAAGCCCGGGAACTGGCTGCCGCACAGCGTGATCGAGCCATCGGTGAAAAAATAGCCGTTCGAGCCGGAATCGAGGAACGCCTGGACCGTCGTGCCGTTGAAGCTGCTGTTGTCGAGATCGCCGAATGGGCCGGTCGTGAAGACCTGCGCGGCCGCAAGCGGGTTGTTCCCCTGCGTGCCGATGCCGAACACCAGCGTGCCGGTCGCCGACGCCTGCCCGAAGTTAGACACGGGTGCCATCTGTACGATCACGCCGTTGTTGTCGAGCGGGAAGTTCGCGACCGGGTTGGCCACCTGTTGGTTGAGCGGCACCGCGGTGCGCGTGCACGACATGCCGTTCGGGCAGGCGAAGTAGTTGCTGTAGGTCGCCGCGGTCGCCGGGTTCGCACAGGTCGCGCCGCAATCGGTCAGCGCGGTGCCGACGCCGAGAATGCCGTTGGCGCCCAGATCGCTGACCGTGTTTTGGGGCGAACCGCTGCCGCAGCCGCTCGTGGGTACCGTGCTCGTGGGCTTGTCGCCGATGATCTGCAGCGGGATGGCGCCGGTCGTCGTTTCGCCGCCGATCGTCACGAGCGCAGTGCGCACCGAGCCCCACGTGAAGCCGTCCGCGAACGTCGCGCACTCGGCGAGCTGCGGGCCGCCGCTGCCGAGTGTGCTGTTTGGCAGCGCGCCCAGCAGCGTCGAATTGAGCACCGAGCTGACCACGCGCAAGCCGAACGAGCCGGTGTCGAGCTGGATGTTGTTGATGGTCTGGCAGTTGGTGGTCGAGCCCGGCGCGCAGATCGTCACGCTGACGGTCGGAATGTTGATGACGCCGGCCACGCCCCGGCCGACCGTGATCGGCACCGTGTTCGACGCGTTCGCGGCAATCGGCTGCTGGGTCGGGCTGGGCGGCAGCGAACCGCCGTTCAGTCCGTTCGACGTGCCGCCGCCATTGTTGGAGCCGGAGGTGTCATCGCTGCCGCCTCCACCGCAGGCAACGAGCGTCGCCGCCAGCAGCACGGCAAGCATCGCCTGCATCCAGCCTTTCAGATTCGCGGTCGTGAGCATGATTCGCATCGTCGTCCTCGCCGTTACTGGATGTCGGAACCGCTGACGCCGGCCGGCAGCGCTGACGGGAGCCACGCGACGCCGCTGAACGCGCCCATGTGGCCGCCCGAATGCACCACGATGTTGCCGTCGTTCACGGCGACCGGCCCCCGCGCGTTGCCGCGCGCGGCTCGCGCGGCCTTCACGCCGGCCACGTACTGCGGGAAATAACTGCCGAGCAGATCAGTGAGATCGGGCATTTGCGGACCACGCCACGCAATGCCGAATACCGCGCCGCTCGTGCTCAGATATTCGCGCACCACGGTGCCGTTGCCGAACGTGGTCTCGCGTACCGTGTAGGAAGCGGGTGTGGAAGAGGTGGAAGATGCCCCGCTCGCTTGAGAACGCATCACACTTTGCGATGATCCGCTGGCGGGCTGCACCACGCGGGACGACACCGACGCGTCGGACGGGGGGGTAAGCGGCGCGCTGCCCAGCGCCGCATGGGCTGATTGCGCGGCCGTCAGGGCCAGTAACGAACATGGCAACACGAGCGCCGTGACTCCGGCGCGACCAATACGACTCCACATGAGAAGCTCCTTCCGGGCCGCGGCACGCTTCGCCGGTTACACGAAGCGGCCGCTTATAGGCAGATGATACGGCGCCACCGCGGCCGCAATGCCGAGGGATCTCCTCGCCACGCGACTGCCCGGCGTTGCGCGGGCCGGGTGCCGTACCGCTTTGACCTCGTAGTATGCCTGCGGATTCTTACAGCCGGCGCAAGGTGCGCCCGCACGTGCGACTTACCGACTACTACTAGCAGGAAATCGTAAGGAAGATGGGGAGTCGGTGCCGATTGACCGCGTGTTTGGCGTAAATCCCGGAGAAAGCACCAGCCCGGCGCCTGCCGGGCCGAATCGTTTACTCAGAAACCGAGGCTCGCGAGCAGATCGTCGACCTGCGATTGATCCTGGACCACGTCCGTCTTGCCTTCCGGATTGATCTGCGGACCGTTGAGCAGATGCTCGGGGCTGCCCGTCGACGACACCTCGGCCTTCAGAGCCGCCGCGTGCGCCGCGAACTGCTCGCGCCGTTCGAGCGCGATGTTCTCGACCAGCACGCCGAGCAGCTGCTGCTCGATCAGATAGACGACCTCGGTGATCTTCTTGATCACCTGGCCAGTCAGATCCTGGAAGTCCTGCGCGAGCATGATCTCCATCAGCTGCGAGTTGGTCGCGCTGGTCGAGTCGGGCACGCCGCGCAGGAAGGTGCGCGTGTCGTTCATCAGCGCGCGCACTTCCTCGCGTTCGATCGGCGCCGCGTACCACTGCTCCCAGCGCGCGTCGAGCGTGCATGCATCTTTCTGCAACTGCTCCTGGATCGGCTTCGCAATGTCGATCGCCGACAGCACGCGCTCGGCGGCCTGCTCGGTCATGTTGGCGATGTACTTCAGCCGGTCGCGCGCGTCGGGCACGGCTTCGGCCGCGCGCTCGACGTGCTTGTCGAGCCCGAGTTCGCGCATCGAATCGCGCAACGTGCGCGTCAGTTGACCGATGCGAGCAAGGATGCGGTCCGACGCGAAGTCGCCGCTATCGCTGCCCGCTTCGGCGCCAGGCGTTTGGGTCGGCGGCGTCACGTCAGCTCCCGGCTTTCGCCATCTTCTCGAGGATCTTGTTGAGCTTCTCGTCGAGCGTCGCGGCCGTGAACGGCTTGACGACGTAACCGCTCGCGCCGGCCTGCGCCGCCGCGATGATGTTTTCCTTCTTCGACTCGGCCGTCACCATCAGCACCGGGAGATGGGCGAGGCTCGCGTCGGCGCGAATTTCCTTCAGCATCGCGAGGCCGTCGAGGTTCGGCATGTTCCAGTCCGAGATCACGAACTCGTAGCTGCCGCTGCGCAGACGCGCGAGACCGGCCGCGCCGTCTTCCGCCTCGTCGACGTTCGAGTAGCCCAGTTCCTTCAGCAGGTTGCGGACGATCCGGCGCATCGTCGGAAAATCGTCAACCACCAGAATCTTCATTCCCTTGTCCATTTCTTTCCCTTTGCTTGATCCATGTTGCGGCGTTGAACCGCGTCATTCCATCCGGCACGCATCATACCCGCTGAACGCGGTCACCCATCGACGACAAACGCGCCATCACGCGCCGGCTCATGTCCGGCAGCGAGGCGATTTCGTCGGCCGCACCGAGAGCGATCGCCTCGCGCGGCATGCCGAACACGATGCAGCTCGCCTCGTCCTGCGCCAGCGTGTAGGCACCGGCCTTTCTCATCTCCAGCAGACCGGCCGCGCCGTCGCGCCCCATGCCGGTTAGAATCACGCCGACCGCGTTCTTGCCCGCATGCTGCGCGGCCGAGCGGAACAGCACATCGACCGACGGACGATGCCGGTTCACCGGCGGGTCGTCGGACAGATGCGCAATATAGTTCGCACCGCTCCTCGCGAGCAACAGATGCGCGTGGCCCGGCGCGATGTACGCGTGCCCCGGCAGCACCCGCTCGCCGTGCTCTGCTTCTTTAACGGTAATCCGGCACAAACCATTGAGGCGTTGCGCAAAAGATTTCGTAAAGCCCGGCGGCATGTGCTGCGCGATCAGCACCGCGGGCGCATCGGGCGGCAGCGGCACCAGCACTTCGCGAATGGCCTCGGTGCCGCCCGTCGACGCACCGACGATGACCAGCTTCTCGGTACTGAGCAGCGGGTTGTTGAAGAGCGGCGCCGAGCCGACCGGCGCATGCGCCGCCTGGGTGGCCCCATGCTGCGCGGGCGCGGCCTGGCGCACGCGCGCGCGGGCCGCCGCGCGAACCTTGTCGGCGAGCTTTTCCGCATAGTCGAGCATGCCGTCGCGAATACCGACCTTCGGCTTGGTCACGAAATCGACCGCGCCGAGTTCGAGCGCGCGCAGCGTGATTTCGTTGCCGCGCTCGGTCAGCGACGACACCATCACGACCGGCATCGGCCGCAGACGCATCAGCTTCTCGAGAAAATCGAGGCCGTCCATGCGCGGCATTTCGACGTCGAGCGTCAACACGTCCGGGTTGTGCTGCTTGATGAGCTCGCGCGCGACGAGCGGATCGGGCGCCGTCGCCACCACCGTCATGTCCGGCTGGCCATTGATGATCTCGGTCATCAGGCTGCGGATCAGCGCCGAATCGTCGACGCACAATACCTTGATCTTTTGCACAGCGCTCACGCCTCCTCTGTGGTTCTGGCGTTGTTGGAATAAGTCGGGCGCGGGCTCGCGCCGAACAGTTCGATTTTCGGCCGCGCGGCGGCCGGCTTCGCGAACAGCTCGACCCGGCTGCGCGCCGCGGCGAGCCGCTCGGCGCGCGCTTCGGCGCTCTGCCGCACGAGCGCCTGTTCGCGCTCGGCGACGCCCGCTTCCTGTTGCAAGCGCAATTTCTTCACCATCACCTGACCGGTGCGCGGCATGAACGCGACCTTGCGCGGATGCGAGCCCTGCAGGTCCTCGGCGACGATGCGGATCTTTTCGGTGGCCAGATAGCGGCGCACGAACTCCGAGTTGCGATCGCCGATGTTCATCGTCGTCATGCCCGCGAGCACCGCGCCGCCGCCGAACACCTTGGCCTCGAAGCGCTCGCGCCGGCCGCCCGCCTTGATCAGTTCGTTGATCAGCACTTCCATCGCGTACGCGCCGTAGCGCATCGAGTCCGACGCGGCCTGCGCGAGATCGGCGCCGTCGTCGGGCAGCATGAAGTGATTCATGCCGCCGATGCCCGCGGTGCGGTCCTGGATGCAGGCCGCGACGCACGAGCCGAGCACGGTCACGAGCACCATGTCTTCGCTCGTCGTGTAGAACTCGTTGGGCAACAGCTTCACGCCGGGGCGCTGGAAGTGGTTGTCGTAGTACAGGTTGGTAGCGATCGGCAGCGTGCTGCTCATGCGGCCACCCCGCTCGATTGAAGCGCGTCATGCGCGTGGGCGCGCGACGGCGCGCGCGCACCGCTGGCGTCGCGCGTCAGTTCATAGACGGTCTGGCCGCGCAGCCGGAACGCCTGCGTCACGTACGTGAAGTTTTCCGAATGGCCGGCGAACAGCAGGCCGCCCGGCTTCACCAGCGGCTCGAAGCGCGCCAGCACCTGGGCCTGCGTCGGCTTGTCGAAATAGATCATCACGTTGCGGCAGAAGATCGCGTCGAACTGCGTGCGCAACTGGTAGTCGCGATCGGTCAGATTCAGTTGCTCGAAGCGCACGAGCGCGCGCACCTCGGGACGCACCTTGACCATCCCCGCGTGCGCGCCCGTGCCCTTCAGGAAGAAGCGCTTCAGGCGCTCGGGCGACAGGTGCTTGACCTGATCGAACTGGTAGACGCCGGCCTCGGCCTTCGCGAGCACCTGGGTGTCGATGTCCGTCGCGAGCACCGATGCCTGGCGCGCGCCGCTGTCGCCGAGCGCTTCGATCAGCGTCATCGCGATCGAGTACGGCTCCTCGCCGGTCGATGCCGCCGAGCACCACACGGACACCGGTTGTGAACGGCGCGGCACGAACTCGGCGAGGATCGGAAAGTGATGGGCTTCGCGGAAGAACGCGGTCAGGTTGGTGGTCAGCGCATTGGTGAACGCTTCCCACTCGGCCGGATCGTTTTCCGCTTCGAGCAGATCGAGATACTGGCGGAACGTATCGATGCCGCGCGCCCGCAAGCGTCGCGCGAGGCGGCTATACGCCATGTCGCGCTTGTGGTCCGACAGCGAGATGCCCGCCACGCGATGAATCAGATCGCGGATGCGGGCGAAATCCGCCGCCGTGAATTCGAAATCGCGTCCCGTCTCGACGGACCTGGCCGGCTCCATGCCGTCAGGTGCCGCCCGCACGGGGCGTTGTGTTGCGCGCGTTGCCATCATCAAAATTCCTGTCTGCGATATGAGCCATCACGCTCGCCGCCCAGCCGCACTGGCTGGGTGGTAGGAATTGTCTTCGCGGGGTCGCGCCCTCCCGCAAGTACCATCGACATACGGCCGGCTCGCGACACGCGTGCTGCGCGTGCTTCGATGCTTCGCCCATCCGCGGGCGCGATGCCGGTTGACCACATATCACTCTGCCGTTGCCTAAAACGTTTCCCAGTCCGCGTCCGAGCTTGCCTTCGCCGTGCTCGCCGGAGCGGCGCGCGCGGGCGTGTCGGTCGTCGCGCGAGCCGCTGCTGCGGCCGGCCTGGACTTCAAGGCCGGTTCGACGCGTGCGGCTGCATCGTGCTGGCTCGGGGCCGCCGGGACCGCAGCAGTTGCCTTCACTTCGCTGCTCGCGCCGGCCGGGTGCACCGGAGTCGCCGCACTCGCTGCTTGCCGTGCCGCCTTGGCGACCTGCGCGGAGGCTTGCGAACGCGGTGTCGCCGGTGCGCTCTGACGCGCCAGTGTGCCGCCGGCCACCTTCCAGTCACTCAGCACCGCTTGCAACTGCCGCGTCTGATCTTCGAGCGACGCCGCCGCGGCGGCCGCCTGTTCGACCAGCGCCGCGTTCTGCTGCGTGACCGAATCCATTTGCACGACCGCGCGATTGACCTGCTCGATGCCGCTCGACTGCTCTTCCGACGCCGCGCTGATCTCGCCCATGATGTCGGTCACGCGACGCACCGCCTGGACGATTTCGTCCATCGTCGTGCCGGCGCGGCCGACCAGCTCGGAGCCGCTCTTCACCTTGTCGGCCGAATCGCCGATCAGCTCCTTGATCTCCTTCGCGGCGCTCGCGCTGCGCTGCGCGAGGCTGCGCACTTCGCCCGCGACCACCGCGAAGCCGCGGCCCTGTTCGCCGGCCCGCGCGGCTTCGACCGCCGCGTTCAGCGCGAGGATGTTGGTCTGGAACGCGATGCCCTCGATTACGCCGATGATGTCGACGACCTTGTTCGAACTGGTCGCGATCTCCTGCATCGTCGTGACGACCTGGCTCACCACCTCGCCGCCGCGGGTCGCGATGTCCGACGCGTTGACGGCGAGCTGGCTCGCCTGGCGCGCGTTCTCGGTGTTCTGCCGCACGGTGCCGGTCAGCTGATCCATGCTCGACGCGGTTTCCTGCAGCGACGCCGCCTGCTGCTCGGTGCGCTGCGACAGATCGGTGTTGCCCATTGCGATTTCGCGTGCGCCGGTGTCGATCGATTCGGTGCCGCTGCGCACCGCGCGCAGCATCGTCGCGAGGCTTTCCTGCATCCGCTTGATGCCCGCGAACAGGCGGCCGATTTCGTTGTTGCTGAATGCCTCGACCGGGGTGGACAGGTCGCCCGCGGCGATCCGCTCGAAGCATGCGGTCGCGTCTTTCAGCGGCTGCACGATGAGCCCGCGCAGCGCGAAGCTGATGCCGACCACCACCAGCAGCGCGAACGCCGTGATCACGCTGATCAGCGTGATCATCAGCGATGTGTTCGACTGCGCGCTCGCCTCCTGATCGGCCACGCTCTGCTGCAGCGCCTGGATCACCGCGGCCGCCGCCGCGTCGTAGGCGATGAACATCGGGCTGATCCTGGTGTCCGCGACCGCGTGATATGCGTCGAGATTGTTCGCGTTCAATGCGGCGAATTCGACGTCGACGCCGTCGTGCATCACCGTCGTATGCCTGGCGAGCACATCGTCGAGCAAGGGCTGCTCGACGCCGTGCTTCGGTGCGTCGAGATACGCCTGCCAGCTCTGATTGCTCTTGCCGAGCAGCTCCTGCGCACGATCGAGTGCCTTCTTCGCCTCGTCCGCGTTGCCGGCGGCCGTGAGTGTGTTGAAACGTTCGATCGCGATGCGCGAGCGCAGCAGATACGCCGACGCGTCGTCGAGCGCATGAATCGCGACCAGTTCACCGCGCGCGATGCGATCGAGCGAGCCGCTCGCGCGATTCAGCGCGGTCAGCCCGAGCGCGCCGACCGCCACGGTCAGCGTCACCAGAAGAATCCCCACCATCGTCAGCGATGTGCGGATCGACCACCTGCTCAGCATGTTGATGCTCCTTGTGCCGGGTTCCGTTACTGCCTGCCGTCAGATGCCGAGCGTCTCGGTCAGCGCCATCTCGGAGCTGGTCATCAGCTTCTCGATGTCCATCAGGATCAGCATGCGGCCGTCGACCGTGCCGAGGCCGGTCAGGTATTCGGTCGTCAGCGTCGCGCCGAATTCCGGCGCCGGCATGATCTGGTCGACCGCCAGCGTCAGCACGTCCGAGACGCCGTCCACGACCATCCCGACCACGCGATGCGCGACGTTCAGGATGATCACGACGGTCTGATGGTCGTACTCGACGCGGCCCAGATGGAATTTGATCCGCATGTCGACGATCGGCACGATGATGCCGCGCAGGTTGATCACGCCCTTGATGAACTCGGGCGCATTGGCGATGCGCGTCACGTTGTCGTAGCCGCGGATTTCCTGCACCTTCAGGATGTCGATGCCGTACTCTTCCGCGCCGAGCGTGAAGACGAGGAATTCCTGACCGCCGGCGTCCGCCTGCGCGTCGCGGCGGCCATTCGTACCGCTCGCATTTGCGACGCTCGAATTGATGGATTGGACTTCTGCCACGTTAGCCCCCAAACGGTTGGGATAAATTGAGTTGAAGTTGTGTTGCGATGTCTGTCATTGAGGCGTTTGCTGCATGCGTCACGCGAGGCTCATCGCCTGCGCATGCCCATGCGCGTGACGCGATTCGCGGTTCAGCGCCGCGACGTCCACGATCAGCGCGACGCTGCCGTCGCCCAGAATGGTCGCCGCGGAAATGCCGTGCACCTTGCGGTAATTCGTTTCCAGATTCTTCACGACCACCTGCTGCTGGCCGACGAGTTCGTCGATCAGCATCGCGAAGCGCCGTCCCTCGGTCTGCATGATCGTGACGATGCCCTGGGTCGGCTCCTGCTTCGCCTCCGACACGTTGAACACTTCATGCAACGCGACGAGCGGCAGGTATTCGCCGCGCACGCGCACCACGCGCTCGCCGTTGGCGACCGTGTAGATGTCTTCGGCTTGCGGCTGCAGCGACTCCATCACGAAGTTCAGCGGCAGGATGAAGATCTCGTTGCCGACCTTCACCGACATGCCGTCGAGAATCGCCAGCGTGAGCGGCAACACGATCCGCGTGGTGCTGCCCTTGCCCGCGTGCGACGTGATTTCGACGTGACCGCCCATCGACTGGATGTTGCGCTTCACCACGTCCATGCCGACGCCGCGGCCGGACACGTCGGTGACCTGCTCGGCGGTCGAGAAGCCCGGCAGGAAGATCAGGTTCCAGACTTCCTCGTCGGTCATCGTTTCGCTGACCTGCATGCCCTGCTTGACCGCCTTCGCGAGAATCTTGTCGCGACGCAGGCCCGCGCCGTCGTCGCTGACCTCGATGACGATGTTGCCGCCGTGGTGCGCGGCCGACAGCACCAGCTGACCGGTCGAATCCTTGCCCGCCGCGCGCCGTGCCTCGACGGTTTCGATGCCGTGGTCGAGGCTGTTGCGCACGAGGTGCGTCAACGGATCGATGATCCGTTCGATGAGGCTCTTGTCGAGTTCGGTCGCCTGACCGAAGGTGACGAGTTCGACCTCCTTGCCGAGTTTCGCCGCGAGATCGCGCACCAGACGCGGGAAGCGGCTGAATACGTAATCCATCGGCATCATGCGGATCGACATCACCGCTTCCTGCAGATCGCGCGCGTTGCGCTCGAGCTGCGCCATGCCGTTGAAGAGCCGGTCGTGCAGCGCCGGATCGAACGTGCTGGTGGTCTCCGCGAGCATCGCCTGCGTGATCACCAGCTCGCCGACCAGGTTGATCAGCTGATCGACCTTCTCGACGCCGACGCGAATCGAGCTGCCTTCGCCGGCCGCCGCCGCGGCGGCCGGGCGGGCCGCCTTGCGGTCGTGTTCGGCGGACCCGGCCGAAGCCGGTTTGGCTGCCGCCGGAGCCGCCGCGGGTGGCGCTGGCGGCGGCTCGATGCTGTCGGTGTGACTGGCCGCGCTTGCGGGCGCAGCGGCGTGAGCCGCCGGAGCCGACGATGGCGCCTGCTCCGCATGAACCACCGGCTGCGCCTGCGCTTGCGCCGCGGGAGCGGCGAGGGCGACAGGCGCGCTTTGCGCCGGTGTCGGAACGGCGGCAGCGGCGGGCGTTCCAGGTTCGCCCTGCTGCGCGTCGTCCGCCGGCGCGGTGCCACGGCCGATCGTGATCTGACTTTCGTCGATCACGAAGCAGCACACGGCGATGATGTCGTCGGAGGGTACGTCGCTCGAAAGCCACAGCATCAGATCGCCGCCGCTCTTGACCTGCCCGACGATATTGCCCAGGTTGCCCAGCTCTTCGGCGAGCAGTTCCTGGTCTTTCTCTCCCACGCCCCGTAGCGTAATTTTCAGATGTGGGCCGGCGCTGTCGTCCGTGCCCGCGGCCTGCCCGGTCTGTGCCGGTTCGCCGTCCATCCATTCGCCCGCCATTTGCACCGCCTGTTCGACGACGTGCTCGGGCGGGGTGCCGCCTTGCTGCTGTACCGCGGTTGTTGCTGTTGTTGTTTGGGTTGCCGGCGGCTGCGCCGCGGCCGGCGCGGTCTGGACGGCTGCCGCTGCCGGCGCTCCGCCCATGCGGCTTTCCGCGTGCAGCTGCTCGAGCTTCGCGCAGATCGCGCGCGCCACCTCGGCGTCGGGCTCGGCGCTCGCGCGGTAGTCGGCGAGCTGGCCGGACAGCACGTCCTTGGTCTCGAGGAACGTGTCGATCATGTCCTTGCGCAGCACCAGCTCGTTGTTGCGCGCGCGATCGAGCAGCGACTCGAGAATGTGCGTGGTCTCGGTGAGCGCGGTGAAGCCGAACGTCGCCGCGCCGCCCTTGATCGAATGCGCGGCGCGAAAGATCGCCGCGAGGTCTTCGGGGTCCGGGCGGGCCACGTCGAGATTGAGCAGCAATTGCTCCATCTGCGCGAGCAGTTCGTCCGCTTCGTCGAAGAACGTCTGATAGAACTGTGTGATGTCGAGTGTCATGCCTGGTTCACCGCGAGAGTGCCTGTCTGGCGTGAGTTGCCGGAGAGGCGCGTCGAGAGCTATCTGTACTGGGTCTAAAGGTATTGATTGCGCGGATCAATCCGGCTCCGGTTCGGCCAGCGCCGCCACCAGCTCGGTCAGCATGTCCGGGTCGAGCGGCTTTTCGATCCAGCCGGTCGCGCCCGCTGCGCGCGCCGCCTCTTTGAAGGGTTCGCCCGATTCCGTCGTGAGGACGAGGATGGGCGTCGCCTGATAGGCCGGATTTCCGCGCAACGCGGTGATCAGATCGAGACCGGTCTTGCCGGGCATGTGCTGGTCGGTCAACACGAGATCGAACGCCATCGCGAGCGCGTTTTCGAGCCCTTCGTTACCGTCCGCCGCGAGCGTGACCTCATAGCCGGCGCCCGTCAGCGTCGCGGCGAGGATCTGCCGCATCGATGCCGAATCGTCGACTGCCAGGATGTGCCTGATCATGAAAACCTCGCTGCGCTAAACACTGGGCCGCCTGCCGGGGTGCGCCGCTCGGGCGCGGGCCCCGGCCCGGCGGCCGCGGTCTGTTACTTTGCCGGCGGCGCCGCCGCCGGCAACTTCGGTGCAACCGTCACCGGCTGCGCAAGTTTTTGCAGCAGCGGCTTCGAGCCGGCTGCGTCGTCCGACAGCGTGGTGGTCGTCGAATCGTCGTGATCGAGCGCCGCCTCGGACTTCTTGTTCAACACGATGATGCTGATGCGACGGTTCTCCGGATCGAGCGGGTCCGCCTTGTTCAGGTTCTGCGTCGACGCGAGACCGAGCACGCGCATCACCTTCGCTTCGTCCATGCCACCCGCGACCAGCTCGCGCCGCGACGCGTTCGCGCGGTCGGCGGACAGCTCCCAGTTGCTATAGCCCTTCTCGCCGCCCGCGTACGGCACGGCGTCGGTGTGGCCCTGAACGATGATGCGGTTCGGCACGTCGTTCAGCGTGTGGCCGATCTCGCGCAGGATGTCGCGCATGTACGGTTCGACGACGTCGCGCGCGGTCGCGAACATCGGCCGCTTCTGCGAGTCGACGATCTCGATGCGCAGACCGGTCAGGGTCGAGTCGATGCGGATCTGCTGCTTGAACTGGCGCAGCACCGGATTCGCCTCGATCGCGGCCATCAGCTTGACCTGCAGGTCATGCAGGCGCACCTGCTCGCGGCGTTCGAGCTCGCCCTGCAGCTGCTTCACCGCTTCCTCGTTGTTGCGCGACGCGGTGCGCTCGGCCCGGTTGCTGCTGCCGTCGGTCGAGCGGGTCACGCCCTGCGCGTCGGTCGAGATGTCGCGCCCGCCGCCCTTCAGGATGCTCGAGTCTTCGGCGCTGCGGTCGCCGCCCCACAGCGTGATTTTCAGCGGCTGGTTGAAGTACTCGGCGATGCCCTTCAGCTGCACGGTGGAGGCCGAGCTCAGCAGCCACATCAGCAGGAAGAACGCCATCATGGCGGTCATGAAGTCCGCGTAGGCGAGCTTCCATGCGCCACCGTGATGACCATGCTTCTTCGGCGCCGAGCGCTTGACAACGATTGCGCGGTCTTTGTCCTTGCTGCTCATCGATTCGGTTCCCGTCGCCGCCTTATTTCGCCTTGACGCGGCGCACGTGCTCTTCGAGCTCGGCGAACGACGGGCGCTCGGTCGAGAACAGCACCTTGCGGCCGAACTCGACCGCGATCGCCGGCGCATAGCCGTTCAGGCTCGCGAGGATCGTCACCTTGATGCACTGGAACATCTTGGTGGACTCGGTCACGCGCTGTTCGGCGACGCTCGCGAGCGGTCCGATCAGCCCGTACGAAAGCAGAATGCCGAGGAAGGTGCCGACCAGCGCCTGCGCGATCATCTCGCCGAGCACCGCGGGCGGCCTGTCGGCCGAGGCCATCGTGTGCACGACGCCCATCACCGCGGCGACGATACCGAACGCCGGCATCGCGTCGCCAACCTTGCTCAGCGCCTGGGCGGGCGCCTCGCCTTCCTGATGGTGCGTCTCGATCTCTTCGTCCATCAGGCTTTCGATCTCGAACGCATTCATGTTGCCGCCGACCATCAGCCGCAGGTAGTCGGTCAGGAACTCGATGATGTGCTTGTCGGCGAGGATCTTCGGGTACTGCGTGAAGATCGGGCTCTTCGACGGATCGTCGATGTCGGCCTCGAGCGTCAGCGTGCCTTCCTTGCGCGCTTTCGCGAGCAGCACGTACAAGAGCCCCATCAGCTCCATGTAGACGTCCTTGTTGTACTTCGCGCCCTTGAACAGGGTCGGAATGACGCGCAGTGTCGCCCGGATCGTCTTCATCCCGTTACCGAGAATGAACGCGCCAAGTCCGGCGCCGGCGATCATCAGCACCTCAACGGGTTGCAGCAGCGCGCCGAGATGGCCCCCTTCCAGCGCGTAACCGCCGAAGACGGACAACAGCGTCACGAGTGTTCCCACGAATATCAGCACTGCCGAGCCCTCACAAAAATGCGACGGTCACCGTCGTTAGTCAGGTTTACGGCACCGAGGCGGAAAACTTTGGGGAAAAAGACGGCGCTCGCGTCCGGTGTAAACCAGAGGCTTGCGCTGCCTCAACGTGTGCCGCTCAAACTTCGGCGGTGACGAGGATGTCGAGCGTGGGAGCGGTGCAGCGGACTTCGTGAGCCCGCGTGTCGGCCACTTGCGGCACCTCGGCCGGGATTCCGGCGACGGCGGTTTGCCGCTCGGCCCGCGTTTGTGCTGCCTTTTTCGTCTTGCCCGCGCGCGACGGCGGCTGGCACAGCCCGCAAACGAACGCGTGCTGCGGATCGTGCGCGTGCGCGACGAAGTGGCCGCCGCAGCGGCGACAGGCGCTCAGCTGCAGCATGCCCGAGTCGAAGAAGCGCACCAGCGTCCACGCGCGCGTGAGACTGAGCACCGGCTCGTCGTCGTGCAACTGCACGTGTTCCAGGTATAGCCGGTAGCTCTTCACGATCGATTCGATCGCGCGGCAGCCGCCGTAGCCGGCCATGAAACGGTAGATGTTGTAGAACAGCGATGAATGAAAGTTCGGCTGCCAGGTCATGAACCAGTCGGTCGAAAACGGCAGCATGCCCTTGGGCGGCGACACCCCTTTCAGTTCCTTGTACAGCTTGATGAGCCGGTCGCGCGACAGGCTGGTTTCCGCCTCCAGCAATTGCAGACGCGCGCCCAGTTCGATCAGCTCGATCGCGAGGGTGATTTCCCGGGCTTCGAGTACGACGCTCTTGCTCGCCATCAGCCGAGCTGCTCGACCGGCTGGCTGGCCATCAGGATCGCCGAATGAGCCTGCGCGATCGCGCTCGACTTGTCCTTGTCCGCGAGAGCGGACAGCACCGCGTGATCGTCGAAGCGGAAGCGGCATAGCATCTGGTTGGACGCCGCGAGCTTGACGGTCTGCGCCAACGACAGATTGGCGAGCACGTCGGCCAGCTGATCCGAAATACCCATGCGGAACATGCCCATCGGCTTGTCTTCGCGCAGCAGACGCTGGGCGAGCAGCAGATAGGACAGATTGACTTCCCTGATCTCACTGAGCGTGTGGCTCGTCGTGCTCATGATTCCCCCGTTCGTATGCCCGGCTGGTCAGGCCGATTTTTTTGCGGAAACGTTTGCTCGAACGCGCGCGCTGAACCCGCGCGATTCGCCTCGTCTTTGGTCTTGCAAGCATTGTCTCGAAAGGGGGCACACCCGAAAATCGGAGAGACACCCCACCTGGATGACGGATTAATCCGTCATTTGTGTAGGAATTATTCCTACAACGCAGGGTGCGTCGAAGCCAGATTGGGACGAATTGAGGCGCTGGGCGGGGCTGATGATGCGCGCTGGCAATTTTACGGTTGCGGCGTGTACCGGTTGGTGAGTTTTCAGAACTTCACCGCCGCACCGTAAAACGGTGAGAAAGAATTATAAGACGTTTTCACCCGCCTGCCACCAGGCTCGGTCAGCCGCTTGTCCCCTTCATCGGACCCCCGGGTCCGCCGCTTGCTACGGTCCATTTCGCCTGTTTGCCCGTTCGATTGAGCCGGCGCAATTGCGTTTGCCGATTATGGGGAGCGGTTGCGATTAGACCGTGCGCCTAAGCTGTAACGGTCCATGTTTCGCGCTGTAACAACATTAAGCGTTTGAAAAATAACTCGAATTACCGCGGTCGATCCCGATAATGGAGGCTAAGGGATTACCCGACACCTATTTCGGACCACCCTTCGGGCGGGGAGAAACCGCGCCCAACCGCCCGTTAGGCCTACGTACCTCGAGCGATCCCGCCGTCGTGCGAAGCCCCGGTGAGTGTCAAAAATCTGCATGGGATTCGGGTCAGCGCCCCTCGCGCTAACTCCGATCGATACAGGAGAAAACGCATGCGAATCGCACAAATCGCGCCGCTCTACGAAGCTGTCCCACCGAAACTCTATGGCGGCACCGAACGTGTCGTGTCGTATCTGACCGAGGCGCTCGTCGACCTCGGCCATGACGTCACGCTGTTCGCGAGCGGCGACTCGGTCACGTCCGCCAATCTCGAGGCGTGCTGGCCGCGCGCGCTGCGCCTCGATCCGACGATTCGCGATGCATTGGCGCCGCACGTGCTGATGATGGAAAAGGTCCGCAAGGTCGCGCACGAGTTCGACGTGCTCCACTTCCATCTCGACTACATGCCGTTCCCGCTCTTCACGACGATGGACACGCCGTTCGTGACCACGCTGCACGGGCGCCTGGACCTGCCGGAATTGCAGCCGGTGTTCGACGCGTTCTCGCATGTGCCGGTCGTGTCGATTTCGGATTCGCAGCGTCTGCCGCTGCAGCAGGCCAACTGGCTCAGCACGGTCTATCACGGTCTGCCGGACCAGCTGCTGACGCCGCAGCCCCACAAAAAGCCCGAATACCTCGCGTTCCTCGGCCGCATCTGCCCGGAAAAACGCGTCGATACAGCCATCAAGATCGCCGCGCAAAGCGGTCTGCCGCTGAAGATCGCCGCCAAGGTGGACAAGGTCGACATGGAGTACTTCAAGCGCGAGATCGAGCCGCTGCTGTCGATGGCGCATGTCGAGTTCGTCGGCGAAATCAACGAGGCGCAGAAACCCGAGTTTCTGTCGGGCGCGAAGGCGCTGCTGTTCCCGATCGACTGGTCCGAGCCGTTCGGCCTCGTGATGATCGAGTCGATGGCCTGCGGCACGCCGGTTATCGCATTCAACCGCGGCTCGGTGCCCGAAGTGATCGACCACGGCGTGACCGGCTATATCGTCGAGGACGTGCAAGGCGCGGTAGCGGCTCTGCAGCGTCTGGACGAGCTGTCGCGAACAGAAATCCGCGCCCAGTTCGAACGCCGCTTCAGTTCGAAAACGATGGCGCAGAACTATGTCGACGGCTATTCGGCCTTGATTGAAACGTCGCGGCGCCCGGTATTGCGCCAGGTCGCGGTCGGCTAAGCGCGCTTGAAAACGGCCGGCGCTTTTACGGCCGGCCGTTTTCGGTCCGCTTTGAAGCAGCGCTGTGAACCTTCGCTGATAACGCCCAATAGCGGACGAATCCGGCCTCGGTATCGTTTGCGGGACCGGAAAACGAAGTCATTCTCGCCGCCGGACGCGAAAAATGCCGCCCTGTATGGGCGGCTTTTTTAATACTGCGATGGTGGCGCTTCCACCGCGGATTAGCGCGCAGCGATTAAGCCGAAACGGCAAAAAACCCTTCAGACCGCTTGCACCGCGTCACCTCGGGCGGACATCAGGCCGAGCCAATCAGAAAGCGCTCGCGATTCTTGCCGACGATCCATTTGGGCGGCTTGCCGCGCCCGCTCCACGTATTGCCCGACTTCGGGTCCTGATATTTCGCCGGCAGCGGCGTCTTCTTGGGCGGGCGGCCGCGCTTGGCGGCGACCGCGAAAACCGAGATCCTGCGCGGTCAGACCGTATTCGGCGATCTTTTGGCGGATGTCGGCAACGACATTGTCGATTTCCGTGCGTCGCGCTTCTTCTGCCTGTGCCTGCAATTTGGCTATCTGCGCCTTGAGGTCTGCGTATTGAGACATTCGGTTCTCCCTTTCTAGAACTCATTCGACCGCAGACTAGCTGCAATTATAGAAATTCGCAATGGCCACTAATACCGGTTTAGCGAATTTTCCTCTGATAATTATTAAAGCGTGTGAATTGTAAAACACGCGCTTTATCTCGTAATAGTTTATAAATTCTGTCCAGATTGACAATCCTTGACACCTGATTTGGCGCTGCCTACCTAGAATTGCGCGCTCAACGTACGTACTCGGCCTTTTCGATGCGTGCTTCTGAAGTGCCAATTCTTTTTAGGATCACCAAACATGCAGTTGTCAAAGCGCCTCGTTGCCGAACTGTTCGGCACCTTCTGGCTCGTGCTCGGAGGCTGCGGCAGCGCGGTCCTCGCCGCTAACTTCGCCGGGCCGGTTCATGGTCTGGGCATCGGCTTCGTCGGCGTGTCGCTGGCCTTCGGCCTGACCGTGCTGACGATGGCTTTTGCGATCGGCCACATTTCGGGCTGTCACTTGAATCCGGCGGTGAGCGTCGGCCTGACCGTCGCCGGCCGGTTTCCGGTGCGCGATCTGCTGCCTTATATCGCCGCGCAGGTAGTCGGCGCGGTGTTGGGTGCATTCGTGCTGTCGCTGATCGCGTCGGGCAAGCCGGGCTTCGACCTGGTCGCGAGCGGCTTCGCGACGAACGGTTACGGCGAGCAATCGCCGGGGCACTACGCGCTCGCCGCCGCCTTCGTTTGCGAAGTGGTGATGACGGGCTTCTTCCTGTTCGTGATCCTCGGCGCGACCGATCGCCGCGCGCCGGCCGGCTTCGCGCCCATCGCGATCGGCCTGTGCCTGACGCTGATCCACCTGATCTCGATTCCGGTCACCAACACGTCGGTCAATCCGGCGCGTTCGACGGGCCCGGCGCTATTCGTCGGCGGCGCGGCGATCGATCAGCTGTGGCTGTTCTGGGCTGCGCCGATCATCGGAGCGGTGATCGCGGGAGTCGTCTATCCGCTCATCGCCGAGGATCGCTGCAACGATGCGCGCAAGCTGGCGCTCGACTGACGGCCGGTTCGGCGCGTCGGTCGCGTGATCGTCGCGTAGTTCGCATGAATGGGCGCCCCGGCGCCCGTTATTCATTGCGAGCGCCAATGCGATATGAATTCCGCGGCGACCGCGTGCCGGAGCGCACCGCTGCTAGAATCGGGCGACTTCCCAGCCTCGCACAGGTGCTTTCGATGAGCCGTTTCCGCGGATTCCTGCAAGGCGTCGCCCTGTCGCTCGGCGGCTTGTGCGCGAGCACGTTGACGTCGCCGGCCGCGTACGCGGCGACGAGCACGGCGACTGTCGTCGCAGCGGCCGCTCCCCCCACGGCTGCGGCGGGCGGCAATATCGAAACCCTCGTATTCGTTCGCCATGGCGAGAAACCCGCGCAAGGCTACGGCCAGCTAGACTGCCAGGGGCTCAACCGAGCGCTCGCGTTGCCGGCCGTGATCGCCGCCAAATTCGGCAAACCCGATGCGATCTACGCGCCCGACCCCGGCCAGCAGAAAGACGACGGCGGTCATCCGTACTATTACGTGCGCCCGCTCGCGACGATCGAGCCGACCGCGATTCAATTCCAGATGCCGGTGCAAACGCCGTACGGCTTTGCGCAGATCGACCAGCTCGGCACCGCGCTCGTCGACCCGGCCAATCGCGGCAAGCTGATCCTGATTGCGTGGGAACACAAGCTGATCGAGAAGCTGTTGCGGCAGATGTTGAACGCGCATGGCGGTCGCGCGGCCGACGTGCCGAAATGGCAAAGCGACGACTTCGACAGCATTTACATCGTCCGACTCGACTGGCAGAACGGCACGCCGCGCGCGAGCTTCAGGCACGATCGCGAAGGGCTCGATGGGCGGGCGACCGATTGCCCTTGTGCGGCGTTGCCCGCAGAGCCGGCGTCTTCGGCAGGGACGGCCTCTTCCGCCAGTTCGAACGCTTCGGCGCCTGCGGCGGATTAATAGGGTAATACAGATGTAAGCCGCGATTACATGTGCCGGTGCATCAAGCGGCAAGCGTGGGCGACAAGCCGCCTGCCTGCTTGAATTGGCCGGCCGCAAAGTCCCGTGGAGCGCGGCTGCCAACGAAGTGAGGTGTCTGCGCGCAACCTCCGCGCGATCATTCCGCCTGCCTTCGCTGACTTCGACGATGCTTGCAGTCCGTAACATCTGGTCGCAGTCCGCCCCGGCTCGAGTGCGTACATTGGTCCTGTGCGACAAACCTACGTCGCCTCACAGGAGAGACCAACATGAAACGCATCGTCACTCACTTGCTGGTTGCTGCCGGACTCGCGGCGGGCGCATGCGGTGTCGCGCAGGCGCATACGGATCTGAGCGTCGGCCTATCGCTCGGCGCTCCGGTTTATGCCGCGCCCGCGCGCGTCTACGCCGCGCCGGAGCCGGTGTATTACGGCGGCTGGGATCATCGCTATCCGCGCGGCGACTACTACCGCGACTATCACCGCGATGACCGCGGCTGGGGTCACGACGATCGTCGCTGGGGCCATGACTATCGCGGTGAGCACCGCGGCTGGCGGGATTGACGGGCGTAAGCGGAGTGCAGCACGCTCCGCGCTTCTCGCTCCGCGAGCAACTTCTGCGGCCCGCATCCACGCGAGTGTGGATGCGGGCCGCCTTCAATTTGAGTGATTGCGGTTCAGGACGCCAGTTCGTCGTTGAGAGCAAACAGTTTGCGCAGATGATGCGCAACGCCGGCCTCAAAATTGTTGCCAATGCGCGGCACATGCGGCAGACGCGTGATCAGATCGGGATTGGCATTGTTCATCATGAATGGATGGCCGGCCGTCTCGAGCAGATCGATATCGTTCATGTTGTCGCCGAACGCGACGCACTGCGACGCGTCGATAGCGAGTCGCTCGAGCACGATCTGCAGCGCGCGCCCCTTCGACACATTCGCGGTCATCACTTCGAGACAATCCGGCAACGAATACGTCACGTATAGCTGCTCGCCGAATTCGCGTTCCAGATTGGCGGCAACCTGCGCGAGATCGGCGGGATCGCCGATATACAGCGCCTTGGCAATGTCGACGCCATCGTGCTTCGGCAGGTCGGTCACTTCGTACGTGAAGCCCGAGTCCTGGTGAAATTCCAGCAGATGGGGCGCGTCGCGATCGATCAGCCACGCCTCGTCTGCAAACAGACTGACGATCACGCGACCATGCGCGCCGACAATTTCTGGCTGCACGAGACGCTGGACGATCGCGGGCTGCAGATCGTCGGCGTGGATCACCGTGTTGTCAGGCGCGTGAACCCGCGCGCCGTTCGACGTGATCAGGTATGGATTGATGCCGAGCACGTCGCGGATGCCCGCGACGTCGCAGTAATGCCGCCCCGTGGCGATCACGAACTGCAGCCCGTCGCTTTCGAGCTTGCGCACCGTGGCGACCGTGAACGGGTCTACCTGGTGATCGGCGTTGAGCAGTGTGCCGTCGAGATCCGTGGCGATGACTTTATACATGGTGAGTCCGGCGGGCGAGCCGTCGAGGCAGCGTCAAAGCGGATATTTTACAGGTGTCGTCCGGCCAGCCGCTGCGCCTCGCGCCGCGCCAGCTGCAAACCGCCATGCGCCGAATCCGCCCGCGGCTCGCGCAGGCGCGCCTGATACGCCTGGGGCACGTACTCGCGCAGCGGCGCGCCGAGGCCTCCGCATAGTGCGACCGGCAGCACGCCCGTCGCGTCCAGCGCGGCGATCATCTTGCCGACTTCGACGCCGGCCTCGCCGAGCAGGCGTGCCGCGAACGGATGTGCGCGGTGCTCAATCGCGATCGGTGCGAGCCGCGCGTAGGCAGTCTGATTCGCCGCGCACAGCCATACGACCAGGCTGTCGCGATCCTGAGTGCCGGTATGGGCGAGCAACGCATGCGCGAGATCGTCGACGGGCGCACGGCCGTCTAGCGCCTGTTGCGCGTGCACGATCAGCCGGAGGCCGAGCCACGCGCCGCTCGCCTCGTCGCCTGACGGAAAGCCGTAGCCGCTGGCCATGCGGAACTCGCCGTCGCTCGCAAGCGAGGCCGCGACGCTGCCGGTGCCGAGTGCGACGATCACGCCGGGCGCGCCTTCGTGCGCGCCGAGCAAGGTCGTGTAGGCGTCGGATTCGACGACCAGTCCGGCCAGTCGCGGCGCCTGCTCGTGAAACCCGGCGAGCCAGTCGCGATTGTTGACGCCCGCAAGTCCGCAACCGAGCACGCAGCGCGACCAGTCCAGCGCGACTCCGGCTCGCTCGAACGCTTCGCCGCAGGCGGCCTGAATGGACTGCCATGCGCGCGGGATGCCGAGCCCGAGGCCCGATGGGCCGCTTGCCGCCTGCGCCAGTTCGCGGCCCTGCGTATCGCCGAGCACGACGCGCGTGCCGGTGCCGCCGCCGTCGACGCCGATCAGAAAGAAGTCGTGGTTCATCGAATCGAATCAGTTCCGTGGGTGAATAACGCTTAGGGTGGCAGGTCAGTTTGAATCGCGCAATTAGCCGATTGGCCAGCTTGCGGCGTACACCGCTTCCGCTATGCTGGCGATCGATACGACCACGCGGGAGCGCGACAGTGACACAACGATGCAACTGGGTATCGAGCGAAGCGCTCGCACAGTACCACGACACCGAGTGGGGCGTACCCTCGCGCGACGACCAGCACCTGTTCGAGATGCTAGTGCTCGAAGGCGCGCAGGCCGGTTTGTCATGGTCGACGATACTCAACAAGCGCGCCGGCTACCGCCGTGCTTTCGCCGACTTCAACATCGGCAAGGTCGCGGCCTTTACGCCGAAGCAGGTGGATGCGCTCGTCGCCGATGAGAGCATCGTGCGGCATCGCGGCAAAATCGAGGCGGCGATCCAGAACGCGCGCGCAGTGCAGCAGATTCAGGCCGAACACGGCTCGCTCGCGAACTTCGTGTGGTCATTCGTCGACGACACGCCGATTCAGAACGAATGGGCTTCGTATAAGCATGCGCCTGCGTCGACAGAAGTTTCGGACGCGCTAAGCAAGGCGCTCAAGCGTTATGGCTGCAAATTTGTCGGGTCGACGATCTGCTATGCATTCATGCAGGCGGTTGGCATGGTCAACGATCATGAGACGACCTGCATGTGCCGAGAGCGATGCGCGTCGCTGGGCAATAAGGGGCGTCGTCGTAAGGCGGGGTGAGGGCGGGGCGTCCGTCTGACGCGCAAACTCGCGAATTGGCGCCCTTTCATGCTCGTAGTCGGTCATTCGCCGAACGGCGCACGGTGGATACTCGTCGTCATGCGCTCACCGATGCGCGTTCAACAACAAATAACTACCGCCTCTGACGCGGGAGACCAACCATGAAAACGCTTAGCTTCCTGACCCATCAGGACATATACGATCAGTCCGTCACGCATCTGTTCGAACAGAAACGCGCTGCGTTGCTGCCGAGGGGCGGCGGCGCTTACCGCGGCTATTGTGGCGGCTGCTCGGTCGGTCACCTGATCAAACCGCGCGACTATGTGACGGCGATGGAAGGGGTGCCAGTGCGCTTCATCGGCAAACCACCGACGGAAGTGCCCGCTTACATGGATGTCGGCGTGGCCGCGCTGAAAAAAGCGCTGCTGCGCGCCCGCATCAACGTGTATGACCCGGTCACCATCGCTCTGCTCAGTTGCCTGCAAAACGTCCACGACGCGTTCGGCACATGGGAGTGGCACGACCGGCTGGGCTCGATCGCGCGCGAATTCGGACTGTCGGCCGAGCGGCTGAGGAACGCGGCGTAACGGCTGCTCGGTCGCGCGCAAGTTCGACGCCGCAAAAGCAAAACGGCGGTGTGGCTTCTTTCGAAGCTCACACCGCCGTTCGGCGTACGTAAAAAGCGTGCTCAGTGCAGCTTTTTCGGCAGCATCTGGCTGCGCAGACGCTTGTGCAGGCGCTTAACAGCCGCTGCCTTCTTGCGCTTGCGAGCCGTGGTCGGCTTTTCGTACGACTGGCGCTCACGCAGTTCAGCGATCAGGCCGTTCTTTTCGATTGCGCGACGAAAGCGGCGAATTGCCACTTCGAACGGCTCGTTTTCCTTCAGAAGAATCGTCGTCATGTAATTCCTAACTCAATCACTAGATACGGGTTTAATTGCTTGGCAGTAACCGCTCGGGTCACCACTTACGCACCGGCACTCCGGTCACTCCGATTCATGGCCAGTAACAGGCAAACGCGAGGCTCATAAACCACCCCGGCCAAACCACGAATGAAGCGAGAGGCAAAGCGGCCACGGAGGCCGGAAAAGAGAGGTGGCGAGTTCACCGCGGAACGCGGACAGACGTGATGCAAAAGCCGCGTCTGTTGCCGTTTCGCCAACCTTTCATCAATGAAGAACACTGACGAAACAGGCAAAGATCTCAATTCACTCCCGATAATATCAGGAAACTCTCCATCCTACCAGGGGTTTACCGATTGCGCCAGGCTTTTCCCTGGCGCGGATGGCGTCTGGGTCGGCCACCGAGGCGGTCGCCCTATCAGGCGCTCGCTTCGTCCAGTTCACGAATATCGTCGGCGGTGAGGGACAGGTGCACGGCTGCGACCAGACTTTTCAACTGCTCGACCGAGGTCGCGCTCGCAATGGGGGCCGTAACGCTCGGCCGCGCAATCAGCCATGCAAGCGCGATCGCGGCCGGCGTGCTGCCGTGCCGTTGCGCGACGCTATCGAGCGCGCCGAGAATCCGCAAGCCGCGCCCGTTCAGGTATTTTTCGACCCGGCTTCCACGCACCTTGCCGGCCAGATCGGCCTCGCTGCGGTATTTGCCCGACAGGAACCCGCTGGCGAGGCTGTAGTAGACCACCACGCCGAGATGATTCGCAAGCGCCACCGGCTCGCTGTCGCTCTCGAATTGCGCGCGGTCATACAGGTTGTATTCTGGCTGCAACAACTGATACTCGGGCAGCCCGTTCTCGCGCGACACCGCAAGCGCTTCCTCGACGCGCGCGCCACTATAGTTAGACGCACCGATCACGCGCACCTTGCCCGCCTCGATCAACTTCTGATACGCACAGAGGGTTTCAGCGAGGGGCGTCGCGGAGTCGTCGTCGTGGGAGAAATAGACGTCGATGTAATCGGTTTGCAGGCGGCGGAGCGATTCTTCGACTGCCACCTGGATATTTGCCGCTGACAGCCCCTTGCGCTGCGGATGCTTCGACACCTTGGTCGCGAGCACGATCCGCTCGCGTTTGCCGCTCTGTCGGAACCACTTGCCGAGGATCGTCTCCGACTCACCGCCCCGGTTGCCGGGCACCCAGGCCGAGTAGACATCGGCGGTGTCGATGAAATTGAGACCCGCATCAACAAATGCATCGAGAATAGAAAACGATGTGGCTTCGTCGGCGGTCCAGCCGAACACATTGCCGCCGAACATAAGCGGCGCGACCTCCAATTCGGAACATCCAATCCGGCGTTTTTGCATGATTACTCCGGCGGTTGCGACAAAGAAAACAGAATACGCCGCCTTTTCATTAACTGGAGCGCATCCGCCGAGCGAGGCTGCGGGCGGCTCTCGGCACGCCGCTGCACCGCCCGGCCTGCAAAAGAATTGGGTCCCCATTGCATAAACCGCCCTCAAGTTTTTTTTAGTGGGGCCGTCAACCTTCACTGAGGCGGCCAGCAATGAACGAGTGCTTTCCGCCGATGCCAATGTGGCGTAACGGGCTCAAGGCTTATTTAGGAGATTTTCCATGCTCGGAATCAATAGCAACATCAACTCGCTGGTTGCACAGCAAAACCTCAATGGCTCGCAAAGCGCCCTCTCGCAAGCTATTACGCGCCTGTCGTCGGGCAAGCGCATCAACAGCGCAGCTGACGATGCAGCAGGTCTGGCAATCTCGACCCGCATGCAAACGCAGATCAACGGCCTGAACCAGGGCGTGTCGAATGCGAACGACGGCGTGTCGATGATTCAAACGGCATCGAGCGCACTGTCTTCGCTGACGTCGAGCCTGCAACGTATCCGCCAGCTGGCTGTGCAAGCATCGACCGGTTCGCTGTCATCGAGCGACCAGGCTGCTCTGCAGAAGGAAGTTTCGGCGCAGATCGCTGAAGTGAACCGTATCGCTTCGCAAACGACGTACAACGGCACGAACATTCTGGACGGCTCGGCTGGCAGCGTGACCTTCCAGGTCGGTGCAAACGTTGGCCAGACCATCAGCCTGAACCTGAGCCAGTCGATGTCGGCAGCGAAGATCGGCGGCGGCCTGGTGCAAACGGGTCAAACGGTCGGTACGGTCACGGTCTCCACGGACTCGACCGGCACCTACACCAGCACCGGCGCAGCGATCACGTCGGTCAACGTGTTGTCGGACGGCAAGGGCGGCTACACCTTCACCGACCAGAACAACCAGGCGATTTCGTCGGGCGCAGTTGCCAACATCTTCTCGGCTGGCACGGGTGCAGGTTCGGGCACGGCAGTCACCAACCTGACGCTGAACGCGACGTTGGCGACGGCGATGGGTGCGACGGCTTCGGGCGTTGCAACCGCCTCGATCGCTCAGATCAACGCGATCAACAGCCCGCCGACGGTTTCGGGCCTCGACATCAGCACGGTCACTGGTGCAAACCAGGCTATGGTCTCGATCGACAACGCGCTGCAAACGGTCAACACGCTGCAAGCTGCACTCGGCGCGGCACAAAACCGTTTCACCGCGATCGCAACGTCGCAGCAAGCTGAATCGACCGACCTGTCGTCGGCACAGTCGCAAATCACGGACGCTAACTTCGCACAAGAAACGGCGAACCTGAGCAAGGCGCAAGTGCTGCAACAAGCAGGTATCTCGGTGTTGGCTCAAGCAAACTCGAACCCGCAGCAAGTCCTGAAGCTCCTGCAGTAAGAGCTGACGCAGTAAGGTGATGTGCCGTGCAAAAAGCCCGGCGCATCACCGGGTCTCAAGCAACGGGAGGCATGCCTCCCGCTGTGCATTTCCATCACAAAGTGATGTAGCATCGCACACCACCCAATACAGAAAGATTCCCCGACGCCCGGAGCCTCCGCATGTCCTCGATCCCAACTACGTCTTCTACAGCAAGCGCCAATAGCGCGCTGCAGTCGGCTGCTCAATCGATCATCAGCGGCTCAACGGGCAATTCGTCGATGGACGTATCGACGCTCGTCACGGCACTCGTGAACGCGAAGACCGCGGGACAAACCGCGGCTCTGTCGGCGCAACAGACCAACGACAACACCACGCTGTCCGCGTACGGCGCGCTCAGTTCGGCGCTGAGCGCGCTGCAGTCCGGCATTGCGAACCTGGCCAACGGCACGACGCTGTCGACTTTCGCGGCAACCGCGAGCGGCACCGGACTGACGGCAACGGCGGGGGCCGGTGCGGTGGCCGGCAGCTATTCGATCGCGGTCACGCAGATCGCCAGTTCGCAGGCTCTGTCGTCAGCGGCATTCGGTGCCACGACGCAACTCGGTACGGGCACGCTGACGGTCTCCCTCGGCGGCAAGTCGATGAGCATCAACGTCGACAGCACCAATAACACGCTCTCCGGAATCGCAGCCGCGATCAATTCCGGCAGCGGCAACCCGGGTGTCACGGCCACCATCGTGACCGGCACGGACGGCGCTCACCTCGTGCTGCGCGCGGCCAACACGGGTGCGGCCAACGTCATCAACGTATCGACCAGCAACGTCACCAGCGACACCGGCCTGTCGAGCCTCGGCGTGACATCGACCGCGAGCACCACCGGCGGCCAGTCGACCATCACTTCGGCAAATTCGAGCAGCGCCTGGACGCAAAGCGGCTACGCACAAGACGCAGAATTCTCGGTTGGCGGAATCGCGGCCAGCAGTTCGACCAATGCGGTAACGAGCGCGATTTCCGGCGTCACGATGAACCTCACGGCGGCCTCCGCGGGCACGACGCAGACGCTCACCATTGCGCAGGACACCAGCTCGCAGAACACCGCGATCAACAATTTCGTGAGCCTCTACAACACCGTTGTTACGACGATGTCTTCGCTCACGTCGTACAGCTCCGGCGCATCTTCCCAAGGTCCGTTGCTGGGCGACTCCACGCTGCAGACAATCAGGAACACGCTCGCCACGATAGTCGGCGGCTCGGTCGGCTCGGGCAGCACCGGCGCCACGCTGGCGGCAATCGGCATCACGCTCAAGGACGATCCGGCTGACGGCACGATGGTGGTCGACAACAGCAAGCTGAACACTGCGCTGACGAGCAGCCCGGCCACTGTTGCGTCGCTCTTCAATTCGACCAACGGGATTGCCGAGCAGCTGAACACCAGCATCACCACATTCACGCAGACCGGCGGCATCATCGATACGCGCAACACCGCGCTGAATGCCGACCTGAAGAGCATCACCACGCAGCAAAGCGCGCTCGCCGACTACACGGCGCAATTGACGAGCCAGTACCAGGCTCAATTCACCGCGCTGAACACGCTGATGGCGACCATGAACAACAATTCGCAATACCTGACCCAGCTGTTCGGCGGCACCAACAGCGCAGGCGCGCTGGCTACGAACAAGGGCTAAGCCTTGGACGCGAACCGTAGGAACCAGATGGAACTGGTCGAACGCGTGCTGTCCATCACGCGCGACATCGAGCAGGCGGCCTCGCTCGCCGACTGGCCGGAAGCGGCTCGCCTGACCGAAGCGCGCTCGCCGCTCCTGATGTCGCTCAGCGCCGATCAGAAACCGGCCGCTCTGGACCTGATCCGCCAGATTCAGGCGATCGACGCCGCGCTGCTCGCCGACGCGGCCATCACCCAGGCAGAACTGCATAGCGAGTTCGAAGCCGCGATCGGGCGCGCCAAGGCCGCCAGCGAATACCAGCGGATGGCCCGCCTGTAAATCATCCGCAGCGCGGCCCCCCGGTGCGGCTTCCGTTCCGAAGCCAACCGGTCGCACCGGCCCACCAGATAACAAGAACCACGTGCCGAAGTCAGGCACGCTCGTTCCGTTGGCCCGCCTCGCGCGGGCTTTTTTCTTGCCCGCCGGTTAGCGGCAGCCCGCTCCATACACTAAACAGGCGGCCTTTTTACCGTCATCTCCGAGCATCGGAAAGCCACTCTCCGCCGCACAATTTCCGTCATAGACCATTCTGCGCTGAGACTATGACTCTCCTGTACGAGCAGCCGACGGCTGAACCCTTGACGCCCGAACAACAGCTCGAGCACGACATCGCGCTCGTCTTGCAAACGGCGCTGGAGCACCACCACAAGGGCGAATTCGACGACGCCGAAGCACTCTACCGGGCGATCCTCGACGCGAGGCCACAGCACTCCGATGCGCTGTACGACCTCGGCGTGCTGCTCGTTCAAACGGACCGCCCCGCCGACGCACTGCCCCAATTCGAGTTGGCGCTCGGTCAGCAGCCGCAAAACGGTCAATATTGGGCGGCTTATATCAGTGCATTGATCGACGCGGGCGAAACCGCCGCCGCGTGGCTGGCGCTGGAAATGGGCCAGAAGCAGGGGCTAAAGGGCCCGGCGGTGGATGGTCTGATCGTGCGGCTGGCGAATCCGGGCAAGGTCGTTCCGACGCAGCCCGTGGCAGTTCAGAATCCGCAGGCAGAGAACCAGGCGAGCGCCGAGCCCGCTGCCGACGCAGCGACGGCGAACCCGGACACCGGCAAATCGAAGATCGCCGCGGCGCGGCGCGTCAGCCAGCAGGAAACCACACGATTCACATCGCTGTACAACAGAGGCCAGATTGCCGAGGCCGTCAAGCTCGCGCGCTCACTCACTCAGCGCTTCCCCGCCGACGGCATGACATGGCGCTGGTACGGCATTGCGCTGCATCGCCTTGGACGGTACGACGACGCACTCGTTCCGTTGCGCAAAGCCGCAGAACTTCTTCCCGAGGAACTGGAAAGCCGCACCGTCCTTGCGGATACGCTTCGACTGAAAGGCTTGCTCAAGGAAGCCGAAGAAGCCTGCCGCGCGATCATTGCGATCAATCCGGGTTACGCAGAAGCACAGCGGATCTACGGCATGGCACTGGTTCACCAGGGACGCGTCGCCGAGGGCCTCGCCGCTGCACGGCGCGCGATTGAACTGGCGCCGGACACCTCCGGGATGCACAACACTCTGGGCGTGCTGCAGCTCGATCTGGGCATGGTGAGCGAGGCCGAGCAGAGCTTCCGCGTTGCGCTTGAGAAAGACCCGAAAGATGCGATCGCGGCCGACAACTTTCTCTTTTCGCTCGCGCACAATCCCGAAGTCAAGCCCGACAAGCTGTTCGCCGAACACATCAAATTCGCCGACCAGCACGAAGCCCCGGTGCGCTCGCAGTGGCCACGCCACGTGAATAAGCGCGCGCCACATCGCAAGCTGAAAATCGGCTTCGTCTCCGGCGACCTTTTCCGCCACGCGGTCTCGTCCTATCTATTGCCGATCATGCAGCACCTCGCGACCGACCCGAGCGTGTCGCTTCATGTGTACAACAACCATATCCTGGAAGACGACTACACGCATTTGCTGCGACAATGCGCGCACGAGTGGCACCAGATCACGGGCATGCCGGACGCGCAACTGGCGAACCGGATTCGCGACGATCGGATCGACATTCTGTTCGACCTGTCCGGCCACACCGGCCGCAATCGCCTTCTCACGTTCGTGCGCAAGCCTGCACCGATTCAGGTCAGCTGGCTGGGCTATCCCGCCACGACCGGACTCAGCGCGATGGACTATTACCTCGTCGACAAATTCGGTGTGCCGTTCGGCCCGGCGGAACGCATCTTTTCGGAAAAGATCGTTCACCTGCCCGCAAACGCGCCGTTCCTGCCGGAACAAAGCGCGCCGCCGGTCAATATCCTGCCGGCCATGCACAATGGCTATGTGACGTTCGGTAGCTTCAACCGCCTGAACAAATTGCGTCCTGACGTAATCGAGCTGTGGGCGCAACTGCTACATGCGCAACCGTCGTCGCAGATGTTGCTGGGCGCGATCGCAACCGATGAGGACGAACAGCTTCTCACCGACTGGTTCGCGAAGGCCGGCATCACGCGCGAGCGCCTCATGTTCCGCCGCCGCTCAAGCTTGGCGGTCTATCTGCAGCAGCATTTTCACGTCGATATCTGTCTCGATACGTTTCCGTACACCGGCTCGACGACCGTGCTGAACTCGCTTTGGATGGGCGTGCCGACGTTGACGATTGCAGGCGACACGCTGCCCAGCCGCGCAGGCGCGACCTGGATGTCACACGTCGGGCTTGAACAGTTTCTCGCCGCGGACAAGGCGGATTTCGTCGCCAAAGGCCTTGCGCTGTCCTCCGATATCCCTGCGCTCGCCGCATTGCGCACCGGCTTGCGCGAACGCTGCGTGGCGTCGGCGGCATTCCGCCCCGAGGTAGTTGCCGCAGGTTTGTCGCGGGCCCTGCGAATCATGTGGCAGCGCTGGTGCGAAGGCCTGCCGCCCGTCGCCTTCGAAGTATCCGCAGAAGATGCCGCCGCCGCCACAGACAACTCCACCGCGCAGTCCGAGACAGGGGAAAACAAGTGAACGCAGCCTTACCGCTTGGGGCCATCGAACCGCAGATCGACGAGCGCATATACGTTACCCAGCCGCACCTCGCGCCGCTCGAAGAATTCATTCCCTATCTTCAACAGATCTGGGACAGCAAGATCCTGACGAACGGCGGTCCGTTTCACCAGCAGTTCGAAGCGGCGTTGTGCAAATACCTCGGCGTGAAGCATCTCGCGCTATTCACCAACGGCACGCTTGCGCTGCTCACCGCCCTACAAGCGCTGCGCGTGAGCGGCGAAGTGATCACCACGCCCTATTCGTTCGTCGCCACCGCCCATTCGCTGGTCTGGAACGGCATCAAGCCGGTATTCGCCGACGTCGACCCGCTGACGTTGAATCTCGACCCGGCCAGGATCGAGGCAGCCATCACGCCGCAAACCACCGCGATCATGCCGGTGCATTGCTACGGCAAGCCGTGCGACGTCGAAGCGATCCAGAAGATCGCCGACAACTACAACCTCAAGGTGATTTACGACGCAGCCCATGCGTTCGGCGTGCAGACCGAAACCGGCAGCGTGCTCGAGCATGGCGACCTCGCCGTGCTGAGCTTCCACGCAACCAAGGTCTTCAACACGTTTGAGGGCGGCGCGATCATCTGCCAGGACGCCAAGACGAAACAACGCATCGACCATCTGAAGAACTTCGGCTTCGTCGATGAGGTAACCGTAGTTGCGTCCGGCATCAACGGCAAGATGAGCGAGATCAATGCCGCGTTCGGCCTGCTGCAACTGCAGCACATCGACGAAGCGTTGGCACGCCGTGCGCAGATCGACGCGCTCTATCGTGAGCGTCTGCGCGACGTGCGGGGTATCCGTTGTTTGCCGAAGGCGGGTGAGAAAGTCGCGAATCACTCGTACTTTCCGATTCTTGTCGGACCGGACTATCCGATCAGCCGCGACGCGCTGTATCAGAAGTTCCGCGACGCGAACATCTACGCGCGCCGCTACTTCTATCCGCTGATCTCAGATTTTCCGATCTATCGCGGCCTGCCTTCGGCGCGCCAGGACAACCTTCCGGTCGCGCATGCCGCCGCGCAACAGGTACTGTGCCTGCCGATTTTCCCGGCGCTGACGGATAGCATGCTGGATCGCATCATCGGGATCATTGTGGACGCCTGAACGTCATGAAGCTCGCGATCATGCAGCCGTACCTGTTTCCGTACATCGGATATTTCCAGTTGGCGGCTGCAGTCGACAAGTTCGTCTTTTACGACGACGTGAACTACATCAAGAACGGTTGGATCAACCGCAACCGGATACTGCTGGGCGACCAGGTGCGTTATCTGACCGTACCACTCAGCGGCGCGAGTTCTTCGCTCAAGATCAACGAAGTGCACGTGGAGCCGAGCGAGCGGTGGCTGCGCAAGCTGCTCGAATCGGTTCGGCACGCATATGCCAAAGCGCCTCATTACCCGCAAGTCAGTGCGTTGATCGAGCGGATTATGAGCGAAGCGCTGACGCCGATTTCGTCGCTCGCAGCACAAACCGTCGTGGAAATCTGCCGCTACCTGGAGATTGACACCGAATTCGTCCCGTCTTCGACGAAATACGGCAATGCGCAACTCAAGGGCGTCGATCGCGTCGTCGACATCTGCGAAAAGGAGCAGGCGAGCATCTACGTAAATCTGCCCGGCGGCCGGGCGCTTTACGACAGCAAGGTATTTTCCGCACGCGGCATGGAACTCGCTTTCATTGAACCGAACCTCAGCCCTTACGCGCAGTTTGGCCAGGCTTTTCAGCCTGCCTTATCGATTCTCGACGTCCTGATGTTCAACAGCAAGAACCGCGTGCAAGATATCTTGTGCGTCGAGGTATGCTCATGACCCCGCTCGAGCCGTATGCGATCGGCGGATATTTCGAGCTCGAACTGCCGCGCACCAAAGCGACGTTTCACGACGGCGCACTGCGTTTCCAGTCGTCGCGCGCTGCGTTTCTCGCGCTGCTGCGCTCTGTGCGCCCGACCGCCGTCTGGATGCCCTGGTACATATGCGACGCGATGGTCGAACCTCTGCGCATGACCTGCACGCCCATCAAACGCTACCGGCTCGATGCCGATTTACGTGTGCAGTCCGCCGACGTAGCACACGGCGAATGGCTCGTCTACGTCAACTATTTTGGCTTGTGCGCTCACCAGGTCGACGACGTGCTTGGCCGTTTTCCGCGCGAACGCGTCGTGATCGACAACGCTCAGGCGTTGTTCGCGCAGCCTGCCCATTGCCTGGCCACGCTGTACTCCCCCCGAAAATTTCTCGGCGTGCCAGACGGCGGTTTGCTCGTCACTCAGAAGGCAATCGACCTGCCGGAGGCCATCGACGAAGCCTCGCTGCTGCGCTGTAGTCATCTGTTGACCCGCCTTGGAAGAGATGCAGAAGCGGGTTACGCCTACTATGCTGTCGCCGAAGAAAGCTTGAAGGAGCAGGAGCCGTTGCGGATGTCCGCACTCACCGAACGGTTGCTCGCGAGTATCGACTACGACAGCGTGCGCTCGCAGCGAGTCGAGAATTTCGCTTTTCTGCACGAGAAGCTGCAACGCTACAACCGCTTCACGTTTCGTCATGACGGACAGTCGGTACCGCTCTGCTATCCATTTTTCGATGCACCTGCCGGACTGCGCGAAGCGCTTCGGGCACAACGCATCTATACACCCACTTATTGGCCGGACGTGGCTGCCGCTGAAGGCATGCCTGAGTTCGAGCGCAATCTTCCCGGCTCGACGCTGTGCCTGCCGTGCGATCAGCGGTTGACGCCCGATGACCTGGCACCGATCGCACAACACTTACTGGACCGGCTGGCATGATCGACAACACCATATTCCTGCGTGAGATCGAGCGCGGCGACCTGCCGACCATCAATGCGTGGCGCGCCGACAAGGCGCTCGTCGGCCTGCTGGGCGGCACCTTCCGGTATGTCGGCCCCGAGATCGATGGCAAATGGTTCGACAGCTACCTGAGTTCGCGTGCCGGCAATGTTCGTCTCGCCGTATGCCTTGCAGCGACGCGGGAGTTGGTCGGCGTGACGTACCTGCTAGGCATCGACTGGGTGAATCGCTGTGCGGAGTTCTCGATCCAGATCGGCGTCGAGTCGGCGCGCGGCCATGGGATCGGCGAGGCCGCAACGCGTCTGACGCTCGAACACGCATTCGGCGATCTCAATCTCAACCGCATCTCGTTGACCGTGCTCGCGTCCAACGACCGCGCCATTGCCCTCTACGAAAAAGTAGGTTTTCGCGCTGAAGGTCTGTTGCGCCAGGCCGTCTTCAAGGACGGCCGCTATCTCGACGTCGTTCCGATGGCCCTGCTCGCGGCCGATCGGCGTTGAGTCCTTCACCTTTGGGGTTGATCCGCATAGCTTATGAACACAATTGACGCTCGCCACCACACCGCGCTCGCAACCGCAGGCTGGACGGTGATTCCCCGCGTGATTCGCGGTGAACTGATCGATTCGCTGGTCAAGGCACTCGCTCCTTCGCTCGCGTTGCGCGATGACATCCGGCGACGCAACGGCGTGCTGGACAATAGCGCCGGCACCTTGCACCACCTGCTAATGGATGACCCGTGCTACGTCGAGTTGCTGGCGGAGTTCTCCGCGCTGGAGCCGGTTTTCAAAGGATACTTTGGAGGCAACTTCATTCTGAATTCATACGGCGGGGTGATTAACGAGCGCGACTCGCGCTCGTACGTGCAGAACGTGCACCGCGATATCCGCTTCGGCTCCGACACGCGGCGCTTCATGGTCAACGCCCTGGTCATGCTCGACGATTTCACGCTGGAAAATGGCGCGACTCACATTCTCTCGCGCTCGCAAAACGTGCAGCAGCAGCCCGCCGACGAGGACTTCTACGCGCGAGCTTCGCGTGCGACCGGAGAACGCGGGTCGGTCCTGCTGTTCGATTCACGCATGTGGCACGCCACCGGCCGCAATACCACCAACGCGCCACGCCGCGCGCTGACGCTAACGTTCACCAGCCCTTTCTTCAAGCCGCAGCTCGATTACGCGCGGCTGTTCGGCTACCGCAATCTCAACCGCTGTAACGCATGGATGCGCCAGGTGCTCGGCTTCAATGCCCGGGTGCCGGAGTCGCTGGATGAGTTCTACGTGCCGGTGGAGCAGCGGTTCTATCAACGCGGACAGGATTGATAACATGAGCAGAGACTACAACGCGGAGGCGAAAGATCATCCCGAGCATCGCTACGCTTACGGCTTCGATTACCTGATGCATGAATACATGCTTCAGACGGTCGCGCCGTTCGTTGTGAACGGCAACGCGCTCGAGCTGGGATGCTTCGAAGGCAACTTCACGCGGCTTCTGATGCAGCGGTTCGATTCGCTCGAAGTTGTTGAGGCATCGGCAGACTGCATTGCCGTTGCGTCGGATAAAACCAAAGGCGCCGTCAAATTCCATCACTCGACGTTCGAGACTTTCGAACCGGCGCGACGCTACGACAATATCTTCCTGATTCACACGCTCGAACACCTCGATCACCCGGTCGACGTGCTGGGCCGTATCGGCAGTTGGCTATCCGAAGGTGGCCGCCTGTTCGTGGCCGCGCCGAATGCGCGCGCCGGATCGCGCCAGATCGCGGTCAGCATGGGGTTGATCGACCATCACGCAGCCGTGACGCCGGCGGAGGCCGCGCACGGGCACCGGGTGACCTATTCGATCGATACACTGCGAGCCGATCTCCGCGCAGCAAAGCTCCGGCCGGTCACGGAAGGCGGCGTCTTTTTCAAGGGGCTCGCCAACTTCCAGATCGATGCCGCATTGCAGGCCGGCATCATCACCAAAGCGTATTTGGACGGATGTTTTGAACTGGGGCGTGTCTATCCCGACCTGTGCTCCAGCGTGTACGCGATCTGCGAGCGCGCGCCCGGCCGCTGATCGTTTTTCCGCCGGTGGAAGGGCTCTTTCGGGTGCCCTTTCCAGACTGCCGGCTCTGTGCCTGAATCGCTCGTCAGCGGTCGCCCGCGCACTCGCTGCCGTTGTCCGACGCAAATTCGAATTCATTTTCGTATTCTTCGTGCGGGGACGAGTTCGGTCATCGTGTCGAAGAAATCTTTGCGGGATGCAATAACCAGTCCGCCCAATTAGACCGGCGCTTTTTTGAGGTCCGACCCACCGATTTCGATGAGGCTTTCCTGATTCGCACGCTCCGCCGGTACGGCATTGCCTTTGCCGTTGTCCTTGTTTCCGCCTGCTCCGGTTTTGCCGCAGAGAACAGGGGCGCGTGAAAGAGCGGTGCATCGACAGCCGCGGCGCTCGCGTCCTGAAATGAGACGCCGGCGCAATGGTCGATCAGCGATTTCGTCACGCTGATGACGACGCCTGAGTCCAAGAACTTCATTCCGCGAGCCGACCGGATCGCCGTGTTCGACAATGACGGCACGCTGTGGCCGAAGCAACCCGCTTGAGCGCAATTGGTGTTCGCGCTGCAACGCGTGAAGGCGGTGGTCGGCAAGCATCCGGAATGGAAGCGGTAGGAACCGTTTCGCTCCATGCTCAAAGGCAATCTCAAGGGTGTGGCGGCGAGTGGGGATGCTGGATCGATGCAGGTATGGCGGCTGCACATGGAGGCATGACGAGCGAGCAATTTGCTGGGCTCGTGCATGAATCGTTCGACTCGGGAGCGATCCGAACTTTCGCCGGCCTTGTACCGAACTCGCGTATCAGCCGATGCTCGAGTTACTCGCTTATTTACGCGCCAATGGCTTCAAGACATATCTCGTGACGGGCAACGATGTTGAATTTGTCCGCGATCTCGCTCAGCGGATGTAGGGCGTTCCGCCGGAGCAGGTGATCGGCAGCACAGGTAAATACCGGCATAGCCAGAACAACGGCGCAGTCTCGCCGACCCGCCTCGCGGGTCAATATTGTGGTGGATGCGGAACCGGAATATGCGTTTGACCCCGTTACGAAACCTGGAAAGCTCTATAAGGGGTTGGACGAGGCTGCTGCGAAAGGCTGGCTCGTCGTGGATATCAAAGGCGACTGGAAGAGGATGTTTAAGGAGATGGTCGTACGACCGCGGCGGCGGCACCGTCGAATTACATTTCAGCCGCAGAGTCTCAGCCAGTGTCGAACGATACAAAGCCGCAAAAATACCAAAGGGCTTAGCGCACAACGCGCGTAAGCCCTTGACCGAGAATGACCTTTTTTGGCGCGCCCGGCTGGGATCGAACCAGCAACCCCTGCCTTCGGAGGGCAGTACTCTATCCATTGAGCTACGGGCGCTTCACCACAAAACTGCGGGGAATCTACGCGAAAGCACTGCAACCGGAAGGGACGCGACGCCAACGCGAGAGACCGCAAGGATACCCGGTTTCGGCCGAACCGTCCACCGGACGGCCTCCGACGCCTGCTCCACCGTATTCCCGAAGCCCCGCCATCATCCATGCCGATGCGGGTAAACGCCTGCTGAACACCCTCCAGGCCCCCTCGCCGCCGCCGAAACCTTGCGTCTATAATCGTCCGTGGCTGATAAAGAACAAGAAGTTGCCGTCGCGCTGTACCGCTCACATACCCACGGAGACGAGACAAGCATGAGCGAAGCACCACACGGAGCCCCGATCAAAACCCCAGCACAGCTCGTCGCCGCGGTCATCGCCGGCTTTGCTGTGCCAATCGTCATCATCGTTCTGCTCGCCGTCTACGTCGATAATTCGACGCGCACCGGCGCCGGCACCGACTCCCTCGCCGAAGCCGAAGTCACCGCCCGCATCCATCCGCTCGCCCAGGTCGAGGTCCGCGACGCCAACGCACCGCGCGTCTACAAGACCGGCGAGGAAGTCTACAAGGCGGTCTGCTCGGCCTGTCACGCGTCGGGTGCGGCAGGCGCGCCGAAATTCACCAACACCGCCGACTGGGCGCCGCGCATCGCGCAAGGCTTCGACACGCTGTGGCACACCGCGCTGTCCGGCAAGGGCGCGATGCCGCCGCGCGGCGGCACGAGCCCCGACGACTACAGCGACTTCGAGATCGCGCGCGCGGTCGTCTATATGGCGAACAATTCGGGCGCGAGCTTCCCCGAGCCGGCGCAGCCGGCGGCGGGCGCGGCCGCGGCATCGGGTGCCGCTGCGGCATCCGGCACGGCACTCGCATCGGACGCGGGCGCGGCCCAGGCCGCCGCGGCAATGGCCGCCATGGCCAGCGTGCCGCAGACTCCCGCGCCGGCAGCAGGCGGCGCGCAAAGCGCGGACGCTTCGCAGGCCGGCAAGGCGCTGTATCAGTCGGTATGTCAGGCCTGTCACGCGGCCGGCGTGCTGAACGCGCCGAAGTTCGGCGACAAGGAAGCATGGGCGCCGCGTCTGAAGGACTCGATGGACACGGTCTACAACTACGCGCTGCACGGCAAGGGCGCGATGCCGCCGAAGGGCGGCTCGAACGCATCGGATGCGGACGTGAAGGCCGCGGTCGACTATATGGTCAGCGCGGTGAAGTAAAACGGGCGGCATCGGACGCTAAACGAAAAATCCCTGCATGCGCTAACGCGATGCAGGGACTTTTTTTTGCGCAATGACAAGCAAGCGCACCAGGCCGGCACTTGAAGCCCCGCCCGCTCACGCCTTCTGCAACAGCGCCTTCAGACTCGCGAGCCGATCCTTCGGCGACATCGGCGCTTCTTCCGGCGTCGGCGGCGGCGCATCGTCGAGCAGCATTTCGTTGATGAAGCGCGACGGTTCGCAGACGATCGTCTCCCGCGCCCGCTTACGCTTCTTGCACCAGTTCAGGTGCAGGCTGCGCTGCGCGCGCGTGATCGCGACGTACATCAGCCGGCGCTCCTCCTCGATGCGCGCGTCGTCGATCGGTTCGTCGTCCGCGCCGCCGCGATGCGGCATGATGCCTTCCTCGACGCCGACCAGAAACACGTGCGGATACTCGAGTCCCTTCGACGCATGCACGGTCGACAGCCGCACCGCATCCGGATCTTCCTCACGGCCTTCGAGCATCGACATCAGCGCAACCGTCTGGATCAAGCCGAGCAGGTTCTTGCCGGTGTCGCCGAAGCCGTCGGCGGTGTCGTAGCCGGTCGCCTCGCTGCCGGCCGCCGGCTCCTTCTTCGTGCCCTTGCGCTTCAACCACTCGACGAACTCGAGCACGTTCTGCCACTTCGCCTGCGCCTGGCGTTCGTCGAACGCGTCGTACAGGTAAGCTTCGTAGTGGATCGCTTCCATCAGCTCGTCGAGCAGCGTGCCCGCCGCGTCCTTCTCCGCGCGGTCGGTCAGGCGCTGCATGAAGTCGCAGAACGCGCGCATCGGCTCGATCTGACGCGGCGACAGACGCGCCTCGATGCCGCCCATGTAGACCGCCTCGAACAGCGACACCTTCGCCTGGCCCGCGAACGCGCCGAGCGCCTCCAGCGTCGTATTGCCGACGCCGCGACGCGGTGTCGTGATCGCACGAATGAACGCGGGGTCGTCGTTCGCATTGGCGATCAGGCGCAGGTACGCGCAGATGTCCTTGATCTCGGCCTTGTCGAAGAACGACTGGCCGCCCGACAGCACGTACGGAATCCGTTCGCGGCGCAGCACCTGCTCGAAGATGCGCGCCTGGAAGTTGCCGCGATAGAGGATCGCGTAGTCGCGGAAATTCGCGCGCCGCTCGAACTTGTGCGCGGACAGCCGAAACACGACCGACTCCGCCTCGTGCTCCTCGTCGTTGCAGCCCGTCACCGTGATCGTGTCGCCCATGCCGTGCTCGGACCACAGCTTCTTCTCGAACAGCTTCGGGTTGTTCGCGATCACGTTGTTCGCGGCGGTCAGGATGCGCACCGTCGAGCGGTAATTCTGTTCGAGCTTGATCAGGTGCAGATTCGGAAAATCTTTGCCGAGCTGGCCGAGGTTCTCGAGGGTCGCGCCCCGCCAGCCGTAGATCGCCTGGTCGTCGTCGCCGACCGCCGTGAATGCCGCGCGCTTGCCGGCCAGCAGCTTCACCAGTTCGTACTGGCACGCATTGGTGTCCTGATACTCATCGATCAGCAGATAGCGCAGCTTGTTCTGCCAGCGATCGCGCACCTGCTCGTTGCTCGCGAACAGCTCGGCGGGCAGGCGGATCAGATCGTCGAAATCGACCGCCTGGTACGCATGCAGCGTCGCCACGTAGTTGCGATAGACGATCGCCGCCTGATGCTCGTCCTCGGTCGATGCGGTCGCGATCGCCTGCTCGGGCATGATCAGGCCGTTCTTCCACAGCGAGATGATCGACTGGATCTTGCGGATGAAGCCCTTGTCCGTCGAGCCGACCTGTTCCTGGATCATGCCGAAGCAGTCGTCGGAATCCATGATCGAGAACTGCGGCTTCAGGCCGACGTGTTCCGCCTCCTGCCGCAGGATCTGCACGCCGAGCGAATGGAAGGTACACACCGTCAGCTGGTTCACGGGCACCTTGCGGCCTTCCTTGCCGGGCGCGGTCAGCGTCTTGCCTTCGAGCAGCTTGCCGACGCGCTCGCGCATTTCCGCCGCGGCCTTGTTCGTGAACGTGACGGCGGCGATGTGGCGTGGCTCGAAGCCCTTCGCTTCGATCAGGTGAGCGATTTTCTGCGTGATCACGCGCGTCTTGCCGCTGCCGGCGCCGGCGAGTACGAGACAAGGACCGTCGAGATAACGGACCGCTTCACTTTGAGCGGGGTTCAGGCCTGCGGACATCGTTTGTGGATGGGTAAGACGGTTGAGGGCCGCTGAGGTCGGACCGGCGGGAGGCGCCGGCCGAAGGCCCGGGACATGCTGCGCGGCTCGATGCGCGCGAGAGGTGCGATGTTAACATGGACAACCGCGATGGACTCCGCGATGGGGTCATGCTCAGCCCCCGGTCCAGCCCACAAATGCCACAATGATGAGATTGCGCGCCGCCGCCGCGGTGGCAAGGCGGCGCGCCGTTCCTCCAGGAAGAATCGCATGTCCGCATCGCTGAAGGTTGGATTGATGGGCTACGGCTTCGCCGGCGCGACGTTTCACGCACCGGTGATCGAACATTGCGGACGCGCGAGCGTCGCCGCGATTGCGACCGGGCAATCCGAGAGAGCGCACGCCGACTATCCGCACGCCAAGATCGTCGCCGATCTCGACGCGCTGCTCGCGCTCGACGACATCGACTGCGTCGTGATCGCGACGCCCAACGACACCCACTTCGACCTCGCGCGTCGCACGCTCGAAGCCGGCAAGCACGTGGTCGTCGACAAGCCTGTCACGCTGAGCGCCGCCGACGCCCACACACTTGCCAATATCGCGCTCGCCCGCGGCAAGCTGTTCGCACCCTTTCACAACCGCCGCTGGGACGGCGATTTTCTGACCGTGCGCGAACTGCTCGCGCGCGTGGAACTGGGCCGCATCACGCACTACGAATCGCATTTCGACCGTTTCCGACCGAGCGTGCGTCAGCGCTGGCGCGAAGACGTGACGCGCGGCGGCGGTCTGCTGTTCGATCTCGGTCCGCATCTGATCGACCAGACGCTCGCCCTCTTCGGCGCACCGCAGACCGTCTCGGCGACGGTGCGCACGCATCGCGACGACGCAAGCGCACCCGACTACGTGCACATTCAGCTCGGCTACGAGGAGTTCGAGGTCGTCCTGCATGCAAGCGCGCTGACCGCGTTGCCGGGACCGCGCTTTGCGATCCATGGAACGCGCGGCAGCTATGTGAAACACGGCCTCGACACCCAGGAAGATCAGCTGAAAGCCGGCCTGCGCCCCGGCGACGCAGGCTTCGGCGCCGGCAACACCCCCGGCGTGCTGCGCGTGCTCGAAGGCGACCAGGAAGTCGAGCGTGAATTGCCCACCCGCAACGGCGAGTACGCAGGCTTCTATATTGCGTTGGCCGACACGATCCAGAACGGCGTCGCATTTCCGGTCAGCACGCGCGACGCGGTCGACGTAATGACGATCATCGAACTGGCCGCGCGCAGCTCCGAGCAGGGCGTGCGGCTGCCGTTCGAGCGCATTCGCTGAGCCTTGCATCGCTGCGCGTGGCACCGTGCTCGCGCGGTCTGTGTGCCGAAAACAGGATGACCTTCCGCGCCGTAAAGGCCGTCGGCGCGGGCCTTTCCTGACGTGCCAGAAAGGAACATAACGTTACAAATTCGCCCGCTGCCGAGTCAGCGGGCGTTCCTCGTCATCCGTTGCTAGCGAGGTAGCAATCGATACGACAACGACTCCTGGAGAATCCATGTCTCGAATCATCCGTGCCCTTGTTGCATGCGCGCTGCTCGGCTCCGTCGCCGCCTGCGTGGTAACGCCGCCGCCGGCCCCGCACCCGAGCCCGACTCCGCAGCAGATCGCGGACCAGCGCCTGCATCAGGTCGAGGGCCGCATCGACAATCTCGCGCGCCGTATCGACACTCGGGTGAATCAGGGCTATTACCCACCGCCGCAAGGCGCCGCGCTGCATCACCGCCTCGAGACGATCCGTCAGGAAGCGCGTGACATGGCCTCGCAGCACGGTGGCGGTTTGTCCGCGGAAGAACAGCGCGTGCTGAACCAGGAACTGGACAATGCGGCTCATGCGATCGGCGAGTGAGCGCTCCCGGCCCTTTATTTGACAAGCCCCGGCCCGTCGCGTACATTCGCCGCACGCGTCGGGAGAGCGTGCTGGCAAGCGAAAAATCGCAGGCCGCGCCGCCGAAGGGGCACACCCGCAAACTCTCAGGCAAAAGGACCGACCGCGTCGAAAAACCCGTCTTCCGGCGGTTTTTTCGCACTCTGGAGAGCGGCAGTAGCCATCCGCGTCGCACGTCGTGTACCGCAGGCAAGCTGCCCACCGAAGGGGCGCGCGTTTCCCCGTGACGAATCGAGCTCATTGAGCCAGTCGCGGCGGCGCAATCTCTCAGGTATCGAGGACAGAGGGGTCATGCAGAACCACGCTCGCAGGCACAAGGCCGCGAGGCAGTGCACCGCATGGCCTTTTTTGTTCCGCGAGACGCCCGAGGCCCCATGACCGAACTCAAACACACCCCGCTCCACGCCGCTCACCGTGCGCTCAATGCCCGCATGGTCGACTTCGGCGGCTGGGACATGCCCGTCAACTACGGCTCGCAGATCGAGGAACATCGCGCGGTGCGCACCGACGCCGGCATGTTCGACGTGTCCCACATGTGCGTGGTCGACTTCACCGGCGAGCGCGTCCGCGCGTTCTTCGAATACGCGCTCGCGAACAATGTCGCGAAGCTGCAAACGCCGGGCCGCGCGCTCTACTCCTGCATGCTGAATTCGAACGGCGGCGTGATCGACGACCTGATCGTCTATTACTTCGGCGAAGACCACTTCCGCGTGGTCGTCAACGCCGGCACCGCCGACAAAGACATCGCCTGGTTCGGCCAGCTCAACGCCGAAGGCGGCTTCGGCCTCACCATCACGCCGCGCCGCGATCTGGCGATCATCGCGGTGCAAGGCCCGAACGCGCGCCAAAAAGCGTGGCAAACCGTGCCGGCCGCGCGCGCCGCGACCGAAGCGCTGAAGCCGTTCAACGCCGCGCGCATCGACGGCACGCCGTTCGGCGAGTTGACCGTCGCGCGCACCGGCTACACCGGCGAAGACGGTTTCGAGATCATCGTGCCCGGTACGCATGTCGAAGCGCTGTGGAATGCGCTCGCCGCCCAAGGCGTGCGCCCGGCCGGTCTCGGCGCACGCGACACGCTGCGCCTCGAAGCCGGCATGAATCTTTACGGCCAGGACATGGACGACAATGTCTCGCCGCTCGACGCCGGTCTCGCATGGACCGTCGACCTCACCTCACCGCGCGACTTCATCGGCAAGAGCAGCCTCGTAGCCGACGGCTCGCGCGCCGGGTTCGTCGGCCTGATCCTGCTGAAGGACAACGGCAAGGCTGCCGGCGTGCTGCGCGCGCATCAGAAAGTCGTCACGCCGCACGGCGACGGCGAAATCACCAGCGGCACGTTCTCGCCGACCATGCAGGAATCGATCGCCTTCGCGCGCGTGCCGAAAGGCGTGCAGCCGGGCGACACGGTGCATGTCCAGATTCGCGACAAAGCCTGCCCCGCAAGCGTGGTAAAACTGCCGTTCGTGCGCAACGGCAAGGTGCTGGCGGTCTAAGCGGCCGGCGCACGCCCCTACATTCAAACCACTACCGAACATACCGTTCAGGAGCATCCAATGAGCATCCCGGCCGATCTGAAATACACCGAATCGCACGAATGGGTCCGCACCGAAGCGGACGGCACGCTGACGGTCGGCATCACCGACCACGCGCAGGAAGCGCTCGGCGACATCGTCTTCTTCGAAGTCCAGGAACTCGGCAAGTCCGTGACCGCCGGCGACACCGTCGCCGTGATCGAATCGGTGAAGGCCGCTTCCGATATCTACGCGCCGGTTTCGGGCGAAGTCATCGAAGCGAACACGGCCGTCGGCGACTCGCCGGACACCGTCAACAGCACGCCGTACGACAGCTGGCTGTTCAAGATCAAGCCGGCCGCCGACGCGTCGCTCGAGCGTCTGCTCGACGCCGACGCGTACGCGAAGTCGATCGGCGCCTGAGTTACTGCCTGATTCACTTTTCGTTTTAACCGTCAGGCGCGGCGCTCGCACAACGGCGCGCGCCGCGCCGCCAGGAACACCCATGAAGCTCGAACACCCGGATCGTCTGATGAACCGCACTCCTCTCTCGCTCGCCGCGCTCGAAGTGCACGACGCCTTCGCCGAACGGCATATCGGCCCGGATACGGCCGACCAGCAAGCGATGCTCGAAGCACTCGGCTTCGCGTCGCGCGCGGCCTTGATCGACGCCGTCATTCCGAAGACGATCCGCCGCACCGAAGCGCTGCCGCTCGGCCCCTTCGCGCAACCGAAGAGCGAAGCCGAAGCGCTCGCCGCCTTGCGCGAGCTCGCGGACAAGAACCAGGTGTTCCGCTCCTACATCGGCCAAGGCTATTACAACGCCCATACGCCGACGGTGATCCTGCGCAACGTGCTGGAAAATCCGGCGTGGTACACCGCGTACACGCCGTATCAGCCTGAAATTTCCCAAGGCCGTCTGGAAGCGCTGCTGAACTTCCAGCAGATGGTCACCGACCTGACCGGCCTCGCGATCTCGAACGCATCGCTGCTCGACGAAGCGACCGCCGCCGCCGAAGCGATGACACTGCTGCAACGTGTCGGCAAACCGAAGTCGAACGTGTTCTTCGTCGCCGACGACGTATTGCCGCAAACCATCGAAGTCGTGAAGACGCGCGCGACGCCGGTCGGCATCGAAGTGAAGGTCGGCCCGGCCGCTGAAGCCGCCGACGCCAACGCATTCGGCGTGCTGCTGCAATATCCGGGCGTGAACGGCGACGTGCGCGACTACCGCGCGCTGACCGAAGCGATCCACGCGGCGGGCGGCCATGTGGTCGTCGCCGCCGACCTGCTCGCGCTGACGGTGCTGACGCCGCCGGGCGAATGGGGCGCGGACGTCGCGGTCGGCAATACCCAGCGTTTCGGCGTGCCGGTCGGCTTCGGCGGCCCGCATGCCGCGTACCTCGCGGTGCGCGACGAATTCAAGCGGCAGATGCCGGGACGTCTGGTCGGCGTGACCGTCGACGCGCAAGGCAACCCCGCGCTGCGTCTCGCGCTGCAAACCCGCGAGCAGCACATCCGCCGCGAGAAGGCGACCTCGAACGTGTGTACCGCGCAGGCGCTGCTCGCGATCATGGCGAGCATGTATGCGGTCTATCACGGCCCGCGCGGTCTGAAGACGATCGCGCTGCGCGTGAACCGGGTCGCCGCGCTGCTCGCCGCAGGCGCGAAGCAGCTCGGCTATAAGCTCGTCAATGAAACGTTCTTCGACACGCTTACGTTCGACACCGGCGCACGCACTCAAGCGCTGCTCGACGCGGCCACGGCCAGGCGCATCAACCTGCGCCGCGTGAGTGCGACGCAAGTCGGTCTGTCGATCGACGAAACCACCACGCGCCACGATCTGGCCGACCTGCTCGCGGTGTTCGCGCAAGCGGCCTTCGCGAGCGACGTGCCGCAAGTCGACGCGCTCGACGCCGCGCTGAGCGCATCGAACACCGCGTCGGTGCCGGCCGCGCTCGAACGTACGAGCACGTACCTCACGCATCATGTGTTCAACCGCCATCATTCGGAAACGGAAATGCTGCGCTATCTGCGCAGCCTGTCGGACAAGGACCTCGCGCTCGATCGCTCGATGATCCCGCTCGGCTCGTGCACGATGAAGCTGAACGCGACCTCGGAAATGCTGCCGGTCACGTGGCCCGAGTTCGGCCAGATCCATCCGTTCGCACCGGCCGAACAGACCGTCGGTTATCGCGAGATGATCGATCAGCTCGAAGAGATGCTGGTCGCCGCAACCGGCTATGCGGCCGTGTCGCTGCAACCGAACGCGGGCTCGCAGGGCGAGTACGCGGGTCTGTTGATCATCCACGCATATCACGCGTCGCGCGGCGAAGCGCATCGCAACGTCTGTCTGATTCCCGCTTCGGCGCACGGCACGAACCCGGCGTCGGCGCAGATGGCCGGCATGCAGGTCGTGGTCGTCGCATGCGACGCGCAGGGCAACGTCGATATCGAGGATCTGAAGAAGAAGGCCGCGCAGCATGCCGATAAGCTCGCTGCGATCATGATCACGTACCCGTCGACGCACGGCGTGTTCGAGCAGAACGTCCGCGAAATTTGCGAGATCGTGCATGCGCACGGCGGCCAGGTGTACGTGGACGGCGCGAACATGAACGCGATGGTCGGCCTGTGCGCGCCGGGCCAGTTCGGCGGCGACGTCTCGCACCTGAACCTGCACAAGACCTTCTGCATTCCGCACGGCGGCGGCGGACCGGGCGTCGGTCCGGTCGCGGTCGGCGCGCACCTCGCGCAGTTCCTGCCGAACCAGACTTCGTCGGGCTATCAGCGCGCGGAGAACGGCATCGGCGCGGTGTCGGGCGCGCCGTACGGCTCGGCGTCGATCCTGCCGATCTCGTGGATGTACATCGCGATGATGGGCGCGAAGAACCTGACGGCCGCGACCGAAACCGCGATCCTCAACGCGAACTACGTCGCGAACAAGCTCGCGCCGCACTATCCGGTGCTGTACTCGGGCCCCGGCGGTCTCGTCGCGCACGAGTGCATTCTCGATCTGCGTCCGATCAAGGACACGAGCGGCATCACCGTCGACGACGTCGCCAAGCGCCTCGCCGACTACGGCTTCCACGCGCCGACGATGAGCTTCCCGGTGCCGGGCACGCTGATGGTAGAGCCGACCGAATCGGAGTCGAAAGAAGAGCTCGATCGCTTCATCGAGGCGATGATCGCGATCCGCGAGGAAATCCGCGCGGTCGAGGAAGGCCGCTCGGACCGCGAGGACAATCCGCTGAAGCACGCGCCGCACACGGCGGCGGTCGTGATCGCCGACGACTGGAAGCATGCGTATGCGCGCGAGACCGCTGCGTATCCGCTGAACACGCTGATCGCGAACAAGTACTGGCCGCCGGTCGGTCGTGCGGACAACGTGTACGGCGATCGCAACCTGTTCTGCTCGTGCGTGCCGATCGCCGATTACGAGTAACAGCGAGTCAAGGGAAGTCTCGCGCGGCGCTGCGAAGGTCGGTCAGCGTCCGCGCGCGATCCTGTTGTTGAAAGCCGCAACCGGCTAACATCACACACCGAATCAGCCTAACGAGGAGTTTCGCATGGCGCGAAAGGTGCGATTGATGCAAAGCCGGGACGAGGCGGCGGGTCTCCGTCCGTGGCGACCCGCTTACGCTGTGCTGCTGGCCGCTGCGGCCGTGCTGCTGCCGCTGCGCGAGGCGCAGGCCGCGATGAATTTCTGCGCGGCGCCGGCGCTGCAAACGAGCGAGCGCACCAATGCCGATCCCGGCGTCAAGGCGCTCGTCGCCAACGTGCAGGCGCATCTGAACGAGCAGCCCCATGCGCTCGCGAAACTGCACACCGAAGGCACGCTGCCGCACGAGGGCATCTACGATCAGAGCGTCGAAGCACAGAAGGATCTCGACCTGCTGCGCGATGCCGCGCTCGCGTGGCGCGCGACCAGCGACGACCGCTTCCTGAAGCTCGTCGATCGTCTGCTGTATACATGGGTCACGACCTATCAGCCGAGCTTCAATCCGATCGACGAAACGGGTTTCGAAGGGCTGATCCTCGCCTACGACATGACAGCGAGCGCGCTGCCCGTCAAAACGCGCAATGCGGCGATGGCGTTTCTGACGAAGTTCGCCAACGGCTATATCGCACAGATCGACGCGCAGCCGCGGCCGCTCACCGGCACGTTCCGTAACAATTGGCAAAGCCACCGTATCAAGCTGATCTCGATGGCCGCGTTCACGCTCGACAATCGCAAGATGATCAACGCCGCGCAACGGCTGTTCGTCGAGCATATCGGCGACAACATCGCGCCGGACGGCTCGACGATCGACTTCGGCGAGCGCGATGCGCTGCACTACGTCACCTACGATCTGCAACCGCTGGTGACGGCCGCGCTCGCCGCGCGCCGCCACAACCGCAACTGGCTGCAGGAGAAGGGCGCGAACGGCGCGACGCTGCTCGCCGCGCTGAACTGGCTCGTGCCGTTTGCGATGGGCACCCAGACGCATGAGGAATTCGTGCATTCGAACGTCGCGTTCGATGCAAAACGTCGCGAGGCCGGCTTGCCCGGCTATTCGGGTCGTTGGGATCCGAAGAACGCGGCGGAACTGTTTCACCTGGCGGCGCGTCTCGATGGACGCTTTACGCCAGTCGCGCTGCAGCTCGCACCGACGCCGCCCGCGTGGCTCGCCGTGTGCTTGCCGCTGGCGGCGCGCTAAACTCTTATCTATAGGCAGGGAGCAGTACATGGCAGTCAGCGTTTTCGATCTCCTCAAAATCGGCATTGGTCCGTCGAGCTCGCATACGGTCGGGCCGATGCGCGCGGCCCTGATGTTCGTCCAAGGACTCGAGCGCGACGGGCTGCTCGATGCCACCGCAGCGGTGAAAGCGGAGCTGTACGGCTCGCTCGGCGCGACCGGCAAGGGGCACGGCACCGATCGCGGCGTGATGCTAGGCCTGATGGGCGATGCGCCCGACACCGTGAATCCCGACACGATCGCGCAACGGCTGGAAGCGGTGCGCACGTCGCGCAAACTCGCGCTGCTCGGCACGCACGAGGTGCCTTTCGTGCAGAAGGAGCAGATCGCGTTTTATCGCCAGGCGTTGCCCGAGCATCCGAACGGCCTGAAGCTGTTCGCGTTCGATGCGCAAGGCGCGACGCTGCGCGAGTCGACCTATCTGTCGGTCGGCGGCGGCTTCGTCGTGACGGCTGGCGCACCGAACACGAAGGTGTTGAGCGCCGTCGATCAGCTTCCGCACTCGTTTCGCACCGCCAACGAGTTGCTCGCGCTGTGCGCGTCGAGCGGCAAGAGTATCGCGCAGCTGATGTGGGAAAACGAACGTGTCTGGCATAGCGAGGAAGAAACGCGCACGGGTCTGCTGAAGATCTGGGACGTGATGCAATCATGCGTCGCGCGCGGATGCGGCATCAACAATCCCGACGCCGATGGTCACTTGCCCGGCCCCTTCCAGGTGAAGCGGCGCGCGCCGCAGCTGTATCGCGCGTTGACGGGCAACCCTGAGCGCGCGTTGCAGGACCCGCTGTCGATGGTCGACTGGATCAATCTGTACGCGATCGCCGTCAACGAAGAGAACGCCGCGGGCGGGCGCGTCGTCACGGCGCCGACCAACGGCGCGGCCGGCATCATTCCGGCGGTGCTGCATTACTACACGCGCTTCATGCCGGGCGCGAACGAGCAGGGCGTGATCGACTTCCTGATGACGGCCGCCGCGATCGGCATCCTGTACAAGCTGAACGCGTCGATCTCCGGCGCGGAGGTGGGCTGCCAGGGCGAAGTCGGCGTCGCTTGCTCGATGGCCGCGGGGGCGCTGGCCGCGGTGATGGGCGGCACGCCGAAGCAGGTCGAGAACGCCGCGGAAATCGGCATGGAGCACAACCTCGGGCTCACCTGCGATCCGGTTGGCGGCATGGTGCAGATTCCGTGCATCGAGCGCAATGCGATGGCATCGGTGAAGGCGGTCAATGCCGCGCGCATGGCGCTGCGCGGCGACGGCAGCCACTATGTGTCGCTCGATTCGGTGATCAAGACGATGCGTGAAACCGGCGCGGACATGAAGACCAAGTACAAGGAAACGTCGCGCGGCGGCCTCGCGGTGAATATCGTCGAGTGTTGAGTCGGTGAGCGCGGCATTCAATTGCATGCAATCGCATCGGAAAAGCGCGGGCTCTGTGGCCCGCGTTTTTCATTTGGGCGACCGCGTTGCGCCCACGCCGGTCGAACAGTTGCGCTGCGCCATGACAGCGCCCACGTGCTCGGCGTAAGCTGTCGAAGCACCCGTCGGCCGCTGTTGCAGGTTCCGCCGATGCGGCTCCATCACAACGCACTCACGCACTGCCAGGAGGCTTCTTCGCAATGTCGCTGCCGAATGCTCCCGCTGCCCATTCCGCTTCCCATACCGCACGCAAGACCGGCGCGCGCCTCGTCGTCGATGCGTTGCTCACGCACGGCGTCGAACGTGTGTTCTGCGTTCCCGGCGAAAGCTTTCTCGCCGTGCTCGATTCGCTGCACGACGAAACCGAGCGCATCCAGACGATCGTCTGTCGTCACGAAGCCGCGGCCGCGAACATGGCCGAAGCGGTCGGCAAGCTGACCGGCCGCCCGGGTGTCGCGCTGGTCACGCGCGGACCGGGCGCGACGCATGCGTCGATCGGCGTGCACACCGCGTTCCAGGACTCCACGCCGATAATCCTGCTGATCGGCCAGTGCGCGCGCGCACATCTCGATCGCGAGGCATTCCAGGAGATCGACTACCGGCGCATGTTCGGTCAGATGGCGAAGTGGGTCGCGCAGATCGACGACCCTAAGCGCATCCCGGAATATCTGAGCCATGCGTTTCATACGGCCACCTCGGGACGGCCGGGGCCGGTCGTGCTGGCGCTGCCCGAAGACGTCTTGAGCGATGCCTGCGACGCGGTGCCTGGCGCGCCCGCTTATCACCGCGTGGCCGCATCGCCTTCAGCAGCGCAGATCGCGCGACTAAGCGAGTTGCTCGAAGGCGCGCAACGGCCGATGGTAATCGCCGGCGGCAGCGGCTGGACAGCGGCCGCATGCGCGGACCTGCGGCGCTTCATCGAAAACTGGCAGTTGCCGATCGGCCTCGCGTTCCGCTTCCAGGACACCTTCGACAACGAGCATCCGAACTATGCGGGCGACGTCGGTCTCGGCGTCAATCCCGCGCTCGCTCAGCGCATTCGCGACGCGGACCTGCTGCTCACGCTCGGTCCGCGCCTCGGCGAAGCGACGACCAACGGCTACACGCTGCTCGACATCCCGAAGACGAAACAGACGCTGGTGCACGTGCATCAGGGTGCGGAAGAACTGGGGCGCGTCTATGCGGCCGATCTGCCGATCGTCTCCGGCATGCCTGAACTCACGGCGATGCTGGCGGAACTGAAGCCGTCGACGTCCGGCAAGCTCGCCTGGGCGGGTGCCGCTGAAGAAGCGCATCGCGCGTATCTGGAATGGCGCAAGCCGCGTCCGACTCCCGGCGACGTGCAGATGGGGGAAGTGATCGAGCAATTGCGCGCGCACTTGCCCGAGGACGCGATCGTCACCAACGGCGCGGGCAATTACGCGACGTGGCTGCATCGACATTTCTCATATCGACACTTCCGTTCGCAGCTCGCACCGACGAGCGGCGCGATGGGCTACGGCGTGCCGGCGGCGCTCGCGGCAAAGTCGCTGTATCCGCAACGCGCGGTGGTCGCGCTCGCCGGCGATGGCTGCTTCATGATGGCCGCGCAGGAACTGGCAACCGCGATGCAGTATGACCTGCGCGTGCTGTTCATCGTCGTCAACAACAGCCATTTCGGCACGATCCGCATGCATCAGGAGCGGCACTATCCGCATCGCGTGCATGGCACCGGTCTCACGAATCCGGACTTCGCGGCATTTGCGCGGTCGTTCGGTGCGCATGGCGAGACCGTTGAACGTACCGCGGATTTTCTGCCGGCGCTGCAGCGCGCGATCGAATCGCAGCTGCCGGCCGTGATCGAAATTCGCATGCCGCAGGAAGCGAGCACGCCCGCGGCGACGCTCGAGATGATTCGAGAGCAGGGGAGGAAGATGCGGGGGGAGTGAAAATCGCGCCATAATCAAAAAACCCCGCCGAAGCGGGGTTTTTTGTGGTCAACCGGGTTCAGAAAAAAATTACTTGCCGCCCACGCTTTGCAGCGTCGTCCACTTGCCATCGACGACCTTGTACAGCGTGATACCGCCGTTCTTCAGATCGCCGCGCTCGTCGTACGCGAGGTTGGCCGTCGTGACGGCCGGCTTCGAGGTCTTGGCGAGCAGCGGCAGGTACTTGGCCGGATCGGTCGAGTTCGCGCTCTTCATCGCGGTGAACATCGCCATCGCGCCATCGAACGCGTATGGCGAGTACGTTTGCACGTCTTCGTTGAAGCGCGCCTTGTACTTCTCGACGTACGCCTTGCCGCCCGGCATTTCATCGAGCGGCAGGCCGGCGAGCGATGCCACCGTGCCGTTCGCCGCGTCGCCGGCGAGCTTGATGAAGGTCGGCGTGTGGACCATTTCGCCGCCCATCAGCGGCGCCTTCACGCCGAGCTGCTTCATCTGCTTGACCATCGGTGCCGCTTGCGAATCCGCGCCGCCGTAGTAGATCAGATCGGGGTTCGACGACTTCAGCTTGGTGAGGATCGACTTGAAGTCGACGGCCTTGTCGTTCGTGTATTCACGATCGACGATCGTCGCGCCGGCCGCCTTCGCTGCCTTCTCGAACTGATCCGCGAGGCCCTGGCCGTAAGCGGTGCGATCGTCGACGATCGCGATCTTCTTCATGCCGAGGTTCTTCACCGCGAACGTGCCAGCGACCGAGCCTTGCTGCGTGTCCGACGTCATCATGCGGAAGGTGGTCTTGAAGCCCTGCTGCGTGTATTCCGGCGCGGTCGCCATCGCGATCTGCGGAATGCCCGCGTTCGCATAGATGCGCGAGGCCGGAATCGTCGTGCCCGAGTTGAAGTGGCCGAGCATGCCCTTGATGCCGTCATCCACGAGCTTCTGCGCGACCGTCGTGCCGGTGCGCGGGTCGGCCTGGTCGTCGGCCGAGTCGAGCACGATGCGAACCGGCTTGCCGCCGATCACCGGCTTCGTCGCGTTGAACTCTTCGACCGCGAGCGTGATGCCGTTCTGGAAGTCCTTGCCGTAGTGCGCCTGTGCGCCCGTCATCGGACCAGCGAAGCCGATCTTCACGTCTTCCGTCGATTGAGCGTTGGCCGTCCCCGCCAGCGACATAGCGGCAACCAGAGCTGCGCCTGCCAGCTGTTTCATTTTGTGTTGCATAGCTTCTCCTTGATACCAGGTGTGGATGAAGCGGTGTCGGGGTCGCCGTGCCCGCTTCCTTTCTATTGAAGAAATCGCCGAGGTTCGCTCAACCGATCGTCATCAAATTCGCATTACCGCCTGCCGCCGCGGTATTCACGCTGACCGAGCGCTCGGTCAGCAGACGCTCGAGCGCGTAGTCCTCTTCGCCGCTCGCAAGCGCCCGGGCCGCGACGCCCTGCACCGACACGATCGGCCCCGCGCGCTTCGCGACCTCTTTCACGAGCGTGAGCAGCTCGTCGCTGTCGCCTTCGAACAGCACGGCGTCGAACGGTGCGTCGGCGCTCTTCTTCACGCTCGCATGCGCCTTCAGCGACGCCGGCAATTGCGAGACCAATTGTTCACCGGCAGCGCCTTCGAACAACGCACGATTACCCGTAGCCAGCGCCGCCGCGAACTGCACGCGTGCGCCGCTCGCCGTCGATGCGATGCACAGCACCGTGCCGCGCGGGCCCAGCGTGTATGTATTGCGCTCGCCCGTCGGCCCCGACAGTACCGCGGTTGCGCCCGCCGGCACATGCGACAGATAGCCGTCACAGCGCGCGGCAAGCTGCGGCTCGCGCTCGGCGATCAGCCAGTCGCGCAACGCGGTCAGCGCGGCCGCCGGATTGTCGCCCTTTTCTGCTGCCTGCGCCGCCTGCGGCACTTCGACCACCAGCGCCTGCGCGAGTGACTTCGGCAAACCAGCCGGACGGGTCGCGAGCAGACGCTGCAGATACAGCGCGCCGCCGGCCTTCGGCCCCGTACCGGACAGTCCTTCGCCGCCGAACGGCTGCACCCCGACCACCGCGCCGATCACGTTGCGGTTCACGTAGATGTTGCCCACGTGTGCGCGGCTGATCACGTGCGCGATCGTTTCGTCGATGCGCGTGTGAATGCCGAGCGTCAAACCGTAACCCGTCGCGCGAATCTGTTCGAGCAGCTTGTCGAGCTGGCTGCGGCGATAGCGCACCACGTGCAGCACCGGGCCGAACACTTCGCGCTTCAGCTCGTCGATGCTGTCGAGTTCGATCAGCGTCGGCGGCACGAAAGTACCCTGCGTCGCGCCTTCCGGCAGCGGCAGTTGCTCGACCTTGCGGCCCTTGTCGCGCATCGCCGCGATGTGGGCGTCGATGCCGCGCTTGGCGTCGAGGTCGATCACCGGGCCGACGTCGGTCGACAGCCGGTCCGGGTTGCCGAGCGCGAGCTCGCGCATCGCGCCCGTCAGCATTTCGAGCGTGCGGTCCGCAACATCGTCCTGCAGACATAGAACGCGCAACGCCGAACACCGTTGACCAGCCGAGTCGAATGACGATTGCAGCACGTCGGCGACGACCTGCTCGGCGAGCGCCGACGAGTCGACGATCATCGCGTTCTGGCCGCCGGTTTCGGCGATCAACGGGATCGGTTTGCCATCCGGATCGAGTCGGCCGGACAGCGTCTTGTTGATCAGACGCGCGACTTCGGTCGAACCGGTGAACATCACCGCCCGCGTGCGCGGATCGGCGACCAGCGCGGCGCCGACCGTCTCGCCATTACCCGGCAGCAGTTGCACCGCGCCCGCCGGCACGCCCGCTTCGCGCAGAATCCGCACAGCTTGAGCTGCGATCAGCGGCGTCTGCTCGGCCGGCTTCGCGAGCACCGTGTTGCCGGCTGCGAGCGCGGCGGCCACCTGGCCCATGAAAATCGCCAGCGGGAAATTCCACGGGCTGATACAGACCACCGGACCGAGCGGCCGATGCGTGTCGTTCGAAAACTCGTCGCGGATCTGCGCCGAGTAGTAGCGCAGGAAATCGATCGCCTCGCGGATTTCCGCGACCGCGTTGGCGAGCGATTTGCCCGCCTCGCGCACCACGAGTCCCATCAGCGTGTGCATCTGCGCTTCGAGCAGATCGGCGGCACGCGCGAGGCAATCGGCGCGCGCCTCGACCGGCGTCGCCTGCCAGATCGGCGCGGCGGCCACCGCGTGGCCGAGCGCGGCGCTCACGTGCTCCGGCGTCGCTTCGACGACGGTGCCGACGAGATCACGATGGTCGGCCGGGTTGCGCACGTCACGTCCGGCGCCGGCGGCGATCTCGTTGTCTTCGAGCATCGGCGCGGCGCGCCACGGATGATGCGCGCTCGCGAGCAGCGCCGATGACAGCGACGCGAGCCGATGCTCGTTCGACAGATCCAGACCCATCGAATTGAGCCGCTCGGCGCCGTACAGATTGCGCGGCAGCGGAATGCGCGCGTGCGGCGCGCCGAGCGGCGCGATCTTCGACGCTTCCTCGACCGGATCGGCGACCAGGTCCTTGATCGCGACGGATTCGTCGGCGATGCGATTCACGAACGACGTGTTCGCGCCGTTTTCGAGCAGCCGGCGCACGAGGTACGCGAGCAGCGTCTCATGCGTGCCGACCGGCGCGTACACGCGGCACGGGCGGTTCAGTTTGTCGCGGCCGGTGACTTCTTCGTACAGCGGCTCGCCCATACCGTGCAGGCACTGGAACTCATACTGGCCGGGGTAGTAGTTGTTGCCGGCGAGGTGATAGATCGCCGACAGCGTGTGCGCGTTGTGCGTCGCGAACTGCGGATACACGGCATCGGGCGCGCCGAGCAGTTTCTTTGCGCAGGCGAGGTACGACACGTCGGTATAGACCTTGCGCGTGTAGACTGGATAGCCCTCGAGGCCATCGACCTGCGCGCGCTTGATTTCCGTATCCCAGTACGCGCCCTTCACGAGCCGCACCATGATGCGGTGACGGCTGCGACGTGCCAGATCGACGATGTAGTCGATCACGAACGGACAGCGCTTCTGATACGCCTGCACGACGAAGCCGATCCCGTTCCAGCCTTGCAGCTCCGGATCGAAGCACAGCGCTTCGAGCAGATCCAGCGACAGTTCGAGGCGGTCGGCTTCTTCGGCGTCGATATTGAGGCCGATGTCGTAGCGGCGCGCAAGGATCGCGAGCGAACGCACGCGCGGCAGCAGCTCGCTCATCGTGCGTTCCTGCTGCGCGCGCGAGTAGCGCGGATGCAGCGCCGACAACTTGATCGAAATGCCAGGGCCTTCGTAGATGCCGCGACCGCCCGCGGCCTTGCCGATCGCGTGGATCGCCTGTTCGTACGAGGCGTAGTAGCGCTGCGCGTCGGCCTCGGTGGTGGCCGCTTCGCCGAGCATGTCGTACGAATAGCGGAAACCGCGCGCCTCGTACTTGCGGCTGTTCGCGAGCGCTTCGGAAATGTTCTCGCCGGTGACGAACTGCTCGCCCATCAGGCGCATCGCCATGTCGACGCCCTTGCGGATCAGCGGCTCGCCACCCTTGCCGATCAGCCGCGTAAGCGCCGACGACAGGCTCGTCTCGCTATTGGTCGTCACCAGCTTGCCGGTGATCATCAGACCCCAGGTCGCCGCGTTGACGAACAGCGACGGCGCCTGGCCGACGTGCGATTTCCAGTCGCCCTTGCTGATCTTGTCGCGGATCAGCGCGTCGCGGGTCGCGCGATCGGGAATGCGCAGCAGCGCCTCGGCGAGGCACATCAGCGCGACGCCTTCCTGGCTCGACAGCGAAAATTCGTGAATCAGCCCTTCGACGCCCCCGCCCTTGCTCTTCGTGCGCAGCGTTTCGACGAGCTTGCCGGCCATCGCCTGCACGTCGCCCGCGAGGTTGGCCGGCAGACGCGCCTGGCCGAGCAGGAACGGCACGCATTCGGGTTCAGGGCGCCGATACGCGGCGGTGATCGCCGCGCGCAGCACCGACTGCGGCTGCACATTCTGCGCGAAATCGAGGAACGGATGCGACGCGCCATCTTCCTCGTTCTCGACCGCCGCGCCGTCGGCGAGATCGGCCGTGCCGGTTGCGCCCGACAGTTCGGCCGGCAACTGGCCGTGCTCGATCTTTTCGAGGTAGGCGAAAATCGCCTGCTTGATCAACCAGTGCGGGGTGCGCTCGAGGCGGGTGGCGGCATCTTTGAGCCGGGAACGCAGGAGGTCGTCGACCTTGACGCCAAGGGTGGTGCTAGCCATGTTTCCTTCTTGATACCGGGCGTGAGCCTGGCGAAAGACTAAAAGTTGGGCGAATCGTACGCCTACAAATAAAAAGGTGCAACCAATTCGACAGGTTGGTTGCACCATGCCGCGAGCCTTGTGGGACGGGGCTTTCCGGGCGGTGAGCGAGAGTCGGAGTGTGGTGTTTTCGATCGGTACTTTCCCTGACGTGATTCTTTTTGAAATAAGCCTTATCAAACGACTTCGCGCGCCGATATACAGAAGCATGACGATGGACGGCCCGAAACGTCGGTTTCAGGGCACGCAGAAAAGATAAACGGGGTTCCCGAGGGTTGGTGTGATGGAAAAGTGGCTAGTAATACTGGGCATCTGGATGATGTGCGCGGCTTGTGCGGTGTTTTTCATTCGAGGCGCGACCAGGAGCTCGAATCCGCGCGAAGACGAGCGCAAACAGGCAAGCGCGGCCTCGCGTGGATCGGCGGGCGATACGCGAAGCGCGCTGAACGACTGAGATCGGGGGAAGCCCGCGCGACGGCTCATGAAGCCGGACGCGCGCGGATGTGGGAACGTGCAGCTGGATTGGTGCGCGGAGCTTGGCGCCTGAAGATCGCTTACGGGTCAGCGCGGCCCGAGCGACGGCGCAACGGGCTCGAACTGCGCACAGACATCGCCGGGGGAAACCAGCTGGTCGTGCAGACGACACAGTCTGCTATCGGCGACGCTCGCGCCGAACCCCGAACTAAACGCGACAAGCCCTGGAATACGCTGCTCGAGCGCGTCCCGTTCACTCGCGCGATGCCGGCATCCGGCGCAGCACCGCGTGTCCGCCGCGCCACGATCCTTGGAAACCTTCACGGGCATTATCCGAGGCTGTTCCAGTACGACGCGAACACGTGCGCGGACAGCGCATAGCCGATCGCGATATTGACCACGACGCCCGCCGTGAACGCGAGGAACGGCTTCAGACCGGTCGCCGCAAGCGAGCGGAAGCGCGTCGTCAGACCGATGCTCAGGAAGCAGAAGGTGAACGCCCACGTGCGCAGCACCGTGATCGGCGCGACGAACTCCGGCGTGACGACCTTGCGGTAGTCGGCGAGCGAATAATGGCTCGCGATCCACGTGACCAACGCCGACGCGATCACGAAACCGATCACGAACTTCGGGAAACGCGCCCAGATCTCGCCGGCATTCGCGCGCGCGGTGACGCCGCTGTCCTGCGCTTCCCAGCGCGTCGTCGCGACGATTGCGAGCACGAACGCCCAAATGCCGATCCAGATGTCGCGGCCGACCACCTTCATCAGCGTGAACGCCTGCAACGACGCTTCCGGCGCGCCGGCGATCGCGCCGCCTGCGTGCCGCGCGAAATCGCCGTAGGCCTGGGCCGCGGCGATGCCAGCGGCGTCGGCGAATTCGGAGGTGCCGATCCAGGCGCCGGCGACGGCCGTCGACAGTCCGAGCGAGCGCGACACGAACGGCAGCACGAAGATCATCACGATCGCCCACAGCACGACCAGCGTGATCGCGACCGACGCCTGCTCGCGCTTCGCCCGTACCGCGCCGGCAATCGCGATCGCCGCCGACACGCCGCACACTGCGCCGCCGACACCGAGCACGGCGGCAAAGCGCCGATCGAGCCCGAACGCGCGCGCGACGAAGAAGATCACGAAGAACGTCACCAACGACACGATGCTCGCCTGCACGACCGCAACCGGCCCGGCCCACACGAGCAACGTGAACGGCAGCGTCGCGCCGAGCAGCACGATACCGACCTTGATGTAAAACTCGACGCGTAACCCCGCCCCGAGCCACCGCGGCAGCGTGAACAGGTTCGACACGAGCAGCCCGAGCGCGAGCGCAACCAGCGGCGGTTCGAGGTTGTACTTCGACGCATCGACCCACGCGCCGAGCGTCAGGATCAGCGCGGAAGCGACGAATACGACGACGAACGCCGCGAGAAACGCGCCGACGCGCTGCCTGAGCAGAGCGACGCTCGCTCCGAACAGCACCGCGAATGTCGCGAACAGCGCGAGGTAGTTGGGTAGATGTTTGCCGATGTCCTGCGCGGCCTGCGCGACGCTCGACCATTTGGCCGGCGCGACCGCGAGCCACCTGATGCTGCTGCCCGACGCGAACAGCGCCCACGCAATCACGATCACGAGCAGGCCGACGCCAGCGGCGAGCCAGTCTTCGGTCAGCGAAAAGCCGCTGCCTCGTGCGGTTTGCGCGTCTTGTGTACCTTGCCGATGACCCGGTGCGGTGCCCGCCGGTCCGGGATGATGGGTGTCGCTCATTGCAGATGCCCCGAGAAAGTTGAGTGGCATCGGCGCGAAATTATTGTCGTTTAGCCGCAAAATGCGCCGATTTGGCGAATATAGGCGAGTGCTATCGCAAAGCGAAACGATCATTCGCTCTATGGATATGACTCAAAGAAGTAAGGCCGGCGTCACCTGGGCCGTGGCGTCAGATGTCGAGCGGATCGACTTCGAGATTCCAGCGCAGCACGCCCTTGAGCGCGCGCAACAGCGGCTGCCATGCACGCAACGTGGCCTGCAGCGCGGCACGCGACGCGCTTTCGATCAGCAGCTGCGCGCGATGAACGTGCATCACCTTGACGATCGTGAGCGGCACCGCGTCGTATACGGTGACACGCTCGGCGGCCGGAATCTGCGCAAGCTCGGCGGCGGCCTGCTGCAGGAACGCGAGCGCCGCTTCGAGCGTGCGGCCTTCGGCTCGCAGCAGCGCCTGATAGACGAACGGCGGCAGGTGCGCGTCGCGTCGCTCCGCGAGCGTCGAGTTGGCGAAGCCGACGTAGTCGTGACGGCCCAGCGCGTGATACAGCGCGTGACGCGGATAGCGCGTTTGCACCAGCACTTCGCCCGGCAAACCGGCGCGGCCCGCGCGGCCGCTCACCTGCATCAGCTGTGCGAACAGGCGCTCGCTCGCGCGGAAATCATGCGAAAACAGCGCGGTATCGGCATTTAGCACGCCTACCAGCGACACGCGCTGGAAATCGTGCCCTTTCGCGATCATCTGTGTACCGACCAGAATATCGACCTCGCCCGCGTGCACGTCGGAGAACAACGCCTGCGCGCTGCCTTTGCGGCGCGTGCTATCGGCATCGATGCGCAGCACGCGGGCGCCCGGCACCGCGCTGGCGAGCGTTTCCTCGACGCGCTGCGTGCCGCGCCCGAGCGGTGCGATGTCGACGTTGCCGCACTCCGGGCACGAACGCGGGATACGAGACTCCCAGCCGCAGTGATGGCAGCGCAGCGCGCGCTCGGGCTTGTGCAGCACGACGTAGGCGCTGCAGCGCGGACAACCGGCCACCCAGCCGCACGCGTCGCAGGCGAGTTGCGGCGCGTAGCCACGTCGGTTCAGGAACACGAGGCTCTGCTCGCCGCGTTCGAGCCGCGCCTTCATCGCGGCGATCAACGGACCCGACAAGCCTTCGATCGACGCCCGCCCGCGGCGGCGCTCGTCTTCGAGATCGATCAGGCGTACGGCCGGCAGCGCGGCGTCGGCGACGGCCCGGCGCGACAGCGTGAGCCGCTTGTAGCGGCCCTGATCGGCCTGCCACCAGCTCTCGAGCGATGGCGTCGCCGAGCCGAGCACGACCGGCACACCGAGCTGTTTCGCCCGATAAATCGCGAGATCGCGCGCCGAATAGCGCAAGCCCTCCTGCTGCTTGTAGGCCGGATCGTGCTCTTCGTCGACAACGATGATCGCCAGCCGCGGCAGCGACGCGAGTACCGCGAGCCGTGTGCCGAGCACGATGCGCGCACGGCCGGTGTGGGCGGCGAACCAGTTGCGGGCGCGCTCGCCTTCGGCGAGGCCGCTGTGCAGCGTGACGATCGCGCTGGCGTCGAGCGCGGCGAAGCGGGCACGGAACGCCGCCTCGAACTGCGGCGTCAGGTTGATTTCCGGCACCAGCACGAGCGCTTGCGCATCCGGCCTGGCGGCCAGAATCGCGGCGAGTGCGCGCAGGTACACCTCGGTTTTGCCGCTGCCCGTCACGCCGTGCAGCAGGAACGGCGCGAAACCGTCGGCGGCGCGGATAGCTTCGACAGCACTCGCCTGCTCGTCGGTGAGGGTCGGCAGGACCGGCGCGGGCGCGTCCGGCAGCGAAGCGGCGGCGGGCACCGCGGCGGCGTCGATCACGTCGAGCGTCACCCAGCCAGCGGCCTGCCATGTGTCGAGTGTCGCCAGCGCTTTCGGATGCAGCGCGCGGGCGTCGGCGGCGAGCAGGAAGTCGGCTTGGGCGAGTGCTTGCGCGAGCGCTCGGAGCGCCGTCGCGCGGGCCGGCAACGCGTCAGGCAATGCCGTGCGACCCTCGGGCGTCAACCGATAGCGCTCTTCCGGCGCGAACAGCCGCGACCAGCGCGACGCGTCGCGCAGCGCCTGCGGCAGCGCGGGCAGCGCCACTTCGCCGAGACTGCGTTGATAGTAGTCCGCGGCGAACCCGGCGAGCGCGAGCCAATGCGCCGACACCGGCGGACACGACGCGCAGACCTTATCCACATCCCGCAGGCGTTCGGCGGGCACCTCGCTGTGAGCGGCCACCTCGCAGATCAGCCCCACCACGTGCCGTTTGCCGAAGGGAACGCTGACGAGCGCGCCCACGACAGCCGCCTCGGATGTGCCGCAGCGGTAGTCGAACAAGGTCGGCAGCGGATGATCGAGCGCGACGCGGACGAACACTTGGTTCACTCGGCGAGGCGCTGAGGACGAGCCGGCACGAGGCCAAATCGCGGCGCGCGGTGGCTCGCGCGGTAGGCGATACCGTCGAAGTTAAAGTAAAACCTTAATTTCACCGCTAAGTTTTGGATTCGGCTGAACAATTCCGCTCGGCGCGTGGCCCTGTGGATAACTTTGTTGAGAACTTCGCTTCGACGGGCCGCAAATGGCGTAGCGACGGCCTTGTGTGGGATTCCGCACATTTCGTCCCGCTCGCCGCAAAGCCTTGCCCGACAAGGCTCAGTTCAAATGCGCCGGCTATGTGCAAGGGTCCGGCCACGATTAAAGCCTCTACTGCGCCGCAGCGTGCGAAGTGTGCATAAGTCAACTCTTGACTTTCGTAAGACCACCATCTGACGGCCTCTTCGAGGAACTACGGTCCTTAGGCCCAGAGCCCAATTCGCTGCAACGCAACACGAAACGGTAACGATTACAGTCTCACGAAGGCGCGTGTGCACCACTACGGATCGCGCGGCTGTGACGATGCACTTCGTCGACCAGCTCGGCAACATGCTCTGGCGGCGTGAACTGCGAAATGCCATGACCCAGGTTGAAAACGTGGCCGGGATGATTGCCGAAGCTGTCGAGCACCGCGCGCGCTTCCATGCGGATAGCGGCGGGTGGTGCAAACAGCACCGACGGATCGATGTTGCCCTGAAGCGCCACCTTGCCACCGACACGCTCGCGCGCCTTACCGAGGTTCACGGTCCAGTCGAGGCCCACCGCGTCGACACCGCTCGCGGCGATATCGTCGAGCCACAGGCCACCGCCCTTCGTGAAGGCGATCACGGGCACTTTTTCGCCGTCGTGCTCGCGCTTCAGCTGACTGACCACCTGCTCGATGTAGCGCAGCGAAAAGCGCTGATAGATGCCATCGGCGAGCGCTCCGCCCCATGTGTCGAAAATCATCACTGCTTGCGCGCCGGCTTCGATTTGCGCGTTCAGATACGCCGCGACCGAGCGCGCGTTGATCTCGAGAATCCACTGCAGCAAATCGGGACGCGCGTACAGCATCGATTTGATCGTGCGAAAGTCCGCCGAGCCCCCGCCTTCTACCATGTAGCACGCGAGCGTCCACGGACTGCCCGAGAAGCCGATTAAAGGCACCCGCTGGCGGCCTTGCGCGTCCTTTAGCGCCGAGCGGATTTCACGCACGGCGTCGGTCACGTAGCGCAGTGTCGCATCGATGTCCGGCACCGCGAGGCGCGCGACGTCGTCTTCGGTGCGCACCGGACGGGCAAATTTCGGCCCCTCGCCGTTGACGAAATCGAGGCCGAGGCCCATCGCGTCGGGCACGGTCAGGATGTCGGAGAACAGGATTGCGGCGTCGAGCGGATACCGATCGAGCGGCTGCAGCGTGACTTCCGTCGCGAAAGCCGGATTCTTCGCGAGACCGAGGAAACTGCCCGCGCGGCCGCGCGTGGCGTTGTATTCCGGCAGATAGCGGCCAGCTTGCCGCATCAGCCAGATCGGCGTGTAGTCGGTGGGCTGGCGCAGCAGCGCGCGCAGGAAAGTGTCGTTCAGGAGTTGATGGGCCACGTTGCGTGCGACTGGAGGGCTGAGGGCAAAAGAGCATTTTACCGGAGGCGGCCGCGGTCATCGCGCATCGCGGGGTAATCGACGTTGCGACTGCGCGTCGTGGGAAGCGGGCGAAGTGCAGCTCGGGCCTACCTCCGCCAGCTGCCGGCCGCCACTGCGTGTACGGCTTCGGGTCGCTGCCTTCTGCTGCCCCGGTCACCCTGGCTGAACGGCCAATGTTCAAGCCCGCGCTGCCAAGCTACTATCCGACAGCTTTACCGATGAATTACACACTACACACCACTAGGAGACTCGATGAAGAAGGCAGCACTCGCAATGCTCGGCGCGCTCGCCGGCGTCCTCATGCATGTCGGCGTGGCCAACGCCCAAAGCGCCGCGGCCGCGCCGTCCCGGCTCGACGACATCATCAGCCGCGGCACGATACGCGCCTGCACTACCGGCGACTACAAGCCGTACTCGTTCTACAAAGGCGATGGCCAGTTCGAGGGCATCGATATCGACATGGCTGAGTCGCTCGCGAAGTCGCTCGGCGTGAAGGTCGAGTTCGTCAAGACGTCATGGTCGAATCTGATGAACGACTTCGTCGCGAAGTGCGACATCGGCATCGGCGGTGTGTCGCCGACGCTCGAGCGCCAGAAGCATGCGTTCTTCACTCAGGCTTACATGATCGACGGCAAGACGCCGATCGTCCGTTGCGACGACGTAAACAAATATCAGACGGTCGCGCAGATCGATCAACCGTCCACGCGAGTGATCGTCAACCCGGGTGGCACCAACGAGAAGTTCGCGAAGCAATACTTCACGCACGCAAACGTGACCGTTTATCCGGACAACGTGACGATCTTCAAACAGATTCTCGCGGGCAAGGCGGACGTGATGGTGACGGATGCGTCGGAGACCTTGCTACAGCAGAAGCTCAATCCCGGCCTATGCTCTGTGCATCCGGACAAGCCGTTTCAGTACGGCGAGAAGGCATGGCTGCTGCCGCGCGGCGACGTCGCGTTCCAGCAATACGTCGATCAGTGGCTGCACCTCGCCCGAGCGACCGGCGAGTATCAGGCTATTTCGGACAAGTGGTTGAAGTAAGACGACCGTGTGCGTGCCGGGCCGTCAGCTGCGAAATAATTGCGGCATGGGCGGTTTGCGCAGGCCTGAAGGCGTCGCATCGGCGAGGATGTAACGAAGGGCGATGTCTTCGAGCTGTAATACCTGCCGGATCAGCTCTATAAGGAAGACATGCGCCTCTATTTAATCAGTGGCGCAAGGGGCTTCGTGTCGTTGCGTTGCAGCGCGGATTTTGGCCGGTTTGCGAATATTTCGAGGCATAGTCGCACTGCTTATTCGCAGGAAGTTCGTCGCTCGAAAGCTGCAAATGCAACCATTTCACGCTGATGAATGACCGAATTTATACTGCGATGTGCGTCATGACTGGCATCAATCATGCTGCGTGAACTGCGTCGCAGTCATCGGTAAAAATTACGTTTCACACGCTTTTGTTTTGGCAATAAATCCCGCAACGCCTTATCTGGCGGGCGTTACAACCTGAAACACTTTGTTACCGCCTTCGTAGGTTAATTCGCCCACAATGCCCTCAACGGTTTCAACACGGATGTGGCTGTGTGCGTGGTGTGAGCGGATACGATGCACTTGCCGGTCGGCGGTTGCCGAAGCCCTGTGAAGGGGCATCCCTGCTGGGGCCGTGATCGACGCAGGGTCGTCGGCATAACCGTCCCATCATTGGTCTCCTCGCGCTAACCCCGTAGCGTGTGGTTTTTAGCGGGCTCCAGGCCCGCTTTTTTTTCGTCTGCTCAAACGTTTGCGCGCGACGAATGTCCGCCGCGCAACTTCGGTTCGACTCCTCACCCATTGCTCATGTTTGGCTGCGGAGCCTGCCGCGGCAGCGTCATGCCGTCTTGTCCTCTCTGAGTTTCAATTCGCTGATCATGCTTTCGCGCATCACGAATTTTTGTACCTTGCCGGTTACGGTCATAGGTAGTTCGTCGACGAAGCGGATATATCGCGGCACCTTGTAGTGCGCAATCTGTCCATGGCAGAACTGCTGGATCTCTTCTGCCGTTGCCTGCTCACCCGTCCGAAGCACGATCCACGCGCATACTTCTTCGCCGTACCTTGTATCGGGCACGCCGAAGACCTGCACGCTCTGGATCTTCGGATGGCGGAACAGAAACTCCTCGATCTCGCGCGGATAGATGTTTTCGCCGCCGCGAATCAGCATGTCCTTCAGCCGGCCGACGATGTTGCAATAGCCTTCGGCGTCGAGCGTCGCCAGGTCGCCCGTATGCATCCAGCTGTCGACGATGCTCTCGTGCGTCTTCGCTTCGTCGCCCCAGTAACCGAGCATCACCGAGTAGCCGCGCGTGCATAGCTCGCCGGTTTCGCCAACCGGGACGATATTGCCCAGTGGATCGACGATTTTCACTTCGAGATGCGGCTGGATGCGCCCGACAGTCGTCGTCCGCTTATCGAGCGGATCGGTCGTCGAGCTTTGAAACGAGACCGGGCTGGTTTCCGTCATGCCGTAGGCGATCGTGATCTCGCTCAGGTGCATCTTCGAGACGACCTTCTTCATCGTCTCGATCGGGCACGGCGAGCCCGCCATGATGCCGGTGCGCAGCCGCGAGAAGTCGTAAGACGCGAAGGTCGGATGGTCGAGTTCGGCGATGAACATCGTCGGCACGCCGTGCAGCGCGGTGCATTTTTCCTCGGCTGTCGCGGCGAGCGTCGCGGCGGGATCGAAGCCCTCGCCCGGGAACACCATATTCGCCCCGACCGACACGCATGCGAGCACCGCCAGCACCATCCCGAAGCAGTGGTACAGCGGCACTGGAATGCACAGACCGTCCTGCTCACTGAGCCGCATCGCCATCGCGATATAGCGCGCGTTGTTCACGACGTTGCGATGCGTCAGCGTCGCGCCTTTTGGATTGCCCGTTGTGCCGCTGGTGAACTGGATGTTGATTGGTTCACGGCACGACAAGGTCGCGCCGATCGCATCGAGCCGGGTGGCGTCGAATGACGCGCGCCCACGCTCGATCACATCGGAAAAGCTCAGCATGCCTGGCGTCTCCGTGTCGCACATGCGGATCACGTAGCGCAGCTCCGGCAGCCGCGCGGCATGCAGTTCGCCCGGCGGCTGCGTCGCGAGTTCGGGCGCAAGCTCCTGCAGCATCTCGAGGTACATCGACGTCTTGAAGCGCTCCGCGGTGATGATCGCCTTGCAACCGACCTTGTTCAGCGCGTATTCGAGCTCCGCGAGCCGGTAGGCTGGATTGATATTGACGAGGATCGCGCCGATACGCGCGGTCGCGAACTGCGTCAGCAGCCACTCGACGCGGTTCGGCGACCAGATGCCTACGCGGTCGCCCTTGGCGATGCCGAGCGCAAGCAGCCCAGACGCAAGCACGTCCACTTCTTGCGCGAATTCGCTCCACGTCCAGCGAATGCGCTGCTCGCGAAACACCACGGCCGGTCGTTCGGGAAAGCGCGCCGCGGTGTCGCGCAGAAACTCGCCGACGGTCGCTTCGCTCAACGGATTTTCAGTCGACCCGCGCACGTACGACAGTCCATCGGCGGGTTCGATAAGCGCACCTTCGCCCGAGCTATGCGTTGCCATGGTGTTGTCTCCGTGAGCGCGAGCGCGCTCGATTGAAATGAATTTGAAATCGATTGTGCACCGGCGCGTACCGGGCCGGCATCAAGTCTTACCCGCACCGCATCGCGCCGACCGACGCCTATGTCTCCACCCTCATGGATTTTGCCGTCCTTTACGTAAACGTCAACCAGATATCAAAAAAAAGCAGCCGCGTGGGCTGCTTTCTTCTGCTACGTGCTGCTTTAGTGCTGGCCGCGCAGCTTGCGCAGACGCTGGATTGCCGCGAGTTGTGCGGTCGCGTACGCGAGCTCCGCTTGTGCGGTCGCGTACTCGAGGTTCGAACCCGTGTTCTGCAGCGCCTCTTCCGCACGCTTGCGTGCGTCTTCGGCCTTGGCTTCGTCGAGATCCTTGCCACGAATCGCGGTGTCGGCGAGAACCGTCACTGCGCCCGGCTGGACTTCGAGGATGCCGCCGGCGACGAACACAAACTCTTCTTCGCCGTTTTCAACTTCGATGCGCACCGCACCCGGACGGATCCGTGTGATGAGCGGCGTGTGGCCCGGCAGAATGCCAAGTTCACCCGCTTCGCCAGGCAGCGCGACGAACTTCGCCTGGCCCGAGAAGATTTCCTCTTCCGCGCTGACGACGTCTACTTTAATGGTTGCCATATGTGTCGACTCCTGTCGACGAGAGTTAGCGCTTGAGTGCTGACCCCCGTCCCATGCAAGGCGGGTTGAGCGTAATAAGAGACGCTGGCCTTGCTCAACACTACCGTTTTGGCAGTCGTGATGCGCGAGGCCCGCGCCCGCTTCGTTACACCCGACCTTTACTGGATCTTCTTGGCCTTTTCGAAGGCTTCGTCGATCGTGCCGACCATGTAGAACGCTTGCTCCGGCAGGTGATCGCACTCGCCTTCGACGATCATCTTGAAGCCGCGGATCGTTTCCTTCAGCGGCACGTACTTGCCCGGCGAACCCGTGAACACTTCAGCGACGTGGAACGGCTGCGACAGGAAACGCTGGATCTTACGAGCACGCGCGACGGCGAGCTTGTCTTCCGGCGCGAGTTCGTCCATGCCCAGAATCGCGATGATGTCGCGCAGTTCCTTGTAGCGCTGCAGCGTTTGCTGCACGCCGCGCGTGATCGAGTAGTGCTCTTCGCCGATCACGTGCGGGTCGATCTGACGCGAGGTCGAATCGAGCGGGTCCACCGCGGGGTAGATACCGAGCGAAGCGATGTCACGCGACAGCACGACGGTTGCGTCCAGGTGGCCGAAGGTCGTAGCCGGCGACGGGTCGGTCAAGTCGTCCGCAGGGACGTACACGGCCTGCACCGACGTAATCGAGCCAGTCTTGGTCGACGTAATCCGCTCTTGCAGCTTACCCATTTCTTCAGCCAGCGTCGGCTGATAGCCCACCGCCGACGGCATACGGCCGAGCAGTGCCGACACTTCGGTACCGGCCAGCGTGAAACGGTAGATGTTGTCGACGAAGAACAGCACGTCGAGGCCTTCGTCACGGAAGTGCTCGGCCATCGTCAGACCGGTCAGCGCAACGCGCAGACGGTTGCCCGGCGGCTCGTTCATCTGGCCGTACACCAGCGCGACCTTGTCGAGAACGTTCGAGTCCTTCATTTCATGATAGAAGTCGTTCCCTTCGCGGGTACGCTCGCCCACACCGGCAAACACGGAGTAACCGCCGTGTTCCTTCGCGATGTTGTTGATCAGTTCCATCATGTTCACGGTCTTGCCCACACCGGCGCCACCGAACAGACCCACCTTACCGCCCTTTGCGAACGGGCAGATCAGGTCGATAACCTTGATGCCGGTTTCGAGCAGTTCGGTCGACGGCGACAGTTGGTCGAACGCCGGAGCCTTCTGGTGGATCGCACGCGTGGTTTCGCTCGAGATCGGGCCGGCTTCGTCGATCGGACGGCCCAACACGTCCATGATACGGCCGAGGGTCGGCTTGCCGACCGGCACGCTGATCGGGTTGCCCGTGTTCTTCACGATCGTGCCGCGGCGCAGACCGTCCGAAGCACCCAGACAGATGGTACGGACCACGCCGTCGCCCAGCTGCTGCTGGACTTCGAGCGTCAGCTCCGAACCTTCGAGAATGAGCGCGTCGTAGATCTTCGGCATGGATTCACGCGGAAATTCCACGTCGATCACCGCGCCGATGCACTGTACGATCTTGCCTTCTACCAAAGCAGTAGTACTCATCGCTTTTCCTTTAGATACTCAATTCTTCACTCGCGCAAAGGCGCAGTTTCTCCGATGGGTGCGCCGCTCGGGCGCACACGCAACGACCTGTCTGACCGAGGTCAGACGGCCGCCGCTCCACCGACGATTTCCGACAGTTCTTTCGTGATCGCGGCCTGACGGCTCTTGTTGTACACGAGCTGCAGATCGCTGATGACCGTCTTCGCGTTGTCCGAAGCGGCTTTCATCGCGACCATGCGGGCCGACTGCTCCGATGCCATGTTTTCCGCGACGGCCTGATAGACCAGCGCTTCGACATAACGCACCAGGAGTTCGTCCACCACTGCTTGCGCATCAGGCTCGTAGATGTAGTCCCACTGCGTGCTCGGCGTCGTACCGTCTTCTTCCGTGCGCTCGAACTGGTCCGCCGACAACGGCAGCAGTTGCTCGATCACCGGCTCCTGCTTCATCGTGTTGACGAAGCGCGTGTACGCGAGGTACACCGCCGAAATCTTGCCTTCCGAGAACAGGTCGAGTTGCACCTTCACCGCGCCGATCAGCTTTTCCAGATGCGGCGTATCGCCCAGTTGCACGACGTTCGACACGACCTTCGCCTGCAGACGGTTCAGGAAGCCCAGACCCTTGCTGCCGATCGCGGTTGCCTCGATCGTCTTGCCCTGGCCTTCAAGTTCCTTGAACCTCTGCAGCGACGCGCGCAGCACGTTGGTGTTCATCCCGCCGCAAAGACCTTTATCAGTCGTGACGAGGATGATACCGGCCGCCTTTGCGCCTTCGTTCGACACCATGAACGGGTGACGATACTCCGGGTTCGCACGGCTCATGTGCGCGGCGATGTCGCGGACCTTGTCGGCATACGGGCGAGCAGCGCGCATGCGCTCCTGAGCGCGGCGCATCTTTGATGCGGCCACCATCTCCATCGCTTTCGTGATCTTGCGCGTGTTTTGCACGCTCTTGATCTTGCCGCGAATTTCCTTCATTCCAGCCATTGCTTGCTCCTTTGTCGGCCCGAGTTAGCGCTTCAGCGCTTACTCGGGTCCCATGCAAAGCGGCCGAAGCAGCGCGGGAGCATTCGCATGCGGCCCGCGCCGCTTCAAGGTCCGTTTATGCCTTGCGGATCACTCGCGGATCAATACGCGCCGGACTTCTTGAAGTCTTTGACTGCCGTGTGCAGCAGGCCTTCGTCGTCCTTCGAGAGTTCCTTGGTATCTTCGATACGCTTGACCAGGTCAGCATGGCTCGACTTCAGGTGATCGCGCAGGCCCTTCTCGAACGGCAGGACTTGGGCAACTTCGAGGTCGTCGAGATAGCCGTTGTTCGCTGCGAACAGCGACACAGCCAGTTCCCACACTTGCAGCGGCTGATACTGCGGCTGCTTCAGCAGTTCCGTCACGCGGCGGCCGCGCTCTAGCTGCTTGCGGGTCGCTTCGTCGAGGTCCGATGCGAACTGCGCGAACGCAGCGAGTTCACGGTACTGCGCGAGGTCGGTACGGATACCGCCCGACAGCTTCTTCACGACCTTCGTCTGAGCCGCACCACCCACACGCGACACCGACACGCCAGCGTTAATTGCCGGGCGGATACCAGCGTTGAAGAGGTCGGTTTCAAGGAAGATCTGGCCGTCGGTAATCGAGATCACGTTCGTCGGAACGAATGCGGTCACGTCGCCTGCCTGCGTTTCGATGACCGGCAGTGCCGTCAGCGAACCGCTCTTGCCCTTCACTTCACCGTTGGTGAACTTCTCGACGTACTCTTCCGAGACGCGAGCAGCACGCTCGAGCAGACGCGAGTGCAGATAGAACACGTCACCCGGGTAAGCTTCACGGCCCGGCGGGCGGCGCAGCAGCAGGGAGATCTGACGGTATGCCCAAGCCTGCTTGGTCAAGTCGTCATAAACGATCAGCGCGTCCTGGCCGCGATCGCGGAAGTATTCGCCCATCGTGCAACCGGCGTACGGCGCGAGGTATTGCATTGCGGCCGAATCCGAAGCCGAAGCGGCGACGACGATCGTGTATTCGAGCGCGCCCGATTCTTCGAGCTTGCGCACCACGTTCATGATCGACGAAGCCTTCTGGCCGATCGCGACGTAGATACAGACGAGGTTCTTGCCCTTCTGGTTGATGATCGCGTCGACTGCGACTGCGGTCTTGCCGCACTGACGGTCGCCGATGATCAGCTCACGCTGGCCACGGCCGATCGGCACCATCGAGTCGATCGACTTCAGACCGGTTTGGACCGGTTCCGAAACCGACTTACGCCAGATCACGCCCGGTGCAATCTTTTCGATTGCGTCGGTCATCTTCGCGTTGAGCGGGCCCTTGCCATCGATCGGGTTGCCGAGCGCGTCGACCACACGGCCGAGCAGTTCCGGACCAACCGGCACTTCGAGAATGCGGCCCGTCGTCTTGACGATATCGCCTTCCGAAATGTGTTCGTATTCACCCAGAATCACGGCGCCGACCGAGTCGCGCTCGAGGTTCAGCGCCAGACCGAAGGTGTTACCCGGGAATTCGAGCATTTCGCCCTGCATCACTTCCGACAGACCGTGGATACGCACGATACCGTCGGTCACGGAGATCACGGTGCCCTGGTTGCGAACGTCTGCGCTCGCTTCAAGGCCCTGGATCCGGCTCTTGATCAGCTCGCTGATCTCAGAGGGATTGAGTTGCATTATTCGCTCCTGATAGTCAATTCTGTTGCGTGCCAGCCGCTAAAGCGCGAAGCGCTTCAGGCCGTCAGGGCCGTTTGCATCCTGGCGAGCCGCGCGCGGACCGAGGTATCGAGCACTTCGTCGCCGACCGTCACGCGTACGCCGCCGATCAGCGACTGATCGATTTCGACCGTCGGCTTCAGCTTGCGCTTGAACTTGCGTTCGAGGCTTGCGACGAGTTCGTTCAACTGCGCACCTTCGAGCGGGAATGCGCTGACGATCAGCACATCTGCCGCGCCTTCGCGGGCGTTCTTCAACTCTTCGAACTGCGAGGCGATTTCAGGCAGCAGCTGCAGGCGATGGTTGTCCACCAGCATCTGCACCAGATTCTTCGCTTGCGCGTTGTCCTTGAGCGGCGACTTGACCGCAGCCAGCAGCAGATCGCTAACCTGGGCGCGGCTCACTTTCGGGCTCGAGGCGATCGACAGCACATCGGGCAGACGCGCAACCTGTGCCAGCTCCTGCACGAGCGTGGACCAGGCGGCGATGTCACCAGCTTCGGCCACGCCAAACAGCGCTTCCGCGTACGGACGGGCGATGGTTGCAAGTTCGGCCATGATCAGAGCTCGGCTTTCAGTTGATTCAGCAGGTCAGCGTGAGCTGCCTGGTCGACTTCGCGCTTCAGGATCTGTTCAGCGCCCTTCACAGCGAGTGCAGCGACTTCGCCACGCAGCGCTTCGCGCGCTTTCACGACTTGCTGGTCCGCTTCGGCCTTCGCCTGCGCGATGATGCGGGCGGCTTCCGCCTGCGCCTGAGCTTTGATTTCGTCGGCGACTGCGACAGCGCGCTTTTCAGCGTCGGCGATGCGTTGCTGGCCATCGTTGCGAGCCTGAGCCAGTTCCTGGTCGACGCGCTTATGAGCGGCTTCGAGTTCCTGCTTGCCCTTTTCCGCGGCGGACAGACCGTCGGCGATCTTTTTCGCGCGCTCGTCGAGGGCGTTGATCAGCGGCGGCCACACGAATTTCATCGTGAACCACGCGAGGATCAGGAACACGACCATTTGCGCAAACAGGGTTGCGTTGAGATTCACGGTGTTTCCTTAAACGTTGCTTGTTCGGAAAGTGAAACGGCAAGGCGCTCATCGATTCTGCTCGATCAGCGCCCCAGTACCCGTTCCGCCCTGCGCCTTTACTTGTTATAGCTCAAGCGCAAACCTCCGAGGAACCTCAGCCGGCCAGCTTCGAGAGCAGCGGGTTCGCGAACGCAAACAGCATTGCCACACCAACGCCAATCAGGAACGCCGCATCGATCAGACCAGCCAGCAGGAACATCTTGGTTTGCAGCGGGTTCATCAGTTCCGGCTGACGGGCACATGCTTCGATGTACTTGCCGCCCATCAGACCGATACCGATACAGGCGCCGATAGCACCCAGGCCGATGATGATGCCGATACCGATGGCGGTCAGACCCTGGATGTTGGCGATGAAAGCTTGCATGATCACTCCTTTGTGAAAAGTCTTTTAGAACTGGTTGGAACTGGGATTTAAAAACTACGAGTCTTTGCCGACAACGCGGGTTAGTGCGCGTCGTGTGCCTGGCCGATGTACACCAGCGTCAGCATCATGAAAATGAACGCCTGCAGCAGAACGATCAGGATGTGGAAGATTGACCACACTGTGCCGGCGACCACGTGGCCGATGAAGCCAAGCACCGTCGTGTCCGCGCCGAAGCTCCAGATGCTGCCGAGCAGGGCAATCAGCAGGAACAACAGTTCCCCCGCGTACATGTTGCCGAATAGCCGCATGCCGAGCGACACCGTCTTCGCGACGAACTCGATGATGTTCAGTGCCAGGTTCGGGATCCACAGCAGCGGATGCGCGCCGAACGGAGCGGACAGCAGTTCATGCACGAAGCCGCCAGCGCCCTTGATCTTGAAGTTGTAGTAAATCATCAGCACGAACACGCCGAGTGCGATGCCGATCGTGCCGTTCAGGTCGGCGGTCGGCACGAGGCGGTGGTGCGGAATGACTTCGGAGAGGCCCAGCCAGCCGATCAAGCGACCCGGCAGGTCGACGGGGATAAAGTCGAGCGAGTTCATCAGCGCGACCCAGACGAACACCGTCAGCGCGAGCGGCGCGATGAAGGTGCGCGAGCCGTGGATCATGGCCTTCGATTGATCCTCGACCATTTCGACCAGCATTTCGATCGCGCATTGGAAGCGGCCCGGCACCCCGGACGTCGCCTTGCGGGCTGCCAGATGCAGCACGAGGATCGTGACGAGACCGCACACGATCGACCAGAAAAGGGTGTCGAGATTCCACACATGGATGTCGAAAATCGACGTCTGGTGTGCGGTGGAAAAGTTCTGCAAGTGGTGCGCGATGTACTCGGACGGATCCATTGCGCGCGTGCCTTCGCTAGCTGCCATATCGTTAAAGCCACCCAAATTGTCGAAAATCGTTCTAGGCCGTTCCCACTAAAATACCGTATTGCGGGAACGCGCCGGGTGCGGGCCCTGTCTCGTCCGCACACCCGTGCCGGCGCTTCGCGCCGGCCTTAAATTCTTTTTGCTGCTATTTTTTGTGCTGCTACCTTAGCGCCACGCCAAGGCGATCCAGTAAGTCTTCAGCGCGATGAGGTAGGTCACCAGCAGCGGAATCCAACGTACGTCGTGATACCAGAAGGCGATTGCGACAAACATCGCAATCGTTGTCTCCATCTTTAATGCTTCGCCGATGATCCAACTCATCACGGTCTCGGCGCCGCTCAGCTTTTCCAGTCGCGCCGCGAACAACGCACCCGGCACCCAGCAGATCGCTCCCCCCAGGAACGCTGACAGCGCAGCAGCGCCCGGCGGCTTGTAGAACAGCCACCACAACAGCGTTGCAACCAGGGACAAAACCATTTGCGCTGCGACAACCCTGAACGGTGTCACGCGCGATGGACGACCCACGCCGGGACCAAACAGCTTTTCCGCCTCGGCCCGCGTGAGCGGAACGATATTGTTATCTTCCTGCGCGTCATCCCACGCTTCGGCCGGGTCGAACTGCCGACTGGCGGACGTCTCGGGTGCGGAGCGTTCAGCGCGGTGTCTGTCGTCACCATTTTCCGGCGACAGATTCGACGTTTTAACCGCCATCCCAATGTTCCGAAAGTCTCGTTCAGCCCGCGAGTTTACGCAGCGCTTACGGGGTTGCCGTGCAATTAAATCCGGGCGATTGTAAGCGATAGTTGCAGGCAATTCAAGACTTTAGGCCAACCTATAACGGCGTGAAACGTACCTTCACGATGCGGTAAAACATATGCTAACGACGCGAATCACGTCAAATGTAAGGTGGACGGGGGGCGGCAAAATCCGTGGGGGTAGTCGCGTGGATCGAAGCTCTTTGGCAGGCCGTTTCGACGCTGCGACGGACGTCTCGAAAATGCAACAAACGCCGCTTTTTTAAGGGCCAAACGGGACGGCGGTTCAATTCAACTGGGCCACAATCGCCGCGATTTTCATGATGATCGAGCCGCTTTGCGATGGCGGCTCGTAAGGATGATTACCGCGTCGATGTCGAAGGCTTGAAACTAGGATTCCTGATTATTTTTGCATCGTTTGTTTGGAATCCACGATAGTTGCTCGCACTGAAGGTAAACCAACTCGCGGCAGTGCTCATGCACAGCCGCCAGCCGTTCACCACCCTTCGCTGCTAAGCGCCATTCTGCGCTCAGACGTTCGCGTTCCCGCGCAAGCGGACAAGAATGCCTTCCAACGCGTCGAGATCGCCAAAGTCCACCAGCACCTGGCCGCGACCGCGTCGACCGAGCTTGATTTTCACCGTCGCCGACAACAGGTCCGACAGTTCCTCTTCTAGCCGTCGCGTGTCGCGGCCGCCATCCGGGTTCGCGCGCGCCTTGACCGCCGGCGTCACTTTCGTGGTCATCGCGACCAGCTTTTCGGTCTCGCGCACAGACAAGCGCTTGTTGACGACCTGATTGGCCAGCGTGATCTGCGTCGCGGCATCGACCGCGAGCAGCGCGCGAGCGTGACCCATATCGAGATCGCCGGCGAGCAACATCGTCTGTACCGGTGTCGCGAGATTCAGCAGCCGCAGGAGGTTCGACACCGCGCTGCGCGAACGGCCCACCGACTCTGCCGCCTGCTCATGCGTGAAATTGAATTCGTCCAGCAGGCGCTGGATGCCCTGAGCCTCTTCGAGCGGATTCAGATCCTCGCGCTGGATGTTCTCAATCAGCGCCATCGCCGCGGCGGCCTGATCGGGCACGTCCTTCACGAGCACCGGCACCTCATCGAGGCCCGCGAGTCGCGCTGCGCGAAAACGCCGCTCGCCTGCGATGATCTCGTAGCGATCCGCCGCGATCGGACGCACGAGAATCGGCTGCATCAGCCCTTGCGCGCGGATGCTTGCTGCGAGTTCCTGCAGCGCACCTTCGTCCATGCGCGTACGCGGCTGGTATTTGCCAGCCTGCATCTTGCCGAGCGGCAGTACGTTCGGCGCACCGTCGATCACCGCTGCTTCGGTGATATCCGCGGTGCCGCCGAGTAATGCCTCCAGACCGCGGCCCAGTCCCTTCTTTCTTGCTACTGCGTTCATCGTGCTTCCTCGATCCGCTTACGATGCCTGGGGCGCGTCATTCAGCGCGCGCACCCGCTCAATCATTTCGACGCCGAACTGCACGTACGCCTGCGCGCCTCGCGACGCCCTGTCGAACACCACACCGGGCAGCCCGTAGCTAGGTGCCTCGGCCAATCGCACATTGCGTGGAATCACCGCGTCGAACACCTTGTCGCCGAAGTGCTCTTTCAATTGATCCGAGACTTGCTGTTGCAACGTGATGCGCGGATCGAACATCACGCGCAGCAGACCGATCACCTTGAGGTCGCGATTCAGGTTCGCGTGCACCTGCTTGATCGTATTGACGAGGTCGGACAGCCCTTCGAGCGCGAAGTATTCGCACTGCATCGGAATGACGACGCCGTGCGCGGCGCATAGTCCGTTGAGCGTCAGCAGCGACAGAGCCGGCGGGCAATCGATCAGCACGAAATCGTACTCGCCCTCGACCGCAGCGAGCGCCGTCCTAAGTTGACGCTCGCGATTCTGCATGCCGACGAGCTCGACCTCGGCGCCCGCGAGCTCACGGTTCGCGGGCAGCACGTCGTATCCGATCGCCTCGGGCCGCACGCGCGCATCGGCCACCGCCACGCTGTCCACGAGCACCTCGTAGACCGTGTTCGCACATTCGGCTTTGTCGATACCGCTGCCCATCGTGGCGTTGCCTTGCGGGTCCAGATCAATGAGAAGGACTCGCTGTCCCTGCGCTGCCAGGCTCGCGGCCAGATTGACTGCGGTGGTCGTCTTGCCGACACCGCCCTTCTGGTTCGCAACGCAGAAGATTTTTGCCATCGTTGGTGTGTCCCTTTTGCTGCTTGGATGAAGTGAAAATCGTTGGGGTGCCTGGAGGCCGCGTGGCCGTTAGCTTTCGCTGCCCACTCGCACCTCAATCAGGTGCCGTTCGGCGTCGAGCGACGGCACGTTCAGCCGGATGATCTGTTCTACGTGGGCACCCGCCGGTAGACGCGCGATTTCGGCATCCGGCCGCACACCCTTCATCGCCCAGATCGCGCCCTGCTCCGCAACCAGATGACGGGCCAGTGTAACGAAATCCGCGAGTTCTGCGAATGCGCGCGAGACAATTACGTCGAACTTTGCCGGTACTTCGGCGCCAGGCTGCAGCGTCTCCACCCGGCCGGTCACGACCGACAGGTTCGCGAGACCCAGTTCGGCCTTTGCCTGCGCTTGAAATGCCGTCTTTTTATGAACGATGTCGTTCGTCGTGACGGTCCAATCGGGTAGCACGATCGCGAGCACGATGCCCGGCATGCCACCGCCCGAGCCCACGTCGAGCAATGACGACGGTCCGCGCGGCGCCAAATGCGGCACGATCGACAGCGAATCGAGGATGTGCTGAATCAGCATCTGCCGTGGATCGCGGATTGCCGTCAGGTTGTAGACGCTGTTCCACTTCGCGAGCAGCGCGACGTAATCGAGCAGCTTGCGCTGCTGCACGTCGCTGAGTTCGAGGCCAAGTTCACGGACACCGTCCGCGAGCAATGACGCCAAGGCCTGCTGGTCGATTCCCCTTTGCGCTGCCGTCATTGCACCACCGGCGCGCTGTCGGCGCCGGGCTCGGCAGGTTTCGACGGGCGACGCCCGAGGCCACGCTTCAGATGGACCATCAGCAGCGAGATCGCGGCAGGCGTGATGCCCGAAATACGCGACGCCTGGCCGATCGTTTCCGGCCGGAACTGCATCAGCTTCTGGCGGGCTTCGAACGACAGTCCACGCACCTCGGTGTAGTCCAGCCCTTCGGGCAGACGGGTATTCTCTTGCGCCTCGTTGCGTTCGATCTCACCGGCCTGTCGGTCGATATAGCCTTGATATTTGACGCCGATTTCGATCTGCTCCTTAATCTGCGCGAGCAGCACGGGGTCTTCCGCTAGTGCTTCAGGCGCGCCACAAGTGCCATCGCGCAGCGCGCAGACGCCGTCGTAGCTGACACCCGGACGACGCAGCAGGTCCGCGAGACTGTATTCGTGGTCGATCGGCTTGCCGAGCAATGCGGTGGCTTGTTCCGCGGATAAGGTCTTAGGATTGACCCAAGTTGAACGCAAGCGCTGTGTTTCACGTGAAACAGCGTCACGCTTGCGACTGAAGGCGTCCCAGCGGGCGTCATCGACTACACCGAGCTCGCGCCCCATCTCCGTCAACCGCATGTCGGCATTGTCCTCGCGCAAGCTCAGACGGTACTCCGCACGGCTCGTGAACATCCGGTACGGCTCGGACACCCCACGTGTGACCAGATCGTCGACGAGGACGCCGAGATAAGCCTGGTCGCGCCGCGGGCACCATGCTTCCTTGCCTTGCACGAACAGACCGGCGTTGATGCCGGCCAGAACGCCCTGCGCTGCCGCCTCTTCATAGCCAGTCGTACCGTTGATCTGCCCCGCGAAGAACAGCCCACTGATCACCTTGGTTTCCAGCGATGCCTTCAGCCCACGCGGATCGAAATAGTCGTACTCGATCGCATAGCCGGGTCGCAGGATATGGGCATGCTCCAGACCGCGCATCGATCGCACCAACTCGAGCTGCACGTCGAACGGCAGGCTCGTCGAGATCCCGTTCGGATAGAACTCGTTAGTGGTCAGACCCTCCGGCTCGAGATAGATCTGATGCGATTCCTTCGACGCAAACCGGTGAATCTTGTCCTCGATCGACGGGCAATAGCGTGGCCCCACCCCTTCGATCACACCCGTGTACATCGGCGAACGGTCGAGACCGCCGCGAATGATGTCGTGTGTCCGTTGATTCGTATGCGTGACCCAGCAGGGCACCTGGCGCGGGTGCTGCTCGACGCGCCCGAGAAACGAGAACACCGGCACCGGGTCCAGATCGCCCGGTTGCTCTTCGAGTTGCGAATAGTCGATCGTGCGACCGTCGATCCGCGGCGGCGTACCCGTCTTCAGGCGGCCCTGCGGCAGCTTCAGCTCTTTCAGCCGAGCCGACAGCGAGACCGCGGCGGGGTCACCGGCGCGGCCGCCGGTGTAGTTGTTCAAGCCCACATGGATCTTGCCGTCGAGGAACGTGCCAGCCGTCAGCACCACCGCGCGCGATCGGAAACGAATACCCACTTGCGTGACAGCGCCGACCACGCGGTCGCCCTCGACCATTAGATCGTCGACGGCCTGCTGAAACAACCACAGATTCGGCTGGTTCTCCAGACGACGGCGGATCGCCGCCTTGTACAGGACGCGGTCGGCCTGAGCGCGCGTCGCGCGCACCGCCGGCCCTTTCGACGAATTCAGGATACGGAACTGGATGCCGCTTTCGTCGGTGGCAGCCGCCATGGCGCCGCCGAGCGCATCGACCTCCTTGACCAGATGGCCTTTGCCGATGCCGCCAATCGACGGATTGCAGCTCATCTGACCAAGGGTTTCGATGTTATGGGTCAAAAGCAGCGTTCTATTGCCCATGCGCGCCGACGCCAAAGCGGCTTCGGTGCCGGCATGACCGCCGCCGACGACGATTACGTCAAATTCTGTGGGAAAAAGCATCGCGGGATCTCACGCCAGATCGTCGCGTGAGCCTTCAAAGGAAAATGTATGGGCGAATTATAACGGGTTAAGTTTCGGCCCGAATTTCGTCTGAATGGTGAAACAATAAAAAAGCGGCGTGTTTCACGTGAAACACACCGCCTTCAAACACAGCGATCGCCGAAAAAAGCGCGCGTTTATGCGGCCTTTTTAGCCAGGCCGAGATAGGTTTCGATCACCCGAGGATTCTGCGCGAGGTCGGTCGCTGGTCCTTCCAGCGCCAGCTCACCGGTTTCCAGCACATAGCCGTAGTCCGAGATTTGCAATGCGGCGCGCGCATTCTGCTCGATCAGTAGCGTCGCGACGCCCGTCTGCCGCAACGCGCTGATGATGTGGAAGATTTCCTTCACGATCAGCGGCGCGAGACCGAGGCTTGGCTCGTCCAGCATCAGCAGATCGGGCTTGCCCATCAGCGCGCGGCCGACCGCGAGCATCTGCCGTTCGCCGCCCGAAAGCGTGCCCGCCGCCTGCTTGCGCCGCTCCTTCAGCCGTGGGAACAGTTCGAACACCGGCTCCAGCTGATCGAGAAAGTTGCGCTCTCCTGCCCGCTTGCGTCGGTAAGCTCCAAGCAGCAGGTTGTCCTCGACGGTCATCGAAGCGAAAAGCTCGCGCTTCTCCGGCACCAAACACATACCCAGTGCGACCCGCTTTTCCACCGGCATCGCGCTGACGTCCTCTCCCTGATAGGAAACCGCGCCTTTCGCATGACCAGACGTCGGCAACGCGCCCATGATTGCATTCAGCAGCGTCGACTTCCCCGCGCCGTTCGGACCGATCACGGAGACGATCTGCCCCGCCCGCACCTTGATCGCCGCATTGTGCAGCGCCTCGACCTTGCCGTAACGGACCGACAGATGGTCCACTTCGAGAATCGGTCCGGCGGCCGCCACGCCGGTCGTTGTCATGTTGTCCATCATTCCACCCCACCGAGATACGCTTCGAGCACCGCCGGATCCTGCTGCACTTCCTGCGGCAGACCTTCAGCGATTCGCGTGCCGAACTCCATCACCACGAGCCGGTCCGTCAGATTCATCACAAAATCCATGTCGTGCTCGACGAGCAGCACGCTCATCCCTTCCGTCTTTAGCTTGCGCAGCAGATCGGCGAGCTGCAGCTTTTCCTGATAGCGCAGACCAGCTGCCGGTTCGTCGAGCAATAGCAGAGTCGGATCGCAGCACAACGCGCGCGCAATTTCGAGAATCCGCTGTTGACCGAGCGCCAGGCTGCCCGCTTCGTCATACATATGCTGTTCGAGGCCGACGCGGCGGATCTGCCGAGCGGCTTCGGCCATCAGCCGCGCCTCTTCCGAGCTGTTCAGCCGCACGACACTGCGCCACACACCTGCATGGCCTCGCAGATGCGCGCCGATCGCGACGTTCTCGAGCACGGTCATGCCCGGCAACAGCTTTACGTGCTGGAAGGTCCGGCCGATACCACGCTTGACGATTTCCCGTGAACTCAGCGCATCGATGCGCTCGCCGCGGAACGTGATCTCGCCGCTCGTCGCCTGCAGCACGCCGGTCACCAGATTGAACGTGGTCGACTTACCCGCGCCATTCGGTCCGATTAGCCCGATGATCTGCCCCGCTTTGACTTCGAAGCTGACATCGTTCACGGCGACGAGGCCGCCGAACTGCTTGCGCGCCTTGTTCACCGTCAGCAGGTCTTCGCCGGCCTGCGGCTTGTTGCGCTGCGGCAGAGGAACCGCGTGGTCTGCGAGATGCGCCCGCGGGCCACGCGGAAAAAAGCGTGCGACGAACGGCCACACGCCCTGCCGGGCATACTGCAGCAGCAGCACCATGATGATGCCGAACACGATAACTTCGAAGTTGCCGTTCTCGCCGAGCAGTTTCGGCAGCAGCGTCTGTAGATAATCCTGCAGCACCGTGAGGATTGCCGCGCCAAGCACCGCGCCCCAGACGTGCGAGACACCGCCCACCACCGCCATGAACAGAAACTCGATCCCGTGATTCAGCCCGAACGGCGTCGGATTCACCGCGCGCTGCAAGTGCGCGTACAGAAAGCCCGATACCGACGCAAGCACCGCCGCATAGACGAAGATCACGACGCGCATCCAACCGGTATTGACACCCATTGCCTCGGCCATCAGACCACCGCCGCGCAGCGCCCGAATTGCGCGACCCGGACGGCTATTAAGCAGATTCTGAACAGAAACGACCGAACCGAGCACGACAACCCAGATCAGGTAATAGATATGGCGGCCGGACTCGAGGTTGATCCCAAAAACATTCAGCACGGGGATGCCGTTGATGCCGTCGTACTTGCCGAGCATCTCCAGGTTGCCGAACAGGTAGAACAGCGCGAGCCCCCACGCAATCGTGCCGAGCGGCAGGAAGTGGCCGGACAGGCGCATCGTCACGAGACCGAGCATCAGCGCGACCAGCGCAGTCACGATCACGCCCGCGATCAGTGCTAGCCACGGCGACACGCCGAAGTTCGTCGTCAGATACGCGGTTGCATAAGCGCCGATGCCCACGAACGCGGCCTGCCCGAAGCTCGTCATGCCGCCGATACCGGTCAGCAGCACGAGGCCGATCGCAACGATCGAATAGAGACCGATGTAGTTCAGCAGCGTGACCCAGTACTCCGGCACATGAATCGGTTGCGGCAGAACCGGCAAAGCGAACAGCACCACGAGGAACAACCAGAAGAACTTCTTTTGCATGATCCGTTTCATCGTGTCACTCCCCTTCCTCTTCGGCATGCGGGCTCGCAAGACTGCGCCACAGCAGCACCGGGATGATTAGCGTGAACACGATCACTTCCTTATAAGCACTGGCCCAAAACGACGAATACGACTCCAGCAGACCGACGAGAATCGAGCCGGCCGCCGCGAGCGGATAGCTGACCAGACCGCCGATGATCGCGCCCACGAAGCCCTTCAAACCGATCAGGAAGCCCGAGTCGTAGTAGATCGTCGTGAGCGGCGCGACGAGGATGCCGCACAGTGCGCCGAGTCCAGCCGCCAGCGTGAACGCGAGGCGTCCCGCCTGCGTCGTGCCGATACCGACGAGCCGTGCGCCGAGCCGGTTCACCGACGTCGCGCGCAACGCCTTGCCCGAGATCGAGCGATCGAAATACAGATACAGCGCACCGATCAGCACGGCCGCGGTGCCGATCACCCACAGGCTCTGCCCGGAGATCGACAACGTGCCCACGTTGAACGTCGCATCGGAAAACGCGTTGGTGCGCGAGCCTTCGGCGCCGAACATCACGAGGCCGAGACCGACCATCGCGAAATGCACGGCCACCGCGACGATCAACAGCAGCAGCGTGGCCGCCTCCGCGATCGGCTCATAGGCAAGGCGATAAACGAACGGACCCATCGGGATCACGATCAGCAGCGTCAGCGCGATCTGCACGATCATCGGCAGCGGCTGCAGGAAGATGCCGCGCGTGAGCGCGTAGACCGCAATCGGAAACAGCAGGTACTTCCCTGCCAGCAAAGGCAGCGTGCGCGCCGCATGACGACGCCGCTCAGCATGCCGCAATACGGCCACCGTCTCGACGACGAAGCATGCTGCGCCCATCGCCATCAACAGCCAGCAGGTGGCAGGAAACTTCCTGCGTTTGCAGTGCGGCGAGCGTCAACGCGCCGTACGTAACGAACTCCCCTTGCGGGATGAAGATCACCCGCGTGACGGAGAACACCAGCACCAGCGCAAGCGCGAGCAGCGCGTAGATCGCGCCGGTCGTGATGCCGTCTTGCGCGAGGATCGCCGCAATTGATAGATCCATACTTCCTCGTCCTGAAGCGTCGAAATCGAAAAATCGGGAAACAGTCGTGACGGCGCGGCGCGTAGCCGGCCATCGATCTGCAATGTCTGAAAAGACAACCGCCGCGCCGGGTCGCGGCGCGGCGGTCGATGCCATTGTCGTCGACCACAATGGCAATGCGGCGTCATGCACCGCAGATTGCGCGAGAGGCGCGTACCGCTAGTTGTTTTTGTAAATCGTCTCAGTCGTTCTGCAGCTTCCACTTGCCGTCGACGATCTGCACGATCACGCGCGCGCGCTGGTCGAGGCCGTTGTGGTCGTTCGCGGTGGTGTTCATGATGCCGTGCGACACCGGCAGCTCCTTGATGTTTTCGAGCGCGTTGCGCAGCGCCACGCGGAACTCGGGCGTACCCGGCTGTGCGGTCTTCAGCGCGACCGGAATCGCGGCCTGCAACATCTGGCCGGCATCCCATGCGTGACCGCCGAAGGTCGCGACCGAACCCGCGCCATAAGCCTTCTCATAGGCGTTCTTATAGGCTTCCGACGACTTCTTCACCGGGTTCGAATCCGGCAATTGATCGACGACGAGAATCGGACCAGCCGGCAGCAGTTCGCCTTCGCAATCCTTGCCGCATACACGCAGGAAGTCGTTGTTCGCGACACCGTGCGTCTGATAGATCTTGCCCTTGTAGCCACGCTCCTTCAGCGTCTTGGCCGGCAGCGCCGACGGCGTACCCGAGCCCGCGATCAGCACCGCGTCGGGATTCGCGCCCATCGTCTTCAGCACCTGGCCCGTCACCGAAGCGTCAGTGCGGTTAAAGCGCTCGTTCGACACGATCTTCAGGTTGTGCGCTTTCGCAACGGCCTCGAACGTCGAGTTCCAGCTGTCGCCATAGGCGTCCGAGAAACCGATGAAGCCGACCGTCTTCACGCCGTGGTGCTGCATGTAATCGGCGATTGCGTCGGCCATCAGGCTGTCGTTCTGAGGCGGCTTGAACGCCCATGCGCGCTTCGCATCCATCGGCTGAATGATCGCTGCCGACGCCGCGAGCGAGATCACCGGCGTCTTGCCCTCAGCGGCCGGATCGAGCATCGCGAGCGAATTCGGCGTGACGGTCGAGCCGATGATCGCGTCGACGTGGTCTTCGTCGATCAGCTTGCGCGTGTTCTGCACGGCCTTGCTGGTGTCCGACCCGTCGTCGAGGATGATGTATTGCACGCTCTTGCCGCCGATCTCCTTCGGCAACAACGCGATCGTGTTCTTCTCAGGAATTCCGAGCGACGCGGCCGGCCCCGTCGTCGACAACGTGACGCCGATCTTCACCTGCGCGAATGCCGCCCCCGCGCCGCACATCAGCGCCATCGCGATGCCGGTGCGTACCCAATGCCTTGTCTTTTTCATTGCGAGTCTCCAAACGCCTTCAAAAGCGCCTATCTATAAGCCGGCTTGCTGGGCCGGGTGTCTGAATCTAGTGAGCGAGTTCAGGTGTGCCAAGCATGGTTTTCCCTGCTCGGCGCGCATACCTTCCCCGCTTTGTCGGGTACACGCCGCGTTTCTTTGCCGCGGCTCGATTCCAACCAGACTTTCATAAACCACTAATATGTTAGTAGCTTGCGTTCTGCATTATCGACGGTCAAGAGAGCGTGCGCTAAATGCGGGTTTGTCCTGAAGCACCGAAACCACACTTTTAAGCGCTGCGGACACCTCGCCCGGGTAACAAAAAAGACGCGTCTACTGCACGCGTCTTTTTCGATGAGGTCCCGTGGCGCAGAGCCTTCGCTCAGTCGCCGGCCAGCTTCCACTTGCCGTCGACGATCTGCACCATCACGCGCGCCCGCTGGTCGAGTCCCGCGTGGTCGTTCGCGCTCATGTTGAAGATGCCGTGTGACGCGGGTACATCTTTCGTGCCTTCGACTGCGGCACGCAGCGCGTCGCGGAATGCCGGCGTGCCCGGTTGTCCCTTCTTCAACGCGAGCGGGATCGCACGCTGCAGCAGCAGACCCGCGTCCCACGCATGACCACCGAACGTCGACACGGAACCCGCGCCGTACGCCGTTTCATACGCATGCTTGTACGCGAGCGCGCTTTTCTTCACCGGATTCGCCTCGGGCAATTGCTCGGCGACCAGCAGCGGGCCGGCGGGCAGCCACGTGCCTTCGCAATCCTTGCCGCACACGCGCAGGAAGTCGTTGTTCGCGACGCCGTGCGTCTGATAGTACTTGCCCTTGTAGCCGCGCTCCTTCAGCGTTTTCTGCGGCAATGCGGCCGGCGTTCCCGCGCCGGCGATCAGCACCGCGTCCGGATTCTGCGACATCATCTTCAGCACCTGGCCCGTGACCGACGCGTCGTTGCGCGCGAAGCGCTCGTTCGCGACGATCCTGATCTTCGCGAGGTCAGCGGCTTTGCTGAATTCCTTGAACCAGCTCTCGCCGTACGCGTCGGAAAAGCCGATGAACGCGACCGTTTTCACGCCGTGATTGGCCATGTGCTGCGCGATCGCCGTGGCCATCAGAATGTCGTTTTGCGGTGTCTTGAAGACCCATGCGCGTTTCGCGTCCATCGGTTCGACGATGCCCGCAGCCGCGGCCAGCGAAATCATCGGCGTGGAGGTTTCGGCGGCAATGTCGATCATGGCGAGCGAATTTGGCACGACGGTCGAGCCGATCAATGCATCGACGTTGTCTTCGCTCGTGAGCTTGCGGGCGTTCTTGACCGCCTGGGTGGAATCGGTTGCGTCGTCGAGGACGATGTAGTCGATCTTCTGGCCCGCTACTTCTTTCGGCAGCAGCGCAATGGTGTTTTTTTCCGGAATACCGAGCGATGCGGCCGGCCCTGTTGCCGACACGGTGACGCCGATTTTCACGTCCGCGAATGCATGGCCGCTCCATGCAGCCGAAACCCCGGTGGCGACCAATGCCGCGCTGATCCAACGCAATGCCGACTTCATCCTGCTCCTCTATTAAATCCGTTATTCAATTGCAATTAAATCCACGGATTTAATTGCCAACCCAGTGGTCGGTGAATAGCGAGTTTAGCGGACGCAAGTGCCCTGCTGCAAGCATTTCGAAGGCTTGTGATGTTTAGCTGCAGCGGCTGCCGAGGAATAAAAAATGGCGCGCGAAATAAGCGGGAGATCGCATCAAGTAATTCGAAAAACACAAATGAAAAAGCGCTGTTGGATATCAATCCAACAGCGCTTTCTTCTGGGCACTTAGTGCCTCAATTGTCTCCTCGTTCTCCACCTGCAAATTCGTGGTGCATCAGAACTGGATGAAGATTAAACGACGACCCCAACAGTCACAACTAGCAATTACCCTAGTGGTGCACTGCGGCACCGGATTGGGGCGTGTTATGCCCATTTCATCACAAGGTTAGCCACAGTTTGGCCCACAGCCCTGATCCAGCGGACCTTCAGCACAAGCCGCAATTAGATCGGAGGTCGAAGCAATCACGTATCGCACTGCATCAAGCACGCGCCCTCCCGAGCGGGATCAGGCAGCCAATCTCAAGCCCGCAACGGTCGCACTCGCGCAACGATCTCACCGACGATGCCGCGCCGGAACGCCAACACACACGCGATGAAAATCAGCCCCGTGACGATCGTCACCGATTCGCCGAGCGAGCGAAACCACTCGACGCCGGTCATCGACGCGAGCGCCGAGCCGATATCGCCGAGCCGGTCTTCGAGCGACACGATCAGTGCGGCGCCGAGCAGCGGCCCGAACAGCGTGCCCATGCCGCCCACCAGCGTCATCAGGATCACGAGGCCGGACATCGTCCAATAGGCATCGCTCAGCGTTTCGAAGCCTTGCACGAGCACCTTCAGCGAACCCGCGAGACCCGCGATGCCGGCCGACAGAATGAAGGCGAGCAGCTTGAAACGGTCGGTATCGTAGCCGAGCGACACCGCACGCGGCTCGTTTTCCTTGATCGCGACGAGCACCTGCCCGAACGGCGAATGCACGATCCGGACGATCAGCAGGAACGCCAGGACGATCACCGCGAGCACGACGAAATACAGCGCGACATCGGACGAAAGACTCAACAGGCCGAACAGCTTTCCGCGCGGCACGCCTTGCAGACCGTCTTCGCCGTGCGTGAATGGCGCTTGCAGGAACACGAAGTAGACCATCTGCGCGAGCGCGAGCGTCACCATCGCGAAGTAGATGCCTTGACGGCGAATCGCGAAGAAGCCAACGACGAGGCCAAGCAGCGTGGCCGCCGCGGTGCCGCTCAGCACGCCCATCTCAGGCGAAAAGCCGAGCGTCTGCATCGCATAGCCGGTAACGTAACCGGCCGACGCGAGAAACATCGCATGGCCGAAGGACAGCAAGCCCGTGTAGCCGATCAGCAGATTGAAGGCGGCCGCGAACAGCGCGAAGCACAGCACCTTCATCACGAAGAGCGGATAGATGCCGAGCACCGGCACCGCGAGCAGCACGATCAGCAGCAGACCGTAGAGCACTTTTCTCTGCATCATTTTTCCCTGCCGAAAAGACCCGCCGGACGCACGAGCAACACGAGCGCCATGATCACGAAGACGACGGTCGCCGACGCCTCGGGGTAGTACACACGCGTCAGTCCTTCGACTACGCCGAGCATCAGGCCGGTCAGAATCGAGCCCATGATCGAACCCATGCCGCCGATCACGACCACCGCGAACACCGTGATGATCATCGGCTGGCCCATCAGCGGCGAGACCTGAATCACCGGCGCGGCGAGCACGCCGGCAAACGCCGCGAGCGCGACGCCGAAGCCGTAGGTCAGCGTGATCATCAGCGGCACGTTGACGCCGAATGCCTCGACGAGCTTGGGGTTTTCGGTGCCCGCTCGCAGATACGCGCCAAGCCGTGTCTTCTCGATCACGAACCATGTCACGAAGCACACGATCAACGACGCGACGACCACCCACGCGCGATAGTTCGGCAGATACATGAAGCCGAGATTGGTCGCACCCGACAGCGCCGACGGCACGTCGTACGGCTGGCCCGACGAGCCGTAGATCGAATGGAACACGCCTTCGATCACGAGCGTGATGCCGAACGTCAGCAACAGGCCATACAGATGATCGAGCTTGTAAAGCCAGCGCAGCATCGAGCGCTCGATCGCGACGCCGACGAGTCCGACGATCAGCGGCGCGAGCACGAGCATCACCCAGTACGGCAGATTGAAATACGACAGCCCCATCCACGCGAGCATCGCGCCGAGCATGAACAGTGCGCCATGCGCGAAGTTGATCACGTTGAGCAGGCCGAAAATCACAGCCAGCCCGAGGCTCAGAATCGCGTAGAACGAGCCGTTCACGAGCCCGAGCAGAAGCTGGCTCAGCATCGCCGGCAGCGGAACGCCAAAGATGTCCATTGAAGCCCTTAGCCCTTCAAGCCATCGTCAAGGTGAGATAGGTAACGCACGATCCGGCCGGCACGCGACGTGCCGCGACGCTGCCCATCACGTGCGGCATCTGAAACGGTTACCCGCCAGCGCGTACCCCTGCTGCGCCGGCGGTTCTCTCAGGTCGGCGCGGTCCCCGACCGCATCCTGCCCTCCCCCCGTGCTTACTTCCACATCGCGCAGCGAGTCTGCGCCTTGGTCGTGAAGGCCTGATCGCCCGGAATCGTCGCCATGATCTTGTAGTAGTCCCACGGCTCCTTCGATTCGGCCGGCGTCTTCACCTGCATCAGGTACATGTCGTGGATCATGCTGCCGTCCTGACGGATGTAGCCCTTCGCGTAGAAGTCGTCGATCTTCGTCTTGCGCAGTTGCGCCATCACCTTGTCCGGATCGGTCGAGCCCACCGCCTGGACCGCCTTCAGATAGTTCATCGCCGCCGAGTAGTCGGCAGCCTGCAGGCTCGACGGCATCTTCTTCATCTTGTCGAAGTAGCGCTGCGACCACTTGCGCGTGTCGGCGTCCTTGTTCCAGTACCAGCTGTCGGTCAACACGAGACCCTGCGTCGTGTCGAGACCGAGGCTGTGCACGTCGTTGATGAACATCAGCAGCGCAGCGAGCTTCGTCGTCTTGGTGATGCCGAATTCCTTCGCGGCCTTGATCGAGTTGATCGTGTCCCCGCCCGCATTCGCGAGGCCGAGGATCTGCGCCTTCGACGCCTGCGCCTGCAACAGGAACGACGAGAAGTCCGACGCCGACAGCGGATGACGCACCGAGCCGAGCACCTGACCGCCATTCGCCTTCACGACGTCCGAGGTCGCTTTTTCGAGCGCCTTCCCGAACGCGTAGTCGGCGGTCAGGAAGTACCACGTCTTGCCACCCTGCTTCGTAACCGCCGAGCCCGTGCCGTTTGCGAGCGCGGTGGTGTCGTATGCGTAGTGGATCGTGTACGGCGTGCATTGCTCGTTGGTCAGCGTATCTGCGCCCGCGCCGACGTTGATGTAGACCTTGTGCTTCTCGCCCGCGACAGTGTTCGTCGACAGAGCGGTCGCCGAGTTGGTGCCGCCGATCACCGCGTCGACGCCATCGCGGTCGAACCACTCGCGAGCGCGCGACGCCGCGATGTCCGCCTTGTTCTGGTGATCCGCGTACAGCACCGTGATCGGCTTGCCGTTGACCTTGCCGCCGAAGTCGGCGACCGCCATCCGGATCGCTTCAAGACCGCCCTGCCCGTCGATATCCGCGTACAGTCCCGACAGATCCGTGATAAAGCCGATTTTCACGGCATCGTCGGCCGCTTGCGCGCTGCCCAGCGTCAGTGCGGCGCCGGCGGCGACCGCGAAGCAGAGTGAGGCAATTCGCGCGAGTGGGTTCTTTTTCATGCATGTCTCCTGGTTCTTCGCTTGTGGTTGTCAGAGGCAGTCGGGCGCGTGCGTGTCCGTGTCTATACGCCCAGCAAATCGTGCAGCACCGGCATCTTGCCTTCGAGCTCGCTAGCCCCGAAATGCTCGACGATCATGCCGTGCTCCATCACATAGAAACGATCCGAGAGCGGCGCCGCGAAGCGGAAGTTCTGCTCGACCATCACGATCGTGTAGCCGCGCGCCTTCAACGTGATGATCATCCGTGCGAGCGCCTGCACGATCACGGGCGCGAGCCCCTCCGAGATTTCGTCGAGCAGCAGCAGATTCGCGCCGGTGCGCAGAATCCGCGCGACCGCGAGCATCTGCTGTTCGCCGCCCGAGAGCCGCGTGCCCTGGCTCATGCGCCGCTCGTGCAGATTCGGGAACATCGCATAGATTTCCTCGAGCGACATCATGTGCGCCTCGTCGCCGACGGGCGGCGGCAGCAGCAGATTTTCCTCGCACGACAGACTCGAAAAAATACCGCGCTCTTCGGGGCAATAGCCGATGCCGCAATGCGCGATGCGATGCGTGGGCAGGCCAATCGTTTCGCGTCCATCGATCCGGATCGAGCCGGTACGGCGGCCCGTGAGACCCATGATCGCGCGCAGCGTCGTGGTGCGGCCCGCGCCATTGCGCCCGAGCAGCGTCACGACCTCGCCACGGCCGACCGACAGATCGACGCCGTGCAGAATATGGGATTCCCCGTACCAGGCTTGCAGTCCCGCAATTTCCAGCGCGGGTGCGCCGCTTTTCGTTTCGTTCGCTTCGAGGCCTTCGCGCTCGACCGTCGTATTCATGCGTGGGCTCCGGCGAGCGCCGCGTCGGCGCTGCCCATGTAGGCTTGCATCACGAGCGGATTCTTCGACACTTCCGCGTAGCTGCCCTCGGCGAGCACTTCACCCCGTTGCAGCACGGTGATCGTGTCGGAGATCCCGGCGATCACATTCATGTTGTGTTCGACCATCAGGATCGTGCGGCCCGCCGATACTTTCTTGATCAACGCAGTCACGCGGTCGACGTCCTCATGACCCATGCCTTGCGTCGGCTCGTCGAGCAGCATTAGTTCGGGCTCCATCGCGAGCGTGGTCGCGATTTCGAGCGCGCGCTTGCGGCCGTAGGCGAGCTCCACCGTCAACACATCGGCGAAATCGGTCAGGCCTACCTGAGTCAGCAGATCCATCGCGCGATCGTTCAGACGCCGCAACGTACGCTCGCTCTTCCAGAAGTGAAACGCGGTGCCGAGCGAGCGCTGCAACCCGATGCGCACATTCTGCAATGCCGTCAGATGCGGAAATACGGCGGAAATCTGGAACGACCGGATGATGCCGCGCCGCGCGATCTGCGCCGGACGTTCGCCGGTGATATCGACACCGTTGAAAACGATCTGGCCCGCGGTGGGTTCGAGGAATTTGGTGAGCAGATTGAAGCAGGTGGTCTTGCCCGCTCCATTGGGCCCGATCAGCGCATGGATCGAGCCACGGCGCACGCGCAGGTTGACGCCGTTCACGGCGACAAAGCCTTTGAACTCGCGGGTGAGGCCGCGCGTTTCGAGAATCGTATCGCCGAGAATCATGTTCCCTTCCATACGCAGTAAGGCGAAGCACTACGATCTTTCCGCGCGAAGTTCTGCGCGACTTGTTATTTTGGCGGCACCCCTTGCCGCTCGTTGGCGTGCTGCACCAATACGAACGGTGATCCATGGCGCGGCACGCAGCATGGCTGCCATTGTCGCCCCAATGATGCAGCGCATTCATTGGGATTTGCACTTAGTGGACGAGGCCTGCGGCGTGCGTGCGTGACATGCGGTTAGCACGCTTCACGAACGCGGCGGAAATCATGACCGATCCGCTCAGTTTCCATCGCACGTTGCCTGTCACACAGATGACATCGACGCAGCCACACCCATTTGCGCTGCGATGCTGCCGCTCACGCGCGCGCGACGATCCTCGCGGATCATGTCGCTCGCGCGTTCGGCGATCATCAGCGTCGGCGAATTGGTGTTGCCCGACGTGATGTTGGGCATCACCGATGCATCGACGACACGCAAGCCTTCCACTCCGATAACCCGTAGCCGGTTGTCGACGACCGCGCCGGGATCGTCGGTCGTGCCCATGCGGCAGGTGCCGACGGGATGGAAGATCGTCGTGCCGACCGCGCCCGCGGCCTGCTGCAATTCTTCTTCACTTTGATACTGCAGGCCCGGCAGAATCTCCCGCGGCTGATAGCGCGCGAGCGCGGGCGCCGCGACGATGCGGCGCGTCAGACGTAGCGCGTTTGCTGCGACGTGGCGGTCGTACCCGGTCGACAGATAATTTGGAGCGATCAATGGTGGTGCGGACGCATCGGCCGACGCAATATGAATGCTGCCGCGCGACGACGGGCGCAGCTGACACACCGACGCCGTGAACGCATTGAAGCGATGCAGCGGTTCGCCGAAGCGGTCGAGCGACAAAGGCTGCACGTGATACTCGAGATCGGGTCGGGTCAGCGAGCGATCGTCGGCATCGGACTTCGCGAACGCGCCGAGTTGCGACGGCGACATCGACATCGGTCCGCTCTGAAACAACGCGTACTGCATGCCGATCATCAGCTTGCCCCACCAGTGCGCGGACATCGTATTCAACGTGCGCACGCCCTGCACCTGAAACGCCATGCGCAGTTGCAGATGGTCCTGCAGATTCTCGCCGACGCCGCGCAGATCCTGAACGATCTCGATGCCGAGATTCTGCAGACGTGCACCATTGCCGACGCCGGACAATTCGAGCAGTTGCGGCGAGTTGACCGCGCCGGCGGAAAGTATCACTTCACAACGCGCTTTGGCGACATAGTCGACCTCGGCGCCACGATATTCGACTCCGGTGCAGCGGCGGCCGTCGAACACGACACGCTGCGTGTGGGCACCAGTAATAACTGTGAGGTTCTCCCGCTTCAACGCGGGCCGCAAAAACGCCTTCGACGCATTCCAGCGAATGCCGCGCTTCTGGTTGACGTCGAAGTAGCCGACGCCGGTGTTGTCGCCGCGATTGAAATCGTCGGTGGCGGGAATGCCGGTTTGCTGCGCGGCTTGCGCGAACTCTTCCAGAATCTTCCATTTAAGGCGCTGCTTCTCGACGCGCCAGGGTCCGCCCGCGCCGTGCGCTTCGTTGGCGCCGCCGTGGTGATCCTCGCTGCGCCTGAAGACCGGCAGCACCGCGTTCCATGACCACGTGCTGTCGTTGGTCACACGCGCCCACTCGTCGTAGTCCTCACGCTGACCGCGCATATAGATCATGCCGTTGATCGACGAACTGCCGCCGAGCACACGCCCGCGTGGATACGACAGCGTGCGGCCGTTCAGACCCGGCTCTGCCTGAGTCTTGTACAGCCAGTCCGTGCGCGGATTGCCGATGCAATACAGATAGCCGACCGGCACATGAATCCAGTGATAGTCGTCTTTCCCGCCAGCTTCTAGCAGCAGCACGCGGATCTCGGGATCTTCGGTGAGCCGGTTCGCCAGCACGCAGCCCGCGGTGCCCGCGCCGACAATGATGTAGTCGAACTCGCCTTCGAGCCGCCGTACGGCGCGAGGCGTACTGTCGGTATGACCCATCGTTCAGTCTCCTAAGCATTTTTTGCAGCGCAGGCGTGGAAGCTCGATCGCTTCCACGCTTGCGCCGCGACGCGCTTTTATTCGCTTTTACTCTTTTGCTCGCGCGTTCGCCGACTTTATGCGGCGCAAAGCCGCCAGCTTATTTGGCGACCGGCATCGTGAACTCTGCGCCCTTCGCAATGCTGTCGGGCCAGCGCTGCATGATGCTCTTGTAGCGCGTATAGAACCGCACGCCTTCCTCGCCGTACGCGTGATGATCGCCGAACAGCGACTTCTTCCAGCCGCCGAACGAATGCCAGGCCATCGGCACCGGAATCGGCACGTTGATGCCGACCATGCCGATCTCGATCTGCCGGGAAAACGCGCGCGCAATGCCGCCGTCGGACGTAAATAGCGACACGCCGTTCGCAAACTGATTCGCATTGATCAGCTCGACCGCCGAGGCAAAGTCGGGCACGCGCACGACGCACAGCACCGGTCCGAAGATTTCTTCGCGGTAGATCTTCATGTCGGGCGACACTTCGTCGAACAGCGTCCCGCCGAGGAAAAAGCCCTTCTCGTGCCCCACGACCTGATGAGCGCGTCCATCGACGACGAGCTTCGCGCCCGCGGCGACGCCAGCGTCGATATAGCCGACCACCTTGTCCCGATGCGCGCCGGTGACGAGCGGCCCCATCTCGGCCGCCGCTTCCATGCCGTTGAGGATCTTCAGGCTCTTCACGCGCGGCGTCAGACGCTCGATCAGGTCATCGGCGATATGCCCCACCGCGACCGCCACCGAAATCGCCATGCAGCGCTCGCCGGCCGAACCGTAGGCGGCGCCGATCAGTGCATCGACGGCCTGGTCGAGATCGGCGTCGGGCATCACCACGAGATGATTCTTCGCCCCGCCCAACGCCTGCACCCGCTTGCCGTGCTTCGTGCCTTCCGTGTAGATGTATTCGGCGATCGGCGTCGAGCCGACGAACGACAGCGCGCTCACTTCGGGATGCACGAGCAGTGCATCCACTGCGACCTTGTCGCCGTGCACGACGTTGAACACGCCGTCTGGCAGGCCCGCTTCCTTCAGCAGTTCGGCGAGCCGGATCGATGCGGACGGATCGCGTTCGGACGGCTTCAACACGAAGGTGTTGCCGCACGCGAGCGCGACCGGGAACATCCAGCACGGCACCATCATCGGGAAATTAAACGGCGTGATGCCGGCGACCACGCCGAGCGGCTGGCGCAGATTCCAGTTGTCAATGCCGCCGCCGATCTGATCGGTGAAATCGGTCTTCAGCAGGTTCGGGATACCGCACGCGAATTCGACGATTTCGATGCCGCGCATCACTTCGCCCTTGGCGTCGGAAAACACCTTGCCGTGCTCGCGCGTGATCAGCTCCGCGAGTTCGTCGTGATGGCGGTCAAGCAGTTCCTTGAACTTGAACAGCACCCGCGCGCGCTTGATCGGCGCGGTTTCGCTCCACGCGGGAAACGCGGCTTTGGCCGCGGCAACAGCAGCGTCCACCTCGGCGACGCTCGCGAGCGGCACGCGCGCGCTGACGCTGCCGAGCGCCGGATTGAACACGTCGCCGAAGCGCCCGCTCGTGCCTTCGATGGTCTTGCCGTTGATGAAATGGCTCAGCGCACGTGCGCTCGCCGCGCTGCGTGCGGCGTCGTGCTGCGCGGTTGCGTCGGAATATGTCTCGCTCATCTCGTTCCTCTTTTGCTGTGAAATCTCCCGCTTCGCGCTCGACACCGCGCGCCGAAGCATTGCTCAACGCTCAGCGTACGGCGTCTATGAGCGACAAATCCAATGAGTAATGCTCAACTGCGCTATAAGCCGCGCTAATATCAGGATATGGATCTGACTCTGCTTAGGGCTTTCGTCACCGTCGCACGCGAGGGCAACCTTACGCGCGCCGCGGTGCAACTGCATCTGACCCAACCCGCCGTCAGCCTGCAAATCAAGCACTTGCAGGAAACGCTCGGCGTCACGCTGTTCACGCGGACTTCGCACGGGCTCGCGCTGACGCGCGACGGCCAGGCGCTGCTGCCGCACGCCGAACGCGCGCTCGGCGCGGCAGCCGACGTACAGCGCGCCGCGCAGACGCTCCGTCAGGAAGTGCGCGGGCGTCTGCGCATCGGCACCATTCTCGACCCCGAGTTTTTGCGCCTGGGCGGCTTCCTGAAGCAACTCGTCGAGACCTGGCCGCAGATCGAAACCGCGCTGCGCCACGGCATGTCGGGCTGGGTGCGCGAGCAGATTCGGGCGGGCGAGCTCGACGTCGGCTATTACATCGGCCTGCCTTCCGACGACGATACCCGCGACGGCGCCACGTTCCACGCGGTCACGCTCACGCATTTCCAGTATCGCGTGCTCGCGCCGGCGGGCTGGAAAGATCGCGTGAAGGGTGCGCGGGACTGGCGCTCGCTCGCGGCGCTGCCGTGGATCTGGACACCGCCGGCGTCCGCGCACAACCGGCTGCTGTCGCGCTGTTTCGGCGAGGCGGGTGTGAAACCGGTCAAGGTGGCCGAGGTGGACCAGGAGCCGTCGATGCTCGATCTGGTCAAGTCGGGCGTCGGTCTCACGCTTGCGCGCGACGCGACCGCAATCGCCGAGGCGCATGCGCACGCGCTGACGATCGTCGATGGCATCACCGTGCCGACGCAGTTAAGCTTCATCACGCTCGACGAGCGCAAAGACGAGCCGGCGATCGCGGCCGCCTTGAAGCTGATCGAACAGCAGTGGGCGATTTGAGCGAGGACGGTCTGACGCGCTGCGATATGAGTCTCGCTAATGCCCGCACTCGTCCCACCTGCCGCCCGGGCTGAAAGCATTCCGTCACGAAGTTTTTGCTAGATTGTCGGTTTGCGCTCGCGCAGCGCCCTCGTAGCGCTTTCCGTTCCGCCCGACCTCGTCCTTCCAGGCGGCTTCTTCCCGGCACCACCAGCGGCCCCGGAAGCCGTCGATCACTCCGCCCATCCACAGGAGCCCACATGGCACGCAACATCGAAATCAAAGCCCGCGCCCAGCATTTCGACCAACTGCGCGAGCGCGCCGCGCAGCTCGCGACGGACGCGCCGCTGATCTTTCGCCAGCAGGACTTTTTCTACGACGTGCCGCGCGGCCGCCTGAAGCTGCGCCAGTTCGACGACGGCACGCCGGCCGAACTGATCTTCTACCAGCGCGACGACCGCGACGGCCCGAAGGCGTCGTACTACACGCGCAGTCCGGTCACGAATCCCGAAGCGATGCATGCGCTGCTCGCGACCGCGCTGACCACGCGCGGCATCGTCTCGAAAGAGCGGCACGTGTATCTGAGCGGGCGCACGCGGATTCATCTGGATCGCGTCGACGGTCTCGGCGATTTCGTCGAACTCGAAGTGGTGCTCGCGCAGGACGACGACGAAGAAGGCGGCCACGCCGAAGCGGAAGCGCTGTTCAAGAGTCTCGGCGTATCCCAGGCGGATCTGGTGCCGGTCGCGTATGTCGATCTGCTGAATGCGGACGACGAGCCGAAGCGAGCGGCATAAGGATCGCGTCACTGCGGGGGCCGCGGCGGCACGCGCGCGGCTCCCTCTGCCGGCTTGTCGACAACCGCCGGCAACGGCCTAAAACCTTCAGACCGGCGCAGCCCCCGGCGCAAGATGCCCGAGCGGCAACGGCCCATTGCGCTTGAACGTGGTCAGCACGATATTCGAGCGCACGCTATCGACACCCGGCACGCGCATCAGCTTCTTCATCACGAAGGTCGACAGATAATTCAGATCCGGCGCGACGATGCGCAGCAGGTAGTCGGCATCGCCGACGACCGCGTGACACTCCAGTACTTCTGGCAGCACGTCGATCTGCTGCTGAAACTGCTCGATGATCGAATCGCCGTGATGCTTCAGCTTCAAGCTCGTGAAAGCGGTGACGCCGAGGCCGAGCTTTTCCGGCCGCAGCACGACCCGATAGCCATCCACCACGCCGACCTGTTCCAGCCGCTGCAGCCGTCGCCCGATCTGCGACGGCGACAGCGGCACCTGCTCGGCCAACTGCTGATGCGTGGCGCGGCCAAAGCGCTGCAGCACGTCGAGCAGCGCGAGATCGAAGTGGTCGAGTTCAAGCATGGTGATGTCCCGCATAAATTGGCCTGTTAACGCACGATTATCGCATATCTGTTGATTTTCACGCCTGACTTGCGCCCCATCCGCGTGTACCCCGCTCTACACTCGCATGTACCGATTTCCTGCGATTTCCCCTATTAAAGCTTCGCCATGTCCGCCGCCAGCACCGCCAAACTCAAAGAACAGTTCGACGCCGGTCTCGAGGCCCGCGCCGACTTTACGATCGACCAGCCGCTCGAACGCTACGGCACGGTTGAGCATGCGGTCTGGCAACAGCTGTACGCGCGCCAAACGGCCTTGCTCGAAGGCCGTGCGTGCGATGAATTCCTCGCGGGCGTCGAGCGTATCGGCCTGCCGTCGGAGCGCGTGCCGTCTTTCGACGACGTCAACGCGAAGCTGACGCCCTCAACCGGCTGGCGCATCGTCGCCGTGCCTGGCCTCGTGCCGGACCAGGTGTTCTTCGAGCATCTGGCGAATCGCCGCTTTCCGGTTACGTGGTGGATGCGCCGAATCGACCAGCTCGACTACCTGCGGGAGCCCGACTGCTTTCACGATCTGTTCGGCCATGTGCCGCTATTGATCAACCCGGTGTTTGCCGACTACATGCACGCGTACGGCCGCGCCGCGCTCGCCGCCAATGAAGCGGGCGCGCTGCCGCTGCTCGCGCGGCTCTATTGGTACACAGTGGAGTTTGGGCTGATCCGCGATGCCGCGAGTCCGAACGGCGTGAAGATCTACGGGTCCGGCATCGTCTCGAGCAAGGCCGAGACGGTATACAGCCAGCAAAGCGCTGCGCCGAACCGGCTAGGCTTCGCGCTGGAACGTGTGATGCGCACGCGTTACCGCATCGATACGTTCCAGCAAACCTACTTCGTCATCGATGACTTCGCGCAACTGTTCCGCGTCGCACAAACGGACTTCGCGCCGCTGATGGCGAAGCTTGCCAATGCACCGGCCTACGCAGCGGGCGACGTGCTCCACGGCGACCGCGTGATCTCGCGCGGAACCCGCGAGGGATGGCAAACCAGCGGCGACGTTTAAACGCCAAGCCGCCTTAGACCCACCCGGCCCGGCGCACGGCGAGCGTTGCGCAATCGTGAAAAAATACCGGTTTCGCCCGCCTGCCGGCGAGCGTGTTCGACCAACGAGGTGACTCCATGATTCAGAAACTGACTTCCGACGAGCGCACCCAGCAACTGGGGAAACTGCATCGCTGGGAAAGCGTGGCGGAGCGTGACGCGATTCGCCGCAGCTTCGAATTCGCCGACTTCAACGAGGCGTTCGGCTTCATGACGCGCGTGGCGATCAAGGCGCAGGAAATGGATCATCATCCGGAGTGGTTCAACGTGTACAACAAGGTCGATATCACGCTGTCCACCCATGAAGCGAACGGCGTGACCGAACGCGACATCGCGCTTGCGACATTCATCGACAGTGTTACTACCTAATACAAATAGTTACGGGCCCTTATGCGTGTTTATATACAACTTGCCGCGTAATCGGTCCACAATGAAAGGACAATGCAGGCAATACCCTGGGCAAACCTTCAGTTCTACAGGCTATCCTTAAGTTGAACGTAAGCTTCCCAGGCCTGCCTTGCAATCGGGTCAAAACGATCGAGTGATAGCGACTTCTGACGCTGTACAATCAGCAGCGCATACGGCTTGGATAGTGCGCTTGCCTCCTTGCACAGAACGTGTTCGTCGCCGCTCGAAGGTGAGCGGGCGCGCCAGAAGTTGATCGCGGCTTCCAGTTCGTGAATGCTGATCTCGGACATGACTTCGTGATGACTGGCACGGCGCTTCGAGTCGGCTCGACAGCTGCTTCGTGGGGCCGCTGCCGCCGCGTCGCACGCTGGCTGTGTTGCAGGCGCCCCGGCGAACCGCTTGCCAAAACGCCTAAACCCATTGTACTTGAGCGAAATCCATGCGACTCCTTCTGATCGAAGATGACCGCCCCATCGCACGCGGCATCCAAAGCAGTCTCGAACAAGCCGGCTTCACCGTCGACATGGTCCATGACGGCATCTTTGCCGAACAGGCCCTCACCCAAAACCGCCACGAACTCGTGATCCTCGATCTGGGTCTGCCGGGTATCGACGGCATGACGCTACTGTCGCGTTTCCGCCAGAGCAACCGTCACACGCCGGTGATCATCCTGACCGCGCGCGACGAATTGAACGACCGCGTGCAAGGCCTGAACTCCGGCGCGGACGACTACATGCTGAAGCCGTTCGAGCCGGCCGAGCTGGAAGCGCGCATTCGCGCGGTGATGCGCCGCAGCGGTCCGCACGGTGACATGCCGCGTCCGGAAGTGTCACTGGGTGGCGTGCGGCTGTCGGGCGTCGACCGCCGCATCTTCAACGACGACAAACCGCTCGAACTGTCGCCGCGCGAATTCGCAGTGCTCGAAATGCTGCTGCTGCGTCACGGCCGCGTCGTCAGCAAGGCGCAATTGCAGGATCACCTGACGCACTTCGGCGGCGATCTCGGCGATACCGCGATCGAAGTCTACGTGCACCGTGTGCGCAAGAAGCTCGAGAACTGCCGTGTCGAAATCGTCACCGTGCGTGGCTTTGGCTATCTGTTGCAGGAAATCCGCCAGGCCGCATGATCGTCGTGAAGGCCGCGCATTGCGTCGCGGCCTGACGGCGCCGGACCGGCGCCGCGCATCGGCTGTGCCCGCTGCGCGTCGTGCCGGACACCGGGCTGTCTCAAGGCGCTCCGCGCCGTTGCTACCGCAGTTTCCACCGCAGTCACAACTTTCCCGCGCCTAAGATCATGCACCAGCCGGCCGCCAATAGTCTGCGCCGCACGCTGCTGCGGCGCCTCGCTGCTCCTCTGTCGCTGCTCGCGCTGATGAGCGGCCTGATTGCCTACTGGCTCGCCTGGCAGTACACGCAGCACGTGGTCGACCGTTCGCTCGCGGACCTCGCGACCGCTATTTCCAAACAGATCCAGATTGCCGGACCGGAAGCGCCGATCACGGTGCCGCCGCTCGCGCAAGCGATGTTCTCCGACCCGGTCGAACATCTGGTCTACCGGATCAGCACCGGCGACAGCGAAATCGCCGGCGACCATAATCTGCCGCTGCAAGGCACCAACGTGCGCCGCATGCATTACGCGTACGTATTCGAGACGCAGCACGAAGGCGTGACCGTGCGGGTCGCTCAGGTGCGCGTCGATCAGCCGGGCGGCAATCCGATCGTCGTCGAAGTCGGGCAGCCCGTGCATCACCGTTACCGCATCGCTGCGGAGTTCCTGATCGCGATCATGATGCCATTGCTGCTGCTGCTGCTCGCCGGCTGGGTGATCGTGTGGCGCGTCGTCAATCAGCAGCTCAATCCGCTGACCGCGCTCGCCGATTCGCTGAACCGGCAAACGCACACGTCGCTCGAGCCGGTCGACGAAACCTATGTGCCGGTCGAGATCCGTCCGCTGACGGGCGCGCTGAACGCGCTGCTCGATCGTCTGAAAGCCGCCCTCGATGCGCAACGTAAATTCATCGCCGATGCCGCGCATCAGCTGCGCACGCCGCTAACCGCGGTTAAGCTGCATGCGGAGCAGGCGGTGGTCGCGCGCGATCCGCAGCAGACGCTAGCCGCCGTGCGTGAATTGCGCGCCGCGGCCGATCGCGCGGTGCGGTTGTCGAATCAATTGCTGTCGCTCGCGCGCGCCGAGCCTGGCGAACAGGCGGCCCGCTTCGTCAATGTCGACATGGCCGCGCTCGCCTTCGACACGGGCGCCGAATGGGTGCCGCGCGCGCTAGCGGTACACGTGGACCTCGGCTTCCAGCGCCTCGACGATCCGTCGAACGACGACCCGTTGATGGCGCGCGGCAACCCGGTACTGCTGCGCGAAGTGATCGCGAATCTGCTCGATAACGCGCTGAAGTATGTGCCGCCTTCGCGGGCCGACGGCGGACGCATCACGGTGACGGTTTCGCAAACCCTGATCGACGATCTGCGCATGGCCGAGATCGTCGTCGAAGACAACGGGCCGGGCGTGCCGCGTTCGCAGCAGGCGGATCTGTTCAAGCGGTTCTTCCGCGGCGACGGGCAGACCGAGGCGGGCGTCGAAAGCGGCGCGGGTCTGGGCCTTGCGATCGTCCACGACATCATGGTGCTGCATCACGGCAGCGTGCATTACGAGGACGCGCCGGAGGGTGGCGCACGCTTTATCGTGAGGATTCCGTTGCTGCCGCCCAGTGCGTCGGCAGACGCTGCCACCGCCAGCGATGCCAACGAGCGACGCGCCACGAAAAAACCGGCGCACTCGGCGCCGGTCGATTTGTAGAAGGTTTGCCGGGCTGCCCCGGCGGCATTCGCCTTGGCGCCTCGATCAGCGCAGACAGCTAACGCCGCGCGCCGGCCCGTGGCTCATTTCTTCTTCGATTTCTTCGCCGATTTGCTGGACTTCTGGTCCTTGTCGGCAACTTTACCCGACTTGCTGCCGCTCTTGCCCTTTTGCGGCGGCGCCAGCATCGTGCCGCGGCACTTGCGCGCGCCGCAACGGCATTCGTATTCCTTTTTCAGCTTCTTCGTCTGCCGCGCGTCGATCACGAGGCCGTAGTCGTAAAAGATTTCCTCGCCCTCCGCGATATCGCGCAGCGCATGCACGTATACGTGTCCGTCGATTTCCTCGGCTTCGCAGTTCGGCGCGCATGAATGATTGATCCAGCGCGCGCTATTGCCATTCACCTTGCCGTCGATAACCTTGCCGTTATCCAGCGCGAAATAAAACGTGTGATTCGGTTCAGCCGGATTATGCGGATGACGGCGCAACGCTTCTTTCCAGGTAATCCGCTCGCCCTTGTATTCGATCAGTCGTTCGCCCGCCGCGATCGGTTCGAGAGCAAACACGCCTTTGCCGTGCACACCCGAACGGCGCACGGCGATCCTGCGTGAATTCATTGAATGAATCCTTGTGAAGAACTGGGGGATCAAGTCTGGCAATCGTCAGGCGCGTCTCGCGCGCGGCTTTTTCTGACGCGAATAGCAAACGCGGCGCCCTGCGAGCGCCGCGTCGACTTGCGACGCGCATCGCGCCACAACCGGCATCCTACACGCTGTCGACGGCTTCCTTCAACCGTCAGCCGATGCGTGTGTTCAACGTGCGACGAGCGTCACCGTTGACCGAACGTAATGTCGCCGAACAGCGCTTTCTGGTCGCGCGGTTGCGAACGCCAGTACTGCGGCGGCGCTTCGACGGTCGCACCGAGGTTGGCGGCCGCATGCCACGGCCAGCGCGGGTTATAGAGCAGCGCACGAGCCAGCGCGATCAGGTCGGCATCGCCCGCTTCGATCAGCTGCTCGGCGTGCAGCGGATCGGTGATGAGCCCGACTCCGATCGTCGCGAGACTGGTTGCGTGCTTGACCGCCTTCGCGAATGGAATCTGATATCCCGGCTCGAGCGGAATTTTCTGCAGCGGCGACACGCCGCCCGACGACACGTCGATCCAGTCGCAGCCGCGCCTTTCCAGCTCGTGCGCAAACGCGATCGTGTCTTCCAACGTCCAGCCGCCTTCGACCCAGTCGGTCGCCGACACGCGCACGCCGACCGGTTTGTCGGCAGGGAATGCGGCCCGCACGATGTCGAAGATTTCGAGCGGGAAACGCATGCGGTTTTCCAGCGAGCCGCCATAGTCGTCGGTGCGCTGATTCGCGATCGGTGACAGAAACTGATGCAGCAGATAGCCATGCGCGGCATGCATTTCGAGCGCATCGATGCCAAGACGCGCGGCGCGGCGCGCGGACGCGGCGAACGCCTCGCGAATCCGGTGCAGGCCGGCGACATCGAGCGCAAGCGGCGGCTCCTCGCCTGGCTTGTGCGGCAGCGCCGACGGCGCATGCGGCAGCCACCCACCTTGCGACACCGGAATCAGCTGGCCGCCTTCCCACGGCACATGGCTCGATGCCTTGCGGCCCGCGTGCGCCAGTTGCATTGTCACGTTGATGTGCGAATGCTTGCGGATCGCGGCCAGCACCGGCACGAGCGCCTCTTCGGTCGCGTCGTCCCACAAACCGAGATCGCCGGGGGTGATCCGGCCATCCGGTTCGACGGCGGTCGCTTCGATGCACAGCATGCCCGCGCCGGACAGCGCGAGCCCGCCGAGGTGAATCATGTGCCATGCGGTCGCTTCGCCGCGCTCGGCGGAGTACTGGCACATCGGGGAGACGACGATACGGTTGGGAAGCGTCACGCTACGCAGCGTGAGCGGAGAAAAAAGCGCGCTCATGGATTACGTCCAGTGAAAGCCCGAGAGCGATCGAGCATAGCACCGCACGCGGTTTGCTGCAGAAAGGGGGCACCTCGCTGGCCACTTACGTCGCCATTCGGCCAGCCATTCAGACCTTCGTCTCGACCTGATCGAGCCATTCGCCGAACATGCGGCACCCGGCGGCTTCGAGCGCGGGACCGTATCGAGCGGTGTCGGCGCGCAGCTGACGCGCGTCGATGCCGTGACCCGACAGTTCATTGGCATTGCCAATCAGCCAGGGTTCGAATCGATCGGTGCGGATCTCGGGATGACACTGCAAGCCCAGCACGTGATCGCCCCATGCGAAGGCCTGATTCTCGCAGGTAGGAGTCGAAGCCAGACGGGTCGCGTTGGTGGGCAGATCGAAGGTGTCGCCGTGCCAATGCAGCATCGACGTATGAGCGCCATCAAGATGACGCAGTGGCGAGGCGCGGCCCGCATCGGTCAGCGTAAGCGGTGCCCAGCCTAGTTCGGCCTGAGCCGCGGGGTAGACGCGCGCACCCAACGCCCGGGCGATCAGCTGTGCGCCAAGGCAGATACCAAGTGTCGGCAACCCGGCCGCGATGCGCTTTTCGATCAACGACAGCAGCGGCGCTAGCGTGGGGTACAGCGCATCGTCGGTGGCGCTGATGGGGCCGCCCAGCACGACCATCAGCGACGCGGCAATCGGATTGGGCGCCTCGATACGGGCGACGCCCACGTCGAGATAGCGGACCGGACGCCCGCGCTCGCCGAGCACGAGCTCGAGACTGCCCAGATCCTCGAAGTGCACATGGCGGATGGCGAGTACTTCCCGATTCATCGGCCTGCCCTATCTTCAGGTTCACTAACGACTTGCCGCCAACGACTTTATCCTTGCACTGCACCAGCCGGCAAGCAGGCGGCGTATACCGCCCGCCGTAGCCGGCCAGGTCATGTTAGCGGATTGTTCCGGAAGACGCCGGTTATTGGGCGAAGATCTTCCAGGTCTTCTTCTGGGTGGCTACGTCCGCCGTTTCGTGCACGGAGCAGTCGAGACGCACATCGGTATCCGACATGTTCAGGTCGAGCAGCGCGCAATGATGCGGCGTCTTCTTCGGATTCTTGCTTGCCTGGAAATGCGTGCAGCTCAGGCACATGCGATGCGACGGAATCGTGTTTTGCGCTTCGAGCTGATAGATGGTCTTGAGCAGCGTGCGATAGAACACGGACTGTTCGTCCTCGCGCAGCGTGCCGACCGCCTTGGACAGGAAGTCCGGCCATTGCGCGGCGCGTTTGGCGGCGGTGCGGCCACGCGAGGTCAGGCGTACCGCGAGCGCGCGACCGTCGTCGAGTGCGCGACGCTTTTCGACGAGACCCTTGGTCTCGAGCGTGCTGACCGCATCGCTGGTGGTCGCGGCGGTCAACGCCGTTTCGCGCGCGATCTCGCCGAGACGCATCGGCCCCTTGCGTTGCATCAGCAGCACGAGGATCTCACCCTGGGTCGGCGTCAGGCCCGCGCCTTCCGCCCATTCCCAAGCCTGGCTTCGCATCGCCGTGCTCAATCGCAAGAGGCTGTGGGTCACTCGCCCGTTTGCCTGTTCTCCGTATACGCCTTCGCTCATAATCTTCGATTCGTTTATTTACCGCTTTGGTGCGATGCCGGCGGTTGCCTGCCGGGGTACGCCCGTCGCGTGTGTGGGTAGCTTCGTCCAACCGCGGATGAAGCCGTTTGTACTATCTCAAAAATACACCGCCTTGGAAGCCGAAGGCGGCGAAAAACGACATTCTATGCGAGACCTGCAAATCGTACAGCTAACTTATCCAACGCGAGCTGTGGATAAGCAGGGGAAAACGTTTGGATAGCCTGTGTACCGTTTTGCAACAAGCACTTGCAGCGTGTCGAGCGTTTCCTCGGTTGCGCTTGCCAGGCGTGGCCGGAGCGTCTTTCGTCAGCCTGGTTATCAATTCCCCAGAGCATTGACTTTGCAGGTATTTATTCAGTTGTCCACAGCCTTTGGCAACGCCTGCTCACTGCCCCTAGGCTGGTATACGTAAACTTTCGACAAACCTGAAGGGTTGCGCGCACGAAAAGTCATAAAAATTTTTTTACGAAAAAAAACCCGCACGGGGCGGGTTTCGTCGGAACGTCGCGCAACTGCCGCACGCAAACGGTTTCATGAGGTCTTCGCGGCTAGGCTCGCCACTGCAAGCACTGCTGCCGAACCGCTTCATGCAAGGACTTCTCCTGCGCAAACACGCTGCGCAGCCACGTCGCGTCATTGACCTGGCCACGCGCGATCGCGCCGACTTCGGCCAGCGCATTGACCGAGCCGAGCGCTTGCGCATGCGATCCGATCTGTTCGAGCGTTTCGAGGATATCTTCGGAAATCGTCTTTCGTTCACCGGTTTGCGGATTGATGCAGGTGCCGCCGAGTCCGAAACGGCAGGCTTCGAAACGGTTGAACGTGTAGACCAGATAGTCGTCTTCCTGCGGCGTGATCGGCTTGTCGAGCAGCAAATGACGCGCGAGCGTCTGGATGTAGCAGGCGATCGCCGCGGCGCGATCCACCGAAAACGGCGTATCCATCACCCGAACCTCGATCGTGCCGAACCCCGGCTTCGGACGGATATCCCAGTAGAAATCCTTCATGCTGTTGACCACGCCCGTGTGGACCATCTTCGAGAAATACTCCTCGAAGCTGTCCCACGTCAGCACGAACGGCGCGCGGCCCGACAACGGAAACGCGAACACGGAATTCAGTCGTGCCGAATGAAATCCGGTATCGACACCCTGTACGAAAGGCGACGACGCGGACAGCGCAATGAAATGCGGGATGAAGCGCGACATCGAATGCAGCAGATACAGCGCGCTGTTCGGATTCGGGCAACCGATGTGCACGTGCTGGCCGAAGACCGTGAACTGCTTCGCGAGATAGCCGTACAGTTCGGAAAGATACTGAAAACGTGGCGTATCGACGATCTGCCGCTCGCTCCATTGCTGGAAGGGATGCGTTCCGCCGCCGCACAGACCGACGTTCAGATGGTCGGCCGCGGATACCAGCGTGTCACGAATCTTGCGCAGATCGGCGACCGCCTGTTCGTGCGACATGCAGATGCCGGTCGACAGCTCGATCATGCTTTCGGTGATTTCCGGCGTGATGTTGCCGGGGATTTTTTCGTCCTTGATGAGGCGCAGCAGATCGGTGCCGGCTTTGGTCAGATCATAGTCGTGCGTATTGACGATCTGCATTTCGAGTTCGATACCGAACGTGAACGGTTTCGAATCGATGAAGGGTTCGAGTGACATGGCGTCCCCTGAGTCAGGTCGTTTGAGGCGAAGGAATTGAAAAGACGGGTTCGTGAAACGCGCATGGCACCCACGCGCGTTTCACGCTCAACCCACGCGCCGCTCGGCGACGAGCGCGAGGCTGCGATAGACGAGCCACGGCCCGAGAATCTGCAGCACGAAAATCGAACACATGACGATCGCGCGCAATTGCGGATCGAAGCTCGGATACAGGTTGTACGTGTCGTCGACGAGCAGATACGCGAGCGCGGACATCGGCGACAACGACAGGCCGAGTGCGATGCCCTGCTTCAGATTCAGGCCGCTCGGCTTCGCGAAAGCCAGCACGCCGACCAGCTTTGCGACGAGGCGAGCAACGATCAGGCCCAGCGCCGCGACTCCGCCCAACGCGATGTGCCTCCATTCGAACGACGTCAGCGTCAGCACGAACAAGATCACCGTCAGCAGCCAACCCGCGGTGCCGAAATGCTGCGGCCACAACTGCGGACGCGCTTCGTGATTCTTCACGATGATGCCCGCGGCGAGCAGCGCGAGAATCGTCGATAGCTTGAACAGATGCGCGATTGCGATCGCGAGCAGCACGAGACCGAACAGCGCGACGAACGAATGCTCGTCGTGCATGTTCAGGCGCCGATAGAAGAACGTGCAGGTGCGCGCGAGCAGATACGCGAGCACGAGCGAGCCGACCAGCAGGTACAACGGCTGCAGGATCGTCGCGAACACGTTGCCGTAAACCTCCTGATGCAGCCAGCTCGACACGAGCTTTTCGATCACGACCGCGTACATGCTGTTCAGCGCGGTCAAGGTCAGAAGCCGCTGCGTGACCTGTCCTTCGGCGCGCAGTTCGGTTTTGAGCTGGATCACCATCGCGGGAGATGTCGCCATCGCGATCGCGGCCAGTACGGTCGCGACCATCAGCGGCACGTGCAGGAATAGGAGCACCGGCAGCACCAGCACGAAAGTCAGCGTGGCTTCGGCCACGCTCGACAGAATCAGCCACGGATTACGGCGGATCCAGCGCAGATCGAGCCGGCTACCCAGTTCGAACAGCAACAGGCCCAGCGCGACGTCGAGCAGCGGCCGCGCGGCGCTCGCGGAATCCGCATCGATTACGCCAAAACCGGCTCCGCCGGCTATGAGGCCGATCACCGCATAGCCGGAAATGCGCGGTAAACGCCACGCGCGAAAGCAAAGCTCGCCGCACAGACCAGCGACAAGCAATGCGAGACCTGCCCAGAAAATGGCGTCGGGTGAAAGCGGCCACGCTGGCAGAAACGAAAACGCCGAATTCATCGTAATGGGTTCTCCTTGGCAGCAACGGCAGACGACACGAACCGGCGCACACGCACGCCGTGGCACGAGCGAACCGAGAGCGCTCGTTGTCGCAAGCGCTTCGCGAAGTCAGCGTTGCGAGGTTTCAATGATCGGATGATCGGAATGCGCCGCGGCCGCAAAAAACCGCACTGAGTCGGGCACATTCACGGGATGCGGCAGTAGCAACAGGCACGGTGAAGGAACGCCGTCGACCTTGAATCAGATTCTGTTTGACCGGCACCGTTCCGTTGCTGCGCGTGCCGTCAGATGCGGTGGCACGACGCGGAAAAGAACCGGGATTGTGCCATAGCTTGTTCCGCGTTAACCGAAAAGACGTTAACTCGCTGGCAAAACGGTAAAAAAGTACGTTATTTTCATACCGAACGGAAAAAGCGACCTTTTTTCGCGGCATCCCGTCAATTTCGACAACATCGCGAACGGTGAATCCGCTCCCTGGCATCACGTCCGCGTGTGTGACCTTGATGCGCGGTTTGGTCTGCATTTTTTTGCGCTCTTCCCAGGTTAACGGCGCGCATGGAGTAATCCGTTTACGTGAGCCCGAACGAAATTCATCCAGCCCGATAGGCGGGGCGCTAGCCCCCGTCTTTGCTGTTTACTGGTTTACCGTATGTATACGTAGTAACAGTTAACAAGCTGCCTCCGTTTCTGTGGATAACCTTTGTTTACCGAAATAAATCATCATGTTGTCGGCCGCATAACCGGATGGACAGCATGTGCGGCTGCGGCCGGTATACGCGAGCAACTTTTCGCACTTTTTCGCGATGTTCCAGTTACCCCGTTTACGTCCACAACGGCTCCACACCACTTGCGCCGGTTAACTGCGCGGTTATCCACAGGCTGCGGTGGATAAGCGGAGGTGTCGGTTAATGTGGTTTACAGCGCGGGCGGAGTTAACGTGCCGGGCGTTAACTCCGCAATGGTCGAATCCGGGTTAACCGATCGTCCCCTGTCGCAACGAACGCAGCAGAAAACGCGCGGGGTCGATGTCCTCGGCGAGATCGCGTTCCAGCGGCCACGGCTCGCCTTCGATCTGTGATGCGATCAGTTCAGCGCCGAGCGCGGCCCATACCAGCCCGCGAGAACCATAAGCGAATGCGCCGTATAGACCGTCGACGCGCGGCAGATCGAGCGGCCATGCGCCGCGCAGGCGAGCAGCATCGCGTGCGGCAGCGGCTTCGTCGGCGAGCTGGCCGATCATCGGCATGCGGTCCGAGGTCACGCAGCGAAACGCAACGCGTCCGCTGAGCGAGGTCAGCGACGCGTCATCGAGTGCGCTTGCGAACGACGGCAGCATCTGCGCGACGCGCTCGAGATTCTCGCGATGACCGTCCACGCGCAGCGACGTGTCGGGGTCGTCGAGCTCATAGGTCGCGCCTGTCAGCGTGACGCCGTTCGCGAGCGGCACGGCATAGCCCTCGCCGATCACCGGCAGCGCGAGCGGCGCGACGGTCCCCGCCGGCAGCAAGCTCAACTGACCGCGAATGCTGCGAGTCGGCGCATGACGCAAGCCAGCGATGCGCGCAGCTTCATGCGCACCGGCGACGATCACGACCGGCGCTCGCGCGACCACCTTTCCCGCGATATCGAAGACGGTCCACTGGTCGCCGCAACGTTCGAGCCGCGCGACGTCGACGCCGAAGCGTCGTTCGAGCAAGCCGCCTGCCGATGCCAATTGCGCCGCGCAAAGAGAGGCGGGATCGATCCAGCCGCCGCGCGGAAAGAGCCAGCCGCCACGCGCGAGCGGCATGCCGGCGAGTTGCGCTGCATCGGCCGCGGAGACCGGCGTCACGTAGTCGGACGGATAGCGAAACGTGGCGATGGCCGCGCCGATCGCGCGCGATTCGTCGTCGTCCGCGGCGATCTGCAGCAGGCCGCGATCTCCTCGGGCCAGTCGATGCCCTGCGTTTTCGAGTGCGGTCCAACGATTGAGCGAGTACAGAAAGCCCGCCCGGGTGACGCGCGACGCGACACTGTCGTCGCGCGAAATCATTGGGTGAAATACGCCGGCCGGATTGCCCGACGCATCCTGCGCAACCGACCCATGCCGCTCGAGCGAAGTCACGCGCCAGCCGCGTGCCGCAAGCCGCTCGATCACTGCGCAGCCGGCCAGCCCCGCTCCGATCACGACCGCATATCGTTCATCATGGCCGAACGGCGCGGGCGGTTCATAACGGCGCACACGCCAGCGCGGCGCGAAGCGTCCGACCAGCATCGCGCGTTTCCAGCCGAAGCCGTCGACCTTGCGATACTCGAAGCCGCATTGCGTCAACGCGCGCTTGACGTCGCCCGCGCTGCTATAGGTGGAGAAGGTCGCGTCGTCGCCGGCGACGCGCGCGAGCGCCTTGAAGATCGCCGGACTCCACAGTTCGGGATTTTTCGCGGGCGCGAAACCATCGAGATAAAAAGCATCGGCACGCAGCCGCAATGCGGGCAGGCTGTCGAGCGCATTGGCGAAGATCAACGTCAGCACGACGCGGCCGCCTTCGAATTCCAGCCGGTGCGTACCGGGCACGAGCATCGGCCATGCGTTCGCGAGCGTTTCCGCGAGTTGGGCGATGAGCGGATCGGAGATCGTCGATGCGTGGACGCGGCGCAGATCCGCGGCGCTAAACGGATGCTTCTCTGTCGACACGAAATGTAGCCGCTCGCAGCGTGCGGGATCGGCTCGCCACGCGGCCCACGTCACGAGAAAGTTGATGCCGATGCCTAAGCCGGTTTCGAGCACGGTGAAGGTTCGACGGCTCTGCCATCTTTCGGGTAATTCGTTGCCGCGCAGAAAGACGTAGCGAGCCTGCTCGAGCGCGCCGACGGCGCTGTGATAGATGTCGTCGTAGTGCGGTGAAAAGGGGCTGCCGTTGTCGCGGAAAGCGAGGACGGCGGGGATCAGCGGATCGGTCATGCGCGACGGGAAAACACGCTCAAAAGATCGCTCGAAAGAGCGGGTTCGATGGTCGGAGTCGGCGCGCACCGCGCGCTAGTCGCCGAAAAAGACCCATCAGGACGCTTTCAGACGCTTTGCTGCGTTGGCAAAAACCAACGCTAACCCCCGCCAGGACTGGGTTTCAGCCCTCGTTTAGGGGGTGCTGAAGGGCAAAATTTCGATTTACTTGCAAGAACGGCCCGAAAACCGTGCAATTCCTCGAAACCCTTATCCTGATTGGGTTTGCGCTGCGCTATCATAGCAAGCGCCGCGAAGGGAGCGGCAGCACGGCCGCCGAACAGTATCCTGTCCGGCGTGGGAGATCTTCAGGATCGGGGCCGCAGCTGCTCGACGGCGCGGTGCGCGCACGTATAATCGGCGCGGTCGCGCTGTTCGTATCAACCTAAACTCAGAAAGGAACCTTAATGAACAAACAGGAACTGATCGACGCTGTCGCAGGACAGACGGGCGCCAGCAAGGCTCAAACCGGTGAAACGCTGGACACGTTGCTTGAAGTGATCAAGAAGTCTGTGTCGAAGGGTGAGGCGGTCCAGTTGATCGGCTTCGGTAGCTTTGGTTCGGGCAAGCGCGCAGCGCGTACGGGGCGTAATCCGAAGACCGGCGAAACCATCAAGATCCCGGCTGCCAAGACTGTCAAGTTCACTGCAGGCAAGGCGTTCAAGGACGCAGTCAACAAGCGCTAAGCAGACTACTGCCGGGCAGTTGACATCCGCGAGAAAAACCCGCCAGTGGCGGGTTTTTTTTCGTCCGTGCATGAGGTTCGAATGCGCGGCGTGCTTCGTTCAGTTATGACGATGCGCGTTCTTGCCGTGGTCATGTCCACAATGCTCGCAGTCGTCGCCGTGCCCGTGATGATGATGGTGATGCTGGTCGTGATCGTCATCGTGGTCGTCGAACTCCCATGCCGGGAACGGATCGGGGAACTGCTGCCAGGCTTGCGGCCCGAGCGCGTATTCGTCGTCGGTGAGCAGACAGGCATCGAACTTCGCGCGCCAGAGGGCGGGGTCGATATCGACGCCGATCAGCGCGAACTCCTGACGACGATCACCGATGCTCATATCGTCCGGCTCGCCGTACCAGTCGGCGGCGATTTCGGCGGCCAGCTGGTCGTCGCCTTCCGGCCATTCGCTGCGATCCTGCGCGGCCCACCACATGCCCGCGGGGCCGTGCCGGCAAGCACCACCGGCCTGCGAGAGCGAACCGCCGATATCGTTGCGCGTCGCGAGCCAGAAGAATCCCTTGCTGCGCAGCACGCCCTTCCACTCCTGGTGCAGCAGCTCCCATAGGCGCTGCGGATGAAACGGCCGGCGTGCGCGATAGACGAAATAGCCGACGCCGTATTCGTCGGCTTCGCTGTGATGCATGCGGCCATCTTTACCGCCGTGCTCATTCTCGTGCTTGTGCTCGAGCGCCGCGAGCCAGCCCTGCGCATTCGACGCTTCGTCGAAATCGAAGCGTCCGGTGTTCAGCACCTGATCGAGCGGCACGTCGCCAAAGCGGCTCACGAGCTGCACCGCGCGCGGGTTCAGGCGCGCGAGGATGCGCTGCAAACGCGCGAGCTCGTCCGCGCTGACGAGATCAATCTTGTTCACGACGAGCACGTCACAAAACTCGATCTGCTCGATCAGCAACTCCACGATCATGCGGTCGTCGCCTTCGTCGACCGTGACGCCGCGTTCGGAGAGTGCATCGGCAGACGCGTAATCGCGCAGGAAGTTGAACGCATCGACGACCGTGACCGTCGTATCGAGCCGGGCGGCTTCGCCGGGCGATGGGGCTTCGTCGCCATCGAATGTGATGGTCTCGGCAATCGACATGGGCTCGGCGATGCCACTCGATTCAATCACCAGCACGTCGAAGCGCTTTTCGCCGGCGAGGCGACGGATTTCGCTTTGCAGATCGTCGCGCGGTGTGCAGCAAATGCAGCCGTTCCTGAGTTCGACGATCTGCTCGTCGACGCCCGGCAGCTCGGCCGCATCACGCACGAGCGTCGGGTCGATATTGACGTCGGCCAGATCGTCGACGATCGCGGCGACGCGCAAACCGGCGCGATTCGCGAGGATGTGGTTCAGGAGCGTGGTCTTGCCAGCGCCCAGAAAACCGGAGAGCACGGTGATGGGCAATAGCGGCTGGTTCATCGCGGTACGAAATACGGGAAGATTGGAAGGCGTGCCGGGCGTGGGGCCAAATCGTCGGCGTCGCTGCGACGGCGCGACAAAAGCACGAAGTCGCATTGTGCATTAAAATGCGTGCGGCTCGTGCGAGCGACAGCGTTGGAATGGCTTACTGCGCGGGCATCAACTTCCAGCTGCGCAGAATTGCAGCGATCTGTTGCGCGTATTTGTCCCGCAACGTCGGCGTCTCCGAGTGGTATGCTCCGACCGCCTGCCAGGTATTGCCGTACTTGTTCATCTGGCGGCGCAGATGCCACGCCGCGATGTACACGTTCTTGCACGGCTCCATCAGCGTGCCCTGCGAGATCCCGTACTGGGCGAGCACCGGCAGATGCACGGAATTGATTTGCATCACACCGTAGTCGGTCGAGCCGTTCGCGTTCTTGTGCTGCGCATCCGGCCGGTTGTGCGACTCCTGCCACGCGATAGCCCGTAAGATCAGCGGATTGACCTTCTGATACTTCGCCGCTTCATCGAAGCAGTCGGCGCGCGCGGAACCGGCTGCGGCGAGCAGCGCGAGCGTGGCGGCAACGGTGAGGAGCGGACGTTTCATCGGTCAATAGGACTAAGCAAACCCGAGGTAAGAATCGGTAAGGCAGTTCACCGACCGCCGTCTCGGCCGCAACGGCAAGCTGGCCGGGCGTTTGTCGAACATCGGGGAAAACCCGCGTCAGCAAACACATAACAGTGGGTCGAACGGCTCGTATCATACCGGCAGTCCGACCTTCGTCAAGTTGGCTAACCGACATAAGACCGTACAAAGCCGGGTAATGGCGTGAGTGTACGGCGGCGGGTAGCTTTCAATTTAATAACAGCTCTGCGATCTTCGTGGATTCGCATGAGGCCCCTTGTTTTGTTTCAATTCCGACATGAAAAGCTGTTACTGTTCGATTTTTTCGGACGTCGGGACGCTGGAGCTCAAAGCGAAACTCGCTTTTAGGGCCGGCTCACAAACCGACCGGGCGGTAGCTTGCCGCCGGGTCCGCATCGCATGACCGTCGGTGGCAGAGGCTGCCGGCATCGATATTACATCCCATGAGAAGAAATTGTATGACTTTGCGTCGGGTGGCAACGGCGCTGCTGGTGGCTGGACTGATCACCGCGCAAACTGCACAGGCGCAGGTGACACTCAACTTCGTCAACGCCGACATCGACCAGGTCGCCAAGGCGATCGGCGCGGCGACCGGCAAGACGATCATCGTTGATCCGCGGGTGAAGGGGCAACTGAACCTCGTGTCCGAAAATTCTGTGCCTCAGGATCAGGCGCTCAAAACCCTGCAGTCCGCGCTGCGCATGCAGGGGTTCGCGCTCGTGCAGGATCATGGCGTGCTGAAAGTGGTGCCCGAGGCCGACGCCAAGCTACAGGGCGTGCCGACCTACGTCGGCAACGCGCCGACGGCGCGCGGCGACCAGGTCGTCACGCAGGTCTTCACGCTGAGGAATGAGTCGGCCAACAATCTGCTGCCGGTTCTGCGTCCGCTGATCTCGCCGAACAACACGGTCGCGGCCTACCCCTCCAACAATACGATCGTCGTCACCGACTACGCCGACAACGTGCGGCGCATCGCCCAGATCATCGCGGGTGTCGATAGCGCGGCCGGTCAGGCGGTTGCGGTCGTGCCGCTGAAGAACGCGAATGCGATCGACATCGCGCAGCAGATGAACAAGATGCTCGATCCGGGCTCGATCGGCAGCACGGACGCGACGCTCAAGGTGTCGATCTCGTCCGATCCGCGCACCAACTCGCTGCTGATGCGCGCGTCGAACACCGCACGCCTCGCGGCGGCCAAGGAGCTCGCCAAGCAGCTCGACATGCCGACCGCGATGCCGGGCAACATCCACGTCGTGCCGCTACGCAATGCCGACGCGACGAAGCTCGCGCGCACGCTGCGCAACATGCTCGGCAAGGGCGGTGGCGAGGGCTCGTCGGGTGGCGCGAACGAGGCGAACTCGTTCAACCAGAACACGAGTGGCGGCGGCGGCGGTGGCGGCGGCGGCGGTGGCGGTCTGTCGAACAGCAGCTATTCGACGGGCTCGTCGGGCACGCCGCCGTTGCCGTCGGGCGGCCTCGGCGGCGGCTCGATGAACTCGCCGATGGGCGGCGGCGCTTCGGGCTCCAGCAGTAATACCGGCGGATTTCTCGGCGGCGACAAGGAAAAGAGCGAGGATCAGGGCGGCGGCATGATTACCGCCGATTCCGCGACCAACTCGCTGATCATCACCGCGCCCGAAGCGACGTACCGCAACTTGCGCGCGGTGATCGACCAGCTCGATGCGCGTCGCGCGCAGGTGTATATCGAGGCACTGATCGTCGAGTTGAACTCGAATACGAGCGGCAACCTCGGCATTCAGTGGCAGGTCGCGAACGGCAACCTGTTTGCCGGCACCAACCTGGCGACTGGCTCGGGCAACAGCATCATCAACCTGACGGCCGCGGCGGCCGCGGCTGGTTCGACCGGCGGTCTCGCGACGGCGCTAGGCAGCCAGGGCCTGCAACAGGGCTTGAACGTTGGCTGGATCCACAACATCTTCGGCGTGCAGGGTCTCGGCGCACTGCTGCAGGCGCTGTCGCAGACCGCAGACGCGAACGTGCTGTCCACGCCGAACCTGATCACGCTCGACAACGAAGAGGCGAAGATCATCGTCGGTACCAACGTGCCGATCCAGACCGGTTCGTACTCGAACCTGACGAGCGGCACGACGAGCGCGGCGTTCAATACGTTCGACCGGGTCGACGTCGGTCTGACGCTGCACGTGAAGCCGCAGATTACCGACGGCGGCATCCTGAAGCTGCTGCTCTACACGGAAGATTCGGCGATCGTGAACGGTACGAACAACGCGGCGACGAACCCGGCGGGCCCGGAATTCACGAAGCGTTCGATCCAGTCGACCGTGCTGTGCGATAACGGCGAGATCATAGTGCTCGGCGGCCTGATGCAGGACAACTACCAGGTCAGCAACAGCAAGGTGCCGCTGCTTGGCGACATTCCGTGGCTGGGCCAGCTGTTCCGCTCCGAGCAGAAGACGCGCAACAAGACTAACCTGATGGTGTTCCTGCGCCCGGTCATTCTCGCCGACCGCGACACCACGCAGGCCGTCACGGCGAACCGCTACGACTACATCCAGGGTGTGCAGGGCGCGTACCGTCAGGACAACAACATCATGAGGGATCGCGACGATCCGGTCGTGCCGCCGATGCCGCTCGGCCCGAGCCAGGGCGGGGTGCCGGCGATGAACCTGTTCGACCTGAACCAGATGCGCCGCCAGCAGATGATGCCGCAGCAGCTACCGCAACAGGTGCCTCAACAGGTACCGCCGCAGGCCGTACCGCAAGCCGGCGCGCCGGCCGTGCCGCAAGCTGGCGCGCAGACTACGACCCAGCCCGTGCCGCAAACCATGCCGCAACCGGCCGTCGTCGAGCCGGCGAGCGGCCCGGTGCCGAGCACGGTGTCGCCGGGAGCGCGTCCGTGACGCAGATGCCCGCGCAAACCGCGCCCTCGCAACGTCCGCTGAACGGCGATGCCGCGGCCGGCGAGCGCGCGGCACCCTCGCCGCTCGCCGCCCGGCTCGTGCCATACGGTTTTGCGCGGAGCGGCCAGATCCTGGTCGCGCATCAGCATGCCGATAGCCTCGAAGTCTGGATCAGCGAACGCACGAGCGAAGCCGCGCTGGCCGAAATCGCGCGCAACTACGGCGTAGTGTCGGTCGTGCGCGTGCCCGCCGACGATCTCGCGCAGGCGATCAACCAGGCCTATGCGCGCCAGGACGGCAGCGCCGCGCAGGTGGTCGGCGAAGTGGAAGGCGAAGTCGATCTGTCGCGGCTGATGCAGGACATCCCCGAAGTCGAGGATCTGCTCGAATCGGAAGACGACGCGCCGATCATCCGCATGATCAACGCGCTGCTCACACAAGCGGCGCGCGAGCAGGCGTCGGATATCCATATCGAGCCGTTCGAGAATGCGTCGGTAGTGCGTTTTCGCGTCGACGGCACGCTGCGCGACGTGGTGCGGCCCAAGAAAGCGCTGCACGGCGCGCTGATCTCGCGGATCAAGATCATGGCGCAGCTCGACATCGCCGAGAAACGTCTGCCGCAGGACGGCCGCATCACGCTGCGCGTCGGTGGTCGTCCGGTCGACGTGCGGGTATCGACGCTGCCCACCGGCCACGGCGAGCGCGCGGTGCTGCGTCTGCTCGAGAAAGACGCGGCGCGGCTCAATCTCGAAGCGCTCGGCATGGCATCCGACACGCTCGGCCAGTTCGACAAGCTGATCGGCAAACCGCACGGCATCGTGCTCGTGACCGGCCCGACCGGCTCAGGCAAGACGACGACGCTGTATGCGTCGATGTCGCGACTGGAGACGGCAACCACCAACATCATGACGGTGGAAGACCCGATCGAATACGACCTGTCCGGCATCGGCCAGACGCAGGTCAACGAGCGGATCGGCATGAGCTTCGCGCGCGCATTGCGCTCGATTCTGCGTCAGGACCCGGACGTCATCATGATCGGCGAAATCCGCGACCTCGAAACCGCGCAGATCGCGGTGCAGGCATCGCTGACCGGCCACCTGGTGCTCGCCACGCTGCACACGAACGACGCGGCATCGGCCGTCACGCGTCTGACCGACATGGGCGTCGAGCCGTATCTGCTCGCCTCGTCGCTGCTCGGCGTGCTCGCGCAGCGGCTGGTGCGGCGACTGTGCCCGGTGTGCCGAGAAGAGCGCACCGAGGAAGACGGTAGCAAGCGCTGGCATCCGGTCGGCTGCGACCGTTGTGGCCAATCCGGTTACGCGGGACGGCGCGGCGTCTACGAGCTGCTGCTGATCGACGAAACGATCCGCTCGCTGATCCACCGCAACGCGGCCGATGCCGAAATTCTCGAAGCGGGCCGCGCCCAAGGCATGCGCACGCTGCGCGAGGATTCGGAGCGCTGGCTCGCATCGGGACTGACGTCGCTCGAAGAAGTGATTCGCGTGACGGGCGGAGCATAAGCGCATGCCGGCATTCCGTTTTGAAGCGATCGACGCGGCGGGCAAGGCACAAAAAGGCGTGCTCGACGCCGACAGTGCGCGCGGCGCGCGCACCAACCTGCGTTCGCAGGGACTCACGCCGCTCGTCGTCGAACCGGCGGCGTCGCGCACGCGCGGCGAGCGCAATCAGCGGCTCGCGCTCGGGCGTCGTCTGTCGCAGCGCGAGCAGGCGATTCTGACGCGGCAGCTCGCGAGTCTGCTGATCGCGGGCCTGCCGCTCGACGAAGCGCTCTCGGTGCTGACCGAGCAGTCGGAGCGCGACTACATCCGCGAGCTGATGGCGGCGATTCGCGCCGAAGTGCTCGGCGGTCATTCGCTTGCGAACGCGCTGCAGCAGCATCCGAAGGATTTCCCCGAGATCTACCGGGCGCTCGTCGCGGCCGGTGAACACACGGGCAAGCTCGGCCTGGTGCTGTCGCGGCTCGCCGATTACATCGAGCAGCGCAATGCCCTGAAGCAGAAGATCGTGCTGGCGTTCACGTATCCGACGATCGTCACGATCATCGCGTTCGGCATCGTTACGTTCCTGCTCAGCTATGTGGTGCCGCAGGTCGTCAACGTGTTCGCGAGCACCAAGCAGCAACTGCCGTTTCTGACGATCGTGATGATGGCGCTGTCTGGTTTCGTGCGGCACTGGTGGTGGGCGATGCTGATCGGCGTGATCGCGGTCGTCTATCTGGTGCGCGCGACGCTCAGGCAACCGGGCCCGCGTCTTGCCTTCGACCGCTGGCTGCTGACCGCGCCGCTGCTCGGCAAGCTGGTGCGCGGCTATAACACCGTGCGCTTCGCCAGCACGCTCGGCATTCTGACCGCGGCGGGCGTGCCGATTCTGCGCGCGTTGCAGGCCGCGGCCGATACGCTCAGCAACAACGCAATGCGCGAGAACATCGACGATGCGATCGTGCGGGTGCGCGAAGGTACGTCGCTGTCGCGCGCGCTCGGCAACACGAAGACGTTTCCGCCGGTGCTCGTGCACCTGATCCGCTCGGGTGAAGCGACCGGCGACGTGACGACGATGCTCGATCGCGCGGCCGACGGCGAAGCGCGGGAGCTGGAGCGTCGCACGATGTTCCTGACGAGCCTGCTCGAGCCGCTGCTGATTCTGGCGATGGGGGGCGTGGTGCTCGTGATCGTGCTTGCGGTGATGCTGCCGATCATCGAACTGAACAACCTCGTGCAGTAGCAGCAGCCGTAGCGCGAGGAAGGAAAAGAAAGGATTGGCGCGGCGTGCCGTATCAGCCGCGCAACCGCTTCAAGTTTCAGCGCACGTAAATGGTGGGACCGCTGGAATTGGCGGGCAGGAAGATTTCCGAGTGGGCGCCGTTGCGGTCGATGATGATCGAGCGGGCGCGAACTTCGGAGAGCCTCGTGCCTTGCATCAGCGTGCTGCCGAGCGACACCGCGTGCGGCGGCTCGCCACCGACGCTGACGATCGCCGCGGCGCCTTCGCTCAACGCGAGGATGCCGAACAGATGGATGTCCTGATTGACGTTGCGCGCGAGCTGTCCGCCGAACAGCGTCGCGGCCTGGTCGGTCGAGACCTGCGCGTGTGCGGCGGCAGCCGGTAGCGGCGCGCCGGACATCGTGGTGAGCGTGATGACCCAGTAGGTGAGCGTCGCGCAGAAAGCGGCGAACAGCGCGAGCGACAGGAGGCGGATTTGGATGGCGTTCATGCGCACATTGTACGGACTATTGTGAATATTGCGGTGGGTTGAAAGCCTTCAACTGCATGACATTAAAATGACCGGCCCGGCGTGTTCAATCTGACAACCCGAGCCGAAAATTTCACCTGAAAAGAGGTAGCAAGCTATGCAACTGTCGACCATTCGCCGCGCTGACAACGCGGGTTCACGCGGCCGTCGTCAACGCGGTTTCACGCTGATCGAAATCATGGTCGTGATCGCGATTCTCGGCATTCTCGCCGCGCTGATCGTGCCGAAGATCATGAGCCGTCCGGACGAAGCGCGGCGCGTCGCCGCGAAGCAGGACATCGGCACCGTGATGCAGGCGTTGAAACTCTATCGCCTCGACAACGGCCGCTATCCGACCCAGGAACAGGGCCTGCGCGCGCTGATCGAAAAACCGTCCACCGACCCGGTGCCGAACAACTGGAAGGACGGCGGCTATCTCGAGCGTCTGCCGAACGATCCGTGGGGCAACGCGTATCAGTATCTGAATCCGGGCGTGCACGGTGAGATCGATGTGTTCAGCTACGGTGCCGATGGCAAGCCGGGCGGCGAAGGCAACGATGCCGACGTCGGGTCCTGGCAATAAGCACGCTGAACAGAGCATCCCGCCAGGATCGATGATGTTCTCGCACGCGCCCTCGTTGCCACTGGGTTGGCCGCTGGTTTCACCGGGCGCCCTGCCCGCCGCGCCGCAATTTGCGTGGCGCGACGAAGCGGGCGTGCTTCACCGATGCATTGCTGTTTGAATATTCGTTGATCGTCGATGGCCGGCACTATGCGCACGTCCGCTTGCAAGTCCCGTGTGGACACTCCGTGTTCGGCTTCACGGCCGCGCTCCCGGCAACGCCGCGGCCGCGCGGCTGGCTTCACGCTGCTCGAAATGATGGTCGTGCTCGTGATCGCGGGTCTGCTCGTGTCGCTGACCGCGCTGACGATGACCCGCAATCCGCGCACCGATCTGAACGAAGAAGCGCAGCGTCTCGCGCTGCTGTTCGAATCGGCTGGCGACGAAGCGCAGGTGCGGGCGCGGCCGATCGCGTGGCAGCCGTTCGAAGGCGGCTTCCGTTTCGATCAGCGCACCCAGGACGGCTGGCGTCCGTTGCGTGACGATCTGCTCGGGCCGCGTAAGTGGGAAGGCGGCGTGACCAGTGTCGCGATCAGTTTCCCGGGTTCGGATTCGCACACCGATCGCATCGTGTTCGGTACCGAGGCGATCGACGTGCCGGTGCAGGTCACGCTGTTTTCGGCGGCCGGACAGGCGACGATCGTCAGTACCGGCAATGGCCGCTACGAGGTGCGCTGACATGCGGATGCGACGTTATGGCAGGCCCGCCCATGCCTTTTCTCTTTGCAACACGCGCGCTATCGCGTGCCGCAACCAGCGCGGCTTCACGATGATCGAGGTGCTGGTCGCGCTCGCCATCATCGCGGTGGCGCTTGCCGCGTCGCTGCGCGCGGTCGGCAGTCTGGCGAGCGGCGAAGCGGATCTGCACCGGCGTCTGCTCGCCGGCTGGAGCGCGGACAACGCGCTCGCGGACCTGCATCTGAAGCATGCATGGCCGGACATCGGCTCGACGAGCTTCGATTGCTCGCAAGGCAATCTGCAACTGCGCTGTACCGAGCATGTGACGGCGACGCCGAATCCGGTGTTTCGCCGTGTCGAAGTGATGGTGGCGATGCCCGGCCAGTCCGGCAATCTCGCCCAGATGGTCACGGTGGTCGCGAATGAAATCAACCGCTCGCTGTGAGCGCCGCCGCCGTTACGGCGCGCGCGGCTTCACGCTGATCGAACTGCTGGTCGCGATCGCGATCCTCGCGGTGATCGCCGTGCTGTCGTGGCGCGGGCTCGATCAGATCATCCGTGCCCGCTCGACGATCACGAACGCGATGGAAGACGAGCGGGTGTTCGCCCAACTGTTCGACCAGATGCGCATCGACGCGCGCCAGGCCGCCAGCGACGACGAAGCCAGCCAGGCCGCGGTGTCGGTCTCCGGCAACACGCTGCAGATCGTGCGGCACATGGTGCTGCCGGGCACCGCGCCGCGTCTGCAGGTGGTGCGCTATCAGATCTCGAACGGCCGCGTCGTGCGCTATGCGTCGCCGCCGATCGGCAACGTCGGCGACTTGCGGCGCGCGTTGCACGGCAGCGACGAAGATTGGACCGCGGTGCCGCTGATGGGCGGCGTCGGCTCGATCTCGGCGCGCATGTATGTGCCGAAGCTCGGCTGGACCATCCAGATGAACGACGTGCAAACCGCGATGAACCAGGCCATCAACAATCTGAAGGTGCCGCAACTCGGCAACGCGCCGATGCCGCGCTCGGTGACGGGGCTCCAGGTCAGCATCGGCGCGACATCGCTCGCAAAGCCGGTCACGCGCGTTTTTCTGGTCGGAGAATGACATGACGTTCTCCTCGTCGTTGCCGAAGAAGTCCCCATCCGCTTCGCGCGCACGTGCACGCGAGCGAGGCGCCGCCATCATCAGCGCGCTGCTCGTCGTCGCGTTGTCGGCGATCCTCGTGTCCGGCATGTTGTGGCGCCAGCAGGTGCAGATCCGCCGCATCGAGAATCAGCGGCTGCTGTCCCAGGCGCAATGGGTCGCGCGCGGCGCGCTCGACTGGACCCGGCTGATCCTGCGCTCCGAAGGCGACACGTCGGCGGGCATCACGTATCTGGGGCGGCTTGTGGGGCGTGCCGATCGCGAAAACGCGGCTGTCGGATTTTCTCGGCCAGATCGGCGAGGTGCGCGCTGAGCAAGGCGCGGCCACGTACCTGTCGGGCTCGATCGAGGACGCGCAGTCCAGATTCAATCTGCGCAATCTGGTCGCGAGTCCGGCGCCCGGCGTGACGCAAATCAGCGCCGAGCAGATGGCCGCGTATCAGCGCCTGCTGGTGTCGCTCGGCCTGAGCGGGCAGCTGGCCAAAGTGACCGCGCTGCACGTGCGCGCGGGGCTCTCACAATCGGCGACGCGCTTTCAGACCGGCACGTCGATCAGCAGCTCGCCGCACGTCGGCGGCGGCGGGATGACGGGCGGCAACTTCACGAACCAGCCCGGCATCGAGGACGGCGAGGACAACGTGGCGGTCGCGCCGCTCTTGATGACGGGCGTCGATTCGCTGCTCGACATTCCGGGCTACACACCGGAGATCGTCGCAAAGCTGCGGCCGTTCGTCACCGTGCTTCCGACCGTCACCGCGATCAACATGAACACCGCGTCGGCCGAAGTGATCGCGGCGGTGGTGCCGGGCATGACCGTGTCGCAGGCGCAGGCCTTGGTCGCGCGGCGCCAGACCGTGTTTTTCCGCAACGCCGGCGACGTGCAGCTCGCGCTGACCGCCGCCGGCGTGCAATCGGCGTCGATCGATCCGAATCAGTTCGACGTCAATTCGAGCTACTTTTTAGTCCACGGCAGTGTGCAGCACGAGCGCGCCGAAGTGGATCGCACGACACTCGTCTATCGCGATCCGCTGACTCACACTACGCGTATCGTGCGGGTACAAGACCAACTATGAATAACGCAATCCACAGAGAGAGTGGCCTTTGAGCACGCTGATCGTCCTATTGCCGCCGCGTGATCCGGCGGTGCCCTCGCAGGAGTGGCAACTGCCCGAGCTACCGTTCGTGCTGCTCGACAAGGCCGAGCGCACGCAGCGCGCCGGGCGCTCGGCGCTCGCGCTGCTGCCGCGCGCGAACACGACGGTGCTGATGGTCGCCGCGCGCGACCTGCTGCTGATGCCCGCGACGCTGCCGCCGCTGCGCGGCCCGAAGCTGCGCCAGGCGCTGCCCAATATCGTCGAGGATCAACTGATCCAGGACCCGCAGACCTGTCATATCGCGGTCGATCCGCAGGGGCTTGGGGAGGGCCGGCACCTGCTCGCGATCATCGATCGCGGCTGGTTCCGTTTCATCTGCGAGGCGTTCACGGCGGCCGGTCATCGCAGCCTGCGCGCGGTGCCGGTCACGCGTTGCCTGCCGCCGGCGCCGGTGACCGAAGTCGCCGCGAACGTCGACGAAACCGCCGAGGTGCGCGAGCCGGTGATGGCTGGCGCGGCGAGCGTCGCGACGTCGCTGCCGGGCGTCGCGCCGGTGGTCGCGCCCGAGGCGCCGTCCATCGTGCCGATGGTGGCCGCGGTGCTCGGTGCGGTCGTGCAGACCGCGCCCGCGCTGCTGGTCGAAGGCGCGGTCGACAGCGGCGTGCCGCGCGTCGAACTGGCGATTGCGCGCGGCGTGCAGGGCGAGGGTCTCGCGGCCCCGGCCAATGCGGTGAACGCGACGCTCTCCGCACTGGCGGGAGCGGCGCCGGTGTCGCTGTACATGCTGACCGAAGTGCCGGGTAACGAGCCCAACCACCCCACGACGAGTCCCGCGCGGCTCGCCTCGCATATCCACGGCGCGAGTCCGCTGCCGTTCGAGCAGCTCGCTCGGCGCGCGCTCGAATGCCGCTTCGACCTGTGCCAGTTCGAATTCGCGTCGCAGCCGTGGCGCCTCGATCGCGCGACGCTGCGGCGTCTGCGTTTGCCGATCGTGCTCGCGGTCGCCGCGCTCGTCGTCGCTATCATCGGCGCGAACGTGCAGTGGCTGATGCTCGCGCGTCAGCGCGACGCGATCAACACGCAGATGACGGAGCTGCTGCTCAACACGTTCCCGAAGACGACCGTCGTGCTCGACGCGCCCGATCAGATGGCGCGTCAGTTGCAACAACTACGCGTCGCGGCGGGCGAGCTGTCGCCGGAGGATTTCCTGTCGCTCGCCGACGGCCTCGCACGCTCGTTGTCGCCGCTACCGGTCAACGGCATCGCCGCGCTCGACTATCACGAGCACCGCCTCGACGTGACCTTCAAACCCGCGATCAAGGTCGACCCCGACTTCGCCAAGCGCCTCGCGCGCAACGGCCTGACCGGCGCGATCGACAGCAGCACCGGCAAGTGGACCATCAGGAACGGACAATGAAAGCTGAACTCGCTCAAACATGGGCTGGCTTCTGGGACCAGCGCACCGATCGCGAAAAGGCCCTGCTGACGTGGGGCGGCGCCGCGCTCGCGGTGGCGATCGCGTGGTCGGTGCTATGGGCGCCCGCGCAGGAAGGCCGCGCGCATTTGCGTCAATCGCTGCCCAGCCTGCAGCGGCAGCTCGCGCAGATGACCGCGCAGGCGAACGAGGCGCGTTCGCTGTCGGCGGCTGCGCAAGGTGTCGCGCCGACCGGCGCGGCGCTGAAGGACGCGCTCTCCGCATCGCTCAGCGAGCATGGACTTGCCGCGACGCAGGTGCAGTTCGTCGGCAACGCAGTGCAGGTGCAGATGAAAAACGTCGCGTTTCCGGCCTGGACCGCGTGGGTCGATGACGTGCGAAAGCAGTTCAAGGTGCAGGTCTCCGAGGCGCATATCACCGCGTTGAAAGACGACGGCCAGGTGGATCTGACGGTCGCGCTGCAACCGTCGAGCACGAAATAACGACGCGCCGCTCGCTACAGGATCTCGCATGAATTACTGGATGTGGCGCCTGCGTAGGGCGCTGCCGTGGCTGGTGGTCGCCGTTTTGTCAGTGGCGGCCGTGACGCTCGCGCTGCTGCCGGCCGCGTGGATTACGCCGCAGTTCGCGCGCCAAACGCACGGGCACGTCAATCTCGTCGACGCCGAGGGCTCGCTGTGGCACGGCTCGGCGACGCTGATGCTGGCCGCCGGCTCCGATATGAGCGCCGCGACGCTGCTGCCTGGGCGGATCGAGTGGCGCACCGCGTTCTGGCCGCTTTTCACCGGACGCGTGCGCATGGTCATGCGCCATAGCGAGGCAATGCCCGACCCGATCACGGTCGATGCGACGCCGCGCGGCGCAACCGTCACGCCGGGCGTGCTCGCGGTGCCGGCGTCGCTGCTCGCGGGCCTTGGCGCGCCGTTCAACACGCTCGATCTGCAGGGCAATGTGCAGTTGTCGTGGACCGACTGGCGCAGCTTCAACGGCGAAGCGTTCGGCCAACTGACGATGACGCTCGACGACGTCAGCTCGCGTGTGTCGCTCGTGAAGCCGCTCGGGTCGTACCGGGTCAGGTTTCAGGCGCAGGGCAAGTCGTCGGCGCTCGATCTGAGTACGATCAAAGGACCGTTGACGCTGACCGGCAGCGGCACGATGTCGGCCGCATCGACGTCGTTTCGTGGCACGGCGAGCGCCGCGCCGGAACAGCATGACAACCTCGCCGGCCTGCTGAACCTGCTCGGCCGGCCGAGCGGGCCGGATACGGTGGCGCTGACGTTCATGCACTGAGGTGCGCTTCGCGCGCGTAGCGGGATGAAAAAAGAGGCATGGCCGCGAATCGCGGTCATGCCTCTTCTATATTGCGATTCTGCTGCGCGGCGGGCGCAGCGGGCAATTATTTGTTTTGCACCCGCGCTGGCGGCGCATTGCCCTGTGCGATGGACGCCGCGCCGACTGCCGCTGCCGCTGCCGCAGCCGCCGGAGCCGATGCCGGCAGCGGCGCGGGCGCCGCGACATCGCCGGTCTCGCGATTCATCTGCGACGCATCCCAGCCGCCGCCGAGCGCCTTCACGAGCCCCACCGACGACACCATCCGCTGCCCGGCGATATTCTCGAGCTTCTGTTCGGCCGTGAACGCCGTGGTCTGCGCGGTCAGCACGTTGACGAAGCCGACCGTACCCGCCTTGTACTCGTTCGTCACGATGGCGAGCGCCTGGCGCGCCGAGTCGACCGCCTGCCGCTGCACGACGATTTCCTGCTCGAGGATGCGCAGCGACGCAAGGTTGTCCTCGACGTCCTGGAACGCGGCGAGCACCGTCTGCCGATAGGTCGCGACATCCGCGTCATAGGTGGCGCGCGCGGCCTCGGTTTGGGCCTTGCGCAGGCCGGCGTCGAAGATCGTCCCGGCCAGTTGCGGGCCGAGCGTCCAGAAGCGCGACGGCAACGTCAACAATTGCGAGAACACCGAGTTCTCGAAGCCTCCGGTCGCCGACAGCGTGAGCGACGGGAAGAACGCGGCGATCGCCACGCCGATCTGCTCGTTGGCCGCCGCGGCCTTGCGTTCCGCCGATGCGATATCCGGCCTGCGTTCGAGCAGCGCGGACGGCATCTGCGCGGGGACGGCGGGCGGCGTCGCGGTGAGCGGCATCGGCGGCAGCGAGAACATCGACGCGGGCACGCCGATCAGCACCGCGATCGCGTGCTCGTCGTCCTGCGCACGCTGGATGCCGTTCTCGATCGCGGCGGCCTGCGCCGATTGCAGCTGCGTTTGCGCCTGGATCACGTCCGAGCGCGCGGCGACGCCGGCCGCGTACTGATTCTGCGTGAGCTGCAGTGAGCGCTGATAGGCGAGAACAGTGTCGTCGAGCAGCTTCTGCGTGGAGTCGAGCGCGCGCAGCAGGAAGTAGGTCTGCGCGAGCGTTGCCTGAGCGGACAGGCGCGCGTTTGCGAGTTCGGCGGCCGCGCCCTGCTGGCCGGCTTTCTGTGCGTTGACCGAGCGCGTGACCGAGCCCCACAGGTCCGGCTCCCAGCTCGCCGTCATCTGGACGTTGAAGCTGTTATTGATGCCTTCGCGACTCGTCGCCGTCGTCGCATTGCCGCCGGTTTGCGCGCCGTTGCCCGAGCGGGTCGCGCCTGCCGATGCACCGATGGTCGGGAAGTACGCGGCCCGCGCTTCGCCGACGAGCGCGCGCGCCTGCCGGTAGTTCGCGGCAAATTGCGCGATGGTCTGGTTCGCTGCGTTGAGCTTGTCTTCGAGTTCGTTGAGCTTCGGGTCTTCGTAGATCGCCCACCAGTCGCCGCGGTCGTGTTGATCGGCGGGCTCGGCAACCTTCCAGCCGGGCGCGGCCTCCTTGAACGACGCGGGGATCTCGGTGGCCGGCCGCTGATAGTTCGGGCCGACCGCGCAGGCGGCGACGAGTGCCGCGCAGGCCGCGCTGACGGCAAGGGACAGGACGCGCGGCGCAAATGCCCGCGCGCGCGAGATTCGAACAGACTGCATGCAATGAATTCCTTCTGGCCGCCGCGGTATGGCAGGGAACGGCGCCACCGGCCGGGCGAGATCGTGGTCTGCCGGAATGTTAGCGTATGGGCCCGCGCGAGCGCGGGAAACCGAAAGCTGAAAGGTTAATGCGAGGCGGTGCGCAGGTGTGTTACTTGCGGTGACGCGATGGTTACGCGTTGTTACCGGCGGAGCGAGGAGCAGCGGGTTTGCGGTGTTTGAAATGGCGAGAAAGGCGCGGCGAATCGGTACCCCTTCAGAGCCTCGTTTCCGTTGATTGCGTCTGCTGGCGTTGACGCTGACGCTGACACGCGAGCCTGCCAGCCGCGGCCCGGCACGACGCACCACCGGATGCGAGGCAAGCGTTGCCGCTGTTGGCTGTCGCGGCGACGACGTTTTCCGTCTCAATCGCGAAGCTTTCCTTCGGCAATACGATTTCGCTGGATTCCATTACGGCGTTGTCCTTCTTCGCCCGCTCTGTTTCCCGTCGATGCTCGGCCCAAGCGAGCAGCGCGACGCCCACCGACCCGCCCGGCAGCACGAACAATCCCGCGAATAGCGCGAGCTTCCACCAGCGGTGCCGGCCCTGGAAGCTATGGAGTGCGGAATCGGTCAGTGAGCGGCTGAGGCCGCCAAGCGTGTTTTTGAGGTACAGCATCGGGGAAATCCTTTGGCGCGCGTCGCAAGGCGGGCGGCGTGCGGTCGATCGGTCAGAACATGGTCTCGAATGGCGCAGGACGCGCGAAACTCATTGCTTGTCATAATATTGACCATGCAAGCAAATTTCAAGATACTGTGCGGCGCAAAAGATGCGACTGTTGTTTTTAGGTCGGCTCGTTGCGCACCGCAAAATGTGATTTGACTTGTCTGCTTAGGCAGCTAAACTTCGTGTTGCGTGGATGTTTCGGATACCCCATGGTTGATGGCCCCTACAAAGCGGACGAAGTCGAGCTCACGAGCAGTCTTGGCTACTACCTGACGAAAGCGCGCAATGTGCTAGTCGAGCGCACGGACCGTGCGGTCAAGCCGCTCGGACTCACCGCACAGCAGATCGGCGTGATTCTGATGCTGTCGTCGCGACGCGCGAGTACGCCTTTCGAGCTGTCGCGCGCGATGTCGTACGACAGCGGCTCGATGACGCGACTGCTCGATCGCCTGGAAAAGAAAGGCTTCGTCGTGCGCACGCGCAGCAACGACGACCGACGCATGGTGAAACTGGAGCTGACACCGCAAGGCCACGAGGCCGCGCGGCAACTGCCGAACCTCGGCGCGACCGTGCTGAACGACCAACTGCGCGGCTTTACCGCCGAGGAGCACGCGACGCTGATTCACCTGCTCGCCCGTTTCATCGCAAACGGTCCCGAGGGGGAAGCCGACGCGGGTTGCGGACCGGTGTCACCGCCGGACGAGCCGCGGCGATGAGCCGAAGCGTGCGTCGAGGCGCGATCGTCGTCGGAGGGCGGCGGCGCTTCATCACGCAGTACTAGCAAGACAATCACAAGGCGCCTTTCCAAGGCGCCATTGTCATCAGATATCTGTCTGGGCAGAGGGTGATGCGGCATGTAAGCATCATGTCTGGAACGCCCGATAAAGCTGCCACGACAAGCTTTTGCCGCTGAGGAGAACCAAAATTATGGATGCCACGGCTTCCAACGCCGCGCTGCCCGCAGCCGAACCCGCTCCGCTCAAAGGCGGCACGCTCGCGCTGCTGACCGTCGGGCTTGCGCTCGGCACCTTCATGGAGGTGCTCGACACCTCGATTGCGAACGTCGCAGTGCCGACCATTTCCGGCAGTCTCGGCGTCGCGGCCAGTCAGGGCACCTGGGTGATCTCGTCGTACTCGGTCGCCTCGGCGATTGCCGTGCCGCTGACCGGCTGGCTCGCGCGACGCGTCGGCGAGGTACGGCTCTTCACGCTGTCGGTGCTGCTGTTCACGATCGCGTCGGCGGCCTGCGGTTTCGCGCATAACTTCGAATCGCTGATCGCATTCCGGCTCGCGCAAGGGCTCGTGTCCGGGCCGATGGTGCCGCTGTCGCAGACGATTCTGATGCGCTCCTACCCCCCCGCGAAGCGCGGCCTCGCGCTCGGCTTATGGGCGATGACGGTGATCTGCGCGCCGATCTTCGGCCCGGTGATGGGCGGCTATATCACCGATAACTTCACGTGGCCGTGGATCTTCTACATCAACGTTCCGATCGGCCTGTTCTCGGCGTTCTGCGCGTATCTGCTGCTGCGTGGCCGCGAAACGCAGACGACGCGCCAGCGCATCGACGTGGTGGGCCTGGTGCTGCTCGTGACCGGCGTGTCTTGCCTGCAGATGATGCTGGACCTCGGCAAGGACCGCGACTGGTTCAACTCGACGTTCATCGTCGCGCTCGCCGTGATAGCGCTCGTGTCGATTGCATTCCTGCTCGTGTGGGAGTTGACCGAGGAGGAGCCGATCGTCGACCTGTCGCTGTTCAAGGATCGCAATTTCGCGCTTGGCGTCGTGATCATTTCGTTCGGCTTCATGGCGTTCTTCGGCTCGGTGGTGATCTTTCCGCTATGGCTGCAAACGGTGATGGGCTACACGGCGGGCCTCGCGGGTCTCGCCACGGCACCGGTCGGACTGCTTGCGTTGTTTCTATCGCCGATGATCGGCAAGAACATGCATCGGCTGAATCTGCGCATGGTCGCGAGCTTCGCGTTCATCGTGTTCGCGATCGTGTCGTTCTGGAACTCGACGTTCACACTCGACGTGCCGTTCGGCCACGTGATCCTGCCGCGGCTCGTGCAGGGCATCGGCGTCGCGTGCTTCTTCGTGCCGATGACGACGATCACGCTGTCGAGCGTGCCCGACGAGCGTCTTGCGAGCGCGTCGGGTCTGTCGAACTTTTTCCGCACGTTGTCGGGCGCGATCGGCACTGCGATCAGCACGACGTTCTGGGAAAACGACACGATCTATCACCACGCGATGCTCGCCGATACGGTCAACACGTATTCGGCCAACACCAGCGCCTATACGAATGCGCTCGCGGGCGTCGGGCTGTCCGGCGACAGTCTCACCGCGCAGTTGAACCAGGTGGTGACTAGCCAGGCGTACATGATGGCCACCAACGATTTTTTCCGCATCTCGTGCGCGGCATTTATCGTGCTGGCCGTGCTCGTGTGGATCACCAAGCCACGCAAGGGCAGCGGGCCCTCGTTAGGACACTGAAGCAAACACGCGGCAGCGGCGAATGCATCGCCGCTGCCGCCACAGCTTCAGCTATTGCGACATCGCCTCGCCATTCGGCAGCCTGGTGGTCTTTCCGGGTATCGTCTCCGGATGCGTCGCATCGGGCGCGTTCTGCGATGGCGTCGCACTGCCTTGCGGCGCGCTGGCGGCTGTGCCCGTGGTGCCTCTCACATACTGCTTGAAATCAGCACCGGCTTCCCACGGATTCGGCTTGCAGCCGAGCGAGCTGTCGCAGTGCGCGGAAAAGCCGATCGTAACGGTGCCATCGGGTTCCGAGGCGCGCGTGATCTGAAACGCGAGAGCCCGCTTGCCACCGTCGGGGCCGGCGGTCTGGATCAGCGAGTCGTTAGCGGTCTCGATCTTGTACTTCGAATGACTCGCGACCCACGATTGCGCCCGTTGCCACCAGAGGTCGCATTCGGCCTTGTTCGAACACGTCAATGGCTTGGTCGCGATCTGCATGACGTCCGGATTGACCTGACCCTGCGTTGAGCATCCCGCAGTCGCTACGAGACACAGTGTGGCCAACAGAGCTTTGTTCTTCACGTCGGTACCTCCCCTGCGAAGCCTGTCATAACATTTTGGACCACCCCATCCAGGCGGTGTTTCACCCAGATTAGAGAATCGCGACGGCGCGTGGAGAATTTGCCGATTGCGCGCGCTCGAAGAGAGCAATCCGTAGAGCTTACTTGCGGTTTCGCACGACAAAGAAAAAGCGGCCACGTGGGCCGCTTGATCACTTCTCGAGTTGTTGTTGTCCGAGCGCTCAGACACTGAAGCGATTGAGCGTATAGGCCCGATACGCGGCGACGAACGCGTCGAACGAACCAACCTCCTCGCGTTCGAGCTTCGCCTGTTCGTCGAGCGATTGCGCCGCGAGGTCCGCAAACGCCTTGGACTGCACGGCATCGAGCGGACGCGCGCGGAAGTACGCGGCGTGCGCTTCGCTTTGCGCGAGGCCGAACGCGAGAAAGCTCTGCTGCTGGTCACGCATCGTTTGCAGCACGCGCGCCGATGGCGTCAGCGATACGTCCGCGAGCTTCGCGCGTTGCGCGGCGACCGCGCGCGCGTGTTCGTCGCCGCCCCTCAAGCCGTCGAGCACGGCCGCCGCGGCGTCGATTTTCACGAGCAGTTCGTCGGCCCATTCGGTCATCGCGACCGGCTTGCCGTCGCGAACCAGTTCGAGGCCTGGCTTGCGGCCTTCCATCGTCACGCGGCCGAAGTTCTGATTCGCTTCGGTATAGGCGGGCGGAGGCAATGGCGCGCTGTCGTCGAGCGCGCACACGAGCAGGTACGCGTCGAGAAAGCGCGATGTTTCGAGCGAAATGCCGCTCGGCTCGAACGGATCGATATCCATGCAACGCACTTCGACGTACTGCACGCCGCGCACGGCGAGCGCATGGAGCGGCCGCTCACCCGGATGCGTGACGCGCTTCGGACGGATCGTCGAATAGAACTCGTTTTCGATCTGCAGCACGTTGGTGTTGATCTGCACCCACTCGCCGTCGCGTTGCGTACCGATCTGCTCGTAGGCGGGATACGGCTGGCTCACGGCTTTCGCGAGCGCGTCGAGATAGCCGGGCAGCGTGTCGTAGTCGGCGTGCAGCGCGGCTTGCGCGGTCGTGTTCGAATAGCCGAGATCGCTCATGCGCAGGCTCGTCGCGTACGGGCGATACAGCGTGTCGGCGTCGAACGTGTCGAGCGTGTGTTTGCGATCTCGGAGGAATCGACGATCGAGCGCGGGCGACGCGCCGAACAGATACATCAACAGCCAGTTCGTGCGGCGGAAATTGCGGATCAGCGCGAGGTAGCGGTCGGACTGGAAGTCGACGGCGTTCGCGGTGGATTGCTGATCGGCGTGCAGCAGGCGCCACACTTCTTCGTTCAGCGAATAGTTGTAGTGGATGCCCGCGATGCACTGCATCGTGCGGCCATAGCGCAGCGCGAGGCCGACCCGGTACACGTACTTCAGCTTGCCGATGTTCGATGTGCCGTAGTGCGCGATCGGAATGCCGTCGTCGGTGGCGGGCAACAGCCCCGGCATCGAGTTGTTCCACAGGATCTCGTCGCCGAGCTCCGCGTAGACGAAACGATGCAGCACGTCGAGCTGCGCGAGCGTTTCGGCGGCGTCCTGCTCGGCCGGCGTGATCAGCTCGAGCAGCGCCTCGGAGTAGTCGGTCGTCAGCGACGGATGCGTGAGCGCCGAGCCGAGCGCGCGCGGATGCGGCGTCATCGCGAGCTGGCCGTCGCGCGTTACGCGCAGGCTTTCCCTTTCGATGCCGCGCAGGCCGCGTATCAGCGCATCGCGCTGCGGGCTCGAGTCGAGCACGGACAGGCGGTGCGAAAGCACGTCGGTCGTGCCGGATGGTGTGGTGTTTGGCATTGATGCAGGTCGGGCGTTGCCGGTCGCCGTGTATCGCCAGACGATTCACAGGCGATACAGCGGCTGACAACGTTCGGCGGAATTTTCAGTAGCGGGCACTTTAACATCTCGCCAGAACGGCTGCTTGCGGCCGCTTCGGCGGGGTTTGAGCGCGCATGGCGGGGTCGCGCTGAACTGCGCCATCGCCATCAGCGCGTCGTGACGACGCTCAGCTCAACTCACCCGCCGCGCGCCGCGCCCGCCCGATCCGCTACCTCGTTCCACAGATGCATCGCGGCATACGCGCGATACGGCCGCCAGGCATCGCTGCGGCTGCGCTGCTGTGCAGGCCGTATCAGCGAAGGATCGCGCGCACAGATCGATTGCATCAGCACGAGATCCGACGCGGGCCATGCATCGGGATCGCGCCATGCGCGCATCGCGACGTATTCGACAGTCCATGGGCCGATGCCCGCGAGCGCGAGCAACGCGGCGCGCAGGCTCGCGGCGTCGACGGTGTCGCTGCTGTCGAGCGGGACGTCGCCGCTCGCGACTGCGCGCGCGAAGCCCTGTAACGCGGCGACGCGTTTGCCGGGCATGCCGATCTGCGCGAGATCGACTTCGGCGAGCGCGGCCGGCGTCGGAAAACGCCACGCGGTGTCCTGGTGCGGATGGCCGTCGATGCGTTGGCCCGCGCGCTGCACGAGCCGTCCGATGATGGTCGTCGCGGCCTTCACGCTGACCTGCTGACCGACGATCGCACGCACCACCAGTTCGAAGCCTGACCATGCGCCCGGCACCCGCAGGCCAGGCACCGCGGCGACGAGCGGCGCGAGCCACGGGTCCGCGGCGAGTCCGGCGGCGATCTTCTTCGGATCGGCGCGCAGATCGAACATCTTCGCGATCGGCGCGGCGAGTGCATCGGCATGCCGGCTCGCCGGCCCTTCGATGCTCGCGACGATGCAGCGCTTGCGCGGATGCAGCCGCACGCTGAGTGTGCCGCTGTCGCCGTTCCAGTCGACCGCGCGACGATACGCGCCGTCCTCGACGGCTTCGACGCCAGGCGTCGCGCGGCCGCTGAAAAAACGCAGCAGCCGCGGCCAGTCGAACGGTGCCTTGAACGGTAATTCCAGAGTTGCGACGTCGTTAAGCGTGCTCAAGCGGCGTGATCCAGGTTGGAGTGGCGGGAATCGCCATCGGGGCGGCTTGCGCGGCGGCGCGGCGCGTCGCCGGCTGAAGCGCCGCCTGCGTGCTGCGCCTCATTGTCGAGCAACGCGGCCTTGCGCGGCAGCCCCCAGCGATAGCCGGCGAGCGCCCCGCCCTTCTGCACGACGCGATGGCAAGGAATCGCGAGCGCGACCGGATTGGTCGCGCAGGCACTTGCGACGGCGCGTACCGCGCGCGGCGAACCGACCGCCTCGGCGATCTGCGAGTAGCTGCGTGTTTCGCCGTACGGGATGCGTCGCAATGCGTCCCACACGCGCTGCTTGAACGCGGTCGACGCGATGTCGAGCGGCAGGTCGAAGTCCTGGCGCGTGCCGCGCAGATACGCATCAATCTGCGCGATGAACGGAGCTAGGCGCCCAGCGTCTTCGCGCAGCTCGGCGTTCGAGAACTCGCCGCGCAATTCGTCGATCAGCAGCGCGGTGTCGTCGCCGAAACCGATCTTGCAGATGCCCTTATCGGTCGCCGCGACCAGCACGAAGCCGAGCGAGGTCGGCGCGCTCGCATAGCGCACCGTGAGCCCGGCACCCTTGCTCCGGTAAGCGGACGGCGCCATGCCGAGCTCGGCCGGCGCGCTGTCGTACATGCGCGACGGCGAGCCGAAACCGGCGTCGAGTGTCGCTCGCGTGACATCGGCGCCGCCCTGCAGCGCGTCGCGTAGCGCGGCGCCGCGCTGCGCGGCCTGGTACTGACGCGGCGACACGCCGACGACGCGCTTGAACAGGCGCTGCAAATGAAACGGGCTCACGTGCACGGCGTCGCTCAGCTGCGCGAGCGTGAGGCGCTGCTGCGGATCGGCGTCGAGCGCCGCGCAGGCCCTCGCGACGATGTCGAGCTCGCGTGGCAGGCCGCCCGGCTGGCAGCGCTTGCAATCGCGGAAGCCCGCGGCGCGCGCGGCGGCGGCATCGGTGAAGAAGGCGACGTTTTCGCGGCGCGGCTGGCGCGACGCGCACGACGGCCGGCAGAACACGCCGGTCGTCCTGACCGCGTAGAAGAATGCGCCGTCGGCATCGTGGTCGCGGCGGGTGACGGCGTCCCAGCGCTCGTCGTCGGTGAGCCACTGGGTGGCACCGACGTCCGCGGTGGTGCGCATGGGGGTGGAATGGCGAGTGGTGGCGTTCATGATGTCCTGGGGCCCGGATGGGCAGTCAGTGTCGATGCTCATCAATCTAGGCCTGTTCGCTCCACAGTACGCGCCGGTTCTTGCTCTGTCATTCGGACGCGCTTGTCCTTACCCGTAGTGGGGTCAAACCCGGCAAACCGTGGCCCGAAGCGCCGCGGAACGCCCGGCGGCCGGGCGTTTTGCCTCAAACTGCGACAATTTTGCACGATATCGGGTTTTCCCTTAAAAAGTTATTGCGTCGCACCAAGCCGATGTGTATATTAGTACCTGTCTCCTCCATGTCTCCTCCTGATATGGATTCAGCCCGCTCCACTTGAGCGGGCTTTTTTTTGCCCGCCGATCCGCCCCCCGCCCTTTCTCCTACACTTCCTAATCGGCTCTCCGAACTAGCGAAAGGGCGTTCAACATGAAAATCCACATTCGCGAGATCGACCACGTCGTGATCCGGGCGACGCACGTCGAGACCCTCGCGCGCTTTTACTGCGACGTACTCGGTTGCAGCGTTGAAAAGGAGCAGCGCGAACTCGGCCTCACCCAGCTGCGCGCGGGCCGATCGCTGATCGATCTGCTGCAGGTCGGCGCTAAGCTCGATCGCGCGGAAAACGGTGAGGCGGGCACGGGGCGCAACATGGATCACCTGTGTCTGCGCGTCGAGTCGTTCGACGCCGACGCGCTGAAGGCGCATCTGAGCGCGCATGGCGCGCGGCTCGGCGAACAGGGGGTGCGTTATGGCGCGGACGGGTTTGGACCGTCGCTGTATCTGTTCGACCCGGAGGGCAACATGGTCGAACTGAAGGGGCCGCCGGAGGCGGCGCGAATCACGTCGCTCTGAAAGCGAAAACGAAACTGCGCAAAAACCGGTTCAGACCGGTTCCATCACGCGTCGGCGGGCGCTTTCAGTACGGTCCAGTCGATCTTCACCGCGTCGGCTTCGGCACTGCCGAGCCAGGCTTCGCCGTCCTGCACCGTGCATTGCAGCCGCATCGTGCGCTCGGTGAGTGAGCCGAGCGATGCCGCGACGTCCTCGCCGAGCGTCCAGACCGTCACGTTGCGCAGGCGCTCGACCTTGTTGCGCACGCCCTGCCACCAGATTTCCGAGGTCCGCCCGCCATACGCGATCAGGATCACGTGATTGGCACGGCCGCTCGCCTTCGCGATGCGGCGCTCGTCGGGCTGGCCGACCTCAATCCAGGTGTCGATGGCGCCGGTCAGATCCTTCGCCCACAGATCCGGCTCGTCGACATCCGACAAACCTTTGCAAAACTCCAGCCGTTCCTGTGCGAACAGCGCGAACGCGGCGACGCGGACCATCATCCGTTCGTCGGTTTCCGAGGGGTGACGGGCGATCGTCAGTGAATGGTCGGCATAATAGTGCCGGTCCATGTCCGCGATCTGCAATTCAGCCTTGTATATCGTCGATTTGAGAGCCATGCCGTTGCTAAACCAGGCGCTCGCTCCACCGGAGCGCAGCGAAAATGAATCGTCGACGGCGCGTTGCCGTTTCTTGTGTTTGCTGTACATCGTCTGTTCCTCCCGCGCCGTCGGCCGGTGCCTATGACACGGAAGGAAGCATTTAGCGGGCCACTACCGGTTCCATGGCGGTGCCGTACACGTCGCGAGCCGCGTCCCGCAGCGCCTCGAGCACGACGGCGGCCGCCGGAGACAACAGATGCGACTGGCGCGTGATGATACCGAATGTGTCCATCCTGCACGGTAAATCGATCGGTACGCGTTTCAATACCCCGTACTGTTGGTACTGACGCGCCACTTCATCGGGCAATACAGCCAACATGTCGCTTTGCAGCAGCAGGCTCGAAATCGCGAGGAAGTTATTCGTATTGACGACGTTCTGCGGCGGATTCAGGCCAATCTGCGAAAACATCAGATCGAAGCGGTGGCGCAGCACGCTGCCAGGCGGATGCAGCACCCACGCCGCGTTGACGATACCGCGCAGCGTCAATCCCGTTTCGTTTTCGAGCGGATGGCCAGGACGGGCGACCACGCACAGCGGTTCGTCGGCGAGCGGTTCGTAGCGCACGTCGGTCTTGAACTGATTCTGCCGTTCGAGCACGCGGCCGATCATGATGTCGAGATCGCCTTCGGCGAGCCGCGGCAGCATCACGTCGGAGGTCTCGACCTCGGTCCAGATCTGCAGCTGCGGATAACGCTCCTTCACGCTCGCGATCGCGCGCGGCACCATCGTCGCGGCAGCCGCGGCGATCACGCCGATGCGCACCTGACCCGCGAGCCCCGAGCGCAGCGCCGAGATTTCGTCGTGCGCCTGGCTCAGGTTCGACAGCACCATGCGCGCGTGGCGGATCATCACCTCGCCGTACAGCGTCGCGTGCATACCGTGCGGCGTGCGGTCGAACAGGCTCACGCCGAGCATGTCCTCGAGTTCTTTCAACAGTCGCGACGCGGCCGGCTGCGTCATGCCGAGCACGTCAGCCGCGCGGCGCACGTTGCCCTCCTCCTCCATCGCGGCAAGCAGCAACAACTGGCGCGTCTTCAGGCGAGCGCGCACGAACCAGTTCGAATAGCTACGCGTCATCGCAGGGGTCTCCAGGTTTTTACGGGCGATGTTTGTACGTTCTGCTTTGAAGTTCCCATGATGCCATATCGAAACTGATATCGGAGAAGCCTAAAAAGGGATTGGAAAGTTATTGGGACGACTCATACCATTCGTGGACTTTTGTGAACTTCCGGTGCGCCTTTTCCGCCGATGAACCGCGATCCGCTCGTCCCCCTCGTTACCAGCCCGTTTCGCCATTACATCAATGGCGGATGGGAGACGGGTGCGACCGCGGGCGTGTCGCTCAATCCGTCGGATCTCGACGAACCGGTCGGCGAATACGTGCGGGCCGACGTGCGGCAGACCGACAGCGCGATCGAGGCGGCGCACGCGGCGTTTCGCGACTGGTCGCTTGCCTCCGCGCAGCGCCGCGCCGACGCGCTCGACGCGATCGGCAGCGAAATGCTCGCGCGGCGCGAGGAACTGGCGCGTCTGCTCGCGCGTGAAGTCGGCAAGGTGCTGCCCGAGGCGCTCGCCGAAGCGACGCGCGCGGGGCAACTGTTCAAGCTGTTCGCCGCCGAGGCGCTGCGCGCGTTCGCCGAACCGCTCGCGTCCGCGCGTGCCGGCGTCGAAATCGACGTGACGCGCGAGCCGCTCGGGGTGGTCGGCGTCATCGCGCCGTGGAGCGCGCCGCTCGCGATCGCCGCGGCGAAGATCGGTGCCGCGCTCGCGCATGGCAACTGCGTCGTGTACAAGCCGGCCGAATCGGTGCCGGCCTGCGCGGCGGCGCTCGCGTCGATCGTCAGTCGCGCGGGCTTGCCGGCCGGCGTGTTCAACCTCGTGATGGGCAGCGGCCGCAAAGTCGGTGCGCGAATCGTCGCGCATCCGCTCGTCGCCGCGATCAGCTTCACCGGTTCGTCCGATACCGGCACACGTGTGCTACAGGCCGCCGCGACGCGCCAGGCACGCGTGCAGCTCGAGATGGGCGGCAAGAATCCGTTCGTCGTGCTGGCCGACGCCGATCTCGACGGCGCGGTCGATGCCGCGCTGACCGGCGCCTTCAGCGCGACGGGCCAGCGCAGCACCGCGGCCGCGCGGCTGATCGTCGAGCGCGTGGTGTTCGCGCAGTTCGTCGACGCGTTGCAGGCGAAGCTCGCGAAACTCACCGTCGATCACGCGCTGAAGCACGGCACCGACATCGGCCCGGCGGCGAACGCCGCGCAGCTCGAACGCAATCTCGAATACGTGCGCATCGGCGAACAGGAAGGCGCGCAGCTGCTGCGCGGCGGTCGGCAGCTGCAGCGCTCGACGCGCGGCTATTTTTTCGAGCCGGCGCTGTTTGTGGGCGAACCGGAGCATCGTATCGCGCGCGAAGAGATTTTCGGGCCGCTCGCGGTCGTGCTGCGTGCGGACGATTACGAACACGCGCTGCATCTCGCGAACGACACCACCTACGGATTGTGCGCCGGCATTTGCACGCGCTCGCTCGAACGCGCGCGGCATTTCCGCCGCCACGTGCAGAGTGGTCTCGTCACGATCAACCTGCCGACCACGGCCGTCGAACATCACGGACCCGGCGGCGGGCGCAAGGCGTCGGCCTATGGCGCGAGCGATGCCGCGTTCTGGACCGCCGTGAAAACGGCGTACGTGGCGGGCTAGAACCGATGAGCCGCACCACGGTTTTCGCCGCGCCGCTCACCGTGCGCCCCGCGCCACTAATCGCCCGGCTTGCCGAGCCCAGATCCATCCCGATCCGCGCGTCGGCTGACGCCGCCCGCGTTACCCCGCTGCAACTACCACGAAATCAATGCAGCTTTTCAACCTCAGGAGACAGTAGATGACCAGCAAGCTTCGCCGTTTGACTCTGACCGCGATCGCCGCCGCCGCCCTCGCCGCGCCGTTTGCCGCGCAACTGTCCGCGCATGCGGACGAGCCGCTCAAAGTCGGCTTCCTCGTGAAGATGCCGGAACAGGCGTGGTTCATCAACGAACAGAAAGCCGCAACCGCGCTCGGCCAGAAGGACGGATTCTCGGTCGTCAACATCGGTACGCCCGACGGCGAAAAAGTGCTGGCCGCGATCGACAACCTCGGCGCACAAGGCGCGAAGGGCTTCGTGATCTGCGCACCCGACGTGCGTCTCGGACCGGCGATCCAGGCACGCGCGAAGCGCTACAACATGAAGTTCGTGACGGTCGACGACCAGCTGGTCGATTCGACCGGCAAGCCGCTTGCCAACGTGCCGCACCTCGGCATGTCCGCGTTCAAGATCGGCAATCAGGTCGGTACGGCGATCTCCGAGGAAATGAAGCGCCGCGGCTGGAAGCCCGAGGAAGTCGGCGCGCTGCGCATCACCGACTACGAACTGCCGACCGCGAAGCTGCGCACCGACGGCGCGACGCAGTCGCTGCTCGCCGGCGGCTTCAAGAAGGAAAACATCTTCGACGCTCCGCAGAAGACCACCGACGACGAAGGCGGCTTCAACGCGGTGTCGCCGGTGCTCGCGCAGCATCCGAACATCAAGAAGTGGGTGATCTTCGCGCTCAATGAAGAGAGCGTGCTCGGCGGCGTGCGCGCGACCGAACAGCTGCACATTCCGGGCACGGACGTGATCGGCGTCGGCATCAACGGTGCGGGCGAGGCGTTCGCCGAGTTCCAGAAGAAGGAACCGACGGGCTTCTACGGCACGATCGCGGTCAGCTCGACGAACCACGGCAAGGAGAGCACCGAAAACCTCGTCGAATGGATCAAGAACGGCAAGCAGCCGCCCGCCGATACGCAGACCACCGGCAAGCTGATGGTCCGTAGCAACTGGCAGGACGTGCGCAAGGAACTGGGTATTTAAGCGAAGTTCTCGCAGCAGACGGCGGGCCGCATCGCGCGTTGCGTTTTGCGTGAGCGTGGCCCGCTCTGGTTCCATCCGTTCGAGGTTTTTCCGATGACGTCCTTATTCACCGGGTCTCATGCCGGCGACGCGGCGCTTGCGCCCTCGCCTGCACCGACGCCCGCATCCGACGCTCCCTATCTCCAGCTCGAGGGGATCACCGTGCGCTTCCCGGGCGTGCTCGCGCTCGACCAGGTGTCGCTCGAAGTGCGCCGCGGCGAGGTGCACGGCCTGATGGGCGAAAACGGCGCCGGCAAGTCGACGCTGCTGAAGGTGCTGTCCGGCGTCAATCACCCCGTGTCGGGCACGCTGTCGCTCGATGGCGTCGAGCAGCAGTTCGCGACCACTAAGGCGGCAATCGCCGCGGGCATCGCGATCATCTATCAGGAACTGCATCTGGTGCCGGAGCTGACCGTCGCCGAGAACCTGATGCTCGGCGCGCTCCCGAATCGCTTCGGGGTTCTGGACGAAAAGGCCTTGGTCGCGCGCGCGATGCGCGAGCTCGAACGGCTCGGCGAAAAGCTCGATCCGTCGCAGCAGGTCAAGCATCTGTCGATCGGTCAGCGGCAGATGATCGAAATCGGCAAGGCGCTGATGCGCGACGCGCGGGTGATCGCGTTCGACGAACCAACCAGCTCGCTGTCGTCGCGCGAAACCACGCAACTGTTCCGCATCATCCGCGCGCTGAAGGCCGAAGGCCGCGCGATCATTTACGTCACTCACCGGATGGATGAAGTCTACGAACTGTGCGATCGCGTCACCGTGTTTCGCGACGGCCGCCGCATCGACACCTTCGAGGCAGGCGCGGGACTCGATCGCGATCGGCTGATCAGCTGCATGGTGGGCCGCTCGATCACCGATGTGTACGGCTATCGCGCGCGCGAGCACGGCGACGTGCAGCTTCAGGTCGACGGTCTGATGGGGCCGGGTCTGCGCGAACCGGCGTCGTTTTCGGCGCGCAAGGGCGAGATCGTCGGCTTTTTCGGGCTCGTCGGCGCGGGCCGCTCCGAGCTGATGAAGCTGATCTACGGCGCGGTCAAGCCGAGCGCCGGCGGGGTCGCGCTGAAGGGCAAGCGCGTGCAGTTCGCCACGCCGCGCGACGCGGTGCGCGCCGGTGTCGCGCTGTGTCCCGAGGATCGCAAGCAGGAAGGCATCGTGTCGATCGCGTCGGTGTCGGACAACCTGAACATCAGCTGCCGCCGCCACTTCAGTCGCTTCAACGTGCTCAACGGCCGCAAGGAAGCGCAGACCACGCGTGAGTTCATCGGCAAGCTCGCGATCAAGACCCGCAACGGCGACGCGCCGATCGGCACGCTGTCCGGCGGCAATCAGCAGAAGGTGATCCTGTCGCGCTGGCTCGCCGAAGAGATCGACGTGTTCCTGATGGACGAGCCGACGCGCGGCATCGACGTCGGGGCTCGCAGCGAGATTTACGGGCTGTTGTATGGGCTCGCCGAGGCGGGCCGCACGGTCATCGTTGTATCGAGCGATCTCGCCGAAGTGATCGGCGTGACCGATCGCGTGATCGTGATGAAGGAAGGCCGCATCGTCGGCGATTTGCCGAAGGCGCAAGCCACGCCGGATGCGCTGATCAAGCTGGCGTTGCCGCGCTGATCGGCCAACGGCTCTCGCCCTCAGACCTCTTATCGAATACCGCAACGAATACGGCATTGAATGGAACAGACATCATGAACATACCTTCCACCGATTCCTCGACCCCCGCCGTCGCCTCCGCCGGCTTGACCGCGCGTGCCGCGCGCACCTGGGACCTGATCAACAAATCCGGCATCGTGATGGTGTTCATCATCCTGTTCGCGGTGCTGTCGTTCACGGTCCCGGGCTTTCTGAGCTCGCGCAATATCCAGGGCTTGCTGCTGTCGGTCACGCTGATCGGCTCGATCTCAGTCACGATGATGTTCGTGCTAGCGCTCGGCGAGGTGGACCTGTCGGTCGCGTCGATCGTCGCGTTTTCCGGCGTGGTGGCTTCCGTGCTGATCACCGCGACACATAGCGTATTCATCGGCGTCGCGGCCGGCGTGCTCGCGGGCGGCGCGGTCGGGCTCGTCAACGGCACGCTGGTCGCGCGCTACAAGATCAACTCGCTGATCGTCACGCTCGCGATGATGGAGGTCGTGCGCGGCCTCGCCTACATCACGTCGAACGGCGACGCGGTGATGATCTCCGAGGAGCGCTTTTTCGATCTCGGCGGTGGCTCGTTCCTCGGCATTTCTTATCCGATCTGGAGCAACATCATCGGCTTCGTGCTGTTCGGCTTTTTGCTGAAAAAGACGGTGTTCGGCAAGAACGTGCTGGCCGTCGGCGGCAATAGCGAAGCGGCCGTGCTCGCGGGGCTGCCCGTCACGCGGATCAAGATCACCGTATTCGTGCTGCAAGGGCTCGTGACCGGCTTCGCAGGCGTGATGCTCGCGTCGCGCATGAGTCTCGGCGATCCGAAGACGTCCGTCGGGCTCGAACTCGGCGTGATTTCCGCTTGCGTGCTCGGCGGCGTGTCGCTGACGGGCGGTGTCGCGACGATCTCTGGCGTGCTGGTCGGCGTGCTGATCATGGGTTCGGTACAGGACGCGATGAGCCTGCTTAACGTGCCGACGTTCTATCAGTACCTGATCCGCGGCGGCATCCTGCTGCTTGCGGTGCTGTTCGACCAGTTCCGCCGCAGCAAGCGCGTGCACTGACGCGCCGCTGCACCTGGCCGGTTTCCTGCGCTTTGCGAGAAGGCGTACTGCCGATGCGGGTCGATAAAACCCGCATCGGCTTTTTTATTGCGCGTGAAGCCTGGCCTGTATGAAAAGTAATAAAAAAACGGCTTGGCATCTGAATGCCAAGCCGTCCTTTTTTAGCTCACGCGTTCACGGCTGCGACTTTAAAGCCGCAGTGGAGACGCATGCGACCGTGTTCCGGCTTTTGCCGGAATACCGGTGTTGTACTTATTGCTTGATAAATCGGTCGTTCGCCCAGAGCCCCTCGGTGTCGCTATTGGCTGCATTCACGAACTCGACGTCGTGGCCGACCACGCGCACCACCCGGAAACTCGAGTCGGTCGGTGTCGATACGCATTGATATCCGGAGAAGAATTCCTGCATCTGCTGCTGTTCACCGGCTTGCGCATGGTGATCGACGGCATCGAGCTTGTCCTTCGATACGCAGCCATACGCATTGGCCTTGAACTGGATCGTTTGCTGCGGCTTGATCACGACGTCTTGCGCCTGAACGCTAGCGGCAGCCAAACCCGCGATGGCGAAAACAACGGCAATTCGAGTTTTCATTTGTTCCTCCGGGGCGGGCCGAAAAAATACTCGGTTAGCTATGTATTTAACTTTAACGATGGACACACAACTTGAACTTTAGGAGAACCGAGAAGAACGACAAGCACATCTTGTGTGCGGTCGCAACAGTGGCTAATTGTCGCACCCGCTGTCAGGGCTGATTAAAGCTAGAGCAGACGCCTGATCGAATAGCAATGAAAAGAATTACTAAAACTCCAACTCGCTCATCGCCTTAGTTGGTAAAGCTTCGCGCCCGCATTCGCGTAAACGCGTAGCGCCAATTAAGTAATTTAGTACAATTTAATCAACCAGTTTGTGCATCGCACACAAAGTCATTCGGCGGGCGAAAGCCGCTACGTGCAATAACGCGGCAGATGCAGAAAACAAATAGTGCCAGCCGTCCCTCGCAGCTTTCGTGAAGGGCCTGCAACGGCTTGCGGGTACAGGCGCTGCTCTACAATTGGAACAAATCTCCCGCACCTGGAGGCTATCGTGAACGAGCACGTAATACTCGGGATTTTTCTGGTCGTTCCGCTGCTCATCGTGATGTTTCTTTTTTCCGACGAACTGTGGCAAGAACATCGCGACCTCCACGACGGTCGGCCGTTGTCACCGCGTCCCCGGCGCATCGACTGGCGGCATCCGCTACGCCGTTCTCGCGATCGGCTCTGAGACTGCGAGCGGACCCCTGAAGAAAAAAGCCTGCCACAAGGGCAGGCTGAAAAAAGAGATCCACACTCAATGCCTTGAACACAAGGCAATAGCAGTCTAGTCGCGACGCGCCAATCGGTGGGTTTCAACGGCTTTTACAGTTGTTACCGCACGTGACCGTCATGCCTGGCGCGGCAATGTGTCGGCAGGCCCACACGTCGCGCTTCAATGGGCGCGCCAGTGTGCGCGAATCCGTTTGGCGAGCGCTTCAAGCGTGTCGGCATCGGCGACCTCGCGCGCATGCAGCTTCAACGGCTGGCCTTCCCAGCGCGGAATCACATGGAAATGGACGTGCGGCACCGTCTGTCCCGCCGCCGCGCCGTTGAACTGGCCGATGAACACGCCGTCCGGACGCAGCGCCGCGCGCACCGCGATCGCGAGCTTTTGCGCCATGCGTGCGGACGCGACGAGCGCCACATCCGACAGATCGAAAATCTCCGCGACCGCTTCCTTCGGCACGACGAGCAGATGACCGTCGGCTTGCGGCATCAAGTCCATGAAAGCCAGCGCCTGGTCGTTTTCGGCCACCTTGATACACGGTAGTTCGCCGCGCAAGATTTTGGCGAACGGGTTGCTGTCGTTGTAGCTCATCGCGTTTCCTTTCGTTTGGTCTGGTTTCGATTCATGGGTCGAGCGGGACGCCGCTGTTTCGCGCAGCTTCGCATCGCGGGCTTCCTATTTTCTACCCGAATGCTTACGCCACGCGTGCGGCGCGCCGGATCGCTTGAGGCGGGTGGCCGAACGCGCGCAAAAACGCGCGCCGCATCCGCTCGGGGTCGATGAAGCCAGTGTCGGCTGCGACCGTTTCGATCGAATGACGGCCGGTTTCGAGCATCGTGCGGGCCGCTTCGACGCGCAGCGCCTCGATTGCGCGAGCCGGCGATTGGCGCGTCTCGTCGCGAAACGCGCGGCTGAACTGGCGCGGGCTCAGATGCGCGACATCGGCGAGCTGTTCGACGCTCAGCGGCTCGCGCAGATGACTCTTCGCATACGACAGCGCGTTCTGGATCCGATCGGACTTCGGTTCGAGATCGAGCATCGCCGAGTATTGCGACTGCCCGCCGGTGCGGCGGTGATAGACGACGAGCTTTTTCGCGATCGCGCGCGACGCCGCGACGCCGAGGTCGTTCTCGACCAGCGCGAGGCACAGATCGATGCACGCGGTCATGCCGGCCGACGTCCACACCGAGCCGTCGACGATGAAGATGCGGTCCTCGTCGACCCGCGCGCGCGGAAAGCGCCGCTGCAGATCGCGCGCATGCGCCCAATGAGTGGTCGCGTGGCGGCCGTCCAGGATGCCCGCTTCGGCGAGGACGAACGCGCCGGTGCAAATGCTCGCGGTGCGGCGCGAGGCGGCGAGGGCGTCGTTCAGAAACGCGAGCAGTCCCGGCGACGACGGCGCGATTTCCATCGCGCCGGTGACGATCACCGTGTCATAGGCGGGATCGCCGAACGGCCGCGTCGCGACCTCGACGCCCGCCGAACTGCGCACCATGCCGCCGTGCTCGGAGATCACCGTGACGTCGTACGCGGGTTCGTCGGTGTCCTGATTGGCGAGTTCGAAAATCGATACCGCGACCATGTCGAGGATCTGGAAGCCCGGAAACACCACTACGCCGATGCGTTTCATTTGCGATGTCCTGAAACGAGGGAAATACGACATTTGAGACAAGACGGTACGCGCCTAGACTCAGCTCGTCAACACCGCCGCACCAGCGCGAAAGCCGCGAGACGGCGAGTTCACGGATGTTCCCATTCACCAGTCAGGGCGGTCGCATTGTGCGCAGCCCACAAGGAGAGCTTCAATGGCAACGCAGGCAGAGAAGGGCGTACAAGGCGATCCGAACGGAGGTAAGGGCACGGCGGTGGTCACTGGCGCATCGTCGGGGATCGGTGCGGTCTACGCGGACCGGCTCGCGCGACGCGGCTACGATCTGCTGCTGATCGCGCGCGACGGCGCGCGCCTCAGCAGCCTCGCCGAGCGGCTGATGAAGGAGACCGGCCGGCGCGTGAGCACCGTCAGCGCCGATCTGTCCAACAAGGCCGACGTGCGCCGCATCGAGAACCAGTTGCGCGCCGAGCGCGGCATCACGATGCTGGTCAACAACGCGGGCGTCGGCGCGACCGCGACGCTGCTCGACTCCGACATCGATGAACTCGAGAAGATGATCGATCTGAACGTGACCTCGCTCACGCGCCTGACGGCGGCCGTGTTGCCGGGTTTCATCGCGCGTGGCGCGGGCACGGTGATCAATATCTCGTCGATCGTCGCGCTGTCGCCGGAATTGCTGAACGGCACCTATAGCGGCACCAAGGCGTACGTGCTGAACCTCACGCAGTCGCTGCATCACGAGGTGGGTGGCAAGGGCGTGCGGCTGCAGGCGGTGCTGCCGGGCGCGACGAGTACCGCGTTCTGGGATCGCGCGGGTCTCGCGGTCGAGAACCTGCCTGCGCAGATCGTGATGAGCGCCGAGGACATGGTCGACGCGGCGCTTGCCGGTCTCGACCAGGGTGAGTTGGTGACGATCCCGTCGTTGCCCGATGCCGCCGACTGGGAGCGTCTGAACAGCGCGCGTCTGCATCTGCAGCCGAATCTGTCGCGCAGCGCGCCGGCCGAGCGCTATACGCGCGCCGTGGCGGCGTGAAACAAAGGGGGTAGGGCAGCGCAAGACTCAGCCGCTCACCGCGACCTGATTCTTGCCGTCGTGTTTCGCGCGATACAGGCCGACGCTGGCGGCCTCGATCAGCGACGTGACCGGTTCGGCCGCCGACGGCAGCACCATCGCCGCGCCGATGCTGATCGTGACGACACCCTCTGCCGAGCCCGCATGCGTGATCGCGAGGTCTTCGACCGCGATGCGGATTTTCTCCGCGAGCAGGCGCAAGCCGCCCGCCGACGTGCCCGGCACGACCACCGCGAACTCCTCGCCGCCGAAGCGCGCGGCGAGATCCGGTGAATGGCCGAGGCACGCTTCGATCGTATGCGCGACGCTCTTCAGCACTTCGTCGCCGGCGACGTGCCCGTAGGTGTCGTTGTAGGCCTTGAGGTGATCGACGTCGATCATCAGGAGGCCGAGGCCGGTCTTGTCGCGCGTGCCGCGGCGCCATTCGTCGGCCAGATGCTGGTCCAGGTAGCGGCGGTTCGACAGGCCAGTCAGACCGTCCGAATGCGTGCGCCGCTGCAACTCCAGATTCGTCGCCAGCAGTTGCTGCTGTAACTGCCGCAGCGCGCGGTATGCCTCGTCGCGCTGCTGCAGGTTCAGATACGAGCGCGAGTGATAGCGGATGCGCGCGATCAGCTCGATGCGATCCGGCAGCTTGACGAGGTAATCGTTCGAGCCGGCCGCGAACGCCGCGCTTTTGACGAGCGGCTCTTCTTTGGTCGATAGCGCGATGATCGGGATGTCGCGCGTGGCCGCGTTCAGCCGATATTGCCGCACCAGCGTCAGACCGTCGGCGCCCGGCATCGCGAGATCTTGCAGAATCACCGTCGCGCGAGTTTCCTCGGCGCAGCGCACCGCGTCTTCCCAGGACGCGCGGTAGTGAAAGTCGACGCCCGGCTCGTCGGCGAGCGCCTCGCGCACCGCGTCGGCGATGACCGGCTGGTCATCGACCAGCAGCACCGTGATCGGGCACTCGCCCGCCGGCGCGTCGGCGAGGATGCGCGCGAACGAGTCGTCGATGGCGAGACGCGGTGGATCCTCCGCGACGAGCGCATGCGCCTGCGCCTGTGCTTCGTCTGCGGGATGCAGCGTTGCGACGTTCTGGGGCGGTTTAGAGGTGTCCATGTGGTTCAGCGCGAATGAAGGGCAGGGAAGGCACGTCAGGTTGCGGAGAGGCGGGGCGCTCTTTGACCATTGCCATTGGTCAGATAATAGTCGGCGCCCGCGACGAGACCAGCCCGGCAATCGTCCTCGCTGAAGCCGCGCAATGCTCTGCGTGGGCTGACGCATCCGACGTTATGCGCCTGTTACAGAGTTAATGTCCGGTTACCAACTGCAGCATCTATTTCCGCCAGCGCCAGCGACAATTCGTCCATGCCTGAACGGCGGGAGCTCAATATGAAAAAGATCGCAGTGGCGTTGGTAATGGCGGGTAGTTTGACGGTGGCGGGCCAGGCGTCCGCGCACGGACACGGCGGCGACGTGCTGGGTGCGCTGATCGGCGGCGCGGTGCTGGGCGCGGTGGTCAGCTCGGCGTTGACGCCTGCACCATTGGTCGCGTATCCGCAGCCGGTTTATGCCGAGCCCGCGTATCAGCCCGCGCCGGCCTACGTGGCACCGCCGCCCGGATATTGCTATGACCAGTATCAGCGCGCCTATGTCGCGTGCGGCGCACCGCCGCCCGGACAGTACGGCTATGCACGGCCGCAACCCGAGCCGCAGTGGTAAACGTGGCATGGCTCTGATGCGCGGATGATCCAGCCTGGCAACGCGCAGACAAAAAGGCCGTCGCTCGATGCGACGGCCTTTTTTCATTGAGGCACGCCTTAATGCTTGTGATGCAGCCACTCCGCGTAATGCGTGTCGAGCCAGCGCTCGAGCTTGGGCGGTTTGGACGGGTCGCGGTGACGCGACATCATCCAGATGGCAAAGCCGACCACCAGCATGACGGCAGGCCCCATCAGATAGGCGAGCATTGATTCAGGCATCGAAACCTCCGTATCTGCTTGCATCCATCTCTCAGTGTAGGCGAAGGAAGCGGGGAAAGAACGATGATGTGAAACGGTCTTGAATACCGGAAAAAGGCGCATTTTCGCGCGGTTTAGAAACCTTATTTTTTAATGACTTTCCTTTGTTCGATTAGGTTTCGGAGGAGGTCGCATCGGCCTGTGTACCATCCCGATTCCGGCATGGCGGCAAGCGTCACATCTCGCCAAAACCCATGACGATGCCGTCAAGCCGTCCCGTTCGCGGTCTGCCGTGCGACTTCCATCTGGCTATCGACAAAGTCCGCCCAACTCTGAAGCATGCGACGGTCCCGCGCTGCTTCGTCGGTTGCTTCACGATTCGTGATGTCGCGTGTCGCGGCTGATTGCTGCTCCATCTCGCGCAGATGCGTCGACGCGGTGCGACGAAAGTCATGCAGCACGAAATGCTCCACGTCGAGCCCCAATGCCTTGACCGCCTGGTTCAGCGTGCTTTTCGCGATCGGCCGATCGTCGCCCCTGACGCTCGGGAACACGTACGTCTCGCTGGTGCGCGCGCGCTGCAGCTCGCGCAGCAGCGCAACGGCCTGCCGCGGCAGACGTACGATGCGGTCCTCGCGCGCGTTCAGGCGGGCAGCGGGGATTGTCCATAGCGCGTTGTCGAGATCGAACTCGGCCCATCTGGATTCGATGAGGTCCGATTTGCGAGCCATCGTCAGCACCAGCAGGTGCAGCGCTAGCTTCAGCGGGCGGCGGATATTCGACGTATCGATGGTGCGCAGCATGACGCCGATCTCGGCGCCGGACAGCACGCGGGTGCGGCTGTCGAAGGTCGCGATCGAGCGCGCCGGCACGACTTCCGCGGGGTTGCTGGTCGCGAGCTGACGTGCGATCAGGTATGCGTACAGGCGCTTCACGACGTTGCGCGTGTGCAGCGCCATTTTCGGCGCGCCGCGGCTTTTGATGCGCTCGCAGATCGCGACGATGTCGTCGGCGGTGACCGCGCCGATCGGCTTGTTGCCGATCGCGGGCAGCACGTCCTTGTCGAGCGCGCGCCGGGTGGTGCGGCGATATTCGTCCGACTTGCCGGCCAGCGCCGTCGCGAGATAAAGCTCGGCCGCTTCGCGCAGCACGTCGGCCTTGCTTTCGGCACCTCGATCGCGCCGCGCGGTCGCGACCGGCGAGATGCCCTGCGCGACGAGTGCCGCGTACCTCTGGGCCTTCGCGCGCGCGACGCGCAGCGAAATCATCCGGTAATCGCCGATCGTCGCGAGCGGCTGACGCTTGCCATTCAACGTATAGCGGAAGCGCCAGACCTTGGTGCCGGTCGTCATGACTTCGATCACGAGGCCGTTGCCGTCGGCGACACAGTAGCGGGTCGCGCGCGGTTCGAGCGCGCGGATCTCGGATTCGGTGAGCGGGGTGGCGAGGCGGGGCATGCTTTGGGGACGCTGTACGTCGTTAAGGTTCGGACAGCGGGGATTTTAGACTTTTACCACGGTTGTGTACCAAAAATCCGAGCGATTTTTGGTTGACAGAATGCGATTTTCGATTGCGTGGCAGCAGCGGCTATTCGACCGCAGAGCGTTATGTCGCCGCGGAATCCTGCCGACTCACGAGTTCGGCGTTACTTGCCGATACAGAATCGGCTGAAAATCACTCCGAGCAGATCATCCGAGCTGAACTCACCCGTGATCGAATTCAACTGATCCTGCGCGAGCCGCAGTTCCTCGGCGAACAGATCGAGTGCCTGCGCGTTCTGCTCCGCATGCGCGGCGGCGGTCGCCAGATGCTCGTCGGCCGCGCGCAACGCAATCAGGTGACGCTCGCGCGCGAGATAGACGCTCTCCGCGCCCGCCTGCCAGCCGGCAATCCGCAGCAGTTCGTCGCGCAACAACGAGACGCCGTCACCCTTCTTCGCCGACAGCCGCACCTCGCTGAGTTCGAGATCGGCGTCGAGCGCTTGCGTGGCGGGCGCGAGTCCGGTCAGGTCGGTCTTGTTCAGCACACGCACGACCGGCACGCCGCGCGGAAAACGTCCGGCGATCGTTTCGTCGTCGGTCGTCATGCCGGCGCGCGCGTCGAGCAGATGCAGCACCACGTCCGCGCGCTCGATCTCGCCCCATGTGCGCTCGATGCCGATCTTCTCGACCTCGTCCTCGGTGTCGCGCAGGCCCGCCGTGTCGATCACGTGGAGCGGGATGCCTTCGATCTGGATTGTCTGCGCGACCTTGTCGCGAGTCGTGCCGGCGATCGGTGTGACGATCGCGAGTTCGGCGCCAGCGAGCGCATTCAGCAGCGACGACTTGCCGACGTTCGGCTGCCCCGCCAGCACCACCGACAAGCCCTCGCGCAGCAGCGCTCCCTGGCGTGCCTCGCTCAGCACATGCGCGAGACGCTCGCGAATGCGCGCGAGCTTGCCGCGCGCGTCGGCGGCTTCGAGGAAGTCGATTTCCTCTTCGGGGAAGTCCAGCGTCGCTTCGACCAGCATCCGCAGCGTGATCACTTCTTCGACCAGCGCGTGGATGTCGCGCGAGAACGCGCCGTCGAGCGAGCGGCCGGCCGAACGCGCGGCGGCCTCGGTGCTCGCCTCGATCAGATCGGCGACGGCTTCGGCCTGCGCGAGGTCGAGCTTGTCGTTCAGAAACGCGCGACGCGTGAATTCGCCGGGCTCGGCGAGCCGCAGACCGAACGCGCGGCCCGCGTCGATGCAGCGCTGCAGGACCAATTGCAGCACGACCGGCCCGCCATGGCCCTGCAGTTCGAGCACGTGCTCGCCGGTATACGAATGCGGCGCCGGAAAGTACAGCGCGATGCCGCGGTCGAGCGGATTGCCGCTCGCGTCGAGAAACGGCACGTAGCTCGCGTGACGCGCCGCGAGCGTCTGGCCGGTGAGGGCCTGCATCAAAGGTTGGGCCGCCGCCGCGCCGGCTCGGCCGAACGAAATCCGCACGACGCCGATGCCTCCCCGGCCGGGCGCGGTAGCAATGGCAACGATGGGATCGGAGTCGGTCGTGAGCATGTGAAGTCTGCGAAACGGGAGGGGAAGGGCAGGGCCGCGTTGGTCGAGTCGGCGCGAGGCATTGTAACGCGCCCGCTCCGGACGAAAGGGCTCGCGGGAAGGGCACGAAGCGGATGACGCGTCTGTTTTCGCTATCGCTTGAACACCTCAGATTTATCCCAAGTAAGCTAGGATTATTATCGCGCTACTTAAGAATAATTGAGACTCGGCAGCACCTGCTGTTCAGGCAAAGCCCAAGCCAGGCAATAAAGAGATGAAAAAAATCGAATTCGCGCAACGCTTTATCGGGCGCACGCTGCAAGCTAAAACTATCTCAAATAAGAGAAAACAAAGCTTGGTCGGTTGTCAACTGGTTGAACGCTGAATTGCACAATCTGGCCCATGCCGACCGACAAAGAAAAAGCCGCCTTCGCCAAGAGGCTGAAGGATCTGCTCGAGCCGCTGAAAATCCGCGGCGGGACCAAACTCGCCGAGCAGTTCAATCTTCGCTATCACGGCGAGCGTCCTGTAACACCCCAGACCGCGCACAAATGGCTGACGGGTACGACGATTCCGAAGCCGGACAAGTTGCGCACGCTCGCCGAATGGTTGAACGTCAAGGAGCACTGGCTCCATTACGGACCGCCGCCCGGCGCCAGCGCACGGCCGATGGCCCGTGGCGAAAAATATCCGCCGACACCCGAAACGATCGAGCTCGCGTCGAAGATTGCATCGTTGACCCCGAAGGATCGGAATTTGGTCGAGGAAATGATCGTGCGCTTTTACGGCGAAGATTCCGACGAAGAGTGAACGTCGAAACCGTCGCATTTCCTTCGACCGCCCCATGAAAAAAGCCGCCCGGTTCGCGCCGGGCGGCTTTTCGTTTTCAGCTTTGCGACACGGCGGCCATGCAGGCCGCCGTGCGACGCAATATCAGGCCGGCTTCGCCTTCGAAGTGCCCATCATCCGCGTGATGTAGTACTGCTGCGCGATCGACAGCACGTTGTTCACGACGTAGTACAGCACGAGACCCGCGGGGAAGAAGAAGAACATCACCGAGAACGCGATCGGCATGAACATCATCATCTTGGCTTGAACCGGGTCTGGCGGCGTCGGGTTCAGCTTGGTCTGCAGGAACATCGATACGGCCATCAGCACCGGCAGGATGAAATATGGGTCCTGCTGCGACAGATCCTGAATCCACCAAATCCACGGCGCGCCGCGCATTTCCACCGACGACAGCAGCACCCAGTACAGCGAGATGAACACCGGAATCTGGATCACGACCGGTAGACAGCCGCCGAACGGATTGACCTTCTCGGTCTTGTACAGCTCCATCAGCGCCGCGTTCATCTTCTGCGGATCGCCCTTGAAGCGCTCGCGCAGTGCCTGCATGCGCGGCGTGATCGCCTTCATGCGCGCCATCGACTTGTAGCTCGCGGCCGATAGCGGGAAGAACACCGCCTTGATCAGCAGCGTGAGCAGCACGATCGACCAGCCCCAGTTGCCGACGTAGCTGTGGATCTTCGACAGCAGCCAGAACAGCGGCTTCGCGATGATCGTGACCCAGCCGTAGTCCTTCACCAGATCGAGGCCCGGCGCGATGCCCGCGAGCATCTGCTCTTCTTCCGGACCGGCGAACAGACGCGCGGACACGCTGACGGTCTGGCCCGGCTGGATGGTCGGCATTGCCTGCTTCATACCGACGCGATACAGCGACGGATCAATCTTCTCGGCGTAGAAGTCACGCTTCACGCCTTCCTGCGGAATCCAGGCCGACGCGAAGTAGTGCTGGACCATCGCGACCCAGCCGTCGTTGGCCGACGCCACGAAGTTCTGCTTGTTCTTGTCGAGATCGCTGAACGTCATCTTCTGGAAGTGATGCTCGTCCGTGTAGACGGCCGGTCCGATGAACGTGTGCGAGAAGCGCGGCGTTTCGACCGGCTGGTCGTCGCGCACGAGTTCCATATAGACCTGCGGCGTCACCGGCGAGGTGCCGACGTTCTGGACCTTCGTCTCGACGCCGATCACGTAGCTGCCGCGCGTGAACGTATACGTCTTGATGACCCGGAGGCCGCCCTTTTCCGGCGACTCGAAACTCATCTGGAACGAGTTCTGACCTTCACCCAGCTGGGTCGGCTGATTCGGCATCAGCGTGAAGACGTCGTTGTGATTCGGGAAGTCACCGCCGAGCAGGCCGGTGCGTGCGAGATACGTGTGGCTGTTGGTCTTGTCGAACAGCGTGATCACGAGATCCGGCTGCTTGCCGTCGCCCTGCTTGATGAGCGACAGGCGCGACAGTGTGCCGCCGCGGGTGTCGATTTCGCCGGTGTAGACGTCTGTGCCGAACTTCACGAGATGCGATTGCTCGGCCGCCGGCGCGTTGCCGGGCGCGGCCGCGTTAGTGGCCGGCAGGTCGGCCGGCTGGGTGCCCGGCGTCGTGGTGCCCGGCGCGGCAGTGCCGGCGGTCTGGGTCGGCGTCGTGCTCGGGAAGAACATCGACGGGCGTCCGTGGTCGCGTTGCCAGTTGTCGAACAGCATGACAGCTGACATAAAAAAGATGACCCATAGGACGGTGCGTTTGATATCCATGCGTTGTCTCAGTGTCGATGGAACGGCGCGTCAGCGCTTTTCAGAAGTGGGTGGCGGGACGAGATCGATGCCGCCCGCGGAAAACGGGTGACAGCGGCAAACACGCCTCACGGCGAGATAAGTCCCGCGCGCGGCGCCATGATACTGGATTGCCTCGCGCGCGTAATCAGAGCAGGAAGGGTAAAAGCGGCACCGGTTGCCGAGCATGGGGCTCACGGCAAGCTTATAAAAACGCAATAAAGCGAGAAGTACCGTTTGCATGGCAGATGCGGCCGTACGGCGCCGCGCAACGTGAAGTACCGGGCGACGCCCGCGCCCTGTAGCTGCCGGCGCAACGCCCGTTGCGGCGACCGCTGTGCGGGCGGTCACTGCGTCATTCCGTCCTGGGCGCCTCCGCGGGCGGCGCCTGACGACGGGTAATTTCGCGCGCTGCCTTGTCGAGCAACGCCTCGATCTCGCTGCGGCACAGCGCCTTCAACGGCGGCGATGACGCGCTCGGCAAAGCTTTTTTGTCGAAACGCGTGTGTAGACGCAGCAGCACATCCCAACCGCCGAATTCCGCGCGACGCAGCCGGAAGGCTTCACGCGCGATCCGACGCACCAGATTCCGCGTCGCCGCGCGCGGCGCATACTTCTTGCCGATCACGAGGCCAAGACGCGCCTCGTTGCCGGTGGGCCGGCCGTACACGACGAAGTGCGCGGTACGCCGCCACGGCCGCAAACGAAAAACGGATGAAAATTCATCCGTTTTTAGCAGCCTTGCGGCTTTGGGGAAGGCGGCTTGCGCTCGCAACGGAACCGAGCCCGGTTGCCGCGCCCCGGCCGCTCCCGCTTCGCCGCGGGCTTCGGTCACAGCGCGCAATCCGCTTGCCTTAGATCGCGAGGCGCTTGCGGCCCTTCGCGCGACGTGCGTTGATGACCTTGCGGCCGCCAGCGGTCTTCATGCGAACGCGGAAGCCATGGGTGCGCTTGCGACGGGTAACGGAAGGTTGGTAAGTACGTTTCATGTTGCTCTCACTTGATCGAAAAAAACCGCGCGATCATCGCTGAAAGCGCAATGGCCGGTGGTTTGCTGGAATTGGTTTTCGCGGAACCCGCTATTTAAACTGGTTTTCCGTTGGCCGTCAATAGTTTAGCCTGCTTCTGACGCAACTGGGGTTTGCCGGCCGCGGTGATCGGACCCTGTGGATAACTCACTTTCGGGTCCGTTTTGGCGTTAGAATCTCGCCTTACTTCCCAAAAATGTTGCACGTCGCTCCGGCACGCTTGTTCCGCAGACCCTTGTGGCACAAGCGCCTGGGGCCGTTACGCCTGGCTGCTGAGGGCCTTGTTGCGGGCGCGCGACAGGGGCAGCGGCGACCGCCGTGCACACCATAACGATAGCAACTTGATGAACGAATTCTGGCAACACTGTTCCGCATTGCTGGAGCGTGAGCTTACGCCCCAGCAGTACGTGACGTGGATCAAACCCTTGGCCCCGGTCGCCTTCGACGCCGATGCGAACACGTTGAGCATTGCCGCGCCGAACCGCTTCAAGCTCGACTGGGTCAAGAGCCAGTTCTCCGGCCGCATCGCGGATATGGCCCGCGATTTCTGGCACGCGCCGGTGGACGTGCAATTCGTACTGGATCCGAAGGCCGGTATGCGCAGCCCGGCGGCCGCTGCGCCGACTCCGTCGTCGGCGCGCCCGGCTTCGACCGCGCCGCAAGGCGGTAATGCCGGCGGCGTCGCAGCCGTGGATGCCGCCGTCGGCGCCGTGCAGGCCGCGCATGCCGCGCGCGCGAATCCCGCAGCCGCGGCAGCGGCGCTCGCCGCGCAAAACGCGAATCCGCGCAGCGCCGCCGAAGACGCCGCCGACCTCGATCTGCCGAGCCTCGACGCGAACGAAGCCGCCGCTGGGCGCCGCACGTGGCGGCCGGGCCAAGGCGCGGGCGCGGCGGCAACCAGCGAAAGCGACTCGATGTACGAGCGCTCGAAGCTGAACCCCGTGCTGACCTTCGACAACTTCGTGACCGGTAAGGCGAACCAGCTCGCCCGCGCTGCGGCGATTCAGGTCGCCGACAATCCCGGCATCTCGTATAACCCGCTGTTTCTGTACGGTGGCGTGGGCCTCGGCAAGACCCACCTGATCCATGCGATCGGCAACCAGTTGCTGATGGACAAGCCCGGCGCGCGGATCCGCTACATCCACGCGGAACAGTACGTGTCCGATGTCGTGAAGGCGTACCAGCGCAAGGCGTTCGACGACTTCAAGCGCTACTACCACTCGCTCGACCTGCTGCTGATCGACGATATTCAGTTCTTTTCGGGCAAGTCGCGCACACAAGAGGAATTCTTCTACGCATTCGAGGCGCTGGTCGCAAACAAGGCGCAGGTGATCATCACGAGCGATACGTATCCGAAGGAAATCTCGGGTATCGACGACCGCTTGATCTCACGCTTCGACTCGGGCCTGACGGTGGCGATCGAGCCGCCCGAGCTCGAAATGCGCGTCGCGATTCTGATGCGCAAGGCGCAATCGGAGTTCGTGAGCCTGAATGAGGACGTCGCGTTCTTCGTCGCGAAGCATCTGCGCTCGAACGTGCGTGAGCTCGAGGGCGCGCTGCGCAAGATCCTCGCGTATTCGAAGTTCCATGGCCGCGAAATCACGATCGAACTGACCAAGGAAGCGCTGAAAGATCTGCTGACGGTGCAGAACCGGCAGATCTCGGTGGAAAACATCCAGAAGACGGTCGCCGACTTTTACAGCATCAAGGTCGCGGACATGTATTCGAAGAAGCGTCCGGCGAACATCGCGCGACCGCGGCAGATCGCGATGTACCTGGCGAAGGAACTGACGCAGAAGAGCCTGCCGGAAATCGGCGAGCTGTTCGGCGGGCGCGACCACACAACGGTGCTGCACGCTGTGCGCAAGATCGCCGACGAGCGCAGCAAGGACGCGCAGTTGAACCACGAACTGCACGTGCTGGAACAGACACTGAAGGGCTAAATGGGCTGGCCGCACGCGATTGCGAAACGGACGGCGGCACCAATCGCTGTGACATAGAGAAACGGGCAGGGGACCAACAACCCGGCGGCGCAGCCGGGTCCTGACGGGGAATGGCAAGGAACGCGACGGCAAGCGGGCAGAAGCGACGCAAAAACGCGGCGAACCCGCGATGAATTTGCGGTGAAACCGGCCCGAAGTGACGGAAAAACGCGCCTGCGAACCGGTAGCGCCGGGCCGCGGCGTGAAAAACCGTCGGCAACCCGGACTACGCCCCGCAAAATCGACCTGTTTATTCCCGAACTCGCCCCCATTTTAGTGAGGCGGTCCCGTTTTCAGGCACAATACAGATTTAACCGCCCGGCGGCGACGGGCGGATTTCACGCCGTGTCGGGCGCTTTTCAGGGCGCCGGCGGGGAGCCGTGGCTGCACGCTGAAATGCTTGTCCCGTAAGGCGTGCAGGCCGTTATATCAACGAAGGAACCCTATGCAACTGGTCAAGACCGAACGCGACAACCTCCTCAGGCCGCTGCAAACCGTGAGCGGCATCGTCGAACGCCGCCATACGTTGCCGATCCTCGCCAATTTGCTGATCACCAAGAACGGTCCTGACGTATCGTTCCTGTCGACCGACCTCGAGTTGCAGATCACCACGCGCGCCGATTTCGGCGTGGGCGGCGATTCGGTCGCGACCACGGTGGCGGCGCGCAAGCTCCTCGACATTCTGCGCGCCATGCCCGACGGCCAGGTCACGCTGACGCTGAACGACAAGCGCCTGACCGTGCAATCCGGCAAGAGCCGCTTTGCGCTGCAAACGCTCGCCGCGGATGAATTCCCGACCGTCGCTCAGGCTAAAGACTACGGCGCGAGCCTCGTGGTTCCGCAAAAGACCTTCCGCCAGCTGCTCGGCATGGTCCATTTCTCGATGGCCCAGCAGGACATCCGCTACTACCTGAACGGCATGCTGCTGGTGGTGGACGGCGACCAGCTGATGGCGGTCGCGACCGACGGGCACCGTCTCGCGTTCTCGTCGATGAAGATCGAAGGCTCGTTTGCGCGCCAGGAAGTGATCATTCCGCGCAAGACGATTCTCGAACTGCAGCGCCTGCTCGAAGACATCGACGACACGGTCAAGATCGACATCGCGCAGACGCAGGTTAAGTTCACGTTCGGCCAGGTCGAACTCGTTTCGAAGCTCGTGGAAGGCAAGTTCCCCGACTTCCAGCGAGTGATTCCGAAGTCCCACAAGAACAAATTCCAGATCGGCCGTGAAGAACTGCAGCGCTCGCTGCAACGTGCGGCGATTCTGACGTCGGATAAGTTCAAGGGCGTGCGCTGCATCGTCGAGCCGGGCCAGTTGAAGATCATGTCGACCAACGCCGATCAGGAAGAGGCGCAGGAAGAACTGGAAATCGCATACGACGGCGACAGCGTCGACATCGGGTTCAACGTCACGTATCTGCTCGACGTGCTCGCGAACCTGAAGGTCGACATGTTGCAGGTGAGCCTGGGTGACGCCAGCTCCAGCGCGTTGATCACGATTCCCGAGAACGACGAATTCAAGTACGTGGTGATGCCGATGCGCATCTGACGCGTCCAACATCAAGTAGAACACCAAGGGGCGCAGCGCCCCTTTGGCGTTTTTATGGCGTTTTGAAAAGTCCAGAGCAGCAATCTCGCAGTAACGCAGAACCGGAAAAAATCCATGACTGACATGAACAATACGCAGCCCGATAACAGCTACGGCGCCTCGTCCATCCAGATCCTCGAAGGTCTGGAAGCCGTGCGCAAGCGGCCTGGAATGTACATCGGGGATACATCGGATGGCACCGGTCTGCACCACCTCGTGTTCGAAGTGCTCGACAACTCGATCGACGAAGCGCTCGCCGGGCATTGCAACGACATTCAGGTGATCATCCACGCGGACAACTCGATCTCGATCACCGACAACGGCCGCGGCGTGCCGACCGGCCTGAAGATGGACGACAAGCACGATCCGAAGCGCAGCGCCGCTGAAATCGTGATGACCGAGCTGCACGCCGGCGGCAAGTTCGACCAGAACAGCTACAAGGTGTCGGGCGGCCTCCACGGTGTCGGCGTGTCGTGCGTGAACGCGCTGTCGGCGTGGCTGCGCCTAACGGTGCGCCGCGATGGCAAGAAGCACTTCATGGAATTCCACCGTGGCGTGCCGCAGAACCGCGTCCTCGAAGAAATCGACGGCGTGACCACGTCGCCGATGCAGGTGATCGGCGACACCGAAAACCGCGGCACCGAAGTGCATTTCATGGCCGATGACACGATTTTCGGCAATGTCGAATATCACTACGACATACTCGCGAAGCGGATTCGTGAGCTTTCGTTCCTCAATAACGGCGTGCGGATTCGCTTGCTCGATCAGCGCTCGGGCAAAGAGGAAGATTTCGCGTTCGTCGGCGGCGTGAAGGGCTTTGTCGAGTACATCAACAAGAACAAGTCCGTGCTGCACCCGAACATCTTTCACATCATCGGTGAAAAGGATGGTGTGGGCGTCGAAGTGGCGATGCAGTGGAACGACAGCTACAACGAAAACGTGCTGTGCTTCACGAACAATATTCCCCAGCGCGACGGCGGCACGCACCTTACCGGTTTGCGTGCGGCGATGACGCGCGTGCTTAACAAGTACATCGCCGATCACGAAGTCGCGAAGAAGGCGAAGGTCGAAACGTCGGGCGACGACATGCGTGAAGGGCTGTCGTGCGTGCTCTCGGTGAAGGTGCCGGAGCCGAAGTTCAGCTCGCAGACGAAGGACAAGCTGGTGTCGTCGGAAGTCCGCGCGCCGGTGGAAGAAGTAGTCGCGAAGGCGCTCGAGGAATTCCTGCTTGAGACGCCGGGCGACGCGAAGATCATCTGCGGCAAGATTGTCGATGCCGCGCGTGCGCGCGATGCGGCGCGCAAGGCACGTGAGATGACGCGTCGTAAGGGCGTGCTCGATGGCGTTGGTTTGCCTGGGAAGCTCGCGGATTGTCAGGAGAAGGATCCGGCGAAGTCGGAGATTTATATCGTCGAGGGTGACTCGGCGGGTGGGTCGGCGAAGCAGGGGCGTGATCGGAAGTTCCAGGCTATCTTGCCGCTGCGCGGTAAGGTGCTGAACGTCGAGAAGGCCCGTTACGACAAGCTGCTGTCTTCCGAGCAGATCGTTACGCTGATTACCGCGCTTGGATGCGGGATCGGCAAGGAAGACTACAACCTCGACAAGCTGCGCTATCACCGCATCATCATCATGACCGATGCGGACGTTGACGGTGCGCACATCCGGACGCTGTTGTTGACGTTCTTCTATCGGCAGATGCCTGAGATGATCGAGCGCGGGTATATCTATATCGCGCAGCCGCCGCTGTACAAGATCAAGGCGGGGAAGGATGAGCGGTATCTGAAGGATGAGTCGGAAGTTAATGCGCATATTCTTCGGCTCGCGTTGCAGGGGTCGGAGTTGGCGGCTTCTGAAGGTGCGACTCCGATCACTGGGGATGCGCTCGGGGAGTTGGCGCGGTCGTATCTGTTGGCACAGGCGGTGGTTGATCGGTTGAGCCGGCTGTACGACGCTGGCGCGCTCGAGGCGGTGATGGATGGCGTCGCTGTCGATCTCTCCAGCGAGCAGGCGGCTGAGGCTTCCGCTCGCGCGCTCGAAGCGAAGCTGCGGGATGACGCGCTGAAGCCTGATGTGACCGTGACCACGATGTACGACCCGGTGCGGGAACTGCGCTCGCTGCGCGTCGCGCGCACGCATCATGGGAATCAGAAGATTTCCGTGATCGATGAAGAGTTTCAGCTGACTGCCGATTATCAGCAGCTTGTTAATACCGCTAATACGTTTAAGGGGTTGATTGGGGCTGGCGCTGTGATCAAGCGCGGGGAGCGGAGTATGGCTGTCACCGACTTCAAGAGTGCAATGAAGTGGTTGCTGGCTGACGCTGAGCGGAATATGTCCAAGCAGCGCTATAAAGGCCTCGGTGAGATGAATCCTGAGCAGCTTTGGGAGACGACCATGGATCCGCAAGTGCGGCGTCTTCTTCGGGTGCAGATTGAGGATGCTATTGCTGCTGATGGCATCTTTACTACGCTTATGGGGGATGATGTGGAGCCGCGTCGGGCTTTCATCGAGTCTAATGCGTTGAGGGCGGGGAATATTGATGTTTGAAGTGGACTGTAGACAGACGCATATCCTGAGAAAAACGGACGCATAAACTGAGAAATTTATGGGGCGCGCTGCCCTGATAGCCCAGTTTGATTGCGGCGCAGAGCTGTGATGACCAAAGCCCGGAAGGCCTGTAAGCCCAGATACTTACAGGCCTTCTTTGTTTGTGGTCAGGATTTTGGCCGAGGAGCGACGGAAACACACAAGGGCTCGAGCACCTCCGGGGGGCATCGAAATGCTGGCCTAGTGCTTTTATCACGCAGTGACTGTGAGCAAATTACTCGAGTCCAGAGCAGCAATCGCGTGGTGAGTCAGGTCTTCGACCCGGATATTTTGTTGTCACGGCTTGCATCGATAAGTACGATGTCTTCTCTATCCTGAAGCTTGAGGTCGCGGAGAATGCCCGTAATTTTCACCAGCTCGGTATCCGAAAAATACAAAATAACCTTGATAGAACGGTCCGTTTGACTTGCCTTCGCATAGACTTCGACCTGTTTCTCAAGGTTACGCCTCAGGCTTGAATTGCTCGCCAACTTGAATTCAACAAGGCTAGCGTTTCGCTTTCCCTTCGAGACCTTGTAATCCACCGGACCGCGACCATTGTTGACCTCGGCGTTTACGTCGAACATCGTTGCGTACCAAGTCAGGCGAAACATGGTGTGAAGGTCGCTCTCGCGCTTGACGGGCGTACCGCCCACATAGAAGACCCGATAGCCGTCGTTGTCTTCAATGACATGTTTCAAGTACTTTACTCGCTGCAGAGCCTCCTCGTATGAGTCTCCCTTCTCGTAAAACTCTGTGCCGACCAAGTGTTTCAGAACCAACTCGCGAATGTTATCCACGAACTGCGTGTGGGTTTCTTGAACCTTCTTGCTGCTGACCACATGCGCTTCTGACGCGTTCTCCTCCTTCCATTTAATGTAATGGTCAATCAGCACAGTGAACTGCTCAATAGTTCGCAGAGCTGCGGCTTTCCGTTCATCCTGCGTTGAACGTTCGTTGATTTGCCGCAGGAAGTGGTCATTGACCTGAGCGCGGAGATGCTCGTCCGGCAATGATTGTCGGAGCTGAAAGAACTGACTCAGCATGTCCCCCTGGTTAATCCATGCTTCGTCGCGGGTCAGAATCTCACATGGCGTGAGGATGACGTAGTCGCCGGCATGCCATGGCAGCACAAAGTGTCCAGATTGCCAGCGTCTCGTCTCGTAGTTAAAGTTGACCCGCTCGACATGAACTTGCTTTAACTGGTTCGAGTGCAGATGCTCCTTTGCAAAATCCTCGGTGTACTTGAGCAGGTAACCCTTGATGAGATTCGTCGTAAAATCGCTCAAATGGTCTCGCCCAACACCACCGCTGAGCAGGCCGAGTTTTTCCAAATGTGAGCTCTTCGTCAGAGTTTCCGTCCCAAAATCGCGAAATACCCTTTGAAAGTTCCGGGCAAGCGCCAGAGCAAACTGTTTCCCAAGCCCAGTACCACTATTCCCCTGCCGGCTGAATCCAAGCCAATTTTGTTTGACCTCCCGGAAGAAAAGCCACTGGGATATGGCACCCTCGGTTAATTCATTCGCCTGAGCCCGGTCACGCACAAATACCAGGTACTTAATGATGTCGTCGTGTAAGGCCCGGAATTCCGGGCGCTTGCTATCGAACAGGAGAAACGGGTCGACGAAAAGCGGCAGGTCGTTAACCAGCGCAATATTGAAAGCACCATGGGCATCGAGAACATCGGGCTCGACATTGAATACATCCGAGAAGTAAATCACCTGCCACGCCTCCTTATTTTCTTTGCTGTGTACATAGCCGCACACCCGTAGACTGGCTTGTGCGATTGCGCTACCTCGCTATATCTCGCCCCCGAACACCGCCCGCTCTAACGCTTCATGTTCACGCCTCCACCCCGGCATTATCTGGGTAACCAGATTCCAGAAGACCCGGGTGTGGTTTTTCTCAATGGTGTGGCATAGCTCGTGAACAATGACGTAGTCCTGCACGCTGCCGGCCAGCTCCATCACTCTGGGGTGGAACTGCAAGACGTTCGCAGCATCGCAGCTCGCCCATCGGCTTTGAAAATGCCGGATGAAGGCCCCTGCAGCTTTCAGCCCTGTTTCGCGCTCCCAATGACGGACCCTTGGCAGCAGTTTTTCTTCCGCGCGCTCGCGGTAAAAGCTCTCCAACAGAGGCACCAAAGCTTCGGACGTGATTGCGCCGCCCGAAGGGGACTCCACCACGAAGCGTGACGCGGTAAATGCCAGCCGTGGCGTCGCCAAAGCAGACATGTGACGGACCTCCGTGAAGTAGCTGCGTCCACAATACCTGAGCCGGCTGCCGGTCACGATGACGTTTTCGAGCTGCGGCTTGTTTACCAGCGCCAATTTTTCACGTATCCATCGGGCGCGCCGTCGCACCAGTGCCTCTTGCTCTGGTATATCCACCCACGGTCCGCGCAACAACACGGGGCGGTCACGCTCGACCGTCACATAGTGGCGCTTCAGCCCTGCGTCTGGCCGAAACTGCCACTCGATGGTGGTCTCTCCATAATGCAAGCGCGGCATAGCTCAGTTCTTCAGCAAAATGGTCAGCAGGTGACTGGCGTGGTCTCGCGCTACGGCACGCTGCCAGCCTGCCAGCGGCACCAGCAAGCTGCTGATGCGCCTCTTGATTTCGGGGTGCAAGTCGGGCATGGCCTTCCAGTGGCCAGATGCCATGGTATGGCGGAGTTCCTCGTCCTCGAACAGCTTTGTCGTCACGCCCCGGGCCATGTCGCTCGACAGATGCGACTCTAGGTAGTGGAATGCCGCCGAATGAGCCGGGCTGGAAAACCCGGTGTTGTCTTTCTCCTTGATGCGCTGACCGAACAGGTCCAATTGCTCCAGAAACTTCGCCTGGGTGATGCGGCCAGCCTTCTCTTCTTCAAGCAGTTTTTCCAACTCCTCCGCCAACTTGTCGAAGAACACAGGGTCCTTGTCGCGGCCCGTCTCGATAGTGTGTTTCAATTGGTTCTTCATCACCAGCGCCCGACTGCCGGGGCTGGCTAGCTTCTTGAGCCGGTCCATGTCCGAGGCGTCAAGAATCGACACCTCTTTGCCAAGCAGGCTCTTGGCTGGGCTGGCGCTAATGTGTTCATCCAGCAACTGCTGCAGGAGCACGGATTCGAGCTTGGTAATTCGTTCCCGATATGCCGTACCTGGCAATTTGTCCCGCAACATCAGACGGATTTCAGCAAACAGCGTGAAATACGGTTTGAACTCCACGCCACGCACGTCGGGCAGAATGATGTCGATGCTGCGGTTGAACTGTTTAACCAGCTCCAGAAAGTCTTCCACCTTATCCAAGCGGGCTGCCGGGTCGAGGAATGTTTCAGCATCGGCCTTGTAGTCCTCACGCTGGCTGACCGGGTCATGCTTGCGCGGTAAAAGTTTGAGAATCCGTTCGAGAGTCGCTTGCAGCTTGGGCAGCTCGCTTTCCACGCCTTCCCATACCTGGGCAGGCTTGACGTCGCCGCCGTAGATTTTGAGAGCATGGTCCAAGTGCTCCACCACACCGTGGTAGTCCACAATGTAGCCTGCGTTCTTGCCTGCCAAGGTCCGGTTAACGCGTGCTATGGCTTGCAGCAGGGTGTGTTCTTTGAGCGGCTTGTCCAGGTACATAGTGCCGACAATCGGCGCATCCCAGCCAGTGAGCAGCATGTCGGACACGATGATGAGCCCGACGTTGTTGGCATGTACCTTTCCGTCCTTGCCCTTCACTTCATCGCCATAGGGCAGCGGAAACAGCTTGCTGACGAAGTTGGCAATCTGCTCGGTCGGCATGGCGACCGGCACCTTGCCAGCCTTGATTTCCCCGCGCACGCGCTCTTCGATGGTGCGGACCTTGTCGGCGCTAACTCCCTTCTCTGCAGCGGCCTCTTTTTCTGATGCACCGGTGCGCGAAGCCGTGATATTGGCCAGCGACACCACCACTCGACTCTCGAAGGTGGGCAACCCTTGCTCGCCACGGTCCTTCATGATGGCGTCGAGTAGGTCTTTGTAGCGTACGGCCATCTCGCGGCCGTCGCACACAAGCATGCCCTTGAGGCCCTTAGCCTGCACGTTGTTCAGAAAGTGCTCAACAAGATGGTGAGCCACTTTTTCCATGCGGTCGCCGGCTTGTCGCCAGCGGGTGAGCAGTGCCTTCTTCAATGCATGTTGCCGCGCCTCGGGCTCGCTAATGAATTGCCCTTTGAACGCTTGGTCGAGGCCGACATCGGGCGCCAGCGCCACCCAGGCGTCCTGATACTTGATGGGCAACGTGGCTCCATCGGCCACGGCCTCATGCAGCCGATACTCGTCGATATATTCACCGCCGCCAAATTCGGCCAGGGTATGTTTGTCGTCGTTCTGCAAAGGCGTACCGGTAAAAGCAATGAACTTGGCCTTTGGCAGACTGGCGCGCATAAAGGCGGCCAGAAAGTCGTACTGGCTACGATGCGCTTCGTCCACCAACACATAGAAGTTGGGTTTGGTGCTCAGCACGCGGAAGTTCACCTTCTCGCGGTGGACTTCTTCCCACTTGGGCGACAACAGCGCTCCGTCCGCATCGTACTGACCGAAATTGACATTGCGCTCTTCGACCATGAAGAAGTTCTTGCCGTCACGCACACGCCGGTGGCGCGTCGCTTGGATGGTGTCATCCTCATCCTCAGAAGGTTCGGCCGAAGCCTCCGCGTCAGCATCTGTCTCGTCCTTCTCCTGAAATTTTTGGACCGTGCTCGTGAACACGCTGCCGTAATCATTCGACAGCATCTTGACCAAACCATCAACGGACACGGCCTGGATGGCCTTGATGCCCACAGCGTGGAAAGTGTCGAAGATTTGCTTGTCGAGGTCGCGTCGGTCGGTCAGCACCAGCACCGTCGGGTTGTCCAAGCCAGTGCTTTCGGCGCGCAACAGGCGAGCAAGCAGTGCCATGGTGAGCGACTTGCCGCTGCCTTGGGTATGCCACACGACACCGCCGAGTGGCTTTGGTGCAGTTAGCCGCTGCACCGTCTTACGCACGGCTCGCCACTGCTGGTAACGCGGCAGCTTCTTGACCGTCTTGCCATCGCGGGTTTCGAACAGCACGTAATGGGTAATGAGCTCCAGAAAGCGCGCGGGCTCGAACAACGCCCACAGCAACTCATCTTGTTCGCTCGGCTCATCCCCCAACAAAGCCGTCACCTCGGCACGCTCAGCGTCTTGCAGCCGATAGTGCGCATAGAACGCCGGGGGCGTGAAGATGGAGCCATACAGCCCTTGCCGGCCATTCAACCCTACGCTGACCTGATTGAACACAAACTGGGCCGAGAAGGTCGCCCGGTAACCATCCAGTTGCGCAAGGGCTTCATCCAGCCTGTGGTGGCTGGCCTTGCACTCGATGATGGCCATGGGCAGGCCGTTGACGAACAGCAGCAGGTCTGGCCGGAACACATCGTCGTCGGCATTGCGGCCCACGTACTGGTCAACTACGTGGAAGTCGTTGTTGGTCGATTTGCTGGCGTCAAAGAAACGCACGCTGCGCGGCTTGCCCTCCGCATCCTTGACCTGGATGTCGGAGCGGTGCACCGCCTGCTCCCAAAACGCCTTGTTGGCGGGTAACAGTTCGTCGTTGACCCGTTTGCGCAGTTCGATGAGGGCGGCGTCCACACCACCGGGTGCGAATGCCAGCCATGGGTTCAGCATCTGCAACCGGGGCTTGAGGACATTTTCCAACACAGGGGCAAGGTGGCGGTGTTCGACCACGACCTGACCGCCCGGCAGGTGGATGTAGCCCAGCTTGACCAGCCAGTCGATGGCTGGAATTTCAACGCCGGTCTTTTCTGCGTTGCCCATGTCTGGGTTCCTTTTTGTTCTTATAGTGTCGTGTGCTCAGGCTACCACTTGCTCGGTGACTTCCAACTTGACGCGCCATTCGCCGGTCAGGAGCTTTTGCATCAGGCCGCGTTTGAGCGTCTGTAACCTCTCGCGCTTGGTTTCCAGCAAACCGATTTTGCTTTGGACAGCGTCAAGAGTTTTATTTATCGCGAACTGCTCGGGCAATGGCGGAACTGGGACTTTGATGTCAGCCAAGGCCGACAAGCCCAAAGTCTTGTTTCGTCCTGCCCCTCCTGGCGAGGCGAGGCCAATCGCTGTCAAACCTGGCGGGGTTAGAAGGTATCGGGCGACAAAATCGGTACTGGCTCTTGCGCGGTCAACCTCGCAGGTTATATACCTGTGCGAGCCATATCGACCATCATCTTCCGGTTTAGCCACAGCAATTGCACCTTCCCAGGCGAACACATTAGAAAGTAGTAGGTCACCGGTCTTGATAACAAACAGCCGCTTGTTTCCCACTTCAACGCCGCTCAACGCTGGCTTGTGGAATGTGCCTCTACCAAATGAACGAAGACCGAGTTCCGGGTAGCTCCCCTCTAACTGAACCTCAACTTCACGCCGAACGATGGGCGCAACTACGCCCATTCTCACCCACTGCCAACTGGCAGGATATGTTTGGGAGCCAACCTTCCTAAAGCTGTCATGCTTCACCCATCGCCCACCGGCATCCTGCGTACCCATGCCTCGGCTGAATAGCGTCTGTATTAGCCCACGCTTAAGAGTCTGGGTGGCTTCAATCTGGCGGGCGATTACATCCAGCTTATCGTAGACGGCGGTGAGGATGACAGCAATTTTTTGTTGCTCGGGGATGGGGGGCAGCCCAATTTCATATTCGCGCAGAAAGTCAGCGGGAACACGCTTTTGCCCCGCGGAACCGACCATGCTTCGCTCACCGCTTCGTCGAAACGATTCATCGCGCGTATGCAAATGCAAAAAGGATGGCAGGGCATGCCCCTTCTTCGCGCGAATGACATGAAATTCGGTACTACCGAAACCAATCCCACTAAGCAGACTTGTCGCGAGTGCACCCTTTCCATTTTCGAAGCACGGCGTAATCTTGGCTACCAAGACATCATTCTCAACAAATGATGTGAAACCCTTTGCCACATCTTGATAGTTACGTATCTGCCTGCCAATTACCCGCCCATCTTCGGAAACGTCGCCCATGGCCAGAAAGGACACTTCATCGTTTTCTGAGTCGGGCTTGGCGCGACCGGGATTGATGTCGGCGATGTCAGACAGTTTCGAAACGCGCCAATCTACGGGAACTTGACCAGTGGCTGCATTCTGGCAATCCAGCAATTTCGCCCCCATCATGCTCCAGCCTCCCGTAGCCCCAACTCGACCAAATAGCTATTTAGCTGCACATCAATCTGCGCCTCTTCATCCGCCAGCACTTCAAGCTGCGCCAAGGTTGCGGCCACATCCACCGTCTCTTCCACCTCACCGTTATCGATGTAGCGGGCAATGTTGAGGTTGCCGTCGTTCTTGCGAATCTCCTCCACCGTCACTACGCGGCAGTAGTTTTCCACCTCGGTTCGATGGTCAAACGCCGCCTTGTGTGCAGCCACGATGTGGGCGATGTCTTCCGGGCGTAGCATGTTCTGCGCTTTGCCTTCTAGGTAGTCCCGGCTGGCGTCGATGATGATGACCTTCCCCTTGAGTGCCGCCGGCTTGCGCTTGTTCAGCACCAACACGCAGGCCGGGATGGCGGTGTTGTAGAACAGCGCCGAAGGTAGGCCTATGATGGCCTCAATCAGGTCACCCGGTTGGTTACCGCTGGCGGAATCAGTGCCGAACAGCAGCCCTTCACGAATCTTGCCTTCCTCGCCACTACGAAATAGCACGCCGTGCGGCAGGATTACGCCCATGCGGCCATCGGCCTTCAGACTAGCAAGCATATGCTGGGCGAAAGCCAAATCAGCATAGCCGCGCGGCGGGACGCCGTAACCAAAGCGGCCATAAGGGTCGCTGACCAGCTTGTAGTTGGGCGCCTTGGGCTTCTTTTCACCCTCCTGCTCAGCTTCGGCAGCGAGTTCCAGCGGCGCCCACCATGCCTTGGCGGAAAACGGCGGATTGGCAATCACCCGGTCGAAGGTTTTCAGGTAATCGCCGTCCAGGTGCTTGGGTTCGACCAGCGTGTCACCGCGCTCAATGTCAGCCCGCATGTTGTGCAGGTACAGGTTGAGCTTGGCTATGGCCCAGGTGCCCAGGTTCTTTTCTTGGCCATAGAGCAGCACATTCGGCTTGCCACCCAGCAACGTGCCGCCTTGCAACTCGGCGATGTGGTGGGCGCTTTCTACTAGCATGCCGCCGCTGCCGCAGGTGGGGTCGTACACGCTCATGCCCGGCCTCGGGTCGAGCAGCCCAACCACCAACTGCACCACGCCCTTAGGCGTGTAGAACTCGCCCCCCTTTTTGCCTGCGTCGTCAGCAAACTGCTTGATGAGGTACTCGTAGGCATCGCCCAGCATGTCGGCCTTGTAAAGGTCGGCATTGCCCAGCTTGTACTGGTTGAAGTGGCGCAGCAGGCGTTGCAACGTATGGTCGGACAGCACACGCTTATCGCCGTACTGGGTGGCGGTCAGTACGTGTTGCAGGTCGGTGCCTTTCACGCCGGCTTCGATGTCGTGGAAGGCTTTGTCGAGTGCCTCGCCAATGTTCTCGGTGCGGGTAATGAGCCAGCCCCAGCGCGCAGTTGACGGGAAGGCGCCCTGGTCCTCGCAGACTTCGGCATCGGCCTCTGCCTGACTCAAGCCTTCATCTGCCATCAACTGGTTGACGCGCTCTTCGAACACGTCGTTGAAACGCTTGAGGAACAAGAGCCCGAAGATGTAGTTCTTGAAGTCGGACGAGTCGATGGAGCCGCGCAGAATATTGGCGGATTCCCAGAGCCAACTCTCCAGGGCTTCGAGGGTAAGTTGATTAGCCATGTCGATATTCGAGTCTAGTTAAGCTGTTTTGTTGACACTCAAAGTCGCAAAGTTATTGTCGGGCCAACGCCGAGAGGAGATGTTCACAATTTCACCCTCAAGGTTCGCAATCTGGTTTTCGAGTTCGCAGAGCCGGTCATAGTCCTGCCGAATTTCAACATAAGCCTGCTCGGATGGTATCGGCACAGAAACTGTGCTCAACAGTGTCGCGGGACTGATGTGCTGAACACCAGCACCGACCTGAAGTCCGGTTAGTTGAGCTTGGCCATGAGGCGAACGCAGGTACATGAGTAAGACTTCGGGCGACAGATTTTTGTCACCTAAACAGGGATTTAAGCGTAGTGCGAGACAACTCTGCGACAGAATGATTGGTTGGCGCTGCGCAGACGTCCCCATCAACGCAACCCGTCCGACTGAACCCTTGATGGTAATGACAATGTCTCCGGGCTGTACCAAAGCCGACGTTTTCGGCGCCGCTTTCAGATAGACGGTTTTCTCAATATCGTGATTGACTGGCCGCCATTGGCGCATATCAGGCAATCCGACCTCTGCGACTTCATAAGGGGTAGTTTCTTTCGCTGATGCAGGTGGTCTGACTGCTTCGCAGATGTCGCCAAGTTTGACGGCAGCATCCCTTAAATCTGCGATACGCTGTAAATAGCGTGACGGCGCGAAACTGAATTCGTTCTCTTCAATTTCATCGTAGCCTACGTGGCGAGCCTTATCCGATTCGAGCAAGCCAAGTGCAATTTCCCGGCCGGCCGACACAATGTCACCGGCCTCAACAAGTGCGCGTCGACCATGCCCGAGGTCGGCCATGTAAACAGTGTCTGGAGCGGCATCGTTGCTCATCACAGTAATAGCGCCTGCGATACCACTAGACCCAAACACGCCCGGCGGCAGTGTGACAACCGCTTTTACCCGACTGCCTTTTCCATCCCGGTGAAGTAGAGTTTCTCGCAAACGTTGCTCTTGACCTTTGTTAAACAAGACACCCTGAGGGGTGAGGAAAACAGCTCGCTTGTCGATTCGGTTAGCAAACTCGGACAACGCCCAAGACTCGCTGCGTGCATATTGCTCATGGGTACGTGTTTTCATGATGTCCCATGTCAACACATGTTGGTCCCTAATCCGCATACCGACTGGCGGTACGATAAGCGCATAGTCTGCTCGCAGCACCGGTCGGCCAACCTCATCTCGGTCGACTTCGGTACGGACGCGCGAAGGGCGGCACTGACCGGTTTCAATCATCAGCAAAAGCTGTCGGCTAACTTGCGAGACGGTTAGCGGAGAGGCTGAAAGCACGCGCCACCCACGACGTAATGTCTCTACGGTCAGCTGTCCCTTACCGTCGAATGGAATCCAGACCTCACTGTCTGCCGGCGCATCAACCATATCCATTAATAACGCAGCCAGTTCCGGCACTACAGTCCCATCTGCGGCATCTCTGCGGCTACCCGCGTCAGTAATGCATGGCAAAATGTCCCAAGGATGTTGACCCAGCTCCATCGCCAATTCAGAGACGATAGCTGCCGCAGCATCCCGCCGTCCTCCATTATGAGCAACGGCCTGCGACTGTTGCGTCGCAATTGCGTCGTACAGTTCCTTCGGGAAGTCCGCGCTCAATAACAAGCGCCATGCATTCGGCTCAGCAAGCTGGTCAATCGTTGAGATGCCATTGACTTGTTCTGTAACGACCATCCGGCCGGCGGCGAGCCAGGTCAGCGCAAAGAGCTGCGCATCGTAAATTCCGCCAAGTCGCGCCAGGTTGGTCAGTTTCCAGTATGCCCGGGCGGCGGGTGATTCGATTTGTTCCATGGCGTCTTCTTAATTGTGACGATGCCCCACCGTGATGACTGTCTGGTCGTCAGCGCTAACGACGACGTAGACTCCGGCGAGAGCTTCTACCTGTTTCGTGCGACCCACCGCCCGGCGCAGAGAGTCAAGCGCATCCGCAGTCATGAGATAGCGGATGCCTCCGCGCCCGTCGAACTCGCGCTGGCCATACGCCAGTAGTAGCGGTAGCGCGACCTTGTCGATTCCTCGCTGTTGTGCGCGCTTGTCTGCGTGTCGAGACATCGCTGCACGACGGTCACGTGCAGATTCAAACCCAAGATTGTTATCGCTCATCACGACCTCATCTTTGCCATGGATTGAATCGTAGCACGCTACGAAACACATTGGAAGAACTTTCTTGCACTCGTTCCACGCGTAACTCGGGCAGGGAACGGGAGCACATTCCCGCATTCATTCGCCCAGCTTGAAAGTTCTTTCTCTCTTGACTACGGTAAACAGGCGTCGGTGCAATGCCGACGAGCAGTTTTGAGAATGGCCCTGCGAACGCAATGCCGACCCGCCAATGCGGATGCGCCCCTATTTATGAGAGGGTACGAAACGTCGGAGCGAGCGATGAGGCGGGTCACTTTCGATGGTGTGCGGCGGGACCTAGTCCTGCGGATGGTGAAGAAAAATGGTTGCATGCTCTTCACCATATTGGGTGTGCGTGAGATTGCCATCCTAGGTCGGGACACCGCCCCTGTGTCCTCGCACCACCAGGCGTTTTTCCCGCTGCGTGCGAGCCGAAAAGCATGCTTGGCGTACCTATGCCACGCCAAATCACACTACTCAACTCATTGTTTTAATTCAAATAAGTATTGGGTCTGTAACGTTTCCACTACAGACTTGTCACGTCGGCGTTACGGGCCTATAACGCCTGTCGCACAAGCCTGTAACGCGAAAAAAAATTTCGCGGGACTCTTCCTCGGCGGGGCAAGACTTTGCTCGTGTAACGTCTGTCGCGCCGGCCGTTTGGCCGATAAATTTCCCGAAAATCGTGTCGTTAGCACTGCAGTTACCCATTCGTTGAACTGCATCGTGTACGACCGAAATCACCTCTTCACATCCCCAGACCGGCTCCGCCTGGTCGGCATGGCTGCGCGCATCACCGCCCCGCGCACATCCTTGGCCACGCTGTTTCTGACGGCAGGAGGTGCGCGATGAGCCGCGTCGCCTACACTTACGGCCGCCGCGGACGTCTGAATTCCGCGAACAGCGGCATTCGAGAAACCGCACCGACGTACGGCAAGTCGCGCAACAGCTCCTTCAGTGAGAAGGCTGGCGGGCACTTCAAGGTCGAGCTCAATAACGAGCGACTGATTGCGCATTTGCTCATCATCGACCCACGTGTCGAAGCGTTTCAGCCACAGCCGTTCACTGTGGACCTCATTGAGCAACGCATGCTTTTCACGCGGGCTGCGGTTCAGGAAGCCTTGCACAAGCATCGTGAAATTCCTGGCCCGAAGTTCTACACGCCGGACTTCAGCGTCGACTGGACGGATGGCTTGCATCACGCCATTGAGGTCAAAGGCGAAGGCAATGAGGGTGACGACGTCTACTGGGACAAAATCGCACGTGCGCGCCCCATTCTGGCGGCCAATGGCTATCCGTTGCGCAGTGTTGTCGTGCCCAAAAACGGCAGGCATCCGCTCCGAATGAATCCCGGCGTACTCAAGCAGGCCATGCATCGGCTCGATGTCTGGCTGACCGATGAACTCGTTGCGCGCGTCACGCGCCGCTGCGAAAGCGGCCCCGTATCGGTCGGTGCATTGTGCGCGGAGGTCCAGCTTCTGCCGGGTGTGATTCCTGTGCTGCTCGTCGGCGGCGTCATCTCGGCCGACATCGCGCATCACCTCATCTGCGCAACGCTCGAAGTCAGCCTGGCATACGGCGACCTCTCGCACCTGTATCTCCTCGAAGAAATGGAAACCGCTCCGGGGATAAACGGATGATTACCACGTTACAGCTGCGCGACCGGCTCGCCCCATCGGGAAATCACGATGCCTTCCTGGAGGTCCTGGACCCGCATCCCCACGGCGGATGCATCAAAGTATTCGATTCCACAGAAAGACAGGACCGGTACATCCCAATCGCGGAAATTCATGACGAAATTTATCGCGGGAAGATAACTGTGCTGCGCGCAGGCAAGCCGCGTTACAGCCTTGCTGCGCAAGCTGATGATGCCGTGCTGCACGAGAGCAATCAGTTCGCCCGCAAAATCATGGGGAGAATCAAGGAGATTCAGAAACAGCGCGGCGTAAGCTTCCGGCATGCCTATCAGTTGATGGCCGATGAGTATCAGAAGAACGCCTCACAGGATTCACGCCCGCTGCCCAGGCAGGCAACGATGTACCGGTATCGCGAACGCGACCTGGCCGGCGAACCTATGCTGCGGGGTAAGGCGAATCAGGGAAACCGGTCGTTGCGGCACCCCATCGAAGTCGTCAACGCAATTTGCGCCGTTGCCGAGCAGTTCTACCTGGTCGCCCACTCGCGGTGGACCCTGGTGGAAGTTCTGAACGAAGTGAACATGCGGGTGCATGGCGAGCTTCACCCGAAAGTCGCACGCCCAGTCAGTCTCAAGTTTGTTCAGAAGACCATTCAGCGCTATTTGTCCGCCGACCCTGAGCACGACCGTATGCTTCCCGAGGACGCGATTGCGGGCAAATCCATCGCAGCGAAGCGTATCATCGCTGACCTGCCGTTCCAGCGCGTAGAACAGGATGCCGTGCATCTACCGTTCCATGTCGCGACGGGAAATGGGGTCACCAGCGACCTCTGGCTGATACATGCCATTGACTGTGCGACAAGCTACCCACTTGGCTGGCGCCTGGTTGTAGGGTCGCCGACCGAACGCGATTCGCTCGCATGCATCGAAATGTACATGGCACCGCTCAAGCTGAAGCAGCTCAAAGAGCTCGGTGTCGACCATGAGATGAACATCTGCGGGACACCCGGTCTCCTGGTTTTCGACAACGGTCCAGAAAACAAATCGGCGCGTATCGATAGCCTCGAGAAACTTGGAACGGAGATTCGATATTGCCGCGGCCGGGCTGGGCAGGAAAAGCCTTTCATTGAACGCCTGAATCTCTCGCTGAAGAAAGCCATCGGCAAGCTTATCGGCAGCACGAGATTTGACGATGAGGACGGGACGCGCGACCCGGTGAAGCTCGGGGACCACTTCAAGACGAAGGAAGAGCTCGAACGCTGGATTGTCCGCTGGTACTACGAGAAATGGATTCACAAGCCGCTCGAACGCCTGGAATGGGGTGTGGTGTTGTCTGAAACGCTCGAAGGCGATACGCCTTACGAGCGCTGGAAGCATTTTGAATCTTCCTGCTACGCGATTTCGTTACCGCCGTCGCGTGCCGAATGGCTCGCCGCACTTTATTCACACGCTGAACGCAGACTGAGTCGCAAGACCGGCATCACGATTGACGGGTTCCATTTCAAGGGCGAGAACCTGCCTGGTCTGATTGACAAGCATGGTGAACAGCGCCACCTGCATGTGCTCTACAACCGCGACGATTTCCGCCAGGTTTACATCTACGAAGGCGATGACGTTCCGCTCATCGAGCTCAAGAACGAGCTCGCGACAGCGGAGATGCCTGCGTACTCGTTTGCAGAGGCCAGGGACAAGCTCAAGAAGCACAGGGCAGGTTTTAAACCAGCTCCCCAGGCTGAAAAGTTCGACCGTGACCTTCACCAGGAGATTGTGTCGGACGCACTGGCACCGAAGCGCAAGCGACCGAGCCGGCGTGAGCAAAATCTGGAAACAAAGGCTCGCACCAGGGAAGCCGAAGCTGTCAAACGCGCAAGCAGACGGCCAACGCCGCCGCCTCATCCGTCAGCGTCTGCATCGCACACCGCGCCATCTGCAGCACCGTCGGCTACCGCGTCGTTTGCCGACATACCCCCACTTGCCATGCTGAACCGCAACAGCGGGGAGGAGTTGATTTGACACCCGCACAAAAACTGCTCGTCGCCATCGAGACGTGCGAGCTTCCGCATCCGCACTTCATGGAGCATTTTCAACCGCTGAAGCAGCGTATCGAAAATGCGCTGGCCGGCCGTGCAAGTCGCATCGAGCGAATCATGGGCCCTTCGCGAGTGGGCAAGAGCATGCTCATCAACGCGCTGGTGCGCGAATTTGGCGAAACGAAGATTGATGGGCGACGTCGAGTCCCGGTACTCGTCGTTCCAGTCCCCACTCCCGCAACAACGCTGGAGTTACCGAAGAGCGTGGTGGCTGCACTTGGCCTGCCTGTTCAACGCAATATCACGTCCGGTGCCATGGGCACCCGCATGCTCGAGCAGTTGAAGCTGGTCGGTACGCGGGTGATTATCTTCGAAGAGGCCAGCCACCTCGTAGAAGAAGGTTCGCGCTTTCCGGTACGAGCAGCCGCTGACTGGTTCAAGGCGTTGGCCGATTCCCCTAACCTGAATCCGACTCTGTTCCTGTTTGGTGTGCCGCGTCTAAAAATCCTGTTCGATAACAACGAACAGTTGCGTCTGCGCGCATCCGCCCCGCGTCTTCTTCTGCCTTACGACTCCCGTGTTGCCGATGACATGCGGGCATTTCACTCTTGCGTTGCCGCTTTCGCCAATCTCTTCGCTGAACATGGATTTCCCATTGCGTTATCAGCCGCCGCACTCACGTACCAGTGCTATTTGCTGAGCGGCGGGCTGATAGGCATCGTGAGTCGATTCATGCAGGAACTCGCAGACAGGATGGCTGCCGAGGCCCCGCACCCGCTGACGTTTGCTGATTGCCACGAGGCCCTCAAGGGAGTCACCGCAACCGGTTCTCCAAATTTTCCGGCATTCGAAAGTCCAGATACAGTTGAAAACGCAGTCGCTCCCGCGGCGCTGCACCAGGCATTTTTGCATGTGATGCGCGACAACGACCTTGCTGTGCCCATCATCAACAACCAACCGGAAACCGTGCAATGAGCCTCGCGGTCACCTACCCACCGAAAGACGACGAATCCGGACTCGGCTACTACCGCCGGCTCGTCGCGGACAATGTCCTGTCGAACTGGCGCGAACTTGCAGGGCTTGCTGGCGTACAACGCAATCGCAGTGCACTGCTCGGGCATGCCGATTTCGTTGCATCACGGCTCGGCCTCGAAAGCACGTGGACGCATTTCGCAAGCCATCAGGATGCCGCGTGCCGCAGCTGGGGACGCTTGCATCGTGCCCAGGCTGATGCGGTCTGCCCAGTCTGCTTGTCCGAAGGCCGCTACCTGCGGCACTACTGGGAGCACACGTACGTCACAGCTTGTCCAAGGCACGGAATCCAACTGGTCGACCAGTGCCACGAATGCGGGGAATACCTTTCGCCGCATCGTTACCACATCGACCAGTGCGACTGCGGCGCAGACTTGTGCCGGCTTCCGCGAGTTGCGTCGACGCCGGCCCAGCATTGGCTTTCGACGCTGATTGGTAGCTCCGGCGAACAGTCCGGCGGTGTTGCGCCTGGGGTGCATCACGTGGACATCGCCAGTCTGGCCAAGCTGGTTCGAACACTGTGCCTGTATGCAGACCCCACGGCTCCTGCGGCGCATCTCGGTGCGGCGCTTCCGAAATCCGTCACCGAAGCAATTGATTTCCTCGCGCCGTTGGAAACGCTTTTGCACGACTGGCCGGACGGATTCCAGAAACACGCGGAGCAACGCATCGCTGCTGGAAAGCAGGATGCCCGCACACTTAACTCGCTACTCGGCCCCTGGTACGCCAGCCTGCGCCTGCTTTGTGTAGACACTGCACTCGAGCCGTTTATTCAGGTGGTCGTTGAAGTCGCTGCGGAGAAGTTCGACGGTGTGCTTGGGATGGATGCGACGAGGTCAATTGCCGAAGATGCGACGGACTATGTCCGATTGCCGGATGCAGCCAGGGCTATCGGCGTCAGCGCATCTCGTCTGCGCAAGTCGATGGAAATCGGGGAGTGTAGTTTCCGCACTCGCCGACTCGGAACCCGAGGGCAGATTTACGAAATCCCTCGTGTGGAAGTTGCTCGTATTCAGCAGCGACGCGCGCAGTGGATTTCGAATGAGCACGCATGCGAACTGGCGGCCGTACCTCAGTCGGTACTTGCCCACATGATGGCAGCGAAGGTCATCCTGTCGGATGTGCGCTGGCGAGAAGACCTGTTCAAGGCTGGCCAGGTCGAGCGACAGTCCGTACTGGATTTGTGTGCGTGCGTGAGCCAGGCAGCGGAACCGGCAGCTATCGCGGAGGACGCGAAACTTTCGTGGTCAGAGCTGACGAGTCGGAGGATGGGCGACAAGCAGGCCATTCAGTCTCTGATGCAGGCCATCGCAGCGGGTCACGTGAAAGCTGTCGCGCGTGGCCGAGCATTGGGCGACATGGCATTCCGGCGTTCCGATGTTGCCGAATACTTTGGCACGCCGCTGCTCGAATCCGGGATGTCCATCCAGCAGCTGACCAAAGCCACGGGTTGGAAATGGGAAAGCATCGCGCACTGGATTGGCGAAGGCCTGCTCGAGTCCGAGTCGATTCTGCTTCGCGGGCAGCCGTGCCGTGTCGTATTGCCGAATCAACTACTCGCGTTTCGGCAAACCTACGTGCCACTGGCTGACCTCGCTCGCGCGATGGGCACGAAGTCATCCGCGTTGTCGCGGCTGCTGCCTGGCATTGAATTGGTCGGAGCGCAGCGCCTACCTGACGGCGCCGCTCGAGGCGGGCTGGTTCGTATTGCTGACCTCGGCCGACTCGCCGTGCTTGGCGCGAGGGCGGGTCGGGACCTGTTCGTGCCTGCCGCGTAACTTCTTTGCATCGGAGGCCATGATGTCCATCTGGAGTCCACGCCCCACGTCGGAGTTGCCGAGAATCCCGCTATCGCAGTGGCACATTTTCGAGCTGCCAGACGGAAGCCGACACTTTGTCGGCGTGGATATGTTTGACCGCTCGGGCCGCGTCAGTTCGCCGATAGTTGCGTTCGACGCGGCGACGATGCAGGGGACGACTCATACGGGGCGTATCTATGAGCTGGTCGGCCAACAAGGCTGGTCGATTCAAGCGGAGTACGTCTGGAAAAGGTGGTGCGACCTATACGATGTGACATCGTATACAGACGTCACTGAACGGTTTGTTCGGGGAAGCTGACGATGACAAAGGACCATGAAATTCCCGCCGATTACCTATGCGGGCTTGGCAGGACAATTTGCCGGCCGGCCAGTCGCCGAGCGAGACTGAACCGGATAACCAGTAGTTTCGTGGCAAGGTCGCCTGCTGGCACGGAGTTCGAGTTCGCTGACGGAACGATGAAACGTTTAACTTCGGTATGCAGGACCTCAGCGCCGCTCAAATGAAGGCGGTCTATACCATCCCGAGTCGGGTGAACTCACAGATAACTACGAGGACTGGGTCTTCCCGACCTTCATACCATCCTCTTTGGCGAAGGAAATCCAGGCAAATGAGCGAAATCAAGCATGTGGTGCCGAACGAGGATTCAGCCATGACAGACCGGGCACCTCCGGTGGCAGCTTGCACGAAGTGAGCAGGTTTTAGTACTGTACTTCTCGCACGAGTCTCTGCTTTGCACCGCGACCGAACGCGACCGTCTTCAACTTGAACCCGAGATAACGATGGCAGCTCCGACCTATCTGCTTGAAAAGATTGCCCGGCATGGCGCCGCCGCGCAACGTTTGCGACAAGAACTCGACAGCGGCTCGGGAGAATTCAGTCAGTCCGACGAAGCGCATGCCATTGCATTCGATGCTGCCGATTTTGTTTGGACCTATCTATCGCTCTACGCCGGCGACGAAGCGCAGGACTCGCGCTTCGTGAGAAACCAGGTCGCCGAACGCATTCTGGACGTCTTACAGGCGCTGCCGTGGTTGCAAGATTCAACCCGTGCGTGAATTTCGTGTCATCTGGCTGGGCGGCTGAACTTAAATTGGCGACAATAATGGCAATCGACAAACGATTCGCACTTCTGGCTGACAATGGCGATGTCCTGTATCCGTATCAGAAACGGCAACAGTCGACGGGCCGATATGGCTTTGCTGCGACGACGCCTGAGCACGGGCACGACCGGCACTCCGGCGGGCATTACACGACCGATATTCGCGAAGTGATTCGGGGAGTCCTCTTCCAAGGATGGGGCATTCGCGCCAAGTCCGAGGCTGCTGGGTCTCGGGCTCGTGATGGAACATTCAAGCTGGGCGAGCGGGCTGTGCCGGGGTATTGGATTGCTCCGGAATTCCGTCACCTTGCTGTCGGTGCGGCACTCCAACCGCGAGCGACACTAACGGAAATCAATGCGCCATCTGGCGGCCGCGCGCAGGAAAAGGCGTCCAGACGGGCCAGCGCTCTCACGGCTGAGGACTTTGTCGCGGCCTTCGAAGCGGTGTCGCCGCGTGCGACGGACCGTCAGTTGATGATGCTTTTCGGGCATGCAGCTGCGAAAGACGCAATGCTGTCAATGCTAGGCATCGCGACGCTAGGCGAATACGACGACTATTCGGCGGCGAACATTCAGTACGGCAAGTTGGGCCGGCTCTTTGCCGACCACTTGCACATCGGCGACCTGGACAATTTCACTGAGGTTCTCGCCGAACCCGGCAACCCGGATGCAAATGGACACTGGCAGTGGAAGCTCAGACCTGCGCTGGTGGCTGCACTCCATGAATTGGGTCATGTCGACAGTCCATGCACCGGACCCGGCTTAGCCGAAGCGATGGCGGAAGTGGCTGCCGACCCGCAGTCGCAGGGTATTTCCGAAACGACCCGCACGGCGTTGGTCAATGCCCGTATTGGCCAAGGCGGATACCGCAAGCGGCTCCTTCGGCTATGGGGCGGTCAATGCGCGGTCTCCGCCTGCTCCATCCCGTCGGTACTGGTCGCCTCGCACGCCAAATCTTGGGCATCGTCGTCAAACGCCGAGCGCCTCGACGTCTACAACGGACTTGTACTTGCGGCGTCGATTGACCGGCTTTTCGATGCTGGCCTGATTGCTTTTGGCGACGATGGCCAGCTACTTCACAAGGCTCTCCCTTGCCCGGAACTGCGGGCGGTTGGCCTCGGAGACGATTCGAGATTGAGGTTTATACACGAGCCGCATAAAGCTTACCTGTCGGCGCACCGGCGGCAACACGGATATGAGTGAACGTTGGCCGTCTGTCCGGGGCATCTGAACCGCGAGCGCATGGGCACTGCAATTCGCCTTCAATTGTCGGGGCCTCCCGCACCAAATAAATTGAATCCGATTATCGAAAAAGCCTAAACGGAGAAAATTTTGAGATTCATCCATGCGGCAGACATACACCTCGACAGTCCGCTCGTCGGCCTCAGCTCCTATCGGGACGCCCCAGCAGCCCTGCTGCGAGGCGCAACGCGCGCCGCGTTTACCAATCTGGTCAGTGAGGCCATTGAGCTACAAGTCGACTTCATGATTATTGCAGGCGACTTATACGATGGCCCGTGGAAAGACCACAACACAGGCATTTACTTTTCCAAGGAAATGGGACGCCTGAAAAAAGCGAACATTCCGGTGTATCTCCTCTTCGGCAATCACGACGCCGAAAGCGAGATGACCAAGCAACTGCAGCTACCGGACAACGTCTACGGATTCGGGACCAGGAAGTGTTCGACATTCCACATCGAGCATCTTAAGGTGGCGTTGCACGGTCGAAGCTTCAAAGACGCGGCGACGTATGAAAACCTGGTCACAACCTATCCGGCGCCCGAACGCGGCATGTTTAACATTGGGGTGCTGCATACGGCACTTGAAGGCAATGCAGCGCACGCCCCCTATGCTCCGTGCAGTTTGGACGAGTTGCATGCAACGGGCTACGACTACTGGGCCCTAGGTCACGTGCACGAGCATCGGGTCTGGGAGGGACCTTCGACTATCGTGTTTCCAGGCAATCTCCAGGGGCGGCACATTCGGGAAACAGGAGCCAAGGGCGCTGTTCTGGTGAGCGTGGATAGCACGGGCCAGCGAACGCTTGAACGCCTGTATGTTGACGTTTTACGGTGGCACGACCTGGTCGTGGAAGTCTCCGCATGCGAATCGCTGGTCGCGGCCATCCGAACTGTCGAACGCGAGCTGGCCCAATTTCTGGATAGCGCCAGCGGCAGCCTAACCTATGCCATGAGGGTGACGTTGGTTGGAAAATCGGCGGCGCACGGAGACCTGTTCGGGGAGGAGGCTCAACTACGCCAGGAAGTGCTGGCAGTCGCTGCATCGCTGGCACCCGAACGGTTGTGGATTGAAAAGGTGCGGGTTCGGACCGCCATGAAAGATGACGGGGAGACCATTAAGGCGCGACACGACGCATTGTCCGACCTCAGTGAATTGCTGGCGACAGCCGAGGGCGACGAAGATTTCTTGAAAGCGCTTCAGGCGGACCTGCTCGGCCTCGTGGCCAAGGCACCGTCTGAGCTGCAACAGACGATTGCTTACTTTCCCGAAATCAAATCAGGGAATCTGAGCGCACTGGTGAATGAGGCGCGTGCTGGTCTGCTGGCCCATCTTGAGAAGACGGAGTAACGGCTATGCGCTTCCAACGACTCGACCTGCTCAAGTTCGGCAAGTTCTCTGAACGGTCTCTTGAGTTCCGCGGCTCGGCGACTGACTTTCATCTTATCGTCGGTCCGAACGAGGCCGGCAAATCGACGCTGAGAGCAGCGATTCTCGACCTACTCTTTGGCATTCCAGTGCGCTCACCGCACGGGTTCTTACATCCGTTGAACGAACTCAAGTTGGGCGCTTCTGTTAGCAATGGCAAAACGTCACTGGACTTCGTCCGAATCAAGGCCCAACGGCAGACGCTCAGAACCCCAGCGGACGGTGTGCTGCCTGATTTGGCACTCGAGCCGTTTTTGGGCGGTATCGACAGAGACTTCTTTGACCGCATGTTCGGTCTGGACCACTTCAGACTGGTTCAGGGCGGCAATGACATCCTGAATGCTGAGAGTGACATCGGCCGAATCCTGTTCCAGTCTGCTGCGGGGGTGGCGAGCCTGGGAACAGTGCGAGACCAACTGGCCGCAGAAGCCGACAAGCTTTGGGCGCCCCGAAAATCGGCCGAGCGCACTTACTATGCGGCGGCTGACCAACTTGAGCAGGCGAACAGCGCTCTCAAGAAAGCCTCGGTTCGCACGAAGGTGTGGGCCGAAGCAAACAGCGCCGTCGAGACGTTACGAGAATCTCTGGAGGCAGCACGGACTCGTTGGCGCGAACTCGATATGCGTCGCGCGCGGCTCGAACGAGTGCGTCGACTGGCACCACTTATTGAGGCGCTTGGTCAAAACGATTCTGCCCTGGAACTCCTTAAAGAAGCGACCGACCTGCCGGAAGATGCGGCTCGAGCGCTGAGCCAGGCAGAACGCGACATCGCTCGCGCGGAAGCCGTGCTGAAAATCCGCAAGGGCGAGGTGACCGCCGCCAGGGAATCGCTGTCGGCGATTTCCGTGGATGAATTCCTGCTGAGCGCCGAGCAGCGCATTGCCGCACTGGAGGCGCGACGTGTCCGGTACGAGCCATACGCAAGGGACATCGAGCGACGAAAAAGCGAAATTCAGGCGCTTCAGGGGCAGCTCCGCCGTGCCTGTCTCCAATTGAAATGGGCCTACGAATCCGAAGAAGCCTTGCTGCTCAAGCTGCCGTCGTTGTTGATTCGTCGCAAGCTAGGAGACCTTGCGAGGAAAGCTAGCGGGATTGAACAATCCCTCAAGGCGGCAGACTCTTCTGAGCGTACAAAGAAGGCCGATATTGAGTCGCTTGAAGCCCAGTTGGACGGTTTGGCCGAGGTCAAGGTAACAGCTGGCCTACGGGCGGCTTTGCGCAGGGCGCAATCCTTGGGCGACCCCGCGCAGGTTCGGGAAAAGCAACGTGTCCAAGTCGAAAAAGCTGAGACCGGGCTTGAGACGGCCTTGCGAGCGCTGGGCGTTTGGCGCATGGACATCGAGGGCCTGTCAAAGCTTCAGTTCCCATCCGGAGAGGCTATCGCACACCGACTACGTGAACGGCAGAATCTCGACGTTCAGGTCAAGTCGCTTTCCGAGGACCTGTCCGCACAAATTTCTGCTGTCGGAGAAGCAGAGCTTCGGGTCAGTCAATTCACGGAACTGAGACATCCGACCACCTATGCGATGGTGGAACAAGCGCGCGCTGAGCGCGATGAGAAATGGGGGACCGTCAAACAACGGACAGACAATTTTGAGATTGATGTCGAACAGTTCGAATCGGCGATGCATGATGCAGATGCGCTGGCGGACACGCATTTGAGTAATGTCGAAGATGTAACGGAGCTTCAATCGCATAAAGATGAGCTCGAAAGACAGCAACACGCCCAAACCCGCCTTGAGCACCAGTTAGAAGCAGCCAGAGGACAGCTGGACACTTTCTCTTCCGAATGGGGTGCGCTAACTGCGGCAGCGGGCCTCGGCGGTCTGGCGCTCGATGATGCTTTAGACTGGATTCGCAAGAAGGACGTCGCGCTCGAGCGCGGCCAAGCGCTTCTCGAAGCCCAGAAGGAGTCTCAGTCCACGTTGAATGCCCTGGCGGACGCGACTCAGGAGCTGCTCACGGTCCTTGAGGAGAACGGGGTTGCTCCGGTGAGCGCGGAGAACTTGAACGCGCTGTGCATCCAAGCCGAGCATCTTATTTCCGAAGCGGATGGCGTCAAAGGGCGTCGGGACGCGTTGAATGGTCAATTGGCCACGGCCCGCCAAATCTACCTGGCGCTCCAAGATGACTTGGTCGCGGCCAGAAAGGAGGCGGCCTCGTGGGCTGACGATTGGGCGTCCACGCTGTCGAATGCTGGACTGGACGCTGCCTACGATACCGGGACTGTCGAAGGCGCTCTGGAACTGATTGGCGAAATCGAGGAAAAGGCACGCAAGGTTTGCCAGATTCAGGCAGAGCGCATCGATACGATGAAGGCCGACCTCGCGTTGTTTGCCGAGGATGTTGAAGCGTTGTGCGGCGCTATTGCCGTGCCCCTGGACGGCCAGGAGCCTGCGGAGGCGGTGCAACAACTTGTCATCAAGGTGCGGCAGGCCAATGAAGTGCGAGGTGAACGAGAGCGGCTAACCGCTGCGCTGAGAGCGGCGGAGCAGCACGTCGCCGAGTTGGAAACCGCCAAGCAAGAGGCAGAGGCCGTTATTGAGCCTTTGAAGGCGCGGGCCGGCGTATCTACGCGCGAGGCGTTGGCTGAATGCATCGCTCAATCCGATGAAAAGCGTCGATTGCTGGAGGAAGCTTCCCGACTAAGGCGCGACCTGATGGCGGGCGGAGATGGCCAATCGAGACAAGACGTTGAGGCTGAGATTGCAGCGGCCAACTTGCCGGAGATTGCCACGGAGATTGCCGCGCTGTCCGGCGACCTCAAGACTATCGTCGAGCGCCAGGGAGTGCTATCGGCAGAACTGGCGACCGCAGAGTCCACATTGACGGCGATTGGCGGCTCGGACGCGGCGGCGGAGGCAGAGGGTCAGCGGCAAGAAGCCTTGTCGAAGATGGCCGATGCGGCCGAGCGCTACGTGAAGGTGTTCACTGCTGCCCGGTTGTTGCGCTGGTCCATTGACCGCTATCGTCAGGATAAGCAAGGCCCGATGCTGGCCAAGGCCAGCACAATATTTGCAGAACTGACCCAGGGTTCCTTTGAGCGCTTGGTCGTGGACTTCGACAAGCAACCCATGGTGCTGGAGGGGCGCCGTCCCGACGGCAAGCATGTCGGTATCTCGGGCATGAGCGACGGCACCCGAGACCAGCTATTCCTGGCACTACGCTTGGCCGCTTTAGAAATTCGCCTGGAACAGGCGTCCAAGCTGCCCTTCATAGCAGACGACCTGTTCATCAACTATGACGATGCGCGGTCGGCTGCGGGCCTACGGTCATTGGCGTCCCTTGCCAAACAGACCCAGGTGATTTTTTTGACCCACCACCATCACATGGAAGCGCTCGCTCGAGACACATTGGGCGATGCCATCAATGTCGTACACCTGTAATCAACGAACTATCATCGGCCAACGGAACCAGCGGACCTTGCAATGTCGAAAATCACATTGGATGAACAGCGTTCGCAAATCATCGCTGCTGCAGAAAAGTGGCAACACGTTAGTTATGCAAACTATGGTTAAATTCCCGCAGTGACGGCATATACCGTAAGCTTGGATTTCCAGTCGTTCGTGAAATTGCTGGCGCACAGTAAGCCGACCGCCCTGTATTCAAGACATCCCCTCGATTTCCCAGTGTGGTGACGGTCGGCACCTCGTCAACGCCTGTCGCAACAATGCCACCGCCGAAGCTCAACAATTGATGGGGCGGCCCAATGTTCCGGCCAGACACGCGCATGTCATGACGTAAAAAATGGTGCCCGCAAACCTGCGATGCACATACGAAACCGTGCTAACACAATCGATTCAAGAAGGAGCGGCGAAGCTCAGGCTAGCGCTCAACAAAGGCCTTCGCGGCCTTTTTGACATCGTCCACCATCCCTTCGGCGAGCGCTTCGAGCGGCGTGCGCGGCCCGAGCGACCCCTTGGGCTGAGTGAAGAATTGCCACTTGCTCCAGCCCGGCAGAGTCCCAAGTGCCTGCGTCACCTTCTGAAGCTCCTTCCGGTCGACTTCCAGGTCGAGATAGAACGCCGGGTAGTACGTCGCAGGCCCGACATCCAGACTGAACATCCGCCCAGACTTGACCGCTTTGCTCAGCGCCTGCTTGGTAACACCTAGGCCCCGGAGGAAAGTGGCCGGCTTCATCAGACGTCCCTCACGCACTAACGCCTCTCGTCTCCGGAGGACTTCGTCCGAGTCGACGATTGCTTCGAAGCCCGGTCGGCCCTGGTTGTCCTTGTGCGAGGCAGCCTGCATCAGACAAGACTTGAAGTGATGCTCGAGTTCATCATCGGACAACATGCTCAATGCATTGGCTTCGTCCTCATCCAGCCTGTGGACGAGCACGGCGAGACGGCTGAGCGCCGCTTCGCGCGCAGTGACAACAGTGGGTACAGGGTCGGCGAATTTCGGTTTGGCGCCAGTCATGAGTGACTCCAATTGTGGTGCCATACCAGTCTAGCTCAAAGCTGGCGCAGGTCAACCGAGTCAACCGCAATTGGTAAGGGGTCGAATCCCGCGCTCCCGCGCCTCAGGCAGCCGTTAGCGAGCGACGGGCGACCTCAAACGAGGGGCGATTATCGAGCATGTTGGTCTCTCACCGTTAAAGCTCGTGCCCCATAGCCTCCAGCTTGCGAACGACAAGTGCGAAAATCGTAGAGGTCGACGCCTCGCGACATTCGCGACCGGTGTTCGGAACAGCAGGTATCACGAAGTATCATCGGTTTTGATACTTCTTGCAGGGCTACGCTGCAAACAGGAATGAGTCGTTCGCTACCGGTCCGCACACGCCGCAGGCTACGCGACTACCAGTGCCCATGCACCGGCAACTGATGCGCAGTCACGTGCGCCTGGCGCCAACATAGAGCCACACATCTGGGAGCACTGCAGTCATGGAATCAAGAATTAACGCAAGAGGTCAGACTACTGTCCCCGCCCAAGTTCGTAAGGCTTTCGGCGTCGGACCAGGCGCACGATTGACATGGGTGCTCACGCCCGACGGAGATGTCTTCGTGCGCGCGAAATCGAGGTCCATCCGTGAGTTCGCTGGCGTGCTAGAGGCCGACCGGCATGTCAGCATCGGAGACATGAATCCGTGGGAGGACTGATGACCGTATCTACGCGTCGGGTGCATCGTTGGCAGTGGCAGCCCATTCGGAGCGAACAACGTAAATCCTCTCGCCGTCTTTCGAAAAAAAGTACTTCGCTACGTGACAGCACGTTGGCGTCCTAGGGTCCTTGAGCTTTTCAAGCGCACGAATGAGGCTTGTCCGGAAATTGCGCATGTGAGACTCGTAGCCAGAAAGGCGGTACAGCGTCAAAATAGGCAACCACAGCGGACCGGCGTGTCCCGCGTAGAAGTTTGCCAGCCAGCCCTTCAACCCGTCATACCCCGCTACCTCGTTATCAACAGCGGTCCAGCTTCCCGGCCCGAATAGTTCCGCGATGGATGTCGTCACGCGCAGCAGAAGCACATCACTTCCCTTGAAATCCTCAGAAAGCCCGCCGTCCTCAAATGTCACGGACAAAAGCTTTGGTACTTCGATATTCAGCCGGTTGTAGCGCATTCGCATCTGCGCAAGACTCAGACGAAGCAGGCTGGCGCGGATGGCTCGATGTGCCTTGACGCTATATTCATTGCCGATGCGACGCACGAACTCATAAAAGGTCGTCCGCACGTGGCGTGTGCTCTCTTCGGGACACAGCGGCACCTCTCGGAAATAGTCCAGACACGTTGCGTAGACGATGCGGTCGAACTGACAGAGTTCGTACCCGGAAAAAACCAAGGTCATGTTCTTGAACGAGGCAATTTCCTTTCCGGCCACCAGGAGAGTCGGGTCGCCTGACAGCACCCCTGCGTTGTCGGCCTGCACAGTGCGACCGGCAGAGAACAAGGCTGAGCGAAGAAACGCATTCGGCAGCGCCCTGGCCATCGTGGACCAACTCGGGAGGTATACTTCCGTACCCCGACGTGCCGCCTGCCGGCGCCGCGCTTGCTGAACCTCTTCCACCGTCGCATTTGACGGCAGTTCAAGAACCGCTGGTCCAGTCAGCTCATTATTTGCGCGACGTTCGAGGCCGTCGGCGAAGCGACCAAGTTGCTCCGCCGCTTCCAGCACCGTCACTTGCTGACCCGGAGCGGCGGAAAGGGCGGCCTCCGCAGTGAGATTTGCGAGCGCGCGAAGCTCAGCGACCTTGTTCACGGCATTCGTTGACGTCTGCGAGCTCATCATGCTGATGCCCCGTGCGCAGGACGGCGCGATTCATCGCGATGGCATCGCAGGGTGACCGAAGCCTGCTGAAGTGAATCTCGAAAGCCGGCGCCATGAAGCGCTCTGATGGCTCGCGCGGAAAGCTGTGCGATGCCGGCAGCGCGGCGAGTCGACATTGGCGGTCTGGTCATTGCAAACACATGCAGGTGGAGATGTATCTGTATACGTGAGCAAGACGGGCATGAAATAAAAAATATTGCCTATCTGAAAAGTCGTAGCAAACGCAACAGATATTTAGCTTGGCAAATGACTGTTCCACTTGTACTCTGCATCGCTCCCGCTTGTACTCCGCATCGCCTTGACTTGTACGCTGCATCGCTTTAGCTTGTACTCTGCATCGCTCCTCCCAGTGACGCGGCGAATAATGACCTGCGGCGCGCGGATTTATTGCTGGTCGATGCGTTCCATAGTATTTGTAGACTCTGTAATCGGGATAGGCGAGCCAGCATGACCCAGAGCTGGCGAACCGCTCCGTAGTGTGAGCTTTGGGTCCCGGCGAGTTCGCCGATAACCGGCCACCGGGCTCCTTTGCATTTGGTCGTGAGACGGACAGACGACCATCGAAGAGCGTTGCGTGGCTCATTGCCGTGGAGATGTTGCGGCCGCAATCGTCGACCTTGGTCAGCGCGGTGGCTCGGCACTCGGAGATAGTACCGTCACCACCGAATTGCCCCGTCCTGGTGACGCGGGAGCGATGTCAGAAATAGCGTGGCGCCGTTTCAGGGTTGAATTCCGATTTCGCTCTGGATGACAGAGCGGCACGAAACACGAGTCCGATTTCGCTCCTTGCCTGGACGGTATGCATCGTTGCGAGCCCCTCGGTGTCGCACAAGGCGAAGGCAGCTTCGAACGGCCTCGGCACAAGTCACCGATGAGGCCGGCCAATTCCTTGACAAAGTGGACTAAGCGGATTAGCTAAAAAAAGCGGCTGGCCAGGACGAGAGTTGGCGGCGTGCTCGTCCGTCAGCTGCACTGGTCTCGCGCCGCACCGCCGGTCAGGCAAACTAAATGACCCGCCCACGGTCATCTCATCCTGGTTGCCCGCTATTCACGTCCTTTGTTTTGCGCCTTCGTTGCCCAAAACTCGGTCGACGACTACTTTCGCGAGCACGAGGCCATCAAGGTCGATGCCTCGACGCCCGGCTTGCCGGTCAAGTAGGTGTTTGAACGGTTATCGCCGAGAGACCATTGAGCATGAGCAGGCAGGTGCGCCCTCGGCCGATTGCAGCTCAAACGCCAGCCGATTGCATACGGAATATGTCCAGCCACTATGTCAGGAATCGGCTAGACGACCGCGCTGAATTGCTGCTGGTCGAGAGAAATCGTTGCGATGATGGACTCGAACTCCGCCATCAAGTCCGGATGGCGTTGGGCAACGTATTGTCGTGCGGATTCGTTTTCGAGAAGCTTGGCGAGATACCCTTTCGCAAGCACTAAATTCAGCACGTCCTGACCGTAGGTCTGCTCCACGAGCTTGTACTGTCCCTGCAGGTTGCTCATTTCCCGCTCCATTTTCGTCATTTGTTCCGGGCTAACGCCCGTCAATTTGCGTGGTTTCTTGCCCTCTACAAGCAGCGCTGCAGGCGTGGCCACCAACAATGCTTCGGCGTATGAGACTGTCACGTTGTTCGCGGCCACCATCAGCTCAACGCATTCCACCTGCCGCGTCGGCTTCATTTTACGAATTGCGCGAACAAGTTCCGGCGAGAACTGCCGGTCGCCGAGGAGTTCGGCTGCCTCTGGGCACACACCGTCGAGGAGCGACATCTTCTTTATAATCAGCGACACGTCCACGGAAAGCGCTTTCGCCAGTCGTTCAGGTGATACGCCTCTGTCGATTACGCGCCGTATCATATAGTGCTCCTGGATTGTCGAAAGGCGATTGACACGGTTGTTATACGTGTAGCTCTCGTCATCGGTCGCAACGAGACAGGCAACGGTCTCGTGCCTCAGGTCCTGGATGGCGAGTAAGCGCAGATGACCATCCAGCAGAACGTGTTGACCGGAGGTCTGGTCCACAGCTGTTACAGAGAGCGGTTCGATGAGACCGACCTCCTCAATGGAGGTCCTTATCTGCTTGTATTTCCGCGATTCGACCACGGGCGCCGGTATTCTGCGTGATGGCAAGATGTTGCCGACTGGCACCGACAGAGGCTCGGGGATGAATCCAAGGGTGACGCCAGTCATGTAACGCTCCCGCTTGGCCAGACGCGTTCGGCAAGATATTTCGGGAGGCTGGCCAGTCCTTCCGCACGCAGGAGGTTGACGAAGTTCTCATCGGCAAACAGTTGCCTCAATGCGCCGACGACGAACAGCAAACGCTGTTGTGTGAATTCGGCCTTCCTGACCATCGATTTCTGACGTTCCACTTCGCGCTCGTACGTGCGCACGAGACTCGAAGTCGTGACAGCAGCAGCCTTGCTGGTCATATTGCGAGCAGTGCTTCTTCCGAGCGCTTTTCTGCGTTCGATGACGCGGCGAGCGTTCATCAACTGTTTGCCCCGCAATTTGCCCGACTCGTAGGCTTCCTGAAGTGCAGCCTGAATTTCAGCGTCGTCTTCGCCGGCGCCCACAATGGTGAGGGCCGCATTCAAGGGAACGAGACCTTTCTCCACGGCAACGACGAGTCTCTCTTCTCCCTGATGCAGCAGCGTGAGGATACCGTGGACGTAGGTCTGCGTCAGACCCGTCTTTTCGGCAATGACTTTCGGCGTATATCCCTGCTCCTGCAATTGCCGGATGCCGGCAAGCCGTTCGATGGGACGACACTGTCTGCGCGCGATGTTTTCGGTGAGACTCATGACGAACGCGTCCTCATCACTGACGCTAACCACGAGCGCGGGAATAGTCGCTTCACCGAGCGTGCGAAACGCCTTCAGTCGCCCCTCGCCGCACACGAGCAGATATTTTTCCACGCCGCTAGCCGTCGCTCGCGGCGTGACCACGATAGGCTTTTTGAGACCGATGGCCTTGATGTTGTCGACGATTTCCTTGAAGACCCGACCATTCCGTTCTCGCGGATTGATAACTTCAATCTGTGACACAGGGACCATCCGGATTTCTCCGGGGTGCTGGCGCGTATTCACGCTACTCTCCTGAGACGGGCGCGTTCGGCCATGCCATAGAGATAGTCCAGCGTGTCGAAGCGATAGCTCTCAAACTCGATGGAATTCTGGTCTGCGAGATGAATGCGGGGTTGGCAAAAATCCAGGCGTGGCAACAGGTAGTAGTCCAGCGTCGATTCATTCGTCTGGTCGAGCCGTACGGCAACCGTGATGTCCGGCAGAAGGCTGGTATCAAAGCGCACCTTCCAGTGATTGCGGCCATTGTCATGCGCCTGACAGCGCGCGAGCACGATGCACGCGGTGAACTCGTCGTTGACTGTCAGCAGGTCGGTTGCCGGGTCGCGCATCACCGTGCCACCCAAATCCGCGATTTTCGTCTCCGTTTGCGCGACGATTTCTGGATGCAGTTGCCGCAAGAAGCGGTTTGTTTCGATGTAACGATAGTCCCGGCCAGGTGTGAAGCCGACTGTCTGGTACGCGCGAATCAAACTGCCAAACCGGTACACGTAGACTGACGTCGAAGGCATGCCGTCGGTTTCATCAATCACTACACCGGACAGAAAGCCGCGACTGCGATACAGATTGCGCAGGCGCTCGATGAGCTCCTCATTTGAATAGCGACGCGCTCGCGCTCTCATGATGCCTTGAGCGGTATAGAACGTCTCGCTCGGCACGATGGCCTGAAATGCGCCCTCCTTTCGAATCCACATGTCGGGCGTGTTGGTCACCCGCATTTTCTTCAGCTTGAACGACACACGGTTGTACACGTTGTTGCCGATGTATTTCTCGTTGGTCAATACTTCCCTGACTGTGGCTCGAGTCCATTCCCGGTCAAGGTCGGTCCGCACGCGCATGCCGTTCAGACGCGCGGCAATTTCGTATTCATCGAGTGACCCGTCGATAAACCAGTCGTAGATGAGGTTGACCGTTCGCACTTCGCTTTCCGGTCCTGGCATGAGAATTACCCGGTCTGTCTGCAGACTTTTATGTTCACCGCGGCGCAATTCTGCCTTCATGAGACCGTGGTCGTCGACCAGCACGCGGCGCAGTCCGTAGCCAGCCGGCCCTCCTTGCCGGAAGCCCATCTCAATCAAACGGCACTGGCCGGCGAACACCTTCGTCGACAGCTCCCGGCTGTATTCGCCGGCCATGGCCCGCTTTACCCCTTTGACAATAGTCGAGACAGGTGACCCATCGTTCTCGAACTGCTCGGCGCAGTACGCAACCTGAATACCAGCGCGGCGGCAGATGTACTCGTAATACGCGCTCTCGTCGGCGTCCTGGAATCGCCCCCATCGACTCACGTCATAGACGAGGATGACGCAGAAGTCGGCATTGCCGTTGACGACATCGGAAATGAGATTTTGAAGTGCCTGCCGGCCGTCAATTCGAAGACCGCTTTTACCCTCATCGGCATATGTGCGGACGATTTGGAATCCGCGGCGGGCAGCGTAGTCTCGAATCCGGTCGCGCTGATTCTCGGTCGAATACTGCTGATGTTCGGTCGACATGCGGACGTACTCCGCTGCGCGCCCGGCAGATGAACTGGCGACGACCGGTGCATCCGCGTTATTGAATGACATGCTCCACCCCGCAACTCAGACACGGACACGCGGCAGGCACCGGGCGCAAGTGAGCGTCGGATGCGAGCGTCGCGGCTTCATATCAGAAGGTCACGTTCGAAAGCGAACGGTGACAAGGCAAAGGTAGCAGGCCCGACACCAATGCGTATCAGGTCATCTCTTTGCAATCACGTCGGCGGCGCTGTCGGCGCAGACAGCACGGCTATGTGAACGGTCCACGCGTTCATTTTTGCAACGCCGGCACCATCCGCGTGAGACAGCAGGTAGAAGCCAGAGCACAACGGCCGGGGGAGGCTGATGACATCCATTTTTGCAATTGGCCTGGAGCTCCGTCGCGCATTGCGCAACCGCTGCATACTGCGGTTGCGCTCGCGATACGCCGGATGAGCAGCTCGATATTCGCGCCAGTAGCTCGAGTGGCTTGCGCGCCATTTCGCCTGCGCCCGGGCCTGATTGTCGCGATAGTCGCTGTCGACACGGAGCCGGTCCCGCTGCCAATCGCGTCGACGGGCGCGCTGGCACGCCTCCGAGGAGCAATATCGCTGACGGGGAACATGCAGCAGCGGCACGAACGCATTGCCGCAGGCAGGACAAAGGCGGGTCGATTTCATGGGCCCCTCCGTGTCGGGTCGAGACGGGCGCCCGCGACCGGCTGACCCACCAGCGAAATCGCTGGCCTGAGAGGGGTAGTGAAGGGTCGTCGGCGCACATCCAGCAGATTCCCATCACCCGCGAAAATCGCTAGAATTTCCTTACTTCAAGCGCAGTTTTTCGAAAACGGCGCGCGTGCGCGACCGCCGTCCGCTGACGGGAGAGCTCTTTTCTGGGGCTTCGACCGCGCCGCATTTGACGTGGCCCTGGTCGGAAATTCTCGGCTTATGCGTCCGTTTTTCTCAGGTTATGCATCCGCCCCGGCTGGGGAGCCTTATCTGGCAAGGGTCAGTTTCTCGGGATATGCGACCGTCTACATGGACGATTGGCCGGGCCGATGATTTAACCGGCGATCGGTGGTTGTCCGGGCCTGCAAGTTGGAAGACTTGCAGGCCCTTTCTTTTTTGCCGCTATCGCATGCCTAAGGGAGAGGCGCTACTCGTCAACCCGTTCGGCTTCTACACCGCCTCGTCCGGGTCGACGGAAGACGGTGCTCATGATGAGCAGGTGATCGAACAGTGGTTCGGACTGGAAGATGAGCACGGAAAGCCGGCGAACGGGTGCAAATACGACCTGCTCCAAGACGGCGTCGCTACAAAAAATGACGTTGGGTTAACCTCCAACTTATCCACATCGCCCACTGGACAACTCTTGTAAAAGCCGCCGAACACGTTGTGGGCGAAATCTTGATAAAGCCTCAGCGTTTACGGGTCGATAAAAAATTTTCCCTGGCTCCGTTAACCTGTCCGCGCGCGCTCCCAAGGGTTATCGGTTCCGCAGCGCGTTGATCCGTAAACGAACTTCCAGGTTATCCAGTCGAGCCTGATCAATTCGGAGAGCCTTGCGTGGCAGAGCTTTGAGGCCGAATTGGTGTTGTGAGATTTGCAGGATCCTGGCACATTAACGTGAGAATCCTGCATTTTTCGACGAGGTGCGAATGGGTCCGAAGACGCCTGTGACGGAGGGAGATTTTTTCCGCCAGCCGCTGCGCGAACAGATCAACCTGAAGCATCCGTTGATACGTTTGGCCGACCTGATCAACTGGGAGCGACTGGGCGCATCAATGAGCGAAAGCTTTGTATCGCGCAAGGGACGACCGGCGACATCGCCGAGGCTGATCGCCGGGTTGCTGTATTTGCAGCACGCGTTCGACCTGTCCGACGAAGAGGTCGTCTGGCAATGGGTAGAGAACCCGTACTGGCAGGTGTTCACCGGCGAGACCTACTTGCAGACCGAACCTCCGATCGACCCATCGAGCCTGACGCGTTGGCGCAAGCGAATGGGCGAAGCCGGCGTTGAAGAGTTGCTGGCCGAAACGATCGAAGCAGCAAAACGCGCTGGCGTGATCAAGGCTTCGAGCGTCAAGCGCGTGATTGTTGATACGACCGTCATGGAGAAGGCGATCGCCCACCCAACCGATTCGCGCCTGCTCGAACGGTGTCGCGAACATCTGGTGAAAGCCGCGGCACGGCACGGTCTGAAACTGAGGCAGAACTACAACCGCGAGGCGCCGCATCTGGCGCTGCAGATTGGCCGCTACGCTCACGCGAAACAGTACAAACGCATGAGGAAAGCGCTGCGCACGCTGCGCTCGCGCGTTGGACGGGTGATGCGCGATGTGGAGCGGCAGGTCAACCAGGTGGCCGACCTAGGCTGCGCTGAATTAACGGAACTGATCGCCCGCACGAGACGCATTCTGGCGCAGAAGCCGAAGGACAAGAACAAGCTTTATGCGCTGCATGCACCGGAAGTCGAGTGCCTGGCCAAGGGCAAGGCGCGCAAGCCGTACGAGTTCGGGGTGAAAGTTTCGATCGCGACGACCCACAAGGAAGGACTGGTGGTTGGCATGCGCTCGATGCCAGGCAATCCGTACGACGGGCACACCCTGGCTGAAGCGCTGGAGCAGGCGGCAATCCTGTGCGACGCCACGCCGGAGGTCGCCATCGTCGACCGTGGCTACAAGGGTGTCGCCGTCGATGGTGTGAAGATCTACCACCCGGGCTTGCGGCGGGGCATTACACGCGGACTACGCGCGATGATCAGACGGCGCAGCGCAATCGAGCCAGCAATCGGTCACATGAAGACAGACGGAAAACTCGATCGCAACTGGCTCAAGGGTGCGCTCGGCGACGCGATGCACGCGGTGATGTGCGGCGCAGGACACAATCTACGGATGATCCTCAGGAAGCTGCGGCTTCTTTGCGCCTTCATTCTGACCGCCTTGTTCAACCACCGACTTGCTCGGCTTCAATCCCCGTAACTACGGTGCTCGGCAAAACGAATTGTTCAGGACGGACTATCCACAGCCGAACGCATCATTTGTTAACTATTACTACGTATACATATACAAACTCTATAAAACAGAGAAGCAAGCCGGAATCCGCGCACCGTATGCGCACACAACGGCAGCAACATCCCAGCCACGCGCCCCTCACGCCAACGGCAAACAAATCTCCGTAACCAACTCCGCCGGCGCCGTCTCCTTGGGACTATTCAAATACTCCTCAAACACCGGCGCATCTGCTGCCTCTCGTCCAGACTGCACGAGCCAGGTCCCATATATCCACTCATAAGCCGCCCGCATATCGCTATACGGCCCAACATGCCGCAACACCGCATACTCCCCACCGCGTATACGCGTGACAGAAACCGCCCCACCCATCCCAACAGCCGGTGCCGCCTCAGCCATCACCGGCCCCGGCAACAACACCCCCGCCTTCGACCGCAAGGCAGCTTCCTCGACCACCCCCGGATCATCGAAGTAAACTCCGATCATCCGCATCTGCCCCGCAAGCAGATTATGTTTCCCAAGCCACCCAAACAACGCATCAAAAGCCTTGCCGATCTGCATATAAGGCCCGACATGATCGACCGACAGAATCTCCATCGGCTCCACATAACGAATCACGACCTCACGAATCGTCGTCATCTGATCGTCTCCTGAAAGCGCCGGCCGAAACCGGCTATGAGTGCCTTCCCTTCGATACTCCGCCGGCGGCACGCCAAACACCGCGCGAAACGTCCGCGTAAACGATTGCAAACTGCTATACCCCGCACGCTCGGCGATCTGAGCAATCGGCATGGAACTATTCGCAAGAAACCCCGCTGCGTGCTGCAACCGTAAGCGCCGCACGGTGGTCGCGACCGTCTCGCCATACATCGCCTGATAGATCCGGTGCCAGTGATATGGCGACAAACAGGCAATCTCCGCCAGCCGTCCGATATCGAGCGGTTCGTCGAGGTGATCGTAGATATGGTCGAGTACGCGTGCGAGTCGCGTTTCGTATCGAGCCCGATGATCTGATTCATGCATGACTGACTGGACCGCAGAAAATTGGCGCGAGAGGATGCGACCAAGGTACCACGCTGGCGCATGCCAGCCGTTTACCAAAACCTGCGGATTTAACGTAATCCGCGACAAGCGATTAAGCGCCTGTTGACCGCGCGATCCGCGCGCACAAACGGGAGTGCCCGCCGCAGACCCCGGTAGGCAGCCAACCCCGGCAACGTGACGCTGCCCCAATTTGGCGCTATCGTGTAGTGCGCACCACCAGCAGCAAGCAACCCGCAGCATCAAACCGCCGTTCCCATTCCTACCCGCGCTCGCGCGAAGCAATGGAGCCGCAACCATGAGCTACACCGAATCGATCGGCAGTCGCACATACCGCTTCGCCGATCTGAAAACCGTGCTCGCAAAAGCGAGCCCGCAACGCTCGGGCGACCAGCTCGCAAGCATCGCGGCAGCGAGCGAAGAAGAGCGTGTCGCCGCCAAAATGGCGCTCGCACAAGTACCGCTGCGCACCTTCCTGAACGACCCGCTGATCCCCTACGAAACCGACGAAGTCACCCGCCTGATCATCGACGATCACTCTCCCCAAGCGTTCGCCGAAATCTCCCATCTTACGGTAGGCGACTTCCGCAACTGGCTGCTCAGCACCGCCACCGACACCGACGCACTCACTCGCATCACCCAGGGCCTCACACCAGAAATGGTCGCCGCGGTCTCGAAGCTGATGCGCAACCAGGACCTGATCACCGCCGCCCGTAAACGCCCGGTCATCACCCGCTTTCGCAACACGGTCGGCTTACCCGGCCGCATGTCCGTCCGCCTGCAACCGAACCACCCAACCGACGACGTCAAAGGCATCGCCGCCTCGATGCTCGACGGCCTGATGTACGGCTGCGGCGACGCCCTGATCGGCATCAACCCCGCCAGCGACAATCTCACCGCGATCACAAAACTGCTGCAGATGATCGACGACTTCCGCCAGCGCTATCAGGTCCCGACGCAATCATGCGTGCTGACGCACGTAACCAGCACGATCGCCGCGATCGAAAAAGGCGCGCCGGTCGATCTCGTGTTCCAGTCGATCGCGGGCACGGAGAAAGCGAACGCGAGCTTCGGCATTTCGCTCGCGCTGTTGCAGGAAGCGTACGAGGCGGGGCTGTCGCTCAAACGCGGCACTGTCGGCAACAATCTGATGTACTTCGAAACGGGGCAGGGCAGCGCGTTGTCGGCGGATGCGCATTTCGGCGTCGATCAGCAGACCTGCGAGGCGCGCGCATACGCGGTCGCGCGCACGTTCAAGCCGTTTCTGGTGAACACGGTGGTCGGTTTCATCGGCCCCGAGTATCTGTACGACGGCAAGCAGATCACGCGCGCGGGTCTGGAGGATCACTTCTGCGGCAAACTGCTCGGCGTGCCGATGGGTTGCGACATCTGCTACACGAATCACGCGGAAGCGGATCAGGACGACATGGACAATCTGCTGACGCTGCTCGGGGTCGCGGGCATCAACTTCATCATGGGCGTGCCGGGCGCGGACGACGTGATGCTCAACTATCAGAGCACGTCGTTTCACGATGCGCTGTACGTGCGCGACGTGCTCGGTTTGCGGCGCGCGCCTGAATTCGAGGAATGGCTGGAGTCGATGCAGATCATCGACGAACGCGGCGCGTTGATCGGCGCATCGGCGCGGCAACCGCTGCTCGAAGGCGCGCGCGACTGGATGGGGATCGCATGAGCGAGAACGACGCACTCGACAAGGACCCGTGGAACGCGCTGCGTCGGTTTACCCAGGCACGCATCGCGTTGGGCCGCGCGGGCAACAGCCTGCCGACCGCGCCGCTGCTCGCATTCAATCTCGCACATGCGCAGGCACGCGACGCTGTGCATCATCCGCTCGATGCGGACGCGCTTCACGCACAATTGCAAGAACAAGGTTTCAACACGCTCGACGTGCATAGCGCCGCGCCGGATCGCGAGCATTATTTGAGGCGACCTGATCTTGGGCGGCGTCTGTCGGATGAGAGTCGCACCACGCTTGCGCGTCTGCCAACGCAATCAAACGATGTGCTGTTCGTGATCGGTGATGGCCTATCGGCGTTTGCCGCATCGAAGCAGGCTGTACCGTTGCTGCAAGCGATACATCCAAAGCTGGCGGATTGGACCATCGGTCCCGTAGTGGTCGCGCGTCAGGCACGCGTCGCGCTTGGCGACGAGATCGGAGAATTGCTCGACGCGAAAATCGTCGTGATGCTGATCGGCGAGCGGCCGGGTTTGAGTTCGCCCGATAGCCTCGGCATCTACATCACGTACGCGCCGAAAGCGGGTTGCAGCGATGCGCAGCGCAACTGCATTTCCAACGTGCGCCCCGAAGGGCTCGACTATCCGCGGGCCGCGCACAAACTGCACTATCTGCTCACGCAGGCGAGGACGCTGAGACTCACGGGAGTGGGTTTGAAAGACGACAGCGATGATCTGCTGGCAAACGCGCCGACGCACCCAGCCGTGAGCGACGGTTCAACGTAGGACGCAATGAGCGTAGACCTCGGACCCACTCACTTCCGCAACAACCTCAACCCATTTCCCACCACCAGCAAGCTCGCACCGACATCGGCGAACACCGCCATCCACATTGTGCCGAAGCCCATCAACGTCAGCACGAGAAACACGCTTTTGATGCCCAGCGCGAGCGAGATGTTCTGCACCAGCACCGCGTACGTCGCTTTCGACAGCCGGATGAACGCCGGAATCTTGCGCAGATCGTCGTCCATCAGCGCGACGTCGGCGGTCTCGATCGCCGTGTCGGTTCCCATCGCACCCATCGCGAAGCCGATATCGGCGCGCGCGAGCGCGGGCGCATCGTTGATGCCATCGCCGACCATGCCGACCGTCGCGCCATCGCTGGACCATTGCGCGATCGCGCCGAGTTTGTCCTCGGGCAACTGATCGCCGCGCGCTTCATCGACGCCGACCTGCTTCGCGATCGCTTCGGCGGTGTGTCGGTTGTCGCCGGTCAGCATCGCGGTGCCGACGCCGAGCCGCCGCAATTCGGCGACGGCGGCGCGGCTCGTGTGCTTCACCGTGTCGGCCACCGCGAACAACGCGAGCACGCGCTGCGCGTCGGCGAGCATCACGACGGTTCTGCCCTGCCGTTCGAGCGGATCCAGACGCGCTTCGAGTTGCGCCGAGCAGCGGCCCAGTTCTTCGATCAAGTGATGATTGCCGAGCCAGTACCCGATACCGTCGATATCACCGCGCACGCCGCGTCCAGCGATCGCTTCGAACGCATCGACGTGCAGGTGTTCGACGCCGTCGTCATTCGCGGCAGCAGCAATCGCCATCGAAACAGGATGATCGGAGCGGCCCGCAAGGCTTGCCGCAAGCGTGCGGTATCGCAACGTTTCACCCGCATCGCCAACCACCTCGAACTCGGTCTGCACCGGCTTGCCATACGTAATGGTCCCGGTCTTATCGAGCGCGAGCCGGGTCAGCTTGCGCCCCTGTTCGAGGTAAACGCCGCCCTTGATCAGAATCCCCTTGCGCGCGGCAGCCGCGAGCCCGCTGACGATCGTCACCGGCGTCGAAATCACGAGCGCGCACGGACATGCGATCGCGAGCAGCACCAGTGCCTTGTACACCCACGCGTGCCAAGCCCCACCGAACACGATCGGCGGTATCAGCGCGACGGCGAGCGCAATCGCGAACACGATCGGCGTATAGACGCGCGCAAATTCATCGACGAAGCGCTGCGTCGGCGCTTTCGTGCCCTGCGCCTCCTCGACCGCATGGATGATCCGCGCGAGCGTCGTGTTGCCAGCCGCAGCCGTCACACGGTAGTCGAACGAGCCCGCCTGGTTGATCGTGCCGGCGAACACATCGTCGCCGACGGCTTTGTCGACCGGCAGGCTCTCACCGGTGATCGGCGCCTGATCGACGCTCGAGCGGCCCGCGACGATTTCGCCATCGAGCGCGATCCGCTCGCCCGGCTTCACGCGCACCAGCGCGCCGGGCGCGATCGAGTCGACGCGCACGAGCTGCCACGCGCCGTCGGGCTGCTGCACGCTCGCCTCGGCGGGCGTGAGCCGCATGAGCCCTTCGATCGCGTTGCGCGCGTGGTCGAGCGAGCGCGCCTCGATCAGCTCGGCAATCTCGAACAGCACCATCACCATCGCGGCTTCGGGCCATTGGCCGAGCAGCGCCGCGCCGGTCACGGCGATGCTCATCAGCGCATTGATGTTCATGTTGCCGTTGCGCAGTGCGACCCAGCCCTTACGATACGTCGTGAGCCCGCAGGAGGCGATCGCGACGACTGCGAGTCCCGCCACTACCCACACAGGCGCACCAAGCCAACTAGCGGCTTCTGAGGTCGCCGCGATCACGCCGGAGAGGATCAACGGCCACCACGGCTTCTGTACGGCGCCAGAAGCCGCAATGGACGCCGCGCTGGCATTGCCAGCGCCGGCATCGCTCGCCAGTTCGGGCGTGAAGTCGAGCGAGCGCAGCGCGGCGAGAACCCGTTCGAGCGCATCCGACGCGTGGACGACGGTCAGCACGCGCTGCATCAGGTTGAAGTCCATGCTGCGCACGTCCGGCATGCGAGCGAGTTTCTTGCGGATCAGCGCTTCTTCGGTCGGGCAGTCCATCTGCAGGATGCGGATCGCGGTGCGCAGGTCGTCGCCGACGGCCTCGGACGCCGGCAGGCGCAGCTGCGTCGGCGTGAACGCGGTGGAGGCGCAGCAGGCGCCGTGAGAGTGACCGTGGTCATGGTCATGGCCATCGTCATGATCGTGTCCTTCATGCTGATGACCACTACCCGCGTCGGCACCATGAACGTGCTCATGCCCATGCAAATGCCCGCATTCCCCATCCGTATCCCTGCCATGAGCATGGTCGTGCCGTGCATCAACCTCCCCGCAAGCCCCGTGGCTACAGGCTTCGCCCACTTCTGGACGTTCGGTGACAAAAGGGTTGACTTCAGGCATTGGTGGCTTCCTCGTGCGATTTGTGGTCTAGTAAACACCTTGAAGCCACTACAAGGTCAAGGCCGCGTGGAGGAAAGGTCCATGAAAATCGGCGAACTGGCGAAAATCGCTCATTGCACGACGGAAACCATCCGTTTTTACGAAAAAGAGCGCCTGCTGCCCGAGGCGGAGCGCACCGAAGCCAACTACCGCAGTTACACGGCGAAGCACGTCGAGCGCTTGCGTTTCATCCGCAATTGCCGCGCGCTCGACATGACCCACGACGAAATCCGCGCATTGCTGCGTCTGACCGACGCGCCGGCGAACGGCTGCGGCGGCATGCATACGCTGGTCGAGGAGCACATTGCGCATGTCGACACGCGTATCGAAGAACTGCATCAATTGAAGGCGCAACTGACTACACTGCGCGACCAATGCCACGGCGAGCATCCGGTCGAAGACTGCGGGATCGTGCACGGCCTGACCGACATGGATGTGGCCGTGCCGCGTCCGCGGCATACGCATCTCGGCTGACGCTATGCCGGCCGTCGTCGTGCGCTTCGAAGGCACGACGCGGCGCCGGCGCAACAACCCCATACACGGCAAGGCCGCGCGAGCGACCTTGCCGATTGATCATCGAATCCAGTTGGAGAATCAACGTGTTCACCTGTAGAAACCAGTCCTGCGGCGCGCCGTGGGAGCAATCCGACGTCGTCATCAAGAACGAAGGCCAGGGGCTCCTGTTCCGCTGTCCGCTGTGCGGCGCGCGCAACTACGTCGAGCGTTTCGACGGCGACGACGGCGAGGTGCTGTACGAGCAGCTGCCGGGCCGCCCCGATCATGGCCCGATGGCCGAGTAATCGCGATTTCTACAGACGACCCTATGAATAGTCCCACCCCCGCCGGCGCCGCATTCAGCGAACTGCCGCTCCCGCCCGCGACGCTCGCGAACCTGACGCAGCTCGGCTACCTCGAGATGACGCCGATCCAGGCCGCGAGCCTGCCGATCGCGCTCGCTGGCCATGATCTGATCGCTCAGGCGAAAACCGGTAGCGGCAAGACCGCGGCGTTTTCGCTGGCGCTGCTTGCGCGCCTCGACGCGCGCAAGTTCGACACGCAGGCGATGGTTCTCTGCCCGACGCGCGAACTCGCCGATCAGGTCACGCAGGAAATCCGCCGTCTCGCGCGCGCGGAAGAAAACATCAAGGTGCTGACCTTGTGCGGCGGCACGCCGATGCGTCCGCAGACGGCGAGCCTCGAACACGGCGCGCACGTCGTGGTCGGCACGCCGGGCCGCATCATGGATCACCTCGAACGCGGCACGCTCGTGCTGCAAGCGCTGAACACGCTCGTGCTCGACGAAGCCGACCGCATGCTCGACATGGGTTTCTTCGACGACATCGCGAAGGTCGTGCGGCAATGCCCGAAAGAGCGGCAAACGCTGCTGTTTTCGGCGACGTACCCGGAGGGCATCGCCAAGCTGAGCCAGCAATTCTTGCGAAACCCGAAGGAAGTGAAACTCGCCGAGCGGCACGACGACAGCAAGATCCGTCAGCGTTTCTACGAAGTGACCGAAGACGAGCGTCTGCACGCGGTCGGCCTGCTGTTGAATCACTACCGTCCGGTCAGCACGATCGCGTTCTGCAACACGAAGCAGCAGTGCCGCGATCTGCTCGACGTACTGCGCGCGCAAGGCTTTCATGCGCTCGCGCTGCACGGCGAACTCGATCAACGCGAGCGCGATCAGGTGCTGATCCAGTTCGCGAACCGCAGCTGCTCGGTGCTGGTCGCGACCGACGTCGCCGCGCGCGGCCTCGACATCGCGCAACTCGAAGCGGTGATCAACGTCGACGTGACGCCGGACCCGGAAGTGCACACGCACCGCATCGGCCGCACGGGCCGGGCCGACCAGGAAGGCTGGGCGCTGAGTCTCGCGAGCATGGACGAGATGGGGCGTGTCGGCGGGATCGAGCAGGCGCACAAGCGCGACGTCGAATGGCACAAGCTGGCCGAGTTGAAGGCGGCCAGCAACGACCCGCTGCTGCCGCCGATGGAAACGCTGCAGATTCTCGGCGGCCGCAAGGACAAGATCCGTCCCGGCGACGTGCTCGGTGCGCTGACCGGCGACGCCGGTTTCGCGGGCTCGCAGATCGGCAAGATCAACGTGACCGACATGTCGACTTATGTCGCGGTGGAGCGCAGCATCGCGCGCGAGGCGGTGCGCCGGCTCAGCGCGGGCAAGCTGAAGGGGCGCAAGGTCAAGGTCCGTTTGATGGACGAAGCGTGATTCACGCGAAGCGCCAGCTTTCCTTGAAAGTCCGATAACTCGAAAACGGCCGCGTCTGCGGCCGTTTTCGTAGGCAAACCGCTCAGCATCACATTCCTTCATACCTACGCGGGTTCCCGCATTCGCCACCGCCTCCCCACAAACCATGATCCCGCAGGCTTGCCCCGGCGCGCAGCGGCCTACCGCGAGCCATGACGAAAACGCATGCCGCGCATGACAAAGTTTCGATTGTGAGCGTTCTTTGGCTGATGCCTAATCACCCCACTGGAAGGAACGCCCCGCCGCCGCCGTTTCGTGCGGCCGCCAGCGGCTGAAGAAAGGGAGAAAGTCTTATGCAGAGCGCCATGCAAGCCCGCTCGAAACTGCCGGACGTCGGCACCACCATTTTTACCGTGATCGGCCAGCTGGCCGCGCAACATGATGCGTTGAACCTGTCGCAGGGCGCACCGAATTTCGCGCCGGACCCGAAGCTCGTCGACGGCGTCGCGCAGGCGATGCGCGCCGGTCACAACCAGTACGCGCCGATGGCCGGCATCCTCGCGCTGCGTGAAGCGCTCGCCGACAAGGTGGAAACGCTGTACGGCGTGCGCTACGACCCGGCCAGCGAAGTGACGGTGCTCGCGAGCGCGAGCGAAGGGCTCTACTCGACGATCAGCGCGCTCGTGCATCCGGGTGACGAAGTGATTTACTTCGAGCCGTCGTTCGACAGCTATGGCCCGATCGTGCGCCTGCAGGGCGCGAAGCCGGTTGCGATCAAGCTGTCGCTCGATCACTTCCGCGTGAACTGGGACGAGGTCGCCGCGGCGATCACGCTGAAGACGCGCATGATCATCGTCAACACGCCGCACAATCCGACCGCGACGATCTTTAGCGACGCCGATATCGAGCGGCTGAAGGCGCTCACGCGTAACACCGACATCGTGATTCTGTCCGACGAGGTCTATGAGCACGTCGTGTTCGACGGCACGAAGCATCAGAGCATGGCGCGCCATCGTGAACTCGCGGAGCGCAGCGTGATCGTGTCGTCGTTCGGCAAGTCGTATCACGTGACGGGCTGGCGCGTCGGCTATTGCCTCGCACCCGCCGCGCTGATGGACGAAATCCGCAAGGTCCACCAGTTCATGGTGTTCTCCGCCGATACGCCGATGCAACACGCGTTCGTCGACGCGCTCGCCAATCGCGACAGCTATCTCGGCCTGTCCGACTTCTATCAGAAGAAGCGCGATCTGCTCGCGCATGCGCTGCGCGAATCGCGCTTCGAGTTGTTGCCGAGCGAAGGCAGCTTCTTTATGCTCGCCCGGTTCCGCGGCTTCTCCGATGAAAGCGACAGCGATTTCGTGCTGCGCCTGATCCGCGATGCGCGCGTCGCGACGATTCCGTTGTCGGCGTTCTACACCGACGGCACGGATTCGGGACTGATTCGCCTGAGTTTCTCGAAGGACGACGCGACGCTGCTCGAAGGCGCGCGGCGTTTGTGTGAAATCTGAGCGCGCGAGAGCACACTCCACGTATCGAAGTGATCAAGGTATTCGAAGAAAGAAGGGGGACGTTATGAAGATTCTTAAGTGCTTGTTGGCGCTGGCCTGTGCCGGCGCGTCGCTCGCCGCATGGTCGGCCGCCAACGCCGCCGATACCGCGACGCTGCGTTTCGGCCTCGAAGCGCAGTACCCGCCGTTCGAATCGAAAGGGCCGAACGGCGAGTTGCAGGGGCTCGATATCGACGTGGGCAACGCGGTCTGCGCGGCCGCGCATATGACGTGCAAGTGGGTCGAAACCTCGTTCGACGGCCTGATTCCGGCACTGCAGGGCCGCAAGTTCGACGCGATCAATTCGGCGATGAACGCGACCGAACAACGCCGCCAGGCGATCGATTTCACGACCGTCGTCTATCGCGTGCCATCGCAGCTGATCGCGCGCAGCGACAGCGGTTTGCAGCCGACGCCCGAGTCGCTGAAGGGCAAGCGCATCGGCGTGCTGCAAGGCTCGATTCAGGAGACCTTCGCAAAGGTGCATTGGGAACCGGCCGGCGTGACCGTGCTGCCGTATCAGGATCAGAACCAGGTCTATACCGATCTGACCGCTGGCCGTCTCGACGGTACGCTGGTGCTCGCGCCGGCCGGACAAACGGGCTTTCTGTCGAAGCCCGAAGGCAAGGGCTATGCGTTCGTCGGTCAGCCGGTGCGTGACGACAAGATTCTCGGCAGCGGCATCGCATACGGCATTCGCAAGGGCGATACCGCGTTGCGCGATCAGTTGAACGCTGCGATTGCGAAAGTGCAAGCCGATGGCACGGTAAAGACGCTCGCCGCGAAATATCTCGGCAATATCGACGTCAGCGAGAAGTAATCGCGTCGCGTTCGGCCGGCGGCGCCGTTTGTGGGCGGCGCCGCGCGTTCGCTTGTTGGTCGGGCGTTTGACGGCTACGATACGGAGGCTTCGCGAAGTCGCAGACAACGGCGAAGTAGGCGGATCAACCGGAGAGCGCGCATGAGCGAGACGATCGAAGAGGCGAGCGCTGCAAACACCGCGCGCGCCAAAGGCGCGGACGCGCCGCGCTTCTGGCGTAGCGACGCGCTACCGTTCATCGAAGCACGATCGATCGACGATGGCCGCAAGGTCTGCTACGCCAAGCATTCGCACGAAACGTTTTCGATCGGCGCGGTGACGGGCGGCCGCAGCGTGTATCTGAACCGCCACGCGCGAGAGTGGATCGGCGCGGGCGCCGTCGTGATGATGAACCCCGACGATGTGCACGCGTGCAACCCGGTTGCCGGCGAGCGCTGGTCGTACCGGATGCTGCATGTCGACGTCGCCTGGTTCACGAAACTTCAGCACGAGCTGGGCTTCAACGAGAATCATGCGTTCCGCGCGTTTTCGCAGATCATGACGCTCGACGCCGCGTTGTTCGATGGCCTGAACCGGCTGTGCGCGATTCTCGCCAGCAACGATGGCGACATCGACACGCTGCGCAAGGAAAGCGCGGCCATCACTTTCTTCTCGAACGTGCAGCAAACACTCAATCCGGCGAGCCTCCCCGAGCGTGCCGCCAGCGGCCAGCTCGCGCGTGCCGCGGAGTACATCGCCGAAAACTGCACGCGCGCGCTGAAACTCGACGACGTATGCGCAGCCGCCGGGCTGTCCGCTTCACATCTGATACGCGCGTTCAAGCTGCGCTACGGCATGACGCCGCACGCGTATCTGATCAACCGACGCATCCAGTACAGTCGTGCGCAACTGCGGCGCGGCGCGCTGATCGCCGATGTCGCGCTCGATGCAGGCTTCGCCGACCAGGCGCACTTGCAGCGCACCTTCAAGCGGCTGGTCGCGGCAACGCCGGGGCAATATCGCAGCTGAGCATGACGCGGCGTGGTGAAGCCTCATCGGCAAGCAGGCGCGACTCAGGTCACTCCACGAGCAGATACATCGCACTGAGCGCGAGCAGCGCCGCCATCACGCGATTGAACACCCGGACTCGCTTCGCCTCACGCAGATGCCTGCGCAAAAACGTGCCGGCATAGGCCCAGCTCGCGATCGACAGATAGCAGAGCACGAAGTACAGCGCCGCGAATTGCCAGACGAGCCCGCCGTCGCCGCCTGCCGCATATGCGCCCATGCCGGCCAGCGATGCGAGCCACGCCTTCGGATTGAGCCATTGCATCGCCGCGCCGTGCGCGAACGACGGCCCGCGCGTCGGCTTGCCCGCGCCGAGCTGGCCGTTATCGATGGTGAGCTTGTAGGCCATATAGAGCAGAAAGCCAACGCCCGCCCATTTGACGATCTCGATCAGATTGGGAAAGCGCGCGAGCAATTCGTGCAAGCCAAGGCCGATCAACAGAAGCAGCAACGTGAAACCGACCGTCGCGCCAGTGACGTGCCGCAGACTCGCGGCGAGCCCGTGCTGCGCGCCGGCGCTCAGCGCGACGACGTTGACCGGGCCGGGAGAAATGGAACTGGCGAGCGCGAACGCGGCCATCGAAAGTAATGCGGTCATCGGATGCCTCGAAACGTGAGTGTGCGAATGAATTGCGACGCTCAACGGTAACGAGACGGCGAGGGCATGTATTGAAGGAAATTACCCAATCGAAACCCAAACATAATCCGACGACGCGGTGATTCGATAACAAACATGCGTTTGAATTCAGAGCTAATTACGCGCAAACGTTACCCAAAAAATTAATTTCTGAATTATCAGGCAAATTGTACCGATCGATCGCTATGATATGTCCCTATGCAGCGCGCAAGTATTCGGCTCGATAAACAGGCCGAGACCTCGAAAAACCAGCGATACAGGGCTTAACGACTTACTCGCACGAAGTTAAATGCATCGAGCGCGGCGAATGCTTTGCATCAGTATCAATAGGTCGGACGTTTCTACTGGAAACGACCGGTCGAATGCATAAAAGGGAGTGCATGTGGGTCCCCATGTGAGCAGGCAGAAAATTGCGGACGAATTGAACGAGCTGTGTCTCGCGTTATTCGACGGTTGGTGCGAGCGCAGGTGCGTGATTCCGCTCGCGTATCTGCTGCACGTTTGGCCGATCGTCGATGCGACGCAGCGCTCGTTCAAGCGACCACGCGACAACCTGCGGGATCTCGAATGCTGGCACCTGAACGACCTGTCCGACGAAGATAGCGGGAGGATTCGCTATCTGCTGAGTGTTCTGTCCCAACAAACCGGAAGCGTAGTGAGCACTTCGACAAACTGACTCCCGCCGTTGGAAACGCAGAGCACATGATCTATCGAAGAAAGGGCCGGTTTCGCCTGCTGATCGCATGGGGGCGCGGATGGCGGGTGCCGCGCGATGGCGTTATCTACGCCGGATGCGGCGTGGTGCTGGCAATGCTCGCGCTGTGCGGCTACACGCTGTATCAGAGCCGCGAAGATGCGATCGGGCGTGCACTGGATTCGACGCGCGATGTCGCGACGATCACCCAGCGCGACATCGCGCGCAATTTCGAGTTGTACTCGCTGTCGCTGCAGGCAGTCGCCGAGGGTCTCGGCCGTCCGGGTGTGCTCGATTCGCCGCGGTTGTGGCGCGAGATCCTGTTCGATCGCGCGGCGACCGGGCAATACGTCGGCGCGATGGTGGTGCTCGACGCAGTGGGCAACGTGGTGATCGATTCGGAAAACGACGTGCCGCGCCGGGGAAACCTCTCCGACCGCCAGTACTTCAGGATTCATCGCGAAGATCCGAATTTCGGGCTCTATGTCAGCTCGCCGTATAACTCGAGACTCAGACCCGGTTCGCGCAGCATCGCGCTGAGCCGGCGACTGTCGCGGCCGGATGGATCCTTTGCGGGAATCGTCGCGCTCGGTATCGATCAGGAGTATTTCGCCAGCCTGTTCGCGGATCTGAGGATAGGGCAGCACGGCTCGGTGTCGATCGTCAGAACGGACGGCACGATCATCGTGCGACGGCCCGACGATCGAAACGTAACCGGCACCGATATCAGCAAGACGGAGCTCTTCCAGCGGCTGCTTGCGAAAGACGAGCGCAGCTTTATCGCGTCTTCGCCGCTCGACGGCGTCGAGCGCCTTTACTCGTTCAGACGGATTCCACAATTGCCGCTGATCGTGCTGGTCGCCGATTCGACTGCCGATATCTACGCGGGCTGGTGGAAGCGCGCGCTGACGATCGGTTCGCTGATGCTAATCCTGGGGATCGGCGTGATCGTGCTGGCGGCGTGGCTCGGCGCCGAGTTGCGGCGACGACAGCAGGTGGAGCACGAACTCGAACGGCTCGCCGGTACGGACGGGCTCACCGGCTTGCCCAATCGCCGCGCACTGTGCGAAACGCTTGATCGCGAATGGCTGCGCGCGCGCCGCACCGACAGCGTGTTGTCGCTGCTATTCGTCGATATCGATCACTTCAAAGCCTACAACGATACGTATGGTCACCAAGCCGGCGACGTCGCACTGACCGCGGTCGCGCGCTGCATCCGCGGAGTGATCCAGCGGCCGGGCGATTGCGTCGGCAGATACGGCGGCGAGGAGTTCGTCGTGGTGCTGCCAGATACCGACGTGAGCGGCGCCGGGGTGGTCGGCGAGAAAATCCGCGCGGCGATCGGCGAACTGGGCATCGCGCACGAGGGCTGCGAGTTTGGGCGAGTGACGGTCAGCATCGGCGCGACCACGTCTCGTCCGGATCGGGCGACGGATGTCGGAGCCGTCGTTCGGGCTGCCGATGAGGCGTTGTATGCGGCAAAGGCCGGTGGCCGGAATACGGTCGCGCAGACGGGAGTTGGGTGACCGGTCGCTCGTGATGGTTCTGCGCCGGAAGTGAAAAAGGGTTGAGACGCTTTCGCGTGCAACCCTTTTTATATTTTCGCGTCGTGTTAACTGACGCTAGCGGTCGAGGCTTAGAACGGGCCAGCGATCACGCGCACCAGCCTACTACGCAGCGGCGGCACGGCTTCGGCGAACTCGAGATTCACTTTGTTGGCGACGCTCGGATACGAGTCTGATACGTTCTGCCGCACGCTGGCCAATCATTTGAATTTATTTCTTTGTTGATACTCGTCTTTCCATTCATGTGAGGAAAGGAAAGGCATATGAATGTCGGCTGCTGTTCGAGAAACTTGAGGGAAATTAGAGAAATTATGCGAAATGAGTGGAGAATGGTCGATATAACCGCGCCCGGAACGCAAAAAGCCCGGTCGCAGTGACCGGGCTTTTTGCTTGAATCTGGTGGTGGGGCGTGAGTGACTCGAACACTCGACCTACGGATTAAGAGTCCGCTGCTCTACCAACTGAGCTAACGCCCCAACAGAAGCGAAATTATGCAGGATCTTTTCGAGATTGCCAAGCCCTATTCGCCGTTTTATTAAAAAAATCGCATCGCCCGTACTTGAGCGTTCCCTCGACAAAGCCGCCGTCCAGAAAACATCGTCGCGTCCAACGCGGCCGGTATCATGTCGCGGACACTACGCTGCGTGCAGCATCGCGGCTTTCGACCGGGATTGCCATGGATGACAAAGAGATTACCCAGTTGCTCGACCGAGTCCTCGCGCCATGGGTCCGGGCGCTCACGCTGACGCCGATCAAGGTCGACGAGGAAAGCGCCACACTGCGTTTGCCATTCTCTGGCGAGTGGCGTCACTCGGGCGGCATGATCAGTGGCCAGGTGTTCATGGCGGCCGCGGATACGGCGATGGTCGTCGCCATCACCGCCGCGCTCGGCGGCTTCAAGCCGATGAGCACGGTGTCGCTGAACATTAACTTCATGCGCGCGGTCCGCAAGGGCGATGTGCTGATCAAGGCGCGTGTGCTGCGCATGGGCCGCAATCTCGTGTTCGGCGAAGTCGAACTGTTCGACGAAGGCGGCAACATGGCCGTTCATGCCACCACGACCTACGCGTTGCTCGAGTGAACGCCCGACGGACCCGAGCCGGCCACACAATCCACCGTAGCAAGAGCAAAGCAAAGCAAGGAAAAGCAGCATGTTCGATCAGGTCGTTTTCGCCGGTGGAGGCAACCGCTGCTGGTGGCAGGCGGGTTTCTGGGACGTCGTGCAGCCGCGGCTCAACATCCGTCCGCGCGTGATCACCGGCATTTCGGCCGGCGCCGCAACCGCCTGCATGATTTACACGCGCGGTGATTCCGACTGGGTCATGCGTTATTACGAGGACGCGCTGCGCCACAACACGCGCAACGCCTACTGGGGCAACCTGCTGCGCGGCGAGTCGGTGTTCCCACATTACCGGATCTACCGGCAAGCGCTGCTCGATATCTATGGCGACAAGTTTTCGAGGCTCGCACAGGCGCCGGAAATCCGCATCGGCGTGTCGCATCTGCCGCGCTGGCTCGGCGCGCGAAGCGCGGTCGCGGCGGGGCTGGTCGCGTACAACATCGAAAAATACCTGCGCAAGACGCTGCATCCGACGCTTGGTCGGACACTCGGCTTTCATCCTGAATTCGTGCGCGCGCAGGATTGCGCGAGCGTCGACGAGTTGGCAGACCTGATCCTGCAATCGTCGAGTACACCGCCGTTCACGCCGGTTCTGCGGCGCAACGGCCGGCCGGTGCTGGACGGCGGCATGGTCGATAACGTGCCGGTCGGCGCACTAGATGCCGACACGCCCGGCAACGTGCTCGTGATGGTCACGCGTCTTTATCCGCGGCCGCAGATGTTCGTCGTGCCGCACGGCGTGCAGCAACGGCTTTACGTGCAGCCGTCGCGCAAGGTGCCGATTTCGAGTTGGGATTACACGAGTCCATCGCAGATGGTGCACGCCTATAACCTTGGCCGTGCCGACGGCGAGGTCTTTCTTGAACGCATCCCCGCATTGATGGAGGCGGGAGCGCACGAAGCGCGGTAAGCAAATGCGGCAGGGCAGGGCTGGACACACCTAACCCGCCGGCCACTTCGCCCACCCATCACCGCCGACGCCCGCCCTGCAGTGCCTCCGGATTTGCGACACTGGCGGTATCGCCGGCATCGAAAGCGAGGATGTTCTTGAACGCCGCCGAAAAATACAGCTCGTAGCTCTCGCGCTCCACGTAGCCGATGTGCGGCGTGCAGATCACGTTTTCCATGCGCAGCAGGCTATAGCCCTGCAGGATCGGCTCGCTTTCGTAGACGTCGATCGCGACCATCCCCGGACGGTTGTGCGATAGCGCGTTGACCAGCGCGTTCTCTTCGAGCAGCTCGGCGCGGCTCGTGTTCACGAGCAGCGCGGTCGGCTTCATGCGCATCAGATCGTCCTGCTTGACGATGCCGCGCGTGTCGTCGTGCAGACGCAGATGCAGCGACAACACATCGCTGGTCTCGAACAGTTCCTCACGACTCGCCGCGACGCCGTAGCCATCGGCGCGAGCGGCTTCGCGCGAATGCTCGCGGCCCCAGATCAGCACGTTCATGCCGAACGCCTTGCCGTAGCCGGCGACCAGCCGGCCGATCTTGCCGTAGCCCCAAATCCCCAGCGTCTGGCCGCGCAGCACTTGCCCCAAACCGAAGTTCGGCGGCAGCGCCGACGTCTTCAGCCCCGACTGCTGCCAGGCGCCCTGCTTAAGGTTTGCCACGTATTGCGGAATACGACGTTGGGCGGCCATGATGAGTGCCCACGTCAGTTCAGCCGGCGCGACCGGCGAACCGGTGCCTTCGAGCACGGCAATGCCGCGCTCGGTACAGGCAGCCAGATCGATGTGGCTCGCCACTTTGCCGGTCTGACTGATCATCCGCAAACGCGGCAGCTTATCGAGCAGTTGCGACGTGATGCGAGTACGTTCGCGGATCAGGACGAGGGCGTCGACTTCCGCAAGACGGCTCGCAAGTTGTCCGAGACCGCGCACGGTATTGTTGAATACTTTGACTTCCTGGTCGGCCAGCAATTGAAAGCAGTCGAGCTTGCGAACGGCGTCCTGGTAATCGTCGAGGATGGCAATCTTCATGGTATGTAATTTGCGGCGCACCCGCGTGGTGCGAACCGAATGTTATGCTGACTGTCCCAGCATGTGACTTAGGTCACACGCTGGTCTGGCTAGATGCCCTACCGTAGAAGTTGCCGCACCAAAAAAAGAACGGCAGCGCTACGTGAAGGCGAATTGAGAACGTTTTTAGCAGTTTGTTGCGTGCTGAGGCAAGCCGCTTTACACAAGGTTGCAGAAGCCTTGTAGACGCGGGCCTCCGCCTGACAAGCTGTGTGGCCCAGGACGATTTGCGCAATCATGCGCCGGCAGTCGGAAATTGGCACGTCGGCGTGATGAATTCAATGCCTCTCGCATGCAGCGTCCCAGGGCTTGTACCGTTTTTTTTTTGCTTCAAACGGAGACAAGTCGATGAATCTTCCCTCGTTCGAAGGGCCGCCCACTATCGAGGCGCCCACATGGGTCAAACACCGAAAGCTGATCGACTGGGTCCAGCGCGTCGCAGCGCTGACCAAGCCCGCACAAGTGGTCTGGTGCGACGGCTCGCAGGAAGAATATGACCGCCTGTGCGCGCAGATGGTCGAAGCAGGAACCCTGAAGAAACTCAACCCCGCCAAGCGTCCCAATTCCTATCTCGCGTGGTCCGATCCGTCCGACGTCGCGCGCGTGGAAGATCGTACTTTCATCTGCTCGCAGCGCGCCGAGGACGCCGGCCCGACCAACAACTGGATCGCTCCGGCCGAAATGCGCGCGACGCTCGACGGCCTGTTCGACGGCGCGATGCGCGGCCGCACGATGTACGTGGTGCCTTTCTCGATGGGCCCGCTCGGCTCGCCGATCGCGCACATCGGCGTCGAGTTGAGCGACAGCCCATACGTCGTGACCAACATGCGCATCATGACGCGCATGGGCCGCAAGGTGTACGACGTGCTCGGCGAGGACGGCCCGTTCGTGCCATGCGTGCATTCGGTCGGCGCGCCGCTTGCGGAGGGCGAGCAGGACGTGTCTTGGCCTTGCAACAAGACCAAGTACATCGTGCATTTCCCCGAATCGCGCGAAATCTGGAGCTTTGGCTCGGGCTATGGCGGCAACGCGCTGCTCGGCAAGAAGTGCTTCGCGCTGCGCATTGCATCGACGATGGGCCGGGACGAGGGCTGGCTCGCCGAACACATGCTGATTCTCGGCGTCACTTCGCCGGAAGGGCGCAAGCATCACGTGGCTGCGGCGTTCCCGTCGGCGTGCGGCAAGACCAACTTTGCGATGCTGATTCCGCCGGCCGGCCTGAACGGCTGGAAAATCTCGACGATCGGCGACGATATCGCGTGGATCAAGCCGGGCAAGGACGGCCGCCTGTACGCGATCAATCCGGAAGCCGGCTACTTCGGCGTTGCGCCGGGCACGAGTGAAAAGACCAACTTCAACGCGCTCGCCACCTTGAAGGAAAACGTGATCTTCACAAACGTCGCGCTGACCGACGACGGCGACGTGTGGTGGGAAGGCATGACCGACGAGCCGCCGGCGCACCTGATCGACTGGCAGGGCAAGGACTGGACGCCGGCCGACGCAAAGGAAACCGGCCGCAAGGCGGCGCATCCGAACGCACGCTTCACGGCGCCGGCTTCGCAGTGCCCGTCGATCGATGCGGACTGGGAAAACCCGGCCGGCGTCGCCATCGACGCGTTCATCTTCGGCGGTCGTCGCTCGACCACCGTGCCGCTCGTGACCGAAGCGCGCAACTGGGTCGAGGGCGTCTACATGGCAGCGACGATGGGCTCCGAAACCACCGCCGCGGCCGCTGGCCAGCAGGGCGTGGTGCGCCGCGATCCGTTCGCGATGCTGCCGTTCTGCGGCTACAACATGAGCGACTATTTCAGCCATTGGCTGAAGACCGGCGAGCGTTTGCAGCAGCTTAGCGCGAAGCTGCCGAAAATCTTCTGCGTTAACTGGTTCCGCAAGGGTCCGGACGGCAAGTTCGTGTGGCCCGGCTTTGGCGAGAACATGCGCGTGCTGAGCTGGATGGTCGGTCGCATCGAAGGCACCGCGCAGGGCGAAGAGCATGCGTTCGGCATTTCGCCGCACTATGGGGACATCGACTGGAGCGGTCTGAACTTCACCCGCGAGCAGTTCGAGCAGGTGATTTCCGTCGACGCCGCTGCATGGCGCGACGAGCTCGCGTTGCACACGAAGCTGTTTGACACACTGCAACACGGTCTGCCGCCGGCGCTATCGGAAGCTAAGCGGGCGCTCGAGGAAAAACTCACAGCTTGACTATGTGAGTGCCCACTTAGCCTGAAAAGCCGCCCTCGGGCGGCTTTTTCTTTGGGGCCGGATTGGTGCCCATCCTTCGACTTCCGCAACACCGGGGCAACCGTTGCATCTGTTCGAACAAAAAAGACAGTGCAAGCTGCAGCGCGGCAGATTGTTTTCGATTTGGGAACAATCGTTGGTCGGACCCGGTTTTATCGACATGGTCGTACCAAAATCGACAATATTTCCTGTTTTGCGGGCAACTTCTGCACGATATTGCGAGTCGTAGGAGAATTCCAAGTTCGCTTCACTGGTTTTCACCTATTGTCAGGAAGCAGTAACAAGGCAGGGAGTTGTCCTATGGATCATTTGCAGTCGATGCGAGTTTTCGTCAAGGTGGCGGATCTCGGCAGTTTTGCCCGCGCCGCGGGCGCGATGGATATTTCCAATGCGGTTGCCACCCGTCATGTTGCCGACCTCGAAGGCCGTCTTGGTACGCGGCTGCTCAATCGCACGACACGCAGCTTGTCGCTGACCGAATCCGGTCAGGTCTATCTCGAGCGCGCCCGTCAAATTCTCGACGAACTGGAAGACGTCGAACAGATGGTGGTCGCTCGCAATCACGAACCCGTCGGCACCCTGCGCATCGTCGCGCCCGTCGTGTTCGGGCTGCATAACCTCGCGCCCGTGCTGCAAACGTATGCGGAGCGCTATCCGAAAGTCATTCCCGACGTCACGCTGGTCGATCGTCAGGTCGATCTGGTCGAGGAAGGTTTCGACGTCGGCGTCGTGATCGCGCGGCAAATGCGCAGCGCGAGCATCGTCACGCGGCGTTTGACCACCGGCTGTATGACCGTCTGCGCGACGCCGGCTTATCTGGAAAAGCATGGCACGCCGACGCGTCCCGAGCATCTGCTCGAACATCCGTGCCTGAGCTTGCCGTCCGAATACTGGGGCGATGAACGCGTGTTCACGGGGCCGGAAGGCGAAGTGCGCGTGCGGCCGTCGAACGTGATCGTCGCCAACAACACTGAGATGCTGCGGCAGTTTGCGCTGCTGGGCATGGGCATCGCGATTCTGCCGAGCTATCTGATCGGTCGCGACATGACGCGTGGCCGGCTCGTGCGTTTGCTCGGCGATTACCGTTTGCCGCAGGTCGAGATCAACATTGCGTACCCGAGCCGCCGTCACCTGCCGGCCAAGGTGCGCACGTTCATCGATCATCTGGTCGAGCACTTCAGCCAGACGCCGAACAGCGTGCTCGGCGAACAGTGGATCAAGGACGGTTTGGAGCGCCCGGCGACGTCGGCCGCGTTCGAAACTGCCGAGTCCCGCGCCCCCGAAGCGTTCGATGGTGCGGAGCCGCTGTCGCGGCTCCTCGATAGCGAGCTGTCGCCTGCCGTACCGAAGCCGATGACGAAGTCGTCCAACCGCAGCAGCCGTCCGACGGCGTTGTCGCCGCTCTAAATCGCTGAATGTCTAAGCCCGCAGCGATGCGGGCGGACAGTAAAAAGGCGCAGTCACCTGAAGTGACTGCGCCTTTTTCTATGGGCAGATGCGGATGCAGAGCAAAGCGCGGGCTATGCACGGATCGCCGATCGCGGCGGCGGAATGTAGCCATTCCTTCTACCCCGCGAGCCGCCGATCCGAATCCCGCCTAATTAGCCGATTTTTCGCGCCGCGGTCTTTTTCGCCGGTGCCTTCTTGGCCGCCGCGGTCTTGGCGGCGGGCGCCTTCTTCGCCGCCACCTTCTTTTCCGCCGGCTCGGCCTTCACTGCCACCGCGGTATCGCCTTCGTCCGCTTCCGGCATCGCCTTCGCCGCCGAACGAGCACCTGAAGTCTTCGCTGCCGCGGTCTTCGCCGCCGCCGGCTCCTTCTTCTCGAATTCAAAGCCGATCTTGCCGTCGTTCTGCTTGACGAGGAACGCCTTGAAGTTTCGGCCGGTACGCGACGACTTGAAGTTCGTCAGCAGATCGGTGCGCCCTTCCTCGAGCAGCTTGGCCATCTGCTCGCGGGTGATTTCCTGCTGCAGGATCACCTTGCCGGAGCGGAAGTCGCACGACTTCGGACTCGCCACCGAGTTTTCGCAGACGTAGCTCATGCCGTGCTCGAACACGCGGCCCTGACACTTCGGACACGCGCCGACCGGCTGCTGATCGGAGAAGTCGGGCGGTTCGCCGTCTTCGCCGGCAGCGTCCTGGCCGAAGTCGAACTCGAGCTTGTAATTCTTGATCTCGTCGTCGAGCGACAGTTTCAGGATCGCCGAGAACGGCCGACCCATCTTGCTGCGGAAGCCAGACAGCGGTCCGATCGTCCTGTTCTGCAGCAGTTCTTCGACTTCGGCGATCTCGAACTGACGGCCACCCGGGATCTTCGAGATCGAGAATTCGCACTTCGAGCACGCGAAGCGCCGGTAATTTTCCTTCACCTGGCCACCGCAATTCGGGCAAGGTGTCTGCAACGTCGCGTAATCGCCCGGGATCGTATCCGAATCGTATTCCTTCGCGCGTTTGACGATGGTTTGCGTCATGCGCGCGATTTCCTGCATGAACGCGTCGCGCGGCAGGTTGCCACGCTCCATCTGCGATAGCTTGTATTCCCATTCCCCGGTCAGTTCGGGTGCGGTCAGCTCCTTCACGCCGAGGCCGCGCAGCAGCGTCATCAGCTGGAAGGCCTTGGCGGCCGGAATCAGATCGCGGCCTTCGCGGATCAGGTACTTTTCGGTCAGCAGACCTTCGATGATTGCCGCGCGCGTCGCCGGCGTGCCGAGCCCCTTGGCCGCCATCGCCTCGCGCAATTCGTCGTCTTCGACCAGCTTGCCCGCGCCTTCCATCGCCGACAGCAGCGTCGCTTCGTTGTAGCGTGCGGGCGGTTTGGTGACCAGTTGCTGCGCGGCGATCTTGTCGGTCTTGACCTTTTCGTCTTTCTGCACCGGCACGAGGTTCGCGTCTTCGCCGCTGGTTTCGCGGCCGTAGACCTGCAGCCAGCCCGGCTCGACGAGCACCTTGCCCTCGGTCTTGAAGTAATGGCCGACCACCTCGGTGATGCGCGTCGTCACACGGTATTCGGCGGCCGGGAAGAACACCGCGAGGAAGCGTTTGACGACGAGGTCGTAGAGCTTCTGTTCCGGCTCAGACAGATTCTTCGGCGCCTGCAGCGTGGGGATGATGGCGAAGTGGTCGCTGATCTTCGAATTGTCGAAGATGCGCTTGTTCGGCTTCACCCAGCCCTTGTCGAGCACCTGTTTCGCGAACGGCAGGTAGTTGTTGCTCTCCTTGAGCATGCCGAGCGTCTGCTTGACCGTGTCCAGATAGTCTTCCGGCAGCGCGCGCGCGTCGGTTCGCGGATAGGTCAGCACCTTGTGCTTTTCGTACAGCGCCTGAGCGAGGCCCAGCGTATTCTTCGCCGAAAAGCCGAAGCGGCCGTTGGCTTCACGCTGCAGGCTGGTCAGGTCGAAGAGGGCCGGCGACAGCTGGGTCGATGGTTTCGACTCCTCGGTCACCACGCCCATCTGGCCACGGCAGGCCGCGACGATCGTCTCTGCCGCGGGCAGCGACCAGAGGCGCGAATCGCGCTTTTCCGGATCGAACTCGTCGCGCTTGAATTTCGGGTCGAACCAGCGGCCTTCATAAAAGCCGGCCGCGCAGACGAACTCGGCCTTCACTTCCCAGTAGTCGCGCGGCACGAAGCGACGAATCTTCTCTTCGCGTTCGACGACGATCGACAGCGTCGGCGTCTGCACCCGGCCAACCGTGGTCAGAAAAAAGCCGCCGCCCTTGCTGTTGAACGCGGTCATCGCGCGCGTGCCGTTGATGCCGACGAGCCAGTCGGCTTCCGAGCGGCAGCGCGCCGCGTCGGCGAGCGGCTGCATCTCTTCGTCGCTGCGCAGGCGTGCGAAACCCTCGCGGATCGAGCCGGCCGTCATCGACTGCAGCCACAGCCGTTGCACCGGCTGTTTGGCTTTCGCGTGCTGAGCGATCAGGCGGAAAATCAGCTCGCCCTCGCGCCCCGCGTCGCATGCGTTGATCAGACGGTCGATATCCTTGCGCTTCATCAGCTTGGTCAGCACCTTCAGGCGCGACTCGCTCTTCGCGATCGGATTCAGATCGAAATGCGGAGGAATGACGGGTAGGTTGGCAAAGCTCCACTTGCCGCGCTTGACTTCGTATTCGTCGGGTGCGGCGATTTCCAGCAGATGGCCCACTGCCGACGAAAGAACGTAGTCGTCGCTTTCGTAGTACTCGTCATGCTTGGTAAAGCCGCCCAAAGCGCGCGCGATGTCGTTCGCGACAGAAGGCTTTTCGGCGATGATCAGTGCTTTGGACATGACTCGATGTGAGGTTGGTAGATCCGGGTTGGTGGCCTTGAGCGCCAACATGGCGCGCGACGCTCGCTTGAGACCTCTTTCGACCCAATAACGACCGCTTTATAGCACAAGGCGCGAACCCAACGGGTCAAGTGCGATAAAAGCGCGCCATCATAATTGCGCGTCCGGCGGTTGATCAACTGCGGCAAACGCCGCGTGCGGACAGCGATGCCAGCGGCGATGCTGTCCCAGAAATGGTCGGCGACGGCCCGTGCCGCAAGCCGCGCTTCGCGAGGCTTTCCGTTTGGCCGTGCGGCGCGCGAAGCCGCCTTCAGGCGACCGCCAGCGCAGGCCGCAGCTTCGGCGCACCGGTCACGCCGGGCAGTGCGGTCAGATCCGATAGCATCCGCTCGACGATCGACACCTGTGGCAAAACCGTACCGAAAAACCGTGTCGTCACCGAGTCTTCGATCAGGACGGTCGGGAAATTCTCGACGTCCAGATCGTCGAACCGATCTGCATGAGTTTCGATGTCGATCCATGCGAAACAGACTTCCGGGTGCCGCTCGGCCAGTTGGTTGAAGGCGTCCCGGTACTCGCGACACGTTCCGCACCACTCCGCGCACAGGCATGCAACGAACAGAGTGTCGGGGTCGTTGACGCGCTCGGCGATCCGGTCCTGGTCGGTGTCGAGGTTCAGCGCGGGCATGAGGTGATTTCCTTGTGTGCTTTGTCGGGTGCTTTGGCGCGAATGTAGCATGGCCGGTCGCGAAGAGTTGCCAGTCTGTGTTGATCCCGGTCAGTCTCGGCTCAGTCATGATGGGCTCGCATGAAGCGGCCGCCGGGCAGCAGCGTGACCTCGCCGGCGAGTTCGAGCCGGAGCAGGGCGGCGTGCAGGGCCGCGTCCTGCATCTCGGTGCGAGCGGCGAGAATTTCAAGCGTGGTCGGTGAGTGGCCGAGCGCGGCGAGCAGACGTTGGGAGTCGGGGAGCGCCGGCTGTGGGGCCGGCCCGATCGGCCGTGTATCGGCGAAGGCGGCGCTCGCAGCTCGCAAAGCGGTCCCGCCCGACGAAACGCGCAAACGCGCCTGATCCAGCGGAGCGGCCTGTTTCGCTGCGCGTCCCGCGTGGTTCGCCGTCCGTCGGACAAAGCCCAGCTCTTCCAGCACCTCGTCTGGTGTTTCCACGAGCCGCGCGCCCTGCTTGATCATCCGATGACAGCCGCGCGACAACGGCGCGTAAATCGATCCTGGCAACGCGAACACGTCGCGCCCCATCTCGTTGGCGAGCCGCGCGGTAATCAGCGAACCGGAGCGCATAGCCGCCTCGACGATCACGACTCCGCCGACCAGCCCGGCGATCAGGCGGTTGCGCTGTGGGAAATTGGCGGCGCGCGCGGGCGTGCCTAGCGGCCACTCCGACAGAATTGCGCCCTGCGCTCCGATCTGCCGCGCGAGCGCCTGATGCGCGGCCGGATATACGAGGTCCGCGCCAGTGCCGATCACCGCGACCGTCCCGCCGACACCTTCGAGCCCGCCCCGATGCGCGGCGCCGTCGATGCCGAGCGCGAGCCCCGAGACGACCGTCACGCCCGCCGCCGACAGCGCTCGCGCGAACCGCCGCGCATCCTCGATGCCCTGCGGCGTCGCGCTGCGGCTGCCCACCAGCGCGACCGCGCGCGTATGCAGCAGATCGAGCCGGCCCTTTATATATAGAAGCGGCGGCGGATCGGGCATCGTCAGCAGCGCGGGCGGGTAGGCGGGGTCGTCGAGCGTGACGATCTGGTTGCCCGGCTGCTCGCGCCATGCGAGCACCGCCTCGAGCTGGCCGTCGAACGCCGGACCCGGCGGCGCCAGCACCGCGCGCGCAGCGGTCTCACCGGCGACCTCGGCGAGCGCATCCGGCGACTGCGCAAACAGCGCTTCCGGCAGTCCGAATGCGGCTAGCAACAGGCGCAACGCCGCGGGTCTGAGGCCCGGTGCAAGCGACAACCGCAGCCAGGCGGCCAGTTCGATACGAGTTGCGGGCAAGGTGTGCATGTGGGTCGCTCCTCTGGCGGGGCCTGCGGGCAGGCGGGCGCCATGCTAAAATTTTCATGATCCGAAATAAAGCCGTGCAATAGAACGGCAATGAGCCGCGAATACCGCGGCGCCGCGCGTGAGCGCGCGGGTTCGTCGTCGGGCGCGCGAGGCGCGTTGAATCGAACTGGTTCGACACCATCTATCCTCTGCGTATTACGACGGGCTCACAACCTGGCCGAATGGCCAACGCGAGCCTCCAATGGTTAGCGGCGTCTGAAATCACACTCGAAATCATGGCTTTACTGAATATCCTCAATTACCCCGACAAACGGCTGCACAAGGTGGCGAAGCCAGTCGAGGAGGTCAACGATCGTATCCGCCGCCTCGTCGCCGACATGTCCGAAACGATGTACGCGGCGCCCGGCGTCGGCCTCGCCGCCACCCAGGTGGACGTGCACGAACGCGTGATCGTGATCGACGTGTCGGAAACGCACGACGAATTGCTCGCGTTCATCAACCCGGAAATCATCTGGTCGAGCGATGAGAGGAAGTTGTCGGAAGAGGGCTGCCTGTCGGTGCCCGGGATCTACGACAACGTCGAGCGTGCCGAGAAAGTGCGCGTGCGTGCGCTCAACGAGAAGGGCGAAACGTTCGAGCTCGATTGCGAGGGCCTCCTCGCCGTGTGCATCCAGCACGAGATGGATCACCTGATGGGCCGCGTGTTCGTCGAATATTTGTCGCCGCTGAAGCAAACGCGCATCAAGAGCAAGATGAAGAAGCTCGCCCACGCGATGTAACGCGCTTTCAACTTGCCCGCCGCTCGTTCATGACTCATTCGTTGCGCGTCATCTTTGCCGGTACGCCGGAATTCGCCGCGGCCGCGCTGGCCGCGATTCATCGCGCCGGGTTTGCCCTGCCGCTCGTCTTGACACAGCCGGACCGGCCCGCGGGACGCGGCATGAAGCTGCAGGCGAGCCCCGTCAAGCGCTACGCACAGGAGCATGGCCTCGCGGTTGCGCAGCCCACGTCGCTGCGCCGCGCCGGCAAGTACCCCGAGGAAGCCGTCGCCGGCATCGAGCAACTGCGCGCGACGCCGCACGACGTGATGGTGGTCGCCGCCTACGGGCTGATCCTGCCGCAGGAAGTGCTCGACATTCCGCGCTTCGGCTGCATCAACATTCACGCGTCGCTGCTGCCGCGCTGGCGCGGCGCGGCGCCGATTCATCGCGCAATCGAAGCGGGCGACGCGCAAACCGGCATCACGCTGATGCAGATGGACGCCGGCCTCGACACCGGCGCGATGATCTCCGAAGTCCGCACCCCGATCTCCGCCGACGACACCACCGCCACGCTGCACGACCGCCTCGCCGAGCACGGCGCGCAACTGATCGTCGATGCCCTGACCGAGCTCGAGCGCAGCGGCAAGCTGGCCTCGACCCCGCAACCGGCCGACGGCGTGACCTACGCCGAGAAAATCGCCAAGCACGAAGCGGCGCTCGACTGGCGCCGCCCGGCCGAGGCGCTCGCGCGCCAGGTGCGCGCGTTCGATCCGTTCCCCGGCGGCGCCGGCACGCTCGCCGACGGCAGCACCGTCAAGATCTGGGCCGCCACCGCCGTGGCCTCGCCGACCTCCGGCAACGACAAGGCGCCAGGCACTATCACCGAGGTTTCTCCCGACGGCGTGCTGGTCGCTTGCGGCGAAGGCGCACTGCGTCTGACGCAATTGCAGAAGCCCGGTGGCAAGCGCCTGCCGGTGCGCGAATTCCTTACCGGTTCGCCGCTCGCCGCAGGCCAGCGCTTCGAGCTTCCCGAGGCGCAATAGGCGCGGCGCGCACCCCGGAGCATCGTTGATTCCGCCGGCGTTCCCTGCGCCCGCCGCGAGCCCGCCGCGCGTTAGAATCCTCCATGCAGCAGACCATGGTTTTCGAGGGTTCATCACATGTTCGGCATCGTCCATTTCGAGTTTTTCATCGTCGCGGTTTTTCTCCTGAACATCACGCCGGGGCCGGATACCGCTTATATCGTCGGGCGCAGCGTCGCCCAGGGCCGCGGCGCGGGGCTGATGTCGGCGCTCGGCATTTCGGCGGGCTGCTGCATTCACTCGCTGGCCTGCGCGTTCGGGCTGACCGCGCTGCTGGCCGCGTCGGCCACCGCGTTCACCATCGTCAAATTCGTCGGCGCGATTTATCTGATCTATCTGGGTGTGCGCCTGATCTTCACGAAGCCGGCCGCGGTTGCACCTGCCGGCGACGCGCGTGCGCCGTCCACGCCGAAGTCGCTGCGGCAGTTGTTCCTGCAAGGCTTCTGGACCAATGTGCTGAACCCGAAGGTCGTGCTGTTCTTCGTGTCGTTCTTCCCGCAGTTCGTGGCGACGGGCAGCGAACACAAGACCTTCGCGTTTCTGGCGCTCGGCGCGGTCTTCGTGCTGATGAGCATGGTCTGGAACAGCTTCGTCGCGTGGATCGCGGGCAGCGTCACGCAGCGTTTCTCGGGCAAGCCGACGGTCAAGCGTTGGCTCGATCGCGGCGTCGGCAGCGCGTTCGTGGGCCTCGGCATCAAACTCGCGACCGCCTCGCGATGATTGAATTTTCCCGCATCGCCCATATCTAACGTTTCGCTTACAATCTGGCGCCGCAATCGCGCGGCACGGAGACGAAGGCCACGCTCGGGGCAAGGAGTTGCAGACATGTTCAATTGGGTTGAAAACCGCGATGTTGATGGCCGCGATTACGGCCCTTTTCATCGTGATCGGCGGGATGATCGGCGGGTCGCGCGGCATGATGCTCGCGCTCGTGATCGCCCTTGGGATGAATTTCTTTTCGTACTGGTTCTCCGACAAGATGGTCCTGCGCATGTACAACGCGCAGGAAGTCGACGAAAACAGTGCGCCGCAGTTCTATCGGATGGTGCGCGATCTCGCCACGCGCGCGAACCTGCCGATGCCGCGCGTCTACCTGATCAACGAAGACGCGCCGAACGCATTCGCCACCGGCCGCAATCCGGAGCACGCGGCGGTCGCGGCGACCACCGGCATTCTGCGCGTGCTGTCCGAGCGCGAAATGCGCGGCGTGATGGCGCACGAGCTTTCGCACGTGAAGCACCGCGACATTCTGATCTCGACGATTTCTGCGACCATGGCCGGCGCGATTTCCGCGTTGGCGAACTTCGCGATGTTCTTCGGCGGCCGCGACGAAAACGGGCGTCCCGCGAACCCGATCGCGAGCATCGCGGTTGCGCTGCTCGCGCCGATTGCGGGCGCGCTGATCCAGATGGCGATTTCGCGTGCGCGCGAATTCGAAGCCGACCGTGGCGGCGCGCAAATTTCGGGCGACCCGCAGGCCTTGGCGTCGGCGCTCGACAAGATCCATCGCTATGCGAGCGGCATTCCGTTCCCGACGGCCGAGGCGCATCCGGCCACCGCGCAGATGATGATCATGAATCCGCTCTCGGGCGGAGGTATTGCGAACCTGTTCTCGACACACCCTGCGACCGAAGAACGCATCGCGCGTCTGATGGAAATGGCGCGCACCGGGCGCTTTGACTGAGCCGCCGCGTCGTTCGGCGCGTCGATCCTGAAGTACTGAAGAGCGGGCCCGCGAGGCTCGCTTTTTTTTTCGCACCGTTCGTCGCCACCGCGCGACAGCGTCTGCCGCCGCCCCCGCACGGCTGCGCCCCACCGGCGCCACGCTACAATGTGCGCTGATTGCGCCGCGCGCACCGTGCGGCTGGCCCTTGCTCCCTTCATGACTTCAAAGCCTTCTTCGCGTTCTGCTTCCTCGTCGGCGCGCTCGCGCGAATCCCCTTTGTCGGCGCTGCATCTGTCACCCGAATCGCTCGGGTTCGCGCTCGACTGCGCGGCTCAGGCCGTCGGCGCCGTGCGTCTAGGCGCGGCCTTGCCCGCGGCGCTGCAAAGCGTGTTCGTGTCGATGCCCGAGGGCAACGCCGCAGCGGCGCGCGGCGCGGTGCAGGACATCGCCTATCGCACGATGCGCCGTCTCGCGACCGCCGAGTGGCTGATTGCGAAGCTCGTGAAGAAAGCGCCACCGCCGCACGTCGCGCATGTGCTTGCGTGCGCGCTCGCACTGCTCGTCGACGACGAAGCGAGCGCCGCTTACACGCCGTTTACGGTCGTCGACCAGGCGGTCAGGGCGATCGGCGCGCGCCGCGAGTTCGGGTTCGCGAAGGGGCTCGTCAACGCGGTGCTGCGTAACTTCTTGCGCGAGCGCGACACGTTGCTCGCCGCCGTGCAAGCCGACGAAGCCGCGCGCTGGAACTATCCGGCCTGGTGGATCGACGCGGTGAAGCGCGCATGGCCCGAGGCGTGGCAATCGGTGCTGGCCGTCGGCAACACGCAAGGTCCGCTGACGTTGCGCGTGAACGCGCGCCATTCGACGGTCGACGCCTATCTGCAAGAGTTGCAACGCCAGCAGATCGCCGCAAGCAAGGCCGGCGAGCACGCGGTCACGCTCGCCACGCCGATGCCGGTCGAGCGCATTCCGGGCTTCAGCGAAGGGGTCGTGTCTGTACAGGACGCAGGCGCGCAACTCGCCGCGCAATTGCTCGGCGTGCGTGACGGCATGCGCGTGCTCGACGCATGCGCGGCCCCTGGCGGCAAGACCGGCCATCTGCTCGAACTCGCCAACATTCAACTCGTTGCGCTCGAAAGCGATGCGTCGCGCGCGCGCCGCATCGGCGAAAATCTGCGGCGTCTGAAGCTCGAAGCGGAAGTGCGCATCGGCGACGCGGGCAACCCCGCGCAGTGGCACGACGATCTTGACCAACCGTTCGACCGCATCCTCGCCGACGTGCCATGCTCTGCGTCGGGCATCGTGCGGCGTCATCCGGATATCCGCTGGCTGCGTCGCCAGTCGGATATCGCCGCGCTCGTCGCCGAACAGCGCCGCATTCTCGACGCGCTGTGGCCGCTCGTGAAACCCGGCGGCGAGTTGCTTTACGTTACCTGTTCGGTCTTCCCCGAAGAAGGCGAGTTGCAGGCTCAGTGGTTTGGAAACCAGCATCAGGATGCGGTACGATTGGACGCGCCGGGGCAGCTTTTACCCTCAGTTGCTCGCGCGCCCGCCGACTCATCGGCCGGTTCTCATGCTGGACGACCCGCTGAATTCAGCGCCGGCACGAACTCAGACCACGACGGATTTTTCTACGCGCGCTTTCAGAAACGGTGACCATAAAACGCTTCTTCCCGCTTCGGCTCGCTGCCGTGCTCTGGATCGCGCTGGCCGTCTGGCTTGCAGCGCCGGGCGCGGCGCACGCTGACTCGATCGCGGTGCAGCGGGCGTCGCTGCAGGCGGACAACGGCGGTTGGAGTCTCGATGCGCATTTCGAATTCGAGCTGAACAGCAATCTCGAAGACGCGGTCAACAAAGGCATTCCGCTTTATTTCACGACCGATTTCGAATTGAGCCGGCCGCGCTGGTACTGGTTCGACGAGCAGCCGGTCAGCGTGTCGCAAAGCTTGCGGCTGTCGTTCCAGCCGCTCACGCGCGAATATCGCGTGTCGAGCGTGCAGTCGGGCGGCTTGCAGCTCGGCTTTTCCACGCTGAAGGATGCGCTCGCCGTGATCAAGCACGTGACGTCGTGGCACGTTATCGACCGCAATGAGGTGCGTGTCGGCGAAACCTATAACGCGTCGGTGCGCATGCAACTCGACATCGGGCTGATGCCCAAGCCGTTCCAGATCGACGCGGTGAACAACCGCGACTGGAACCTCGCCTCCGATTGGAAGCGCTTCACTTTCACGGCGGCCGATCGTGCTAAATAAAGTGCGCTCATCTTCCACCAGTGTCAGCAGCATCGTCGTGCGCGTGCTGGTGTCGACGGTCGCGGTCACGGCCGTGCTGCTGCTCGTATTGCTGGCCGCCGCGAGCGCGAACACCGAATTCTTCGACCGCTATTACCAGTGGCTGTACGCGGCCAACGTCGCGGTCGCGATGATCTTTCTGCTGGTGGTGGCGACGCTCGTCGTCATCATCGTTGTGCGCTTACGCACGGGCAAATTCGGCACACGGCTACTCGCGAAGCTCGCGTTCTTTATGGCGCTGGTCGGCGTGGTGCCGGGCGGCATCATCTACATCGTGTCGTATCAGTTCGTGTCGCGCAGCATCGAGTCGTGGTTCGACGTGAACGTCGAAACCGCGCTAGCGTCCGGCCTCAATCTCGGGCGCGGGATGCTCGACGCGTCGCTGTCCGATTTGCAGACGAAGGCGCGTCTGATGTCCGAGCAGATCGCGAGCGCGGATGCGGCCGGCACCACGCTGACGTTGCTGCGTCTGCGCGACCAGTTCGGCGTGCAGGACGCGACGATCGTCGAGCCGACCCGCAGCATGTCGGGCGCGACGCCGGACATGCACGTGGTCGCGCAGGCGTCCAGCAATTACGCGATGCTGCTGCCGAACGATCTGCCGACACCGTTGATGATCGAGCAGGCGCGAGGCCACGGCTATGCGGCGATCGAAGGCGAGGTGGACGGCGACGCGCACGCGCAGGGCGGCAAGGGCGCGCTGCGTCTGCGCGTGGTGCAGCGTATTCCCGATGCGAACGCATCGCTATTGCAGCCCGCCGAGCGCTTCCTGCAACTGACACAGCCAGTTTCGACGACACTCGCGCGCAATGCCGACGCGGTGCAGCGCGCGTATCGCGAGTATCAGGAGAAGGCGCTCGGCCGCACCGGCCTGCGCAAGATGTACATCGGCACGCTGACGCTGTCGCTGTTTCTCGCGACCTTCATCGCGATGATGCTCGCGCTCGCGCTCGGCAATCAGCTCGCGCGGCCGCTGTTCCTGCTCGCGCAGGGCACGAAGGAAATCACCGAGGGCGACTACACGCCGAAGCGCGAGATCAAATCGCGCGACGAACTGGGCTTCCTGACTCAGTCGTTCAACGCGATGACGCGGCAGTTGGCGGAAGCGCGCGGGGCCGTCGAGAAAAATCGTATCGCGCTCGAGCATTCGAAGGCGTATCTCGAGAGCATCCTCGCGAACCTGACCGCAGGCGTGTTCGTATTCGACCGGCAATTTCGGCTGACCACCGCGAATCGCGGCGCCGAGCGGATTTTCCGTCAGCCGTTCCAGACGGTGCTCGGTTCGTCGCTCGACCAGATCGGCGTGCTCGGCGAATTCGGCGCGATGGTGCGCAAGGCATTCGCCGATCGCGAAGCGGCGAGCGAAGACGGCCATGACGACAACGGTCATTGGCAGCAGCAGTTCTCGGTGCCGGTTCCCGGCGAGACCGAGCCGCTCACGTTGCTCGTGCGCGGCGCACGGCTCGTCGCGGCGAACGAGCGCGATGCCGAAGACATCCAGACCTCGGGCTACGTGGTCGTGTTCGACGACATCTCCGACGTGATCTCCGCACAGCGGTCGATTGCATGGGGCGAAGTCGCACGGCGCCTCGCGCACGAGATCAAGAATCCGCTCACGCCGATTCAACTGTCAGCCGAGCGTTTGCAGATGAAGCTCGCCGACAAGCTCGCGCCGTCGGATGCGGACGTGCTGAAGCGCGGTGCGACGACGATCGTCAATCAGGTTGCGGCGATGAAGCAGATGGTCGACGATTTCCGCGACTACGCGCGCACACCGCCCGCGGTCCTCGCGCATCTGCAATTGAACGATCTGGTCAGCGAAGTGCTCACGCTGTACGGTATCGAGGAAGGCAAGGGTGTGATCCAGGTCGAGCTTGCGGCCTTGCCGGCAATACGCGGCGACGCCACGCAATTGCGTCAGGTGATCCACAACCTGCTGCAGAACGCGCAGGACGCGGTCGCGGAAGTCGCGCATCCGCGTGTTTTGCTCGAGACGAGGACAGTAGAATACGGAGACCCCGACGTGCAAGGCAAGGCGCGCGTCGCGGTACGTCTGACCGTGTCGGATAACGGACCGGGCTTCCCCGCGCGTATCCTCACGCGCGCGTTCGAGCCGTACGTGACGACCAAGGCCAAAGGTACGGGTCTGGGACTTGCGATGGTCAAGAAGATCGTCGACGAACATGGCGCGCGCATCGACATTCGCAATCGCATGAAGGCTGGCGACGTGATCGAAGGCGCGCAGATTTCGATTCTCTTCCTTCAACTGGCGGACGAGCCCGCGCAGCCGGGTGCACCTGGTTCGGGTGCGCATCTGGCGCATAGTGGCGCGTCGCAGGGAACGACAAAAGCAACAGTGCAGACAAGGGCAGCGTAAATGGCAACCATCCTGGTGGTAGATGATGAAATGGGCATCCGGGAACTGCTCTCGGAGATCCTCAGCGACGAGGGACACGTCGTGGAGGCCGCTGAAAACGCGCAGGAGGCGCGCGAGTTCCGGCTGCGTCAGGCGCCGGACCTCGTGCTGCTCGACATCTGGATGCCGGACACCGACGGCGTAACGCTGCTCAAAGAATGGGCCGCGCAAGGTCAATTGACGATGCCCGTCATCATGATGTCCGGTCACGCGACGATCGACACCGCAGTCGAGGCCACAAAGATCGGCGCGCTCAACTTCCTCGAAAAGCCGATCGCGTTGCAGAAGCTGCTGAAGGCGGTCGAGCAGGGACTTGCGCGCGGCAACTCGGCGGCCGTGCCTGGCGGTGTGGCCGCGAAGCCGGCGTTGCCGGTCAGCGCATCGTCGGTCGCGTCGGCGGCCGCATTGCCGATGCTGTCGGCCGATGGCGTCGGCGGCGGCGCGCTCGCCGCGCAAACCGCGTCGATCTCGTTCGACATTCCGCTGCGCGATGCGCGCGACGCGTTCGAGCGCGCGTACTTCGAATATCACCTTGCGCGCGAGAACGGCAGCATGACGCGCGTCGCCGAGAAAACCGGTTTGGAGCGCACGCATCTTTATCGCAAGCTGAAGCAACTCGGCGTCGATCTCGGCAAGAACAAGGGCGAGTAAGCGCCATGTGTTGCATGCAAACGCGGCCCGGCAATATTTTTTATGAAAGGGCTTGCTGAACTGCAGATCGCTTGATATAGTTTCGTTCTTCGTTGGCCCGGTAGCTCAGTTGGTAGAGCAGCGGATTGAAAATCCGCGTGTCGGTGGTTCGATTCCGCCCCAGGCCACCAGGATTCAGCCCCAGGAAATCGCAAGATTCCTGGGGCTTTTCCATTTGGCGGACAAGTCGTCACTTTGGCTCGCCATGCAGTTGGAGCCACGACGCGTCGGACAACAGGCGTCGGTGACATTCGGTGTCGCGTGATAAAATCGCGCCAGTTCAAGGACTTGCATGCAGGCGTCGCACGCGGTCGTATGCCGCGCGAATGCGGTGCCGAGCGTATCGCACCGAAGCACCCAATCCTTCGCCCGACGATCGGCGGTATAAGCGCCCAGCCACGATAACGCGCAACGCGCGACCTATACTGCTTTGGGCCGGCACAATGCCGGCACACGTCGCGCCGCGTTGCTCGCATAGCGCACCTCGCGCAGCGCGACGTGGCGCTCTCATTCACGGAGTATCACGGTGATCCGCAAAGACGCTAAGCGTAGCGCGCTCGTGCTGTTTTCCGGCGGCCAGGATTCCGCCACGTGTCTCGCGTGGGCGCTCGATCGTTACGACACGGTCGAAACGATCGGCTTCGACTATGGTCAGCGTCATCGGGTCGAGCTCGAATGCCGAGAGGGGTTCCGTCAGGCCGTCGTGCGTGCGTTTCCGGCGTGGGCCGATCGTCTCGGCGACGATCACACGATCGACCTGTCGCTGCTCGGCGCGATCAGCGACACCGCGATGACGCGCGAGATCGAGATCGAAGCCACGGCCAATGGGTTGCCGAACACGTTCGTGCCGGGCCGCAATCTGATGTTCATGACGATCGCCGCGGCCATCGCGTATCGGCGCGGTTTGCAGGTGCTGGTCGGCGGGATGTGCGAGACGGACTTCTCGGGCTACCCCGATTGCCGCGACGACACGATGAAGGCGTTGCAGGTTGCGCTGAATCTCGGCATGGACAAGCGTTTTGCGCTGGAGACACCGCTAATGTGGCTCGACAAGGCCGATACATGGCGTCTCGCGCACGAGCTCGGCGGCGACGCACTGGTCGAACTGGTGCGCGTCGAGACCCATACTTGCTACCTCGGCGAGCGCGCCGAACTGCATTCATGGGGCTTCGGCTGCGGCGAATGCCCGGCATGCCGGTTGCGCAAACGTGGCTATGAGGCTTACCTCGCCGGTGAGAAAGTCACCGAGCCCGTGTGACGGTTCGCGCAAGAGCGCGCATCATTGATTCAGGGACACAGGACAGAAAGCAGCATGACGTACGCGGTCAAGGAAATCTTCTACACGTTGCAGGGCGAGGGGGCGAATGCCGGCCGGCCGGCCGTGTTCTGCCGTTTTGCAGGCTGCAATCTGTGGTCGGGCCGCGAAGAGGATCGCGCGGAAGCCGTCTGCCGTTTCTGCGACACCGACTTCGTCGGCACCGACGGAGAGAACGGCGGCAAGTACCGTACACCTGACGAACTCGTCGCGATGATCGCGTCGCAATGGCCGCAAGGCGAGGGCGAACGCTTCGTCGTGTGCACCGGCGGCGAGCCGATGCTCCAGATCGATCAGCCGCTCGTGGACGCGCTGCACGCGGCCGGCTTCGAGATCGCGATCGAGACCAACGGCTCGCTGCCGGTGCTCGACACGATCGACTGGATCTGCGTGAGCCCGAAGGCCGGCGCGCCGCTCGTCGTGACGAAGGGCAACGAACTGAAGGTCGTGATCCCGCAGGACAACCAGCGCCTCGCCGACTACGCGAAGCTCGACTTCGAGTATTTCCTCGTCCAGCCGATGGACGGTCCGTCGCGCGACATCAACACGAAGCTCGCGATCGACTGGTGCAAGCGTCATCCGCAGTGGCGCCTGTCGATGCAGACTCACAAGTATCTGAACATTCCCTGATTTGCCGTGCTGACGATTACCCGAAAACTCGAATTCGACGCGGGCCACCGCATCCCCGATCACCGCAGCCAGTGCCGTAATCTGCACGGCCATCGCTATGTGCTCGAAATCACGCTGCAAGGCGATCTGGTCGACACCGAAGGCGCGCCCGACCGCGGCATGGTGATGGATTTCGCCGACGTGAAGTCGCTCGCAAACGAGCACCTGGTCGACAAGTGGGACCACGCGTTTCTCGTCTACGAAGGCGACACGCAGGTGCGTGGCTTTCTCGACAGCATGGCGGGTCACAAGACGGTCGTGATCGATCGCATTCCCACGGTCGAAAACCTCGCCGCGATTGCATTCGATATCCTCGCGAACGTCTACGACGCGCACTACGGCGTGAACCTGCGCTTGCATAAAGTGCGTCTGTACGAGACGCCGAACTGCTGGGCCGACGTGGTCCGCGACTAGCTTACCGCCTGAATCCACACCCCGCCGCGCGAGCGAACTCTCGCGTTATTGTCACGGTATGATCGTTGCGACCAACACACGGAGCGAGACATGCCGGTCACCGCATCGCGTCGCAGCAAGTATCGAGGCCGTCAGCGCCCCGGTGCCTGCCTGATTCGCTATCTGGCCCCGCTTCGCATTGCAAACCTGCGCGAGGCCAGCCGATGAGCACCTTCACCAACTCCCTCAAACAACGTCTGAAGGACAACGCGCCGCTGTTCGGGCTGTGGTTGTCGCTCGGCAGCGAGGCCGCCGCCGAAGCGCTCGCGCACGCCGGCTTCGACTGGCTGCTGATCGACATGGAGCACGCGCCGAACGATAGCGGCGGCGTCGAGTCGCAATTGCGCGCGATCGCCGCCGCCCATCTGCCGAGCGAGCCGGTGGTGCGCGTGCCCGCGAGCGAGCCGTGGCTCGTCAAGCGCGTGCTCGACGCCGGCGCGCGCACGCTGATGTTCCCGAACATCGAATCCGCTGAAGACGCGGCACGCGCCGTGCGGCTCACCCAATATCCGACCGCGGAGGCGCTCGACGGCCTGCGCGGTGTCGCGGGCGTCGTGCGTGCGGCCGGCTACGGCATGCGGCGCGACTACGTGCAGACGGCGAACGCACAAATCGCGACGATTGTGCAGATCGAATCGGCGCGCGGCTTGCGCGAGGTCGAGCAAATCGCGGCGACGCCGGGCGTCGACTGCGTTTTCGTCGGGCCGGCCGATCTGGCCGCGAGCCTCGGTCATCTCGGCGACGCGAAGCACGCGGACGTGCAGGCGGCGATGGCGCGCATCGTCGGCGCGGCCGACCAAGCCGGCATTGCCGCCGGCATCTTCGCGATGGACGTGGCCGGCGCGCGGCAGCATCGCGACGCGGGCTTTCGCTTCGTGGCGCTGGCCGCCGACGTGATCTGGATGTTGCGCGCGACGCGCCAGGCATTACAGGAGGTGAGGTCATGAACGGCAGAGTGCAGGGGGGCGCCGGGCCGAGGATTGCGCGGGCGACCGCGCAAGTGACCATTACGGCGGCGGCGCTGCTCGCGAGTACCGCGTGGAGCGCCGCGTACGCACAGGATCACGTCGCCAGGTCGAACGATCCGCAGACGCAATCCGCAGTGGCCGATTACAACGCCGGCAACCTCGCCGCTGCGCTGACCGAATTCCGCGAGGCCGCCGAGCGCGGCAGCCGGCTCGCCCAGTTCAACTACGCGATGATGCTGCTCAACGGCGAAGGCACGCCGGTCAACGTCGACGAAGGCAAGAAGTGGCTGCGCAAGGCCGCCGACGCGAACATGTCGCACGCGCAATACGTGTACGGCAAGATGTACGACGATGGCGAGTTCGTCGAGCGCGACCCGGTGGAGGCGCATCGCTGGTTCATGAAGGCCGCCGCGCAGGGTCATGTGCAGGCGGAACTCGCGCTCGCGAATCAGTTCCTCGACGGACGTGGTACCGAGCGCGACAACAAGCAGGCGTTCGTCTGGTACAAGAAGGCGGCGCAGGGCGGCGACATGACCGCGCAGTATGTGACCGGCTCGTTCTACGAGCGCGGCGGCGATGGTGTCGACCGGAATCTGAATGTGGCGCGCGCGTATTACGCGGCCGCGGCGGCACAGGGCGATCCGGCCGCGCGCCTGAAGTATCAGCAGTTGAGCGCGCAGTTGCGCGATCAGAAGGAAGTGAAACCCCAGTAGTGAAGCAGCAATCAAGCAAAAGGGCGCTCGCAATGAACGCCCTTTTGGCATTTTCAATTGCTGCGTGCCGTTAGCTACGCTTAGCTCTGCATCAACCGCTTCTGTCGCGCGACACTCATGATCAGCCCGGTCGCGACACCCAGTGTAGTCAGCGCGGTGCCGCCGTAACTCATGAACGGCAACGGCACGCCGACCACCGGCAGAATGCCGCTCACCATGCCGATATTGACGAACGCGTACGTGAAGAACGCCATCGTCAACGAGCCGGCCAATAATCGCCCGAACAAGGTCGCGCCATTGGCCGCGATGTAGAGCCCGCGCGCGATCAATAGCATGTACAGCGTGAGCAGCACAATCCCGCCCGCCAAACCGAACTCTTCCGAAAACACCGCGAAGATGAAGTCGGTGTGCTTTTCGGGGATGAACTCCAGATGCGCTTGCGTTCCCTTCAGCCAGCCCTTGCCGAGCGGGCCGCCCGAACCGATCGCTATCACCGCCTGAATCGTGTGGAAGCCTTTGCCGAGCGGGTCCGAGGTCGGATCGAGCAGCGTGCAGATACGGTGCTTCTGATAGTCGTGCATCAGCGGCCACTGCACTTCGGGCTGACAGATCTTGTCCTGGAACGCCGCGATCGACACAACCGCGATCACGCCTGCGATCAGCACCGGCACGATCAGCTTGAAACTCAGCCCCGCGAAGTAGATCACGAACAGGCCGGCGGCGAACACGAGCACGGCCGTGCCGAGGTCGGGCTGCTTCGCGATCAGGCCGACCGGCACGATGAGGATCGCGAAGCCGACCAGGTAGTCGTACCAGCGCATCACGCCTTCGCGGCGCTGGTAGTACCAGGCGAGCATCAGCGGTGTCGCGATCTTCAGTATTTCCGATGGCTGGATCACCACGCCGACGTTGATCCAGCGCTTCGCGCCTTTGCGCGTGAGACCGAACATCGCGACCGCGACCAGTAACGCGATCCCGAACGTGTAAAGCGGGACCGCGAAGCGCATCAGCGTGTTGGGCGGCACATTGGCGAGCCCCCACATCAGCACGAAGGTGAGCAGGATGTTGCGCAACTGGTCTTCGACGCGGCCCGGCATATCGAGACTCGCGCTGTACAGCGTGACGATGCCGACGCACAGCAGCAGAAACACGATCAGGGCGAGCGGACGGTCGAAGCCCGCGAACATCCGCTTGATGCGGTCGAGCCAGGCGCGCTTGTCGAATTGCATGCCTTTCTCCTTATTCGTCGATACCGCCGGTGGCGGGCTGGCGCGGTGACGCGCCCTGGACGCTGTCCTCGCGCGATGGGGCCGCGACGCTCGGCGCCGGCTCGCTGGCCGGACGGGGTTTGTGCGGGGCGTCGGACGTACGCGACGCGGATTTCTTTGCCGCGGCCGAAGCCGATGCCGCCCTGGCCGCCGACGCCGCCCGCGCCGCACTGGCCGAAGCCGCTGCCGGTGCGCTGGCCGGCACCGTTGCCGCCGCGCCAGCCGATGCCGCCACCGGCACGGACGCGCCGTTCGCGCCCGAAGCCGCAACAGCCGCCGACGCACCCGAGGCCGCCGCGGCAGCCGCCGCCCCCGGCACCGGCAGTGCCTTGAAGCCCGCCGCAATCCTGAGCGGCTGGGCGCCCTCATGCTGCGCCGGCGTCTCACCGACCTGTGGCGCGGACGCTTCGACGGTGTTAGATGCCGCTGCCGCGACGGCTGCTTCGACCACGCCGGGCTTGTTCTTGCCGACCAGGTAATAGTCGAGCACCCTGCGCGCGATCGGACCGGCCGCCTCCGCGCCCCAGCCGCCGTTTTCGACGATCAGCGCGAGCGCGATCTTCGGTTGCTCGACGGGCGCGAACGCGATGAACAGCGCGTGATCGCGCAAATTCTCAGCGATCGCGTGACCCTTGTAGTTCGCGCCTTGCAGCGAGTACACCTGCGCGGTACCGGTCTTGCCCGCCGCCTGGTACGCCGCGCCGGCGAACACCTTGGCCGCCGTGCCGTTCGTGACCACGCCTTCCATCGCATGCTTGATGAAGTCGATGTCCTGCTGCTTGACCGCGATCCTGTCACTCGGGTCGCGCACCACCGGCCGCGTGTCCTTCGTGATCGGATTCTCGATGTCGCGCACGAGGTGCGGCTTCATCACGACGCCGTTGTTCGCGAGCGTTGCGGTGGCATGCGCGAGCTGCAGGATCGTGAACGAGTTGTAGCCCTGGCCGATGCCGAGGCTGACCGTCTCGCCTTCGTACCACTTCTGCTGCTCGGGTTTGCGGTACGCGTGGCGCTTCCAGTCGGTCGACGGCAGGATGCCCTTCGCTTCGCCGGCGATGTCGATGCCGGTGATCTGCCCGAAGCCCCACGGTTTCATGAAGTTCGCGATGTTGTTGACGCCGAGATCGTGCGCGAGCATGTAGAAGTACGTGTCGTTCGACACGACGATCGCACGGTTCATGTCCACCCAACCCTGGCCCGAGCGCACGTCGTTGCGGAACGTGTGGCCGCCGAACGTGTAGTAGCCGGGGTCCTGGAAGCCCCAGCTCGGCGTGCGCTTGTGCAGCGACAGCGCGGCGAGCGCCATGAACGGCTTGTAGGTCGAGCCTGGTGGGTAGGTGCCGTGTAGCGGCCGATTCAGCAGCGGATGGTCGGGCGAGTTGTTCAACTCGTCCCAGGTCTGCTGGTCGATGCCGTCGACGAATGAATTCGGGTCGAAGCTCGGCGCCGACACGAACGCGAGCACGTCGCCGGTGGACGGCTCGATCGCCACGAGCGCGCCGCGACGTCCGGCGAACGCCTGCTCGGCGACCTGCTGAAGGCCGATGTCGAGCGACAGCACGAGGTTGTTGCCCGGCGTCGCCTGGGTGCGCGACAGCGTGCGCACCGGGCGGCCGCCCGCCGTCACCTCGACTTCCTCGAAGCCGGTCTGGCCGTGCAGCTCGGTTTCGTAGCTCTGCTCGACGCCGATCTTGCCGATGTAATCGGTGCCCTTGTAGTTGTTCGCGTCCAGACGCGGATCGTAGTGGTCCGGATCGCTGTCGTTCTGATCGCTGGCGTCGTCGATGCGGTCCTGGTCGCGCTGCGAAATCCGTCCGATGTAGCCGATCACGTGCGCGGCGGTAGGCCCGAGCGGGTACTGACGGAACAGCCGCGCGCGCACTTCGACGCCGGGGAAACGGAAGCGCTGCGCGGTGAAGCGCGCGACTTCGTCGTCGGTCAGGCGCGTGCGGATCGGCAGACTTTCGAAGTTCTTCGAGTCTTCCTGCAGCTTCTTGAAGCGGCGGCGGTCGCGCGCGTCGATCGAGACTACCGTAGCGAGGTTGTCGACCACGTTATCGAGCGTGTCGTTCAGCTTCGAGGGTGTGATTTCGAGCGTGTAGGCCGAGTAGTTCTTCGCGAGCACGACGCCGTTGCGGTCGGTGATGATGCCGCGGTTCGGCACGATCGGCGCGACGGAGATACGGTTTTCATCGGCCTGCAGCGAGTACTTGCTGTAGTGCCAGACCTGCAGGAACAGGAAGCGAAAGCCGATCAGCCCGAAGCAGACGAACACGAACAGGCCCGCCGCCGCGACGCGCAGGCGGAATTTCGTGAGCTGCTGTTGAGTGTCCTTGAATTCGGTCATGCGATTCTGCAAAAGGCCGGCATGCGGCCATCAAGAGTGTGCGCCCAAACTGGCCGCGGGCGGTGGGCCCGATGCGGGTTCAAATGGGGCGCGTATCGTCCGGGTCGGCGGGGCGGCGCTGCGGCATCAGCAGCAAGATGCTCGCGAGCGGCCACAGCGCGGCTTCGACGAAACCGTCGATCAGATAACTCCAGCCCGGAAACGCCGCACCGGTCAACAACCGGATCACGAACGGCACCAGTTGCGCGACGACGAGTAGCGGCATCACCGCGAAGGTTTGCACGCCGAGCGACATCCACAGCACGCGGCGGTGAATCGTGATCGCGCCGTACGACAGCAGCGTGTACGCGAGCGCGTGCTCGCCGAGCAGGCTCGCGTTGTGCACGTCCATCAGCAGGCCGAGAAAAAACGCGATGCCCATGCCGACCTTGCGCGGCTGATGCACATTCCAGAACAGCAACACGAGCGCGACGAAATCGGGCACGCCGGCGAGACGCCCCCACGGCATCAGGTTCAGCAGGAACGCGGAGGCGAGGCTGAACGCGATGAAGTACGGGTTGACCGGCTGCAAGATGTATTGCGGGCGATTCATGGCTGAGCCCCCGGCTCGGCTTGCGGCTTCGCGTTCTTCGCGGCGGCCGGTTTGTCGGCTTTTCGGTCGGCTGCGGGCTTTTCGGACTTCTTGTCGGGGGCGGCTTTGGCCGGCGCCTTTTCCGTGGATTTTGCTGCGGGTTTTTCGGCGGGGGCTTTGTCGGCGGCGTTCTTGTCCGCCGACCTGGCGGCGGATTTGTCCGCCGCGCCCTTGCCTTCCGCGGCTTTGGCGCCCTTCTTCGCTTTCGCTTCTTTCGCGACGGTCGCCGCGTCGGGCTCGTCGGCCGGGCGCGGCGGCGCGGTGTTCTGGACGTGCAGCACCAGCACCTGACGCGCGCCGCGCACCGCCGCGACCGGCAGACTGACCACGCGGGCAAACGCGGTGTCGGCCTGCCTGTCGACGCGCACGACCTTCGCGACCGGCAGCCCCGGCGGATACACGCCGTCGAGACCGCTGGTGACGAGCTCGTCGCCGGTCTGCACGTCGGCGCTGATCGGCACGAAGCGCAGATCGAGCGTGTCGCCCTTCGGCGTGCCGTAGATCACGCTGCGCAAGCCGGTGCGCAGAATTTCGACCGGCACCGCCTGGTCCTTGTCCGTCAGCAGCGTGACTTCGGCCTGCAGCGGGAACACCCGTGTGACCTGGCCGATTACGCCGTCCTCGTCGACGACCGGCGAGCCGTTCTGGATGCCTTGCTGCGCGCCGCGTCCGATCACGACCTTCTGCGTGAACGGATCGCGCGTGTCGTACTGGATTTCGGCGGGAAGCGATTGCGTGGTCAGCTGCTGCGACAGTTGCATCAGTGCGCGCAGATGACTATTTTCGGCAGCGAGCGACGCGGCCGTGTTGGCCTGCTGCGACAGCTGCAGCTCCTTCTCGCGCAGCTTTGCGTTTTCGTTGCGCAGCGTGGCGCTCGTCACGGCGAGGTCGGCGGCGCCCATGAAGATGTCGCGCGGCACGAGCGCCGCGCGCTGCAACGGATAAAGACCCGCGCCGAGCACGCCGCGGACGATTTCGAGCGTCCGGAAACGGGCGTCGGAGATCAGCAGGGCAAGCGCCAGCACGACGAAGAACACCAGTCGCGCGAGAGCGGAGGGGCCTTGCTTGAACAGGGGCGGCGGACTGTATTCCATGGTCGGCGCCGGGGGCGTGAGCGGTTGGGTGAGACGGCGGCGCGCTAGGCAAGCGCGTTCAGCGCGCGGAGGCTGGTCGGCCCAGCCAACGACAAAGCGGCCCGCAAGGGGCCGTGTGCCAGATCCGCGCTACTGACATGGGAGGAAGGCTCGCTTACTCGTACGAGAAAATGCTGCCGAGCTTGTCCATGCGCTCGAGCGCCATGCCCGAGCCGCGCACTACGCAAGTCAGCGGATCTTCGGCGACGAGCACCGGCAGGCCGGTTTCTTCGGCGAGCAGTCGGTCGAGATCGCGCAGCAGCGCACCACCGCCGGTCAGCATCATGCCGCGCTCGGCGATGTCCGCGCCGAGTTCCGGCGGCGTTTGTTCCAGTGCGATCTTCACCGACGACACGATCTGGTTCAGCGGATCGGTCAGCGCTTCGAGGATTTCGTTGCTGGAGATCGTGAAGCTGCGCGGAATGCCTTCCGACAGATTGCGGCCCTTCACTTCCATTTCCTTGACTTCGGAGCCCGGGAACGCGGAGCCGATTTCCTTCTTGATGGCTTCGGCGGTCTGCTCGCCGATCAACATGCCGTAGTTGCGGCGGATGTAGTTGACGATCGCTTCGTCGAATTTGTCACCACCGACGCGCACCGAGCCCTTGTACACGATGCCGCCGAGCGAGATCACGCCGACTTCGGTCGTGCCGCCGCCGATGTCGACGACCATCGAACCCGTTGCTTCCGACACCGGCAGGCCCGCGCCGATCGCGGCGGCCATCGGCTCTTCGATCAGGTACACCTGCGAGGCGCCCGCGCCATGCGCGGCTTCCTTGATCGCGCGACGCTCGACCTGGGTCGAACCGCACGGCACGCAGATGATGATGCGCGGCGACGGCGAGAACATACGCGATTCGTGAGCAGTCTTGATGAACTGCTTGATCATCTGCTCGGTGACGGTGAAGTCGGCGATCACGCCGTCTTTCATCGGGCGGATCGCCTCGATGTTGCCCGGCACCTTGCCGAGCATCTGCTTGGCTTCCTTGCCGACTGCCTGAATGGTCTTCTTGCCGTTCGGGCCGCCTTCCTGGCGGATCGACACGACCGACGGTTCGTCGAGAACGATGCCCTTGCCGCGCATGTAGATAAGCGTGTTGGCGGTGCCGAGGTCAATGGCCAGATCGTTGGAGAAGTAGCTGCGCAAAAAACCGAACATTCAAAATCCTGTCTCGCTGGGGGCCGGGCCTCGCACCGTATGCGTGGGACGGCAGCGGAATAAATAACAGCTTCAACCGGGCGGTAGCGACGCCACATGAACTTGAAGCCGCGGGGGAGTCTACCGGAGGCCGTTGCAAAGCCAGGGCGGAAAACGCCGGACGTTCTTTGAATTGTCCGTAAGGCCTTGGTAAGTCGGTCCGGGTTTGGGTCGAACGCGTAATCATACCTTATAATTTTGGATGTTTTGAAGGAAACGGAGCGTACATTTTGCCGTTGCCGCTCCTTTTTTAGATTGTCCTATTTTGTCGTAACCCGCTGTTAAAGCGCGACTTTTTAACTGTAGTGACATTCCACCCTTTCCGGTGATTGCATGGCTCTGACCCTGACCGATGTAAAACGCATCGCGCATCTCGCGCGGCTCGAACTGGCCGATTCCGACGCCGAGCACACGCGTGCCCAGCTCAATGATTTTTTCGGCATCGTCGAGCAGATGCAGGCGGTCGATACCACCGGCATCGCCCCGCTTGCCCACCCGATCGAGCAGATCGAAGACGTCGCGCTGCGTCTGCGTGACGACGCCGTCAGCGAGACGGTCGAGCGCGAGGCTTTCCAGCGCCCCGCGCCGGCCGTTCAGGACGGCCTGTACCTCGTGCCGAAGGTGATCGAATAAGACCCGTCGGGCAGACCCCGGGCCCGGCGCCAGCACGAGCCTTTCGTGCGCAGGCGCGCGGCTTCGCCGCGAGCGTGCCGGGCCGTCTGCCGACGGGCAACCGAACGCCTCCACGGCAGCGTGACCACGCTGCCGCGCTTTCCAGGATAAAACGCAATGCATGAAAAAAGTTTGACCGAACTGCGCGCCGCGCTCGCGGCCAAGGAATGCTCCGCAGTCGAACTGGCGCAGCTGTACCTGAAGCGGATCGACGCGGCCAACAGCCTGAACGCGTTCATCCAGGTCGATCCCGAACTGACGCTCGCGCAGGCGAAAGCCGCCGACGCGCTGCTGCACACCGGCCACGCCGGCCCGCTCGTCGGCCTGCCGATCGCGCACAAGGACGTGTTCGTCACGAAGGGCTGGCGCTCCACGGCCGGCTCGAAGATGCTCGCGAACTACGAAAGTCCGTTCGACGCGACCGTGGTCGCGCGTCTGCAGAACGCCGGCATGGTGTGCGTGGGCAAAACCAACATGGACGAGTTCGCGATGGGCTCGTCCAACGAGAATTCGTACTTCGGGGCCGTGCAGAATCCGTGGGACCGCAAGGCCGTGCCGGGCGGATCGTCGGGCGGCTCGGCGGCCGCCGTGGCCGCGCGTCTCGCGCCCGCCGCGACCGGCACCGACACCGGCGGCTCGATCCGCCAGCCGGCGTCGTTCTCGGGCATCACCGGCATCAAACCGACGTATGGCCGCGTGTCGCGTTACGGCATGATCGCGTTCGCGTCGTCGCTCGATCAGGGCGGCCCGATGGCGCAAAGCGCCGCGGACTGCGCGACGCTGCTCAACGCGATGGCCGGCTTCGACGAGCGCGACTCGACGAGCCTGTCGCACGAGCACGAGGACTACACGCGCTACCTCGGCAAGTCGTGGCGGGACGGCGGCGCGGACAAGCCGCTCGCCGGCCTGCGCATCGGCCTGCCGAAGGAGTACTTCGGCGCCGGTCTCGCCGACGACGTGCGCGCATCTATCGACGCCGCGTTGAAGCAATACGAAGCGCTCGGCGCGACGCTCGTCGAGGTGTCTTTGCCGAAAACCGAACTGTCGATCCCGGTCTACTACGTGATCGCGCCGGCCGAAGCCTCGTCGAACCTGTCGCGTTTCGACGGCGTGCGCTTCGGCTACCGCGCGGCCGAGTACCGCGATCTGCTCGACATGTACAAGAAGTCGCGCGCCGAAGGCTTCGGCCCCGAAGTGAAGCGCCGCATTCTGGTCGGCACCTACGTGCTGTCGCACGGCTACTACGACGCGTACTACCTGCAGGCGCAGAAGATCCGCCGCATCATCGCGCAGGACTTCCAGGAAGCGTTCAAGCAGTGCGACGTGATCATGGGACCGGTCGCGCCGTCGGTGGCATGGGACATCGGCGCGAAGGGCGACGACCCGGTGCAGATGTATCTGGCCGACATCTACACGTTGTCGGTGAGCCTCGCCGGCCTGCCGGGCATGAGCGTGCCGTGCGGTTTCGGCGCGGGCGCGAATGCGCAGCGCCCGGTCGGTCTGCAGATCATCGGCAACTATTTCAATGAAGCCCGGATGCTTCAGGTGGCCGACGCGTTCCAGCGCGCGACCGACTGGCACCGTCAGGCACCGGCAGGAGTGTGAGCACCATGACCAAACAATGGGAAGTCGTGATCGGTCTGGAGACCCACACGCAGTTGTCGACGCATTCGAAAATCTTCTCGGGCACCGCGACGCAATTCGGCGCCGCGCCGAACACCCAGGCCAGTCCCGTCGATCTGGCGTTGCCGGGCACGCTGCCCGTGATGAACCGCGGCGCGGTCGAACGCGCGATTCAGTTCGGCCTCGCGATCGGCGCAACGGTGGCGCCGCGCAGTATTTTCGCGCGCAAAAACTACTTCTACCCCGATCTGCCGAAGGGCTATCAGATCAGCCAGTACGAAATCCCCGTCGTGCAGGGCGGCCAGGTGACGATCCAGGTGCCGGCCAATGAAAAGACGGGCACGCAAGCGTACGAGAAAACCATCAACCTGACCCGCGCCCACCTCGAGGAAGACGCGGGCAAGTCGCTGCACGAAGACTTCGCGGGCATGACCGGCATCGACCTGAATCGTGCCGGCACGCCGCTGCTCGAAATCGTCACCGAGCCGGAAATGCGCAGCGCCGCCGAGGCCGTTGCCTACGCGAAGGCGCTGCACACGCTCGTCGTGTGGCTCGGCATCTGCGACGGCAACATGCAGGAAGGCTCGTTCCGCTGCGACGCGAACGTGTCGGTGCGTCCGGTCGGCCAGAAGGAATTCGGCACCCGCACCGAGACCAAGAACCTGAACTCGTTCCGCTTCCTCGAAGAAGCGATCCAGTACGAAGTGCGTCGCCAGATCGAGCTGATCGAAGATGGCGGCACGGTGGTGCAGGAAACGCGTCTATACGATCCGGACAAGCGCGAAACGCGCTCGATGCGCAGCAAGGAAGACGCGCACGACTACCGCTATTTCCCCGACCCCGACCTGATGCCGCTCGTGATCGACGCCGCATGGGTCGAGCGCGTGAAGAGCGAGATGCCTGAGCTGCCGGAAGCGATTCAGCGGCGCTTCGTGTCGCAGTACGGCCTCACTCCCTACGACGCGAACGTGCTGACCTCGAGCAAGGCGACGGCCGCATACTACGAAGCGGTGGTCGCGAAAGTCGGACCGGCCAACGCGAAGGTCGCGGCGAACTGGGTGATGGGTGAAGTGTCGTCGCAGCTCAATCGCGAAGGCCTCGACATTGCCGCGTGCCCGGTCTCGGCCGCGCAGCTCGCGGTGATTCTGCAACGCATTGCCGACGGTACGATCTCGAACAAGATCGCGAAGGAAATCTTCCTCGCGATCTGGGAAGAGAAGGCCACCGACGAAGCCGCCGCTGATCGCATCATCGAGGCGAAGGGGCTGAAGCAGATCTCGGACACCGGCGCGCTCGAAGCGATCATCGACGAAGTGCTCGCCGCGAACCAGAAGTCGGTCGACGAATATCGCGCCGGCAAGGAAAAGGCGTTCAACGCGCTGATCGGCCAGGCGATGAAAGCAACCAAGGGTAAGGCCAACCCTGCTCAGGTCAATGAATTGCTCAAGAAAAAGTTGTCCTGAGTTGAAGTGCCGCGGCCGGGCGTGATCACGGCCGTGTCACCACGGGCCGTTGCCGGATCGAAGCAGGGCAACGGCCCGTTTTATTTTGCGGACCCGCTTCAGCCGGTTAAGCGTAGACCACGGAGTGTGTGCATGACAAATCATCCCGATCTCGACGATTTCCGCGTGCCGTACTTTGACGACGGCAAGAAGAAGAACCACTTCTCGCTCGACCATTACGATCCGAAGGCGAAGCCGTTTTCGAGCGGCTCGAAAGACGCGGACCGCGCGCGTCTGTCGCAAGTGGGCCTGCTGCTCGACAACCTGCAGGAGCGGCTGCACGCGCAACGCAAGCGTCGTGTTCTGCTGGTGCTGCAAGGCATGGACACGAGCGGCAAGGACGGCACGATCCGCGCGGTATTTCACGAAGTCGACCCGCTCGGCTTGCGCATCGTGCCGTTCAAGGCGCCGACGCCCGTCGAACTCGCGCACGACTTCCTGTGGCGCGTGCATTCGCAGGCACCCGCGGCCGGCGAGCTGACGATCTTCAATCGCAGTCACTACGAAGACCTGCTCGTGCCGACCGTGCAGGGCGAACTCGACGCGGACGAGTTCCAGCAGCGCTGCTGCCACATCCGTCAGTTCGAGCAGTTGCTCGCCCACAGCGGCGCGACGATCGTCAAGTGCATGCTGCATATTTCGAAGGACGAGCAGCGGGTGCGTTTGCAGCAGCGCATCGACGATCCGCTGAAGCACTGGAAATTCGACGTGTCGGATCTCGAAGCGCGCAAGCAGTGGGACGCATATCAGTCCGCGTATCGCGACGCGCTGGCCGCGACGTCGACCGAATACGCGCCGTGGTACGTGATTCCGGCCGACTCGAAGACGCATCGCAACGTGATGGTCGCCGAACTGCTGCTGCGCACGCTCAATGCGCTGAAGCTCGAATATCCGCCAGCCAAGGAAGCGCTGAAGGGCGTCAAGGTCGAGTGAACGCGGCCTCGCCCTTTGGCTTCAGAAACGAATCGAACAAAAGAGGAACGACATGTTGCGTGTGATTACCGCCAACCTCAATGGCATCCGCTCGGCGGCGAAGAAGGGCTTTTTCGAATGGTTCGGCGAACAGGGCGCCGACGTGCTGTGCGTGCAGGAAATCAAATGCTCGCAGGACGACATGACGCCGGAGTTCATGGCGCCGCACGATTTCACCGGCTATTTTCAGCACGCGGTGAAGAAGGGGTACAGCGGCGCGGGCGTCTATACGCGTCATGAGCCGGACGAAGTGGTGATCGGCTTCGGCAGCGAGGAGTTCGACCCGGAAGGGCGCTATGTCGAGCTGCGTTTCGGCAAGCTGTCGGTGGTCTCGGTGTATGTGCCGTCGGGATCGAGCGGAGACGAGCGCCAGCAGGCCAAATTTCGTTTCATGGACGAGTTCATGCCGCATCTCGCCGAGCTGGCGAAGGAACGCGAGGTGATCGTATGCGGCGACGTGAACATCGTGCACAAGGAAATCGACATCAAGAACTGGAAGAGCAACCAGAAGAATTCGGGCTGCCTGCCCGAAGAGCGCGCGTGGCTCGACAAACTGTTCGACGAAGTCGGCTATGTGGACGTGTTCCGCACGCTCGACCAGCGGCCCGAGCAGTACACGTGGTGGAGCAATCGCGGTCAGGCGTATGCGAAGAACGTCGGGTGGCGGATCGATTATCAGATCGCGACGCCGGGCATCGCAAGCAAGGCGAAGCGCACCGACGTGTTCCGCGACATCAAGTTCAGCGACCATGCGCCGCTTACCGTCGACTACGACCACAAGGTCAACAAGTAAGCCCACCAGCCGCGGCGCGTGCAGCGCCGTGGCCCGCCAGCAGTCGGTAGAAGCGGGGTGTCAGTCGCGCGCCGTCTTGCGGGTCGGCCGGCCGATGCCCGCGTAATCGGGCAACTCGTCGACGCTCTTGCCGATTGCCTTCGCATACAGCGACAGCATGTCCGGCAGCCTCTTGATGATGTCGTCGCGGCGCGCCGGTGTGTACGGGTGCACGTAGATGAAGCCCTGCTCGCGATTGCCGCGCGTCGCTTGCGCGAGCTTGTCCCACAGCGTGACCGCCGCGCGCGGATCGAAGCCGGCGCGCGACGCGATATCGCTGCCGATCACGTCGGCTTCGGTTTCGTCGGTGCTCTCGTACTTCATTTCCAGCAGACGCGAACCGATGCCTAACGGCGCCATGCCCAGGTCGGCAAGGCCGAACAGTTGCGGGATCGTGCCGGACGAATCGAGCTGGCTCGCCTGCAACTGACCGAGCCGCATGCGCGCGTGCTCGCGCAACGCGTGCGCGATCTCGTGGCCGATTAGCATGCCGACCTCGTTGTCGTTCAGGCGCACGCGATCGAGTATCCCGCTGTAGACGACGATCTTGCCGCCCGGCAGGCAGTACATGCGGATGTCGTTCGAGCGCACCACCGCGACTTCCCACTTCCAGCCCTTGGCTCGCTCGTTCCATTTCAGCGAGTACGGAATCATCCGGTCGATGATCGAGCGCACGCGCGTCACGCGCGCGTCCGTGTCGCCGTACAGGCGGTTCGCGTGGCTGGCGCCGTAGACGATCTGGCTGAACTCTTCGGCGGCCTGCGCCTCGAGCATCGACGACGGGATCAGGTTGCGGAACACCATGTAGCCGCCGTAGCGCAGTTGGGGGCTCACGTAGTAGGGCGGCGGGACGGCCGCGGGGGCCGACGCGCCGGCGCTCGGAGCGCTGCCGCTAGCGCCGGACGCGCCCGCGGCACCGGCATTGGCGTTGGCGCCGGTACTGTTATTCGCGCCAAGGTTGGCGCCGCCGGCGCCGCTGTTGTTGCCGGCCGCAGCCGAGGTCGCGTTTTCGGCGCTGGCGCCGCTTGGCGCGGACTTGGCCGCAGGCGTCGGGGCCGGGTTGGCTGTCGCACCGCTCGTGGTCGCGGCGGCAGCCGGCGCGGGCGCTTGCGCGCCGCTCACCGGGCTGGCGCCAGTCGCTGGTGTGCCCGCCGCATAGGCGCCCATCGGCATCGCCAGCGCGACGCTCGCGCAGCCGAGCACGCCTGCGGCGCTGAGTGCGGTGCGGCGCGCGCGGGTCGGAAACGGTACCTTCACGACCGGTCCCTCCACGGCGCGATGCGCACCAGCAGCAGCATGCCCGGCACCGCGAGCGCGGTACAGAGGATGAAATAGTCGAACCAGCCGATCCGCGCGACCACAAAGCCGCTCGCCGCCGACGCGAGCGTGCGCGGCACCGACGCGAGGCTCGTGAACAGTGCGAACTGCGTCGCGGTGTAGCGCGGATCGGTGGTGCTCGCGATGTATGCGGTGAACGCGGCCATCGTCAGACCGGTGGCGAAGGTCTCGAAGCCGTACACCAGCGCGAGCGCGACCGAGCGCGGATCGAGCTGCACGCTCCAGTCGATGCCGACCAACGACAGCAGCTTCGTCGTGCCCTGGCTCAGCGCGACGGCGATGTTGTAAATCGCGGCAAGTCCGGGTGAATCCGGGCCGAGATGCGCGAGCCACGCGAAGCCGAGCGTCGACACCATCTGCAGCAAACCGAAGATCCACAAGCCACGGCCGATGCCGATCCTCATCAGCCAGATGCCGCCGATGATGCCGCCGGCGAGACTCGCGCCGAATGCCGTGGTCTTCGCGATCACGCCGATCTGCGTGCGCGAAAAGCCGATGTCGAGGAAGAACGATGTGGACAGCGTGGTCGCCATCGTATCGCCGAGCTTGTAGAGAAAGATGAAGCCGAGCACGAAGAGGGCACCGCGCCAGCCGTCGCGCTGAATGAATTCCCTGAACGGCTCGACGATCGCCTCGCGCAGATTCTTCGGGGGCTGGCCGTGCACCTCGGGCTCGCGCACGACCAGCGTCATCAGAACGCCAGGCAGCATGAACGCAGCCGTCACGATGAACACAGTGCTCCACGGCAGATGATCGGACAATATCAACGCGAGCGAACCGGGCACGAGCGCCGCGATCTTGTACGCGTTCACGTGCACCGCGTTGCCGAGGCCCTGCTGCGTGTCGCTGAGCAATTCACGCCGGTACGCGTCGATCACGATGTCGGAGCTCGCGCCGAAGAACGCGACCAGCGCGGTCAGCGCGGCGACGCTCCAGATCGCTTCGCGCGGCGACACGAAACCGAGCGTCGCCATCGCGCCGGCCACGAGCAATTGTGTGACGAGCATCCAGCCGCGCCGTCGGCCGGGCCGCCAGCCGGGCACGCGCGGCACGTAGCGGTCCATCAGCGGCGCCCAGACGAATTTCCAGGTGTACGGAAACTGGATCAGCGCGAACAGGCCGATTTCCTTCAGATTGACGCCTTCGGAGCGCAGCCACGCCTGCACGAGGTAGACGAGCGTAAACAGCGGCAATCCCGACGTGAAGCCGAGAAAGACGCAAATCAGCATGCGCGTATTCAAAAACGCGCGCCAGCCGGGATGTTCTTCGTGAGCGGTAAGTGCGGGCGCCTCGTGCGGCGGGTTCGACATGTGGATAACTGAGGTTAGCTTTTCTTGACGCGATAGACCGCAAGACTACCACGCCAGTTCACGCCCCACCGCACCACCTGTCCGTCGTGCAGCACGACACGATCGAGAATTTCGATGCCGACTTCGGGCGCGAGCGCTTCGAAGTCCTTGATCGTCAGCACGCGCACGTTCGGCGTGTTGTGCCATTGATAAGGCAGCGACTTCGACACCGGCATGCGCCCTTGCAGCACCGACAGCCGATGCGCCCAATAGCCGAAATTCGGGAACGACACGATGCATTGCTTGCCGACCCGCACCGTCTCGCGCAGGATCGCAGCGGTCTGATGAATGGTCTGCAGCGTCTGCGACAGCACCGCGAAATCGAAGCTGCCGTCTTCGAACAGGCGCAGGCCGTCTTCGAGATTCTGCTGGATCACGTTGACGCCGTTCTGCGTCGCGGCGAGCACGCCGGCGTCGTTGATCTCGATGCCGTAGCCCTGCACCTCCAGTTCCTCGTTCAGCAGCGACAGCAGCGAGCCGTCGCCGCAGCCGAGATCGAGCACGGTCGCGCGCGGTTCGACCCAGCGGGCGATCGCGCGGAAGTCCGGGCGCGATGCCAGATAATCAAGTGCTCGCTGGTTCATGCGTTGACCTCGTTTGCAATGCGTTCGTAGTAGGCGCGCAGCAGGTTGTGATAGCGCGCGTCGTCGAGCAGGAAGGCGTCGTGGCCGTGCGGCGCGTCGATCTCCGCGTAGGTGACCGTGCGCTTGTGATCGAGCAGCGCCTTCACCAGTTCGCGCGAGCGAGCCGGCGCGAAACGCCAGTCGGTCGAGAAGCTCGCGATCAGATATTTCGCGGTGGTGTGCGCGAGCGCGGCGGTCAGATCGCCCTCGAAGGCCTTGGCCGGATCGAAGTAGTCGAGCGCGCGCGTGATCAGCAGGTAGGTGTTGGCGTCGAAGTAGTCGGCGAACTTGTCGCCCTGATAGCGCAGATATGATTCCACTTCGAACTCGACATCGAAGCTGAAGTTGTAGTCGTCGAGCGCGCCTTCCGCGCGACGCAGCGAGCGGCCGAATTTCTCGGCCATATCGTCGTCCGACAGATACGTGATGTGGCCGATCATGCGCGCGACGCGCAGGCCGCGCTTCGGCTTCACGCCGTGCGCGTAGTAGTTGCCGCCGTGGAAGTCGGGGTCCGACAGGATCGCGGAGCGCGCGACCTCGTTGAACGCGATGTTCTGCGCGGACAGCTTCGGCGTCGATGCGATCACGATGCAATGCGCGATTCGCTCCGGATACATCATGCTCCACGCGAGCGCCTGCATGCCGCCGAGGCTGCCGCCCATCACGGCGGCGAAGCGCGTGATGCCGAACGCGTCGGCGACGCGCGCTTGGGCGTTGACCCAGTCTTCGACGGTGACGACCGGAAACGTCGCGCCATACGGCTTGCCGGTGGCGGGGTCGATGCTCATCGGCCCGGTCGAGCCGAAGCACGAGCCGAGGTTGTTCACGCCGATCACGAAAAATTTGTCGGTATCGAGCGGCTTGCCGGGGCCGACCAAATTGTCCCACCAGCCGATGTCCTTCGGATTGTCGGCGTACACGCCCGCCACGTGATGCGATGCGTTCAGCGCGTGACACACGAGCACCGCATTGCTGCGCGCGGCATTGAGCGTGCCGTAGGTCTCGACCATCAGGTCGTAGCCCGCGAGCGAGCTGCCGTTGCGCAATCGCAGCGGCTCGGTGAAATGCATTTTTTGGGGAGCGACGATGCCGATCGAGTCCATTCATTCCGCCATTGAGTCAACAGGGCGGCTAAACGGCGTCGGCGAAGCACGAGGAGAAGGGCGGTGTGCGCAGCTGACGACCTCTTTAGCCGCATTTATAGTGAACCGCGGGCCTGAGGCCCAAGGTTCGCGCGCCCGCAATCGAGTCAGCAAATCGGCGCGTGAAAGGGGGAAACCGGGTGCAACGTGTTCAGGATGCCTTGGCGCGGTCTGTTATGCATCGTGGGACCGCCGCGGCGTCAGGCGCAAAGTATAGCGGAAAATTCCACGCGGCAGCGGCGCGGACGGTGCCACGCGAAGGGAGCGAGTCCTCGCGGACTACTGAAGAATCAGCAGCAGTTGCTCGTCCGCGTGTTCGGCGGGCGGCCGCGCGAAACCGCTGCGCACATAGCGATGCCAGCGGCCGATCACGTAGCTCACCAACAGGCTCGCGCGAATCGCGGGATCGTAGCCGGCGGGCAGTGCGGTGGATTGCGGCGCGGTCTGCGGGTCGGTATGGCCAGTGGCGTGGTTATCGGCACGGGCAAGCGCTTCGGTCTGCGCGAGCCGCAAGCACTGCTTCAGCGATGCCTCGACCCGTTCGAGCATCTGGTTCACGCGCTCGGTCAGCCGTTCGTGCTCGCCGACCAGCGCCTCGCAGGTCAGCACCCGCGTCATGCCGGGATTTTTCGCGGGGAAGTTGAGCAGCATCAGCGCGATCGAGCGCGCCTGCAGCACGCCGTTGCTTTCGTGACCGGTGATCTGGTTGATGAGGCCGAACAGCGTCTGCTCGATGAACTCGATCAGCCCTTCGAACATCTGCGCTTTGCTGGCGAAATGACGATACAGCGCGGCTTCCGACACACCGAGCCGGGCGGCGAGCGCGGCCGTGGTGACCTTTTCGCTTTTCGGCGCCTCTAGCATGCTGGCGAGCGTCTGCAGGATGTGCACGCGACGCTCACCCGGCTTCGGACGCGTTGCGCGTGGCGCGGCGGAGGATGCCGCTGAGGCTTCGTCAGGCTTGTCGATCGGCTGCATGGCTGTCGTCCCCCGGCTGATGTCGTTGGCGGCTTTCGTCCCTACTGTCCCGGCTTGCGTCCCTTCCATCGAACCGCGCGCGCGCCCACTCGTAGCGATTTTAGCGAACGAATGCTGCGGTCGACATAATGCGGCCGGCCGGTGCCCGGCAGGCGCGTCGGTACGCCAGCCGCGTGCGGCTTGCGCGGCAGGTGCCCGGTGATCCACACAGTGCGGATGCCGAGCCGCCGATAGTTCTTCAGGTGCGAGCGCGTGTCCTCGACGAGGATCGCGTCTTTCAGCGACACGTGCGCGTCGCGCATCGCGCGGCGCAGCATCGCGTGATCGGGCTTCGCGCGCCATTGACGGCGATCGCGCATGTGCTCGATCGCGATCACGCGCTCGAACAGCCGCTCGATGCGCAACTCGGCGAGCACCGCGCGCGCGTAGCTTTCGGGCGCATTGGTCAGCACGATCTTGCGGCCCGGCAGCGCCGCGACGAGCCGCGCGACGCCGCGCTCGTGGCGGATCATCGAGCCGAGGTCGGGGAACGTGTGCACGACCTTCAGGAAGTCGTGCGCGTCGAGCGGATGGTGGCGCGTGAGCCCGAGCAGTGCCGCGCCGTAGCGCAGCGTGTAGCCGGTGCGCAGACGGTTGGCTTCGTCGATGTCGACTTGCAGCGCGTCGATGATGTACTGGGTCATGCCGCGATTGATCGCGGGAAAAATGGCATGCGACGCGCGATGCAGCGTGTTATCGAGATCGAACAGCCAGACTGGCTTGCCGCTCGCGATGTCAGGACGGCGGCGCCGCGAAGTGGGGGTGCGCATGGTGGAGGTCTTCAGCCGCTGACGGGCGTTTCATGCTGCGGATGCGGATGCGGATGCGGAGAGTTTGCCGCATCGACGCCCGGGGGCGCGCATAGGCTGCCGGCCGCGAGGTGCGGCACAGGCGTCGCGCCGCTCGGACGCAACCCTGTGCCGGGGATGCCGCAACGCTCAATGCGAGCGGATCATCGTGCCGAATGGCTGTTCGGTCAGGATTTCGAGCAGCACCGAGTGTTCGATGCGGCCGTCGATGATGTGCACCGAGCGCACGCCGCTCTTCGCCGCATCGAGCGCGGACGAGATTTTCGGCAGCATGCCGCCGGAGATCGTGCCGTCTTCGAACAGGCCGTCGATTTCGCGCGCCGACAGGTCGGTCAGCAGATTGCCTTCCTTGTCCATCACGCCGGGGATGTTGGTCATCATCACGAGCTTTTCGGCGTTCAGCACGACCGCCAGTTTGCCCGCGACGAGGTCCGCGTTGATGTTGTACGACAGACCGTCTTCGCCGAAGCCGATCGGCGAGATTACCGGAATGAACGCGTCGTCCTGCAGTGCCTTCACCACCGCCGGGTTGATCGCTTCCACTTCGCCGACCTGGCCGATGTCGACGTACTGGCCAGGCTTTTCTCGATCCGGCATCAGCATCTTGCGCGCGTGGATCAGGCCGCCGTCCTTGCCGGTCAGGCCGACCGCGTGGCCGCCGAAGTGGTTGATCAGCATCACGATGTCCTGCTGCACCTCGCCGCCGAGCACCCATTCGACGACTTCCATCGTCTCTTCGTCGGTGACGCGCATACCCTGGATGAACGTGCCCTGTTTACCAATTTTCTTAAGCGCCTGGTCGATTTGCGGACCACCGCCGTGCACGATGACCGGGTTGATGCCAACCAGCTTCAGCAGAATCACGTCGCGCGCGAAACCCTGCTTCAGACGCTCTTCGGTCATGGCGTTGCCGCCGTATTTGATGACCACGGTCTTGCCGTGATACTGGCGGATGTAAGGCAGCGCCTCGGCCAGAATTTCGGCTTTCAGGGTGGGCGCAATCTGCGAGAGGTCGGGAAGCTCGGACATGGCGGCAGGCTCGGGCACGGAACAGTTAAAACAGCGCGAATTGTACAGGACTGGCGCGCTGCAACCGGGTTTTCGGCAGCGGCGCGAGCGACGGTCGGTGCAGGTTTGGCGGACCGCACCTTGACGGGCCACGGGGGCGGGCAAACAGCAAGCGTAACGCACTTGCGTGACGGCCGTGCATTGGCCGAACGGACGGCTGCACCTAGGCGCATCAGTCATGGCATCATGATCTGACCGATGCCCCCCGGCCTTTCGCGCCCATCCGCAATGAAACCGTCTTCTACCCGTTCCGGGAGCAGCGCGCGCTGTCCGCGCTGCGGCAATGCCTTCGACTGCGGCATGCAGGGCGAGACATCATCTCCGTGCTGGTGCCGTGCTTTGCCGCCGCTGCCGGCAGAGCGGCTGAAGCCGGGGGGCCGCTGCTTGTGCCCGGAATGTCTCGCCGCGGAGATTGCCCAGGCGACACGCGAGGCAAGTGGCGTTGAACGGCCATAAACGCTGCGTTTGCCAACGGCCGATCTGAACCCGCCTATGCACCGCGATGCTGCGCCACCAGCGCTCGCAGATCGCGCGCCACTGCTTCCAGCGCCGGCTCCCACTCGCCGAACCGCGGCTGCCGATACAACGTGGCGCTCGGATACCACGGGCTGTCGCCGCGCTCCAGCAACCAGACCCAATGCGGATTGACGTCGAGCAGCACCCACGTGCGCTGGCCGAGCGCGCCGCTCAGATGCGCGACCGATGTGCATACGGTGATCACGAGGTCGAGCGCGCCGACGAAGGCGGCGGTGTCGTCGAAGGTGGCGAGGCTCGCGGTGTGATCGATGATGCGCAGGCCGGCCGCGCGGGCGGCGGCGACCTCGGCGGCCGCGCCCGGCTGCAGCGAGTAGAAGGTGACGTCGTCGATGCCGGCGAAATGCGCGGCATAGCGCTGCCAGCCGACGCTGCGAAACGGGTTGCGCTGATGCCCGCGGCTACCCGTCCAGGCGAGGCCGACCTTCAGGCGGCGCCCGTCGGCAACGCGTTCGCGCCACGCCGCAAGCGCGGCCACATCGGCGAACACGTAGGGCGCGGCTGGAATGGTCTCTTCGCGGGTATCGAAGACTAGCGGCAAGCTCAGCAGCGGAATTTCATAGTCCATCGGCGGCAGCGATTCGACGCCGCCGCCGGACGAGAAACCGTCGACATGAGCGCCGAGGCTGCGCGCGAGCAGCGCGCCCATCTGCGGAAACGAATTCCACACCACGCGGCCGCCGTCGCGATGCACACGCTCGGCCAGCATCGGGATATAGCGGCTGAACTGCAGCACGTCGCCCATCCCCTGTTCGCCCCATACGAGCAGCGTCTTGCCGGCGAGCGGCTCGCCGCGCCAGATCGGCGCCGGCATCACGGGACGGCTGCCGCCGAGCTCCCTGGAGCCGTCCCAGCGCGCCTCGTGCGATGCCCACCCTTCGGCGTATCGGCCGCGCAGGAGTTGCAGCATGCCGAGGTTCGAGCGCATCGTCGGGCTCTGCGGGGCGAACTCGCAGGCCGTCGTGGCGGCCTGTTCGGCGTCGTCCCAGCGTTGCGCTTCACGTAACGTCAGCGCATAGTTGTTGTGAGCCAGCGGACTGCCAGGCGCGCGCTGCACGGCCTGGGCACCGGCTTCGAGCGCGTGGGGCAAGTCCAGACTCTGGCGATACGCGTTGGCGAGGTTGATCCATGCGTTGCCATCGTCGGGGGCATCGCGAATCGCGGCTTCGAGCAGCGCGAGCCGTTCGCTCAGATCTCCGTCGGTAAGCGTCAGCGCGCTCGCGAGATTGTTGCGTAGCTGCGGCAGCGCGGGGTCGAGCGCCAGCGCACGACGATACGGAGGGATCGCGTCGGCATGCCGGCCGGCCATCTGCAGCGCGTAGCCGGCGCGGAAGTGCGCGACGGCGCTCCCCGCATCGAGTTCGGCAATAATGGCGGCGAGATCGATCGCCTCCGCATGGCGCTTCTGCGCGAGCCACGCGGCGATCAGCGCGTCGAGCGAGGCGCCGTCGAGCGGATGCAGTTTGGCCGCGGCGTCGAGGGAACGGGCTTCGTCCGCCGTGGCGCCGCTGGCTCGGGCCGCGGCGGCATCGCGCATCAAGGTCAGGAATGCGGACGAAGCGTCGGCTTCGCGAATCGCGGTGGGTACCATGAACGGATGGCGCGGAGCAGTCGTCAATGCAGCCTGGCGACGCGCGATGCTATTTCGAAGACAGTCATGTTACCGGCACTCGGCCGCCTGGTCAGCCATGCGGGTCCGAACGGGTAGACTAGGGTCATGCAACGTATAACCAACACCGGCCGCGTCAATCTCGGTCATCTGTTCTGGCTGCGCAGCCTCGCGATCATTGGTCAGCTGCTTACGATCGCGTTCGTGCAGATCTTCATCGGCGCCAATCTGCCGTTGCCCGCGATGCTGCTCGTGATCGGGCTCGAAGTGCTGTTCAATGCGCTCACATGGTTTCGCGTGTCGCAGCAGCGACCTGAGTCCAACATCGAGCTGTTCGGGCAGATCTGGGTCGATCTCGGCGCGTTGTCGGCGCTGCTGTTCCTGTCCGGCGGCACCACCAACCCGTTTGTATCGCTATACCTGCCATCGCTTGCAATCGCGGCGGCCGTGCTGCCGTGGTATCTGATGGCCTGGCTCGCGGCGTTCGCGGTCGCCTGCTACGCGATGCTCAGTTTCGATTCGGTGCCGCTCAATCTCGAGAATCCCGCCAACCTGTTCGACTACTACCGCTCGGGCATGTGGGTCAATTTCATGGTCAGCGTCGGGCTGATCGCGTGGTTCGTCGCGCGCATGTCGCGGGCACTGCGGCTTCGTGACGCAGCGCTTGGAGAAGCGCAGCAGCGCTTGCTCCAGGACGAACGGGCGGTCGCGCTCGGCGTGCAGGCGGCCACCGTGGCTCACGAAATCGGTACACCTCTGTCTACAATCGCGATGTTGTCAGAAGAATTGCGCGACGCGGCGCGCACCGACGCGGGACTCGCTCCCTACCGCGCCGATCTCGAACTGCTCGAGCAGCAGATGACGCTGTGCACGTCAGCACTCGCGCGCTTGCGCAGCCGCGCGACGACCACGACGAACCGTCAGCCGGTCGACGAATGGCTCGATTCGTTTGCCGAGCAATGGCGCCTGCGCCATCCGCACGTGAAGTTCGAGCGGCTCGGCACGCCGCCGGCCGATGTCAGTCTCAACGACACGGTGGCCGTCAGCCAGATACTGACGATCCTGCTCGACAACGCCGCGCGCGCGAGCCGCGATCACGTGACGCTGTCTTGCACGCTCGCGCCGCGCGGCGACCAGATCGTATTCGAAGTGTGCGACCACGGTCCAGGCATTCCGGTCGCGCTGCGCGGCTCGCTCGGCACGATGCCGGTGGAGAGCACGCAGGGCGGTCACGGCGTCGGTTTATATCTGGCGTTTTCGGCGGCGGCGCGTCTGAAGGGATCGATCGAGCTGACCGACGCCAACGGCGGGCGGCCGCGCGGCACGCGTGCGGTGCTGCGACTGCCGCTCGGCGCGCGCAAGATTTCCGGAGCGAGCCCGCAAGGCGCCGCGCCATCCAACACGGAGAAACAGGCATGAGCGAAAAGAATTTTCTGGTGATCGACGACGACGAAGTGTTCTCCGGCATCCTGGCGCGCGGCTTGACGCGGCGCGGCTACACGGTGAGCGAAGCGCACAACGCGGACGAGGCGATCCGGCTCGCGAATCAGCAGAAGTTCAGCGAGATCACGGTGGACCTGCATCTGGGCAACGACTCCGGCCTGACGCTCGTCGCGCCGTTACGCGATCTGCAGCCCGATGCGCGCATGCTGGTGCTGACCGGCTACGCGAGCATCGCCACCGCGGTGCAGGCGGTCAAGGACGGCGCCGACAACTATCTCGCGAAGCCCGCCAACGTCGAGACGATCCTGTCGGCGCTGCAAAGCGAGGCGAGCGCGTTGCAGGCCGAGGAGGCGATCGAGCATCCGCAGCCGCTGTCGGTGGCGCGGCTCGAATGGGAACATATTCAGCGAGTGCTCGCCGAACACAACGGCAATATCTCGGCGACCGCGCGCGCGTTGAACATGCATCGGCGCACGTTGCAGCGCAAGCTGGCGAAGCGGCCGGTGAGGCAGTAGGCCGCGATCGGGCAGCACAAGACAAAACGGGCTGCCTATCCGATATCCGAAGGCAGCCCGTTTTTCATGTATCAGCGCTTGGCGCTGTGACCGCGCATATCACAGCACGTAGCGCGACAGATCCTCGTCTTCCGCGACTTCGTTCAACGCGCGATCGACATACGCCGCGTCGATCTGCACTGTCCGGCCGGAATGATTGCCGGCCGAGAACGACACTTCCTCGAGCAGCTTTTCGATGACCGTATAAAGACGCCGCGCGCCGATGTTCTCAGTCTTCTCGTTGACGGAGTACGCGATCTCGGCAAGACGGCGGATGCCGTCGTCGGCGAATTCGAGGTGCACGTCTTCGGTCGCGAGCAGCGCCTGGTATTGTTTGACGAGGCTCGCATCCGTCGACACGAGGATCGATTCGAAGTCGTTGACCGACAGCGAGTCGAGTTCGACGCGAATCGGAAAGCGCCCCTGCAGTTCCGGGATCAGATCGCTCGGCTTCGCAAGATGAAACGCGCCGCTCGCGATGAACAGGATGTGATCGGTCTTCACCATGCCGTACTTGGTGTTGATCGTCGTGCCTTCGACGAGCGGCAGCAGATCGCGCTGCACGCCCTGACGGGACACTTCACCGCCACCCGCTTCGTTGCGCGATGCGATCTTGTCGATTTCGTCTAGAAACACGATGCCGTTCTGTTCGACGTTCTGCACCGCCTTGGCTTTCACCTCTTCGTCGTTCAGCATCTTGCCGGCTTCTTCGTCGGTGAGCACCTTCAGCGCTTCCTTCACCTTCATCTTGCGGCGCGTCTTCTTGCCGCCGCCGATGTTGGCGAACATCGAGCGGATCTGCTCGGTCATGTCTTCCATGCCCGGCGGCCCCATGATGTCCATGCCGACCTGCGGCTGCTCGACGTCGAGCTCGATTTCCTTGTCGTCGAGCTGGCCTTCGCGCAGGCGCTTGCGGAACGTCTGGCGCGTCGTGCTGCCTTCATCGGCGGTATCGGTCGAACTCGTGCTCGAACCGAAACCGACCGGCCGTGCGGTCGGCAGCAGAATGTCGAGAATGCGGTCTTCGGCCAGATCGCCGGCCTTGGTCCGCACTTTGCGCATTTCGGTTTCGCGAGTCTGCTTGACCGAAATTTCGATCAGGTCGCGCACGATGCTGTCCACGTCGCGGCCCACGTAGCCGACTTCGGTGAACTTGGTTGCTTCGATCTTGATGAACGGCGCGTCGGCGAGCTTCGCGAGACGCCGCGCGATTTCGGTCTTGCCGACGCCGGTCGGTCCGATCATCAGGATGTTCTTCGGGGTGATTTCCTGGCGCAGCGGCTCGTCGACCTGCTGACGGCGCCAGCGGTTGCGCAGCGCGACGGCCACGGCTTTCTTCGCGCGGCCTTGGCCGATGATGTGTTTGTCGAGCTCGGAGACGATCTCGGCGGGGGTCATGGTGCTCATCGATGGGTCCTTACTCGATCGTCTCAATGACGCGGTTATGGTTCGTGTAGATGCACATGTCGCCGGCGATTTCCAGCGATTTCTCCACGATGTCGCGCGGCGATAGCTCGGTGTTGTCGGCAAGCGCCCTCGCGGCCGCCTGCGCGTACGCACCGCCCGAGCCGATCGCGCAGATGCCGCCTTCGGGGTCGAGCACGTCGCCGTTGCCGGTGATGACGAGCGTGGTGGTCGCGTCCGCGGTGATCAGCATCGCTTCGAGACGACGCAGCATGCGATCGGTGCGCCAGTCTTTCGCGAGCTCCACGGCCGCGCGCGTCAGATTGCCCTGATGTTTTTCGAGCTTCGCCTCGAAGCGGTCGAGCAGCGAGAAGGCATCCGCCGTGCCGCCGGCGAAGCCGACCAGCACCTTGCCGTTATAGATGCGCCGGACCTTCTTCGCGCCGCCTTTCATGACGATGTTGCCGAGCGTCACCTGGCCGTCGCCGCCGAGCGCCACCTTGTTGCCGCGGCGCACGGAAACGATCGTCGTGCCGTGAAATTGCTCCATATGCGTTCCTCTTTGCAAAACGGGTAGGACGCGGCAGCGCTGCGCGCTACCGCATGAATCCAGTCAGCGGACGGCGCGCCGGCTGGCGCGCTCGTGAGCGCATGTCCGATCTATTTTAGGGCGGGCGCGGTCATATCAAGATCCGCCGGAAGGCCTAGGGAGAAAAACTGAAAATCCGCTCAGGAAGCCTGAGAAACGAGGCGGGAACGCGAGGCGGGACGGGAGGGATGGCGGAGCTTGCGCGGATGTCGCGCAAAAAGAAAAGGCGCACGGTTCACCGTGCGCCTCTAGACGAAGCAGCGTATTCAGTGCGCCAGGCCGAAGCCGCGCCTCAGCTAATCAGTCGCCGAACAGTTTCTGGCGCAGTTCGCGGCGCTCTTGTGCTTCGAGCGACAGCGTGGCTGTAGGCCGTGCGAGCAGACGCGGAATGCCGATCGGCTCGCCGGTTTCTTCGCACCAGCCGTAGTCGCCCGCCTCGATGCGCGCGATCGATTGCTGCACCTTCTTCAGCAGCTTGCGTTCGCGGTCGCGCGTGCGCAGTTCGAGCGCATGCTCTTCCTCGATCGTGGCGCGATCGGCCGGGTCCGGCACGATGACCGTTTCACGCAGGTTCTCGGTCGTCTGGCCAGCATTGCGGAGAATGTCCGCCTGCAACTGTTCGAGCCTGTTCTTGAAGAAGGCGAGCTGATCCTCATTCATGTAATCCTTGTCGCTCATCTTCAGGATTTCGGCTTCGGTCAAGAGTCGTTTCGTCGTCATCTGGCTTACTTCTTCAATGTGAGGCAAAACTCATAGTGCCCGCACTTTCGTATTGCCCGCAAACGCGTCGCGTGGACGCGCGGCGCAGGGTGGTCACGAACGTTGGGCTGTCGTGACGCCGAAGCGCCTGGCATCCACACACACCGGGCGTTGCTAGCTACGCCGCTGCGGGGCCGAACTCCTCTGGAAACCGATTCACACATGCTCCTGAGGCATCGCTCGCCGACAAGCGCTTGCCCTTTCAGGCCGTGCCCGCCAGCGTTTTCGGCGTGTCTCCGGACAAGATTTTCCGGCGCCGTTTCAGGCCCGTCGCGGGATACGCGCGACCGGGCAATTCGTTGTCATTCTCCAGTGGGCACGTATTGTAACTGAATCACAATCCGGCACCGCAACTGCCGAAATTCCGCCTGCGGTGCAGCGATATCCCGAAAATATAACGCGCACAAAGCCAAAAAGCGATGGTCGTGCACGCTTTAATGCAGCAGGGTTTTCACGCGGTTTTCACATAGCCGGCAATCGCACGGTCTCGGTGCCGCGGCATCGCAGTTTCTGCAGAGGATTCACGCCCGCGCAGTCGGCGTCGCGCGTCTCGGCGCAATAGAACTAGCACGACGCATGCCGCGCTATGCGCGGCGTGTCGTGGGCCTTCTACGGGGTTTGCTGGTGCGACGGCGCTGCGCCCGCTCAGGCGAGGCAGGCGTCGAGACCGTCGGTGATCAGGTCGCGCGGCAGTTCGATGCCGATGAACACCATCTTGTTGGTCTTCTTCTCGGCCGGTTGCCATTTCGCGGCGAGGTCGCTGCCCATCATTTGATGCACGCCCTGGAACACGACCTTGCGATCGACGCCCTTCATGTACAGCACGCCCTTGTAGCGCAGCAGGTGCTCGCCGTAGATCTGCAGAATGCCGCCGAGGAAGTCCTCGAGCTTGTTCGGATCGAACGGACGATCGCTGCGGTACACGAACGACTTGATCTTGTCGTCGTGATGCGCGTGGTGGTGATGCCCATGATCGTGGCCTTCGTGATCGCAATGGCCATGGTCGTGATCGCAGTTCGCGTGATCGTGGTCATGGTCGCCGTGCGTGTGGCCGTGTTCGTCGTGCGCATGCGCGTGGCTGTGCGCGTGTTCGTCTTCGGCGAGGAAGTCCGGGTCGATTTCGAGCTTCGAGTTCAGGTTGAAGCCGCGCAGATCGAAAATTTCCTTGATGTCCGCTTCGCCGAAATTGACGACCCTGATCGCCGCCTTCGGGTTCATGTGCAGCAGACGGTGACGCAGATCGCCCACCTGCCGCTCATCGACGAGATCGGCCTTGGTGATGAAGAGGCGGTCGGCAAAACCGACCTGGCGCTGCACCACTTCGTGCTCGTCGAGCTGACGGTCCGCGTGCTTCGCATCGACCAGCGTGATGATCGCGTCGAGCAGGAATTCGCTCGCGATCTGATCGTCCATGAAGAAGGTTTGCGCGACCGGGCCTGGATTTGCGAGGCCGGTGGTTTCGATCACGACACGATCGAAGTCCACTTCGCCCGCCTGCTTCTTCGCGGCCAGATCGTTGAGCACGCGCGACAGGTCGCCGCGAATCGTGCAGCAGATGCAGCCGTTGCTCATCTGGATGATCTGCTCGCTCGTGTCCTGCACGAGGATCTCGTTGTCGATGTTCTCTTCGCCGAACTCGTTCTCGATGACGGCGATCTTCATGCCGTGCTTTTCGTTCAGGATGCGCTTGAGCAGGGTGGTTTTACCGCTGCCGAGAAAGCCGGTCAGGATGGTGACTGGAATCATGTGGGTCGCCTGTAAGTCGTGAAACGGTGCGTGATCGAACGCTAGCGCAAGGCTAGCCAGAAGCGTGAGGCCGGCCGCCGCAGCCAGATGGCGCGGCCCTGTCCAGCCGGTTATTGAAACATATTTGCCTGGCGGGCGCAGGGGCGGCCGCCTTGCGGCCGGCTGATGTCCGGCCGCGCGGAGGCTGGCCGCTGCCGCCGCCGGCACGCGCAATTGCCCACGAAATATGGGCGATCAGGCGATTTGCAACAGCAGGCCCTTCAGATACTCCCCTTCGGGGAATGCCGTGAGCAGCGGATGATCGACGCCCGCGCCGAGCCGCTTCAGGATGCGTGCGTCGACGCGGGCGTCGGCGGCGGCGCCGGACACGATCTTCTGGAACAGTTCGGGATCGATCGCGCCCGAGCACGAGTAGGTGAACAGCAAACCGCCCGGACGCAGCAGCCTCAGGCCCGTCAGATTGATGTCCTTGTACGCGCGCGACGCGCGGTCCACGTGCTCGCGCGATGGCGCGAACTTCGGCGGATCGAGCACGATCAGGTCGAAACGTTCGCCCTCGTCGTAGAGGCGCCGCAGTGTCTTGAACGCGTCGGCGTCGAGCCAGCTCGCGCGATCGGCGTCGAAGCCGTTGGCCGCGACGTTCTGCTGCGCGAGCGCGAGCGCTTCACCCGACGAATCGACCGACACCACGCGCTTCGCACCACCCTTGAGCGCCGCGAGTGAAAAGCCGCCGGTGTAGCAGAAGCAGTTCAGCACGTCGCGATCTTTCGCGAACTGCTGCACGAGCAGGCGGTTATCGCGCTGATCGACATAGAAGCCGGTCTTGTGGCCGTTGCGCACGTCGACGTGATAGCGCACGCCGTTTTCGCTTGAGATCAGCTGCTCCGAAGGCGGCTCGCCCGCGAGCACACCGGTGACCTGTTCGAGTCCTTCCTTCTGACGGATCGACACGTCCGAGCGCTCGTAGACGTTCGGGCAGCCGGTCGCGCCGATCAGCGCCGCGACGATCGCGTCCTTCCACGCCTCGACGCCGGCCGCCATGAACTGACAGACGATCTGGCTGCGCTGACCCGCGTCCTCGGCGACGTAGTAATCGACGATCAGGCCCGGCAGACCGTCCGCCTCGCCGAAGATCAGTCGCACGGCGCCGGTGTCGCGAACCATCGCCTGACGATGCGCGAACGCGCGCTGCACGCGGCGCTTGAAGAACGCGTGATCGATCGGCTCGGCTTCGTCGAAGCTCCACACGCGTGCGCGGATTTGCGAGTGCGGGCTGTAGGCGGCGCGCGCGAGGAAGCGGCCATCGTGCGCGCGCACGAGCACGGTCGCGCCGGGCGCGGGGCGGCCGTCGACATGTTCGATCGCATTCGCATAGACCCACGGATGGCGGCGCAGCAGCGATTTTTCTTTCGACGGTTTGAGCGTAACGGTATTCATCAGGTGTCGGTCAGGTACAAGCGATGGCGGCGCGTCGTGGCGCGCGGCGGCAGTCGCGTGATCAGTTGCGTTTCTTTGCGCGAGGATGCGCGCTGTCGTAGACGTGGGCGAGGTGCTGGAAATCGAGGCCCGTATAGACCTGCGTCGCGGTGATGCTCGCGTGTCCGAGCAACTCCTGCACGGCGCGCAGATCGCCGCTCGACTGCAGCACGTGCGTCGCGAACGAATGGCGCAGCACGTGCGGATGCACGTTGGCAGGAATGCCGGCCGCGAGCGCCGCGCGCTTCACGCGCTCGCGCACGACGTTCGGCGACAGCCGGTTGCCGCGCGCCGACAGGAAGAGCGGATGAGGATCGTGGCGGACGATCCGTTCGCGCACCGCGAGCCATGCATTCAGCGCCGCGACCGCCTTGCTGCCCACCGGCACGACGCGGCGCCGGTTGCCTTTGCCGAGCACTTCGACTTCGCCGGAATCGAGCTTCAGCCAGCCGGCCGAGCGATAACCGTCGATGTCGGCGAAACGCACGTCGAGGCCGACCAGTTCGGCGAGGCGCAGGCCCGACGAGTAGAACAGCTCGAGCATCGCGTGATCGCGCAGGCCTTCGGGGGAGTCGGCGGGCGCGCTGTCCATCAGGCGCGCGGTGTCGTCGACGGAAAGCGCCTTCGGCAGCGTTTTCGCCTGCTTCGGCGCGCGCACCGCGGCGACCGGATTGGCCGGCAGCTCGATTTGGCCCGCAAGCCAGCGATAAAACGCGCGCCACGCCGACAGCCGATGGCCGATCGACCGCGCGGTGAGGCCGCCCGCATGCGCGCGCGCGACGGCGCCGCGGATGTCGACGGCGGTGAGACTTTCGAGCGCTCGGCCTTTGGCGAGCAGCTTCAGTTCCGCGAGCTCATGCGTATAGCCGCGCAGCGTATGCTCCGACAGCCGCCGCTCGTGCTCGAGATGCGAGAGATAGGCGGCGATCGGGTCGGCGGCGGTCACGGTGGGCGGTGACGTTGCGTGGCTCAGCGCGGCAGCAGCCGGCTCAGCGCGGCGCTCGCGAGCGCGCCGATCTGCGTGAGGAAATCGGTGGCCATGCCTTCGTGGAAGCGTCGCGGGTCGGACGAGCCCATCACGAGCAGGCCGAACGTCGGCGCGTCTTCAGCACCTTCGGGGTCGCGCAGCGCAAGCAGCGCGATCGATTCGGTGGTCTGCGCCGTTTCGCTCGATGGGGCGCTGGGGTCGTCGGTCGCGCTTGCCGGCGGGTTGGCTGCGCCGTTGGACGCGCTCGCCGCCTGCGGGAGCCATTGCGCGGCCTCGAAGCCGGTGTTCGCGCCGCAGTACGGCGTGCTCAGGCTGCCCGCGAAAATCCGCACTTCCTCGCTGACGTGGCGCGCGAAGTCGGCTTGCGCATACGGCTCGGCGACGTCCCACACACGCAATGCCGCTTGCGGCACGTCGAAGATATCGAGCAGACCGCCGGCGATCGTGCGCGGCAGCGCATACGGATCGCGCTCAGCCATCACGCGGATGGTCCAGCGGTTGAACTTCGCCGTGATGCTGTCGTTCTCGTGACCGTAGCGCAGCAGTTCGGCCAGACGCCGTTCGAGATGCTTGTTCTTGTCGCGCAGCATCTCCATTTGCCGCTCCTGCAGCGACACCGCGGCTTTGCCGTGCGGGTTCGCGAGCCGGATGGTCGCGAGCGTTTCCGCGTGTTCGACGAAGAATTCGGGATTGGCGAGCAGATATTCGGCGACTTCGCGATCGTTCATGGTTTCGGCGTGAGGACTACGGGATGGCCGCCTCGCGGCGGCGCATAGGTCAATGAGTTAGACGGAGGGCGCCACGGCGGCCGGGCTGGACGGATTGTGCTGCGACGAGTCGGGCGATGCGCTCGACGCCTCTTCTGCCAACTCGATCTCCCCTTCGAAGACGGTGGCCGCGGGGCCGGCCATCAGCAGCGGCGCGCCTGGTTGCGCGATGTCCCAAGTGATCGTCAGATCGCCGCCGTGCGTGTGCACGAGCACCGGCGAATCCAGCAGCCCGCGCCGGATACCGGCCGCGGCCGCCGCGCACGCGCCGGTGCCGCACGCGAGCGTTTCGCCCGCGCCGCGTTCGTAGACGCGCAGCCTGATCTCGTTGCGGTTGACGATCTGCATGAAGCCCGCATTGACCCGCTGCGGGAAGCGCGTGTGCCGCTCGATGGCCGGACCTTCGACCAGCACAGGGAACGCCTCGGCATCGTCGACGACCTGCACCGCATGCGGGTTGCCCATCGACACCACCGACATCCAGCGCGTCGTGCCGTTCACGTCGAGCGGCCAGAGCGTGTCCGCGCCTTCGCGGCGGCCTTGCAGACCTTTGGTCGCGAACGGCACGAGTTCGGGATCGAACACGGGCGTGCCCATGTCGACGATCACCTCGCCGTTGTCCTGCATCGTCAGCGTGATCGTGCCTTTCTGGACTTGCACGCGCACGCTGCGCTGGTCGGTGAGACCGCGCTCGCGCACGAACTTGACGAAGCAGCGCGCGCCGTTGCCGCAATGTTCGACCTCGCCGCCGTCGCAATTGAAGATGCGATATCTGAAATCGACGCCTTCGACGGTCGGCTTTTCGACCAGCAGCAACTGGTCGGCACCGACGCCGAAATGGCGATTCGCGAGCGCGCGCACCTGCGCCGTGGTCAGTTCAAGCGGTTGGGTATAGCCGTCGAGCACGACGAAGTCGTTACCCGCGCCGTGCATTTTGGTGAATTTGAGCTTCACGTTTTTCGTGTATCCGTTGCTGCGTAGGGCTTCGCGCGTGCGGGCGGAGCCGAAAATCCGGGCCTTGCCGGCTGTTGGGTGAATCACCCTTTCGAGCCGTGCTGGGCCAATAGCAGATGATACACGTTGGCCCATCGGAAACGGTATGGCGGGCAAGGAGCCTGGATGCCGCCTCACGTGCACTCATCGACGTGCTCCGACTGCTGGGAGCCGGGTCCCAGCGCCATCTTCAATACACCCCAGGCACTCCCGGCGGCCGCGTCTTGAACCGCTTGTGCACCCAGTAATACTGCTCGGGCATCAGCGGAATCTGCTCTTCGAGAAATTCGTTCATGCGTCGCGCATCGGCGTCATCGTCGCCGGTCGGATAGTTGTCCCAAGGCTTGAAGACCTTGAGCCGGTAGCCCTTGTAGTTCGGCAGCACTTCGCCGATGAACGGTACCACCTGCGCGTGCCCGACCTTAGCGAGACGGCCGACCGCGGTCAGCGTGCAAGTCGGCACGCCGAAGAACGGCACGAACGTCGAATTGCGCGCGCCGTAGTCCATGTCCGCGCCGAGCATCACCGGTTTGCGTTCGCGCAGCCAGCGCAGTACGACGCGCGCGCTGTCCGCGCGGCTTGCCATGTCCGCGCCGAAACGCGCACGCGCCGCTTTCGCGACTGCCTCGAGCTCCTGATTCGACATCGGCTGATACAGCGAGCCGCACTGGCGCTTCAATGAGTAGTTCAGAAAAATCGAACCGGCCTCGATGCCGACAAAGTGAAAGCCGAGAAAGAGCGTCGGCGGCAGGTTCGGGTCGGTCAGATCGATTGCGCTGTCGAGCTGGATCAGCTTTTCGAGCTTCTTCGCCGAGCCGAACCACTGCACGCTGCGCTCGAGATAGCTGCGGATCGCGTGACGGAAGTGCTTCTGCGCGACGTCCTCGCGGCGCTCGTCGCTCCAGTCGGGGAAGCACAGCTTCAGATTCGTATGAACGATGCGCTTGCGACGGCTCGGGATTTGATAGAGCAGCCAGCCGAGCCCGTCGCCGAGACGGGCGACGAATCCATACGGCAACAACGCAAAGAGTTTGAGCAGCCCGACCGCGAGCTTCGCGCCGTAGCTGCTCAGCATGCAGCCTCCGGGCGCACGGCGCTGCTAGGGGCGGGATTGCGGGGAGCGGAAAAATTGGCGTGATACCGCACTCGTGGACACTCTGTGACATTCAAAGGAAGTCGCTATAATAAGGGCTTCGCCGAGTTAATAGACAACTTGCGGGGCGAAGCCGGCGGGTGCGGTCCATGGGTTTCCATGAGTCAAGCGTCCATCGGTTAAGGTAATCCGCTAAAGCGTCGCCGCTTCAGACTCCCGAAGTCGGCTACGTGGAACGCAACCGTAACCACTAACAGGAGTCTGCAACGTGGCAAACGACTACTTCTTCACTTCCGAATCCGTTTCCGAAGGCCATCCCGACAAAGTCGCGGACCAGATCTCGGACGCGATCCTCGACGCCATCCTCGCTCAAGACAAGTACTCGCGTGTCGCGGCCGAAACGCTGTGCAACACGGGTCTCGTCGTGCTGGCCGGTGAAATCACCACCACCGCGAACGTCGACTACATCCAGATCGCGCGCAACACGATCAAGCGCATCGGCTACGACAACACAGACTACGGCATCGACTACCGCGGCTGCGCGGTGCTCGTCGCCTACGACAAGCAGTCGCCGGACATCGCCCAGGGCGTGGACCGCGCGCACGACAACAACCTCGATCAAGGCGCGGGCGACCAGGGTCTGATGTTCGGTTACGCGTGCGAGGAAACGCCGGAACTGATGCCGCTGCCGATCCACCTGTCGCACCGTCTCGTCGAGCGTCAGGCGAATCTGCGCCGCGACGGCCGTTTGCCCTGGCTGCGTCCGGATGCGAAGTCGCAGGTGACCGTGCGCTATGTCGACGGCAAGCCGCATTCGATCGACACGGTCGTGCTGTCTACCCAGCACGCGCCGGACATCGAGCTCGACACGCTGCGCGAAGCGGTGATCGAAGAAGTGATCAAGCCGACGCTGCCGGCCGAGCTGATGAAGGGTGATATCAAGTACCTCGTGAACCCGACCGGTCGCTTCGTGATCGGCGGTCCGCAGGGCGATTGCGGTCTGACGGGCCGCAAGATCATCGTCGATACATACGGCGGCGCGGCACCGCACGGCGGCGGCGCGTTCTCGGGCAAGGACCCGTCGAAGGTCGACCGCTCGGCAGCTTACGCCGGCCGTTACGTCGCGAAGAACATCGTGGCCGCGGGCCTCGCGTCGCGCTGCCTGATCCAGGTGTCGTACGCGATCGGCGTCGCTCAGCCGACCTCGGTGATGGTCAACACGTTCGGCACCGGCCGCGTGTCGGATGCGACGATCACGGAACTCGTGCGTCAGCATTTCGACCTGCGTCCGAAGGGCATCATCCAGATGCTCGACCTGCTGCGCCCGGTCTATGAGAAGAGCGCGGCGTATGGCCACTTCGGCCGCGAAGAGCCGGAATTCACGTGGGAAGCCACCGACAAGGCGCTCGCACTCGCCGAAGCGGCAGGCACCGAGCCGGTCGCGGCAATCGCGTAACTAGCGCGTAACCAGCGCGAGTCGATCGTTACCTGAAAGCAAAAAAACCCCGCCGGCGTGAGCCGGGCGGGGTTTTTCTTCGTCCGTCGATCGCGTAACGATGCGGTCGCGCTCGAAGTCTTGCACTAGCCACTCAACGCGCAACAGCAACTCACCGGCCCAGCAATCTCAGCGGCTCGCAAACGCAAACGCGAACCACCAGCCGCTGCTCGTCGACAGCCGACGCGGTCGGCGGCTCGCAGGCGTGCGCACCGCCGGCGCGTGTTTCGCGACCGCGAGGTGCAACGGTGTCGGCTTGCGCAGCAATGTGCGCAGCGACAGACGGCGCGTGCCGCTCTGCTGGCGCAGCGCCGAGAAGAACGTATGGAACCAGGTGCGAAAGCCGTCGACGGCCTTCGCGTCGCGCCACTGCTCGCCGAGCGCGCGGGTGCGCGCGGCATGGTGACGCAGCGCCCGCATCATATGACGGCGCGCGGGACGCGCCGCTTTCAGCGCGGCGCGGGTAAGACGGTTGCTCAAAAGAGTATGCATGGCTTCACATTTAGGCAATGAACCGCACGTCGGCGCGTGCATCGGATGTGCACGGACAAACAGCACCATATGTGCCAATGACGGGGTTGCGATGGACGGCCTGAAAGCCGGATATTCGGTGCGGCTCGTATCGCGGGAGGTCGCGACGCGAAACACGGCGCGCAGCGCAGCGAAGGTACAACGCGAAGAAACCGACGGCACGAGCCTTGACGGCCTGCGCACAAAAGAAAACTGCGTGAGCGGCGATCGACATGCGAGCAGGCTACACGGGAATCGTGACGTCAGAAAGTCGGGTTACTACCCTGCGAGATCGAATTCCCTCAGGATCGAATCGTCGCCAACAACAATCTGGTCTCACTTTTGACGGGCAATTTACGTGCATAGTTGCCCAGCGAATGTGCGGCGCGGGTGCACAGCACGCCTGATACCGGTGCATTGGCGCGCCGCGAAACAACGCACCCCGATCGCGCCCGTTTTACAATCGAACATCAGTTAGTCGACGTTAACGGAACGCCATGTCACTCCATTCGAAGAAAGAGCAGATTCAAACGTTGCGGGAGCAGGGTTTTGTCGTCGTGCCAGGACTCCTGTCGCCCGAGCGTTGCGATGAGCTGAAGCGGATCGCACAGCGGCAACTGCAGGAAGCGACGGCGCCGATCGAATTCGAAGCGGATCTGAAATATCCGGGCGCGCCGTCGTCGAAAGATGCGCCGGGCGGACATACGGTGCGGCGCCTGCTCGACGCGTACGGCCGTCACCCCGCGTTCGCGCAATGGGCGACCGCGCCCGAAATCCGTGGCTGGATGGAACTGTATTTTGGCGAGGAGCCGCGACTATCGCGCGCGCATCACAACTGCATGATGACCAAGCACCCCGCATACGGCAGCCTGACCGGCTGGCATCGCGACGTGCGTTACTGGTCGTTCGAGCGCGACGACCTGGTGTCGGTGTGGCTCGCGGTCGGCCCGGAAACCATCGATAACGGCGCGCTATGGTTCGTGCCGCACTCGCACGGCGCCGCCTTCACGTCCGACCGTTTCGACGAAGCGAAATTTTTCCGCACGGATCTCGCCGAGAACGAGGCGGCGATCCGCACCGCGGTGTCGCCGGAGCTGCAGACCGGCGACGTGGTGTTCTTCCACTGCAACACGCTTCACTCGGCCGGCAAGAATCTCAGCGATCAGGTGAAGTTCTCGCTGGTGTTCACCTATCACGGCGTAAGCAACGTGCCGCTGCCCGGCACGCGCTCGGCCGCGAAGCCCGAGATCGCGTTCTAGCTATTTTCGTCGTGGGCCTCGTGCGGACGCTCAGCGCTTGCGCCCCGACATCGCAATTCCCGTCAGCCCGGCGAGCGTCGCCACCACGCCCGCGACGATCAGCACGATCGCCTTGTTGCTCGGCGAACCGGTAAAGAAGCGCGACACGTCGCTGCTCACCGAATTGAACGCCTGCCCGCCGAAATACAGCAGCACGATGCCGCCGACAATCAGCGCGATCGAAATCGCCTTCGCCATCTGCACCTCCCATCAACTTGAACCGGCCAGAGTGTAGGTGAGCCGCGCGTGCTCGTCCATCCCGCATACTGGGTGCCTGCAAGCGCCGCGTCGATTGGCTAACATAGCGGTCTAGCCGCACCACGGCGACATCACGACAATAAATCCCCGAGCAGCACGCCTCCCGCAACGCGCGAATCCTCACGCCCGCAATTCTCGGGCGATCTCATCGACAAGGACACTAGCAATGGCTTACGAAGCAGCTTCAGAACGCTATTCGGACATGCAATACCGCGTCTGCGGCAAGTCGGGTCTCAAACTGCCGGCGCTGTCGCTCGGCCTGTGGCACAACTTCGGCGACACCACGCCGATCTCGACGCAGCGTGACATCCTGCGCACGGCGTTCGACCTCGGCATTACGCACTTCGATCTGGCGAACAACTATGGCCCGCCGTACGGCAGCGCGGAAACCAATTTCGGCCGTCTGTTCAAGGACGATTTCAAGCCGTATCGCGACGAGCTGCTGATTTCGTCGAAGGCCGGTTGGGATATGTGGCCGGGTCCGTACGGCCAGGGCGGCGGCTCGCGCAAGTACGTGCTCGCGAGTCTCGACCAGAGCCTGAAGCGCATGGGCCTCGAATACGTCGATATCTTCTATTCGCATCGCTTCGACGCGCACACGCCGCTCGAGGAAACCGCGGGCGCGTTGGCGAGCGCGGTGCAGCAGGGCAAGGCGCTCTACATCGGCATCTCGTCGTACTCGTCGGCGAAGACCCGCGAAATGACCAGGCTGCTCGCCGAATACAAGGTGCCGCTGCTGATCCATCAGCCGTCCTACAACATGCTGAACCGCTGGATCGAACACGATCTGCTCGATACGCTCGCCGAAGTCGGCGCGGGCGCGATCGCGTTCACGCCTCTCGCGCAAGGGCTGTTGACCGGCAAGTACCTGAACGGCGTGCCGGCCGATGCGCGCGTCAACAAGCCGGGCGGCGGTTCGCTGAAAGACGAGCATCTGAACCCGCAGAACATCGAACACGTGAGGAAGCTGAACGACATCGCACAGCGCCGTGGTCAGAGCCTCGCGCAGATGGCGCTCGCATGGGCGTTGCGCGATGAGCGCGTGACGTCGGTGCTGATCGGCGCGAGCCGCGCGGAGCAGGTGCGCGAGAACGTCGGCGCGCTGAAGAACCTCGCGTTCTCGGCCGACGAACTCGCCGAAATCGATCGCTATGCGACCGAAGGCGGGATCAACCTGTGGGAAAAGCCATCGACGGACCAGGCGATCTGATCGCGTGAGGGGAGCCGTCTGCGCAACAGGCGGACCAAACGAACGGCAAAACGAAGCCGCACGCTCAGCGTGCGGCTTTTTCGTTGGTACTTCGCGCCGCGCCGCTACACGAGCGCCGGCAGACCCTCGACCAGCGCCACCGCGCACATCACACCGATCAGCGCGCCCAGCACACGCAGCGCGTTGTGTCGCAACTCGGTTTTGCAGGGCAGCGCGCCGACGAATAGCGCACCCGCTAACGCCATCGGAATGACCAGGATGAAATCGCCGATCGTGAAGTACGTCATCTTCGTCTCCTCCCATGCAGGATGGATGCTATGTCGTTCCGGCAGAGGGCTGCGGCTTTGAAATCATGCAGTACCAGTGCACGAATCGAGTATAGGAGACGGATGGAGCGGCGCGAGCGCGCGAGCTTACGTGTCGGCGCGTATTCGCAACTTGCTGAACCCCGGCGCGACGGGCGTGCGGCGATTGGCGCGGCGCAACAAAACATGGCGGAAAATATCGAGCGTTCGCTTACGCAAGCCTTTCGTTTTTCCGCCGATCCACGCGGGCTCGGTGACTGCGTGCGGCTATTCGCGTCCGCGCAAGTGCCTCGCCGCGATCAAGCCAATCACGAGCAGCGCACCGACCAGCCCGACGACCCCGTTCCAGCCATGACCGGCCCACACGTGGCCCCCATACGAGCCGACCAGGCTCGAGCCGATGTAGTACGCGAGCAGATACAGCGCCGCGGCCTGGCCTTTCGCGTCTTTCGCCAGACGCCCGACCCAGCCGCTCGCGACCGAATGCCCGGCAAAGAACCCGAACGTCACGCACGCGATGCCGGTCGCGACCGCCGCGAGCGGATGCAGCATCGTCAGCGCGAGGCCGAACACCATCAGCAGCAGGCTCCCGATCAGCACGCGCGCGCGGCCGAACGTATCGGCCATGCGCCCGGACCACGGCGACGCGACCACACCGACCAGATAGACGATGAAGATCGCGCCGATCTCCGTCTGATTCAGCCGATACGGCGGCGCGAGCAGCCGGTAGCCGATGTAGTTGTACAGCGTGACGAAGCTGCCCATCAGAACGAAGCCGAGCAGGAACAGCAGCGGCAAGCCCGGTCGCGTGAACTGCCGCAACAGCAGCGTGCGGTGATGCGCGAAGCCGAGCCCGCGGCGTGGCACGAAATGGCGCGATGGAGGCAGCAGTGCGCGGAACGCGAGCATCGACAGCAGGCCGAGCACGCCGATCGTGCCGACTGCGACGCGCCATGAAAACAGATCCGCGACCACGCCGGTGATCACCCGCCCTGCCATGCCGCCGATCGCCGTGCCGCCGACGTACAAACCCATCGCGAGACCGAGACCGTCGGGATGCACTTCCTCGGCGAGATAGGCCATCGCGACGGCCGGCACGCCGCCGAGCGCGAGCCCTTCGAGCGTGCGCAGCACGAGCAGCTGATTCCAGTGCGGCGCCACGGATACGCCAATCGTCAGCACCGACGACACCGTCAGCGACAGCGTCATCAGCTTGTGCCGACTCCAACCCTCGGAGACGAAACCGGCGACGAAAATCGCCAGCGCGAGCGCCGCGGTGGATAGCGACAGCGACAGACTGCTTTGCGCCGGCGTCACGTTGAACGCTTCGGAGAACGACGGCAGCAGCGGTTGCACGCAGTAAAGCAGCGAGAACGTCGCATAACCGGCGAACAGCAGCGCGAGGCTGGCGCGCCAGTACGCGCGCGAGCCGCGTTCGAGATAGGGGATGTCCGACACGCTGGCGGTGCGGGTGGAAGCAACTGAAGCTGCAACGGGGGAGGGAACGGCAGATGCAGTCCGCTGGGATTGCGGCGGCAGGGTCACAACAGAACTCCTTGGGTCACACGGAAACGCGCGAAAGGCGTTAAGGATACGCTGAAAACTCGCTTCGAGCCCGTGACGTGGGCAACGCGCGCGCCCTTCACGCCTCGCATGTCGCGCGCCCCTCTCTGGGCGCTAGCCGTGCGCGCCGGCGTCGTTGGCCGGCGCCGGCGTCTGCGTCGCACCCGAAGTCGCGGACGTCGGATGCCCGATCGCATCGTCTCCCGGCAGTCCCGACGTATCCCAGCCGCCGCCGAGCGCCTTCACGAGCGCGACGCTCGCGGCCATCCGGCGGCGCGCGATCGACACCGCGTTGCGCTCGTTGGTGAGCGTGGTCGTCTGCGAGACGACCACGTCGAGATAGGTGATCGCGCCGTTCCGGTAGCGGTCCGACACGACCGCGAGCGCGCGCCGCGCGGCCGCGACCGCGTCGTCCTGGGCGGCCGCTTCCTGTTCCAGCACGCGCAGCGCGGCGAGATTGTCCTCGACCTGGCCGAACGCGTTCAGCACCGTTTGCCGATATTGCGCGACGCTTTCGTCGTAGTGCGCGCGCGCCTGCTCCTTGACGGCCGCGCGGCCGCCGAAGTCGAGCAGTGTGCCCGCGAGCGTCGGCCCGAGCGACCACAGCCGGCTCGGCGCGAGCAGCCATTGGCTGTAGTTGGTCGCCTCGAGTCCGCCCGTCACGGCCAGCACGAGATTCGGGAAGAACGCCGCGGTGGCCACGCCGATCTGCGCGTTCATCGCGGCGACGTGCCGCTCGGCCGCAGCGATATCGGGACGCCGCTCGAGCAAGCCGGACGGCACGCCGGTCGCCGCGACGACCGGCACCGCGACGAGCGGCGCGACCGGCAGCGTAAAGCTCGACGGCGGCTCGCCGATCAGGATCGCGATCGCATGTTCGAGCTGCGCGCGCTGCACGCCGAGGTCGAGCGCCTGCGCCTGGGTCGTCTTCAGCTGCGCTTGTGCCTGCGCGACGTCGGCATCGGTCGCGATGCCGCCGGCGTAGCGATGCTGCGTCAGTTCGAGCGCCTGCTGGTAGGCCTTGATCGTGTCGTCGAGGAGTCGGCGCTCCTGGTCGAGCCCGCGCAGCTCGAAGTAATCGGTGGCGAGCTCGGCCTGCATCGACAGCAGCGCGGCGTCGACGTCGGCGGCGCTCGCCTGCGCGCCAGCCTTCGCGCCTTCGACGCTGCGCGACACGCGGCCCCACAGGTCCGGTTCCCACGACGCGTCGACCTGCACCAGATAGTCGTTCAGCGCGAGACCGGCGGTCGATTTATGCAGCACGTTCTCCGAGGTCCGCGTGCGCGAATACTGGACGCCCGCGGTGACCACCGGGAAGAATTGCGAGCGATATTGCGCGACGCTCGCGCGCGCCGCGCGAAAGCGCGCTTCGGCGGCCTGCACGTCCTGGTTCGCGCTCGCGACCTGCGGTTCGAGCGCATCGAGCGATGCGTCGCCGTAGATGCGCCACCACGCGCCGCGCGTGAGCGTGTCAGCGGGTTGCGCGGGCTTCCAGCCGGTGCCCTCGAGTTCGCGCCAGGTCGCGGGCGTGACGGCGGCGGGCTTCACGTAGTCGGGGCCGACGGTGCAGGCGCCGAGCGCGCCGGCGAGAGCCAGCGCGACTGCCGGGGCGCGAATGGAAACGCTCGCCGACCCGCGCGCGAATTCAGCCGAAGACGCAAGCATGCGCCGCAAAACCGACATCTTCATCATCACGTCCTCGCGCCCGGCCGCGCGTCGGCTCGCGCCGCCGGCGAGCTGGCCGCCGCGCCGGTCGCACCGGCGGCTGCAGCCGCGCCTTCCGAAGCCGGACCGTCTTCCGCCTTGCGCGGCACGATGCGCACCGGTGCGCCATCGACGATCGAATCCTGCGGATTCAGGATCACCTGCTCGTTGCCCTGCAAGCCCGCCACGATCGCGACGCGCGTGCCGAAATCCGTGCCGAGCGATACCGGCAGCAGCTTCACCCTGTGCTGCGGATCGACGGTCGCGACCTTGACGCCGTCGGGGCGGAACAGCAGCGCGTTGCCCGGCAGCGTGAACGACGCCGTGCCCGCGCCGAGCGCGAAATGCACCTGCGCGTACGCGCCCGGCAACAGCTCGCCGCTGCGATTGTCGACGTCGACTTCGACGAGCATCGTGCGCTGCTGCGGATCGACCGCGCCGGCGGTGCGCGCGACCGTGCCCGGATAGTGCCGCGACGGCATCTCGGTCAGCGTCAGAAACGCGCTCTGCTGCGCGCGCACCTGCTGCGCGTACGCTTGCGGCACGTTCACATAGACCCGCAGTCGGTCCGCCTGAGCGACATGAAACAGTTCCTTCGCGGGACCGCCCGAGCTGCCCGCGTCGATCAGCGCGCCGACGTCGACGTTGCGCGCGGTCACGGTGCCGTCGAACGGCGCATAGACCTTCTGGAACGACTGGGTCTTTTCGAGTCGTGCGACGTTGAAACGCGCGGCGTCGAGCGTGGCCTTTTTCGCGAGCATGTCGCCGACCTTTTCGTCGGTCTCCTGCTTCGACACCGACTGGCTTCTGAACATATCCGTCCAGCGATCCGCGGTGCTCTTCGCCAGCGCGTAATTCGCTTCGGCGTTCGCGAGATCGGCGCGGGCGGCGCGCAACTGGTCGTCGATTTCGGGCGTGTCGATTTCCGCGAGCAACTGGCCGCTCTTCACGCGCGCGCCGATGTCGGCGTACCACTTCTTCAGATAGCCGTTGGTGCGTGCGTAGATCGGCGTGTCGAGGAAGGCCTGCACGTTGCCGGGCAACGTCAGATCGAACCCGGCCGACGACTTCTGCGGCTGCACGACTTCGACGCTCATCTGGCTCGTGTGCTCGGCATCGCGTTCGAGCGCCGCATGCGCATCGTGGCGCGACCAGATGCCTTGCGCGGCGAGCGCGAGCACCGCGACGGCGGCGGCGATCATGATGAGGCGCGTGCGTCGCGCTTTCGCAGGATCATGCGCGGCATGACCGCCAGAGCCAGAGCCCGAACCCGAACCCGAGCCGCCGGGACGTTGCGCTTCCATCAAGCTTCCCCTTCGAAATTGCATGGGCAGTCGAGGCTGCCTCTTGTGTCGTGGCATCGCATGTTGCGCGTGCCAGTTGGTACGGTCATCGCGTGCTGGATGTTCATGGCTTCTGCACCACGTGTTCCGCGGCACGCTGATGCCGCGCCGCGAGCCGTCGATAGATCATCGAGAACACCACCGGCACGAAGATCAGCGTGGCCAGCGTGCCGACCGCGAGCCCGCCGATCACCGCGCGTCCGAGCGGCGCGTTCTGCTCGCCGCCTTCGCCGAGACCGATCGCCATTGGCACCATGCCGATCACCATCGCGAGCGCGGTCATCAGCACCGGGCGGAAACGCGTGAAGCCCGCTTCGATCGCCGCGCGGGTCGCGTCGCCGTGCAGCAGCAGCTGTTCGCGCGCGAAGCTGATCACCAGAATCGAGTTCGCGGTCGCGATGCCGATACACATGATCGCGCCGGTGAGAGCAGGGATCGACAGTGTGGTGTGGGTGAGGAACAGCATCCACACGATGCCCGCGAGCGCGCCCGGCAGCGCGGTGATGATGATGAACGGATCGAGCCACGACTGGAAATTGACGACGATCAGCAGATACACGAGCAGCACCGCGAACAGCAGACCGGCGAGCAGGCCCGAGAACGACTCGTTCATCGTTTGCACCTGGCCGCGCAGTTCGATCGTCGAGCTCTTCGGCAGCTCGGCTTTCGATTCGTCGATGATCTTGCGGATGTCGTCGGACACGCCGCCGAGGTCGCGGCCGTCGGCGGTGCCGTAGATGTCGATCGTGGTTTGCGCGTTGTAGTGCGTGAGCACCGCGTTGCTGGCTTCGCGGCGCATCGTCGCGAGCGAGCCGAGAATGTTGTTGCGGCCGTTGGCGTTCAACGGAATGTTCGCGAGCGATTGCAGCGAATCGATCGTGTATTGCGGCGCTTCCGTGATCACGTTGTAGCTGACGCCGTTGCGCGGATTGAGCCAGAACGTCGGCGTGGTCTGCTGGCTGCCCGACAGCGTGATCAGCAGATTGCTCGCGATATCGCGCTGCGAAAAGCCCGCTTGCTGCGCGCGCGTGCGATCGACGTCGATGAAAATCCGCGGCAGATCGGCGGGCTGCTGGATGCGCGCATCGACGAGACCCGGCACCGTGCGCAGACGGTTCAGCAGCTTCGCGGCGAACGCACGATTGGCGGCTACCTCACGGCCGACGATCTGGATATCGATCGCCGACGGCATGCCGAAGTTCAGCGTCTGACTGACGATATCGGCCGGCAGAAACGCGAACTGCACGCCGGGGAATTCGTCGGTGAGCGTGCGCCGCAAGGTGCGCACATAGCCGGCGCTCGGATGATGTTCGGGATTCAGCGTGATCAGGATGTCCGAGTCGGAGGTGCCGATCGTGCCCGTGTTGCTGTACGACAGGTTGATACCCGACACCGGCAGGCCGATGTTGTCGATGATCGAATGCAGTTCGCCGGCCGGAATCAGCTGACGGATGCGCGCATCGACTCGATCGGTCAGCACCGCGGTTTCCTCGACCCGCATGCCGGTTTTTGCGCGCATATGCAGTGCGATCGTGCCGGCATCGACGGCGGGGAAAAAGTCGCGGCCGATAAACGGCAGCAATAGCAGCGACGCGCCACAGCACACGAGAAACAGCGTGACGAACAGACCCGGTCGCGCCACACGCGCTTCGAGAAACTTGCGATAGCGCTCGCGCAAACGCGAGAAACCGCGCTCGAACGCATAGTGCACGCGCATGAACGGATTGCGCGTTTGCGCCGGCGCGTGATGCAGATCAGCGGGCTTGTGGTGATAGCGCAGCAGATACTTCGCGAGCGTCGGCACGAGCGTACGCGAGAAGAAGTACGACGCGAGCATCGCGAACACCACCGCTTCGGCGAGCGGAATGAACAGGTAGTGCGCGACACCGGTGAGCAGAAACATCGGCACGAACACGATACAGATCGACAACGTCGACACGAGCGTCGGAATTGCAATCTGATGCGCGCCGTCGAGAATCGCCTGTTCCAGCGTCTTGCCCTGTTCGAGCTGATGGCTGATGTTCTCGATCGCGACGGTCGCATCGTCGACCAGAATCCCGACCGCCAGCGCGAGCCCGCCGAGCGTCATGATGTTGATCGTCTGGCCGAGCGCGGACAACGCGATGATCGACGTGATCATCGACAACGGAATCGATACCGCGATGATCAGCGTCGCGCGCCAGTTGCCGAGGAACAGCAGAATCATCAGGCCCGTCAGGCACGCGGCGATCAGCGCTTCACGCAGCACGCCCTCCACCGATGCACGCACGAACAGCGACTGGTCGGCGACAGGGTCGATATTCAGCGACGGCGGCACCAGATTGCGCAGCGTCGGCATCATCGTCTTGATGCGCTCGACGATATCGAGCGTGGACGTGTTGCCGCTTTTGTTGATCGTCAGCAGCGCGGCGCGCTGGCCGTTCACGCGCACGATGTTGGTCTGCGGCTGGTAGCCGTCGCGCACGTGTGCGACGTCGCGGATATAGACGGTGCCGTTTGCGGTGGTGCGGATCGGAATGTTGTTCAGCCCGGCGAGCGAATCGGGGCTGCCGTTCATTACCACCGAGTACTCGGTCGAGCCGATTTTCGCGGTGCCAGAAGGCAGAATCAGGTTCTGCGCGGAGACCGCGCTGACCACGTCCATCGGCGACAGATTGCGCTCCTGCAGCTTGCGCGAATCGATATCGATCATGATCTGCCGTTGCTTGCCGCCATACGGCAGCGGCGCGGATGCACCCGGCACGGTGGCGAGCTGCGTCTTCAGGAAGTTATTGCCGAAGTCGAACAGCTCCTGCTCGGTCAGCGACGCGGATGACAACGCGAGCCGCAGAATCGGTACCGTCGACGCGTTGTAGCGCAGGATGAACGGCGGCGTGATGCCGGGCGGCAGCGAGCGCACCTGCGACTGCGACAGAGCGGTGACCTGCGCGAGCGCTTCGTCGATATTCGCGCCCGGCTGGAAAAAGATCTTGATGACCGTGATGCCGTTCAGCGACGTCGATTCCGTGTGTTCGATATCGTTGACCGCTACCGACAAGCCGCGCTCGTAGTTCAGCGCGATGCGCCGCTCCATTTCGTCGGGGGGCAGGCCGTTGTACGACCAGATCACCGACAGCACCGGAATATCGATGTTCGGAAAGATGTCGGTGGGCGTGCGCAGAATCGTCAGTGGCCCGACGATCAGCAACAGCAACGCCAGCACGACGAACGTATAGGGGCGCCGTAGCGCGAGACGAACGATCCACATGACTAGCGCAGTCGAATGAAATCAGCGGCACTAGCGCCGCGCGGATCGGAAACGCAGGCGCGCCGGTCGGCGCAAAGGCAGGTGCGAAGCTGCGCCTCACTCGCATCTGGCAGATCGTTCTGGTAATGCACGTTTTTGATGTCTCCCCCGGCAGGGTTTATGATGGTCTTCATTACGACGTCTGACGCCGAGATCATCGGCTGTGCGCAGCGTAATGGGAATAGGGCGAAACGACTGGTGAAAGCCTTCTATTCGCCTTCCCAAAGCCCCTCAAAGCGGGAACAATGACTCGAACCTCTCACGCGCCATGCGCGCGACAGATCAAGTGCGCACGCAACGTCCAATGCGAAGCGGCGTTTTTATCATCACCTCGACCGGCGTGAAATCATAAAGCCGGCTAAGGGAAGCGGGGAATTATCATGCAAGTCGGTTCCATTGTCCGATCGGTACATATCGCCGTGCCGCAAGGCGCGCGCGGAATCGTCATGCGCATTCTTGGCGACATGGCGATGGTGGCGTGGTACGCCGGCGAACCCGGCGCATCGCGGCAGCTCAATACCGAACCCTTTTTCCTCGAAGATCTGATCGATACCGGCGACCTGATACGTCCGGCCGGCGCGCAGACGCATTGAACGAGAGGCTTACCTGTTGCTCATTGCCGTGGTGTGACACGCAGGAGTGGGCTGTAGTGATGTTGTAAGGTGAGATCGGCTCGCCAGCATCGCTGCGGGTCGATGCGCGCGTCGATTCACGGCGCGCCGCAAATCAGCCCGTATTTCTAGCGATGCCACGCACGCATTGCGAGCCGTCGCCCTCGTCTTTAGCCGCGGCGCGGCGCACAATGCGGGGCATGAACGACACCATTCCCGATAATTTCCATCCTGAGGCCGGCGCCGATGGCGCCGTGCCGTTCGCGCGGCTCACGCCGGAAACCGTGCTGGACGCGATCGACGGCGTGCTCGCAACGTCCGGCGTGCGGACCGACGGCCGTCTGCTGCCGCTCAACAGCTACGAAAATCGCGTGTATCAGGTCGGCGTCGAAGACGGTCCGCCCGTGGTCGCGAAGTTCTATCGTCCCGAGCGTTGGAGCGACGCGGCGATTCTCGAAGAGCACGCGTTCGTCGCCGAACTCGCCGCGCGCGAGATTCCGGCCGTGCCTGCGCGCATTCTCGATGGCCACACACTGCATAGCTTCGACGGTTTCCGCTTCTCGGTCTTCGAGCGACGCGGAGGTCGCGCGCCGGATCTCGACCGGCGCGACACGCTCGAATGGCTCGGACGTTTCATCGGACGCATTCATGCGATCGGGCAAACCCAGGACTACGCGGAACGTCCCGCGCTGAACATCGACACGTTCGGCTACGAGCCGCGCGACTTCCTGCTCGCGCATCGTTTCGTGCCCGACGACCTGCGCACCGCGTGGGAAACCGTCGTGAATCTCGCGCTCGAAGGCGTCGCGCTTGCGTTCGAACGGCCCGGCGAGATTCGCACCTTGCGACTGCACGGCGACTGTCATCCGAGCAACGTGTTGTGGACCGATGCGGGCCCGCATTTCGTCGATTTCGACGACAGCCGCATGGGTCCCGCGATTCAGGACCTGTGGCTGCTGCTGCCGGGTGAACGCGCGGAGGCGTCGCGCGCGCTCGCCGATCTGCTCGCCGGCTACGAGGATTTCTGCGAGTTCGAGCCGCGCGAACTGTATCTGATCGAAGCGCTGCGCACGTTGCGGCTGATTCACTATCAGGCCTGGCTCGCCCGCCGCTGGAACGATCCGGCGTTTCCGGCCGCGTTTCCATGGTTCAACACCCAGCGCTACTGGGAGGACCGCATCCTCGAGATGCGCGAGCAGATCGGCGCAATGCAGGAAGGGCCGTTGTGGCCGGTTTGACGCGTTGACGATCAAGGCGCCTGCGACGCCACGTTCGACGACTCCACCAGCGTCGATCTGACGATCACCTCCGCGCGCACGTCCCGTCCGATCGCTTCGATCGCGGGACGCATGCGCGTGAAATCATCGGGCGTGCAGACGTCGCTGTCGAAATGGGTGGCGCCGTCGCGCGTCATCGTGACCACGTTGCTGAGCGGATCGAACGTGTACCCCGACGTGAAATCGACGAAGCGGTCCTGCGTGCGTTGCGCCTCCGGCATGTCGAGCACGCGGAAGTTGGCCGGCAGTTCGATGCGCGCGCGTTCGTGGATCGCGAGGTTGTGGCACAGGAACGGCTGCGTGCGCTTGCGTTCGCCGAGCCAGTAGCGCGTATCGGCCTCGACGCCGCCGCCGAGGCTCGTCAAGGCCGGGATCGATGCGGTCATGCCGGTCACCACGAGACTTTCCAGCGTGCCTTTCATCGTCAGCGTGAGCGGGCCGTCGACCGCGCTGAGGTCGCTCGTCGTCAGCGTCGCGGTGCCGCGCAGATTCGCGTTGCGCAACTCGGCCTGGATCGATTCCTCTCGTTGCCCGGGCGTCTGCGTGCGTAGCCGCGCGCGGGCCTGCTCGGCATGCGGTCCGGCATCCTGCAGCCGATACGTGAAGCTCGCCGAGCCGTCCGGTTCGATCTTGATCGCGAGATCGGTGCTGCGCGACATCTGCGCGGTGGCCGGTGTTTGCGCGAGCACGCCGTCGTCGATCAACACGGTGGGACGGTTCATGTCGGATGAAGGCAGAAAACCGAACTCGACGTTCGACGCGGTCGAATCCGCGTACGTCTGCAAATCGGGCAGCCACGTGATCGCATGATTGATGACGCCGTAGCCGGGCACGCTCGGCAGCGTGTAGATGGTGCCGCTGCTGATCAGCGCCGGCTGGTTGCGCACGCCGACCGCGTCGAGCAGCGCGCCGTAGAGCGCGACGTGGTCCTTGCAATCGCCATAGCGGTTCGCGAGGATCGCGCTCGCGCTGTGCGGCACGACGGAGCCTCGCCCGACGTAGATCGCGACATAGCGGATATTGCGGCGAACCCAGTCGTACAGCGTTTTGGCTTTGTCGCGCGGGGTGTGATCGTGCGCGGTCAACTGCTGCGCGAGCTGGGTGATCGCGGCGTCGTGCGTACCCGGGTCGGCCGCGGAGCTGCGATAGGACGCGGCGAACGCGGCATAGCTCGGAAACGTCGACACCATCAGCCGATCCCCGTACGACACGTACGCGATCGAGCCGCGTTCGAGCCGGTCGAAATGCGCCTTGTCGTAGCGGAATTCGTAGCGCGTGCGGCCGTCGCGCGTGATGGGCGTCACCGCGCTGAAGCCCCGCGCGTCCGCGTACAACGGCTTGTCAGCGGGCAGGTCGTAGATCAGGCGGAAGTCGCGGGTCGGCGCGAGGTCGGGCGGCGTGAAGTCGCTGAATTCTCCAGGCACGATCGGCTGCCGCTGCGTCTTGCGGTACGTCAGATGCACGCGCGCGCCGGGTTCGACCGCGGGGAACACGATCACCTTTTCCTGGATGTCCTGGAACATCGGCGCGTCGAACGAACGGACTTCCTGCACGTCGCGGATCTGCTCGGGCGCTACGTCGTGACGTTTACCATCGGCGGTGACCGTATAGGCCTCGAGGATCTGCACGTCGGCCATGTTGCGGTTGAACCAGACGTATTGCTGCGCGACCCGCTCGACACCGGCTTCGGTGTTCACGCGCAGCGTCATCGAATCGAGCTTCGCATACGAGCCGTCCGCGTTGATGGTGAAGGTCTGCGTCTCGCCTTCGTTGGTGTACGGGTCGTCCAGTTTGACCGGCATGCTCGCGCTCGCGGCATGAATGCCGGCCAGCCAGCTGGCGGTGGCAAGGACCACGAGGCAGAGTCGCATGACGGTAGGTATCCCCGGACGATAAGGTTGACGGCATCGCCAGCTAGCGTCGTTTCACGCCGCGCGGATGTCAAGCGGCTGGCGCGCATCTGGAAGCGACTCGGAGATTGCCCGGCGGGTATGCACCGCGCACCCACAGCGTCCCGACATTGAGCAAAACACTTAATTGTGTAATGATAATGTTTCTCAATTGAAAGGCATCGAAAGCTTTTTGTCGCGAGTCTTCTCCTCTGTGACCGCCAGCCAGCCCTTCACGCGATCGCCCGGATCACAAGCCGGCCGATCCGCCTTCTCACTCGAATTCTTCTTACCGCTCTAGCCCGGAGTCCGTTTTGAACGCGCCTGAATCGATCGATCTGAAACCTACCGTCGCCGCGCCGGGCGTCCCCGCGCCGGGCGCCGCCGCGCAGCAGGCGCCGGGGCGGCAGCGTTCGCGTCGTGCGACCTTCATCAAGTGGCTGCGCAATGTGCATGGCTGGATCGGCTTGTGGGGCGCGGTGCTCGGGCTGATGTTCGGCGTGACCGGCTTTCTGCTCAATCATCGCGCCGGTCCGCTGAAAATTTCCACGGGCGCGCCGCAGGTCGAGGAAATGCAGATCGCGGTGCCTGAGAAACCGCTGCACTCGCCGGGGGAGATGGCGAAGTGGCTGCAACGCGAACTGAAGATCGACGGCAAGCCTGGACGCGCGAAGCGCGAGCCCGCCCATACGGTCGCGTGGGGCGATCACAGCACGATTCAGCCTGAGCAATGGCAGGTCGGCATCATGGGCCCGGGCCAGAGCGTGCAGGCCGAGTACTGGGTCGGCAATGGCTTCGTGACGGTGAAGCACACGCGGAACTCGTTTTTTGCGACGCTGAGCAATCTGCACAAGGGCGTCGGTCTCAGCGTCGGGTGGGTGCTGTTGATCGACACGATCGCGGGCAGCCTGATTCTGCTGTCGCTGACCGGCGTGCTGCTGTGGACCGAATTGAATAAACGCCGCGTGGTGGGCGTGGTACTGGTGAGCGGATCAGTGATCGCGGCGGTGCTTTGCGGCTTGATGTAAGCGCGGAAGGCACGCCCGGTGCCCTCCGTCTGGTTTGTTGAACGCGGCAGGCTACACTTTGCAAGCGGCGCCACCCGACGCCGCAATCTCCCGCGCAGCCTTCGCCCCTTCGACCTGCAATAGCGTCGGCAGCGACACGCCATTCTTGGCCGCCGTCACCTCCGCGAGAATCGACACGGCGATCTCAGGCGGCGTCCTGCTGCCGATATAAATGCCGACTGGCCCATGCAAACGGGCCAGTTCGGCTTCGTTCAAATCGAACTCCTTCAAACGCTCGCGTCTCGCGTGATTGTTCCGGCGCGAGCCGAGCGCGCCGACATAAAACGCCGGCGTTTTCAATGCTTCCATCAGCGCGAGATCGTCGAGCTTCGGATCGTGCGTGAGCGCGATCACCGCGCAGCGCTCGTCGAGCTTCATGTCGATCACGGTATCGTCCGGCATCGTGCGGACGATCTTCGTGCCCGGCACGTCCCATTCCTCGGTGTATTCCTCGCGCGGATCGCAGACCGTCACCTGATAATCGAGCCCCACCGCGATGTGGCATAGATAGCGCGACAACTGCCCGGCGCCGATCACGAGCATCCGGTAGCGCGGGCCGTGGATCGTCAGCAGACGCTCACCGTCGAAATGCACGCCGTCGGTCGCCTGCGCGTTGTCGAGCCGCACCGCGCCCGTCGCCATGTCGAGTTCACGCGCGACGAGCCGGCCGTTCTCCACCGCGTGACACAACTCGGCGATGCCGCTTTGCCGCGTCAACGGTTCGAGCACGAGCTGGATCGTGCCGCCGCACGGCAGCCCGAAGCGATGCGCTTCCTCGGCCGTGATCCCGTATTTCACCGCTTCCGGATGCGTCTGCTCGATGCCCTGTTGCCGTACGCGGTCGATCAGATCGTCCTCGATGCAGCCGCCCGACACCGAGCCCACCACGAGGCCGTCGTCGCGCACCGCGAGCATCGCGCCCTCGGGACGCGGCGACGAGCCCCACGTCTTCACGACCGTCACGAGGAGCGCGCGATGTCCGTCGTCCAGCCAGCGGGCGCTAGTCTTCAGAACTTCGAGATCCACGCTGTCCATGATTTCTTCCCCTTCTTTGCTTCGCCGCCGGACTCTTCGTCCGCGGCGTCGTTCGATTCCGCTTGCGCAGACGCGGACGCAGACGCAGCTTCGGCTTCGGTATCCACCGATGCGTCGCCATCCGCAGCTTCATCAGCGCTATTCTCACCCGAGAGCTGGGCACTCAAGCGCTTGAAAAATTCCCCGGCAATCTTGCGCGCCGCGCCGTCGACGAGCCGCGAGCCGATCTGCGCGAGCTTGCCGCCGACCTGCGCGTTGGCGGTGTAGGAGAGCTTCGTCGCGGCATCGCCGTCGGCTTCGAGCGTGACCTGCGTATTGCCCTTCGCGAAGCCGGCCGCTCCGCCCTGGCCTTCGAACACGATCGTGTAGGCGTTCGGCGCGTCGATGTCGGTCAGTTGCATGCGCCCCTTGAAGCGCGCCTTGACCGGGCCGACCGCCGCGCTCAGCGTGACCAGGTACGCGTTTTCGCCGTCCGGGTCGATGCTTTCGCAGCCGGGGATGCAGGCGCGCAGAATCTCCGTGTCGTTCAACGCGTCCCACGTTTGCTGCTGCGCGACCGGCAGCGTATGAGTTTCGCTCAATTCCATGACGTTGCTCCTGCGAGTGTCGTCGCGGCGACGGCGTGGCGAGGCGTGCGCGTCAATTGCGCGAGATCGCGGCCGAACGCTGCGAGACTGTCTAGATTATGAACCGGACGATGCGCGTCGACATACGGCAGGATCGCCTGCACGCCGCGCGCCTTCGGAGTGAAGCCGCTGAACCGCAGCAGCGGATTGAGCCACACGATGCGATGCGCGAAACGTGCGAGGCGCGCCATTTCGGTATCGAGCACGTCGATCGCTTCGTGATCGAGACCGTCGGTGACGAGCAGCACCGTTGCACGACCTGTGAGCACGCGGCGCGCCCAGCGCCGGTTGAATTCGGCGAGCGCCGCGCCGATGCGCGTGCCGCCCGACCAGTCGACCACCTGATCGCTGAGCGTCGCGATCGCGACGTCGGGATCGCGTTCGCGCAATGCGCGCGTCGCGTTCGTGAGCCGCGTGCCGAACAGAAACACCTGCAGACGTTCGCGCGACTGCAACAACGCGTGGCAGAAGTACAGCACCGCGCGCGAGTAGTTGCTCATCGAGCCGGAAATGTCGAGCAGCAGCACGAGCGGCGGCTTGCGCTCGACCCTCGCGCGATACTTCCACACGGTCCAGTCGCCACCGGCGCGCACCGCGTGCCGCGCGCTCGCGCGCAGGTCAGCGTGCGTGCCGTGCGATGCCGCCTTCAGGCGCCGCGTCGGTTCGGTGGCGAGCGGCAGCCGCTGGCCGCGGATCAGATGACGCAGCGTGCGCCATTCGTCGGCGCTCAGCGTGTCGAAATCGCGATGACGCAGCCGCTCTTCCGCGCTGAACGTCAACTGAGCATGCAACTCGTGCTGCTCGGTTTCTTGCGGCGCATTCAGATGCGGCGACGGCGGCATGCGTACCGCGAGCGCATCGGCGAGACGGTTGTTGCGCTTCGGCGGCGGCAGCCCGTCGCGCACTTTCGGCAGCAGCAGTGCGCGCAGCTTGCCCTCCCAGTCGGGGTCGCGCCAGAAAAGATCGAATGCGGCATTGAAGAGCTCGCGTTCGTCGGGCGCGGTGACGAGCAGCGCGGCAAGCGCGGCGCGCACGTCGTCGCGGCGGCCGAGATCGATCCACTGCAACGCGGCGAGCGCGTCGACGGCCTGTGCGGGCGACATCGGCAAACCGGCGCCGCGCAGCACGCGCACGAAATGAACGACGTTGCGCGCGAGCGTGGGCCCCGACTGCTGGTTCGCGCCGTCGCGTCTGCCTATGCCGATGTCGTTCGTCATGCCGACGACCCTCACCCGGCCAGACACTGCGCGATCTGCGCGGCATCCACGCGCGCGAGATCGTCCTGATACTTGAGCAGCACGCCGAGCGTGTTCTGTACCGATTGCGGATCGAGCTCCGTGACCGACAGCGCTTCGAGCGCGCGGCACCAGTCGATCGTTTCGGCGATGCCGGGCGCCTTGAACAGATCCATGCCGCGCAGCCGATGCACGAAGTCGACCGCGCGCCGCTGCAATTGCGCCGACGTTTGCGGCGCGCGCGCGGCGACGATCTCGAGTTCGCGCTCGCGATCCGGATAGCCGATCCATTGATACAGACAGCGGCGCTTCAACGCATCGTGCACTTCGCGCGTGCGGTTCGACGTCATGATGACGAGCGGCGGCTGTGCGGCGCGCACGGTGCCGTATTCGGGAATCGATACCTGGAAATCCGAAAGCAGTTCGAGCAGGAAGGCCTCGAACGGTTCGTCGGCGCGGTCGATTTCGTCGATCAGCAGCACGCGTCGCGCGCCGGGATGGTTTTCGTCGGGCATCAGTGCCTGTAGAAGCGGACGCTTCAGCAGGAATTCGCCGCGATACAGCGTGTCGTTGTCGGGGCGCTCGCCGCTCGCTTCGGCGAGCCGCAGCGCCATGATCTGGCGCGGGTAGTCCCACTCATAAAGCGCGCTCGCGGTGTCGAGTCCTTCATAGCATTGCAGCCGCAGCAGCGTGGTGCCGAGCATGCCGGCCGCCGCTTTCGCGAGCTCGGTCTTGCCGACACCCGGCTCGCCTTCGACGAACAGCGGCCGCTCCATGCGCAGCGCGAGATACAGCGCGGTCGCGAGTTCGCGGCTCGCGAAATAGCCTTGGGCGGCGAGTTGGGCGAGGGTGTCGTCGATCGAAGCCGGCTGCATGGTGGTCCTGAATGCGCGCGACAGGCCATGACAAGGCGTGGCGCGAGTGAAGAACGCAATGGGCGCGAGCTCGGCGTCGAACGCAGGCGCCTGCTCGCGAAAGGAACGAAGCCGGCTTGCGCGCGCCACGATGTTCGCGCGGCAAGCCGGGCCGCCTAGCGAGTATCGCTAGGCATTTGCCTTCGTGACCGCGCGCGCGGCGAGCAGCGGAATCAGATGCGCGCGATACGCGGCGCTCGCGTGCATGTCGTCGTTCAGCTCGTCGGGCGACACGCTGACCGCGCGTGCCGCCTCGGGCGTGAAGTTCGCCGACAGCGCGCTTTCGAGCTCGGGCACGCGAAATACCGACGACGCCGCACCCGTCACCGCAACCCGCACACCGCCTGCGGACTTCGCGACGAACACGCCGACCAGTGCGAAGTGCGAGGCCGGATTGCGGAATTTCTCGTACGCGGCGCGCTCGGGCACCGGAAACTCGACGGCGACGATCAACTCGTCGGGTTCGAGCGCGGTCTCGTACATGCCGACGAAGAAATCGCTCGAGGCGATGCGCCGCCGATCCGTGACGATCGTCGCGTCGAGCCCCATCGCGGCGGCCGGGTAGCACGCGGCCGGATCGTTGTTCGCGAGCGAGCCGCCGATCGTGCCGAGCGCGCGCACCTGGCGATCGCCGATATTCGAAGCCAGCTCCGCGAGCGCGGGCAACACGCGCCGCACGTCCGCATGCTCGGCGACGTCGGCATGACAAACGGCCGCGCCGATCGTCACCTTGTTGGCGTCGACGCCGATCGTCTTGAGCACGGGAATGCGCGTCACGTCGATCAGTTGCGACGGCTGGGCAAGACGCAGGCGCATCGTCGGCAGAAGGCTCTGGCCGCCGGCGAGAAACTTCGCTTCCGGGTCGGCGGTGAGGGCTGCGGCGGCCGCTTGCGGATCCGTCGCGCGTTGATACTCGAATGAATACATGTCGAATGCTCCGCTCAGGATCGTTGGGTCAGGCTTGCTTCGCCGCTTGAATCGCGGACCACACGCGATGCGGCGTGGCCGGCATCTGCAGATTGGTCACGCCAAGCGGCGCGAGCGCGTCGATGATCGCGTTGATCACGGCCGGCGGTGAGCCGATCGCGCCCGCTTCGCCGCAGCCTTTGACGCCGAGCGGGTTGTGCGTGCACGGCGTGCCCTTCGAGGTCTCGACCGTGAAGTCGGGCAGATCGGACGCATGCGGCATCGCGTAGTCCATGTACGAACCGGACAGCAGCTGGCCGCTGTCGTTGTCGTACACGCAGCGCTCGAGCATCGCCTGGCCGATGCCTTGCCCGAGCCCGCCATGCACCTGGCCTTCGACGATCATCGGATTGATCACGTTGCCGAAATCGTCGACGGCGGTGAACTTCTGGATGCGGCTCTCGCCGGTGTCCGGATCGACTTCGATCTCGCAGATGTACGCGCCCGACGGATACGTGAAGTTGGTCGGGTCATAGAATGCGCTTTCTTCGAGGCCGGGTTCGAGCACATCGAGCGGATAGTTGTGCGGCACGTAGGCTGCGAGTGAAATTTCCGCGAACGCCTTCGTGCGGTCGGTGCCCGCGACGCGAAACACGCCGTTCCTGAACTCGATGTCTTCCGCCGACGCTTCGAGCAGATGCGCGGCGATCTTCTTCGCCTTCGCTTCGATTTTGTCGAGCGCCTTCGAGATTGCCGAGCCGCCGACCGCGATCGAACGCGAGCCATACGTGCCCATGCCGAACGCGATGCGGCCGGTGTCGCCGTGCACGATCTCCACGCTTTCGAGCGGAATGCCGAGGCGGTCGGCGACCACTTGCGCGAAGGTCGTCTCATGGCCTTGGCCGTGGCTATGCGAACCCGTGAACACGGTGACCGAACCGGTCGGGTGCACGCGAATCTGGCCGACTTCGAACAGGCCCGCGCGCGCGCCTAGGGCGCCCGCGATGTTCGACGGCGCGAGACCGCATGCCTCGATGTAGCACGAGTAGCCGAGGCCGCGGCGCTTGCCGTTCTTTTCCGATTCCTGCCGGCGCGCGGCGAAGCCTTCGACGTCAGCGAGCGTCAGCGCGCGCGACAGAATCGCGTTGTAGTCGCCGGTGTCGTAGGTGAGGCCGACCGGGGTCGCGTACGGGAACTGCGTGATGAAGTTGCGGCGGCGAATTTCCGCGGGGTCGAGCTTCATCTCGCGCGCCGCGGCTTCGACCAGGCGCTCGACGACGAACGTCGCTTCCGGCCGGCCCGCGCCGCGATACGCATCGACGGGAACGGTGTTGGTGAAGACCGCCTTCACTTCCGCGTAGATCGCGGGCGTCGCGTATTGGCCGGCGAGCAGCGTCGCGTACAGGATCGTCGGCACGCTCGACGCGAACGTCGACAGATAGGCGCCCATGTTGGCGATCGTATGCACGCGCATCGCGAGGAACTTACCGTCGGCGTCCATCGCCAGCTCGGCCTTGGTCACGTGATCGCGGCCGTGCGCGTCGGAAAGGAACGCCTCGGAGCGCTCGGCCGTCCATTTGACCGGCCGGCCGATCTTCTTCGATGCCCATGTGAGCGCGACGTCTTCCGCATACAGGAAGATCTTCGAGCCGAAGCCGCCGCCGACGTCCGGCGCGATCACGCGCAGCTTCGATTCCGGCAGCGACAGCACGAACGCGGCCATCAGCAGCCGCTCGACGTGCGGATTCTGATTCGCCACATACAACGTGTAGCTATCGTCCTGCGCCGAATAGCTCGCGTTGACCGCGCGTGGTTCGATCGCGTTCGGCACGAGGCGGTTGTTGACGATGTCGAGCGTGGTCACGTGCGCGGCTTTCGCGAACGCGGCGTCGGTCGCGGCCTTGTCGCCGTGACCCCAGTTGTAGCAGACGTTGTCGGGCACTTCGTCGTGCACCGCCGCCTGACCCGGGTCGGCCGCATGCGCGGTATCGACGACGGCCGGCAGTTCTTCGTAATCGACCTCGATCAGTTCGGCCGCATCTTTCGCGGCCTTGATCGATTCGGCGATCACCAGCGCGACCTGGTCGCCCACATGCCGCGCTTTCGTATGCGCGATCACGGGATGCGGCGGCTCGTTCATCGGCTTGCCGTCGGTGCTATGGATCAGCCAGCCGCACGGCAGTCCGCCGACCTTCTCCGCCGCCAGGTCCGCGCCGGTGAAGATCGCGACCACGCCCGGCGACTGTTTGGCCGCGCTCGTGTCGATGCTGTTGATCTTCGCGTGCGCATGCGGCGAGCGCAGGAACACCGCGTAGGTTTGCTGCGGCAGCACGATGTCGTCGGTGTACTGGCCTTTGCCGGTCAGGAAGCGATAGTCTTCCTTACGTTCGACGGCGGCGCCGATCAGGCTCTGGGTATCGGGTGCGTTCATCGTCGGCTCCTCAGGCGGTTGCGCCGGCGGCATTCGCGCCGGCAGTTGCGCTCGATGCGGCGGACGCCTTCATACCCGCGGCGCCTTCGAGCACGGCCTTGACGATGTTGTGATAACCCGTACAGCGGCATAGATTGCCGTCGAGCTGTTCGCGCACTTCGTCGCCGGTCAGATCGGGTTGACGCTGCACCAGCGACACCGCGTTCATCACCATGCCCGGCGTGCAGAAGCCGCATTGCAAACCGTGGCAGTGCTTGAACGCGGCCTGCATCGGATGCAGCGCGCCGTTGTGCGCGAGCCCTTCGATGGTCGTGACTTCGGCGCCATCGGCTTGCGCGGCGAGGATGTTGCAGGACTTGATCGCGCGGCCGTTCAGATGCACGGTGCAGGCGCCGCATTGCGCGGTATCGCAGCCGACGTGGGTGCCGGTCAGACGGAGTTGATCGCGCAGGAACTGGACAAGCAGGGTGCCAGGGTCGACTGAGGCGCTCACGGGTGCGCCATTGACCGTCAGACTGATGCTGATCGCCATGAAGCTGTCTCCTATGTCGACCGCGGTTAGCGCTTTAGCGCTTACCGCGGTCCCATGCGGTTTAAACGCGATTGATCGGAGCGAGCGCTTCGGCGTATCGATCCCCGCCTCCACGCTGACCACGATCCCATGCAAGATAGTTGCTGTGGGTGAGACCGGACCTGTGATTGTTGTTGCCCCTGCTTTTGCTTCGACTGCGAGTGACTGCGGTTCGCGAGGTCCGATGAGGGTGCTGCGGGTTTTACAAGTCTGCCGAAAAGTAAAGCACAAATCGCGCGGACGCGCTATGAGGGGAAGTGTGTCGGCGCGCGCGAGCGCACCAACAGAAGACGGGGCCACGGAACGGGACGCCGCAAAGACGAGCGCCCCGTCTGCAGGGCATGACGGGGCGCTTCGATAAATCAGCGGAAAGCGAGGCCGCGCTCGCGAGCATTCAGCTCATTGGCGCGGCCTCGTTGAAAACGGCGCCTTACTTTGCCAGTTTCGAATGACGGCGCGAGTAGCCGAAATAAACGACCATGCCGATCGCGAGCCAGATGAGGAACGCGCCCCACGTGATGCCTTGAAGATTCAGCATCAGGAACAGGCACGATGCGACCGCGAGCACCGGCACGACCGGCACGCCCGGGCAACGGAACGCGCGCGGCAGCTCGGGGTGGGTCTTGCGCAGCACGAGCACCGCGATCGACACCATCGAGAATGCCGCGAGCGTGCCGATATTGATCAGTTCAGCCAACACATTGAGCGGCACCAGCGCGCCGATCAGGCCGAAGAAGATACCGACGAGCCACGTCGTGAAGAACGGCGTCGCGAAGCGCGGATGCACTTTCGACAGCTTCGCGGGCAGCAGGCCGTCGCGCGACATCGCGAAGATCACGCGCGTCTGACCGTAGGCCATCACGAGAATCACGGTCAGCATGCCGAGCACGGCGCCGAGGTCGATGAAGCCCGCGACCCAGTTTTGCCCCGCGAGTTGCAGCGCGTATGACACCGGGTGCGAAATGCCCATGAACTTCTCGGACGGCACGATGCCGGTGACGACCGCGGCCACGGCCACATACAACACCGCGCACACGCCCAGCGACGCGATGATGCCGATCGGCAGATCCCGCTTCGGATTCTTCACCTCTTCCGCCGCCGACGACACCGAGTCGAAGCCGATGAACGCGAAGAACATCACCGCGGCCGCGCCGAACACGCCGCTCCAGCCGTGCGGCATGAACGGGTGCCAGTTGGCCGGCGTAACGTGAAACACGCCGACGCCGATCACGAGCAGCACGACCACGACCTTGATCGCCACCATGATGTTGTTGATCCGCGCGGATTCGCGCACACCGACCGACAGCAGCGTGGTGATCGCCATCATCACTAGGAAGGCGGGCAGGTCGAACAGCGTTTGGTGTCCGGGGACGGCGCCGGGGGCCGCGGTCAGCGCCATCGGCAGCGACACGCCGAAGCCCGACAGCAGCGACTGCAGATAGCCTGACCAGCCGACCGACACCGCCGAGGTCGCGAGCCCATATTCGAGCATCAGGTCCCAGCCGATGATCCATGCGGCCAGCTCGCCGAGCGTCGCGTACGAGTACGTGTAGATCGAACCGGCGACCGGAATTGTCGACGCGAATTCCGCATACGCGAGGGCGGCAAAGCCGCAGGCGATCGCCGCGACCACGAACGAGATCATCAGCGCGGGGCCGGCCTGCAAGGCGCCCGTGCCGGTGAGCACGAAGATGCCGGTGCCGATGATGGCGCCGACGCCGAGGAAAGTCAGGTCGAGCGCGCCGAGCGCCTTTTTCAGGCCGGCGGTCTGAGCGCTTGCCGCAAGCATGTGCTCGACGCTCTTTTTGCGAAACAGGGACATTGGCGTGGGTCTCCAGTGGTGCACGCGTGTTGCGCGCCGAATGTCGGGAAAACCCGCAATTCTAGCGGATGCGTGCCACCGGGCCGGTTCAAAACGGCGCTTCGTGGACGAGGGCGATGGGCGGAAACTCCCGCCAGGAGGGGCGGCGGGGTGGTCTTGCGGTGCCGCACGCGGGGCGGCAGTAAGCTTTTACTGAATTGGCGATCGATGGGGACGGAATTTCTTCGTTTGCGCGGCCGCCACGATCGGCTCGGGCCGACTGCGGCACAACGCCGCAGTCATGGGCTATGGCGTCTGCTGGCCTAGCCGGCCATCGCTGGATTCAGATCGACGAGGCGGTTGCTCATCACATAGAACGTGAGCTCGGCGTTGTTGCGCAGCTTCATCTTGTCGAGCAGCCGCGTGCGGTACACGCTGACCGTCTTCACCGACAGCGACAGTGTGGCCGCAATATCGGTGAGCCGTTTGCCCGACGCGAGCATGCACAGCGTCTGGTACTCGCGATCGGACAGCTTTTCGTGCGGCAACTGCTCGCCGTCGAACGACACGTAGTCGGCGAGTGCCTCGGCCATCTCGGGGCTCACGTACTTGCGGCCCGCGGCGACTTGCCGGATCGCGCCGATCATCTGCGCGGCGTCGACCGTCTTCGACAGATAGCCGGACGCGCCGGCCTTGAGCGCGCGCACCGCGTACTGGTCCTCGCGGTACATCGAGAACATCAGCACCGCGACGCGTGGCGCCTTGCGCTTCAGGCGCTTGAGCACCTCGACGCCATTCATGTCGGGCAGCGAGATGTCGAGCAGCACGACGTCGAAGCTGTGATGGACGACCGAGTCGAGCGCTTCGGAGCCGCTTTGCGCCTCGGCGACCTCGCGCGCGACGCCGCGATCGAGCAGCAGCTGGCGAACGCCCTGGCGGACCACCGCGTGATCTTCGACGATCAGGATGCGCAGGCTCATGGTCGCGTGCTCACGATTGCAGCGCGCGCCGGGCGGCGCGCGGGGCGGGGGTGGTGGCCAGCACCGCGTGCCACGCGAAGCGGGCCTGGATCAAGGTGCCGCGCGGGGCGACGGCGCCGTTGCTGCCAGTGCCGCTATCCTCGCTGCAACCGACGCTTGCGCGCCTCGCGCCGACCCGCAACGTGCCGTCGAATGCGGCGCAGCGCGCCTGCATGCCGGCGAGGCCGAAATGGCCGGCTGGCTGTTTCTGGCCACCGCGTTCGCGCGCGCCGCGCGGCAGGCCGATGCCGTCGTCGCTGACGATGAGCCTCAGATGACGCGCACCGGTTTCGATGCGCACGTCGGCGCAGCTCGCGCGTGCGTGCTTCGCGACGTTGTTCAGCGCTTCCTGCGCGACGCGGAACACGGCGAGTGCCGCATCGGCGGGCAGGCGCGCGAGACGCGCGTCGTCGGCGCAGGTGACGGTGGTGCGCAAGCCGGTGCGAGAGGAGAAGTCGCGCACCCAGCACTTCAGCGCGCCGGCGAGGCCAGTCTCGAACGACGGCGCGTGCAGTTGCGCGATGGCCTCGCGGTTCGCCGCGTGCACGGCGTCGAGCGAACGGTTCGCGACCGCGAGCGCGGCCGCGCATTGCGGCGGCGCGTCGGCGGGCAGCCAGGTTTCGATGCCGGCGAGCGCGAAGCGCGTCGCGGTCAGCTCGGCGCCGACGCCGTCGTGCAACTCGCGCGCGACGTGGCGGCGTACGCTTTCCTGCGCATCGACCAGTTCGGCCGACAGCTCGCGCACCCGCGCGCGCAGCCGCTCGATCTCGCGCGCGGCGTGCGACGGCATGTCGAAGCCATCACGCTGCGCGGCCGAGGCCAGCGCAGCGTTGAACGGCACGGCAGTCGGCGTATCCATGAATTTCCCTCTCAGGAAGCGGAGTGGACAGCGAAGCGCGCGCGCAGACGCGATCAGCGCCTGCGAATCACGCGGTTTCGCGTCGGACGAAACACGATGGCCCAACGTAACGAAATTTACATTCAGTAACAACTCGGGTTGACGATGTTCAGTGCATGAATTCGTCTGATCTCGCGGCGCGATGATATCCCAAAAAGATTAAAAAAGCAGTCGCGCCAAGGCTTAGCGCATGGTTTGTAGAAATTACTTGATGTTTGTCATCCGCCCGCCGTGTCAGAGGAATTCTGACAGCGAAGGTGACGTAACAGCGTCCAATTTGTAACGGAGCAACAAAAAAGGAGCCCAGAGGCTCCTTTTTTGGAATTTGCGGTGCGTGAGCCGCGAGAGGGAACGACGGTTTAGCCGACGAAGGCCTTTTCGACCACGTAATGACCCGGCTCGTTGTTGCTGCCTTCCTTGAAACCGGCATCTTCGAGCAGCTTGCGCGTGTCGCGCAGCATGTGCGGGCTGCCGCACAGCATGACGCGGTCGTTTTCGAGCGAGAAACCCGGCACGCCGAGGTCGGCGAACAGCTTTTCGGTTTCGATCAGCTCGGTGATGCGGCCGCGGTTCTGGAACGCTTCGCGCGTGACGGTCGGGTAGTACAGCAGCTTTTCCTGCACGAGCTCGCCGAGGTGTTCATGCGCCGGCAGGTGCTCGGTGATGTATTCCTTGTACGCGAGTTCGTCGACGAAACGGCAGGTGTGCGTGAGCACCACGCGTTCGTAGCGGTCGTAAATGTCCGGATCTTTGATGATCGACATGAACGGCGCGAGGCCCGTGCCGGTAGACAGCAGCCACAGCGTCTTGCCCGGCAGCAGGTTATCGGCCACCAGCGTGCCGACCGGCTTCTTGCCAATCAGCACTTCGTCGCCGACCTTCAGATGCTGCAGACGCGAGGTGAGCGGACCGTCCTGCACCTTGATGCTGAGGAATTCGAGATGTTCTTCGTAGTTCGCACTCGCGAGGCTGTAGGCGCGCAGCAGCGGCTTGCCGTCGACCTGCAGGCCGACCATCGTGAACTGGCCGTTTTCGAAGCGGAACGACGGATCGCGCGTGCAGGTGAAGCTGAAAAGCGTATCGGTCCAGTGATGGACGCTCAGGACGGTTTGTGAATTCAGGTTGCTCATGGCTTCTTGGATAGTGCGAAAACAAAGGCGGCCAGTCGTCTGAGCCGGCCGGCACGGCAAGGGCGATGCTGCGCTGATCCGGAGTCGGGACTCCCGCGCAATCCAGCATTTTACCGTGCCCGCCGGGGCGGGGCCGCGGCGCGGCGGGCGAGCGTGGTAAAGCGGGTTGCCAAAACCGGGAAGCGGCGGCGCCGGCTTGCTGGCGCCGCGAAGTACGTTGGCGTGAGAGCGGCCGTGCTTCAGCGGGGTACGGCGATTCGGCGAACGCCGCGCAGGGCGGCTGCCATTGGCTGTCCGGCAGGCGTGAAAGCGACGCGCCGCGTGGGCAACAATTTCAAGATGATACCGAAACGCGGCGTGCGCTGCAGCATTGACCCTGCTAATAAGGCCGGCAAATGGGGCGGAACCGTCCCGACGCCATCGGGATCGCCTCGGGTTCGACTATCGGTTGCCCGGCGCGATTTTTTGGGGAATACGCCTGACCTCACCTCGTTTACGCAGGACGCGAGTCGCGCGAAGCCAGGCAGTGCGGTGGCTGCGCGACTCGTCCTGGCGGCCGCGACCGCCCCTGCGAGTAGGAGGTGTCAAATGGAAACTTCTCGTGCGATGTCTGCATTCGGTTCATACCCGGACTTCACCGGATTGGCGATATGGGCACGCGCATCGCGCCGCTTACGTCGTGCGGTGTGTCATGCCGGTCTGCTGGTTTTATCGTTGGGGGCGGTCGGGGCCGAGGCGCAGGAGGTGATTTTGCCGCCGCAGTCCGTGACCTCGTCGACAGTTCCGGCCAACGGCGATGTCAATCCGTATGGCATGGCGTTCGTGCCGTTCGGCGTGCCGTCCTGGAGCACGCTCAAACCCGGCGATGTGGTGGTGTCGAATTTCAATGCGCAGTCGAACCTGCAGGGAACCGGTACGACGATCGTCAAGCTCGTGCCCAATAGCAATCCGGTGACCTTCTTCCAGGGAAACAATCTCGGTCTCACGACGGCGCTCGCGGTGCTCAGAAGTGGCTTCGTGCTGGTGGGCAATGTGCCGACTACGGATGGCAAGAACGTCGTCCCTCCGGGCTCGCTGCTCGTCATCAATCCGCAAGGCGGGCTCGTCACGGAACTGAAAGATAAGAAGCTGCTGGACGGGCCTTGGGATCTCACCGTGATCGACGGGGGGCAATTCGTCAGGGTCTTCGTCTCGGATGTGCTGAACGGAAAGGTCGCGCGGATCGATCTTGCGATCGGGCAGAACGGCGTTCAGATGCTGCCTAGCTCGACCATCATTGCATCAGGCTATCTGCACCGCACCGATCCGGCGGCACTGGTGGTCGGCCCGACCGGACTGGCATACGATCCGACGCATGACGTGCTGTACGTCGCCTCGACAGGTGACAACGCGGTGTTCGCCATCTATGGCGCCGCGGGCGCGAATCACGATGGCGGCGTCGGCCGGATGATTTACCAGGACAACAATCACCTGCACGGTCCGCTTGCGTTGGCACTCGCACCCAACGGGCATCTCGTCACCGCAAACGGCGACGCGGTCAACCCCGACCCGAATCAGCCCAGCGAAATCGTCGAGTTCACCGTCGACGGACAATTCGTCGCCCAATTGCAGGTCGATCCTGCGCCGGGCTCGGCGTTCGGCCTCGCCTTCGGCCTCGATAGCAACCGCCACCTGCAGTTCACGGCGGTGGACGACGCCACCAATACCGCAACGGTCTGGACGTTGCGCACGAATAATCAATAAGGAAACCGAGGACGACGATCGGGGACGTCCTGACGCGTCGGGGACACGTCACGGTCACACGGTTTCACGGCGGGTCTATCGGTACGCAGATATGGATCGGGGGCGGCGATTGTAGCGGCAAGCCTCAGTCAAATAAGGAAAATCTGTCCGATGGTATTGTTGACGCCAACTCGCGGGTGCCGCTTGCTCAGGCCGCCGCCGCCCGCTTTTTTCCTCGCTGTTTCAGCACCCGCGCCTGCAGCACGATCACGAGTAGCAGGAACACGCCGCGAATCACCGATTGCCAGTACGCGGACAGACTGATGAAGCCGAGTCCGTTCTCGAAGTTCAGCAGATTGAATACGAGCCCGAGCAGCAGCACGCCGGCGATCGTCATCGCGACGGAACCTTCGCCGCCGGTCAGCAGCGTGCCACCGAGCACGACCGCCGAGATCGCGAACAGCTCCCAGCCGACGCCTTCGTTCGGTTGCCCCGCGCCGAACTGCGCGGCGAGGATCACGCCCGCCATGCCGGCGAGCAGCCCGCTGACCGCATAGGCCATCACCAGCGTGCGGTCCACGTTAAGCCCCATCAGCCGCGCGGCCTCCTCGCTGCCGCCGATCGCGAGCGAGTGCCGCCCGAAGCGCGTGCTGCGCAGCGCGAGCCAGCCGGCCACCGCGGCGACCAGCGCGACGAGTCCCGGGATCGGCAGTCCGAGCAGGTCGCCCTGACCGAAGTTGCCGAAGTTCGAATCGGCCGCGATCGAGACCGCATCGTTCTTGCCCAGCAACAGCGCGACGCCGTGCGCGCCGAGGCTCGTCGCCAGCGTGACGATGAACGGCAGGATCTTGAGCCGCGTGATGATGATGCCGTTCAGCACGCCGACCGCGAGCCCGGCCGCGCAGCCCGCCAGCACCGCGACCCAGCCTCCGTAGACGCTCGTCAGCGCGGCGACCACGCTGGCGAGCGCCGCGACCGTGCCGACCGACAGATCGATGCCGCCCGTGATGATCACGAAGGCCATGCCGATCGAGATCAGCGCGAACATCGAGTTGTAGCGCCAGAACGACGTGATGTTGTACGCCGAGCCGAAGTGGTCATAGCGCACGAGCCCAAAGACGACGAGCGCCGCGAGCGCGAGCAGGATGGGAAGATTCTTTTTCATCGCATCGAATCCGGAAAGGTTGTCAGCGCGGGCGCCGCTGCACGTAAACCGCCGCGACGATGATGCCGGCCTTCACGACGAGCGCGGCCGCATCGGGAATGCCGTGAGCGAGCAGCGTATAGCGCAGCAACTGGATGATCAGCGCGCCGATCAGCGTGCCGCCTATATACGCCTTGCCGCCCGTCAGCGCGGTGCCGCCGACCGCGACCGCCGCGATCGCATCGAGTTCGACACCGAGCCCCACGACGTTCGCGTCCGACGAGGAATTCACCGAAATCGAGATCAGCCCCGCGAGGCCCGCGAGCGCCGCGCACAGCGTGTACGCGATCATCTTGACGGCAGCGGTCGGCACGCCGCACAGATACGCGGCTTTCTCGTTGCCGCCGGTGATCAGCAGATACTGGCCGAACAGCGTCTTGCGCACGACCCACACGAATACGCCGACCAGCGCGAGCATCAGCAGCACCTGGAACGGCACGCCCGCGACCTTGCCGAGCGCGATCCACTGAAAGGCTGGCGTGTTGAACGCTTGCAGACTGCCGTCGGTGACGACCTGCGCGATGCCACGTCCGGCGATGAACAGCACGAGCGTCGCGACGATCGGCTGCACCGATAATCGTGTGACGAGCAGTCCGTTGAACACACCGCACAGGGCGGCCGCCAACACCGGCAGCACGAACGCGAGCGCGATGCCGAGCGGTCCCGCGATGTTGAGGAACAGCATCGGCGCGAGCGCGCCCGAAATCGCCATCGACGCGCCCACCGACAGATCGATGCCGCCCGTCGCCACGACCAGCGTCATGCCGATGCCGACGACCACGATGGTCACGACCTGCGTCATGTTTACGTTGAAGGTCTGCAGCGACCAGAAGTGCGGCGTGAAGATCAGGTTGAACAGCACCATCGCGAGCAGCACGATCACTTCGCGCTGCATCGCGAGATGGCGCCACTTCTGCACGGTGCTCGCGGACCGGGCGGGCGGCGTGTCGGTCGATTGCATCATGGTTGCATCTGCGCCCGGCGCCTCGCCGCGCAGCGGATTGGAATGGAGCTTAAGCGCCATGACGGTCGCCCTCCAGCGCGTCTTCGATGTGTGCCGCTCGCGCGGCTTGCGCGAGCGCGGATTGGCCCTCGCTGCCGTAGGCGATCGCATCCATGATCGCGGTCTCGCTCATCTCGGCTCCGTTCAGTTCGGCGACGGTGCGGCCGTCGCGGATCACGACCGCGCGATCGGCGACCGCGGTCAGCTCTTCGAGCTCGGACGCGGACAGCAGCACCGCGAGCCCCGCGTCGCGCAACTCGCGCACGATCTTCGCGACATCGGCTTTCGCGCCGACGTCGATGCCGCGCGTCGGCTCGTCGAGCAGCAGCAGCGCGGGTTCAGCCGCGAGCCAGCGCGCGAGCAGCACTTTCTGCTGATTGCCGCCCGACAGCTCGCGGATCGGCTGATCGGCCGAGCGCAGCTTGATGCCGAGCGAAGCGATGAAGCGATCGACGATCACCTGCTGCTTCTTCACGTCGACGATGCCGTTTTTCGCAAGCGTGCGCAGGCAGACGAGCGTCAGGTTGTCGCGCACCGACAGTTCGGGGACGATGCCTTCGCCCTTGCGGTCTTCGGTCAGGTACGCGAGGCCGCGAGCGATCGCGTCCTGCGGAGATTTCAGCGCAACCGTCTCGCCGCCGATCGCGAGCGAGCCTTGCGCCAGCGGGTCGGCGCCGAACATCAGCCGCATCGTTTCGGTGCGGCCCGAGCCGAGCAGGCCGGCCAGACCCACCGCCTCGCCCGCGTGCACGTCGAGCGACACGCCGTTGACCTTCGGCGGCGCGCCAAGCTGTGTCGCGCCGATCACCTGCTTGCCGCGCTTCGCGAGATTCGCTTCGCGCGCCGCCGTGTCGTCTTGCACGACCGCGGCGAGGGAGCGGCCGAGCATCGTCGTGACGAGCTGCAGCTTGTCCATCTCGGCCATCGTGCTTTGCGCGACCGTCTGGCCATCGCGCATCACGGTCACGCGATCGCACAGCGCGTAAAGCTCGTCCAGCCGGTGCGACACGAAGATCACCGCGCGGGCGTCGTCCCGCAGCTTGCGCACGACGGTGAACAGCAGTTCGACCTCGCGCTCGTCGAGCGACGACGTCGACTCGTCCATGATCACCATCTTCGCGTCCGACGACACCGCGCGCGCAAGCGCCACCATCTGCTGGATCGCGGTCGAGTAACGGCCGACCGGCTTCTTCACGTCGATCTGCAAACCGAACGAATCGAGCAGCGCCGCCGCGCGCTGCTGCACCGTGCGCCAGTCGATCAGACCAAAGCGGCGCGGCTCGCGGCCCAGAAAGATGTTTTCCGCGACCGAGCGGAACGGTACCAGGTTGATCTCCTGGTAGATCGTGCTGATGCCCGCTTCGCGCGCCTGCTTCGGCGTGCGGAAATCGACCTCGCGGCCTTCGAAGCGCACGCTGCCCGAGCCGCGCCGATAGGCGCCGGTCAGGATCTTGATCAGCGTCGATTTGCCGGCGCCATTCTGGCCGATTAGTGCGTGCACTTCGCCGGCTGTCACGCTCAGATTCGCGCCGCGCAACGCGGGCACGCCGCCGAAGCTGATGCCGATGTCCTGCATCTCGAGCAGCGGCGAACGGGAAAGGGGGGAGTGTGGCGTCTCTTTGCCAGATTCCGTCACGGGAGTTCTCCTGATGCGGATGCTGCCGATATTGCCGGATGCGCTGTTGCTGGCGACGCGGTCGGGCCGCCCCAGCGCGTGCGGCCCATCTTACGCCCGCATAAAAGCGAAGCGACGGTCCGTCGGTCACGGGCGCGTCGCTTCGAAACCTTCCCGCCACCCGCCCGACGAGGAGACATTCATAGAAGGCGGATGACTTCCTGCTACAACGCCGAAGGGAGTCCCCGGGAACATGCCGCCCCGGGGCGCTTCCCGATGCTTGCGATCAATAGCCGTACTGCATGTTCTGCTGCACGTTTTCCTTATCGTAGAAGCGGTCGGACACCTTGACCCAGGTCGGGATCTTTTCACCCTTCGCATAGCGCTGCGCGACGTCGCAGGCGAGCGGGCCGAAGAACGGGCTCGACTGCACGCTCGCGCCGAGCTCGCCAGCCGCGATCGCGTCCATGCCGCCCTTGGTCCCGTCGATCGTGACGATCTGGATGTCCTTGCCCGGCTGCTTGCCGGCCGCCTTGATCGCGGCGATCGCGCCGAGCGCCATTTCATCATTGTGCGCGTACACGGCGGTCACGTCAGGATGCGCCTGCAGCAGCGTTTCCATCACCTTGCGGCCGGTGTCGCGCGCGAAGTCGCCGCTTTGCGACGCGATGATCGTCATGCCAGGGTTCTTCGCGATCACTTCGTCGAAGCCCTTCTTGCGATCGTTCGCGGCCGACGCACCCGTCGTGCCTTCGAGCTCGATGATCTTCGCCTTGCCGCCCGTGGCCTTGATTAGCCAGTCGGCGGCGCGATGACCCTGATCGATGAAGTCCGAGCCGATGAACGTGATGTAGTCCCGGCCCGCCTTCGCGACCGACTGGTCGACGTTGCGGTCGACGAGGATCACCGGAATGCCGGCCTTCTTCGCCTGCAGCACGACCGGCGCGAGCGGCTTTTCTTCACGCGGCGGGAATACCAGCAGATCGACGTGCTGGGCGATCATGCTTTGAATGTCGGAGACCTGTTTGGAGTTGGAGCCGTTGGCGTCGGTCATCACGATCTGCCAGCCGCATTTCGCGGCGATGTCCTTGAAGCTCCTGGTTTCCGCGAGACGCCACGGGTTGTTGCTTTCGGTCTGCGCGAAGCCGACCTTCAACGGGGTCTTGGTCGCCAGCTTCGGCAATGCGTCGTCGGCATGCGCGGCCGCCGCGCCGACACCGATTGCCAGAGCCAGCAGCGAAGCTGCGAGCGGACGAATCTGCTGCTTGCGCGCGTGCGTGCGCGACTGCGTAATGAGCGACGCCATGTCTTCCTCCAGTAACCGGTGACGGTGTATTTGCTTTTTGTGCTGCTCGGGATTGTCTCTGTCCAGCCGGGAGCCCGACGCTGTTTCGACGGCGAGGATGCGGTTGGCTATAACCCACCGGTGCGCGTTCTTCCCGACCCGACGTGCCGATTATTCCACTCGGAATTATTATCGGTCAATCACTAATAATATTAATCGTCGCCGATTTTTGCCTCGGTAATTACCCTGACCGAGGCGCGTTCGACCAGTGGTCCGTCGAGCTTCACCGTGCGATGGCGCACCGGTGCGCCGGCCGCGCGGTTGTGCTCTTCCTGCAGCAACGTCTCGACGGCCCAGCGGCCGAGTTCGTAGTTGGGCAGCACCACCGTCGACAGTGGCGGATGCGTGTGGCGGGCGATTTCCTGGTCGTCGTAGCCGAGCACCGACACGTCCTCGGGCACGCGCAGGCCGAGTTGCTTGAGCGCCTCGATCGCGCCGATCGCGGTCAGGTCGTTCGCGCAGAAGATCGCGGTGGGCGGATTGGCTTCGCGCATCAGCGACAGCGTCAGCTCGAAGCCGAGGCCCGAACTCCAGTCGCCGTCGCGCACAAGTTCGGCCGCGAACGGCAGATCGGCGGTCGCGAGCGCGGTGCGGTAGCCCTTCAGGCGGTCTTTCGCGGCGTCCTGCCACGGTTCGCCGTTGATGTAGCCGATGCGCCGGTGGCCGGCTTGCAACAGGTACTCGGTGGCCAGATGGCCGCCCGCGACCTCGGCCGGTACCACCGACGAAAACGTGCTGTCGCCGGTGTAGCAGTTCAGCAGCACGGTCGGCACCTGCGACAGCGCGGCCGGCGGCGCGACCTTGCGCGTATAGACGGTCGCGTAGATCACGCCGAATACGTGCGGATTGGTGATGACCGTGTCGAGTACCTGTTTTTCGATGTCGGCGTTGCCGTGCGTCGAGTAGACGGCGAGCATCTTGCCGCTCGCGTACGCTGCGTCGCGCGCGCCGTCGATGTTGACGACCGGGTGCGGGCTCGTGGAGATTTCATCGGCCAGATAGACGATCAGATTGCGCTCGTCGCTCGATGCCGTGAGCGGCTCGCGCAGCGACAGCCGGTAGCCGAGGTCGTGCGCGGCCTTCAGCACCTTGTTGCGGGTGGCCTCGGAGAACTTCGCGCCGGCCGCGTTATTGAGCACGAGCGAGACGGTGGATTGCGACACGCCGGTGAGCTTGGCGATGTCGGTCATGGTGGGACGGCGTTGAGTCGATTTTTTCATTGTGCGGGCCGCGCTGAGGCGGCGCTGAAGCAGGGGAATGCCAGCGGCATCATGCTGCTGACGGTACCACTAATAATATGCGTGCGGCAACGCGTGCTACCTCGCCATTTGGGAATCGAGCTTAGGCTCCGTTACCGGCTCTTTTTGAACGAATTTATTACTAATAATATTGACCGGCAATGCGGTGTCGTGCCATTCTCGCTCGGGGTAGTCCGCCGGCCGCGGGGGCGCGGCACGTCAAAGGAGATATGAATGCACGTTTCTGTTGCCGCTTTCCGCTCGCGATTTCGCCTCGTCTGATCATGCGCGACGTTTCCCCGATTCCTGCACGGCCGGGCGAGGCATATGCCGTGACCCGATCGCCGGCGCAGCTGTCATGGCTCGACGATCCCGCGATCGCCGCGCGCCTCGTCACGTTGTCGGCCGGCGCATTGCGCGCGGTTCTCGCGCCGGACATTGGCGGCGCGCTCGCGGCGTTCTACGAGGTCACGCCGGAAGGCCCGTTGCACTGGCTGCGGCCGGCGCTGCCGGAAGCGTTCGAAGCGCGCGATCCGCTGCGCATGGCGAGCTTCCCGCTGTTCCCGTACTGCAACCGGATTCGCGATGCGCGCTTCGTGTTCGACGGCGCGACGATCGAGCTCGCCGGCAACGACCCGCGTTTCGCCCACGCGCTGCATGGCAACGCGTGGCGTCGTCCGTGGCGCGTCGGAGCGCGCGGTGAAAGCGCGGTGGACTTGCACTTCGAGCACGAGCCCGATGCGAGTGTGACCGGCGACTGGCCGTTTCGCTATCGCGCGCGGCAGCGTATCGAGTTGCGCGGCGGCGCGCTGCACATCACCATGTCCGCACGGAATCTCGCCGATCGGCCGATGCCGTTCGGCATGGGCCATCACCCGTACTATCCGCGCACCGCGGCGACGCGCATCCATGCCGACGTGCAGGCGATGTGGCACGCGGACACCGATGTGCTGCCGACGCATCTCGGCCCGCATCCTGCCGTCGACGCGTTGCGCGCGGGCATGTCACCCAACGAGTTCGATCTGGATAACAACTTTTCGAACTGGTCGCGCGCGGCGACGATCGCGTGGCCCGACGAGCGCCGCAAGCTGACGATGCGGGCCGACGCGCCGTTCGATCACCTGGTCGTGTTCGCGCCGGCCAACGATCCGCAGCTATGCGTGGAGCCGGTCACGAACACGACCGACTGCTTCAACGCGATTGGTACACAAGAGCACGTCGGCGGCTGCGTGTTGCAGCCGGGGGAAGAGATAGAAGCGGCGCTGAGCTGGACACCGAATCGCGAGTGAAGGGAGGACGCGCTTTCCGTTGGCGGAGGCGCAACGAGCGAAAACGTTTACTCCAAGCGCAACTTCGCCATATACGGCAAATGATCCGACAGCCACGCGGTCTCCTGCGTCGGCTGGATCCATTCGACCGGCTGCATGCCGCGCACGAACATCTTGTCGAGCGACAGCGCCGGCGAGAACGCCGGGAACGTGCGCGCCGGTTCGCCGAGCAGCGTCGCGACTTCCTGCAAGCCGTGCTCGCGAAAGAGCGGCACCGAGTCGTTGCGCCAATCGTTGAAGTCGCCGGCCAGCACGAGCGGACCGTCCGGGGCTTCCTTCGCGATCCAGTGCGCGATCCAGTTCATCTGCCGCAAGCGCGCCGGACGCGTCAGCGCGAGATGCGCACACAGCAGCGTGACGAGCCGCCCGCCGAACGTCGCACGCGCGACCAGCAGGCCGCGCTTTTCGAAGCGGTGCGCGGAAATGTCCCAGCGGCCGCCGAGATCCAGCGGATGCGGCGACAGAATTGCATTGCCGTGCCGCCACGACGGCTTGAACACGTTCGGGCCGAGTGCGACTTCGAGTTCGAGCGCGCGCGCGATTTCGGTCGCCTGACAGTGCCAGACGTCGGTCAGCGGATCGTCCATCGGCGCACCGAAACTGCTCGCCAACACCGGCGACGGCATGCGCCGCGCCATCGCTTCCTGCAGGAAGTACGCGTCCGCGTGAGTCGATTGAACCCAGCGCTGCATCGCCTGCCAGGCCTGAAAACCGAGCGGGGTGCGGCCCTTATGCAGGTTCCAGCTTACAGCGACGAAATCGTTCGGCGCGAGGCTCTCGCGGATCAGTTCTTCTGGGTTTCGCATGCCGCGTTATCCACGTGTTCTGTTTGAGCGCGCCGGTCAGGCGCGCGGTTCCTGTCAGTTTGGAGTGTTGCCGCCAGCCGCGGCGCCATTGCCGCTCGTGCCGCCATTCGTACCGTTGGCATTCGCACCGTTGCTCACGACGCTCGCGTGCACGCGGTACACGAGGTTCGGATTGCGATCGACGATCGTCCAGCTCGCCCATTGATCCGGCGGCACCACCAGACCCGGATGGCTCGCGCTCACCTGGCGCGGTTGCGGCGGCAGCTTGCAGCCGATGTCGGTGCGCGCCGCGTTGTTGTCCTCGAGCGTTTCCTGCGTGTCGATCGAAAACATCACGCCCTCGGGATCGACGCGCAGCGGCGACACCGTGATCGTGCGCGACAGATCGATGCTGCCGGCCGGCTGGTCCTTGCAGCCGACAGGGTGTTGCACGACCTGGTGATGCGTATCCGTGCGCGCCTGGCCAACGGTAGTGGTGCCGTCGAACGAATCGATCTGCTGGCCATCTTTCACTACCTGCAATTGCCATTGCACGACCTGCTGCGCTGGCTGTTGTTGCGCGTGGGCGAGCAACGAAGCGCCAAGCAGCATGGCCACGATACTGGTTTTCCACATAAAAGGTTCTCCGCTCACGCGTCGGTTGCGGGGTTGCCTTGCCTCCGCCGCAGCAGGTCAGAGAGCAATCTTACCCCCGATGGCCGCAACGATTTCTGACACGGTCGAGGAGGGCCGGTTCAGCAACAATCCATTCCAGATAAGGATCGGAATGCCCGCGATCGTTAGCAGCAGAGTCGTGCGACTGCTGGCTTGCACGCACTTGTGTCCTCGCTACACTGGACTGGTATCGGCGCTCACAAGGCGCCGCCGCAGCAGGATCAGCGAGACGGGGTGAGCGATGACGACAGCAATGGTCAAACAGGAAATCGCCGTGGCCTCGTTCAGCCAGGTGTATGACCTCGACGAGGTCGAAAGCGCGCTGAACGGTCTCGGCGAAGGCGCGAACGAGGCGCTGCGCACAACCTACGAAAAGATGCTGAAAAACGGCAATCTGCGCTTCTGCGTGAAGCCGAACCGGATGCCGTCGATCGACGATCTGATCGACGCGCTGCCCAATTTTTCGTCACCGCTCGACGACATCCGCAAGCAGGTCGCGCTGTGCCTCGAAACCGAGGATCGGCTCGAACTGATGCCGATCCTGCTGCTCGGCGAACCCGGCATCGGCAAGACGCATTTCGCGAAGCAGTTGGCGCGCCTGCTCGGCACCGCGTACCAATACGTCGCGATGAGTTCGCTGACGGCGGGCTGGATTCTGTCGGGCGCGTCGTCGCAATGGAAGAACGCAAAGCCGGGCAAGGTGTTCGATGCGCTCGTGAACGGCAGCTATGCGAACCCGGTCATCGCTGTCGACGAGATCGACAAGGCGACCGGCGATTCGCAATACGACCCGCTCGGCGCACTGTACGCGCTACTCGAACACGACACCGCCCAGAGCTTCGTCGACGAATTCGCCGAGATACCAATTAACGCGGGCAACGTGATCTGGATCGCGACCGCCAACGACGAACGCGCGATCCCCGAGCCGATCCTGAACCGCATGAACGTCTACGAGATCGCGCCGCCGGACCACGCCGGCGCGCGACGCATCGCGCAGTCGATCTACGACGAAATCCGCGGCGCGCACAACTGGGGCCTGCGCTTTCCGGAGACGCTCGGCGACGCGACGCTCGATGCGCTCAAGCGGGCATCGCCGCGCGAGATGCGCCGCGCGATCCTGAACGGCTTCGGCGCGGCGCGCATCGCGGGACGCGACCGGGTCGAACCCGCCGATATCCGGCTCGATTACGGAAATCGGCGAAAACCGATCGGGTTTTGACGTTTTCGGCCAGTTTGTTGCACCAATCCCGCGTTTTTCGTGATTTTGATGGCTGTCGCGGCAATTCGTACAATGTGTGTGGTGAATGCAACGGCAATTGTTGCTGTTTTCGACGTAGATCGTGGAGTCAAGCCAGTTTGCGCCGCCATCACCTGATCGAGGCGCACGGGCGTTTGTCACTTCTGTCTGTACCGAGTCGTACAATTTTCCGTGGGGGTGATAAAAAGACATAAGCAGACCCAGCGGACAGATACGTTCGACAATGAACGGAACGCGGCGGCGAGATGCCGTTCCTGTCTTCCTTCCATCGGCTGAACGAGGCAGCGCGCGGTGCGATGCGCCGCGTCAACGGATATGGATCAGATCGAATGTGTAGTGATCGGTGCCGGCGTGATCGGCCTCGCGACGGCGCGCGCTCTCGCGGCACGCGGGCGCGAGGTGATCGTGCTGGAGGCCGCCGACGCGATCGGCGTGGGCACGAGTTCACGCAACAGCGAAGTGATTCACGCGGGCATCTACTATCCGCGCGGATCGCTGAAGGCCACGCTGTGCGTGCGCGGCCGCGAAATGCTGTATGACTACTGCGCCGAGCGCAACGTGCCGCATTCGCGCTGCGGCAAGCTGCTCGTCGCGACGTCGCGCAACCAGATTCCGCAGCTCGAAAGCATCATGGCCAAAGGGCGCGACAACGGCGTGCTCGACCTGATGCGCATCACCGGCGATCAGGCGCAGGCGCTCGAACCAGCGCTCGAATGCGTGGAGGCGGTGTTCTCGCCGCAGACGGGGATCGTCGATAGTCATCAGTACATGCTCGCGCTGCAAGGCGATGCCGAGCGTGACGGCGCCGTGTACGCGTTTCATGCGCCGGTCGAGGCGATCGAGGCTCACAACGGCCGCTTCACGATCGCGGTCGGCGGTGCGGCGCCCACCACGATCAGCGCCGCCTGCGTGATCAACAGCGCGGGTCTGCATGCGAACGCGCTCGCGCGCAAGATTCGCGGGCTCGACCCGCGCCACGTGCCGCCGCTTTACTTCGCCCGCGGCAATTACTTCAGCATCTCGGGGCGCGCGCCGTTCAGCCGCCTGATCTATCCGATGCCGAACGAGGCCGGCCTGGGCGTGCACCTGACGCTCGATCTCGGCGGCCAGGCGCGTTTCGGTCCCGACGTCGAGTGGGTCGACGCGATCAATTACGACGTCGATCCGCGCCGCGCGGAGTCGTTTTATGCGGCGATTCGCGCGTACTGGCCGGCCTTGCCCGATAACGCGTTGCAGCCGGCTTACGCGGGCATTCGTCCGAAGCTTTCAGGTCCTGGTGAACCCGCCGCCGATTTCGTAATTCAGGGGCCGGCCGCGCATGGTGTGCGCGGGCTCGTCAATCTGTTCGGCATCGAGTCGCCGGGTCTGACGGCATCACTGCCGATCGCGCAGCGGGTCTGCGAGCTGGCGGGGCGCGCGTAAGCCCGCGATTACACCGTACCGATCCGCTTATCTCCAGCATTTGGAATATCACCGGAGACGGCTTCGTTGCTATGCTTGGCGAACGCTGTCATCAGAACGGCGTTGATTCCAATATAAATGGAGTGAGTCCCCATGAGATCTTCCCGTCGTACGTTTTTGATCACCAGCATCGGTGTGGCATCGACACTCGCACTGTCGCGCCAGGCGTTCGCCGACGCGCCGAAAGTCTCCGAAACCGATCCGACCGCGCAGGCGCTTGGTTACAAGGCGGACGCGAGCAAGGTCGACAAGGCGAAATTCGCCAAATTCCAGCCAGGCCAGCAATGCAGCAACTGCAGCTTCTTCCAGGGCAAGGCGGGCGATGCCTACGGCGGCTGCCCGATGTTCGCGGGCAAACAGGTCGCTGCCACCGGCTGGTGCAGCGCTTATAACAAGAAGGCCTGATCGAGCCTGCGTGTGATGTGCTAGCAGGGCTTTGCGCGGGATGCGCGGCGACATCGCGGCGCATCCCGCGACTGCGTGCATCGTGGCGTTTTGCGCCAGATGCGGATTGCAGCCGGCCGCTGGATTTTTTAGCGCCGCGCTTTCATCAATGGTGGGCGCCTGTCGAACCACGGCCGTGCCGCCTCGAGTTGCGCGGCGAGTCTGAACAGCGTCGCCTCACCGCCGACACGCGCGGCGAACTGCACGCCGATCGGCAGCCCGCGCGCGTTCCAGTACAAGGGCACCGACATCGCCGGCTGGCCACTCAGGTTGAACAGCTCCGTGCAACCGGCCCAAGCGAATGCCTTGTTCGAGGCTTCGAACAGCAGTCTCTTCATCAATCGTTCCAGCGGCATCGTGGTGACCGCGCGCATTTGCATGCGCTCGACGGAACTCGGCCGCATCTCGCCGATCTTGATCGGCGCGGACGCGAGCGTCGCGCACAACAGCACGTCATAGCGGTTCAGCAGATCGGTCAGACGCGCGGTGATGCGGCGCTGTTCGTCGAGCGCGGCCGGCAAACCCTGCTCGCCGATCTTGCGGCCGACGTGCGCCATCGCCCACGTCGAAATTTCGAACTCGCCGCGCGTCGGCCTGTGGCCGGTGATGCGCTCCGCGTTCAGCACGAGGTCTTCGGCGGTCACCGACCACAGCGTCAAGAACGCATGACGGACCGCCGCGAAATCGACGCCGAGCGACACCGGCTCCAGACGATGGCCGAGTGAGCTCGCGAGTTGCGCGGCGTCGTCGAGCGCGGCGCGCGCATCGGCCGATAACGATGGCGCGAGCATCGGCTCCGTCACGTAGGCGATCGTCAGCGGCTTGCATGGCTCGCGGGTTGCGCCGAGAAAGGTGCCGGGCGCGCCGGCCGGCCGCTCGGCGTTGCCCGCCAGCAGGTCGAGCAGCAATGCGCTGTCGCGCACGCTGCGCGAGACGGCGTGATCGATGCCGAGTTCGCCGGCACTGGCCTGCGCCGCGCGCGGCACGCGACCGCGCGACGGTTTCAGGCCGAACAGTCCGCAGCATGACGCCGGAATTCGGATCGAGCCGCCGCCGTCCGACGCATGCGCGAGCGGCACCACGCCGGCGGCGACCGCCGCCGCCGCGCCGCCGCTCGAACCGCCCGGCGTGTGATCGAGATTCCACGGATTGCGGCACGCGCCGAATAGTTCGGGCTCCGTATAAGGCATCTGGCCGAGCTCGGAGGTGCTGGTCTTCGCGAAGATGTTCAGACCCGCCGCTTTCGCGAGCGCGACGACCGGCGCGTCCTGCGTCGGAATGAAGTGGCGGTAGTGGCGGCTGCCCATGGCCATGCGCAGTCCCGCCACGGGCGCGCCGAGATCCTTGATCAGGAACGGCACGCCGGCGAGCGCGGCGTGGGCGGAGGAGTTGTCCGTTCCGTTCACGCCGTCGGCGCTATTCGCGCGATTTGCGTCGTCGCGCGACGCGCGCTGGCGGGCCGCATCGTAGTCCTTCAGAACGACTGCGTTGATCGCGGGATTGACGGCCTCGGTGCGCGAGATCGCGACGTCGATCAATTCGCGCGCGCTAACCTGGCGCGTGCGCACGAGTTCGGCGAGGCCGATGGCGTCATGAGCGAGATAGTCTGATAGCACGTCGTTTGAGCCCTCGCGGTCGGTTGGCATGCCGCGTCGAATTCGCGGCAGGCCATGCACGCGCGACGGCGTCGTTTCGCTCGATTTTCGCGTTGCTCCGCTCGGGCGTCGCGCATGTGAAAGACGGCGTGTCGGCCGACACGCCGTCTTTCACAGAGTACCTGAGTTGAGCGCCGACGTGACTGATGTGAATTCGAATGCTCACTTCAAATGCGCGAGCTGGCGATCACATCAGTGACGCGGCCGGTCCGGCTAATTGCCGGAACCGCGAATTACATCCGCTCGCCGAGGAACGTCAGCGTGCGGCCATGCGCCAACGCGGACGCGTGCTGGTTGTACGACGCACGATCCGAGCAGTTGAAGCCATGATCCGCGTTCGGGTAGATGTTGAATTGCACGTCGGCACGACCCGCGAAGCGCTCCTGGATCTGGCCGATGTCCGACGGCAGAATATGCGCGTCAAGCTCGCCGTAGTGGAACTGCATCGGCACCTTGACGTTCGCGGCCTTGTCGAGATGGTTGTGGATGCCGCCGCCGTAGTAGGCGACTGCGGCGTCGACCGAACCGGCCGCTGCGGCCAGATAGGCGAGACGGCCGCCGAAGCAGTAGCCGATCGCCGCGACCTTGCCGGTCACTTCCGGCAGCGCGCGCAAGGCGGCCGCGGCGGCGCCGATGTCGGCGACCGCGTCGTCGACCTTGGTCTTCTGCATCAGCTCGATGCCCTTTTCGCGATCCTTGCCCTCATACGTCAACTCGACGCGCGGCTGCACGCGCCAGAACACGTCCGGTGCGAGCGCGACATAGCCGTCCTGCGCGTACTGATCGGCGACCGAGCGGATATGGCTGTTCACGCCGAAGATTTCCTGAATGATGATGACGGCCGGTCCCTTGCCGCCCTTCGGCAGCGCGAGATAGCCGCCGAAAGTGTCGTTGCCGGCCGGGATGTCGATCCATCGGGAAGTCGTGCTCATGCTGTTCTCCATTGACTTGCGCGAACGCCGCGCGAGGTCGGTGTGTACGAAACGCTCAAGGCCACGCGGCCCTGCAACGGGCGGTTAGTTTGCCATCAAAAGAACCGGCTTGCAGCGAGGCGGGACGGGGCCTCGCGGCCAATGCGGCGCGCTTCGATTCTCGTAAGGCGATTGAAACGATCTCGATTATTCATTTCTCCGCGATGGCGCGGACGGGTACAGTCAGCGCGTAATGGCTCGCGTGTGTCGGCGCATCTCGCGACATCTTGGCGAGCGCATGGATGAGCACATCGACGGCTTTGCGCCGGAAAGGAAACGAACATGAACGAAGGCAGTTTTGTGACGCCGTTTGCCGAGCGCTTCCAGCTGCGGGTACCCGTCGTGCAGGCGCCGATGGCCGGCGGCGCGACAACGCCGGCGCTCGTCGCGGCGGTGTCGAATGCGGGCGGGCTTGGTTTTCTCGCGGGCGCGGCGCTCGCACCCGAAAAGATCGCGAGCGAGGTCGCGGCGATTCGCGCGCTGACCGATCGCCCGTTCGGCGTGAATCTGTTCGTGCTCGATCCCGTCTCGCCCGATGAAGCGACCGTGCGTCGCGCGCTCGACGTGATCGATCCGCTGCGTGCCGAGCTCGGTTTGCCGCCGGGCCAGCCGCTCGCACACTATGCGCCTGACTTTCGCGCGCAACTGGAGGCGCTGATCGACTTGCGTGTGCCGGTCGCCGGCTTCACGTTCGGACTGCTTTCGGCGGCCGACGTCGAGCGTTTGCATGCGGGCGGCAGCTATGTAGTTGGGACTGCGACGCATGTTGCCGAGGGCATCGCGTGGCGCGATGCGGGTGCCGATGCGATCGTCGCGCAAGGCGCGGAGGCAGGTGCGCATCGCGGCACGTTCATCGGCGCATTCGAAGATGCGCTGGTCGGCACGATGGCGCTCGTGCCGCAACTGGTCGACGCGACCGGGCTGCCGGCGCTCGCGGCCGGCGGCATCATGGACGGTCGCGGCATCGTCGCGGCACTCGCGCTAGGCGCGCAAGCCGCGGTGATGGGCACCGCATTTCTGACCACCCGCGAGAGCGCGATTCCCGAGGTATGGAAAACCCGCGTGCGCGGCACGTCCGATACGTCGACCACGGTGACGCGCGCGATCACGGGCCGTCACGCGCGCGGCATCCGCAATCCGTTGATGCAACGTTTGCGCGAATCGGCGGAAAGCATCGCGCCGTATCCGGTGCAAAACGCGTTGACGCAGGAGCTGCGGCAACACGCGGCGCGCGCGCAGAACGGCGACTACCTGTCGCTGTGGGCGGGGCAGGGTGCGCCGCTCGGGCGCACGCGCGCCGAAGCAATCGGCGCGGCTGAACTGATGGCGCAGCTCGAGCAGGAATGGCGGGCGGCCTCTGCGCGAGTCGCCGGGTTCATGCGTTGATTGCGTGGTCGATTTAAGGTTGATTTAAGTTTTTTACCGCTGTCACATTCCTGTGCGGCACGCCACATTTTTGAGTTGAAAAACCCTTCGAATCTTATGTGACAGAAGCCGGAAAAAGACTAAATCCGCGCCCGCGGAGAAACTTCCCAATTAGCGGAAACCCGCATGGGACGGGGCTTTCCGGCTCGCTCGCCCAAGCCGCGAGCGGCTCGCGCAGGAACTGCGCTATTAGTGTTGTTCCCACTTTCTCAAAAAACTCCCGCAAATTAATTTGTTGGCCTACACTTGCGCGCAAGTACGGTTTACCAACTGTCATAAACAGTCCGGTAAACGTACTGGCCAAGTGCATGAACGATGCAACCGGCGTGGTCGTCCACGGGACTGAGCGACACGTGTAGGGGAAGCGGGGCACAGGGCGATTACGTTGTTTTGACCGAAACTGGAGACTTACATGAGCATCAAAATTCAAAAGCTGTTGCCGATCAGCGCTGCCGCTCTGCTGTTCGCGACGTTGGCAACATCGGCCGCGGCCGACACGGTCATCAAGATCGGTCACGTTGCGCCGTTGACTGGCGGTATCGCTCACCTGGGTAAGGACAACGAGAACGGCGCGCGCCTGGCCGTTGAGGAAATCAACGCGAAGGGTCTGACGATCGGCGGCCAGAAGGTCACGCTGCAACTCGACGCGCAAGACGACGCGGCTGACCCCCGCACGGCTACGCAGGTTGCGCAGAAGCTCGTCGACGACAAGGTCGTCGCCGTGGTCGGCCACCTGAACTCGGGCACCTCGATCCCGGCATCGAAGATCTATAGCGATTCGGGCATCGTGCAGATCTCGCCGTCGGCAACGAACCCGGCCTACACTCAGCAAGGCTTCAAGACGACCTACCGCGTCGTCGCGACCGACGCTCAGCAAGGCCCGGCACTCGCGAACTACGCGGCGAAGGGCATGAAGGTGAAGAGCGTCGCGATCGTCGACGACTCGACCGCTTACGGCCAGGGTCTCGCGAACGAGTTCGAGAAGACGGCGAAGGCGCTCGGTCTGAACGTCGTATCGCACGACGCGACGAACGACAAGGCCGTCGACTTCCGCGCGATTCTGACCAAGATCAAGGGTGAAAACCCCGACGCGATCATGTACGGCGGCATGGACGCAACCGGCGGCCCGTTCGCCAAGCAGGCAAAGCAGCTCGGCCTGCGCGCGAAGGTGCTGGCAGGTGACGGCGTGTGTACCGACAAGCTGTCGGACCTGGCCGGCGACGCAACCGACAACATCGTCTGCTCGGAAGCCGGCATGGCGCTCGAAAAGATGGCAGGCGGCAAGGCGTTCGAAACGAAGTACGAGAAGCGCTTCGGCCAGCCGATCCAGATTTACGCGCCGTTCACGTATGACGCTGTGTACATCATCGTCGACGCGATGAAGCGCGCCAACTCGACCGAACCGGCGAAGATTCTGGCAGCGATGCCGGCGACCGACTACAAGGGCGTGATCGGCGAAACGACGTTCGACTCGAAGGGCGACCTGCAGCACGGCGTGATCTCGCTGTACAACTACAAGCAAGGCAAGAAGACGCTGCTCGACGTCGTGAAGATGTAAATTCGGTGTGATCGAAGGCGGCGTCGCGCCGCACTTCGATTCGCAGCTTGAGAGGCACGTGGGCCGCGAGGCTTGCGTGCCTTTTCTTTTGTTCACCGCTCCTGTCAGATCTTCAAACGCCGCAGCACCTTCGGCCCGGCGAACGCGATCATCGCGGCGCACACCGCGACGACCGACAGTCCGATCGTCAGATTGGTCACCTGCGCGACGGCGCCGATGATCACCGGTCCGAGCAGCAAGCCGAAATAGGCCAGCCCCGCGACGTGCGCGAGCCCTTCGGCCGCGTGGATGCCCTTCACGCTCGCCGCCGCCGCGAACAGCACCGGCATCATGTTCGCGAGGCCCAGGCCGATCAGCGCAAAGCCGGCGAGCGCTGCCACCGGATTCGGCAGCACCAGCGCGTCGACCATCCCCGCGCAGGCGAGCGCCGCGCTGATCATCACGAGCTGGGGTGCGCCGAAGCGGGCGCGCACCGCGTCGCCGGCAAAACGCGCGACTGCCATGCCGCCGGAAAACGCCGCGTAGGCGGCGCTGGCGAGCGCGGGTGTCGAGAGCACGACATCGCGCATATAGACCGTGGCCCAGTCGTACATCGCGCCTTCGGCGATCAGGGCGACCAGCGCCATCGTGCCGAGCGCCCACAGCGCCGGCGAGCGCCAGCGGCTCGCGCGCGGCGTCGCGGCATCGGGATGCTCGGCGTGCGGCACGTGCGGCAACACCGACGGGCAGGCGAGCACCAGCACGAGCGCGCTGGTCGCCGCGGCGAGCGCAAGATGCAGGGCCGGCGCCATGCCGCGCGACAGCAGCGCGCCGCCGACCGCCGCGCCGAACATGCCGCCAAGGCTGAACATGCCGTGCAGCGACGACATGATCGGTTTGCCGAGCGCCTTTTCGACGGCGCTCGCTTCGGCGTTCATCGCGACGTCGAGCGTGGCCATGCCGGCGCCGAAGACGGCCAGCACGACCAGCAGAATCCAGTACGCGGGCACGGCCAGAATCAGCGCCGCGCAGGCGGCCATCGCGAGGCCGCCGGCCAGGCAGGCCCGGCGCGTGCCGACCCGCGCGATCCACGACGCATTGGTCACCATCGCGCCGATCGATCCGCCCGCCACCGCGAACAACGCGAACGACAGCATCGCCGGATTGAGATGGAAGCGATCGCGCACCGTCGGCACGTGCACGCCCCACGACGCGTACATCATGCCGGCGATGAAAAACAGCGCCATCGTGGCGATCCGTGCGTGTTGCCGTGCGGTGACGGACAAGTTGCGATGGGCGGCGGGGAGGACGGCGAATTCGGAGGCGTGGTGATCGGGCACGGAGGTCTCGAGGCGGAGGGCGCGAGAAAGCGCATTGAAAGCGGATCTCCGATTTTATCGAAGCGTGGTGGCTAACGCTTGGAGCCGTGGGATCGGGCGCATACGATTGATGGGCCGGAGATGCAACGAAGCGGGATTGCTGCATGTCATGCTTTGGTGCGCCGCCGTTGCTTTTTGCATTGCTGCCCGTGACGGCTTTTGTGCCTCAACGCTCTCCCGTTCATTCCAAATTCACCCGAGGAACGCTCAGTTGAATATTCCCGCTCACGCTCCGCTGCATCTGCTGCACACGGCTGCGGTCGGCACGCTCGCCACGCACGCTCGCCAGCCCGAGGGGTTTCCGTATCCGTCGGTGTTGCCGTTCGCGCCGGACGCGCGGCATCGTCCGACGATCCTCGTGAGCCGGCTCGCGGAGCACACACACAACCTGCACGCCGATCCGCGCGCCGGTTTCCTGGCCGTCGACACACCCGATGGCGACGTGCTGGGCAGCCAGCGCGTCACGCTGCTCGGCCGCTTCGAGCCGGTCGACTCGAACCCGGAACTGGTGCGGCGCTACTTGCGCTATCACCCGGACGCGGAGCGCTATCTGGCGTTGGGCGATTTCACGTTCTGGATCATGGAGATCGAGCGGCTGCGCTACATCGGCGGCTTCGGCGCGATGGGCTGGCTCGACGGCGCGCAACTCGATCCGCTGCCCCCGCTTACCGCCAGCGACGAGGACGCGCTGATCGCGGAGTTCGGTCGCCGGTTTAGTGGCGCGGGCGGCGTCGAATTGCTGGGCGTCGACCGTTATGGCGCCGATCTGAAACGCAACGGTGTGCGCCGCCGCTTCGCATTCGATGACGCGCGGTCCGATACCGGAACATTGCACGCGGCGCTCCAAGTCTGCATCGAGCGGCATGCGGATTAAGCATTTATCGTTCATCGGAAAAACAAGCGTGTGCCAGTCGCGACGAACGGACGCCTGTATCAAAAGTGCGTGCTTATCCGAGTCAAAGCTTTCATGCCGTGAAATGTTTGATGCGCAATAGACGGCTCAAGTCTCATTTTCTGATAGTTAAATCGGATCAATATGCACACCGGGGAATTTTTTCAGCGACGTGCGAAATCACCTATTTGAAAGGACGTAGTCCGACCCAGAAGCGACGCAGGAAACTTTTTGAAACGAATTTAAATTAATTTTTCCGGGTGCTTATCCAGCCTTTCTATTTTGTGTTAATCTCGCCATCAAATTCCGAGGCATGAAACCTTCAAAGGCGAGTCGGCAAAAGACCGGCGTCATTTATCCATACCACAAGGGAACCTATGTCTTCTTACAAGGAACTACTCGCGCAGCGCGAGAAGCTCGAAAAGCAGATTGAAGAAGCGAAGTCGCGCGAATACGCGGAAGTCTTGAATGAAATCAAGCAGAAAATGGCCGACTACGGCATTTCGCTGAGCGAACTCGGCGGCGGCCGCGCACCAAAGGGCGCTAAAGCGAGCCGGCCGCGCGCAGGCGTCGCGCCTAAATATCGTGATCCTGAAAGCGGCAGCACGTGGTCCGGTCGCGGCAAGCCGCCGCGCTGGATCGCCGGTCTTGATCGCGAAAAGTTTCTGATCCAGAAGTAATCGCGATGCTGCGGATGGTAACGGTTGCGTGCACGTAATGCGAATACTGGCGAGCCTCCGCGTTTATAGCCTGCTGCAGAATCTCAAAAAGCCGCGCACCGTTCAGGGCGCGGTTTTGTCATTTGCGGCGCCGGGTTTCTGTCGCATGCACTTCAGGTAGCTGGAACGCGAATGCTTTTCGTTTAGATAAGCGCCTGATTTAAAAAGGTTTTTTCGCGGCCGTCCCTGCACAGGCGAGTCGTGGCGGGTACAATAGCAACAACTGACCTTTCCGCCTTTCAGCATGCCGTCCGCCGCGATCGCCCAAACCGCCGAGAAACAACGCGTTGCCCGCAAGAGTACCTTTGCGAGTATTGCGGTCAATACCGTATTGATGACGCTGCAAATCATCATCGGTACGATCGCGCACTCGCAGGCGCTGGTTGCCGACGGTGTCCATTCGCTCGCCGATCTCATTTCCGATTTTGTCGTGCTGATTGCCAATCGGCATAGCGGGGCAAAACCCGATGCCGATCACAATTACGGACATAGCCGTTATGAGACGGTCGCGTCGTTATTTCTCGGCGCGCTGCTGATCTCGGTCGGCGTCGGTATGTTGTGGCGCGCCGGTACGCGGCTCGCCGATCTACAAAATATTCCCGCCGTGCATATGAGCGCGCTCGCGGTCGCGGCGCTCGTACTGGTCTCGAAGGAAGCGCTGTTTCGCTACATGCTGCACGAGGCGAACCGGGTGCGTTCCGCGATGCTGATCGCGAACGCATGGCACGCCCGCTCGGACGCGGCGTCGTCTCTGGTGGTGGGGATCGGAGTCGTCGGCAGTCTCGCCGGCCTGCGGTTGCTCGACCCGATCGCGGCGGCTATCGTCGGCTTCATGGTCGCGCGCATGGGCTGGACCTTCGGTTGGGACGCGTTGCAGGATCTGTCGGACCGTGCGCTCGACGAAACCGCCGCCGCCGACATGCGCGCGCTGCTGATGTCCACCCCGGGCGTGCGTGACGTGCACGAAATGCGCACGCGCAAGACGGGCGATTTCGCGCTCGTCGACGCGCATATCCTCGTCGATCCGATGATTTCGGTGTCGGAAGGCCATTACATCGCGGAGTCCGCGCGTCTGCGTGTGCTGACCGACAAGCGCGTGCTCGACGCGCTGATTCACGTTGACCCGGAAAACGACGCGCTCGCGCATCCACCGCTCGATCTGCCGCCGCGGGAGCGCGTGACCGCCGAGGTCGACGAAGCGCTGGCTGCCGGTGGCTTGCGGGCCGCTGCGGTGAATCTGCACTACCTGAGCACCGGGCTCGACGTGGAGGTGGTGTTGCCGGCGGCGGGGTCTGCTGAAGGGCGCGCTGCGGAGGGTGCCGAAGTCGCTCGTTTGCTGGAGAGCGAGGCGCAGTCGCTCGGCCGCGTCGATCTGACGGCGCTCAAGCGTCGTCTCGGCGCACGCAAGCTCGACGTGCTGCTGCAACGGGATATCTCGGCCGCGCAAGGCGGTTCGGCGGCGGAGCTCAAGACCGGCACCGCTCCCGCCGGTCGGTCAACCGCCACCGAGCCTCACAACGCCACCTGAGTTTGGTCAGTTTCGGACGCCCGAAACCGCGAACTTCCATGCCGCCCGCGGCGGCATCCGTCACAACGGCAACTGCGTATCGAACTTGATTTCGCGCAGCACCACGCTCGTGCGCACCTGCGCGACGGCCGGAATCTTGAAAATGCGTTCGTGCAGGAAGCTGTCGTACGCCTTGATGTCGGGCGCGACGATCTTCAGGATGTAATCGGATTCACCCGTCGTGCTGTAGCACTCGGTCACTTCGGGGCAGGTAGCGATTTCCCGCTCGAACTGCTCGACGCCGCCTTCGGTGTGACGCGTCAGATGGATATGCGCGAGCGCGCACACGTGCAAGCCGAGCTTTTCGCGATCGAGCAGCGCCGTGTAGCGCTGGATCACGCCCGACTGTTCCATATCCTTGATGCGCCGCCAGCACGGCGTGCTCGACAACCCGACCTGGTCGGAGATTTCCTGCACGGAACGGCGTGCGTCGAGCTGCAGCAGGCGCAGGATCTTCTGTGAGAACGTATCGAGTGTCAACTGCGCCTCCGTTAGCGTCGCCGTATCAACGAATGGTAGAGGGCGCGAAAACGAAACGCAATGTAAAACGGCTCTCGCGAGCGAGATTGCCTAATTTACCGGGTCCGGAGCGGCGTTTTGCCCTGAGCCGTCCCCATCATCCTTGCCGTCCCCCGGCAGTTCGGGCTGACGCGCGCGCAAGTCCTTCAGCATGTTGCAAAAGAGGGCACCCTGCTCGATTGCGTCGTCGAGCGCGACGTGCGTGTGCGGATGCTCGTCGAACCAATGTTTCGGAAAGCGCGGCTTGATGTTCTTGCGGTACGGCAGGCCGGTCATCGCGAACGCGAGCGTCTTGATGTCGAGCGCCGACCACGAGAACGGGCAGCGGCCGACGAAGCGCATCATGTACCAGAACATATAGGTGAAGTCGAAGCCGGCCGGCATCGCGACAAACACCGGCTTGCCCGGCAGCGCCTCGACCCAGTCGACATAGGCGCTCAGGGCGGCCTCGGGCTTCTGCAAGTCCTGACGGCAGGCCGCCCATGCTTCCGGCTGGGTCTTCCACCACGCTTCTTGCACTGGATGCGGCGCCGCGCCTTCGAGTAGTTCGAGATTCGCCGAGAACGTCGCGATCAACTGCTTGTCCTCGGTGTATGCGGCGGATGCGAAGCTCAGCATCGAATGCGGGCCAGGGATCGGGCCGTCCGCTTCGACGTCGGTACTGACATAGATTTCGCTGCTCATGCGCCCACTCCGTCGGCGACATAGGGATTCGTGCGGCGCTCGGCGCCGAACGTCGAGGTCGGGCCGTGGCCCGGCACGAACGTGATGTCGTCGCCGAGCGGCCAGAGTTTGTCGCGGATCGAGCGGACCAGGTCGGCGTGGTTGCCGCGCGGGAAATCCGTGCGGCCGATCGAGCCGGCGAACAGCACGTCGCCGACCAGCGCAAGCCGGTGCGCCCGGCTGAAGAAGACCACGTGGCCCGGTGTGTGGCCGGGGCAGTGGTACACCTCGAAGGTTTCGTCGCCGAACTGCACGGTGTCGCCGTCTTGTAGCCAGCGGTCCGGCTCGAAGGCATCGGCCGCGGGGAAGCCGAAGCGCGCGCTTTGATCCGGCAGCTTGTCGAGCCAGAAGCGTTCGTCGGGATGGGGACCTTCGATCGGCACGCCGTAGTGGGTGGCGAGCGTCTTCGCGCCGGCGCAGTGATCGATGTGGCCATGTGTCAGCAAGACCTTCTCGACGGTCACGTTCTGCCGCACGACTTCGCGTTGGATCATGTCGAGGTCGCCGCCCGGATCGACGACGGCCGCGCGCCCGGTGGTCTCGCATACGAGCAGCGAGCAGTTCTGCTGGAACGGCGTGACGGGGATCAGGGTGACTTTCATGGCTGGAACGACGCGCTGGAAAAACGTTGATTGTACCGGCCTCGCGACAGTCTCCGTCGCCGACGCGACGGGCTTGCGCATGGCATTGTCGCGCCTGTCGCATGCCCATTTTTGCGATAAATGTGAAGATTGATCAAGGATTGTGGGTGCTCGCCATCCCAAAATTTTTTTTTGGGTATAATGGAGTCCATGCACAAGAGTTGTGCAGCCACAAGGCGACGCATCCCCACAAAACGGAGATGCCGCTCGCTATTCAAGTAAGGGCTGTCGGAATGCCGACGGCCATCAAGTATCGATGCGTTCGATGCACACGTCTTGCCCAGCCAGGCGCCGCGCGCCTGCTACGGAATTAACCTCCGTGACGCTGGGCGGGGCCTACGCCGCCGTTCCTGCGCGCTGAGTTGCGCGCGCAAGAACGTGTTTGCCACGTTCGATTGGCGGCATGTGGGGTCTGGTCAGGCTGCCGGGGACAGGTTGCGCCAGACGTGAAAATTAACCGTGCGGTAGCGGCTGAGTGAGCCGTATCCGGGCTTTGACGTACTGCGCTTATTCGCGCGGCGCGTTGTCGTCCCTACCGCCGGAGCCGCGAGCAACATGCCCAGCAGTTTCGCGGGTGACGCGGCTCGACTATGTGTTTGCACGTCTTATGAAAACTCGGCTATCCCGTGGTCTAGGGACTCTTTTTGCCTTTTTTGTACTGGCCGGCTGCGCCACGCCTCCGGGTGCGAGCGACACGTCCGCGAACGACACGCCGCAACGTACGAAGAACATGCACCTGAGTTCTTTCGGACCGCAATCGTTCGGTAGCGCGCCGGCCTCGAGCCCGAGCACGTCGGACGCGCCTGCGCCATCGCTGGCTGACGCGAAGCCGCTCACCGACGACGGCGTCGACGTTCCGGACTTCCATCAGATTGGACGTGCGTCGTGGTACGGACGCTTCTTCCACGGCCGCCGCACCGCCAACGGCGAGCGTTACGACATGCACGCCCTGACGGCCGCGCATCGTACGCTGCCGCTAGGCTCGTACGTGCGTGTGACCAATCCGGCCAATTCGCGCTCGGTGATCGTACGGATCAACGACCGCGGTCCGTACGCGCGCGGCCGCGTGATCGACCTGTCGATGGCGGCCGCCGGCATGCTCGACATGCGCCACAGCGGCACCGCGCGGGTCAAGATCGAAGGGCTCACGCAGCAGGAAGCGCGTGCCGAGCTGAACGAGACGCTCGCGTCGAACTCGGATTCGAACAAGTGATGTGACGTGACGGCCGCGGTGATGCCGCGTCGGCTGAACCAACCGTCTGTAGACAAGCGAAGGGCCGCGACATGCGGCCCTTTTCTCTTTCTCTTCCGCCTTTTGCCCGCCCGGCTTTGTCCTCAGGTGTCGGGCTTGTCTTCCTTCAGCGCGAGCGCGCGCGTGTACAGCGCGTTGCGCGATGCGCCCGTGAGCACAGCCGCGACCTTCGCGGCGCTGCTCACCGTCAATTCTTCGAGCAGGATGCCGAGCAGCGCATCGTGATCGTGCTCGCCGGCCTCTTCGGGCGACGCGCCTTCGACCACCAGCACGAATTCGCCCCGCTGCCGGTTCGCATCGGCGGCGAGCCACGTTGGCCCTTCGGCCAGGGTGCTCTGGTGCAGCGCTTCGTGTAACTTCGTGAGTTCCCGCGCGATCAGCAGACGACGCTTGCCGCCGAACGTATCGGCGAGCGCCTGCACCGTGTCGATGATCCGGTGCGGTGCTTCGTAGAACACCATCGCGTGAGGGTGCTGCGCGAGCGTCTGCAAGGCGGCGGCGCGCGCCTTCGGCTTCGGCGGCAGGAAGCCGAGGAACGAGAACGTCGCGACCCAGTCGCCGGTCGCGCTGAGCGCGGTGGCGAGCGCGCTCGCGCCGGGCAGCGGGACCACCGCGAAGCCGGCCTCGCGCACGGCATCGACGAGCTTGGCCCCCGGGTCCGAGATGCCCGGCGTACCAGCGTCGGACACATAGGCCACACGCTCGCCGGCCTGCAGATACTCGATTACGCGCTGCGCGGCGGCGCGCTCGTTGTGTTGATGCACGGCAACGAGCGGCTTCGAGATGCCGTAGCGCGCGAGCAGTTGACCGGTGTTGCGGGTGTCCTCGGCGGCGATGCGATCCGCGAGTCCGAGCACGTGCAGCGCGCGCAGCGTGATGTCGGCGATGTTGCCGATCGGCGTGGCCACCACATACAGCGCGGCGGAGGGGTACTGCTGCCCTTGCGCGAGTTCGGAGAGAGAAGTCATGACACGGAAGACACAAACAGACGGAACGAGGCCGACATTGTGCCATGTGGGCTTGCGCGAGCAGGTCGCGCCGGAGACTGCGCAAAAGACGTCCATCAACGTCAGGCCAAAAACCGCTCACAACTTTTCCTGCGCGCACCAGTCCAAATCCGTCGGCGCCGCTTTCGAAGCACGCGCACGAGAGTTTTTGCAGCGCCAGCGTCTGCGCTTCGTCGCGAGCAACGTGACGTGTCGGGGAGGCGAGATCGATCTCGTGATGAGTGATCGCGACGGCGCGCTGGTGTTCGTGGAAGTTCGCGCGCGTGCGCAGCGGCACTACGGCGGTGCTGCCGCGAGCATCGGTTGGCAGAAGCGGCAGCGCATCGTGCGAGCGGCGCGGCACTATCTCGCGACTCGCGCCGCGACGAACCGCGCCCCGCGCGATGAACCCGCGTGCCGTTTCGACGTCGTCGCGTTCGAGAGCGGCAGGCTCGTGTGGTTGCGCGATGCATTTCGCGCCGACGAACTCTGACAGCCCGCGCGGACAACGCGCGTGAGTGCGATAAACTTGCGCTCGCGTGCCGCGCGAGCGCAAGTTTATCGGCGACCACAGCCTGGCAGTATGCCTTCACAACACGGCCGCACAGTGCGGTCCATTCGCGGTAGAAGATAGAGACTCGATGTCAGTCGAACGCATCCAACAACACTTCCGCGACAGCGCGGCAGTCAAACTCGAAGCCCTGGAAACCCTCTCGATGCCGATCGCCGCCGCGATCGACACGATGTTCGCCGCTCTCGCCAACGGCAATCGCATCCTCGCGTGCGGCAACGGTGGTTCGGCCGCCGACGCGCAGCATTTCGCGGCCGAGCTGATCGGGCGCTTCGAGCGCGAGCGGCCAGGTCTGCCTGCCATTGCGCTCAGCACCGACACCTCCGTGCTCACCGCGATCGCCAACGACTATTCGTTCGAACAGATTTACGCGAAACAGGTCTGGGCGCTCGGTCAGCCCGGCGACGTGTTGCTCGCGATCACCACATCCGGCAATTCCGCGAACGTACTCGCCGCGATCGAAGCCGCGCATGAGCGCGAAATGATCGTCGTTGCGCTGACCGGCAAGGGCGGCGGACGCGCGCAGGAAGTGCTGAGCGACACCGACATCCACGTATGCGTGCCGTCAGAGCGCACCGCGCGCATCCAGGAAGTGCACCTGCTGACCATCCATTGCCTGTGCGACGGCATCGATGCCATGTTGCTCGGCGAAGACTGAGACTGATTTCGAAGGAGAGCTAGTTGATGAGCGTATTCCGCATCAAGAAGACACTGGTGAGAACCGTGCTCGTGGTCGGGTTCGCGGCGGGGCTGTCGGCCACGCTGCAAGGCTGCTTTCTCGCCGTCGGGGCCGCGGCGGGCGGCGGCGCGCTGATGGCGACCGACCGTCGCACGCTCGGCGCGCAGACCGAGGATCGCGAGATTCAGGTGAAGGCGCTGTCGCAGATTAGCCAGAATCTGCCGGACTCCGCGCACGTGAACGTCACGGTGTTCAACCGCCGCGTGCTGCTGACCGGCGAGGTCGCGGGCGAGGTGTCGAAGCAGCGCGCCGAGAGCATCGTGCGGAACCTGAACAACGTGAATACGATCGTCAATGAACTGGCGATCATGCCGGCGAGTTCATTCTCGTCGCGCACCAACGACACCTACCTCGAAACGCGCGTGAAGACCGCGCTGATCGCCGAGAAGAACATTTCGGCGAACAACTTCAAGGTCGTGGCCGAGCGCGGCAACGTTTATCTGATGGGCCTTGTCACAATGGATGAGGGTAAGGTCGGCGCCGATGTCACGAGTCGCGTGCCGGGTGTCGTGCAGGTCGTCAAGGTGTTCCAGTACATACAGCCGCAGGAAGCGGAGGCCGCTGCGGCCGCGAGCGCGACGGCGCCGGTGGCCGCCTCGCAGCCCGAGGTCGGTGAGCCGACGGTCGGCGCGATTCCCGATTCGGGGGTGAGCGCGCGACCGCTCGATCAACAGGCCCCTGCGCCGGTAAATTCGTCGACGGCGGTTCGGCCGGGCAATCCGAAGGCGGTGCCTTGATGCGGGGTGTGGCGCTTGCGTGTGTTGTGTTCGCGGTGGTGGTCGGTGCGATGGCGGGCACGATGACGTCGGGTGCTTGCGCGGCTGAGGCCGCACTTCGCGGGCAGCAGGTCGCCGCGGCGAATGCGTGCATGGGCTGTCACGCGGTGGATCGCAAGTTGGTCGGGCCGTCGTTCCAGCAGGTCGCCGCGAAATATAAGGGTGACGCGCAGGCGCCGGCCAAACTCGCGCGCAAGGTGAAGGACGGCGGCGCCGGCGTATGGGGCATGATTCCGATGCCAGCCCATCAATCGATGAGCGATGCGGATATCCGCACGGTGGTCGACTGGGTGCTCGCGGGCGCGCCGTCCAGATGAGGTTTTCCCGAGGCTGGAGGCTTGGCAAAAGGGAAAATGGCTGTGCTAGAATTATTTTCGTTGGGGGGGTAGCTCAGCTGGGAGAGCGTCGCGTTCGCAATGCGAAGGTCGGGAGTTCGATCCTCCTCCTCTCCACCATCACGTGTTCCATGCAGTTCCGTAGAATTCCGCAAACCCCGCGTCCCGTAAGGCTCGCGGGGTTTTTGTTTCCATTCCGGGATTGGGGTTTCCGTTGACAGCCGGGGGCCTTTCAGAGCAGCTTTAGGGGCATCAGGCCAAATTTTCCATGTGGCCAAAATTAGTGCCCCCAAAGCAAGGGGAGGGCTCCCATGCCTCTTACCGATCTGGAAGTCCGCCGGGCTGCGCCTCGCGAGAAGGCATACCGGGTCTCCGACGGCCGCGGAATGTATCTCGAGATTTCTCCGTCTGGCGGCAAGTACTGGCGCCTCAAATATCGATTCAACGACCGGGAGAAGAGGCTGGCGCTGGGCGTCTATCCCGATGTCACGCTCGCCCATGCGCGAAAAAAGCGCGACGAAGCCCGTGCGATGCTTGCCGATGGTATTGATCCCGGTCAGGCCAAGAAGGACAAGAAGCGCCTCGCGCGGCTCAACGCCGCCACCACGTTCGAGGCAGTCGCGCTCGAGTGGTTCGAGCAGCAGACGCCCGGCTGGGCACCCAGCCACTCCGAGAAGATCATGGGACGACTGAAGAAGGACCTTTTCCCTTGGCTTGGCTCGCGTCCCATTGCCGACATCAGCCCACCTGAAGTCCTTGAAGTGTTGCGCCGTGCCGAGAAACGCGGTGCTCACGACACCGCACACCGGCTTCAGCAGAACTGCGGTCAGATCTTTCGCTACGCCGTGGTGACCGGACGCGCCATGCGCGACGTAAGCGCCGATTTACGCGGCGCGCTGCGACCCAACCGGCATACCCACTTCGCCTCGATTACGGATCCCGAGAAGGTCGGAGAGATGCTGCGCGCCTTCGATGGCTTTTCAGGGACGCTGGTCGTGCGCGCGGCGCTGCAACTTGCGCCGTTGCTGTTCGTGCGACCCGGCGAGTTGAGGCAGGCCGAGTGGGCGCAGATTGATCTGGAACGGCGCGCATGGTCCTTTACTGTTTCGAAGACGAAGACCGAGCATCTGGTCCCGCTGGCCAACCAGGCTGTAGAGATCCTGAAGGAGTTGCAGGCGCAAACCGGCAAATGGCGTTGTGTATTTCCGGGCCGTGATCGTAGGAAGCCCATGAGCGGCGCGGCGATCAATGCCGCGCTGCAGCGCTTGGGCTTCGACACGAAAACCGAGATCACCGGCCACGGATTCCGGGCGATGGCTCGGACCATCCTGCATGAGCGGCTACGATTTCCCGCCGAAGTCATTGAGCACCAACTGGCGCACCGGGTGCCTGACTCACTCGGCAGTGCCTACAACCGCACGCGGTTCATCGACGACCGGGTCGTCATGATGCAGGCGTGGGCCGACTACCTGGATCGGCTGAAAGCGGGGGCGGAAGTGGGGCCGATCCGGCCGCGGTGTGTTTGAGGCGGAAGTCTTGGCGCACCGCGTTTGTTGCCGATGCGCGGAGAGTCGCTCGTCACTTGTGATGGAGAGGACTTGTTTTCGCGCGAATGTTGAAATTTTGCTGACAACCAGCCCTGGTGTTGCTGCACGTTTTCCGACGCGATCTTGCACGGTTGAAATCACGTTTAGATTCGTTGTGGTTGCGTCCTGCGTACATCTCCGTTCATATCGCCTTCACGTTTATAGATTTTCCGTATCCGGTCTGATCTGGAAACTGAACGCATCTTGAACGACCATGGAGCCGGGTTGATTATTTCCGCGCTCCGTCTTTCTGTGAGATGTTGGACCGGTTTGCTGGCGGACTGGATCCTTTGCCGGGCGGTTGGGAGAGGTCTTTGTGGTGCCGGGCGCGTTGGAAGTGCCATCTGTACGACGAGCGTTGGCGCGTCGTTTCTTCGTCTCCTGCAGCGCGTATCGAAGCGCACTGACGGTCACGTTTATGCCCGCCTGTTTTGCCTGATCGATCAGTTGTTCGACCGAATACCCTTTGGCGCGGGCCGCATCGATGTGGGCGCGCACGGCCGGCATCGCGTCGCGTAGCGTAATGCGTCGCTCGGAGGGTGGTTTTTCCGGTAGCGCGTCGAGCAGCCGTGTGAACTCGTCCCATTGGGCTTTCGTGTAAGTCTTCGGTGCGGGCATGATGACCTTCCGTTTGCGGCTGGTGAGCATTGTGTCGAACTGATCGTGCATGCCGCTTGTTGGCGCGTCAACGCCGCATTCGTGCGTGGTCTGGACGATCGCGGATTACCTTGGGCGGTAGTGGAACACTGCGGAATGACGTACTTTTTTCTGTTCGTGGCGGAGGCGCAACAACATCTGTCAAGGCAGTGCCGTGCCACAGAGATGCGCTGGAAGTTTGGCGGCGTCGCTCACCCGTCGAGCCTGCACGTCATGTTTGCTGCCGCTGAAGATATTTGCCCATGATTGCGCTTAGAATTCGTGCGCGGAATGGGTTATTGTCGGGTGCGATCGGATTACGCGACGCATTGGACGCAGGTTCTTGTCTCTATCCGCCTTGCGTTTACAAGTGGGGGTAGGTACAACGCGAATATTCGCGACGCTCTTGGTGACCCGGATTTGCGCCAGTTGGGTAGGGTTCAGGTCTAGTGTGAAGACGTTTGAAAATCCGCGTGCGATTGCCGACTCCAGCTGCAGCCCCCGCAGACATCCAACATTCAGGTCGCGGCAGTGGACCGGAACACTACGCAGAAATCGGCCTGCCCAGTATGCAGGCTCGATCGATCGACATCCCGCGGCATGAGATACGGTGTGCGGTCAAACAAACGAAGAACAGCGATTCATGGGGTGTATCCCGCGGACGCATCTGGCCACCTTACGGAAATTCCCGGCCGACCTCGCTGAAAGTGCTTAGCCGGGAGACAAAAAACCGAGATTGAAACGAGTGACGGCAGGATAGGCTTGCGCCGGTTTTGGGCGCCATTCGTCTGCGAGCATGGCGGAGTGGTTGAGGGGGCCAAGCCGCTCGATCCCGGACGTCGCGCAGAAGTACGATCTGGACGCCAATCCGACAGTGCGTTTGCGCCGGGCTCGTAAGCACAACCCGTTGACGCCTCTCCTATAGGCTGTGCAAACGTACATTTCCGTAGACGTGGTGCGGCGAACCTAACCAACTCTCTCTCATCGTCGAGCGCGTCGCCGACGGTGGGAGAATGCCGTTGCGGCGCCACGTTCCTAGGTAGCGTCCCCCCGAACGCCCCGTTGCCGATCCCGTCACGCGCTGGTGTATCGAGTGCTGCCTGATTGAATCCGGCCGCACGGCGTCGCGAATCCAGCTCGTGAGCACCGGCGATCGCCGCTTCGATCGTGCTGATTGCCCGCACACAGAGATCGACGTAGTAGATTGCCGACCGGGAGCTCTGCGTGAGACCTGCCGCATAGCTTAAGTTCCGGTGACAGGCAGGCCCGCAAGTTGCCCAAATAGATAGCGTCAAGCAGCATGGCCGGTCGGCCAAGATGATTGTCGCCGCGCAGCCCAAACCTGCCGCGAAACAATGTAGACGTGCAGCCAGTGTGCGGACCGAGTTGTACGAGGCCGTGCAAAAAAACGAACGAGCCCATTTCGTCTTCGTCGCCAATCGGCACGTTCAATCGTCCGTAGGGCCTGCGCGCGCCCCCAGGCCGAATGCCCAGTCATCTGGACACGGGGAGCGCAGTTATTCGGTGCCGACGTCACCAGGGCGGCGGCATGTCTCACTACTGTCGGCGCAGATGGGGCTGTGCGCAGCGATTTGTTGAGCGGATGCAGCAGCCGGTCTCCTCTCTGCCGGACTTGAGTCGTGATCGTGAGCGCGTCGTCCATCCCGGGAATGCGCCTCCTGTTCTTTTCGACAGCCCGTCCGACGCTGAAATGTCCGACAACTGGAGGACAAGTCACGAGCCCTTCAGCATCGGAATGCTCCTAAGGTAACGGAGGAAATGGAACGAGAGGGCAGGTCGATCCGAGAAACCGTCGCGAACCTGGCCTTGTGAGCGGCGTACTGGGCGGCAAACTCGGGGTGATCGGCGAGCAGCCATTTGAGATTGACACCAAAGCCATCCTTTTTGCGTTTCGACGATACAGCAGCACGGCTACTTCGATCGCCTGCTTAGGAGATCGTGCGCGCCGAGCGCTCAACTTGTGCTGGACGCCGTCTGTTGGTTCGCAAGTGTCGTCAATTCCATGGTTTGGTCAAACACTTGTGCCGTCTCGAAGCGGGTTATCCTGTTATGAAGTGAGGCCGGACTCGGCAGTCCTCTGCGGTGGGGGCCAGCGCGCGAGACCAGCGGTTCCCCTATCGAGAGTTACGACATGAGTTTGACAACAACCAGGGAAAATCTTTTCACGCATCTGAGTGGGGAGATCGGAAAAGTCGTTGCGACCGACGCATATTTTCACGTGTCTCTTTTGGAACGGCTTCCGGATACGTTGCGGCGGAGCATAGACGAGGGCATTTCGCTGACGAGGCTGATTGCGGGGAACGATTTCAACGTTAAAGCTGATCAACCTCACGCAAGATGTCGCGCTCGTGCAAGGCTTCGTCGCGCGCTACGTGGGGTTTGAAAACCTTATGAATAAACAGCTCTCCGTGATTATCGACCTTAAAGACTTGCGCTGTCGCGCCTTCCGCGATCAATTCGATATTTGTGTACGACGGAGTGTCCGTCATCTCGCTGACGGAGGCCGCTTCCTTCTCTAAGCTTGTTCCCAGCAGCGTAGAAATTTCGGCTGCGACCTTGCTCGCTGTAGGGCGCTCCAACGGCTGTTGGGCAAGCATGCTGCCGATGAGGGTGCATAAGGCTGTCTGCTTAGGCTCTTCGCATGAAGCCGCCTGCAGAGCAGACGCAAGTTGGTCGTTAATGCTGAACTTATTTGACGGGACTTTGCCAACTAGCGCACGGAAAAACACGGCGCCAAGCGAGTACACGTCGGACGGAAAATCAGCTTTTCCTAATAAAACCTCCGGCGCGGTAAACGCGAGGGACAAATGCTCTTCGTAGTTAGCTCCGAGCACCGTCAACGCTGCGCCAGGATCGAACGTCAAATCGAAGTCCGTGAGTTGGGCTCGACCATCAATACCGATAAGAATACTTCTCGGTTGCACATTACGGTGCACGAGGCTCGCTGCTGACTTGTGAATGAAGTCTAACGCGAGGGCAATGTCGTTGACGATCGATGCAGCGCGACGCCAGTCCAGCCGGTTGTGTTCAGCGAGAAGGTCGTCCAATGAGCGCGTATCTGTCCAATCGGATACTTCGACAATAAGATGGCGGCCATTCGGATGGGCACTTACTGAGCGAATCCCCGGATGGTATGGGAGTGCTTCTGCGGCGCGCAAACTGCGCAACTGGGTTTCGGAAATCGCCGGGTCACTACTAAGCTTGCCGAACACGCGAAGTCGATAAAGACGGTGATCAATATTCGGATTACGCTCAGCGATATAGCTAATGTAGGTGGGAGCCGAACCTCTGTCCTCGCGAATCCGATATCCCGGAATTTGGTCTTCATAGCTTACCGTGGCGGATTGCTTATCCTTGTTGAGCTGGTCGACTAGCTTGCGAAAATGATAATCACTGAGCACGCGTTCGGACTTTTCATGATGATGCATCCTACGCTTAAGATAGTCCGCTAGCTCTTCCATCCCATCAAGCGTAATAAGCCCGTCGTGGATGTTTGCATGCCTGGCGGAAGAGGCGCCTTCAACGCGGGCGTCCGCATTGGTCAGCACGACCACGGACTGAACAAACGGCAATTTATGCTCGGCTACACCACTGAGCGCATGCTGTATGTAGCTTTTGAAGACTTTGCATTTCCTATTGTTGACGACATGCGGACTGTCGGTAATCGTGTTGCCACGGCGCCATTTCGGTTCTTGGACGGTGACCGCGCCGAACCAATCCTTCAACTCCACTACAGCAACAAAAGACCGAGTGATGACGACTGCGTCGCACTCGACATACGCAGCCTTCGAGGCATCGAAGAGTTCGATGTTCGGGTAGATGACAATATCGGTGGTGTTCGGCAGGGCCCCCGAAAGGAACTCGAATACCTTCCTTTCAGTGTCGTGCAAACAATGGCTGAAATCTTGTATCACGGGACGACTCCGTTACCGCTAGGTGGCGCGGAAAGCACTGCAAATTGCTGCTCAATGGACGTGGCTGATTGCTCTGAGTTGGCTACAGATCAGCGGGATGTGCCGACTATGTCACTGTTCGATGTTGCCCGGGTTTCGGTGTCTTGTATAGACGAGTGCGTAAGGAACGGCAGGCCAAGGGGCGGTAGCTTGTTGTTGCTCATCTGGTCGCTTTTGCTGAATCATTGGCTGGGCGTTGATTGAAACTAAACTCGCTGAACGGTTATGTCCAAAAGGAAAAAATGAGGGCATGAGGGGAATAAAACGTTTGCGTGAGCCCTACTTTGGCTCCCATTAGGGTATCTTACAGCGGCGCACGCGGAAATTACTGTCACGTTTGACAGCTTGATAGGCGGTAATGGACAGCAGTCATATTCATGGACGAAGTCGTTTTTGAAATTCAATCGCGTCCTGCCTCGTATGATTCGGTGCCTCTGGACCATCGCGTATGGACGAGACATTGTTCCCTTACTGCGTGAGCCTATAATACGATACTCACTAACAAACCAGTAACTGAGTTGCGAATATTTCCGGGCCGCCGTTTGAATGACGTGGCGTGGGATGGGCGGAAGGGACGCCGGTTGCACCCGCTAACAATGGTGCAACGCCGCTACCAGCGTAATCCAATGCGGGGAGCGACCTCGCCCGGTTGTCACGGATAATCGCGAGTTCGGTATGGCCGCACCTCCTAGCGACGGCAACCTGTTTTCAGCGGAAGTTATCTTCTTTCCTTCGCTGTCCAATCGTGGCTGAGGTTGGTCGGACGCTGTACACGTCAAGATAGAATCGTCGAAATACTTGCGTGCTGCGTCTGACGTATCGGAGGAGGCATTGAATTCCTTTCCTTGACCAGTTGAAATACCAACTTGACGAGTCGCCATTGCCTCTTTAGTGTCATTTAGTTTGCCCTTAATTGTTTCCGGTTGCCGCTTTGGCGGCGGTCGTTGAGGCGCAGTGACTTTCGCCGACCAGCCCCCCGTCAAGAGCTGGCCTCCGCCAAAGCTGATGCGAAGAATCACTAGCGATACAGCGGAAATGGTCGGGAGTTCGATGGCCTGTCCTAATGATCTCGCGCAAAGCCCTTCGCTGGGGGCATATTTGAAAATTGCTGGCGAGCCTCACGCCCGTCTGGCGGCCCTCCGCGAGATTGTTCGATCCTCCTCCTCACAAAATAGCCGTACGCGATGCTCACCGCAATCCAGTGACGAGCGATGCCATCTTTCACCGACAAGGCCTGCATTATCGAAGACAGGGAGCCGCCTGGCTTCCGCGGGCAGCGATTGGCTACAGACTGGGAGAGCAGTCTTGTAGCACGCAACGTTCGAACGTGACAGCCTCGATTCAATACAAGTGAAGAGGCCAACTATCCAGCCAATACGCATTTGCTATCCGAATAATCGGACGACGCCAGGATAATCCAACGATCAGGCGCAAACCCCCGTCGGACGGGCCTTCTGGCTCGCCGATATTGCGCATTCAGGCGAAAATCCGTCTATGCAAACGTTTGCCGATGCGCCACGTCTGCTACGCTAACGCTTTCGTAGGTCGCGTAATTAACGGTACTGCCGGGACGCGGCCGCCTCTTCACGCGCCACCTTCAGCGCAAGCCAAAAACCAAAACGCATGTCGACGCGCGGACCGAACAACGTGATTGCGATCAGCGTCTTGCTGGCCGGCGCGATCCTCGCGATCGCCGTGTCGCTGCTCGCACAGATGCGCGAAGATGCGTTGCGCCGCGCGCAAGACTCCATCGCCAACATATCCCTGCTGGTCCAGCGCGACGTGTCGCGCAATCTCGAGATCTATGACCTGTCGCTGCGCGCGGTGATCGACGGACTGAAGCAGCCGGGCGTCCTCGATCTGCCGCCGGCGATCCGCCAGATGGTGCTGTTCGACGGCTCGATCAGCGCACAGGACATGGGCTCGGTATTCGTGCTCGACGAGAACGGCAACGTGCGTTTCGATTCGCGCGCGTGGCCGCCGCGCGAACAGAGCCATGCCGACCGCGACTACTTCAAGACACAGCGCGCTTCGCCCGACGTCGGGCTGTACATCAGCCGCCCGTTCAGCCGGAACGGCACCGACGAGGACCTGCGCATCGCGCTGAGCCGGCGCATCTCGAGGCCGGACGGCAGCTTCGGCGGCGTGGTGGTCGGCACGCTTCGGCTCACGTATTTCCATCGGCTGTTCGACGGCATGAAGCTCGGGCCGAGCGGCTCGATGGCATTGATGCTCAGCGACGGCACGATGCTGATGCGCCGTCCTTACGACCCGAGAACGATCGGCATCAACCTGACCGGCACGGCCAACTTCTCGCGCTTCGTCAAGCAGCCGAGCGGTGACTTCTTCGGCACCGCGGCGATCGACCGTGTCGAGCGCTGGTACGCGTTCCGCCATATCGACGGCTTTCCGCTGATCCTCGACGTCGCGCTGTCCACGCGCGACATCTACGTTCAATGGCGGCGGCGCGCATGGATCATCGGCACGCTGATCGTCGCGCTCGACGTGACGATCATCGCGCTCGCGATCCTGTTCTCACGCCAGTTGCGTCTGCGCCGCGCGGCCGAGGAAGAGCTGCGCGAACTGGCGCGCACGGACGGGCTGACCGGCCTGAACAACCGCCGCACCTTCGAGGAGCACGTGAACGACGAATGGCGACGCGCACAGCGCAACGGCAGGCCGCTGTCGTTGCTGCTGATCGATGTCGACAACTTCAAGGGCTTCAACGACCTGTACGGTCATTCGGCCGGCGACGAAGCGCTGATTGGCGTCGCGCGCTGCATCGCGCAGAACGCGCGGCGTCCGGGCGACACGGCCGCCCGCTTCGGCGGCGAGGAGTTCGCTGTGCTGCTGCCGGACACGGATGCGACGGGCGCGCAGCGGATCGCCGAGCAGATCCGCGCGGCGGTGCAGGCGCTGCAATGCCGCCACGTGGCCAGCACGCATCACGTGCTGACGGTGAGTGCCGGAGCAGCAACGGCGCAGGACGCGGCGTTCGCGACCAGCCGCGCACTCGTCGACGCCGCCGACCAGGCGCTGTATCGCGCGAAGGATGCCGGCCGCAATCGAGTGATGGCCTACGGCGCGGCGACGGACAACTCCTCGCGGGCCGGCTCCGCGGTGACGCCGGACATCGACGCGCGCGGCGCGAAGTGACGCGCACCCGGGCCGTGCTTGTCGGCCCGCTTCATAGCCTGCCTCATAGCCTGCTTGCCAGCCCTTATTGCTCTCCGTAAACTCGCGCGTAATTTCGCCGGACCCACGCCGCAGCGCGTGATCGGCACACACCACGCCGACCCAGAGGAGAATCCCCGCAATGGCCGCATCCTATTTCCCCCGCTGGCGCCGCCAGCCTGCCGCCGCCCAGGGCGGCATCGTCGGCATCGACGAGAGACTCGGGTGGCCGCAGATGTTCGCGATGGGCGTCCAGCACGTCGTCGCGATGTTCGGCTCGACGGTGCTCGCGCCGCTGCTGATGGGCTTCGATCCGAATCTGGCCATCTTCATGTCGGGGATCGGCACGCTGCTGTTCTTCGTGCTCGTCGGCGGGCGCGTGCCGAGCTATCTCGGTTCGAGCTTCGCGTTCATCGGTCTCGTGATCGCGGTCACCGGCTACGGCGGACACGGAGCGAATCCGAACATTCCGGTCGCGTTGGGCGGCATCATCGCGTGCGGTGTTGCGTACGGGGTGATCGGTCTGATCGTGGCGGCGGTGGGAACGGGCTGGATAGAAACGCTGATGCCGCCGGTCGTGACCGGCGCGATCGTCTGCGTGATCGGTCTGAACCTCGCGCCGATCGCCGTGCATGGCGTGAGCGGCAGCAATTTCGAGTCGTGGATGGCGCTCGTCACGGTGCTGTGCGTCGGCGCGGTCGCGGTATTCACGCGCGGCATGCTGCAGCGTCTCTTGATCCTGGTCGGCCTGCTGCTCGCCTACGTCATCTACGCGATCGTCACGAACGGCCTCGGCATGGGCAAGCCGATCGATTTCTCGATCGTCGCGAACGCTGCGTGGTTCGGCATGCCGCACTTCATGTCGCCGGTGTTCGACCCGCACGCGATGACGCTGCTCGCGCCGATCGCGGTGATCCTCGTCGCGGAAAACCTCGGCCACATCAAGGCGGTCAGCGCGATGACTGGCCAGAACCTCGACCGCTACATCGGCCGCGCGTTTCTCGGCGACGCGCTCGCCACGATCGTGTCGGGCTTCGCGGGCGGCACCGGCGTGACCACGTACGCGGAAAACATCGGCGTGATGGCGGTCACGAAGATCTATTCGACGCTGGTATTCGTGATCGCCGCGTTGATCGCGCTCGTGCTCGGCTTCTCGCCGAAGTTCGGCGCGGTGATCCAGACGATTCCGGGACCGGTGCTGGGCGGCGTGTCGATCGTCGTGTTCGGCCTGATCGCGGTGACGGGCGCACGCATCTGGGTTGTCAACAAAGTCGACTTCTCCGATAACCGCAACCTGATCGTCGCGGCAGTCACACTCGTGCTCGGCGCCGGCGACTTCTCGCTGAAGCTCGGCAGCTTCGGGCTCGGCGGCATCGGCACCGCGACGTTCGGCGCGATCATTCTGTACGCGCTGTTGAGAAGGAAGCCAACGCAAGGGCCGGTGGCCTGAGCGTCTTTTATCGGCACCGGCTGTTCAAGCGCCGGTGCCGAGCCTGATCCAGCAGCGACCTCCTACCTTTTGCGCGCGGTCAGCGCCGTCTCCGACAGATCCACCTCACGCATCAGCTTGTTCATCGTCTCGTCGTTGATGCGCTGGGTGTCGCGCAAATCGAGCAGCGTCTTGCGCTCGGCACGCATCGCCGCGAGCTTCATGCGGAATTCGAGCGCATCGGCACGGCGCGCGAGTTCGCGTGGCGCCTGGTCGTCGTCGAGTGACGCGAGGCGGCGGCGGTACAGGTCCATCACGCGCGCAGTCACGTCGGTTGCATAGGCCTGCGCCGATTCATCGAGGTCCGCGCACTCGGTGTCGTGCAGATGATCGATCGCGCGAATCGCCGATTGAGCGGCCAGCGTGCGCGCGAGCGCTTCCTCGGCCGCGTGCGGGTCCTTGCCGCGCCGCCAGCCGCGCAGCAGCAGCGGCAACGCGGCCACCGCCACCAGCAGCGACAGCAGGATCACGCCCGACGCGATGAAGATCGCGAGATCGCGTCCCGGCAGCGGCGTGCCGTTGGGCAGCACCTCAGGCAACGACAGCACGCCCGCGAGCGTCACCGCGCCGCGCACCCCGGCCACGGTTGTCACCGACACCATGCGCAACCCCGGCACCGCGTTCGCGACACCATGTTTCGTCGCGCCGCGGCTAGCGAACCAGCGCAGCAGCCACACCCAAGCGAAGCGCATCGCGTACAGCGCGAGCGCCACCGCAACGATATAGCCGATCAGCAGCACGACTTGCGCGTCGTTGGTTTCATGCGCATCGAGCAGCGCGCGGCCGAGGATGTGCGGAAACTGCAAGCCGAGCATGATGAACACCATGCCGTTGAAGACGAACTCGATCATCGTCCACGTGCTCGTGGCCCGCACTCGCGAGGCGACCTGCCACTTTTCCATGATGCTTGCGTAGTTCATCATCATGCCGGCCGCGACCGCAGCGAGAATGCCCGACAGCTCGAAGCGCTCGGCGGTCAGATAGGCGGCGAACGGAATCAGCAGCGTCATCACGACGCCGGGCGCGGGATCGCCTTCCTCGGTGAGATTCAGGAAACGCGCGGACACGAAGCTGAACACCGCGCTCACCGCTGCACCGACCGCGAGGCCGCCCACTGCGATGATCACGAAGCTAACCGACGCTGCACGCAGCGAGAACGCCCCGGTCAGCGCGGCGGCGATCGCGAACTTCAGCGCGACGAGGCCAGACGCGTCGTTCATCAGCGCCTCGCCTTCGAGGATATGCATCAGCTGCCCCGGAATCTTGCCCTTGCCGGCGATACCGGACAACGCGACCGCGTCGGTCGGCGACAGCACCGCGGCGAGCGCGAACGCGACCGGCAGCGAGATCTGCGGCACCAGCACGTGCACGAAGTGACCGACCACCAGCACCGTCATGAACACGAGGCCGAGCGCGAGCATCAGGATCGCGCGGCGCGCCATGAAGAACTCGCGCTTCGGAATGCGCCAGCCATCCGCGAACAGCAGCGGCGGAATGAACAGCAGCATGAAGATTTCCGGATCGAACGCGACGTGCAAATCGAGGCGAGGCCACGCGAGCATCGCGCCGATCGCGATCTGCACTAGTGGCAACGGCAGCTTGAACGGCAGTGCGCGGGTCAGCACGCCGGACGCGGCGACGGCGAGAAGCAGGATCAGAACGGTGAAGACTATTTCCATCGTGTATTCCGGGTGATGAAGGACGGACAATCCGCGCACCGCAACGGTGCGCGCCACGCCCTTGAGCGGCGCACGAACGCTGTCGCCGGTGCAATCTTTCGGGCGAATTACAGCACAATGTGCGCCAGCGTGCGCATGGAGCTTGCTTAACCGGTAACGATGACGCACATTTTGAGAGACGGTGTCGGTCTCGTTGCCGTTCGCGTTCTGACCGACCGGTTCTCGCATGAGAGGATTGCATGACGATTGCGCAACAGGACAGGGCGGCGGGCGTGCCGCACGGCTTCGAGGTCGAGGTGACCTCGGGCCTTCGACGCTATTCGGTGCAGCACGGCGAACTGACGCTGACTAGCGTGTTCCAGCCGATTTTCAGTCTGTCGCACCTGCGCGCGGTCGGCTACGAGGGCTTGCTGCGCGCACACGACGCGCTCGATCGCGCGGTGTCGCCGCTCGACGTATTCGGCGAGGCCGCGCGCCTCGGCGACGCGCTGCAGATCGACCGGCTCGCGCAGACGCTGCATCTGGAGAACTTCAAGGTGCTCGGCGCGGAGCGCGAATGGTTGTTCCTGAACGTGCATCCGGGCGTGCTGACCGACCCGTATCTCGCGGCCGCTTTGCTCGCGAATCTGCGGCGGCTCGATCTGTCGCCGCGACGTGTCGTGCTCGAAGTGCTCGAGCAGCGCGCCGAAGATCTCGATCGACTCGCCGACGCGGTGCGCGAATTCCGCGAGCGCGGCTTCCTGATCGCACTCGACGACTTCGGCGCCGGCCATTCGAACATCGAGCGGATCTGGCAGCTGAATCCCGACATCGTGAAGCTCGACCGCATCATGCTGTCGCACGCCGCGCATCGCGCCGACATGGCGACGATCCTGCCGGGGCTCGTGTCGCTGCTGCATGAAGCAGGCAAGCTCGTGCTGATCGAGGGCATCGAAACCGAGCACGAAGCGCAGATGGCGCTCGCCTGCAATGCGGACTTCGTGCAGGGGTTTTTCTTCGGCCGGCCGAGTCCGGGTATTGCCGATGCGATCCACACGGCGATTTGCATCGGCGAAGTCACCGAGCGTTATCGCGAGCAGGCCGAGGCACGCGAGCGGCGCAGCGCGATCCGGCTCGCGCCGTATCTGCGCGCGTTCGAGCGCGCCGCGGAGCGTCTCGCCGCTGGTGAGCCGCTCGATGAGGTGTGCTGGAATTTCCTCGCGCTCGATCACGCAGCGCGCTGTTTTCTGCTCGATGCGAAGGGCCGCCAGGCGGGCCGCAACGTCGTGCTGCGCGCCGATCGCGCGGCGCAGGAGACGCGCTTCCTGCCGCTCGCCGACGCGCAGGGCGCGAACTGGCTGCGTCGCCCGTACTTCAGCGTCGCGATCAATGCGCCGGAGCGCGTGCACGTGACGCGGCCGTATCTGTCGATCAACGAGGCGTTGCCGTGCGTGACCCTGTCGGTGGCGACGCGTGTCGGCAGCGAGACCTGCGTACTGTGCGGCGATATCGACTGGGTCGAGGAAGAACGCGACGCGCGCATCTGACATGATGTCGTTTTAATCGAAATCAGCTTGCGCTCATGTCCGTGCTGCTCGAAGTGATTGCCACGACCGTCGCCGATGCGCGTGCGGCCGCGCAAGCCGGTGCCGACCGTCTCGAACTCGTGACCGCGATGGGCGAGGGCGGTTTGACGCCGAGTGTGGGCTTGATCGAGGCAGTGGTAGCCGCGGTTGGCATACCCGTGAACGTGATCGTGCGGCCGCATAGCCGCTCGTTCGTCTACGACGCCGACGACTACGCGGTGATGCTTTGCGACATCCGTGCGGTGAAGGCGGCCGGCGCGAACGGCATCGTGATCGGCATGCTCGATGCCGAGCGTACGATCGACCGCGAAGGTCTCGCGCGCGCGTGCGAAGCTGCCGATGGACTCGCGATCACGTTCCATCGCGCGTTCGACGAGGCGCGCGATCTACGCGAAGCGCTCGACGTACTGCTCGGCTTCGAGGCGGTGACGAATGTGTTGACGTCGGGCGGAAAGCCGTCGGTGCTGCAGGCGCAAGCCGTGGTCAGCGAACTGGTGCGGCAGGTTGACCGCTCGCCTTGCACCGTGCTCGCCGGTGCCGGCTTGACGGTCGATGCGGTCGCGGACTTCGTCAGCAACACGCACGTCGAGGCCGTCCATTTCGGCTCCGGCGTGCGCGTGAACGGCAACGGACTCGCGCCCGTCGATCCGGCGAAGGTGATGCAGGTGAGGGCGCTGCTCGACGCGACTTGAGCCGAACAGCGCAACGAACCTACTTACTTCGCGACCACCACCGGAATGCCGCGCAACTGCCCGGCGCCTTTCATTTCCTCGAGCGACTTCTTCACCGCGACACCGGTCGCCGCATCGATGCCGAGGCGTGCGGCGAGGTCGCGCTCGCCACGCTTGACGCCCGCCAGATTGGCCAGCTTCACGTGCCCATAACCGCGCACGCGCGCGTGCAGTTCTGCGAGTTTCGCGACGTCGTCGAGATGGCTCGCGTCGAGTTTCGCCAGCGCGCGTTGCAGCGTGGTTTCGTAATCGCTCGCGAGCTCGCGCTCCATTTTGCGCTCTAGCGTGCGGCCGAACGGATCGAGCGCCGTGCCGCGCAGACCGCGCCATTTCGCGAGCAGGCCGAGCACGGGCCACATCCACTGACCATAGGTCTTCTTCGTGGGCACGGCACCGGGATGCGCGCGCGTAAGCGTCGGCGGCGCGAGGTTGAAGCGGATCGTGAAGTCCTTGCCGGCGACACCCTCGAACTGCGCTTCGAGCGCATCGCGGAACGCGGCATCCGTATGCAGACGCGCGACCTCGTACTCATCCTTCACCGCGAGCAGCCGATAGAACGTCGTCGCGACCGCGCGCGTCACACTCTCGCTCGCCGCATCGACGGCGGTTTCCGCGCGCCGTGCCGCATCGACGAGCGCGCGATAGCGCTTCACATAAGCCGCGCCACCATACGCGAGCAGACGTGCTTCGCGATGCGCGATCAGCTCGTCGAGCGTATCGACTCGCACGCTCGGCTTCGGCGCATGTCGCGACTGCCACAGCGATTCGAGCGCGGCGGGATCGGCCGCGGCCATGCGCCCGATCGAGAACGCGAGTTGATTCATCTGCACCGCGACGTTGTTCAGTTCGATCGCGCGCATCATCGCGGCGAACGACACCGGCACCAGACCGAGTTGCCATGCGAAGCCGAGCATCAGAATGTTCGCGCCGATCGTATCGCCGAGAAAACGCGTCGCGAGCGCTTGCGCGTCGCACGTCGACATGCGCTCTGCACCCGCCGCGTGACGCATCTTGTCGATCAGCGCATCGGCATGCAGCGTCGCGTCCGGGTTCTGCACGAAGCTCGCGTTCGGAATCGCATGCGTGTTGACGACGATCCGCGTGCGGCCATGCCGCACCGTCTGCAGTGCATCGGCACTCGCGCCGACCACCATGTCGCAGGCGAGCAGCACGTCGGCCTGCTGCGTGTCGATGCGCACCTGGTTCAGCCATTCGTCGCGCGCGGCAAAGCGCACGAACGACAGCACCGAGCCGCCCTTTTGCGCGAAGCCCATGAAGTCGAGCACCGACGCGCTCTTGCCTTCGAGATGCGCGGCCATGCTGATCAATGCGCCGACCGTCACGACGCCGGTACCGCCCACTCCGGTGACGAGGATGTCGTACGGCGCGGCATCGAGTGGCGTCGCGGGAATCGGCAACGCGTTGACGTGGGCAGCGAGCGCCTGCGGATCGAACGCGACGCCCGCGGCCTTTTGCAATGTGCCGCCTTCGACGGTGACGAAGCTCGGGCAAAAGCCGTTCACGCACGAGTAGTCCTTGTTGCACGACGACTGATCGATGCGGCGCTTGCGACCGAGCGCGGTTTCCACCGGTTCCACCGACAAACAGTTCGACTGCACGCCGCAATCGCCGCAGCCTTCGCAGACTTCTTCGTTGATGAAGAGCCGCTTGTTCGGATCGGGGAATTCGCCTTTCTTGCCGCCGGCGGCGTTTTTCGGCCGCGCAGGTCTGGTCGTAGATCAGCACGGTCACGCCGTCGGTGTCGCGCAACTCGCGCTGCACGGTGTCCATTTCGCTGCGATGGTGAAACGTCGTGCCCTGCGGAAACTGGCCGTGATGACCGTCGTATTTCTCGGGCTCGTCGCTGACCACGACGAAGCGCGACACGCCTTCGGCTTCGACCTGTCGCGCGATCTGCGGCACCGAGATGCTGCCGTCGACGGGTTGACCGCCCGTCATCGCGACCGCGTCGTTATAGAGGATCTTGTAGGTGATCGTCGCTTTCGCGGCGACCGCCTGGCGAATCGCGAGAATGCCCGAGTGAAAGTAGGTGCCGTCGCCGAGATTCTGGAATACGTGGCGGGTCTTCGTGAACATCGAATGCGCCGCCCAGTCGACGCCTTCGCCGCCCATCTGAATCAGTCCGGTCGTGTCGCGCTCCATCCACGACGCCATGAAATGACAGCCGATGCCGGCCTGCTGCGCGATCGAACCGTCCGGCACTTTCGTCGACGTGTTGTGCGGACAGCCGGAGCAGAAGTACGGCGTGCGCTTCACGCTGTCGGCCGCGTTCGACAGGATCTGCGGCGCGACCAGATCGACGACGCGTTCGCGGCGATCGAGCGCCGGCTTGTGCTTCGCGAGCCAGTTCGCGAACACCGGCAGAATGCGCGACGGCCGCAATTCGCCGAGCGACGACAGCAGCAACGTGCCATCTTCGGCGTGCTTGCCGATCACGACCGGCCGCGTGCCTTGCATGCGGTTGTACAGATAGTCCTTGATCTGCTGCTCGATGACGGGGCCCTTCTCTTCGATCACGAGTACTTCGGACAGGCCCGACACGAACGCGTCGAGGCGTGTCGTCTCCAGCGGAAACGACAGCCCGACCTTGTAGATGCGCACGCCGGCCGCGTCGAGATCGGCGACGGTCAGATCGAGCCGGCGCAGCGCTTCCATCAGATCGAGATGCGCCTTGCCGCACGTGACGATGCCGACGTTCGCGTGCGGGCTCGGTGCGATCCATTTGTCGATGCTGTTGATGCGCGCAAACTGGCGCACCGCGTCGAGCTTCGCGTGCAGACGCGCTTCGATCGTCAGGCTCGGCAGATCGGGCCAGCGGTTGTGCAAACCGCCGGCTGGTGCTTCGAATTCCTGCGGTGGTGTCCATTCGGTTTGCAGCGCGTCGAGATCGACGGTCGAGCCCGATTCGACGGTCTCCGAAATCGCCTTGTAGCCGACCCACGCGCCCGAGAAGCGCGACAACGCCCAGCCGTACAGGCCGAACTCGAGCATGTCCGCGATGTTCGACGGATTCACCACCGGCATATGCCACGCCATCATCGCGAAGTCGCTCTGATGGGGCATCGACGACGACACGCAGCCGTGATCGTCGCCGGCGACCACCAGCACGCCGCCGTGCGGCGACGAGCCGTACGCGTTGCCATGCTTCAGCGCATCGCCCGCGCGGTCGACGCCCGGGCCCTTGCCGTACCACATCGCGAATACGCCATCGACGGTACGCTCGGGATCGGCTTCGACGCGCTGCGTGCCGAGCACGGCGGTGCCGCCGAGTTCTTCGTTGATCGCGGGCAGAAAGCGGACATCGCTCGCGGTGAGCAGTTTTTTCGCCTTCCACAACTGCTGATCGACCATGCCGAGCGGCGAGCCGCGATAGCCGCTGATGAAGCCGGCGGTGTTCAGGCCGCGGGTTTTGTCGAGCGCGCGCTGCATCAGAGGGAGGCGCACGAGCGCCTGGGTGCCGGTCAGAAAGATCCGGCCGCGCGTCGCGGTGAGATTGTCGGAAAGCTTGTAGTCGGCGAGAGCGGGCGTGCCGTCGATGGGCAGGCGAGCGGTCATGGGGGAGTCTCCAATGTTCTGGCTCGGCGCGCGGGTGGTGGGGTCACCGATACCGCGCAGCGAAAGAGACTCTATTTTTTAGCGCTCGCGGGAGTGAATTATTGCTTCTTTAATCGGGCGTGCGCGAATGGGCGCGATGACTCGCGCGTTTCGGCCCGCTTTTGAGCCGGATTTGCCAGGCGGCGGCGCGCTTCGGGTATGCCCTGGGTATCGTGGGCGTCGAATGGGACTGTGGCTATTGCTACTGCGCGGTGTGCGCCGCGATGTCCGGTTGGAGCGGCGCCGCATCGAGCGGCACGATCTCGTCGAAGTGCGAGTAGTCGATGTGGCTCACGCCGTCTTGCTCGCTCATGATGTCGACGAACCGGTGCTGCCAGACGATCTGGTCGCAGGTCCACATGTGGCGCGCCTGCATGGTTTGCGACGTCGATTCGTCGATGCCTTCGAGCGTGAGCAGCAGCGACACGTCGCGGCCCTTCAATGATTCGGCGTTTTCGCCGAACAGCGGACTCGCTTCGTCGATGACGTGCATGAGCGTCCAGCCGAGCTTGAACACCGGGTGCTGGTCGCGTACCAGCGTGAGGTCGTAGAGCTTGCGCAGCGTAAAGCCTTCGATCGACGTCTCCAGACGCATGATGCGCAGCCGCGCGCGTGCCTCGGCGATCACGTTTTGACGCGCGTTGGCCGAGCGCACCATCAACGTCATGCGGCCGTCGATCGGCCGGATCACCGCATAGCGCGCGAACATGATCTTCGCGTGCGGCCGCGAAAAGCGCGCGAAGATCAGCCCGGTCGCCAACGCGATGCTGGACATGCCGATGAAGATTTCGAGCGTCGCGATCCAGTGCGCGTAGACGGTTTGCGGATGCATGTCGCCGTAGCCGACCGTCGCGAGCGTTTCGACGCTAAAGAAGAACGCGCCGCCGAAGCCCTTCGGAAACTGATTCGCAATCGGCGCGTCGCCGAGCATGTAGAGTATGGCGAACACGGTGTTGAGCAGCAGAAACAGCAGCGCGAGCGACACGAAGAACACCGGCCAGCGCACGCCGAGCGCGCGGTGATACAGGTCTTGCCACAACGGCGTCGGCATCCCGTGCGCGATCACCACGCGATCGTCGAGACGCATTTCGCGGCTGCCGCGCGCGTGGCGCCTCGGCGCGCTGCTGTCGGTGTCGGGGTCGCCGAGCGTGGAAAAACGGTCTGACGGTTCGCTTGCCATCACGCGCTCGTGGGGATTGATACAGGCACAGCGTAGCATGGCGCGAGACTCATGCAATTGACTAGAACGTGCCGATCAGCTTGATTTCGCTCGTAACTAGCACGGTATTGACGAAGGCTATATTTTTATTCAAAAAAGCTATCTCTATTTAAAATGTTTTCGAGATAATAAAATATCTTGGTTTGTTTTGGATTTGCTGTATGATTTCTAAATCAAAATATGATCGATATAATCTAATGTGTCGTGGAATAAAAATGCTGCTGTCGACTATTTGCAATTGAATGATTTCCGATTTCAAGCAGTGGCGTGGCTTCTATCCCGGTCCCGATTACCGGTCCGCACGACCGGATTACAAGATCTATCGCCACGATTGAGGTTGCATCCATGAGAAAATATCTGGCGATTTTTGTTGCCGGGCTGTTGCTGATTTTTAACGGCACCTCATATGCAGGAAACCCGACCCACGCCGAACAAGCAACCCCCGAGACCCGCGTAAGAGATTTCTACGCATGGTTCATTCCGCGCCTGGCCGCAGACCGCGACTATCCGATCATGGAAAAGGAGATATACAGGCACGTTGCAAAACCAACCGTCGATTTATTGCGAAAGCAATATCAGGCCAACAAATTGTCCGAAGATGCGGAGTACTTCACGAAAGTACAAGACTTCGACGAGAAAGATTGGGCCGGGCATATAGCGGTGCATCCAGTCTTCATGCTCGACAGCGTGGCGCTCGTGGCTGTTACGTTCGGCTCGAAAGACAAACAGAACAATATCGTGTTTTTGCGCCAGGAAAACGGAATCTGGAAGATCACCAAGGTCGTAGACACGCGCGACTATCGCTGACGGCTCAGCGTTACCTTGCGTGGCGACGCGCAGCGCTCAAGGCTGCCACGGCGAATTTCGACGCGGCCTCAAAAAGCGCGTCGACAACCGCTTACGGAAACACGTGCGGCTTCGGAATCCCCGCGCCATGCTCGATATCGTCGACGGCCTGCCGATGCGCGCTTTCCACCGCTTCGGCCTGCTCGGCAAAGCCCGCGTCGCCGCCAACCGTGGTCCACGGCTTGACGGCCTTCTCGCGATGACGGATTTCGTACTCCGCGTCCCAGCGCGCGCCGCTCAGCTCGAGCGGACGAACGTGAATCGAATACACGCCGTATTGGAACAGCTGTTCAGCCATGATCGCCTCCAGCCGGTCGACCCCGCAGCGGCGCGCCGATGCGCGAGCACGCGCGACGCGCTGCCCCCTGGTTCGGCCTACAGTTCGATTTCCCCGAGGATACGATGTGCGAGCGCTTTGGCTTCTTCGAGCGCTTCTCCCGGCGTCGACGACGTCGAGTCTACTTCGTAGAGCGTGGTCTCCTGATCTTCGCTGGGTTCGCCCTCGTCGCGCGCGAGGGTGACGACACCTTGAAAGGCGTCCTGTGCGACTTCCCTTATCGACGCAGTGGCCGTGTAGATCCCTTTGGTGTAGGTGACGTCCTCCATGGCCTCGCTCCTTTTCGCAAAGGTTTCGATATTTTCATCCTAGCACGGCGTGGCGGGATCGGTTCCCGCCCAGGCCGGCTTCGCGCCGCGCGACGCGCTCGACATCCGTCACGCTACGCGCGTCCCAAGGCAGCAGAATTACAGAGCCGCGATTTACAGCAGCGCGACCACCTCGTCGAGCGTCGGCGCGTGCGCGCCGGCGTGGCCGCAAGCCGCCGCGCCGGCCGCGAGCGCGAATGCGAGATGCTCGGGCCATCTGCGTTGCGGCGCGCTCATCAGGCTGAACAGCAGACCGCCGATCGACGCATCGCCCGCGCCGACCGTATCGACCACTTCGACGCGCGGCGGCTTCGCCTCGATCACCGCGGCGCCGTCGAGCAGCATCGCCGCGTCGGGGCCGCGCGTGACGAGCACGGTGGCGGCCGGATTCATCGCGCGCAATTGCGCGAGCGCGGCGGCTTCGTCGCTGGTCCTGAAGAACATGCGCAAGTCTTCGTCCGAAACCTTGATCAGATCCGCGAGCGCGGCCATCTGCCGCAATGTCGGCTCGTAACCGTGCTCCATCAGATTGCGATAGTTCGGATCGAAGCTGATCTTCACGCCGTGCGAACGCAACTCGGCGGCGAGCGCCGCGAGCGTATCGCCGAGCGGCCGACGCGCGAGGCTGATGCCGCCGAAATGCGCCCACTTCACTGCGTTCATCCAGCCGGCCGGTAGCCTGGCTGGATCGAACGCGAGATCGGCGCTGTTCTCGCCCATGAAGAAGTAGGCCGGCGGGTGCGTCTGATGCACGATCGCGAGCAGCGGCGGGTGCTCGACGCGTTGCAGGAAGCGCATGTCGAGCCCGGCGGCGACGCTCGCGTCCCACAGTTCGTCGGAGAAGTTATCGACGCCCAGCGAGCCCGCGCACGCGGTCGGCAGGCCGAGCCGCGCGACGCAGCGCGCGACGTTCCAACCCGCGCCGCCCGGACGCGACAGCCAGTGCGATGCGCCGGTGCGCACGAGATCGGTGAGGATGTCACCGGTGGACACGAAAACGGGGAGTTCGGTGGTCGCGCTCATTGTGCTTTCTCCGCTGAAACCGCTGCGGCGGGCGCGGTCGATCCAGCCGACGCGTCTTCGCCGAGCGCATGGGCGAGCACTTCGTAGCACGCGCCCATCGTGTGATAGTCGGTCTTGCCGGCCGGGCTCTTTTCGTCGCTGTACTTGCGGTTGTCGCAAGTCAGGATGCGATACCACGCGCCGTACTTGTGGTCGACGAAGTGCGTCCAGCTATAGCGCCAGATCTCGTCGTACCAGTCCCAGAAGCGCTCGTTGCCGGTGCGCTTGCCGAGCAGCGCGGCGGCCGCGAAAGTTTCGGCCTGCACCCAGAAATACTTGTCGTGATCGCACACGGTGCCGTCGGGGCCAAAGCCGTAGTAGAGGCCGCCGTGGTCTTCATCCCATGCGTGCGTCATCGCGGCGTCGAACAGTTCGATCGCGCGCGGCAGCAGCCACGGCAGCGGACGGAAGCGTTCGAGAATCAGCAGCAGCTTCGCCCATTCGGTCTGATGGCCGGGCTGAAAGCCCCATGGACGGAAGATGTCCGAGCTGTCTTCCTCGTTGTAATGCCAGTCGACCGACCAGTCCGCGTGAAAATGCTCCCACACGAGCCCTTGCGACAGCTTCGCCTGGCGCAGCGTGATGTTCGACGCGACGCGCTCGGCGCGATCGAGATACACCAGATGACCGGTCGCCTCGTGCGCGGCGAGCAGCGCCTCGGTGGTATGCATGTTCGCGTTCTGCCCGCGATACGTGCTGACGCGCCAGTCGGCCGATGCGTCGTCGGCATAGAGGCCGGCGGCGGCGTCCCAGAAGCGGTGCTCCATCAGTTCGAAGGTCGCGCCGATCATCGGTTTCGCTTCTTCGATGCCGGCCATCGCCGCGTGCGAGTACGCGAGCAGCACGAACGCGAGGCCGTAGCAGTGGCGCGTCGCGTCGAGCGTGCGCCTTCTGCCGTCGCGCCATTCGATTTCCCAGTCGTAGCCCTCGTGCTGCGAGTCCCAGTGCGCGTCGCGCAGAAAGCGCAGGCCGTGGCGCGCGTATTCGAGGTGCTTCGGGTCGCCGAATTGCCGGTACGCCATCGCGTAGTTGAACACGTAGCGGCAACTGCTGACCAGGTGGCGCGTGGTGCGGTTGTAGATCGAACCGTCGTCGCGGAAGAAGTGGTAGAAGCCGCCGCTCGGATCGAGCACGTTCGGCGCATAGAAGCGCAGCGTGTCCTCGATGTGCGCGAGCAGAAACTCGCGCTTGCGGAAGCTGGCGACCGGCGGCGCCTTCGCGACGTCGGTGGAAGGGTGATGCGGATCGGTTTTCGTCATGGCGTTTTCACCAAAGTACTGGCACGGGCAACGAGTTGAACGGGCAAGCGGACTTCGAGTTCGGCGGGCGAGTCTTCGAGCAGCAGTTCGACGCCGCGTCGGCCGAGCGCCTCCTTGTCGACTGCGATCGTCGATAGCGGCGGGGTGGCGTGGGCGGCGGCAGGAATGTCGTCGAAACCGATGATCGCGATGTCGTCGGGCACGCTGAGGCCGCGCGCGAGGCACACGCGCAGCGCGGCGAGCGCGGCGGCATCGTTGAATGCGAATACGGCGTCGGGGCGCGGGTCCGGCGCATCGAGCAGGCGCTGCATCGCGCGCGCGGCGCCGGTGTCGGGATCGAGCCCGGCGTCGATGTTCACTTCGAGCGACGGGTCGAACAGCAGCCCAGCTTCGAAGAACGCGCGCCGGTAGCCGAGCGCGCGCTCGGCGATGCTGAAGTGCGCGAGCGAGCCGCCGATGAACGCGACGCGCTTGCGCTGCTGCTCGAACAGATGGCGCATCGCAAGGGTGGCGCCGCCGGCGTTGTCGAGATTGACCGAGCGCAGGCCCGGCGACCATAGATCGATCAGCACCAGCGGGCGTTGCATCGCGACCAGCGTGGCGAGCGTTTCGGGCTCGACGAAGCCGGCGATCGCGACGGCGTCGGGCGCGTGCAGGCGCATCTGGTGAATCACGTCCTCGGTCGGCCCGGCGGTCAGCACCGACGGCACGATGCCGCGCTCGCGGCAAGCGTCTTCGACGCCGTGCAGCACGTGGGAGAAAAACGGGCTCGCGGCGAAGTTGTTGTGCTGACGATGCAGCAGGAACGTCAGGCGGCGGATGCGCGGACGCAGCTGCGCCGAATCGTAGCCGAGTTGGCGCGCCGCTTCGACGACGCGTTCGCGCGTGGCCTCGGAAAGGCCCGGCTGATTTTTGAGCGCGCGCGACACGGTGCCGATCGAAACGCTGGCCGCGCGGGCGACGTCGCGGATGGTTGTGGCCATCGAATGAAGCTGCCGCGCGTGGCGAGGCAGCACGGGTTCAGGTCGGGCGATTGTATAGTAAAACGCTGCTAAAACAGCCCGAAAAACGCCCGCGCAACACCGGTAAATACCCGTATTTAATGGAGTTGTCTGAAGTTAGATTGTTTAGTAAAAAAGACTAAACAATAGGCGAGCCGCTGTTTTCGACGCACATCCAGAATCGTCCTATGCCATCTGGCCGAGGCGACAACAAGAGCATTTGCGCGTGAAATAACGACAACGGCCAATGAAGCGCCAAAAGAAAAAGCCGCCCGAAGGCGGCTTGCTTCGCACGATCAAAACGACGCTCAGGGAGGGCGCTTATGAATGTCCGGTTCGCATTGCGAGTGTGTTCAACGGCGCGCGACGGCGGCGGCGGGTCGCCGTGCCGCCGCCTCGCTCTCGCCGCTGAGGTCGCGGGCGCCCCAGCGCTGCGCGAGCGCGGCGCAGACCATCAGCTGGATCTGGTGGAACAGCATCAGCGGCAGCACCACGGCGCCGACAGCGTGCGACGCGAAGATCACCTTGGCCATCGGCACGCCGGCGGCGAGGCTCTTCTTCGAGCCGCAGAAGATGATCGTGATCTGGTCCGCGCGGTTGAAGCCGAGCCGCTTGCTCGCGAAGACCGTCATGCCCAGCGCGAGCGCGAGAAGCACGCAGCTCACCACGACGAGGCCGCCGAGCGCAGAGAGCGGAATCGTGTGCCACAGCCCTTCGGTGACGGCCTCGCTGAACGCGCCGTACACGACGAGCAGGATCGAGCCTTGGTCGACGAACTTCAGCACGCCGCGATTTTTCTCGATCCACTTGCCGATCAGCGGGCGCAGCAGTTGGCCGGCCACGAACGGCACGAGCAGTTGCAGCACGATGTTGCCGATCGTATGCCACGGCGAAGTGCCGCCGCTCGCAGCCTGATTCGTCACGATGAGGCTGACGAGTGCTGGGGTAACGAAGATGCCGAGCAGGCTCGAGGCGGACGCGCTGCATACCGCGGCCGGCACGTTGCCCTTGGCAATGGACGTGAACGCGATCGACGACTGGACCGTCGATGGCAGCGTGCAGAGGAAGAGGACGCCGGCGTAGAGCGACGGCGTGACCAGCGGCGAAAGGACCGGTTTAAGCGCGAGGCCGAGCAGCGGAAACAGCGCGAACGTGCTCAGCAGCACCACCAGGTGAAGGCGCCAGTGCGTCGCGCCCGCAATGATCGCCTCGCGTGACAGCTTCGCGCCGTGCAGGAAGAACAGCAGGCCGACCGCGATGTTCGTCACCCAGTTGAACCCCACCGCGGCCTGCCCGTGAACGGGCAGCAGGCTGGCGAGGATCACGGTGCCGACGAGGCACAGGGTGAAGTTATCGGGAAGGAATTTCGGACGGGCCATGTCGCAATCTCAATTCAATGACGCGGTGTGAGCACGGGACGGGCCTGTCAGGGCGCGGTGCGTGCCAATGGGAAACGGCTATTGTTGTCGAAAGTCGATTGAAAACGCAAATTCATTTGCCGAATCGATTGATGAAGTTTGCGCATTGACCCGTGCGGCGCACTCGATTTCAGTATTGGCGACGTGCTCATGCGCCACAAACCGTTTAACCATCGACCTTGCAAGCGGCGTTTATTTGCAACAAACGGGGTTCGCGCGGAGTAGGCGAAAACGCCTCGAAGCAAGCCGCAAAGACGCACCCGCACAAGGCCTCCAGCGCAGAAAAACGCCGCAGTAACAGGGTGTTACATCCACCGACGAGACCTAACACTTTTTGGCTCGACACCCTCTGTCCACGCCCATAAATTACTCAGTCAAAGGCCGCAGGGATGCCTGCGCCGCGGCAGGCACGCGGCGCTTTTCTCCTCCCGCAACAGGTCCATCGCAGCTCGAACGGTGGATTTCAGGCAAGTCTTCGGGCGTGAGAGTCACAAGGTGGACGGGTTGTCGAGAACGAGGCACTGGGCGTGGGGCGCGGTCATCGCCGTGCTGTGCTCGTTCGCCTATGCGAAGGGGCAAGGTGTGCCACATGGCGGCGGTGGCGCCGTGGGCGGCGCTTATTCGCACCACCTTGGCGGGCACGCGCCGCGCATGCAGGTCCGCGGCGACGGTCATTACGCCGTCGCGGGTGGCGCGCTTGCTCCGCGCGGCTCGCGCAATGCGACGGCTTGGCGTGACGCACGCGCACAGCGCGGCAATCCGAACATCGCGGACGCCAATTTTGGTTTTGGCTTCGGCAGCTACAAGTCCGGCATGCGCCGTGTCGGCGATCCGTCCAGCTATGCCGGCGCGATCACGCCGGTCAGTGCGGAATCGCGTCCGGTACCGCATCCACCGTCCAACATGCCGATGCGCAACGGCTCGATCCGCGCCGACGTCGCCCGCTACAACGAAGAGCGCGGCGCCGCGCGTCCAATGCAACGCCCGTCCGACGATCCGCGGCAACCGGGCGGTTCACCCTATCGCAATTAGCTGAGCGCGATTCTGGTCGATTCGCGTCAAGTGGACCACGTTCGCCGCTACCTGAACGGGTGAGGCTGCCGGTTTTACACGCAACGCGACCGCATATCACCTGTCGCAAAACCCGTCCTCCAGATCCCTTCCCGCGATCCTCCGCGCGCCTTCCTCTGCGCCCGAGCTCCGAATCTGACGTTTCGACGCCACACTTTTTTGAAAACGCTCGGCATCGAAGTATCGGTCAGCGTCAAATCTTGGCATTCTGCCGCGTCGCGTCATCGGCCCTTCATTTAAGGCGTTCCCGCCGCCCTGGCGCGCGGTTCGCCGCATGCCGCATTGCATCCGGGGCGCCGGCCGCGGTCCAGCTGAAAGTCTCATATCAAGCCGATAACCGACCAAACTAATCAGACCGATATACCCGCAATAAGCAGCGATATTTTTGTTTATAAAAATGGTCCGCAAAGATGGACCCGCCCAGATTGACTCGACGATCGAACGGATAACAACAACGTTTCGCGCGAGCGCCCCCTTTCGCACAGCCACACCTTTTTGACAAAGATTGGAGAACCAATGAACACAAGCCTCAGCACCGCGCTGAAGACTACTCTCAAGGCCACTGCATGCGTCGCCGCGCTGGCGAGCGCATCGTCGGCATTCGCGCAATCGAGCGTGCAGCTCTACGGCCAGGTCGACGAATGGGTCGGTGCGCAGAAGTTTCCGGGTGGCAAGACCGCGGTAGTCGTGTCGGGCGGTGGCATGTCGACGTCCTACTGGGGCTTCAAGGGGACCGAGGATCTGGGCAACGGCTACAAGGCGATCTTCACGATCGAAGGCTTCTTCCGCGCGCAGACTGGCGAGTTCGGCCGCTTCACCGGCGACACGACGTTCTCGCGTAACGCGTACGTCGGCATCGAGTCGCCGTACGGCACGGTGACGGCCGGCCGTCTGACGACGCCGCTGTTCGTGTCGACGATCCTGTTCAACCCGTTCATCGATTCGTACGTGTTCTCGCCGATGGTCACCCACGTGTACCTCGGCCTCGGCACCTTCCCGACCTACACGACCGATCAGGGCGTGACCGGCGACTCGGGCTGGAACAACGCGGTCTCGTATGCGACGCCGAACTTCAACGGCCTGTCGGCGACGGCGATGTATGCGCTCGGCAACACGACCCAGAACGGCGCGAAGAAGTGGAGCGGCCAGGTACTGTACTTCCACGGCCCGTTCGCGGCGACCGCGGTGTACCAGTACGTGAACTTCAATAACGTGCCGGGCGACCTCGGCAGCTTCGAAACCTCGGGCGTGCCGGGTCTGCGCAGCCAGAGCGTCGCGCAGGCGGGCGTGTCGTACGACCTGAAGTTCGTCAAGCTGTACGGCCAGTACATGTACACGTACAACAACCAGCAAGTGACGAGCTGGCACGTGAACACCGGACAGGGCGGTGTCACGGTGCCGTTCGGGCCGGGCTCGGTGATGGCGTCGTACGCGTATTCGCGTAACGGCGGCGGTTCGAATCAGACGCGCCAGACGGCGGCGGTCGGCTACGACTATCCGCTGTCCAAGCGCACCGACGTCTATGCCGCGTACATGTATGACCACATCACCGGTCAGTCGAGCGGCAACACCTACGGCGCGGGGTTGCGCGCGAAGTTCTGATCCCGGCCTACGGTTTCACCGCAAAGCCCGCGTTCCGCCTGGAACGCGGGCTTTGTCGTTTTCAGCGCAGTCGAATACGGGTGTTTGCTGCCGTTGCTTTGATAAAGCCGGCAAAATGGCGTGGATTGATTCCTGAAGCGAGCGACTGAGATGGACACCCTCGTCAGCATGAAAGTGTTTCGCCACGTGGTCGAAGCAGGGAGCTTCGTCGGTGCGGCGGACAAGATGGAGATGTCCGCCGCGATGGCGAGCAAGCACGTGATGCATCTGGAGCAGCAGCTCGGCGCGCGGCTGCTGAACCGCACTACGCGCCGCGTCGCGCCGACCGAGGCGGGCCGCGAGTACTACGAGCGGCTCAGCCAGGCGCTCACCGAGCTCGACGAGGCAGGCCAGGCGGTCGGCGCGGCGAGCGTCGTGCCGCACGGGCGGCTGCGGGTGTCGTCGCTATCGGCGTTCGGCCTGAATCACGTGATGGCCGCGGTCGCGGACTATGCCGAGCAGTATCCGCAGGTCACCGTCGATATGACGCTGTCTGACCGCGTCGTCGAGCTGATCGACGAGGGTTTCGACGTCGCGATTCGCGCGTCGCCGGGCGGGCTCAAGTCGTCGTCGCTGATCGCGCGGCAGATCGCGACCGCGCATCTGGTGCTGTGCGCGTCGCCCGCCTATCTGCGCAAACATGGCACGCCGAAGCGCGTCGCCGATCTCGCGCGCCACAACTATCTGCAGTACGCGGGCGTGTCGGCACTCGAAGTCGCGACCGGCGACGCGAGCTCGCGCGTGCGCCTGTCGGGCAACCTGATCGTCAACCAGCTCGAGGCGCAGCGCGTGGTCGTGCTGCACGGCGCGGGCATCGCGATGCTGGGCACCGAGGTGATCGGCAGCGATCTCGCCGAAGGGCGGCTCGTGCCGCTGCTCGTCGACGAAGTGCCGCCGCGCGAACTGCCGATTCACGTCGTCTACACGAGCCGGCGGCATCTCTCGGCCAAGGTGCGCTCGTTCGTCGATTTTCTGGCGGCGCGGTTCGCGAACGAATCGCTGTGGCCGTCGCTTGATGAGATCAAGGCGTTGGCGGTGCGGTAGCGTTTCACGAAGCACCTAACAGACGCCGCCAATCGGCCGCCCGCCGCCCCGGCGCCGTCTTACCCCGTTTCTATATACTGATTGTCAACACCCATCAGTTAAGAGAATTGGGGGAGACATGACCGACCTGTCCACGCCGCAGCGTGCCGGCAGCCACGAGCTGCCCGCGGGCCGGCGCCTGCGCTTCGTCACCGCGGCCGCACTGTTCGACGGCCACGACGCGTCGATCAACATCATGCGGCGCATCCTGCAGGCGAGCGGCGTGGAGGTGATCCACCTGGGCCACAACCGCTCCGTCGCCGAAGTCGCGACCGCCGCGCTCAACGAGGACGCCGACGGCGTCGCCGTGTCGAGCTACCAGGGTGGTCACAACGAATATTTCCGCTATCTCGTCGAGTTGCTGCGTGCGCGCGGCGGCGAGCGCATCAAGGTGTTCGGCGGCGGCGGAGGCGTGATCGTCCCCGAGGAGATCGCCGCGCTGGAACGCGACGGCGTCGAAAAAATCTACTCGCCGCACGACGGTCAGCGGCTCGGCCTGCAAGGCATGATCGACGACATGATCGCGCGCTGCGTCGAAGGCGCGCGCGCGGCCGAGGCGGCGCGGCCGACGCCGGTGCGCGAATGGCTCGCCGAGCTGGCCGCGCGTCCATTGCCGCTTTGCGTCGAGGCGGATGCTCCACACGGCCGCACTGCCCCCGGCTCGTACCCTGACGATCCCGCCGCGCCGATCTTCCGCCGCCTCGCGCAACTGATCAGCGCGTTCGAAACGAACACTGTGGACGCCGCCGCACGCGACCAGCTATCGACGCTCGCGCAGACCACGCGGGTTCCCGTGCTCGGCATCACCGGGACCGGCGGCGCGGGCAAGTCGTCGCTGACCGACGAGCTGATCCGCCGCTTCCGGCTCGACTACGACGACACGCTGAACATCGCCGTGCTCGCGATCGATCCGTCGCGCCGCAAATCCGGCGGCGCGCTGCTCGGCGACCGCATCCGCATGAACGCGATCGGCGACTGGGGCGGCGGCGCACGGGGCGACGCCCGTGTGTACATGCGCTCGATGGCGACGCGCGAAGCGTCGACCGAACTCTCCGACTCTCTGCCCGCCGCGCTGATGCTGTGCAAGGTCGCGGGTTTCGATCTGATCGTCGTCGAGACCTCGGGGATCGGTCAGGGCGATGCGGCGATCGTGCCGTTCGTCGACGAATCGCTGTACGTGATGACGCCGGAGTTCGGCGCCGCGAGCCAGCTCGAGAAGATCGACATGCTCGACTTCGCGAGCTTCGTCGCGATCAACAAGTTCGATCGCAAGGGCGCGCAGGATGCGCTGCGCGATGTCGCCAAGCAGGTGCAGCGCAACCGCGCGGACTTCGCGACCTCGCCCGATGCGATGCCGGTGTTCGGCACGATCGCGTCGCGCTTCAATGACGACGGCGTGACCGCGCTGTACCTGCGCATCGCCGCTGCGCTGCGCAGCCACGGCCTGCGCGACGGCGGCGCGCGCCTGAGCGCTCCCGAAGGCCTGCGCTTCTCGAGCAACCTGCACGCGATCGTGCCACCCGCGCGCGTGCGCTATCTGGCCGATATCGCGCAGACGGTGCGCGGCTATCGCGAGCGGGCCAACGCGCAGGCGCAGATCGCGCGCGAGCGTTGGCAGCTCGTCGAGACGCGCCGCATGCTCGGCGAAGCGGGCAACGACGCCTCATCGCTCGACGCGCTGATCGAGCAACGCAACACCGCGCTCGGCGAGCGCGAACGCAAGCTGCTCGATGCGTGGCCGCAAACGATGGCCGCCTATACCGGCGACGAACACGTGGTGCGCATCCGCGAACGCGAAATCCGCACCGCGCTGACCGTGACGACGCTGTCCGGCTCCGAAATCCGCAAAGTGTCGCTGCCGAAATTCGTCGATCACGGCGAGATCCTGCGCTGGCTGATGCTCGACAATCTGCCCGGCCATTTCCCGTTCACCGCTGGCGTGTTTCCGTTTCGCCGCGAGAACGAGGACCCGACGCGCATGTTCGCGGGCGAGGGCGATCCGCAGCGCACCAATCGCCGCTTCAAGCTGCTGTCGGAAGGCATGCCGGCCAAGCGGTTATCCACCGCATTCGACTCGGTAACGCTGTACGGCGAGGAGCCGCACGAGCGCCCGGACATCTACGGCAAGATCGGCAATTCGGGCGTGTCGGTCGCGACCCTCGACGACATGAAGACGCTCTACGACGGCTTCGACCTGTGCTCGCCGGAAACATCGGTGTCGATGACGATCAACGGCCCCGCGCCGACGATCCTCGCGATGTTCTTCAACGTCGCGATCGACCAGCAGATTGCTTTGAAAGAGCAACAGCAAGGCCGCCCGTTGACCGAAGCCGAACTCGCCGCCACGCGCCGTGCGGCGCTCGAAAACGTGCGTGGCACCGTGCAAGCCGACATCCTGAAGGAAGACCAGGGGCAGAACACCTGCATCTTCTCGACCGAATTCAGCCTGAAGGTGATGGGCGACATCCAGGCGTATTTCGTCGAACACCGGGTGCGCAATTTCTACTCGGTGTCGATCTCCGGCTATCACATCGCCGAGGCCGGCGCGAACCCGATCTCGCAACTCGCCTACACGCTCGCGAACGGATTCACGTACGTTGAGGCATATCTCGCGCGCGGCATGTCGATCGATGACTTTGCGCCGAATCTGTCGTTCTTCTTCTCGAACGGCATGGACCCGGAGTACACGGTGCTCGGCCGCGTCGCGCGACGCATCTGGGCGATCGCGATGCGCGAGCGCTATGGCGCCAACGAGCGCAGCCAGAAGCTGAAGTATCACGTGCAGACGTCGGGCCGCAGCCTGCACGCGCAGGAGATCGATTTCAACGACATCCGCACGACGCTGCAGGCGCTGATCGCGATCTACGACAACTGCAACTCGCTGCACACCAATGCGTTCGACGAAGCGATCACGACGCCGACCGAGGAATCGGTGCGCCGCGCGGTCGCGATCCAGCTGATCATCAATCGCGAATGGGGGTTGGCGAAGAACCAGAATCCGAATCAGGGCAGCTTCGTGATCGACGAGCTGACCGATCTGGTCGAGCAAGCGGTGTTCGCCGAGTTCGAGCGGCTCACCGAGCGCGGCGGCGTGCTCGGCGCGATGGAAACCGGTTATCAGCGCGGACGGATTCAGGACGAGTCGATGCTGTACGAGCATCGCAAGCATGACGGCTCGTATCCGATCGTCGGCGTGAACACGTTCCTGAGCGCGCATCCGCATGAAGCGCCGCGTCCGCTGGTGCTGGCGCGTTCCACCGACGCGGAAAAGCAGAGTCAGCTGCGGCGGTTGCGCGATTTCCAGACGCGCCACCGCGACGCCGCGCCGGAGGCGCTCGAACGCCTGAAGCGCACGGTGATCGACGACGGCAACGTGTTCGCGGTGTTGATGGACGTGGTGCGCGTGTGTTCGCTTGGGCAGATCACGCACACGCTGTTCGAGGTGGGCGGGCAGTATCGGCGGAATATGTAGGCCGCGAGGGGCGGCCCGGCCCGCCCCCGTTCAACACCTTCAGCGCGCGATGCCGAGCCGCGCCTTCGCGTCGTCGTATTCCTTCTTCAGACGCTGCACGAGTTCGGCGACGTCCGGCACGTCGTCCATCAGGCCGACGCCCTGGCCCGCGCCCCAGATGTCCTTCCACGCCTTCGCCTTTTCGCTGCCGAAGTTCATCTTGGTCTTGTCCGATTCGGGCAGCGCGTCCGGGTCGAGCCCCGCGTTCTGGATGCTCTCGCGGATGTAGTTGCCATGCACGCCGGTGAACAGGTTCGTGTAGATGATGTCCGACGCCTTCGCGTTGATGATCGCCTGCTTGTAACTGTCAACGGCATGCGCTTCTTTGGTCGCGATGAAGCGCGTGCCCATGTACGCGAGGTCCGCGCCCATCGCCTGCGCGGCGAGAATCGAGCCGCCGTTCGCGATCGAGCCCGACAGCACGATCGGGCCGTCGAAAATGCGCCGCACCTCGCCGACCAGCGCGAACGGCGAGGTGGTGCCCGCATGACCACCCGCGCCCGACGCGACCAGAATCAGCCCGTCGACGCCAGCGTCCAGCGCCTTCTGCGCATGACGCAGATTGATCACGTCGTGCAGCACGATGCCGCCATAGCTATGCACCGCATCGACGATCTCGCGTGCCGGCGCGCGCAGGCTGGTGATGAAGATCGGCACCTTGTGCTCGACGCACACGCGCACGTCGTGTTCGAGCCGCGCATTCGACTGATGAACGATCTGATTGACCGCGATCGGGCCGATCACCGCATCCGGGTTCGCGGCCTTGTGCTCGGCGAGTTGCGCCTGGATCTGCGTGAGCCACTCGTCGAGCAACTCGGCCGGACGCGCGTTGAGGGCTGGGAACGAGCCGACGATACCGGCCTTGCACTGTGCCAACACGAGTTCGGGATAGCTGACGATGAACATCGGTGAAGCGACGACGGGCAGCGCGAGGTTTTGCAGAACGGCGGGCAGTGCCATGGTGCGAATCTCCAGATTGGGCCAACCGGTGCGGCGCGCGCCCGGCAGATAGATGAGTTTAGCGGCGGCACGCGGCTTGCGGCGTGTCGGGCGGCGAATGCGTGTGGCAATCGCACGAAACCCGCATGCCGTAGTCGCGACAAACATTTAAGAACGATCGTTCGATTATAGGCGAAGTGGACGCCCACCGCGCGTTAGGGACATCCGAAGCGGTTCGAAGGAGTATTCAGGTTCCACGTCTGCGTGGGTTATCCCACCTCGCACGGACTTGTCGGCCTTCTACAATGCACGGACCTCAAACGATCAACGAGACGTCATGGCCTTCGAAAATTTCACGCCTTTTCGTGTCGCCGTGGGCGATGTCGATATTTTCGGGGTGAAGGGCGGCGCCGGCCCGCCTCTGTTGCTGCTGCACGGCCATCCGCAATCGCATTTGATCTGGGAACGCTGCGCCGCGCCGCTCGCGCAGCACTTCACGGTGATCGCAACCGATCTGCGCGGCTATGGCGCGTCAGGCAAACCGGCGAGCGATGCGACGCACACGCCGTATTCGAAACGCGTGATGGCCGCCGACCAGGTCGCGGTGATGCGCCACTTCGGCTTCGAGCGCTTCCTCGTCTGCGCGCACGATCGCGGCGCGCGCGTCGCGCACCGGATGGCGCTCGATCACGCCGATGCGGTCGAGCGTTTGATGCTGCTCGACATCGCGCCGACGCTCGCGATGTACCGAGCCACCGACCGCACGTTCGCGACGCACTACTTCCACTGGTTCTTCCTGATCCAGCCCGAGCCGCTGCCCGAAACGTTGATCGGCGCGAATCCGGCCGCATATGTCGACGCGGTGATGGGCGGACCTCACGCTGGCCTCGCGCCGTTCGACCCCGCCGCGCTCGACGCCTATCGGGCAGCGCTCGCGCAACCGGGCGCGGTGCACGCGATGTGCGAGGACTATCGCGCGTCGGCGAGCATCGACCTCGAACATGATCGCGCGGATATCGAGCGCGGCAACAAGATCGGCTGTCCGCTGCGCGTGCTATGGGGCGACAAGGGCGTGGTCGAAAAATGCTTCGATGCGCTCGACGAATGGCGGCATGTCGCGCGCGACGTGAGCGGCCGCGCGCTATCGTGCGGACACTATCTGCCCGAGGAAGCGCCGGACGAACTGATCGCCGAGATGCTGTCGTTTTTCGAGGCCGTCGAAAAATAAGCGCCGGGCCGCTTCGCGCGGCCTTGGTGCGACTTTTGTCAGCCGAGCGGCGGCAGCCGCCGCGCGACCGGCGTCGACTTGACGATCGCGGTGCTGGTTTCCGCGCGCTCGGTCACTTTGGACAAGATCTCGTCGAGCTGCTCGATCGAATGCAGGTACAGTCGGCAGATGAAACAGTCGTCGCCGGTTACCTTGTCGCATTCGACGAACTCCGGAATGCGCCGGATCACTTCTTCGACCAGATGTAACTGGCCGGGCAGCGGCTTCACGCGCACGATCGCCTGCAGCGTGAAGCCGAGCGCGCGCGGATCGATCTGCACGGTGAAGCGCTCGATCACGCCCTGCGCTTCGAGCCGCCGCACGCGCTCGGCCGTGCTGGGCGCCGATAAGCCGACGACGCGCGCGAGTTCGCTGACCGGCTGGCGCGCGTCCTGCGCGAGCGCGGCGAGCAGTGCGCGGTCGGTGTCGTCGAGTGCGACCGGTGCGATCGATGCAAGGCGTTTGCTCATAATGGCCTTCGTTTATGAGGTGAAAAAGCGGTAACGCTTAAGTTTAGCCATGTATTCGCGCAGGTGGATTAATTACACTGCCAGTTATGCAGTCATCAATCCGGGATCGAATCATGGCTTCAAACAAGGCTTCAGCGACGAGCTCGAGCAGTTCGTCGAGCGACATCCGCCGCGGCGCGGCCGAGATGAGCATTGCGATGCTGATGTCGGGCACGATCGGCTGGCTCGTCGTGTCGTCGCAGCAAAGCCCCTTTAACGTGGTGTTTTTCCGCTGCATCTTCGGCGGCGCGACGCTCGCGCTCGTGTGCGCGGTGCTCGGCCTGTTTCGCCGCGAGCTGTTTTCGTGGAAGATGCTCGGCCTCGCGTTACTCGGCGGCGCGGCGATCGTCGTAAACTGGGTGCTGCTGTTCGCCGCGTATTCACGCGCGTCGATTTCAATGGCGACGGCCGTCTACAACACGCAGCCGTTCATGCTGGTCGGGCTCGGTGCGCTGGTGTTTCGCGAGCGTATCAGCGCGTCGACGATCGCGTGGCTCGTGGTCGCATTCGTCGGGCTCGTGTTCGTCGTGAAGGTCGAGCCGGCCGTGCTCGCGGTGCCGGGGCAATATCTGGTCGGCGTCGCCTATGCGGTCGGCGCGGCGGCGATGTACGCGGTGTCGTCGATCATCACGAAGCGGCTGAAGGGCACGCCGCCGCATCTGCTCGCGCTGATCCAGGTGTCGCTCGGCGTGCTGTTGCTAGCACCGTTCGTGCGTTTCGACGCATTGCCGGCAAGCGGTGTGCAGTGGCTCGAACTGGTCGTGCTCGGCGTCGTCCATACCGGTCTCATGTACGTGCTGCTGTACGGCGCGATTCAGAAGCTGCCGACGTCGATGACGGGCGCGTTGTCGTTCATCTATCCGGTGGTCGCGATCATCGTCGACCGGATCGCGTTCGGACAGACGCTCGCATGGATTCAGGTGCTCGGCGCCACGCTGATTCTGCTGGCAGCGGCGGGCGTGAATCTCGGCTGGCGGATCGTGCCGCAGAAAAAGCGCCTGTCGTCCACGTGATATGGATATTGCCAGGGATTCCGGAATAAAGCGCGCGCATTCGAACGCCTAACGCGGCGTGATGACAGAATATGTATGCATTTGTAAAACGCGGTGTCAATTTTCTGTAGGGAAATCACCGATGCGTTGCGAATATTCGCACGCGTATCATTGGTGGCGACGCTGATCACGTCCACACAGATGTTCCGCCGCTCGCCTTGTCGAGCGGCTTTCTTTTTGTAGGTACGGTTTTGGTTCCGGGGCCCTTTTCGACCGCACCCGCTGAACGGGCCAATCCCACGTTCAACGCCGCGCGAGAATGCGCGTGCCGTCCACTTCGAGCGGTCCACCATTTGCCGCGAGCTCCCCGATCATTCCCGTTAGCAACGCTGGCCATTCGCTGCGTGGCTTCAGCATCGACGCGGCGGCGCGCATCGTGGACGCGTCGTCGAGCATGCGCAAAAGCGTGTCCACGCTCATCTCGCGAACTTCGAGCAGCTTGAATACGATCAGCACCTTCAGCGCGTTCCTCGCGTTGCGCGCGGGATCGGCACGCAACCAGGCTACGCGCGACATCGCGCGGTCGAGCGCCGGTTCGACATGCGTGAACGGCGCGCCGTGGCCTGGGATGACCACGCGCACGTCGAGTGTCGCGATCATGTCGAGCACGGCTTGCTGCTCGGCAAAGCCGCTTTCGCCTTCGAGTTCGGGAAAGATCACTCCGAAGCCGTTTTCCCATAGCGCGTCGGCACTGATCAGCAAGCGTTCGTGCGCGCAATAAAGCATCAGCGAATGCGGATCGTGGCCCGGCGCGCCGAGCACCTGCCAGTCGAGCGCGCCGAGCCACAAGCGTGCGCCGGGTGCGAGCGTGCCGGTAAAGCCGAAGCGCTCGCAGGTTTGACCGGTCGCGCGAAAGCTGAGGCGTGTTTCGTCCCAGTCGCGTACCGCATCGGCTTCGGATGACGGGATCAGCGTGCGACACGGCCATGTGGCCTGCAACAGCGTGTTGCCGCCGCAGTGATCCGAATGCAGATGCGTGTTGACGATCAGATCGAGCGGCCGCGTGTGCAACGCATTGCGCACCAGCGCGACCGTCTGCGAAGCGTGCGTCGCATAGCCGGTATCGACGAGCGCCGCGCAGGCTTCATCGACGAGCAGCACATTGTTCGACGACAGCCAGCCGCGCTCGAACACCTGGATCGATGCGGGTAGCGCGATCATGGTGCGGCCGTTTTCAATTGCGCGTGCTCGAGCGCGTCGGGCTTCGGCATCACGAGGATCGTCGAGGTGCCCGTCAGCAGCAGTTCGCCGCGCTGATTGACCACGGTGCCTTCGAGGTAGGTCAGGTCGCCGCTCAGGCTCGGCTTCCAGTGAGCGTCGCGCACACGCCATGTGATCGTCAGCGTGTCGTGCGCCTGCACCGCCTTCTTCAGCTTGATATCGAATTCGAGGCCGAGTGGTTGCGCGTAAGTAGAAAAATGCGTGGCGAGCAGCGCCATGAAATACGCGGTGGGTTGCGTGCCCGACGCGATCAGCCCGCCAAAGCGGCTTTGCGCGGCATACGCTTCATCGTGATGCAGCGGGTTCAGATCGACGACGAGCGTTGCGAACGATCTGATCGACTCCACCGACAACGCGAGCGTCGAACTGAACGTCTCACCGAGCGTGACGACGCGCGGCGCGGCTTTCATTGCTTCTCCTTCGCCGTCGATGCCGTGCGGCCAGCAATGAACTCCGCGTGGCGCGCTTCGATCGCGTCCCATACCGCGCGCTTATCGTCGTCGTCGAACGTCGACCAGCCGGCGATTTCGTCGATCGTGCGCAGGCATCCTTCGCACCAGCCGGTCGACGCATCCATCCTGCACACATTGATGCACGGCGACGGCACGCAGACGTCGCCGGCTTTTTGTTCGTAAGGCTTACTGCTCGCCATCGTGTTCAGGCCGGCTCGCGCAACGCGACATCGACGACCGGCGCGCCCGTCAGCGCGATCAGCTCCTGCGCGGTCAGATTGAACACTGCGTGCGGATGACCAGCGGCCGCCCACAGGCTCTCCAACTCGAGCAGATCGGCATCGATCAGCGTGACCGGCTCGGTCGCATGGCCGACCGGGCACACGCCACCAATCGCATAGCCGGTTTTTTCACGCACGAACTTCGCGTCCGCGCGGCCGATCTCGCCGACCTGCGCGGCCACCTTCTTTTCGTCGACGCGATTCGCGCCGCTCGCGATCACGAGCACCGGGGCGTCGTCTTCGCGGCGCCGGAACAGGATCGACTTCGCGATCTGCGCGACCGCGCAGCCAAGTCCAGCGGCCGCTTCGGCGGAAGTCTTGCCGGTTTCCGGCAGCATCACGATTCGCCCCGCGTGACCGCGCTCGCGCAGCAGCAGCGCGACGCGGCGTGCCGAGTCGGGCAGCGCGGCGAGATCGTCGGAGTCGAAGGACGCGAGGTCGTTCATCGTTGGAAATCCTGATTCAAAAATGGATGGAGCGTTTATACGCAGGTATTCGCTTCGCTGCGCGCTTTCGCGAGCAGCGCTTTGCCGGCGCGCGACACGTTGGCCCGGCCGATCGCGTTCGAAATGAAGTCGCCAATCTCGACCACCTGGGCGAGGTCGATGCCGGTCTGGATGCCGAGGCCGTTCATCAGGTACAACACGTCTTCGGTCGCGACGTTGCCGGTCGCGCCCTTCGCGTACGGGCAACCGCCGAGCCCCGCGACCGATGCATGAAAAATCTCGATGCCTTCGAGCAGCGCAGCGTAAATGTTCGCAAGCGCCTGGCCGTAGGTGTCGTGGAAGTGTCCCGACAGATGCCCGCGCGGAAACACTTCGGTCACCGCCTCGAACACTTCCCGGGTGCGCTTCGGCGTGCCGACGCCGATCGTGTCGGCGATATCGATCTCGTCGCAGCCGAGCGCCGCGAAGCGCTTGACGACGTCGACGACCGACGCGACCGGCACCTCACCCTGATACGGACAGCCGAGCGCGCACGACACGCTGCCGCGAATCCGCAGGCCATGTTGTTTCGCCGCTGCGGCAACCGGCGCGAAGCGCTCGATGCTCTCGGCGATGCTGCAGTTGATGTTCTTCTGCGAGAACGCCTCGCTCGCCGCGCCGAAGATCACGATCTCGTCGGCGCGCGCGGCGAGCGCGCCTTCGAAGCCGCGCAGGTTCGGCGTCAGCACCGAGTAGATGGTGCCGGCGCGGCGCTCGATGCCAGCCATCACATCAGCGCCGTCGGCCATCTGCGGCACCCATTTCGGCGACACGAACGACGCCGCTTCGACGTTGCGAAAACCCGCTGCCGACAGCCGGTTGATCAGTTCGATCTTGGTCGCTGTCGGCACGAATTCCTTCTCGTTCTGCAGCCCGTCGCGCGGACCCACTTCGACGATTTTCACTTGTTGCGGTAAGGCCATGATGTGTCTCCGATCCGATGCGGTTTTACCGCAGTCCCATCCAGGATGGGTGCTGCCGCATTGCTGTAATTCAGTTCAGCCCGCGCGTCTGCGACGCGCGCGGGCGTGGGAATCACCTAGTAGCCGCGCTCCACCTGCACTGTTCCGCTCACCTGCTCACCGCGCATCATCGCGCCGATCTTGTCCGCGACCTGCGCGACGCTGTCCTCGCGCAATGTCAGCGCCGACGTATGCGGCGTGATCGTGATGCGCGGCTCGCGCCAGAACGGATGATCGGCGGGCAGCGGTTCCTCGCGGAACACGTCGAGCGTCGCGGCGGCGAGCTGGCCGCTCGCGAGCGCGGCGAGCAGATCCGTTTCGAGCAGATGCGCGCCGCGCGCGACGTTGATCAGATATGCGCCGCGCGCGAGCTTCGCGAAGACTCGCGCATTCAGCACGCTTTCCGTGTCGGGTGTATGCGGCAGCAGATTGACGAGTACCTTCGCGCCGTCGAGGAAGCTATCGAACTGCACGTCGCCGGCGAACGTCGCGATGCCGTCGATCTGCTTCGCGCTGCGGCTATAGCCGCGCACCGGCAGGCCGAACGAAGCGAGCGTTTGCGCGACCTGCGTGCCGAGCACGCCGAGACCGAGCACGCCCACCGTGAACGTTGCGCGCGGATGCGGCTCGAGCACTTTCCAGCGGCGCTCGCCCTGCAGCATCTGGTATTCGTCGAAGCGGCGCAGATAGCGCAGCACCGCATGCGTGACATACTCGGCCATCTGCGCGCCCATGCCGGTATCTTCGAGGCGAATCAGCGGCACCTCGGGCGGCAACGTGCCGGGGTGCGCGCGTTCGAGCGCGAGAATCGCATCGACGCCCGCGCCGAGATTGAAGATCGCGCGCAGCGTCGTGCGGCCGGCCAGCATCTCGCGCGGCGGACGCCAGACCACCGCGAAATCGGCTGGCGCGTTGTCGCCGGGCTGCCATTCGCGCAGCTCGGCCGCGGGCAAAGCGCGCGCGAAGTCGTGCAGCCAGGCGGCGGCTTCGGTGTGCGGGGCGTAGAAGAGTATTTTCATGCGGTACGGATTGCGGCTGCGTCGATCTGCGCATCAGCGGGGCGGACTGGCAGCGCGCCTCGGCGATGGGGCGACGCGAGCGGCATCGGGTCTCCTCCCGTTATGAAGTAGGCTTCATTCTACTTTTTCGACGCAAATCGCGCGCGTCTGCGCACGGGCGTGCGCTTCGGGATGCGTGTAGTCGCGGGCGTCGAGCCCGCGCGTACCGGCGCATTTCTTCGTTTGCCCCATAACCAAAGCACAAAATCTTGGTTCATCGACGCGCGACCGAGCGGGACAATGCTTGCCCGGATTCCCTGCGCAGCGAGGCACGCACATGCTTTCATGCACCCGATCGAGCTGGCCGCCACGGCTCGTCACCGTTCCCGGCCTGCACGGCAGCGAAGGCGCGCATTGGCAAACCTGGCTGGAGCGGCAGTTCGCGCGCTCGTTGCGCGTCGAGCAGGCCAACTGGGACGCGCCCGATCTCGCGCTATGGGCAAAGTCGTTGCGCGATCTGCTCGCGCGCGAACGCGGTCCGTTCGTGCTGGCCGCGCACAGCTTCGGCTGCCTTGCGACTGCGCATGCGTTGCAGCAGGGCGCACTCGCCAGCGACGTGGTCGGCGTGCTGTTCGTCGCGCCCGCGAGTCCGCGCAAGTTCGAATTCGCGGGACCGTTCGACGCGCGACGTCTGGGCGTGCCGTCGATCCTGATCGGCAGCGAAACCGATCCGTGGATGACGCTTGCCGACGCGCGCAATCTCGCGCAGCGTTTCGGCAGCGCGTTCGTCAATCTCGGCGATGCGGGGCATATCAACACGGCGGCGGGCTTCGGTCCTTGGCCGCGTGCGAAGTACTTCGTCGATACGCTCGTGCACTGCGCCGCGCCGCTGCGCTTTCGCGAGGAGGCGATCGATACGGTGCAGCATGCGCTCGTGTGAGCACCCCGCTGCGGCGCGCGCCAGGTAAGCAATCCGTTAGAATCCCGCGTCATGCCGCGTATGCGCGGCTACAGGTTTCGATCATCGACAGACGGGGAAACAATGAAGGGCAACACGGGGACATCACGCCGGCTCACAGCGATCGTGACGGCAGGCATCACACTAGTTGCACTCGCGTTTGGCGGCGTCACGACAGCGCGCGCGGATACGTCGCTGCTGAACGTGTCGTACGACGTGACGCGCGAGCTGTACAAGGACATCAACGCGGGCTTCATCGCGGACTACAAGCAGAAGAGCGGTGAGACGGTGTCGGTGCGGCAGTCGCACGGCGCGTCGAGCGCGCAGGCACTGTCGGTGCTGCAGGGGTTGCAGGCCGACGTGGTGACGATGAATCAACCGAACGACATCGACCTGCTCGCCGAAAAGGGCCACCTGGTCCCCGCCAACTGGCGCGCGCGTCTGCCGGACGATAGCGCACCCTACACGACGACGATGGTGTTCCTCGTGCGCAAGGGCAACCCGAAGCACATCAAGGACTGGGACGATCTCGCGAAGCCCGGCGTCCAGGCGGTGATCGCGAATCCGAAGACCTCGGGCAACGGACGTTATACGTATCTCGCCGCGTGGGGTTATCGCAAGCAGCAGGGCGGCACCGACGCGCAGGCGCTCGACTTCGTGAAGGCGATCTTCCGCAACGTGCCGGTGCTCGATACCGGCGGCCGAGGAGCGACGACGACGTTCACGCAGCGCGGTATCGGCGATGTGCTCGTCACGTTCGAGAACGAAGTATCGCTCATCGATACGGGTGTCGGTGCGGGCAGCTATGAAGCGGTGTATCCGTCGCTGAGTTTGCTCGCGGCGCCGCCGGTGTCGATCGTCGATAAGGTCGTCGACAAGCGTGGCACGCGCAAGCAAGCGCAGGCATACCTCGACTATCTGTGGTCGCCGGCCGCGCAGGAGATCATCGCGCAGCATCATCTGCGTCCGCGCGACAAGAACGTCTTCGCGAAGCATGCGGCCGAGTTCAAGCCGATCAAGACGTTCACGGTCGAGCAGATGTTCGGCAGTTGGCAGAAGGCGCAGGACACGCACTTCTCCGACGGGGGGACGTTCGATCAGATTATTGTTGATCGGAAGTGAGCTTCGGGTTTAGCGTAAAAAGTAAAAGGCTGCCTCGCAAAACGAGGCAGCCTTTTTCATTCCCGCACGCTGGGCGCATGCGAGTTACCGATGCAGCGACTCCGCGACTCAATTCGCCGCGCCGTGATCCCCATGCCCATGCGCACACCCACGCTCGCACTCACTCTGCTCGACCGGCATTTGCTGCGCAGCCTCAGCGCGAATTCCCAGACGCGCGAGGAGCTTACGGTCCGCTTCCGCCTGCGGGTTGCTCGTGGTCAGCAACTGATCGCCGTAAAAGATCGAATTTGCGCCCGCGAGGAAGCACATCGCCTGCAACGCCTCGTCCATCTGTTCGCGGCCGGCCGATAGACGCACCATCGCGCGCGGCATCGTGATGCGCGCAACCGCGATCGTGCGCACGAATTCGAACGGGTCGATCGGTTCGGTGCCGGTCAGCGGCGTGCCTTGCACCTGCACCAGATTGTTGATCGGCACCGATTCCGGATACGGCTCCATGTTCGCGAGTTGCGCGATCAGCCCCGCGCGTTCGCGGCGCGATTCACCCATGCCGACGATGCCGCCACAGCACACGTTGATGCCCGCGTCGCGCACACGCTCGAGCGTGTCGAGGCGATCCTGATAGGTGCGCGTCGAAATAATCTGGCCGTAGAACTCCGGCGACGTATCGAGGTTGTGATTGTAGTAGTCGAGGCCCGCATCACGCAGCGCTTGTGCCTGATGCGTTTCGAGCATGCCGAGCGTCACGCAGGTTTCGAGGCCCATCGCCTTCACGCCGCGGATCATGTCCTTGATCGGCTCGAGGTGGCGGTCCTTCGGATTGCGCCACGCGGCGCCCATGCAGAAGCGCGTCGCGCCGTTGTCCTTTGCGAGTTTCGCCGCGGCGAGCACTTCGTCGACCGGCATCAGCTTGTCGGCCGCGAGACCGGTGTCGTGATGCACCGACTGCGGACAGTACGCGCAATCCTCTTCGCAGCCGCCAGTCTTGATCGACAGCAGCGTCGACAGTTGCACCGCATTCGCGTCGAAATGCTCGCGATGCGTTTGCTGCGCGCGAAACAGCAGGTCGTTGAACGGCAGTTCGTACAACGCGACGATATCCGCGACGCGCCAGCGCGCGAGCGGCTTCCCTTCAGTGGCGGCGGCAGTCGGATTGCCGTTGGCGGCGCTCGTGTCGGCGCTGCCCGATGCGATGTTCAGTTGTGTCATGTGATCGATCCTCGTGTACGGATGAAATGGGGTTCGGCGCTGCTGGATAGCGCTATGTCGCGCGCAATTGGCGCAGCGTTTGCAGAAGCCGTCGAATATCGAGCTGTTCGGCCGCAAGTTCCGGCGACAGCGGGCTGATATGCGGCACGATACCGAGCAGCGGCGCGTCGTACGCTTGCGCGAGATGCGTGCGAATCGACGCGATGTTTTCGTCGGCGAAGGTCATATCCGGGTCGATGCGATTCGCGACCCAGCCCGCGAGCGTGAGACCGCGCGCGGCGATTGCTTCGGCGCTCAGCAGCGCATGGCTGATGCAGCCGAGCCGCATGCCGACCACCAGCACCACCGGCAGCTTCAGCGCGACGGCGAGATCGGCGGTGTCCTGCGTCGCGGTCAACGGCACGCGAAAGCCGCCGACACCTTCGACCACGACGACCTCGGCGAGCTTCAGCGCCTCGCGATGGCACGCGACGATGTGATCGACATCGAACGAGACGTTTTCCAGCGCCGCAGCGATGTGCGGCGCAGCCGGTTCCTTCAGCAGATACGGCGTGCGCATCGCGGGCGGCAGCAGCACGCTCGACGCGGCATCGAGTTGGTCCGCGTCTTCGTTGTGCAGCACACCGTTCACTTCGAACGCGCCCGCCGCGATCGGCTTCATCGCGGCCGCTTGCAGACCTTCGCGCACGAAGCCGCGCAATAGCGCCGACGACACGAAGGTCTTGCCGATCTCCGTGTCAGTGCCGGTGACGAACAGCGACAGTGCGCCGCCATCGTTATTCGGGTTGCTCATGCGGCGCGCGCTCCGACTTGTTGCAGCGCGGCCTCGAGCCGGTCGAGATCCGCATGCGAGTGAGCGGCCGACAGCGAGATGCGCAGGCGCGACGTGCCGGTCGGCACGGTCGGCGGACGGATCGCGGGCACCCACAGCCCTGCGCGATCGAGCGACGCGGCGATCTCGAGCGTCGCATCGTTCGCGCCGATGATCAGCGGTTGAACGGCCGTATGCGAATCGACGGGCAGCCACGGCGTCGCCTTCAGCATCGCGCGCGTGCGTTCGATCAGTTGCTGCAGATGCGCGCGGCGGGCATCGCCTTCATCGCCGCCGATGATGCGCAGGCTCGCCGACACCGCATGCGCGGCCGCCGGCACCGACGCGGTCGTGAAGATATACGGACGCGCGCGCTGCACGAGCCATTCGATCACGGTCGCGTGCGCGACCACGAAGGCGCCGGAAACGCCCGCCGCCTTGCCCAACGTGCCGATCGAGATCAGATGCGGCGAGCGCAGCGCGGCTTGCGCGATCGCGCCGCGGCCTTGCGGACCGAGCACGCCGAAGCCGTGCGCGTCGTCGACGATCAGCCACGCGCCATGCCGCTCCGCGAGTTCGAGCAAACGCGGCAGCGGCGCGATGTCGCCGTCCATGCTGAACACCGTGTCGGAGACGATCACCTTGACGTCCGCCTCCGACGCTTCGAGCATCGCGCTCAACGCATCCATGTCGCAGTGCGGATAGATCTGCACATCGGCGCGCGACAGCCGAGCACCGTCGATCAGCGATGCATGATTGAGCGCATCGGAGAATAGCGTCGTGCCGCGGCCCGCGAGCGCGGTCAGCGTCGCGAGATTCGCCATATAGCCGGTGCTGAAATACAACGCGCGGGCATCGTCGACGAAGCCGCCCGCGAATGCCGCGAGATCGTCTTCCAACTGCGCATGCGCGCGCGAATGACCGCCGAGCAGATGCGAGCCGCCGCTGCCCGCGCCATACAGCCGCGCGCCTTCGGCGATCGCCTCGATCAACTGCGGATGCGCGGCGAGGCCCAGGTAGTCGTTGCTCGCAAAGCCGATCATTTCGCGGCCGTCGACCGTCATGTGCGCGGCGCAGGGTGTGTCCGCGGTGCGGCGGCGGCGGCGCAGGCCACGTGCGTCGATTTCCTTCAGGCCTTCGGCGAGTGTGTCGAGCAGATGCATCAGCGGGCCTCCGCGAGCGTGGCGTCGAAGGTGTCGCGTGTGCGCGCGGCGAGCAGCGCGAGTTCTTCGTCGTCGAGAATGTACGGCGGCATCAGGTACACGGTGGTGCCGATCGGGCGCAACAGTAGCTCGCGTTGCAGCGCGTTTTCGAAGAAGCGGCGCGAGAACGTTTTGGCTCGCTGCGAATCGTCGAGCACCGCATCGAACGCGAAGATCGTGCCGCGCTGACGCAGATTGCGCACCTGCACGTGCTCGGCGAGCGGCGCGAGCGCGGCCTCGAGCGTCGCCGATTTGCGTGCGTTGATGGCGAGCACGTCGTCGCTCGCGAACAGATCGAGCGTTGCGAGCGCGGCGCGGCACGCGAGCGGATTGCCGGTGTACGAGTGCGAATGCAGGAAGCCGCGTGCGGTGTCGTCGTGATAGAAGGCTGCGAAGATCTCGTCGCGTGACAGCACGATCGACAGCGGCAGATAGCCGCCGCTGATGCCTTTCGACAGACACAGGAAGTCGGGCCACACGCCTGCCTGCTCGCATGCGAAGAACGTGCCGGTGCGGCCGCAGCCGACCGCGATTTCGTCGGCGATCAGATGCACGCCGTACTGGTCGCACAGCGCGCGCAATCCGGCGACGTACGACGCGTCGTGCATCGCCATGCCGGCCGCGCACTGCACGAGCGGCTCGACGATCAGCGCGGCGATGCGGTTCGCGCGCGCCTCGAACAGCGCGCGCACGTTGTGGAGCGCGCGGCGCGCGACGTCGGCGGCGGTCTCGCCCGCTTGGGCGAGCCGTGCATCGGGCGACGCGACGACGTGCGCGTGACGAATCAGCGGATCGTACGCGTCCTTGAACAGCGCGACGTCGGTCACGCCGAGCGCGCCGATCGTCTCGCCGTGGTAGCTATTGGCAAGGCAGACGAATTCCTGCTTGTCCGCGTAGCCCCGGTTGCGCCAGCTATGAAAGCTCATCTTCAGCGCGATCTCGACCGCCGACGCGCCATCCGACGCGAAGAACGCGTGGCCGAGCGTGTTGCCGGTCAACGTGTGCAGACGTTCGGCGAGATCGACGGCGGGTTCATGCGTGCAGCCGGCGAGCATTGCGTGTTCGAGCGTATCGAGCTGCTCTTTCAGCGCCGCGTTGATGCGCGGGTTCGCGTGACCGAACAGATTGACCCACCACGAACTGATCGCGTCGAGATAGCGATGACCCGCGCGATCGTATAGCCATGCGCCTTGACCGCGCGCGACGGGGATCAGCGGCAGACGTTCGTGATGCTTCATCTGCGTGCACGGATGCCATACCGCGCGAAGGCTGCGGGCGACCCAGTCTTCAGGGGCGACCCGGGGGGCTGCTGAATTTTCCAAAGAGGTACTCCGAGGTGCTTTTATGCCACGCACGCGCGAGGTCGGTCTCACGCCTTTTTTGAAAGGCGTTTCCGTTTTTTCCGCAGACCTATTCCGGTCGCGAGGAACGAGCCTTGGCGAGCGCGCGGGGTCGAGATTAGCGGTTTATTTCGCCGCGCGCATCAGCTGCGAAACGCGCGTTTTTCGCCGTGGCGTCGAGGTTTGCCGCTGTTCGACGCAGCTCGTTCGACTTCGGGCTCAAAGCTCGCCAATCGACGGAGATAGCGACGTCAAAGTAATGAGCTATTACTGGCGAGAATTTGTGGTGAAGACGTGCTTTTGCACATGCGCGCCGCACGAACGGTCTAACTGTCATGGCGCAACGGCGGCCCGAATGCAAAAAGGCCTGCTGAATCAGCAGGCCTTCGACACGTCGGAACCGAAACTCGAATCCAGATGCTATGCGTACTTCACTCCCGGCTCGCAATCGCTTTCCGGCCATTCGCATCGGCATCACCCGCATCCGCCGTCTGCGAGCTCTGATTGCCCCACACGACCGAGTTATCGACTGCATACAGCCGGCACGGATCGGAGCTCTGCTTCTGGCAATTCGCCACCGCCACCGACATCGGATCGTCGCCGCCCTCGGCCCACGACCACGCGCCCGAATCCGACACCGCGAATGCGCGGCTCGGATACTGATGCAGGAAGTTGCGATAGCCATTGCGGCCCTCGTTGTCGAGGAACGGCACCGCGTCGACGGCGTCGAGCGCGGCGAAGCCGGTTGCCTGCGGCGCGGCCGGATCGGCGACGTGATACTGCACGGCCGTCGGCATGCCGGCGCGCGCGAGGAACGCTTCGACGGCCGGCCACCATACGCGCACGCCGTCGCGGTCACCGACCAGCCGATGCGCGTCGTTCTTGTACTTGCCGAAGTCGACCATCTTCACGCTCGCGCCATGCGCGCCATACGCGGCGTACATGCCGGCGACGAGCGGCGCGTTCCACACCGAATCGTTATCGCCATAGAGCCACAGCGACGGCACCGTGGTCTTCTCGCCGTATGCGCCGAATGCGCGCGTCAGATTGCCTTGCCAGTCCTCGCAGGAGTCCTGGCGCAGGCCGCCCGAGAAATTGATCAGCGCGCGCACGCCGGGCGCCGCTTCGGTGCCGTACGCAATCGTCGCGAGACCGCCATGCGACGTGCCGGCCACCACGATGTGCGTCGCGTCGACATAAGGCTGCTTCGACATGTAATCGATCGTCGCGGCGACGTCGCCGGCCTGGCCGAGGCCATTGCGTTGGACGTCGCAGCCGTCCTGCTCGTACACGCCGTCAGAGTGGCCGAAGCCCTGGCGGTTCGGCGCGACGACCACGTAGCCCCGGCGCACGAATTCGCGCGCGAACGGCAGCGGGTCGCTGCGTTCCTGGGTGCGCGGATCGCCCGGAATCTTGCCGTGGTTGAACACGATCATCGGAAACGGGCCGGGGCCGTCCGGCTTGTAGACCGTGGTTTCGAGCGTGACAGTGCCGGCGGCGTCGACCGGCACGCGGATGATCTTTTCGTTCAGGTGAGCGGTGGGCAGATAGACGTCGTCGTCGAGCGCGAGGCGCGGCACGCGGGCGCGCGACAGCGGTCCCTGGGTGTCGCTGGTCGGTGTCGCGTTGTGTGCCGAAGGCGAAGAGTAAGCGAGCGGATCGGCGTGCGCGATCGTGGCAGCACACGTGGCCGCGGCGCAGATCGCCGCACACTTCGTCAGAACCTTGCTCAACACCATTGACGCACCTGCTTGAAAGACCTGTCCTGAACTCCGTGCTGTCCGGTGGCCAAAAACGCTGCTGACGTTCAGCTTTCATTCGCGTTTTCGACACAAACAGACTCACTCGCGTGCGTAGTGCGCAAAGCGCACGCACGCAAATCGAGATCGCACGGGATGAACCCAACGGCCGACGCGACCCCACGCGCCGAGGATGAGCGTCACTCGATGCTGCCGGAGCCCGCGCGGCGCGCTTACTATCAGCGGCCGGTCAGGCTTCCTTTGCATGTTGCGGAACTGGTGTGACCCGCTCTCGCAATGTGACGTCATGAAACTACGGACTCATCCTGGCACGACAATTTTGTTTTGTGCAATCAAGGAGAACCCGCGACGAAAAAATTGCTGCGTCTGCGAATAAGGCCTCAAAGCCTTGCCAGGCAAGGGCCGGGGACATGTGGCGGGAAGCGGCGACTAAAGGTCGTGTAAGTGCTGTGGCGCGAGGCCAACGAAGGAGCCTGCGCGCGTGGAACGAAAAAAAGCCCGAACCGAGGGTTTTTATGAATTTTGTCGAGAGCGAGAGGCAGGCATTAGAAAGCCTCGACGCGTAATGCAGCGATCACTTAATCAGCGCCTGCTACTCATTGACGTCTCCGTCTACATAACGCCAGCGACCATCATCGCCACGCAGGAAGCGGCTCAATTCATGCAGCCGATGCGCACGTCCCCCCACTTTGTAGCGGGCAATGAATTCGACGGTCGCGTGATCGGCATCGTTTTCGGCGAACGCTTTGATCTGCAGTCCGAGCCAACGAGGCGCGTCGGGTGCGGTGGGATCGACGTCGAAATCGGCGGGGCAGGTGCGGGGGTCCCACGTCGCGCGCAGGTAGTCAATTGCACCGAGCACGTACGCGCTATAACGCGAGCGCATCAGTTCGAGCGGGCGCGGCGCCGCTTCGCCGCCGTCGATATAGCGGCCGCAGCATTGTGCGAAACGCGGGGCCTTGGTCGTGGTGCCTGGGCGTGCGGCGGGCGCGGCGCCGCCGCATGGACAGTCGACAGGTCTTTGCGGTGACAACAATGGCTTATTCATTGAAATTTCAGTTGAGCGCGCGAGCGATCAGGATCTTCTGGATATCGCTCGTGCCTTCGTAAATCTGGCACACGCGCACGTCACGGTAAATCCGCTCGACCGGGAAGTCGCTCAGATAACCGTAGCCGCCGTGAACCTGCAACGCGGCCGAGCAGATGCGCTCGGCCGCTTCGGAAGCGAACAGTTTTGCCATCGCGGCTTCGGTTAGGCACGGTCGGCCCGCGTCCTTCAGCGACGCAGCGTGCCAGATCAATTGACGCGCGGCTTCGAGTTGCGTGGCCATGTCGGCCAGACGGAACTGCACCGCCTGGTGCGAGAACAGCGGCGCGCCGAAGCTCTCGCGTTCTTTTGCGTAAGTCAGCGCCGCTTCGAACGCGGCGCGCGCCATGCCGACGCTTTGCGCAGCGATGCCGATGCGCCCGCCTTCGAGCCCTGACAACGCGATCCGGTAGCCTTCGCCTTCCGCGCCAATCAGGTTCGCTGCCGGCACACGGCAGTCCTCGAACACGATCTGCGCGGTGTCTGACGAATGCTGGCCGAGCTTGTCTTCGACACGCGCGACTACGTAGCCCGGCGTGCTGGTGGGCACAATGAACGCGCTGATGCCGCGTTTGCCGGCGGTCTTGTCGGTGACGGCCATCACGATCGCGACGTCGCCGTTCTTGCCGCTCGTAATGAACTGCTTGACGCCGTTCAGCACGTACGCGTCGCCATCGCGCGTCGCGGTAGTGCGCAGCGCCGACGCATCCGAGCCCGCTTGCGGCTCGGTCAGGCAGAACGCGCCGAGCATCTCGCCGCGCGCGAGCGGCGTGAGCCAGTCGCGCTTCTGCGCGTCGTTGCCATAGGTGAGCAGAATGCTGCACACGGGGCAATTGTTCACCGAGATCGCGGTCGACGTGCCGCCATCGCCGGCCGCGATTTCTTCGAGGATCAGCGCGAGCGCGAACGCGTCCATGCCGGCGCCGCCATACGCGTCGGGCACCAGCACGCCATAGGCGCCGAGCTCGGCGAGCTGCCGGTGCACGTCGCGCGGAAAGGTGCGCTCGCGATCCCATTGCGCCGCGTACGGCGTGATCGCTTCGCGCACGAAGGTGCGCAGTGCGTCGCGCACCATCAGGTGATCCTGGTCAAGCACCATGAGTGTGTCTCCGATCCGATGCAACCCGGTTGTCTACCAGTCGAGCTGCGTACCGTCGTGCTGAACGAAGCGGCCGTGGAACGCGTCGCGCGATGCCGCCGCCTGCGCCAGCACCTCGCGCATGCCCGCGACGCTGCGCGCCGGATCGAGCGCGGCCTGCGCGCCACCCATGTCGGTGCGCACCCAGCCGGGATGCAGCGACACGCAGGTCGCGCGTTGCGCGTCGAGCGACGCGAGCTTCAGCACGGCGTTCAGTGCCGCCTTGCTGGTGCGATACAGCCAGCCCGTCGTGCCGCTCGCATCGGCGATGCTGCCCATGCTGCTCGAAATCACCGCGAGCACGCCGTCCGTTTCCTCGACGAGCGGCAGCAGGATCGGCAGCAGCTGCATCGGGCCGCGCACGTTCGTATGCATCACGTGATCGAAGTCCTCGGCGGTGATCGTCTCGATCCCTTCGGTGCGCGGACCGTACACGCCCGACACCACGATCGCGACGTCGAGCCGTTCGCCGTCGAGCTTCCAGCCGAGCGCCGCGATTTCTTCGGGCGCGGTGACGTCGAGCATGAAGGTTTCGGCGCCGAGCTCGTTGAGCGCGTCGAGCGCGGCGCCGTCGCGCGCGGTCGCGAGCACGCGCCAGCCGCTCTTTCTGTACTGCCGCACGAATTCCTGGCCGATGCCACGCGACGCACCGACGATCAACACTGTTTTCATCGTATTCCTCGAAGTTTGGTCAACGCTTCAGATCAGTTCGATACCCATCGCGGTCGCCTCGCCGCCGCCGATACACAGCGACGCGACGCCGCGCTTCAGACCGCGATTCTTCAGCGCGCCGATGAGCGTAACCAGAATGCGCGCGCCCGAGGCGCCGATCGGATGGCCTAGCGCGCATGCTCCGCCGTTCACGTTGACCTTGTCGTGCGGCAGATCGTGCTCTTTCATCGCGGCCATCGTGACGACCGCGAACGCTTCGTTGATCTCGTACAGATCGACGTCGCCGGCGCGCCAGCCGTTCTTCCCGAACAGCTTGCGGATCGCGCCGACCGGCGCGGTGGTGAACTTCGCGGGCTCCTGCGCGAACGTCGAATGACCGACGACGCGCGCGAGCGGTGTCACGCCGAGCCGCTTCGCGGTCGACTCGCGCATCATCACCAGCGCGGCCGCGCCGTCCGAGATCGATGACGAGTTCGCCGCCGTCACGGTGCCGGTCTTGCTGAACGCAGGCTTCAGCGTGGGGATCTTGTCGAGGTTGGCCTTGAACGGCTGCTCGTCGCGCGCGATCGTGACGTCGCCCTTGCGGGCCGCCACCGTAACGGGCGCGATTTCCCAGTCGAACGAGCCGTCCTCGTTCGCGCGTTTCGCGCGGTTCAGCGACTCGACCGCGAACGCGTCCTGCGCCTCGCGTGTGAAGTCGAACGACGCCGCGCATTCCTCGGCGAACGTGCCCATCAGACGGCCTTTGTCGTACGCATCTTCGAGGCCGTCGTAGAACATGTGGTCGATGACCTGGCCGTGGCCCATGCGCATGCCGCCGCGCGCTTTCGGCAACAGATACGGCGCGTTCGTCATGCTTTCCATGCCACCCGCGACGATCACGTCGAGCGAGCCCGCAGCCAGCATGTCGTGCGCGAACATCGCCGCGCGCATGCCGGAGCCGCACATCTTGTTGACCGTCGTGCAGCCTGTGGCGAGCGGCAGACCCGCGCCGAGCGCGGCCTGGCGCGCGGGCGCCTGGCCGAGGCCGGCGGGCAGCACGCAGCCCATCACCGCTTCGTCGATCTGCTCGGGCTTCAGACCCGCGCGCTCGACGGCCGCCTTGATCGCGACCGCGCCGAGTTGTGGCGCGGTCAGCGACGCGAAGTCGCCCTGAAAGCCGGCCATCGGCGTGCGCGCCGCGCTGACGATCACGATCGGATCGGCATGGATATCACTTTGAATTGCGTCACTCATGTTTGAGCTCCTTGGTCATAGCTTGGATGGCTACCGCCGCGCGCGGCCTGCTGCGAACCCTCGTGAGATTCATCAAGCCACGCGCACATTCGGCTCGTTCGCCTCTGCATCGGTTGTTTCGGCGAACCGCTCCGGATAACGCACGCAGAAGCGCACGCTCTGGTCGTATGGGAAAAAATCGGGCAACTCGCCCTTCAAGAGAAAATCCTTGTATCGCTGCCACAGTTCGGGCTCGAAGAGATCCGCGTGATGCCGCATGAACGAGCGGCGCACACGCGGATCGCCGAGCAGGAAGGTGCCGTACGTCTCCGGGAAAATATCGTGCGGACCGACCGGGTACCACGGCTCGTCCGACATTTCGTCTTCCTCGTTGCGCGGCGCCGGCACCGCGCGCACGTTGCAGTCGGTCAGGTACTCGATCTCGTCGTAGTCGTAGAACACGACACGGCCGTGGCGCGTCACGCCGAAGTTCTTGTACAGCATGTCGCCGGGGAAGATGTTCGCCTGGATCAGCTCCTTCACCGCGTTGCCGTATTCCTTGATGCCGTGCTCGATGTCGTCGTCGTTGCCGTTCTGCAGGAACAGATTGAGCGGGATCATGCGTCGCTCGATGTACATGTGGCGAATCACGAGGTTCTCGCCGTCGTATTCGATCAGCGACGGCACTTCCTTCTCGAGTTCGCGCAACAGCGTTTCGTCGAGCCGCGCTAGCGGCAGCGCGACGCTCGAATATTCGAGCGTGTCGGCCATGCGGCCGAGCCGGTCGTGACGTTTGACGAGCAGATACTTCTGCTGGATCTGCGCTCGCGTGGTTTCCTTCGGCGGCGGAAAGTTGTCCTTGATCAGCTTGAACACGTAGGGGAACGACGGCAACGTGAACACCAGCATCACGAGTCCCTTGATGCCGGGCGCGACGATGAAGCGGTCGCTCGAATGCTTGAGGTGATGCAGCAGATCGCGATAGAACAGATTCTTGCCCTGCTTCTGCAGGCCCACCGACGTATAGATCTCCGCCTTCGGCTTGGCCGGCATCACCGTGCGCAGAAACTCGACATAGGCGGACGGCACTTCCATGTCGACCAGAAAATACGAGTGCGAGAAGCTGAAGATGATCAGCAACTGCTCGCGCTTGAGCAGCACGGTGTCCAGTGCGAGCACGCCCGGTTTCACGTGACGCAGCGGCACCGCGAACGGCAGCAGCGCGTCGCCGTTGATGATGCGCCCGACGATGTACGCAGCCTTGTTGCGATAAAACAGCGACGACAGCACGTGAATCTGGAAATTCGGCGCTTCGTCGAACACGCCGAACGCTTCGCGAATCGACTGCACCACACAGGCGACGTCGCGCGTCAGATCCTCGAACGGCGGATCGAGCTGGAAGTTCGTGACGACCCGCTCCAGCGTCGGGGCGAGTCCGTCCGTACCGGGGTAATACGCGCGATAGGTCGGCTTCGCGGCCGGTTCGTCGTTCTCGATGTATTCGGTCGAAATCGCCGGGCGCACGAAAATGAAATCGTTGTTGAAGTACGAGCGGTGCAGGATCTTGCAGGAAACCGAATTAAAAAAGGTTTCCGCGCACTCGGGCTGACGGTGCGTGGTCAGAAGACCAATGTAGTGCAGCTTGATCTGCTGCCACACTTCGCTGTCGATGTTCTCCGCGTCGTACTCGTCTTCGAGCAGATGCACGCATTCCTGCACACGATCGTCGTACGACGCGATGCGGTCGCGCGCGAGCTTTTGCAGGCCGTGCCAGTCGCCGGCTTCGAACAGCGTCTTCGCATGGATCGCCGCGTCGCGAAAGATCCGGTAGTGACGGTCGAACCCTTCGAGCATCGTCTGCGCGACGTCGAAACCGATTTGCGACGATAACAGTTTGGGGAAGTGATTCATCACGCGCGCTCCGCAAACGCCGGTCAGAGTCAGGCAGCTTCAGGCAGGTTTCGCGTCGTGCCTCGTGCCATCGAGCAACGCGCGCGCCTGCGCTTCGTACTGCGCCAGATCTTCGAGCGTCGCGTCGAGATCTTCGCGCTGACGTTCGAGCACTTCGCGATGACGCGCGACCGTCGCGAGAAACGCGTGCAATTGCGGCACGGTGTCGGTCGGCGACTCGTAGACGTCGAGCAGGTCGCGAATCTCCGACAGCGTGAAGCCAAGGCGCTTGCCGCGCAGCGTGAGCTTCAGACGCGTGCGGTCGCGGCCGGAATAGACGCGCCGCAAGCCGCTCGAACCCTCGCGGCTCGGTGAGAGTAAACCCTGGTCTTCATAGAAACGAATTGCGCGTGGCGTGACGTCGAATTCGCGCGCGAGTTCGGTGATCGTGTATTGCGTATTCATCGGGACATCTCGTGGCCGCTTGGCCGGCACAAAACCGGATTGAACGATAGAATCGACGTTTACGTTATCGTCAACCTGAGCGGAACGCAACCACAACCAGGCCGACCGGCATCGCATACCTGGCCATGCCGGAGAGTCGTCGGAGGAAGACAGTCCCCATGAATGCACTCGAACACCAACTCCAATACCCGTTCAACGACACGATGCCCGACTCGGGCCGCACGATGGAAGTCGCGCCAGGCGTGCATTGGCTGCGCATGCCGTTACCGTTCGCGCTCGACCATATCAACCTGTGGCTGCTGCGCGATGAGATCGACGGTCAGCAAGGCTGGACCGTGGTCGACTGCGGCATCACGTCGGACACGATCAAGGCGAATTGGGAGAGCGTGTTCGATTCGGCGCTGGACGGGCTGCCGGTGCTGCGCGTGATCGTCACGCATTGCCATCCGGACCACATCGGCCTCGCGCACTGGGTGTGCAGCGGCGGCGAGAAAAAGCGTTGGGACGCGCGGCTGTGGATGACGCTCGGCGAATACATGCAGGCGCGCGTGATGGCGACGGGCGACGGTTCGAACGCGGGCGGCGAGGCAGCGGCGCGGCACTTCGCGCGGCATGGTTTGAACGACACCGAATCGGTCGACAAACTGCGCAATCGCACGAGCTATTACTCGAGCCTCGTACCGGCGATTCCGGGGCAATACCGGCGTTTGCGCGAAGCCGAGGACGTGAGGATCGGCGGCAGGACGTGGCGCGTGGTGACGGGTTTCGGCCACTCGCCGGAACACTGCGCGCTGCACTGTGCGGAAACCGGCACGCTGATTTCAGGCGACATGGTGCTGCCGCGCATTTCAACCAACGTGTCGGTGTTCGATATCGAGCCTGAGGGCTCGCCGCTCGAACTGTATCTGGAGTCGCTTGGCCGCTACGAGACGATGCCAGAAGATACGCTCGTGCTGCCGTCGCATGGCAAGCCGTTTCGCGGCGTGCGCACGCGCATTCAGCAACTGCGTGAGCATCACGACGCGCGGCTCGCCGAAGTGCGCGAAGCGTGCGCGGAAAGGCCGCGTAGCGCCGCCGATATCGTGCCGCTGATGTTCAAGCGCCAACTCGATATCCATCAGATCACGTTCGCGATGGGTGAGTCGCTCGCGCATTTGCATCTGCTGTGGCGGGCGGGGGAATTGAAGCGGACGCAGGATGCGGATGGGGTGATCCGGTTTGCGGCGGTGTGATCTCGGACCTTCGCCGCGGGCGGAGAAGCGCGGACGAATATGTCCGCGCTGGGCGAAGGCACTGAGCGGCGCAACGATGCTGGGTGTCCTCTCATGCGAATTACTTCAAGGGCATGTCAGATGCAGCGTTGCGTAGTTGCTCGGCCCGCCGGTTGTTGAGTTCGGAAACGCAAGCTAAACGGCTGATTTCATGCGCATTGCCGGCCGCACCACCAGTCAGCGAAGCTGCGAAGTCGCATTGAGACTCACGGTACCGAGCGAATTTTCTGTTTGATGCGGCGAGTCTTGCCCTGGCCTGGTTGACGTACTTCTCGTCTTCATCCCATCTGGCAAGGGTGCCAGCCATCTTCTCCTCGGCTCGTCTGAGGGTCTTCTTACTCGCCTCTGCTTTTTCTGCCAGACAGTCCCGCATCCCCGCTTGCGAGAACGCGCTGCATTCCTCGCGCAAGGCCCGCTCGCTTGCGACTGGGACCGCTGAGGCTGCAAGGACCATTGTTGGCAGGCAGACGGCCAGGGCAAAACAGATCAGCTTCATTGTGCACATAGGGCCGCCTTTCCTTTCCGCACCGATGACAACGCGTAATCGAGTTTTCTGGCGTAGTTTGGATCCCGACCTCCGTTATAGCGCAGTGCTATGAATGTCGTGACAATGGGGTGCCAGCCTGCAATTACTTTTTGAATTGAAGCTTTCCGGTACGTCAATACTTGTCCAGGGCGAAGAACAGCGGCCGTCGGGTTCAGCTTTCTCAACGTCTCGATCGTGGTACCTTGACCCTTCGCCATCTTGTCCAGACTATCGCCTGGCTTGACGGCGATTTCATAAACTTTCGGGTCAGCACCGGGTACGTTTCGGTACTCGAACTTTGCCATGCGCATAAGCAGATAGCCAATCCCGGCGCGGATGTTATGCGCCGCTATCGTTCTGACTGAGGACATTGTCAGCCGTCCTTTCCAGCCTGGTAGCAGAATCAGATCGCCGCCTTCTTTGCCTGATAGCAGCGATGCTAATCCGGGATCTCCAGAAACGCCGATTTGCATCGGCTTGGCGTTCCACTGAGGATCGTGTGCACCTGTTTCGACCCACAATATCGCCTTGATAATCTGCCAATCCAAGGCTACGTACCCCGAGGTGCCGCGAAGATGGAGGTTGTACTCGTTGACTACCATCTGGATTTCGCAATCCCAGGAATTCCATTTTGCATCGCTTACAGCCTTGCTAACACCATCCTGCCACCGTTCGAAACCTGTCCTCGTTGGAGCTTGCATAGCCATAACCATTTCCTCTGCAAAAGTGTGGGCGGGTACTTTGCGAGCAATTATTGGCTTCTTGCATGAGGAAATTGCATTAGGAGTCGGTATAACGGTCAAAGGCCCGAGATCACGTCGGCAAAAGGTTGCGGAGTGTCAGATGCACCCAGCGCGGACTACTATGGAAGATGGTATGACAAGACTTACCCGTTCACGTGATTGGACCAAGGCGCTTGCAGTACTTTGTCTGGCAGGGTGGTTTGGCGGATGCAGCCTCGCGGCCGGACACTACGGACAAGATTCACAGATGACTCAACCGGACACGACACTGTGGCAGACCATCGACTCCTTGGTGCAGCAAATCCCGTTCACTAAGGCAAAGGTCGAAAGCGTGCTGGCGACTCACCTTGTCGACAGAGATACCACCAAAGATCCAATTCAAAATGCCGAATTCAACTTTTACGTCGGCGGTCCGGGGAAGATGGCAGATGGTGTCGTGGTCGGCAATGTGGGTTTGCGCGTTCGCCACACTGGAGGGCGTCCTGGCTTTCTTGCACTTGGGCGGCTGAGCGGCGAATGCGTCACGCTCGCGATGGTCCGTGCGCATTACAGCAACCTCAAAGTTACCGACTCTCCGCGCGGGCATTCACTGAACGAAACCACGGCGTATTCAGCCTTTCTCCCGCGGGGAACCTTGTCCTTAGCTTTCGCTGAACGTAATCGTGATTGTCTCGAAGGCGTATCGTTCGATCCGATAATCGCCGCAGCAGACAGCGCGGTGAAGTAACGGGCGAACTGTATCGGCCGGAAACGCTGGACACAAAAAAAGCCGACCAGTGAAGGTCGGCTTTATCCTTTCCTGGTTTCAACCGCAGCGCAAAATCACTGCACCACCACCGCCCCAAAATTCTGCCGTCCAAACGGACTCACGTGATACCCGCTCACGTTCGTACGCGTGATCGCAGCAGCGGTCGGATAGCCGAGCGGAATCCACAGCGCTTCGTCATGGATGATCTGCTGCGCGGCTTCATACGCTTTCGTGCGCTTGGCGATATCGGACGTTGCTCTGCCGTCGGCGATCAGCTTGTCGAGATCCTGATCGCAGAAGCGCGCGAAGTTGATGCCCGACTTTACCGCGTTGCAACTGAAGAGCGGCGTCAGATAGTTGTCCGGATCGCCGTTGTCGCCCGCCCATCCCATGAACAGCGAGTCATGCTGGCCTTGCTTCGCCTGCTTGATCAGCTCGCCCCATTCGATCACCTTGACGTCCGCCTTCACGCCGATCTTCGCGAAGTCGGCCTGCAGCAGTTCGGCACCGGCCTTCGGATTCGGATTCAACACGCTGCCGTTCGGACGCACCCAGATGGTCGTTTGGAAGCCGTTCGGAAAACCCGCGTCGGTGAGCAATTGCTTCGCCTTCGCCGGGTCGTACGGCCAGCCCTTGATCGAGTGGTTGTAGCTCCACGTGTTCGGCGGAAACGGGTTCACGGCCGGCGTCGCGGTGTTGTCGAACACGGTCTTCAGATACGTCGTGCGGTCGAACGCCATGTTCAGCGCGGCGCGCACCTTCTGGTTGTCGAGCGGCTTCTGCTGCGTATTCAGCGCGACGAAGGCCGTCATGAACGCGGGCGTCTGCACGATCGCGAGCGACTTGTCCTTCTTCGCGTCGGCGAGATCCTGCGGCTTCGGCGACAACGCGATCTGGCATTCGCCAGCCTTCACCTTCTGCGCTCGCACGGTTGCGTCCGGCGTGATCGCGTAGATCAGACGCTCGATCTTCGGCTTCGGTCCCCAGTAGGTCGGGTTCGCGTCATAACGGATCACCGCGTCTTTCGTATAGCTCTTCAGCACGAACGGGCCGGTGCCGATCGGCTTCGCGTTCAGGTCGACCTGCTTGCCGGCCTTCAGCAACTGGTCCGCGTACTCGGCCGAATAGATCGACGCAAAGCCCATCGTCAGGATCGACACGAACGTCGCGTTCGGCTCGTTCAACTCGAACTTCACCGTGTTGTCGTCGACCTTGGTAATCGACTTGATCAGCTTCGGCAGCCCCATCGACTGCGCGTGCGGGAAGCCGCTCGCGCCCGCCACCTTGTGCCACGGATTGCTGTCGTTGAGCATGCGGTCGAAGGTGAAGATCACGTCGTCGGCATTCAGCGCGCGGGTGGGCTTGAAGTAGTCGGTGGTCTGGAACTGCACGTTCGGACGCAGGTGGAACGTGTAGGTCAGGCCGTCAGGGCTCACTTCCCATTTGTCGGCGAGCGCGGGCACGACCTTCTTCGCGGCTTCGTCGAACGACACCAGCGAGTTGAAGATCACGTCGGCCGATGCATTCGTCGTGACCAGCGAATTGAACTGCACGACGTCGAAGCCGTCGGGGCTTGACTCGGTACAGACGGTCAACGGTTTGGCGAGCGCGAGCGCGGGCGCCGTGAGCAGAATGGCGGCTGCGAGCAGATTGAAGCGCATAGGATCTCCGGTAACGAGCGCAGTCAGGCAGTGCGTCTGGTTGTGTTTATGGCGGCGATGCGTGAGCGGGCAGGAGAGCGCTCCCGGCGCGCGCGTCGCCACGATTGTGATACGTTCCCGGCGCCGCCGTAAGGTCGGGCGATCCCGGCCTGAGGCCGAGGGGCCTGCCTTCGAGGCATGGCCGGCGGCGCGCCTTCGCGAAAGCTTATCGAAGGGCCATTATGGCGACAACAATTTAATCGACATATCCATATGGGGGCGGCGTGGCTGTGTTGCCGCCTCAGGCCGCCGCGGCCTCGCGCAGCAGATAGCCGATGCCATCGATTGCGCGCACGCCGTACCACGACGTCATTTCGCCATCGATCAGTTCGATGCGCTTGCCGGTGAAACGCGGATCGCGCGCGAGCGCATCGCGATGCGCGGCCGTGAAGCGGTACGGCTCGCTCGACAGCAGCACGCGGTCGACTTGCGCGAGCCATGGCGCGGCGTCGAAGTCGAGCGTGGGGTAGCGCGTGGCGCCCGCGCTGCCGCCGTGCACGTCGGGCAACGTGTGCCAGTTCACGAGACGCAGCATTGCGGCGATGTAGGTGTCGCGCGCGACGCCCATCCACGGTTCGCGCCAGATCAGGTACAGCACGTTCTGCGCGGCGAAGGTATGAGCGGCGGCTTCGCGCAGACGCGCGACGAGCGCGCTGCTCAAGTGCCGCGCTTCTTCTTCACGTCCGAAAATTGCGCCGAGCAGCGCGTACAGCGCGAGGTTGTCGCGCGGCGTCTGCGGATGGGTGACGACGATGTGCGGCACGAACGCGCGCAGTTGCTCGACGGTGTCGCGTTCGTTTTCGTCGATATTGACGATCAGGTGGGTGGGGCGCAGCGCGCGGATCGCGTCGAGTTTGACGGCTTTCGTGCCGCCGACCTTCGGCACCGTGCGGACCTTGTCGCGCGGATGCACGCAAAAGCCGGTGCGCCCGACGATCTGCCGCTCGAGCCCGAGCGCGAACAGGGTTTCGGTGAGGCTCGGCACCAGCGACACGATGCGCGCATCGGCGCCCGCGGATTCGTGCGCGACGCCGGCTGCATCGACCGCACGGGGTTGCATGACTTACTCGGTGGCGGCGCGCGGCTTGCGCGGCGCGCGTTCGAACACGCGGTCGTAGAGCCAGCGCGGCAGCACGTGCAGCAACATCGCGGCCACGCGCATCTGCCACGGAAACACCGCGAACGACGTCTGCCGTTCGACCGCCCGTGCGACCTTCGCCGCGAAACGGTCGGCGTCCATCAGGAACGGCATGTTGTACGGATTGTGCTCGGTCATCGGCGTGCGGATATAGCCGGGCGCGATCGTGACGACACCGACGCCGAACGGCCGCATCTCGACGCGCAACGCTTCGAGATACTTTTGCGCCGCCGATTTCGACGCGCTGTACGCACCCGAGCCCGGCAAGCCGCGCACACCGGCGACGCTCGCAATGCCGACCAGAGTGCCGTGTTTCGTGTCGGCCATCGCAGCAGCGAACGGCTCGAACGTCGCGACCATGCCGAAGTAATTGATGTCCATCACCTCGCGGAAGGTGCGCAGATCGCCGTGACCGGTGAGCGCGCCGTGGCTGATGCCGGCGTTGGCGATCACGACGTCGGGCAGGCCGTGCTCGGCGATGAAGCGCGCGGCCGCATCGGCGAGCGCTTCCGCGTCGCGCACGTCGAGCGCATAGATCGAGACGGTGTTGTGGGGATGGGACTGCTGGAACGCGGCGAGCGCGTCGCCGCGGCGGGCGATGAGGCCGAGAATCGCGCCGCGCCGTGCATATTCGCCGGCGAGCGCGAGGCCGATGCCGCTCGAAGCGCCGGTAATGAAAACCTTCAGCGGAGAGGTCATACCGGCGCCTCGTGATTACATCTTTTTGGCGCGGACTTGCGAGACGAGGTAGTCGAGCACCTGGATCGTGCCCGGCAGGGTGCCGGTCGCGGCTGGGCCGGTCAAATACTTGCCCTGCACGGCGAGCGTCGGCACGCCGTCGATCTTGAACCCGTCGAGCAGTTTCTTGTCCTTCTGCAGCGCGCTTTGCGTCGAGAACGAGTTGTACGCTTCCATGTACTTCTTCGGATCGACGCCGAACTTCGCGAGGAATTTGGTCTGGTCTTCCGGCGTCAGCAGATAGTTCTTGTTGACGTGGATTTCGTTGAAGACCTTCGGCGTCAGTTCGTTCGCGAGGCCGAGCGCGTCGAGCGCGTGGAACATCTTCGAGTGCGGGATGAAGTCGTCGCGGAAGGCGACCGGCACGCGGCGGAACACGACGTCCGGGGCCTGCTTTTTGACCCATGCTTCGAGGAACGGGTTGAATTCATTGCAGTGCGGGCAGCCGTACCAGAAGAATTCGATGACTTCGATCTTGCCTGCCGGCACGTCGGTAGGTTGCGGCGAGGCCAGCACGGTGTAGTCCTTGCCGGCGACCGGCGCGGTCGGCGACGCATGCGCGCTCGCCGCGATCAGGCCCAGCGAGAGGAACAGGATGCTCAGCAGTTTTTTCATGTCGTGTAGACCCGGATAAGGCGGTGGCGCGGCGACGCCATGCGAAAGGCCCGTCACCGCTGGTGGGATTCGGTGTGGTGGCCCGCCACAATACAGGTCGAAGCGGCCATCGTGCTTGTGACTCGCGCGCCGCGCCGATAGTTCGACGCGCCGCGCGGGCCGGCATTACCGTTTATTTATTGTTTGGTGAAGCGGATTACCGCGGTATCGACACCTGCGTCCGACAGACGCTGACGGCTCGAATTCATGTCCTCGAACTTCGAGAACGGCCCGATGCGCACGCGGTAGTACGTGACGCCGCCGGCATCGCGCTGCGTGACCTTCGATTCGAAGCCCTGGAACGCGAGGCGCGCGCGCTGCTGCTCGGCATCGGCGGCGGTCTTGTACGCGCCGACCTGCAGGAAGTAGCCGGTATTCGCGTCGCCGGGTGCAGGTGCGGGTGCGGGCGCGGGCGCGGCAGCCGAGCCAGGCTTGACGTTGGCCAGGGTGGTCGCGCTCGAGCTCTTCGGCGCGGAGCCTGCCGCGGTGGCGGCCGGCGCGCTCGAGGTCTGCGGCTTCTTCGCCGGCGCAGGCGCGACGATGCCGCCGGTGCCGTTTTCCTGCGCGGGGCTCGGCGCGACCGCCGTGCCGTTGTTATTCGCGTTGCCGCCCGACGGCGGCACTTCGACGATCTGCGGTTCTTCCAGCATGCCCGACTGGGTCTGCGCGTTGGTCTGGCCCGGCGCGGTGTTCGGCGGCGCGGGTTGCGCGGCCTGCGGCACCGGCTGGCCCGGCGTCTTGCCTTGCAGCGGACGGTTCGGATCGTATTGCGCCTGGCTCGCGCCGTTGTCGGTCGGCGCCGGCGGCGCGACCTTCGACACGAACGGCGTAGGCGCACGGGTGATATACAGCGCCACCACCACCGCGATCGCCAGGCCGACGATCAGGCCCAGCACGATGCCGAGAAAAGTGCCCCCGGTTTGCTTCGATTGCTTTGTTGTGCGGCGTGGTTTTGCCATCGTACGAATCACCTGCAAAAAGAATCCAGGAACGGCCGCCGATTATAACGACGGCCGCGCGCATATTACGCTGGAGGAGTTACATCTTGACGGGAGCGGAGACGCCGATCGTCGCGAGACCGTTGGCCAGCACCTGGCGCGTGGCCGCGAGCAGCGCCACGCGAGCGTTGCGTTCGGCCGCATCGTCGACCAGCACGCGCTCGGCACGATCATTGTAGAACGAGTGAAATTCGCCGGCGAGTTCTCGCAAGTAGAACGCGACCGCGTGCGGCGCGAGTTCGTCGGCGGCGTGCTGCAGCATGTCCGGGAATTCGGCGAGTTTGTTGAGCAGCGCCATCGAGCGCGCGCTCGCGAGCGGCGCGAGATCGATGCTCGGCAGTGCGCTTTCGTCGAGGCCGTAGCGCGCGTTGCATTCGGCGATCACCGAGCAGATGCGCGCGTGCGCATACTGCACGTAGTGCACCGGATTCTCGTCGTTCTGCTTCAGCGCGAGGTCGATGTCGAACACGAACTCGGTGTCCGCCTTGCGCGAGATCAGGAAGAAGCGCACCGCGTCGCGGCCGCGGCGGATGGTTTCCTCGTCGATCAGATCGACGGCCGCTTCCGAGCCCGGCATCGCGCCGCCCGACCATTCGATCAGGTCGCGCACCGTCACGTAGCTGCCCGCGCGCTTCGAGATCTTCACCTCTTCGCCGTTGCGCATGACCGTGACCATCTTGTGCAGGATGTAGTCGGGGTAGCCCTTCGGAATGCCGATGCCGAGACCCTGCAGACCGGCGCGCACGCGCGCGATCGTGCCGTGGTGATCCGAGCCCTGCACGTTGATGACCTTCGTGAAGCCGCGCTCCCACTTCGCGACGTGATAGGCGACGTCCGGCACGAAGTACGTGTAGGTGCCGTCGGTCTTGCGCATCACGCGGTCCTTGTCGTCGCCGTCGTCGGTCGTGCGCAGCCACAGCGCGCCTTCCTGCTCGTAAGTCTTGCCCGCGGCAATCAGCGCGTCGACGGTTTTCTCCACGCGGCCTTCCGTGTACAGCGACGATTCCAGGTAGTACTGGTCGAACTTCACGCCGAACGCCTGCAAATCCATGTCCTGCTCACGACGCAGATACGTAACGGCGAAGCGGCGGATAGCCTCGAGGTCCTCGACGTCGCGCGCGCCGGTGACCGGCTCGCCGTCGCTCGCCTCGACCGTGATGCCGTTCAGATAGTCCTTGGCGATGTCGGCGATGTACTCGCCGTTGTAGGCCGACGCGGGCCAGCCTTCGTCGCCGGGGGCGAGGCCGCGTGCGCGTGCCTGGGTCGACAGCGCGAGCGTGTGGATCTGCACGCCGGCGTCGTTGTAGTAGAACTCGCGATGCACGTCCCAGCCTTGCGACTGGAGCACGTGCGCAAGCGCGTCGCCGAGCGCGGCCTGGCGGCCGTGGCCGACGTGCAGCGGGCCGGTGGGGTTGGCCGACACGAACTCGATCAGCACATGCTTGCCGGCGTCGCGACGCGAGTGGCCGTACGCGTCCTTCTCGGCGAACACGGCGGCGATCACGCCTTGCTTGGCGGCGGCCGTGAGGCGCAGGTTGATGAAGCCGGGGCCCGCCACTTCGGCAGTATCGATCAGGCCTTTGGCCTGCGGATTGACGAGCAGCGCGTCGACGATCTGTTGCGCGAGCTGGCGCGGATTGGCGCGCAGCGGCTTGGCAAGCTGCATCGCGACGTTGCACGCGACGTCGCCGTGCGCGGCGACTTTCGGGCGCTCCAGCGCGATGGCGGGCGGGACGAAAGCGGCTTCGGTCGCGCCTTGCGTGGCGGTTGCGACCTGCTTCACCGTGTCGGCGAGCAGTGTTTCGAGTGTGTGTTTATGTGCGGGCAGCATGCTTGTTGCAAGTCCAGTGAGGCAATCCGGTAAGGCGGAAGTGGCGCCGGCCGCGGCCGGGGTCGCAAGCGTGGAGCGCGGCCGCGCTTTGCGGCCGTGATGGCTGCGCCGCCGGCAGAGCGTCCCGAGGCGATGCGACGACCCGCAACGCAAGCCGCGCAACGCGGTGGACTCCGCACGGCGGCTTGCCGTTACGCAGGCTCGCGCGGTATGCGGATTGCGGCCGATGATTCGACGCCCCCGGTTGCCCGCGTGCGCGATGCTCGTCGAGCCGCGCCGTACGTGGCGCTGGGCGGCGCGCTTTTCCGTTCAGACGGATTTTAGCAGGTGCTAATATGTTCAATGAGCTGCCCGCGAGGGGTGTGGCCGCCGCGCCTTGCCGGCGCCGCGTCAGGCGCGCGCAGCTGCAGCCCTTGAGACGCTCGTGCGCTCACCCGACATAACGAAAAAGGGAACAGTCATGCTGATTACTTTCAAGTGCCACGCCTGCCCGGACGTGATGATGCTGGAGAATCTGGCGCAGTATCTGGTCGGCATTGTCGGCAAACGCCTTGGGCAGCGGGGCGTCATCACTCACGACGAACTGGGCCCGGCCATCGAAAAGCTCGAAGCGGCGATCACGTCCGATAAGCAGGAGCGCGCCGAGCACGAGGGCCATTTCCACGAGGGCGAGGACGGCCGCGATCGTCACGAGATTCCGCCCGGTCTCGCGCAGCGCGCGTATCCGTTCCTCGATATGCTGCGCGCGGCGCAGAAGGAAAACGCGGATATCGTCTGGGGGATTTGATTTCTGCTGGGTTCCGAGCGTCGCGGCCCGGACTCAGAAGGTCTTCGTAAGCGCTCTTTTGGCGCACGCAAAGAAAAGAGCCCGCTCGACGCGGGCTCTTTGCCATTAAGAAGGTTTTATCGGCCGTGCCGCTCATTGGCTCTCGGAGGCCGCCGACGCTGCCGCGCCTTTCTTCATCTTTTGCTTCTTCGCCTTTTTGACATGCGCCTCGGTGGGGGGCGAGTAGGAGCTGACCGAGCTCGATCCGCCCGGCGCGGCGGGCTGCGCGAGCGCCATGGAGGCACCCGCGGCCAGTGAAACAGCGGTCAATAACAGTGTCAGCTTCTTCATACGATTTTCTCCGTTGACGGTTGCAATCTCGGTGAGCCGGCGCGTTGTGCTCGCGCCTGACGGGATGAAAGCCGACTCAGTCTACAAAGCCGAAATTGCCGTGGCGCCAAATATTCAGTCTTTCGGACTCGATATAGTGGCGCATGCGCGGCCCGGGCCACACGGCCGGGCCACGCATCGCTTCACGCTCAAAGCAACGGCGCCAACGCGCGCTCGGCGTCCGCTTTCGAGAGCGACATCCGCTGAGCGTAGTCGTCGAGCTGATCCGTGCCGATCTTGCCGACCGAGAAATAGGTGCTGTCCGGATGCGCGAGGTAGAAGCCCGAGACGCTCGCCGCCGGCAGCATCGCCAGCGATTCGGTCACGCTCATGCCAATTTCATTCGCTTGCAGCACGTCGAACATGTCTCGCTTGACGAGATGGTCGGGGCAGGCCGGGTAGCCCGGCGCCGGGCGGATGCCGCGGTATTTTTCGGCGATCAGTTCGTCGTTGGAGAGGTTTTCGCTGCTCGCGTAGCCCCACAGGTCGCGCCGCACACGCGCGTGCATCGCTTCGGCGAACGCTTCGGCGAGCCGGTCCGCGAGCGCCTTCAGCATGATCGCGCTGTAGTCATCGAGATCCTTCTCGAACTGCTTCTCCTTCACGTCGACGCCAAGACCCGCCGTCACCGCGAACATGCCGATGTAGTCGGCGACGCCCGAGTCCTTCGGCGCGATGAAGTCGGCGAGCGACCGGTTCGGTCGCATCACCCCGTCGACCACCGGCCGCACACTCTGTTGTCGCAGATTGCGCCAGGTGAGCGCGACTTCGGTGCGCGATTCGTCCGTGTAGATTTCGATGTCGTCGTCGTTCACCGTGTTGGCCGGCAACAGCGTGATCACGCCGTTGGCCTGCAGCCAGCGGCCCTGAATCAGACGCGCGAGCATCGACTTGCCGTCGGAGAACACGCGTCGCGCCGATTCGCCGACGATCTCGTCGTTGAGGATCGCCGGATACGGGCCGGCGAGATCCCACGTCTGGAAGAACGGACCCCAGTCGATATAGTTCGCGAGCTCGTTCAGATCGAAGTTCTTGAACACGCGCCGGCCGATGAACTTCGGCTTGACCGGCTGATAGCCCGCCCAGTCGATCTTCGTCTTGTTGGCGCGCGCTTCGGCGAGCGTGACCATCGGCTGCGCTTTTCTGTTCGCGTGCTGATCGCGGATGCGGTTGTAATCGGCGTTCAGTTCGTCAATGTACTTCGCGGCGCCCTCGTCGGACAGCAGGCTCGAGGCGACCGACACCGAGCGCGATGCGTCCGGCACGTAGACCACCGGACCTTCGTATTGCGGGGCGATCTTCACCGCCGTGTGCACGCGCGAGGTGGTCGCGCCGCCGATCAGCAGCGGGATCTTCTTCACGCGGAAGTAGTCGTCGCGCTGCATTTCCGACGCGACGTAGGCCATCTCTTCGAGACTCGGCGTGATCAGGCCCGACAGCCCGACGATGTCCGCGCCCTCGACCTTCGCCTTCGCGAGGATCTCATTGCACGGGACCATCACGCCCATGTTGACCACTTCGAAGTTGTTGCACTGGAGCACGACCGACACGATGTTCTTACCGATGTCGTGCACGTCGCCCTTGACGGTCGCGATGATGATCTTGCCCTTCGCGCGCACATCGCCGCCGGCCGCCGCGAGCTGGCGCTTTTCTTCCTCGATGAAGGGGATCAGATGCGCGACCGCCTGCTTCATCACGCGCGCCGACTTCACGACCTGCGGCAGGAACATCTTGCCCTGACCGAACAGGTCGCCGACGATGTTCATGCCGTCCATCAGCGGGCCTTCGATCACATTGATCGGACGGCCGCCCTCGGCGGCGATCTTCGCGCGCACTTCCTCGGTGTCTTCGACGATGAAGGTCGTGATGCCGCTCACGAGCGCGTGCGCGAGACGCTTTTCGACCGGCTGGTTGCGCCACTCGAGGTTCTCTTCCTTCTTCGCGGCGCCGCTCTTGAACTTGTCGGCAATTTCGAGCAGACGGTCCGTACCGTCTTCACGGCGATTCAGCACGACGTCTTCGACGCGCTCGCGCAGTTCGGGATCGAGTTCGGCATAGACCCCGAGCTGACCGGCGTTGACGATGCCCATGTCCATCCCCGCCTGGATCGCGTGATAGAGGAACACGGTGTGAATTGCTTCGCGCACCGGGTCGTTGCCGCGAAACGAGAACGACACGTTCGACACGCCGCCGCTCACCTTCGCGTACGGCAGGTTTTGCTTGATCCAACGCGTCGCCTCGATGAAGTCGACCGCGTAGTTGTTGTGCTCCTCGATGCCGGTCGCGATCGCAAAGATGTTCGGATCGAAGATGATGTCTTCGGGCGGGAAGCCGACTTCGTTGACGAGTATCTCGTACGAGCGCCGGCAGATTTCCTTCTTGCGCGCGAAGGTATCGGCCTGGCCCTGTTCGTCGAAGGCCATCACAACGCTGGCCGCGCCGTAGCGGCGAATCAGCTTCGCGTGGTGAACGAATTGCTCCTTGCCTTCCTTCAGCGAGATCGAGTTGACGATCGCCTTGCCCTGCACGCATTTGAGGCCCGCCTCGATCACGTCCCACTTCGACGAGTCGATCATGATCGGCACGCGCGCGATGTCCGGCTCCGACGCGATCAGATTCATGAAGCGCACCATCGCCGCTTTCGAATCGAGCATCGCCTCGTCCATGTTGATGTCGATGACCTGCGCGCCGTTCTCGACCTGCTGGCGCGCGACGGCCAACGCCTCGTCGAACTGATTGTTCAGGATCATTCGCGCGAACGCTTTCGAGCCGGTCACGTTGGTGCGTTCGCCAACGTTGATGAAGAGCGTCCCGGACGTGACGTTGAACGGCTCGAGGCCGCTAAGGCGCATGGTGTGATCGGTCATGGCGTATGTGCGAGTCGGGTGCGTGCGTTAAGGGGCGTTCTGGGCGTGCCGGGCGTCGGGGTGAAGTGCGCGAGGCCGGCTCAGGCCGCGTCGCGATACTGGCTCGGCCACTTGCGCGGCTTCAGCTCGGCGAGCGCCTTCGCGATCGCCGCGATGTGCTCGGGCGTCGTGCCGCAGCAGCCGCCCGCGATGTTCACGAGTCCCGCTTCGGCGAATTCCTTCAGCAGGCCCGAGGTATCCGCGGGCAACTCGTCGAAGCCGGTGTCGCTCATCGGATTCGGCAGACCGGCGTTCGGATAGCACGACACGTAGGTGTCGCACAGCTTGGCGAGCTCGGCGATATAAGGGCGCATCAGCGCCGCGCCGAGCGCGCAGTTCAGGCCGAACGTGAGCGGCTTCGCGTGACGCAGCGAGTTCCAGAAGGCCTCGACGGTCTGGCCGGACAGAATGCGGCCCGAGGCATCGGTGACGGTGCCCGAGATCATGATCGGCAGACGCTCGCCGGTGTTTTCGAACAGTTCGTCGAGCGCGAACAGCGCGGCTTTCGCGTTCAGCGTGTCGAAGATCGTTTCGACGAGGAACAGGTCCGCGCCGCCGTCGAGCAGCGCTTTCGCCTGCTCGTAGTACGCGGTGCGCAGTTCGTCGAAGGTCACATTGCGCGCGCCGGGATCGTTGACGTCCGGCGAAATGCTGGCGGTTTTCGGCGTCGGGCCGATTGCGCCGGCGACGAAGCGCGGCTTGTCCGGCGTCGCGTATTTGTCGCACGCGGCGCGCGCGAGCTTCGCCGATTCGAGGTTCATCTCGACGGCGAGCGACTCCATGCCGTAGTCGGCCTGTGCGACCGTGGTCGCACCGAACGTGTTGGTCTCGATGATGTCCGCGCCCGCCGCCAGATACTGCTCGTGAATCTCGGAGATGATCTGCGGCTGGGTGATCGACAGCAGTTCGTTGTTGCCCTTGATGTCGCGCGCGTAGTCCTTGAAGCGCTCGCCGCGATAGCTGGCTTCGTCGAGCTTGTAGCGCTGGATCATCGTGCCCATCGCGCCGTCCAGGATCAGAATGCGCGAGTTCAGCAGCGCGGGCAGCGCTGCGCCGCGAGTATAGGCGGGCTCGGAACGGACTGGCGTGATGGATTGAGCAGGCTGGGTCATGGCGGACGAGGGCTTGCGCCGGCGTTGGCGGAAAGCCTGTCATTGTAGCCGCTGACGCGCGGATGCGCCCGGCGAGCGGGAGGTGGGCTTGAGGCGCGGCCGGCAAAATCGACCGATACGAATGCGCCGGGTCAGCAATTCAGAACGCGCTAACAGATGAAGCATTAAAAAATGGCCCGGCAAGCCAAAGCCTGCCGGGCCGTTTCGTTGCCGCCGACCGCAAGATGGAACCCGCTGGACAAGCCGCGCGGTACGGTCGATCGATGTCGCCTGAGCGCCAGCTAAACCCCTCCGCTCAATGCAGAACAACGGGTTGGTGCATCAAGCTGTCGAATTGACCGAGGAATTCGTCGACCTCGTCGAGCGTCGGCTCGCCTTCGATCAGCTTTTGCACATGCTCGCGAAAACGCGCCGCCATTGCACCGTCGATGTAGATTTCGCGCTGCATGTTCTTGTCAACAATCTCGTAGCCGCCCGACTTCATGGCCAGCTGACCTTCCTGCGGAGGAAACTCGACGACACAGTAGTTAGGGCTGTTATAGATCATTTGCATGGCGACACTCCTTATTTCCGTTGGGCTCCTGCCCTTTTCTGCAACATAGGTGGAGCATGGGGGATGGAATTCAAGGGGTGGGTCCGGACGACGCAAGTAAAAAAACTCCGGACCTGACGGTTAGACTCGCCGCTCCAGAAACGATTCAAGCAACGCGGCAAAACGGTGAGATTGCTCGACGGGCGTGAGATGCGCGGCATCCAGCAACTCGAAGCGGGCACCCTCGATCGCCTCCGCTATTGCCTGCGTAGCAGCAGGGGGCGTGCCCGTATCGTGACGTCCGGCCACCGTCAGCGTAGGCAGGCGGATCGCGCCGTGCTTGCCGCGCAGGTCGAAGTCGCGCAGCGCCTCACAGGCCATCGCGAAGCCTTCCGGCGGGGTGCGCGCAAATGCCTCACGGATCGGCTCGACCGCTTCGGGATGCGCGGCCTGAAAGTCGGGCGTGAGCCAACGCGCGATCGTCGACGGCAGCAGCGCCTCCATGCCGTCGCTGCGAGCGGTGTGGGCGCGCTGATTCCACAACTCGCGGTTTTCGGGCGGAGTGCCGCCGGTGCTGTCGGCGATCGTCAGCGTGTCGAGACGCGATGGATGGTCGAGCGCGAATTGCTGCGCGATCATGCCGCCGAGCGACAGGCCGACCAGGTGCGTCGTCGGCGCGCCGAGCGCATCGAGCAGTTTGGCGAGATCGTCGGCCAGCTCGCGCATGGTGAACGGCTCGCGCGCGACCGCGCTGTGGCCGTGGCCGCGCACGTCGTAGCGCAGCACTGTGTAATCGTCGCGGAAATAGCCGGCCATCTGATCCCAGATGGAAAGATCGCCGCCCAGCTGATGGATGAACGTGAGCCACGGGCCGCCGCCTTCGTTGCTCAGCACGTAGCGTGTTTCGATACCGTTGATGTTCACTTGCATGCAGACTCCTTTGAAGGAAACGCAGTGAAAAAGCGCGGTGGATCGCCCCGTTCGCGCAAACGGAGACTCCATTGACGTGCGAGTCAGTGTTGCAAAGTAAGTTTCGCCGATCTCGAGCAGTTCTGCTGGTGACACTGTGTCACGACAAGTGTCACGGTTTGATGATTGTTGGAGCGGTTGAATCGACCGCTGCGGCGGGGGCGGGCTCGGGCATTACTGCCGATGCGTCGGCCGACGCCGGCGCAGGGCTCGTGGCGGAGGGGGCGGAGGTGGCGGAGGGGGCGGAGGGCGAGGCATCCACAGCCGAGGCCCCATCGACATTTAGCTTGCCGCGCCACACCAGCTCGAACTGGGTACCGTTCGGCTCCGTCTGCAGAATGCGCGCGGGCAGCCAGCCGAGCGACGGTGCGAGCCACACGTCGATGCGGCGCTGGTCGCCATCGTGCCGCGGCAGACGTTTGAAATGACGCGTCTGCAGGTAGCCCTGCGCCGCGCGGATCGTTTCGTCGCCGATCGTCTCGATCGGCCAGTTCTCGCCGCTATCGGAATCGACGACGAAAAACTGTCGCGTGACGCCAGGCTTATAGGCGTCAGGATCGCCGCGCACGAGGCTCGCGAGCTGCATCACGACGCTGAAGCGGTCCTGCGCGCCGTCGGGCAACGGCAGCGAGGCGGGCGTGCGCGTGAAGCCAATCTTCCTGTCGCTGCGATTGAAGATCGCGATGTCTTCCGCGCGACGGCCACGCTTTTCGCTGTACTGCGCCGGCGCGAGGCCAAACGCGTCGATCCCTCCGTGGCTCGAAAACACGAACGGACCGACGAACGGCAGCGGCACCGAAACGACCATTTCGTAGCCTTGCCCATTGCTCGCCCAATGGATCGTGCCGGGTGCGTTGCGCACGCCGTTGTAGAACGTGTCGTAGTCGAGTTCGGCCGATGGCGGCACCGAAAACTTCAGGCCCTGCGACGCCTGCGGCGCGCTGGCCGCGCCAGCGGCACTCGCGGCGGCGCCGCTGGCATTGGCATTGACCGGCGCATTCGCGCTCGCGGCGGCGGGCGGCGCGCTTGCCGCGACCTCCGATGCCGGCGTAGCCGCCGGCTCGTTCGGCTTGGCCGGCTGCAATGCGCTCAACACATGCTGCTCGCGCGGCGGACGCGCCGCGGGCTTGCGTGTGGGCGCGGGTGGGTGCGGTGCCGGCGCGGCCGGCTTTGGCGCCGGTTGGCGCTCGACCCTCTCGGGCGTCAGCAGCGCGACCTGCACCGGCACATGCTCGTGATTCGCCGGATTCAGATCCACGCGATTGCGCTCGAACCATTGCGCCGCGATCCAGTGCAAGACCGCCACGACCACGAGCACCGCGATCCAGCGTCCCGCGCGCGCCCCGCGTCCTGGCCCGCTGCCCAAAGCGGGAAGGCGATCACCACGGCGGTTGGCGGAAGCAAAATCCATCGGCGCTTGAATTGGTGAGAGCTTGAAAGGACTGGCGCGTATCAACCGTTGTCGCTGCGCGGGATCGCGCTATAGCCGAGTTCGTACGACAGCTTGCGCGCGCATTCGCGCAGCGCGGTATCGATCTCGCCACCCCAGCGGATATCGAACCCGCCTTCATGGCCGAGCGCGACGAGAGCGAGTGCGAGTTCGCCGGTCGAATCGAACACCGGCATCGAAAACGCGTGGATCGTCGGCAGCAGCATGCCTTCGACTCGCGCGGCCTCGTGCTCGCGCACCTCGGCGAGCACCTTGTCGACGTCTTCGCGGGTGCGCGGCGCGCCGCTATGCGACGAACGCCGCGAGTCGGCCAGCTCGCGCTCGATCATCGCGTCGGTCTTGCCGGATGGCAGGTAGGCGGCGAACAGCAGGCCGGTCGCGGAACTCAGCAAGGGCATCACGTCGCCGAGTTTCAACGATGCCTTGGCCGGATAGCTCGACTCCATCCAGTGCACCATCGTCGGCCCCTGATTGCCCCACACGGCGATGCCGACCGTCAGATCGAGCCGGTCGCGCAACTCGGCGAGCGCGATGCGCGCGAGCTTCACACCGTCGACCCGCGCAAGCCGCGCGAGCCCCAGCTGCAAAGCGAAGCCGCCGAGTTCGTAGCGGCCGGACAGCGGGTCTTGCGCGACCACGCCGAGACGCAGAAAGCTGACCAGATAGCGATGCGCCTTCGCCGGACTCATGCCCGCGCGCTGCGCGAGATCGCGCAGCATCATTGCGCGCGGCTCGTGGGTCAGCACGTCGAGCAGCCTGAACCCGACCTCGATCGACTGGATGCCTGAGCGCAGTTTTTCTTCGCCGGGTTCACCAGCTTCGTCATCGACACCGGTTGCGTCGGTGGCATCGGCGGGGTCGGGCAGTTCGTCGGCGGACGCGGGGTCGGTGCGGGTGCGGATCGTGCCGGAGCGGGCGTTGGCGGACATGTGCAAAAGGCGCGGGCAGCGCGTTCGGTAATCGTAAAAGGCGCGTAATGGCGATTGTGGCAATGACAACGACGACGAACACGCACATCTTGGGCCGCGCCGATTCACCATCGTAGAATAGATTCCTTCCATCGTCACTAATACACGGTTCACAGCTCTATGAAACTTGCCTCGCTGAAGGACGGCACGCGCGACGGTCAACTGATCGTCGTGTCCCGCGACCTGCACACGGCGGCCATCGCCGACGCGATCGCGCCCACGCTGCAGCGCGTGCTCGACGACTGGGCCTTCTACGCGCCGCAACTGCACGACCTCTACGATGCGCTGAACCAGGGCCGCGCGCGCAACAGCTTTTCGTTCGACGCTAAAGAGTGCATGGCGCCGTTGCCGCGCGCGTTCCAGTGGGCCGACGGTTCATCGTACGTGAACCATGTCGAACTCGTGCGGCGCGCACGCGGCGCGGAAATGCCGCCCGAATTCTGGACCGACCCGCTGATGTACCAGGGCGGCAGCGACGACTTCATCGGCCCGCGCGACGACATCGTGTGCGCATCGGAACAGTACGGCATCGACTTCGAGGCCGAAGTCGCGGTCATCACCGGTGACGTGCCGATGGGCGCGACGCCCGAGCAGGCGCTGCGCGGCGTGCGGCTGGTTGCGCTCGTCAACGACGTGTCATTGCGCCACCTGATCCCCGCCGAGCTCGCGAAGGGCTTCGGCTTTTTCCAGAGCAAGCCGGCCACGTCGTTCGCGCCGGTCGCGGTGACGCCCGACGAGCTCGGCGAACACTGGCGCGAAGGCCGCGTGCATCGGCCGATGATCGTCCACTGGAACGGCAGGAAAGTCGGCCAGCCCGACGCGGGCACCGATATGGTGTTTCACTTCGGTCAGCTGATCGCCCATGCGGCGAAAACGCGCAATCTGCGGGCTGGTTCGATCGTCGGTTCGGGCACGGTGTCGAACAAGGACGCGAAGCGCGGCTACTGCTGTATCGCGGAGAAGCGCTGCCTCGAAACGATCGAGCACGGCGCGCCGCAAACGGAGTTCATGAAGTACGGCGACACCGTGAAGATCGAAATGTTCGACGACGCGGGCAAGTCGATTTTCGGTGCGATCGAGCAGAGCATCGCGCCGCTCGAATGAAGCGCGGCGCTCACGCGGCGATGCGTTGACGCGGCGAGATGTGCGAAAGGGTTTCGCCCGATGCCACCGCCCGCGCGCGCGGCTACACTGACTGGCGCGCCGGCTGGGACGGTGCGAATGTCATAAAGCGTGCAGCAACGCATCGGTAGCACATCGGCAATACATCACAACGAAAATCCCGACGTGAGGAGACAGCATGCCGCGATTGAACTTCCCCGCAGCTGGATATCGACGCGCTGATGCGTCACTCGTTCAAGCGCGCACGAGCGCGCGCGGCTCGTATCAACGCGGCCGGCGCTTCGCGCGGCGCGCCGCGACGCTGTGCGCCGCGCTCGTCTGCGCGTTGCCGCTGACATCGTTCGCGCAGGTGAAGATCGGTCTCGTGTTGTCGCTGACCGGACCGGCCGCATCGCTCGGCATTCCCGCGCGCGACACGGTCGCGCTGCTGCCGAAACAGATTGGCGGGCAAAACGTCGAGTACATCGTGCTCGACGATGCCTCGGACACGACCCAGGCCGTGCAGGACACCAAGAAGCTGATCAGCGAGAATCACGTCGACGCGATCATCGGCTCATCGATCACGCCGAATTCGCTCGCGATGATCGACGTGGTCGCCGAGGGCGAAACGCCGATGATCTCGCTCGCGTCGTCCGCGAAAATCATCGAACCGGTCGATGCGAAACGTCGCTGGGTCTTCAAGACGCCGCAGACCGACGCGATGATGGCCTCGGCGATCGCCGAGCATGCGAGCGGACACGGCGTGAAGACGATCGCGTTCATCGGCCAGGCCGACGCGCTCGGCGAGACCTTCTACGCCGAGGTCGCGAAGTTCGCGCAGCTGCATCACATCGACGTGGTCGCGAGCGAGCGCTTCAATCGCACCGATCCGAGCGTGACCGGCCAGGTGCTGAAGATTCTCGCGACTCACCCCGACGCGGTGGTGGTCGGCGCGGCCGGCACACCTGCCGCGCTGCCGCCGAAAACGCTGCGCGAGCGCGGCTACAAAGGCGTCATCTATCACAACCACGGCGTCGGCAATAACGACTTCCTGCGCGTGTGCGGAGCCGATTGCAACGGCACTTACCTGCCCGCGAGCCCGGTGCTGGTCGCCGCGCAATTGCCGGCCGATCATCCGGCCAGGCGCCTCGCGCTCGAATACATCGCGCGCTTCGAGGCGCAGCACGGCGCGGGCAGCGTGTCGGCGTTCGGTTCGTACACCTCGGACGCCGACGCATTGCTCGAGCACGCGATTCCGCTCGCGTTGAAGAGCGGTGCGCCAGGCACGCCGGCGTTTCGCCGCGCGCTGCGCGATGCGCTCGAAGGAACCCGCGGTCTCGCGGATACCAACGGCGTCGTCAACATGAGCGCGGCCGATCATCTCGGGCTCGATCAGCGCGCGCGCGTGATGGTCGAAATCACTAATGGCAAGTGGCTTTATCAGCCGCATTGAACGGGTCGCGAGGTTCCGCGCGCGACTGAACGAATCACCTACGGACTGCTCACCATGACTCAGTCATCGCAACCGAACGACGCGTACTACGCGCACTACCAGTCGCTGCGTTTGCAGCGTCATCCGCACGGCGTGCTCGAAGTCGTGATGAGCGGCGAGGGCGCGAATAAAAGCGGCCTCGCGACCGCGGACGCACGCATGCATTACGAGCTCGCGGAAATCTGGCGCGACATCGATCGCGATCCCGACACGCGCGTCGCGATCATTCGCGGCGAGGGCAAGGGCTTTTCGGCCGGCGGCGATCTGCAGCTCGTCGAGGACATGGCGAACGATTTCGAGGTGCGCACGCGGGTGTGGCGCGAAGCGCGCGACCTCGTCTACAACGTGATCAACTGCGGCAAGCCGATCGTGTCGGCGATGCACGGGCCCGCGGTCGGCGCGGGGCTCGTCGCGGGGCTGCTCGCCGATATCTCGATCGCGGCGAAGACGGCGCGCATCATCGACGGGCATACGCGTCTCGGCGTCGCCGCGGGCGATCATGCGGCGATCGTCTGGCCGCTCCTGTGCGGCATGGCGAAGGCGAAGTACTACCTGCTGCTGTGCGAGCCGGTGAGCGGTGAGGAGGCGGAGCGCATCGGGCTCGTATCGCTCGCGGTCGACGAAAGCGCGCTGCTGCCGAAAGCGTTCGAAGTCGCGCGCAAGCTCGCCGACGGGTCGCAGACCGCGATCCGCTGGACCAAGTACGCGCTGAACAACTGGCTGCGCACGGCGGGGCCGGCGTTCGATACGTCGCTCGCGCTGGAGTTCATGGGCTTCGCCGGGCCCGATGTGCGCGAGGGCTTGAGCTCGTTGCGCGAGCGGCGCGCGCCGGATTTTGGCGCAGGCCGTCCGCGTCACGACGAACCATCGTGATGTCATACCTCAAACGGTATGATCGAATCAACGCGCGCGGCATCGCGCGCTCTACCTGTCATCCAGCACCGAGGCGACAACCATGACCGACACCACTGGCTCCGCGCCGCCCTTTCCCGGCTTTCCCGGTTTTCCGCCCGCTGAAATGCTCGATCGGATGTGGAGCATGATTCGGCTGTCACCCTTCGGCGCCGCCATGACGGGCGCGCAGCCCGGTGGCGGCACGAGTCCGTCGCTGTCGATGATGTCCGACATGATGGCGCCGCTCACGAGCGTCGAGGAGCTCGACAAGCGCATCACCGACATGCGCGCGGTCGAGCAATGGCTGAAGCTCAATTTGAGCATGCTGCAGTCGGCGATCCAGGCGCTCGAAGTGCAGCGCGCGACGCTCGCGACGCTGCGCGCGTTCGGCGCGTTCGCACAGACCTCGATGTCGCAGGCGGCGGCTGCTGCAACGGGCGCGGCCGCGACTGACGCACCGAGCCCCGCGCCGGCGCCGAACTGGACGAAGCCCGCTGAGCCCGCGCCCGAAAGCGCCCCTCCAGCCGACAGAGACGACGAGGGAGCGCCCGCGGCACCCGGTTTCGATGCATCCGCGTGGTGGAATCTGCTGCAATCGCAGTTCAATCAGATCGCGCAGTTCGCGATGACGCAGCCGTCCGTCGCGGTCGCGGCGGCGGGCGGGGGCACGCAGGGCAAGCCGGAGTCGTCGAAAGCTGCGGATGCGTCGGGCGGCGATCCGTCGGGCGGCGATCCGTCGGACGGCGATCCGTCGGGCGGCGATCCGTCGGGCACCGGTGCGCAAAGCGCGAAGCCCGCCGCCAAACGGCCGGCCGCGAAGCGCGCCGCGACATCGGCCAAACGCGCGTCCGGCGAGGGCACGAGCGCAGCAACGCAGAAAAAGTCGACGTGAGCGGGCGGTGCGGGCGACACGCTCGCACCCCGTGCGACTGCGCAAGCAATCAAAAGCAGGGGCGGTCAGGTCCGCGCTTGCATCACCTCTCGCCCCCGCGAATCGGTGCCCGATGACGAGACAACCCATCGCCTACCTTTTTGCCGTATGCCAACGCCGGCGATTTCCTGCCGCGCGAATTGCCGACTTTATTGAGAGAAGTCAATGCCATAGCGCGCTCGCACCGCTTCTGTCACGGGTTTCGCCGGAGGCGCGTGCTATCATTGTGTAAGCTTGATCTGGCTTTGGGGCGTGCGCCGAAAACAACCAATCCCGCCGCTCTCTCGTCGTTCGCCGCCGGCGCTACCGGTGCAGGGCTGGACGGTGCGGTTGTCGACCCAGACTGGCTCGACCTCAGGCAAAGGGTATTCCTCACCCACGGTTGGCCGCGGCGCCTGATTCACGCTCCAGGCGCCAATACAACAGACCGGACTTCTTTGCTGCCCGATGCTTCTGGGCGGCCGGTTAACGCGTAAAATTGAATGCTTGGCCGATAAACGGCATGTCCGTTCGTCACAGGTGAAAACGGCTACACGTAGCAGCAACAGACACACACAGTATGTGCAGAACAGGGGTGGGACTATGAACACCATGCTTTATCCGGAACTTTATAAATCGCTCGAATCCGTTCGATGGGACATGGAGAAGGACATTCCCTGGGACAAATTCGATGCATCGCTGTTGACCGACGAGCAGGCCGCGACGATTAAGATGAACGCGATCACCGAATGGTCGGCGTTGCCTGCCACGGAAATGTTTCTGCGTGACAATCATCACGACAGCGATTTCTCCGCATTCATGAGCGTCTGGTTCTTCGAAGAGCAGAAACACTCGCTGGTGCTGATGGAATACCTGCGCCGCTTCAAGCCGGAACTGGTCCCGACCGAAGAGGAACTGCACGCGGTGCGCTTCGAGTTCGATCCCGCGCCGCCGCTCGAAACGCTGATGCTGCACTTCTGCGGCGAAATTCGCCTGAATCACTGGTATCGCCGCGCCGCCGAATGGCACACCGAGCCGGTCATCAAGCACATCTACGAAACCATCTCGCGCGACGAAGCGCGCCACGGCGGCGCGTATCTGCGCTACATGAAGAAGGCGATGGCGCAAACCGGCGACATCGCGCGTGCCGCGTTCGCCAAGATCGGCGTGCTGATGGCGTCGGCGCGTCGCACCGAAAAGCCGCTGCACCCCACCAACCTGCACGTGAACCAGGCGCTGTTTCCGCGCGACACGATCCAGTCGCGTCTGCCGGATCCGGAATGGCTCGAGCGCTGGCTCGACGAGCAGATCCGTTTCGACGACGGCTGGGAAAAGAAGGTCGTCGAGCGCATTCTGCACAACCTGTCGCTGCTGTTCGAACGCACGTTCACCACCGCGCAGGAACTGAACCGTTATCGCAAGGAAGTGGTCGCGCGTCTGCAAGCCGCTGAACAAAGCCCGGCGCAGCAGCAACCGGCGTAACGGCTCGGGCGGTGTCAGCACCGTTTCAAATGGCGGTCCGGCAGGCGTGAGCTTGCCGGACCGTTTTGCTTCGAGCCGCCCAGCATGTATCGTGGCGGCACCCGGCATTCCTCTTCCCGCAACTTCGCAACTCCCCAACTCTGTGACCGTGCGATGACCGCCATCTTTGAACGCAAGATTCTGACGCGCGATGCCCTGGTGAAGCTGCGTCCTGCGCTGCGCGCGCCCGTCGTGTTTACGAACGGCGTGTTCGATATTCTGCATCGCGGTCACGTCACCTATCTGGCCGACGCGAAGGCGTTGGGCGCGTGCCTGATCGTCGGTGTGAATAGCGACGCATCGGTGCGGATGCTCGGCAAAGGCGACGACCGGCCGATCAACAACGAGGCTGACCGCATGGCCTTGCTCGCGGCGCTGGAAAGCGTCGACTACGTGGTGGGCTTCGGCGAGAAAACGCCGGTCGAGCTGATTTCCGCGCTGCGCCCGGACGTGCTCGTGAAGGGCGGCGACTACGACATGGACGCGCTACCCGAATCGGCGCTCGTGCGCGGTTGGGGCGGCAAGGCGCTCGCGATCGCGTTCGAGCACGATCGCTCGACGACCGCGCTGTTGAAGAAGGTGCGCACGCAGGGTTGATGCTGCGCGTTGCCGCGCGAACGCGCGGCGCAATGCCGAGCGTCTAATCGACCGCGTCGCTCGGCCGATTACTGCGGCAACTCCGATGTCGAAATCGGTGCCTGCGGCGCGGGTCCGCCGACCACGGCCTGGTCGGCCGCATCGGCGGCGCTGACCGGGCGCACCTTCAGCCAGTTCGGATGAATCTGGCGATTCAGGTGATTCGGCTCGCGTCCGCTGGCGCTGGGCATCGGGCCGAAGACGCCACGCAGCGCGACGAAAGCCAGCACGTTGACAACAATCAGAATGGCGATCGGCCAGCGAAGCATCGTGGGTGTTTCCAATCCAGAAAGAAGTTGAGCGCGGGGTTTGAGAGGCAAACCGGCCGCACCCGCCCGGCAGGCATTCAGCCGCTTTGGCGCGCCGTATCCTCGGCGGCGATCAGCGCGAGCCCCGACAGTACCAGCGAATCGTGGCGCGTATGCGGCACTTTCAGCGCGCTCGCCACTTCGTCGGCGGCGCCTCCGCTGACCACGAGACGCACCGGCACCTGCCACTCATCCTGCAGATCCCGCCACATCCGCTCGATCAATCCGGCCTGCGCCAACGTGCAGCCCGCCGACAGCGAGCGCGGCGTATCCGTTGCGAAAAACGGACCGCGTCGTGCCGCGTCGGCTGTAGCCGCCCCGTCGAGCAGACCGCGCGCGTGCGTGGCGTCGAGCGTCGGCAGTTGTGCGGTGTGCTCACCGAGCGAGCGCATCATCAGCGTCCAGCCCGGCGCAATCAATCCGCCGATAAACGCGCCGTCCGCACGCAACGCCTCGAGCGTCGTCGCGGTGCCGAAGGTCGCGAGCAGCAGATGTTCGCCGGGAAAGGCCGCGTGCGCGCCGATCATGCCGCACCAGCGGTCGCTACCGAGCGAGTGCGGTGTCGTATAGCAATTGGTCACGCCGCATTGATGAGCGCTCGCGCGGATCGTCGCGAGCGGCAGTTGCGGCCAGTACGCTTCGACGAGCGCGGCGATGTGCGCCGCGATCTGCGTGCCCGCGACGTTGGAGAGCCACGCGCCGCAGGGCGCCGGCAAGTCGGCCCAACCAGATTGCGCGCGTGGCCCGGCAATGTCGTGATGCGCGAGCGCACCGCTCGCCAACTGCGTCCCGTCCGGCTGCACCAGCGCCCACTTGATCCGGCTATTGCCCGCGTCGATCAGCAGATAAGGCGCGCGCTGCGTCATGCGGCACCGTCGGCGAGGCGCAGCGACACGTCGCCGGTCGCGATGCTCTGGCGGCCTTCGGCCGTATCGAGCAGCAACTGGCCGCGTTCGTCGACGCCCGCCGCCACGCCGCGCGCGAGTTCTTGACCCTGCTCGAGCAGCACCACCTCGCGGCCCGCGTATGCATGCACGCCGTTCCAGCGAGCCTGGAACGATGCGAAGCCTTCGGCGCCGAAGCGCTGCAGCATCGGTTCGAGCGCGTTCAATTCGGCGGCCAGCGTATCGGTCAGATTCGCGTTCGGCAGCGCGCGCTGCAACGCGGTCGGCACGGTGCCGCGCGCCTGCGGCGATACCTCGGCGTTCAGCGCGCCGACCTTGGCCGCGAGTTCGTCGGCACCCTTCACGTTGGTGCCGATGCCGATCACGACCGCACTCGCGTCGTCGGTGCTCCACGCGGTTTCGATCAGGATGCCGGCGAGCTTGTCGCCTTCGAGCAGCACGTCGTTCGGCCACTTCAGCGCGATCTGTCCGGGACCCGCGACCGGCAGCGAGCGCAGCCCGTCGACGAGCGCGACGCCCACCGCGAGGCTCAAGCCCGCGAGCCCTTCGAGCGGGCGCGGCAATACGCACGCGACTGAAAACAGCAGCGCGTTGCCTGGCTCCGCGTACCACGGCCGGCCACGACGGCCACGCCCGGCGGTCTGCAGATACGCGACGCGCACGATCGGCCGCGGCAGCGCGTTCGCGTGTCGCTGTAGTGCTTTCATGTGGGCCATCAGATCGGCGTTGGTCGAACCGGTTTCTTCGACGATTTCGACCGGCCAGTCATGCGCATGCGCGCCGAACAGTTTGACCGCGCGCTCGCGGTCGATGCGCCAGTCGGCCGAAGCCGACGACGAGGCCGCGGCCGCGCTTGCCGCAGCGGGCGGAGAGGCGGGAGTCTTGGAGGCATTCATGCCTCGTATTGTAGCCACAGCAAACCCGCCTGGGACTCGAATGCGGACCGGCGAGGAGGCGACGCGGATCGATGCACATCCTGGCGGACCGGGCGGCCGAGCCTTCGTTACAATGGCCGCTAATCCGATAACCAGATTCACGCGATCCTTGAACTACGACACTCCGCCCGGCCTTGAAGTCGCGGCCGGCAGCCAAGGCAAGATCGTCCGTCTCTCGGGCCAGTGGACGGCGCTCGCGCTCGCGCGCGATCGCGACACCGGGCACGTGATTCCGCAACTGCGTTCGCTGACCGGCGCGCAGGGCATCGGCGGGTGGGACCTGTCGCGCGTCGACAGCATGGACCACGTCGGCGGCCAGGCGCTGTGGCGCGTATGGGGCCGCAAATTGCCGCCGGGCACCGCGCTCACGGATACGCAGCGCGACATCTTCGAGCGCATCGCGCTGCTCGACACGGTGCGCGAGAGCGCCGAGCCGGTCACGCGCTTCGATCCCTTCACGCGTCTCGGCCTTGGCATCTTCTCGTTCGTCGAGCACATGCAGGGCGGCGTCACGATGCTCGGGCGCTTCGTGCTCGATCTGCTCGCGATCCTGCGCAAACCGAAACTCACGCCGTGGACCGAAATCTCCGCGAACATCTACAACGCCGGCGCCCGCGCGCTGCCGATCACTGCGCTCGTCGCGTTCCTGATCGGCATCGTGTTGAGCTATCTGTCGGCACAGCAATTGCGCATCTTTGGCGCGAACCAGTTTATCGTCAATATTCTCGGCCTCGCGGTGATTCGGGAACTCGGCCCGGTCTTGTCGGCGATTCTGGTGGCGGGCCGCTCGGGCTCGGCGATCACCGCGCAGATCGGCGTGATGCGCGTGACCGAGGAGCTCGACGCGATGCGCGTGATGGGCATCCCGCACGGTCTGCGGCTGATCCTGCCGCGCGTGATCGCACTGTCCGTCGCGATGCCTCTTCTCGTGATGTGGACCAACGTGATCTCGTTGACAGGCGGTGCGCTCGCCGCGAAGCTCGTGCTCGGTATCGACATGAGCTTCTTCGCGCGGCAGCTGCCCGTCGTCGTGCCGATCGCGAACCTGTGGATCGGCCTTGGCAAGGGCGCGGTGTTCGGCATGCTGATCGCGCTCGCCGGCTGTCATTTCGGTTTCCGTATCAAGGCCAATTCGCAGAGTCTCGGCGAAGGCACGACGACCTCGGTGGTCACGTCGATCACCATCGTGATTCTCGCGGACGCGGTGTTCGCGATCCTCTTTCAGAACGTGGGGCTCGGATGATCGCGCCACTAACCGAAGCCGTACGCGGCCAGCCCGTACCGTCGATCGCCGAGCCTGTGATCGAGGTGATCGACATCACCAAGCGCTACGGCCGCAACATCGTGCATCAGCATCTGAGCCTCGACGTGCGGCGCGGCGAGATCGTGTCGATCGTCGGCGGCTCGGGCTCGGGCAAGACGACGCTGGTGCGGCAGATTCTCGGCCTCGAGCGGCCGTCGCGGGGCACGATCAAGCTGTTCGGCGAAGACCTCGCCACGATCTCGCCCGAGACCGCGCTGCTGATGCGCAGCCGCTCGGGCATGCTGTTCCAGCGCGGCGCGCTATTCTCGTCGCTGTCCGTGTTCGACAACGTCGCGCAACCGGTGCGCGAGCTCGGCAAGGTGCCCGAAGACCTGCTGCGCGACATCGTGATGCTGAAGCTCGAAATGGTCGGGCTGCCGTGCAAGCACGCGTCGAAGATGCCGTCGGCGCTGTCGGGCGGCATGATCAAGCGGGTTGGCATCGCGCGCGCGATCGCGCTCGAACCCGAACTGCTGTTCCTCGACGAACCGACCGCCGGCCTCGACCCGCAGGCATCCGACGAATTCGTCGAGCTTATCTCGGGGCTGCATCGCGCGCTGGGTCTGACAGTCGTGATGATCACGCACGATCTCGATACGATGGTCGCATTGTCGACGCGCGTGGCCGTGCTCGCCGATCGCAAGGTGCTCGTCAACGCGCCGGTCGAGGAGGCCGCGGGCGTCGACCATCCGTTCATCCGCGAATATTTCCTCGGCCTGCGCGGGCGCCGCGCGCTGCAGGCGCTGCCGCCGGAGCGCCGCGCGAAGCTGCCGCAGGCGGCGCTCGAGCCGGCGTCGTCCGAGTTGTCGCTGTGAGGCCGGCCGTCATCAAGCGGGCCGCTATGAATCAGGAAAACTGACCATGGAAAACAAAGCGCATGCTTTCTGGGCCGGGCTTTTCACGGTCGTGCTGACGGCGGCGATCGCGCTGGCCGCGTATCTGTTCAATGTCGACCGCACCGTGCGAGTGCCATACGACCTGATCGCGCGCACCAACGTGACCGGCCTCTTTGCGGACGCGGCGGTGCGCTTTCGCGGCCTCGACGTCGGCCGCGTACAGTCGATCAAGTTCGATCCGACCCATCCGGGGCAGATCCTGATCCGCATCATGGTCGACGAGCACGCACCGATCACGCATTCGACGTTCGGCAGCCTCGGCTTGCAGGGCGTCACCGGCATCGCGTTTATCCAGCTCGACGATACCGGGCGCGACCTGACGCCGCTGCACTCGTCGGCGCAGCAGGTCGCGCAATTGCCGATGCACCCCGGTCTGTTCGACCAGTTGCAGCAGCGCGGCGACGTGCTGCTGCGCAAGCTCGAAAAAGTCACCGACAGCGTGAACGACATGCTCTCGCCGGAAATGGTCGAACAGCTGCACGAGACGGCGGCGAGCATCGCGCAGGCGGCTTCGGGCGTCGCGACGCTGACTCGTGAGATGGCGCCGGTCGCCAGCAAGCTGCCCGGCACGATCGACCAGCTGAACCACACGCTCGCGTCGACCGACCAGATGATCACCGGCCTGAACCGTCCGGACGGACCCCTCGAGCGCAATCTGAACAAGGTCGGCACGGCCGCGCAGCAGGCGGGCGATGCGCTCACGCAGATGAACGCGTCGCTGCAGGACCTGTCCGCGCGGGTCGGCTTCGAGACGCTGCCGCGCGTCAATTCGCTGACCGAGGACGTGCGCTCGGCCGCGCAATCGATCGATCGCGCCGCCGACACCTTCAATACCAATCCGCGCAGCGTGCTGTTCGGCGCGCCGCGCGCGGCGCCGGGTCCGGGCGAGGCCGGCTTCGCGTGGCCCGCCGCCGCCACGCCCGCAGCCCCCGCAGCCCCCGCGGCCCATTAAATTCGCAGGCTAGAACAGAGGAAGATGCCCATGTCACGCTCGATTCACCGACTGTTGTCCTCGCGCGCCGCGCTCGCGGCGCTGCTCGCGTTCGGCATGCTGGCGACGGGCTGCGCGGGCACGTCCGCGGTCGTGTCGGACGTCCGCTACGACTTCGGACCGCCGCCGCAGGCCGCCGCCACGAGTCGGCTGGCGGCCGTCAAGGTGCTCGAGGTGAGCGCGCCGTCCGTGCTCGAATCGGACCGGCTGACGTATCGGCTGAGCTACGCCGATGCGCAGCAGACGGCCGCCTACGCCAACAGCCACTGGACGATGATGCCGTCGCAACTGCTGACGCAGCGCCTGCGCAACGCGCTGAGCGAGCGCGGCACCGTGCTGACGGGTGCGGACGGCGTGAGCGCGCCGGTGCTGCGGGTCGATCTGACCGAGTTCGAGCAGGTGTTCGCCAGCCCGACCGACAGCCACGGCGCGATCACCGCGCGCGCCACGCTGATGAAGGGCGGCAAGGTGCTCGCCCAGCACACCTTCGTCGCGCACGCGCCCGCCCATTCGGCGGATGCGGCCGGCGGCGCGCGGGCGCTCGCCGCGGCCAGCGACGATCTGGTCGCGCAGATCGCCGCGTGGCTCGGCTCGCAGGCGCTGGTCGCCGCGCAATGACGGGCAGGCAGCGCACGCAAAGGAGCGCCGCATGAGCGAACGCCCGTGGCTGCGCCGCCCGTCGACGCTGGCACGTCGGGCGCTGCTGCTGTACGCGGCGCTGATCGTGTACGGATCGTGGTATCCGTTCTCGGGGTGGCGCTCGCTCGGCATCGCGCCGTTCGCCTATCTGTTCGATCCGATGCCGCAGTACCTGACAGCATTCGACGTCGTCACCAACGTGCTCGGCTATATGCCGTTCGGCGCGCTGGTGGTGCTCGCGGTGTATCCGCGCTGGCGCGGCACGCCGGCCGTCGCGCTCGCGTTCGTGTTGGGCGGCCTGCTGTCGGGCACGATGGAAGCCGTGCAGACCTACCTGCCGACCCGCGTCGCCTCCAATCTCGATCTTGCGGCCAACACGCTCGGCGCGCTCGTCGGCGCGGCGATGATGTCGCCGTTGACCGGCGCGCTGCTCGATCGCGGCCGGCTCAGGCGTCTGCGGCTGCTGTGGTTCGAGCGCGGCCATGCGACGCTCGCGTGCATCGTCGCCGCGTGGCCGTTCGCGACGATGTTTCCGGCGCCGCGCCTGTTCGGCCTCGGCAACTGGCCGCGCGCGCTGTGGCTGAGCGTCGATCCGGCCACCCAGGACGCGCTGCTCGCGTGGACGCCGTCTGCATGGCAGGTCGGCACATGGCCGGCGGCGGCCGCCGCGTGGCTTGACGACGACACATGGGAAGCGTTGATCACGACGCTGAACCTGTTCGCGGCGCTTGCGCTCGCGTCGCTGCCGATGCGCCGTCATGCGCCGCGCGTGCGCCTGCTGGTCGTGTTCATCGTCGCGACCTTATGCGTGAAGGCCGGCGCGACGTTCCTGCAATCGCAATCGGGCCTCGCGTTCGACTGGGCGACGCCGGGCGCGTTGCTTGGACTCGTGTGCGGCACCGTCGCGGCGCTCGTCGCGCTGCCGCTGCGGCGGCGCGTGCGCGCGACGCTCGCCGGGGTCGCGCTGGTAATCGCACTCGTGTTCGTCAATCTGCTGCCGGTGAATCCGTATTTCGACGCGGTGCTCGCCGACTGGAGACAGGGACGCTACCTGCATTTCAACGGACTCGCGCGTTGGCTGGCGTGGATGTGGCCCTATGCGGCGCTGGTGTGGCTCGCGTTCGCGGTCGAGCGGGCGTGGCTGAAGCGGCGCGTGAAGCCGGCCTGACGTGCTTGCGCTGCGGCCGCCAGGCCCCGGCGCGTGCACAGCCCGGTCGCTATAATCGTCCGCACGACGGGCGCTTCGGCATACCGGATGCCGACTGCGCCATTGCACTTCCTTTCAGGCTCGCCTCCCGAACATCATGGATTCCTTTTATAAGCACCACGTTTTCTTCTGTCTGAATCAACGCGACCCCGGCGCCGAGCGTCCGAGCTGCGCGAACTGCAATGCGCAGGCGATGCAGGAGTACGCGAAAAAACGCGTGAAGCAACTCGGGCTCGCCGGTCCCGGGCAGGTGCGCATCAACAAGGCCGGCTGCCTCGATCGCTGCGAACTGGGCCCGGCGCTCGTCGTGTATCCCGAGGCGGTCTGGTACACCTACGTCGACGAGAGCGACATCGACGAGATCGTCGAATCGCATCTCGTGAACGGCAAGGTCGTCGAGCGTCTGAAGATCGATCAATAACGCGAACCACGAAACGATCCACAGGCATCCCGATGAACGTCAACACGAAGAAGTATCTGATCGACGGCCCGGTCGGCAAGATCGAGGTCGCGCTGGACCTGCCGGACGACGTGCGCGATAAAAGCGCCGCGCCGCGCGGCATTGCGCTCGTCGCGCATCCGCATCCGCTGTTTGGCGGCACGATGGACAACAAGGTCGCGCAGACACTCGCGCGCACGCTCGTGCAACTGAACTACGTCACGTACCGGTCGAATTTTCGCGGCGTCGGCCAGACTCAGGGCGAACACGACGCGGGCGTCGGCGAGCGTGACGATCTGTGCGCGGTGCTCGAGCACATGCGCGCCGATCCGGACTTTGGCGATCTGCCGCTCGTGCTCGCGGGCTTTTCGTTCGGCACCGTGGTGCTGTCGCACGTCGCGGCGAAGCTGCGCGACGAAGGCAAGGAAATCGAGCGCATCGTGTTCGTCGGTACCGCGGCGAGCCGCTGGGACGTCGCGCCGGTGCCCGAAGGCACGCTCGTGATTCACGGCGAAGTCGACGAGACCGTTCCGATCCAATCCGTGTTCGACTGGGCGCGGCCGCAGGAACTGCCGGTCGTCGTGATTCCGGGCGCCGAGCACTTTCTGCATCGTAAGCTTCACATCCTGAAGCGCATCATCGTCGACGCCTGGCGCTGAAACCGCGCGACACGCGTTTGCAAGGGGGACAGGTACGCGCAAACGTGTGCAAATCAACGACACACGCACGAAGTTGACCAGGTAGCGCGCGTATAATGAGCGCTCTTTTTTTGGGCACGGCGCCGCCCAGCCGGCAGAATCGCGCGCCGCGGAATCATTTCGCGGGAGGGCGCGGCCGGGTGCTTAGCGCTGTGCTCGCGAACCGATTGCGTCGCCATCAGTCCAACGGGCGCCCGCCGTTTTACGGCCAGATGCCCCGCCGACCGGCTCCCCCAACTCCGCGCGCTGTCGCGCAACGTATTTTTCTGCACCAATCGACCCTATGCGTTTCTCCTCCTCTGGCCGCACGTCTTTCCCGTCAGTCGCTTCTTTCATTCCCACTTCGCTCAACCGTGCCATCGCGGTCGGCCTCGTGCTGCCGGCCACGCTGGTCGCGAGCACCGCGTTCGCGCAGGTGCCCCCGCCGGGCGTCAACGCGCGCTCGTGGGTGCTCGTCGATGCGACCAGCAACCAGGTGCTCGCGTCCGCCAATGCCGACGAACGCGTCGAACCGGCGTCGCTGACCAAGCTGATGACCGCGTATCTGGTGTTCGAAGCGCTCGGCACCAAGAAGATCACGATGGATCAGAGCATCGAGCCGAGCGAAGCCGTGCGGCGCGTGCGCAACGACGAGTCGCGCATGTTCATCGAGGCGCTCAAGCCGGTGACCGTGCACGACCTCGTGTACGGCATGATCGTGCAGTCGGGCAACGACGCGGCGATCGCGCTCGCCGAACTGGTGGGCGGCAACGAGGCGCAGTTCGTCGACATGATGAACAAGGAAGCGCAGAAGCTCGGCATGAAGAACACGCATTTCGCCGACGTGAACGGCATGCCCGACCCGCAGCACTACACGACCGCGGGCGATCTCGCGATCCTGTCGGCGCGCCTGATCCGCGACTATCCGGACTACTACAACATCTTCTCGGTCAAGGAATTCACGTACAACAAGATCAAGCAGCCGAACCGCAACCGTCTGCTGTGGATCGACCCGAGCGTCGACGGTCTGAAGACTGGTCACACGCAAGCGGCCGGCTACTGCCTGATCGCGAGCGCGAAGCGTCCGCTGCCCGGCACGACCGACGCGTCGCGCCGTCTCGTCTCGGTGATGATGGGCGAGACCAAGGAACACGACCGCGTGCAGGACAGCCTGAAGATGCTGAACTACGGCTACACCGCCTACGACACGACGCGTCTGTACAAGGCGAACCAGGTCGTGGCCACGCCGCGCGTCTACAAGGGTTCGCAGGACAGCGTGCAGGTCGGCGTGAAGAGCGACCAGTACATCACTCTGCCGAAGGGCGCCGGCGACAAGGCGAAGCCGCAGATCGAACTGAACGATCCGCTGATCGCGCCGATCGCGAACGGCCAGCAGATCGGCACCGCCAAGCTGGTCGCCGACGGCAAGGTGCTCGCGCAGTTCCCGGTGCTCGCGCTGCAGCCGGTGCCGCAAGCCGGTGTGGTCGGCCGCGTGTGGGATTCGCTGATGCTGATGTTCAACAAGAAAAAGTAAGGGCTACGTCGCAATGACCGCTGTCTGCGAGGTTGCGCCGGACCCGATCGTTTATCTGAACGGCGAACTGGTGCCGTTGTCCGAAGCGCGCGTGCCGGTGCTCGACCGCGGCTTCATTTTCGGTGACGGCATTTACGAAGTGGCGCCGTTGTACGCGCACGCGAGCGGCCGCCGCACCGCGTTTCGTCTGAAGCAGCATCTGGCGCGGCTCGCGCGCTCGGTCGGCAAGATCGGCATCGCCAATCCGCTCGACGACGCCGGCTGGCGCGAGCTGATCGAGCGGGTGGTCGAGGCCAACGAAGCGGACGGCGGCTTGCGTGCCGATCAGGACGCGATCGCATACATTCAGGTGACGCGCGGCGTCGCGAAGCGCGCTCACGCGTTTCCGGCCGGCGTGAAGCCGACCGTGTTCATGATGGTTACCGCGCTGAGCCTGCCCGGCGCCGCGCAGCGCGCGAGCGGTGTCGCGTGCGTGAGCGCGGAGGATCGTCGCTGGCTCAATTGCGACATCAAGTCGGTGTCGCTGCTCGGCAACGTGCTGATGGCGCAATACGCGGCCGAAAACGACGCCTTCGAGACGCTGCAGTTCCGCGATGGTTTGCTGACCGAAGGGTCGTCGTCGAACGTGTGGGTCGTGAAGGATGGCGTGCTGGCCGCGCCGCCGCGCAGCAACAAGATTCTCGAAGGAATCCGCTACCGTCTCATCGAGGAGCTGACGGCCAAATGCGGCATACGCTTCGAGGCGCGCGACATCACCGAGGCCGAAGTGCGCGCGGCCGATGAAATCATCGTCAGTTCGGCGACCAAGGAAGTGCTGCCGGTCACGCGGCTCGACGGCGCGCCGGTCGGCGCGGGCCAGCCGGGCGCGGTGTTTGCGGCGCTGTATGCGGCGTATCAGCGAGCCAAGGCGGCCGAAGCCGTCGCGGCGCAAGAAGGAGTAGAGAATGAATCCCGAGAACGACTCACTGTTTGAATTTCCCTGCGATTTCCCGATCAAGATCATGGGCAAATCGCACCCCGAGTTTGCCGCGACGATCGTCGAAGTGGTGCGCGAGTTCGATACCGAGGTCGATGCGTCGCGCGTCGAGACGCGACCGTCGAGCAGCGGCACCTACACGGGGCTGACCGTCCACGTGCGCGCGACGAGCCGCGCGCATCTCGACGACATCTATCGCGCGCTGACCGGCCATCCGATGGTCAAGGTCGTGCTGTAACGCCGCACGCGGTTTTTCACCTCACGGCGCGGCGCGCAACGCGTCCGCCGTCGCCCCCTCCGCCGCAAGGCGCGCACTCGCCTCGGGCCCCGCCGCGCAGGCGAGATCGAACAGCTGCCTGAAGCGCGCCACCTCGTCGAACACCCAGTCGCGAAACGCCTTGACCCGCGCGGTCTCCAGCGTCTGCGGCAGGCAGACCAGATAGTATTGCCACGGGCTGGGCCCATCCACATCGAATAGCCGCACGAGCCTGCCTGCTGCGATTTCGTGCATCGCGAGCGAGCGGCGCGTGAGCGCAACCCCCTGGCCGTCGACGGCCGCCTGCAGCAGATTCGACGAATCCTGATACAGCACGCCGCGTTTCGGCTCCGGCCAGTCGGTGAGGCCGGCGGCGTCGAACCACGGGCGCCATAGCTCGTCGTCGGAGCGCAGCAGCGGGACCTTGGCGAGATCGGCCGGGGTTTGAGGCAGCTTGCCGCCGTTGAAGTTGGGCGAGCAGGCCGGGAAGAAAATCTCGTCGAGCAGCAGCTCGGCGTGCAGTCCCGGATATTTGCCGAAGCCGAAACGGATCGCCACGTCGACGTCGTCGCGCGCGAAGTCCGTCAGCGCGTTGGTGGTCAGCAGCTCGAGATCCCACTGCGGATTCGCCTCGATAAAGCTGCCGATGCGCGGCGTCACCCAGCGCGCCGCGAACGACGACAGCATCGATATCACGAGGCGCCGCTCGCGGTCACCGGCGCGTATCGCGCGGGTCGCATCGGCGAGTTCCATCAGCGCGGCGCGCACCTGGGTGGCGTAACGGCGGCCGGTTTCGGTGAGGCGCACGCGCTTGCCGTCACGCGCAAACAGCGACACGCCGAGCTCGGCCTCGAGCCCGCGGATCTGGTGGCTGACCGCGCCGTGCGTGACGAAGAGCTCGTCGGCGGCGCGCGAAAAGCTCTCGTGGCGGGCGGCGGCTTCGAACGCCTTGATCGCGTTCAGAGCGGGGAGTTGACGCAGGTCCATCGCAATATTTCTCACATAGAGGTGAAAATTGATCGTTTTGCCCAAGTCCTTGCTGCACCTAGGATTCTAGTCAGGAAACGATTTTTGGCGAGGGCCTCATGCGAGAAATTTCCTCTAGCATTGCATATGAAATCCGCACTGGCGACACGCTGCCGCTGAAGGTCGCGCGCAGCACGAAGCTGATCGTGCGCGGCGGCGCGGTGTGGGTTACGCGCAGCGACGACACCAAAGACTACTGGCTGCAGCCCGGCCAGACGCTGCATCTGCGCCGCGGCGAGCGGCTCTGGCTCAGCGCAGAGGGCGCCACGTTCGCAAAGGTCACGTTCTCGGTGCCGACCCGCTGCGACAAGCGTGCGCTGAACTGGTTCGCGCGCATCGGCGAGCGCTGGATGATGCGCGTGCGCGGCGGCTGGCGCACGGTTTGAGCGTGGGTGCGGCGGCTGCGCCGCGTCTTACGATGGGGCTGGCGGCGCGCCAGTCCCTCTGCGTTGCGTCCCGTCCCCTCGGGCGCGGTTTCCGAGATTTCGGTAAACTCGCGGGATCATGTGCGCCACCCCGGTTTCTCCGTCTCCTCTAGCTGCCATCGAGCCACCCAAGCTGCGCTGGCTCGGCCTCGAACCCTACCAGGTCAGTTTCGACGCGATGCGCGCGTTCACCGACGCCCGCACCGCCGACACCCCCGACGAAATCTGGCTCGTCGAACATCCGCCCGTCTTCACGCTCGGCCAGGCCGGCGATCCGGCTCACCTGCTCGCGGCCGACAGCAGCATTCCGCTCGTCAAGGTCGACCGCGGCGGGCAGATCACGTATCACGGGCCCGGCCAGGTGGTCGCGTATCTGCTGCTCGACCTGCGCCGGCGCAAGCTGATGGTGCGCGAGCTGGTCACACGGATCGAGCAGGCCGTGATCGACACCCTGGCGGCGTATAATCTCGCCGGAGAACGCAAGGCGGGCGCCCCCGGCATCTACGTGGCGCCCGGGCCCGAGGCCGGGTCGCATGCCGGCGCGAAGATCGCGGCGCTTGGCCTGAAAATCCGCAACGGTTGCAGCTATCACGGCGTGAGTCTGAACGTGAACATGGACCTGCTTCCGTTTCTCGCGATCAATCCATGCGGCTACGCGGGGCTCGAAACGGTCGACATGGCGACGCTCGGCGTCGCCGCCGGCTGGGACGACGTGGCCCGTAACCTCGCAGCAAGTCTCACCGCAAACCTCGACGGCAATCCCGCGGCCGTCGCCCAACCGCAGGCCGGTGCGCTCACCGCCTGACTGGATCGAACGAATGACTGACGTAACCGCGAATTCCGCAGCAGCCAACCCCGCGCCCGAAGGCGTGCCGGCCCCCGCCGCCTACGACGCTACCGCGAAGCAGAAAGCGCAAGCCAAGACCGCGCGCATCCCGATCAAGGTCGTCCCGATCGAAAAGCTGAAGAAGCCGGACTGGATTCGCGTGAAGGCGGCCACCGGCAACTCGCGCTTCTACGAGATCAAGCAGATCCTGCGCGAGCACAATCTTCACACGGTGTGTGAAGAGGCGAGCTGCCCGAACATCGGCGAATGCTTTGGCAAGGGAACCGCGACCTTCATGATCATGGGCGACAAGTGCACCCGCCGCTGCCCGTTCTGCGACGTCGGCCATGGCCGTCCCGATCCGCTCGACGCCGACGAACCGGCTAACCTCGCGCGCACCATCGCCGCGCTGAAGCTGAAGTACGTCGTGATTACCAGCGTCGACCGTGACGATCTGCGCGACGGCGGTGCGGCGCACTTCGTCGAATGTATCCGTCAGACGCGCGAGCTGTCGCCGGAAACGCGCATCGAGATCCTGACGCCAGACTTCCGCGGCCGCCTCGACCGCGCGCTCGGCATCCTCAACGCGGCGCCGCCCGACGTGATGAACCACAACCTCGAAACGGTGCCGCGTCTGTACAAGGAAGCGCGCCCGGGTTCGGACTACGCGCATTCGCTGAAGCTGCTGAAGGACTTCAAGGCGCTGCATCCGCACGTCGCGACCAAGTCCGGCCTGATGGTCGGTCTCGGCGAAACCGAAGAGGAAATCCTGCAGGTGATGCGCGATCTGCGCGATCACGACGTCGACATGCTGACGATCGGCCAGTATCTGCAGCCGTCGGAGCACCATCTGCCGGTGCGCGCTTACGTGCATCCGGACACCTTCAAGATGTACGAGGAAGAGGCGTACAAGATGGGCTTCACGCACGCCGCGGTGGGCGCGATGGTTCGTTCGAGCTATCACGCCGACGTGCAGGCGCATGGAGCCGGCGTAGTCTGACGCGCTGACGCCTCGCCGCTGTTGCCTCGCCGCTGTTGCGTCGCTTCACGCCCGCAAAAACGAAAAAGCCCGCCGATGTGCGGGCTTTTTTTGAACCGTTCATCTATCAGTAAGGAAACGACACGTGGCAACTGGGATCGACCGCGGGACCTCCGCGCAATGGCCTTATCCGCGGCTGATCGCGCACCGCTGCGGCGGCACGCTCGCGCCGGAAAACACGCTGGCCGGTTTCGACGCCTGCGTGCGCTACGGCTATCGCATGGTCGAATTCGACGCGAAGCTGTCCGCCGACAACGCGCCGTTCCTGCTGCACGACGACACGCTCGATCGCACGACCAACGGCCACGGGCCCGCGGCCATGCATACGTGGCAGCAACTCTCCGCTCTCGATGCCGGCGCGTGGCGCGGCGCCGAATTCGCCGGCATGCGGCTGCCGACGCTGGCCGACGCGGCCGGGCGTTGCGCGCGCGACGGCATCGCCGCGAACATCGAGATCAAGCCGTGTCCGGGCCGCGAAGTCATCACCGGCACGCTGGTCGCCGAAGGCGCGCTCGAGCTTTGGCGAGGGCGGACGCCGCCGCTCCTGTCGTCATTTTCGTTCGACGCGCTCGCCGCCGCGCGCGCTGCCGCGCCGTCGCTGCCGCGCGGCATGCTGTTCGAGCAGGTGCCGGCGGACTGGTTGAGCATCGTGCGTGAGCTCGACTGCGCATCGCTGCACGCGAGTCACCGTTATCTGAGCGAGCCGCTGGTCGCGCAGATCCGCGCGGCCGGGCTGCGCGTGCTCGCGTACACGGTGAACGATCCGGCGCGCGCGCGGGTGCTCGAAGAATGGGGCGTCGACATGATTTGCACGGATCGGATCGATCTGTTGAGCTGAAGTCGCGCTCGCGAGCTTCGCACCAACCCCTGCGGGTTTTCCCGCAACCGTGCGCGCACTGGATTCCGGATTCCCCGACGGCATTCGTCCGGATTTCCGGAATCCCGGACGGCGCGCGCCGCGCCTTGTCAAAAAACCCATAAGAATCAAGGCGCTTAGTCTGAAATTAAACTGGCATCGACTTTGCAATTTAAAACGCGTGGCCGCCACGGCCCGACATAAAAGCAAGGAGACAACGATGTCCGATTTCCCTTCCCGGTATTTCTGAATTCGTCGTCTTTGCAGCGGCCCGCAATCGGGCGCGCACGTGACGACGTTTCGTTCGCGTGTCGCGCGTCGCGGCGGGTCATTCGCTCATATCCCTCGCAGGAACCATCGTGAAGAAACCTATCCATAAAGTGCTGTACGTCCAGGTGATCGTGGCGATCATCATCGGCATCGTTCTCGGACATTTCTACCCGAATCTCGCCACCGACATGAAGCCGCTCGGCGACGGCTTCATCAAGCTGATCAAGATGGTGATCGGGCCGATCATTTTCTGCACGGTCGTGACGGGCATCGCCGGCATGGAAGACATGAAGAAGGTCGGACGCGTCGGCGGCAAGGCGCTGCTGTACTTCGAAATCGTCTCGACGTTCGCTCTGGTGCTCGGCCTCGCCGCCACGCACCTGCTGCGACCCGGCGCCGGCTTCAACGTCGACCCGGCCTCGCTCGATAGCCGCGCGGTCGCGTCGTACGCCGCGAAGGCGCACGGCCAGTCGACCGTCGACTTCTTCATGCACCTGATTCCGGACACGCTGTCGTCGGCGTTCGCGCAGGGTGAAATCCTGCAGATCCTGCTGATCGCGCTGCTGTTCGGCGCCGTGCTCGCGACGGCCGGTGAGAAGGGCAAGCCCGTCACGAACTTCATCGAAGGGCTCTCGCACATTCTGTTCGGCATGGTGCGCATCATCACGAAGCTCGCGCCGATCGGCGCGTTCGGCGCGATGGCCTTCACGATCGGCAAGTACGGCATCGGCTCCCTGCTGCCGATGCTCAAGCTGATCGGCACGTTCTATCTGACCTCGATCGTATTCGTGGTGGTCGTGCTCGGCGCAATCGCACGGATGGTGGGCTTCAACATCCTGCGTTTCGTCGCGTACATCAAGGAAGAGATGCTGATCGTGCTCGGCACGAGCTCGTCCGAAGCCGCGCTGCCGCAACTGATGCAGAAGCTCGAAAATCTCGGCTGCTCGCGCTCGGTGGTGGGCCTCGTGGTGCCGACCGGCTACTCGTTCAACCTCGACGGCACCAACATCTACATGACGATGGCGGTGCTGTTCATCGCCCAGGCGACCAACACCGACCTCTCGTGGGGCCAGCAGCTGACGCTGCTCGCGGTGACGATGCTGACCTCGAAGGGCGCGAGCGGCGTGACCGGCGCGGGCTTCATCACGCTCGCGGCGACGCTGGCCGTGGTGCCGACGATTCCACTGTCGGGCATGGTGCTGATCCTTGGCATCGACCGCTTCATGAGCGAGTGCCGCGCGCTGACGAACATCGTCGGCAACGGTGTCGCGACGGTCGTCGTATCGGCCTGGGAAAAAAGAGCTCGATCGCGCCAGGCTGAACAAGGTGCTGCGCGGCGAGGTGGCGGTCAAAGAGCCGGCCGGCGTTTGAGCCGCGCTCGCCAACCCAGTCGTGACCAGCGCGGACGCTTGAGCATGAAACCGGCGTCCGCACGTCTTTCCGAGGCGTCTGCTGTCGCTCCGGCGTCCCCGGCACCTTCGACGCCTACCTCTGGCGGCGAGCCCTTGCCGCCCTATGCCACAATGTCCGATGCTCATCTATCGGACCTTACCAACGTGACCCGCCGCCTGCTGATTCTCTTCGCGCTCGCAGCCGGGCTCCTGGCGGCATGCTGGCTCACCTACAGCCTTGCGTGGAAAAGCGGTGTCGACACGCTGCGGCGCAACGCCGCCGTGCGCGCCGAGCGCACCGCGAGCGCGCTCAGGAGCACGCTCGAGCGCTACGAATCGCTGCCTTATCTGCTCGCGGAGCATCCGATCGTGCAGGACGTGCTGATCGATCCGAACCCCGCCAACGTCCAGCGCGCGAATCTCTATCTCGAAGACCTGAACCGCCATGCGCGCGCGACGGTCACCTACATCATTTCGCTCGACGGCTACTGCGTCGCCGCCAGCAACTGGCGCGGCCCGGGCAGCTTCGTCGGCGCCGGCTATCAGTTCCGGCCGTATTTCGTCGATGCGATGAATGGCGGCGTCGGCCGCTTCTTCGGCATCGGCACGATTTCGCAGGCGCCCGGCTACTACATCTCGCAGCCGGTGCGGCGCGACGGCAAGATCGTCGGTGTGGCGGTCGTCAAGCTCGACCTCGAATGGTTTCAGGGCGTCGACGCGTCTGAGCCGCTCGTCGTCACCGACGATCATGGCGTGATCTTCCTGTCGTCGGTGCCGGCGTGGAAATACCACACGATCCGGCCGCTGCCCGGCCGAATCGCCGATTCGATCTATCAGGCGCGCCAGTACGCGCAGCAGCCGATCGAGCCGCTGCCGGTGACGGTCGAGCGCATGCTCGAAGGCAATGCGCAGATTCTGCGGATCGGCGGCGGGCGCCTCGCACCGCGCTACCTGGCGTCGCGGCACGCGATGGGCGAGCCGGACTGGCATCTGATCACGATGTCCCCAGTCGACCCCGTCGATGCCGACGCGCTCAAGGCGACCATCGTCACCGGCTTCGGCTACGTGTCGCTGGTACTGCTCGCGTTCTACTGGCGCATGCGGCGCGCGCGCGTGCGCGAAGTGATGCGCAGCCGCGCGCTGCTGCAGAAGGCGTATGCCGAACTGAATCAGCGCGTCGCCGAGCGCACCGCGGATCTGTCCGAGGCGAACCAGCAGCTACAAAAGGAAGTCGCCGAGCGCACCCGCGCCGAACAGGAGCTGCGCGCCGCGCACGACGAACTGATCCAGGCGAGTAAGCTCGCCGCGCTCGGCCAGATGGCGGCCGGCATCACGCACGAGCTGAACCAGCCGCTCGCGGCACTGCGCAGTTTCTCCGACAACACCCGCGTGCTGCTCGAACGCGGCGATCAGGCATCGGCGCGCGAGAATCTCGAAGCGATCGCGGCGCTCACCGAGCGCATGGGCAAGATCACCAATCAGCTGAAGCTGTTCGTCGGCCGCGCGCGGCCACGCAGCGCACGCGCGTCGATCGTGCGGGCGCTGCGCAACGTCGTCGCGCTGCTGCAGAAGCGTCTGCAGGGCGTCGAGCTCGAATTCGTGCTGATCGATGCCGAGGCTGACACCGTCGCGCGCTCGCCGCTGAATCTCGCCGACGATCATCCGGAGCTGATCGCGAATTGCGACGATCTGCGGCTCGAACAGGTGCTGATCAACCTGCTCGGCAACGCGCTCGACGCAACTGCCGGCATGAACCCGCCGCGTATCACGGTCGAGGTCGAGGCGGGCGCCACGAACCTGTCGATCGCGGTCGGCGACAACGGCCCCGGCATTCCCGACGACGTGTTGCCGCACCTGTTCGAACCGTTCTTCACGACGAAGGAAATGGGCCAGGGGCTCGGCCTTGGCCTCGCGATTTCGTCGTCGATCGCGCGTGATTGCGGCGGCTCGCTGGTCGCGCGCAACGCGCCGCAAGGCGGTGCATCATTCGTGTTGACACTGCGTCGCGCGCGCGTGCAGACCAGTCCTTCGCACGATCCGCTGACGGCGGGCTCCTGATTTCACACTGACGCATCACCCGGAACACGCAATGAACGACGGCCTGCAAGTGCTGTATATCGAAGACGACGAACTGGTGCGGCGCGCGAGCGTGCAGAGCCTGCAACTGGCCGGCTTCGACGTGATCGGCCATGCATCGGTCGAGGCGGCGGCGAAGCTGATCAGCGCGGACTTTTCCGGCGTGATCGTCAGCGATATCCGGCTGCCCGGCGCGAGCGGCCTCGATCTGCTCGCGCAGTGCCACGAGCGCGCGCCCGACGTGCCGGTGATTCTGGTCACCGGCCACGGCGATATCTCGATGGCCGTGCAGGCGATGCGCGATGGCGCCTACGACTTCATCGAAAAGCCGTTCGCATCCGAGCGGCTGATCGAAACCGTGCGGCGTGCAATGGAGCGCCGCAAGCTCGTGCTCGAAAACCTCGCGCTGCGCCGTGAGCTGGCCGGGCAGAACGCGGTGGCGCCGCGCATCATCGGCCGCAGTCCGGCGATCGAGCAGGTGCGGCGGCTGATCGCCAACGTCGCGCCAACCGACGCGTCCGTGCTGATCAACGGCGATACCGGCGCGGGCAAGGAGCTGATCGCACGCAGCCTGCACGAGCTGTCGCCGCGGCGCGACAAGCCGTTCATCGCGGTGAACTGCGGCGCGCTGCCCGAGCCGATGTTCGAATCGGAAATGTTCGGCTACGAGCCGGGCGCGTTCACCGGCGCGGCCAAGCGACGGATCGGCAAGCTCGAACATGCATCGGGCGGCACGCTGTTTCTCGACGAGATCGAGAGCATGCCGCTCGCGCTGCAGGTCAAGCTGCTGCGTGTGCTGCAGGATGGCGTGCTCGAGCGGCTCGGCTCGAATCAGCCGATTCGGGTCAATTGCCGCGTGGTCGCGGCGGCGAAGGGCGATATGGCCGAGCATGTCGCGGATGGCTCGTTCCGGCGCGATCTGCTGTACCGGCTCAACGTGGTGACGATCGCGCTGCCGCCATTGAGCGAGCGCCGCGAGGACATCGTGCCGCTGTTCGAGCATTTTCTGCTCGATGCGGCGGTCCGTTATCAGCGGCCGGCGCCGATCCTCACCGATCGCCAGCGTGCGAGCCTGATGCAGCGCGACTGGCCGGGCAACGTGCGCGAGCTGCGCAATGCCGCCGACCGCTTCGTACTCGGCATCGCCGACGAACCGGTGCTGTCGTTCGACGAAGACGACGGGGCCCCCCATCCGCTGAAGGAGCGTGTCGAGCAGTTCGAGCGCGCGATGATCGCCGAGGCGTTGGAACAGGCGGGCGGCGTGGTCGCGGTCGCGGCGGACCGGCTGCAGCTCGGCAAGGCGACGCTCTACGAGAAGATCAAGCGATATGGCCTTGCGGCCAAAGGGGATGGGGAGCGGTGAGGAGGAACGCGCCGGCGGCGGGAAATTGCGCCGGCGCGTTGAGGATTGCTTGACCGGGGTTAAGCCGCGCCAGCTTTCAGCGCTTTCGCGAGCAACTGGTCGAGTTCCGCGAATTGCGGCTCGCCGACGTAGCGCTTCAGGATCTTGCCGTCTTTATCGACGACGAAGGTGGTCGGCGTGAGCTGCACGTTGCCGAACTGCTTGGCGGCCGAGCCGTCGTCCATGGCGACCTTGAACGGCAGCTGACGCGTTTGCGTGTAGTTGGTCACGTACATCGGCGCGTCGTAGTTCATCGCCACCGCGACGAATTCGAGGCCCTGGCCCTTGAAGCGGTTATAGGTCTCGACCATCTGCGGCATTTCCTTCATGCAGGTGTCGCAGCTCGTTGCCCAGAAATTGACCAGATAAACCTTGCCTTTCAGGTCCGCGGTCGTGAGCTTCTGTCCCGATAGCAGCGTGAAGGTCGCATCTGGCACGCGCTGTTGACCGGCGAACGCCAGGTAACCGGCGACGGCGAGCGCAATGGCCACGGCCACCGCAATCAGATAGCGAAGCGGGTTCGTGCGCCGGGCGGCGGTCGGTGAATTGGAACTCATGGACGGAACCTCGTGAGTCGCGCGCGGCGCGGAACAATGGGTCGGTGCAATGGCGCTCGGGCCGGTGCTGAATGGCTTTTCCATTGTAGCTGCAATGGGGCGGCTGCGCCGAGGTGGCCGAAGCGTGCGGCTCGGCGCGACGGGCCGGAAGCCGATCAGCGGATAATGGCGTTTTACGCTCCGCAAGCCCGATCTCTTTCGCCCCATGCTCCAAATCGTTCTTCGCGTCTGCCGCTTGGTTGCCCGCGTTTCGTGCCGCTTTCCGTTGATCCGCCGAATTCCCGCCCGCCGTGCGGACGTCTTCCAGCCGGCGGGCCATTTCCTTCGCGCTTTCACGCGACCCGGTCATGCTCGTACCGTGCTCGGCGCGATGACGGCCGCGTTGGCGCTCGGCGTCGCGCTCAGCGCCTGCTCGCCGACCTTTGACTGGCGCACCGTGATGAATAACGACAAGGGCTATACGGTCGACTTCCCGGCCAAGCCGGGCAACGACCAGCGCGCGGTGAAGATCGACGGCACACTCATGCAGATGGCGATGCAGACTGCCGAAGCGGGCAATGCGGTCTTCGCGGTCGGCACCGTGATGCTGCCCGACGATAGGGATGCGACGCAGCGCGCCGCACTCGATTTCCTGCGCGCGGGACTGGCGCGCAACGTCGGCGCGACACCCGATGCTCACGCGGTGCAGATCCCGCTGGCCGCGGGCGGCAAGATTCCGGGGCAGGAAATGACGGTGAGCGGCGCCGCGGGCGCCAAACACGAAACGCGCACCGTGTATGCGCGGCTCGTCGCGCGCGGCCGGCACGTGTACCAGGCGGCGATCATCGCCGATCAACCGCTGCCGCAAGACCAGGTCGACCAGTTTTTTTCGTCGTTCCAACTCTACTGAACGCGGTATTTTTGGCCGAACGGACGCGCCTCAAAATGCCGAATGCAGTGAAAGTTCCTTCGCAGGTTTGCGCGCTAATTACCGGTTTACGTTGAACTTTTTGAGTTACGCGCACAACCTGTGGATAACTCTGTTGAGAAGTCGCCTTCAAAGGCCGCAAAAGCCCATCAGACGGGCCTTTCGTCAAAATCCATGAGCGCAGGGCGTTTTAAAAAAGTCAATTAAATCAACGGTTTAGAGAGATGCCTGTCTGCGCGCTTTCGACTTGTATCAAAATCTAACAGGATCGTGGCTGTGTGAATAAGTCAAGTCTTGACAGTAGTTTTTTCTCATCATAACGAGCCAAAAGCGCGGCGGTATTGGATTGCCTCGGCGATCTGCGCGGCGCTCGGCATCGCCTCGCCAGCCAGATCCGCGACGGTGCGCGCGACCTTCAACACCCGGTAGTACGCGCGCGCCGACCAGCCAAACCGCTCGCCGGCTTCGCGCAACAGTGCCTCGCCTGCTGCGTCCGGGCGGCACACATCGTCGACTTCGCGCCCGTCCAGTTCGCGGTTGGTCTTGCCTTGCCGGACCAGTTGCCGCTCGCGCGCAGCGCTCACGCGGTGTGCGATCGCCGCGCTTGCTTCGCCGGCGGTAACGGCGCGGGCCGCGAGTTCGGTGGCGGTCAGAGCTGGAATTTCCAGCTGGATGTCGATGCGGTCGAGCAGCGGTCCCGACAATTTACGCAGATAGCGCGCCGCAACTTCGGGCGTACAGCGGCAGCGCCCGCCCGGATCGCCGCGCCAGCCGCACGGGCACGGGTTCATTGCGGCGATCAGTTGGCAGGCAGCGGGGAAGTCCGCTTGCCAGGCGGCGCGCGAGATCGTGATCCGGCCGGCTTCGAGCGGCTCGCGCAGCGTTTCGAGCACCACGCGGTCGAATTCGGGAAGCTCGTCGAGAAACAGCACGCCCAGATGCGCGAGCGTGATCTCGCCAGGCTGCGGCGGATTGCGTCCGCCGACCAGCGCCGCCGCGCTCGACGAATGGTGCGGCGCGCGAAACGGCCGCTGCCGCCACTGCGACGGCTTGAAGCCGATGCGGCTCGCCGACAGCAGCGCGGCGGAAGCGAGCGCTTCGTCGTCGGTCATGGACGGCAGCAGGCCGGGCAGGCGCGCCGCGAGCATCGACTTGCCGGCGCCGGGCGGCCCGATCAGCAGCACATGATGGCCGCCGGCCGCCGCGACTTCGAGTGCGCGCCGCGCGGCGCGCTGGCCGATCACGTCAGCCATGTCCGGCGCCGGAGCGGCGGCGTGCTCGTAGAGCTCGGGTGCGGCGACTGGGCTAAGACGCGCGTCAGGCGCGCCTGCGAGGTGCGCGCATAGCGACGGCAGATCGGCGGCGCCGTACACATCGACACCGGGCACGAGCGCCGCTTCCGCCGCGCTAGCGGCCGGCAGGTAGAGCTGTGGGGTGTGGAACGCCTGCCCGGTTACCTGATCGAGGAGGGCTGGCAGCGCGGAACGCGTTTCAGATGATGCGTCGGCGTCTGCGCTCGTCAGAGCGCCCCGTGCGGTGCCGCATGCCATCGCGAACGCGCCGCGCATCGGCCGCAGCGCGCCGGTCAGCGACAGCTCGCCGGCGAACTCGCGATGGAGCAGCGATTCGGCCGGAATTTGCCCGCTCGCGGCGAGGATGCCGAGTGCGATAGGCAGATCGAAACGACCGGATTCTTTCGGCAGATCGGCGGGCGCGAGGTTGACGGTGATGCGGCGGACCGGGAAATCAAAACCGCAGTTCTGCAGCGCCGCGCGCACTCGCTCACGGCTCTCGCGCACTTCCAGGTCGGGCAGGCCGACGATCGAAAAGGACGGCAGTCCATTGGCGAGGTGAACCTCGACGGTCACTTCGGGCGCACGGCCAGCGGCCGGCGCGCGGCTGCGCACCACGGCAAGCGACATATTCCCTCCCGTCGGACAGCGCGCTCACTTCGCGCGCAAATCCCCCTAAAACGCTGATGACGTCACGGCCCGCTTGCCGGTGATGTGCGGCACGGCGCAGCGCGAAGGCTGCAACCAGTGCTTACGGCGTCTGCGTGAGCGGCAGCTTCTGTTCGAGCTCGGCGACGCGGCGCTCGAGTTCTTCCAGGCGCGCGCGCGTACGCACGAGCACTTGGGTCTGCGTATCGAATTCCTCACGCGTGACCAGATCGAGCTTCGAGAAGCCCTGCGTCAGCATTGCTTTGACGTTGCGTTCGACATCCTTGGCCGGCGAATTCTTGAACAGATCGCTGACGCGAGCCTGGAAGTCGTTAAAAACGTCGTTCGGTTGTTTCATCGTGTTCCCCTTGGTGCACAAAAAATGTGCATGTTTCATTGCGCCCGTGCCCCGTTGCGGCGAATGGGCGGTCCTGGTGCGCGCGGCTGCTTCGCTGCCGCGGCCTCGTGAGCGTGTTTGGTGCGCGCCTCGCGTTCAGAACGTTCGAACACTCTAGCAACGATCCCCCCGCCGCGCCACCGCCGGCCGCGCTGCTGGCCGTTCGGACAAGGCCGCCCGGGCGCGCTGCGCCACGCGCGCGACGCGCAGTCAGACACGATATGGCATAGGAGTTGCTGTTACTGCCGCGCGCGCACTGCCAGGACACTTTTACCGGGAGCGCAGGAGACCGCGGTCACGGGTACGCCACGGGGCAGCAACGGTTCAGCAACAACTAGCGAGGATTTTATGAAACTCATTACCGCAATCATCAAGCCGTTCAAGCTGGATGAAGCGCGCGAAGCCCTGTCGGCGATCGGCGTGTCGGGCATCACGGTGACCGAAGTCAAAGGCTTCGGACGGCAGAAGGGCCACACCGAGCTGTATCGGGGCGCTGAATACGTGGTCGATTTTCTGCCGAAGGTGAAGATCGAAGCGGCGGTATCGGACGACATCGTGGATCAGGCGATCGAGGCGCTCGAGCGCGCGGCGCGAACCGGCAAAATCGGCGACGGCAAGATCTTCGTCACGCCGATCGAGCAGGTGGTTCGGATCCGCACCGGCGAGACCGGCGCGGACGCACTGTAAAAAATCAGAGCATAGCGACACGGATCGCGACAAGAGGAAAACCAAGATGCGCAAACTCATGATGTCCCTGCTGATGGCCGGCTCGCTGCTGGCGGCCGGTGTCGGCACCGCCCTCGCGGACGACGCGTCCGCTCCCGCGGCCGCCTCCGCTCCCGATACGACGGCGAGCGCGCCCGCACCGGACGCCTCCGCCGCAGTCGCTGCCCCGGCTGCTTCGGCTCCCGCCGCCGAAGCGTCCGCCGCGCCGGCCGCAAGCGCACCGGCCGCCACCGACGCGTCGGCTGCCGCAGCCGCAGCCGCGCCGGCCGCGCCGACCGCACCGTTCTCGGTCGATTCGTCGAAGATCAACTCCGGCGACACCGCGTGGATGCTGACTTCCACCGCGCTGGTGCTGTTCATGACGATTCCGGGCCTCGCACTGTTCTACGGCGGCATGGTCCGCAAGAAGAACGTGCTCGCGACGCTGATGCAAAGCTTCGCGATCACCTGTCTGGTGACGATCGTCTGGACCGTGGTCGGCTACAGCCTCGCGTTCACGCCGGGCAACTCGTTCATCGGCGGCTTCTCGCGCGTGTTCATGACGGGCATGAACTACATCAAGGGCGACAAGGCCACGACGCTGACCGTCAGCCATCTCGCGCCGACGATCCCCGAGACGGTCTACTTCGTCTACCAGATGACTTTCGCGATCATCACGCCGGCGCTGATCACCGGTGCGTTCGCGGACCGCATGAAGTTCTCGGCGATGCTGGTGTTCATGACGCTGTGGTCGATCCTCGTCTACTCGCCGATCGCGCACATGGTGTGGGAACCGAGCGGCTGGCTGGCGACCGCGGGCATCCTCGACTTCGCGGGCGGCACGGTGGTGCACATCAACGCGGGTATCGCGGGTCTGGTCTGCTGTCTGGTGCTCGGCAAGCGCGTCGGCTACGGCAAGGAGTCGATGGCGCCGCACAACCTGACGCTGACGCTGATCGGTGGCGCGATGCTGTGGGTCGGCTGGTTCGGCTTCAACGCGGGTTCGGCGGTAGCGGCGGACGGCCGTGCCGGCTTCGCGATGTTCGCGACCCAGGTGGCGACCGCCGCGGCGGCGCTCGCATGGATGTTCGCCGAATGGGCGGCCAAGGGTAAGCCGTCGGTGCTCGGTATCGTGTCGGGCGCGGTCGCGGGTCTGGTGGCGGTGACGCCGGCATCGGGCTTCGTCGGCACGGTAGGCGCGCTGGTGATCGGCATCGTCGCGGGCGTGGTCTGCTTCTGGTCGGCCACGTGGCTCAAGCACAAGATGGGCTACGACGACTCGCTCGACGCGTTCGGCGTGCACTGTATCGGCGGGATCATCGGCGCGATCCTCACAGGCGTGTTCGCGGTCAAGGACATCAGCGGCTTCGACGGCAACGTGATCCTGCAGGCGAAGGGCGTGCTGACGACGCTGATCTACAGCGGCGTGGTGAGCTTCGTGCTGCTGAAGATCATCGACCTGGTGATCGGCATCCGCGTGACCGAAGAGCAGGAGCGTGAAGGCCTCGACGTGAGCCTGCACGGCGAGAAAGTCGAATAACGAAGAATCTGTTCCGCTGCGGGCCCGCGCTCCCGGGCCCGCCAGTCAGGAAAAAGCTGAGCGCAGCAAAATTCGCCCGCCTTCATGGCGGGCTTTTTTCTTGCTGATCGGGTTGCGAACGGCAATTTTCCGCGCCTATCATCGAGATAGGGAGAATGCATTCGGGTCTGCTTGCGAATGGAGAAACCGTCCCCAAATGGACAAAGCATTTGCTCTACAATCTTTTTTCTCCAGTCTGCGAGTGATCAATGGTTCCGCACCTAGTTACGGCGTTAAACGGCCCGCTGCTCGACCTCGAGCGGAAGATCCTCGACGCCACGCCCGCTATCGAACGCTGGTTCCGGCTTGAATGGCAGGAGCACACGCCGCCGTTCTATTGCTCCGTCGATCTGCGCAACGCGGGCTTCAAGCTCGCGCCGGTCGACACCAACCTGTTTCCCGGCGCATTCAACAATTTGCCGCAGGAAGTGCTGCCGCTCGCGGTGCAGGCCGCGATGGCGTCGATCGAAAAGATCTGCCCGGACGCGAAGAATCTCCTCGTGATTCCGGAGCGCCACACGCGCAACGCGTTCTACCTCGAAAACGTCGCCCGGCTTGCGTCGATCATGCGCCAGGCGGGCCTGAACGTACGCTTCGGCACGCTCGACGAAACCATCAACGGCCCGGTCACGATCGCGCTGTCCGACGGCCAGAAACTCGTGCTCGAACCGCTTGAGCGCTCGCAGCGGCGCTTGGGGCTGAAGAACTTCGACCCGTGCTCGATTCTGCTGAACAACGACCTGTCCGGCGGCATTCCGCCTGTGCTCGAAAATCTGCACGAGCAGTACCTGCTGCCGCCGCTGCATGCGGGCTGGGCAGTACGCCGCAAGTCGACGCATTTCTCGTGTTATGACGACGTCGCGAAGAAGTTCGCAAAGATGGTCGAGATCGATCCGTGGATGATCAATCCGTATTTCGCGCACGTCGAGGGCGTCGACTTCCAGCAGCGCACCGGCGAGGAAGCGCTGGCCGATGCGATCGACGGCGTGCTGAAGAAAATTGCGCGCAAGTATCGCGAGTACGGCATCTCCGAAAAACCGTATGTCGTGATCAAGTCGGATGCGGGCACTTACGGCATGGGCGTGATGACCGTGCACGACGCATCGGAAGTCGCCGCGCTGACGAAGCGCGAACGCACGCGCATGGCCGCGACCAAGGACGGCCTCGAAGTGCACGACGTGATCGTGCAGGAAGGCGTGTACACGTTCGAGCGCATCGGCGAGGAAGTCGCCGAGCCGGTCGTCTACATGATCGACCGCTATGTGGTGGGCGGCTTCTATCGCGTGCACGGCAGCCGCGAGCGCGACCAGAACCTGAACGCGCCGGGCATGCACTTCGTGCCGCTCGGCTTCGAGCATACGGCGCTGCCCGATGCGCACGCGAAGCCCGGCGCGGCGCCGCCGAACCGCTTCTATATGTATGGCGTCGTGGCGCGGCTTGGGTTGCTGGCCGCATCGGTCGAACTCGAAAAGACCGATCCCGAAGCGATTCAGGTCTAAGCCATCTCGCGCGGCAGGATGGCGGCATGCGTGCCGCCATCGCCGTCTTCAAAGACTATATTGACGAACAATGTCACGCCCGTCAGGGCGCACCGGGACTTTCATGGACATTCTTTTCATCGCCGATCCGCTCAGCCATTTCAAGATTTACAAAGACTCGACCTACGCGATGATGGCCGAAGCGGCGCGCCGCGGTCACACGGTGTACACCTGCGAGCCGAAGCATCTGGCGTGGACGGGCGGCGATGTCGAAGCGAACGTGCAGCGCATTGCGATCACCGGCGATACCGCCGATCTGCATCGTGACGTCTGGTTTGTCGCCGATGCCGCCGCGCCGCGCGCGCTTGCGAGCTTCGGCGCGGTTGTGATGCGCAAAGACCCGCCGTTCGACATGGAATACGTGACGTCGACGTGGCTGCTCGAACTGGCCGAGCGTGGCGGCGCGCGCGTCTTCAACAAGCCGCAGGCGATCCGCGATCATTCGGAGAAGCTCGCGATCGGCGAGTTCGCGCAGTTCGTGGCGCCGACGCTGGTCACGCGCGACCCGGCGCGTCTGCGCGCGTTCCACGAACAGCACGGCGACGTGATCCTGAAGCCGCTCGACGGCATGGGCGGCATGGGCGTGTTCCGCGTGAAGGCGGACGGTATGAACCTCGGCTCGATCGTCGAAATGCTGAGCCACGACGGCGCACGCTCGGTGATGGCGCAGAAATTCATCCCCGAGATCAAGGAGGGTGACAAGCGCATCCTGCTGATCGGCGGCGAAGCGGTGCCATACTCGCTCGCGCGCATTCCTCAGGGTAATGAGGTGCGCGGCAACCTGGCGGCCGGTGGACTGGGTGTCGCGCGCCCGCTCAGCGAGCAGGACCGCAAGATCGCCGATACGCTCGCGCCGGTGCTGGCGGCGCGCGGCTTGCTGCTGGTCGGACTCGATGCGATCGGCGACTGGCTCACCGAAGTCAACGTCACGAGCCCGACGTGTTTCCGCGAGATCATGGATCAGACTGGCTTCGACGTCGCCGCGATGTTCGTCGACGCGCTGGAGCGCGCGGTCGGCTGACGCGCCGACTCTAGCGGCCTTGATTGCCCGGCCGCACCCCCAATCTGTGTAGTAAATCGGCATCAGGCGCGCCGTCGGGATTGGCGCGAAAATGAGGCTGCTACAATGCCCGCTCGTCCGACGATGCATTTCCGCCCTCGCGACCCACGGCCGGTCCGGGGCGATGGCGAACCGGGCTCGAGTCCCGGTCCACGGTTTTGGGGCCGTTCTATCGCAGTAAGGCTGACATGGCAGGCATTCTGATCATTGCGCACGCTCCCTTCGCCACCGCGTTGCGCGATTGCATTTCCCACATCTATGGCGGTTTGCCGGCGCGTATCGGCGTGATCGATGTGTCGCCGGATTGCGATCCCGCGCAGGTCGTCGCGTTCGCGAATTCGGAAGTCGCGCGGTTGAAGGAAGAGAACGGCGCGCTCGTGCTGACCGATATGTTCGGCGCGACGCCGGCCAACATCGCGGGCCGGCTCGCCACGGAGCCGGATGTGCGCGTGCTGTGCGGCGTCAATCTGCCGATGCTGGTGCGTGCGGTCTGCTATCGCTCGACGCCGCTCGACACGCTCGTCGACAAGGCGCTCGCCGGCGCGACCAAGGGCGTGCACGCGATCGGACCGGCGACGCCGGAACCGGTCGCGGCGTCAGCCTGCCCGGCCGATTGCCTGCCGGCTGACGCGGCGCCCGCCGACTGTGTCCCCGCGTTGCCGGCCGATGCCGATCTGACGCAGAAGCCGGACGCGCCCGGCCTGTAAATCGGGCTGGTCCGCAGGCAAGCTTCGACGGATTCAAGCGGTTTCGCAACGGCGCCAAGCGCATTGCAGCCGCTTTGCAGTTTGACTTTTCACCATTTCATTCACCCGCGCTTCGGACCATCACATGCTGCAACAAGAAACGACAATTGTGAACAAGCTGGGGCTGCACGCGCGCGCGTCGGCCAAGTTGACGCAACTCGCGGGCAACTACCAGGCGGAAATCTGGATGAGCCGCAATGGCCGTCGTATCAACGCAAAGAGCATCATGGGCGTGATGATGCTGGCCGCGGGCATCGGCAGTACCGTGCTGATCGAAACGGAAGGTACCGACGAACAGGAAGCGATGGACGCGCTGTTAAAACTGATCGCCGATAAATTTGGCGAAGGTCAATAACGCCGCGCCCTTTGCGTTCGACAAACCCGAAAAAGCCGCGGCTCAGTCCGCGGTTTTTTTCGCCGCCGACATTTGAATATCAGAAGAGGCCCGCCGCTAATCGACATTAAGGCTTGTAGAAGCGGCGCGAAAGCCGCGGGGAAGAGTGCGTAAGGCGACATGCGCGTAGGGCGACACGCGTTTTCAATGTTTAAACCATATATTTTGCGCGACGCGTATAAAAGTGAAGCTTCGCGGTGTACGAGGACACCTGATTGCGATAACTCGTGCTGCGCTGCACACACCGCCGACATACTTCAAAAAGGCGCGGAATTTATAATGCCAGGTACAGTCTGAGAGCATTGCAGCGGTTTGCATCACACAACTAGAGGAGGTGCGCGTGTCATTCACGCTGCATGGAATTCCCGTCTCGCGCGGTATCGCCATCGGGCGGGCCTATCTGATCGCCCCGGCAGCACTCGACGTAGACCACTATCTGATCGAACCCGCCCAGATCGAAGGGGAGGTCGGGCGCTTTCGCGCGGCTCAGCAACGCGTGCATGAAGAACTCAACGTGCTGCGCGCCGATCTCGCCGCGGATGCCCCCAGTGAAATGGGCGCGTTCATCGACGTTCACACGATGATCCTGAACGACGTGATGCTGGTTCAGGAAACCATCGACCTGATCCGCACGCGCCGCTACAACGTCGAGTGGGCGCTGACCGAACAGCTCGAAAGACTCTCGCGCCATTTCGACGATATCGAAGACGAATACCTGCGCGAACGCAAAGCCGACATCGAACAGGTCGTCGAACGTGTGCTGAAGGCGCTCGCGGGTGCGCCGGGCATCGTCGACAACGTGCATGGCGCGTGCGATGAAATGATCGTCGTCGCGCACGACATCGCGCCGGCCGACATGATGCAGTTCAAGACGCAGACGTTCCAGGGCTTCGTCACCGATCTCGGCGGGCGCACGTCGCATACCGCGATCGTCGCGCGCAGCCTCGGCATTCCGGCCGCGGTCGGCGTGCAGCATGCGAGCGCGCTGATCCGCCAGGACGATCTGATCATCGTCGATGGCGACCACGGCATCGTGATCGTCGATCCCGCGCCCATCGTGCTCGAGGAATACTCGTATCGGCAAAGCGAGAAGGAGCTCGAGCAGCGCAAGCTGCAACGGCTCAAGTTCTCGCCGACGCAAACGCTGTGCGGCACGCGCATCGAACTGTGCGCGAACATCGAGTTGCCGGACGACGCGCGCGCGGCGATCGAATCGGGCGCGACCGGCGTGGGTCTGTTTCGCACCGAGTTCCTGTTCATGAATCACAAGGACCGGATGGCCGAAGAGGAGGAGCAGTTCAGCGCGTATCGTCGCGCGGTCGAACTGATGAACGGCTTGCCGGTCACGATCCGCACGATCGACGTCGGCGCCGACAAACCGCTCGATTCGATGGCCGGCGGCGACGGCTACGAGACCGCCGTGAATCCGGCGCTCGGCTTGCGCGCAATTCGCTGGAGCCTGTCCGAGCCGCAGATGTTTCTCACGCAGCTGCGCGCGATCCTGCGCGCGTCGGCGTTCGGCAAGGTGAAGATCCTGATCCCGATGCTCGCGCACGCGCAGGAAATCGACCAGACGCTCGATCTGATCCGCGAAGCCAAGCGCCAACTCGACGACGCGGGCATTGCTTATGATCCGAACGTGCAGGTCGGCGCGATGATCGAGATTCCGGCCGCCGCGATCGCGTTGCCGCTGTTTCTGAAGCGGCTCGATTTCCTGTCGATCGGCACCAACGATCTGATCCAGTACACGCTCGCGATCGATCGCGCGGACAACGCGGTCGCGCATCTGTACGACCCGCTGCATCCGGCGGTGCTCCATCTGATCGCGTTCACACTGCGCGAGGCGAAGCGTGCGGGCGTACCGGTGTCGGTGTGCGGTGAGATGGCGGGTGATCCGGCGTTGACGCGTCTGTTGCTCGGCATGGGCCTGACCGAGTTTTCGATGCATCCGAGCCAACTGCTCGAGGTCAAGCAGGAGGTGCTGCGCTCGCATCTGAAAACGCTCGAAAAGCCCGTGGCCGACGTGCTGGCTTCGTTCGAGCCGGAAGAGGTGCAGGCGGCGCTCAAGCGGGTCGCGCTGGTGTGAATCCGACGCGCTTCGTCTCGCCTCGTTGAACGAAAAAACGCCGCACATGCGGCGTTTTTCTGTTTCGACGTCGTTCGGACGCGCAGTGGGGAACCGCCTCAAGAGCCGTGCGCGTGGCCGCACACCGGGCAATCAGGCTGGCGTCCGATGCGCATCGTGTTCCATTCCATTCGCAGCGAATCGAGCATCGTCAGGCGGCCCACGAGCGGCGTGCCGATTGCGCCGATCACCTTCAGCGCTTCGGCAGCCTGCATCGAACCGATGATGCCGACCGTCGGCGCGAACACACCCATCGTCGAGCAGGCGACTTCCTCGAACGGCTGGTCTTCGGGAAACACGCACGCATAGCATGGCGACGCTTCGTCGCGGAAATCGAAGGTGCTGATCTGGCCGTCGAAGCGCAGCGCCGCGCCCGACACGAGCGGCACGCGATGCTTGACGCACGCGCGGTTGATCGCGTGACGCGTCGCGAAGTTGTCGGTGCAATCGAGCACGACACTCGCGTGCGGCACCTCGCGATCGAGCCATGCATCGTCGACGCGCTCGGCGACTGCCCTGACGACGACCTCGGGATTGATCTGCGCGAGCGTGTCGCGCCCGGACTCGACCTTGCTGCGTCCAACCGACGCGGTGACGTGCAGGATCTGGCGCTGCAGATTGGTCAGGTCGACGGTATCGGCATCGACGAGCGTCAGACGGCCGACGCCCGCCGCCGCGAGATACATTGCGGCCGGCGAACCGAGCCCGCCCGCGCCGACGACGATCGCGTGGGCGTCGATAAAACGCCGCTGCGCCTCGATGCCGATTTCGTCGACGAGGATATGGCGGGAGTAGCGAAGGAGTTGATCGTCATTCATGGCGGGGCGCGTGGGGTGTGTCGCTATGTCGCGGTGTCGCGCAAGGAGAGGCAGGCCGAAGGGCCGCGGCGCGCATTCGTGGCTGTTATTTTAATCGCGCGGGGAGGGTGGCTGCTGCGGCTTGCCGTTAGACGCCGCCGGTTGAGCGGCGGCCTGTGCTGAAACTGCTGCGGCGTGTCTTCGCAGACTATCGTGCTGCGAAGACACGCGCGGGTTCGCTGCTTATTGGCCAGCTTATTTGCCGGCTTACTTTCCAGCGGGAGCCGGTGCCGAAGCCGGCGCCGGTCCCGATGCGCCCGGCACCGGTTGCGTCGGCTTCACCGCGACCGGCGCGGAGGCCGACGTGCCCGGCTTGTTCTGCGCGAGACGGCGTTCCATCAGCGACTTGGATTCCTGAACCGGCTTGCCTTCGAGCTTGCCGACCGCCTGTTGCATCATGAAGTCGTCGCTCGAACCGAACTCGACCGGCTTGCGTTCGCGTTCCTTCTGGCGCTGCTCCGGCGTCTTCTTGTCGTTCTGCTCTTCGAGCTGACGCAACTGCTCCATGCGCTCCGACTCGCGCTGCTCGGCTTCCTTCTTCTCGTTGGGGTCCTGCGTGTTCGCAAGGTGATTCGAGTAGTCGACTTCGCGAGTGACGAGCGCGTCGTCCGGATCGCCGTCCGCGTATTGATCCACCGGAAGGTCGGGGCGGATGCCCTTGTTCTGGATCGAACGGCCGCTCGGCGTGTAGTAATACGCGGTGGTCAGGCGCAGCGCGGTGTCCGCCGTCATGGGGCGTACGGTTTGCACCGAACCCTTGCCGAACGTGGTCTTGCCGAGAATCAGCGCGCGGTGCTGATCCTGCAGTGCGCCGGCGACGATTTCCGAGGCCGACGCCGAGTAGGCGTTGGTCAGCACGATCATCGGCACGGTCTTGAAGATGGCCGGGACGTCTTTCAGCGGATCGCTGTCGAACGATTGCAGACGGTAGTTATCGTAGGTGTCGCGATAGATCTGCTTCGAATCCGGAATCTGGCCGTTGGTCGACACCACCACCGAATTCGGCGGCAGGAACGCGCCCGCGACGCCGACCGCGCTTTGCAGCAAGCCGCCGCCGTTGTTGCGCAGGTCGAGGATGAGGCCCTTCAGGTTCGGCTCCTGGCGCGCCAGATCCTGCAGCTTGGCCGCGAGGTCAGGCGTGGTGCGTTCCTGGAAGCTCGTGATGCGCACGTACGCGAAGCCCGGCGCAACGATCTTGCCCTTCACCGACTGCACCTTGATGATCGCGCGCGTGACGGTCAGCGGGAACGTGCGGTCGTCGGTCTTGCGGAAGATGGTCAGCGTGACCTTGGTGCCCGGCTCGCCGCGCATCTGCTTGACCGCCTGGTCGAGGGTCATGCCGCGCACGGGCTTGTCGTTGATGCGCGTGATCAGGTCGCCCGGACGGATGCCGGCGCGGAACGCGGGCGTGTCTTCGATAGGCGAAATCACCTTGATCAGGCCGTCTTCCGACGAAATTTCGATGCCGAGGCCCGCGAAGCGGCCCTTGGTCTGCTCCTGCAGCTCTTCGTAATCGGTCTTGTCGAGGTACGACGAGTGCGGGTCGAGGCTCGACACCATGCCCTTGATCGCGGAGGTGAGAAGCTTCTTGTCGTCGACCGGTTCGACGTATTCGTGCTTGATCTGCCCGAACACTTCGGCGAAGAGCCTGAGCTGGTCTAGCGGCAGTGGGGCGACTGCGGCGCTAGCGGGTTGCTGGGCCGAGGCGGAGAATTGCAGGGTGGCAAGGACACCGGTAGCAAGGCCCGCGGCAATCAGGCCGATATTTTTCAGGTTCTTTCGCATAGAGTCTATTGCGGTCGGAAGCGCGTGGCAGCGTCGATAAAGATTGGACGGACAAGTATAACTGCACACCCGCCTGCTCAGGGCGCGGTGCAGGCAATCGTGCTTCGACAGTACGGGAAGGTCCTGGTTCTTGCGAACCGGCCCGCGGCTGGCGGGCCGTGCGATACGCCGCGCGGCGCAATACAGTTTTTCCCGCCGGGCCGGTTGTCTCCGTGCGGCCCCGGGCCTTCCCGTGGCGAGGGGCCGCGGCCGGAAACGCGCGATCAGCCCGCCTTGCCTTGGCTCGCGACCGCGGCTTGCGCCTTTGCGATCGCGTCCTGGTCGCCGAGATAGTAGTGCTTGATCGGCTTCAGATCTTCGTCGAGTTCATAGACGAGCGGCACGCCGTTCGGGATGTTCAGGCCGACGATGTCGCTGTCCGAGATGTTGTCGAGGTACTTGACCAGCGCGCGGATCGAGTTGCCGTGCGCGGCGATCAGGATGCTGCGCCCAGACTTGATGGCCGGCGCAATCGACTCGTTCCACAGCGGCAGCACGCGCGCGACCGTGTCTTTCAGGCACTCGGTCAGCGGCAGTTGCTCGCGCGGCACCTTGGCGTAGCGCGGATCGGTGTACGGCGCGCGCTCGTCGGTCGGCTCGAGCGCGGGCGGCGGCGTGTCGTAGCTGCGGCGCCAGACCAGCACCTGCTCGTCGCCGAATTTGGCTGCCGTTTCGGCCTTGTTCAGACCCGACAGCGCGCCGTAGTGGCGTTCGTTCAGGCGCCATGAATGCACGACGGGCAGGTACATCAGATCCATCTTGTCCTGCACGTGCCACAGCGTGCGGATCGCGCGCTTGAGCACCGACGTATAGGCGATGTCGAACGTATAGCCCGACTCCTTGAGCAGCACGCCCGCCTGCTGCGCCTCGAGGCTGCCCTGCTCGGTGAGGTCGACGTCGATCCAGCCGGTGAAGCGGTTTTCCTTGTTCCACGTCGATTCGCCGTGGCGGATGAGAACGAGTTTGTACATAAGAGTTGCCGGTCGGTAGTGAGGAAGCGGTCTCGCGCTGTGCGGCGCCTTCGGCGGCGCATCGCCATCGCGTCAAACGGTTATTTTATAATGCTCGGGTTGACCTTTTCGATTTCTCTCTTTCCGGCGGATCTTCCGTGAAGTTTTTCACCGAATACACAAACCTTGTCCTGATCGCAATCGTCCTTATCTCTGGTGGGTTGCTGGTGTGGCCGACCATCAGTCGGCGTGGGCGTGGCGGCCTGTCGGCCGCCGAAGCCACCCAACTGATCAACCGGCGCAACGCGGCGGTCATCGATCTGCGGCCGTCCGCCGACTACGCCAAGGGGCACCTGCCCTCGGCACGGCATTTCGAATTCGCGGAGTTGCAGGCGAAAGTCGCGCAACTCGCGAAGAACAAGAGCAACCCGGTGCTGCTGGTATGCCAGACCGGCCAGCAGTCGAACAAGGCTGCGCGTATCGTGCAGGAAGCGGGATACGCGGAAGTCCATGTTCTCGAGGGCGGCGTCGACGCCTGGCAGAAAGCCGGTATGCCGGTTGTGAAACAAGGAGCAGCCAAGTGAACAAAGTGATCATGTACAGCACCCAGGTGTGCCCGTATTGCCAGATGGCCGAACGTCTTTTAAAGTCGCGCGGCGTCGAGCAGGTTGAAAAAGTACTGATCGATAAAGACCCGGCCCGTCGTGAGGAGATGATGACCCGGACCGGGCGTCGCACGGTGCCGCAGGTGTTCATCGGCGAGACGCATGTCGGCGGCTATGATGACCTTTCCGCGCTCGATCGCGCGGGCGGTCTGACGCCGCTGCTCGAAGCAGCCTGAGTTCGCGCGTTTCGCGCCGCGCGAGCGGGCGGACCACTCGATAAGCCGGCGCGTGCGCGCTCCTCGTGGAGCCGGCGTGCCGGCGCAATAATCTGGCGGCCCATGCATGCATCGGCCGCCGCCACGCATACCTATCAGGAATCACCATCATGTCCGACGAGAATAATCAGCCGTTCTTCAACATCCAGCGCATCTATCTGAAGGACATGTCGCTCGAGCAGCCGAATTCGCCGGCAATCTTCCTCGAGCAGGAAATGCCGTCGGTCGAAGTCGAAGTCGACGTGAAGGCCGAGCGCCTCGCAGAATCCGTGTTCGAAATCCTCGTGACGGGCACGGTCACGGCCAAGGTGTCGGACAAGGTCGCGTTCCTGATCGAAGCGAAACAGGCCGGCATTTTTGACATTCGCAACATTCCTGCCGAGCAGATCGATCCGCTCGTTGGCATCGCCTGCCCGACCATCCTGTTCCCGTACCTGCGGTCCAACATCGCCGACGCGATCACCCGCGCCGGCTTCCCGCCGATCCACCTCGCCGAGATCAACTTCCAGGCGCTGTACGAGCAGCGTCTCGCGCAAATGAGCGCGGCCCAGCAGGGCGACGGCGCGGCGCAAAGCGGCGTCACGCATTAAGGCGCCGCGGGCAGTGCCGGCTATGAAGGTCGCCGTTCTCGGCGCTGGCGCGTGGGGCACCGCCCTCGCCGGCCATCTGGCCGTCAGGCACGACACGGTGTTGTGGGCGCGCGAGTCCGCGCTCATCACCGAGCTTTCCACTTCGCACGAAAACGCCCGCTATCTGGCGGGCGTCGCGTTGCCGCCCGCGCTCCGCTACGAAGCGGATCTCGGCGCGGCGCTCGATCACGCGCTCGCCGACGATGCGCTGTGCGTGATCGCGACGCCGGTGGCTGGCCTACGCGGTCTGTTGCGCGCGATGCGCGATGCCGGCAAGGTGCCCGCGCATATCGTGTGGCTGTGCAAGGGTTTCGAGGCGGATTCGCAGTTGTTGCCGCATCAGGCGGTCGCGGCGGAATTGCCCGAGCATGCGAGCAACGGCGTGTTGTCCGGGCCGAGCTTCGCGCGCGAAGTCGGACAGGGACTGCCGGTTGCGTTGACGATCGCGAGTTCGTCGGCGGTGTGCCGCGAACGCACGGTCGCGGCGTTCCATCACGGTGCGATGCGCATCTATACCGGCGACGACGTCGTCGGCGTCGAAGTGGGCGGCGCGGTGAAAAACGTGCTCGCCATCGCGACGGGCATCGCCGATGGCCTCGGCCTCGGCCTCAATGCACGCGCGGCGCTGATCACCCGCGGGCTCGCCGAAATGTCGCGTCTTGGCGTCACGCTTGGTGGGCGCGCGGAAACCTTTACCGGGCTGACCGGCCTCGGCGATCTGATCCTGACCGCGACCGGCGATCTATCGCGCAACCGTACGGTGGGCTTGCAGCTCGCCACCGGCCGCACACTCGACGACATCCTCGGCGGCCTCGGTCACGTGGCCGAAGGCGTGCGCTGCGCGAAGGCGGTCCTTTCGATCGCACGCGCCCATGCAATCGAAATGCCGATCACACAAGCGGTCTGCGCGGTGCTGTTCGACGGCGTGGCGCCGCGCGATGCGGTCAGCGCGCTGCTGCGGCGCGATTCGAAGGCCGAATAAAGTCTTTTCTTTCAGCCGTTTAGCGCAAATTCGCGTTGAACGGCTGCCTCACCTGGCTGTCCACTTCTTGAGCGAGACTCAGGTCAGCGAGGTTTTCATGCCCACCTTCAATCTCAGTCACGGCACGTGCACGCTCGAAGCGCGCGTGGTCGATATCACGACGCTCGCCGTCGATGCGATCGTCAATGCCGCGAATACTTCGCTGCTCGGCGGCGGCGGTGTCGATGGTGCGATTCATCGCGCGGCCGGCAAGGAGTTGCTGCGCGAATGCGAAACGCTCGGCGGCTGCGCGACCGGCGACGCCAAGATCACCGCCGGTTATCGGCTGCCCGCGAAGCATGTGATCCATGCTGTCGGTCCAGTGTGGCGCGGCGGCGCGCACGGCGAAGCCGACCTGCTCGCATCGTGCTATCAGCGCTCGCTCGAAGTCGCGCGCGAGACTCATTGCACGAGCATTGCGTTTCCCGCGATCAGTTGCGGCATCTACCGTTTCCCCGCCGACTATGCGGTGGGCATCGCGGTCGGAACCGTGCTCGACATGTTGCCGCGCACACCCCACATGAAGCACGTGACGTTCGCGTGCTTCGACGACACGATGTTCGCACGCTACGAGGCCGAACTCGAACGCCGTCAGGCGCCGCCCTCGAAGCCGGCCTGACGCCACGCTTCGAACACCACGACCGCCACCGTGTTCGACAGATTCAGACTGCGATTGCCAGGACGCATCGGCAGACGCACGCGCTGTTCGTTCGCAAAGCGCTCGAGCACCGTATCGGGCAGACCGCGCGTTTCGGCGCCGAACACGAACCAGTCGCCCGGTCGAAAAGCGTGATCGTGAAAGCGCCCCGAGCCGCGTGTGGTGAACGCGAACATGCGCGACGGGTCGGGCGTTTCTTTCGCGATGAACGCGTCCCAATCGGCGTGCACGTTCATTTCCGCGTACTCGTGATAGTCGAGGCCGGCGCGCCGCATCTTGGTGTCGTCGAGAGGGAAGCCGAGCGGCTCGATCAGGTGCAGCCGGGCGCCGGTATTCGCGCACAGGCGAATCACGTTGCCGGTGTTGGGCGGAATTTCCGGTTCTACGAGAACGACGTTGAACATAAGGGGACCACGTAAAAGCTAGTTTTTCGGAGTGCGCAACGCGACGAAGTTCGTGACCCGTCGCGCGCCGGCCGCCTTCAGCGTATGCGCGAGCGCTTCGAGCGTCGCGCCGCTCGTCATTACGTCGTCGACGATGCCGACGTGCAGGCCGCGCACCGGGCGCGCGACGCGAAACGCGCGGCCGACGTTGTGCCGGCGCGCATCGAGATCGAGGCGCGATTGCGGCGCGGTGTTTTGCGTTCGTTCGAGCAGCGTCGCGTCGCTGCGCACGTCGAGCGCCCGGGCAAGCGGCCGCGCGATCTGCCAGGCCTGGTTGTAGCCGCGCTCGACCAGACGGCGACCGGCGAGCGGCACTGGCGCAATCACGTCGGGCCGCTCGGCCGCGTCGTGCCAGTCGTCCTGAGCAAGCCACGCGAGACGTTGCGCGAAATCGCGCGCAAGCATCAGCCGGGCGCGGAATTTCAGGCCGACCGCGAGGGTATCCAGCGGCGCGCGATAGTCGGCGAGCGCGAAGCTCGCGTCGAACGACGGCGGCTCGGCGACGCAATCGGCGCAGCGATATTGCGCCTGAGCGACCCAGCGTGACGTCGGCAACGGCGCAGCGCAAACGGTGCAGCGCAGGCGGCTCTCGTTCCAGTAGGCCGCGTCGCAACCGTCGCACAGCGTCTTATGCGACATATTGCCGCACAACGCGCACAGGTTCGGCAGCGCGACGTTCAAAGCCCGCGGCCATGCCGAATGCAGACCGCGCACAAAACGCGCGGCCTGATTTCGACACGACGAAGAAAATGACTGGAATCGCACGGGTGAGCGCCGCTGAATGCCGTTCACGCTGAATGGAGGGGAACGAACGAGTATACTTCGAGCTCACGCCAGCACGACACACATGTCTCCAACATCCGCTCAATCTCGCCGTCCGGCCTACGATTCACGGCGCCTCAGGCGTATTTTCGACCGTCGCGCCGCTACCTTCGACGAGGTTGCATTCCTGCCGCGCGAGATTGCGCAGCGCATGCGCGAGCGTCTCGATTACATCAAGGTGGCGCCCTCGAGCGTGCTCGACGCCGGATGCGGTGCGGGCGAAGACATCCCCGCATTGCGCGCGCGCTTTCCAGAGGCGCCGGTGTTCGGCGCCGATCTGTCGCATGGCATGCTGCGCCGCGCGCTGCGTCACGATGCCGACGACACCAGTTGGCGACGCTTTCTTCCCGCCTCGCTCGGCAAGGCGCTCGGCGCGCGGGGCCCGCGCTTCGCGCAAGCCGATTTCTCCGCGCTGCCATTCGCGGCCGGCGCATTCGAATTCATCTGGTCCAACCTTGCGCTGCACTGGCACTCGCGGCCCGATCTGGTCTTTCCCGAATGGCAGCGGGTGTTGAAGGTCAACGGCCTGCTGATGTTCAGTACGCTCGGCCCCGATACGCTAAAGGAATTGCGCGGTGCCTACGCCGAGACCGAGGCTGCGCACGGCGTCGCGTCGCGCAAGCATGTGATCGACTTCGTCGACATGCATGATCTCGGTGACATGCTCGTCGAGGCCGGCTTCGAGATCCCGGTGATGGACCAGGAGACGCTGACGATCACCTACAAGTCGCCCGAGTCGCTGCTCGCGGACGTGCGCCGCTGGGGCGCATACCCGTTCGAGCGCGATGCGCATGACGGCGCGCTTGCGCGTCGGTTGCACAAAGCCCTGCTCGCCGCGCTCGAAGCGCGCCGGCGCGCCGACGGCACGATCGCGCTGACCTTCGAGGTGATCTACGGACACGCATGGAAAGCCGTGCCGCGCACCACGGCCGAAGGACATGGCATCGTGCGGCTTGAGGACATCGGACGAGGTCCGGGCAAGCGTGGGTAGCAGATTGCGGTGCGGTCATCAACTGCTTGCCGACGGTGCGGTTGACGTGTTGCAAAAGCGGTAAAGAGGACATCCGTTATGCCTGGGATTTGCCCTCCGAAAGAGCCGCAAAATGCCGGGCAAAATGGCGCGAAGGCTTGTCGCGCCGGGCTTGTGGGCCGATCGGGGCTTGCTTGTCGATGCTATGGATCGCGCCTATAATGCGTCAGTTTGTCGCCCGACGTTCCCACATTTGGGGTGGCAAGCCTGAGGCGCAGGGCTGCAAAATGAAGTGATGCGGTAGGGGTTGGCGCGGTCGCGAGTGATGCTGTACACAGTGATACGAGCGGCGGCCGCGAGATGCATCCGGAAGTAAAAGAAGGCAGGCCGGACGCGACGATTCGCAGGAGGCAGCGATGGGCGCATCAGATCATCTGCTGGCGGATTCAGAACCGGTCCTCAGGGACTGGACGATGAAGCGCAACTGTTCGATATCGCCGCGGCAGTTCGTCTGTCTGTACGCGTCGCTTGCGTTGTTCTCGTTGGCAATTGCATTCATGCTGGTTCTGATCGGCGCCTGGCTGGTGTTGCCGTTCACCGGAATCGAATTGCTGGCGGTAGGTATCGCGTTTGCAATATATGCGCGTCATGCTGTCGATTACGAGCGCATCCGGTTGTTTCCGAACCGGCTCGTGATCGAGCAGGTCAGCGCCGAGCGGATTACGCAGTTCGAATTCAATCCGCGCTGGGTGCGGATAGAGCCGGGCGCAACGCCGCGCGATCAGATCAAGCTGGTCTCGCGCGGGCAGACGATCATGATCGGGCAACATCTCGCGCAAAATCGGCGCGCGCAGTTCGCAGGCGAGCTGCGTATGTGGCTGGCACGCTGTTAGATGGTGCCGGACGCGCGGCGTTCAAGGGGGCGCGACACGCTGCCAGCGGGGTCGAGGGGTTTGAATGGAAAATTTGGGTAAGGAAGCTATGAAAACAATCAAGCGAGCGCTCATGAGCGTGCTGGCGGCGAGCGGACTGCTTTTCGCCGGTGCCGCCCTGGCAGTGGGCGATGCTCCGGGCGGCCCTGCCGTCAACGCGATCAATCTCCAGCCGCCTGCATCGCGAATCGCTCAGGAGCTGTTCGACCTCCACATGTTCATGCTGCTCCTTTGCACCGTGATCTTCGTCGGTGTATTCGGTGTGATGTTCTATTCGATCTTCGCGCACCGCAAATCGAAGGGCCACCAGGCAGCCAATTTCCACGAGAGCACCACCGTCGAAATCATCTGGACGATCGTACCGTTCATCATCGTCGTGTTGATGGCGCTGCCCGCTACCAAGGCCGTCGTCGCGATGAAGGACACCTCGAACGCCGACCTCACGATCAAGGTCACCGGCTACCAGTGGAAGTGGGGCTACGACTACGTGAAGGGTCCGGGCGAGGGCATCGGCTTCCTGTCCACACTCGCCACGCCGCGCGCGCAAACCGAAGGCCGCGAGCCGATCTCCACGCTGTATCTGCAGGAGGTCGACAACCCGCTCGTGGTGCCGGTCAACAAGAAAATCCGCATCATCACCACCGCCAACGACGTGGTCCACTCCTGGTACGTGCCGGCCTTCGGCGTGAAGCAGGACGCGATCCCCGGCTTCGTGCGCGACACGTGGTTCAAGGCTAACCGCACCGGCACGTTCCGCGGCTTCTGTACCGAGCTGTGCGGCAAGGAACACGCGTTCATGCCGGTCGTCGTCGAAGTGCTGTCCGACGACGACTACGCCAGGTGGGTCGACACGGAGAAGAAGAAAATGGCCGCCGGCCAGGACGATCCGAACAAGACCTATACGATGGCCGAGCTGATGGAGCGCGGCGGCAAGGTCTACGCGGCGAACTGCGCGGTCTGTCACCAGCCGACCGGCAAGGGCGCGGGCGCATTCCCAGCGCTCGACGGCAGCAAGATCGCCAACGGTCCGATCGGTCAGCACGTGAGCCTCGTGCTGAAGGGCAAGAATGCGATGCCTTCGTGGGCGCCGACGCTGAACGACGTCGAAATCGCCTCGGTGGTTACGTACGAACGTAACTCGTGGGGCAACCACACGGGCGACATCCTGCAGCCGAAGCAGGTCACCGAAGCGCGCAACGGCAAGCTGCCGGAAGGCGGCGACCATCTGGCCGAAGCGGGTGCCGCGGCAAGCGGCGCCGCTGCGGCATCGGGTGCGGAAGCGGCTTCCGCACCGGCGGCTGCATCGGGCAATGACGCTGGCGCGGCTGCTGCGAATAGCGCAGAGGCCACGCTGCCGGCTAGCATCTACTTCGAGACCGGCAAGAGCACGCTGCCGGCCGACGCGAAAGCGGCGGTCGACGCGGCCGCGGCCTACGCGAAAGCGCATCCGGACGCGAAATTCACGCTGTCGGGCTTCACCGACGCAACCGGCTCCGCCGACGTCAACGCGAAGCTCGCGAAGAGTCGTGCCGAGGCCGTTCGCGACGCACTGAAAGCAGCCGGCATTGCCGAAGACCATATTATTTTGAAGAAGCCGGAAACGATCACCGGCGGCACCGACGCGAAGGAAGCCCGGCGCGTTCAGATCAGCCCCGCAGCCTGACGTGTTCATGGTCAGCACCGCAGAATTCGCTTTAGGAGATATTCATGTCTAGCATCGGACACGATGTAGTCGCGGGCCACGAGCACGTGCACGGCGACCATGCCCACGAAACGCCGCAAGGCTGGCGCCGTTGGCTGTTCGCCACCAACCACAAGGACATCGGTACGCTGTACCTGATCTTCTCGTTCACCATGTTCCTGTCCGGGGGCGTGATGGCGCTGATGATCCGTGCCGAACTGTTCGAGCCGGGCCTGCAGATCATGCGTCCGGAGTTCTTCAACCAGTTGACCACCATGCACGGGCTGATCATGGTGTTCGGCGCGATCATGCCGGCGTTCGTCGGCTTCGCGAACTGGATGGTGCCGTTGCAGATCGGTGCATCGGACATGGCTTTCGCGCGGATGAACAACTTCAGCTTCTGGCTGCTGCCAGTCGCGGCCGTTCTGCTGGTCGGCTCGTTCTTCTCACCGGGCGGCGCGACCGCCGCGGGCTGGACGCTGTACGCACCGCTGTCCACGCAGATGGGCCCGGGCATGGACTTCGCGATTTTCGCGGTCCACCTGATGGGTGCGTCGTCGATCATGGGCGGTATCAACATCGTCGTAACGATCCTGAACATGCGCGCACCCGGCCTCACGCTGATGAAGATGCCGATGTTCGTCTGGACGTGGCTGATCACCGCGTACCTGCTGATCGCCGTGATGCCGGTTCTCGCGGGCGCGATCACGATGGTGCTGTTCGACCGTCACTTCGGCACGTCGTTCTTCAATGCGGCAGGCGGCGGCGACCCGGTCATGTACCAGCACATCTTCTGGTTCTTCGGGCACCCCGAGGTGTACATCATGATCTTGCCGGCGTTCGGGATCGTCTCGCAGGTGATTCCGGCGTTCTCGCGCAAGCCGCTGTTCGGCTATAGCTCGATGGTGTACGCGACGGCGTCGATTGCGATTCTGTCGTTCATGGTCTGGGCGCACCACATGTTCGTGACCGGCATGCCGGTGACTGGCCAGCTGTTCTTCATGTACGCGACGATGCTGATCGCCGTGCCGACCGGCGTGAAGGTGTTCAACTGGGTCGCGACGATGTGGCGCGGCGCGCTGTCGTTCGAAACGCCGATGCTGTTCGCGGTGGGCTTCCTGATCGTGTTCACGTTCGGCGGCCTGTCGGGTCTGATGCTCGCGATGGCGCCGCTCGACATTCAGTATCACGGCACTTATTTCGTGGTCGCGCATTTCCACTACGTGCTGGTGGCGGGGTCACTGTTCGCGCTGTTCTCCGGGTGGTACTACTGGGCACCGAAGTGGACCGGCTGGATGTACAACGAAACCCGCGGCAAGATCCACTTCTGGGCGTCGATGTTCTTCTTCAACCTCGCGTTCCTGCCGATGCACTTCGTCGGTCTCGCGGGCATGCCGCGTCGCTATGCGGACTACCCGGCACAGTTCACCGACTGGAACCAGGTGATCTCGATCGGCGCATTCGGCTTCGGTCTGTCGCAGGTCTACTTCCTGTTCGCGGTGGCGCTGCCGGCGTACCGTGGTGGCGGTGAGCTCGTAGAGGCGGGCGACAAGCCGTGGGACGGCGCAACGGGCCTCGAGTGGACCGTGCCGAGCCCGGCTCCGTTCCACACGTTCGAGCATCCGCCTACCGTCGAGTAAGCCTGTCCCGGCGAAGTGCCGGGTTCCGGCGGCGCGATACATGCCGCTACCGGAATCGGGCGCTTCGCGAGGCGGCTGCAGTCGGGCGGTCTCACCAGTCAAGAACCGTATTCAGAAAGTCGAGCATGACGCGCAATCCACAGGAAAGACGTACACCGGAGCAGATTCGCGCGGGCAATAGGCGGATAGGGTTGGTGATGTTCGCGATCGCCGCGGTGTTTTTCGCGAGCGTCATCGTGAAGCAGTGCTGGTTCAGCTAACGCCGCAGTCGCAGTCCGTATGCAGGTTTGTTGAGGATTCAGATGTCGACGCAACCGCCGGCCGAGGCCGACCGCTCTTTCAACCGTTCGATGCTGATCAAGCTGTTCGTCGTCGCTTTGATGATGTTCGGTTTCGGTTTCGCGCTGGTGCCGATGTATCGCGCGATCTGCCAGATCACCGGCGTGAACAACCTCGTGCAGCGCGACGTTTCGGCGCGCGAGGCGAAGAATACGCAGGTCGACATGAGCCGCACGATTTCGATCGAATTCGATGCGAACGCGCGCGGCCTGTTGGGTTTCAAGCCGGAGCAGCGCAGTCTCGACGTGCATCCGGGCGAAGTGACGACCGTCATGTACGACGTCAGCAACGGGCAGTCGCGCACGATCCGTGCGCAGGCGATCCCGAGCTACGCGCCGAAGCAGGCGACCGAGTACTTCAGGAAGATCGAGTGTTTCTGTTTCACGCAGCAGACGTTGAACGCGAACGAGACGAAGCGGATGCCGGTGGTGTTCGTGGTCGATCCGAAGTTGCCGAAGGACGTGAAGACGATCACGCTGTCGTACACGTTTTTCGAGTTGAACACACCGGCGGCGGCAAGCGCGGATGACGCGACGCCGAAGGCAAATGCAGTGAACGACGCGACAGCCACTCCCGCGAAGCCGGCCTGAAAGCAGCTTTGACGGCGCGAGCCACGGACGAACGAAGGAAGACGAAGCGAGATGAACGATAACGGCGGCAGTCCGCGCAAGAGCAGTTTCGCTCAGTCGATGCGCGCGGTGTTCTGGTCGTTTTTCGGCGTGCGCAAGCGCCGTGATCTCGAGGCGGACGCGACGCAGCTGAACCCGCTGCATGTGATCGTGGCGGCGCTGATCGGCGCGGCGGTCCTGATCGGGGTGCTGATTCTGGTCGTGCGCCTCGTGGTCGGTTGAGGCAGTAGCAGGGCACAGCAGCACAGAAGAGCCCGCGAATTAGAGAGAAGCGGTGCGGTATCGACGCGCCGCCGAAGATACAGCCGGAGATTCCGGAACAACTGGACTGAAGTGGAGAATCAAGAATGAGCGGTCAAAACGAGAGCCCGTACTATTTCGTACCGCATCCGTCGCGGCATCCGATCAGCGCCGCTACCGGGTTGCTGGTCATGCTCGGATCGCTTGCGGCCTGGATCAATGACCACACGTGGGCGCCGCTCGGCGTGCTCATCGGTCTGCTGTGGCTGCTCTTTACGCTGTGGCACTGGTTCGGCGACGCGATCGCCGAATCGGAAGGCGGCATGTACGGCAAGAACGTCGACCGCTCGTACCGCTGGAGCATGAGCTGGTTCATCTTCTCCGAAGTGATGTTCTTCGGCGCATTCTTCGGCGCGCTGTTCTATGCTCGCGAAATCGCAATGCATCAGTTGGGCAGCCTCGACTACAAGCTGATCTGGCCGGACTTCACGGCGGTGTGGCCGAACAACGGCCCGGCCGAGCTCGTGGGCACCTACAAGTCGATGCAGCCGTGGCCGGTGCCGACCATCAACACGGCGCTGCTGCTGTCGTCGGGTGCGACGCTGACGGTGTCGCACCACGCGCTGCGCGACAACCATCGCAAGAAGGCGATCGCGTGGCTCGCGGCGACCCTCGTGCTGGGCGTGTGCTTCCTGTTCCTGCAGGGTTTCGAATACTTCCATGCATATCACGAGCTGAACCTGACGCTGGCTTCGGGCATCTACGGTTCGACGTTCTTCCTGCTGACCGGCTTCCACGGCTTTCACGTTTTCCTCGGCGGCACGATGCTCGCCGTCGTGCTGGCGCGCCTGATTCGTGGCCACTTCACGCCGGAACATCACTTCGCGTTCGAAGGCGCGGCCTGGTACTGGCACTTCGTCGACGTCGTGTGGCTCGGTCTGTACGTCGTCGTGTACTGGCTGTAATGCAGTCAGACCCGCGCGCGCCGCTCGTCGGCGCAGGCGCGGGACGTGCGCGCAACACCTGTCAGGCGGCGCGCACGAGCAGTATGCAAGGATGAATGCAGCGCCGCCCTCGACCTGTCAGGGCGGCGTTTTGTTTGGTGGCGTGAAAATTTTGCCGCCGACGCTTTGCGCCGGCGACCTATCCGCGATCGTCAGCGCCCGTACGGAATCCCGGTCGACTGAATCCAGCCCATCCAGTGTGCGAACAGGATGAACAGGAACAGCGAGATCGACAGGCCCACGCGCGTGGCGAGCGACCAGACCATCCGCTTGGTCTTGCCTTTGTCGTGCATCATGAAATACAGCGCCGACACCATGCTGGCGATGATCAGAGCAAAGGCGATGGGAACGATAATGTGCATGGAACCAACTGAAACCGGAAAGCGCAGTGGCAAGACGCTCATTATCGCACCGCGCGCGGGCGTCTGCCGCAGGTTCCCGGCGGCCCTGCACGCGATGACGGAGTACCTGCAATGAAGTTTCGCCTGATTCCCGTGCTGCTGATCCTGCTGGTCGTCGTCGTGACGGTGCGGCTCGGTTTCTGGCAGCGCGATCGTGCGCATCAGAAGGAAGCGCTCGAGGCGCGCATCACGCAGTTCGAAAACGCGCCTGCGCTGCCGGTCAGCGCGGCGCCGCTCGCCCTGAAAGACGTGGAGTTTCATCGGGTGAGAGCGCGCGGCAGTTTCGTCGCGGACAAGGTCGTGTACCTCGATAATCGTCCGTATAGCGATCAGCCCGGCTTTTACGTCGTGATGCCTTTTAAACTTGCCGACGGCGGCTACGTGCTCGTCAATCGCGGCTGGCTGCCGCGCAACCTGAGCAATCGCGAGAACATCGCGCCGTACACGACGCCGTCGGGCGAGGTCGAGATCGAAGGGATTGCGCGAGCCGACGCGTCACGCGCGTTCGAGCTCGGCGAGGGCGGATCGGCCGCGCATCACCTGATCCGGCAGAATCTCGATGTCGCCGCGTACGCGGCGGAGACCGGATTGCCGCTGCAATCGTTCGTGATCCAGCAGATCGGCGACGCGCACGACGGTCTGGTGCGCGACTGGCCCGCGCCGACCACCGGCGTCGAGCGCAACTACGGCTACATGCTGCAGTGGTGGGGCATGGCCGCCGCGGCGCTCGCGTTCGGTCTGTATGCGGCGCGCCGCGCGGGCAAAAAAGAACACGCGCCGGGCGCGTGAGGAACGCAAGGCACGGCTCGCCGTCGTCCAAACATTGAAAGAGGTTCCGTAGTGTCGACTCATACTCCCCGTTCGCCGGAAGTTGGCGAACCCGCTGGCAAAGCCGCCGGCAAACCCGCCGCGGCCAGGCCGATGCCCGGCCAACCGAACGGCCCGGGCTCGTGGCGGCGCGGCCGCTGGGTGCTGCTGCTGCTCGCGGTGATCTGTGCGGCGCCGATCGTGATCTCGTACTTCATGTACTACGTCATCAAGCCGACCGGCGGCAGCACGAACTACGGCGCACTGATCGACCCGCAACGGCCGATCCCCGACTCGCTCGTGGTCACCGGCGAGGACGGTAAGCCGCTGAAGCTCGCGTCGCTGCGCGGCCGCTGGCTGATGATCTCGGTCCACAATAGCGCGTGCGACAAAGCCTGCGTGACAAAGCTGTACTTCATGCGACAAATCCGCGCAGCGCAAGGCCCGGAACGCGAGCGCGTCATGGAGGTGTGGCTGCGCACCGATGCGGACAAGGTCGCCGATGTGATACAAAGCGCCTACCCCAACACCGACATGCTGATCGCCGATCCGGCGCAGGTTGCCGCGTGGCTGCCCGCCGACACCGGCACGCGGATCACCGACCACATCTACCTGGTCGATCCGAACGGCAATCTGATGATGCGTTTTCCGAAAGACGCGAACCCGAGCAAGATCAAAGGCGACCTGACCAAGCTGCTCAAGTGGTCGACCATCGGCTGATGCCGCAACCTGGGTAAAAGAGATGTTCGTATTGCAACTGGGCCTGATCGGCTTGTGTATCGCGTTGCTGCCGCTGAACTACGTATGGGTCAAGGCCGACGACAACAAATTCCGCAAGCTGGTCTGGCTCACCACCTTCCTGACGCTCGATCTCGTGATTTTCGGCGGCTTCACGCGCCTCACCGATTCGGGCCTCGGCTGCCCGGACTGGCCCGGCTGCTACGGCACGTCGTCGCCGTTCATCGCGCACGCGGCGATCTCCGCCGCCTATCAGGCGATGCCGAGCGGTCCCGTCAGCATGACGAAGGCGTGGATCGAAATGATCCACCGCTACTTCGCGATGGCGATCGGCGTGCTGATCATCGCGCAGACGATCATTGCGTGGACGGCGCGCATCAAGCGTCGTCCGCTGCACGTGTCACCGTGGTGGCCGACTTCGCTGCTGCTCCTGATCGTCGTGCAAGGCGCGTTCGGCGCGTGGACCGTGACGATGAAGCTGCAGCCGATCATCGTGACCACGCATCTGCTGCTCGGCCTCGCGCTGCTCGGCACCCTCGGCTGGCTCGCGGCGCGCTTGACGCCGCTGCCCGCCTACGAGCCGGAAGCCGCGCGCTGGCGCGCGGCGGCGCTCTCGGGTCTTGGACTGCTGGTACTGCAGATCGCGCTCGGCGGCTGGGTCAGCACGAACTACGCGGTGCTCGCGTGCACCGACTTCCCGACCTGCAACGGCCAATGGATTCCGCCGATGGACTTCGCGCACGGCTTTCACCTGTGGCGCGCTCTCGGCATGACCGGCGACGGCGACGTGATCACGCAGGATGCGCTGGTCGCGATTCACTGGACGCATCGCACGTTCGCATTCGCCGTGATCACCTATCTGGTGTGGTTCGCCGTGAAGATGCGCCGTTTCGAGTCGCTGCGGCGACCCGCCAACGGCGTGCTGCTGGTGGTGCTGATCCAGTTCATCACCGGCTTGTCGAACATCGTGCTGCAATGGCCGTTGCCGATCGCGGTCGCCCATAACGGCGGGGCCGCGATCCTGCTGCTACTGCTCGTTATGTTAAACTTTCGGATCGCTTATAGCCGTCCCGGCCGCGCCACGCTCCCTGCGCGCGAAGCCGCGCCAGCGTGACTCACATGGACAGCACAACACTCTCCCATTCGCCCGGCAGCCGGGTCTCCCAATATCTCGCACTGACCAAGCCGCGTGTTACGCAGCTCGCGGTGTTCTGCGCGGTCATCGGCATGTTCCTGTCGACGCCGGGCATGGTGCCGTGGACCGTCCTGATCGGCGGCACCGTCGGCATCTGGCTGTTGGCCGGTGCTGCGTTCGCGATCAATTGCCTCGTCGAGCAGCAGATCGACGCGAAAATGCGCCGCACGTCGTGGCGTCCGTCGGCGCGCGGCGAAATCACTACCCGGCAAATCCTGCTGTTCTCGGCCGTGCTCGGCGGCCTCGGCATGTGGACGCTGTACACGTTCGCCAATCCGCTGACCATGTGGCTCACGCTCGCCACGTTCGTCGGCTATGCGGTCATCTATACGCTGCTGCTGAAGCCGGCCACGCCGCAGAACATCGTGATCGGCGGCGCGTCGGGCGCGATGCCGCCGGCGCTCGGCTGGGCAGCGGTCACCGGTCACGTGCCCGGCGACGCATGGATCCTGGTGTTGATCATCTTCGTATGGACACCGCCGCATTTCTGGGCGCTCGCTCTGTATCGCCGCAAGGACTACGAAAACGCCGGCCTGCCGATGCTGCCGAACACCCACGGCGAAAAGTACACGCGCCTGCATATCCTGCTCTACACGGTCATTCTGTTCGCGGTCACCCTGATGCCGTTCATCTCCGGCATGAGCGGCGTCGTGTATCTCGCGGCGGCGGTGCTACTGGGCGCCGTGTTTCTCGCGTATGCGTGGAAGATCTACCGGGAGTATTCGGACGAGCTCGCGCGCAAAACCTTCCGTTATTCGATCGTCTATCTGTCGCTACTGTTTGCCGCGCTGCTGATCGACCACTATGCGCGCGTCGTAATCGGCGCGTAACACCATGCTCAACAACCGCTTTGCGCGCGTCGCGCGCGCCGCTGTGATCGCATGCGCGCTCGGCGCGGCGCTGGGCGGCACACTGCTGATGACCGGTTGCGGCAAGCAGCCGCCGGCTTTTACGAATCTCGACATCACCGGCAATACACAATTCGCCAGCGATTTCTCGTTGCCCGACACGTCCGGCAAGATTCGCACGCTTGCCGACTACAAAGGCAAGGTCGTCGTGCTGTTCTTCGGCTATACGCATTGCCCGGACGTCTGCCCGACGACGATGGCCGAGCTGTCACAGGCATTGCAGCAACTCGGCCCGGAAGACGCGAAGCGTGTGCAGGTGCTGTTCGTCACACTCGACCCCGAGCGCGACACCCCGCAGTTGCTCGCGCAATACGTGCCGGCGTTCAATCCGAGCTTCGTGGGCTTGCGTCCTGCCAGCGAAGAGCAACTCGCGAAGCTCGCGAAAGACTTCCGCGTCTACTACGCGAAGGTGCCGGGCAAAACGCCCGACAGCTACACGATGGACCACACGGCCGCGAGCTATGTGTTCGACACTGACGGCAAGCTGCGTCTGTTCGCGCGCGATGGTCAGGGTGCGACGCCGTGGGTGCACGACTTCAAGCTTTTGCTCGATTGACGCGTATCGCAGGCGGCTTTTTGTCGCGCCGCCGCTTACGCGTCCCCGCATCGATCTCTTCTTCGCAACTCGCGCTCAAACCGGGGTCGGCAGATTCAGCCCCGGCGCGATACGCGTTGTCTTGAACTCCGTCACCTCGTAGCGCGCGAGCTGTTGCTCGGCGAACGGATCGCTCGCGAGAATGCGATCCAGCCTGTCGCGCTCGATACGCACCGCGAGGATGATGCCGCCGTCGCGCGGCACTTTCGGCCCAGCCGCGACGAAGATGCCAGCGTCGAACTGCTTGGCGAGAAACGCGCGATGCGCGTCGAGCGCGTCGTCGATACGATCGAGCGGGGCGGTGTAGATCAGGTTGATCACATACATGGTCGTTCTCAGTGGCGGTTGAGTGGGCCGTGCCAGGCCACGGCTCCCAATTATCGGTTAGCTGCGGTTTTGCGTCGCGCTAGTCAGCACGCTCGCGCTCTGCATATCCATATGCGCTAAGGGTATTTTCCAACTTGCCGCCCGTATGAAACAATTTCGGGCTTGGCCGACGGCGCGCCAGCACGAACCGGAGCGCCGCCCATTTTCATCCGACTCCGGCATCCATCGGAGCCATCGACTCAAAAAGTCGAACCGCAACAGCGAGAAACACATGCAGCGCAGAAATATTCTCAAAGCCCTCACCGCAGTCGTCGCCGGTGCGGCGATCCTGACCAGCTTCGGCGCGCACGCCGACGACAAGGTCGTCAAGGTCGGCACGATCGGCGGCCCGGACGCGCAGATCTGGGAAATCGTCACCAAGGTTGCGAAGCGCGAAGGCTTGAACGTGAAGGTCGTCGAGTTCAACGACTACATCCAGCCGAACGCCGCTCTCGATGCCGGCGACCTCGACGCCAACAGCTTCCAGCACCAGCCGTACCTTGATAGCCAGACCAAGCAGCGCGGCTACAAGCTCGTCAACGCGGGCCTCACGTACATCTCGCCGCTAGGCGCGTACTCGAAGAAGCTGAAGTCGCTGAAGGATCTGCCGCAAGGCGCGAAGGTCGCGGTGCCGAACGATCCGTCGAACGAAAATCGCGCGCTGCTGTTGCTGCAGGCGCAAGGCCTGATCAAGCTGAAGGACGGCGCGGCCACGGGCGGCAACAATGCGACGCCGCTCGACGTCGTCGACAATCCGAAGAAGATCAAGTTCGTCGAGCTCGACGCTGCGCAACTGCCACGTTCGCTCGCCGACGTCGATGCTGCCGTCATCAACACGAACTTCGCGCTGGCCGCCGGCCTGCAGCCGACCAAGGACGCGATCGCGCTCGAAGACATCCACAGCCCGTACGCGAACCTGATTGCCGTGCGCACGAAGGACAAGGATCAGCCGTGGGTGAAGAAGCTGGTTGCCGCGTATCAGTCGGAAGACGTGCGCCAGTTCATCAAGACGCAGTTCAAGGGTTCGATGGTGCCGTCGTTCTAAGCGACGCGTTCAGCGCGATCCCACGCGCAGCCGCATGGCATCGCAAAAAGCACGCGCCGCACAGGCGCGTGCTTTTTTTTATAGCTCCAACTCCCATCTTTCGATCATCAGATCGTGGCCGAAGCGGCGCTGCGTCGCGCTGTCGGCCAGCTTGAATCCAGCGCGCTCACAAAGCCGCCGCGGCTCCGCCAATGCGCTCGCGGTGGTCAGCGTCAGCTTCGTGTAGCCCCCGCGCCGCGCGAAGCGCACACATTCGCTGATCAGCTGCGTGCCGATGCCGAGCCGCCGCACGTCCGGTTCGACCCACAGCAGGCGTATGCCCGCGACCGTCGTCGAGACCCCCACGAGGCAAACCGAGCCGACCACCAGACCTTCCTGTTCGGCGATCCAGCACTTCTCGCGCACTGGGTCGTTGCGCTGCGCGTACTCGGCGACGACGCGCGCGAGCAAGCCCTCGAACGTGTGATCCCAACCGTATTGCGCGGCGAACCACTGCGCCTGCCGATGCACGAGCCAGCCGCATTCGCCGGCGCGCGGCTGACGCAGCACCACGAGCTCATGCTTCGGCTTGTCGCCGAGCAGCCGCTCGATCAGCTTCATCGCGGCGATCAAATGCTCCTGCGATAGCGCGCTGAGTTTATCGAGCAGGCCGAGTGCTTCGTGGATGGCGGCGGCCTCGAGCGGTGCGTAGGTGGCGTGGCCGTGCTCGGTGAGCGCGATCAGCGACTGGCGCGCGTCGGTGTCGGACGGGCGGCGCGAGATCAGGTTGCGTCGCTCGAAACTGGTTAGCAAGCGGCTCAGATAGCCACTATCGAGGCCGAGCGCGCGCCCGAGCACCGATGCTGTCTGCGCACGGGCACGCGATAGCTCGTGCAGCACGCGCACTTCCGTCAGCGAGAACTCGCTTCGCGCCAGATGCTCGTGCAGGGCGCCGATGCACTGGGTATAGAAGCGATTGAAATGGCGGACGGCCTGAGCGCGCCGCAGCGCCTCGGAATCAGTCAAGGACGGCTCCCCCGAAACTTTTTTGTGGTCGGTACAGCGCACTATATCGGCACGACCCTCATTTACAAAGCCAGTCCCTCGCAGCCTGGCGCCAATTGGTATTAAACAGGTATTGATCATCGAGGGTGACTTGATACCACTAAAGCCCGGTCGCAGCTCGCTGGTATCGTCAAGTGGTCAGATTCGGGAAAGTCCTGGTCCGCGAATCCCTTTCGCAACAGCCCTTAAATTCGCATCTTAACCTTACCTGGTAAGGCTTTCCGGCCGTCCTGACCAACATGGAACCAGTCCGTTGACTGGTATTATGTTGGTTATATAATGGGCTCTCATTTTTCGAGGCCGTGCTGCTCGCGGCGTCCCTGGAGTCCCATGGAAACTCGCTGGTCCGCATTGATGCCTGACGTGCGCAACGTCACGCCGCTCTACCTGCAGCTCGCGCGCAACCTGGCGACGGCGATCCATTGCGGCGTCTGGTCGGCCGGCGAGGCTCTGCCCTCCGAGCGCACGCTGTCCGACGCGATCGGCGTATCGCGCATCACCGCGCGCAAGGCGATCGAGCTGCTGGTCGAGCAGGGACTGATCCGGCGCTCGCGCGGCGCCGGCAGCTTCATCACGCCGCGCGTCGAAGACCCGCTGTCGCGTCTCACCGGCTTCACGAAGAAGATGCAGCAGCGCGGTTTCCGCCCGGATTCGGTATGGCTCGAACGCGATGTGCGCGCTGCCAGCCGCGACGAGCTTCTGCACCTCGGCCTGTCGCCGGGGGCGGCCGTCGCGAGCCTGCGGCGGCTGCGGCGCGCGGACGGCATCGTGATGGCGGTCGAGCATTCGGCGCTGCCGGTCGCGATCGTGCCCGATCCGCTCGTGATCGGTAACTCGCTGTACAGCTATCTCGAGCAACGCGGCGCGGCTGTCGTACGCGCGTTGCAGCACTTCCGCGCGGTCAACGCGTCGAGCGAAATCGCCGCGCTGATGGACATCGAACCGCGCACCGCACTGCTGGTCATTACCCGTATCGGCTACAGCGCGGATCAGCGCGCGATCGAGCTGACCGACACCTATTGCCGCGACGACTACTACGACTTCGTCGCTGAATTGCGCACCTGAACTGCGCGGGCCGCATAGGCCGCAAGTCCGGCGAACGCACTTTTGCCGCATACGTATCACGCACCAGAGAGACCCATGCTGACCGGAAACATACTCACCACCGAAGGGTGGATCCACGGCACGCTCGAATACGAAAACGGCCGCATCACGGCGCTGTCAGGCGAGCGTGTCGATCCGTCGACGAACGACGCACCGTACATCCTGCCCGGCTTCATCGATCTGCACGTGCATGGCGGCGGCGGCGCCGACGTGATGGAAGCCGGCGACGCGATCGAAACGATCACCCGCACGCATGCGCGCTACGGCACCACGAGCCTGCTCGCAACGACGATGACCGCGCCGCGCGACGAACTGATGAACGTCGTCGCCGGGCTCGGCACCGTCACGCGGGTGCGCACGCCGGGCTGCGCGCGGGTGCTCGGCGTGCATCTGGAAGGGCCGTACATCAACCCCGGCAAGCTCGGCGCGCAGCCCGACGCGGCGGTGTCGGCGGTGATGGACGAGGTGCTCACGTATCTGTCGATCGCGCCGATCCGCGTCGTCACGCTGGCGCCCGAGATCGCCGGCCACATGGAGATCATCTCCGAGATGACGGCGCGTGGCGTGCGCGTGCAGCTCGGCCATTCGCTCGGCACCTACGACGACGCGGTCGCCGCGCTCAAGCACGGCGCGTGCGGCTTCACGCATCTGTTCAACGCGATGTCGCCGCTGCATCACCGCAACCCTGGCCTCGTCGGCGCGGCGCTCGCGCACGCCGAATACGCCGAAATCATTCCCGACCTGCTGCACGTGCATCCGGGTGCGATCCGCACCGCGCTGCGCGCGATTCCGCGCCTGTACGTGGTGACGGACAGCACGTCGGCCACCGGCATGCCCGACGGCGAGTACCGCCTCGGCAGCCAGCACGTGACCAAGTGTCTGGGTGGCGTACGGTTGGCCGACGGAACGCTCGCGGGCAGCACGCTGACGATGGATCAGGCGCTGCGCAATCTTGTCTCGATCGGCCTACCGATCGCCGATGTATCCCACCGTTTGTCGCGCTACGCCGCCGACTATCTCGGCATCGAGGACCGCGGCCGCATCGCGCGCGGTGCGTGGGCCGACGTGGTCGTCTTCGACCGCGAGCTGGCGCTTAGCGCAACCTACGTCGAAGGAGAAGAGATTGTCGAATATGCTTAAGGAAGCGCTCGCGTCCGCAGCAACGGTCGCCGAGCAGCTCAAGGACTCCTCGCGCGTCGCGACGCTCGCCGCGAAGCTCGCGCAACAGCCGCGCCACGTCGCGCTGACCGTCGCGCGCGGCAGCTCGGACCACGCCGCCAGTTACTTTGCCTCTCTGACGATGAGCCGCCTGGGCGTGCCGGTCGCGTCGCTGCCGATGTCGGTCGCGACGCTGCAGCAGGCGCCGCTGCAGGTGCGCGATCAGCTTGCGCTCGCGTTTTCGCAATCGGGCAAGAGCCCCGACCTCGTCGGCACGATGAACGCGTTGCGAGCAGCCGGCGCGCTGACGGTTGCCGCCGTCAACGCCCCCAGCTCACCGCTCGCCGACGCGTGCGAGTGGCATCTGCCGCTCGTCGCCGGTCCCGAGCTGAGCGTTGCCGCGACCAAGAGCTACATCGCGATGCTGTCGATCTCCGCGCAACTGGTTGCGCATTGGCAGAACGACGCCGAGTTGCTCGCTGGACTGAATACGCTGCCCGACGCGCTGGAACGCGCGGGCCGCCTCGACTGGTCGATGGCCGTCAACGAGTTGCGCGGCATCGAGCGGATGATCGTGATCGGCCGCGGCCTTGGCCTCGCGATCGCGCAGGAAGCCGCGCTCAAGCTGAAGGAAACTTCCGGCGTCCAGGCCGAAGCGTTTTCGAGCGCGGAAGTGCGTCATGGTCCGATGGAACTGATCGACCGCGACTATCCGCTGCTCGTGTTCGCACCGCGCGGGCCGGAGCAGGCGGGTCTGCTGCAACTCGCGCACGACATGCGCGCGCGCGGCGCGCGTGTGCTGCTCGCGGCACCCGATGACGTCGCGCAAGCTTCGCTGCCGCTCGTCGCCACCGCACACGCGGCGCTCGATCCGATCGCCGCCATCCTGTCCTTTTACGTGATGGCCGCGGATCTTGCCGCCGCGCGCGGGCGCAATCCCGACGCGCCACGCCATCTGAACAAAGTCACCGAAACTCACTGACGAGAACGACGATGCGACGTGTCGAGAAGTCCAACCTGATGAGCCATTCCGAAGATCACATTGTTTTGCTTGCACCGCTGACCGGTCCGGTGGTGCCGCTCGCGAAGGTGCCGGACCCGGTGTTTGCGGGCGGCATGTTCGGCGACGGCATCGGCGTCGATCCGCTCGAGGGGCGGCTCGTCGCGCCGTGCGACGGCGTCGTCACGCATCTCGCGCGCACCGGCCACGCGGTGACGCTCGAGAGCGCCGAAGGCGCGCAGATTCTGCTGCATATCGGTATCGACACGGTCGGACTGAACGGCAAGGGTTTTGCGCCGATGGTCGCGCAGGGCGCCAAGGTGCGCGCCGGTGACGTGCTGATCGAGTTCGATCAGGATCAGGTCGCGCTGAACGCGCCGAGCCTCGTGTCGGTGGTCGCGATCGCGAATTCGGATGCGTTCGAGATCATCGAGCGGGCGCCGGACGGTCACGTCAAGGCCGGCGCAACGCCGCTGCTGGTGCTGCGCGCGCGCGAAGGCGTCAGCCATGACGCGGCGCGCGAGGCGTGCGCCGCGCAGGTGATGGACGAAGCGCGCCGGCAGATCACGCTGACGCACGCGGGCGGTCTGCATGCGCGGCCCGCGGCGCGCGCGCGCGAAGCGGCGCGTGGCTTCGACGCGCGCGTCGAGGTGCGCTACGACGGACGCAAGGCGCCGATCGAAAGCGTGGTGGGTCTGCTGGGACTCGGTGCCGGCGAAGGCGCGAGCGTCGAGTTGCTCGGCGTCGGTCCGCACGCGCGGGCGGCGGTCGATGCGATCGCCGCTGAACTGACGCGCGAAGCGCACGGTGAGGTGGAACACAAGCCCGCGCGGCCGGCGACAGCACCGACGACCGTGGTTGCCACGCCCGCCGCGGGCGAGCCGCTCGCGCCGAATACGCTCGCGGGTGTATGCGCGGCGCCGGGCGTCGCGCTCGGCAAGCTGGTGCGCTGGGACGACGCGGACGTCGATCCGCCGGAGCAGGCGAGCGGCACGTCGGCGGCGGAGAGCCGTTTGCTCGACAAGGCGATCGCGACCGTCGACGCCGATCTCGACACGATCGTGCGCGATGCGTCGCAACGCGGGGCGGTCGGCGAGGCGGGAATCTTCGCGGTGCATCGCGTGCTGCTCGAAGATCCGACGCTGCTCGACGCCGCGCGCGATCTGATCAGCCTCGGCAAGAGCGCGGGTTTTGCGTGGCGCGAGGCGATCCGCGCGCAAATAGACATCGTGAGTAATGTGGAGGACGCACTGCTCGCCGAGCGGGCCGCCGATCTGCGCGACATCGAAAAGCGTGTGCAGCGCGCGCTCGGCTACACGAGCAGCGCCGCCCGCGCGCTGCCGGACGAGGCGGTGCTCGCGGCCGACGAATTCACGCCGTCGGATCTGTCGTCGCTCGATCGCACGCGTGTGACCGCGCTCGTGATGGCACGCGGCGGCGCGACCTCGCACGCGGCGATTCTCGCGCGTCAGGCGGGCATCCCGGCGCTGGTTGCGGTCGGCGACGCGTTGCATGCGATTCCCGATGGCACGCAGGTGGTGGTGAACGCGAGCACCGGCCGGCTCGAATTCGCGCCGACCGAACTCGACGTCGAACGCGCCCGGTGCGAACGCAGCCGCCTCGCCGACGTGCGCGATGCGAATCGCCGCACCTCGCAACAGGCAGCGGCGACCGCCGACGGCCGCGCGATCGAAGTGGCCGCCAACATCGCCACACTCGACGACGCGAACGCCGCGGTCGACAACGGCGCCGACTCGGTCGGCCTGTTGCGCACCGAGCTGCTGTTCATCCACCGCCCCGCCGCGCCGAGCGCGGACGAGCATCGCCACAGCTATCAGGCGATCGTCGATGCGTTGCGCGGCCGCAGCGCGATCATCCGCACGCTCGACGTCGGCGCGGACAAGGAAGTCGACTATCTGACGCTGCCGCCCGAGCCGAATCCCGCGCTCGGCCTGCGCGGCGTGCGCCTCGCGCAGGTGCGCCCCGATCTGCTCGACGACCAGCTGCGTGGCCTGCTCGCGGTGCGTCCGATCGGCGCCGTGCGCATCCTGCTGCCGATGGTCACCGATGCGGGCGAACTGATCCGCATCCGCAAGCGTATCGACGAACTCGCACGCGAAGCGGGCAGCACCGAGCCGGTCGAAGTGGGTGTGATGATCGAAGTGCCGTCGGCCGCATTGCTCGCCGATCAGCTCGCCCAGCACGCCGATTTTCTGTCGATCGGCACGAACGACCTGACCCAATACACGCTCGCGATGGACCGCTGTCAGCCCGATCTCGCGGCGCAGGCGGACGGCCTGCATCCGGCGGTGCTGCGGCTGATCGCGGCGACCGTCGAAGGTGCCGCGAAGCATGGCAAATGGGTCGGCGTGTGCGGCGCGCTCGCCGGCGACCCGCTCGCGATGCCGCTGCTGGTGGGCCTGGGTGTGACCGAGCTATCGGTCGATCCGGTCTCGGTGCCCGGCATCAAGGCACGCGTGCGCACGCTCGACTATCAGTTGTGCCGCCAGCGCGCTCGCGAGGCGCTCGCGCTCGACTCGGCGCAGGCGGTTCGAGCCGCAAGCCGCGCGGCGTGGCCGCTCGATTGAAAGATTAATCAAATGGAGAACTCGCACGCCGTGCGTCCGGCAGTACGGCTGCCTTCACGCGCGGCGCGATTCTCCGCATCGCTGCACTACTCACCGAAGACGTACCCCACGAGACAAAATTGGAGATACCGATGGATGCAAATCCGTTTCTGAAGATACAGCGCCTGGGACGCGCGCTGATGCTGCCGATCGCGGTGCTACCGGTCGCCGGCCTGCTGCTGCGGCTCGGCCAGCCCGACGTGTTCAACATCAAGATGATCGCCGATGCGGGCGGCGCGATCTTCGACAACCTGCCGTTGCTGTTCGCGATCGGCGTGGCGGTCGGCTTCGCCAAAGACAATAACGGCGTCGCGGGTCTGGCTGGCGCGATCGGCTATCTGGTGCAGACCGCGGTGATGAAGGACATCAACGACAAGCTCAACATGGGCGTGCTGTCGGGGATCATCGCGGGGATCGTCGCGGGGCTGCTGTACAACCGCTACAAGGACATCAAGCTGCCCGACTACCTGGCGTTCTTCGGCGGCAAACGCTTCGTGCCGATCGTGACAGGCGTGGTCTGCGTGGTGCTAGGCATCATATTCGGCCACGTGTGGGCGCCGGTGCAGAGCGCGATCGATCTGGCCGGCCACTGGCTCACGACGGCCGGCGCGCTCGGCGCCTTCGTGTTCGGTGTGCTGAACCGCTTGCTGCTCGTCACGGGCCTGCACCACATCCTGAACTCGCTGACATGGTTCGTGTTCGGCAGCTTCACGCCGGCCGGCGGCGCGGCGGTCACGGGCGACCTGCACCGCTTCTTCGCCGGCGACCCGACCGCGGGCACTTTCATGACCGGCTTCTTCCCGGTGATGATGTTCGGCCTGCCGGCCGCGTGTCTCGCGATGTTCCACGAGGTGCCGAAGGAGCGTCGCGCAGTGGCCGGCGGCCTGCTGTTCTCGATGGCGCTCACGTCGTTCCTGACCGGCGTGACCGAGCCGATCGAGTTCAGCTTCATGTTCCTTGCGCCGGTGCTGTATGCGATCCACGCGCTGCTGACGGGGCTGTCGCTTGCGATCTGCTCGGCGCTCGGCATTCACCTCGGCTTTACCTTCTCGGCGGGCTTCATCGACTATGTGCTGAACTTCGGTCTGTCGACGAAGGGCTGGTGGGCGATTCCGCTCGGTATCGTGTACTCGGTCGTGTACTACGGTCTGTTCCGCTTCTTCATCCGCAAGTTCAACATGGCGACGCCGGGCCGTGAGCCCGCCGCTGCGGAAGAGCAGGTCGAGTCGTTCGCGGCGGGTGGTTTCGTCGCGCCGGCGGCCGGTGCGGCCGTGCCGCGTGCGCAGCGTTATATCGCGGCGCTCGGCGGGGCAGCGAACCTGTCGGTCGTGGATGCATGCACGACGCGTCTGCGCCTGTCGGTCGTCGATGCGGACAAAGTCTCCGAAAGCGAACTGAAGTCGATCGGCGCGCGTGGCGTGCTCAAGCGCGGCGCGAACAACGTGCAGGTGATCATCGGACCGGAAGCGGACATCATCGCCGATGAGATGCGTACGGCGATCGCGCAGGGTCAGGGCGACGCAGTGAAGGTGGCGAGTGCTACCGTGTCGGCGCCGGCTACCGCTGCCGCGCCGGCCGCGCGAAACGCCGGGCGCGCCGACGACGCGCAAAGCGGCCCGCTCGACCCCGATCCGCTGCGCTGGCTCGCCGTGTTCGGCGGCGCGGGCAACGTGGTCTCGCTCGATGCGGTCGCGGCGACGCGTCTGCGCGTGGTCGTGCGCGATGCGGCGGCGATCGATCGTCAGCGCCTCGCGTCGCTCGATACCGCGTGGGTGTCGACCGACACGTTCCATATCGTCGTCGGCGAGGCCGCGCAGCGCTATGCGCAGAAGCTGGCCGAGCGGCTGTCGTTGCAAGGCGGTGGCGCGGGCGCGGCGCCGGTGCCCGCTTGATCGGCTGATGGCTGTCGGGCACTGTTGAGAGAAAAAGAGCGGCACCTTGTCCCATCCCAAGGTGCCGCTTTCGCGTCTACGACCAAAGCGTGCCGCCTGGCGAGTCACCCGCTTATGGTCCAGCTCAATACATCGAATGGTGGTTTTCCTTGATCGCAGCGGCGGTCACCTTGCCGCGCATCACGCGATAAACCCAGCCGGTATAGAGGAGGATGATCGGCAGGAACAGGATCACCGCGAACAGCATGATTTCGAGCGTCATCTGGCTCGACGTCGAATCCCACATGGTCAGGCTGCTGCGGCCGTCGAGTGACGAAGGCATGATGAACGGGAACATCGAGAAGCCCGCGGTCAGGATCACGCCGACGACCATCAGCGACGTCGACAGAAATGCCGTCGCCTCGAAGCGCGAGCGTGCGAGCAGCACCGCGAGCACTCCGCCGACCAAACCCGCGAGCGGCGCGATCGCAGTCCACGGATAGAGCGCGTAGTTGTTCAGCCACAAACCCGGCGCGCCGATCACGGTTTTCATCAAAGGATTGGAGACCGCGTCGAGCGGCGGCATGTCGACGATCTGATAGCCGCCGATCATCGTCGCGACGAGCGCGCCCGCGATGAGAAACAGCACCACCGCGCATAGCGCCGAGAGCCGCAGCGCCTTCGACGCGCGCTCGTGAACCTCGCCATCGGTCTTCCACTTGACGAACGCCGCGCCGTGCGCGGCCAGCATCGACACGCTGACGAGACCCGTCAGCAGCGCGAACGGATTGAGCAGGCCGAAGAAACTGCCGTGATAGGTGACGCGCAGATCGGTATCGAACGAGAACGGCACGCCTTGCAGCAGATTGCCGAACGCGATGCCGAACACCAGCGCAGGTACGAAGCCGCCGATGAAGAGACCCCAGTCCCACGCGTTGCGCCAGCGCGGATCCTCGCGCTTGCCGCGATAGTCGAAGCCGACCGGACGGAAGAACAGCGCAAACAGCACCAGCAGCATCGCGAAGTAGAAGCCCGAGAACGATGCCGCGTAGGCGAGCGGCCACGCCGCGAACATCGCGCCGCCCGCGGTCACGAACCAGACCTGGTTGCCTTCCCACGTCGCGCCGACCGTGTTCACGACGATGCGGCGCTCGGAGTCCGTCCTGGCGATGAACGGCAGCAGGATCGCCGCGCCCATGTCGAAGCCGTCGGTGAGCGCGAAGCCGATCAGCAGTACACCTATCAATACCCACCAGATCAGTCTGAGAGCTGCGTAGTCCATATGGCTTATTCCTCTGAAGCGGTGTGGCGGCGCGTCACGCGGCCGTGTTCGACAGCGGCTGAGTCACCTGCTGGTCGTTCTCGTGGTGATAGCGGCCGGTATGCAGCGACGAAGGGCCGAGCCGTGCGTACTTGAGCATCAGCATGATCTCGATGACGAACAGCCCCGTGTAGAACAGCACGAAGCCGCCGATGCTCAGATACAGATCGCGCGGCGTCAGTGTCGATGCGGCCAGGTTGGTCGGCAGAATGCCCGCGATGCTCCACGGCTGGCGGCCCATTTCGGCGACGATCCAGCCGAGCTCGGCGGCGAGCCACGGCAGCGGAATCGCGATGACCGCCCAGCGCAGGAACCAGCGACGCTTTTCGAGCAGCAGCGTGCGCTGCGCGCAGAACCAGAACGCGAGCACGAAGGTCGCGAGGAACAGCAGGCCGAGGCCGACCATCATGCGGAACGAGAAGAACAGCGGCAGCACTGGCGGAATCGTGCTTTTTGCCGCGGCCGCGATCTGGTCTGGCGTCGCATCGGTGACGTTAGGCGCGAACCGCTTGAGCAGCAGGCCGTAGCCGAGATCGTCCTTGTACTTGTCGAACGCGGCGTGCGCTTCGTCGCTCGAGTCGCCGCCTTTCAACTTTTGCAGCGCCGAGTAGGCGAGCATGCCGTTCTTGATGCGCCCCTCGTTTTCGACGATCAGGTCGCGCAGGCCGACCACGGGTTCGCTCAGCGAGCGGGTCGCGATGATGCCGAGCGCGTACGGCACGCGGATCGCGTAGTCGGTGCGCTGCTCCTTTTGATTGGGAATACCGAATACCGTGAACGGCGCCGGCGCGGGCGCGGTCTCCCATTCGGATTCGATTGCGGCGAGCTTGACCTGCTGGACTTCACCGGTGCGATAGCCGGATTCGTCGCCGAGCACGATTACGCACAGCGCCGACGCGAGGCCGAAACCGGCGGCGATCGCGAACGAGCGCAGCGCGAACTCGGTGTCGCGGCGCTTCAACAGATACCACGACGACACCCCGAGCACGAACATCGCCGCGGTCACGTAACCGGCCGACACCGTGTGCACGAACTTCACCTGTGCGACCGGGTTGAAGATCACCGAGCCGATGTTGTCGAGCTCCATGCGCATCGTCTGGTAGTTGAACGTCGCGCCGACCGGATTGTTCATCCAGCCGTTGGCGATCAGAATCCACAGCGCCGACAGGTTCGATCCGAGCGCGACACAGAACGTGACGATCAGATGCTGGACCTTTGACAATCTGTTCCAGCCGAAGAAGAACAGACCGACGAACGTCGATTCGAGGAAGAACGCCATCAGTCCTTCGACGGCGAGCGGCACGCCGAATATGTCGCCGACGTAATGGGAGTAATAGGCCCAGTTGGTGCCGAACTGAAACTCGAGCGTGAGGCCGGTCGCGACGCCCATTGCAAAGTTGATGCCGAACAGCTTGCCCCAGAACTGCGTCATGTCCTTGTAGATCTGCTTGCCGGTCATCACGTAGACCGACTCCATGATGACGAGCAACCAGGCGAGGCCGAGCGTGAGCGGCACGAACAGAAAGTGATAAAGCGCCGTGATGGCGAACTGGAACCGCGACAGTTCTACGACTTCGCTAACGGGCATGTTGATCACCTCCGGACGGATGCGGGGCGGGCACCGACAGTAGCGCCTGCGCGACCTGCTGAGGCGGCAGCATCATGTGCTCCGCCTGCGGATGATTGAAGAATGTGAACTTGAGCGCCATCAGTAGGGCGAACTTGATGGCGAGAATGATGGCGATATCGCGCGCCAGCGTTGGACCGCGCACCCACCTGCTGAACCCGGCGCGCAAGCGCGACCGGACAGTGCTGCTGCGATTGAGGGCTAGGGTCATGATCGGTCGAAAGACGACTTCACGCCGGAGAGTCCGGCCGGATCCAGACCGCCCTTGCCGTCAGGCAGTCTGGCGAATGCATGCCGATTGTAGGAGGGGAAACCTCGTGCTCTGAGGGTTAGCCATGCGGCATCACGTCGCGAAACTTGCCGCGTCTGTGCAGTATTGCTACCGGACTCGCGATACGTCAAGAAAGGCTTACCGGGCTCGACAGGCCGGCTTGGGGACAGGCCTACGCGAATGCGCTGCGGCCGGGAGACGCACGAATGGACGAAAGGAATGAAAAAGCCCCGCCGTCTTGCGAGGGCGGGGCTTGAGCGATGGTCGCTAAATAGTACGCGACCGGTTACCGTGTGTCGCTGTTACCGTCGTGGGCGGGACACAATTGACGCGCGCATGGCTTCGACGCTTACGCGTATTCGGTCAGTGCGCCGCGCATCTTCTTCATCGCGCTGGCTTCGATCTGGCGGATACGTTCGGCCGACACGCCGAACTCGTCGGCCAGCTCGTGCAACGTGGAGCCGCCCGAGCCGTCGTCGGCCACCTTCAGCCAGCGCGCTTCGATGATGCGGCGGCTGCGCGGATCGAGCGCGTCGAGCGCGCTTGCGATGCCGTCGCTTTGCAGCCGGTCGCGCTGACGCGAAGCCAGCACGGCGGTCGGCTCGCTATGCGAGTCGGCCAGATAGGCGATCGGCGCGTACGACTCTTCACCGTCTTCGACCTGACCTTCGAGCGCGATATCGCCGCCCGACAGACGCGTTTCCATCTCCGCGACCTCTTCGCGCTTCACGTTCAGTTCCTTCGCGAGACCTTCGATCTCGTCCGGCGTGAACGCGCCGAGGCCCTGCTTGTGGCTGCGCAGGTTGAAGAACAGCTTGCGCTGCGCCTTCGTGGTGGCGACCTTCACCATGCGCCAGTTGCGCAGGATGTATTCGTGGATCTCGGCCTTGATCCAGTGCATCGCGTACGACACGAGGCGCACGTTTTGCTCGGGATCGAAGCGCTTGACCGCTTTCATCAAGCCGATGTTGCCTTCCTGGATCAGGTCGGCGTGCGGCAACCCGTAACCGAGGTAGTTACGCGCGATCGACACGACGAGTCGCAGGTGCGACAGCACGAGGCGGCGCGCCGCCTCCAGATTGTCATGTTCGCGCAATTCAATGGCGAACTGGCGTTCTTCCGCCGGCGTCAGCATCGGAATCCGGTTGACCGCCTGAATATAGGCGTCGATGTTGCCCAGTTGACCGGACAGCAGCGAGGAATGCGAGAGCGCCAGTGCACCTGCCGGAGCGGCCTTAGCCGACGACGGGCTCAAAGTACTCGGAAGGGTCATTGCATGGCTCACGTGTGAAGCTCCTTTGGAATCAGACAATTGCGTACTCAGTAAACGACTCCAGCGATGGATGTTAGCACTCAGATCTGCCGAGTGCTAATACTTAGATGTCGCAGGGATATCCAAGTTCCGGAAAATCCTATTGAGCGTTGATTTCTGATAGTCATCATACGCTCTATTTGCATTGTGCGTTGAACCTGTACAAATTACCGTTCGAGGCGGCTGCAGCCTCATGATCGACTGACATCATTCTGTTCTAAAGTGAATAATTGCTGTTTGGGCGCATTATCTGGAAGATACTTGCCCCTAATTCGTGCTTGGAACAAAGGGGGCGCTCGCTTAATAGTCACCAGAATGGGGGCTGAATGAACAACAAGAATCTTGTGGTCCGTGCACTTACTCTAAAAAGTGCGTTGGCCGTTCTGCTGCTGGGTGCGGCGGGCGCGTCCCGGGCCGACCAGTTCGGCGTGCTGGTGGCCGCCGGCGTCGGTGATCGTCACGTCAAGAGGCTCGATCTCGGCGTGGTCTGGGACCCGAACCTCACCTGGTGGCAGATCGGCGACTGGCATTTCGCGCTGATCGGCGAGGCGCACGTCGCGTGGTGGCACACCAATGAAGGAAACGTTCACGACAACATCGGCGAGATCGGTGTGACGCCGGTGATCCGCTTCGCCAAGTCGTCGGGCTTGGTGCGGCCATTCATCGAGGTGGGTGCCGGTGTCGGGTTGCTGACCAGCCCGCGCATTTCTTCCGACTTCACGTTGGGCACCGCGTTCCAGTTCTCCGAGATGGCGGGCGTCGGGCTGCAGTTCGGCGCTCATCGGCAGTATGTCGCCGGCTACCGCTTCCAGCATGTTTCCAATGGCGGTATCAAAGAGCCGAATCCTGGTATAAATTTCAGCCAGCTATATTTGCAATATCACTTCTGACCGTGGCCCCTTTGCGGCTCGCGGTGTTCGAGGGGCTCTGCAATGGCGGCAAAGATGATCGAAGCGATTCGCGGGCTCGAGCGAGAGCGATTTCGCGCGATGGTCGACGGCGATGGGCAGTCGCTCGACACGCTGCTCGCTGACAACGTGAGCTACGTTCATACGAACGGCAAGCGCGAGACGAAGCGACAGTTCATCGACGGGATCACCGCAGGGCGCCGTCGTTATCGGCAAATCGAGGTGCAGTCGCAAGACGTCCTGCCGGCCGGGCGCGAGACCTACGTGGTCACGGGCCGCGCGCTGATCGAGATGGAAGCGAACAACGGCGCGCTGCTGTTCCCGATTGCCTACACCGCGATTCACACTCACGAAGACGGCCAGTGGCGGCTGATCGCATGGCAGGCGACGCGTTGCGCGCTGGAGTGAGATTTTCATCGCGCGGGCGCGCCTCGTGAGCGCGCCCGTCCCGGCAGCCGAATGCGGGGTGCGCACTCCGCCGCCGCAAGCTCAAGTCGGATTTACGCGGTTGCGCAATCCTCAGCTTTATCGCGGCTGTTTGCGCCGTATTCATCGCGCTCGGCATCCGCGTCGCGCGCCGCGCGTGAGCCGCGCATCGCCACTTCTCCCGCATACGGATGCCGCGCGGCCACTGGAAGCCGCGTGCAGCGCTCCGCCACGCGCCGGATCGTCGCGAGATCCGAGAAATCCAGACCGCTGTCGATACCCATCGCGTCGAGATTCATCGCGAGTGTGACGAGGTCGACGTTGCCGGTGCGCTCGCCATTGCCGAACAGACAGCCTTCGATGCGATCCGCGCCCGCCAGCAGCGCGAGCTGCGCCGCGGCCGTGGCGGTGCCGCGATCGTTGTGCGGATGCACCGACAGCACGATGCTGTCGCGGTAGCCGAGGTTGCGGTGCATCCATTCGATCTGGTCGGCGAATACGTTCGGCGTGGCCGCTTCAACGCTCGCCGGCAGGTTGACGATCATCTTGTGATTGCGCGTCGGCCGCCACGTTTGCGCGACCGCGTCGCATACCTCGCGCGCGAACGGCAGCTCGGTCGTGTTGAAGGTCTCGGGCGAGTACTGGAAGGTCCAGTGCGTTCCCGGCCGCGCCTGCGCATGTTCCTTGATGACGCGCGTGCCTTCGACTGCGAGCGCCTTGATCTCGTCCTTCGATTGCTGGAACACGATGCGCCGGAACGACGGGCAGATCGCGTTATACAGATGCACGATCGCGCGCGGCGCGCCTTCGAGCGCTTCGAACGTGCGTGCGATCAGCTCCGCGCGCGACGGTACGAAGACTTCGATCGTGACGTCGTCGGGAATGCGCCGCTCCTCGATCAGCTTGCGCACGAAGTCGAAATCGGTCTGCGAGGCCGACGGAAAGGCCACTTCGATTTCCCTGAAACCGATCGCGACCAGCATCTCGAAGTACTCGAGCTTTTGCGCGGCGTTCATCGGCTCGATCAGCGCCTGGTTGCCGTCGCGCAGGTCGGTGCTCATCCAGGCGGGCGCGGCGTCGATCGTGCGACTCGGCCATTTGCGGCCGGTCAGCCGCACGGCGGGAAAGGGGCGGTACTTTTCAGCGGGATTGCGCAACATGGTGAGGTGCCTCATTCGTGGTGTCGTCGGCGGAGGGTGGGACGTCGAGCGGTTGGCCGACTGTCACGCATGCACGATGCGGATGCCCGAGGCAACGTGCATTTGATCCTCTCGCTTCGCCCGCGCGGTAAACGGACGAATGCAAACGACGACAGGTTGTGGAGAACTACGACGGGGGTGAAGCGAGACTGCGGGAACGACCGGGAGGACCGCCGACGGCAACCGGAGCTGCCAGCGCGCGGCGCTACGCGTGACTTACGCCAGGCGTAGCGATAGGGGCCGCGCTAGGCGGCCGGAGATAATTCGGAGGGTGTTCGGGAGGGAACGCATGGGGCCAAATGTATGACGGCGTGCGCTGGCCTGTCAAGCCGCGACCGTCAGGCTGCCGTCTTCGCGATATCGACGATCAGCTCGACCTGCCGTTCGATCGCGCCCGGCACCGGTGCTTCGCCGCGCAGCACGGCGTCGATCCAGGCGGCCGTGGTCGCCGCGTCGCGCGCTTCGGGCAGCTCGACTTCGGGCGCATCGGGCGAAGAGCGCTCGTGCGGCAGCCGCGTCTCGCAGATGCCGTCATGCAGCCAGTCGACTTGCACCTGGCGGCGCGTATCGGCGACCGCCTCGCCTTCGGTGCCGCGCGCGAGCAGCGCACCGCCGACGGCCGCATCGGGATGCGTGATGAACAGCTGCGTGAGACTGTCGCGATACGGCGGATGCGTGTAATTCACGAGCCGCAGCCCCGCGGGCGCGAATGGCTGCAGCAGCTTCACGAGCGTATGCGTCGAGTTGCGCACGCCCATGCGCCGGCGCAGCGCGAGCAGGCGCGCGAGCTTGGGCGCGAGTACGTCGATCGACGCGAACGCGACGCGACGCTCGGCGAGACCCGCTTCGATCTGCGCGTGCGACTGCGCCTGGGCGATGCGCAGCTGCGTGAAAATTTCCGCGCTCGTCACGCGACCCGGATCTTCGGTGACGCCGTGCACGAGCACCGGCACGCCTTCGCGCGCGAGCAGCAGTGCGAGCAGCGGCACGAGGTTCGGCTGCTTGCGTGCGCCGTTGTACGACGGAATCGAAACGGGCCGAAACGCGCCGTGGGGCAGCCGCACCGGCTCGAACGACGTATGCGCGGCGGCCAGCATCGCGGCGAGTTCGTCGGCGGTTTCGCCTTTCACGCGATACGCGAGCAGCACCGCGCCGAGCTCGAGATCGTCGACGCGGCCGTCGAGCATCGCGGTGTAGAGCGCGCGGGTGTCGTCGGCGGTCAGCGCGCGGGCGCCGTTCGGACCGCGGCCGATTTCCTTGATGAAGCGGGCGCAGGGGAAGGGAGAAGTCGTATTGGTCGAGTCGGTCATCGTGCGCAAGAGGCGGTGGCGTGCCGCGCTTGGGCGTCGGCTACGGCATTCGGGAAGCTATTCGGTGTGAGTATCGCATCTATGGCGAACGGGCGAACAGCGGCGAAGCGGGCACGCGGTGACGCGCGACGGCCCGCCTGACATGCACCCGCGCCGTGCCGCGCGTTACACTCGATGTTTCTCGCCGCCTCGGCGGCGCCCATCGAAAAACGGAGAACGGGATGAGTTACGTGTTTGCACCCGCACCGCAGGTCGCGGTGCCGGTCGTGGGGTCGAGCGAGCAGTTCGCGGTGCGCCGCATCTACTGCGTGGGGCGCAACTACGAAGCGCATGCGCGCGAAATGGGCCACGACCCGGACCGCGAACCGCCGTTCTTCTTCTCGAAGCCGGCCGATGCGGTCGTCTACGTCGCGCCGGGCACCACCGGCGAATTCCCATATCCGTCGCAGACGAAGAACGTCCATTTCGAAATGGAAATGGTCGCGGCGATCGGCGAGGGCGGCAAAGACATCCCCGTCGAGCGCGCGCTCGACCACGTCTACGGCTACGCGCTCGGTCTCGACATGACCCGCCGCGACCTGCAAGCCGAAGCGAAGAAAATGGGTCGTCCGTGGGACACCGCCAAGGGCTTCGATCACTCGGCGCCGCTCGGCCCGATCCACCCGGCTTCGGCAGTTGGTCACATCGGCAAGGGCGCGATCTGGCTGTCGGTGAACGGCGAGGACAAGCAGCGCGCGAACGTGTCGCAGCTGATCTGGTCGGTGGCGGAGACGATCGCGTATCTGTCGACGCTGTTCGAACTGCAGCCCGGCGACCTGATTTTCACCGGCACGCCGGAAGGCGTCGGCGCGGTCGTGAAGGGTGACCTGATGAGGGGCGGCGTGGACGGACTCGGCGAATTCAGCGTACGCGTCGTTTGAGACGGCTTGCGGGCAGGTGGAGGAGGCAGAGAACATGAAGCTCTACAGCTATTTTCGTAGCTCGGCGTCGTATCGCGTGCGCATCGCGCTGAACGTGAAGAACCTGACGTACGACTACGTGCCCGTGCACCTGGTGCGCGAAGGCGGCGAGCAACTAAAGCCGGAGTATCGCAAGATCAACGCGGACTGCATCGTGCCGACGCTCGCCGACGGCAATCATTTGCTGCCGCAGTCGCTCGCGATCATCGAGTATCTCGAGGAGACGCATCCGGAGCCGCCGCTGCTGCCGAAGGCGCCGCTCGATCGCGGCTATGTGCGCTCGGTGGCGCTGCAGGTCGCGTGCGAGATTCATCCGCTGAACAATCTGCGCGTGCTGCGCTATCTAAAACACACGCTGCGAGTCGACGACGACGCGAAGGACGCGTGGTACCGGCACTGGATCGACGCGGGCTTCGCGACGCTGGAAGCGCGTCTTGCCGGCGATGCGCGCACCGGCAAACTGTGCTTCGGCGACACACCGACACTTGCCGACGCGTGCCTGATTCCGCAGGTTTTCAACGCACAGCGCTTCAAGGTCGACACCGCAAAGTTTCCGACGATCCAGCGCATCTACGACCACGCGATGGAACTCGATGCGTTCGCCCGCGCTGCGCCGGGCGCGCAGCCGGACGCGGAGTGATCGCGGGATCGCTTGAAGCGTTGACGGCGGCTCGAAACGAAGAAGGGCACCCCGCGGAGTGCCCTTTTCCTTTTTGCGCGCCGCGAGCGGCGAGCGCCGCGGCGGTCAAGCGATTGCGGGATCAGCCGCCCAGCAGCGCGTCCGAAAACTCCTCCGCGCTGAACGGCTGCAGATCCTCGACCCTTTCGCCGACGCCGATGAAGTACACCGGAATCGGCCGCTGCCGCGCGATCGCCGCGAGGATGCCGCCCTTCGCGGTGCCGTCGAGCTTGGTGACGATCAGGCCGGTGAGGCCGAGCGCGTCGTCGAACGCCTTGACCTGCGTGAGCGCGTTCTGGCCGGTGTTAGCGTCGATCACGAGCAGCACTTCGTGCGGCGCGCCGTCTTGCGCCTTGCCGATCACGCGCTTCACCTTGCGCAGTTCTTCCATCAAATGCAACTGCGTGGGCAGGCGGCCAGCCGTGTCGGCCATCATCACGTCGATCTTTCGCGCGCGCGCGGCGCCGACCGCGTCGAAGATCACTGCAGCCGGATCGCCGCTTTCCTGCGCGACCACGGTCACGTTGTTGCGCTGGCCCCAGACGGCAAGCTGTTCGCGCGCGGCGGCGCGGAACGTGTCGCCGGCAGCGAGCAGCACCGACTGGTGAAAGCTCTGCAGATGCTTCGCGAGCTTGCCGATGCTGGTGGTTTTGCCCGCGCCGTTGACGCCGGCGATCATCATTACGAGCGGCTGCGCGCGGCCGAGCATCAGCGATTTTTCGAGCGGCTTCAGCAACTCGACGAGCAGCGTGCGCAATGCGGTTTTGACCTGCTGCGGGTCCGTCAGGCGCTCGGTGCGCACTTTCTCGCGCAGCGATTCGAGTAGGAATTCGGTCGCCTCGACGCCGGCGTCCGACATCAGCAGCGCGGTTTCGAGTTCCTCGTACAGGTCCTCGTCGATCTTCGTGCCGACGAAGATGCCGGTCAGGTTCGAACTGGTTTTCGCGAGGCCGCTCTTCAGGCGCGTGAGCCACGAGCGTTTTTCGCCGGCGTCCTGCATGGGCGGCGGGACGATTTCCACGCTGTCGAGCGCGGCGTCTTGCGGCTCGGGCTGCGGCTCGATGATGGTCGTGACCACAGGCGGAACGGCGGCCGGCGTGGGCTCGACGGATTTGACGGGCGAAACCGGCTCGACGGCCTCGGCCTCGGGCGTCGCGCCGTCTTGCGCCGCCAGCGATTCGTCTGCGGCGGTATCGGACTCTTTCGAACCCTTGAATCGTTTGAAAAAGCTGAACATGATCTGACGTATGGGAGAGCGCGCCGATGCGCGCAGCCGGCACGGGACCGGCGAAGCGGTGGGCAGCGCCGGGATGCGAAAAGGCGGGGCGCTGGCAGCCGCACATTTTATCAGGCGTGCCGCGGTGCGTCGTATTGGCCGGCCGGGCAAGCTGGACGCGCGCCGCCCCTGTGGTAACGTGGGCGCTCCGGCCCGCGCGCACCGGCGTCGCGGGCGTATTCAACACCTAGCTGAAACTGCACGATACTGCATGCCTCGTTTAGCATCTTCACGCGCCGCTGGCGCTTCGTCCAAAGGCGGCAAGCCGCATGCCATTCGCATCATCGGCGGCGACTGGAAACGCACGCCGCTGCCCGTGCTCGATCTGGACGGCCTGCGCCCGACGCCCGACCGCGTCCGCGAAACGCTGTTCAACTGGCTCGGCCAGCGCCTGGACGGCCAGCACTGTCTCGATCTGTTCGCAGGTAGCGGCGCGCTCGGCTTCGAAGCTGCGTCGCGCGGCGCGGCGCGCGTGTTGATGGTGGAACGTCATGCGCGCGCCGCCGGCCAGTTGCGCGCGAACCAGCAGCGGCTCGATGCACGCATGATCGAAATCGCCGAGGCGGACGGCTTGCGTCTTGCGGCGAGCCTCGCCCCGGGCTCGTTCGACGTAGTGTTCCTCGATCCACCGTTCGATGCCGACTTGCTCGGCAAGGCGCTCGCGGTGGCCGTGCCGCTCGTGCGCCCCGACGGCTATCTTTATGTCGAGGCCGGCGAAGCGCTCGAACCGACCGCTCATCAGTCGCTTGCGGACTGGGAGGTCGTGCGGCAGGGCAAGGCGGGCGCAGTGCACTTTCATTTGCTGCAGCGCGAAAATAAGGAATAATGCGCGTTCCAAAAAAGGGCCGGGCGGTTTATCGTCATCCGCGCCGGTGCGAAATGCGTCGCTTGGACGTGCCCTTTTGTCTGAAAAGAGGAGAAGTCTCATGGTAGTCGCCGTGTACCCGGGCACGTTCGATCCGCTGACGCGCGGTCACGAAGACCTCGTTCGGCGCGCGTCGAGCATTTTCGACACGCTGGTGGTCGGTGTGGCCGACAGCCGTGCCAAGAAGCCGTTTTTCACTCTCCAGGAGCGCCTCGCGATTGCGCACGAGGTGCTCGGCCACTATCCGAACGTCCAGGTGATGAGCTTCAAGGGACTGCTGAAGGACTTCGTGCGGAGCAACAACGCGCGGGTGATCGTCAGGGGTCTGCGCGCGGTGTCGGACTTCGAGTACGAGTTCCAGATGGCGGGCATGAACCGCTATCTGCTTCCCGACGTCGAGACGATGTTCATGACGCCGTCCGATCAGTATCAGTTCATCTCGGGTACGATCGTGCGGGAGATCGCGCAGTTGGGCGGCGACGTCAGCAAGTTCGTGTTCCCGTCAGTCGAAAAATGGCTGAAGGAGAAGGTCGCGTCGCTGGATCCGCAGGGCGGTGCCCAAGGGACGTGAGCCTGAGTCGCGCGAATGGCCGGTTTTGACGGATCATTTAACCGACGCAGTGCAATGTCAGCTGCCCTGCGCGGCCTTGGCGAATGCCTCGGCAAGTTTGTCGAAGTGTCGGAGGGCGGCGGGCGTTAGCTCGACCTGTTTGCGGCGAGCATCTTCGGTGTTGTGGAGCAGGAGCCAGCCTTTTTCGCGCATTGACGTGATCCGGGCATGCAAGGTGGCCGGAGACCCGAGCGCACTTTGGGCCATCATGTCCCGAACCGACAGGCGTTCGTTTTTTTGCCTCATGCGAGCAACGAACTCCAGGATCTTTTCTTCGAGCGGATCGACTCTACATTCTTGTCGAGCCCGGCATAAAGCGCGGGATTGCACGACCGCGCGGGGGCGAAAAAGCTATAATGTATTGTTTTATCTAGCAAAGTTGGTGGCAGCATGGCCCTGATGATTACCGACGAGTGCATCAACTGCGACGTCTGCGAGCCTGAGTGCCCAAACGACGCGATTTCGATGGGCCCGGAAATCTATGTGATCGATCCGAAGAAGTGCACCGAGTGCGTCGGTCATTTCGACGAGCCACAGTGCATTCAGGTGTGCCCGGTCGAGTGCATTCCGCGTGACCCGAACCACGTCGAAACGCCTGAGGGTTTGATCGCGAAATATCACGCGTTGCAGGCCGCCAAAGGCACCTGACGTGCGCGGGTGAGCGCAAAAGAAAAAGGCGAAGGCCAGCGGGCCTTCGCCGTTTTTTTGCGGCGGCGTTTCCGTTATCCGACGTAAGCGCTGAAAATACCCCGCAACGCGTCGAGCAGGATGTCGCACTCGGCGTCGGTGCCGACCGAGATCCGTAGATGCTGGTCAATCCGCGGTGCATTGAAGTGCCGCACGAAAATTTCCTTTTCCCGCAGCCGCGACGCGAGCGTCGCCGCGTCGTACCCTGGATGCCGCGCGAACAGCAGATTCGCGGCCGACGGCACCACCTCGAAGCCGAGCGCGGTCAATTCCGCCGCGAGCCGTTCACGGCTCGCGATCACCTTCGCGCAGCATTCGCGAAACCACGCGTCGTCTTCGTACGCGGCGGTGGCAGCGGCTTGCGCTAGACGGTCGAGCGGGTACGAATTGAAGCTGTCCTTCACGCGATTGAGCGCATCGATCAGCGCCGCATCGCCGAACGCGAAGCCGACGCGCATGCCGGCGAGCGAACGTGACTTCGACACGGTCTGCACGACGAGCAGGTTCGGATAGCGGTCGATCAACGCAATCGCCGACTCGGCGCCGAAGTCGACATAGGCTTCGTCGATCACCACGACCGAATCGGGATGGCTGGCGACGAGGCGTTCGATTTCCGCCAGCGCCAGCGGCCGGCCGGTCGGCGCGTTCGGATTCGGAAACAGGATGGCGCCATTGGGCACCGCGTAGTCGTCGACGTTGATCGCGAAACCCCCGTCGAGCGGGACGGTGCGGTAGTCGACCTCGAACAGCTTCGCGTAGGTCGGATAGAAGCTGTACGTGATATCGGGAAACAGCAGCGGCTTGTCGTGCTTCAGCAAGGCCTGGAATGTCAGCGCGAGCACTTCGTCCGAGCCGTTGCCCGCGAATACCTGGTCGGCGCGGATGCCGTGATACGCGGCGACCGTTTCGCGCAGCTTGCGTGCGCTCGGATCGGGATAGCGGCGCAGTGCGTCGGCCGTGTCGCCGAGCTCGCGGCGGATCGCGTCGAGCACGCGCGGCGACGGCGGATACGGATTCTCATTGGTGTTCAGCTTCACCGGATGCGCCAGCGCGGGCTGCTCGCCCGGCACGTACGGCGTCAGACGGTGAACGATGTCGCTCCAGTAGCGGCTCAAGCGATTCTCCTCGCGGGGTCGATTGCGGGTTTCGAAGGATGTGGCGCGCGTCAGCTGTTATTGCGATGCAGTTGCATCATTGCGCGTTCGAGCTCGCCCTTGATGATCTGCGGCATCACCGCGAGCGCGCGCTCGATCGACGAGTCGATGACCTCTTGCTCTTCTCGCCGCGGCGGCTTCAGCACATAGTTCGCGACGTCCGGCTTCGCGCCGGCGCGCGCGCTTTCGGGGATCAGATCACGCGGATGACCGATGCCGATCCGCAGCCGCCAGTATTGCTGCGACGACAAATGCGCGCTGATGTCCTTCAGGCCATTATGCCCGCCGCTGCCGCCGCCGAGCTTCAGCTTGACGCTGCCGGGCGGCATGTCGAGCTCGTCGTGAGCGACGAGGATCTCGTCGGGAAGAATCCTGAAGAATTGCGCAAGCGCGACGACCGACTGACCAGAACGGTTCATGTAGGTCTGCGGCTCGAGCAGATGCACTTCCTCGCCATGCAACCGTGCCTTCGCGTAAAAGCCGTGAAAGCGCCGCTCGTCGCGCAGCGTCGTGCCAGCCTCGCGTGCGAGTTGATCGACCAGCCAGAAGCCGGCGTTGTGACGCGTCGCGGTGTATTCGGCGCCCGGATTGCCGAGCCCGACGATCAGCTTGATCATGATTGCGTGAGTCCACCAGGTCCGGAAGTGAAATGCACCGGACTAAAAAAAGCCGAAAAAAAACCCGCCAGGGCGAACCTCGGCGGGTCACATCGACCGTTTCATTGGAAACGGATCGAGAGGATTGCTTGCTTCGAACCGAAAGGCTCTTAAGCAGCCGGCGTTTCGCCGCCTTCAGCAGCAGCAGCGTCTTCAGCGATTGCGCCAGCCGGGATCGTTGCAGCAGCGACCACCGGGTTTTCCGCGTCGACGTGGGCGACGAGCGCCACACCTGCCGGCAGCGGGATGTCCTTCGCGTGAACCGATTGGCCAGCTTCGATCTTCGCGAGGTCGACTTCGATGAATTCCGGCAGTGCCGACGGCAGGCACTCGATTTCGATTTCGTTGATGACGTGCGAGATCACCGCGCTCGACAGCTTCACTGCCGGGTTGGTTTCCTGGTTCAGGAAGTGCAGCGGCACCTTGGTGTGCAGCTTCTTCGACGCGTCGACGCGCTGGAAGTCCACGTGCAGCACGAGCTGACGGAACGGGTGGTATTGCACGTCGCGCAGCAGAACCTGTTGCGACTTGCCTGCCACTTCCAGATCGAGGATCGACGAGTGGAAAACTTCTTTCTTCAGCGCGTGCCACAGGGCGTTGTGATCGAGTTCGATCAATTGCGTGTCAGCACCAGCGCCATAAACGATACCCGGGGTCTTGCCCGAGTTACGCAGGCGGCGGCTCGCACCCGTACCTTGCTGGGAACGCTCGAAAGCGACTACTTTCATGTTGAATCTCCAATGCACTGCCCGCGACCAGGCAGTAAAAACAGGGCCTCGAAGCCGTAATGGCTGAGGCCCGGGATCGCGGCAAGAACCTTCGTTCGTTCATGCCGATTGTGCAAAAACGCCGCGTGTCGCATCAAGCGGTACGCGGCGTCTTCGCAAATGCTTAACTTTCAGCGAACAGCGACATGACCGAATCGCCGCGGCGGATACGCGAGAACGTTTCGGCCAGCAAGCCGGCGCTCGTCAGCGAACGGATCTTCGCGCACGAACGGGCTTCTTCGCCGAGCGGGATCGTGTCCGTGACTACGAGTTCGTCGAGTGCGGAGGCGGCGATACGCTCGCCCGCGCCGCCCGACAGAACCGGGTGGGTGGCGTACGCGAATACCTGCTTCGCGCCGCGTTCCTTCAGAACTTGCGCGGCCTTGCACAGCGTGCCTGCGGTGTCGACCATGTCGTCCATGATCACGCAGGTGCGGCCTTCGACTTCACCGATGATGTTCATCACTTCGGCGACGTTCGCCTTCGGACGACGCTTGTCGATGATCGCGAGGTCGCAATTGAGTTGCTTCGCCAATGCACGGGCGCGGACCACACCGCCGACGTCCGGCGAAACAACCATCAGGTTGTCGTAGTTCTGCTTGCGCAGATCGCCGAGCAGCACGGGCGTTGCGTAGATGTTGTCGACCGGGATGTCGAAGAAGCCTTGAATCTGGTCGGCGTGCAGATCCATCGTGATGATCCGCTCGACGCCGGCGATTTCCAGCATGTTCGCCACGACCTTCGCCGAGATGGCGACACGCGCCGAACGCGGGCGACGATCCTGACGGGCATAACCGAAGTAAGGGATGGCTGCGGTGATCCGGCCAGCGGATGCGCGCTTGAGCGCATCGACCATGATCATCAGTTCCATCAGATTGTCGTTAGTCGGCGCGCACGTGGATTGCAGGACGAAGACATCCTTGCCGCGCACATTTTCCTGAATCTCGACCTGGATTTCACCGTCCGAGAAACGGCTAACCATTGCTTTGCCGAGGGGAATACCGAGGTTTTTGACGACTTCCTGTGCAAGCGCGGGATTTGCGTTGCCAGTAAAAACCATCAGGCCGTCATGGCTGCTCATCATGCACCTACTTCAGGCTGGGGCGGGAGAATGTGAATTACTGCGGCGAACTACAGCGAACTACGAGAATTTTTGGCAGGGGAGAAAGGATTCGAACCTTTGCATGCCGGAATCAAAATCCGGTGCCTTAACCAGCTTGGCGACTCCCCTACACTAACTTTGAGCTCCGCCGAACGTGGAGTTTCGTTCGACGATGCAAAACTTATGACGCGAAAGCAAAGAGTGGATGCTGATCCAAGCCCGCGGCTACTGCGCTGCTCCATTCGCCGGGCAGCTTGGCTTGCGCCGCTTCTGCTTCAGCTTTGCTACGGAACGCTGCAAAAACACTGGCACCCGATCCGGACATCCGCGCTGGTGCGATGCTCTCAAACCATCGCAACACTTGCGCTACTTCCGCGTACTTTCCTACTACAACCTGCTGCATGTCATTCCGGCCGAAGCTTTCTGGCCATTCAGTGTTGCAGCTATGTTCTGCAGGAAAGTCCGTAATTATGAGGGGCTTTGTATCTCTTGTCAACGCTTTTTCGGAAAAAATCGCTGCAGTTGGAACCTGGACCCTCGGCGTCACTACCAGAAAGTGACGCGGCGGCAATTGTACAACGTCTAATGATTCTCCGACACCCTCTGCAAACGCATTTTTTCCAAATACAAAGAAAGGCACGTCCGCGCCGAGCTTCAACGCAAGGTCCTGCAACTCCTGACGCGGCAGATCGAGCTTCCACAGGCGATTGAGCGCGAGCAGCGTCGTCGCGGCGTCGGAGCTGCCGCCGCCGAGGCCCGCGCCCATCGGCAGGCGCTTGTCGATTTCTATATCGACACCTTCGCGACAGCCCGTATGCGACTTCAGCAACGTCGCGGCCCGTACGGTCAGGTCATGCTCGGGCGGCACGTCGGCGATTTCCGTGCGGCGCGTGATGAGACCGTCATCGCGTCGCGTGAAGTGCAGCGTGTCGCCCCAGTCGAGCAACTGGAAGACCGTTTGCAGCGTGTGATAACCATCCGGCCGACGGCCGGTGATGTGCAGGAAGAGATTGAGTTTCGCTGGCGCGAGACAGTCGCGCAGCGAATCGGTTGTTTCGATCATGAGTGAAGACTACATGCGCCACGGTGGCGCCATACGGGTGGCAAGGTTACGTGAGCGGATGCCGGAACAAACAGCAGCAACGACGATTCACTGGTCGAGCACGAGCTTGATGTCGAGCGGCGGCTCCGAGCGACTCAGATTGACGCGCTTCACGCCGGTGGCCGGCGCATCGGCATAGGCGACATAGTCGATCGTCCAGCCATCCTGGGTGATCTGCTTCAGGCGCGACGGTTGCTCCGGATCCTTCTCTGTCTGCGCGCGCGAGGTCGGCGCCGGCGATGGCTGCAGCCAGTAGCGTAACCCTTCGACCGGCAGCGTGAAGCCGAGCGCGTTTTGCATCAGCGTCGACACATTATCAGCGGTGAGCGGCTGGCGGTTCGGCAACTCGAGCGTCGCCGAAGCCGGTGACGAGGTCACGATGGCCAGCGTCTGGCCTAGCGGATTGCGCAATTGCAGCGTGACAGTGTCGCCCGTTTCCTGCCACGAGAAATTGCCGTAGGCGTTGCGCTGCTGGCCGTTCTGATCGTTGTACTGGATCGCGAAGCGGCCCTGATACGAGCGGCTGGTTTGCGCGGTAACCTCGGTCGCGGCGTTCGACGTGGACGGCCCCTGCGGCTTCACCGATGCGCAGCCGGCCAACGCGACAACCGCTGCCGCCGCGCAACCAAGCGCGATGCCGCGCGGTGCCATGGAAAAAGAAATCAAACGGGAAAGACGCATCAAAGATCGTTTACCTGAAGACGTTGCAACGTTTTGACGAGAGTCTCGTTGTTGGGTTCGAGCTTGCGCGCCTCGCGGAACGCGGCGCGCGCCTGTTCCTGTTCGCCGGCCTTCCACAGCACCTCGCCGAGGTGCGCGCCGATCTCGGCGTTCGGCTGGAGGCTGTATGCCTTGCGCAGCAGCTTGATCGCATCGGCCGTGTTACCCATCCGGTACTTGACCCAGCCGACGCTGTCCATGATGAATGCATCGTTCGGTGCAAGGGCTGAGGCCTTCTCGACCAGCATGTCCGCTTCCGGCAGGCGCTGGTTGCGATCGGCGAGCGAATAGCCGAGCGCGTTATACGCCTGCGGATTGTCCGGCTGCGTCTGGATCAGCTTGCGCAACTGCGCTTCCATGACGTCGTAATGGCCGGTTTTCTCGGCGGCCATCGCGTAGTCGTAGGTGAGGTCGGGGTCGTCGGGAAAGTTCGCCGTGGCTTGCTGCAGACGCGCTTCGGCCTCCGGGTAGCGCTTCGCGTCGAACAGGACCGCTGCATCGGTGCGCGCGATCAGCGCCACGTCACGCGGATCCGAGGTCTGCAAGTTGGCGAGCAACTGGCGCGCCTCCTCGGTCTTGCCCTGCTTCGCGAGCAGTTGCGCGCGCGTGATCTGCGCGGCCAGGTATTGCTGACTCGCCGGCGAGATCTTGTTCAGCCAGTCGCTCGCGGCTGCCTCATTCTTCTGTTCGAGCGCTAGCTGCGCGAGATAGATGTAGGCCTGGCCCGCATCGGCGCCCGGCGTCTTCTCGGCCTGCTGCGCGTATTGAATCAGATAGGTCTGCGCTTCGGGGAGTTTCTTCTGCTGGATCTTGATCAGCGCGAGCGCCATCAACGGCGTCAGGTCGTTGGCGTTTGCCTTGCGCATGATCTCGAACTGCTTCTGCGCGTCGTCGAGACGGTCGCTCGCGAGATACATCTGCGCGAGCGCGAGCCGCGCGTCATGCGATTTCGGATTCTGCTGCACGTACTTTTCGAGCGACGCGATGCCTTCCTTGCGCTCCTCTGGGCCCATCTGCGACAGCACCAACGCCGCGGGCAGGTAGTCGGGCTTGATCGTGAGCGCCTGCTCGAGCGACTTGCGAGCACCCGGCGCGTCGTCGGCCAGCAACTGCTGGCGTGCGACGGCCAGTTGCGCTTCCGGCCGGTTCATGTCGTTCTTCAGAAGGTCCTGCAACACGTGCAGGCCACCGACGCGGTTCGGGCCGCGCGACAACAGCAATTGCAGCGCGAGGATTGCGCTGCCGCGATTTTCCTCAGGTACCTTCGCGAGTTCCTGCGACAGGATCGGCGACGCGTCGTCGGGCTTGCCGGACAGCACGAGCAGCGACGCGTCGAGTTGCGCGGCGCGTTCCGAACCGGGCGCGTACTGTTGCCACAATTGCGCGGCGGCGAGCGCGTCCGATGGGCTCTGCGCGGCCAGCGCGATCTCGGTGGCGCGTTGCGCCATGCGCGGGTCGTGCGTGTCGCGCGCGAGCGCGAGGTAGGTCTGATAGGCCGGTGCTGGCTGATCGCGCTGCAGCGCGATCTCGGCGGCCAGCACCTGGAAGACGATCTGGCTCGATAGAGGCACCCCGGGCAAAGACTTTTCGTCTTGAGGGGTTGACGGACCCAGCGGGTCCGGCATCGTGACCGACGTGTCGTCGGAATCTGGCGACGGGTCCTGCGCATGCGCGGGCACGGCGGCGAGCGCCCACAATGCGAGCGCACCCGCACCAAGCATCCGGCGAGCGGACACGGCGAGCGGCACGTTGGACACGCGCGCGCGGCGCTTTGAAAGCAGCTTCACGAAGGACACGTTCATGGAAATCCGTTCAATGTTTCAGTCGATTGTAACGCGCTCGCTACAATACGCGCACAACCACTCACGCAAGTAGCAGACCAATCAGCCATGCCAGAGTTGCCAGAAGTCGAGGTTACCCGACGAGGGATCGAACCGTATGTGTCCGGGCGCAAGGTTGAGCGCGTCGACGTGCGGACGGCCGCGCTGCGCTGGCCGATTCCGGCCGACCTTGCGAAAACCTTGCGTGGCCATGTGGTGCGCAAAGTCGAGCGACGCGGCAAGTATCTGCTGTTCGAAATCGACGCAGGGTGGTTCATCGTGCACCTCGGCATGACGGGCACGTTGCGCGTTTTGCGTCATGTGCCGCATCCGCCTGCCGCGGCGAAGCACGATCATGTCGACTGGATCTTCGACGACTTCATCCTGCGCTACCGTGATCCGCGCCGCTTCGGCGCGGTGCTGTGGCATCCGCGCGAGGAAGGCGACATCCTCGAGCATCCGCTGCTCGCGAGCCTTGGCGTCGAGCCTTTCTCGCCGGCGTTTTCGGGCGCGCTGATGCATCGGTTGACGCGCGGGCGCAAGGTGTCGGTGAAGCAGGCTTTGCTGGCAGGCGACATCGTGGTCGGCGTGGGCAACATCTACGCGTCGGAAAGTCTCTTTCGCGCGGGTATCCGGCCGACCACCGCGGCCGGCCGCGTGTCGCTCGTGCGTTATGAACTGCTGGCCGATGCCGTGCGCGTGACGCTCGCCGCCGCGATCGACAAGGGCGGCAGCACGCTGCGCGATTTCGTCGGCAGCAACGGCGAAAGCGGCTATTTCCAGCTCGACTACTTCGTCTATGATCGCGCGGGCCTGCCATGCCGTGTGTGTGCAACGCCAATCAAACAGATCGTGCAGGGACAACGCTCCACGTACTTCTGTCCCACTTGCCAGCGCTAGATTCTCGATGCCTTCCCGCCTGACTCCAACGATCGCCACGCGCTCCAGCGCGTCCGACACCACGCCCGCATTCACGCCGATACCCGATTTTTCCGCGCGCCTGATCGCATGGCAGCGCCAGCATGGCCGTCACGATCTGCCGTGGCAGAACACGCGTGACCCGTATCGGATCTGGCTGTCGGAAATCATGCTGCAGCAGACCCAGGTCTCGACGGTGATTCCGTACTACGCGAAATTCCTTGCGCGTTTCCCGGATGTCGCCGCGCTCGGCGCAGCGACATCCGATGACGTGATGGCACTGTGGGCCGGCCTCGGCTACTACACGCGCGCGCGCAATCTGCATCGCTGCGCGCAGGTCGTCGTCGAGCAGCATGGCGGCGCGTTTCCCGCGTCGGTTGATGAACTCGCCGAGTTGCCCGGCATTGGCCGCTCGACGGCCGCGGCGATCGCGTCGTTCGCGTTCGGTGCGCGCGCGACGATTCTCGATGGCAACGTAAAGCGCGTGCTCGCGCGCGTGTTCGGCGTCGAAGGTTTTCCGGGCGAGAAGAAAGTCGAGAACGCAATGTGGACGCTCGCGGAATCACTGTTGCCGTCGAATGCGTCGAAGGCGGATGTCAGCGCCTACACGCAGGGCTTGATGGATCTCGGCGCGACCTTGTGCGTGCGCGGCAAACCCGACTGCACGCGCTGTCCGTTCGCGCCGGACTGCGTCGCCAACGTCACCGGACGTCAGCGCGAATTGCCGACCGCGCGCCCGAAGAAAGCGGTGCCGACGCGCCGCACGTGGATGCTGGTGCTGCGCGACGGCAACGCGGTGATGCTCGAGCGGCGTCCGCCGTCGGGCATCTGGGGCGGTCTGTGGAGTCTGCCCGAAGCCGCCGACGAAGCGAAGCTCGCCGAGCGGGCACGCGCGTTCGGCAGCGACGGTGAGGTGTCGGCGCTTGCGTCGTTCTCCCACGTGTTCACGCATTTCAAGCTCGACATCGAACCGCGGCTTGCCGAACTCGATCGCGGTGTCGGTGCTCTGGCTGCGCTCAACGATGCGGACACCGCCTGGGTTGCGCTCAGCGATCTGGATTCGTTCGGCGTGCCGGCCCCGGTGCGCAAGCTGCTCGCCAGCCTGCATGGTTCGTTGATCTAGCGGAAGGACGACTTCAGGATTTCACAGCAACTGATGCTGCTGCATGTAGTGATGCACGACGTCGATGCGCGCGCCGGCATCGGTCAGTTCCATCAGCTTTTGCCGCGCGCGCAACGCGATTGGCAGCACCTCGGCGAGACGGTTGGACACCCACGACGGATCGTCGAGCCGGAAAGGCTCCGCGAACGGCAGGCTGTCCGGATCGCGTTCGCGGATCGTCGCGATGATCCGTTCGAGCACTTCCGCGCACGCGCCGAATTTGGCCAAGAGCTCGTTGCCTTCGAGCGGCAGGTCGTCGGCGAGCGGTTCGGCCATGCCGACCAGCAGGCCGCTCGCTTCGACGCGATGCGACAACAGACGAAAGCGCTTTGTGCCGCGTGCGCGAATCAGCAACATGCCGAATGCCTCGACGTCGCACTCGTCGATTTCGGCGAGACAGCCGATCGTTTCGGGCACCGAAGGTTCTTCCTCACGTGCGACTTCGGCGCCGCTTTTCAGCATGCACACGCCGAACGGTGTTTTTTCCCGCAGGCAGTCACGCGCCATGTCGAGGTAGCGCGCTTCGAAGATTTTCAGCGGCAGCAAGCCATCAGGAAATAGCACCGTATGCAGCGGAAACAGCGGCAAATCGGCGTACACAGTAGGCGTAGAGGACATGGCGCAACGCTTCGGGTTAAGGCCGCGCGATGCGGCCGGTTAAGCCACCAGCTTCGATGATTCGCCGACGTCGACCGGCGCATCACGGTGCCGCACGATCACATTCGCCGATGTCGCGAGACGCGCGGCAAGCGTCTCCGCGATGAATACCGAGCGGTGCTGGCCGCCCGTGCAACCGATTGCGACGGTCAGATAACTGCGATTGTCGTCGCGGAAATGCGGCAGCCACTTGGACAGATACTTCTCGATGTCGTCGATCATCTCGTGGACGACCGGCTGCGCATCGAGAAAATCCATCACCGGTTTATCAAGCCCGGTGAGCGGCCTCAATTCATGATCGTAGTATGGGTTCGGCAGCGTGCGTACGTCGAATACGAAATCCGCGTCGAGCGGTACGCCGCGCTTGAAACCGAACGACTCGAACATCAGCACGAGCCCCGCGTCCTCTTGCTCGATGAAGCGTTTGACCCATGCGCGCAGCACGTTCGCGCGCAGATTACTCGTGTCGATCTGATGGCCGAATTCGGCAAGTCCCGCGACCAGTTCGCGCTCGCGTTCGATCGCTTCGGCGAGCGACGTGAGCAGGCCAACGTCCGCGTCGTGCGCGGGCGAGCCGGACAACGGATGGCGGCGGCGCGTTTCGGAAAAGCGTTGAATCAGCGACTGCGTGCTCGCGCTCAGGAACAGCACGCGCACGTCGTGCGAGCGCTTGAGGTCGCGGATCATCGCGGGCATTTCGTCGAGCGACGAACCGGAGCGCGCGTCGATCGCGACCGCGAGACGGTCCTGGCCGTCGGCGGCGAGGTAGGTGGCGAGTTGCTGCAGAAAACGCGGCGGCAGATTGTCGACGCAGTAATAACCCGCGTCTTCGAGCGCGTTCAGGGCAACCGATTTGCCGGAGCCGGAGATACCGGTGATCAGGATTATGCGCATGGAGTCGTCGAAAGCGTAGATTTCATCATAGCATCTGGCCTCCATGCCGGTGCCCGCGTCCTGCCTTCTGTGGGCGCTTCATGGCGCTGTGATCGGCTTCAGATCAGCTTGCCGGGAAACTGGCTATCGGGATCCTGCATGGCGAGACGTTGCCGATCCATGAAATCGCGCAGCGTGTCGATACCGCGCAACTGCAGGATCGTATTGCGCACGGCCGCTTCGACCAGCACCGCGAGGTTGCGGCCCGCGGCCACCTGGATCGTCACCTTGCTGATCGGCAGGCCGAGCACGTCGACGGTCTGGCTTTCCAGCGGCAGTCGCTGGAATTCGCCATCGGGGCGGCGCACCAGTTGCACGATCAGCTTCAGTTTCATTTTCCGGCGCACCGCCGTTTCGCCGAAGATCGTCTTGATGTCGAGCAGACCGAGGCCGCGCACTTCCAGCAGGTTCTGCAGCAGCGGCGGGCAGCGTCCTTCGACGAAGTCGGGGCCGAGGCGCACGAAGTCGACCGCGTCGTCGGCGACGAGACCATGGCCGCGGCTGATCAGTTCGAGGCCGAGTTCGCTCTTGCCGAGACCCGAGTCGCCGGTCAGCAGCACACCCATGCCGAGGATGTCGAGAAAGACGCCGTGCAGCGTCGCGCGCGGCGCGAGAATCCGCGACATGTAAAGACGCAGACTATCGATCACCGCCGCCGCCGAGGTCGGCGTCGTGAACAGCGGCGTCGACGAGCGCGTGCAGCGCAGCACGAGCTCAGGCGGCGCCGCGACGCCGCCCGCGACGACGAGAAACGGTGGCTCGAGCGCGATCAGTTCGGCCATGTGGCGCGAGCGGTCTTCATCGGTCTGACGTTTGTAGTAGTCGATTTCCGCATCGCCGAGCACCTGGATCCGGTTCGGGTGGATCAGGTTCAGGTGGCCGACGAGGTCGGCGCTCGACGTGGCATTGGCGACCGATTCCGAAGAGAAGCCGCGCTCCCAGCCTTCATGCCCCGTGAGCCAGCTGAGCTTCAGCATGGCGGCGTTGTCGTCGAAAATGCTCTGGGCGTTGATGCTGGACGTATCCATGAGTCAGTGACTCCAGTGTTAGCCGCTTGCCGGGCCTTACCTGCGTGTGCGCGCGCGTATGTACTACCGCCGCCATTGCCTCAAGGTTGCCACTGAGTAAGCAGGCGATGCAACGATTCGCGGTCTTCTTCAGTGTGCAGCCGCTCGCGGGCGTCGCGATCGGACAGCAATTGCGCGATCTCGGAAAGAATTTCGAGGTGCTGTTGAGTGGCCTGCTCGGGGACGAGCAGGAAGATCAGCAGCGAGACCGGCTGGCCGTCCGGCGCTTCGAAGGGGATGGGTTCCGCGAGTCTGACGAATGCGGCGAGCGGTTGCTTGAGGCCCTTGATCCGCCCATGCGGAATCGCGACGCCTTCGCCGAGCCCGGTCGAGCCGAGTCGTTCTCGCGCAAAAAGATTGTCTGTGACGGTACTGCGGGCGATGCCGTTCTGGTTCTCGAAGATCAGGCCCGCTTGCTCGAACACGCGTTTCTTGCTGGTGACCGATAGTCCGATGACGACGTTCTCGAGGGGAAGAAATTTGGCTAAACGATTCATGTTGACAGGCGAAAACGTGGCCTGAGTTCTCCCCACCGGGGCGGTTGAGTGACGTTCCATTCGTTCGATGCTGGCGAAGACGGACGGTGAGAGTCGATCGGGAAAGCGTGAGATTTCGACCGGCCGTACTTCATCAGAACTGGCTTGACCCCGATGGTAACCGGAACATTATAGAACAGGGTGACAGCCGATGGTGCGGCGCGCCATCTATGCATATCCGGTTTTTCACCGCTTGCGGCGCGGAATATGTCGCGCTGCGCAAACGTCTGCGCGAATGATTGAGCCTGGCCTCGGCGAGGGCGCACCGGCGCAGAGCGCGCGCCGGGCGCTGAAACGAAAAACCGCCCAGTTGCGGGCGGCTTGACGAGTCCCAGAGAAATCAGCAATTCCCTCGAGTTTGTCCTATTGCGGCGGCACGTCCAGTTGCGGCGCCGGCTGATACTTGATCGCTTCGTGCTGATGGCCTTGCAGACGATCCTTGTGGCGTATCACCTGTCTGTCGAGCTTGTCGATCATCAGATCGATCGCAGCGTACAAATCACTGTCACAACTCTCGACGAAAATATCCTTGCCCTTCAGGTGGAGGTTGATTTCCACCTTTTGACGCTTCTCCTTTTCCTTATGGTTGTCGACCGAGAGGACCACACTGCCGTCGATGACCTGATCGAAATGTCTTAGCACCCTGTCCAGTTTGGTGATCACGTATTCGCGCAACGCAGGCGTTACTTCGAGGTGGTGTCCACTGATCTTGAGATTCATAGTGCTTCTCCAAGCTAATGGCCGCTTGGTCCGCACAATGACAAAGGTCCGGTCGATCTGACGGCTTGCCTATGTCGCCCCCCGGTGACGGACATCTGGCAGGTCGCAGCGGCCGGCCTGTCCGCCAGGTGCGGAGCGGCCGGTAAATGCCCGCTGCAAAACGCGGCGAGCTACAGAGACTTGCGCAGGTTGACTGCCGGGATTTTGAGCGCCTCACGGTATTTCGCAACGGTACGACGTGCGACCACGAAGCCCTGTTCCGCCAGCAGTTCGGCTATGCGACTGTCTGAAAGTGGCGATTTCGGGTTTTCCGCTCCTATCAGTTGTTTGATCAGCGCGCGAATGGCCGTGGAGGAGGCCGCGCCGCCGGTGTCCGTCGAAACGTGCGAGCCGAAAAAGTACTTGAATTCCAGCGTCCCGAAAGGGGTAAGCATGTATTTACCGGTTGTCACACGCGAGACAGTCGACTCGTGTAGGCCCAGCGTATCAGCTATTTCCCGCAAAACCAAGGGGCGCATGGCGATTTCGCCGTGCACAAAAAAGCTCTTCTGACGCTCGACAATTGCCTGCGCGACACGCAGGATCGTCTCGAAACGCTGCTGGATATTTTTGATCAGCCAGCGTGCTTCCTGCAGTTGCTGGCGCAACGAACCACTGCCCGGATCGCCGCGGTTATTGCGCAGAATATTGGCGTACAGGTGGTTAATCCGCAGCTTCGGCACGACCTCGGGATTCAGCTCCGCCTGCCAGCCCTGTGCCGTTTTGCGCACCATGATGTCGGGCACAACGTAGTCCGCTTCGGCCTTGCCGTAGGCGGCGCCCGGAAATGGTTCGAGCGAGCGGATCAGCACATGCGCGTCGCGCAGATCGTCGTCGCTGGCCTTCAGGTGCTTGCGCAGCCGCGTGAAATCGCGCGCGGCGAGCAACTCCAGGTAATGGCCGACAATGTCTAGCGCAAGCGTGCGCGTTGGCGATGGCTCGAGCCGCAGCAACTGCAGCTTCAGACATTCGGACGCGGACCGCGCGCCGACGCCGGGAGGGTCGAAGCTATGCAGCAGCGCAAGCGCGGCGTTCAGTTCGTCGACATCGACTTCGAGTTCTTCGGGCAGGTCGGCCAGCACTTCTTCGAGCGTGGCGGCGAGATAGCCGTCGTCGTCGAGCGATTCGATCAGGAACGTGATGAGCGCGCGGTCGCGCTGGCTCGCCTGGGTGACACGTAGTTGCGCCATCAGGTGGTCGCGCAGCGATGTGCTCGATTCGTGGATTTGCAGCGGGGGCAGGTCGTCGTCGTCGGACGCGTTGCCGGAGCGGCCGTAGTCGTCGAGGTTCCACTGTGACGTGTCGCCGCCGCCGTCGCCCGAAAGGCCGTTGTATTCATCGACACCCTGCGGTTCGCCGCTTTCGGCTCGCTCGCCGCTGCCCTCGGACGATGCCGAACCGTTTCCGGCCATCGGGTCGGCCGGCGCCGAGGAGCCCGGTGTCTGGGCGATCACGGAACCGTCGGCCGCAACCCGCAACGGGCTCGCAATCCACTCGTCTTCGTTTTCGAGGAGTGGATTCTGCGAGATCGCCATGGCGACTTCCTGCTGCAATTCGAGCGTCGACAACTGCAGCAGCCGGATGGACTGTTGCAGTTGCGGCGTCAGCGCAAGATGCTGCGATAGGCGGAGTTGGAGGCTGGCTTTCATGGCAAGTTGAGATTCATTGTAGAGAGTTTGCCACGACCGCGATACCTTGCGGCACACGCAATTTTTGGGTACGCCGAAATGGCGCACCGCCCGGCGCCAGCCTGCGCCGTCTGACAACGAATGTGCGGGTGCCGCAAAATTGGCGCCGCGGCCGGCCGCGCGCGCTCGCGTGGCCGGGGACGCCGTGTGTGCTTACATGCGGAAGTGCTCGCCCAAATAGACGCGCCGCACGCTTTCGTTTTCGATGATGTCGCTAGGCGCGCCGGCGGCCAGCACGCTGCCGTCGCTGATGATGTACGCGTGATCGCAGATACCTAGCGTTTCGCGTACGTTGTGGTCGGTAATCAGGACGCCGATATTGCGCTGCTTCAAGAACTTGACGATTTTCTGGATTTCCAGCACCGCGATCGGGTCGACGCCGGCGAACGGTTCGTCGAGCAGGATGAAGCTCGGATTGGTTGCCAGCGCGCGCGCAATTTCAACCCGACGACGCTCGCCGCCCGACAGCGACAGCGCCGGATTTTCACGCAGATGCGCGATCTGAAGCTCGTCGAGCAGCGCTTCGGTGCGCGACGTGATCGCGTCTTTGCCGAGGCGCTTGCCGTTTTCGTCATGCTGCAGTTCCAGCACCGCGCGAATATTCTGCTCGACGGTCAACTTGCGGAACACCGACGCTTCCTGCGGCAGATACGACAGGCCGAGCGAAGCGCGCTTGTGAATGGGCAGAAGGCTGATCGACTTGCCATCCAGATCGATTTCGCCGGCGTCGAGCGGCACGAGGCCGACGATCATGTAGAACGACGTGGTCTTGCCGGCACCGTTGGGGCCGAGCAGGCCGACCACTTCGCCGCTTTTCACGTCGAGCGACACGTCCTTGACGACCGTGCGCGAGCCATAGCGCTTCTTCAAATTGCGCACGGCCAGCGAACTACTGGTGCCGGCCGGCTTGCGATGGGGGAGGGGCGCGATGGTGCTGCTGATGGTGCTCACTGGTTCGGCGCTCCCTGGATCGAGTTGGACGGCGTGAGCGTGGCCGACGCGCCGGTCAGCGGCGCGGCGCCCGCATTGCGCGGCGACAGCATTGCGCGCACGCGGCCGGTGGGATTGCCCGGACCGGCGACGTCCTTGCCCGCCTTGGCGGTGTAGAAGTCGTTCTGGCCGTCGTAGGTGATCACGCTGCCGTGCACCTGGTCGAGCAGCGTCGTCATGCTCTGCAGGCGGCGCACCGTCGCGTTGGTGGTCAGCGTGGTCAGATCCTGCTTGCCGTCGTAATCGATACGGATGGCCGTACCCTCGATGTATTCATCGAGCCCTTCGCGCTTCTGGCGGAAATACGACAGATTGTTGCCGCTCGAGGTGCCGGTCGCGAACTGGTAGCCCTGCGGATCTTGCGACACTTCGACGCGATCGGCCTTGATCAGGATCGTCCCTTTGGTCGCCACCACGTGGCCGGTAAAGATGCTGACCTGCCGCAGGTCGTCGTAAGTCATGTTGTCAGCTTCGATGTTCAGCGGCTTGTCCTTGTCGGCGCGGTCCGCGTGCGCGAGCGGCGCGAAGCCGACAAGCGGCAACGCGACGACGAGCGCAGCGAGTGCGGCGCGGCACGCGGACAGCGCGCGCGAACGGCCGGTATGAAAACGGGGGAGCGATTCGTTCATGCAGTCACGCCTGGAATGGATTACCCGGTATGCGTTGGCTTAGTGGCCGGAATCGGACGCGGCGATTGCGCCTCTTACATTGCCGAACAATTGCATAAACCGGGTGACATTGTTGTATTTCATGCCGCTGGCAGTCATCACCGACATGCCGCGCTGAAGTTTAACTGGCTTTTCAGTCTCGATCACATCGTCGTTGACGAGGACCCTGAAATGCTCGGAATCAGCCTGCATCTGCGGATCGCCGCCGCCGGGCGCGCGCAGAATGCGGGCGTTCTGGTACAGATTGACGATCGACGCATCCGCGTTGACCGTGCCGGTATCGCCGGTCGCGGTGACGATCGGTTTGCCGGGCTGGAACGCGCGCATCGCCGGTTTGACGAGGTCGCTCATTTCGTCGTCCTCGTAATGGATCAGCGACTGCGCGGTCAGCCGGTACTGCGTCGCGCCAGACTGGTCGAGCTCGGACACCGAGAAGTTGTCCGCGAAGTAGTCCGGCGTGTGCTCTTTCGGGCGCACCTCGTTGTCGGTCTTGCTCGGCAACGTGGCTTGCAGCAGCCACCACGTGATGCCGGCGAGCGCCGCCATCGCGATGAGCGGGATCAGCGAAGTCAGGCGAAACTGGTTCATCCAACGAGGCCCCGTTGCTCGCCGCTGCACGCCGCCGCAAGCAGTGCTTCATATTTGTGCTGCGCGCGCAGCAGCGTATCGACCACTTCGCGTGCCGCGCCGTGGCCGCCGCGCGCCTCGCTGACCCAGTGCGCACGCGCGATCACTTCGGGATGCGAATTGGCCGGCGCAGCCGCGAAGCCGACGCGCAGCATTACCGCGAGATCGACCCAGTCGTCGCCCATGTAGCCGCATTCCTCGGCGGTGAGGCCGGTTTGCCGCAGCAGGTCGGCGAACGCCTGCGGCTTGTCCTGCACGCCCTGGTAGACGTGCGTGATGTTCAATTCTTTCGCCCGCGCCGCCACGATGCCGGACTGGCGCCCGGTGATGATGGCCGTTTCGATGCCGGCCTGGCGCAGCAGCTTCATGCCGTGACCGTCCATCGAGTTGAAGCCTTTCATCGTGTCGCCTTCCGCCGTGAACAGCAGGCCGCCGTCGGTCAGTACGCCGTCGACGTCGAAAATCATCAGCTTCACGCGGCTTGCGCGTTCGGTAGCGGTAGGGGGACCAACTGCCATCAGATCACCTTCTTCGAAAACAGGTCGTGCATGTTGAGCGCGCCGATTAGCTTGCCCGATTCGTCGACGACCAGCATCTGATTGATGCGATAGCGCTCCATCAGTTCCACCGCTTCGACCGCGAGTTGATCCGGCCCGATCGTGCGCGGGCTCGCGGTCATCACCGAACCGATCGGCAACTGGCGAAAATCGCCGTCGCGTTCGAGCACGCGGCGCAGGTCGCCATCCGTGAAGATGCCCGTCACACGGCCTTCATGGTCGACAACCGAGGTCATGCCCATGCGTTTTGCGGTCAGTTGGAAGAGGGCATCGCTGACGGTTGCCTCGGGTTTGACCTGCGGCAACTGGTCGCCGGTGCGCATGACGTCGCGCACGTAGGTGAGCAAGCGTCGGCCGAGCGCGCCGCCCGGATGCGAGCGCGCAAAGTCGTCGCGGCCGAAGCCGCGCGCGTCGAGCACCGCGACAGCGAGCGCATCGCCGAGTGCGAGCGCGGCGGTGGTGCTGGCGGTGGGCGCGAGATTCATCGGACAGGCTTCCTTCGCGACGCCGGAATTCAGATGCACGTCCGCGAGTTGCGCGAGGCTGGAGCCGGGGCGGCCCGTCATCGCGATCAGCTTCGCGCCGATCCGCTTGATGAGCGGCAGGATCGCCATCAACTCTTCGGTTTCGCCAGAATTGGACAGCGCGAGGAAGACGTCGTCGGCGGTGACCATGCCGAGGTCGCCGTGACTGGCTTCGGCCGGATGCACGAAGAACGCGGGTGTGCCGGTGCTTGCCAGCGTGGCCGCCAGCTTGCGGGCTATGTGGCCTGATTTGCCGATGCCGGAGACGACCACGCGCCCACGGCAACCCAGGATGAAATCGACCGCGCCGACAAAACTGCCGTCGATCTGGTCGCGAAGCGCGCGCACGGCGTCCGCTTCGATGTCGAGTACGTCGCGAGCAAGCGTGAGTGCCCTGTCGCCATTGATTTTCGCTATCATGCGCGGAGTATAGCAAAGGCGCCTGTTCGCCGCGCCGGGCCTGCTGTGCCGGGCCGCTGTCTTCGTCGGCCTGTCGATAGTCTCATTTGCAGCTGCTTTGCCGCTCTTTAGCAGCTTTTTGCCGGCCCCATCCATCATGTCGCACGGCGTTCTCGTGCGCGGTTCCGCTGACGAACGAGGACGCTTCACCCATGCGTTTTTGCCGATGATTTCCCCGCTCGAGATGACGCTGTTTCTGCTGCTGGCATCGGTGGCGGGCGTGGTGATCTTTCGTTTCCTGAATCTGCCGCCGATGCTCGGCTATCTGACGGTCGGCATCGTCGTCGGGCCGCATGCGTTCGGGCTGATTCCCGATTCGGCGGGTGCGCAGAACCTCGCGGAATTCGGCGTCGTGTTCCTGATGTTCTCGATCGGGCTGGAGTTTTCGCTGGCCAAGTTGCGCACGATGCGCCGGCTCGTGTTCGGACTCGGCTTGCTGCAGGTGATCGGCACGGTCGCGGTGGCGGTGTCGCTCGGCTTCGTGCTCGAGCGCTGGGTGCATATCACGTGGCAGGCGTGCGTCGCGCTGGGCGGCGCGCTGGCGATGTCGTCGACCGCGATCGTCAGCAAGATGCTGGCGGAGCGGCTCGAGATCGAAACCGAGCACGGCCGCAATATCTTCGGCGTGCTGCTGTTCCAGGATCTCGCGGTGGTGCCGCTTTTGATCATCATTTCGGCGCTCGGCGGCCGCTCGGAGAATCTGGCCAGCGCGCTCGGCATCGCGGCGATCAAGATCATCGTGGCCCTCGCGCTGCTGCTGATCGTCGGCCAGCGCTTCATGACGCGCTGGTTCAACGTGGTCGCGCGGCGCCGCTCGCAGGAGCTGTTCATCCTCAATCTGCTGCTGGTGACGCTCGGCGCCGCGTTCATCACCGACAAATTCGGGCTGTCGCTCGCGCTCGGCGCATTCATTGCCGGCATGTTGATCGCCGAGACGCCGTACCGGCATCAGGTGGAAGAGGACATCAAGCCGTTTCGCGACGTGCTGCTCGGGCTCTTCTTCGTGACTACCGGCATGCTGCTCAATCCGCGCGTGATCTGGGAGCATCCGCTCGTCGTGCTGGCGTTTTTCATCGGCCCGGTGCTGCTGAAGATGGTCATGATTACCGGCCTTGCGCGGCTTTTCGGCGCGACGCCGGGCGTCGCGATGCGCACCGGTATCGGTCTCGCGCAGGCGGGCGAGTTCGGCTTCGTGCTGCTGAACCTGATCCTCGACCGGCATCTGGTGGACGCGACGCTGTTGCAGACGATTCTCGCCGCGATGCTGCTGTCGATGCTCGCCGCGCCGTTCATGATCCAGAACGCGGACCGCGTCGTGCTGCGGCTGTCTTCGACCGAATGGATGATGCAGTCGTTGCAGATGACACGCATCGCGACCCAGAGCCTGAAGCAGAGCGGCCACGTGATCATCTGCGGCTATGGGCGCGCCGGGCAGAACCTCGCGCGCATGCTCGAGCATGAAGGGCTCTCGTATGTCGCGCTCGACCTCGATCCCGACCGTGTCGCGGCGGCCGCGGCGGCCGGTGAATCGGTCGTGTTCGGCGACGCGGGGCGGCGCGAGTCGCTGCTGGCCGCGGGCCTGCATCGCGCGGCCGCGATCGCGATCACCTACGCGAACACGCCGTCGGCACTGCGCGTGCTGCACAACATTCACGAGATGGAGCCGACGCTGCCGGTCATCGTGCGTACCGTCGACGACGCCGATCTGGAGAAACTGCTCGCCGCCGGGGCGACCGAGGTGATTCCGGAGATCGTCGAGGGCAGCCTGATGCTCGCGTCGCACACGCTCGTCGTGATGGGCGTGCCGATGCGGCGCGTGGTGCGGCGCGTCGAGGAGATGCGCGACGAACGCTACTCGCTGTTGCGCGGCTATTTCCACGGCGCCGACGACATCGACGACGACGACGGTCACGAGCAGGTGCGGCTACAATCGGTGCCGGTCGACGAGAGCTCCGACGCGGTGGGCCGTACGCTCGCCGAGGTGGGCCTGTACGAACTCGGTGTCGAAGTGACCGCGATCCGCCGGCACGGCATCCGCGGCGTCGAACCGGACCCGTCGACGAAACTGCGCGCGAGCGACATCGTGGTGCTGCGCGGTCTGCCCGAGCAACTGGCGCAGGCCGAGGAGCGGCTGTCGAAGCACCGCCGCGCCGCCGCGGCCTGAACCCGTGAACCTGGCCCGTTCTGGCCGGCGGCCCTGATTCAAGCATTTCACCGGACCTGTCGAGGTCCATCCGGAGACATCATGTCCAACGCGCTCGCGAGCGCGCCGCTCGATGCGGCCGAGTACCTCAGAAGTCACATTCGCACGGTGCCCGACTGGCCGCAGCCGGGCGTGCAGTTCCGCGACATCACGCCGCTCCTGCGCGAGCCGAAGTCGCTGCGCGTGCTGATCGACCTGTTCGTGCAGCGCTATATCGATGCGAAGCTCGATTACATCGCCGGGCTCGATGCGCGCGGCTTCATCATCGGGCCGATCGTCGCGCACGAGCTGAGCATTGGCTTCATCCCGATTCGCAAGGCGGGCAAGCTGCCGTACAAGCGGATCTCGCAATCGTACGAACTGGAATACGGCACCGCGACTGTCGAGATTCACGAGGATGCGTGCGAGCCGGGCGATCGCGTCGTGATCATCGACGACCTGATCGCGACCGGCGGCACGATGATGGCCGGCAAGCTGCTGCTCGAGCGGCTCGGCGCGGTCGTCGTGGAAGGTGCGGCGATCGTCGATTTGCCGGACCTGGGCGGTTCGAAGCTGCTGTGCGAGGGCGGTCTTGCGCTCTATACAGTGACGAGTTTCGGCGGTCACTGAACCCGGAGGCCGTTACCGCGTGCGCCGTGACGGTCGGGTTTCTCGCCGTACCAGCAGTTAAAGTCGCACAGGCTCCATTGGCCGCACAAGGCCAACCGGGTTCAACGACATGGCTCACCGCCAGGGCTCAGCAGCCGCCCAACCCAGAAGGCCACCACGATGCCCAATTTCCTGCTGTTTCTCGCCACTTCGATTGCGATCACCGTGGCGCCCGGCCCGGACAATCTGCAGGTGCTCGCGCGCGGCATCTCGCAGGGCCGCGCGGCCGGCCTCGTCGCCGCGCTCGGCTTTGCCGCCGGCATCACGTTTCATACGACGCTCGCGGCGCTCGGCGTCGCCGCGCTGCTGCGTTCGTCGCCGCTCGCGTTCGAAGCGATCAAGCTCGCCGGCGCCGCGTATCTGGTGTGGATCGGTATCAAGGCGCTGCGCAGCCAGGGGCTCGCGACCGCGCACGAGCGTGCGCCGCAGCCGCTTTCGGCTGTCTTTCGCCAGAGCGTGCTCGGCAATCTGATGAATCCGAAGGTCACGCTGTTCTTCGTCGTGTTTCTGCCGCAGTTCGTGCAGCCCGGCGGCGCGCAGAGCGTGACCGTGCAGATGCTCGAGCTCGGCGCGCTGTTCATGCTGCAGACCGTCGTGGTGTTTTCGCTGTTCGGCGTGTGCGCGGGGATCATCGGCAGCTGGCTCAGACGGCGGCCGCGTGTCGGCCTGTGGCTCGATCGCGTGGCCGGCGCGACGTTCATCGCGATCGGGATTCGCGTCGCACTGCGCGACTGACGCGCGTCACGCAACCCGGCCGCTTCCGCTTTGCCAGGTTCGCCACGACGGCGGACGTTTTGGAGTTTTCGATGACTTTGCCTTGCATCACCGCCGCGCGCCGCTTCGACGCGAACGCGCATCGGCCGTTTCTGATCGGCGCCGAACAGGTCGGCTGGATTCGCGAGCGCGACGTGCCGCTGCTCGCGCGCTGGCCCGACGTGTTCGAGATCGCGAACGACGGCGTGACGCTCTCCGCCACCTTTGATAGCGTCCATCTGCGCAGCGCGGCGCTCGCTTCCGTGATCGGCGCGCTCGCCGCCGATGGCCGCATCCCCGGCTGGCGCAACGAGACCTACGCGATCCGCAATGCGTTCGACGCGCCGCCGCTCGCGTATATCGAGCGCGCGGCATCGCGCTTCTTCGGCACGATGACGTACGCGGTGCATCTGAACGGCGTCGTAGAATATGCGGATGGCGGCGCGCCCCGTGGCGCGCCGCAATTGTGGATCGCGCGCCGCAGCGACACGAAGGCCACCGACCCCGGCATGCTCGACAATGTCGTCGCGGGCGGGATCGGCTGGGGCTTCGGTATCGCCGAAACGATCGTCAAGGAGTGCTGGGAAGAAGCGGGCATTCCAGCGGAGATCGCGGCGAGCGCGGTCGCGGGCCGCACCGCGCACGTGCTGCAATCGCTGCCGGAAGGCACGCAGGCCGAGCAGATCTTCATCTACGACCTCGCGCTGCCCGCCGACTTCGCCCCGCGCAACCAGGACGGCGAAGTGGGCGAACACCGGCTCGCGCGCGTCGACGAAGTCGCACGCTGGATCGAGGAAGGCGCGCTAACCGTCGACGCCAGCCTCGCGACGCTCGATTGCCTGCTGCGCCGCCGCTGGATCGACGAGGACGCGTGCGAGGGCATCGACGCGCTGTTCGCGCCGCCGCCGCTGGGCTAACCGAGGCTCATCGGTCGGGCCCGCCCCGCAGCCAGTACCACTGAAACAAACCACGCATTGAAGAAGGGAGTCACCGAGGTCATGTCGACCGATCACAGCTTTATCCTCAAACTGTCGTGCGCCGACCGGCCCGGCATCGTTCACGCCGTGTCGGGCTTTTTGTTCGAGCGCGGCAGCAATATTCTCGACTCCGCGCAGTTCGGCGACAGCCGCACCGGCGAGTTCTTCATGCGCGTGCATTTTCAACAGGTGGGCGGCGATCCGGGGCTCGACGCGCTGCGCGCGTCGTTCGTGGCACTCGCCGAGCAGTTCGGCATGAGCTGGGAGCTGCACGACGCGAACGTGAAGCCGCGCGTCGTGATCATGGTGTCGAAGATCGGCCACTGCCTGAACGATCTGCTGTTTCGCTACCGCACCGGTCAGCTGAATATCGACATTCCGGCGATCATCTCGAACCACAAGGAGTTCTACCAGCTCGCCGCGAGTTACGACATCCCGTTCCATCACTTCCCGCTGCTCGGCGGCACGCCCGAAGCGAAAAACGCGCAGGAAGCGCGCGTGCTCGAAGTGATCAGCGAGCATCAGGCTGACCTCGTGGTGCTCGCGCGCTACATGCAGATTCTGTCGCCGAACCTGTGCGAGGCGCTCGCCGGCCGCGCGATCAACATCCATCACTCGTTCCTGCCGAGCTTCAAGGGCGCGAAGCCGTACTACCAGGCGTTCGACCGCGGCGTGAAGCTGATCGGCGCGACGGCTCACTATGTGACGACCGATCTCGACGAAGGTCCGATCATCGAGCAGGAAGTCGAGCGTGTGGACCACAGCATGACGCCGGAACAACTGACGGCGATCGGTCGCGACGTCGAGTGCGTGACGCTCGCGCGTGCGGTGAAGTGGCACGTCGAGCATCGTGTCGTGCTGAACGGCAGCAAGACGGTGGTGTTCCGCTAAAAATTGCACCGCTAACACCGCGCCGGTCGAGGCCGGCGCGGTCCTTTCCCCGCTTGCGTTATGAACGCGCTGCCGCGCCGCCCGTGCTTTTCCCGAGATTCGCGTTTTGCGCGGAACGGCGGCGCGCGCTCAGCTTCTTCAGCCAGATCAGCAGGCCCGTGACGCTCAGCACGGCCACCGCTACGCCCACCGCGCTGATCAGAATCCGCCCGCCGAGTCCGAGAATGCGCCCCGAGTGCAGCGGATACTGCATCTGCAGGAAGATATCGCCGGCCGTGCCCTGACCGGGAATCCGCGTGGCGAGCCGCTGGCCGGTGGTGGCGTCCCAATACATCCACGGGTTGCCGAGGCCGGCGGCGCCGTGGTCGTTGCCGGCCGTGTAGAAGCCGACGCCATACGCATGCATGAATTCGACGTAGTAGAGCCCGCCCGGTGGCGCCGCGACATGCATTTCCTTGCCGGCTTGCCCGGCGAGTTCGACGATGCGCTCGCGGCTCAGCACCTGATCGCCCGGTTGCGGTGCGCGCAGGATTTCGGGTTGCTGAACGGATCGGGCGTCAATGTCGACAGTCGTGACACGATCGTCCGCACGACCTGCGACGACAGATTCATCGAAATCGACGTCAGCGCGACGATTGCCAGCAGGCCCCAGATCCATACGCCTCCGGAGCGGTGCAGATCGAACGTCAGCGCATAGCCGCCGCGTTTCAGGCGGAACGCGAACGACTTGCGCCAGGCCTTCAGGCTCGGAAACGACAGGCACAGTGCAATCACGCTATCGAACAGCCACACGATGCCGACGATCCGCCGATGTCAACGCCACCGGTGAACGGCAGTTGCAGCGTGTAGTGCAGCTTGTAGATGAACGGAATCAGGTTGAGCCGCGCGAGCGACACGGCGCCCCATTCGCGGCGTCCCTGGATCTCGCCGGTGACGGGATCAACGGCGATCTGGTTGAAGTCGAGCGGATAGGGCTGCTTCGTTGCCGGGTCGGTGCGCGGCAGCACCATCATTTGCAGCGCGTGACCTGGTTCGACCTCGAGCGGCAGATAGGTCACCCGAAGACGCGGATCGGCGGCTTCGACGCGATTCGCCAGTTCGAGGCCGGGCAGCGTCGGCCCAGCCGTGCGAGCCGGGTAGAACGACGGATTCAGCGCGGCATCCTGCGCGTGGTCCCACGCGATGATCGCACCGGTAAGTCCCGCGACGAACAGAAACAGTGCAGTCGCGACGCCGAACCAGCGGTGCAGGCGGACAAGCTGGCGTCTCATGCGCGAGCCGGGCGGAATCGTGGGCGGCGAATCGGCTGAAACGTCACGATGCGGACTGGGCGTAAATAGGAATTGCTCGCATCTTTGGGGTTGGCGCGTTCGGCCGCAAGTTTCCTGTCAGCAGCCGACGACGGTGCCGCGTCGCGGGAAGCAAAAAAAGCGGCGCCGAACTGCCGCTTTCGCTTCCGTCGCCTGCGTGGACTGCCGGGCGTGCAGGCCGATGAGCGCTAGTGAGCGCTGACTTTGAAGCCCAACCCAGCCCCGCTCACACCAACCGCAAATAAATCAGCTCACGCTTGATGTACGCATAAAAAATCGGCGCCGCAATGACCCCGGCGATACCGAACGCTGCTTCCATCACCAGCATCGCGATCAGCAGTTCCCACGCGCGCGCCTCGATTTGACCGCCGACGATCCGCGCATTCAGGAAGTACTCGAGTTTGTGAATCAGGATCAGGAACACGAGCGACATGATCGCCGCCGGAAAACTGACCGACAGCGCGACCGCGACGATGATCGTGTTCGAGATCAGATTGCCGATCACCGGCAGCAGACCCACGATGAAGGTGACGAGCACAAGCGTCTTCGACAGCGGCAGCCGGTCGTGGAAGGTCGGCAGGATCACGAGCAGGAAGATCGCCGTGAATACCGCGTTGAGCGCGGAAATCTTCACCTGCGCGAACACGATGCGGCGAAACGCTTCGGCAAGACGCGTGACGCGCGTGACAAACGCCGTGGACAGCGGCAGCCGCTGCATATGCTTCTGCGCGCCGACCGCGATGATCGCGCCGATGATCATGCCGATCAGCACGTGAGTGAACGCGCGCGCGGCGGTCGTGCCGCCTTGCTGCAGCATGTTCGCGTGCGTGTGCATCAGTTCCGCGGCCTTAGTCTTCATCTGTTCGGTGTCGACCGGCAGATAGTTCGCGACGAACTGCGGAATCCTGCCGCGCGCCTGGTCGATCAGTTGCATGGCCTGATCGAGCAGCGTCTGCACGCTGGGCACGTCGTTCTCGAAATGCGAGATGATGCCGAGCGTGAGCCCCGTCAGCGCGCCGACGATCACCGTCGACAGGAGCACCACTGCGAGCCAGCGTGCCCGCCTGCTCGACATGTGGCGCTCGATGCGCGGCGCGATCATTTGCACGAGCTGAAACACCAGCAGCCCGGCGAGCAGCGCGCCGAGCAGCTTCAGTTCGATGACCGCCCACATGCCGAACAGCATCACGACGTAGCTGCCGATCTCGACCGCCGACAGCTTCGGCAGACTCATGTCGCTGGTCAGCCTGACCGGGCGCGGGCGCAGGTCCTGCACCCGATCTTCTTCGCGCGCCTGATTACGCTTGGTCATGGCTTATCCCGTCTCCAAACCTCGATAGTGCAGCGTTATTTTGTGCTGGCGGCGCGCTTGAGCAGCGGCGCCAGATATTGTCCGGTAAAACTGGCCTTCGACTTCGCGATCTGCTCAGGCGTGCCTTGGGCGATGATCTGCCCGCCGCCGGCGCCGCCTTCGGGGCCAAGATCGATGACCCAGTCCGCGGTTTTGATTACATCGAGATTATGTTCGATGATCACGACGGTATTACCCTGGTCACGTAACCGGTGTATGACTTCCAGCAACAGCGCGATATCGTGAAAGTGCAGGCCGGTGGTCGGTTCGTCAAGAATGTATAGCGTGCGACCGGTATCGCGCTTGCTCAGTTCCAGCGATAGTTTCACACGCTGCGCCTCGCCGCCCGATAGCGTGGTCGCCGACTGCCCCAGGCGGATATAGCCTAGACCCACGTCCAGCAAGGTTTTCAGCTTGCGCGCGACGACCGGCACGGCCTTGAAGAACTCATACGCGTGCTCGACCGTCATGTCGAGCACTTCGCTGATGTTGCTGCCTTTGTACTGGATGTCGAGTGTTTCGCGGTTGTAGCGCTTGCCGTGGCACACGTCGCACGGCACGTACACATCGGGCAGGAAGTGCATTTCGACCTTCAGCACACCGTCGCCCTGGCACGATTCGCAGCGCCCGCCCTTGACGTTGAACGAGAAGCGGCCCGGATCGTAGCCGCGCTCCTTGGCGGCCGGTACACCCGCGAACAACTCGCGGATCGGCGTGAAAAGGCCTGTGTAGGTCGCCGGGTTCGAGCGCGGCGTGCGGCCGATCGGCGACTGATCGACGTTGATCACCTTGTCGAAATGTTCGAGGCCCTCGATCGACTCGTACGGCGCCGGCTCCGTGGCCGAGCCGTACAGATGATGCGCGACCGCCTGGTACAGCGTGTCGTTGATCAGCGTCGACTTGCCCGAGCCGGACACGCCGGTCACGCAAGTCAGCAATCCTACCGGCAGATCGAGTGTCACGTTGTGCAGATTGTTGCCGTGCGCCTCGACGATGCGCAGATGCCGCTCGTCGGGTTCCTTGCGCTCGTCCGGGTATTCGATCGTGCGCGCGCCCGACATGTACTGGCCCGTCAGCGACGCCGCGTTCTTCTGTATCTCTTTGGGCGTGCCCTCTGCGATCACCATGCCGCCGTGTTCGCCGGCGCCCGGGCCCATGTCGACCACGTAGTCGGCCATGCGGATCATGTCCTCGTCGTGCTCGACGACGATCACCGAGTTGCCGAGATCGCGCAGATGCTTGAGCGTCGAGATCAGGCGGTCGTTGTCGCGCTGATGCAGGCCGATCGACGGTTCATCGAGCACGTACATCACGCCGGTCAGCCCCGAGCCGATTTGCGAGGCGAGGCGAATACGCTGCGCTTCGCCGCCCGACAGCGTTTCCGCGCTGCGTTCGAGCGACAGATAATCGAGCCCGACGTTGTTCAGGAACATCAGACGCGCGACGATTTCCTTCACGACCTTGTCGGCGATCTCGCGCTTCGAGCCCTCGAGGCGCAGCGTCTGGAAGTAGCCGAGCGCATCGCGCAGCGGCCAGCCGCTGATCTCGAAGATGCCGCGCGCGTCGCTGTCGGCGCCGATGCGCACGAAGCGCGCCTCGCGGCGCAACCGCGTGCCCGCGCACGCCGGGCACGGCTGGTTGTTCTGATACTTGGCGAGCTCTTCGCGTACCGCGGACGAATCGGTTTCGCGGTAGCGCCGCTCCAGATTCGGGATGATCCCTTCGAACACGTGCTCGCGCACCGACGTGCGGCCGCGCTCGTTGATGTACGAGAACGGAATCTCCTGCTTGCCCGAACCGTACAGCAGGATCTTGCGGACTTTCTCCGGCAGGTCCTCGAACGCGGTGTCGATGTCGAAGTCGTAGAACGCCGCGAGGCTCTGCAGCATCTGGAAGTAGAACTGGTTGCGGCGGTCCCAGCCCTTCACCGCGCCCGCCGCGAGGGACAGCGACGGATGCGCGACCACCCGTTTCGGGTCGAAGAACGTGATCTGGCCGAGGCCGTCGCATTCGGGGCACGCACCCATCGGGTTGTTGAACGAGAACAGGCGCGGCTCGAGTTCCTGCAACGAATACGAGCAGATCGGGCAGGCGAACTTCGAGCTGAACAGGTGCTCCTTGTCCGTATCCATTTCGAGCGCGATCGCGCGGCCGTCGGCGAGACGCAGCGCCGTTTCGAACGATTCGGCGAGACGCTGCTTCATGTCGGGACGCACGCGCAGACGGTCGATCACGACGTCGATTGTGTGCTTGTCGTTTTTCTTCAGCTTCGGCAGCGAGTCGACTTCGTAGATTTTCGCGGTGCCTTCGTTGGCGGTGCCGCCTCCCGAGCGCACGCGAAAGCGCACGAAGCCTTGCGCCTGCATGTCCTCGAACAGATCCGTGTGCTCGCCCTTGCGATCGCTGACGACTGGCGCGAGGATCATTACGCGCGTTTCTTCAGGCAGCGCGAGCGCCGCGTCGACCATCTGAGACACGCTTTGCGCTTCGAGCGGAATCTCGTGATCGGGGCAGTAGGGCGTGCCGACGCGGGCGAACAGCAGACGCAGATAATCGTGGATTTCGGTGACGGTGCCGACCGTCGAACGCGGATTGTGGGAGGTCGCCTTCTGTTCGATCGAGATAGCCGGCGACAACCCTTCGATCAGGTCGACGTCGGGCTTTTCCATCAGTTGCAGGAACTGCCGTGCATAGGCGGACAGACTTTCGACGTAGCGCCGCTGTCCTTCCGCATACAGCGTATCGAACGCCAGCGACGATTTGCCGGAGCCCGAAAGCCCCGTGATAACGACGAGCTTGTGACGCGGTAGGTCGAGATTGACGTTCTTCAGGTTGTGGGTGCGAGCCCCACGAATACGGATTTGTTCCACGGATTTATTCCATGAACTGCGGAAAGGGAAAGAGGCCAAACCTGCTACTATAACGACTTTTCCAGACCGCCGTTACGGCGTGCTGACAGCGGGAAAGAGGCGTAGCTGGGGCCGTTTTCCGTGAGTACAAGATGCCGCGAGCGTCGGCGGGGACGGTAGGGCACGGGCTTTGCGCATTGCGATGTCTCTTCGGCGCGGACCTGCCGATATGCTAGGGCTAGCCGCCCGCCTGTTCGTCCTGCTCCACTGTGCCGGCGCTCAAGGCTGTCCCCACGGGCTCGCCGCCCGGTTCATTCAAACAACGCTTCGATGTCCAATCCGTCCGCCATCTCCACACGCATGAGCGCGCCCGAATTGCGCGCGACCGTGTCGCTTGCCGCCATCTTCGCGCTGCGCATGCTGGGTCTCTTCATGATCATGCCGGTGTTCTCGATCTACGCGAAGACCATCCCCGGTGGCGAGAACGTGCTGCTCGTCGGCATCGCGCTCGGCGCGTACGGCGTCACGCAGTCGATGCTCTACATCTTCTACGGCTGGATCTCCGACAAGGTCGGCCGCAAGCCGGTGATCGCGACGGGTCTGCTGATCTTCGCGATCGGCAGCTTCGTCGCGGCGGCCGCGCACGACATGACGTGGATCATCGTCGGCCGGGTGATTCAGGGGATGGGGGCGGTGTCGTCGGCGGTGATCGCGTTCATCGCCGATCTGACCGCGGAGGAGCATCGCACCAAGGCGATGGCGATGGTCGGCGGCAGCATCGGCGTGTCGTTCGCGGTCGCGATCGTGGGCGCGCCGATCGTGTTCCACTGGCTCGGCATGAGCGGGCTCTTCACGCTGGTCGGCGTGTTCGCGATTCTCGCGATCGGTGTGGTGGTGTGGGTCGTGCCCGATGCGCCGAAGCCGGTGCACGTGCGCGCGCCGTTCGCCGAAGTGCTGCACAACGTCGAGCTGCTGCGCTTGAATTTCGGCGTGCTCGTGCTGCACGCGACGCAAACCGCGCTGTTCCTCGTCGTGCCGCGCATTCTCGAAGCGGGCGGGCTGCCGGTCGCGTCACACTGGAAGGTGTATCTGCCGGTAATGGGGCTGTCGTTCGTGATGATGGTGCCGGCGATCATCGCCGCCGAGAAGCGCGGCAAGATGAAGATCGTACTGTTGTCGGCGATCGCCCTTATCCTGATCGGCCAGTTGTTATTGGGCGTTGCTCCGCATACGATTCTGAGTGTGGCGGCGATCCTGTTCGTGTACTTTCTCGGCTTCAATATTCTCGAAGCGTCGCAGCCTTCGCTGGTGTCGAAGCTAGCGCCCGGTACCCGCAAGGGAGCCGCGGCCGGCGTGTACAACACCACGCAGTCGATCGGTCTTGCGCTGGGCGGGATGGTCGGCGGCTGGCTGCTGAAGATGAACGGCCAGAGCGCGGTTTTCTTCGCCTGCTCCGGGCTGGTATTTTGCTGGCTTATAATCGCCGCAAAGATGAAACAGCCGCCGCGCAAGGCATAACGCAGCGTACTCGGGTCACTTCCCGAATCATCCAGAACTCACCCGGTGGCGGGCAGAGGCGCTCTTCTGGTCTCGGGCCGGCCGGCCATGAGACGTGAACCGCGTAGTGCCGCGCCGCCTGCAACAGGAATCAACAGGAGAAATTCATGGCATCCGTGAACAAGGTCATTCTGGTCGGCAACCTCGGCGCCGATCCGGAGGTCCGCTATCTTCCGAGCGGCGACGCAGTGGCGAACATCCGCCTTGCGACGACGGACCGCTACAAGGACAAAGCGTCGGGCGAGATGAAGGAAGCCACCGAGTGGCACCGCGTCGCGTTCTTCGGCCGCCTGGCGGAAATCGTGGCGGAATATCTGAAGAAGGGCTCGTCGGTGTACCTTGAAGGACGCATCCGCACGCGCAAGTGGCAAGCTCAGGACGGCACCGATCGTTACTCGACCGAGATCGTCGCGGAACAAATGCAAATGCTCGGCGGCCGAGGCGGCGCTTCGATGGGTGGCGGCGACGAAGGCGGTTATAGCCGTGGCGAGTCGTCGGAGCGTAGCGGCGGCGGTGGTGGTCGCGGCATGTCGTCGGGCGGCGGCTCGCGTGGCGGCAGTGGCGGTGGCGGCGCGAGCCGTCCGAGCGCGCCGGCTGGCGGCGGCTTCGACGAGATGGACGACGATATCCCGTTCTGATCGTTCCGGCTCAATGCCGACCCGACCAGCGTCCCGCTGATCGACACAACGAGAAAGGCCCGCTTTCTGTGAAGAAAGCGGGCCTTCTGTTTGCCGGCATTTTTTACGTTACACGCGCGCACGGAGCCTGCCTGCCCGCCGAAAGTCACCTGCTCAAATGCTCCAACGTGTGCCGCAACGGCAGACTCGAAATCACGATCGGCCCGGTGAACGGCGTATCCAGATCGACGATCACATAAACCGCCGAAGCAATCGACACCGCTCCCAGCGTGATCGTCACCAGCGCCAACGCATTGCGCGGCGCGATCAACCCGAAGCTCAGAAAAATCACGCCTAGCCAGAACGTCAGCGTCCAGAAGAACGGCTGCGAAATCGAGCTGTGCGCTTCCTCGATGATCTTCCAGCGCGCGTCGATGACGCGCCGGTACTGAATCAACGCGTCATCGAGCGCGCGTTGCTGCAACGCATCCTGCGTGCGCAGTTGTCGCAACTGCCTCCCCACCGTGGTCAGCATGTCGCCCAGACGGACGTTTTCGAGTTGCTGCGAATTGTCGGGCGAACCAAGATCGCGCGGGTAGTCGCCGCTCGGCGCGGGCTCGCGCGGCCACGTCGACGCGATCGCCGCCGCTGTGTACTGGCGCAACAGGCGCCGCGACTCGTCGGCCACGCTGCCGAGCTCGCGCAGCGTCGTGTCGAATTCGATCAGCTCGGCCGCATAGGTGCGCATATCGTTCGACGCCGTATCGAAGCTCGATTTCGCCGATGCCGTCATCAAACCCAGCACCAGCGCGGCGAACGTCACCAGCATGCCGATCACGAGCTGCACGAGCTGTACGGTCTCGTGCGCCTTGTGCTCCTCCGGCAGTAGCGGCCGCACCCCGACGCCGAGGCCGGTGGCGACCAGCAACAGCGCGAACACGAGTACGGCCGAACCGATTTCCGACATGGGCGCGCTCCGGGCGGGCTTCGAGACTTCATTGATGTAACGCAAGCGGGGCGAGCGATCAACCATAAAGTTTTCGACCGATACGCCGTTGTCCTCAATGTGCTGTTTGCTTAATTTTCAGACAAGTTGCGGACCGGGCCGAACGGCGTGGGCGCAGCCTGCGTGGCCATGCAGCTATCGTCAACGATACGGAACCATCGGCCGGGCAGCCCAAGGAGACCAGTCCGATGTTGAAAAAGCTGTCGATTCGCACCAGCCTCACTCTGATGATCGTGTTCTTCGGCATCGTGCTGCTGCTCGGCGCGGCTGCGGGATTGTTGTCGCTGCGCTCGTCGAACGCGTCGCTGCAGCAGATGTACACGGTCGACACGCCCGCCGTCGCCGACCTCGAAGGCAGCTCCGGCCAGCTGCTGCGCCTGCGTCTGGCGCTTGCGACCTACGCGTCGCTCGTCGCGCTCAACGACCAGGACGGCGCGAGCGCGGTGCTCAAGCGCTTCGATCAGTACCGCAAAGCCTCCGACGAGCGGCTTGCCCACTATTTGAGCCATGCGGGCACGGATGCCGATGAGCAGCATCTGATCGCCGACATGCAGCAAAAGCGCGACGCGTTTCTGCGCGATGGCGTCGATCCGACGCTCGCCGCGCTGAAGTCGGCCGACACCAACGCCTTCCAGCAATTGCAGGCGCATAAGCTGCCGTCGCTGTACAGCGCGTACGAGAAGGCCATGCTCGCGCTCGAGCAGTTGCAGCTCGATCATGGCGCACAGCGCTATAAGGATGCGCAGGAGCTGTTCTACGCGATCTGCACCGCGGTGACGATCGGCATTGCGCTGTCGCTGGTCGGCGGCTTGCTCGCCCGCTTCGTGCTCGTGCGCGCGATCGTCGCGCCGGTCGATGCGACGATCGCGCAGTTCCAGCGCATCGCCAACGGCGACCTGAGCGGCCGCGTCGAAGTGCTCGGCGGCAACGAAATGGGTCGTCTCGCGGCCGCGCTGCGCAAGATGCAGGAGTCGCTGATCGCGACCGTCAACGCGGTTCGTCAAGGCACCGAATCGATCGATACCGGCGTCAGCGAGATCGCAGCGGGCAACGCCGATCTGTCGCAACGTACCGAGGAGCAGGCCGCGGCGCTCGAGGAAACGGCCGCCAGCATCGAAGAGCTGACCTCGACGGTCAAGCAGACGGCCGACAACGCGAAGCAGGCGAGCACGCTCGCGCAGGGCGCCTCGACGCTGGCCGCGCAGGGCGGCGAGTTGACCGAGCAGGTGGTCGGCACGATGCACGGCATCGTCGACGATTCGCGGCGGATTGCCGATATCGTCGGTGTGATCGAGGGGATCGCGTTCCAGACCAACATCCTCGCGCTGAACGCCGCGGTCGAGGCGGCGCGCGCCGGCGAGCAGGGACGCGGCTTCGCGGTCGTCGCGAGCGAAGTGCGCTCGCTCGCCCAGCGCAGCGCGGCGGCGGCCAAGGAGATCAAGGGCTTGATCGATGCGTCGACCGCGCGTGTGGAGCAGGGCTCGCAGCTCGTCGAACGCTCGGGCACGACGATGAACGACATCGTCGGCGCGATCGCGCGCGTCAGTTCGATCATGAACGAGATCGCGGCGGCAGCGCTCGAACAGAGCACCGGCATCGATCAGGTCAATCGCGCGGTCGGTCAGATGGACGAGGTCACCCAGCAGAACGCGGCACTCGTCGAGCAGGCGGCCGCGGCGGCGAGTTCGCTGGAAGATCAGGCACGGCGCCTGTCGGCGGCAGTGGCGGTGTTCCGGACCGGCAGCGAGTCGCGCGGCGGTGTTGCGGCGCCGGGCACGAAGCGCGCGGGCGGTGTCGGCGCGCGGAGCCTGGATAGCGAGTTTGTGGCGGCGTGACGCGAGCCGTTGCGCTGCGTCACCGCGCACCTTCCCACTACTGCATGGCCGCGTAATACCTCGACACGGCGTCCATTTCCTCGGGCGTCATCTGCCGCGCGACATGGCGCATCTGCTCGTTGATGTCGTTGTGCCGAGCGCCCGAAGCGAACGCTTGCAACTGCGCGGTCAGATAGGCCGCCGACAGTCCGCCGAGCCACGGTGCCGCGCCTTTGCGGTCTAGCTGTCCATGACACGCCGCGCACGGCGCGATATTTCGTTGCGGATCGCCCTGCATCACGAGCCTGACAGCAATCGGATCGGGTCCTTCGCCGGCCCGGGTTTTCTCGGCCGCCGGAGCGAGCGGGAGCGACGCGTAGTAGGCGGCCAGATCGTGCAGATCCTGGTCGCTGCGTCCCGCGATGATCTCCTGCATCACCGCGCTTGGCCGCTGGCCGTTCTGAAAGTCGCGCAGTTCCTTGTAGATCGCGTCGGCGTACTGTCCGGCTAGCGGCGGCGCGGTGACCTGCACGGTAGCGAGCACGCCGTGGCACATCGAGCAGTGCTGATTAGCAAGCGTCGCGCCGCGGCCGATCGAATCCGCCAACGGGTGGTTCGCGCCCGAAGGCGGCAATACGACGACGTCGCTCGGCACCTGGCTCTTCTCGTTGCCGCTGTACCAGCTCGACGGCACGCCGGCGGCGCCGCAAATCCTCGCCCACAGGCTGAGGTCGCCGAATGCGCTGCTAGCCGACGGCAGCCATACGAAGCCGATCAGGATCGCGACGATCGCGATCGCAACCGTGCCGCCGACGCTCCACACGAACCACGGATTGCGCAGGGTGAACAGGCGTTCTTCATTCATCGCGGCGCTCCGACGACGACTGCCGGCACCGAAGTCTGCGGCAGTCTGAGCAACTGGACGATCGGGAAGCTGTAGTTGACGACCGTGAGCCCGATCATCAGCGCGACCCACAGGCCGAAGCCGTTGAGCGCGACCGGCACGCGCTCGACCGGGTGCGCCGCGACCGCGAAGCGGAACGCCGGCGGTTCTTCCACGGGGCCGAACTGCGATTTCGCGAGGATATAGACGAACTGCAGGCCGGACACCAGCAGGATCAGGCCGCCCACCGCCGACATGACGACCCACACGCCCTGTCCCTGCACGCCGGGCATCGCGTAGTCGTAATAGGCCATGCGGCGCGGCGCGCCGAGCAGGCCGACCCAATGCCACGGTATCGTGACCACCATCATGCCGATGAACCACAGCCACAATTGCGTACGCATCAGTTTCACCGACACGATCGCGCGGCCGGTCAGTTGCGGCCACAGTTCGTACGCGATCACGAAGTACATGATGACGATCGCGCCGCCGAAAATCAGGTGGAAGTGGCCGGTCACCCACTGCGTGTTGTGCACGGTCGAGTTCAGCTGATAGCTCATGTTGATGAGGCCGCCCGCGCCGCCGAAGCCGAGCATCACGAACGAGAACGCGACCGCCAGCATGATCGGGTTGCTCCACGGCAACGCGGTCAGCCAGCCGAGCGCGCCCTTGCCGCCGCGCAGCCGGCCGGCGATTTCCACCGACGCGCAGATCGTGAACACGGTCAGCAGCGTCGGCACCGACACCATGCCGGTGAACACCGCATGCACGAACTTGAAGCCAGCGCCGACTTGCGGATCGACGAACAGGTGATGGATGCCGATCGGCATCGCGAACACGAGGAACAGGATGAACGACACCCGCGCCATCGAGTCGCTGTAGAGCCGTCCGCCGATCGAGCGTGGCACCAGCGTGTAGAACGCGATGTAAGCCGGAAACAGCCAGAAGTAGACGATCGCGTGCAGCGTCCACGAGAACAGCACGCGGGCGAGGCCGGCGTCGATCGTATGGGCGAAGCCTAGCGCGACCGGCAGGATCTGGAACAGGATCTCGAGCGCCGCGCCGACCGCGGTCCAGGCCCACAGGTACGCGCCCGCGACGTTCGCGAACATCGCGAGCGGCACGGGCTTGCCCGGGTTCGCACGCTTCCAGATGCGCAGGTTCACGTGCATCAGCGCGACCCAGATCCACGAGCCGACCACTACGAGCACGACGCCGAGGTAGTAGAACGGACTGCCGACCATCGGCGGATAGAACGTGTAGAGCACCGAGGCGCGGCCGAGCGCGACCGGCACCATCGCCATCACCGCGCCGACGAGCAGCATGATGAGCGCGGCCCACGCCCATTTGAGGCCGACGAGGCGCTGCCCGAGCGAGAGTTCGACGATCGCGTAGCCGAAGGCCATCGCGACCAGCGTCGGCATCACGTAGGCCATCACGGTGCCGTGCGCGGTGACCGAACGGTAGTACAGCTCAGGATCACCGACCCACGGCAACAGGGGACTGCGCACCAGCATCTGCCATGCGCCGAGGCATAGCGCGATCGCGAACGTGATGAAGGCGAGCCAGAAATGCGCGAGTACGAGTCGCTTAGCGTGGAACACAGCTCAGTCTCCGTGATTGTCGTGCCTGCTCCAAGAAGGCGGCTTTGTCGATCACCTTCACGTGCGCCCACATGGTCTGATGGCCGAAGCCGCAGAACTCGTGGCACGGCATCGCGTGATCGGCGGGATGGTCGAACTGCGTGTTCAGCGTCGCGACGTAGCCGGGCACGACCATCGTGTTGATGTTGGTGTCGGTGACGAGCAGGCCGTGCACGACGTCGGCGCTGGTGGTGCGGATCGTGATCGGCGTATCGGCGGGCACCAGCAGACATTGCGGCGTGAACGAGTACTGCTGCGCGACGAAGCGCACGATCACCGAGCCGTCCGGCTGCACCGCGCTGCCGAGGTTGTCTTCGGCGAATTCGCCGGATAGCTGCAGGCGCGACGGATCGATCGTCTCGACGCGCGACGGCGGCATCATCGACCAATGCACGCCCACGAACACGATCACGGCGAGCATCAGCACGATCAGCGCGACCGCGAAGATCGCCCAGCGCCGCTCGGCGCGCAATGCGACCGCATGGCCGCTACCGGGTTGATGAGAGGAGTCGGTCGACATGGTCAGTGGATGATGCCGCGCGGCAGAAACGCGAAAAAGTAGAAGGCGAACCAGATCAGCATCACGATGACGGCGGCGACGCCGGCCAGCGCGATCGCGCCGCGCGGACCGGACGCGACGACGTGTTCGACTTCGTCGTCGGTCGGGGGAGCGGCGCTGGGGGGAGCGTTCGCTTTCATGTCGATGGTTCTCCTATGCGGCGCTTCGGTGTGGCCCTTTCGGGACGGCAACTCAATGCAGCGGTGCCTTGCGCAGCTCGTTGACCTCGCGGGCCGTCACCGGCAGCCCGTGATTGCCCCACGCGGTGCGGATGAACGTGACGACGGCGGCCGCTTCGGCGTCGTTCAGCTCCTGGCCGAACGGCGGCATGCCGAATGGCTGCGGATTGCGTTTGGTGCCCGGCGGGAAGCCGCCGTTCAGCACGATGCGGATCGGATTGACCGCCGAGTCCATTTCGATCGACTGGTTGCCCGCGAGCGGCGGGTAGTGCGGCAGCTGTCCTTCGCCGTTGTCGCCGTGGCAGATCGCGCACTTGTCCGCATAGATCTGCTTGCCGAGCGCGAACACCTTCGGGTTCGGCGTCGCGCTCGGACCGGTCTTGCGGCCGCCCTGGTCGGGCAGCGACTTCAGATAGACGGCCATCGCGCGGATGTCTTCCTCGCTCAGATGCTGCAGGCTGTGATAGGTGACCTCGGCCATCGGGCCGTAGACTGCGCCGCGATTGGAGATGCCCGCCTGCAGCAGATCGACGATGTCCTGGATGCTCCAGTCGCCGAGGCCGCCGTCCTTGTCCGAAGTGAGCGACGGCGCGTACCAGTTCTGCACCGGAATCAGCCCGCCCGCGAACTGCTCGCGCGGCGACGAACCGCCCAGCATGTTGATGCGCGTGTGGCACATCGTGCAGTGCCCGAGCCCCTCGACCAGATACGCGCCACGATTCCATTCGACCGATTTGGTCGGGTCGGTCTTGAACTCACCCTCGTGGAAATACAGCGTGCGCCAGCCGTACAGCAGATCGCGCTGATTGAACGGGAAGCGCAGCGTGTGCGGGTGATTCGGCTGACGCACCGGCTCGACGGTCTTCAGGAACGCGAAGATCGCGTTCGAGTCCTCGCGCGTGACCTTCGTGTACTGGGCGACCGGCATTGCCGGATAGATCGGCGCGCCGTCCGGCTTGCGGCCGGTGCGCATCATCTTGAAGAACGCTTCCTCGCTCCACGTGCCGATGCCGTACTGCGGGTCCGGCGTGATGTTCGGCGAGTACAGCGTGCCGAACGGCGTTTCCATCGCGAGCCCGCCGGCGAACAGCCGGCCCCGCGGCGCGGTGTGGCACGCAATGCAGTCGCCCGCGCGCGCAAGGTATTCGCCGCGTCTGACGATCTCAGGGCGAGTGTCGTAACTGGTTCCAGCCGTGGCAGTTGCTTCCGCGCCTTGGGGCGCGGCGGTCGCGGCATGCGCCGGCGTCGCGAGTGGTCCATGGACCATTAACGCGAGCGCGAAGCTGCCGGTTGCAAGGACGCTAGCCATGCTTGCCGGGCGCAGCCAACCGGACGGGCGGAGTGTCGGCTTCATTGCGGTTGGCTCCCGCAAGCGAGGGGCAGCCGCTCGGCGGATGCCGGTGCGGGCCGGGGATCGGCGGGACGCGGCTGGCGCGCGAGCCAGTTCGATACCGCGGCGATGTCGTTGTCGTTCAGCTTGAGCGCGATCGTGCGCATGCAGTCCGGCGCGAGCGCGTGGCGGGTGCCCGAGCGCCATGTGCCCATCTGTCCGGCGATATAGCTCGCGTGCAAGCCGAGCAGGCCCGGAATGCCCGGCTGCGTGCCGGTCATGCGGGCGCCGTGACAGGCGATGCACGCCGGGATGCCGCGCGCCGGGTCGCCATGCGTCACGAGCTTTTCACCGGCGGCAAGCAGCTTCGGCGACAGGGCGGCGCGCTCGGATTCGGGATAGGGCGGCTGCAGGGCCGCGAAGTACTCGCTGATCTGACGCAGGTAGTCGTCGGGCAGGAACGCGAGCAGATAACCCATCGGCGGATAGGTGCGGCCGCCGTCGCGGAACGCGATCAGCTGGTTGAACAGGTACTCGGCCGGCTTGCCGGCGATGCGCGGGAAGTAGTCGTTTTTGCGTCCCTGGCCCTGCTCGCCGTGACACGACGTGCAAGCGCGTATGCGCTGGTCCATCGATGGCGGCATCGCGCCGGACGCGTCGGTGGCCGCTAACGCCGCGCCGCTCCACAGCGCTTGAAGCGCGCACAGCACGAACAGGACCGCAGAGCCGATAGTTTTGCGATACACACCGGGCCTCGTTTTGGAACGTTCTTATCGCTCGATTTATATACCCGGCGCTGGTGTGCGGATTGACTCATGAATCCGGAAACGGCGCATCTCGGGACTAGCTGCTTTTAATCGACTTGCTATTAACTGCTATTCGGAACGGGCTTGTTCGGGAACGCGAACTACAGAAGCGCAATGATGATGCAATTGTCCGGCAAAAACTTTGATCTGCGACAATGATCTGCGCTGGATGCGCCTAGGACGGCGGCTTTCGGGCTCCAACGAGCGACGCATGAGGCGCTGAAAAGCGTGTTATATCCAGTAGCAGCGTGCAACAATTTGTTGGATGCGTCAATAGAGAATACAAAGGTAAACAGGCGTTCCGATAATGCGGACCGGCTTGGATGTACGGCTTGGCGCGGTGAATTTTGTTGCGCCTCGGCTTATCGATGTCAATGCATCAGGTTAATGTGATTAGCTGATGTCGATCCATAAATTTTGCTGTGAATTTTATTTGTGCCGGGGTCGAGTCTATTTGTGTGGTTTCACGTTTTGCGCAAACGGCCGTGGCTTCATGCGAAGAGTCGCACGAGCGCATCACGTGCATTGCCGACCAGTTCGCTTTCGCCCGGACGCCGCGGCAACAGATGAAACTCGATGGCGGGCAGCGGCGGCAAGCCGATGTTCGCGGCGCACGCGACCACGCCGCCGCCGAGCGACGACTCGTTCAGACAGGAAATCCCCAACCCCGCCTTCAAAGCGAGCTGCAGCCCCGCGACGCCCGACGCCGAATGCGACACCACGTACGCTACCTTGTGTTCGTCGAGCAGCTTGACGACGAAGCGCTGCAGCTGACAGGTTGTCGGCAGCAGCACTAGTTGATACGGTGTGGCGGGGCGGGTGGGGGCATCGGCGCAACTGGCCCATAGCAGCTTTTCGCGCCGCACGACGATGCTCGCGGCACCGGCACCGCGTGCGCGCGACCGGCCGATGACGAGCCGCGCCGACAAACCGATGTCGAACGACGCGTGATCGTCCGCGCCGCTGTCGATCACCGCGCTCGGCAGCACCGTCACGTGCAGCTTCAGCCGCGGATGCTGTTCCGAAAACGTCTTGAGGATGCGCGCGATGTCGTGCGGGCGGTAGTAATCGGTGATTGCGATGCGCAGCTCGCCGTCAAGCGAGCGGCCTTGCAGGTCGTCGAAGGCCGCTTCGCTCATCGCGATGATGCGGCGCGCATGCTCGAGCAGACGCCCGCCAGCGGGCGTCGGATTCACACCCTGGCGGCCGCGCACGAGGAGCGGCTGGCCGGCGCGCTCCTCGAGCTTTTTCAGCTGCTCGCTTACCGACGACTGTGACAGGAACACGCGCTCGGCGCCCGCCGACACTCCGCCCGATTCGGCGACGGCGACGAAGGTCCGCAACTGCGCAAGGTCGAAACCACGCTGGCTCATGATTCGGCTCTTCCGATAGCGATGATCTGAATTTCCGGCTTTTCCGATGGAATGCCCAGCCGTAGCATACCCCCGAATACATGCGGAGGGTGTGATGGAAAACGGATCTATGACAGCGTCGCGCGGCACCGGCGAGCGCGGCGCGCGGCATCGCTGGAAGGTGCTGGGCGTGGGCTTTGCCGCGAATGCGAGCTTTTCGGCGGCATTTTCGGGAATTCCGACGACGGCAGTGTTCCTGCGCTCGGACTACCACCTCGGCAACCACGGGCTCGGACTCGTGCTCGGCATGCTCGGGCTCGGCATTGCGGTCAGCGAATTGCCGTGGGGACTGCTGACCGACCGTTGGGGCGATCGTCGCGTGCTGCTGCTCGGCTTGCTGTCGACCGCGGCCGCGCTCGCCGCTCTCGCGCTGTTCGTGGCGCCGGGCGACGCGCAGGTGCCCGGCATCGTTCCGCTCGCGCTCGGGCTGCTGCTGGTCGGATTGCTGGGCGGCAGCGTCAACGGATCGAGCGGCCGAGCGGTGATGGCGTGGTTTCGCGAAGGCGAGCGCGGTCTCGCGATGAGCATCCGGCAAACCGCCGTGCCGGCGGGCGGTGGACTCGGTGCGTTGGTGCTGCCGGTGCTCGCCTCGCACTTCGGTTTTGCGAGCGCTTATGCGGTGCTGGCGTTGGCATGCGCGATCACCGCGTGGTTCGCGTGGCGCTGGCTTCACGAGCCCGCGCAGGTGACTGCGACGGCCGGCGCAGCGGCTGCCAGCGGGCGCGGCGTAGACCCTTCGAACGTCGGCGCGCCGCTGGCGATGCGTTCGCCACTGCGCGACATCGCAATCTGGCGCGTCGCGCTCGGCGCGGGCGCGCTGTGCGTGCCGCAGATTGCCGTGATCACGTTCGGCACGGTGTTCCTGCACGACTTCGGGCGTGCCGGCGTGTTCGCGATCAGCGTGACGATGGCCGCGGTGCAGACCGGCGCCGCGGTCGCGCGGGTCTGGAGCGGCGCGTGGACCGACCGGCGCGGCAACCGTCGCGCGTATATGCGGGCCTGCAGTCTGCTGACCGCCGTGCTGTTCGTGCTGCTCGCGCTCGCGACCGGGCTCGTCGGCATGCATCGCGCCGGGACGGTCGCGCTGTTCGCGCTGATGATCGTGTTCGGCGGAGTTAGCGCGTCGGCGTGGCACGGCGTCGCGTTCACCGAACTCGCGTCGCTCGCCGGTACGCGCCGAGCGGGCACCGCGCTCGCGATGGGCAACACCTGCGTGTTCCTCACGCTGTTCGTGACGCCGCTCGCGATTCCGGCGCTGCTGTCCATCGGAGCATGGCCGCTGGTATGGAGCGTGGCGAGCGCGTGCGCGTTGCTCGCGTTGCCGGTGTTTCCGCGCGCCGCGCCGACGCGTGCGATGCGCGCGACGCGTGCCTGTGATGCGGCGTGAGACACATGTGAACAGCGCGGGCTTTGCGTTTCCGAATTGGATTTGATTCGATTCGAATAACGGTGCGCATTTTGCTCGGTGGAGCTATAAATTATCCCGATCATTTAACCGGATTAGGAACGCTCCGATTGTCGTGAATTTGCGAGGGTGATGAGATGGCTTTTCCGGCACGTCGCTTGATTGACGCGGCGAAGGTCGACGCCTGACGCCTGCACAGCCACCCCCACACGCATTCCGACCAATCCGATAACGAGCGAGACTAATCGTGACAAATCTTCGAATCATTCTGGCGGACGATCATCCGTTCGTCCTGCTTGGCCTGAAATCGACGCTGGAGGCGCACGAAGGTCTGACTGTCGTCGGTCAGGCGCAGACGCCCACCGCGTTGATCGCGTTGCTGCAACACACACCGTGCGACGTGCTCGTCGTCGATCTTTCCATGCCGGAGCCCGCCGGCGAGATTGGCGACGGACTCGGCCTGATCCAGCGCATTCGTGGCGAGTGGCCGTCATTGCGCGTCGTCGTCGTGACCGGGCAGACGAATGCCGCGATGTTGCGCGTCGTCGCCGCCGATGCCGCAGTCAGCGTGGTCGGCAAAGCCGATTCGCTCGAGGAACTGCCGCGAGCCGTCTGCGACAGTGTGCGCGGCGCGCGCTGCCTGGGCCGCTCGGTGGTCGAAACGCTCGAGCGTTCGCAGCCGGACAACGGTCGGTTCGTGTCGGCCCTGCTGTTGTCGAAGCGGCAGACCGACATCGTGCGCAGGCTCGTGAGCGGCGAGTCCATCGTGCAGATCGCGGCGGCGCTCGGCTGCCATCGCCGCACGGTGAGTCGGCAAAAGCGTGAAGCGATGGCGCGATTGGGCGTGACCGACGACCCCGCGCTCTTTTCCTGTGTGCGCGCCTGCGGCTCGCTCCTCCTCGAACCGGAAAACTAGGCATCGGGCGCGCCGTCGTTCGGTTCATTTCAGAGCGCTCTGATGTTTGTCGCAAAAGAAATGCTCGACCATTGCGTGAGCGCCGGTCACACATAACAAGGTGTCGAGAAATGAAAGTATCGAGGAGCGCCAGAAGATGAACCTCATGGCTGCATCAGGCACGCCTGTTCGAACGATCATTGCGGACGATCATCCGCTGGTTCTACTGGCTATAGAAAATCTGATTGGCAACTATCCCAACCTGAAGGTGGTTGGCCGTGCGGCGGATGTCGCCGAACTGTTGATCGAAGTCGATCGCTGTCCTTGCGATCTCGTGCTGATGGATCTTTACATGCCAGGAGGGAACAACGAAAACCGGTTCGACATCGTCAGGCAGTTGAAGGCGCGCTATCCCAACGTGGCGCTCGTCATTCTGACAATGGAAACGGAAGCGGCGACGCTGCGCAAGGTGATATCGCTGGGCGTGGATGGGCTGCTGAGCAAGCGTGATCGCATCGATCTGATCCATGTGGCGCTGGTCATGGCGCTGGCGCGCGAATGTTATGTCGGTCCGGCGGTGCGCGCCATGCTGGCCGACGTAACCCTGACGCAACGTCTCGACTTCGTGCGCGCCACCCTGTCTCGCCGCGAGTTCGAGGTATTTACGCAGTACGCGTCAGGGCTCTGCGTTACTGAAATCGCCCTGCGGTTGGGACGTAGTGTGAAGACGATCAGCGCGCAGAAGTGCATGGCCATGCGCAAGCTGTCGCTGAATAGCGACGCCGAACTGTTTCGCTTCGCAGTCGAGTACGGAGTAGTGCCAGACCGGCTTGGTCAGGTCCGCTAACCGGGCGGCAACCTGCCGCGCATGGGCGCGGCGAATAGATCGGCATAACCGGGGAGACACATTTCGTGCGGTATGCCGATCGACACCATAAAAAAATCACGGAACAGAATGACAAACAAGATTCACGTCGTCGTGGCGGACGATCACGACTCCATTCGCGCGGGCGTCCGATCGCTGCTGCGCGACAAGCCGAATATCGAGATTGTCGGCGAAGCTGCCGACACCCGTGGTCTCGCGAAGCTGCTCGAAGCCTGCGCGTGCGACGTCGTCGTGTCGGACATCGGCATGCCGGGACTCGACGGAGATACCAGCGCGGTGCCGCTATTGCGTCGGCTGCTTCGGCGCACGCCGCATCCTCATGTGGTCGTGCTGACCATGATTGGGCGCGCGCATGTGTTGGCCGGGTTGCGCAATATCGGTGTGACGGGAATCGTCGACAAGCGCGACGCCGTGGACGCATTGATCGACGCGATCGAAGCCGTTGCCGCCGGAGGCACCCATCTATCGGAACAGGTTCGTGCCGCACTCGCGGCCGCGGAACCTACTTCACCCCGGCGCGGCGGTGCGATGAGCGCACGCGAGTGGGAGGTGTTTCAACTTTATGTGCGAGGCCTCGCGGTGCACGAGATCGCCACACGTCTGCGACGTAGCGACAAAACCATCAGCACGCAAAAACGCAGCGCGATGCGCAAGCTCGGACTGGAAACAGAAGCTGACCTGATCAACTACGCCACTCAGATTGGGCTGATATGAGGCGGCGCGATGGTCACATTTTCTTGCTTGCGACGGCTTTGATGTAGTCCTTATCAGACTTATCTGATTGGCATGGCTTGCGGGAGCCCCTAATAATCCTGGCCGCCGCCGGTCATTGCGCGCCTTGCGCCGCAACTGCCGCTATGGCTAGTTCGTGATCCGATTAGCAATGGATCAAGGAAATCCGGTGCAGACATCTTCGCGCGATCGTTCGGAGTCTGTGCCTCGTACTTGACGGATGGGGTAGAGATGGTTGCGCTAGGCAAGCGATTGTGGAGCGAGGGAGTGGGTACGGCATGGCTCGTGTTCGTCGGCTGCGGCAGTACGGTGTTGGACACCACGGGCATATCGCAGGCTAGTGGCGCGCTGCAGATGTCGTTGGCGTTCGGGCTTGCACTCGCTACTGGCAGCTATGCTTTCGGCAAGATCTCCGGCGCGCATTTCAATCCTGCCGTCACCATCGGTCTGACCGTCGCGCAGCGCTTTCCGGTGCGTGACCTGTTGCCCTATATCGCGGCGCAAATCGGCGGCGCGATAGTCGCCGCGGCGCTTCTCGCCTACCTCGCCAGTGGCCGGCCAGGTTTCGAACTCGCCGCGAGTGAATTCGCGGCGAACGGCTTCGGCGCTCATTCGCCCGCTGACTATCCATTGCATTCGGCGCTCGTCGTGGAAGTCGTGCTGTCGTTCGTGTTTGTCGGGACCTGCCTGGTGGTCGTCGTTCGAAAAGAGTTGGCAACGGTTGCGCCGTTGATCACCGGCTCATGTCTGATGCTCGTCTACCTGGTGTCCATTCCGGTCACCAATGGAGCGGTCAATCCCGCCCGTTCGACAGCGCAGGCAGTGTTCGTCGGCAACTGGGCGCTGGACCAGTTGTGGCTGTTCTGGGCCGCGCCGTTGGCCGGCGCAATCGCGGCTGGCGTGCTGTTTTCGTTTCTGGACGGTCGAGTTGATTCGTCCGCGGTGTCATTGGACGGACAGAGTGACGTTTCGTGAGCGGGGGACGCTACTCACCACTTCCGATCGATGCGAGTTCTCAAGGCGAGGTGACGCTGACGTTGGGGCTGCGGCGTTTGTTGCGGTGTCTGTGGCAGCGCTCGCCGCGCCACTCAATGATGCGTTGGCTGGCGTTATGTCTGTTGGCGGCTTCGCATGCGGTCTGCATGGCCGCGCCTGCCGGCGCTGCGTCAGAGTCACCCGTCATCTCCACAGTACGAGCCGATGCTTCCGCTTCGTCACCCATTGCATTTCCTTCCAAACTGACCGTGGGCATACTCGAAGGTGGCTGGCCGCCGTTCGACATCCCGCGGGGTGGTCAGCTCGCTGGCGTCAGCGGCGACCTGTTGCGCGCGCTCGTGGGGCCGAACGTCGTCATCGAGACGAAGAGCTTTCCCGACATGGCCAAACTGGTCGCCGCGGCTTGCGCCGGCGAGGTCGACCTGCTGACGAGCATAGCGCGCACGCCGCAGCGCGAGCGCTGCCTCGGCTTTACGGCTCCCTACTTCCACTCGTTCGCGTCGGCTGTCGTGCGTCGCGACGATGCCCGGCATATGAAACCCACCGACCTCGCCGGCGCGCGTATTGCGATCGAGCGCGGTTTTGCGCGTGAGCGTTTGTTGCGCGCCGGTTTTCCTCGCGCGAAGATCGTCTCGTTCTCGAGCACGCACGAAGCACTGAACGCGGTACTGCATGGCGATGCCGACGCCTATTTCGGCTTCACGCCGGTCGTGCAATACGAACTGGCGACCGACGCGTATCGCAATCTGCGCGTAGCGTTCGAGCAAGGCGGCAAAGCGCTCGACCTGCGCTTTGCGGTATCGCCCCGCCAGCTTGCCTTGCGCGATCAACTGAACCGCGCGCTCGTGTCGATGAATCCCGCCGAGGCTGCCGCGATACGCGCGCTCTGGCTGTCCGGCAACTTCAACGCGGCGCCCGCGACGGGTGCAGCACGCTTCGCGCTAACGCCGGAAGAAGAGAACTGGCTGCGTTCGCTGCCGCCGCTGCAGATCGGCTTCGACGACGACTGGGCCCCGTTCAGCTATGTTGACGCCGCCGGTCGCCCCGTCGGTCTGACCGCCGATTACCTCGAGTACCTGAGCGGCACGCTCGGTGTCGTGTTCAACCGCGCGCGCACGGCCGACTGGGCCGCCACCATCGACGCGTTCCAGCGCGGCGAGCTCGCGATGCTGTCCTCTACATCGAGTCGCGGGGCCCTTCTCGTGGGCGCCGACCATAGCCGCGTATACGAGAGCGATCCGCTCGTGATCGTCGGACGCAGCGGCGTGCCCACTCCATGCTGGTTCGACGACATCACGTCGTGCCGCGTCGTAATGTCGCCGCACGTAGCCGGTTCGGTGCCGCTCGCGTTGGGGGCGGTGCCGGTCGATCACATCGTCGTCGCGGCGAGCTTGGGCGAGGCGATGCGCATGGTCGCGAGCGGCGAGGCCGACGTACTGGTCGGCAACGCTGCCGCGATCAACGTGCAAATCCGGCAGCATTACACAGGCGCACTCAGGGTGCTCGACTCGCTCGGTGAATCCGACTCGTTATATTTTGCTGTACGCGAGGATCTGAGCCCGCTCGTCAAGCTGATCGATCGCGCGTTGCAGGCCATGCCGGCAGCCGAAAAGCAACGCATCCGGCGCAAGTGGGTGAGCCCCGCCGCGCCGGACAGCGCGATATGGAGTGTGACTGCGGTGCGGTTGCTGCCGGTGCTGATCGGCATCGGCGTCGTGCTGCTGGTCACGTTGCGCGCGTATGTGCTGCTGCAACGCGAAGTCCGGCTGCGCAAGCAGACCGAGCGCGAACTCGCACTGCAATTGAACTTCCAGGAAACGATGATGAAGACGGTGCCGTATCCGCTCATCGCGAAAGGCCTGGACGGACGGTACATCGCGATCAACGAGGCTTATGAGAAAGCGTGTGGGCTGGAGCGGAAGGACGTGCTCGGGCGTACGACGGCCGAGGTCGGCACATGGGGCGACGCAAACAGCCGCGTGCTCGACGACATGACGCGCGAGGTCCTGCGCGGCGGCGGCATCGCTAAAGTCGAACTGGAGTTCGAGGACGGTGCTGGCGAGGCGCGGCATGGGATTTTCTGGACGAGCGTCTGTGAAGGCGACGATGGGCAGCCGGCGTACGTGCTCGGCACGATGGTCGATATCACGGACATCCGGCGCGCCGAAATGCGCGCGCGCGAAACCGAACGGCGCCTGTTCGACGTCACGCGCTCGTTGCCGGCCGTCGTGTTCCAGATGCGGCGCTCGCCGGCCGGTGCCTATTCCTTCCCGTACATCGGCGGCGACGCGCGACATCTGCTCGGCGACAGCGATTCGCAGGGCGGGGCGCGAGTCGACTTCCAGCGCATATCGGAGCTGGATCGGCCGCTCGTTCTCGCCGAGCTCGAGCGTTCTGCGATCTGTACCGCTCCGGTGCATATGGAGTTCCGCGTCGAAAGCGCCGGTCAACTCAAGTGGGTGCGGGCCGAGCTGGTGCCGCGGCGCGATGCCGATGGCGGTGTCCTGTGGAGCGGCTATTGGGTCGACGCGAGCGTCGAGCGCGCGCGTTCGGAGGAACTCGCGCGAGCTCGCGATCTGGCCGAGGCGGCCTCGCGCGCGAAGGACAACTTCTTCGCGATGATGAGCCACGAAATCCGCACCCCGATGAACGGCGTGCTCGGTCTCGTCGAAGTGCTCGAACGCACGCCGCTCAGTATCGACCAGAGCGAAATGCTCGGCATGATCCACGAGTCGGCGGGCGCGCTGCTGCAGATTCTCGATGATTTGCTCGACTATTCGAAGATCGAGGCGGGTCGGCTCACGCTCGAAGCCGAGCCGATCGATCTCCGCGAGCTCGTCGATAACGCGGTGGGCCTGCTCGCCGGGCGCGCTCACGAAAAAGGGCTGAAAGTGCGCGTCGACATCGCGAGCGACGCCGCTGCGACGCTCCGTGGCGACAGCGTGCGTCTGCGCCAGATCCTGTTCAACCTGCTCGGCAATGCAATCAAGTTCACGCCGAAGGGCGAGGTGGGTGTCAGCGTAGCGGTCGTCGAAGATTACGCGGATTCGCAGACGTTGGAGCTGACCGTTCGGGACACCGGCATCGGTATCGCATCCGATGTGCAGGCGGGGCTATTCGAGCCGTTCGTGCAGGCTGAGTCGTCCACCACGCGGCGCTTCGGCGGCACGGGGCTGGGGCTGACGATCTGCCGCAAGCTGATCGACCTGATGAACGGCACGCTCACGCTGCACAGCGAACCCGGCCACGGCACGAGCATGATCGTGCGGCTGACGATGCCGATCGTCGAACAGTGCTATCCGATCAACGGTCTGCGCGGCAAACTCGGCGTAGTGGTCACGCGAGATCGACGCATCGGCCGGGCCCTCGCACACTTCGGCAAGGCGCTCGGGCTCGAACTGCGCAGCCTCTCGGCCGATGCGGCGACGCTGGGCAAAAGCGACGTGCTGAGCCGCGCGGATCTGCTGTTCGTCGCCGAGGACGTCACGTTGCCGGCACATATCGGCACGAATGCGCGCATCGTCACGCTGACCGAAAAACCGAAGCCGAGCGGTTACCGCATCCTCGACGACAAGGTGCACGTCAGCATCAATCCGATTTCGTGGCGCGGCCTCGGCGCCGCATGTGCGGCCGCGACGACGGGGCTGCCGTCGATGGCCCCGATGCCGTCGCGCGTGGTGGGCGCGCCGTTCACGACCGATGGCATCGCGCCGCCGCCTGATCGCGAACGCGCGCTCGCGAATGGGCGGCTGATTCTTGTCGCGGAAGATCATCCAGTCAATCAGGAGTTGATCCGTTATCAGCTCACCCTGCTGGGGTTCGCGTGCGACGTCACCAACGACGGCGCCGAAGCGCTCGCCGCGCTGGAATGCACGAGCTATGGCTGCCTGATCACGGACTGCCACATGCCAAACCTGTCCGGCTATGAACTGACCCGTCGCATCCGCGAAGCGGAGGCACTGCACGGCGGCGCGCAGCATCTGCCGATACTCGGCATCACGGCCAATACCGCGCCCGATGACCTGAGTCTGTGCCGCGAAGCCGGCATGGACGACAGTCTGATCAAGCCGACCCGGCTCGCCACGCTGCGCGACCACCTGAGCCGCTGGTTTGGCACTCACGCCGAGTGGCCCCCCGCGCCGGCGGAAACTTCCGATCGCGTCTCGACTGCGTCGGCCGGCGAGCGGCAGGCCACACAACCTGTCGGTGCTGAACCGTTCGTGCCCGTCGACCTCGCACGCATGACGCAGTTATGGGGAAGCGAGTCGACGGTCAGGGCGTTGCTAGATTCATTCGTCTCGTCGATGCGCGACGACATCAACGCGCTGGCGACGTTACTCGAACGCGCGGACATGGAGCGGGTGCACGAGTGGCAGCACCGGGTGATGGGGGCGGCGAGCGTGCTGCAGTATCCGCCGCTCGTACAGGCGCTCGAAGCCTATCGCCGCGTCATTGCCGCGAAGTCGCCGCAGCAGGTGCGTGACGAGGGGTATGCGCTAATTCGACAATGCGAGGCGATGCTCGATGGGATCGAACGGCAGGCCGGATTGCTCGTGTAGCGAGCGGCGCGCCGTAACCTCGCGCAAATGCACGGGCGATTCAATCGGCGGCAACCCAAATCCGGACGAAAAAAACGCGGCCGAAGCCGCGTTAAAGGTTTGGAGACGTCCTTCGATGAAGGAGTCACTTCTCGCGAGTCGAAGCATACCAGGATTGACATCGTTTATTTATTACAAAACGCGCAATTATATTTTCGATTAAATCGACTAAAGACATTTCGCACTATGTCTTTGCAGGCCATCATTCCAGTCGACTCCATATGATTTGCACTAGTATGTGGAAACTCCGCACGGCCGACACGGCGCCGCGGCGGCGCGTCAATGTCCGGAGAAGACCATGATTTCGCTGCGAAAATTTAATCTGGCCGTAGTGTTGTGGGCGCTTGCATCGAGCGCTGCATTTGCGGATACGGTTGCGCTGACGGCGAATCTCCAGCCGTCGAGCGAAGTGCCGCCGCGCGTGAGTCACGGGCACGGCATGCTGAATGCGACCTTCGACACGTCCACCCAATCGCTGCAGTGGACTGTTACTTACGAGGGCTTGAGCGGTCCGGTCACCGCCGCGCATTTCCACGGTCCCGCGCCGGTCGGCCAGAATGCGAAGGTCCAGGTGCCGATCGAGAAGAATGGGCTCGCGAGTCCGATCAAAGGCACGGCGAAGCTGACCGAGCAGCAGGTCACGGATCTGATGGCGGGGCAGTGGTACTTCAACGTTCATACTGCGCAGAATCCGACGGGCGAAATTCGCGGGCAGGTGTTGCCGGCGAACTAGGCGTGGGACTCGCGGCGGCTGGGCGCGCGTGCCGCGGCCACGATTACCGTCACGCGCCTGGAACCCGCCAAACCACGGTCCCCTGCCAACCCACGTACCCTGACGGGACTTCAACGAAGGAGCATGTCCCGATGAGCTGGCAAAGCGCGCTCGCTTGCTGGTATTTGCGCAGGCAGTTCCGGCCCGAAACTCTCAAACCGTTTATCAACGTCGAACGGGCGCGCGCGCTGACCTCGAAGCGCGTATGGTCGCCGCGCGTGCCGCGCGGCTGGCATCTGCGCGAAACGTATCGCGCAGGCGACGCGCCGCTCGTCGGCGAATGGCTGGAGCGCGTGGACGGCGGCACGGCCGGCGGCGCGGAGCCTACGGTGCTGTATTGCCACGGCGGCGGCTACTACTTCTGCTCGCCGCGCACGCACCGGTCGCTAACGTTCGCTCTCGCGACCCGCGCGGATGCGCGGCTCTTCTCCCTCGACTACCGTCTCGCGCCTGAGCATCGCTTTCCGGCCGCGCTCGACGACGCCACCGCCGCCTATCGCCAGTTGCTCGCGATGGGCATCGCACCCAGCTCGATCGTGATCGCCGGCGACTCGGCCGGCGGCGGTCTCGCGCTCGCCACGCTGGTCGCGCTGCGCGACGCGGGCGCGCCGATGCCCGCGGGCGGTCTGCTGTTCTCGCCGTGGACCGATCTGGCGACCACCGGCGCTAGCCTGCGCACCAACGACAGCGTCGATCCGATGTTCTGCGGCGCCTCGATCGAGCGCGCGGCCAAGGTCTATCTGGGCGACGCGTCGCCCACCCATCCGTACGCGTCGCCGGTCTATGCGGACCTGCACGGTCTGCCGCCGCTATTCCTGCAGGCGGGCAGCACCGAGGTGTTGCTCGACGACACGCGCCGCGTCGCCGACAACGCGCACGCGGCAGGCGTCGATTGCGAATGCGAGGTGTGGAAAAACCTGCCGCACGTGTGGCCGATGTTCGCGCCGTTCATGCCGGAGGCGAACCGAGCGCTCGATCGCGCGGCCGCCTTCGTGCGACGCGCGACGAGCCGCGCCGCGAACAGGTCTCAGGCTTCGAGCGTGACGTCGAGCGTCCGGTAGACGGCTTCGATCGTTTGCTGGCCGTATTGCCGCTCGAGCCGCCGCACGGTGAAGTGTCCGTGCGCGACCTGCTGGAAATGATCGATAAACACGGTATTGACCATCGCGCCGAGCACCGCGCCGATCGCCGGAATCGATTTGGCCGCGATCTGCTCGCTGACCTGCACCGAAAAGCGCGCGGCGATCGCGTTGATGAGCCGCAACAGAGCCGCCGAGCCGTGGGCCGTGAAGCCCTTGCTGGCCACCTCGGACGACGCCTTCGACACCGCCTGCGCGAGCGCGCCGCGCATGAAGAAGTAGCCGAGGTCGGCGTCGTCGTCCTCGCTCGAGGTGCCGCCCATGCCGAGCACGGTCAGGCATTGCAGCTGCGTGTCGACCGAGGTCAGGTCCTCGCCCTCGCTGCGCGCGATGTCGCAGATGGAGCGAAACATCAGCGTGGTCGTGACGGGCAGCTCGACCGGCAGCGCGAGCAATCCAAACGCGCCGCCGGCCGCACCGGTCGTCGCGACCGCGAACTTGTGCAGCAGGTTGTTCGGCTTGTCGGGTGCGAGCAGCCTGGCGTCGTCGCGCCGGCCGAGCGTGCGCAGCGCGATCGACAGACATTTGCGCAACGCGGCCTGCGTCGCATCGGACACTTTTTCGTTGGCGAACGCCGGAATGCGCGACAGCAGCTTTTCGATCGGCGCGCCGACGACGCTTGCGAGTTTCATTGCGAGCGCGGGGCTTTCGAGCTGATGTTTGGCGCGCCGCAGCGCGGCGAGGTCCTGCTCCGATAAGGATGGTGCTGCGAGCGAACTCGGCTGCATGAGCCTCCCTGGCATGTCATGGCGTGGATACTGCAAGTGAGTCTACCGCGTTGCAAGACGTATTCCGTCCCGCGTGGAGCGTTGCAGCATGATATGATTTCCAATCTTTTGACACGTCAACTTTTGCTGCATCAAAAATGGCTGTCCACACCGCCGCCCACCATTCGAGTGGGCAAGTTTTACCATTCCGCGAATCCCTGCTCGCCATGCTCGGCATCTCCTTCGTCACGATGCTGGTCGCGCTCGACCAGACCGTGGTCGGCACCGCGCTGCCCACCATCGTGTCCGAGCTCCGGGGCTTCGAGCTGTACGCGTGGGTCGCCACCTCGTATCTGCTGAGCTCGGTGATCACCGTGCCGATCTTCGGCCGGCTCGGCGATTACTACGGGCGCAAGCCGTTCGTGATCGCATCGATCGTCGTGTTTACCGGCGCCTCGGTGCTGTGCGGCGCGGCCAACGACATGCTGTTTCTCGTGCTCGCGCGCGGCTTGCAGGGCATTGGCGGCGGCATGCTGGTCGGCACCGCGTTCGCGTGCATTCCCGATCTGTTCCCCGATTCCGTCGTGCGGTTGCGCTGGCAGGTGCTGATGAGCTCGGCGTTCGGCATTGCCAATGCAGTCGGGCCGTCGCTCGGCGGTTTTCTGACGCAGTACTACGGCTGGCGTTCGGTGTTCTACGTGAATCTGCCGGTAGGCCTCCTGTCGCTGTTTTTCGTCTGGCGTTTCCTGCCGCATCTGCGGCACGTCGAACATGAAGGCAAGATGCGGCTCGACTGGCCCGGCGCGCTGTTGATCGCGATCGCGCTCGGCTCCCTGCAACTGTTCGTCGAGTTGCTGCCCAAGCACGGCATCACGCTGAGCGCGTTCGCACTGCTCGGGCTGAGCGTCGTGTCGGCCATCACGCTGTGGAAATGGGAAAAGCGTTGCCCCACCGCGATTCTGCCCGTCGACATGTTCCGCAACCGTAGTCTTGCCGCGCTGTTCACGCTGGCCGTGCTCGGCGGCTTCACGATGTTCTCGCTGCTGTTTTACGCACCGCTGCTGTTCCAGGGCGGCTTCGGCATGTCGCCGAAAGAGGCGGGCCTCGTGATCACGCCGCTCGTCGTGTTCATCACGATCGGCAGCATCACGAACGGGCGCGTCGTGTCGCGGATCCGGAATCCGAACCTGATGCTGTACATCGGCTTTGCGATGGTCGCGCTGTCATGCCTTGGCATCGTCGTCGCGACCCGATCGATGCAGCAATGGGTGCTGATGTCGTTCATGGTCGTCGGCGGCCTCGGGCTCGGTTTCGTGATGCCGAACCTGACGATCTTCGCGCAGCAGACCGCGGGCCGCGAACACCTCGGCATCGCGACCGCGCTGCTGCAGTCGCTGCGGATGATCGGCGGCATGATCGGCACCGCGCTGACCGGCACGCTCGTGACCCATATGTACAAGAGCGGCGTGCGCAGCGCGCTCGAAGGCGCGGGCGCGTCGCACTGGTTCGGCGATTTGGGCGATCCCCAGATCCTGATCAACCGCGATGCGCAGACTACGCTCGTCTACCAGCTGACGCACGCGGGCCACAACGGCGCGATGCTGCTCGAAAGCGCGCGCGAGTCGCTGGTCGGCGCGATTCATCTGGGTCTCGCGATGGCCGCGCTGATCGCCGTCGTGTCGGTGTGGCAAAGCCGCCGCGTGCCGCCGGTCAAGCTGCAGCGCAAGCTCGAGCCGGTGATTCACGCAGACTGATTTTTTGACTTGGTGTTGGACAGGCAGATTATGGAAGAACAGGACCGCGTCGCCGTCATGCAGCAATTTGGTCGCACGTATCGGGCATTCATGTCGGCATTCGAGACCCAGGTGGGTCATCCGCTGCCACGCTGGCGCATTCTGCTCGCGCTGCACGAGCAGGCCGGCGAGTCGTCGCAGAAGCGGCTCGTCGAGCGGCTGCGCGTCGATCCGGGCGCGCTGACGCGGCAGTTGAAGGCGCTCGAAAGCCTGGGCTGGATCGCCCGCAGCATGGATGCGCGCGATAACCGTGTGACCAACGTGCGCCTGACTGAAGCAGGTCGCGACGCGACCGAAGCGAGCCTGCCGCGTCGCCAGGCGTTCTTGCACGACACGATGGCAGGATTGCCGGATGAGGCGCTCGCGGCGTTGTCGAGCGCGCTGAAAATGCTGGAGACGCGCATCGGCGAAGTGGCGGCCAATGCGGGCGCAGCGGTCGGCGCCGCTGGAGCAGCCCAGGAAACCGCCGGCGACGAGGCGGCCCAACGCGTGTGATCTTTTCTCCGCTTGCGACGACAAAAAGGCTGTGCGCCCTTGGGCTCACAGCCTTTTTTCTATCGTCGGAAAGCCGCGCTTCAGCACGGCGCAATCCACTCCAATCCAATCAGAAAAACGTCTCGATCACTTCCTTCACGCGATACTGCGGATCGAGGACCAGCACCTGCTTCCACTTGTCGAACGTCAGGCACGGATGCGAGATGTCGAACGCGATCATGTCACCCACTTTCAGATCGGCGCCGGCGGGAATGCGCAGATACGCGTGCTGATCCATCAGACCGAAGATTTCCCAGCCTTCGCTCGCGGCGATGTCGCGCGGCGCCTCGTTGCCCGGACGATAGTGGCGCGCCGGCTCCGGCATGCCCGCGTCGAACGCGGAGTCGCGTTTGCCGAGGCCGATGATCGCGCGATCCGGCTCGGGAATCGACTGCACGTACGCCCACAATTGCAGCGCCGGCAGCAAGCCTTCGCCCATTTTCTTCGCGACCGGATTGCGCTTGAAGATGTCGGTCTGCGCCTTGCGATAGATGCCGACGTCATGCGTCAGGTAGCAGCCGGGCCGCAGCACGACCTCGACCTTGCCGGTTTGTGTCGCCTGCGCGAATTCTTCGGCGACCACGTCGTACCACGCCGATCCTGCGCCGGATAACACCGCCGGCGAACGCGCGAAACGTCCTTGCTCGACGAGCTCGCGCGTGACGGCAACCGCGCCTTGCAGGAACGCGCGCACCTCGGCTTCTTCCTTCAGCACGCCTTCGTACAGTTCGACGCCCGCGAGCTTCAGCACCTCCGGATAGCGCGCGATCGCGTCCAGCACCGCATTGCGCTGCGCTTCATCGCGCACGCCGGTGCGCCCACCCGGCACGCCGAGTTCGAGCAGCACCTGCAGCGGCTTCTTCACCGAGGTGAAGAATTCGCCGAGTTGCTCGACACCTTCGGCCGAATCGACGAGGCAGAAGAATTCGAAATCTGGATCGGTGAGCAACTCGGCGATCATCATCATGTTGTGGCGGCCGACCAGCTGATTCGCCATCAGGACGCGCGACACGCCGCCGTGATACGCCGCGCGCACCTGATGGGCGGTGGCTAGCGTGATGCCCCACGCGCCGGTTTCGAGCTGACGGCGAAACAGTTGCGGCGCCATCGTGGTCTTACCGTGTGGCGCCAGCTTGACGCCGTATTCGGCGACGAACGCCTGCATCCACTTCAGGTTGTGCTCGACGCGGTCCTCGTACAGCACGGCGGCCGGCAGGCTCACGTCCTCGGCAAGCAGGTTCCACTCGAGGCGCGCGGCGTCCTTCAGCTGGACGCTCGTGCCCGGAACCATGCCCAAGCCCTTGCTATAAGGATCAATCGTCGCGCCCTGATAGTTTGTAACTTTCATGTCTCCGTGCTCCATCGTCCGGTTAAATTGGATCAGATTTGACTTTACCATGTTACCGAAAGTACGATGTCCGGAAAAATGTTATTTAGTACCACGGGTTTCGAAGGCCGCCGGAAAGGGTCGCGAAAGCCGTGCCGCGAACCCCGCCGCCCGCCATGAACAGTAGCGCCGAACCGCTCGCTTTCGACATCGTCGCGCGCATCGCCGAATGCGCGCCGGAATTGCGCTCGGCCGAACGCAAGGTCGCCGCGCTGATCCTCGACGATCTGACCGGCGCGTCGCGCGCGAGCATCGGCGCGCTCGCGCAGCAGGCCGAGGTCAGCATCGCGACCGTCACGCGCTTCGCGAAGGCGGTTGGCTGCCGCGACGTGCGCGAGCTGAAGCTGCGGCTCGCGCAGGCGGCTGCGGTCGGTCAGCGTTTTCTCGAGCGCGACGCAACAAGTGACGCACCCGAGCCGATCGCCACGCGCGTGTTCGACGAACTGCAAACCGCGCTCGCGCACAATCATCAACTGCTGCGTCAGGCGCCGCTCGCCGAAGCGGCGGCCGCGCTGCGCAATGCGCGCATGATCTACGTGTTCGGCATGGGCGGCGGCTCGACCGCGCTCGCCGACGAAATGCGTTTCAGGATCGTGCGCCTCGGCCGCCCGGTCGCGACCTATCAGGACGGACTGTTGCAGCGCATGGTGGCGAGCACGGTGTCGCGCGACTGCGTGGTGATCGCGCTGTCCACCACGGGTCGCGTGCCCGAGATGGTCGAGAACTGCAAGATCGCGCGCAGCTACGGCGCGACCGTGGTCGCGGTGACCGCGCCCACGTCGCCACTGGCGAAGCTCGCCGACTGGCTGATCCCGATCGTCGCGTTCGAAACCGATTTCATTTACAAGCCGTCGTCTTCCCGTTACGCGATGATGATGGCGCTCGATGTGCTCGTCACCGAACTTGCCGTCAGCCAGGGCGACGAGAGCCGCGAATTGCTGCGCCGCATGAAGCACGCGCTCGACGCGCACCGCGGCGGCGGCGATCGACAACCGTTAGGAGATTGATCCATGCATTCGCATCCTGAAGCCGCCGACACGCTGATCGTCGGCGCGCAACTGTACGACGGCACGGGCACCCCACCCGTAGAGCGCGATGTGGCGATCCGCGACGGGCGCATCGCCGCGATCGGCAATCTGTCGAACTGGCTTGCTGAAGAGGTGATCGAGGCCGAGGGGCGCGCGCTCGCGCCGGGTTTCATCGATGTGCACACCCACGACGACACGCACGTGATCCGCTCGCCGCAGATGCTGCCGAAGATCACCCAGGGCGTGACGACGGTGATCGTCGGCAATTGCGGCATCAGCGCGTCGCCGGTGTCGCTGAAGGGCGATCCGCCCGATCCGATGAACCTGCTCGGCGAGCGCGATGCGTTCCAGTACCCGAGCTTCGCCGACTACGTGAGCGCGGTGAACGCCGCGCGGCCGGCGGTGAACGTCGGCGCGCTGATCGGCCACACGGCGTTGCGCAATAACCAGATGGACCGGCTCGATCGCGCGGCGACTGCCGAGGAAATCGAGCGCATGTGCGCGCAGCTCGAGGAAGCGCTCGCGCACGGCGCACTGGGCTTGAGCACGGGGCTCGCATACGGCTCGGCGTTCGCCGCGCCGACCGAGGAAGTGATGGCGCTCGCCGAGCCGCTCGCCGCGGCGGGCGCGCTCTATACGACCCACATGCGCACCGAGTTCGACGCGATTCTCGACGCGATGGACGAGGCTTACCGCGTCGGCCGGCATGCGCGCGTGCCGGTCGTGATCTCGCATCTGAAGTGCGCGGGGCCGTCGAACTGGGGACGCAGCGTCGAAGTGCTGAACTCGCTCGAAGGCGCGCGCGGCGGGCAGCCGGTCGGTTGCGACTGCTATCCGTACAACCGCAGCTCGTCGACGCTCGATCTGAAGCAGGTGACGGGCGACATCGACATCACGATCACGTGGTCCGAGCCGCATCCGGAGATGGCCGGCAAGCTGATCAGCGAAGTCGCGGCGGAGTGGGGCGTCTCGCAGCAGGAAGCGGGCAAGCGCCTGCAGCCGGCGGGCGCGGTCTATCACAACATGTCCGAAGACGACGTGCGGCGCATCCTGTCGCATCCGGCGACGATGGTCGGCTCGGACGGCCTGCCGAACGATCCGCTGCCGCATCCGCGGCTGTGGGGCGCGTTTCCGCGCGTGCTCGGCCACTATGCGCGTGATGCCGCGCTGCTGCCGCTCGAAGAGGCGGTGCGCAAAATGACGAGCCTGTCCGCGCGCCGCTTCGGTCTCGCGCAGCGCGGCGAAGTGCACATCGGCTATCACGCCGACCTGGTGCTGTTCGATCCGTCGAAAGTGCTCGACCTGGCGACTTTCGACAAGCCGCAGCAGCCCGCTGCCGGCATCGACGCGGTGTGGGTCAACGGCGTGCTGTCGTATCGCGACGGCGCGGTGACGGGCGAGAGGGCTGGCCGGTTCGTCACGCGCGGCGCACCGTCGAAGGGCGATGCGCAGGGCGCGTTCTGATTTTTATCGATTGATGGCGGCACGCGCGGCGAGGGCGCCGCGCAAGTGCCCGACTTTTTAAGGAGTGTGACGATGAAGCGATATGGCGTGGAAGGCGGAAAGGGAACGGGCGGTCAGGTGATGCCGTTTGCGCGTGCGGTCGAGGCGGACGGCTGGCTGTTCGTGTCGGGCCAGACGCCGATGGAAAACGGCGAAGTGATCAACGGCGGCATCGTCGAGCAATCGCACAAGGCGATCCAGAATGTGTTCGCGATCCTGAAGGAAGCGGGCTACGGCGCCGAGCACGTCGTGCGTTGCGGCGTGTGGCTCGACGATCCGCGCGACTTCGCGTCGTTCAACAAGGTGTTTCGCGAGTATTTTGGCGAGAATCCGCCGGCGCGCGCATGCGTGGTGTCGTCGATGGTGATCGACTGCAAGGTCGAGGTGGATTGCGTTGCTTATAAGAAGCCGGCGGCCTGAGCGCTTTGACGACTTTCATGTGACGAGGGCGCCGCAGGCTGTGATGGCCTGCGGCGCCCTCGTCGTGTTTGCCGCCGTGCTTTACCGTTACTGCCGCGCGAGCCGCATGTTGTCCGGCATCGGCAGGTTGTAGTTGGTGCGGAACGGGTTGATGTCGAGCCCGCCGCGGCGCGTGTAGCGCGCATAGACCGCGAGCTTCAGCGGTTTGCACATCTTCATGATGTCGACGAAGATCCGCTCGACGCATTGCTCGTGAAAGCCGGTGTGATTGCGGTACGAGATGATGTAGCGCAACAGGCCCGCGTGATCGATCTGCGGCCCGGCATAGTGGATCTGCACGCTGCCCCAGTCCGGCTGGCCGGTCACCGGGCAGTTCGACTTCAGCAGGTTCGAGAACAGCGTTTCCTCGACCGGCGCTTCGTCGTGCGCCGCGCTCAGGAGCGATGCGTCCGGCTGATACACGCTCGCCTCCAGTTCGAGCCGGTCGAGCGACAAGCCGTCGAATTCTTCCATTTTCAGCTTGCCGAATTCGTGCGGCGTGTGCAGATGCACCGACACCGTCGCGCCGCACGACGCGGACACGTCGCGCTTGATCGTGTCGCGCACGCTCTCGGCCGATTCGAAGGCGGTCTGCGCGAACGAGCCGAGATACAGCTTGAACGACTTAGATTCGACGATGTTCGGCGAATCGGCCGGCACGAAGAACGTCGCGACCGCGATCTGCGGTTTGCCGCGTGTATTCAGCCACGACAGCTCGTAGGCGTTCCAGATATCGGTGCCGAAAAACGGCAGTCGCGCGGTAATGCCGATCGCCTCGCGCGCATGGCTGCGCGCAATCGGAAACAGTAGCGTCGGATCGTATTGTTCGGTGTAAGTCGAGGACTTGCCGAGCGGGGATTGTTCGGGTGTCATGATGCGTTCACGATGCCACTCAGCACGTGCCCGGTCGCCGTTACGACGCGGGCCGATTCGCAGTGGCCGATCTGGTCGTCGAAGAAAAAGTCGGGCTCGAACTCGCGCAAAAATGCGCTCTTGTCGAGGCCGCCGAGGAACATCGCTTCGTCGATTTCGATGTTCCACGCCATCAGGGTGCGGATCGCACGCTCATGCGCGGGGGCCGAGCGTGCTGTTACCAGCGCCGTGCGGATGCGCATCGGCGCTGCCTCGTCCGCCAGTTTTTGCAGCCGGTGCAGCGCTTCGAGCAGCGGCTTGAGCGGACCGTCCGCTAGCGGCAGATGCTTGTTGTCGATCTCGTGACCGACGAACGCGCGCAGGCCGTCTTTCTGGAAGATGCGTTCCGCTTCGTCGGAAAACAAGACCGCGTCGCCGTCGAACGCAATGCGGATTTCGTCCGGGTACTTGCTCGCCATTTTCGCCGATTCCGGCAACACGCGTGCGGCAGGGAAGCCAGCGGCGAGCGCATCGCGCACGTCCTGCTGATTCGCCGACAGAAACAGCGACGCGTTCAGCGGCTTCAGATAACCGAACGGCGCGCGGCCGCGCGTAAACACCCCGCGCTCGATCGCGAGTCCGTGTTCGCGGCACGAATGAAACGCGCGCAGGCCGCTGATCGGATCGCTGCGCGACAGGATCACCACTTCGACGCGATGACCGACGGCGTTCAGCGCAAGCAATTTGCGGATCAGCGGAAACGCGACGCCCGGTTTCGCGGGCACGTTCAGGCGCTCGCGCTGCAACGCCTCGTAAGCCTTCAGGTCGCCGGCCTCGTAGACGCGGTTCTCTTCCTCGAAGTCGAACAGCGCGCGCGACGAAATTGCGACCACCAGTTTGTCGACAAGCGAAAGCGCCATCGGTGAGTTCCGGTCCGAAGAGATCAGGCGAGGAAGAGGCGGTAAACCGGGTTTTTCGTTTCTTCCCAGCACGGATAGCCGAGCGTTTCGATGAAGCGCTCGAACGCCGCGTGGTCGCTTTCAGGCACCTGAATGCCGACCAGAATCGAACTGTAGTCCGCGCCCTGGTTGCGATAGTGGAACAGGCTGATGTTCCAGTTCGGCGCCATCGACGACAGGAATTTCATCAGCGCGCCCGGACGCTCGGGAAACTCGAAGCGGAACAGACGTTCGTCGCGCGCGAGCGGCGAGCGGCCACCGACCATGTAGCGGATGTGCTGCTTCGACAGTTCGTCGAAGGTCAGATCGACGGTCGCGAAGCCGTGCGCCTCGAAGGCGCCGGCGATCTGCGCCGGTTCGCTGCGGTTGCGGATCTGCACGCCGACGAAGATATGCGCCGAGTTCGCGTCGGCGATCCGGTAGTTGAATTCGGTAACGCTGCGCGTGCCGACCAGTTCGCAGAAGCGCTTGAAGCTGCCGCGCTCTTCGGGGATCGTCACCGCGAAGACCGCCTCGCGGGCTTCGCCCACTTCGGCGCGTTCGGCGACGAAGCGCATGCGGTCAAAGTTCATGTTCGCGCCCGACGTGATCGCGATCAGCGTCTGGTTCTCGATGCCTTCCCGTTCGGCGTACTGCTTGGCGCCCGCCACCGCGAGCGAGCCCGCCGGTTCGAGCACGCTGCGCGTGTCCTGGAACACGTCCTTGATCGCCGCGCACAAAGCATCCGTGTTCACGAGCAGCACTTCGTCGAGATATTCGCTGCACAGGCGGAAGGTTTCCTCGCCGACGAGCTTCACCGCGGTGCCGTCCGAGAACAGGCCCACCTCGTTCAGCGTCACGCGCTCGCCCGCCTTCAGCGACGCGGCCATCGCGCACGAATCATCGGTCTGCACGCCGATCACCTTGATCTCCGGGCGCACCGATTTCACGTATGCGGCGACACCGGCGGCGAGACCGCCGCCGCCGATCGGCACGAAGATCGCGTGAATCGGCCCCTGGTGCTGGCTGAGGATTTCCATCGCCACCGTGCCCTGGCCGGCGATCACGTACGGATCATCGAACGGATGCACGAAGGTCAGGCCGCGCTCCTCCTGCAGCTTGACCGCGTGACCGTAGGCATCGCTATACGATTCGCCGAACTGCACGACCTCGACGGTCGGCCCGCCATGCGTGCGGATCGCGTCGACCTTGACCTGCGGGGTCGTCACCGGCACGACGATGATCGCCTTCACGCCCATGCGTGCGGCCGACAACGCGACGCCCTGCGCATGATTGCCGGCCGACGCGGTGATCACGCCGCGACTGAGCGCTTCGGCCGGAATATGCGCCATCTTGTTGTACGCGCCGCGCAGCTTGAACGAGAACACCGGCTGGTTGTCCTCGCGCTTCAGATAGACCGGATTGCGCAGCCGCGCCGACAGGTTCGGCGCGCGTTCGAGTTCGGTCTCGCGCGCCACGTCGTAGACGCGCGCGGTCAGGGTCTTTTTCAGGTAGTCGTGGGAAGCCATGCGGGTCGCGCGGTGCGCTATGTGAGACGGGAAAACGTCAATGATAGCGCCAACGGTGCCTGCTCTGGCCGTTCCGCGCGCGGCGGAGAAGGGTGGCACGCCGCTGGCCGGGCCGTTTCGGCACCGTGGAGCGAAGTTTGCCAAACCGTCCGGCCGGTCAATGGGGGCGCACGCGAAACGCCGCTGGATTTGCCGCCAAATCCCCCGAAGCGCCGTCACCGCCCAGGTTCCTGCCGTCAACGCGTGGCGGGATGATGCGGTAGAATTCCATTTTGGAATAAGGATCGGAAGATGCACTGGCAGCCTCGGATCGCCCATTTGATGCCTGTTCCGCGCGAATCCTGCCCCGCGGCGGAGCGGCATGCCCGCCACGCGCGATCGTGTAGCTGTCACTGAGTGCCGCGAAGCGACCGCCGTGAGTTGGCCGCCGGTCGCGTTCGCTCCCCTGGAAGCCCTAGAAGATTTCAAGCATTGCGCCCCACGCGCATTGTCGGCCGACGCCTCGTGACGAGCGCGCCAGGCCGACCTACCGAGTCGTCCAAACATGAACGCACCTCAAGTTTTCGATCCGCACGGCGCCGCCGCTGCGGTGGCCGCCGATCCCGAAGCGCGTCTGCGCGAAATTCCCTACAACTACACGTCGTTCTCCGACCGCGAAATCGTCATCCGCCTGCTCGGCAACGACGCCTGGGACGCGCTCGCCGAACTTCGCGCCGAACGCCGCACCGGCCGCTCGGCGCGCATGCTGTATGAAGTGCTCGGCGATATCTGGGTCGTGCGGCGCAATCCGTATCTGCAAGATGACCTGCTCGACAATCCGAAGCGCCGCGCGCTGCTGATCGAGGCGCTCAATCACCGCCTGGCCGAAATCGAGAAGCGCCGCCGCGCCGATCTGAGCCAACACGGCGACGAAGCCGGCGTCGATCGCGCCGCGCGCGTCGAAAAGCTGGTGCAGGCCGCGCGCCGCGCGATCGACCAATTCGCCAGCGAATTCCAGCAGACCTACGACCTGCGCCGCCGCGCCACGCGCGTGCTCGGCAAGGTCACGCAGAAGGACAACATCAAGTTCGACGGCCTGTCGCGCGTCTCGCACGTGACCGACGCGACCGACTGGCGCGTCGAATACCCATTCGTCGTGCTGACGCCGGACTCGGAAGCCGAAATCGCCGGCATGATCAAGGCCTGCTTCGAACTCGGCCTGACCGTGATTCCGCGCGGCGGCGGCACCGGCTACACGGGCGGCGCGGTGCCGCTCACGCCGTTCTCGGCCGTCATCAACACAGAAAAGCTCGAACAGCTCGGCCCGGTCGAAATGACCCAACTGCCGGGCGTCGATCGCAAGGTCGCGACGATCTTCTCGGGTGCGGGCGTCGTCACGCGCCGCGTGACCGAAGCGGCCGAGCAGGCCGGCTTCGTGTTCGCGGTCGACCCGACCTCGCTCGACGCGTCCTGCGTCGGCGGCAACGTCGCGATGAACGCGGGCGGCAAGAAGGCGGTGCTATGGGGCACGGCGCTCGACAACCTCGCGTGGTGGCGCATGGTCGACCCGGAAGGGAACTGGCTAGAAGTCACGCGTCTCGAGCACAACATGGGCAAGATCCACGACATCGAAGTCGCGCGTTTCGAGCTCAAGTGGTTCGACGGCAACTACGCGCCGGGCGAGAAACTGCTGCGCACTGAGGCGCTCGATATCAAGGGCCGCGTGTTCCGCAAGGAAGGCCTCGGCAAGGACGTCACCGATAAATTCCTCGCCGGACTGCCGGGCGTGCAGAAGGAAGGCTGCGACGGCCTCATCACGTCCGCGCGCTGGGTGCTTCACAAGATGCCCGCGCATACGCGCACCGTCTGTCTCGAGTTCTTCGGCCAGGCGCGCGAGGCGATTCCGAGCATCGTCGAAATCAAGGACTACCTGTTCGAGACGTCGCGCCAGGGCGGCGCGATTCTCGCGGGCCTCGAGCATCTCGACGAGCGCTATCTGCGCGCGGTCGGGTATGCCACCAAGAGCAAGCGCAACGCGTTTCCGAAGATGGTGCTGATCGGCGATATCGTCGGCAACGATGCGGACGCGGTCGCGCAGGCCACCTCGGAAGTCGTGCGAATGGCCAACGGCAAGAGCGGCGAAGGTTTCGTCGCGGTCAGCGCCGAGGCCCGCAAGCGCTTCTGGCTCGACCGCAGCCGCACCGCCGCGATCGCGAAGCACACCAACGCGTTCAAGATCAACGAAGACGTCGTGATTCCGCTCGACCGCATGGGCGAGTACACGGACGGCATCGAGCGTATCAACATCGAGCTGTCGCTGAAGAACAAGCTGCAACTGGTCAACGCGCTCGAAGCGTTCTTCAAGGGCGGCAAGCTGCCGCTCGGCAAGAGCGACGACGCGAACGAAATCCCGAGCGCCGAGCTGCTCGAAGACCGCGTGCAGCAGGCGCTCGATCTGCTCGCGCGGGTGCGTACGCGCTGGGAGTTCCTGCGCGACAAGCTCGATCTGTCGCTGCGCGAGGCGCAGCACTATCTGGTCGGCCTCGGCTATGAATCGCTCGCGGAGAAGTTTGCCGATCGCGTCGACGCGCAAGCGGAAGCAACCGTATTCCACCTCGCCCAAGACCGCACGATCCGCGTGTCGTGGAAGCAGGAAATCCGTGCCGAATTGCGGCAGATTTTCAATGGCGGCGAGTTCAAGCCGATCCTCGACGAAGCCCAGGCGATCCACAAGCAGGTGCTGCGCGGCCGCGTGTTCGTCGCGCTGCACATGCACGCGGGCGACGGCAACGTGCATACCAACATCCCGGTCAACTCCGACAACTACGAGATGCTGCAGGACGCGCATACGGCGGTCGCGCGCATCATGAAGCTCGCGCGTTCGCTCGACGGCGTGATCTCCGGCGAGCACGGCATCGGCATCACGAAGCTCGAGTTCCTGACCGACGATGAGATCGGCGAATTCCGCAAGTACAAGCAGCGCGTCGATCCGCATGGCCGCTTCAACGCCGGCAAGCTGCTCGAAGGCGCGGACTTGCGCAACGCGTACACGCCGAGCTTCGGTCTGATGGGCTACGAATCGCTGATCATGCAGCAGTCCGATATCGGCGCGATTTCCGAGTCGATCAAGGACTGTCTGCGCTGCGGCAAGTGCAAGCCGGTCTGCGCGACGCACGTGCCGCGCGCGAACCTGCTGTACAGCCCGCGCAACAAGATTCTCGCCACCTCCCTGCTGGTCGAGGCATTCCTGTACGAAGAGCAGACGCGCCGCGGCGTATCGATCAAGCACTGGGATGAGTTCAACGACGTCGCCGATCACTGCACCGTCTGCCATAAGTGCGTGACGCCGTGCCCGGTGAAGATCGACTTCGGCGACGTGTCGATGAACATGCGCAACCTGTTGCGCAAGATGGGCAAGAAGAAGTTCAACCCGGGCAACGCGGCGGGCATGTTCTTCCTGAACGCGACGAATCCGCAGACCATCAACCTCGCGCGCACCGCGATGATGGGCGTCGGCTACAAGGCGCAACGCCTCGGCAACGAGGTGCTGAAGAAGTTCACGAAGAAGCAGACCGCCCATCCGCCCGCCACGGTCGGCAAGCCGGTGATCACCCAGCAGGTGATCCACTTCATGAACAAGAAGATGCCGGGCAACCTGCCGAAGAAGACCGCGCGTGCTTTGCTCGATATCGAGGACAACAAGATCGTCCCGATCATCCGCAATCCGAAGACGACCACCGCCGACACCGAAGCGGTGTTCTACTTCCCGGGCTGCGGCTCCGAGCGGCTGTTCTCGCAGGTGGGCCTCGCGACCCAGGCAATGCTGTGGGAGGCGGGCGTGCAGACCGTGCTGCCGCCAGGCTACCTGTGCTGCGGCTATCCGCAGCGCGGCTCGGGCCAGTACGACAAGGCCGAGCAGATCGTCACCGACAACCGCGTGCTGTTCCACCGCGTCGCCAATACGCTGAACTACCTCGACATCAAGACGGTGGTGGTGTCTTGCGGCACGTGTTACGACCAGCTCGCCGGCTACGAATTCGAAAAGATCTTCCCGGGTTGCCGGATCATCGACATCCATGAGTACCTGCTGGAAAAAGGCATCAAGCTCGATGGCGTGAACGGCGTGCGCTACATGTACCACGACCCGTGCCATTCGCCGATCAAGACGATGGACCCGGTCAAGCTCGTCAACCAGCTGATGGGTTCGGAGCAGGACGGCTACAAGATCGAGAAGAACGACCGCTGCTGCGGCGAATCGGGCACGCTCGCGGTCACGCGTCCCGACATCTCGACCCAGGTGCGCTTCCGCAAGGAAGAAGAAATTCGCAAGGGTGCGGCGAAGTTGCGCGGGATACCGCTCGTCGCCGAAGCGGGCGCGAACGCGATCAATCCGGCCAATGCATCGGCCGGATCCGCCGGTGCGCCGAACGGTTCCGTGCTGAAGGCCGGCGACGGTCCGCAGCCGGGTAACGGCAACGCGGGTTCGACCGACGTCAAGATCCTCACGAGCTGCCCGTCGTGCCTGCAAGGGCTGTCGCGCTACAACGAAGACGCGGGTACCGAGGCGGATTACATCGTGGTCGAGATGGCACGTCACGTGCTCGGCGAAAACTGGATGGCGGACTACGTACAGCGGGCGAACAATGGCGGAATCGAGCGCGTGCTGGTTTAATGGCACGACCGACGAAATTTGCCGAGGACGACGATGGACTGCGTTTTTTGCCGTGAAGACGGCGGCGATGTGCTATGGCAGGACGACGCGTTGCGAGTCGTCCTCGCCGACGAACACGACTACCCGGGCTTTTGCCGGGTCATCTGGAACGCTCACGTAGCCGAGTTTTCGGATCTTTCCGCCGACGAGCGCGATCACGTGATGAAGGCCGTCTACGCGGTCGAGCGAGCGCAGCGGCGCGTGATGCAGCCCGCGAAGGTCAATCTCGCGAGCCTCGGCAACCAGGTGCCGCACGTGCACTGGCACGTGATTCCGCGTTTCTCGAACGACGCGCATTTTCCGCTGCCGATCTGGGCGCCGCGCCAGCGCACGGTGTCCGAAGCGATGCTGTCGTCGCGTCGCGCGCACGCCACGTTGCTGCGCGAAGCCGTGCGGCAGGAAATCGAACAGGCGCTGGGCTGAGCATCGCTGAGTCCGCCGCCGCGCACCGCCGGGCTCCGGTCGGTGCGCGGGGCGGCCGAGCCGTCGTTATCACCCCGCCGTTATCTGATGAGGCCAACATGAGCGGATTGACTCCCGAGACGCCGGTGCCGACCGGCGTGGTCGTGCATTCCAAGTCGCGCGTGCTCGAACTGCAGTACGAGAACGGCGAAACGTACCGGCTGCCGTTCGAACTGCTGCGCGTGTATTCACCGTCGGCGGAAGTGCAGGGCCACGGGCCCGGCCAGGAAACGCTGCAGACGGGCAAGCGCGACGTGACGATCACGATGATCGAAGGCGTCGGCAATTACGCGCTGCAGCCGACTTTCTCCGATGGCCACTCCACCGGTATCTATTCGTGGGACCTGCTGTACGACATGGCCGTACGTCAGGATGAACTCTGGCGCGCGTATCTCGCCAAACTGGCAGCGGCCGGCATCGATCGCGACACGCCGATGGTGCCCGCCGCTGCTGCGCACGGGCACTGTCACTGATACGATTCGCCCCCGAACGCCGCTCGAGCGGCGCAACATTCAAGAACACGCGAAAGGACGAGCGCGATGAGCAAAACCCACTTCGGCTTTCAATCGGTCGACGAACAGGACAAGGCGCAGAAAGTGGCGGGGGTGTTCCACTCGGTGGCCGCCAACTACGACCTGATGAACGACCTGATGTCGGGCGGATTGCACCGGGCGTGGAAGGTGTTCACGATCGCCCAGGCGAACGTGCGGCCGGGCTACAAGGTGCTCGACATCGCGGGTGGCACTGGCGACCTGTCGAAGGCGTTCGCCAAACAGGCGGGCGAGACGGGCGAGGTCTGGCATACCGACATCAATGAATCGATGCTGCGCGTCGGCCGCGACCGGCTGCTCGACAAGGGCATCATTACGCCGACGCTGCTTTGCGATGCCGAGAAAATCCCGTTTCCGGATAACTATTTCGACATCGTGACGGTCGCGTTCGGCTTACGCAACATGACGCATAAAGACATCGCGCTCGCCGAGATGCGCCGTGTGCTGAAACCGGCCGGGCGGCTGCTCGTGCTCGAGTTCTCGAAGGTATGGGACCCCCTGAAGAAGGTCTACGATCTGTATTCGTTCAAGGTGTTGCCGTGGCTCGGCGAGCACTTCGCCAAGGACGCGGAAAGCTACCAGTACCTGGCGGAATCGATCCGCATGCATCCTGACCAGGAAACTTTAAAAACTATGATGGAACAAGCCGGTCTCGACAATGTCAAATATTACAATTTGTCAGCTGGCGTGGTAGCGTTGCATGTGGGGACCAAATACTAGGGTCCCTAACCCATCGATTTTTAAAGGAAAGTGCGAAATGTCCGATTCGAATTTGTTATCTGCTCGTAAGGTTAAGGGGTCGCTGGCGAGAAGAATCGGACTGATCGCGATGGTCGGTCTGCTGACGGCCGGCACCCTTGCCTCTCTCGACGCCGAAGCACGCCGCATGGGCGGCGGCCGTAGCTTCGGCCGTCAATCGAACAGTCTGCAGCAGCAGCGTCAGACGCCGCCGCCGTCCCAGCCGGCGCAGAACAATCAGGCCACGCAGCAGAGCGCGCAACCGGCGGCTCCTGCAACCAAGCCCACGCCGCCCGCCGCGCCGAACCGCAATCGCTGGCTCGGGCCGATCGCCGGTCTCGCGGCCGGTCTGGGCATCGCCGCGTTGCTGTCGCATTTCGGGCTCGGCGAGGCGTTCGCCGGCATGTTCGCCAACGTGATCGTGATTGCGCTGATCGCGATGGTCGTGATCTGGCTCATCCGCCGCTTTACCGGCCGCAAGCGCGATGCGGCGCAACCGGCTTATGCGGGCACGGCGCCGTCGCTGAACACCAAAAGCACCGACTATATTCAGGAGCCGCGTTACACCGCGCCGCCGACCGGCTCGTATCTCGAACCGCAAGGCAACCCGTTGACGACGCCATCGCTCGGCGCGACGCCGTCGGTGCCGGCCGGGTTCGATTCGGAAGCGTTTCTGCGTAACGCGAAGGTGTACTTCGTGCGCCTGCAGGCCGCGTGGGACGTCGGCAACGTCGATGACATCCGCGAATTCACGACGCCGGAAATGTTCGCCGAAGTGCGCGTCGATCTCACCGCGCGCGGCACGCAGCCGAACCAGACCGACGTCGTGCAGTTGAACGCCGAGCTGCTCGGCGTCGAGGAGCGCGCGACCGAATACTTCGCGAGCGTGCGCTTCTCCGGTTTGATCCGCGAGGCGCCGGGCGCGGCGGCCGAGCCGTTCGTCGAAGTCTGGAATCTGACGAAGGCGAACCGCCCTGGCGAAGGATGGCTGCTTGCCGGCATCCAGCAGGTCGAGCAACACTGAGATGCCGAAGCATCGAGTCGCGTTTGCTTCGAAAAAGGCCGGCCACGGCACAGCAATTCCTTGCCTCGCGCATCGCTTAGGCCGTTCGGCATAGAAGGCCGCAAAGCGAACGGACGTTACAATGGGAGCCCGCGCAAGCACCTCGCTCGCGCGGGTTTTTTCTTGCCACCTTCGATGACCCTCGCCGCCAAGCCCTTCGCTGCTGCTGTCAATCATCTGCTCGCCCGCGAATCGTGGGCCCGTGAGCGCTTCGCCCCGTACGCGGGCAAGACCGCACGCCTGTCATGTCCACCGGTTGTGCTTGCACTGCTCGTGCAGCCCGACGGCTATCTCGGCACGCTCGACGAAGCCGAAGCGCATCAGTTCGACGTAACCATCTCGGTGCCGTCCGACGCACTGCCGGCCTTCCTGCAAGGTGGCCAGGCCGCAGTGATGAAGCACGTGAAGATCGAGGGCGACGCCGAGTTCGCGACCGTGATCGCGAAGCTCGCCGAGCATCTGCGCTGGGAGCCGGAGGAAGATCTCGCGAAGCTGATCGGTGATGGGCCCGCGTGGCGCATCACGTCGCTCGTGCGTTCGGTCGGCGAGCATGTGCAACGCACCGGCCGCAACCTGCTCGACACGGCAGCCGAGTATCTGCTCGACGAGAATCCGCAACTGGTGCGCCGTACCGCGCTCGCGGACTTCAACGTCGAGCTGGCGCGCGCGCGTGATTCGCTCGCGCGCGTCGAAAAGCGCATCGAGCGTCTCGAACAGAAGGTCGAAGCCCGCGGCGCGCAAGCGTCGGGCGGCGCCGCCACGTCGCGCGGCACGCGCTAGTCAACGGGCCCAGTCATGCGTTTTCTGCGTTTTCTCAAGATATTTTTTACGGTCATCCGCTTCGGCCTCGACGAAATGATGTTGAGCCGCATCAACGATCGGCGCGTGCGTCTGCTGCTACGTATCACGACGCTCGGCCGCAACTTCGATGCGCCTCCAGGTGTGCGTCTGCGGCTCGCACTCGAAAGCCTAGGGCCTATCTTCGTCAAGTTCGGCCAGGTGCTGTCGACCCGTCGCGATCTGCTGCCGGTCGATATCGCCAACGAACTCGCGAAGCTGCAGGACCAGGTGCCCCCGTTCGATTCCGCGGTCGCGATCGCGCTCGTCGAGAAGTCGCTCGGCGCGCCGGTCGACGTGCTGTTCGACGATTTCGAGCGGGTTCCGGTCGCGAGCGCGTCGATCGCGCAGGTCCACTTCGCGACGGTGAAGGCCGGCCAGCACGCGGGCAAGGCGGTCGCGGTGAAGGTGCTGCGGCCCAACATGCTGCCGGTGATCGATTCCGACCTCGCGCTGTTGCGCGACATCGCCGTGTGGGCCGAGCGTCTGTGGGCCGACGGCAAACGCCTGAAGCCGCGCGAGGTGGTCGCCGAGTTCGACAAGTATCTGCACGACGAACTCGACCTGATGCGCGAGGCTGCCAACGGTAGCCAATTGCGGCGCAACTTCCAGGGGCTCGACCTGCTGCTCGTGCCCGAGATGTACTGGGAATTCTGCACGCCCACGGTGCTCGTGATGGAGCGCATGGTCGGTGTGCCGATCAGCCAGGTCGACACATTGCGCGCGGCGGGCGTCGATATCCCGAAGCTCGCGCGCGAGGGCGTCGAGATTTTCTTCACGCAGGTGTTCCGCGACGGCTTTTTCCACGCCGACATGCACCCCGGCAACATCCAGGTGAGCCTCGATCCCGCGCACTTCGGCCGCTATATCGCGCTCGACTTCGGCATCATCGGCGCGCTGTCGGACTTCGATAAAAACTACCTCGCGCAAAACTTCCTCGCGTTCTTCAAGCGCGACTATCATCGGGTCGCGACGCTGCATCTGGAGTCGGGCTGGGTGCCGCCGACCACGCGTGTCGAGGAGCTCGAAAGCGCGATCCGCGCGGTCTGCGAACCGTACTTCGATCGCGCGCTGAAGGACATTTCGCTCGGCCAGGTGCTGATGCGCCTGTTCTCGACGTCGCGGCGCTTTAACGTCGAGATCCAGCCGCAGCTCGTGTTGCTGCAAAAGACGATGCTGAACGTGGAAGGACTCGGCCGTTCGCTCGACCCCGAACTGGATCTCTGGAAGACCGCGAAGCCTTACCTCGAACGCTGGATGAACGAGCAGATCGGCTTGCGCGGCTGGTACGAGCGTCTGAAGATCGAGGCGCCGCAGTGGAGCAAGACCTTGCCGCAGTTGCCGCGCCTCGTCCACAACGTGCTGGCCGAGCGCCATCATCCGGTGGGCGGCGCGAACGACGACGTGATCCGCCAGATCCTGCTCGAGCAGAAGCGCACCAACCGTCTGCTGCAGGGCCTGCTGCTATTCGGCGTGGCGGTCGGCGTCGGCGCGATGCTGGCGCGGGCGTTCCTGGCGCTCGCATATGGCGGTTGAGTGCGGCTGACGGCCCATTGGCCGCGCTGTGTTTCAGCGGCGGTGTAAGCCGCGGCTCGCGGTGACGGCCGCGCGCAAACCTGAACGAGGCATCCGATGAGCGATCCGACCGAACCCCCCATGCCCGATTTCGCGAACCGCGATCCCAACTCACCCGAGTTCTGGGACGAACGTTTCGAGCGCCGTTACACGCCGTGGGACCAGGCGGGCGTGCCGTCCGCGTTTCGCGCGTTCGCCGAACGGCACCGCGACGCCGCCGTGCTGATTCCAGGCTGCGGCAGTGCCCACGAAGCGGTATGGCTCGCACGTCAGGGCAACCCGGTGCGCGCGATCGACTTCTCGGCCGCCGCCGTCGCGGCGGCATGCGAGCAACTCGGCGCGCAGCACTCATCGCTGGTCGAACAGGCGGACTTTTTCAGCTATGCGCCGCCGTTCACGCCGGCATGGATCTATGAGCGCGCGTTCTTCTGCGCGCTGCCGCCGACGCGCCGCGCCGACTATGCGCAACGCATGGTCGAACTGCTGCCGTCCGGCGGGTTGCTCGCGGGGTACTTTTTTATCGGCGCGACGCCGAAGGGGCCGCCGTTCGGCATCGAACGCGATGAGCTCGACGCGCTGTTCACGCCACACTTCGAGCTTATCGAAGACGAAGCGGTCGACGACTCGATTGCCGTTTTTGCCGGACAGGAGCGCTGGCTCACCTGGCGGCGTCGCGGCTAGCGCCACGCGCCGCTCTTGAGAGGTCCGCGGGACGCCCCCATCTGGCGCGGTGGCGGGCGCGTCACGCGTCCGCTTCCCGAAATCCGGGGAACGGACATCGTTTGCGGCTATAATTCAAGGCTTTGCAAGCGTTTACAAGATTTCAGTAGGGATTTGGAGTAGGAAAGGATCATGCCGATCTACGCTTATCGTTGCGGGTCATGCGGCTTTGGGAAGGACGTGCTCCAGAAGATGAGCGACCCCCAGTTGACGCAGTGCCCCGAGTGCGGAAAAGACACCTTTAGCAAGCAACTCACCGCCGCCCGCTTCCAGTTGAAGGGCTCCGGATGGTACGTGACCGATTTTCGCGGTGGCAGCGGCGGCACGAGCGCGCCGGCCGCCTCGGAAGCGAAGTCCGAGCCGTCCGCGGCCGCTGCCCCGGCTGAACAGGCTGCCCCGGCCGCGCCCGCGGCCCCCGCCGCAGCGCCCGCCGCCGCGAGCGCGAGCGGTTCCGGCAGCGCCTAGTGGGACCGCCGCCCCGCGCGGGCGGCGTATCTACCGCGCATGGGCTTCGGCCTGCGCAGCTTTCTGGCGGTACACATGACGACGAAGAAATTCACGCTCAAATCGGTGTTTCTGACCGGCCTGCTGGTGCTGGTGCCTCTGGCTATCACACTGTGGGTGCTCGGTCTGATCATCGGCACGATGGACCAGACGCTGTTGCTGCTGCCTACCTCGTGGCAGCCGGAACGCGCGATCGGCTATCGCTTGCCGGGCCTCGGCGCGGTGCTCACGCTCGCGTTCATCTTCGTCGTCGGGCTGTTGACGCAGAACTTCATTGGGCAGAAGCTCGTGCAGTGGTGGGAACTGCTGGTTGCGCACATTCCGGTGGTCGGCCCGCTCTACACCAGCGTCAAGCAGGTGTCCGACACGCTGCTGTCGAGCAGCGGCAATGCATTCCGCAAGGCGCTGCTGATCGAGTACCCGCGCCGCGGTTCCTACACGATCGCGTTTCTGACCGGCATCCCGGGCGGCGACGTGGCCAACCATCTGAAGGAAGATTACGTCAGCGTGTACGTGCCGACCACGCCGAACCCGACGTCCGGCTTCTTCCTGATGGTGCCGAAAAGCGAAGTGATCGAGCTCGACATGACGGTCGACGCTGCGCTCAAGTACATCGTCTCGATGGGCGTCGTGGCGCCGTCCGCGCCACCGCCGGCGCCGGTGCGCCGCACCACCGTCGAGCCTCCGCTGTAATGCCGGCGCGCAACGCTTCATGCAGGATCGTCTGCGGCGCGCCGTTCAACCAATGCAAAACGAAAGACAAACATCATGTCGATGAGATCTGAATACTGCGGTCTGGTGACCGAAGAACTGCTGGGCCAATCCGTCTCGCTGTGCGGCTGGGTAAGCCGCCGCCGCGACCATGGCGGCGTCATCTTCATCGACCTGCGCGATCGCGAAGGGCTCGTTCAGGTCGTCTGCGATCCGGATCGCGCGGACATGTTCAAGATTGCCGAAGGCGTGCGCAACGAGTTCTGCGTGCAGATCAAGGGCGTCGTGCGCGGTCGTCCGGAAGGCACGACCAACGCGTCGCTGAAGAGCGGCAAGATCGAAGTGCTGTGCCACGAGCTGATCGTGCTGAACGCGTCGGTCACGCCGCCGTTCCAGCTCGACGACGACAACCTGTCGGAAACCACGCGTCTCACGCATCGCGTGCTCGACCTGCGCCGTCCGCAGATGCAGCACAACCTGCGTCTGCGCTATCGCGTCGCGATCGAAGTGCGCAAGTACCTCGACGAGCAAGGCTTCATCGACATCGAAACGCCGATGCTGACGAAGAGCACGCCGGAAGGCGCGCGCGACTACCTCGTGCCGTCGCGTACGAACCCGGGCCAGTTCTTCGCGCTGCCGCAGTCGCCGCAGCTGTTCAAGCAGTTGCTGATGGTCGCGAACTTCGACCGTTACTACCAGATCACCAAGTGCTTCCGCGACGAAGATCTGCGCGCCGACCGTCAGCCGGAATTCACGCAGATCGACTGCGAAACCTCGTTCCTGTCGGAGCAGGAAATTCGCGATCTGTTCGAGGCGATGATCCGTCACGTGTTCAAGACGACGATCGGCGTTGCGCTCGACGAGAAATTCCCGGTCATGGAATACGCGGAAGCGATGCGCCGCTTCGGTTCGGACAAGCCGGACCTGCGCGTGAAGCTCGAGTTCACCGAGCTGACCGACGCGATGCGCGACGTCGACTTCAAGGTGTTCAGCACGCCGGCCAACACGAAGGACGGCCGCGTTGCGGCGCTGCGCGTGCCGAAGGGCGGCGAGCTGTCGCGTGGCGACATCGACAGCTACACGGAATTCGTGCGCATCTACGGCGCGAAGGGCCTCGCGTGGATCAAGGTCAACGAAGCGGCGAAGGGCCGTGACGGTCTGCAAAGCCCGATCGTCAAGAACCTGCACGACGAAGCGCTGAAGGCGATCATCGAGCGCACCGGCGCGCAAGACGGCGACATCATTTTCTTCGCGGCGGATCGCGCGAAGGTCGTCAACGACAGCCTCGGCGCGTTGCGTCTGAAGATCGGTCATTCGGAGTTCGGCAAGGCCAACGGTCTCGTCGAGTCCGGCTGGAAGCCGCTGTGGGTCGTCGACTTCCCGATGTTCGAATACGACGAGGAAGACAACCGCTACGTCGCCGCGCATCATCCGTTCACGAGCCCGAAGGACGAGCACCTCGAGTACCTCGAAACGGACCCGGCGCGCTGCCTCGCGAAGGCCTACGACATGGTGCTGAACGGCTGGGAAATCGGCGGCGGCTCGGTGCGTATCTATCGTGAAGAAGTGCAGAGCAAGGTGTTCCGCGCGCTGAAGATCAACGCGGAAGAAGCGCAGGCCAAGTTCGGCTTCCTGCTCGACGCGCTGCAATACGGCGCGCCGCCGCACGGCGGTATCGCGTTCGGTCTGGACCGCATCGTCACGATGATGGCCGGCGCCGACTCGATCCGCGACGTGATCGCGTTCCCGAAGACGCAACGCGCGCAGGATCTGCTCACGCAGGCACCGAGCGAAGTCGACGAGCGCCAGCTGCGTGAGCTGCACATCCGTCTGCGTTCGCCGGAACCGAAGGCGTAAAACCGTGGCCGCTTCGCGCGGCCGCGAAAAAGCCACACGAGCGAAACGAAAAGGCGCTGAGGTGTTCTCCACCTCAGCGCCTTTTTCATTTTTTGCGTTACAGTGAAGCCACCGCTTTCCCGACCCTTTCGACCGTCATCCGACATGTACCGCGCGTCGCGTCGCGCCCAGTTTTGAGCCATGCCGAAACCGCCGAAAATTCCGCAGTCCGTCCTCGTCATCATTCATACGCCCGCGCTCGACGTGCTGCTGCTCGAACGCGCCGACCATGCCGCGTTCTGGCAGTCGGTAACGGGTTCGAAAGACCGGCTCGACGAACCGCTCGCCGACACGGCGGTGCGTGAAGTCGGCGAGGAAACCGGCATCATGATCGGCGGCGCGCTGGTGCCGCGCAGCGCGTTGTTCGACTGGCAGTACTCGATCGACTACGAGATCTACCCGGAATTTCGTTACCGCTACGAAGCGGGCGTGCTCTACAACACCGAGCACTGGTTCAGCCTGCAGGTACCCGAACGTATCGACGTGTCGCTCGCGCCGCGTGAACACACCGCCTATATGTGGCTGCCGTATCAAGAGGCCGCATCGCGCTGCTTTTCATCGTCGAATGCCGATGCGATCCTGCAGTTGCCGCGCCGCCTCGCCGCGCGCCCGATTGACCCCCAATCCGGCCAGCTGGCCGGGGAGCGTGGCCAGTGAGCGCAGGCGGTTCGGGCCGTCTCGCGCGTCTGCGGCATACGTTGCTCGGCCGTCGTTACTTTCAGCGCTACCGCTTCACCGGCAACAACCAGGTCGAGCTCCTGCGCTCCGGCGACGACTTCTTCGACGCGCTGATCGAGCGCATCGATGCTGCAGAGCACAGCGTCGCGCTCGAAACCTATATCTTCTGCGACGACGAAGCCGGCCACGCGGTCAGCGAGGCGTTGCTGCGCGCGGCCGCGCGCGGCGTCAGGGTGCGCGTCATCACCGACGGCATCGGCACCGCGCGCCTGAAAATGTTCGAGCAATGGCCGGCGGGCGGCATCGAGCATCGCATCTACAACCCGCATCTGTTCGGCCGCTTCGGCTTTTCGCGCACGCACCGCAAACTGGCGGTGATCGACGATCGGATCGCGTATTGCGGCGGCATCAATATCGTCGATGACTACGAGAACAACGGCGAGAAGCTGCCCTACCACCGCTGGGACTTCGCGGTCGAACTGCGCGGGCCGGTGGTCGCTGACGTGCGCGACGCGATCGAGGTGCAGTGGCGGCGGATTCGCCTCGGCCATCGGCCGCTCGATTCGATCAGGCCAGACGTTTCGTCGCAGGACGCCAACTCGCTCGGCAGTCTGCGCCGGCGCCGGCGGCGCCGCAACGAGGAGCTGTGGGCCGGCGGCGAGCCGTGCGTCGCGTTCGTCGCGCGCGATAACCTGATCAACCGCCGTGCGATCGAAAAGGCCTATCTGGCCGCGATCGGCCAGGCACGCCATGAAGTTCTGCTGGCGAATCCGTACTTCATGCCGGGGCGCAAGCTGCGCCGCGCGCTGGTGTTCGCGGCGCGGCGCGGCGTGGTCGTGAAGCTGATCATCGGGCGCAAGGAGTTCAAGGCGCTCGATTACGCGGTGCCGTTCCTGTACCACGCACTGCTGCGCGCGGGCGTGCAGATCGCCGAATACGAGAAGACGCTGCTGCACGGCAAGGTCGCGGTGGTCGATTCGAACTGGGGCACGGTCGGTTCGTCGAATCTCGATGCGCTCAGCCTGATGCTCAACAATGAAGCGAACGTCGTGCTCGTCAACGATCCGTCGATCGCGAAACTTCGCGATGCGATTCTCGATGCGTTCACGGACGCGCGCCGAATTGATGAAGCGCACTACGAATCGCGACCGGCGCGCTTGCGCGCGCTGAGCTGGATCGCGTACACGAGCTACCGGGTCGCGATGAAACTGCTGACGGTGGGCGGCTACGATTGACACTAATAGAACACGCGCGCACTCGTCGGCAACCGTCAATACAAGGCAAACGCCTCTAAAAAATCTGATTGATCTGATGGTCGAAAGCCGCAAAATTAGAGGCCGGTTAGAAACCGGTTTCTAATAAAGTCCTTGTTTCGGGGACGGCAAGCACTCAATAATAGTACGGCCGTTCGATTTTAGATTCGGTCACATTAGAACGGTAGAACAGCTATGCGAAAAGGCGAACAAACCCGAGCCGCGATTCTCGACGCAGCACTCGATCTGGCAGGCCGAGACGGACTGGAAGGTCTGACGATTGGCCTGCTCGCCGAGCGCATGCAGATGAGCAAGAGCGGCGTGTTCGCGCATTTTGGGTCGCGCGAGGATCTGCAGGTCGAGGTCGTGCGCGAGTATCACCGCCGTTTCGAAGACGAGGTGTTTTTCCCGAGCCTGCGCGAGCCGCGTGGTCTGCCGCGCTTGCGCGCGATGATTTCCCGCTGGTTCGAGAAGCGCATTCAGGAAGTCACGACCGGATGCATCTACATCAGTGGCGCCGTCGAATACGACGATCGCGCGGACAGCCAGGTGCGCGAGCAACTGGTGGCGAGCGTGTCGACGTGGCGTGCGGCGCTCACGCGCGCGATTTCGCAAGCGATGGAAGAAGGGCATCTGCGCGCCGATACCGACCCGCAGCTGATGCTGTTCGAACTGTATAGCGTCACGCTCGGCCTGCATCACGACGCGCGCTTCCTGCATTTGCCGGATGCGGTGCGCCTTACGTGGGCCGCGCTGGAAAAACTGATTAATTCGTATCAGAGCGAAAGCCGTTAGCTGCGTCGCCGGAACTTACCGGAAACGCGCGGCGCACAAGGTCCCTACACGGACCCGGCCAACGGCCTGGCTTTTTGTCAATCCAGGGAGAGGAAGTCATGGGACAGTACGCCGCGCCGCTGCGCGACATGCAATTCGTGTTGCACGAACTGCTCAACGTCGAAGCCGAACTTCGGCACATGCCGAAGCACGCCGATCTCGATGCCGACACGATCAACGCGGTGCTCGAGGAAGCCGGCAAGTTCTGCTCCGAAGTGCTGTTCCCGCTCAACCACAGCGGCGATCAGGAAGGCTGCACGTATGCCGGCGACGGCGTCGTGACCACGCCGAGGGGCTTCAAGGAAGCCTATCAGCAATACGTCGAAGCCGGCTGGCCGGCGCTTGGCTGCGACCCGGAATACGGCGGTCAGGGGTTGCCCGCGTTCGTCAACAACGCGCTCTATGAAATGCTGAACTCGGCGAATCAGGCGTGGACGATGTATCCGGGCCTGTCGCACGGCGCGTACGAATGCCTGCACGCGCATGGCACGCCGGAACTGCAGCAGCGCTATCTGCCGAAGCTCGTCGCAGGCGTCTGGACCGGCACGATGTGTCTGACCGAGCCGCATTGCGGCACCGACCTCGGCATTCTGCGCACCAAGGCCGAGCCGAATGGCGACGGCTCGTACTCGATCAGCGGCACGAAGATCTTCATCTCGAGCGGTGAACACGATCTGGCGGAGAACATCGTTCACCTCGTGCTCGCGCGTCTGCCGGATGCGCCGAAGGGCACCAAGGGCATATCGCTCTTCATCGTGCCGAAGTTCGTGCCGAACGAAGCGGGCGAGCCCGGCGAGCGCAATGACGTCAAGTGCGGCTCGATCGAGCACAAGATGGGCATTCACGGCAACGCGACCTGCGTGATCAATCTCGACAACGCGAAGGGCTGGATGGTCGGCGAGCCGAACAAGGGCTTGAATGCGATGTTCGTGATGATGAATGCCGCGCGTCTCGGCGTCGGCATGCAGAGCCTCGGCCTCACCGAAGTCGCCTATCAGAACTCGCTCACGTATGCGAAAGAGCGTCTGCAAATGCGTTCGCTGACCGGTCCGAAGGCGCCGGAGAAGGCCGCCGATCCGATCATCGTGCATCCGGACGTGCGCCGCATGCTGCTCACGCAAAAGGCCTACGCCGAAGCCGGCCGCGCGTTCTCGTACTGGTCGGCGCTGCAGATCGACAAGGAGCTGTCGCACGCCGACGAAGCCGAGCGCAAGGAAGCCGCCGACCTCGTCGCATTGCTCACGCCGATCCTGAAGGCGTTCTTGTCGGACAACGCGTTCGAAGGCACCAATCACGCGATGCAGATCTACGGCGGCCACGGCTTCATCGCCGAATGGGGCATGGAGCAGTACGTGCGCGACGCGCGCATCAATATGATCTACGAAGGCACCAACGGCATCCAGTCGCTAGATCTGCTCGGCCGCAAGGTACTCGGCGACATGGGCGCGAAGCTGAAGAAGTTCGGCAAGCTCGTCGCCGAGTTCGTCGAAGCCGAAGGCATCAAGCCGGAAATGCAGGAGTTCGTGAACCCGCTAGCCGACATCGGTGAAAAGGTGCAGAAGCTGACGATGGAAATCGGCATGAAGGCGATGCAGAACCCGGACGAAGTCGGCGCCGCGGCCGTGCCGTATCTGCGCACGGTCGGTCATCTGGTGTTCTCGTACTTCTGGGCGCGCATGGCACGTATCGCGCTGGACAAAGAGGCATCGGGCGATCCGTTCTACAAGGCGAAGCTCGCGACCGCGCGGTTCTACTTCGCGAAGCTCCTGCCCGAAACGGCGATGACGATCCGCCAGGCGCGGGCCGGTTCCAAGCCGATGATGGACATCGAAGAAGCGTTGTTCTAACGCTCACAGATAGAGCGAGGCGCCCGCGCGCAGCGAACCCGCGCTGCCTCGCTCCAGACCACACACCTCGCGCGAAGCATGGCTGACGCTTCGCGCCACCGCACAACTCTCCGGAGAAACGACGTGAGCAATCTGATCATTCGCAAGGTAGCCGTGCTCGGCGCCGGCGTGATGGGCGCGCAGATCGCCGCGCACCTGATCAACGCCAAGGTGCCCGTGCTGCTGTTCGATCTGCCCGCCAAGGAAGGCCCGAAAAACGGCATCGCGCTGAAGGCGATCGAGAATCTGAAGAAGCTGTCGCCGGCGCCGTTCGGCGTGAAGGACGACGCGCAATACATCCAGCCCGCGAACTACGACGACGACATCGAAAAGCTCGCCGAGTGCGACATCGTGATCGAAGCGATCGCCGAACGCATGGACTGGAAGCACGACCTGTACAAGAAGGTCGCGCCGCACATCGGTCCGAACGCGATCTTCGCGACCAATACGTCGGGGCTGTCGATTACCGCATTGTCCGAAGGTTTCTCGGACGAACTGAAGGCGCGCTTCTGCGGGGTGCACTTCTTCAATCCGCCGCGCTACATGCATCTGGCCGAACTGATCCCGACCGCGACGACGCGTCCGGAAATTCTCGATCAGCTCGAAACCTTCCTGACCAGCGTGGTCGGCAAAGGTGTCGTGCGCGCGAAGGACACGCCGAACTTCATCGCGAATCGCGTCGGCGTTTTCTCGATCCTCGCGGTTATCGCCGAAGCCGAGAAGTTCGGCCTGCGTTTCGACGAGGTGGACGACCTGACCGGCGCGCGCCTCGGCCGCGCGAAGTCGGCGACGTTCCGCACCGCCGACGTGGTCGGTCTCGACACGATGGCGCATGTGATCAAGACGATGCAGGACACACTGCCGGACGATCCGTTCTTGCCGGTCTACGAAACGCCGGCCGTGCTAGCTGAACTGGTGAAGAAAGGCGCGCTCGGCCAGAAGAGCGGTGCCGGCTTCTACCGCAAGGAAGGCAAGGCGATCAAGGTGCTCGATCCGAAGACCGGCAACTACGTCGACGGCGGCGGCAAGGCGGACGAAATCGTCGGCCGCATCCTGAAGCGTCCGGCTGCCGAACGCCTGAAGCTGTTGCGCGAAACGCAGCATCCGCAGGCGCAGTTCCTGTGGTCGATCTTCCGCGATGTCTATCACTACATCGCCGTGCATCTGGAGTCGATCGCCGACAACGCGCGCGACGTCGATCTCGCGATCCGCTGGGGCTTCGGCTGGAACGAAGGCCCGTTCGAAGGCTGGCAGACGGCCGGCTGGAAGCAGGTCGCCGAGTGGGTGCAGCAAGACATCGCGGCGGGCAAGGCGCTCGCCGACGTGCCGCTGCCGTCGTGGGTGCTCGAAGGCGCGGTCGCCGACAAGGGCGGCGTGCACACGGCCGAAGGTTCCTGGTCGCCGGCTACGCAGAGCTTCGTGCCGCGCTCGTCGCTCGACGTGTACAAGAAGCAGGTGTTCCGCGCGCCGCTCGTCGGCGAAACCGGCGCCGATCCGAAGACCTACGGCAAGACGCTGTTCGAGACCGATGCGGTGCGCGCATGGGTCGACGATCGCGCGGGCGAGGACGACGTGCTGATCGTGTCGTTCAAGAGCAAGATGAACACGATCGGACCGGCGGTGATCGAGGGTCTGACGCAGGCGATCGAACTGGCCGAGAAGGACTACAAGGGCCTCGTCGTGTGGCAGCCCACGTCGCTGAAGCTCGGCACGCCGGGCGGTCCGTTCTCGGCGGGCGCGAACCTCGAAGAAGCGATGCCCGCGTTCATGATGGGCGGCGCGAAGGGCATCGAGCCGTTCGTGAAGAGTTTCCAGCAGGGCATGCTGCGCGTGAAGTACGCGAACGTGCCGGTGATTGCGGCGATCTCGGGCATCGCGCTCGGCGGCGGCTGCGAGCTCGCGCTGCATAGCGCGAAGCGCGTCGCGCACATCGAGAGCTATCTGGGTCTCGTCGAAGTCGGCGTGGGTCTGGTGCCGGCGGGCGGCGGCCTGAAGGAAGCGGCGCTGCGCGCGGCCGAAGCGGCAAGCCAGGTCGGCGCGACCAACGATCTGCTGAAGTTCCTGCAGAAGTCGTTCGAGAACGCGGCGATGGCGAAGGTGTCGTCCTCCGCGCTCGATGCTCGCGCGATGGGCTACCTGAAGCCGTCCGACACGATCGTCTTCAACGTGTTCGAACTGCTCGACGTCGCGAAGAAGGAAGCGCGCGCGCTTGCTGCTGCGGGCTATCGTGCGCCGCTGCGCGCGACGCAAGTGCCGGTCGCGGGCCGCTCGGCGATCTCGACGATCAAGGCGTCGCTCGTCAACATGCGCGACGGCCGCTTCATCAGCGATCACGATTTCCTCATCGCGAGCCGCATCGCGGAAGCGGTGTGCGGCGGCGACCTCGAAGCGGGCAGCCTCGTCGACGAAGAATGGCTGCTGCAACTCGAGCGTCGTGCGTTCGTCGAGCTGCTCGGCACGCAGAAGACGCAGGAACGGATCATGGGCATGCTGCAGACCGGTAAGCCGGTGCGCAACTAAGCGGGCGACTGAAGGGGAACTCGAAATGGCCAAGCAATTGCAAGACGCATATATCGTCGCCGCGAGCCGCACGCCGATCGGCAAGGCGCCGCGCGGCATGTTCAGGAACACGCGCCCGGATGAACTGCTGGTACACGCGATCAAGTCGGCCGTCGCTCAGGTGCCCGGCCTCGACACCGGCGTGATCGAAGACGCGATCGTCGGCTGCGCGATTCCGGAAGCGGAGCAGGGCCTGAACGTCGCGCGGATCGGCGCGCTGCTCGCCGGTCTGCCGAACACGGTCGGCGGCGTCACGGTGAACCGCTTCTGCGCGTCGGGACTGACCGCGCTCGCGATGGCCGCGGACCGCATCCGCGTCGGCGAGGCGGACGCGATGATCGCGGGCGGCTGCGAATCGATGAGCATGGTGCCGATGATGGGCAACAAGCCGTCGCTGTCGCCGCATATCTTCGATCGCAACGAAGACGTTGGCATCGCGTACGGCATGGGTCTGACCGCGGAGAAGGTCGCCGAGCGCTGGAAGATCAGCCGCGAAGCGCAGGACGCGTTCTCGGTCGAATCGCACCGCCGCGCGATCGCCGCGCAGCAAGCCGGCGAATTCAACGACGAAATCGCCGCGTACACGATCACCGACCGCGTGCCCGATCTCGCGACCGGCGAGATCAACGTGAAAACGCGCGAGGTGAAGCTCGACGAAGGCCCCCGCGCGGACACGTCGATGGAGGGCCTGGCGAAGCTGCGCGCGGTGTTCGCGAACAAGGGCTCGGTCACGGCGGGCAACAGTTCGCAGACCTCGGACGGCGCGGGCGCGTTGATCGTCGTGTCGGAAAAGATCCTCAAGCAGTTCAACCTGACGCCGCTCGCGCGTTTCGTCAGCTTCGCGGTGCGCGGCGTGCCGCCGGAAATCATGGGCATCGGCCCGAAGGAAGCGATTCCGGCCGCGCTGAAGGCTGCCGGCCTGAAGCAGGACGACCTCGACTGGATCGAGTTGAACGAGGCGTTTGCCGCGCAGTCGCTCGCGGTGATCCAGGACCTCGGCCTCGATGCATCGAAGATCAACCCGCTCGGCGGCGCGATCGCACTGGGCCATCCGCTCGGCGCGACGGGCGCGATTCGTGCGGCGACCGTGGTGCACGGCCTGCGCCGCCGCAACTACAAGTACGGCATGGTGACGATGTGCGTCGGTACCGGCATGGGCGCGGCGGGCATCATCGAGCGTCTGTGAGCCGCTGATCTCACCGGGGATCCTTCGGTGATCCAGCGAGGACCGCGCAACGGTTCGCAGGCCACCCGGCTTGCGAACCGTTTTTACATTCAGCAGGAGCACAAGGAGATGAGCGGGATGACGACGGATATTCTGATCGAGCGCGCCGATGCGGTGCTGACCATCAGCTTCAACCGGCCCGGCAGGAAAAATGCAATCACGGCCGCGATGTATCAGACGATGGCCGACACGCTCGTAGAAGCGCAGGGCGACGCGTCGGTGCGCGCGATCCTGATTCGCGGCAGCGCGGGCATTTTCAGCGCGGGCAACGACCTCGAAGACTTCATGAAGACGCCGCAGGTCAGCGGCAACCCCCCGGTGATCCAGTTCCTGCGCGCGATCAGCGCGGCGGAGAAGCCGCTCGTGGCGGCGGTCGCGGGGCCGGCGGTGGGCGTCGGCACGACGCTGCTGCTGCATTGCGATCTGGTCTACGCGGCCGACACCGCGAGCTTTTCGCTGCCGTTCACGCAACTCGGGCTGTGCCCGGAGGCGGCGTCGAGCTTGCTGCTGCAACGCGTAGCCGGCTATCAGGCGGCGGCGGAAAAACTGCTGCTCGGCGAGGCGTTCGACGTGGCGGAAGCGCTCCGGATGGGCCTGGTGAATCGCGTGCTGCCGGCGGGCGAAGTCGACGCGTTCGCGGCGTCGCAGGCTGCGAAGCTGGCGGCGCTGCCGGCGTCGTCGCTGCGCGTGACGAAGAGCCTGATGAAACGCGCGAGCCAACAGGAAGTGCAGACGCAGATGACCGAGGAGTTCGTGCACTTCGGCAAGATGCTGCTCGCGCCCGAGGCGCGGGAGGCTTTCAAGGCGTTCTTCGAGAAGCGCAAGCCGGATTTCCGGCAGTTCGACTGACGGACGTACGGCGCAGCCGTGCTTCGGGGCGGGTTAGCCGTGAGTCGCCGCTGCGGCGCTTCAATCGCTCAAACCCGCGGCTGCCACGTGTCGTAATCGACGTAGCTGCCTTCGCGGCAGAAGCTCACGAGCCGCACGCCCGCCTCGCGCGCAATCGCAATCGCGAGCGACGACGGCGCCGAGATCGTCGCGACCATCGGCACGTCGACGCGCGCAGCCTTGCGCACCAGTTCGTAGCTCGCGCGGCTCGACAGAAACACGAAACCGTCGCGCGTATCAGTGCGATCGAGCACGAGCTGGCCGATCAGCTTGTCGAGCGCGTTGTGGCGGCCGACGTCCTCGAACGCATAACGGATCGCGCCTTGCGCATCACACCACGCGGCCGCGTGCAGGCCGCCCGTCAAACGCGTGAGCGCCTGGTGCTCGGGCAGCGCGCGCGCGGCGCGCGCTATCGCATCGGGCGCGAGCCGCTGCAAAAAGCCGGTGTCGGGTACACGCTGCGGTTTCAGATCGAGCAGATCGATGCTTTCGATGCCGCACACGCCGCAGCCGGTGCGCCCGGCGAGCGCGCGGCGCTTTTCCTTCAAACCGGCGAACGCCTGCTGCACGACCTGCAATTGCACCTCGGCATGCGGCAGTTCGCCGTGCCCGTGCAGTTCGACCTCGATGTCCTGAATATCGCTGCCGCGCTCGACGATCCCCTCGGAAATCGCGAAGCCGACCGCGAACGCTTCGAGATCGCGCGGCGTGCACATCATCACCGCGTGCGAGATGCCGTTGAACACCAGCGCGACCGGCCACTCCTGGCCGACGTGATCGGTGGCGGTTTCGGTCGACGTGCCCCGATGGCGGCGCACCTCGAGTTGCACCGCGCCGGGTTGTTCGTCGCTGTCGAGGTCGTGGGGCTGGCCGTTTGCCGCCTCGGTTGCACGTCCGTTTTCCTGTCCGTTCAAGCTGCTTCACTCCTGTGGCATGCCGCGCATCCAAGTGCCCGCCCGGCTCGCCGTATGCTTAGCGGCCGCCGCCGCGCGGGCCGCCGTCGCGCGAATAAGGTTCTAAAATACCTCAAGCGACGCCCGTACGCTGTCCGCCACCGACAAGGAGCACTGACATGGGACTCAACGAAGCACCGCTTCTGTTCGACTTCGAAGTCGCGTCTTCGGAGAATTTCACTTATATCCCGATGTCGGTGCGCTTCAATCTCGACCGGTTCGGGCTGCGCATCACGCTCGCGCAGTGGCAGCAACTGCCGCTCGAAGACCGCAAGCTGCTCGCGCGTTTCCCGGTCGAAGAAGACACGCAGATCGAACCGAATTTCGATCACGCGCTGTTCGAGATGCTGCGCACGCACGCGAACATCGAACCGGAGTGGTTCACGCCGGAGGAGTCGCCGGCCTGGCGACAAACCGACAGCGTGCCCGACGGCGTCGCGCATCAGGCGGGGCTCGCCGGACTCGCCGCGCCGAGCGTCGCGCGCTGGGCGGAGCTCGATCCATTCAAACGTTACGTGCTCGCGAAGCTGTCGCGCAAGCCCGAGGCGAACCACGATTTCGTCCCGGCGATGAAGGAATTTGGCGCGGCCGGCTAGGCGCGGCCGGCTAGGCGCGGCCGGCTAGGCGCGGCCGGCTAGGCGCGGCCGGCTCCGCAACTTCCCCAATCCTCAGATTTTTTTCACGCCGACCCTCAACCCGCTTCCGATCACTGCCGATATCCAAAGGTTGGCGCGTAAAAGATTTGCATCGATGCGGCCCGACGCACCGGTAGCGAGCGCGCTTTCCCGCCCTCGGAACGATTGACGTTCGGAACCCATGAATCCTTTTTTGTCGAAGCGACTGCTGATCAATATTGCGGTCGTGGTCGTCGCGGTCGGTGCAAACGCGTTCGTCGCGTACACGCAGATTCGCGGGCAGCGAGACGCCGATGCGCGCCTCGCGCGCTCGACCAGCGTGCGCCAGAACCTCGATGCCTATCACGCCGCGCTCGGTAAAGCGCTCGCCGCGGTGCACCGCCTGAGGGAGTCGGGCGATCCGGTCCCGCCGGACGCGGCCGCTTCGATGACGAACACACTCGCGAGCCGCGAGGATGCACTGCGCGACGAACTCGCGAGCGAACCGTCCATGTCGGCGGCGCTCGCCAGCCTGAGCGCGGCGCGGCACGCGCTGCAGCACGATCTCGAGGACACGCTGCGCAACCACGCGAGCGACTTACCCGGCGCGGCCAGCGCGACGTCGGGCGCGGCATCGACCGAAGCACCGATCTCGGCCCACGACGACGCGCGATTCGACGCATCCGTCGACTCCGCGCCGTCCGACCCGCAGCTTGCCCCCTCGCTAGAGCGTGTCGAAGCCGCGCTCGCCTCGTTGCGCAGCGACGAAAACCGTTCGTTGCAGATCGCGCTCGCGGCATCGGCGAGCGACAGCCAGCGCGCGATGTTCGTACTGCTCGTGACGATGCTCTGCGGCAGCGTGCTGCTGATGCTCACGTTCGGCGTGCGCGAGAACAGCGCGCGTGAAAAGCTGCGCAGCGCCCGCGCGCTGGCGCGCAACGACGAGCGTTTTCGCAGCCTGTTCGACGACCACAGAGTGCCGATGTACATCTTCGATCGCGATACGCTGCGCTTTCTCGCCGTCAACGCTGCCGCGATCGAGCAATACGGCTACACGGAAAGCAAGTTTCTGGGCATGACGATCCGCGCGATTCACCCTGATTCCGAAGTTGCGCGCCTCGAGAAGCATCTGGCGCGCAGCGCGGACTTGCGCCAGAGCCACACGATGGCGGGCATCTGGCGGCATCGGCGCAACGACGGCTCGATCATCAGCGTCAACGTGTCGTATCACGCGCTCAGCTTCATGGGCCGCGACGCGTCGTTCGTGCTGGCGGACGACGTGACCGATCAGATCAACGCCGAAGCCGAAGCGCTGCGCTCGAATCAGATGCTCGAAGCGGTGATCGACAACATTCCGCAGCGGATTTTCTGGAAGGATCTGAACTCGCGCTATCTGGGCTGCAACATGGCGTTCGCGCGCGACGCGGGGCTCGCGTATCCCGAGCAGGTGATCGGCAAGAGCGACACCGATTTGCCGTGGCGCGCGTTCGCCGACCTGCTGAACGAGCACGATCGCGAAGTCGCGAGCACCGGCGTGCCGAAGATGAACTTCGAGGTCGACTTCGTGATCGACGGCGTGCATCGCACGAGGGTCACGAGCAAGCTGCCGTTCACCGACGGCGACGGCCAGGTGATCGGCGTGCTCGGCTCGTACACCGACATCACCGAGCAAAAGCGCGCCGATCTCGCGCTGCGTCTGCAAAGCCGTGCGCTAGACGCGAGTGTCAACGCGATCCTGATCACCGCGCCGTCGCCGTCGGGCAATCTGATCGAATACGTGAATCCGGCGTTCATGCGTATCACCGGCTACGATCTCGATGAGGTGATCGGTCACGACTGCCGCGTGCTGCAACGCGACGACCGCGACCAGGAGGGCGTCGCATTGATTCGCGAGGCGCTCGCGGCGAATCGGGAGGTCAGCGCCGTGGTGCGCAACTATCGCAAGGACGGTGCGCTGTTCTGGAATCAGCTGTTCATCGCGCCGGTGCCGAACGCGGAAGGCGTGATCACCCATCATATCGGCGTCATCAACGACGTGACCGAGCTGATCCGCTACCAGGAGCAGCTCGAATACCAGGCCAACTACGACGGCCTCACGCGGCTGCCGAACCGCAACCTGCTGCGCGACAGGCTCGAACATGCGCTCGTCGTCGCGCAGCGGCATCACACGGGCGTGGCAGTCGTGTTCCTCGATCTCGACGGCTTCAAGAACGTCAACGACAGCCTCGGCCACAGCGTCGGTGACCGGCTGCTCAGCGTGGTCGCCGAACGGCTCGCGCGCTGCTCGCGCACCAGCGACACGGTTGCGCGCCACGGCGGCGACGAGTTCGTGATCGTGATGACCGACACCGTCGACGAGCAATCGCTGATCACGTGGATGGAGCGCGTGCGCGCGTCGATCGCCGAGCCGGTGTGGCTCGACGGCACCGAGCTGTACGTCGGCTGCAGCATGGGCGCGAGCCTGTTCCCGCAGGACGGCGAGGACGCCGAAACGCTGATGAAGAAGGCCGACGTCGCGATGTACCGCGCGAAGGACATGGGCCGCAACACGTTCCAGTTCTATCAGCCGGAGATGAACGCGAGCGCGGGCGCGCGCCTGAATCTCGAACGACGCCTGCGCCGCGCGCTGCGCGACAACGAGTTCCTGCTGCACTATCAGCCGCAGGTCGATATCGTCAGCGGCCAGATCGTCGGCATCGAGGCGCTGGTGCGCTGGCGCGATCCGGAGGCCGGCCTCGTGCCGCCGTCGTCGTTCATTCCGCTTGCCGAGGAAAGCGGGCTGATCGGGCCGCTGTCGGAGTGGGTGCTGCGCGAGGCGTGCCGCCAGAACAAGGCGTGGCAGGATCAGGGCTTGCCGCCGGCGCGCGTGTCGGTGAATCTGTCGGCGCGGGTGTTCCAGCAGCGCGACATCGCGAAGCTCGTGATGCAGGTGCTCGCCGAGACCGGGCTCGAACCGAAGTATCTCGAACTCGAGCTGACCGAAAGCACGATCATGCGCAATGCGGAAGAAGCGGTGTTGATGCTCAACGAACTGCACGCGCTCGGCATCGGTCTCGCGATCGACGACTTCGGCACCGGCTATTCGAGCCTCAGCTATCTGAAGCGCTTTCCGGTGGACCGCCTGAAGATCGACCGCTCGTTCGTGTCGGATATCGGCGTGTCGGGCGACGACGAGACGATCACGTCGGCGATCATCGCGCTCGCGCATTCGCTGAAGCTGCAGGTGATCGCCGAGGGCGTGGAAACGTCCGCGCAACTCGACTTCCTGAGGGAACGCGCGTGCGACGAGATGCAGGGCTTCTATTTCGCGAAGCCGCTATCGACGGAAGGGATCTCCGAACTGCTGCACGGCGGGTTGGTGCCGGAGCTGGAGCCGGCGTGAAGGGAGCGTGACGCGCGGCGCCCAGGGGGCGCCGCGTGTCACCGCGTGTCGCGTCAAACGCCGGTCACTCCGCTGGCGTGTTCTTGAATACCGGCAGGCTTTCCGCGAACGTGGAAAATTTCTCGAGCCGCGGATGATCTGCCTTGCTGACGGCCTCCGGCAGCATCATGTGCGTGAACTGCCACGCGACGGCGACGGCCACGTCCGCCGCGCTGAACTGCTGCTGCGTGTCCGGCAGCGGCCCTTCGCCCAACTCGCGTTCGAGTTCGGCATAGGCGGCGAGCAGTTGCGCTCGCACGCGCTCCACCCACGCTTCATGCTGCTTCTCCTGCGGTCGCAGATTGCGCTCGTAGACGATCTGCACGCTCTTTTCGCACGCGGCGAGCGCGAGACCCGTCAGACGCGCGGCGCGCAACGCCGCGTCGGCTTGCGTCGGGAACAGCGGGGTGGGGCCGGCGAGCGTCGCCAGATACTGCAGGATCACCGTCGAATCCATCACGACCGCGCCGTTGTCGGCGACGAGCGTCGGCGCCTTGACGACCGGGTTGATCTTCGCGAACTGCTCGTAGGTGCGGAATACGGAAATCGACTCGTGTTCGAAGTCGAGCGCGAGCAGCTTCATGCAGATGGCGACGCGCCGCACGTACGGCGAGTCGAGCATTCCGATCAGTTTCATCACGTATCCATTAGAAGAGCGACAATCGGGCGCCCGGCCTCGTGCGCTGATCGGCTGAAACGGCTAGCGGGTGGCGCGGCGCGTGACGCATGGAACCGCTAGCTTAAGCATCCTTGCTGGCTCAGTCCAGCGCGGGCAGCGCGCGCGGACGGCGGTCGCTGTCGGTGGCGACGTAGGTGAGGATCGCTTCCGTGACCTTGACGACTTCCTGCGACAGGCGCATCCGCTGCGCGTAGACCTCGACCGACACCGTCACCGACGTATTGCCGGTCTTCACGATATCCGCGTAAAAGCTCAGCAGGTCGCCGACGAACACCGGCTGCTTGAACAGGAACGAATTGACCGCGATCGTCGCGACCCGTCCATTCGCGCGACGGCTTGCCGGAATCGAGCCGGCGATGTCGACCTGCGCCATGATCCAGCCGCCGAACACGTCGCCGTGAATGTTCGCGTCCGACGGCTGCGGCATCACGCGCAGCGCGCAAGGCTTGGAAGGAAGTTGAAGAAGATCGGTCATCGGGACATCCTTGGGAAACGTGTTCGAGTGTATTGACGCGCACGGCCCGAACGGCTGGGCCAGCCCGGCCACAGGCCGCGGAAAGCGCCGCCAGCTGGCTTCTGCGACAATACGGGGGATCAGGAATTGTACGGGAAAGCGCCCAGCCAGGCGCGCGAGCCGCGCCGCTGCGAACTCCGGCAGTTCCACACTCTCCCCACGATTTATGCGCCGCGCTCCTTCGTCAGAACCCTCGCCGATTTCCACCGGACCCCGCAACGACTGGCAAACCATCCTGTCGCTGCTGCCATACCTTGCAACCTACAAATGGCGAGTCGGCATCGCGCTCGGCTGCCTGATCGGCGCGAAGGTCGCGAACCTCGGCGTGCCGATCGTGATGAAGCATATCGTCGACAGTCTCGCGTCGATCCGCCATCTGACCGCGCTCGGCCGCGCGCAGGACGCGCCCGGCATCGTGCTGCTCGGCGGCGTCGGCTTGCTGGTGGTCGCGTATGCAGTGGTGCGGCTGTCCACGTCGTTCTTCACCGAGCTGCGCGAAATACTGTTTTCGAAAGTGACGGAAAGCGCGGTGCGCCAGCTTGCGCTGAAAGTGTTTCGTCATCTGCACGGGCTGTCGCTGCGCTTTCATCTGGAGCGGCAGACGGGCGGCATGTCGCGCGATATCGAACGCGGCACGCGCGGCATCACGCAGCTGATTTCCTATTCGCTGTACAGCATCCTGCCGACGCTCGTCGAAGTCGGTCTCGTGCTCGGCTTTTTCGTCGTCAAATACGAGGCCTATTACGCGATCGTCACGTTCATCGCGCTCGCGGCGTACATCGCGTTCACGGTGAAGGTCACCGAGTGGCGCACGCACTTTCGCCGTACGATGAACGAGCTCGATTCGAAGGCGAATTCGCGCGCGATCGACTCGCTGCTCAACTACGAGACCGTCAAGTACTTCGGCAACGAGGAGTGGGAAGCGAGCCGTTACGACGAGAACCTGAAGCGCTATCGCGCGGCGGCGATCAAGTCGCAGCGTTCGCTGTCGGCGCTGAACTTCGGGCAACAGGCGATCATCGGCACGGGGCTCGTGTTCATCCTGTGGCGCGCGACCCAGGGCGTGATGGCCGGGCGCCTGACGCTCGGCGACCTGGTGCTGATCAACACGTTCATGCTGCAGCTGTATATCCCGCTGAATTTTCTCGGCGTGGTCTATCGTGAGCTGAAGCAAAGCCTGACCGACATGGACCGCATGTTCACGCTGCTCGGCGCGCCGCAGGAGGTGCCCGATGCGCCCAATGCGGTGGCCTTGCGGGTGAGCGGTGCGCAGGTTCGTTTCGATAACGTGAGCTTCGCGTACGAGTCTTCGCGACCGATTCTGCACGACGTGAGCTTCACGATCGCGGCCGGCACGACGACCGCGGTGGTCGGCCACAGCGGCTCGGGCAAGTCGACGCTCGCGCGGCTCCTGTTCCGCTTCTACGATCTCGACCGTGCGACGGGCGGCGCGATCCGGATCGACGGGCAGGATATTCGCGATGTCACGCAGGATTCGCTGCGCGCGTCGATCGGCATCGTGCCGCAGGACACGGTGCTGTTCAACGACTCGATCTACTACAACATCGCGTACGGGAGGCCGTCGGCGACGCGCGATGAAGTGATCGCGGCGGCGCGCGCCGCGCATATCCACGAGTTCATCGAGAGTCTGCCGAAGGGCTATGACACGCCGGTCGGCGAGCGCGGGCTCAAGCTGTCCGGCGGCGAAAAGCAGCGCGTGGCGATCGCGCGGACCATCCTGAAGAATCCGCCGATCCTGCTATTCGACGAAGCGACGTCCGCGCTCGATTCACGCTCCGAGCGCGCGATCCAGCATGAGCTCGACCTGATCGCGCGCGAACGCACGACGCTGATCATCGCGCACCGGCTTTCGACGGTCGTGCACGCGCAGCAGATCATCGTGATGGACAAGGGGCGCATCGTCGAGCGAGGCACGCACGCCGAGCTATTGCGCGCGAACGGCCTGTTCGCGCAGATGTGGGCGCTCCAGCAGCGCGCCGCGCAGACCACCGACGCGGTGGAAAGGGCGGAAGCGGTCGGGGCCGGCGAGAGCACGGCGAAGTAAAGCTCAGCGCGCGCGCAGCAGCCGATCGAGCGCTTCCAGCTGCGCCTGCGTGCCGACGTTCTCCCACACGCCTTCGTACAGCTCGCCGCTCGCGAGCCGACGCGCGATCGTCGCGCGGTAATACGGGCTCAGCGCGCGCCGTGTGCCGCGCGGCAGATCGCGGAACATGCGCGTGTCGTACAGCCCGAAACTGCCGAACGTGAGGCGCGGCTGCGTGTCGAGCGACAGCACGCCGTCGACGAGGCCAAAGTCGCCGTTCGGGTGAAACGGCGGATTCGGCACCATCACCAGATGCATGCCGGGCTCGGGCAACGCCTGCAGCGCGCAGGCGTGCGCATGCAGCGCGGCGTAGTCGTACTCGGTGTACACGTCGCCGGCCACCGCGACGAACACGTGATCTGTGCCGTCGTCGGTCAGTAGCGGCAGCGCCTGCGCGATGCCGCCCGCGGTCTCCAGCGCCTCTTGCTCGGGCGAATAGCGCAGTTCGACCTGCCAGCGCGAACCGTCGCCGAGCGCGGCTTCGAGCTGCGTGCCGAGCCACGCATGATTGATCACGATGCTACGGATGCCGGCCCGCGCGAGCCGTTCGATCTGCCACACGATCAACGGCTTGCCGCCCACTTCGAGCAAGGGCTTCGGGCACGCGTCGGTCAACGGACGCATGCGCTCGCCGCGGCCCGCGGCAAAAATCATCGCTTTCTTCACGGACATCGTCATCGGTCAGAAGGTATAGCCGATTTCTTGCGCGCGGCCTTCGAGGTCGTCGAGCAGCTTCGCGAACCCGCGCAGCGGCGCGTAACGCTCGGCCACCTTGTGCGCATAGCCGATGAAGCGCGGCAGGTCTTTCATGTAATGCGCCTTGCCGTCGCGGTAGTTGATGCGGCAGAAGAGGCCCAGCACCTTGATGTGCCGCTGCAGCCCCATCCATTCGAGCTGGCGGTAGAACTCGCCGAAATCGGCATCGACCGGCAGGCCGGCCTTTTTCGCGCGCTCCCAGTAGTACACGAAGCAGTCGAGCTCGAACTCCTCCTCCCAGCTGAGGAACGCATCGCGCAGCAGCGACACGACGTCGTACGTGATCGGCCCGTACACCGCGTCCTGGAAGTCGAGTACGCCGGGGTTCGGCTCGGCGATCATCAGATTGCGCGGCATGAAATCGCGCAGCATGAAGCTTTGCGGCTGAGCGCGCGCGCTCGCGATCAGCAGCGCGAACGTGCGATCGAGCTGCGCGCGCGTTGCGGCATCGACCTCGCGGCCAAGGTGCCGGCCTATGAACCACTCGGGCATCAGCTCCATTTCGCGATGCAGGAACGCTTCGTCGAACGGCGGCAGCACGTCTTGGCGCGAGCCGAGCTGCCAGCGGATTAGCGCGTCGAGCGCGTCGCGCATCAGCGTGCGGGCCGCGCGGGTGTCCCCCGCGGCCTGCGCGTCGGTCAGCGCGCCGAGGTAGGACGCGGTGCCGAGATCGGTGACGAGCATGAAGCCCGAGTCGAAGTCGACCTCGAGCACGCGCGGCACGTGCACGCCGGCGGCGTCGAGCAATTGCGCGATCTGCGCGAATTCGCGGCATTTTTCGGGCGGCGGCGCGTCGACGGCGATCAGCGTGGCCGCGCCGTTGCCTTGCGGCGCCTTACCGGCGAGCCGGAAATAACGGCGGAAACTGGCGTCGGACGAGGCCGGAACGATCGTGTCGAGCTCCAGCGCATGACGCGCCGCGTGGCCTTGCAGCCAGGCCTTGAGCAGGGAGAGGCGGGTGTCGGTGAAGTCTTGGGTGGAAGGCAGCGTCATGAAAAGCGGCGGCAAATTCTTGGGGACAACGTCTTGCCATATAATACCCCACGACTTTTTTGACGCGACTCACACGCCAGCTTTCGCGTGCTCCGTTTTACCGCCCGCCTTATCACTCGGCAATTGGGAATCCAGACGTGCAGCCGACTCTCACGGTCGCGGTGTGCAGGCGGTGGATCGTGACGGCGGAAGCTTGCACACGGGTCGACTCGCCAAACGATACATGCCGCCCAGACAGCTTTCCGATACCACTCCTTCCTGTGCAGTAGTGCCGCGCAAAAGGCGGCTCGTCGCGGCGCTCGTCGCCGTTCCGGGCCTGATGCCCGCGCTTGCGCACGCCCAGCTGGTGGGGGAAGCTGCGCAACCCCAAGCGGTCTACCCGCCGTGGGGCATGCAGCTCGCGCCGCAGCTCGAGGAGCATCCGCTGCAAACGGGCCAGCGGCCGGCCACCTTCGTGCTCGGCGACCACGCGAGCGGCACGATCGACCAGGACCTGGCCGCCAAGGGCTCGGCCGAAGTGCGCCACAACGCGTCCGTGATCAAGGCCGACGGCCTGCACTACGACCAGGACACGGACATGGCCGATGCGTACGGCAATGTCCACGTGATCAATACCGGCAATACCTTCATCGGGCCCGAAGCGCATCTGCGCGTCGATTCGACCGAAGGCTTCATGACCGCGCCGAAGTATCACTTCACGTTGACGGGCGGCTCGGGCAGCGCGCAGCGCGTCGACCTGCTCGACGCCGAGCGCTCGGTGTTCACGAAGGCGACTTACACGGCGTGCCAGTGCACGGACAATCCGGCCTGGTACATCAAGGGTAGCGAGTTCGATTTCGACACCGGCGCGGACGAAGGCGTCGCCTACAACAGCGTGCTGTTCTTCCAGGGCGTGCCGGTGTTCGCGTCGCCGTGGCTGTCGTTCCCGCTGTCGGGCGACCGTCGCAGCGGTCTGTTGCCGCCGACGTTCTCGCTGAGCTCGACGAACGGCTTCGAGCTGTCGGTGCCGTATTACTTCAACATCGCGCCGAACCGCGATCTGACCGTGACGCCGCGTCTGATCTCGAAGCGCGGTGTGCAATTGCAGAGCACGTTCCGCTATCTGTCGCCGACGTATTCCGGTTCGATCACCGGTGAATTCCTGCCCGACGATCGCCTGACGAAGACCAACCGCTACGCGCTGTACATCCAGCACAACCAGAATTTCGGTAACGGCTTCGGCGGCTACATCTACTACAACAAGGTCTCGGATAACACCTATCCGCAAGACCTGTCGTCGTCGGTCAACCAGTTCATGAACGGCCTCCAGCTCCTGTATCAGCAGGAAGCCGGGGTGACCTACAACAACGGGCCGTGGTCCGTGCTCGCGCGCGAGCAGCACTGGCAGACGCTGGAGGGGTCGACCGCGCCGTACGGCCGCCAGCCGCAGTTGAACGTGAAGTACGCGAAGTACAACATCGGCGGCTTCGACTTCGGCGCCGAAGCCGACTACACGAACTTCCGCATCACCACCGCGGACCTGACCGAAGGCCAGCGGGTGCTGTTCAACCCGTACGTGTCCTATTCGGTGGTGGGGCCGGGCTACTTCGTCACGCCGAAAGTGCAGTGGCACTTCGCGTCGTACAACCTGAACAACATCGGCACCGACCTTAGCGGCGTGCCGAACGCGCAGAAGAATTTCACCGAGTCGATCCCGACCTTCACGTTCGACACGGGGTTGACGTTCGAGCGCTCGGTGCGCCTGTTCGGCCAGGATTTCATCCAGACGCTGGAGCCGAGGCTGTACTACGTGTACACGCCGTACCGTAACCAGAACAACGCGCCGCTCTTCGACACCGCCGAGTCCGACTTCGGTCTCGCGGAAATCTTCACGCCGAACACGTTCGTCGGTAACGACCGGATCGCCGACGCGAACCGCCTGACCGCGGGTCTCACCACGCGCTTCATCAACCCGGCCACCGGCGACGAACGCGCGCGCTTCGTGATCGCGCAGCAGTACTATTTCCGGGATCAGCGTGTCACGCTGCAGCCCTCCCAGACGAGCACGCAGGCCACGCACTCGGACCTGATCGCGGGTGCGTCGATCAAGCTGGGCGCCGGTTTCGCTTCCGAAACGGCGTTCCAATATAATGCGGACAACAACCAGCTCACGAAGACGAGCGTCGGCTTCGGGTTCAGTCCGGAGACCGGCAAGGTCCTCAACGTGGCGTACCGCTACACCCGCGCCAACACCACGCTCGACAACCAGCCGATCAACCAGGTGCTGATTTCGGGCCAATGGCCGCTGTCGCATCGGATGTACGGTGTCGGCCGGTTCAACTACGACCTCGATGGCCACCGTATCGTCGACGGCCTCGTCGGCCTGCAATACGACGCGGATTGCTGGACGCTCGGCGCCGGCATCCAGCGCTACGCGAACGGCCTGAACTCGTCGGGACAGAATCAGTCGAGCACGCGGTTTCTGGCGCAGTTGACGTTCAAAGGCTTGTCGAGCGTCGACAATGGGCTGATGACCGCGTTCCGCACCAGTGTGGCCGGCTACACGCCGTTGCCGCCGCCGCCACCGCCGGAGTCGCGGTTCACCAACTACGAATGACGGTCGCCCGGTCATTCACGGCTTGCGAAAAGACGGGCGAAGCGCCCGACATCATTGGAGTATCTGTGGCAATCATGAAACAGCTTCGCTTGGCAATACTCGCGGCGGGTCTCGTCGCCGCGGCGTCCTTCGTTCCAGTCGCGTCGGTACAGGCGCAGGCATTGGGCGGCAATAGCGGCCAGACGGTCGACACCATCGCCGCGGTGGTCAACAACGGTGTCATCACGCAGCGCGAGCTCGACGAGCGGGTCGGTCTGATTGCGCACCGGCTGAACCAGCAGAACGCTCCGGTGCCGCCGACGGACCAGTTGCGCCAGCAGGTGCTCACGCAGATGGTGCTCGAGCGCATCCAACTGCAAAAGGCCAGGGAAGACGGCATCAACATCGACGACGCAGCCGTGCAGCGCACGCTCGAGCGTCTCGCGCAGGCGAACAACATGCCGCTCGCAATGTACCGCGCGCGCATCGAGGCGCAAGGCGTGCCCTGGGCCACCTTCTCGAACGACGCGCGCACCGAGCTGACGCTGTCGCGTCTGCGCGAGAAGGAAGTGGACAGCAAGATCACCGTGACGGACGCCGAGGTCGCGAACTACATCGCCAGCCAGCGCGGCCCGGGCGCCGGCCAGACGAGCGACCTGCACATGCAGCACATTTTCGTGAGTGCGCCGCTGAACGCGCCGGAGACCGATATCGAGGCGGCGCAGAAGAAGGCCCAGGGGCTGCTCGCCGAAGCGAAGGGCGGGGCGGATTTCGGCAAGCTCGCGAAGGCCAATTCGCAAGCGCCCGACGCGTCGCAGAACAGCGGCGATCTCGGCTTCCTCGCACCGTCGAAGCTGCCGCCCGAGTTCGTAAAGGCCGCATCGGCACTGCGTCCGGGCGAGATTAATCCGGATCTGATCCGCACCAACGACGGCTTCGAAATCGTGCGTCTGGTTGAGCGCCGTGCCGGCCAAGGCAGCAGCGCGGATGCGCCGAAGCTCGTGCAGACGCACGTGCGCCACATTCTGCTGCGCGTCGGCGACGGCCAGTCCGAACCGCAGGCACGCCAGAAGCTGATCGACATCCGCAATCAGATCGCCGCGGGCGGCGACTTCGCGAAGTTCGCGCACACCTACTCGCAGGACGGCTCGTCGTCGCAAGGCGGCGACCTCGGCTGGATCAGCCCGGGCGAGACGGTGCCCGAGTTCGAGCGCGCGATGAACGCGCTGCAGGACGGCCAGATCAGCGAGCCGGTGCGCAGCGAATACGGCTACCACCTGATTCAGGTGCTCGGCCGCCGCGATGCGGAAGGCTCGATTGCGCAGCAGATGGATCTCGCGCGTCAGGCCATCGGCCAGCGCAAGGCGGAACAGGCGTACGCCGACTGGCTGCGCGAGTTGCGCGATACTGCGTACGTCGAAGTGAAGCCGACCACGGCGAACGTGCAGTAACGGAGCCCATGCCATGACGAGCGCTGCTCAGCCCACCCACCGCCCGCTGCAGATCGCGATCACGACCGGCGAGCCCGCCGGCGTCGGTCCCGAGCTGACCGCGCAGGCGCTGGCGGGTGCGGCGGCGCACTGGCCTCACGCGCAGTTCACCGTGCTCGGCGATGCGCAATTGCTCGCTGAGCGGGCGCGCGCGGTCGGTGTCGATTGGGCCGCGCTGCTCGCGCAGGGCCCGCGCGTGCGGCTCGAACCTCACCCGCTCGGCGCGCCCGCGCAGGCAGGCAAGCTCGACGCCGCGAACGGCCGCTACGTGCTCGATCTGCTCGATGCGGCGATCGACGGTGCGGTGGCGGGCAGGTTCGACGCGATCGTCACCGCGCCGCTGCAAAAAAGCACGGTCAACGACGCCGGTGTGCCGTTCACCGGCCACACCGAATATCTGGCCGAGCGCACCCATACGCCGCGCGTCGTGATGATGCTCGCGGGCACCGGCAAGCGGCCGCTGCGCGTCGCGCTCGCGACCACGCATCTGCCGTTGAAGGACGTGTCGGCGGCCTTGACGATCGAAAGCCTCGTCGCGACGCTGCGCATCATCGATCACGACCTGCGTCATCACTTCGGTTTGCCCGCGCCGCGCATTCTCGTGACGGGGCTCAATCCGCACGCGGGCGAAAACGGCTACCTGGGCCGCGAGGAAATCGACGTGATCACGCCGGCGTTGCAGCAGGTGAACGGCGAGGGCATCGACGCGCGCGGTCCGTATCCGGCCGACACGCTGTTCCAGCCGCGTTATCTCGACGAAGCCGACTGCGTGCTCGCGATGTTCCACGACCAGGGCCTGCCGGTGCTGAAATTCGCGACGTTCGGCGAAGGGATCAACGTGACGCTCGGCCTGCCGATCATCCGCACCTCGGTCGATCACGGCACCGCGCTCGATCTGGCCGGCACCGGACGCGCCGACGCGGGCAGCCTGATGGCCGCAATCGACACGGCTGTTTCGATGGCACAGCATCGTCGCGCGGGCTGACGCACAGGTGACCTGAGCGGTTGCGGTGCGCGTGACGCGCCGCGTGGCGTCGTATTTCCACCGTGACGTCTTTCATTCTCAAGCAGTTTTCTTTCTAGCGTTTCTCCGATGTCCACCAGCAGACAGCAAGGCCGGCACCAGGGCCATCTCGCGCGCAAGCGTTTCGGTCAGAACTTTCTGGTCGACATGGGCGTGATCGATTCGATCGTCGACGTGATCCGGCCGCAGCGCGGCGAGCGCATGGTCGAGATCGGTCCGGGCCTCGGCGCGCTGACCGAACCGCTGATCGAGCGGCTCGCGACGCCCGAGTCGCCGCTGCACGCGGTCGAACTCGACCGCGATCTGATCGGCCGTCTGAAGACGAAGTTCGGCGATCTGCTCGAACTCCATTCGGGCGACGCGCTCGAGTTCGACTTCGGCTCGCTCGCGGCACCGGGCGACAAGGCGTCGCTGCGCATCGTCGGTAATCTGCCGTACAACATTTCGAGCCCGCTGCTGTTTCATCTGGCAACCTTCGCGGACCGCGTGATCGATCAGCACTTCATGCTGCAGAACGAGGTGGTCGAGCGGATGGTCGCGGAACCGGGTACGAAGGCGTTCAGTCGCCTGTCGGTGATGCTGCAATACCGCTACGTGATCGACAAGCAGCTCGACGTGCCGCCCGAGTCATTCCAGCCGCCGCCGAAGGTCGATTCGGCGATCGTGCGGATGATCCCGTACGAGCGGCACGAAATGCCGGTAGTCGATGAAAACGTGCTGGGCGAGGTGGTGACGGCGGCGTTCTCGCAGCGTCGCAAGATGCTGCGCAACACGCTTGCCGCGCTGCGCGATACCGTCGATTTCGACGCGCTCGGCTTCGATCTGCAACGCCGCGCGGAGGACGTGCCGGTCGCCGAATACGTGAGCGTGGCGCAGGCGGTGGCGGCGCGCTCGGCCGCGGCGCCGGAGTAGTCTCAACGTTTGACGACGGCGGTGCGCCGCCGTCGAGCTGCTTATCGTTTCGCCGGCGCGTTGACGAGCGCGATGCCGGTCAGCACCAGCAGCGCGGCGATCAGAAAGCGCGCGCTGAACGACTCGCCGAGCAGCAGCACGCCGAAGGTCACGCCGAACATCGGCGTCAGAAACGAAAACACCGACAGCCGCGATGCGATGTAACGCGTCAACAGCCAGAACCACAACAGATAGCTGACGAACGCGACGATCACGGCCTGATACGCGAGACTCGCGAACGCGAGCGGCGTCACGCTTTCCACGCGCACTTCACCGAGCGTGAGCGCCAGCGCGAGCAGCACCGCCGCCGACACCGTCAACTGATAGAACAGCGTCTTGCTTGCGCTCGTCTGCGCGAGCCGCGAGCCGCGCACGACCACCGTGGTCGCGGCCCATGCGATGCCGGCGAGCACGCCGAGCGCATCGCCGGCCGCGCCCACGAGCGTCGAGCCGTGGGCTACGCTTGCAGCCGCGCCGGCGTTCGGGTGCAGGAAGCCATCGGCGAACGCGAGCGCTATACCCGCGAACGCGACGCCGATGCCTAGCCACTGGATGCGCCGCATGCGTTCGCCATCGACGAACCAGTGCAGGCCGAGTGCCGTGAAACACGGCGCCGTGTACAGAAAGACCGCCATGCGCGACGCACTCGTCAGCGTCAGGCCGAAAAAGATGCAAACGAACTCGGCCGCGAACAGCACCCCTGCGAGCAGACCCGCACCGAGCGTGCCGTCGTCACGAAAGAGCGGCGTGCCGCGCGAGCGCGCCCATGCCCACACGAGCAGTGCCGCGATCGTCGAGCGCAGCCCCGCTTGAAAGACCGGCGGCACAGCCGCATTGGTGGTCTTGATCGCGACTTGCTGTAGCCCCCAGATTGCGCATAGGCCGATCATCAACAGGATCGCGAAGCTATCCGGGGCGCGGCGCGCGGGCAAGGCGGTGGTCGTGCTCATCGTGAATAGTCGGCTTTTTTTTGATAGTGCCGGCGAGAGACAGGATTGCCGGGCGAATACGCCCGGCAGCACATCCCCGGGTACAACGTGAAGCCGGGCTTTATGGTCAATCTGGCGCCTCGCCCGAATCTGGGCAGCGGGCGCATGCGTTTCGGGAAGTGTCCAGCGCGAACGGTTGAACTCGAGTCAGTCGACTCGTCCCTTCTTCTGTATCAGCTCGATTTTGTAGCCGTCCGGATCGGCGACGAAGGCGATGACCGTCGTGCCGTGTTTCATGGGTCCCGCTTCGCGCGTCACGACGCCGCCGCGTTTCTTCACCTGTTCGCACGCCGCATAGGCGTCGTCGACTTCGAGGGCGATGTGACCGTAGCCGGTTCCGAGGTCGTACTTGCTCGTGTCCCAGTTGTAGGTCAGTTCGATTGCTGCGCCTTCCGATTCGTCTTCGTAACCGACGAATGCGAGGGTGAACTTCCCGTCCGGGTAGTCGTTCTTTCGAAGCAGGCGCATGCCGAGAACTTCGGTGTAGAAACGGATCGAGGCGTCCAGATCACCGACTCGAAGCATGGTATGCAGGATTCGCATGAGTCCTCCTTTGACAGTTTGTCGATCAATGCATTGACCTGCGGGAATTGTAAATGATTGCCTGGTAGGGCGAAGCGGCGCGGGCCAGCCCGAACTGGATGCGCCTCATGGAATCCGCTCGGACCTATTCCAACAAAAAGGTATGGGCAATCAGGGTTTGTGTCCGGTTGCGCGTTCGATATTAGTGCCCAACACTCAGTATCAATCCGATTCCTCAGATAGCAGTCTGATATATCGGACAATCGATGCGTGAGCCGGCGAATATTCATGCATGCCGAAAGGCGCCGAAGCCGGTACGTCTGCCCCGGAACCCTCCTCTCCGCATAGGACCCTGCCCATGAAGCTTGCCAATCGAGGCGCCAGAGCCGCCTTTCTGTTCGCTGTTGCTGGATTGCTCGCCATCACTGGCTGCACCAAGGTGGCCACGCCGGAGCAGGGCGCGGCGGCAGCTCCGTCGACGCTTCAGGGCGTGTTGCAGCGGGGCACGCTGCGCGTCGGGGACTGCCTGACGTTCGCGCCATTCGGGTTCTACAACAAAGACGGCCAACCGGACGGCTATGACGTGGACCTCGCGAAGGAACTCGCGAAGCAGATGGGCGTGAAGCTCGAGGTCGTGAATACGACGAGCGCGAACCGGATTCCGAATCTGCAGACCAGCAAGGTGGACGTCGTGTTCTGCAACTTCACGCGCAATCTGGAGCGCGCAAAAGTGATCGAATTCACGGCCCCTTACGTGGTTGCCAGCGAAGCGCTGCTGGTCAGAAAAAACAGCGGTATTCAGTCGATCAAGGACATGGGCGGTCGCACGATCGCGACGGTCAAGGGCTCGACCAATGGCGATGAAGTGCGCTCGCTGAATATCCCGGTGAAGATCCAGGAATACGACAGCTCGCAGGCCGCGATACTTGCCGTCAAGCAGGGGCAGGCCGACGCGATGATCGAGGACAACAACTTCCTCGCGTATCAGGCCAAGCTCGATCCTGAACTTGCCGTCACGAACGAAGCGCTGGTCCCGCTCGAATACAACGCTTTCGGCGTCAAGGCCGGTGATCAGGAATGGCTCAACTATCTGAATCTGTTCCTCTTCAACGTCAATGCGTCGAAGCTCAACGCGCAGCTCTACAACAAGTGGTTCGGCACCGATCCGCGCTATCCGCTCAATCCGCAGTTTTGAAGCGCGGCAGTGAAACCCGCACGATGGGGAGCATGAGATGAGTTACGAGTGGCTGACTTTGTGGGGCTACGTGCCCGAGTTTTTGAGCGCGAGCTGGCTGACGTTGCAGGTGACCGTGCTGGCCTTCCTACTGGCGCTAGTCCTGGGGTTGTTGACCGCGCTGGCCGGCGCTTCTCCGCTCGCGCTGCTTCGGTGGATCGCCCGTGGCTACGTTGAAGTCATCCGCAATACGCCTGTCCTCCTGCAGATTTTCATCGTGTTCTTCGGTCTGCCGTCGGCGGGTATTTCGCTCGACGCATACTGGGCGGGCGTCATTGCGCTCGGCCTCAACGTCGGTGCTTACCTGTCGGAAGTGTTCCGCGCCGGCATACAGTCGGTGCCGCGCGGCCAACTCGAGGCTGCCGGCATTCTCGGCCTCGAACGCGCGCAGATCTTCGTCGAGGTCGTCTTGCCGCAGGCGACGCGCGCGGTCTATCCGGCCATCGTCAACTACCTGATCCAGTTGCTGCTCGGCACGTCGCTGCTGTCCGCCATTGCATTGCCGGAGTTGACCGGGACGGCGACCGTGATCAACTCGCGAACGCTTCTCTACCTTCAGACGTTCAGCGTGACGCTCGTCGCGTATCTCGTGCTCAGTAACGTACTGTCCTGGCTTGCGGGCCAGCTCGGCGCGCGGATCTTTCATCCTCCCCTCGCCATGCCGGCGCGCAGCGGTTTCAGGACAGGCTTTATGCGCCGGACGAAGCGGGCCTGATTCCCGGATTGGAGTTGGATCATGTCAGTCGAATTGCTGAAAACCAGTCTATCGATCCTGCTGCAGGGTCTGGTGACGACGCTGTTGCTCTCCATCGCGTCCATTGTGGGCAGCACGTTGATCGGCCTGTTCGCCGCGGTCTTGCGATGGTTCGGCCCGTGGGGCACCGACCGCATCGCCAGACTCTATACGGAGCTGTTTCGCGGCACGCCGGTGCTCATCACGCTGATGTTGATCTATTTCGGCGTGTCGTACTTCGGTTATGCGATCGACGTGTTCGCCGCCGGCGTCATTGGCTTGAGCGTCTATCAGGGCGCCTATATCGCCGAAATTTTCCGCTCAGGGATCGAAGCAGTACCCAAAGGTCAATGGGAGGTATCGCAGATCCTCGGCCTCACGCGGGCTCAGGCGTTCTCGTTCGTCGTGCTGCCTCAGACCGGAAAGATCGTGTTGCCGCCTCTCGTCGGTCAGTATCTGTCGCTCATCAAGGACACGTCGATCGTCAGCATGATCGGCATGTCCGAGTTGATGCACGGTGGCCAGGCGATCGTCGACCGGATCGGCAAGCCGGTGGAGATCTATGGACTCGTCGCACTCATTTACTTCGCCGTGTGCTTCCCGCTTTCGCAATGGGTGCGCCACCATGACCGCAGGAGATTGTCGTGAGTAACCAAAGCCAAACCAGGCCGATCATTTCACTGACGGGCGTCAGCAAAGCATTCGGTTCGACGAGAGTGTTGAACGAAATCAATCTCGAGGTCCGCTCGGGTGAAGTGCTGGTGCTGATCGGCGCGTCCGGCTCGGGCAAGAGCACGGTCCTGCGAATCATGGCGGGATTGGAGACCACCGATTCCGGCGAGGTCTGGGTCAACGAGGTGCCCTTGCATGATCCACGTCGAGCACGGGAGATTCGTGGCCACGTCGGCATGGTCTTCCAGCAGTTCAATCTGTTTCCTCACAAGACCGCGCTCGGCAATGTCACGCTCGCGCTGATCAAGGCGCGCCGCATGAGTCCGGCCGACGCGCGCAAGCGCGCGATGGAGACACTCGATCGCGTCGGGCTCGCGGACCGCGCGGAACACTATCCCAGCCAGCTTTCGGGCGGTCAGCAGCAACGCGTGGCGATTGCGCGCGCGCTCGCGGTCGAGCCCGGCATCATGTTTTTCGACGAGGCGACGTCCGCGCTCGACCCGGAGCTGGTCGGCGAGGTCACCGAGGTGATGCGCGGGCTCGCGCGCGACGGCATGACGATGGTCGTCGTCACGCATGAAATGGGCTTCGCTCGCAAGACCGCTGACCGCGTCGTCTTCATGGACAAGGGCGTCATCGCCGAGCAGGGCGATCCGGAGCAGATCTTCGTCAATCCCTCGAACGAACGCACCCGGCAGTTCCTGCATCGAGTTCTCGACCATTGACGGTCGGATCAACGCATTACGGAGTGAACGCATGGCTGTTACAGAGTCGTCTCGGGCGAGAGGCGTGGACCGCGTGATCGCGATCTTCCGGCAATTGCATATCGCCCAACGCCCGCTGACGATGCGCGAACTGATCGATGCAACCGGTGCGCCGCGTTCGAGCATTTACGAGCTGGTCGCGATTCTCACGGAAGTGGGCTGGCTCGAGACGGCCGCGGATGGCAGCGTGTTCTTTGGGCGCGAGATGCACTACTACGGGTCCGACTATGCCACGCACAACGATCTGATCAGCCGTGCGCATCAATCCATCCTGGGACTGGTGAGGAAGTACGACGAGACCACGCAGCTGTGCATGCTGGAAGGCAACAAGTACACGGTCGTGTTGTCCGAGCACAGTGCGCGGCCCTTCAACATCAGTTCGGACATCGGCGTGAGAGTGCCGATACCTTGGACCGCTACGGGACGTCTGCTGCTGGGTCACCTGAGCGCCGACGAGATTCGCGCGCTGATTCCGGCGGAAGATTTCATCCTCGACAATGGGGCGAGCATCGATTTCGACGCATTCCTGAAGGACGTGCAGGCCGCAAAAGAACGAGGCTACTGCTGCACCGAAGGACTTTCGAACGCGTTCAGGCTGTGTATGGCAGCGCCGATTCGCGATCGTGCGGGACTGCCTATTGCAGCGCTGTGTTTCATGACTGGCCGCGACACGAGCCCGGACAGGCGCGGCGTGATGCTCGACGATCTGTTGCAGTCCGCGAAAGCGCTGTCGCAGAGATAGCGCCCGGCCTCAGAGCGTCGGCAACAACTCCGGGGGATGCGACTTCAGTGTCTGCCGCGCCTCGCGGAATTCCGGAAAAATCGATTCGACCGTCTGCCAGAAGCGCGGACTGTGATTCATCTCGCGCAGATGCGCCAACTCATGGGCGACGACGTAATCGATGATGGACAGCGGAAAGTGGATGAGCCGCCAGTTCAGGCGGATCTTGCCGTCGCTCGAACAACTGCCCCAGCGCGTCGCCGCCGAAGACAGCGCATACGAGCGATAGTTGACGCCGAGCATCTGCGCGTAGATCTCGAGACGTTCGCCGAACAGCCGCTTCGCTTCGCCTTGCAGCCAGCCCTGCACGCGATCCTTGATCTGCTGCGGATCGGCTTGCAACGGCAGCGGCAATTGCAGCGCGCCGTGCTCGGCGCTGAACGCGAGCATGCCTTGCGGCGCGCCGAGCGTCACCCGCACCGGCTGACCGAGGTAGGGCACTTCGGCGCCATCTTTCCAATCGATCTTCGGCAGCGCACGCTGTTCGACGCGCGTTTGCCATTCGATCAGCTTCGTAAAAATCCAGCGCTGCTTTTCGGTGATCGCGGTTTCGATATCGGCGAGCGTGACCCAACGCGGCGCGGTGATCGTGAGGCCGGTGCTGTCGATCGCAAAGCCGATCGAGCGGCGCGCGGAACGCTTGAGCGCGTAATGCAGCGTGCGTGAACCGATGGTGAGGCTGCGCAGCTTGCTGCCATCCGGCGCGAGCGGCGCGACGGGTGGCCTGGCCGGCGCTGTGCCGGATGAACCCGGCGTGGAAGGTGAAGGGGTCGACGACGTCGACCCCGGCTCGGCGAAGAGCGGGAGATCGAGCTGCCGGTTTTCGAGCGCCGCGGCGGGCTGCGGCGTGGGAGACTTCTGCATCGGCTTCGCTTCGCGCAATACGCCCTCGGGCTTCGAGGGCGTGGCGCGTCAGATGGGAGCGGCGGCGGAGTCGTTAGCCGCCGCGCTGTAGGCAGTCGGATCGATGCGGCGCATTTCTGCTTCGATCCACTGTTCGACGCGCGTGTTCACTTCGTCGGGCGTGAGCCCCGTCGTTTCGATCGGCTTGCCAATCGACACCGTGACTATACCCGGATATTTCGTAAACGAGTTGCGCGGCCACACGCGACCCGCATTGTGCGCGATCGGTACGACCGGCGCGCCGGTCGCGATTGCGAAGCGCGCGCCGCCGGTCTTGTACTTGCCCTGCTTGCCGGTCGGCGTGCGCGTGCCTTCCGGAAACATGATGACCCATGCGCCTTCGGCCATGCGCGCCTTGCCCTGGTTCGTGACCGATTCGAACGCGTACTTGCCTTCCTTGCGGTTGATGTGAACCATCTTCAGCATGCCGAGCGCCCAGCCGAAGAACGGCACATACAACAGCTCGCGCTTGAACACGTAGCACAGCGGTCGCGGCATGATCGCCGGAAACGCGATTGTTTCCCACGCCGACTGATGCTTGGACAGCAGCACGGCCGGGCCGTTGGGCAGGTTCTCGAAGCCTTCGATGCGGTAGCGAATGCCGTTCAGGTAGCGCACCGCCCACAGCGTCAGGCGACACCAGCCGGCCGCCATCCAGTAGCGGTTTTCCGCGCGCAGGAACGGAAACGCGATGATGCACGCGGTCGCGTACGGCACCGTGACCACAACGAAATAAATCAGCAGCAGCAGGGAACGGATAAAGCGCATCGGCGTGGTCGGTGAGGGTTGGGAGCGCGCGGTGCGCGTTTATTCCTGCGCGTCGGCGAGAAAGTCGAGCGCGAACGCGCGCAGGTCGTCGTGCACGATCGTGCCTTCGGGCAGGCCGCCCGCGGCGAGGGTCTTGCGGCCCTTGCCGGTCAGCACGAGGTGGATCGGGTGACCGAGCGCCGCGCCCGCTTGCAGATCGCGCAGCGAATCGCCGACGGTCGGCGTATGCGCCGGATCGACCTCGAAACGCTCGGCGATCATCTTCAGCATGCCGGGCTTCGGCTTGCGGCATTCGCAGTGATCTTCCGCCGTATGCGGGCAGAAGAACACCGCTTCGATGCGGGCGCCGACCGCTGCCGCCATCCGGTGCATCTTCAGATGCATCGCGTTCAACGCGTCCATGTCGAACAGACCGCGGCCGATGCCCGACTGGTTCGTCGCGATCGCGACGCGATAGCCCGCCTGGTTCAGACGTGCGATCGCTTCCAGCGCGCCGGGCAGCGCAACCCATTCGTCCGGCGACTTGATGAACGCGTCGGAGTCGACGTTGATCACGCCGTCGCGGTCGAGGATCACCACTTTCTTGATCGGCATGGCGCGGTGCTCAGGCGGCGAGTCGGGAAATATCGGCGACGCAGTTCATCTGCTGATGCAGCGCGCCGAGCAGAGCCAGACGGTTCGCGCGCAACGCCGGGTCTTCCGCGTTGACCATCACGTCGTTGAAGAACGTGTCGACCGGCTCGCGCAGCGCGGCCAGTGCCGTCAGCGCACCGGTGTAGTCGCGCACGGCCAGTTGCGATTGCACGCGCGGCGTCACCTGTTCGAGCTGCTCGTTGAGCGCCTTCTCCGCTGCTTCGGTGAGCAAGCCGGCCTGCACGCCGCCGTTCGTCACGCCTTCCGACTTCTTCAGGATGTTCGAGATCCGCTTGTTGGCCGCCGCCAGCGACGCCGCTTCGGCCAGCGACGCGAATTCGCGCACCGCGTCGAGGCGCGCGACGATGTCGTCGAGCCGCGTCGGGTTCAGCGCGAGCACCGCGTCGATTTCACCGGCCGCGTAGCCGCGTTCGCGCAGCAGCCCGCGCAGGCGGTCCATGCTGAACTCATAGATCGCTTCGGTGGAATCGGCGACGTTCGGCATGCCGGCGAATTGCGCATAAGCGATACGCAGCAGATCGACGAAGTCGACGTTCAACTGCTTCTCGATCAGGATGCGCAGCACGCCGAGCGCATGACGGCGCAGCGCGAACGGGTCTTTCTCGCCGGTGGGCTGCAGGCCGATGCCCCAGATGCCGACCAGCGTTTCGAGCTTGTCGGCGAGCGCGACGACGGTGCCGGTCGCGGTGGTTGGCAACGCGTCGCCCGAGAAGCGCGGCTGGTAGTGTTCCGAGCATGCGAGCGCGACTTCTTCCGCCTCGCCATCGTGGCGCGCGTAGTACGTGCCCATCGTGCCTTGCAGCTCGGGGAATTCACCGACCATGTCGGTGATCAGGTCGGCCTTCGCGAGGCGCGCGGCGCGGGTCGCGCGCGCGACGTCGGCGCCGGTCATTGCGGCGATCGCGCCGGCCAGCCCTTCGAGCCGCTCCACGCGTTGCAGCGCCGAGCCGAGCTTGTTGTGATAAACGACGTTCGCGAGCAGCGGCACGCGATCCACGAGCGGCTTCTTCATGTCCTGCGTGAAGAAGAACTTCGCGTCGGCGAGACGCGGACGCACCACGCGCTCATTGCCTTCGACGATCTCGACCGGCGTCGCCGTCTCGATGTTCGACACGATCAGGAAGCGCGAGCGCAGCTTGCCGTTCGCATCGGTCAGCGCGAAGTATTTCTGGTTGGTCTGCATCGTCAGGATCAGGCATTCCTGCGGTACCTGCAGGAATTCGTCCTCGAAGCGGCACTCATAGACGACCGGCCATTCGACCAGCGACGTCACTTCGTCGAGCAGCGCCTCGGGCATCACGACCTTGTCTTCGCCGGCATGCGCGAGCAGTTGCGAGCGGATCGCTTCCTTGCGCCTGGCGAAGCTCGCGATTACGCGGCCCCGGTGTTCGAGCGTTTCGGCATAGGCCTGCGCGTGCTGGATCTGCACGAAGCCTTCGGACAGGAAGCGGTGGCCGAGGGTGGTGTCGTCGGCGTCGATGCCGAGCGCGCTGATCGGCACGATTTCTTCGCCATGCAGCGTGGTTAGACGATGCACCGGGCGCACGAACTGCACGCTCGACCCGTCCGGGCGCTGATACGTCATCACCTTCGGAATCGGCAGCTTGCCGAGCGTTTCGTCGAGCGCGGCTTGCAGGCCGTCGGCGAGCGTCGCGCCCGGCGCGGCGTAGCGCAGGAAGAACGCTTCGGCTTTGCCGTCCTGTGCGCGTTCGAGGTCGTTCACCGTGAAGTCGGGGAAGCCGAGCGCGGCGAGCTTCTTCGCGAGCGGCGCGGTGGGCTGGCCGTCTTTATCGAGCGCGACGGAAACCGGCAGCACTTTTTCGCGCACGTGTTTTTCCGGCGCGACCGCGCGCACGTTGTGAATCGTCACCGCGAGACGGCGCGGCGTGGCAAAGCGTTCGAACGACGGTTCGCCTTCGATCAGGTCGCGCGCCGCGAGGCGCTGCGCAATGCCTTCGGCGAAGGCGTCGCCGAGACGCGCGAGCGCCTTCGGCGGCAGTTCTTCGGTAAGCAGCTCGACGAGCAGGGTAGCGTGTTGAGATTGAGTCATTGGTTGAAGTTCTCGTCAGTCCTGGTCGATCTTGCGTTCGACTTTCAGCGGCGGCGCCCACGCGGGCATCGCGGCGTCCTGCTCGTCGGTGGTGAGGCCGGGCACGCCATGCACCGGATTGCCGAGCATCGGGAAGCCCAGCTTTTCGCGCGAGTCGTAGTAGGCCTGCGCGACCAGACGCGACAGCGCGCGAATCCTGCCGATGTAAGCCGCGCGCTCCGTGACCGAAATCGCGCCGCGCGCGTCGAGCAGGTTGAACGTGTGGCCGGCCTTCAGCACGAGTTCATAGGCGGGCAGCGCGATCTGCGCATCGATCATGCGCTTCGCTTCCGCTTCGTAGCTGTTGAAGAACGTGAACAGCAGATCGACGTTCGCGTGCTCGAAGTTGTAGGTGGACTGCTCGACCTCGTTCTGGTGATACACGTCGCCATAGGTCAGGCGGCGCAGTTCGGGGCCGTTCGGGCCTTGCTCTTCCCACTCGGTCCAGACGAGGTCGTAGACGTTCTCGACCTTCTGCAGATACATCGCGAGGCGTTCGAGACCGTAGGTGATTTCGCCGAGCACCGGCTTGCAGTCGAGACCGCCGACCTGCTGGAAGTACGTGAACTGCGTCACTTCCATGCCGTTCAGCCACACTTCCCAGCCGAGACCCCACGCGCCGAGCGTCGGATTTTCCCAGTCGTCCTCGACGAAACGCACGTCGTTCTGCTTCAGGTCGAAGCCGAGCGCTTCGAGCGAGCCGAGGTACAGGTCGAGAATGTTTTCCGGCGCGGGCTTGAGCACCACCTGGTACTGGTAGTAGTGCTGCAGACGGTTCGGGTTCTCGCCGTAGCGGCCGTCTTTCGGGCGGCGCGACGGTTGCACGTAGGCGGCGCGCCACGGCTCGGGGCCGATCGCGCGCAGAAACGTATGGACGTGGGACGTGCCCGCGCCGACTTCCATGTCGATCGGCTGGAGCAACGCGCAGCCCTGCTTGTCCCAATAGGACTGCAAGGTCAGGATGATTTGCTGAAACGTGAGCATGAAGTGCCTTTCGGGCATGGTGGGCCGTGTCGCGTGCGCCTAAGCGCGCGAGCGGGCCGTGGAGCGAAGTGCTAAACCCGAGATTTTAACGGAAAGGAAGGGGGGCGGCCCGTTTTACGAGGGCGGACGGGCCGCGATGCGGCTTTTGGGCGACAGGCGGCGTGGCGAGGGTCCGCGCGCACTCAGCAAGCCGCCAACTCCGCCTTCGGCGAGAACGAATCGCTTTGCGCGATCGGCCAGTACTTCTCGAACAGCGTATAGCGAAAGTTGCCGTTCAGCAGGTCATTCGGTTCGAGGTACTTGAGGAGCTCCGACATCAACCGCACCTCATGCGACGACACGCGCCGCACGATGTGATGCGCGCGCAGCTCCGCCGGATGCCGCAGCCCGGCGGCCTGGATGATTTCCTGCAACGCATGTAGCGTGTTGTGGTGGAAGTTGAACACGCGATCGGCCTTGTCCGGCACCACCAACGCGCGCTGGCGCACCGGGTCCTGGGTCGCGACGCCGGTCGGGCAGCGGCCGGTATGGCAGGTCTGCGCCTGGATGCAGCCGACCGCGAACATGAAGCCGCGCGCCGCGTTGACCCAGTCGGCGCCGATCGCGAGCGTCTTCGCGATATCGAACGCGGTGATCATCTTGCCGCTCGCGCCGATGCGGATGCGCTGCCGCAGGCCGATGCCGACCAGCGTGTTGTGCACGAGCAGCAGCCCTTCCTGCAACGGCACGCCGACGTGATCGGTGAATTCGAGCGGCGCCGCGCCGGTGCCGCCTTCCGCGCCATCGACGACGATGAAGTCCGGCAGGATGCCCGTTTCCAGCATCGCCTTCGCGATCCCGAAGAATTCCCACGGATGCCCGATGCACAGCTTGAAGCCGGTCGGCTTGCCGCCCGACAGCGTGCGCAGGCGCTCGACGAATTCGAGCAGTTCGCGCGGCGTCGAGAACTCGGAGTGCGTCGCCGGCGAGATGCAGTCGCGGCCCATCGGCACGCCGCGCGTCTCGGCGATTTCGGGCGTGATCTTCGCGGCCGGCAGCACGCCGCCGTGACCCGGCTTCGCGCCTTGCGACAGCTTCACTTCGATCATCTTCACCTGCGGCTCGGCGGCCTGCTTCGCGAATTTTTCGGCGTTGAAGGTGCCGTCGTCGTTACGACACCCAAAATAACCGGATGCGATTTCCCAGATGATGTCGCCGCCATGTTCGCGGTGATATTTCGACATCGAGCCTTCGCCGGTGTCGTGCGCGAAGTTGCCTTTCTTCGCGCCGAGGTTCAGCGCCATGATCGCGTTGGCCGACAGTGAGCCGAAGCTCATCGCCGATACGTTGAAGATCGACATCGAATACGGCTGCGCGCGATCGGGGCCGACGACGATGCGAAAGTCGTGACCCTGGAGCCTGGTCGGCGCGAGCGAGTGGCTGATCCATTCGTGCGCGACCGCCTTCACGTCGAGCTCGGTGCCGTACGGACGGCTATCCACATCGTTCTTCGCGCGCTGGTAGACGATGCTGCGTTGCGCGCGCGAGAACGGCTTTTCGTCGGTATCGTCTTCGACGAAATACTGGCGGATCTCCGGCCGGATGAATTCGAAAATGAAGCGCAGGTGGCCCCACAGCGGGTAGTTGCGGAGGATCGCGTGGCGCTGTTGCGTCAGGTCGAACACGCCGAGCGCGACGAGTGCGGCCGGCACGATGATCCAGAACCACGACAGGCGATGCGTCGCGGCGAGCGTGGCACATACCGCGGCGAGCGCGATTGCGCACCACATGGCCAGATAGCGTCGAGAAAACATGGGGACTCCAGTGCAGTGAAGATCATTGCGGCGGGATCGTCCGCGCGAGGGGCGCGGGCGGTACCCGCCGCGAAGGAAAACTGGCGGCTGCGGGTCACGGCGCGGCGTGGACGGTCGAAGCCCGAAGATGAGGCCTGCGAATGGAAGCCAGGCGTCGCACGCGAAGGTGAAGCGAGTGTGACCGCGCCATGCGGGGGGAACAAGATGAACGGCGAGGATGAACGGCGAAGATGAACGGCGCGAGTGTGTCGGAGTGGTGTGACCCACTGCGCGCGCGCCGTTATGCATCGCTCAACGCGCGCCGAGCAACGCCGCTTTTTGCCGCGGGGTCTGCGGCTCGTCCTGCGATGCGCGTTGCGGCTGCTTCGGCTTATGCGCCTGCTTGCGACGCTGCGCGCGAGTTTGCTTCGGCGTCTGATCCGGCGGCAGCTCGGCCGGTTGCCCGGTCATCGCGCGTTCGATGATGCCGCCGCCGAGGCACACGTCGCCGTCGTACAGCACCGCCGATTGTCCCGGCGTGACGGCCCATTGCGCGGCGTCGAAGGTCAGCTCGAACAGGCCTTCGCTCGAACCGCCTGCCGCCGCGGCGTTGAACGTGCATGCCGCATCGGCCTGCCGGTAGCGCGTCTTCGCGCCGCACGCGAAGCCGTCGGCCGGCGGCTCGCCCGCGACCCAGCTCGTGTTGCCCGCCGATAGCGTATGGCACAGCAGCCACGGATGATCGTGCCCCTGCGCGACGTACAGCGTATTGCTCGGAATATCCTTGCCCGCGGCGAACCACGGCTCGCCGCTGCCGTCCTTGCTGCCGCCGAGACCGATGCCCTTGCGCTGGCCGAACGTGTAGAACGCGAGGCCGATGTGCTCGCCGACGGTCTTGCCGTCGGTAGTCTTCATCGGCCCCGGCCTGGTCGGCAGATAGCGGTTCAGGAAGTCGCGGAACGGCCGCTCGCCGATGAAGCAGATGCCGGTCGAATCCTTCTTCTTCGCGTTCGGCAAGCCGATCTGTGCAGCGATCTCGCGCACTTTGGTCTTGGGAATTTCGCCGAGCGGGAACAGCGTCTTCGACAACTGCGCCTGGTTCAGCCGATGCAGGAAGTACGACTGGTCCTTCGTATGATCGAGCGCCTTCAGCAGCTCGAAGCGGCCGTCGCGCTCGTGGTTCTGGCGCACGCGCGCATAGTGGCCGGTCGCGATGGTTTCCGCGCCGAGCGACATCGCGTGATCGAGAAAGGCCTTGAACTTGATTTCGGCGTTGCACAGCACGTCCGGGTTCGGCGTGCGGCCGGCCGAATATTCGCGCAGGAACTCGGCGAACACACGGTCTTTATATTCGGCCGCGAAGTTGACCGCCTCGACGTCGATGCCGATCAGGTCCGCCACCGACACCACGTCGATCCAATCCTGGCGCGTCGAGCAGTATTCGCTGTCGTCGTCGTCTTCCCAGTTCTTCATGAACAGGCCGACCACGTCGTAGCCCTGTTCCTTCAGCAGCCACGCGGTAACCGACGAATCGACGCCGCCCGACATGCCTACTACGACTTTCCGCTTGCTCATAAGGTACTCACTGGGTGCTGCATGACTGCATGGATCTTTTGGGGGCCGCTCGTGACGGCCTTATCGCTTCGGCCCGACCGAATGGGTATGGACGAAGTCGAGCGGGAAACGCCGGCCGGCCAGGTAATCGTCGATGCACCGCATCACGAGCGGGGTGCGATGCCGCTCGGGGCATTCGCGCAACTCATCGGCGCTCATCCACAGCGTGCGGACGATGTCGGGATCGAGCGAACTCGCCGGGTCCGGCTCGCCGCCCGCGCCGCAATAGGTCAAACGCAGGTACGTGGTGCCCGCCCGGTCCGGCCGCTCGAAGTGGGTCATGTACATGCCGACGAGCGCCTCGGGTGCAAACGGATGGGCGGTTTCCTCGAACGTTTCGCGGACCACCGCTTCCAGCAGCGTTTCGCCCGCCTCGAGATGGCCGGCGGGCTGGTTCAGGCGCAGGCCGGCGGCGGTGTGTTCCTCGACCAGCAGGAAGCGCCCGTCACGCTCGACGATCGCCGCGACGGTCACGTGCGGCAGCCAGGTTTCCGGTTTCATGGGTGCGCATTTTACCGGTTATGCGCGCCGGCTGCCGGGCGCCGCACCGACCCCTGCCGGGCAACGGCCGGCGTAAGCTGACGGCCGGTTCGCGGCGGGTTCGCAGCACGTTCGCGACCGATTCGCAACAGTTTGGCGGTCTGCCGCGCATTCGCATCGACCCCGATTTTGGCGGCGTGACGGTTTCGGTTAAAGTGGGGCCTGCGTTAGCCGTTGCATGTGCAAGCCGGCGAGCCTCGTCGGCAGATCTGTCGTCAAACAGGAAGTCGAGGAGGAACAACGATGCACATCGGAGTGCCAGCCGAAACGCGCGCGCATGAAACCCGCGTTGCCGCGACGCCCGAAACGGTCAAGAAATACGTGGCGCAAGGCCACCGGGTCACGCTTCAAAGCGGCGCCGGTGCCGGCGCGAGCTTTCCCGATGACGCCTATACGGCAGTGGGCGCGGAAATCGTCGATGCCGCCACCGCGTTCGGCGCTGATCTCGTCCTCAAAGTCCAATCCCCCACCGATTCCGAACTACCGCTGCTCAAGCGCGGCGCGACGCTCGTCGGCATGCTCGACCCGTTCAACGCCGAGAACGCGGGCAAACTCGCCGCGGCCGGCGTCACCGCGTTCGCGCTCGAAGCCGCGCCGCGCACCACGCGCGCGCAGAGCCTCGACGTGCTGTCGTCGCAGGCGAATATCGCCGGTTACAAGGCGGTACTGCTCGCGGCGACGCTGTATCCGCGCTTCATGCCGATGCTGATGACCGCGGCCGGCACCGTGAAGGCGGCGCGCGTGCTGATTCTCGGCGCGGGCGTGGCCGGCCTGCAGGCGATCGCGACCGCGAAGCGCCTTGGCGCGGTGATCGAAGCTTCCGACGTGCGCCCGGCCGTCAAGGAGCAGATCGAATCGCTCGGCGCGAAATTTCTCGACGTGCCCTACGAAACCGACGAGGAGCGCGAGGCCGCTCAAGGCGTCGGCGGCTATGCGAGGCCGATGCCGCCGTCGTGGCTCGCGCGCCAGTCGGCTTTGGTCCACGAGCGCGCGAAGCAGGCCGACGTGGTGATCTCCACCGCGCTGATTCCGGGCCGCCCCGCGCCGACGCTGCTGTCGGTCGAAACCGTGCAGGCGATGAAACCAGGCTCGGTGCTCGTCGACCTCGCGGCCGGCCGCGGCCCCGAAATCGACGGCCGGCGCGGCGGCAATTGTCCGCTGACCGAAACGGACCAGGTGGTGGTGCGCTATGGCGTGCAGATCGTCGGCTATACGAATCTCGCCGCGATGGTGCCCGCCGACGCATCGTCGCTATACGCGCGCAACCTGCTCGACTTCCTGAAGCTGATCGTCACGAAGGAAGGCCTGCTAAACATCGATCTCGCGGACGATATCGTCGCGGCCACGCTGCTGGCCCGCGATGGCCAGGTCACACGCAAAGCATAGGGAGACCGAAGATGGAAGTCCTCAATCACACGGTGATCAACCTGATCATCTTCGTGCTGGCGATCTACGTCGGCTACCACGTGGTCTGGAACGTCACGCCCGCGCTGCATACGCCTCTGATGGCGGTGACCAACGCGATCTCGGCGATCGTGATCGTCGGCGCGATGCTCGCGGCGGGTCTCACGGTGGGCAGTGCGGGCAAGTTCTTCGGCACGATCGCGGTGGCGCTCGCGGCCGTCAACGTGTTCGGCGGCTTTCTCGTCACGCGGCGAATGCTGGAGATGTTCAAGAAAAAAGAGCCTAAGAAGCTTCCGGCTGGCGGCAAGGAGGGTGCGTAAATGAGCCTGAACGTCGTCACATTGCTGTATCTGGTCGCGTCGGTCTGCTTCATCCAGGCGCTCAAGGGGCTGTCGAATCCGAAGAGCGCGCGCGCTGGCAATACCTTCGGCATGGTCGGTATGGCGATCGCGATTCTGACCACCATCGCGCTGATCTCGCGGCAGGCCGAAGTACTCGGCTCCAATCTCGGTCTCGGGCTCGGCCTGCTGCTGTTCGGGCTCGTGATCGGCGGCGCGATCGGCGCGTTCGTCGCCGCGCGCGTCGAGATGACCAAGATGCCCGAACTGGTCGCGGCGATGCACTCGCTGATCGGTCTCGCGGCCGTGTGCATCGCGTACGGGGTCGTGTCGGAGCCGGCCGCTTTCGGGCTCGTCGATCCCGAGGTGCCGATCGAGGGCTTCCTGCCGTACGGCAACCGCATCGAGCTGTTCATCGGCACCTTCGTCGGCGCGATTACGTTTAGCGGCTCGGTGATCGCCTTCGGCAAGCTGTCGGGCAAGTACAAATTCCGGCTGTTTCAGGGTGCGCCGGTCGTCTACGGCGGCCAGCATCTGATCAACCTGATGCTCGCGCTCGCGATGCTCGGCTTCGGCGTGCTGTTCTTCCTCACGCAGTCGTGGCTGCCGTTCATCATCATGACGATCATCGCGTTCGTGCTCGGCGTGCTGATCATCATTCCGATCGGCGGCGCGGACATGCCGGTGGTGGTGTCGATGCTGAACTCGTACTCGGGCTGGGCGGCGGCGGGCATCGGCTTTTCGCTGAACAATCCGATGCTGATCATCGCCGGCTCGCTGGTCGGCTCGTCGGGTGCGATCCTGTCGTACATCATGTGCCGCGCGATGAACCGCTCGTTCTTCAACGTGATCCTCGGCGGCTTCGGCAACGAGCCGGGCGCGGCCGCGGGCGGCGCGGCGGAGCAGCGTCCGGTGAAATCGGGTTCGGCCGATGACGCGTCGTTCATGATGGGCAATGCCGAGACCGTCGTGATCGTGCCGGGCTACGGGCTCGCCGTGGCGCGCGCACAGCATGCGCTGAAGGAGCTGACCGACAAGCTGGTCGAGAAGGGCATCGAGGTGAAGTATGCGATTCACCCGGTGGCCGGCCGCATGCCGGGTCACATGAACGTGCTGCTCGCCGAAGCTGAAGTGCCGTACGACATGGTCTACGAGATGGACGATATCAACGGCGAGTTCGGCCAGGTCGACGTGGTGCTCGTGCTCGGCGCGAACGACGTGGTGAATCCGGCCGCGAAGAACGATCCGAAGTCGCCGATCGCGGGCATGCCGATCATCGAGGCGTACAAGGCGCGCACCGTGATCGTGAACAAGCGCTCGATGGCGGCGGGCTACGCCGGGCTCGACAACGACCTGTTCTACATGGACAAGACGATGATGGTGTTCGGCGACGCGAAGAAGGTGATCGAGGATATGGTGAAGGCGGTCGACTAGATCGTCTGTGGTGAGCAGCCGTCAGGATCGCGGTGCATCGCCGCGATCCTTTTCATCTGTTCGGCCTCGCGTTCACATGCCGCAGCAAATCCGCGAGCCGCCTGCCTTCCTGATCCGGATACGTCTCGAGCACGGTGAGATCGCGCATCTTCTCCAGCCCGAAGTTGCGGAAATCGCTGCGCAGCTCGCACCATGCGCCGAGCGTCCAGCGCGCGCCCCAGTACGCGAGCGCGAGCGGCCACACGCGACGCTCGGTGTCGGCGCCGTTCGCGTCGGTGTACGCGAAGCGCACCACCTGGCGCGTGTCGATCGCGCGATGCAGCGTGTCGAGCTGTGTCGAAAAGTCCCCCTTGATGTGAAACGACGGCGCGAAGATCGCGAGCCGTTCGAGCGCTGCGCGCTTGTCGGCGGGCATCGCCGATGCGATCTTGGCTAGCGCGCCGCGCGCGCCGCTCGCGAAGCCCGCGCCGCCCCACGATTCGAGCATGCGCGCGCCGGCGGCTAACGCGGCGAGTTCGTCGGCGGTGAAGGTGAGCGGCGGCAGACTCGCCGAGCGCGACAGCCGATAACCGATGCCTGCTTCGCCTTCGATCGGCACCCCCGACAATTGCAGATCGCGCACGTCGCGATAGACGGTGCGCAGCGAGATGTTCAGCCAGTCGGCCAGTTGCTGCGCGGTGGTCAGGCGCCGGCCGCGCAGCAGTTCGGCGATCTGGAACAGGCGGTCGGCGCGGCGCGTCATCGTGGGCGTCGGGTAGAGGAGGAAGGGGACGGTCCCGCGATGATAGCGCCGCATGGCGGCCTTCGGTTGGGGCGCGGTGGCTGCGGATGCGCTTAGCCGTTGGTGCGCGAATGCAGCCCGAGGCGGTTGCCTTCGGTATCGGTGAAGAACGCGATATAGCCGATGTCCTGCGGCAACTTGATTACCGGGCCGTCGGTCTTGCCGCCCGCCCGTTCGATGCGCTCGAGCGCGGCGTCGACGGTGGGCTGCGCGTTCAGGTAGACGGTGACGCCGTCGGCGGCCGGCGTCATCGACGGACTATGGACGATCGCGCCGCCGGTCGCGGGCTCCTCGTAGCTGAACACGGCAATCGGCTGGCCGCCGATCTCCTGACGGTTCAGCGGGGCGTCGAGCGCGGCTTCGTAAAAGCGCACCGCGCGATCGAAATCGACGGACGGGATTTCGAACCAGGCAACCACTTTGGGCAATGCGGACATGACACTCTCCTTCGATTGGCAGTAGGCCGTTCAAGCGCCGGATGGCGTGAGAAGGAGTGTGCGGGGGTGCTGCTGACAGCGTGGTGGCAGTAGGGTGGGGAACGGGTAGCCTGCTCTTCGGGCGCGCGCTTGCGGAGGAAGGGAAGCAGCGTGACGTGGCGCAAAAAAAACCGCGGCACGAGGTCCGCGGTTTCGATGTCGACTTGCCCGACCGACGCAGTCTCAACCCGCCTGCGTATCGCCCTGCGGGCGCTGCCGCACGCTGCCGGCGATCAGGTCGAAGCGGAACAGCCGGCATTCGAGTGCGCCATTGAAGAGCGGCGTCTTCGTCGATTCGCGCAGCCGCAGTTGCCCCGGCAGCTTGCGATCCGACGTCAGGATGAACGCGTGCCATCCGGCAAAGCGCTGCTTCAACGCATTGCCGAGCAACTGGAAAAACTCGCTGTCCGGCGCTTCTTCCTGAATGCGGCGGAAGCCGTCGTCGTCGCGATTGCCGCGGCCTTCGCGAAGCTCGCCGCGCGCATTGCGGCCGCGCACTTCGATCCGCTCGCCATACGGTGGATTCGCGACGAGGATGCCCGGCGCCGAGGCAGGCGGCGTCATGTCGCGCGCGTCGAGCTGCTTGAGCGCAATGGCCGGCAAGCCGGCGCGCTCGAAGTTCGCGCGCGCTTTTTCGAGCATGTCGCCGGAGATGTCGCTGCCGAAGATCTGCAGATCCGCGCCGCGCGAGCCGCGCGCCGCGTTCTTCGCTTCGAGCGCGGCGCCCCGCAGCGTTTGCCAGGTCCGCGTATCGAACTGGATGAGCTTTTCGAAGCCGAAGCGCCGCTGCACGCCCGGCGCGATGTCCAGCGCGACCTGCGCCGCTTCCGCGAGGAACGTGCCGCTGCCGCACATCGGATCGTAGAGCGGCGTGCCGGCCTGCCAGCCGGTCAGACGCAGAATGCCCGCCGCAAGGTTCTCGCGCAGCGGCGCCGCGCCCTTGTCGAGACGCCAGCCGCGCTTGAACAGCGGATCGCCGGACGTGTCGAGGTACAGCGTGCAGTCGGTCGCGGTCAGGAATGCGAACACGCGCACGTCGGGCATCGCGGTATCGATGCTCGGTCGCGCGCCGCTTTTTTCGCGCAGACGATCGCAGATCGCGTCCTTCACGCGCAGCGTGGTGAACTCGAGACTGCGCAGCGGCGACTTGATCGCCGTGACGTCGACGCGCAGCGTCTCGTGCGCGGAGAACCACTGCTCCCAGCGCTGCTCGAGCGCGAGCGCGTAGATATCCTGCTCGCTGCGATAGGGCCGCTGCGCGATTTTCAGCAGCACGCGGCTCGCCAGACGCGAGTGCAGATTGGCAGCCATGCCGGCGGCCCAGCCGCCGCGAAAATGCACGCCGCCCGGCACCTGGGCGCCGGCCGTGAACGGGGCGCCGTTCAGATGTTTGGCGGCAATTTCGGCGAGTTCGGCCGCGAGCGGAGCTTCGAGCCCGCGCGGGCAAGGAAGGAAGAAATCGAAGGACATTGAGGTTGCCGCAAGGCGTTGGATAAGGCGCTATTGTACGCGGTCGGGCTCGGCGGGCCGGCGCGATTGGCGCGCCGGGCCGTCGTTTGCGTCGCTTGTCGTTGCGTGATCTCGCCTCGCGGACCGCCCGACCCGGCGATGCCCACAGGCATGCGGACGCCGTTGAGCTGGTTGCGCCGCCGGGCCTGTCAGGCGCCGGCTTCCGCGGCCGTTCCCGCCGAAGGGCAGGGCGGCACGACCGGCGCCGCGGCCGCCCTGGACGAAGACGAAGTCCGGCCCGTCGTGCTCGTGGTAGTGGCGGCCGCTGCCGCCATCGCGCGCACGCCCGTCGCGATCTGCGTCGACACTTGCGCGAGCGCGCGCCGATGTCCGTCGACGAGCGCGTCGTACCCGCCTCCGACCGTCTCGCTGACCACGCTGCGACACGTCATCACCGCATTGCTGCGCACGGCCCGCACGCTCCACACCGCATCGATCAACGCATGCGAGCCGGGCCACGACTCGAAGCGCTGCACGTTCATCGCGATCCGGTAGACGGCCGCGTCATCGGGGTGCGCGGTGCCGAACGTATCGATGGTGCCGAGCTGCTGCGTCAGATTCGTCGACAGCGCGCGGCGGATCTCATCGCCGGGCAGCGAGGCCCAGCGTTCCTGTTCGAGCAGCTGCACCTGAGTCGGCCCGGTCTGCACGACCAGCTGGTTTCTCGCCACCTGCGGCGGCACGTTGACCGGCGCGACTTCGATCAGCCACGCGGGCGCGGCGCCCGTGCGCGCGGCGGCGCCCGCGCTATCCGCGCCGCCCAGCGTATAGAAACGGCTCGACGGCGACGAGCACGCCGCGATCGCGAGCGCCGCGGCCAGTGCGGCGCCATACACGACGACGCCGCGTACGGCACCGCGCACGAGCGCGCGCCGCGGACGGGGGAGCCGGGCAAACATCATGGTTTATCTCCTGATTTACCGCGCAACAACGATTCGGGATGACGCTCGAGGTAATCCGACAGCGCATTCAGCGACTGCAACGTGCGCGTCAGTTCCTGCAACGCCTGATGAACGTCGGACTGCATCGGCGAATCCTGCTGCAAGGTTGCCTGGGCCGAATTGAAAGTCTGCTTCGCGGCGCTCAGCGTATCGCGCGCCTGCGGCACGACTTCCTTGTCGAGACGCGAGAACAGCTGATCGGCGTTCTTCAGCGCGGTGTTCAGGTTCGCGCCGATCTGGTCGAACGGCACCTTGTCGAGCTTCTTCGCGATGTCGGCGACCTGCAGCTGCAATTCGTCGAGCGTGTTCGGAATGGTCGGCAGCTCGAGCGGATCCTTCGTCACGTCGACCTTGGCCGGCGCCGCTTTCGGGAAGATATCGAGCGCCACATATAGCTGGCTCGTGATCAGGTTGCCGGTGCGCAGCTGGCCGCGCAGGCCGTGCCCGACGAGCTCCTGCAGCATGTTCTCGCCAGCGAGCGTGCCCGGCTGCGGCGCGCTCTCGCGGAAGCGCTTGCCGAGTCGGTCCGGGTACAGGTTCATCGTGACCGGCATCGTGAAGCTCTGCGTTTTCGGATCGTAGTCGATGCCGATATTGGTCACCTGGCCGAGCACGATGCCGCGGAAGTCGACCGGCGCGCCGATCGACAGCCCGCGCAGCGACTGGTTGAAGTTCATCACGACGCGCAGCGGGACGCCGTCCGGTTCCCGCATCGCGTCCGCTTCGTCCGAAGCGAGGCGGAACGTCTGGTTGTTCGGCGCCTGCGGGCCCATGTTCTGGCCGGGCGGCGACTGGAACGACAGACCGCCGACGATCACCGTCGCGAGCGACTGCGTGTTCAGCTTGAAACCGCTCGAATCGAGCCGCAGATCGACGCCGCTCGCATGCCACCAGCGGGTGTTGGTGCCAACGTACTGGTCGAACGGCGCCGACACGAATACCTGCATCGTCACGCCGGTGCCGCTCTTGTCGAGCGAGAAGCCCACCACCTGGCCGACCTGCACGCGCCGGTAGAAGATCGGCGAGCCGATGTCGATCGAGCCGAGCGACTCCCCGTGCAGCGTGTACTGATGGCCTTTCTGGTCGCCGGTGATGGGCGGCGGCGTTTCGAGGCCGACGAAGTCGCTCTCGCTGTCGCTCGAGCGGCCCGCGTCGGCGCCGATATACGCGCCCGACAGCAGCGTGGTCAGACCCGACACGCCGCTCGCGCCGACGCGCGGACGCACCACCCAGAAACGCGAGTCCTTGACCGCGAACTTGCCGCCTTCCTTAGTGAGCTGCACCTGCACGAGCACGTGCGACAGATCGGGCGCCAGCGTGATGGTCTTCACTGAACCGATGGCGACGTCCTTGTACTTGACCTGGGTCTTGCCCGGCTCGAGCCCTTCCGCGCTGATGAAGCTGATCGTGATCACGGGCCCGCGCTCGGTCACCGACCTGACCACGAGCGCGATGCCGATCAGCGCGGCGATCAGCGGAATCACCCAGACGAGCGATGGCAGCCAGCGGCTGCGTGGTTCGATGTCGGGGTCGGGCAGTTGGGGTGGCAGTCCTGGTCCGTTCGAATCGTTGCGCGGCGCGTCACCTGAAGCGGGCGTCGGTTCTTGCGGGCTAGTCATGGTCGAGATCCTGAGGTGTTGGGGTACTGCTTTCCACGGGGTCCCAGATGAGGCGTGGATCGAATTGCATGGAGGCCAGCATCGTCAGGATCACGACCGAGCCGAACGCAATCGCGCCAGGCCCGGCCGTGATCACGGCCAGCGATTTGAAACGCACGAGCGCCACGGTCAGCGTGACGACGAACACGTCGAGCATCGACCAGCGGCCGATGCGCTCGACCATCCGGTACAGCGTCGCGCGTTGTTGCGGACGCCAGCGCGAGCGGCGCTGCGCGGTGATGGTCAGCAGCACGAGCACCGAGAGCTTCAGCATCGGCACCATGATGCTGGCGATGAACACGATCACCGCGAGCGGCCAGTCGCCCGAAGTCCAGAAATAGACGACGCCGCTCATGATGGTGTCGTCCTCGGAGCCGAGCAGCGATGACGTGTGCATCACCGGCAGCAGATTCGCCGGAATATACAGCAGCGCCGCGGCGATCAGCAGCGCCCACGTGCGCATCAGGCTGTCGGGGTTGCGCGAATGCAGATGCGCGCCGCAGCGGCTGCAGTGCTGCGGCGTGATCGAACGGATGCGCGGTTCGACGCGCCCGCACGCGTGACAGGACACGAGGCCCGCGCGTTTCGCGGTGACGTATTTCATCGCGGGCTTATCCTTCGCGCGGCGCCGGCGGCAAGCCGGGCGGAGGGGCGCTGCCGGCGGCACCGTCAGCGCTGCCACGGGTCGAGCCCGCGACGTGCGCGGACGGCGCCGGGGGACCGGCGAGCGAGCCGAGCGCGAGCGCCGCGCTGTCGGCCGACGTGCGCGGCAACGGCCGATCGCCGCTCGCATCGATCTCGTCGGCGACATCCCACAGCACCCGCGGATCGAACGTGACGACGACCGCGAACATCAGCGTCAGCGCGCCGAACGCGAACAGCGCCGCCTCGGGGATCACGCGCGCGAGACTGACCATCTTCACGATCGTGATCAGCACGCCGAGCATGAAAACTTCGATCATGCCCCACGGCCGCACGAACTGGATCGCGCGCAGCACGCGATTGAAATGCGGGGGCACGTAGCCGGAGCGCAGCGGCACCAGCACGTACAGCAGCGCGACGAGTTCGGTGAGCGGAAAGAGGATCGTCGAGCAGAACACCATCACGGCGACGATCTCCATGTCCTCGCCCCACAGCGCGACGAGCGCGCCGAACAGCGTAGTCTGAGAGGTGATGCCGTTGGTTTCGAGTTCGACGATCGGAAAGCCCTGCGCGATCACGAACGTGATCAGCGCGGCGAGCGTCAGTGCGCAGATCGCGTCGAGCTTGCGCGATACGCCGCGAAAAAGCGTCGCGCGGCAGCGCGGACAACGCGCGGCCACGCGCCCGACAAGCAGTGGCTTGCGGAACAGCGTATCGCATTCGTGGCACGCGATCAGATTGTCATGTTCCATGCGGTAGATGGGCTAACGACGTAGTGGCGGCGTGCAAGGCCTGCTCTTTACGAGGGAAGGGGCGGCAGTGAGCAGCAATAGTACCAAACGCGGCCTTGCGACCGACGCGAAGCGCGCGCGGCGGCTCCGGCGTGCTGCATTGCAAAATTCGGGCCCGTTCAGCCGACGGTTGCAGCCAGCTTTGCGCGCTTGGGGTAGCATGGCGCCCGTGGCATCCCCAGCGGCCTTCTCCGCGATGATGCCGGCCGCATCGGCGGCGCGCGCCGTGCCGGTGCGCGGCAGGGATCGCGGAATAGCCGGCCGCGGCGCGCCGTTAACTTCTAACAGCCTGCGTTGATCTGTCATGACACTCAATCCATCGTTCGGTAACCGGGAGTCGTACACGCGGACCGCCATCGCGTTTCACTGGCTGATCGCATTGCTGATCGTCTGCGGCTTTGCGCTCGGCTGGGTGATGACCGACATCCCGGGCTTCACGCCCACCAAGCTGCGCTATTTCTCGTGGCACAAATGGATCGGCGTGACCGTGTTCGCGCTCGCGATCGTGCGCATCCTGTGGCGCGCGACCCATGCCGGACCGCCGATGCCGCGCCGCATGCCGACCTGGCAGCGCGCCGCCGCGCATCTGACGCATCTGCTGCTGTACGCGCTGATGATCGTGATCCCGCTGTCCGGCTATCTGTATAGCTCGGCGGCGAACGTGCCGGTCGTCTACCTCGGGCTGATTCCGCTGCCGCGAATCATCGCGCCCGACCCGCACCTGAAAGAACTGCTGAAGAACCTGCATATCGCATTGAATTACACGTTGCTCGTGCTGGTCGCGCTGCACGTCGCGGCGGCGCTCAAGCATCAATGGCTCGATCGCGACGGCCTGCTGTCGCGCATGATCCCCTTCCTCAAATAAGGATAACCATGAAGGTTTCGTTTTATCGCTACATGCTGGCCGCATTCGCGGCGGCGTCGCTGAGCGCCGCGGGCGCGGCGCTCGCGCAGGTCGACGTCGCGAAGAGCTCGGTGACGGCCACCTCGAAGCAGATGAACGTGCCGGTCGAAGGCAAGTTCAACAAGTTCACCGCGCAGGTCAGCTTCGATCCGGCGAAGCCGACGGCCGGCAGCGCGCAGATCGACATCGACGTCGCCAGCTTCGATCTCGGCGACGAGAGCTACAACGAGCAGGTGCGGGGCAAGGAATGGTTCGATGCGAAGACTTTTCCGCGCGCGACGTTCGTGTCGAGCGAGATCGCGCCGGCCGGCGGCAATCAGTTCAAGGTGACCGGCAAGCTGACCATCAAGGGCAAGTCGCAGACGGTCGTAGTGCCGGCCACGGTGAGCCAGCAGGGCGCGACGCAGACCTTCGACGGCGCGCTGCCGATCAAGCGCTCGCAGTTCGACGTCGGCACCGGCGAATGGAAGGATACGTCGGTCGTCGCCGACGAGGTCGTGATCAAGTTTCATATCGTCGCCGCGCACAAGTAATGCGCGCGGCGTTCGCGATGTGCGCCGCGCCACGTGGGGCGCGGCCCTTTTCCCACCGCAGGTTGCACCGCGATTTTCAACGCAAAACAGGAGCACGAATTGAAAACGTCCATGTTGATCGCTGTTGGCGCGCTGGCTTCGTCGCTGTCGCTCGGCGCCTTCGCCGCCGATACCTATATGCTTGATCCGATGCATACGTTTCCGAGCTTCGAGGCCGACCACTTCGGCGGTCTGTCGATCTGGCGCGGCAAATTCACGAAGACCACGGGCACGGTCACGCTCGATCGCGCGGCGAAGACCGGCACTCTCGACGTGAGCGTCGATCCCGCTTCGGTGCAGACCGGCAACCCGAAACTCGACGATCACCTGAAATCCGACGAGTTCTTCGACGTCGCGAAGTATCCGACCGTGACCTACAAGGGCACCGAGATCAAGTTCGACGGCGATAAGCCGGTCGAGGTGATCGGCAATCTGACGATTCGCGGCATTACGAAGCCGGTGAATCTGAAGGTCGATTCATTCAAGTGCATGCAGCATCCGGTGCTCAAGCGCGAAGTGTGCGGCGTCGAGGCGAGCACCGAATTCAATCGCGCCGATTACGGCATGGATTTCGGCGCGAAGTACGGCTTCAGCATGCAGACGCGCCTGCATATCCAGTCGGAAGGCATCAAGCAGCAGTAAGCGCGACGGCATCTTCGCGCTGCACCGCAACACGAAAACCGCTTCGGTCGTTCTCCGACGAAGCGGTTTTTTATCGCCCGCAGCCGAACGACGCGGCCCTGCGTGGCGCGTATCGGCCCGCATCCACCCGCATCGGGCATTTGTCGCTCGCTTCACCTTTATTTTTTCAGTTAAATAGAGCGCACGCAGTCATGCCGGTGGTGCGCGTTGCCGGGATGGCCAGCGCGGACGTCACGCGTTGCTTCGAATAAATATTTCGCGCAGCACAGGAGATCTGGATGAATGCAACGACAGCAGCAAGCGTCGCGGGAAGCCGGCAGAATTCGTGGCGCGCGGTGGCGGCCGCCTCGGTCGGCAACGCGCTCGAATGGTTCGACCTCGTGGTCTACGGCTTTTTCGCCGTGACCATCTCCAAACTGTTTTTTCCAGCCGGCAACGACACCGTGTCGCTGCTGCTGACGCTCGGCACGTTCGGCGTGTCGTTTTTCATGCGGCCGCTCGGCGCGATCGTGATCGGCGCGTACTCGGACCGCGCCGGGCGCAAGGCCGCGCTCACGGTTTCCATCCTGCTGATGATGAGCGGCACGCTGATCATCGCGATTTTGCCGACCTATCAGAGCATCGGTCTCGCCGCGCCGCTGATCCTAGTGCTCGCGCGGCTGATGCAAGGTTTCTCGGCCGGCGGCGAGTTCGGCAGCGCAACCGCGTTTCTCGCCGAGCACGTGCCGGGGCGGCGCGGCTTCTACGCGAGCTGGCAGATGGCGAGCCAGGGCCTGACGACGCTGCTTGCGGCCGGCTTCGGCGCGTTGCTGACGGGCGGGTTGTCGCCGGAGCAGTTGACGTCGTGGGGCTGGCGCGTGCCGTTCTTCTTCGGTCTGCTGATCGGGCCGGTCGCGTTCTACATCCGCGCGAGGCTCGACGAGACGCCCGAATTCCTCGCCGCCGAAACGACACGGACGCCGCTGCGCGACACGTTCGCGACGCAGAAGCTGCGGCTCGTGATCGCGATGGGCGTGGTGATCCTCGGGACGGTGTCCTCCTATCTGATGCTGTTCATGCCGACTTATGGCGTGCGGCAACTGGGGCTCGCGCCGTCGGTCGCGTTCGCGGCGATCGCGGTGACGGGTCTGATCCAGATGGTGTTCTCGCCGGTGGCCGGGCATTGGTCGGATCTGCACGGACGCACGCGCATCATGCTCGGCGCGGCCGTGCTGCTGTTCGTGCTCGTCTATCCGGCGTTCGCGTTCCTGATCGCGCATCCGAGTTTCGGCACGCTGATCGTGTGGCAGATCGTGTTCGGCTTTCTCGTCAGCGGCTACTTCGGTGCGACGCCGGGCCTATTGTCGGAGATCTTCCCGGTGCAGACGCGCACGACCGGCATGTCGCTCGCGTATAACATCGCGGTGACGATTTTCGGCGGCTTCGGGCCGTTCATCATCGCGTGGCTGATCAGCGTGACCGGATCGAAGGCGGCGCCGAGCTACTACATGATGTTTGCCGCGCTGCTGAGCATCGCGGCGCTGATTGGCGCGCGGCGCAAGCTGGGGTTTCGCTAAGTTCGAGGCGGTAGCGACCGCGCACGGCGTAAACGCAATCTATGGTCAGCCTGATTTTTGCAAGCGAGGCGGTGTTGGCATAAATTGGACGTGCGCAAATCTATCCGGGGTCATGATGGGAACAGGTTCCCGCCCCATGATGAGAGCCGCGCCGGGCAAACCTACAAAAGGCCTCAGCGTCTGGCGCTGTTGTTTTTACCAGGTTGCTTGCCCGGCCGTTGAGTCGTTTGTGCCTTCACGTATCTCGCGTCGCAAAACCAGGAAGGGGTTGAGTACAACGTGATAAGCGACGCCGCGTCAGGCTGCTGTCACAGCCTGTTCGCCCTGGTAGTGCGTGCCTCTGGCGAGGACAGCCCAGGCGATCCTCGCCAATTTATTGGCCAATGCACAGGCCACCACGTTGGAATGCCGTCGGGTCAGCAGGCTGCGAACCCAGCAGCCGAGCCGGTCGGGGCGTTGCTCGATCTGCTGCATGACGGCGCGCGCGCCTTGCACCAGAAGCCGCCTCAGATTCTTGTCGCCACGCTTGCTGATCCCCAGCAGTGTCGGCTTGCCGCCGGTGCTGTATTGGCGGGGGACCAGTCCGATCGACGCCGCGAACTGGCGCGCCGAAGCGAACTGCCCGGCATCACCCAGTTCGGTCGCCAGCACGCTGGCCGTCACGGGGCCGATGCCCGGAATCTCCAGCAGACGCTGACTACGTTCGTCCTCGCGAAGTTGCTGCATCAATTCGCGCTCGACCGCGCTGACCTGCTCATCCAGATACTTGAAGTGCGCCTGCAGGCGTTCGAGCAAGGCGATCAACCGCGGCGGTAAATCATGCGCGGCCAGGATGGCGGGCAACCGCCGGATGACCGCGCTCCCCTTGGGCAGGCTTATGCCAAATTCCAGTAGGAAAGCGTGGATCTGGTTGATCGTGCCGGTGCGATCGCGTATCAGGCTCTCGCGCACACGGTGCATTGCCGAGAGGGTCTGTTGAGTCTCGTTGCGCGGACTGACGAACCGCATGCCGGGACGCGACGCCGCCTCGCAGATCGCCTGCGCATCGGCGAAATCGTTCTTGTTGCCTAGCAGGAACGGTTTGACGAACTGCGGGGAAATCAGTTTGGCCTGGTGCCCCAGTACCTCCACACGTCTTGCAACCCAGTGCGCGCCGGCGCACGCTTCCATGACTACCGTACAGCGCGGAAGATTGCCCAGCAGCGTCAGCATCTGGCTGCGCGTGAGCTTCTTGCGGAACACCATACGGCCCGATGCGGACTGTGCGTGCAGGTGGAAGCAATGCTTACCCAGATCGATTCCGATCAACGAGATGGTGTCCATGACGATCTCCCAAAAAGGAAACAGCCCGATCAGCGTAAGTCGATCGGGCTGTTTCGGGTCAGGCTGACCATCTCATTAAGGCCGATTCGACAGAACCGGCCTTTTTTATTCGCGCAATCCTCAGCGACTACGTGTGCATCAAACCTGCGCGCCAGCGTTCGGATCGTCCGGATTGTGGCTTTCTTTCTTTTCCTTGATCAGGTCTTCGCGCTTGACGCCGAGCCACATCGCGAGCGCCGCGGCGACGAATACCGACGAGTAGATACCGAACAGAATACCGACCGTCAGCGCGAGCGCGAAGTAGTGCAGCGTCGGGCCGCCGAACAGGAACATCGACAGCACCATCATCTGCGTGCAGCCGTGCGTGATGATGGTACGCGACATCGTGCTGGTGATTGCGTGGTTGATCACTTCGATCACGCTCATCTTGCGTTCGCGGCGGAAGGTTTCGCGAATCCGGTCGAAGATAACCACCGACTCGTTGACCGAATAGCCGAGCACCGCGAGCACCGCGGCCAGCACCGACAGCGAGAACTCCCACTGGAAGAACGCGAAGAAGCCGAGAATGATCACGACGTCGTGCAAGTTCGCGATCACGCCGGCGACCGCGTACTTCCATTCGAAGCGGAACGATAGATAGATGACGATACCGACCACCACGCACGCGAGCGCGAGCAGACCGTCGGTAGCGAGTTCTTTGCCGACCTGCGGACCGACGAATTCGACGCGCTGCAACTGCACCTCGGGCGTATCGGCCTTCAGCGCGCTCATCACCTGCTCGCTCTGCTGCGCGGACGTGAGGCCCGGCTTCAGCGGCAGACGGATCAGCACGTCGCGCGCGGTGCCGAAGTTCTGCACCTGCGCGTCGGCATAGCCCAGCTTGCCGAGTGTGGCACGCACCGGGTCGAGCGGCACCGCGCCCGGATACTGAACCTCGATCACCGTACCGCCGGTGAATTCCACCGACAGATGCAGCCCGCGATGCGCGAGGAAGAACACGGCGGCGAGAAAAGTGATCAGCGAGATCGCGTTGAAGATCAACGCGCGCTGCATGAACGGGATGTCTTTGCGGAAACGGAAAAATTCCATGGTCTTGTTCTCCGGGACTCAGCGGGATGAACCCGGTTTCTGCGGCGTCGAGCCATTCGACGTCGGCGTGCCCGGCGCATTGCGGCGGCGAACGGTCGGCTTCGTGCGACCCTGCGCGCCGGCTGCGGCCGGTGCCTTCGAGCTTGCCTTCGCGCTCGCCTTCGCCGTGGCGATGGCCTGCGCGGTGTCGGTCGCGGCGTCGCTGCTGCCGAGGCCGCCGGCGTAAGCAGCCGAGCCGGCGGCTGCCGCTTGCGGACGCCACACCTGGCCGATCGACAGCGACTTCAGCTTCTTCTTGCCGCCGTACCAGAAGTTGACGAGGCCGCGCGAGAAGAACACCGCCGAGAACATCGACGTCAGAATGCCGATACAGTGGACGATCGCGAAACCGCGCACCGGACCCGAGCCGAACGCGAGCAGCGCGAGGCCGGCGATCAGCGTGGTCACGTTCGAGTCGAGAATCGTCGCCCATGCGTGCGCGTAGCCGTTCTGGATGGCCAGTTGCGGCGGCGCGCCGTGGCGCAGTTCTTCACGCACGCGCTCGTTGATCAGCACGTTCGCGTCGATCGCCATACCGAGCGCGAGCGCGATAGCGGCGATACCCGGCAGCGTGAGCGTGGCCTGCAGCATCGACAGCACCGCCACCAGCAACAGCAGGTTCACGGACAGGCCGATCATCGAGATCACGCCGAACAGCATGTAGTACGCGATCATGAACACGGCGATCGCCGCGAAGCCCCACACGACCGAGTGGAAGCCCTTCTTGATGTTGTCGGCGCCGAGGCTCGGGCCGATCGTGCGTTCCTCGATGATTTCCATCGGCGCGGCGAGCGAACCGGCGCGCAGCAGCAGCGCGAGGTCGGCGGCCGCTTGCGGGGTCGGCTGGCCGGTGATCTGGAAGCGGTCGCCCAGTTCCGACTGGATGGTCGCGACCGTCAGCACTTCGCCCTTGCCGCGCTCGAACAGCACCATCGCCATCGGCTTGCCGATGTTGTCGCGCGACACCGCGCGCACCGCGCGGCCGCCGGCCGAGTCGAGACGGATGTTGACCGACGGGCGCTGATGCTCGTCGAAGCCCGCCGATGCGTCGATGATGCGGTCGCCGGTGAAGATCACCTGCTTGCGCAGCAGCACCGGTGCCTGGTTGCCTTGCGTGAAGAGTTCGTCGCCCGGCGGCACCGGGTCGTTCGGGTTCGGATGCGTGTTGACCGGGTCGGCGAGGCGCGCTTCGAGCGTCGCCGTGCGGCCGATGATGTCCTTCGCCTTCGCGGTGTCCTGCACGCCCGGCAGCTCGACCACGATGCGGTCCGCGCCCTGCTGCTGGATCACCGGCTCGGCCACGCCGAGTTCGTTCACGCGGTTATGCAGCGTCGTGATGTTCTGCTTGAGCGCAGCGTCCTGCACCGCGCGCTGCACGGCCGGCGTGAAGGTACCGACCAGCTGCACGCCGCCGTCCGCGCCGGCGTTCGGCTGCGAGGTCCACTGGAGTTCGCTGACGCCGCGGCCGAGCAGCTTGAGTGCCGCGTCCGCCGTGGCCTGATCGGCCAGATTCACCACCACCGACTGGTTCACGCGATTCACGCCCCCGTCGCGGACGTTGTTGTCGCGCAGCAGCGTGCGCACGTCCGAGGCGTCAGAATCGAGCTTCTTGTTCAGTGCGCCGGCCATGTCGACCTGCAGCAGGAAGTGCACGCCGCCGCGCAGGTCCAGACCGAGATACATCGGCAGTGCGCGCAGCGCGGTCATCCAGGTCGGCGATGCGCTTTGCAGGTTCAGTGCGACGATGTATTGCGGATCGTTCGGATCGCTATTGAGCGACTTCTGCAGCAGGTCTTTCACGCGCAGCTGCGTGTCCGTGTCCGTCAGGCGCACGCGGATGTTGGCGTTGGTCTGCGAGTTGTCGAACGTGACCGCGGTCGGCTTGATCTGATTGCCCGCGAGCGCGGCTTCGACCGACGCCAGCGTGGTGGCGTCGAGCCTGACCGTGGCCTTGCCGCTCGACACCTGCACCGCCGGCGCTTCGCCGTACAGATTGGGCAGCGTGTACACGAGGCCGATGACCAGAGCCACCAGCATCACGGCGTATTTCCAGAGGGGGTAGCGATTCATGAGTGGTCCAACGGGAAGGTTGGCTTGGATGCGATGCGTCCGGCGATGAGCGCGGGCCGTTCAGCGAAGTGCCTGAACCGCCGGCGAGGCCGCGCCGGACGCGAGGAGTGCAGGCCTTACAGCGACTTGATCGTGCCCTTCGGGAGAATTGTCGTGACCGACGCCTTCTGCACGGTGATTTCCGTGCCTTCCGAGATTTCGATGCCGACGTAGGCTTCGCCCACCTTCGTCACCTTGCCGACGATACCGCCGTTCGTCACGACTTCATCGCCCTTGGCCATCGCTGCGAGCATGTTGCGATGTTCCTTCTGACGCTTCATTTGCGGGCGAATCATGATGAAGTACAGCACGCCGAACATCAGGATCAGCGGCAGGAAGCTCATCAGGTTCGATTCGACACCACCTGCTGCAGCGCCTTGGGCGAAGGCATTGGAAATGAACGACACGTTGGTCTCTCCGTTATTGGTCAAACAAACGAACAAAAAATCAGCCGATTATTCTACCACCGGCCACACGCACGCCGGCACGGCGAATCGGCTTTGCGATCAACCGTTTAAAGGTCCGATGCGGGGCAAATTCAGCGGTCGGCGAAAGAAAATTGTAAGTTGTCCGCGTGCGGCATGGGCAGTCTTCAGTGGCATTCGCCTACCGGGCCGTCAGGATGACGGTTCGACGCCGCGCGCGCGGTCTTCGTGGAAGCGCTTGCGGAACGCGTCGAACAGCTTCGCCTCGATCGCATCGCGCATTTCCTGCATCAGTTCGAGGTAGTAGTGCAGGTTGTGGATCGTGTTCAGCTGCGCGCCGAGGATTTCGCCGACGCGATGCAGGTGGTGCAGATAGCCGCGCGTGAAGTTGCGGCAGGTGTAGCAGCCGCATTGCTCGTCGAGCGGGCGCAGCGAGTTCCGGTGCGTCGCGTTGCGGATCTTGATGTCGCCGAAGCGCGTGAACAGCCAGCCGTTGCGCGCGTTGCGCGTCGGCATCACGCAGTCGAACATATCGACGCCGGCCGCGACGCCGGCCACCAGGTCTTCCGGCGTGCCGACGCCCATCAGGTAGTGCGGCTTGTTGGCCGGCAGCTTCGGGCCGATATGGTTCAGGATCCGCATCATGTCTTCCTTCGGCTCGCCGACCGACAGACCGCCGATCGCGAGGCCGTGGAAGTTCTTCTCGGCGAGACCGGCGAGCGACTCGTCGCGCAAGTCCTCGAACATGCCGCCCTGCACGATGCCGAATAGCGCATTCGGATTGCCGAGGCGCTGGAATTCGTCGATCGAGCGCTGGGCCCAGCGCATCGACATGCGCATCGATTCGGCCGCTTCCTTGTGCGAGGTCGGGATGTTGTTGGTCGCATAGGGCGTGCACTCGTCGAACTGCATCACGATGTCCGAGTTCAGCACCTTCTGGATCTGCATCGACACTTCCGGCGACAGGAACAGCCGGTCGCCGTTGATCGGCGACGCGAACGTGACGCCGTCCTCGGTGATCTTGCGCAGATCGCCGAGCGAGAACACCTGGAAGCCGCCTGAGTCGGTCAGGATCGGCTTCTTCCACCCCATGAAGCCGTGCAGGCCGCCGTGCGCCTCGATGGTTTCGAGGCCGGGGCGCAGCCACAGATGAAACGTATTGCCGAGGATGATCTGCGCGTGCATTTCGTCGAGTTCGCGCGGCTGGACTGCCTTCACCGTGCCGTAGGTGCCTACCGGCATGAAGATCGGCGTCTCGACCACGCCGTGGTTGAGCGTGACGCGGCCGCGGCGCGCGAGGCCGTCAGTGCCGAGCAGTTCGAATTTGAGGCCATTCTCCGGACGCTCGTGGGCAGGATGCTGCGAGGGATGACCAAGGGTCATGGGGATCACTCCTGGGCTACCGGAAAACAGTCCGGCGCAATCAATGAAAACCGCCACGAAGGATCGCGGCGGCTAGGAAAACTGCCAATACGCTGAAGCAGTGCTGGAGCCGGCTCAGGCATCGCGCCGCGTCAGCAGCATCGCGTCACCGTAGCTGAAAAAGCGATAACGCTCGTCGATCGCATGACGATACGCGGCGCGAATCGTCTCGATACCGGCGAACGCCGACACCAGCATCAGCAGCGTCGACTTCGGCAAATGGAAGTTCGTGACCAGCCGGTCGACCACGCGGAAGCGGTAGCCCGGCGTGATGAAGATGTCGGTTTCCGCGCTCGCCGCGGCGAGCGGATGGCCGGCCGCTTCGGCGTCGCGCGCGGCGGCTTCGAGCGCGCGCATCGACGTGGTGCCGACCGCGATCACGCGGTTGCCGCGCGCTTTGGTCGCAGCGATCCTGTCCGCGAGCGCTTGCGGCAGGTGATACCACTCGCTGTGCATCTTGTGCTCGGCGATGTTTTCGACCCGCACCGGCTGGAATGTGCCAGCGCCGACGTGCAGCGTCAGCGTCGCGCGTTCGATGCCGAAGGCGTCGAGCCTCGCGAGCAGCGCGTCGTCGAAGTGCAGGCCGGCGGTCGGCGCGGCGACCGCGCCCGGGTTCTGCGCGAATACGGTCTGATAGCGGGTTTCGTCGGTCGCGTCGGGATCGTGCTCGATGTACGGCGGCAGCGGTAGACGGCCGTATTGTTCGATCAGCGTCAGGCAGTCGTCGGGGAAATGCAGCGTGTAGAACTGATCGACGCGCTCGCCGACGGTGACGTCGAACGCATCGGCGAGACGGATCGTCGTGCCCGCCTGCGGGCTCTTGCTCGCGCGGATCTGCGCAAGCGCGCTGCGCTCGCCGGTCAGGCGCTCGACCAGCACTTCGATCTTGCCGCCGCTCGCCTTCTGGCCGAAGAAGCGCGCCTTCAGCACTTTGGTATCGTTGAAGACCAGCAGATCGCCCGGCGCGAGGCACTCGGGCAATTCGGTAAAGCGGCGATCGATCAGGCGCGCGGCGCCGTCGGCGGCGCCCGCGGCGTCCACGTCTAGCAGACGGCTTGCGCTGCGCTCGGGCAGCGCGACTTGCGCGATCAGCTCGGGCGGCAGATCGAAATCGAAATCGGAAAGCGTAAACATGCGAACGACTGGAAGCGGATTGGTACTGATTTGGGACTGAATTGAGCCGAAGCCGGAGCCGGGCGGCTATGATGGCGGGACGCCGAAGCGGCCCGCGTGCGCGTTGAGCCGCAGCTTGCCCACGCTGGATGCGCGCAAAGCGGCACGTTTTTTTCGACAGCAGCCGATATTGTACTTGCGAAGCAGCCCATGCCTTTGTCCGACCGCCGATCGTCCGTTGCCACCCTCGAAGCGGGCGCCGAGCCGCGGCGCCGCGGTGCGCGAGCGGAGGCGAGCGAACGGGACGCGGCAGAAGCTGGCGCGCAAGGCGGCATGATCGCCGCGGGCCAGGATGCCGGGCGCGACGGCGACCCCGCGAACGGTGACAAGCCCGCCGCCAAAACCAAAGCCACGGCGAAGTCCGCCGCCAAACCCGCAGCCAAAGCCCCTGTCAAAACCGCCGACAAGCTCGCCAAACTCGGCCTCACACGCGACATCGACCTCGTGCTGCATCTGCCGATGCGCTACGAAGACGAAACCTCGCTGACGCCGATCGGTCACCTGCTGCCCGGCGGCGTCGCGCAGACCGAAGGCGTGGTGTTCGACAACGAGATCGCCTATCGCCCGCGCCGGCAACTGCTCGTGAAGCTGCGCGACGCCGATGGCGACGAGCTGGTGCTGCGCTTTCTGAATTTCTACGGCTCGCAGGTCAAGCAGATGGCGCCCGGCGCGCGCCTGCGCGTGCGTGGCGACGTGCGCGGCGGCTTCTTCGGCATGGAGATGGTGCATCCGACCGTGCGCGTCGTCGATGAAGACACGCCGCTGCCGCAGGCGCTGACGCCGGTCTATCCGAGCACCGCGGGCGTGTCGCAGGCGTATCTGCGCAAGGCGATCGACAACGCGCTCGCGCGCACGTCGCTGCCGGAGCTGCTGCCCGCGCCGGTCGCACGCGCGTTTCTCGAACCGCTCGGCGTGCCGGCGCTGATGGATGCGGTGCGCACGCTGCATCATCCGGGCGCGCAGTCGGACGAAACGGCGTTGATCGACGGCACGCATCCAGCGTGGGTGCGCATCAAGTTCGAGGAGCTGCTCGCGCAGCAGATGTCGCTCAAGCGCGCGCACGACGAGCGGCGCAACCGCGCCGCGCCGGCGATGCCGCGCCGCAAGCTCGGTGACGAATCCGCGCTGGTCGCGCGTCTGTTGAAGGCGCTGCCGTTTTCGCTGACGGCCGCGCAGCAGCGCGTCGGCGGCGAGATCGCGCTCGACCTGACGCAGCCGCATCCGATGCAGCGCCTGTTGCAGGGCGACGTCGGCAGTGGCAAGACGATCGTCGCGGCGCTCGCCGCCGCGCAGGCGATCGACGCCGGCTACCAGGCCGCGCTGATGGCGCCGACCGAAATCCTCGCCGAGCAGCACGCGCGCAAGTTGCGCGGCTGGCTCGAGCCTCTCGGCGTGAACGTCGCGTGGCTCGCGGGCAGTCTGAAGACGAAGGAGAAGCGCGCCGCGATCGAAGCGGCCGCGCTCGGCACCGCGCAGCTGGTGATCGGCACGCACGCGATCATCCAGGACGCGGTCGACTTCGCGCGCCTCGGGCTCGTGATCGTCGACGAGCAGCATCGCTTCGGCGTCGCGCAACGGCTCGCGCTGCGCGCGAAGGCGCGGGGCGCCGCCGATGGCGCGTCCGACTTCCAGCCGCATCAATTGATGATGTCCGCGACGCCGATTCCGCGCACGCTCGCGATGACCTACTACGCGGACCTCGACGTCTCCACGATCGACGAACTGCCGCCGGGCCGCACCCCGATCCTCACAAAGCTCGTGTCCGACGCGCGCCGCGAAGAGGTGATCGGCCGCGTGCGCGAGGCGGCGCTGACGGGGCGCCAGGTGTACTGGGTGTGTCCGCTGATCGAGGAAAGCGAGACGCTGCAGCTGCAAACCGCGGTCGAGACCTACGAGACGCTCGTGGCCGCGCTGCCCGAGCTGAGGGTCGGCCTCGTGCACGGGCGCCTCGCGCCCGCCGAAAAGGCCACGGTGATGGACGCGTTCTCGCGCAACGAGATCCAGCTGCTGGTCGCGACCACGGTGATCGAGGTGGGCGTCGACGTGCCGAACGCGTCGTTGATGGTGATCGAGCACGCGGAGCGCTTCGGTCTCGCGCAGCTGCATCAGCTGCGCGGACGGGTTGGGCGCGGCAGCGCCGCGTCGGTCTGCGTGCTGCTGTACACCGGACCGCTGTCGATGACCGCCCGCGCGCGCCTGCAAACGATGCGCGAAACCACCGACGGCTTCGAGATCGCCCGCCGCGACCTCGAAATCCGCGGACCCGGCGAGTTCCTCGGCGCGCGGCAGTCGGGCGCGGCGATGCTGCGTTTCGCCGACCTGCAAAACGATCAGCACCTGATCGAGCCCGCGCGCGAAGCCGCCGCGACACTGCTGGACCAGTATCCGGACGTGGTCATCCAGCATCTGGCGCGTTGGCTCGGCGCGCGCGAGCAATATCTGAAAGCCTGAGTCCGAGCCCTTCGCCACGAACGGAACGGCTAAAAGGTTGGCGAACCGACCCTATAGGTGTATAACTAGAACCTATCGAATCTATCGCACTGATTGATCCCCGAATGACGCTCACCGAATTGAAATACATCGTGGCGGTGGCCCGCGAGCGGCACTTCGGCCGGGCCGCCGAAGCGTGTTTCGTCAGCCAGCCCACGCTGTCCGTCGCCATCAAGAAGCTCGAAGACGAGCTGAACGTGCAGATTTTCGAGCGCGGCACCAGCGAGGTCAGCGTCACGCCGATCGGCGAACAGATCGTCACGCAGGCGCAACGCGTGCTCGAGCAGACGCTCGCGATCAAGGAAATCGCCAAGCAGGGCAAGGACCCGCTGGTCGGTCCTTTGCGCCTCGGCGTGATCTACACGATCGGGCCGTACCTGCTGCCCACCCTCGTCAAGCAGATGATCCAGCGCGTGCCGCAGATGCCGCTGATGCTGCAGGAAAATTACACGCTGAAGCTGATCGAACTGCTCAAGCAGGGCGAAATCGACGTCGCGATCATGGCGCTGCCATTTCCCGAAACCGGTTTGATGCTGCGTCCGCTGTACGACGAGCCATTCGTCGTCGCGCTGCCGTCCGGTCACGCGTGGGAAGGCCGCTCGAAGATCGACCCTGACGATCTGAAGCAGGAAACCATGCTGCTGCTCGGCAGCGGCCACTGCTTCCGCGATCATGTGCTCGGCGTATGCCCCGAGTTGATGCGCTTTTCGCAGAATGCGGACGGAATCCAGAAGACCTTCGAGGGTTCGTCGCTCGAAACGATTCGTCATATGGTCGCGAGTGGCGTCGGCATTACCGTGCTGCCGCGCATGTCTGTGCACGAGGTCAAGCCGCATGCGGGCGGTATCGACGCGGGCCTGCTCAGCTACGTCGCGTTCGACGAGCCGGTGCCCGATCGCCGCGTCGTGCTGGCGTGGCGCAAGAGCTTCACGCGCATGCCCGCGATCGATGCGATCTGCGAGGCAATCGCCGCCTGCGATCTGCCGGGCGTCAAGAAACTCGATCTGCCGGCTGCCGTCAACTGACGCGCCATCACCCCCAGCCGCGCCGGATCACGGCGCGGCCTGCCGCCAAAAAGGGCGCGAGCCCTATCAAATAGATTAAATTAATCAAATACGAACATTCGATAGCAATTGCTATAGTTTCCTCCATGGATCGCCCGATCCTCTTATTCGACAAGGCTCAGCCTCAGACTCCCCATTCGGGGCGTCAGACACGCCAGGAGGAAAACATCATGCAAGCAGTTTCACAGCCCATCCACGCTTTTCCCGCCCAACCGACCATGACGGCCGCCGCGCCGAGTATCCGCGCGGTCGCGATGTCGTTGCTGGTCGACCGGGTGCTGGCCGCCTGACGCGCCTACCCATGACGGCGTCCGTCCCGCACGGATGCCGCGCGATTTCCTCTGATCCAACAAAACCACGCAGGAGTGCTCATGTCCGAACGTAGGCTCACCAATGCCGCCGGCGCGCCCGTCGCCGACAACCAGAACTCGATGACCGCCGGCCCGCGCGGCCCGGTGGTGCTGCAGGATGTCTGGCTGCTCGAAAAGCTCGCGCACTTCGATCGCGAAGTGATTCCCGAGCGTCGCGTTCACGCGAAGGGTTCGGGTGCGTTCGGCACGCTGACGGTCACGCACGACATCTCGCGCTACACGAAGGCGAAGGTGTTCGCGCAGGTCGGCAAGGAAACACCGCTTTTCATGCGCTTTTCGACGGTGGCCGGCGAGCGTGGCGCGGCCGATGCCGAGCGAGACGTGCGCGGCTTCTCGATCAAGTTCTACACCGAAGAAGGCAACTGGGACGTGGTCGGCAACAACACACCGGTGTTCTTCATCCGCGATCCGCTGAAGTTTCCGGACTTCATTCATACGCAGAAGCGTGATCCGTACACGAACCTGCGTAACAACGTCGCGGCGTGGGATTTCTGGTCGCGTCATCCGGAGTCGCTGCATCAGGTGACGATTCTGATGAGCGATCGAGGGATTCCGAAGAACTACCGGCAGATGCACGGCTTCGGCTCGCACACGTACTCGTTCATCAACGCGAACGACGAGCGTTTCTGGGTCAAGTTCCACTTCAAGTCGCAGCAGGGCATCGAGAACTTCACCGACGCCGAAGCCGCGCAGGTGGTCGCCAATGACCGCGAAAGCGCGCAGCGCGATCTGGTGAACAGCATCGACGCGGGCAACTTCCCGAAGTGGCGCTTCGCGATTCAGGTGATGCCCGAAGCGGATGCGGCGAACTACCGCTTCAACCCGTTCGACATCACGAAGGTGTGGTCGCAGAAGGACTATCGGTTGATCGACGTCGGCACGATCGAGCTGAACCGCAACGCGGCGAACTATTTCGCGGACGTCGAGCAGGCGGCGTTCACGCCGGCCAACGTGATTCCGGGCATCGGCTTTTCGCCGGACCGTCTGTTGCAGGGGCGTCTGTTCTCGTACGGCGATACGCAGCGTTACCGGCTCGGCATCAATCATCACCAGATTCCGGTGAATGCGCCGCGCGTGCCGAACCCGCATTCGTTCCATCGCGACGGCGCGATGCGCACCGACGGCAATCTCGGCGGCAACGTGAATTACGAGCCGAATCGCTTCAGCGACTTCGCGCAGGACGCGAACGCATCGGAGCGACCGCTCGCAGCGGGCGCGGTCGCGCGTTACGAGCATCGCGAGGACGACGACTACTACACGCAGCCGCGCATGCTGTTCGCGCTGTTCGACGACGCGCAGCGTCAGCGTCTGTTCGGCAATATCGCGCGACATATCGACGGTGTGCCGCAGGACATCGTCGCGCGTCAGATCGAGCATTTCCGCCGCGCCGATCCGGCTTACGCGGAAGGTGTGATCGCGGCGCTCGCCGCGTTGCAGGAAGGCAGAAACCGCTAGGCGTCCAGTACGCGGCACATGGCAACGCAGTAGCACAGTAATCGACGGCGCAGCGCGTTGCTGCGGCCGTCACGAGACGAACCGGGAGTACGATCATGATTCAGATGATGATGGCAAGCATCGGCGGTTCGACCGCCATGCCGAGCATGCAGGTGCAACGGCAGGTGTTGATGCTGCGCAAGGCGATGGGCGTTGCGATCGTCGCGAGCGGCTTTGCGGTAATCGCCGCGCAGGCGTTGCAGCACGCGCTGGGCGGCTAAGCGCAGTAGCGCCGGGATGGCGGCGTAGCAAGGCCTGCGGAGCACGTCTTGAGCGAAGCTTGCGGCATTTCACGCTACACTGTCGAACAGTTTTATTCGTGTTTCCGCAGACCGTCATCTGCCGACCGGTTCGTATCACTCTTCGAAGGAGTCATCATGGCCAAGAAAGAAGCCGCAGCAGCCGTACAGCACGTCAACATCGGGATCAGCGACAAGGATCGCAAGAAGATCGCCGAAGGGTTGTCGCGTTTGCTCGCCGACACCTACACGCTGTACCTGAAGACCCACAACTTCCACTGGAACGTCACGGGTCCGATGTTCAACACGCTGCACCTGATGTTCGAAACGCAGTACAACGAACTGGCGCTCGCGGTCGACTCGATCGCCGAACGCATCCGCGCATTGGGCGTGCATGCGCCGGGCACCTACAAGGATTTCGCGAAGCTGTCGTCGATCCCCGAAGCGGACGGCGTGCCGGCCGCGGAAGACATGATCCGCCAACTGGTCGAAGGCCAGGAAGCGGTGGTGCGCACCGCGCGCGCGATCTTCCCGGCGACGGAAGCCGCCAACGACGAGCCGACCGCCGACCTGCTCACGCAACGCATGCAGACGCACGAAAAGACCGCGTGGATGCTGCGCTCGCTGCTCGCGTGATTCGACGCGGCTAAGCCGGCCGAGTCACGTTCGAATGCAGGTGCGGGCAACACCCGCGCCGTGCCAGAAACGCACAAGCCTCCCTGCAAGGGAGGCTTTGTTTTTTTGCGCCGCCGCCGCGTGATGCAGGGGCGCGAGCGCGAGGCACTTCGATACGCGGCCAGATGAATTCAGAGCCGCCGTGCGCTTCCCGTAAAATAGGCGCACCGTGTTCGCACTTCACCGAATTCGTCCCATGTTCGCCCGACTTCCCCTGTATCTGCGCCTCGTGCGCATGGACAAGCCGATCGGCAGCCTGCTGCTGCTGTGGCCGACGCTCAACGCACTGTGGATCGCTTCCGGCGGTCATCCGTCGTGGCAATTGCTGGTGATCTTCACGCTCGGCACGGTGCTGATGCGCTCAGCCGGCTGCGCGATCAACGACTACGCGGACCGCGATTTCGACCGCCACGTGAAGCGCACCGAGAACCGGCCGATCACGTCCGGCAAGATCAATGCGTGGGAGGCGGTCGTGCTGGCCACCGTGCTGTCGCTGATCGCTTTTCTGCTGATCCAGCCGCTCAATGCGTTGACCAAGGAGTTGTCGGTGGTCGCGCTGTTCGTCGCCGGCACGTATCCGTTCATGAAGCGCTTCTTCGCGATTCCGCAGGCGTATCTGGGCATCGCGTTCGGCTTCGGCATTCCGATGGCGTTCGCCGCAGTGCTGGATCACGTGCCGCTGCTCGCATGGGTGATGCTGGTCGCGAACATCTTCTGGGCCGTTGCGTACGACACCGAATACGCGATGGTGGATCGCGACGACGACATCAAGATCGGCATCCGAACGTCGGCGCTGACTTTTGGTCGCTTCGACGTGGCTGCGGTCATGATGTGTTACGCGGTGACGCTGGGGATTTACGTCGGCATCGGCCTGACGCTCGGGTTTGGTCTGCTGTACTGGCTCGGCTGGGCGGTCGCGGTGGGTTGCGCGATCTATCACTACACGCTGATCCGCAATCGCGAGCGCATGCCGTGCTTTGCCGCGTTCCGTCACAACAACTGGCTCGGCGGCGCGTTGTTCGCGGGGATTGCCGCGCATTACGCGGTGACCTCGTTTTAATTCGCGTCCGCGCTTTTCTGGCTTCAAAACGCTGGTGTTTCTACACGCCGTAGCGCGCGTGCCCTTAATTAGAAAAGGCAGGCGTGCTACGGCGTGTTAGTTTCCGCTGATTCTTTTCGACGCCGGTTCGCGTCACTGCTTGCCGAACTCGTCGCCCATCTCGCGCGCCCGTGCATCGGCGGCCAGTGCGCCCCGCACGATCGCGTCCTTGATGCCGCTCGCGTCGAACGAGGCGAGCGCTGCCGCGGTCGTGCCGCCCTTCGAGGTCACGCGCTCGCGCAGCACGCTCGGCGGTTCGTCGGAATTGGCCGCGAGTTGCGCGGCGCCTGTGAACGTCGCGACCGCGAGCGCGCGGCCCTGCGCTTCGTCCATACCGAGCTGGCGCGCTGCTTCCTGCAGCGCTTCGATGAAATAGAACACGTAGGCCGGCCCGCTGCCCGAGATCGCGGTGACCGCGTCGATCTTCGCTTCGTCGTCGAACCAGACGGTTTCGCCGACCGCGCCGAGCACCTGCGACGCGAGCACGCGGCCTGCTTCGTCGACGCTGCCGCTCGCGACGAGACCCGTCACGCCCATGCCGATCAGCGCCGGCGTATTCGGCATCACGCGCACGATGCGGCTATGGCCATTCAGCCAGCGCGACATGTCGCCGATGCGAATGCCCGCGACGATGCTGACGATCAGTTGCGACGCGCGCAGATGCGCCGCCAGCGTCTCGGCGACGCTCTTCAGGATCTGCGGCTTCACCGCGAGCACGACCGCGTCGTAGTCGGCGAGCGTGCCGTCGGCGACCGCGCCGGTGCGGATGCCGAATTGCTCCTCGTTGCGCTTGCGCGCGTCTTCGTTCGGATCGATCGCATATAGGTCAGCGGGGGCGGCGCCCCGCTTGATGAGGCCGCCGATCAACGCCGCGGCCATGTTGCCGCCGCCGATAAACGCAATTTTCATGATGGTCCGGATAGCTTCAGATGAGATGCGGTGAGGGCTTCGCGCAGCCAGGTTCGCGCAAGGCCCGTGGAAAAGCTCAGTGCGAGTAATCGCGCGCGCCGAAGATCGCGGTGCCGACGCGCACGATCGTTGCGCCTTCGAGCACGGCTGCTTCGAGATCGGCCGACATGCCCATCGACAACGTATCGAGTTCGAGCCCGTCGTTAGACAAGCGCTCGAACAGCTCGCGCAATTTGCGATGCGGCGCCCGCTGTTCTTCGAGATCGCCGCCCGGTTCCGGAATCGACATCAGTCCGCGCAGCTTCAGCTTTGGCAGTGCGGCGATCTGGTGCGCGATGGCGGCCGCCTCGTCGGGCGCAACGCCGCTCTTCGACGCCTCGCCGCTGACGTTGACCTGCAGGCAGACGTTGAGCGGCGGCAGGTTGTCGGGGCGCTGCTCCGACAGCCGCTGTGCGATCTTCAGCCGATCGACCGAATGCACCCAGTCGAAATGCTCGGCAACGGGGCGCGTCTTGTTCGATTGCAGCGGCCCGATGAAATGCCATTCGAGCGATGCGCGCAGATCGGCGAGCGTCTGGATCTTGTCGAGCGCTTCCTGCACGTAGTTCTCGCCGAATGCGCACTGACCGGCCACATGAGCGGCGCGCACGGCATCGGCGGGAAACGTCTTGGAGACTGCGAGCAGCATCACGGACTGCGCATCTCGGCCGGCCGCTTGCGCGGCGCGGGCGATGCGCTCGTGTACGTCGGCGAGACTCTGAGCGAAGTAGTCGGCGAAACGGTGAGGCAGATCGGACATGGAACGAACCGGTGTTCAGCGAAGACGATGCCCCGATTATACGGACAGCATGTGCTCGACCAATTCGATCCAGTGCGCGACCGGCGTCGACGTGCCGCTTTGCAGATGCGCGATGCAACCGACGTTCGCCGACACGATCACCTGCGGCTCCTGCGCCTGCAAACGCTCGAGCTTCTGGTCGCGCAGCGCGTACGACAGGCGCGGCTGCAGCAGCGAGTAGGTGCCGGCCGAGCCGCAGCACAGATGGCTGTCGGTGGGGAGGCGCACTTCGAGGCCGAGCGCGCTGAGCAGTTGCTCGACTTTGCCGTGGATCTGCTGGCCATGCTGCAGCGTGCAGGGCGGATGAAACGCGACCGTGTGCACCGAGCGGCGGCGCGTGATCGCGACGAGCCGTTCTTCGAACTCGGGCAGGATTTCGGAGACGTCGCGCGTCAACTCGACGATGCGGCGCGCCTTCTCCGCATACTCGGGATCGAGGCGCAGCAGGTGCGCGTATTCCTTGACCGTCGCACCGCAGCCCGACGCGTTCATTACGATCGCTTCAACGCCCTGTTCGACGTAGGGCCACCATGCGTCGATGTTCGCGCGCACGTCGTCGAGTGCTTCTTCGTTGTAGCCGAGGTGCAGGCGGATCGCGCCGCAGCAGCCGGCTTCGGGCGCGAGCAGCGTTTCGATACCGAGCGCGTCGAGCACGCGCGCGGTCGCGATGTTGACGTTCGGCATCATCGACGGTTGCACGCAGCCCGCGAGCATCAGCACCTTGCGTTCGTGTGTCGCGCTCGGCCATTCGAGCGGGCGTTGACGCGCAGGGACCTTGTCGCGCAGCTTCTTCGGCAGCAGGCCGCGCACGTGCTGGCCCAGCCGCATCGCGGGCGTGAAGATCGCGCTGTTCGGCAGCACGCTCGCGAGCAGCCGCCGCATCAGCCGCTGACTGAGCGGACGCGTGACCTTTTCTTCGGTGAGCTTGCGGCCGATTTCGACGAGCCGCCCGTATTGCACGCCGGACGGGCACGTCGTTTCGCAGTTGCGGCAGGTCAGGCAGCGGTCCAGGTGTACCTGGGTGCTGCGCGTGACCGGCGCGCCTTCGACCATCTGCTTGATCAGATAGATGCGCCCGCGCGGCCCGTCGAGCTCGTCGCCGAGCAGTTGATAGGTTGGGCAGGTGGCCGTACAGAAACCGCAATGCACGCATTTGCGCAGGATGGCGTCCGCTTCGTTGCCATCGGGGGTATTGCGAATGAAGTCCGCGAGGTTGGTTTGCATCGCGTCGCTCAGAAGTCGGGGTAGAGACGGCCGCGGTTGAAGATGCGGGCCGGGTCGAATGCATGTTTGAGGCCGCGATGGATTTTCATCAACGGCGCGGGCAGCGGTGTGAATACGCCGGCGCTGCGGTCGTAGCCGTGGCCGCTGCGGAAAATGGTTGCGTGGCCGCCGGCCTGCTTCGCGCTGATGCGCACGGTTTGCGCGTCGGTGTCGGTGATCCACCAACGCTGGCCGCCGCCCCATTCCATCAGTTGCGCGCCGGGCAGTTGCAGCGGCTCGGTGATCGACGGCAACGCGAGACGCCACAGCGCGGCCTTCGGCGGAATGCTTGCAAAGAACGAGTCGGTCTGTTCGCGCAGGCCGCCCCAGAAGCGCTCGGCTTCGACGGCATCGACGACTTCGCCGCCGAGCCCGGTGCGCGCGGCCTTGACCGCGGCCTCCGCGCCGCCCAGGCGCACCGCGAGCGTGCCGTTGCGCCATGCGCTCGCGGTGATGGGCAGCGGCCGGCCGCCCCATTCGTTGAGCTTGCGTACCGCGTCGGTGCCATTCATATCGAATTTCAGCGTGGCTTCGGCCTGCGGGCGCGGCAGCACTTTGACCGACAGCTCGAGGATCAGCCCGAGCGTGCCGAGCGAGCCCGCGAGCAGCCGCGACACGTCGTAACCCGCGACGTTCTTGACGACCTGGCCGCCGAAGTGCAGCACCTGGCCCTGGCCGTTCATCACGACGGCGCCGAGCACGAAGTCGCGCGCGGCGCCGACGGCCGGCCGGCGCGGCCCGGAAATGCCCGCGGCGATGCAGCCGCCGAAGGTGGCCTGCGGGCCGAAGTGCGGCGGCTCGAACGCCAGCATCTGGTCGTGCTCGGCGAGCGCGGTTTCGATTTCCAGCAGCGGTGTTCCCGCGCGCGCGGTGATCACAAGCTCGGCCGGATCGTACGCGATGATGCCGCGATAAGCGCGCGTGTCGAGGATCTCACCTTCCAGCGTCTGGCCATACCAGTCCTTGGTGCCGCCGCCCCGGATGCGCACCGCGCGTCCCTCGGCGCTGGCCGAGCGCACCCGTTCGGACCATACGGCGACGATGTCGTCCTCTTCCATGGTGTCCTGCTCGTTGTGTTTCGTTTGATTGTACCGGGCGGCGGCTCGCTGGCAAGCCGGAGCGCACCCGCATGACGGGCGCGGCATCGGTCTGAAGGGGCGGCGCAAATCGCCGTGCAGGCCGCGCCCGCATCGGCGCGGGCGCGGCACACGGTGGCTGTGCGATGCAGACGCCAGCCGCTAGAAGCGCGGCAGCTCGGGATGTGGCAGCAGTCCGCCGCGCACGTGCATCTTGCCGTATTCGGCACAGCGCGCCCTCGTCGGAATGCCCTTGTCGGGATTCAACAGACCGGGCGCGTCGAATGCTCGCTTGACCGCGTGAAACGTGTCGCGCTCCTCGGGCGAGAACTGCACGCACATCGAATTGATCTTCTCGATGCCGACGCCATGCTCGCCCGTCACCGTGCCGCCCAGCTCGACGCAAGCTTCGAGGATGTCGGAACCGAACAACTCGGCGCGATGCCACTCGTCCTGGTCGTTGCCGTTGAACAGGATCAGCGGATGCATATTGCCGTCGCCGGCATGGAACACGTTGATGCAGCGCAGCTGGTAGGTTTTCTCCATCTCCTCGATGCGCGCGAGCAGCGGCCCGATACTTCGGCGCGGCACGGTGCCGTCCATGCAGTAGTAGTCCGGCGAGATGCGGCCGGCGGCCGGAAACGCGTTCTTGCGCCCGGACCAGAAGCGCAGGCGCTCGGCCTCCGTGCGCGAAATCTGGATACGGGTCGCGCCGTGCTCGCGCAGCACCGCGGTCATGCGCACGATCTCGGCCGCGACTTCCTCGGGCGTGCCGTCCGATTCGCACAGCAGGATCGCCGCCGCGTCGAGGTCGTAGCCCGCGTTGACGAACTCCTCGACCGCGCGCGTGGCGGGCTTGTCCATCATCTCGAGGCCGGCCGGGATGATGCCCGCCGCAATGATGCCGGCAACGGCGTCGCCGCCTTTGACGACATCGTCGAAGCTGGCCATGATGACCTGCGCCGTTTGCGGCTTCGGGATAAGCTTGACGGTGACCTCGGTGACGATCGCGAACATGCCCTCGCTGCCGATCAGCACCGCGAGCAGATCGAGCCCCGGCGCGTCAGGCGCGAGCGAGCCGAATTCGACGATCTCGCCGTCCATCGTCACCGCGCGCACGCGCAGCACGTTGTGCACGGTGAGGCCGTACTTCAGGCAATGCACGCCGCCCGAATTCTCGGACACGTTGCCGCCAATCGTGCAGGCAATTTGCGACGACGGATCCGGCGCGTAGTAGAGGCCATACGGTGCCGCGGCTTCGGAGATCGCAAGGTTGCGCACGCCCGGCTGCACGGTCGCGATGCGCGCATACGGGTCGACCTCGACGATCTTGCGAAAGCGCGCGAGCGACACCACGACGCCGTGCCGAATCGGCATTGCGCCGCCGGACAGCCCTGTACCCGCGCCGCGCGGCACGATGGGCACATCGAGGCGATGGCAGATCTGCACGATGCGCTGCACCTGCGATTCGGTTTCCGGCAACGCGACCGCGAGCGGCAGACGCCGGTACGCGGCGAGGCCGTCGCAGTCGTACGCGACGGTATCTTCCTCGCGATACAGCAGACAGTGGGTCGGCAACACGGCCATCAGCGCCTGCACGACTTCGCGCTGACGCTGCGCGAGAACTTCGGCCGACAGTTCAGCGGGTGCGTTCATGTGAGTTGTCTCCTCGTGGCTTGCGCCGGTCCGGCTTCCAGGTTCGAGCCGGCTGTTTCGTGCAGCCTGCTTCGCGTCACTTGCGTGTTCGGGCCGGCGGCTTGTCGCGGCCGGCCTTTGCAATGTAGATCAGGCCGCCGCCCAAGCGAAAATCTTGCCCGGGTTCATCAGATTGCGCGGGTCGAGCGCGTGCTTGATGGAGCGCATCGTGTCGACCGCGACGTCGCCGTGCTCCTCGAGCAGAAAACCCATTTTGTGCAGACCGACGCCATGCTCGCCGGTGCAGGTGCCGTCCATGCGCAGCGCGCGCTGCACGATGCGATGGTTCAGGCGTTCGGCTTCTTCGAGCTCTTCGGGCTTGTCCGGATTGATCAGGATTGCGACGTGGAAATTGCCGTCGCCGACATGGCCGACGATCGGGCAGGGCAGCGGCGACGCCAACAGATCCTGCTCCGTTTCGACCACACACTCCGCCAGACGCGAGATCGGTACGCAGACGTCGGTAGTCACCGCGCGCGAGCCGGGCTTCAGTTGCAGCATCGCGAAATAGGCGTTGTGACGCGCGTTCCACAGGCGGCTGCGGTCTTCGGGCCGCGTCGCCCATTCGAAGCCTTCGCCGGCATTTTGCGCGGCGATTTCCTGCACGAGTTCGGCCTGTTCCTTGACGCCGGCCGCGGTGCCGTGAAATTCGAAGAACAAGGTGGGCGCTTCGCGCAGCGTCAGATTCGAATGGCGATTGATCGAGCGGATCGCCAGCGAATCGACGAACTCGACACGCGCGATCGGCACGCCGATCTGGATCGTCTCGATGACCGCGCGCACCGCATCGCCCATCGACGGGAACGTGCACACCGCGGCCGACACCGCCTCCGGCTGCGGATAGAGGCGCAGCGTGATTTCGGTAATCACGCCGAGCGTGCCTTCCGAGCCGACGAACAGTCGCGTGAGGTCGTACCCCGCCGACGATTTGCGCGCGCGCGAGCCGGTCTTGATCACGCGGCCATCGGCGAGCACGACCGTCAGGCCGAGCACGTTCTCGCGCATCGTGCCGTAGCGCACGGCGTTGGTACCGGACGCGCGGGTCGCCGACATGCCGCCGATGCTCGCGTCCGCGCCCGGGTCGATCGGGAAGAACAGGCCGGTGTCGCGCAGCGCTTCGTTCAGCTGCTTGCGCGAGATGCCGGGCTCGACGGTGACGGTCAGGTCTTCGGCGTTGATCGACAACACACGGTTCATCTCCGACAGATCGATCGACACGCCGCCTTGCACGGCAAGCAGATGTCCTTCGAGCGACGAACCATTGCCGTACGGAATGATCGGCACGTCGAACTGGCCGCACAGCTTGACGGCGGTTTGCACGTCTTCGCTCGTGCGCGCGAAGACGACGGCGTCAGGCAATTGCGGATCGAACGGCGATTCGTCGCGGCCGTGGTGCGCACGTACGGCTTCGGCAACGGAGACCCGATCGCCGAAGGCGGCTTTGAGCTGGTTCAGCAATTCGGCCGGAAACGGCCGGCGAAGCGGCGCCGGCGGTACGGGATGGTTCACGCATGTCTCCTGTCGAGCGGAGTTGGCGCTTCAACGCTTACTCCGGTCCGATGAAAGTTTCTTTAGATAACAGCCTGTTTGCAGCAGCCGTTTCATTTTACGCCGTTCGCCCGCCGGGCGGCGCTGCGCCGGCTTCCGCTCATATAATGGCGGCGATTTCGCGATGCGTGCAATATGGACAAACGTGGTGGCCGCATCGTCACTGAATACAGGGGAGCATCATGGGCAATCGGCTCAGCAAGATCGCCACTCGCACCGGCGACGACGGCACCACCGGTCTCGGCGACGGCCGCCGTGTGCGCAAGGACAGCGCGCGAATCGCCGCGATCGGTGATGTCGACGAACTCAATTCGAACCTCGGCGTGCTGTTGTGCGAGAACCTGCCCGAGAACGTACGCGCGGCGCTGGTCGCAATCCAGCACGATCTGTTCGATCTGGGCGGCGAGCTGTGCATTCCCGGTCACACGATGATCACCGAGCGGCATCTCGCGCAGCTCGACGGCTGGCTCGCCGACTACAACGCCACGCTGCCGCCACTGAAGGAATTCATTCTGCCGGGAGGTTCGCGCGCGGCTGCGCTTGCGCATGTGTGCCGTACCGTTTGCCGCCGAGCGGAGCGCGCGATCGTCGCGCTTGGCGAACATGAGACGCTGAACGCGGCGCCGCGTCAGTACGTGAACCGGCTGTCCGATCTGCTGTTCGTGCTGGCGCGCGTGCTCAATCGCGCGGACGGCGGCACCGACGTGCTGTGGCAGCACGATCGCGGCACGCCTTGAGCGGCGACGCCCATGCGCAAGATAGGTACTGAGCTTCGCACGAGCCGACGCTCAACCGCTCAACCGACGGCGAGCGTAACCGGCTTGCCGATGCGGCTCAGCATTTCAACGAGCGTGTCGATCGTGAACTTGGTGGTTTTCTTGTTGACGACGTCTGACACGCGCGGACGCGACACCATCAGAATTTCGGCCGCCTCGGCCTGCTTCAGATGATGCTGTTCGATCCACGTGGACAGCTCCGTCATCAATTGTTCCTTGAGCAGCCGCGTATCGTTGATCTGCTTTTGCGACGCCGCGTGAAGGCGCTTCGCTTCCTCGGCGGAAAAACCGAGTTCGAGGAACACGTTCGCGCCGGCTCGCGTTACGTGACGAATGTTGGTGTCGATCGACATGGCTGGGTGGTCCTGTAATGAGTGATGGCGCGATAGCGCGTTTCGGCAATTTTTCTGTCGCGCGGTCCGAGCTTCTGCGTTTTCTTCTGAAAGCAATGCAGCACGTACAGCGCTTCGGCATATTTGGTCACGTACATCACGCGAAAAATACCGTCCTCGTCTCTGATGCGAATTTCGCGAGTTCCCGCGCCGATAGACTCGAACGGTTTCCAGTCGTCAGGGTCGAGTCCTGACTGAATCTTGTGAAGCTGAAACCCGGCGAGACGACGCGCTTCGTTGGGAAAAGCAAGCAAATCACGGTAGCTGGAGCCTAACCAGCGAATTTCTTTTTCCTGCTCCATCGCCACCTCATGTACAAAATCTTATACGCACTCTCCAGCCCAGTCAAGTCGTGCAAGCAACCAGGCAACGAGCTATGACGATAGCGAGGCGGCCGGCTCAGTACCATTCGTCCGAATGGCCAATAAAAAACCCGGTTCGAAATCGAACCGGGTTTTCTACGGACTACCGACCAGCCCCCGCGATGGCGGCGGGGCAGGCGTTCAGTTGCCGCTGCCGCGCGCGACGCGGCGTTGCTTGACCGCTTCGGCAAGGCCTTCGAGCACGGCGACGCTTTCGTCCCAGCCGATGCATGCATCGGTAATGCTCTGGCCGTACGTGAGCTGGCAGCCTTCCTTCAGATCCTGGCGACCCGCGACGAGATGCGACTCCACCATCACGCCAACGATGCGCTCGTCACCCGCGGCGATCTGACGGCCGACGTCCGCGCACACCGGAATCTGGTTTTCGTGCTTTTTCGAGCTGTTCGCATGGCTCGCATCGATCATCAGACGCGCGGCGAGACCCGCCTTGCCGATGTCCGCGCAGGCCGCATTGACGCTGTCGGCGTCGTAGTTCGGCGTTTTGCCGCCGCGCAGAATGACGTGGCAGTCCTCATTGCCCGCGGTCGATACGATCGCCGAGTGGCCGCCCTTGGTGACCGACAGGAAGTGGTGCGGCTGCGAGGCGGCCTTGATTGCGTCGACGGCGATCTTCACGTTGCCGTCCGTGCCGTTCTTGAAGCCGACCGGGCACGACAGTCCCGAAGCCAGCTCGCGATGCACCTGCGATTCGGTCGTTCGCGCGCCGATTGCCCCCCACGAGATCAGATCCGCGATGTACTGCGGGCTGATCATGTCGAGGTACTCGGTGCCGGCGGGCAGACCGAGTTCGTTGATCCGCAACAGCAGCTCGCGCGCGGTGCGCAGACCTTCGTTGATCTTGAAGCTGTTGTCCATGTGCGGGTCGTTGATGAGACCCTTCCAGCCCACCGTCGTGCGCGGCTTTTCGAAGTACACGCGCATCACGACTTCGAGCTCGCCGGCAAAGCGCTTGCGCTGCTCGATCAGACGTCCCGCGTATTCGATGGCGGCCTTCGGATCGTGAATCGAGCACGGGCCGATCACGACGATCAGACGGTCGTCCATGCCGTGCAGAATGCGATGCATCGCGGTGCGCGATTCGTAGATCACGTTGGACACCGTCTCGTCGCAAGCAAACTCGCGGATCAGGTGAGCGGGCGGCGTGAGTTCCTTCAATTCGCGGATGCGGACATCGTCGGTATTGTGCGGGGGCATGTGGTTCTCCTGAATCGGTTCGTAGCGTGTTCGCGTAGGTCAAATAGGTATCGAAAAGCGTGAGGCGAAAAAAAACCGCCAGGCTAGCTGGCGGTTTTTCGGGAATTCTCGGTGTCCTGCGTGTACTAACACCCCTCTCGATCCGCCAGCGGTCTGAGATACCAAAAAAAATAAAAATAAAACTTGGCGGACATGGCGAAGTGAATGCGTCGCTGATCAAAAAAGGGTGAGTGACTTTATAACCCGGTACAGGCTCGGCTGACAAGCCGGGACGTCGAAAAATGCGGAAAACCCGCACGCTTCGCGTTTTGCGTGCGCGAAGCGTGCATCCACCGAGTAATCAGGCCGTACCGCCGACCGTCATCTTCTCGATGCGCAGCGTCGGCTGACCGACGCCCACCGGCACGCTCTGGCCTTCCTTGCCGCATACGCCGACGCCCGAATCGAGCTTCATGTCGTTGCCGATCATCGTGATGTACTTCAGCGATTCCGGGCCGCTGCCGATCAGCGTCGCGCCCTTGACCGGATACGTGATCTTGCCGTTCTCGATCATGTACGCCTCGGAGGCCGAGAACACGAACTTGCCGTTCGTGATGTCCACCTGACCGCCGCCGAAGTTCACCGCATACAGGCCGTTCTTCACGGACGCGAGGATTTCCTGCGGGTCCTTGTCGCCGTTGAGCATGTACGTGTTGGTCATGCGCGGCATTGGCAGCGCCGCGTACGATTCGCGCCGCGCGTTGCCGGTGACCGGCATCTTCATCAGGCGCGCGTTCAGCGTGTCCTGGATGTAACCCTTCAGGATGCCGTCCTCGATCAGCGTCGTGCACTGGGTCGGATTGCCTTCGTCGTCGATATTCAGCGAGCCGCGGCGGTTCGGCAGCGTACCGTCGTCGACCACGGTGACGCCCTTCGCGGCGACCTGCTCGCCGATGCGTCCCGCGAACGCCGACGAGCCCTTGCGGTTGAAGTCGCCCTCGAGCCCGTGACCGATCGCTTCGTGCAGCAGCACGCCGGGCCAGCCCGGGCCGAGCACGACGGTCATTGCGCCGGCCGGCGCCGGACGCGCGTCGAGATTGACGAGGGCCGCGTGCACCGCATCGTCGACATAGCGCGACAGCACTTCATCGGTGAAATAGCCGTAGTCGAAACGTCCGCCGCCACCGCCGCTGCCGATTTCGCGGCGGCCGTTCTGCTCGGCGATCACGGTGACCGACACGCGCACGAGCGGCCGGATGTCGGCCGCGAAGCCGCCGTCGCTGCGTGCGACCAGCACCACGTCGTATTCGCCGGCCAAGCCCGCCATCACCTGCTGGATGCGCGGATCGCGGCCGCGCGCCATCTGTTCGATGCGCTCGAGCAGCTTGACCTTCGCGGTGGCGTCGAGCGAATGCAGCGGGTCGGACGGCAGGTACAGATCGCGTCCGGCGATGCCGGTCAGCGACGACGCCACCTTGATCTTCTGCTTGCCGCCGCCCGCCTTGGCGATTGCGCGCGTGGCGATGGCCGCCTGGCGGATCGCTTCGGGCGACAGGTCGTCCGAGTAGGCGAACGCGGTACGGTCGCCCGACACGGCGCGCACGCCGACGCCCTGGTCGATGCTGAAGCTGCCCGATTTCACGATGCCTTCCTCGAGACTCCACGCTTCGCTGCGGGTGGTCTGGAAGTACAGGTCCGCGTAGTCGACGCGGTGCGTGAAGATTTCGGCGAGCGTGCGCGTGAGCAGCGACTCGTCGAGGCCATAGGGCGTGAGAAGGATGTCCTTGGCGGCGGCGAGATTACGGATACCGGGTTCGATGATGTTCATGCGAAGTATGTTCTGCTCGATACGAAGGGGTCGGGGAGCGCCTGCGTCGGTATATGCGTGGCAGGCGCGGCAGTTTCAATGTCGGTTTCAGGTCAGCACGCGATGACGCCATGCCGGCAGGCTCTGCCGCACTTCGTCGATGCGCGCGCGTTCGAGGTTGCCCGCGACCACGCCGGCGCCCTCGTCGCGCACCGCGACGATCTCGCCCCACGGGTCGATCAGCATGCTGTGGCCCCAGGTGCGGCGGCCGTTTTCATGTTTGCCGCCCTGCGCCGCGGCGAGCACGTAGCACTGGTTTTCGATCGCGCGGGTGCGCAGCAGCAGCTCCCAATGCGCGCGGCCGGTCGTGTAGGTAAACGCGGACGGCACCACGATCAGCGCGCAGTCGCCCAGGCGCCGGTACAGCTCGGGAAAGCGCAGATCGTAGCAGACCGACAGGCCGACCCGGCCGAATGGCGCCTCGAAGCTTTGCACCGAGGTGCCGGGCCGGATCGTGCGAGCTTCGTCGAACGATTCATCGCCTTTTTCGAAGTTGAACAGATGGATCTTGTCGTAGCGCGCGGCTTCGTTGCCGAGCGGGTCGAACACCAGCGTCGTGTTCAGCACGCGCGACGCCTCCGGCGCGTTCAGCGGCAAGGTGCCGCCGATCACCCAGAGCCGGTGCCGGCGCGCGGCGTCGGCCAGAAAGCGCTGGATCGGGCCATCCCGATGCGGCTCGCGCACGGCGAGCTTGTCGGTGTCCTTGAAGCCCATGAAACAGAAATACTCGGGGAGCAGCACGAGCTGCGCGCCGTCGGCGGCGGCTTCGGCGATCAGGCGCTCTGCGTCGGCGAGATTGCGATCGCGATCCGGCGTGCTGACCATCTGCAGCGCGGCGACCCGAAAGGGGCTGGCGACAGAGCCGGACGTTGCGGCGGATGCGGATGATGTGACGTGTGTTTCGCTCATGAGCGTGTCGAAAGACTCCCGGCGGGCGGCGGTATGAAGCGCGGGCACCGCATGGTTCTGGGCTGGCTCGGCCCCGTTGGCGCATCGAGTCGGCAGAGCGACAGGAGCGGCCGCGTGGAACGAGACAGCGGCGCCAGGGAAACCGAAGCTCAGTGCGCTTCCACGGTCGAAGCCGGAGCGTCAATCTTACCCCGTTCGCCCGTCACCCGCTGAACCTGCGGTTTGGACCACGAACCGGTGATCGCGTAGTCGCGCGCGAACACGTGCGACACCCCATGTGTGAAGGCGATATCGGCGACCAGCGCGCCGAGACCGATCAGCGGATTGATGATCGTCGCGGCGATCACCGCGGAGCCGGCGCTGACGGTCGGTATCACGTGCAGGTGCAGGTTCTGGGTTCTCTGTGCGATGTCGACCGAGCCCACCATTTCGGCGCGGGCCGGCGCGGTCACCATCCTGAAGTTGTCGGTGCGGGCGATGCCGTCATGAATCTGCGCGGTACCGGTCACGCTCGAGAACGGCAGGCCCTCGCCGAGCACGTCGCGGAAATCGAGCGTGGCGATGCGCGCGAGGCTTTGCAGGCTCAGCACGCCGAGCAGCGTTGCGACGCCTGGATCGACCTTCAGGATCTGGCCGTGGCGCAGATCGAGCGCGAGGTTGCCGTTCAGCGTCGAATAGTCGATCGTGGTCGGGCCGCCCTGCCACACGGCCTTGCCCTGGATAGCGCCGATGCCGCCCTTGAGCGTTCTCGGCAGACCGAAGCGCTCGAGCATCGCGCCAGCGTCCTTGATGTCGAGCTTGAAATCGAACACGGTGCGGCGCGGCGTGGCTTCGTCGGCCGAGATGGGCAGTTCGGTCGAGGTGCGCCAGTTCGCGGTCGCGGTGAGCGTCGCGGTAGGGTTCGTCACGTCGAGCTTGTCGAGCTGCCACACCGGCACGCCGTTCTCGTCGTAGTTGTGCGCGTCGACCTCGAGCCGGCCGACGTTGCGGTCGTGCACGATCAGCTCGTTCACGACCAGATCGATCGACGGCATGTTCAGCGCGGGCGCCGACATCGCCGGGCCGAGCAGGTCCTTGTCCGCGACCGATGGAATCACGACGCGTGCGAAGCGCGCCTGCAGTTCTCCCGGCGATTCGCGGGTCACGCCCGGCAGCCACGACACGTGGCCGGACACCTGATTCGACGCGATGTTCGCCTGCCACGTGCGGTCCATGTGCGACGCGCCGACGATCACGTTGTCCCAGTGACGCTTGAGAAGCGTCAGCGTGTCGATGTGCAGCGCGAAGCGGTTCGGCAGGAACTGCGTGAGCATCGGATTCGGCGCGGCGGCGGGGGTGGTCGCGCTGCTTGCGTTGGTTGCGCTATTGCCGCCGTTCGCGCCGCCGTTCGCGCCATTCGCGCCGGCCGCGCCCGCGCGCAACTGCGCGGCGAGCGCGCGCCAGGCATCCGCATTGAACTCCTTGATGTCCACCGCGGCGACCACGCCCTCGGACGGCAACTCGACCGCCCGGTTCACGCCGATCGCGCCGCGCACGACGGTCGGTGGCGTACGCGGCTGCGCGCTCGGCCGATAGCGCAGCAGATACGCGGCGGCGACCGGCCCCAACGTCAGGTCGGCGCGTTCGAGGCCGGCTTCGCCCGGCACCGTCGACGGATTGACCGCGAAATGCAGCGGCATCGGTGTGCCGGCCTGCTTCGCGAACGGCGCTGGAAAATCGAGCGCGAGGCCGCTCAGATCCGAGTTGGCGCTGACCTGCGGCAGGCGGCCCCTCGCGCCGGCGACGCGCAACGCATAAGGCGCGCTGCCGCTCATATGCGTTAGTACCTGCGCGGCCGCGCCAGGCGGATGCAGCTCGCGCGCGGCATCGACGGCGATGTGGCCGTTGAGCGCGAGCGCGTATGTGCCGTCTTGCCGCAGGCCGCCGTTCGCATGCACGTCGCCGCCAAGGAACTGTCCGGAGAGCCGCTCGACCTCGGCCGTTCGTTCGGTGAAGCGCACCCGGCCGTTCAGCCGCGACAGCGGCGGCGCATTGCTCACGCTCAGGCGATTGTTCAGGAAGCCTAGCGCGCCTTCGACGCCGACATGCGGCTTCGGCGTACGGGGGATCGTCAGCTTCAGCGCGAGGGACGCGGGCCCTTCCGCGCGAATCTTTTCGGTCTGATGCCGCGCCATGATGCCGAGTGAGCTGCGGTTCACATAGTCGAGCATGTCGGCGAGCGGGCCCCGGCCATTGCCCTGGATGGTGAGGTTCGAGCCTTTGGTGCCGAGATCGTCGATGCGGCCGTTCACGCCGGTCAGCGCGACGCGCTTGTAACGGCCGCGGTCGATGTCGAAGCGCAGCACGTTCTGCTTGAGCTCGAACACGCCGTCGATGCCGTCGAGCGGCGGCCAAACGTTTGGCGTGCCGTTGCGCATGTTGCGCGGCGGGAACGGCGTCGGATCGAACTTGCCGCCGGTGAACGGCGCGACGATGTGGAAGAGGCCGGCGTCGGGGTCGCGTGCGTAGGGGAACTTGGTCAGGTCGCCGTGCACTTCGATCGTGCCGCCGCGCGACACGCCAGCCTGCAGGCCGTGGTCCAGGTAAATACGCAGCTTTTCGCTGACCGCGGTCGGCAGATAGCGGGCGATACGGGTCACCTGCGCGCGCTGGAAGTCGGCTTTGAGGTCGAGCGAGCCGCGGCCGTGGCCGGGATTGCTGTAGCTCGCGGTCGCGCTTGCCTCGACGTCGGGGTTCGATACGCTGAAATCGTTGAGCTTGACCGCGAACGCGGGACGCGTGTCGCCCGGTGCCTTCTTGCCCATCGTCCACTCGGCGCGGCCGCGCAGACGCGCGAGCGTCAGACGCGGATCGTCGAACACGCCCGGCAGCGTGATCGCCACGTTGGACGTATCGAGGTTTGCGCGGCCGCCTTTTTCGTCGGCGTCGACGGTGCCCCACAGGTTCTCGATGCCGGGAATGCCGGCGCGCGGATGGCCGCGCGGCGTCAGGCCCGGCCCCGGCTCCTGGGCGGCGAAGCTGATGCCCTGCAGATCGCCCTTGAAGCGATAACGCTCGATCGGCTCCGCACCCGTCGGCCGATGGTCGCTGCCCACTTCTCCGGATTCCGGTTTGTCGCGCTCGACCTCGATCACGTAGTTCGCGACCAGCCCGCGCGGATTGATGCGCACGAGTTCGTTCAGAAAGTGCCGCGGCAACGGCAACGCGCGGCTGAATTCGGCGAGGATGCCGAGATCGACGCGATCGCCGCTGATGCTCAAAAGCTGCCCGTGCTGCTGCGATGCGGTCCGGTAGCGGCTGTCGAGGGTCCGGAAGCGCAGGATGCGCGTGAGCGGCGTGCCGTCTTCGAGCGGCGGCTGGCCGAGCTCGGCACGCAGGTCCGACAACTGCAGCCGGTACTCGCCGTCGTCTGCCTCGACGCGCCACAGAAAGTGGGCGATCGGCACGAGCAGCTTTGGCTGGGTCGGGCGCACCCGCATCGCGACGTCGTTGCCGTTCAGCTGGCCGGTCGCCTGGTTCATGCGGCCTTCGCTGAAGTCGATCCAGATTGCATTGTCGATGCGGCCGGCGAACGTCTCGATCGGGAATTCGACGTAGCGCGCGAGGGTCGGCAGATCGACCGGGCCCGTCGACATATACACCTGGCCGCTCCAGTTGATCGGCTTGCCGATCGCGGAGAGCGGCGCGTGGCGAAAGTGCGTGCGGAAGTCGAGCGGGCCTTTCAGCACGCTGCCGTCGGGCGGTGCCTGCAGCGCCATGCGGTGGTCGCGGCCGTCATTGAGGATCGCGATGCGGATATCGCGCAGCGCCAGTTCGGGCTCGTGGCGGGTCGCGTCGCGCCAGCGCAGCACGCCGCCGCGCACGACGATCGCCTGCTGACGCAACAACCAGGTGGACAGCGCGTCGTTGCCGCTGTGGCGCGTCGGTACCGGCACGCCCGCGACCGACAGCACGCCGTCGTCGCTGCGCGACACCAGCACGTCCGGCTGATCGACGATCAGGCTCGACAGCGCCGGATGAAACTCCCATAGCGAGCGCCAGGATACCGTCGCGGTGGCGTGCGGAATCGTCAGCGCGGGTTGGCCGTCGTGATCGCGGATGACGAGGTTGGTGACGTCGAGCCCAGGCTGGAAGCCGCTCCAGTGCGGCGCGAGCCGGCCGATCGTGAATTGGGTGTGCAGCTTGTCGGAGACTGCGGCTTCGATGCGCGGCCGGAACGTGTCGACTCGCGGCAGCACCACGTAGCGCAAACCCAGAAACACTCCGCCCGCGATGAAATAGAGGACGAGTGCGAGCGTGGCCAGCACGCGCAACGTCCGACGCAACACGATGTGGTCGCTTCCGCTCACATGCCGGACCTGCGATGGGGCTTGCGGGTCGGCGGATTCGTTTCGCTCGGACATGCTGCGGCGGCTGGGCGTATGGTAGTTTTGCGTGTTAACGACGAAATGTAACACACGGGAAAGCGTCGGCGGACTTCCTGCAAACCCTGTCCGAAAGCCCGTGACGGGGATTCGCGAGGCCGTTCGGCACGGGCTTCGGCATGCTTGCCGCCGCGTGCCGGTTGCACAATAGAACGATATGACAGCGACCCCGAAACGACACCCCTACATCGTCAGAATACCGCCGGACAAATTCGATCAAGCAACGAGCGAGCCAGATTTTTGATGACTGACGCAACCCTCCTGAGTTCCAGCTATTCGCACTATGCCGCGCGCGCCGCCGCGGCCCGCCCGCAACTGGTCGCGCATGTCAGCGCGCTGGCCGACGAGCCGCTGACGCGCGAGCGCATCGACGCGCGTCTCGACGCACTGTGCGCCGAGGCGGCTGGCCCCGCCGGTGCGCCGGTCAACGAAGATGCGCTGAAACGCGCGCTGCGCCAGTTGCGCACCGAAGTATTCTGCGCGGTGATGGAGCGCGACCTGGCCGGCGAAGCCGATATCGCCGAAGTCACCGGCGCGATGACCGATCTCGCGGAAACGTCGATCCAGCGCGCGCTGACGGTGCTGAGCGCCGAACTGGAAGCGCTGTATGGCGAGCCGCGCGACCAGCAGGGCGAGCGGCTCACGCTCGGCGTGGTCGGCATGGGCAAGCTCGGCGGGCGCGAGCTGAACGTGTCGTCGGATATCGATCTGATCTTCGTCTACGAGGACGATGGCGAGACGACCGGCGGCCAGCGCTCGCCGCTCGCGACCCAGGAGTTCTTCACGCGGCTCGGCAAGCGGCTGATCGGCGCGCTCGCGGAAGTCACCGCCGACGGCTACGTGTTTCGTGTCGATATGCGTCTGCGGCCGAACGGCGATTCGGGCCCGCTCGTGTGCAGCCTCGGCATGCTCGAAGAGTATTTCTACGTGCAGGGCCGCGAGTGGGAGCGCTACGCGTGGATCAAGGGCCGGCTCGTGTCCGAGGGCGCAAGCGCCGCGGCGCAGCGGCTGCAGAAGCAGCTCGATGCGATCGTCACACCGTTCGTCTATCGACGCTATCTGGATTTCGGCGTGATCAGCGCGATCCGCGCGCTGCATCTGCAGATCCGCCAGGAGGCGCAACGCCGCGCGTCGATGCGCCCCGACAAGGCCGACGACATCAAGCTCGGCCGAGGCGGCATCCGTGAAATCGAGTTTAGCGCGCAGGTGTTCCAGCTGATCCGCGGCGGCCAGGACGCCGGCTTTCGCGTGCGGCCGACGCTCGCCGTGCTGCGCCATGCGGCCACGCATGGGTTGATGGACCCGTCGGTTTGCCTGAAGCTGTCGCAGGCGTATCGCTTTCTGCGCGAGCTCGAACATCGCTTGCAATATCGCAACGACGCGCAGACTCACGCGATGCCCGTCGATGCCGAAGACCGCGCGGCGCTCGCGCGCGCGATGGGCTGCGACGACTACCCGGAATTGATGACTAAGCTCGACGCGCATCGCGAGTTCGTCGAACAGCAGTTCGACCAGATTTTCGCCGACAAGGTGGGCGGCCGCGACGGCTGCGGCGCGCCCGAGGACGGCGCGGCCGCGTGGGTGTGGAGCAGTGCGCTCGCCGACGATAGCGCCGACGACGCGCTGCGCGCGCGCCTCATCGAACTCGGTGTGGCCGAACCCGGCGAGTTGCTCGCGCGGCTGCAGGCGGTGTGGCGCTCGTCGCGCTACACGGGCCTGAACGAGCGCAGCCGGCAGCGCTTCGACATCGTCGCGCAGCGCGCGCTCGAAGCCGCGCGCACGCTGGAGCCGGCCGGCCGGCGCGGCGATACGGTCGCGCGCCTGTTCGATCTGCTCGAAGCGGTGAGCCGGCGCGGCGCGTATCTGGCGCTCTTGACCGAGTATCCGCAGGCGCTGCACCAGGTGCTGTCGGTGCTGGGCGGCTCGCGCTGGGCGGCCGGCTATCTGATCCGCCACCCGCAGCTGCTCGACGAACTGCTCGACGGCGAGGCCATCAACAGCCCGTTCGACTGGCCCGAATTCGAACGAACATTGCGTTTGCGGCTCGCCGCCGCCGACGGCGTCGAGCAGCAGATGGATCTGCTGCGCCACGCGCATCAGGCCGAGGTGTTTCGCATTCTGCTGATCGATCTCGCCGGCAAGCTGTCCGTCGAGCACGTCAGCGATCGGCTGTCCGAGCTCGCCGACGCGGTGCTCGACGTGACGATCGAAGCCGTGTGGAATCAGTTGCCCAAACGTCACCGCGACGCGCCGCGCTTCGCGGTGATCGCCTATGGCAAGCTCGGCGGCAAGGAGCTCGGCTACGCGTCGGACCTCGACCTGATCTTCCTGTATGACGATCCCGACGATGCGGCGGCCGACGTCTACGCCACCTTCACGCGGCGCCTGATCACGTGGCTGACCACCGCGACCGGCGCCGGCACCTTGTTCGACATCGATCTGCGGCTGCGGCCCAATGGCGAGTCAGGCCTGCTCGTCACCGATCTCGACGCGTTCCGCCGCTATCAGCTGCGCGAGGGCGACGCGGCGAACACCGCCTGGGTGTGGGAGCATCAAGCGCTGACGCGGGCACGCTACTGTGCGGGCGATCCGGAGATCGGCGCGAAGTTCGAGGCGATCCGCGAACAGGTGCTGACGACACCGCGCGAAGCGCCGCTGCTCGCGAAAGAGATCGTCGAGATGCGCGCGCGCGTCGAAGCGGGTCACCCGAACCAGACGCCGACTCTATTCGACCTGAAGCACGACCGCGGCGGCATGGTCGATATCGAGTTCACCGTGCAGTACTGGGTGCTGCTGCATGCGGCGCGCGATCCAGAACTGATCCGGAATACCGGCAATATCGCGCTGCTGCGTGAAGTGTCGCGTTTCGGGCTGATGAGCGAAGCGGAAGCCGAGACGGTCGGCGCTGCCTATCGGCGCTATCGCAAGCTGCAGCACACGCTGCGGCTCGACGGGATGGAGAAGGCGCGGGTCGATCCGGCGCTGGTCGCGGCCGAGCGCGAGGCGGTGCTGGCGTTGTGGAAGAGGGTGTTTGGGTAAAGGCGCTTGCGCATTTCGCGTAGCGCCAGCGCATCATGCGCGGCCGGGATCGGTGTGAGGTCCCGGCCAACCCGACTCAGGCCGTGTGCGGTGAGCTGCGCACGGCGCAATCTCAGGCGGCCAGCATTTCCTTCGCGTGCTTGCGCGTGGTCGCCGTGATTTCGAGGCCGCCGAGCATGCGCGCGACTTCCTCGATGCGGCTCGCCTTGTCGAGCGAGGTCACGCTGCTGAGCGTGCCGCCGGTGCCGTTGCTCATCTTTGCGACCTGGAAATGATGATCGCCGCGCGCCGCGACCTGCGGCAGATGGGTCACGCACAACACCTGGCGCGCCTCGCCGAGTTGATGCAATAGCCGCCCGACCACTTCGGCCACGCCGCCGCCGATGCCCGTATCCACTTCGTCGAAGATCAGCGTCGGCGTCGGGCTGGCCGCGCTCGCGATCACTGCGAGCGCGAGACTGATACGCGCGAGTTCGCCGCCCGACGCGACTTTCGCGAGCGGCCGCAGCGGCACGCCGGCGTGACCGGCCACGCGGAACTCGATCTGCTCGAGCCCATGCGCACCGCCTTCGGGCAACGGCACCAGCGCGACTTCGAAGCTGCCGCCTTTCATCGACAGTTCCTGCATGCCGGTCGTGACCGCCTCGCCGAGCGCCTTGCCTGCTTTGGCGCGTGCCTTCGACAGTTTTTTAGCCTCGGCGACGAACGCGTCCTTCGCTTGCGCCTCGGCGGCGCGCAGGCCGTCGAGGTCGGCGGCGGCGTCGAGCGCGGCCAATTGCTTGCGGCGCGCTTCGTGTTCTTCCGGCAGCGTCTCGGGCTGCAGACGGAATTTTCGCGCGGCCGAGTGCAGCGCGTCGAGGCGCTTTTCGACCTGCGCGAGCCGCTCCGGATCGAGCTCGAGCTTCTGCGCGTAGTGGCTCAGCGAATACGCGGCTTCCTGCAACTGGATCTCGGCGGGTTCGAGCGCGGCGAGCACGTCGTTCAGCGCCGGGTCGATCTCCGCGAGGTCGCGCACCTTCGACACGATCGAGCCGAGATGCGTGATCATCGCGTCGTCCGATTCGGACAGCGCGCCGAGCGCACCCTGCACGCCGTCGATCAGATTCGCGGAATGCGACAGCCGCCGATGCTCGGTGTTGACCTCTTCCCATTCGCCGGGCTGCGGCGCGAGCTTATCGAGTTCGGTGAGTTGCCACGCGAGTCGCTCGCGTTCGAGTTGCAGCTCGCGATCGCGCGTTTGCGCGTGCTCGACCGCCTGCGCCTTGTCGCGCCACGTGCGCCACGCGCGTGTCACGGCGGCGGCCAGGTCCGACAGGCCCGCGTGCGTGTCGAACAGCTCGCGCTGCGCGTCCGGGCGCATCAGCAACTGGTGCGCATGCTGGCCGTGAATATCGACGAGCATTTCGCCGACCTCGCGCAGCTGCGCGAGCGTCGCGGCCGTGCCATTGATGAACGCGCGTGAGCGACCGTTCGCGTCGACCACCCGCCGCAGCATCACGGTGCCGCCGTGCTGGCCGTCATCGGCCGCGCCGAGCGCCTGCGCGTCGAGCCATTGATCGACCTGCGCGTGCGTTTCGAACTCCGCGGTGATATCGGCGCGGCTCTCGCCGGTGCGCACGACGCTCGCCTCGGCGCGCGCGCCTAGCGCGAGCGCGAGCGCGTCAATCAAGATCGATTTGCCGGCGCCGGTTTCGCCCGAGAAAACGGTAAAGCCGCTGTCGAATTCGAGGTCGAGCGCGGCGACGATGACGAAGTCGCGTATCGAGAGGTGGCGAAGCATGGAGGTCGTCGGGTAGCTTGGATTCGGGTGGCGGCCGCGGCGGCGTGGGCTTGAAAGCGCCGCTTACGGCCTCGGGTCTTCTTCGTGCGACGGGTACTCGTGCCAGTGCAGCTTCTTGCGCAGCGTCGCGTAATAGCTGTAGCCGACCGGATGCAGCATTGGCACCGTGTGACGCGAACGGCGCACCTCGATCGTGTCGCCGAGCTCCAGCGACGTGAACGACTGCATGTCGAAATTGACGTTCACTTCGCGCCCGGAAACGATCTGGATGCTGACCTTCGAGTCGTCCGGCAGCACGATTGGCCGGTTCGACAGCGCGTGCGGCGCGATCGGCACGAGCACGAAGCCCTGCAATTGGGGATGCAGGATCGGCCCCTGCGACGACAGCGCGTACGCGGTCGAGCCGGTCGGCGTCGCGACGATCAGGCCGTCCGAGCGCTGGTTGTACATGAAGCGGCCGTCGACCGACACGCGCAGCTCCGCCATGCCCGAAAAACCGCTACGGTTGACCACCACGTCGTTGAACGCGAGCGCGTGATAGATCGACGTGCCGTCGCGCACGATGCGCGCTTCGAGCAGCACGCGCTCCTCGCGCTCGAAATTGCCGGACAGCATTTGCGGCACGATCTCGCGCATGTCGGAGATTGGAATGTCGGTGATGAAGCCGAGCCGTCCGTGGTTGATGCCGATCAAGGGCGTGCGATATGGCGCGAGCTGGCGACCGATGCCGAGCATCGTGCCGTCGCCGCCGAGCACCACGGCGACGTCGGCGCGCGCGCCGATCTCGGCGGGACGCAGCGCCGGATAGTCGGTTACGCCGATTTCGGCGGCGGTGTCGGCTTCGAACACGACTTCGAGGCCGAGCTTCGCGATGCACGCGGCGAGCGCGGTCAGCGGCTCGCCGATGCCTGGCGTATTGCTGCGCCCGACGAGCGCGACGGTCTTGAACTGGCTGGTCACTTGCATGCCGGCATTACACCATAGGTAGGGCCTGAAAAGAACCGCAGGCCAACCCGGTAGCGGGCCGGCGCACGCGGGGGCGTCTGCGCATGTCGCGATTATCGTTAGAATGGTGAAGACCCGATGACATGCGCGCCCGCTGACGGCGCCGCATTGGCCGGGAGCGGGCGCCGCGGGCGCTCGCGGCTGCGATGCCATTGAGCTAAAATTTTTCGTCATGCTAGATCCTCGCGCACAAACCCTCCTCAAAACGTTGATCGAGCGCTACATCGCCGAAGGTCAGCCGGTCGGCTCGCGCACGCTGTCACGTTACTCGGGCCTCGAGCTGAGCCCGGCCACGATCCGCAACGTGATGTCGGACCTCGAGGATCTGGGGCTCGTGATCAGTCCGCACACGTCGGCGGGGCGCATTCCAACGCCACGCGGCTACCGTCTGTTCGTCGACACAATGTTGACGGTCGAGTCCGCCGCCGACGAAGAAGCGGTGATGCGCGCGGTCAAAACCACGCTGCAGGTGGGCGAGCCGCAGAAGATCGTCGCCGCGGCGGCGAGCGTGCTGTCCAACCTGTCGCAGTTCGCCGGCGTGGTGCTCACACCGCGCCGCAGCCACGTATTCAAGCAGATCGAATTCATGCGCCTGTCCGACAAGCGCATTCTGCTGATCATCGTGACGCCCGAAGGCGACGTGCAGAACCGCATCCTCGCCACCCAGCGCGACTTTTCGCCTTCGCAGCTGGTGGAAGCCTCCAATTACATCAACGCGCACTTCGCGGGCCTCTCGTTCGACGAAGTGCGCCGCCGCCTGCGCGAGGAAATCGACGAGCTGCGCGGCGACATGACCTCGTTGATGCACGCGGCCGTCACCGCGAGCACCGACGAATCCGATACCGGCGAGACTGTGCTTATCTCCGGCGAGCGCAATCTGCTCGAAGTCGCCGATCTTTCGTCGGACATGGCGCGCCTGCGCAAGCTGTTCGATGTGTTCGACCAGAAGACCAGCCTCCTTCAGTTGCTCGACGTGTCGAGTCACGCGGCGGGTGTGCAAATTTTCATTGGCGGCGAATCGACACTGGTGCCGATCGAGGAAATGAGCGTCGTCACCGCGCCGTACGAGGTCAACGGCAAGATCGTCGGCACGCTCGGTGTGATCGGACCGACCCGCATGGCCTACAACCGCGTGATTCCGATCGTGGACATCACCGCGCGGCTGTTGTCCATGACGCTCAGCCAGCAGTAGTCATCGCGCTCCGCGGCGCCGCCGTCATCGCAGCCCGTGCCGGCCATGATGCGCGAACGGGCGGCCTCTGCCAATCGTCCGAATGGCCAGGGTCCGGCGACGCCCGGCCGAACCCGCGCCGCTATAATGAATCTCCATTGAATCGACTCGCCGCGTGAAGCGGTGACTTCTGCTGCCTATGCGCTTCGACCTCGAGCGGCCATCACAGAACGCCACATCGCATCGCGTCGCCGTATTGCTGATCAACCTCGGCACGCCCGACGCGCCGACACCGCGCGCGGTGCGCAGCTATCTCGCGCAGTTCCTGTCCGATCCTCGCGTGGTCGAAATTCCCGCGTTGCTGTGGCAGCTGATTCTGCGTCTGCTGATCCTGCCGCTTCGCGGCCGCCGTTCCGCCAGGAAGTACGCGGCGGTATGGATGCCCGAGGGCTCGCCGCTGCGCGTGCACACCGAAAAGCAGGTCGAGGGTTTGCGCCATCTGCTGCAAGTCAACGACTACACGGTGCTGGTCGACTACGCGATGCGCTACGGCACGCCCGGCATTCCGGCAATGCTGAACCAGCTGAAGCTCGCCGGCGCCGAGCGCGTGCTGCTGATGCCGATGTATCCGCAGTATTCGGCGTCGACCACCGCGACCGCGTTCGACGAAGCCTTTTCCGCGCTCAAGCGCATGCGCAACCAGCCGGAAATCCGCACGGTTCGCCAGTACGCCGATCACCCGGCGTATATCGCGGCGCTCGCCGCGCAGGTGCGTCATCACTGGCATCTGCACGGCCGCCCTGATTTCGCGGCGGGCGACAAGCTCGTGCTGAGTTTCCACGGCGTGCCCAAGCGCACGCTCGACCTCGGCGACCCGTATCACGAGCAATGCCAGCAGACCGGCGCGCTGCTGATGCAGGCGCTGGAGTTGACGCCGGTCGAATGCCGCATCACGTTCCAGTCGCGCTTTGGCAAGGCCGAATGGCTGCAGCCCTACACGGCGCCGACGTTGAAGGAACTCGGTGCGGCAGGCGTGCGGCGTGCTGACGTGTTTTGTCCGGGTTTCACCGCCGACTGCCTCGAAACGATCGAGGAAATCGGCATGGAAGTGCGCGACGAATTTCTGCAGGCGGGTGGCAAGGAGTTTCACCGGATCCCCTGTCTGAATGCGTCTCAGCCGTGGGTTGCCGCGCTCGGCGAAATCGTCGCGCAGCACCTGCAGGGCTGGCCGGTGCAGGCGGTGCCGGTGCCGCATACGACAGGACCTTGAATACGCAGATGAACTACCGCATTTCAACCGAACCGGGCGCGAAACTGCGCATCGACAAATGGCTGTGGGCCGCGCGCTTCTTCAAGACGCGTTCGCTGGCCGCGGATGCGGTCGACAAGGGGCGGGTGCGCATCGGCGGCGCGGCCGTGAAGCCGGCCAAGGACGTGCGTGTCGGCGATCTGGTCGAAATCGAGATCGAGCGCTACGTGTGGCAGGTCGAGGTGCTGGGCGTGTGCGACGTGCGCGGCCCGGCGAGCGTGGCGCAGACGCTTTACGTTGAAACCGCGCAGAGCAAGGAGAAGCGGCAGGTCGAGCAGGAACGGCGCAAGGTGTATCACGAGCCGGCCGCCGCGCTGCACGGGCGACCGACGAAACGCGACCGGCGCACTATCGACAGATTTTCGGGTGGGAACTAAAAAACTGCTCGACCGTGGCGTGTGCGCCACCGTACTCGGTGGTGTGGTCGTTAACCGCGCCGGACATGCAGATGGTCGTGGTGCCCGCGATCAGTACCAGTGCGACCACCCCGATTGCAACGGTCAGTTTCACGGTACTCCCCTCGATGGGCTGAAACGGGCTATCGGAACGACTGTCAGGTGTCGGTAAGGCTTACGTCAAATTAGGGTTAACGTGCGTTGCCGCTCCATGACTGGAGAATAGGTCAGTTGCGGGCTGCACTCAATCCCTATCTGATTGCGCCAAGTGAATGCCTGTTACGGCGCATTTCGCCTGCACGACGGTGGTGCGAAAAAACCTCGGAGCCGCTTGAAACGGCTATTTCAGGCCCCATCTGGGGTCCGGTCTGGCGGATCGGCGCGAAGACACCTGTCGCGATTTTGCAAAGCACGAATCGTACTGTGTCGGAACGGCTTTTTCCGTCTTTGCTTTTACTTTTTAACGACTTTCAGCGACATGGAAAACACGCAAGAGAACCCGACGAGCCAGAATCCCACGCCCGCCGACGAAGCCGCGCGCCAGGCCGCCGAGGCGGCTGAGGCCGCCACTCAACAGCAGGACACCGGCGCCACCACTGAATCCGCCCAGGCTGCCGCCGAGCAGGCGCTGGCCGACGCTCAGGCGAAGATCGCCGAGTTGCAGGAAGACTTCCTGCGCGCGAAGGCCGAAACCGAAAACGTGCGCCGTCGCGCTCAGGAAGACGTCGCCAAGGCGCACAAGTTTGCGATCGAGAACTTCGCCGAGCATCTGCTGCCGGTCGTCGACAGCCTCGAGGCGGCCGTCGCCCATTCGTCCGACGACCTGCAGAAGGTCCGCGAAGGCGTCGAGCTCACGCTGCGCCAGTTGAGCGGCGCGCTCGAGAAGGGCCGAGTCGTGGCCATCAACCCGGTCGGCGAGAAGTTCGACCCGCATCGCCATCAGGCCATTTCGATGGTGCCGGCCGACCAGGAACCGAACACCGTCGTCGCGGTGCTGCAAAAGGGCTTCGTGATCGCGGACCGCGTGCTGCGTCCCGCGCTCGTGACCGTCGCCGCGCCGAAGTAAGCACGTCGAAGCGCAGCCCGTGCGTCCGCGCCGGCGGCGTCTGCCTCGTCGCTTCGCATCGCCGCGCGCCGCAAAACATCCAGTCGATTCAGGCACTTCCGGCGAACCCCGCCGGGGGCGCCGTGCAAGCTGGCGGAGCGGGCTCGCAGCAAGGATTCACGAGGCCGCCCCGTGATTGAAAAAAATTAAAGACCGCATCGCGATAGAGGTCTTGAAAACGATGTGGCCGCACTTATTTTGAGTGCAGGTAGGAATTGAGAGCGGATCGTCCCGCCGCCAGATGGGCCAACCGGGCGCTTTCCGCAGCGATCAAAGTCAGGAGATTTGTAAAAATGGGCAAAATCATCGGCATCGACCTCGGCACGACCAACTCGTGCGTGGCGATCATGGAAGGCAACTCGGTCAAGGTCATCGAGAACTCGGAAGGCGCGCGCACCACGCCGTCGATCATCGCTTACATGGAAGACAGCGAGATCCTGGTCGGCGCGCCGGCCAAGCGTCAGTCGGTCACGAACCCGAAGAACACGCTGTTCGCGGTCAAGCGCCTGATCGGTCGCCGCTTCGAAGAGAAGGAAGTGCAGAAGGACATCGGCCTGATGCCCTACAAGATCATCAAGGCCGACAACGGTGACGCATGGATCGAAGTGCGCGACCAGAAGCTCGCGCCGCCGCAAATCTCGGCCGAAGTGCTGCGCAAGATGAAGAAGACCGCTGAGGACTACCTCGGCGAGACCGTCACGGAAGCCGTGATCACGGTGCCGGCGTACTTCAACGACAGCCAGCGTCAGGCGACCAAAGATGCAGGCCGCATCGCCGGTCTGGAAGTGAAGCGGATCATCAACGAACCGACCGCAGCAGCATTGGCATTCGGTCTGGACAAGGCTGAAAAGGGCGACCGCAAGATCGCCGTGTTCGACCTCGGCGGCGGCACGTTCGACATCTCGATCATCGAAATCGCAGACGTCGACGGTGAAATGCAGTTCGAAGTGCTGTCCACGAACGGCGATACGTTCCTCGGCGGTGAAGACTTCGACCAGCGCATCATCGACTACATCATCGGCGAGTTCAAGAAGGAACAGGGCGTCGATCTGTCGAAAGACGTGCTCGCGCTGCAGCGCCTGAAGGAATCGGCTGAAAAGGCCAAGATCGAGCTGTCGTCGAGCCAGCAGACCGAAATCAACCTGCCGTACATCACGGCCGACGCGTCGGGTCCGAAGCACTTGAACCTGAAAATTACGCGTGCGAAGTTGGAAGCGCTGGTTGAAGAACTGATCGAGCGCACCATCGAGCCGTGCCGCGTGGCCATCAAGGACGCAGGCGTGAAAGTCGGCGAAATCGACGACGTGATCCTGGTCGGCGGTATGACCCGTATGCCGAAGGTGCAGGAAAAGGTGAAAGAGTTCTTCGGCAAGGACCCGCGCCGTGACGTGAACCCGGACGAAGCCGTGGCCGTTGGTGCCGCGATCCAGGGCCAGGTGCTGTCGGGCGACCGCAAGGACGTGCTGCTGCTCGACGTGACCCCGCTGTCGCTCGGCATCGAAACGCTCGGCGGCGTGATGACGAAGATGATCAACAAGAACACCACGATCCCGACCAAGCACGCACAGGTCTACTCGACGGCTGACGACAATCAAAGCGCCGTGACGATCAAGGTGTTCCAGGGTGAACGCGAAATGGCAGCGGGCAACAAGCTGCTCGGCGAGTTCAACCTCGAAGGCATTCCGCCCGCACCGCGCGGCGTGCCGCAGATCGAAGTGAGCTTCGACATCGACGCGAACGGCATCCTGCACGTCGGCGCGAAAGATAAGGCGACCGGCAAGGAAAACCGCATCACGATCAAGGCGAACTCGGGTCTGTCCGAAGCCGAAATCGAGAAGATGGTGAAGGATGCGGAAGCGAACGCTGAAGAAGATCACAAGCTGCGTGAGTTGGCCGACGCCCGCAACCAGGGTGACGCACTCGTCCATAGCACGAAGAAGGCGCTGACCGAGTACGGCGACAAGCTCGAAGCGGGTGAGAAGGACAAGATCGAAGCCGCGTTGAAGGAACTCGAAGACACGCTGAAGAGCAGCTCGAGCGACAAGGCCGCGATCGAAGCGAAGATCGAAGCGGTGGCCACGGCCTCGCAGAAGATGGGCGAGAAGATGTACGCCGACATGCAGGCTGCGCAAGGTGCCGAAGCGGCAGCGGGCGCGGCGGGCGGTGCGGGTGCCGGTGCATCGGCGGGCGCGAGCCAGCAGGCCGACGACGTGGTCGACGCTGAGTTCAAGGAAGTGAAGAAGGACTAAAGCCAGGTCGGCATCCGACCGTAAAGCCGTGCACAGCGATGTGCGCGGCCCGGCTGCACGAGATCGGCGCCCTTTGGGCGCCTTGAGTGCAAGAGCGGTTTTTCGCGCCTGGCGAGCCTTTTGGGCTCTCCGGGCACGTTCGTTTTATGGAGGGCGTTGTTTTGAACCGTGTCGAGACGCGGCGCAGACAGCGGCCGGACGAGTCGTAAGACTCCACAGCATTCACAAGGAGCTACCGCGTCGCTTTGCGCGGCGGCGTTGAACCGATATGGCGAAACGGGATTACTACGAGGTTCTGGGCCTCGCAAAGAACGCGAGCGACGACGAAATCAAGAAGGCTTATCGCAAGCTCGCGATGAAGCACCACCCCGACCGCAATCCGGGCAACAAGGATGCGGAAGAGCATTTCAAGGAGGTGAAGGAAGCCTATGAAATGCTGTCGGATTCGCAAAAGCGCGCCGCGTACGATCAGTACGGTCACGCGGGCGTCGATCCGAACATGGGTGGCGCTGGTGCGCAAGGTTTCGGCGGCTTTGCCGATGCATTCGGCGACATCTTCGGCGACATCTTCGGCCAGGCGGCCGGCGCCGGCGCACGCGGAGGCGGCCGCGCGGGCCCGCAGGTGTATCGCGGCGCGGATCTGCGCTACAGCATGGAAATCACGCTCGAGCAGGCCGCACACGGCTACGACACGCAGATCCGCGTGCCGAGCTGGGTTTCGTGCGAAGTCTGTCATGGCTCGGGCGCGAAGCCGGGCACCAAGCCGGAAACCTGCCCGACCTGTAGCGGCTCGGGTTCGGTGCGCATGTCGCAGGGCTTCTTCAGCATCCAGCAGACTTGCCCGAAGTGCCACGGCAGCGGCACCTACATCCCCGACCCGTGCAATCACTGCCACGGCGCGGGCAAGGTGAAGGAAACCAAGACACTCGAAGTGAAGATCCCGGCCGGTATCGACGACGGCATGCGCATCCGCTCGGCCGGCAATGGCGAGCCGGGCATCAACGGCGGACCGTCGGGCGATCTCTACGTCGAGATTCATATCAAGCAGCACTCGGTGTTCGAGCGCGACGGCGACGATCTGCATTGCCAGATGCCGATCCCGTTCACCACCGCGGCGCTTGGCGGCGATATCGAAGTGCCGACGCTGGCCGGTCGCGCAACTTTCACCGTGCCGGAAGGCACGCAGTCGGGCAAGACGTTCCGTTTGCGCGGCAAGGGCATCAAGGGGCTGCGTTCGAGCATCGCCGGTGATCTCTACGTGCATGTGCAGGTCGAAACGCCGGTCAAGCTCACCGAAGCGCAGCGCGACCTGCTCAAGCAGTTCGAAAAGGCGCTCGTGGAAGGCGGTGCGCGGCATAGTCCGCAGAGCAAGAGCTGGTTCGATCGGGTGAAGAGCTTTTTCGATTGATCTGATTTGGCGGTCAGGATGACGGTGGACAGGCGCGGCGCGGTGTTCGCGCTGCTTGACGATTGCGGTGCAACGGCGGCGCGTCCGTCGAGCCGCTTGTACACGGGTTTCGTGCGCGAGCGGGTCTGCACCGAGGCGGCGCAGCTCGAAGCGGTGTGCGACAGCGTCGCGGCCGATACCCGCAACGGCCTGCACGCCGTCGTGCTGGCCGACTATGAATTTGGTCGTGGGCTCGTCGGTATCGACAAGCTTCGGTCCACTGAAACGCAGCGTGGCAATGCCACGCTGCGTTTTTTATTGTTCGAACGCTGTGCGAAGCTTGCGCGCGACGAGGTCGACGCGTGGCTGATGACGCGGGACAACGGTGCTCCGGAGCCGTCGGTCGCGGGTACGGCGAACGTGCGCGAGAGCGTCGATCGCGCCGAATTCGATGCGTCGATCGACGCGATTCACGCTGCGCTGCGCGCGGGCGATTCCTATCAGGTCAACTACACGTACCGCCTCGGCTTCGACGTGTTCGGTTCGCCGCTTGCGTTCTATCGGCGTTTGCGCGCGCGCCAGCCGGTGTCGTTCGGCGCGCTGATCGCGTTGCCCGACGATGCGTGGGTGCTGTCGTGTTCGCCCGAATTGTTCGTCGAGAAGCACGGCCCGACGTTGCGCGCGCGGCCGATGAAGGGCACGGCGCCGCGCTCGCAAGATCCCGCCATCGACCGCGGCAACGCCGAGTTCCTCGCCACCGATCTGAAGAACCGCGCCGAGAACGTGATGATCGTCGATCTACTGCGCAACGATCTGTCGCGGGTTGCGCGGATCGGTTCGGTCAATGTGCCGGCGCTGTTTTCGGTCGAGCCGTACGCGTCGGTGTGGCAGATGACGTCGACAGTGGAGGCGACGTTGCTCGACGGCACCTCGTTCGCGACGATCCTGCGCGCGCTCTTTCCCTGCGGTTCGATTACCGGTGCGCCGAAGCATCGCACGATGCAGCTGATCGACGAACTGGAAAGCACGCCGCGCGGACTTTATACCGGCGCGATCGGCTGGCTCGATGCGCCGGACGATGATGAGGATTGCGGCGACTTCTGCATGTCGGTCGCGATCCGCACGCTGACATTGACCGCGTCGACGGCGCAAGCGGGCGGCACGGACGGTCTGCGCGGCAGCATGGGCATCGGCGCGGGCATCGTGCTCGACAGCGTGGCCGCCGACGAGCACGAGGAGTGTCGATTGAAAGCACGTTTTGTGACCGGCGCCGAGCCCGGCTTCGAACTGTTCGAAACGATGTACGCAACGCGGGAAGACGGCGTGCGGCATGTCGAGCGGCATTTGCGTCGCTTGTCGTCGAGCGCCGCGACCCTTGGCTTCGGGTTCGACGAAGCGCGCATTCGCGAGGAGATTTCAGCGCGGTGCGCCACGCTGCCGGCGCAGACGCCGCATCGTATGCGGCTTGCGTTGAGCAAAAGCGGTGTGACGCAGATCACCGCCGCGATACTTACGCCGTTGGCCGATGCGGTCGTGGGGGTTCTGCTCGGCCCCGAAGCGCAGTTCGCGCCGACCCAGGCCGCCGATCCGCTGCTGCGCCACAAGACCACGCGCCGCGCCGACTACGACCGCGGCTGGCGCGAAGCCGAGGCGAAGGGCGCCTTCGATACGCTGTTCTTCAACGAACGGGGCGAACTGACCGAGGGCGGCAGATCGAACGTGTTCGTGAAGCTAGGGGGACGATGGTGGACTCCGCCGCTCGCGTCGGGCGTGCTGCCTGGCGTGATGCGAAGCGTATTGCTCGCCGGGGCCTCGGACCTGCAGGCGGGTGAAAAAGTGCTGACGCAGCAGGACGTGCTGAACGCTGAAGCGCTGCTCGTGTGCAACGCGCTGCGCGGCGCGATACCCGCACGGGTTGTCAGTTAGAGCACTGAAACAAACGGGAATGCCGCGCGCCCGCGCGGCAAACATACATCAGAACGTGTGCTCGGCGCCTGGGAACGTGCCGTCCTTCACCGCCCGCACATACGCCTCGACGGCCGCCTGAATGTTCGGCTGTCCCTGCATGAAATCTTTCACGAAGCGCGGCCGCTTGCCGGGGAAAATCCCGAGCATGTCGTGCAGCACGAGCACCTGACCCGAGCAGTCGAGACCCGCGCCGATGCCGATCGTCGGAACGCGCAGTTGCCTCGTGACCTCGCCCGCGAGTTGACCCGGGATCGCTTCCATCAACAGTGATTGCGCGCCGGCGGTCTGCATCGCGAGTGAATCGCGCAGTAGCTGGCTCGCGCCCGCTTCGGTCTTGCCCTGCACCTTGAAGCCGCCGAATGCATGCACCGACTGCGGCGTCAGACCCACGTGCGCGCACACCGGAATCGAGCGCTCGACCAGAAACCGCACCGTATCCGCGAGCCATTCTCCGCCTTCGAGCTTGACCATCTGCGCGCCCGCGCGCATCAGTTCGACCGAACTCCTGAACGCGTCTTCGCGCGTGCCGTACGTGCCGAACGGCAGGTCCGCCATGATCAGCGCCGACGGCCGCGCGCGCGAGACGCTCGCCGTGTGATACGCGATGTCCGCCAGCGTCACGGGCAGCGTGGTCGCCTGGCCTTGCAGCACATTGCCGAGCGAGTCGCCGATCAGCAGCACGTCGACGCCCGCGCGATCGAGCAGCGCGGCGAAGCTCGCGTCGTAGCAGGTGAGCATCGCGATCCTTTCGCCGGCGTCGCGCATTGCCTGCAGTTTCGGCACGGTGATCGCGCTCCGGCTCGCTTCCTGCAAATAAGTCATGGTCAATCCAGTGAGAAAAATGAACTAGCCGCGCCGCTCACAGCGACGTGGCTTTGACAAAGAATTCCTTGCGGCCGCGCATCGTCTCGATGCGTTCGGCGAGCAGCGCAAGGTCCGCGTCGGAGTCGAGCGGATTCAGGTGTTCGGCGTTGACCGTCAGCACGGGCGTGCGGTCGTAGTGGTAGAAGAATTCGTTGTACGCGTCGCATAGCGCGCGCAGATACGCATCGGAAATCTGCAGCTCCATCGGCACCGCGCGCTTCTGGATGCGCGCGAACAGCACCTCGGGACTCGCCTGCAGATAAACGACGAAGTCCGGCTCCGGCGCGCTGACGTGGAGCCGCGCGGCAAGCGCGCGGTACAGCTGCCACTCGTCTTCCTGCAAGGTCAGACGCGCGAAGATGTCGTTTCGCTGCGTGATGAAGTCGGCGATCAGCGGTGTTCCGCTCGCCCGCGCGGCGCCCACTTCCTGCGCCTGCTGCGCGCGTTGCAGCGCGAAGTGCAACTGCACAGGCAGCGCATAGCGCGCGGTGTCGCGATAGAAGCGTTCAAGAAACGGATTGTCCTGCGGGCGCTCGAACAGTTCGTGCATCGACCAGCGTTGCGCGAGGCGCCGCGCGAGTGAGGTCTTGCCGACGCCGATCGGCCCCTCGATCGCGATATAGCCGAACGGCGGGCGCAGCTGCGGCGCGGTGACCGTGAGCGGCGGCGAACTCATTCGCAGCGGCCCTTCTCGGCGGAATTACCGGTGAGTGCATTGAGCATCGGACACTGGCAGGGGCCCTTCACCTTCTCGATGCGCTGATCGCTGACGCTATCGAGCAGCGCGGCGGCCCGGCCATGTTGCGGAATCACGATCGCCGCGTCGATCTCGACCAGCGGCACCAGCGCAAACGCGCGCTCGACGAGGCGTGGATGCGGCACGATCAGATCGGCTTCGTCGATCGATTGATCGCCGTACAGCAGGATGTCGAGATCGAGCGTGCGCGGCGCATTGCGGAACGGCCGCTCACGGCCGAAATGATGCTCGATCTTGTGACACAGCGCGAGCAGATGCCGCACGGGGAGCGTCGTCTCCAGCTTCACGACGCAATTGAAATAGTCGTCGCCGCCCGCGTCGATCGGGGCGGTGCGATATAGGCTCGATTTGGCGAGCACGGTGATGGTGTGCTGTTGTGCGAGGCACACCACCGCGTCTTTCAGGGTCTGGCGCGCGTCCCCGAGATTCGCGCCGAGGCCAAGATAAGCAACCGTCATGGCATAACTTCCTGCAGCTATCGTTTCGACGGCTCTTCCGCGAACGCCGCGTCAGTCTTCGTGCGAGCCTTCGCGGCTCGCGTCGTTGTCCGTGCGTTCGGCGGACGAGCCGTCCTCCACCCCGTCACCTGATTTGCGGTTTCTGGCGCCACCGCGCCGCCGTCGTTTTCTGGGGCTCCGGTCCTTCCCGCCTTGCGTGAGCAATGCCTCGCGCGCGGCGGCGTCTCCTTCGATGAACTCCGTCCACCACGTACCGACCGACTCGTCGAGTTCGCCCGATGCGCAGCGCAACAGGAGGAAATCATACCCCGCTCTAAATCTTTGGTGTTCCAGCAGCTTCAGCGCGCTGCGGCCCGAGCGCTTTTCGAGGCGCAGCTGCAGACCCCAGATCTCGCGCATGTCGGCCGAGAAGCGCTTGTGGATCGCGAGCTTTTCGGTCTGCATGTCGAGCACTTCGTCCATCGCGCGATGCAGCGCGGGCACCGGATACTCGCCTTCGGCCTCGAACTTCTGCCAGCGCTGCTGCACGTCGTGCCACAACAGCGTCGCGAACAGGAAGCCCGGCGACACCGGTTTGCCGGCGAGCACGCGTGCATCTGTATTAGAGAGTGCCAGAGAAATGAATTTCTCGCCGGTCGGCTGCTCGAGCACCACGTCGAGCAGCGGCAGTAGCCCGTGATGCAGGCCTTCCTGGCGCAGCCGCTTCAGGCACGCGAGCGCGTGACCCGACAGCATCAGCTTCAGCATTTCGTCGAACAGACGCGCGGCGGGCACGTTGTTGATCAGATCGGCCATCTTCTCGATCGGCGCGCGCGTGGCGTCGTCGATGTCGAAGTCGAGCTTGGCAGCGAAGCGGACGACGCGCAGCATGCGCACCGGGTCCTCGCGATAGCGCGTGGCCGGGTCGCCGATCATGCGCAGCAGGCGCGTGCGCATGTCGGCCATGCCGTTATGGTAATCCAGCACGGTTTGCGTGGCCGGATCGTAGTACATCGCGTTGATCGTGAAGTCGCGGCGCGTGGCGTCCTCGTGCTGCTCGCCCCACACGTTGTCGCGCAGCACGCGGCCGCTCGCGTCGACCGCGTGGGTGCGGCGGTCGAGCTCGTCGCGCTTCAGACGCTTCGGCGGCGGCGCGTCGGCCGCGGGCGGATCGACCAGCGCGCGGAACGTCGAGGTCTCGATGATTTCCTGGCCGAACTGGACGTGCACGATCTGGAAGCGCCGGCCGATGATGCGCGCGCGGCGGAACAGCTTCTGCACCTGTTCGGGCGTCGCGTCGGTCGCGACGTCGAAGTCTTTCGGCTTCACGCCGAGCAGCAGGTCGCGCACCGCGCCGCCGACGATGAACGCGCGAAAGCCCGCCTGTTGCAGGCCCTCGGTCACGCGGATCGCGTTGCGCGAGATCAGCGTGGGGTCGATGCCATGCACGTCGTGCGGAATGATGACGGGGACGTCCGGTTCGCGCGGCGCTTGTGCGGCGGCAGCGGCGGTGGATTTGCGACGCGGCCGCGCGGCCGCGCCGGATACGGTCGTGCCGGAAGCGGACTTGCCGCGCGCCGGCGGCTTGTCATTGGCGTTGCCGTCGACGCTGGCGGCGGAGAGCGTGTCGTCAGCGCTCGCCGCGTCCTGGCCGAATAGCTTGCGGATGAGTTTCTTGATCACGAGGGTTGGAAGAGTTCGAGGATGCGCCAGCCTTTGGCCTGCGCATGGGCGCGCAACGTGTCGTCCGGATTGGTCGCGATGGGATCGGTGACTTTTTCGAGCAGCGGGATGTCGTTGTGCGAATCGCTATAGAAATAGCTGTGCTCGAAGTCGCTCCACGTCTTGCCGAGCGACGCGAGCCACATTTCGGTGCGCACGATCTTGCCTTCCTTGTAGCTCGGCGTGCCGGTCGGACGGCCGGTGTAGGCGCCGTGCGGATGGCCGCCGACGGTCTCCGCCTCGCACGCGATCAGCGTGTCGACGCCGAACGCCTGGGCGATGGGACGCGTGATGAATTCGTTGGTCGCAGTGACGACGCAGCACAGGTCGCCCGCTTCGCGATGCTGCTTCACGAGCTCGATCGCCACCGGCTGGATGGCCGGCGTGATGACCTCGTGCATGTACTGCGCGTGAAAGTCCGCAAGCTGCGCGCGCGTGTACTTCGCGAGCGGCGTCAGCATTGCGATCAGATAAGCGTGAATGTCGAGCTTGCCGGCCTTGTAGTCGGCGTAGAAGCGGTCGTTTTCACGGGCGAAATTTTCGGCGTCGACCATGCCTTTTTTCACCATGAAGCGGCCCCATTCGTGGTCGCTGTCGGTGGGAATGAGCGTGTGATCGAGATCGAAGAGTGCAAGGTTAGCCATGGGGGCCCATTTTACTTGAAGCCGGAAGAACGGCGTGTGAACCCGGCGCGGTGGCGGGATCGGGCGACGCCAGCATCGTGCGCAACAGCGGCAGCGTGACCGCGCGTTTCTGTTCGAGCGAGAAGCGGTCGAGCGCATCGAGCAGCGCCATCAGGCTCGGCATGTCGCGGCGAAAGTGCGTGAGCAGATAGGCCGGCACGTCGTCGGCGAGCATGATGCCGCGCTCGCGCGCCGCGCGTTTCAACACCGCGGCCTTCGCGTCGTCGGGCAGCGGCGCGAGGTGAAACACGAGACCCCAGCCGAGCCGCGTGCGCAAATCCTCGCGCACCGTCATGCCGATCGGCGCCGCGTTGCCCGCGGCGACGAGCGCGCTGGTCGGATGCGCCCGCACTTCGTTGAACAGATTGAACACGGCGATCTGCTGCGCGGCCGACAGTGCGTCGCAGTCGTCGATCGCATAGAGCGCGACGCGCGGATCGAAGCCGAAGGCGGCGAGGCTGCTTTGCGGACCGGCGAAGCGCGCGTGTCCGGGCGGCGCTTCGTGCACGAGCGCCTGCAGCAGATGCGTGCGGCCGCTGCCGGCTTCGCCCCAGATGTAGAAGGTGCGATCGGCGACCGGTCCGGAGGCGAGCGCGTCGTCGAGCTCACGCAGGCGCGTGACCAGCTCGGCGTTCGCGCCGGCGAAGAAATTGTCGAATGTCGATGGCGGCGGGGTGCCGAGATCGAGCGTCAGTTGACGAAGCACAGTAGGTTAATGCCGAAAATGAGGCTCGGGCCGCGAGTGGCCCGGACCGCGGGGCCTGGAACGTTGCCAGGCGCTCAGTTGTCGTGAAGCGTGCTCGCCGGGTCGTGAGGCCGCGGGTCGCGAAGCGCGACGGACGGAAATGCGCGGGGCGGCGGCGCCGGAACCGGGGTATCGTGTTGCAAAGGTTGTTTCCAGGATCTCGTCGGAACGCGCGAATTCCAGCCACGCGGCCAGCATCGGGTAAAATCGCATTTTACCGACCTTCTTGCTCTTCCCCATGAATCAACCGAAATCCGCCCAGCCTTCACCCGATTCGGCCCAAGGTTTGTCGTATCGCGACGCCGGCGTGGACATCGATGCGGGCGATGCCCTCGTCGACGCGATCAAGCCCTTTGCCAAGAAGACCCTGCGCGACGGCGTGCTGGGCGGCATCGGTGGATTCGGCGCGCTGTTCGAAGTGCCGAAGAAGTACAAGGAACCGGTGCTCGTGTCCGGCACCGACGGCGTCGGCACCAAGCTGCGTCTCGCGTTCCAGCTGAACAAGCACGACACGGTCGGCCAGGATCTGGTCGCGATGAGCGTCAACGACATCCTCGTGCAGGGCGCCGAGCCGCTGTTCTTCCTCGACTATTTCGCCTGCGGCAAGCTCGACGTCGGCACGGCGGCGACCGTCGTGAAGGGCATCGCGCAGGGCTGCGAGCTGTCGGGCTGCGCACTGATCGGCGGCGAAACCGCGGAAATGCCGGGCATGTATCCGGACGGCGAATACGATCTGGCCGGTTTCGCGGTCGGCGCGGTGGAAAAGAGCAAGATCATCGACGGCAGCAAGATCGCTCCGGGCGACGTGGTGCTCGGGCTCGCGTCGAGCGGCATCCATTCGAACGGCTTTTCGCTGGTGCGCAAGATCATCGAGCGCGCCAATCCCGATCTGAACGCGGACTTCGACGGCCGCCCGCTCGCCGACGCGCTGATGGCGCCGACGCGCATCTACGTGAAGCCGCTGCTCGCGTTAATGCAGCAGCTCGAGGTGAAGGGCATGGCGCACATCACCGGCGGCGGATTGGTCGAGAACATTCCGCGCGTGCTGCGCGAGGGTCTCACGGCCGAGCTAGATCATCGCGCGTGGCCGCTGCCGCCGCTGTTCTCGTGGCTGCAGAAGCACGGCGGCGTCGCCGATGCGGAAATGCACCGCGTGTTCAACTGCGGTATCGGTATGGCGGTGATCGTGTCGGCCGCGGATGCTCAGGCGGCGATCGGTCTGCTGTCCGCGGCGGGCGAGCAGGTCTGGAAGATCGGCACGGTCCGTGAAAGCGCGGCGGGTGAAGCGCAGACGGTCGTGGTCTAACGATTGACGAGGGTTCGCGTGGCGTGCCGCAACGGCGCGCCGCGCGGGCTTCAAATCCATTGCTTCACATTTCCCGCTTTGAATCCCCGCTTCAAATCCCCGCTTCAAATCCCCGCTTTAGGTCCCCGCTTTAGGTCCCTCTAATTCCCTCACTTCGATCGGCGTCTCCAACCAGCGTCTCGATCAACTCCACCACCCGCGCCGTCGCGTGCGGATCGCAGCAATCCACCACCTGTCTTTCCGGCATGCTGCGCAGCCACGTGAGCTGCCGCTTGCAGAGTTGCCGCGTCGCGAAGATGCCCTTGTCGCGCATGGTCCGATAATCGACCGCGCCATCGAGGTATTCCCACACCTGCCGATAGCCGACGCAGCGCATCGACGACATCTCTGGCAGCAGGTCGCCGCGCGCGCGCAGCTTGACCACTTCATCGACGAAACCGTGCGCGAGCATCGCATCGAAGCGCTGCTCGATGCGCACGTGCAGCAAGCCACGCTCGGACGGCTCCAGCGCGACCGGCACGAAGCGCCATGCCGACGCGGCGTCGTCCGTGCGCGCGGGCGCGGCGAGCAGCGCCGACATCGGCTGGCCGGTCAGCATGAACACTTCCAGTGCGCGCTGGATGCGCTGCGAATCGTTCGGCGCGAGACGCGCGGCAGTGGCCGGATCGAGCGCGGCGAGCCGTGCGTGAAGCGCCGGCCAACCGTCGCGGGCGGCATCGGCGTCGAGCGTCGCGCGTAGTTCGGCATCGGCGCCGGGCAGGTCGTTGAGCCCCTGCGTGAGCGCCTTGTAGTACAGCATCGTGCCGCCGACCAGCAGCGGCAGCCGACCGCGCGCATGAATTTCACCGACGAGCCGCAGCGTGTCGGCGCGAAACTGCGCAGCCGAGTACGAGTCGGCCGGATCGACGATATCGATCAGATGATGCGGCGCGACCGCGCGTTCTTCCGCAGTCGGCTTCGCGGTGCCGATGTCCATCTCGCGATAGACGAGCGCCGAGTCGACGCTGATGATTTCGACCGGCCGCCGCGCGGCGAGCGCGAGCGCCGCGGCGGTCTTGCCGGACGCGGTCGGGCCGAGCAGGCACGGGATCAGGGTAGGGCGTGACGTCGTCATGGGCAAGCGGGCGCGCGGCGCGGGCGGTGTGATCGAACGCGGCGCGTTACTGGCCACGCATGAACAGCCGATCGAGATCGGCCAGCGTCAGCTGATACCAGGTCGGACGCCCGTGGTTGCACTGGTCGGCGCGCTCGGTCGCTTCCATCTGGCGCAACAGCGCGTTCATTTCGTCGAGCGTCAGACGCCGGTTCGCGCGCACCGCGTGATGGCACGCGAGCGTGCCGAGCAGTTCGTGCTGACGCTCGGTCAGCACGCGCGAGCCGCCGAACGCGTGCAGGTCGGACAGCACCGCGCGCGCGAGCGCTTGCAGATCCGCGTCCTTTAGCAACGCGGGGACCGCACGGATCGCGAGCGTGGTCGGCGACAGCACCGCGAGGTCGAAGCCGAGCGCATCGAGCGTATCGCGTTCTTCCTCGACCGTGCCGATTTCGACCGGATCGGCCTGCATCGTCTGCGGAATCAGCAGCGGCTGCACGGCGATCGCTCGGTCGGCGAGCGCGTTCTTGAACTGCTCGTACAGGATGCGCTCGTGCGCGGCATGCATGTCGACGATCACGAGCCCGTGGCGGTTCTGCGCAAGCACGTAGATGCCGTGGATCTGGCCGAGCGCGAAGCCGAGCGGCTGATCGTCGGTGGCGTCGAATGCGGGGGCAGCCGGGCGCGACGCGAACGGTGCCGCGTCGTATGGCGACGTCGTTTCGCTCGCCGAGTCGCGCGCTTCGAACAGCGACGCGCCTTCGACCCGGCCCGCGAGCGGGTCCTTGCGGCCGAACAGCGCGTCGTAACCGGCGAGCGGTTGCGCGACCGGCAGCGTGCCTTGCGTCATGCGCGCCTGGCGCATCCACGTGTTGCCGGGCTGCGAGGCCCCGAAGCTGCCGAAGCCGCCGCCGCCAAAGCTGCCACGGCTTCCGGCGGCGAAGCCCGCGCCGCTCGAAACACCGGCGCCCGCGCCGATGCCGTCGCCTGCGCCGCTTGCGCCGCTTGCGCCGCTTGCGCCGCCCAGCGGCGTTGAACCAAACGAAGCCGGTTCACCGGCCGACGGTTCCAGGTGCGCCGCATGCCCGCCAGCCGTCGTTTCCGGCGACGCGCCCGCGTGCCGCGCGAGCGCGCGCTGCACCGCATGGAACACGAACTGGTGAATCGAGCGCGAATCGCGGAAACGCACCTCGATTTTCGACGGATGCACGTTCACGTCGACGCCCTCGGGCGGCAGATCGAGGAACAGTACGTACGACGGATAACGCTCACCGTGCAGCACGTCTTCATACGCGGCGCGCACTGCGTGCGTGAGCAGCTTGTCCCGCACGAAGCGGCCGTTGACGAAGAAATACTGTTGATCGGCGCGGCCGCGGCTTGCGGTCGGCAGACCGGCGCAGCCGTAGATTGCGAGCGGACCGGCGGATTCGTCGAGTGGCAGATGGGCGGTCGCGAACGTGTCGCCGAGAATCTTCGCGACGCGCGCGGGCGGCTCGCTCGCGTTCCAGTGTTCGATGGCCTTGCCGTTGTGCAGCACCGAGATCGCCACGTCCGGCCGCGCGAGAGCGGCGCGGCGGATCTGTTCGAGACAGTGGCCGAGTTCGGTCTGTTCGCTCTTCAGGAATTTGCGGCGCGCGGGCGTGTTGAAGTACAGCTCGCGGACTTCGATCGTCGTGCCTTGCGTGCCGGCGGCGGGACTCAGCACGCCGGTTTCCGCATCGATGCGCACCGCGTGCGGCACGTCGGCGGTGCGGCTCGTGATGCTCATCTGCGCGACCGACGCAATCGACGCCAGCGCTTCGCCGCGGAACCCGAGCGTCGCGACCGCCTCGAGCTCGGCAAGCGAGCGGATCTTGCTGGTCGCATGGCGCGTCAGTGCGAGCACGAGTTCGTTCTCGGGGATGCCGCAGCCATCGTCGGTGATCGAGATGCGTTTGACGCCGCCTTCGTCGAGCAGGATGCGCAGCGTCTGCGCGCCCGCGTCGAGCGCATTCTCGATCAGCTCCTTGACCACCGACGCCGGCCGCTCGACCACTTCGCCGGCGGCGATCTGGCTGATCAGTTGATCGGGGAGCGGCTGGATCGCGCGCAGCGGACGCGGCGCGGGCGCCGCGCGGGAGCCGTCGGAGGGTGCGGCCGCGGCCGCGGTGCCCGCAGGCGTTTCGGAGAATTCGGACATGGCGAAATTATAGCGACTCCGCGTACGTCGCCCGTGCCGCTGCCCGACCCGCGGTTTTTTAATCGACCCGAGGCACTTTCTGTATCATGTCGCGGTCAATTCGCAGCGGTCGGCCCGCCGCTTGCTGCCCCTGTTATCGGGTCGCGCGACGGCCGTTTTTCCTCTACGCAATCATCGGTTTATAAGGACATTTCTTGGATACGTTGCTCCATTTCGCCAACCTTGTCCTACATATCGACAAGTTCCTCGGGGACTTCATCCAGGTGTATGGCACCTGGGTCTACGCGGTGCTATTCGCAATCGTGTTCGCAGAAACCGGACTCGTGGTTGTGCCGTTTCTGCCGGGCGACTCGCTGCTGTTCATCGGCGGCGCGTTCTGCGCGGCCGGGCAGATGCATCTCGGCCTCCTGATCCTGCTGCTGCTGGTGGCGGCGATCGGCGGCAATACGACCAACTATCTGATCGGCCGTGCGATTGGACCGCGCGTGTTCAATACGCATATTCCGGTGCTCGAGCGCTTTCTCGATCGCGCCGCGCTGCAGAAGACTCACGATTTCTATGAGAAACACGGCGGCAAGACGATCGTGCTCGCGCGTTTCATCCCGGTCGTGCGGACCTTTGCGCCGTTCGTCGCCGGTGCGTCGTCGATGACCTGGAGCCGCTTCCAGATGTTCAACGTCGTCGGCGCGCTGTCGTGGGTGCTCCTGCTCGTGCTGCTCGGCTATTTCTTCGGCAACATTCCGTTCATCCGTCAGTATCTGAACGTGATCGTGCTGGTCGGTATCGGCGCGGCAATTGTGCCGGTCGTGCTCGCCGCGTTGTGGAAGATGCTGCGCAAGAATGGCGCGAACGCGAGTACGCGTTGACGAGCTGTAGCCGGCTGTAGTTCGGACCTTGATGATCAGAAGGCGTCGCGAATCTCGCGACGCCTTTTTTCATGCCCCGGTGCCGGCGACCCGTGCCGGCTTCGCGCGCACGTTAGGTCACATCAATCGCGCGTGATCGCGCGCGGCGCGAGCGGCGTTTCCGGCGTCGGATAGCCGGCTTCCTTGAAGGTCTGCACGATCGCGCGATTGGTGTCGAAGTAGACCTGCCAGTAGTTCTGGTTCGACGAATAAGGACGCACGCACAGCAGCGGTCCTTCCGGCGTGAAGCTCAAGACCTCGATGTCCGGCGCGGGGTTTTCGGACACGTTCGGAATCTTTGCGACGGCGGCTTTCAGACGCGCGATCGCATCGGTTGGATCGACGCCGTTGGCGATCTTCGCGGTCAGCTCGACGCGCCGGAACGGCAACACGCTGTAGTTCGAGATCGTGTCGGAAAAGATCTTGTTGTTGCCGACGATGGTCATCACGTTGTCCGGCGTGACGATCGTCGTGCCGAACAGGCCCAACTCGGTGACGGTGCCGGTGACGCCCGCGGCCGTAACGAAATCGCCGACCTTGAACGGTCGCAGCACCTGCATGAACACGCCGGCCGCGAAGTGCGCGAGCAGGCCGCCCCACGCAGTACCGATCGCGAGGCCAAGACCGGCGAGCAATGCGGCGAACGACGTTGTCTGCACACCGAAGATTTGCAGGATTGCGAGGATGAGCAGCAGGTTCAGCAACGCGCCGAGAATCGACGCGAGGTAGTGTGCGAGCGTCGGATCGACCTTGCCGTTGCGAGCGAGCACCTTGCGCAACAGGTTGGAGATCAGCCCGATGACCCAGCGGCCGACGATCCACAGCACGATGGCGCCGAGCACCTTGGTGCCGATGTCGATGCCCCGGGTCATGATGAATGCACGTGCGGTTTCGATATCCAAGATGTTCCTCGTTATAAGTTGCCATCAACGGATTGAACGACGGTGGTGCCATGACCCACAACGCGCGGTCTTCGGGAGTTATAGCCGACGGCGCCCGCATGCGCAAGGACCGTTCCTGGCCTGCTCGCGGGCGGCAATTGAGAAACGAAAAATGGCGGGGCGTATGTGAGAAGCCGCTCGAGCGCGCCGCCCCTACATGCGCAATCGCGATTCGGAATACGGTGACGTGCAGATGACAACCGCGTTGTCCTGGTCGCTTTTCACGGCTCGCCTGCGCTTCGACACGCGATGCCATGAGAACGCGATCACGATTGCGAGCGCATATGCGCCGGCACGCCGAAGAAATAGAGTCGGCCGGACGAATTGTCCATGGCGACTCTGCGCGTCGGCGAACACGACAAAAGTCAACAAGCCGTCGAGCACGCACGCGAGCAGCGCGAGCACGATGAAAATCGCCGGGCCGCTCAACGCGGCACCCGACCCGAACCGGTTATACAGTCGGCAGGCCATCGATACGATGGCGAGCAAGGCGAGGTTCGATAGCAGATCGAACAGAAAGTCGGTCATTATCGGTTCAATGAAAAAGCAATGCGCCTTGGGGTTGCGGGGTTGCCGGAACGGATGCTCACGCAAGGTTCAGACATGCTCCGCTGATTCGGCGGCGATCATTGCATATCTCTTCATCTCGATAAATAACCAGAAAAAGCGATAGCCGTCTCGCGCTTTCTTTCGAGCGTTTTTATGCGCAATCGGAACGTGAAAAGTTCTTTGCAAATTTATAGTACTGCGACGGACTCCGATTGCTGCGCGTCAGAAGCGACAAGAAATGCCGAGTTGCAGCGTCGGATACCATCGAAAAGGCGAGACTTCAAGCCATAGCCGATGCCGAGGCAGGTCATTGCGCTCGCCGGGAAAGGCCGGCGACGGTGCGTCGTCAATGAATGACGCGTTGCGTCGCAACAGTCCGCCACTGTGGTGAAAATGCCAAATCGAACTTGTTTGTATTTTGAAACGTCGCGCCGTGCGTTTATACGTGCGAGGATCAGATCATCGTATTCCTGATACGAAGATCCAGACTCACGGGGGCTCCATGAGTAGCATTCCGCTTATCTGGGCAGCGGTGCCGCATAACAGCGACGGTGTTGTCTTTCAGATCCAGCTTGGCCGCGGGCTTCAGCGTTTTCACGTGTCGCGGCGGGTGCTCGAAGACGTATTCGGGCTCGAACGAAAAGCGTCCGACGCGCGCCAACTCGAATTGTTCTATGTGCACGAGCAGCGCATCCTCGCGCGTGCCAGCGCCAAGCGTTCGCTGGCCAGTTCGGCCACTGTTTCACTGCAGGCCACCGATTTCGGTGTGTCGAACGACCGGGAGCGTTGGGAGAGGCCGAGCGGCATCGCGCACGGCCTCATGTAGGCGGGCCGGTGTTTCACACGCAGCGGCGAGGCTGCCCTCATCGAGCGCCATCGTTTTTGCGCCTTCCTGCGTTGCCATATTCTGCGCAACCGTGTAGTGGTCCGCATCGTCTTCATGCACGATCGTTAGCGTGCGGTCCGCGCCGTTCGAACTGGGCGCGAGCTTCAAGGACGGATCGGAAGCCGCAGCATCACGGCGGCCCCTATCAACACCTCGGCCACGCGACGGCCCGACGTCGCATCGACGATCATCATGCGGTGATTGGCGCAAACCGAAAACAGACGCTCGCTGGCCGGATCGATGGCAGGCTCGGCGCGAGAAAGCCCTGCGCGTACTGCGCATACGCGCTCCATTGCGGCGTGATCTGCTGATGCAGAATCAATGACGGCAGAACCTTGTCCCACGTGTGGCGGAAATCGAGCGGCTCACCGGTCTTCTGGTTCATCGGCGTATCGATGCTGCGGTGGAACGACACGTACTTGAGTCCCGGTGTAATCGTCGAACCGTTCTGCAGTTGCCAGGTGCATTGCAGATACGGCTTTAATGTCAGCATCGTGTCGTTCATCGTGAAGTTCTGCGAAATGAACGCGAAGTTCAGCGACGCATCGGCATTGGAGTTGTCGCGGGCGTTCCTGCTCGGTCCATAGGATTTTCCCGCGCCAGGTTTCAGGCAATCCCTACACGATTCCACGGTCAGCAAACAGCAGTTTGTGTCGATAACACGGAAGGATGTGTCTCTGCTGCACCAGTTCGCCGTCCACCGACGCAAACGTTTGCTAGCAGGGCACCCCCATCGGATCAGTTTTTCCAGCCACGGCCTCATAAACGGAATCGCGATATGGATCGAACCAAAACAAACAGTTTCACCTTGGCAGTGTCGCGCCGCTCCTTTTTGCACAGCCTCGGCGCGTTGGCGCTGAGCGGATGCGGCGGGGGCGGCAGCGTCGGCGAAGCGGCCGTGAGCCGCTCGGCCGTTGCGAGGGCGGCGAGCATCAACACGGCCAGCCTGGTGCTCGCACGAGCGGCAACCGGCGAGGCCGCCGTTGCGACGAGCGGCGCGTTCGTGCACCCGGGGCTCCTGCACACGCAGACCGACTTCGACCGCATGGCGCAGAAGGTCGCCGCGCAGGCGCAGCCCTGGTACGCCGGCTTTCAGGTGCTGACCGCCAACGGCCACACGCGACTGTCCTGGTCGCCCCGGCCGGCCGCGCAGATCAATCGTGGCGGCACCGGACCGCAGAACTATCCGCAGCTCTATGGCGACATCGCCGCCGCCTACGCTTGCGCGCTGTACTGGAAAGTCACTGGCGACACGGCATACGCCGACAAGGCGGTGCAGATCATGAACGCGTGGTCCTCGACGCTGCAGAGTCTCGGCGGCGACAGCAACGTCGATCTCGCCGCCGGCATCTATGGCTACGAGTTCGCGATCGTCGGCGAGATCATGCGCAGCTACCCTGGCCTCGCCGCAGCGGACCTCATGGCGTTCCAGTCGATGATGTCCAACATCTTCTATCCGATCAACATCGACTTCCTGAACCGCCACAACAACACCGACTACACGCACTACTGGGCCAACTGGGACCTGTGCAGCATGGCGTCGATCATGGCGATCGGCGTGCTCTGTGACGACCGCGCGATGTTCGACGAAGCGGTCAACTACTACCTGAGCGGGCTTGGCAACGGTGCGATCGCGCAGGCGGTCTACTACCTGCACCCGGGCTACCTCGGACAGTGGCAGGAGAGCGGGCGCGACCAGGGGCACAACAACCTCGGCATCGGGCTGTGCGGCGCCATCTGCGAGATGGCCTGGAACCAGGGCATCGATCTCTACGGCTATGACAACAACCGCTTCCTCGCCGGCGCGGAGTACGTGGCGAAGGCGAATCTCATTCAAGCCGACGGAACCTACCTCACGGTGCCGTACGAGAGCTATGCGAATGTCGACGTAGTGCAGCCCGGGTTTTCGACGGCCTCGCAAGGCAATATCCGTCCAATCTGGGCGCTCGTCTACAACCACTATGTCAATCGCAAGGGGCTGGCCGCGCCGTGGTCCGAGAAGTTCGCGCTCGCGATCCAGCCGGAAGGCGGCGGCGGCAACTACGGTACGACCAGCGGCGGCTACGACCAGCTCGGCTACGGCACGCTCGCCTACACGCGCGATCCGGTGACGCCGGCCGCCGCGCCGAGCGGCGTGACCGCCTGGCCGGCGGCCGGGCAGGTGGTGCTGTCGTGGTGGGGCGTGGCGAATGGCACGAGCTACAACGTGAAGCGCGCCGCGAATTCGGGCGGCCCGTACACGACCGTCGCGAGCGGCATCACCGACGTGCTGACCTATACCGACAGCCCGCAGGCCGGCGTGTGGTACTACGTCGTCAGCGCGACGACGGCAGCGGGCGAGAGCGCGAACTCGAACGAGGTCGCCGCGGTGACGGCCGTGCAGTTACATACCTGGCTGAGCTTCGACGAGTCGAGCGGCACAACCGCCGCCGACGCGACCGGCAACGGCCATACGGGCACGCTAGTCGGCGGCGCGTCGCGCACCGCTGGCAAGTCCGGCAACGCGGTGCTGCTCGACGGCTCGAGCGGCTACGTCAGCCTGCCCAACGACATCGTCGGGGACGTCTCGGATTTCACGATCGCGACGTGGGTGTTCCGCAATTCAAACAGCACGAAGCAATGGGAGCGCGTGTTCGATTTCGGCACGGGCACCGGCCGTTACATGATGCTCACCCCCGACAGCAGTGGTGGCACGGTGCGCTTTTCGATCACGCTCAACGGGTCTCACACCGAGCGTCAGGTCAATGGCAACGCGCCGCTGCCGAGCGGCCAATGGACCCATGTGGCCGTGACGCTCTCGGGCACGACGCTCACGCTGTACGTCAACGGCAGCCAGAGCGGCCAGACGACGGGCGTGGCGTTCGCGCCGTGGCGTCTCGGCCCGACCGCGCAGAACTGGATCGGACGCTCGCAGTTCGCTGCGGACCCGTACTTCAACGGAGCGATCGACGAGTTCCGCATCTATCGCGGCGCGTTACCGTCGGATCAGATCGCGACGCTCGCGCAGGGTTGATCGTCTGCGTGAACTTTTTCGTTAAAAGGATGACCGTTTCAATGAAAATAAAACACAAAGCCAGCCTATCCATCGCCGCTATCTTCCTGAGCGCGGGGTCCGCCGGCGCGCAATCGCTGGCGACCGGCGATAGCCGGTCGGTCGGCGAACCGACCTATCCAGGCGTCTGCCAGACGCTGTATGCGAATTTCTCCAGCTCGCAACGCTCGTCGCCTCCGACTACCGACGACACGAGCCGCCTTCAGGATGGACTGAATCAGTGTGCGGGAACCGGCCAAAGCGTGGTGCTGGCGCCATCGGGCTCCAACGATGCGTTCTACACGGGCAGCCTGACGATCAATGGCGCGGGCCTCTCGATCAGCGCGGGCGCGACGCTCATCGGCAACAGCTACGCGAGCAATGCCAACCTGCTGCAATTCTCGGGCACCAATGCCTCGCTGATGGGACCGGAAACGGTCGACGGGCGCGGCGACCTCATCTCCGGAACGCCGAGGCTGGTGCAGGCCAGCAAGATTTCGAACTTCATCGTCTACAACGTGACGCTGGCGCAGGCCGCGCATGCGAATCTCTATGTGGAAGGCGGCAACGGCTTCACCGGGTCGGGCGTGTCCACGCCAGGCGGCAGCCCGTCGCTGTCGAACATCGTCGTGAACGGCGCGTATGCGACCCAATCGCTGTCGGGCGCCTACACGAAGATCGACGGGCGCAATTCGAGCTATCTTGTCAACGCCTGGCTGGCCAACGTCAGCCTGGATGCGACCGCGCAAAACGGCGACCAGTATGCGAATGTCGGCTTGTATAACTCGAACGTCACGCCGTCCGGAACCGGCGTGACCACATCGAGCTTCACGACGACGGGAAGCGTGCCGAACTGCGCTTTCTGAAACCGCCAATCCGCTGCGCGCCCCATCCGACGGAACCCGTCAGCGGTCCGTGCGCATGGGGGAAACGGGATATCCATGCAGATTGATAGCCACATCGAACAACGCCGTTACATGCGGCACCTGTGCATCATTGCAGTCGCGGTGGTCTGCGTGACGGCGGGCGTGCTGCGGATTCTGCATGCCGATCTGGAACCTGCCGTCGCGAGTCCGACGAGCGAGGCGCGCCCGGCCGGCTCGTCTAGCTCGTCCGGCTCCGAGCCGAGCGTCGGGCGTGACGATCCCGGTCTCATCGTCGCGGAAAACCACGAGCTGATCGTGAATGCCGCGCTGCTCGACCTGATCAATTCTTTCCTGCTGCGGAAGACGGACGACGATCGGGCCGATCAGTTGCGGATCTATCTGAAAAGCGAACTGCCGTCGCCGGCGTACGGCGAAGCGGAGCGGATCGTCGAACGTTACCAGGTGTACATGAGAGCGCACGACGAGTTGCTCGCCGCTCAACATCTCGCCGGCGCGACGGATGCATCGGCGGTTGACATAGAACGCGTTGCGGTCTGGTGTCAGCAGCGCGACCGCTTGCGGCGAAGCATACTGGGCGATACCGTCGTGCAGGCGTGGTACCAGAACGATGACGCGCAACTCGATCAGGTACTTCAGGAATGGAGGCAGCGCGCCGAGGATGATCAGGCGCCGGAATTGTCCGCACAGCAGCCGAGATATCCGGTTCCTCACTGGCGCAACAAGAGCGACGAAGAGCGCCATCGCCAGTACATGCTGCGTGTACTCGATCACGCTATGACGAGCTTCGAGGAGTTGAGTCGCGACTCGAGATTTTGACGCGCGGTGCGGGTAAGCGAGTGACGCTTCCCGGCGGACGCACTTTTATGCTGCCGTGCGGGTGACAGGACTTTGCCAGCGTTTTGCAGATAGGCACGAGGATCGAAATGGATTCAACTTGCTCCGAAATGCCTACCCGGTTCAGCAAAAAGAAAAGGGCTTACATACGAATGTATGTAAGCCCTCGAATCTTTTGGTAGGCCGTACGGGATTCGAACCTGTGACCAACGGATTAAAAGTCCGCTGCTCTACCAGCTGAGCTAACGACCCAAAAGAGAAGCGAAATTATATCGGCGAACCGATGACCTGTCAACACTACGAGGCCATCAGGCCAATGTGAAAAGCCCGGGCATCACTACCCGGGCTTTCCAGCGAGAGGCGCGCGTGGCTATCACTTCGGACACTGCGCGATACTGCCGACAACTACTTCAAAACGTGATCAATCCGCCACCACGAACTACTTGATCTGCGACAGCTTGCTCTGCGCCGACTGCGCGACGTCCGAGCCGGCGTATTGCGCGACGATCTGCTCGAGCGTCTTTTTCGCCGCGGCCTTCTGGCCTTGTTCGAGCTGATTGTTCGCGATCGCGAGCAGCGCTTCCGGCGCGCGCGGATGCTGCGGGTACTTGGCCACGATACCTTGCCAGACCGCCGTCGAACCCTTGTAGTCGCGCAGTGCATACAGCGCGTTGCCGAGCCAGTATTGCGCGGTCGGCTGATAGGGGCTGGTCGGATATTTGGAGATGAAGCTGCGGAACGATGCTGCGGCGGTCTTGAAGTCTCCGCTGCGGAACTGCTGTGAAGCCGTGTTGAACGCATCGGTTTCACCCGGCTGGACCTCGCCCTGGACACCATCAACCGTCTGCTGCTGCGGCTCGAATTTCTTCAGGCGCGTGTCGAGATCGGTGTAGTAGTCCTTCTGCTGCTTTTGCAGCGTCGTGAGCTGGTTCGCCATGTCCTCGTTCTGTCCGCGCAGAGTCGCGACCTGCTGGTTCAGCTGGTCGAGACGGTTGGACTGATCGAGGATCGTGCGCTGCGCCGCCGACAGCTGGCTCGAGAGACTATCGGTCTTCGAGCGCAGATCGAGAATGGCCTGGCGGGCCTGATCGTCGTCGAACATGCCCGCATGGGCGGGCACGGCCGCGAGGGCCGTGCCTGCGACGCAGGCCGCTGCGGCAACCCGCAGCCAGGAGAAACGATGCGTCATTCGGCTTATCACCCGTTGACTTACTGTTGATACACGAGGTCGGCGCGGCGGTTCTGTGCCCACGACGCTTCGTCATGACCCGTTGCCAGCGGCTTTTCCTTGCCGAGGCTCACGGCTTCCATTTGCGAATCCGACACCCCCATCAGCGACAGCGAACGACGCACGGCTTCAGCACGCTTCTGGCCGAGCGCGAGGTTGTATTCGCTCGTACCGCGCTCGTCGGTGTTGCCCTGGATCAGCACGTGACGCTGCGGGTGACCCTTCAGATATTGCGCGTGTTGTTGCAGCAGCGCTTGATAGTCGTCCTTCACCGAGTAGCTGTCGAAGTCGAAGTAGATGCTGCGCTTTGCGAGCGGGCTGTTCGGATCGTTCAGCGGGTCGACGTTGACCGTCGCGACGTCGTTCGGATTCGGTTGAGCCGAGCCTGCGCCCTTGCCGGCGTTTTCGTCGAGCTTGACGCCAGAGTGACATGCGGCCAATGCACCGACCATCACGACGGCGAATGCGAAACGAAGTTTGGACATCATTTGATTACTCTCCTTGTGTTATTGCATCAACGTTATTGCATAAACGGGCCCCAGGATGGCTCGCGTACGCTGCCCCCCTGAACGGACAGGACCTGCCGAGTGCGACCATCGGTCGATACTGCGGCCAACACGCCACGGCCGTTCACCTGAGTGGCGTAAAGAATGTACTGACCATTCGCCGCGAAGCTCGGCGATTCGTCATGTGAGGTGTCCGTCAGGCCCGTGGCAGTTCCGCCTTGCAGGTCCTGGATGTACAGCTTGAATGCACCGCCGACGCGCGAGATGTAGGCAAGCTCCTTGCCGTCAGGACTCACACGCGGGCTGGTGTTGTAGCTGCCCGTAAACGTGACGCGTTGCGCGTTGCCCGCGCTTTCACCTTGCGCCGGCATCTTGTAGATCTGCGGAGCGCCGCCGCGGTCGCTCGTGAAATAGATCCACTGACCGTCAGGAGAGTAGGTCGGCTCGGTGTCGATCGAGCTGCCCTGCGTCAGACGACGCAGACCGCTGCCGTCCGCGTTGACCGCGAAAATCTGTGTATTGCCGGTACGCGACAGCGCGACGGCGAGCGTGCGGCCATCCGGCGACCACGCCGGCGCGCTGTTGTTGCCCTTCTGGTCCGATACGACGATGCGCCGGCCGGTGGGCAGGTCGTGGATGTAGACGATCGGCTTTTTCTTCTCGAACGACACGTACGCGACCTTGGTGCCGTCCGGCGACCAGGCCGGCGAAATGATCGGCTCGGGGCTCGACAGCGCGATATGCGCGTCCTGGCCGTCCGAATCCGAGATCTGCAGCTGGTAGCGGTTGCCCGACTTGATCACATACGACAGGCGCGTCGCGAACACGCCGCGGTTGCCCATCAGCTTGGCGTAAATGTAGTCCGCGACCTTGTGCGCGCTCATGCGCAGACCGCTCTCCGGGCTCACCAGCACGAGGCCGCCAAGGCTTTCGCCCTTGACCGTGTCGTAGAGCTTGAAGCGCACTTCGTACTGGCCGTTCGGCAGGCGGTTCACGCTGCCCGCGACGAACGCGTTGGCGCCCTTCGCCTTCCATGCGCCGAGGTCGACGGAATCGGTCTCTGACACCGGCGTCGAGCCTGCGTCGATATTCGTGAATTTGCCGCTGCGTTGCAGGTCCTGACGCACGATCGTGCTGACCTGCTGCGGGGAGTTCGCTTCATTGGCGAAATTCGCCGTTGCGATCGGAAACTGGGTGGATCCGACGCCCGTCACGAGGACGTTGAGTTGTGCGTTGGCGGCGCCGCCGACGGCGATCAGGCACGTTGCCACGAGTGTTCGCAGGCCTAGCTTGGTCATCAAACTCATGCTGTATGGGTTCCTCAAAACGGTTTTACTTAATACTCGAAGACAGCAGACAGACCGGTAAACGGCTATTTCGTTCCCGCGCAACGCCGGCCTGGTGGGGCGCGGCGTTGGATGTCAGTCGGCTGTCAGCCTGCACATCAAGCCGCCGGCCGCAGCGTGATAGTGAAGTAGTCCGGCGTCTTGCCATTCACGTCCCGCGGCATCGGATCGGAGGCTTTCACCGCCCGCAACGCGGCGGCGTCCCACGCGGCGTTGCCGCTGCTGTGGGTAATGTTTGCGCTCAGCTGATTGCCGTCTGGCGAACAGCGCACGGCGATCACGGTCTCCAGGCCTTCCGTTTCGCCACCCCAGTTCACATGCTGAAGCACCAGCCGGCGCACCTTGTCCGCGTAACCCGGCGATGCCGCCGTGCCCCCGGAGCCGCTACCCGTTCCGCTCTTGCCCAGTCCGTTGCTGCTCGAACTGCTGCCGCCGACGCCGCCAGCCAGACCCTGCATTTGCGCCAGCCGCGCGCGACGGTCCGCATCGAGCTGCTTCTTCGCTTGTGCTGCCGCTTCGGCTTGCGCCTTCGCCTTCGCCGCCTTCTCGGCCTCAGCCTTCTTTTGCGCTTCCGCCTGAGCCTGCTTTTGCTGCTGCTCCTGCTGTTCCTTCAGTTGCTGCTGCTTCTGCTGCTCGGCGAGCTGCTGCTGCTTGAGCTTCTCGGCCTGCTGCTGTTGCTGTTGTTGCTGTTGTTGCTGTTGCGCCTGCTGCTGCTTGAGCTTGGCGGCTTTCTGCGCCGCGAGTTGGGCCGCCTGTTCGGCCGCCAGTTGTTGCTGACGCTTCGCTTCCGCTTCCTGCTGCTCTTTCAGCTTCAACTGGCGCTGCTGTTCGGCCAATTGCGCGGCGCGAGCCGCTTCCTGCTGCTGACGCTTCTTTTCCTGCAACGCGATGTCAGCCTGCTCGTCGCGCACGGGCGGGGCAGGGGCGACAGGCGCGGGCGGCGGCGTGACGACGGGATGCGGGATCGCGGAATCCGGCACCTCGGTCCACAGTTCCGCCTGCTCGCCCTCGGGCGTGCTGTTTTGCCACTGGATGCCGTGATAAAGAAAGAATCCGAGCAGCGCATGCATCACCAGCGCGAACAGAAAAGCTCGCCCGGTGCCGCGTTCACGCGGTGGCTGAAGCGGATATTCGGTGTTCTTGCGGATCATTGCGATTTGACAAGCAATCCAACGCGCTTGACGCCCTGAGCCTTCAACTCGGACATCACATTCATCACGACTTCGTACTTCACTGTTTTGTCGGCGGCGATCACGACGGGCTGATCCGGGTGCGATTGTGCCCGATCGGCGATGAAACCTTTGAGGCCAGCTTTCGTCATGTCTTCCTGCTGCTGCGTGCCGGAGTCGTCCTTGTACTTGACGCTCATGTTGCCGTCCGCGCGGATGTTGACGATCACGGGCGGCGTCTGCTGCTGCGGCGCGGCGCCGCCGACGGTCGGCAGATTGACGATCGACGGTGCGACGAGCGGCGCCGTGACCATGAAGATCACGAGCAGCACGAGCATCACGTCGATGTACGGCACGACGTTGATGTCGGCCATCGCGCGACGCGAGCGCGAGCCGCGCATGCTGGAGGAGCGGGAGCCTGCCATCGGGGCCTCCTTAGTGTGCCTGACGCTGCAGGATGTTCGAGAACTCTTCGATGAAGGTTTCGAAACGGATCGCCAGACGGTCGATGTCGTGCGCGTAGCGGTTGTAGGCGACCACTGCCGGAATCGCCGCGAACAGGCCGATCGCGGTGGCGGTCAGCGCCTCGGCGATGCCCGGCGCGACGTTCGCGAGCGTGGCCTGCTGCACGTTGGCGAGGCCGCGGAACGCATTCATGATCCCCCACACCGTGCCGAACAGACCGATATACGGGCTGACCGAACCGACCGACGCGAGGAACGCGAGGTTCGCTTCGAGCACGTCCATTTCGCGCTGGAACGATGCGCGCATCGCGCGCCGGGCGCCGTCGAGGATCGCGCCGGCATCGTTCAGGCGTTTCTCTTTGCCTTTCAGGAATTCGCGCATGCCGGACTCGAAAATCCGCTCGAGCGCGCCGATCCTGTGGCGGTTGTTCGCGGCACTCTGATACAGCGCCTGCAGGTCGCCGCCCGACCAGAAATCACGCTCGAAGCGTTCAGTTTGCGCGCGCGCCCGGCGAATCGCAAACCACTTGCGGAAGATGAAAGTCCAGGAGAGTAGCGACAGCAACAGCAGCAGAGCCATGACGGCCTGGGCCAGCAGGCTCGCGTTGAGTACGAGTGAAACGATCGACAGATCTTGTGTAGTGTTCATAAAGGTTCGTTTTAACGTCCCGGGAAGGGGGCGTCCGGCTGCAAAGCCGCTCCAAGCTTGCCGTGGCAAAACGGAAGCTTCGGCGATATCGAAGCCGAACCATGCTTTGTGCAACCTGACCGGTATGAGTTCACTGGCCCCGTAACAACGAGGCTCAGGTATCGTCCGTTGACATGCCGCCGTGGTTCAGTCCGCGCTCTCGCCGACGCCCGGTCCGTGCCGCAGCGCGGCAAGAACCGGAGGCGGGATCGCGGATGGCCGCAGCGTCGCGCGGTCCACACAGCCAACCCGGACCGACCCGCTGGCAAGCAACGTGCCTTCGCGCCAGGCTTCCTGCACGAAGTCTACCGAAGCTCGGCCAAGACGCTCGATCCGGCTGATAATTTTCACGAGATCGTCGAGCCGGGCCGGAGCCCGGTAATCGACCGCGGTACTGCGCACGATGAAAATCGCGTCGTTTTCTTCCGCAAGCCGATGCTGGTCGACGCCGCACGCGCGCAGCCATTCGGTGCGAGCCCGTTCGAAAAATTTCAGGTAATTGGCGTAAAACACGATGCCGCCGGCGTCGGTATCTTCGTAATACACGCGGATGGACCACGTATAGCCGATTTCCGTGCCTGGCTGGCTGGTCGACATATTCATGCGGCGCATTCTACCGGAACGCAAACTCCGGGGTCTGTTTCGAAGTGTGAGTTGCGCGTGGCGGGTGTCGGCGGCGATGGTGGCCGGCTTTGCCGGCCGCGCCGGGACTGGGGGAGCGGGATATCGGCGCGCCGCGAGAAAAAGCCAGCACGGTGACGGGCGGCGGCGCGACCAATGAAAGGGGCGGCTGTCGCCGCCCGCCTTCAAACCTCAGCCGCGATGCACGGACAGACCCGCGAACGACTGTGCGACCGGCATCAGCTCGATCGTGTTGATGTTGACGTGAGCCGGGCGCGTGGCGATCCAGTAGATTGAATCGGCGATGTCTTCGGCCGTCAGCGGCTGCACGTTTTCGTAGACCTTGGCGGCCTTGTCGTCGTCGCCGCGATAGCGCACGTTCGAGAATTCGGTGCCGCCGCACAGACCCGGCTCGATGTCGGTCACGCGCAGCGCGGTGCCGGCGAGGTCGGCGCGCAGGTTCAGGCTGAACTGGCGCACGAACGCCTTGGTCGCGCCATAGACGTTGCCGTCCTGCGTACGGCCAGCGGCCCGCCACCGAACCAAGATTGAAGATATGTCCGCGATTGCGCTCGACCATGCCGGGCAGCAGCGCATGCGTGACCTGCACGAGGCCCGTGCAATTGGTCTCGATCATGGTGTTCCATTCGTCGAGGCTCGCCTTGTGCGCCGGCTCGGTGCCGAGGGCGAGGCCGGCGTTGTTGACGAGCACGTCGATTGCGGCGAAGTCGGCCGGCAACGAGGCCGGCACGGCTTCGACGGCGGCGCGGTCGCGCACGTCGAGCTCGTACGGCAGCAGCGCGTCGCCGAGTTCGTCGGCGAGTGCCTGGAGACGGTCCTTGCGGCGAGCAGTGGCGACGACACGATGGCCGCCCTTGACGAACGAGCGGGCGATGGCAGCGCCGAAGCCGGCCGACGCTCCTGTGACAAACACGATCATTGCAGTTCCCTGGTCGGTAAGAGACAAAGGCCCCAAGCCTACTTCCAATGCCGCGCTGCGGCAAGGATGCACGAGCCGGATCGGCGGCTGCCGCGGCGGCGCGCAGCGGGTGCGCGGCGCGGTCGGGGTGCTTTCGTCAGATGGTTGCGCAGCGGGGTCGCCAGACCGTCCGCAGGGCCCGCCAGCAGCCGCCGGAGCGCCCGCAAGTCGGTTGCCTATTCGGGCCTCTTCCAATACACTAACGCGCTCGACCCTGCGTGACTGGCGATAGAACCGAGTCGTCCGACTCAGCCGATTCAACCAATCGGGTTCAAGGTGGAACAACCCACCGTGAAGCGCAGGGTGCCGTTTTGCCGTTCGCCTGGGCAGCCGTGAACCGCGCGCATTAATCTGCGCTGTCGGTGGCTGGCCTGCCTCGCGTATGCGGCGACTCTCCACTCGCCAAGTCAGGGCAAGCCTCGCCGCCCACAGCGCTGCGTACCCCGCTGTGTACCCTCTACGCAGGATTCGGCGCACGATCCGGTCAACCTGAAAACACTCAACGGAACCCGTATGTTTGACAGAGCCCAAAGCACCATCGCCAACGTCGATCCTGAACTCTGGAAAGTCATCGAGCAGGAAAACCGCCGTCAGGAAGAGCACATCGAACTGATCGCGTCGGAAAACTACACGAGCCCGGCCGTGATGGCCGCGCAAGGCTCGCAACTCACGAACAAGTACGCCGAAGGCTATCCCGGCAAGCGCTACTACGGCGGCTGCGAGTACGTCGACGTCGCCGAGCAGCTGGCGATCGACCGCGTGAAGCAGCTGTTCGGCGCCGAAGCCGCGAACGTGCAGCCGAACTCGGGCTCGCAGGCCAACCAGGGCGTGTTCTTCGCAATGCTCAAGCCGGGCGACACGATCATGGGCATGAGCCTCGCGCACGGCGGCCACCTCACGCACGGCTCGCCGGTCAACATGTCGGGCAAGTGGTTCAACGTGGTCAGCTACGGTCTGAATGAAGCCGAAGACATCGACTACGACGCTGCTGAAAAGCTCGCCCAGGAACACAAGCCGAAGCTGATCGTGGCGGGCGCATCCGCGTTTGCGCTGCGCATCGATTTCGAACGCATGTCGAAGATCGCGAAGTCGGTCGGCGCCTACTTCATGGTCGACATGGCGCACTACGCCGGTCTCGTCGCCGCGGGCGTTTATCCGAACCCGGTGCCGCACGCCGACTTCGTTACCACCACCACGCACAAGAGCCTGCGCGGCCCGCGCGGCGGCGTGATCCTGATGAAGGCCGAGTTCGAGAAGCCGATCAACTCGGCGATTTTCCCGGGCATCCAGGGCGGTCCGCTGATGCACGTGATCGCCGCGAAGGCCGTCGCGTTCAAGGAAGCGCTGTCGCCGGAATTCAAGGCTTATCAGCAGCAGGTCGTCGAGAACGCGCGCGTGCTCGCTGAAACGCTGGTCAAGCGCGGTCTGCGCATCGTGTCGGGCCGCACGGAGAGCCACGTGATGCTGGTCGACCTGCGTGCGAAGAAGATCACCGGCAAGGCTGCGGAAGCAGCACTCGGCGCGGCGCACATCACGGTCAACAAGAACGCGATCCCGAACGATCCGGAAAAGCCGTTCGTGACCTCGGGCATCCGCCTCGGTTCGCCGGCCATGACCACGCGCGGCTTCGGCGTGAAGGAAGCCGAGCAGGTCGGCAACCTGATCGCCGACGTGCTGGACAATCCGGAAGACGCAGCGACGATCGAGCGCGTGCGCACTCAGGTCGCCGAGCTGACCCGGCGCTTCCCGGTTTACGGCTAAGCCGTCATGCATTGCCCCTTCTGCCGCCACGCCGATACGCAGGTCGTCGACTCGCGCGTATCCGAAGACGGCGCGACGATTCGCCGGCGCCGCCGCTGCCCGGCCTGCGACAAGCGTTTCACGACGTATGAGCGGGTCGAGCTGGCGTTGCCGTCGGTCGTCAAGAAGGACGGCACGCGCACGGAATTCGATCGCCGCAAGATCGTCGCGAGCATGCAACTGGCGCTGCGCAAGCGCCCGGTTGCGGTGGACGCGATCGAAGCAGCGGTCGCCCGCATCGAGTATCAGCTGCTCGGCAGCGGCGAGCGCGAGGTGCGTAGCGAGCGCCTCGGCGAACTCGTGATGAACGAGTTGCGCGCGCTCGACACGATCGCTTACGTCCGCTTCGCCTCCGTATACCGGCGCTTCGAAGACGTCTCCGAATTCGAGGACGTGATCGAGGAATTTCGCCGCGCCTCTTCCCCGCCCAAGCCTTCCCGCAAGCGCTGAGCGCGCGCGTGCCGCAGCTGAGTTGCGGTCATTCGCATCCATCGCCTCGCGCATTTCGCGCTTTTCTTCACGCATCGCTTCTCCCGCCTTCGTGATCGATCGTCACGTGCATTGTTGCGTGCGCTGACGTCTGAATGCCACCTGGCCATTCGGACGATGGTCGGCGCGCTCGCAAATCGCTAGATTGGCTGCATCCGTTCGAAACGCTCAGGGATGCAGATGAAAATCAAGGGAACTCGCCGGCCATCGCGCGCCGGTTTCACGCTCGTCGAGACGCTGGCGGTGATAGCGCTGGTGATGCTGATGGCGGTGATGGCGATGCCGTCGTTCGCCGCATGGCATATGCGAGATCAGGTCGACGCGCGCTCGAAGGCGCTGCTGTCCACCTTCGCCTACGCGCGCAGCGAGGCGCTGCGGCGCGGCGCGCGCATCACGGTGTGTCGCGTCGATGCCGCGCGCGTCTGTCTTGCGTCGGGCCAACCCTGCGCCGACGGCGTCGCCGACTGGGCCTGTGGTTGGGCCGTATTCGCCGAACGCGGCGGCAAGCCGGCGTTGTTGCGCGCGCAGCCGGCGCTCGCGGCGGTGAGCATCGCCGGCGTGCAGACGGATATGACGTTCACGCCGCCTGCAGGGCAACTGATCGGCGCGTTTCGAAGTTTCGATATCGCGCCGCGCAGCCCATCGAAGTCGATGCAGGGAAACCCGTGGCGGCGCTGCATCAGTGTCGCGGCAGGAGGTCGCGCGCGGATCTCAGAAGGCGCTTGCGGAGCGACGTCATGAGACGGCCCACATTCCACATCCGTTTGCGTGCGCAAGCGTCGGCATGTGGCGGCAGTTCGTTGATCGAGGTGATGCTGGCGGTCGCGTTGGTCGCGGTGAGCGCGCTGGGGTTGATCGCGGCTCAGGTGTGGACCGCACGTGAAGCGCACGCAATGTCGCTGCGCGAGAGCGCCACGTGGATAGCCGACTCGATCGCCGAAGCGACGCGCACGCCTTCCGTGGGCAATGCCGCACTCGATCAATCGAGCCGGTGGGCGAGTGTTCTGCTGCCGCAAGGCGACGCATCGATCGGCGAGAGCGGCGTGGTCGCGTCGGCGCGCGTGACCTGGGCGTCCGTGCGAGACCGGCCCATTACGGGCGATGGGATCGGGCCGGCGGCGGAGCCATGCGGCGACGTCGATGCACCGGCCGGATCGTCGTGTGTCGCGTTGGCGTTCGCGAAATGAAGCGGCCGCATTGCCCACGCGGTCACACGCTGGTCGAATTCCTGATCGCGATGGCGCTCGGGCTGATCGTGACCGCGGGCGCCGTGTCTCTTTACACGGCGCAGCGCAACGCGTTCGTGCAGGCGAGCAACGCGACCCGGATTCGCGAAGCCGGCTTGACCGCGCTGATGCTGATCGGCCAGCAATTGCAGATGGCCGGCTTCGTCCCTGCCGACGTCGTTGGCTATAACGCGGCGCCTGCGCTGTTCGGCTGCTCGGGCGGTCGCCCGACCGGCGCCGACGACAACCTCGCTTGCACCACGTTGAGTACCGGCTCCGATGGCGTCGCGATCCGTTACGTCGCAGACGTCGTATCGACGTGGCCATCGTCGAGCGGGCAGGTCACCGACTGTGTCGGCCAGGCCGTCAAGAGCAGTGATGCAGTCCTTGGCGATCAGGGCGCGCCGGTGGTCAATCGATACTTCGCCAACCTCAGCGGCTCGACCGGCGAGCCGGAGCTTTACTGCGTCGGCAGCGGCAATGCGGGGTCCGCGCAGCCGCTCGTCGAAGGCGTCGAGCGCGTGCGGTTGCGTTACTGGCTGGGCGGGGCGGCCAATGCTGTGAATGCGTCGGCCGTCGCGGCGGATCAATGGACGAACGTCGTCGCGGTGGATGTCTGCGTGCTGGTGCGCGGTGCGCCGCAAGGACGGCGCTCGAAGTACGTCGACTGCGATGGCGTGAGTACGCTCGGCAGCGACTTGCGGCCTCGACAGGCGTTTTCGCGCAGGGTGGCGCTGCGCAATCGCGCGGAGGTGTCGTCGTGACAAACCGTGACTCAGCAACGCAACGCTGTCGCGCCTACGACATATGCGGCGGGGCAAGTGAAAAAGGGAAACGCTTAGGTAGGCGAAGTTGTCGGGACGGTGTCCAACGCGCACATCAACGCGGTGTCGTGCTAGCTATCGTGCTGTTGATCTCGGCCATGATGCTCGCCACATCCGCGATCTGGTTCGAATCATCGCTCGCGGCCGCTCGCGCGGCGACCAATACGCGCGACTATCTGCAGGCTTTCCACGCGGCCGATTCGGCGCTGAGCTTGTGCGCGCGCAACGTGCAATCGGCACCTGGCGACGCGCCCAATGGGCCGCTCTCATCCGGCGAGCCGGCTCAATGGAGGCTTGAAGCCGCGTTCGACGCAGGCGCCATCACGCCTGTGCCGCAATGGCCGGGATCATCGCGTGCGCCGCAATGCCTGATCGAGCCTTGGCGTCTCTCGACTCGACCGAACGCGAGCGCTTATCTGCTCACCGCGCGCGGCTTCGGGCAGAGCGGCGAGTCACAGGTCTGGTTGCAGATGGAGCTGGTGACCGAGGATGGCGCGATCGAGCGTCATTGGCGGCGCGTTGCCGCGAGACCATTCTGAGGAACGCACCCACTGGACACGTATGAAAAGGCCCAACACATCCGCATTCACGCTGCTCGAACTAGTGATCGCGCTCGCGATTGCCGCCACGCTCGCCGCGTTTGCGATCCCTTCGTATCGAAGCCACATCGCGCGCACCCATCGCATCGACGCGGCGTCGGCGTTATATCGGGCGGCGCAATTCGTCGAGGCCGCGGCGAGCGATGGCGTGCCGGCCTTGCCACCGGGCATCGATCAGGCGCCGCAGTTCGGCGCGCCGGTGTATCGCGTGCGCGTGCTGCACGCCGACGATACGAACGGCGGCTATTCGATCGAAGCGGGTCCAGCGGAAGCGGGCCCGATGCGCGATGACCCGTGCGGCACGTTCACGCTGGACGCGACAGGTCAGCGAGGCAATAGAAACGACACGAGCGGCGCGACGCCCACGACCAGCGAATGCTGGAATACGGGTTAGCGGGTGAATTGAAAACCGACGCGCGCAGCCTTGCGAGCGAGACATCCGATAGTTCGCAGATCGCAGCCACTCGCCGCGGCCAGGACCTCAATAGCCGCTTCTCGTCGAATCGGCCTGCTCTGCCGCCGACTGCGCCGTAGCGGAAGCCGCCGCGGCAGCCCGCGCCGCCGCCGACTCGTTCTTCATCTGTTGCCAGATCCGGAACGCTTCCCACGCGCCGAGCGCAAGGCTGCCCCACTTGAGCGCGGGCCTCGCGCTCCTGACGACCGTCGCGCGCAGCGGTTTGGCGAGCAACAGCGAAACGACCGAACTGATGAACGGGTACTGCTTGAGCAATGCGCCGATCGTCCCCGCATTGAGCACGCTTGCCTTGGCCCCTTTGCCGACACGCACGCCGCCGAAGCCGGGGATCACGAACCTGAGCCAGCTGAAATGCGTGACGGCCTGGCGCAGTTCGAAGGTGGCCTGCGCGAGCTCGACGCGTTCGACATCCGCGCGCACGAGCAGCAATTCCTTGCGCAGCGCCCGCAGATGCGGGGCGCTCAGATCCTTCGACGGATGGCGCTTGTTACGAAAGGCTGTATCGGGACGGGATGGGCTCATGGCGTGTCGGCGGGAGTGGAGATGAGGCGATGGATCGGATGCAGACAAACTTGCCCATCAGTTGCGGCTGCGAAACGCTTCGCGATCCTTTTCGAACTCAGCGAGGGTCGCTTCGAATACCAGCGGCGCATTGCGCAAACCGCTGCGCGCCTTCAGCGCACAGGCGAGCCCAGCAATCGCGTAGACCGCGGTGATGCCGGCAAGCGCCTGCCATCGGTAGGTGTCCCAGAAGGCAATGGCGACGAGTGCGGTCAACGCGATCAACGCCATCGTGGCGAGCATCATCGCGGCAAGGCCGAGAAACAGCACGCCGAGCAGGCGGTCTTTTTCCTCGGCGAGTTCGATGCCCACCAGTTCGAGCCGCGTCTGCAGAATCGCAAACACGGAACTGAGAATACGGCGCAACGGGCTGTGTTCTGCGCGCTGCGAGTGTGTTTCGGTCGTCATGGCTGTGGGCGTTGCGCGTGAGGGCCTGGCCAGCGCGCACGCGCGCCAGCAGAAGGGGACCGGCGAGGCTCGCGCCGGTCCGCCCGTATCGCCGGTGCGCCGGACATGCCTGCTCCGGCGGACTCACCGGCCTTTACTTGCGATTGATCAGCAGACCGACCACCATGCCGATGCCGGCGGCGATACCGATGGACGCCCACGGATGTTCGTGCACGTAGTCGTCGGTAGCGCGGGCAGCCTTCTTCCCTTTTTCGACGACCACGACCTGAACGTCGGCTGCTTTTTCTTTCGCCTGCTTCAGGCGCGTCAGCGCGGTCTCGCGCAGTTCGGATGCGCGTTCGCCGGTAGCGCTCGCGGCCTGTTTCAGCAGGTCTTCAGCGTCCGCGAGGACGGTTTTGATATCCGACATCAATCTCTCCTTGTTGACTTCCGACATTGACAGCTCCCTTTGTTTCACGCTACGCGTAAATCGTAACCAAAGAAACGGTCGCTGGCGAGCCTAGTGCCGGTTCCAGGCCGCCGACGCACGATCCGTTCCCGGCAGCGCGTGGCGACACCAGGTTGAGGGGACTTTGCTCCAGACCGGTATCTGGGATTGAGTTGATCTGTCCCGCAAAGTTTCCATCAAACGGGAGAAAATTACAAAAACGCATAAAGTACTGACGCGATCTTGGTTCGCCATGTACCACCACGGCCTTATGCTTTATCGTGACGGGCCGTCGCGGGCACACGCCCGCGACCTTATCTGGATACGTTCCGAATACCTACAGGAGATGCACTATGAGTCTACGTCTTGGCGACATTGCGCCGGATTTCGAACAGGAGTCGAGCATTGGCCGTATCAGTTTTCACGACTGGCTCGGCAATAGCTGGGGGGTGCTGTTCTCGCATCCTGCCGACTTCACGCCGGTCTGCACGACCGAGCTGGGCCTGACCGCGAAGCTTGCAAGCGAGTTCGAAAAGCGCAACGTGAAGACGATCGCGTTGTCGGTAGACAGCGCGGAGTCGCACAAGGAGTGGATCAAGGACATCAACGAGACGCAGGCCGCCAACGTCGGTTTTCCGATTCTCGCGGACGGCGATCGCAAGGTCTCCCAGCTTTACGACATGATTCATCCGAACGCGAACGAAACGTTCACCGTGCGTTCGCTGTTCGTCACCGATCCGAATAAGAAGGTGCGTTTGATCATCACGTATCCGGCGAGTACCGGCCGCAATTTCGACGAAGTGCTGCGCGTGATCGATTCGCTGCAACTGACCGACAGCCACTCGGTCGCGACGCCGGGCAACTGGAAGCAGGGCGATGACGTCGTGATCGTGCCGTCGCTGAAGGACGAAGAAGTGATCAAGCAGAAATTCCCGAAGGGCTACAAGGCACTGCGTCCATACCTGCGCATGACGCCGCAGCCGAACCAGTAAGCTGCGCGGCATCAAACAGAAAAGCCGGTTCGAATGAACCGGCTTTTTTTTCACCATCGGAACGCCAGCATCGGCATCAGAAGAACGCCTGAATACCCGTCTGCGCACGGCCGAGGATCAGCGCATGAACGTCGTGGGTGCCTTCGTAGGTGTTGACGACCTCGAGGTTCACCAGATGGCGGGCGACGCCGAACTCGTCCGAAATACCGTTGCCACCGAGCATGTCGCGCGCGAGGCGGGCGATGTCGAGCGCTTTGCCGCACGAATTGCGCTTCATGATCGACGTGATCTCGGTGGCGGCCGTGCCTTCGTCCTTCATGCGGCCGAGGCGCAGCACGCCTTGCAGCCCGAGCGTGATTTCGGTCTGCATATCGGCGAGCTTCTTCTGGATCAACTGGTTCGCGGCAAGCGGCCGGCCGAACTGCTTGCGATCGAGCACGTACTGCCGCGCGATGTGCCAGCATGCTTCCGCCGCGCCGAGCGCGCCCCAGGCGATGCCGTAGCGCGCCGAGTTCAGACACGTGAACGGACCGCGCAGGCCGCTGACGCCCGGCATGATGTTCTCTTCCGGCACGAACACATCGTCGAGCACGATTTCACCGGTGATCGACGCGCGCAGCCCGATCTTGCCGTGGATCGCCGGCGCCGACAGACCCTTCCAGCCCTTCTCGAGAATAAAGCCGCGGATGTGGTCCTTGCCGTTTTCCTCGAGCTTCGCCCACACGACGAACACGTCGGCGATCGGCGAATTGGTGATCCACATCTTCGAGCCCGACAGCGAATAGCCGCCATTGACCTTCTTCGCGCGCGTGACCATGCTGCCCGGATCGGAGCCGTGGTTCGGCTCGGTCAGGCCGAAGCAGCCGATCCACTCGCCGCGCGCGAGCTTCGGCAGATATTTTTCCTTCTGCGCGTCCGAGCCGAACTCGTAAATCGGCACCATCACCAGTGACGACTGCACCGACATCATCGAGCGATAGCCGGAGTCGACACGTTCGACTTCACGCGCGATCAGCCCATACGCGACATAGTTCAGACCGGGGCCGCCGTACTGTTCGGGAATCGTCGGGCCGAGCAGGCCGAGTTCGCCCATTTCGCGAAAGATCCCGACATCGGTCTTTTCATGGCGGAACGCTTCGAGCACGCGCGGCAGCAGCTTGTCCTGCGAGTAGGCCGCGGCGGCGCCGCGCACCATGCGTTCGTCTTCGGTCAACTGCTGATCCAGCAGCAACGGATCTTCCCAGTGAAACTGCGCGGCTACGGCCATGACGTATCTCCTGATTTCACGCTCAGAACAAGCTTGACTTGAGTTCCGCCTTGCGAAACAATGTTTTGCAAAACGACGCCCGAGTGTAGCACCCTATGACGCTGCCATCCACTTTCTCCGCTCCGCTCGACGAACGCAAATTCGTCGTCGCCCTTGCCCGCGGGCTGGACCTGTTGCGCGCGTTCCGACCGGGCGACACGATGCTCGGCAATCGCGATTTCGTCGAACGCACGGGCTTGCCGAAGGCAACCGTGAACCGGCTCGCCTACACGCTGACCGTGCTCGGCTATCTGCGGCTCGACGAAAGACACGGCAAATATGCGCTCGACGCGGGCGTGCTGTCGCTCGGCTTCGCGCTGCTATCGGGCAGCGACATGCTCGAACTCGCGCGCCCGCACCTGCGCAGTCTCGCGCGCGAGGTCGGCGCGGCGGTTTCGCTCGGGTGCCGGGATGGGCTCGACATGGTGTATCTGGAGACGATTCGCAGCGAGACCGCGTTGACGCTCGGCCTCGCATCCGGCTCGAAACTGTCGATGCTGACGAGTTCGATGGGCCGTGCGTATCTCGCCGTGCAGCCGCTCGACGCGCGTACCGCGTTACTCGCGGAACTGAAAAAAGCGGCAGGCAGGGCAGGGGCGATGCTGGTCGCCGAAGCCGAACAGGAGATCGCCGCGTTCGCGACGGAGCGCTGCTGCTACTCGTTTCGCGCGTGGCATGACGACGTGAACGCGGTCGCGGTGCCGTTTCGCGAGCCGCGCGAAAACCGCTGGCTCGTGCTCAGCTGCAGCGGGCCGGCATCATCGATGGGGGAGGAGGTGTTTCGCGAGAACGTCGCGCCGCGCCTGAAGGCGCTCGCGGCGCGGCTAGGGGAGCCGGGCTGAGGGAAGGCCGGGGCGCCCGGGTCAACCGGCCCACGCCGTGTCACGCCGTGTCACGCCGCCCGGTCGTGATAATGCGCGTTGAACAATGGCCCTTGCACGAACCGCACGTCGTACTGTTGTAGCGCGGAGAACTGCGTCTCGTCCATCACGCGATTGAAAATCAGCGGTACCCGCAGCCGGCCTGCGTAGCCGACGAGCGGCTTCACGGTCGCGTCGCGCAATGCGGCCGCCGCATCCATCTTGATGAAATCGAGCCGCGCGGTTTCCGATACCGACAGGATCTGCCCCGCGTTCGACAGATTGCCCGCCACCTTGAAGCCGTAGTGCTGATAGCTGCGCGTCAGATAGCCCAGAAACGTCTTGTGCGCGACCGCCGCCGCCGGCAGCTCGATGACGATGCGCGTCGGACTCAAATTGAACGACGTCAGCACGCTCGAAAAATGCCGGCCGTGGTCGTACTTCACGCTCTTCAACAGCCTCTCGTGCACGCGTAGAAACAGCAGCCCATGCCGCTGCGGCCCGAAGAAGTTGATTGCGTGCAGCGCGCGCGACATGCGATCCAGCGCGACCAGCTGCTGATCGTCGGCGATGTTGTCGAACGGATCGAACACGTCGAACGGCGGTGCGCCGAGCCGGTGCGTGACCGCCTGGAAGCCGAGCTCGTCACCGAAGCGGTCGACCCCTTCCGCGCCGCATGACAGCGACTGCGCGAGCCCATGCACGCTGATGTCGAAGATCGGCTCGTAGGCGCTCGTGAGCTCGATGCCGTCGAAATGCGCGAGCGCGATGCCGGCGTGCGCGCCTTGTCCCATGGCCAGATGCTCGCCGAGAAACGGGTGATGAGCGGCGCGGGCGATCAGATCGGGGATGGTCGGCGAAATCATGAAGGCGAATGAAAGGCGACGATGAACGCGCACCGGGCGCGTGGCTGCGCGACGCGATGGCCGCATCTATTGATGGTAGCAGTACGCGACCTGCGCAGATTAACAAAATGCTCATAACGTTATTGGCCTAACGCTTATTGGCCGGGGCTCAGCGCGCAATCGCGAGGTTGGCACCCACGCTTCTACGGGTATACGTTATTTTCACTATTCGTAATTAGTTTTACCATTCGTAAAACATGATTCCGCCCAATTCGAGGGATGCCCAATGAGTGACCAACCCGCCGCCAATGTGATCGAAGTCGAGCGCGTGCTTGCCGAAACGCATCGCCCGATTTTTCAGGCGATGCTGCTCGCGCTGTGCGGGCTGTGTCTGCTAATCGACGGCTTCGACGCGCAGGCGATGGGCTATGTCGCGCCCAGCGTGATCGCCGAATGGCACGTCGCGAAAACCGCGCTCGGCCCCGTCTTTAGCGCGAGCCTGTTCGGCATGCTGCTGGGCGCGCTCGGCCTGTCGGTACTGGCCGACCACATCGGCCGCCGGCCGGTGCTGATCGGCGCGACGTTCTTCTTCTCGCTGTCGATGCTCGCCACGCCGTTCGTCGCGACGATTCCCGCGCTGATCACGCTGCGCTTCATCACCGGTCTCGGGCTCGGCTGCATCATGCCGAACGCGATGGCGCTGGTCGGCGAATTCTCGACGCCCGCGCATCGGGTCAAGCGCATGATGTTGGTGTCGTGCGGCTTCACGCTCGGCGCGGCGCTCGGCGGCTTCGTCAGCGCCGCGCTGATTCCGGCCTACGGCTGGCGCGCGGTGTTCTGGGTCGGCGGCGCGGTGCCGTTGCTGCTCGGGTTCGCGATGCTGACGAGGCTGCCGGAGTCGCTGCAGTTTCTGGTGCTGAAAGGGCGCAGTGCGCGCGCAGCGAGCTGGCTGGCGAAGTTCGACCCGGCCTTGCCGATCAACGCGAACACGCGCCTCGTCGTCAGCGAAAAGCGCAACGACGGCGCGCCGGTCGCGGAGCTGTTCCGCGCGGGACGCGGTCCGGTCACGCTGATCCTGTGGGCGATCAGCTTCATGAACCTGATCGTGCTGTACTTCCTGTCCAACTGGCTGCCCACCGTGATGCGCGAAGCCGGCTACACGCCGGGCACGGCGGTGATCGTCGGCACGGTGCTGCAGACGGGTGGCGTGATCGGCACGCTGCTGCTCGGCTGGTTCATCGAGCGCATGGGTTTCGTGCGCGTGCTGTTCGCGTGCTTCGCGGTTGCCACGGTCGCGGTCGGCACGATCGGCGCGGTCGCGCATCTGCTGCCGTGGCTGCTCGTCGTCGTGTTCGCGGGCGGCTTTTGCGTGGTCGGCGGACAGCCGGCGGTCAATGCGCTCGCCGGGCATTTCTATCCGACCGCGCTGCGCTCGACCGGCATCGGCTGGAGTCTCGGCATCGGCCGGATCGGTTCGGTGATCGGGCCGCTCGTCGGCGGACAGCTGATCGCGCTGAACTGGTCGAATGCCGCGCTGTTTCATGCGGCGGCGGTGCCGGTGCTGTGCTCGGCGCTGCTGGTGGTCGTGCTCGCGGGCGCAACGCGGCAACCCAGGCGCGCGTCCGAAGCGGAGCTCGCCTGAGCCTGACTGCAAAGATCACGTAGCACCCGGGAAAGAATCGAGCAACTCGCGGAGAACCTTGTATGGATACCTCGACACGTACGCCGGCCGACCAACGCCTGCGACCTGAAATCGAGCCCGGCTATCAGACCGGTTTCGCCAACGAATTCGCGACCGAGGCGTTGCCGGGCGCGCTGCCGACCGGCCGCAACTCGCCGCAGCGCGCGGCCTATGGTTTGTATGCCGAGCAGATGTCGGGCACGGCGTTTACGGCGCCACGCGGTCACAACCGTCGCTCGTGGCTGTACCGGATTCGCCCGGCGGCGATGCACAAGCCGTTCACGATGATGCCGTCGGAGCGGCTCGTCGCGAACTTCGCCGAGGTGCCGCCGACGCCGCCGAACCAGCTGCGCTGGGACCCGTTGCCGATGCCGGGCGAGCCGACCGATTTCATCGACGGCTGGGTGACGATGGCGGGCAACGGCTCGGCCGAAGCGATGAACGGTTGCGCGATCCATCTATACGCAGCCAACCGTTCGATGCACGACCGTTTCTTCTACGACGCCGACGGCGAACTGCTGATCGTGCCGCAACAAGGCCGCCTGCATATCGCGACCGAAATGGGCCGCGTCGATGTCGAACCGTTCGAGATCGCGGTGATTCCGCGCGGCGTGCGCTTCGCGGTCAGCCTGCCGGACGGCAGCGCGCGCGGCTATATCTGCGAGAACTTCGGTGCGCTGCTGCGTCTGCCGGAACTGGGGCCGATCGGCTCCAACGGTCTCGCGAATCCGCGCGATTTCCTGACGCCGCACGCCGCATACGAAGACCGCGAAGGCGCGTTCGAACTCGTCGCGAAGATGAACGGCAATCTGTGGCGCGCGGACATCGGCCATTCGCCTCTCGACGTGGTCGCGTGGCACGGCAACTACGCGCCGTACAAATACGACCTGCGCCGCTTCAACACGATCGGCTCGATCAGCTTCGATCATCCGGACCCGTCGATCTTCCTCGTGCTGCAATCGCAAAGCGACACGCCGGGCGTCGATACGATCGACTTCGTGATCTTCCCGCCGCGCTGGCTCACCGCCGAAGATACGTTCCGCCCGCCCTGGTTCCATCGCAACGTCGCGAGCGAGTTCATGGGGCTCGTGCATGGCGTCTACGACGCGAAGGCCGAGGGCTTCGTGCCCGGCGGCGCGAGCCTGCACAACTGCATGACGGGCCACGGTCCGGACGCGGACACGTTCGAGAAGGCGTCGCATATCGATACCTCGGTGCCGAAGAAGGTCGACGACACGATGGCCTTCATGTTCGAAACGCGCACGCTGATCAAGCCGACGCGCTTCGCGCTCGAAACCGCGCAACTGCAGGCGCATTACTACGAGTGCTGGCAAGGCCTCGAGAAACACTTCAATCCGGAGCAACGATGAACGCGGTGAACGATCTCCAGGCGACGCTCGATGCGTCGCGCAAGAGCTGGATCGAGTCGGCCAACGTGCCGGCGAGCGACTTCCCGATCCAGAACCTGCCGTTCGGCATTTTCAGCGAGCGTGGCAACGACGCGCGCCGCGTGGGCGTCGCGATCGGCGATCAGATCGTCGATCTCGGCGCGTTGCAGGCAGCGGGTCTGCTGAGCGTGCCGGCGCAGAACGTGTTCGCGCGCGATGCGCTGAACGATTTCATCGCGCTCGGCCGCGACGCATGGCGCAGCGTTCGACTCCAGCTGAGCCAACTGCTCGCGCGCGACACCGCGACGCTGCGCGACGATGCCGCGTTGCGCGCGAAGGTGCTGGTGAGTCAGGCCGATGCCCGTCTGCATCTGCCGGTGCAGATTCCGGGCTACACGGATTTCTATTCGTCGAAGGAACACGCGACCAATGTCGGCTCGATGTTCCGCGATCCGAAGAATGCGCTGCTGCCGAACTGGTCGGAGATGCCGATCGGCTACAACGGACGGGCGTCGTCGGTGGTCGTGAGCGGCACGCCGGTGCGTCGTCCGAATGGTCAGCTGAAGCTGCCGGATCAGGAGCGGCCGGTGTTCGGCGCGTGCCGCAAGCTCGATATCGAACTGGAGACGGGTTTCATTATCGGCGGCGGCAATGCGCTGGGCGAGCCGATCGCGTGCGAGGACGCGGAAGCGCACATCTTCGGCATGGTGCTGCTCAACGACTGGAGCGCGCGCGACATCCAGCAATGGGAATACGTGCCGCTCGGTCCGTTCAACGCGAAGACCTTCGCGACGACGATTTCGCCGTGGGTCGTCACGCTCGATGCGCTCGAACCGTTTCGCGTCGCGCAGCCGGTGCAGGAGCCCGAGCCGCTCGCGTATCTGCGGCATCGAGGAAAGCATGCGTTCGACATTCACCTCGAAGTGAGCTTGCGCGCGCCACGCGCGCGGCAAGCGAGCACGATCGCGCGGACCAACTTCAAATTCATGTACTGGACGATGGCGCAGCAACTCGCGCATCACACGGTGGCAGGCTGCAATACGCGGGTGGGCGATCTGATGGGCTCGGGGACGATCAGCGGGCCGACCGAGGATTCGTACGGCAGCCTGCTCGAACTGACGTGGAACGGCAAGAAGCCGCTGGAGTTGCAGGAGGGCGGTACGCGCACGTTCATCGAGGACGGCGATGAGTTGACGCTGGTCGGCTGGTGCCAGGGCGACGGGTATCGCGTCGGATTCGGCGCGTGTGCCGGAGAGATTCTGCCGGCGCGAGAGTGAGCGCGCGGCAGTCACGAAGAACGAGGGCCGGCAACGAATGCCGGCCCTCGTCGTTGTGCGAGACCGCGGGCGCGCCGTGTCGCAATGACCCGGCGCGTCGTCCGCTTCACCCACCCAGCAGGCCGAACACGGCCACGCCGTTCGTCGTGCCGACATACACCTTGCCGTTCGCGATCATCGGTGTGATGAACTTGTTGCCGGTGCCGAATTGATCGCGCGTGCCCATCTGGTTGCTGTTATAAAGCTCGTTGAGCGTGACCGGGTCGAACGCATGCAGTGCCGCGACGTTGCCGTTTTCGGCGGCCCATACGATGCCATTCGTCGTGCCATTCGCCGAGATGCTCGGCGTCGTGCCGGGATAGGCGAACGTCATCGCGCTTTGCGCGGTTGGGGTGATCGACAGCTTCGCATTGGTCACGGTGAATGCCTTCAGATGATCGCCGACCGAGCCGAAATACACGCGCCCGTTGAAATAGGCGGGCATGCCGAACTCGCCTCCGGCCAGCTGCGCGGGAATCTCCTGATAGATGTTGTCGGTCGTCGGGTTGAACTTGCCCATCGAATCGCGATTCAGCACGTAGATGGTGCTGTCCTTGCCCGCGCCGAGCGTCAGATGCTGCACGACGCCGTTCGCGTCGGTCAGGTCCGGCAGCACCAGTGCGCCGCCGGAGCCGAGGTCGATGTCGTCGTTGGACTCCTGCACGAGGTTCGTCATCGCGAAGTAGTCCGCGACCGACAGGCCGCCCGACGTGCCGAGCTTCAGGAACGTATTGCCGAAGTCGTTGTTGGCCGGAAAGCCGCTCGAGGTCATCGTCGTTTCGAAGGTGCCGTTCGCATCGAGCAGATAGATCGACGAGCCGTCCGACGCCGGTCCCCGCGCCACTCATCCAGATCGCGCCGCCGATGCCGTTAGGCGTCACGTTGAGCACGGTGGTCTGCTGCAACGTGTCGGCGCCGTAGCCCATGATCCAGCCGGTATAGCCGCCGTGGTCGCAGTGCGAGGTCCATGATGTGTAAAGCGTGCTGCCGAGCAATAGCAGCCCCGCGCGCTCCGCGTATAACGACGTGGTGAACGGCAGGACGCCGTTCGTATTGCCCGCGCCAGTGCCCGGGTAAGAGGCGACGGCGACTTCGGTGGGACCGTTCAGCAGTTCGGCGCCGGTCGCGAGGTCGAGCGCGTGAATGCGATGATGGTAGCCGCCGGCCGCGTCCTTCGACATCGCGACGACATAGATCGTGCCGTGCGTGCCGCGCGAACGGTCGATGACCGGTGTCGAGGTGATGCCGATCGTGTTCACGATCTGGCCGCAGCCGAGATCGTCGCTCGGAGTTTCGCCGCTGCCGAGTGTGCGCACCTGCCACAGGGTCGCGCCGGTGTCGGCATCGAATGCGTACACGGTGTCGTTCTCGGTCGCGACGTACAGCACGTTGTGCGTGCCGCCTGCGATCGCCAGCGAAGCGACGAATAGCGGCTGCGCGTCGACCTTGCCGTCGACACTAAAGAAGCCGACCTTGCCGAACTTCGCGGCCGTCACGTTGGCGGGTGTCAGCGTGGTTTCGCCGAGGTTCTGGCCGGTGCGCGCAATGTCGTTGTGATATGTGAGCACGTCCTGCACGGCTGCCGTCGATGTACCGCCCATCGACGTGCCCGAGCCGCTGCCCGAGGTGCCGGTGCCCCCGCTCGTGGTGCCACCGGTGGTGGTGCTGCTGCCGCCGCTTGCCGCGGCTGGGGTCGATGCGCCGGATGAGGCGCTGCCGCCGGCGCTCGTGCCCGTCGGGGCACTGCTGTTTCCGCCTCCGCCGCCTCCACAGTTTGTGGCGACGATCGCGGCTACCGCGATCGCCGTGCCCAACAGGCTGGCACGGAGCAACAAGCGCATCGAGACCATGGCGGACTCCCCGTTGCTTGCGGTGGCACCACAAAATATGGGCCGTGTCGAGTGCCCGCGCAACGTGGGTTGAAGATTATCACCCGGCGTTTAGATCGTAAAAGCCAGCAACTAGCGTCTAATCGTCAACTCGCCGCCCGCAGCGTGATCCGCCGACGCTCCCACCACGCCGTCACCAGAAACGCGAGCGCCGCGCACAACAGCACGCCGATCACCGCATCGTGGCCGACCGTTTTCATCAACGCGCCGGCGACGAGCGGGCCGCCGAAGCTCGCCGCGCTCCACGACGCGCCGACCAGCGAACTCGCCGACACAAGTGCGACACCGCGAAAGCGCTCGCCGCAGGCCACCAGCGACAGCGTGTAGATCGCGCCCGCGGCCGCGCCGAGCACGTACAACAGCGGCCAGCGCAGCCACGGCGAGCCGACTGCCCACGGCAGCAGCGGCAACAACGCGACGACCACGATGCCGCAGCCTATATGCACCCGTTCGCGACCGAGCCGGTCGGCGAGCCAGCCGATCGGAAACTGCATCGTCGTGTCCCCGAGCAGCAGCGCGGACGCGAACAGCACGGCCACTTCGCTCGAAATGCCATGCGACATCGCGAACAGTGGCAGCAGCGATAGCGCGATCGTGTCGAACAGAGCGAAGAAGCCGGTGCCGATCACGAGCGCGGGCATGCGCGGCAGTACGCGACGCCAGCCGCCATGCTCGGCGTGTTCTTCGCTCGATGCATGCGGTGTGGCGCGGATCGCCGCGAGCAGCGGCAGCGCGAGCAGGAAGATCGCGCCGCACAGCAGAAAGCGTCCCTGCGTGAAGCCCGCGATCTGGCTCACCAGCACCGGCCCCGACATCTGGAACAGCGTGAAGTTGGTCGCGTAGATCGCGATCACGCGGCCGCGCGACGCATCGTCGGCGAGCTGGTTGACCCATGCTTCGCCGATCGTGAACAGCAGCATCAGCGCCGCACCGCACAGCACGCGCAGCAGCGCCCATAGCCACAGGTTCGCGGTTAGCTGCATCAACGCGGTCGCGCAGGCCACCACCAGCACCGCGCCGACGATCACCTGACGGCCGCCGAAGCGCGCCGCGATCCAGCCGGCGAGCGGCACCACGGCGAGACCGCCGCCCGCCTGCGCGGCGGTCAACAGGCCGACCACGTCGGTGCCGTAACCGGCTTGAGCGAGCGCGAGGGCGGTGAGGGGAAGGGTGGCGCCGCTGCCGAGTCCGACGACGGCGACGCTCAGGATCAGCGCGAGGAAATCGCGGGTGAGGATGACTTTCATCGGCGGGGATGCTACTACGGGCGGGAACGTTGGGCACCTCGCGGCGCCTGAACCGGCATTACCCCGCCACCACAACCCGCCGCTCGATCGACACCGACCACAACGTCAGCAACAGCGCACCCAGCGCGGTCGCGACGCCGACCCACGGCAGCGTCGTCAGCGGCGCGCCAGCGCCGATCGCCATGCCGCCGAGCCACGCGCCGGTCGCGTTGCCGAGGTTGAACGCGCCCTGATTCAGCGTCGACGCAAGATTCGGCGCATGACTCGCGCGATCGACGATCAGCATCTGCAGCGGCGGCACGATAGCGAATGCGAGCACACCCCACACGAACACGGTCAGCATCGCCGGAATGCGCGCGTGCATCGTGCCCGCGAACACACACAGAATCACGACGATCGCCATCAGGAACGCGACCAGCGACGGCATCAACCGCCAGTCCGCGAGCTTGCCGCCGAGCGTGCTGCCGACCGTCAGACCGAGGCCGAACAGCAGCAGCACCAGCGTGACCGCGTGCGGCGTGAAGCCGGTCACGTCCTCGAGAATCGGCGTGATGTAGGTAAAGGTCGAAAACAGGCTCGCCGACGCAAGCACGCTGATGCCGAGCACCATCAGCACCTGCGGGTTCTTCAGCACGCTGAACTCGCGCATGAGGCTCGCCTTGTGCATCTCGATCTTCGCGGGCAGGCACACCGCGAGCGCGGCCGCCGCCAGCACGCCGATGCCGGTCACGGCCCAGAATGTGGCGCGCCAGCCGACCGCCTGGCCGAGCGCGGTGCCGAGCGGCACGCCGAGCACATTGGCGAGCGTGAGGCCGGTGAACATCAACGCGATCGCCTGCGCGCGGCGATTCGGCGCGACGAGGCCTGCCGCGACCACCGAGCCGATGCCGAAAAACGCGCCGTGACAGAACGCGGTGACGATGCGCGCGGCCATCAGCACCGCGTAACCCGGCGCGATCGCGCACAGCAGATTGCCGACGATGAACACCCCGATCAGGCTCATCAGCGCCTTCTTGCGCGGCATGTTGGCGACCGCGATCGCGACGATCGGCGCGCCGATCGTCACGCCGAGCGCATACGCGGACACCAGCATGCCTGCCGCCGGAATCGACACGGACAGATCGCGCGCGACGTCGGGCAACAGCCCCATGATGACGAATTCGGTGGTACCGATTCCAAACGCGGCAACGGCAAGTGCAAGCAGAGGCAAAGGCATGGCGATGATGGGGGGTGGCGCGTGAAGCGGCGCGAAAAACAGGCGCCGGGCGGGCGTTTCCGGAGGCGGAGACGCTGTCGCCGGATAGGGGAAAACAGTAGGGGATTCTACCTAAGTCAAATCTGCCTTGCAGGCCGTCAGGGCGGCTGTTGTTTTTATGGAAAGCGGCGCTCAGTGTCGCGCCAGGTTGCGCTGCAGCGCCGCGCAGCCCGCATCCACCAGCATTTCGACCACGGTTGCGCGCTCGTCGGGCTTGAAGTCACTGATCCAGATCACGCGGCAACGCGTGGGCGTCTCGGCGACGACCTGCAACGTCGAGTGATGATGCTCGAAGCGTCCGCCGCCCACCGAGTAGGCGAGCCGCAGGTGCGCATCGTCGACGGCGATCACGCGTTCCTCGACCACGGTGCCGTCGGCGAACGTGACCCAGCGCAGCTCGCCTTCCATGCGCGCCTCGGTCAGCACGCCCGCGAACGCGCGGGCAACGTCGGCGGGATCGCGCAGCGCGGTCCATGCATCGGGCGCGGCGGTTTCCACGGCGATTTCCCGGTAGATCGTAGCCATCGCAGTTCCTCTCTTCGTTTCAGGTAAGCATGTCTCAACGATTGGGCGGCGTCGGCTGATCCGCGTCGAACCTGTCGCCATGACGGCCCGCGCCCGACGCAAAGCGCGCCGCGCCCGCCACGCCCTCGGCGAAGACCGCCGCGTAGCCGCCCGCGCCTTCGCGCCGCAACGCCTCGGTGAGATCTTCAAGCGTGCTGTTCTCGAGCACGGAGCGGCGATCGGCGAGCAGCGCCGCCTGCGGAAACGCCGCGAGCTCCGCGGCCAGTTGCTCGGCGGCCGCGCGCGCTTGGCCCTTCGGCACCACGCGGTTGGCGAGCCCGAACGCGAGGGCCTCGCGCGCATCGACCGCACGGCCGGTCAGGATCAGATCGAGCGCGCGCGACAAACCGATCAGCCGCGGCAGCCGGATCGTGCCACCGTCGATCAGCGGAATGCCGACGCGCCGGCAGAACACGCCAAGCACCGCGTCTTCCTCGACGACGCGCAGATCGCACATCGCGGCAAGCTCGAGTCCACCCGCGACCGCATAGCCGGCGATCGCGGCGATCACCGGCTTGCTGAAGCGTGTGCGTGTCGGTCCCATCGGACCCGGGCCGCTGCCGTCGGCGTGCAGTTCGTTGCGGCGCGTGTCGTCGGTGAGTGCGCTCAGGTCGGCGCCCGCGCAAAACGTGCCGCCCGCCCCGAACAGCACGGCCGCGCGCCATGCGGGCTCGGCCTCGAAGCGGCTGAACGCGGCGCTCAATGCGTCGGCCACCTGCCGGTCGACCGCGTTGCGCCGCGCGGGCCTGTCCAGCACGATCGTCGCGACGCCGTTGACGTCATGCGATTCGATTCGCACGTGGCTATTGAAATGTTCGGTGGCTATCATCGTTATGTATACCTGAAGGGTATCTGAAGCGCCGTATTCGCCTGCTGATCAGGCGGTGTCGCCAACCGCTCATGCAGCGCAATTAATCCGGTAGGCCGTCATGTTTTCGTCACATCCGGCTCGTAGCGTGAGCGCTCTATTAATGCGCTGGCGTCCTGCCGCCAGCTTGCCGAGTGTGCCTTTGTCCCTGCCTTTGCCCAATTCATCCCCGGCCTCCGCACCGACCAGCGCCGAAACGGTCTGGATCGTGCCGTTGCGCGAGCATTCGTGGTACGACCATGTGCGTCTGAAGCGCGTCTTCGTGACCGACGGCACGCGTCACCAGGTGGTGCTCGTCGATCTGCGCAAGCTGCTCGTGTGCGCGAATCGCGACAACACCGATTACGTGCTGAAGCCGGTCGCCGAATGGCACGCGGGCAAGGTCCGCGGCATTCGCGAGTTTCTCGATCCCGACAGCGCGCGCATTCCGCAGATGCCCTACGTGACGATCTCCACGCGACGCGCGCCGGGACTGCTCGGCTGGATCGGCATCGAGCGCGAGGGGGTGGTGGCGTTTCGCAACGGCCAGCATCGCGCGCGCTATCTGGCCGAGGCGGGCGCGCGCTGGTGTCCGGTCGAAGTGCACGAGCGCGAGGCGGCATTGCTGCGTGAGCTGTGCGGCGCGGCCGATGATGCCCGCACCGAGATTCGCGCGACCCAACTGGGCGACAGCGACGTCTGACTTTCGCGGTCCCCGGCACCTCGCATAGGCCCCGGTTATCACCGCTACCCCGCCTGCACGACGTTGCGCGGCGTGCCCGCCTGCCACGCCGCGATGTTCGCGAGCGTGGTCTGCGCGATCTCGGTCATCGCCTCGCGCGTGAAGAACGCCTGGTGCGCGGTGACGATCACGTTCGGGAACATCAACAGACGCGCGAGCACGTCATCCTGCAGCGGCAGATTCGAATGATCCTCGAAGAAGATGCCGCCTTCTTCCTCGTACACATCGAGTCCGAGATGGCCTAGCTGGCCGTCCTTCAACGCGCCGATCAGGGCGTTCGCCTCGACGAGCCCGCCGCGCCCAGTGTTGATCAGCATCGCGCCGCGCTTCATCTTCGCGAGCGCGGCGCGGTTGATCAGATGATAGGTGTCGGGCAGCAGCGGGCAATGCAGACTGACGATGTCCGATTCGGCGAGCAAGGTATCGAGCGGCACGTAGCGCGCGCCGAGCGCGATCAGTTCGTCGGCGTGCGGCCCCGGGTCGTAGGCGAGCACCTGCATGCCGAAACCCGCCATGATGCGCCCGAATACCCGGCCGATGATGCCGGTGCCGATCACGCCGACCGTCTTGCCGTGCAGGTCGAAGCCGAGCAGCCCATGCAGCGAGAAGTCGCCTTCGCGCGTGCGCGCGACAGCGCGTGGCAGGCGCCGGTTCAGCGCGAGAATCAGCCCGACCGCGTGCTCAGCGACCGCATACGGCGAATAGGCCGGCACGCGGGCGACCGGCAGGCCGAGCCGCTCGGCCGCGGGGAGGTCGACGTGATTGAAGCCCGCCGAGCGCAGCGCGATCATGCGCGTGCCGCCCGCTTGAAGCCGTTCGAGCGTGGCGGCGTCGACGTTGTCGTTGACGAACGGGCAGACCACGTCGTAGCCATGCGCGAGGATCGCGGTCTCGCTGTCGAGTGGGGACTCCTGGAAATGCAGTTCATAGCCATGCGCGGCATTGGCCTCGGTGAAAGTATCGACGTCGTATTGACGACTGCTGAACAGGATCGTGCGCATATGAGGCTCCGAAGAAGCGTGCTTTAGACGTAATTTGCGAAGTCGGTTTTTCGTAAAAAATAACGTTGACAGGGCTGGCGAACTGCAATATCAAATAACCAGCATTCCGAACAAAGCATGTACAAACATGCGGCAAGAAACTGGCCAAACAGCAGATTAGCTTTTTCACGATGTTAGGCGACTTCGCGATGAAAGAGTAACTGTCGGGCGTTCGGGAAATCGTTTCACCGCCGGCATTGCCAGGCGGTGCGTTCGTCCATGCGCGCCGGTGCCCGCTGTGCGGCGCTTCCGGCATCCATTGCGTGGTTCTCCTGTCATCGCAGCGTTCTTTGAGGTGTCGTGCATCGCGCCCGTTGCCCGCGCGACGTCACCATCGCGTCACCTTTGTCAGACGGTTTGATTCGGTTTTCAAACGGTTGGTGTTCCGTTTTTCGTTAATCAACTGTAAATCGGCGAGCCAACATGATCGGTGAATTGCTGAGATCGCAACCCGAAATCGCACTATTCGCATGTCTCGCCATTGGCTATTTCATTGGCTCGTTTCATATCGGACCGATTCAGCTCGGCGGCGTGTGCGGCACGCTGATCGTCGCGCTCGTGCTCGGGCAGAGCGGTGCGCGCATCGCGCCCGACCTGAAGAACATCGCGTTCGCGCTGTTCATCTTCGCGCTCGGCTTCACCGGCGGCCCGCAGTTCTTCGCGAACATCGGGCGCGGCTGGCGCTATGGGCTGCTGTCGCTGATCGAAATCGTCTCGGTGCTGGTGCTGATCATGATCGCGGTCAGCGTGCTGCGGCTCGACGTCGGCACCGCGTCTGGACTGCTCGCGGGCGCGGCGACCGAGTCGGCGGTGATCGGCACCGCGTCCGAGGCGATCGCGAAGCTCGGTCTCGGCGACGCGGCAACCCAGCGTCTGCAGGCCAATATCGTGACCGCCTACAGCGTCAGCTACCTGTTCGGCCTGGTCACGATCGTGCTGTTTACGAGCCAGTTCGCGCCGCTGCTGTTGCGCGTCGATCTGCGCGAAGAAGCCGAGCGCGTGTGGCGCAAGCTCGGCGGCGAGGGCGCGTTCAGCGAAGGACAGAGCGCGGCCGCGCCGGCGCTCGTCGGCCGCGCGTTTCGAATCGGCACGGCCGCCGGCATCACGGTGCGCGCGCTCGAGGAGCAATACGGCTACAACCTGACCGTCGAGCAGATCGAGCGCCACGGCGCGGATCTGCCGGTCGCCATGGAGACGCGGCTCGCGGCCGGCGATGTCGTGCTCGTTGCCGGACGGCGCGCGGCGGTCGTCGCGGCGTCGGCTGGCCTCGGTGAAGAGGTGCTGGGCGCCGATTTCGGCCAGGTGTTCGCGCAACGGCTCAACGTGGTGCTGACGCGGCCCGATGTCGACGGGATGACGGTCGCGCAACTGCGCGCGCAGGCCAAGCCGGAAAACGCGCGCGGCGTTTATATCGCCGCGATCACGCGGCTCGAATCGACGATTCCCGCGCTGCCCGGCACCGATCTGCATCGCGGCGACGTGCTGACGCTGGTCGGCGCGAAGGCCGACGTCGCACGTGGCGCGAAGCGGCTCGGCTATGTATTGCCGCCGACCGAAAAGACCGACTTCGTCTATCTCGGCCTCGGTGTGCTGGTCGGTATGGCGATCGGGCGGCTCGGCGGCACGATCGGCGGCGTGACGCTCGCGCTCGGCACAGGCGGCGGCTGTCTGCTGTCGGGGCTGCTGTTCGGCTGGGTCCGCTCGCGCCATCCGCTGGTCGGCTCGCTGCCGTCGGCGGCCGCGCAGATCCTCAAGGACTTCGGACTCGCGACGTTCATCGCCGCGGTCGGGCTGTCGGCCGGTCCCGACGCGATCAAGCTCGTGCGCGAGTACGGGCTCGCGCTGCCGCTCGCCGGCGTCCTGATGGTGCTGGTGCCGGGCCTGCTGTCGCTATGGGTCGGCCATGCGCTGTTGAAGCTCGAAGCGCCGATGCTGCTCGGCGCGATCGCGGGCCAGCAGTGCAGTACGCCGGCCATCAGCGCGCTCGTCGGCGCGGCCGGCAATTCGACGCCGGTGATCGGCTACACGATCACCTATGCGCTCTCCAACATCCTGTTGCCTTTGATGGGGCCCGTGGTGGTGGGCATCGCCGGCAAGCTCGGCTAGCCGGACTTGCCGAAGCCGCATGCCGCGCGGCGTTTCGCACTTCGCGGCAAATCAGGCGCTCGCGCCGCACAGGTGCGCGCCGTACCCGTGCCGGGTATCGCCAACGAACCCGACAACTACTCAGCGAGGGCGCGATGGACTGGCTACACAACATCTTTCACAAGTCACCGGAGATGGCGCTGTTCCTGTCGCTCGCGGTCGGCTATTTCATCGGGCAGATCAACTTCGGCAAGTTCCAGCTCGGCGGCGTGGGCGGCTCGCTGCTCGCGGCGGTCGTGATCAGCCAGGCGGGCGTGACGGTCGACAACGGCGTGAAGGCGGTGATGTTCGCGGTGTTCATCTACGCGGTCGGCTACGACTCCGGGCCCGGCTTCTTCAACTCGCTGAACCGCAAGACGCTGCGCGAGATCGCGATGGCCGTGTTTCTCGCGGTGACCGCGCTGATCACGGTGGTCGTGTGCGCGAAGCTGTTCCATCTGAACAAGGGGCTCGCGGCCGGACTCGCGGGCGGCGCGCTCACGCAGTCGGCGATCATCGGCACCGCGGGCGACGCGATCGCGCGGCTCGGCCTGCCCGCCGATCAGGTCAGATCGCTGCAATCGGACGTCGCGATCGCGTACGCGGTCACCTACGTGTTCGGTTCGCTCGGCGCGATCATCGTGTGCGTGAACATCCTGCCGAAGTTCATGGGCCAGGGCTTGCGCGAAGCGTCGATCGAGGCGGAGCGCGAACTGTCGTCGGGCGCGCCGACGCGCGGACCGGGGCAGGTGGCGGCGCTGCCCGAACTGGTCGGGCGCGCATACCGGATCGACTTCAGCGCCGGCAAGAGCGTGCAGGCGGTCGAGTCGCTGCACGGCGAAGATCTGACGATCGAGCGCGTCAAGCGCGGTAACCAGCAGATCGAGCCGAAGCCCGACTTCGTGCTGCAACCCGACGACATCGTGCTCGTCGTGGGCCGCCGCGAGGCGGTCGTCGCGTTCGGTGCGAAAGGCAACGAGGTCGGCGACGCCGAGGACATCGGCGTCGTGATGCAGACGCGCGAAGGCGTGTTCACGCGCAAGGGCATGAATCACACGACGATCGCGGCCGCGCGCCAGATGATCGATCGCGACATGCGGCACGGCGTCTACGTGCAGAGCATCACGCGCGTCGGGCAGCCGCTGCCGGTGTTGCCCGAAACCGAGCTGCAGCACGGCGACGTGATCACCTTCTACGGTTCGCCGAAAGATACCAAGCGCGCGGTCGAAGCTGCCGGCTACGAGCTGCCGTACAGCAACAAGACCGATTTCATCTACATGGGCGTCGGCCTCGTGATCGGTCTGCTGATCGGGCTGGTCGTCGTCAACGTGGGCGGCGTGCCGCTCACGCTCGGCTCGGGCGGCGGTTGTCTGCTGGCGGGCCTGCTGTTCGGCTGGATGCGCGGCAAGCATCCGATGTACGGCGTGATGCCATCGGCCGCCTCGCAATTGCTGAAGGACTTCGGGCTCGCCGCGTTCGTCGCGGTGGTCGGTCTGAACTCGGGCCTGCAGGCGGTCGTCACGGTCAAGCAAAGCGGCGTGACCATCTTCCTGCTCGGCGTGTTCGTCACGCTGTTTCCGCTGCTGCTGACGATGCTGTTCGGCCGTTACGTGCTGCGCTACAACAACGCGGCGATTCTGGCCGGCGCGCTGTCCGGTTCGCGCAGCGCCAACCCGGCGTTCGGCGGCGTCCTCGATAAGGCCGAAAGCGCGGTGCCGACCGTGCCGTTCGCGATCACCTATGCGATCGCGAACGTCGCGCTGACACTGCTCGGGCCGCTGGTGGTCGGGCTCGTGTAGCGCTCACCCGTCGTTGATCGCACGGTTATCGAAAGCCGTTGCGCATCGATCCCTGTAGCCGGCCGCAACCGGGACGCCTCGCCACGCCGGCGTGTTTCACCTCTTCACTGGAGAACGCATCATGGCTAAAGAGAAGGGCGATAAGAAACGCTCGGGCGTGGACGCGGGCCTTGCCGCGCTGAGCCCGTTCGAACTGAAGGACGAACTGATCAAGGCCGCCGGCGGCGGCGCGGTCGAGCGGGCCGCCAACATCGCGATGCTCAACGCCGGCCGTGGCAATCCGAACTTTCTCGCGACGATCCCTCGCCACGGCTTCTGGCAGCTCGGCCTGTTCGCGATGCGCGAGTCCGAGCGCTCGTTCGCGTACATGCCCGAAGGCGTCGGCGGTTTTCCGCGCCGCGACGGACTCGCGGAGCGCTTCGACCTGTTCATACGCGAGAACCGCGGCGTGCCCGGCATCGACTTTCTGCGCGGCGCGGTGTCGTACGTGCGCGATCAGCTCGGGCTGTCCGGGACCGACTTTCTGTATGAGATGTGCGAGGGCATTCTCGCGTCGAACTACCCGGTGCCCGACCGCATGCTGAAGCTGTCGGAAATCATCGTCGGCCAGTATCTGCGCCGCGAGATGATCGGCAAGCATCCGTTCATCGGCGAGTTCGACATCTTCGCCGTAGAAGGCGGTACCGCGGCGATGACCTACATCTTCAACACGATGCGCGAGAACCATCTGATCAAGGCGGGCGACTCGATCGCGCTCGGCATGCCGATCTTTACGCCCTACATCGAGATCCCGGCGCTGAACGACTATCAGCTGAAAGTCGTGCATATCAATGCCGACGTCGCGCACGGCTGGCAGTACTCGAAGCAGGAGCTCGACAAGCTGCGCGATCCGAAAGTGAAGGCGTTCTTCCTCGTCAATCCGAGCAATCCGCCGTCGGTGAAGATCGACGACGCGAGCCTCGAGCACGTCGCGGACATCGTCAAGGATCGGCCCGACCTGATCCTGCTGACCGACGACGTGTACGGCACGTTCGCCGACAACTTCGTGTCGCTGTTCGCGCTCGCGCCGAAGAACACGATCCTCGTCTACTCGTACTCGAAGTATTTCGGCGCGACCGGCTGGCGTCTCGGCGCGGTGGCCACGCATCGCGACAACGTGCTCGACAAGCTGATCGGCAAACTGCCGGCCGACGTGAAGAAGGAGCTGCATCGTCGCTACGAGTCGATCACGACCGAGCCCGACAAGCTGAAGTTCATCGACCGGCTCGTGGCCGACAGCCGCACCGTCGCGCTCAATCACACGGCCGGGTTGTCGACGCCGCAGCAGGTGCAGATGGTGCTGTTCTCGCTGTTCTCCTTGATGGACACGCCCGACGCGTACAAGAACGCGCTGAAGCGCCTGATCCGCAAGCGCAAGCAGGCGCTGTACGAGGAAGTGGGCATCGCGTTCGAGGACGACGATCCGAACCAGGTCGACTACTACACGATCGTCGACATCGAATTCCTCGGTGAAAGAGCCTACGGGCGCGAGTTCGTCGACTGGCTGCTGAAGAACACCGAGCCGTCCGAGCTGCTATTCCGGCTCGCGCGCGAGGCGCGCGTGGTGCTGCTGCCGGGCCGCGGCTTCGGCACCCAGCACCCGTCGGGGCGCGTGTCGCTCGCCAATCTGAACGAGTCCGACTATCGCAAGATCGGTCGGGCGATGCGCAGGCTGATCGAGGAGTATGTCGAGCGCTACAACGCGGCGACCGGCAGCAAGCTCGACAAGAGCAAGGTGATGAAGTGACTGGCGAGGGTGTATCGGTCGCGCTTAGTGGTCCGCTACCCCAGCCAAAAAACTTGCGCAATCGCGCGGTTCGGTGAATGATCGGACGAACGGCCTCGAGCGGCGTATCTGCGGCGAGGCCGTTCGTTCCTTTGCGCTTCACATTCACACACCGATCATGCCGACTTCAACCTCTACTACCGTTGCTTCGTCCGTCCCCTGTCCGGTTGTCGAATCGCTCGACGCCATCCTTCCCGAAGAACCGCTGCTGATGATGGGCGCCGGTCCCGTGCCGATTCCCGCCGCGGTCGCGAAGGCCAATGCGATCGTGATCAACCATCTGGGCGGCACGATGGCGAAGGTGGTGAACCAGGTGAAGACGATGGCGCGCTACGTGTTCCAGACGCAGTCGAAGTGGGTGCTCGGCGTGGCAGGACCGGGATCGGGCGCGATGGAGATGGCGATCTGCAATCTCGCGTGGGAAGGCACGCGCATGCTGTGCATCAAGAACGGCTTCTTCAGCGACCGCATGAGCGAAATGGGCCGGCGCGTCGGCGCGAAGGTGACCACGCTCGAAGTCGCGGACCGCACGGTCGCGAGTCTCGATCAGGTCGCCGATGCGCTGCGCCGCGAGCGTCCCGAGGTCGTCACGGTGGTGCAGGGCGAGACTTCGAACACCGTGTGGAACTATCATCTGAAAGACATCGTCGCGCTCGCGAAGGAAGCCGGCGCCCTCGTGATCGTCGACGCCGTCTGCACGCTGAGCACGATGCCGCTCGAAATGGACAACTGGGGCATCGACGCGGTGATTACCGGCGGCCAGAAGGGCTTGTCGTCGATTCCGGGTGTGTCGCTGATCGCGTTCTCAGACGCGGCGTGGGCGCGCGTCAAAGGCCGCACGGTGCCCAACACGCACTGGTGCCTCGATGCGTCGCTGGCGGAAAACTTCTGGCACAACGCCGGCTATCACTACACAGCACCGGTGTCGGGCGTACTCGCTTTGCATGAGGCGCTGCGGCTCGTCTGCGCGGAAACGCTGGAGAAGCGCTTCGCGCGCCATCTGAAATGCTCGCTCGCGTTGCAGCAGGGCGTCACCGAGATGGGCCTGCAACTGTATGCGCCGGAGAATTGCCGGCTCAACTCGGTGATCGGCATCGAGGTGCCTGACGGCCTGAGTCCCGCCGACGTCTGCGCGCATATCTCGCGACAGCATCAGGTGGAAATCGCTGGCTCGTTCGGTTTGCCGATCGTGCGGATCGGCCAGATGGGCGAGCAGTGCCGCGAGCACAACCTGTTTCGCACCGTGCACGCGCTCGGCCGCACGATGGTCGATCTCGGCGTCAAGGTCGATCTGCCGGCGGGTGTCGCGGCGCTCGAGCGCGGATTGAGCGAAGGTAAATAAGGCATTTTGCGTCGCGCTACGAATAGCATTCGTAGCGCGTATTTTTTGTGCGATCCAGCACTTTATAGTCCCATTAGAAAGTTTTTTTCCGCCATTATCGCGTTGCAATAAATTATGCTTCGCAACATTTTTACATAACAAATGCATAATTGGCGAAACCCTTATGCAATAAGGCTGAGCGCCTTTCGAAAGGGTTTTTTTCTGTTCTTACTTTCTTTTGCTCTTTGTGCGCCGGCGCACGTATCGAGATCAGGCGGAAACGTAAAGTAGGTCACGGCGAGCGCAGCGCAATGCGCTCGCTGCGGTAAATCGCAAGACCATGATTCGACACACGGCGCGTGCCAGGACGCGCCTGCCGCGCTCATGCATGCTTTCCGCCGAAACACAGCTTTAACGCCGAAGCGCCCCCGCGAGGCGATAAAAAGGATTTCTATCCGATTCGATAGTTCGATCGCGTGGAGTCTCGAAGCATGTCTTCGAGGCCCATGCACGTACGAAGCAAGGAAATCGACACTATGGCGAGCGCATACGACTCAGGTCAATCGGCAGGGGTTATTGTTGGAGCAGAGTTGAACGGACTGGGGGTGGCGCGATCGCTCGCGCAGGCCCGCGTTCCGGTTGTCGCAGTCGATACGAGGAGCCGCGCGGCGACGTGGTGCCGACACGTTCATGCGCATCAGATAAAAAGTTTTGTTGGGAAAATATTCGTCGACGAAATGATCGAACTCGGCAAGCGGTTCGATCGTCTGCCGGTTCTGATTCTGACCGACGAAGACGCGGTGCATGCGGTGTCGGAAAATCGGCTGGCTTTGTCGCACTGGTATCGATTCCGGTTGCCCGCCGACGACACCGTCAAGATGTTGTCGAGCAAGGCGCGCTTTCACGAATTTGCACAGAGCCACGGCTTTCCGGTGCCGCGCTCGGTCGTGCTCGAAAAGCTTGCCGACATCGAACGGCTGGCCGAATTGCGCTACCCGTGCGTGCTGAAACCAGACGACAAGCGCAACGTGCTGCGTGGCGAGAAAGAACGCGCGGTGCGCGTCGACACGCTGCAGCATGCACGCGATCGCGCGATCGCGATGCTGGCGACGCCAGGCGGAATCATCGCGCAGGAGTGGATCGAAGGTCCCGACAGCAACATCCACTTCACGCTGTTCTATCGCGGCGCGGACGGCAACATGGTCAGCATGTTCACCGGCCGCAAGGTGTTGAGCTCGCCGCCGGGCATCGGCAACACCGCGATCTGCGTGGCCGCGCCCGAAGCGCGCGGGACGCTCGAACCGCTGACGCGGCGCTTCGCCGAGGCGGCCGGTTTCGACGGCATGGGCAGCATCGAGTACAAGTGGGACGACAACTACAACGAGTTCGTGATGGTCGAGCCGACGGTCGGCCGCACGGACTGGCAGGAGGAGATCGCGACGCTGTGCGGCGTCAACATTCCGCTTGCCGCGTACCGCCATGAACTCGGCCTGCCGTTGCCGGTCGAGCGCCTGAGCCGGCTACCGGTTGCGTGGCGCGCGACGTTTTCCGACCGGCCGCCGCCCGAACTGCTGAGCGAACGCACCAAAATTTTCGATGGCTATTTCCGCTGGAACGATCCGTTTCCAGCGTTGCAGCACTATGTCGTGATGAATCCGCTCCGACGCATGAAGCGCAGCTGGAAAAAAGCGATCAGGGCGCCCGAGTCGCGTCAGGCGAAAGCCTGACGCTGGCGACGAAAGCCCGTCCCCTGGAGACCAGCAATGTCTTTGACCGATACCATTATCATTGGCGCGGGGCCCTACGGGTCATCTCTTGCCGCGCATCTGAAGGCCGCCGGCGTGGATCACCAGATCCTCGGGGAACCGATGGGAGCGTGGCGAAACTACATGCCGCCCGGCATGCTGCTGCGCTCCGAAGCTTTCGCGTCGAGCATGCATGCGCCGCGCAGCGGCTTTACCGTCGAAGATTTCTGCCGCCTGAAAGGGCTGCCGTACCGGCCGCTCGGCATGGCGCTGCCGCTCGAAACCTTCGTCGAGTACGGGCTGTGGTTCCAGTCGAATCTGGTCGGCGAAATCCAGCCGGTCGACGTGCTCGCATTGCGCCGCGTCGGCGATCAGTTCCAGCTGTCGCTTAGCGACGGCCGCTCGCTCGCCGCGCGCCGGGTCGTGATCGCGCTCGGCCTGAAGGGCTTCGCGCAAACTCCGCCGGCGCTGCAGGGCTTGCCGCCGCAGTATGCGTCGCATTCGGAGCTGTACGGCAACCTCGAGTGGGCGCGCGGCAAGGACATTGCGATCGTCGGCGGCGGGCAGTCGGCGCTCGGGCTGTCCGCGCTGCTCAACGAGCTCGGCGCCCGCGCGCACGTGCTGATGCGCGAGAGCAGCGTGGTGTGGCACGAGCGGCCGCACGGCGGGCGCAACATCCTGTCGCGCATCAAGGGGCCCGACGCGGGGCTCGGGCGCGGCTGGCGGTCGCTGTTCCTGTCCGAGTTTCCCGGCGTGTTCCACATGCTCGACCCGGGACGCCGCAAGCTGATCATGGAGCACACGTATGGCGCGTCTGGCGCGTGGTGGCTGCACGATCGCGTGGTCGGCAAGGTACAGATCTCGCATCGCACCGTGGTGCGCTCCGCGGCGGTCGAAAACGACCGCGTCGTTCTGAACGTGCTGACCGACGGCAAGGAAGCACGCGTGAGCGCCGATCACGTAATCGCCGCGACCGGCTTCAAAACCGACATGCGCCAGCACGCGTTCCTGTCGAAAGATCTGGCCGACGCGATTTCGAATCAAGGCGGCATGCCCGACCTGAACTCGCACTACGAAACGCGCGTGCGCGGCCTCTATGTGATCGGACCCGCGTCCGCGCATAGCTTCGGGCCCGTGATGCGCTTCGTCTATGGAACCAAGCACGCGTCGCCGACCGTGGCGCGGCACCTTATCGGCTCGTTGAAAGCGGGCTCGCGGCAACGCGCGTGGCCCGTCGCCCATGCACCCATGCCGGAGCGCTCAGGTGAATAAGACCCAAACAACGGGCGCGTCTGTGCGCTCGCGCCTGTCCGATCGCTACCGCGGGCCCCGCATGAAGCGCTACAAGGCGCTCGTGAAGGAGATGCTCGCGGGCTTCGTGTTGATGTCAGGGCTCGCGTGGTGCACGCGCAAGCTGCTGTGGCGCGATCGCGTAGCCGTGCTGCTTTATCACGATCCCGATCCGGACACGCTCGACCGTCATCTGACTTATCTGAGCAAGCTGTGCGAGTTCGTGCCATTGACCGACGTCAGCGCGCCCGGCCGCGGCCGGCCGCGCGTGGCGATCACGCTCGACGACGGCCACGTGGGCAACGCGAAGCTATTGCCGGTGTTCATCAAGCACAAGGTGCGCCCGACGATCTTTCTGTGCAGCCGCATCGTCGGACGGCCGCGCAGTCACTGGTGGCTGCATCCGGGTTCGCTGCGCGTCGGCCATGAACGTCTGAAGCGCATGACGAACGAAGAGCGCCTCGCCGCGCTGGCGGCTCAAGGCTACCAGCAGGACGGCGACGACCGACCGACCGGCCTGTCGATCGAACAGATGCAGGCGATGCGCGAGCACGTCGACTTCCAGGCGCATACGCGCTTCCATCCGATCCTCACGCATTGCAGCGACGCTGAAAGCGAGGCCGAAATAAGCGACAGCCGCCGTGAAATCGCGGCGCTGCTGCAACAGCCGTGCGAGCACTTCGCGTATCCGAACGGCAATTACGGCGAGCGCGAAGTGGAGTTCGTGCGCGCGGCGGGCTTCAAAACGGCGCGGACTTGTGACATCGGCTGGAACGATCAGCACACCGATCCGTACCGGTTGCGCACGATCATCATCGACGATGCGGCGTCGACGCTGCGTTTCGCGGCGCAATTGAGTGGCATTGCGCTGTTTCTGCGCTATCTGCGCGAGGGGGGCGGCTGGCGCGGCAAGTTTCCGCAGTTTTGAACAGGGGGAGCGCCCGGACCAGGCGATTGGTCCGGGCAAGCCGTCCGGGTTCTTCGCGAGACGGCACGAGAGGTAGACAACAGGAGGGGAACATGCAGCGCTGCAGGGTACTGGTGATCAATGATTACGCGCACATGGGCGGCGCGGAAGTGGTCTATCAACAATCGGCCGAGCTATTGGGTACGCTGCGCGGCGTCGAGGTCGAGCGTTTCGACGATAGCCAGTTTTCCGGCCGCTCGACGATGCTGACGCGCTCCTGGAACACGACCGCCGCGCGCGCGCTCGAAAAGACGCTGCACCGTTTCCGGCCGCATCGGCTGATGGTGCACAACTACCACAACGTGCTGTCGCCTTCGATTCTCAGCGTGATCGCGCACAACCAGCGTCAGTTCGGTTACCGCGCGTATCACACCTGCCACGACTATCACCTCGTCTACTACAATCCGTCGCTGCAGTACTTCGACAAGGACAAGCGGCCGATCATTCTGCCGCTCGACGTGCTGCGCACCCGCGCGGTCCTCACGTTGCGGCCGACGCCGAAGGGCCTCGTGCACGATCTGATGACGAAGGCATGGTGGCATGCGGTACGCGCGGCCTATCAGCCCGCGCGCGTGTTCGACAGGATCTTGTGCCCGAGCCTGTTCATGCAGCAGGCGCTGCATCGCGTGGGCATCGAGAACACGGTGATCGTGCACAATCCGTCGGCGGTGCCGAGCGCGATGCCGATCGTCACGGTGCGTGGCAAGGAACGCTTCAACATCGCGTTCGTCGGACGGATCTCGCCCGAGAAAGGCCTGATGCAATTTCTGACGCTCTGCGAGGCGGCGGGCTTCGAACGCATCAATAGCATCGGCGTGTATGGCGACGGGCCGGATCGCGCGGCGATCGAAGAACGCTACGCGTCGCTGATCGCCGAGCGCAAGCTGATCCTGTTCGGCACGATGCCGCAGCAGCAGTTGTTTCCCGCGATGCGCGAGTTCGCCGATGCGGTGGTCGTGCCGTCGGTGGGCGCGGAGAACGCGCCCCTCGTCGTAGTCGAGGCGGCGATGCTCGGCCTGCCGGTGCTGATTCGCGATGGCGGCAGCATGGCGGTGACCGCGGAATCGGTCGGCAACAAGATCAAGTTCAAGTTCGATCCGGGCAGTCTGAAACAGGCGCTCGGCGAGTTGGCCGTTCATCTGGCCGATGAGCGCAGAAAGTACGACGTCGGAGAATATCTGCCCGAGCATTACGCGCGGCGTCTGGCCGAAATCATGCACATCGGCGAAAGCTCGGCGCCCAACGCGCCGTCGCGCCGGCGCGCGCGTTATGCAGATAATCCGCGTCCGGCGCCCTGAAAATAGTCGGCGCTGATTGTGGCGAACGGCGTGTATATCCACACGGTTATCGTCGCTTTAAACATGCGTTCTTTATTGCGTGATTTGTCTGAAGCAATCCTGTAGCGATCGGCTTTTGTGTGCGCTGCCGAACGTTGTAAGGACAGGCTCTCTGAATATTATGATTGCCAAGAAAGGCTTTTTATCGAGCGTTGTAGCGCGCCGACGAAACGGCCGACTCATCAAAACAAGAGCATGTGCATGTCGTGAGCGTTTGCGTGGAAAGACGGCGGACGAGACGCGGCTAATCGGGGATACATCTCTACCGGGCCCGGCAGTCAGCTCAACCCAAACAGGAATGTGGCCGCAAGCGGCCACATCGGCGATACGGGGGATCCAGACGGTGATGCGCTACAGCTCAGCGCACGCTGTAGGGATCGGAGGTCTCGGGAGACGCGTAGGTCTGGTCTGAATTCCACAAATCGCTGCCGTAGGGGTCCGCTGAGTTCTTGCCGCGGACAGGCTGTGCAACGCTTGTACGTTTCTGCTTCGGAAGGCTGTTTTTAGTTTGGGTGTACACGTTGGGCGCGACATAGCGGTTCTTTTTTGCGTACGCGAGATCCGACGGAGAGCCGTAGAGAGTCGGTGAACTGGCCGCATGAGGCGTCATCGCGTCGAGTTGCGAGTGCTTGGCGACATAACGCGGGGCATAAGCGGAAGAGGAGGCGGACACGATGCTCTGGGCGTAGCCCACCTGGGCAGTCAGTAATACCGGTAATACGGCGGCAAGAAGTTTTTTCATTTCGGTCTCCGTAAGAACGCGAGTGGTGCGATGTTAGGGAAAAGAGCCGAGCTCGCATAGGTGCTGTTACACACAAAGGTAGCCGATGTGGCGTAAATCGGCTACCCCCGTCCGATCGAGGCGGTCGGCTCGATCGGACACCGGCGTGACTGGATGCGGCGACGTGCCGGTTCGGGCGCCGGGAAGAAGTGGGAAACCGTCGGGACTTTGGGAGAACTCGCATGAACCAAAGCAGTGCACCATTCGATAGCCGGAACAACAACAGCGAACATCCGCCGGCAGGCTTTGCGAACTATCTGGATGCGCTGTATGACAACCGCAAGCTGATTGCCATCACGACGGCCATCGCGGTCGCGCTCGGCATCGGTTATTCGGTGTTCTCCGAACCCGTCTATCGTGCGGACATCCTGGTGCAGGTCGAAGAGAACGCAGGTACCTCGTCCAAGAGCGTGATCGGCGACGTGTCCGCGATGTTCGACGTGAAGACCGCGACGTCCGGCGAGGCGCAGGTGATCGGCTCGCGCATGGTGGTGGGCCGCGCGGTCGACAAGCTCAATCTCGACATCGAAGCGGCACCGCGTTACTTCCCGCTGTTCGGCCGCTGGCTCGCCCGTCATTCCGATCATCTGTCGACGCCGGGACCGCACGGCTACGTGTACGGCAACGAGCGCATCAAAGTGTCGAAATTCGATGTGCCGGAAGAGCTGTTCGATCGTCCGTTCGTGCTGAGGATGGGCGAGGGATCGAGCTACGAACTGCAATACGGCAAGCTGAAGCTCGAAGGCATGGTCGGCCAGGCGCTGAACGCGACGACCAACTACGGGCCGCTCACGCTCGTCGTCGACCGGATCGACGCGAAACCCGGTGCGACCTTCGAAGTGCGGCGCCAGTCCGCGCTGACGACGACCGAAAAGCTGCGCAAGGAATTGACGATCTCCGAAAAAGGCAAGGAGTCCGACATCCTCGGCGTGTCGCTCGAAGGCAGCGATCCGAACAAGATCAGCGCGATTCTCGGGACCATCGCGGGCGAATACGTGAGCCAGAACCTGAAGCGCAAATCCGAGGAAGCGGAGCGTTCGATCCGTTTCCTCGAAATGCAGCTCCCGGAAATGCGCCAGCAGCTTTCCGATTCGGAAACGCGCTTCAACGACTTCCGCGCGAAGCATGGCACCGTCGATCTCGGCGAGGAAGCGACCAACCTGCTGCAGCTGTCGGTTCAGGCGCAGACGCGGCTCGCGGAACTCCAGCAGAAGCGCAATGAACTGCTGTCGCGCTTCACCGACCAGCATCCGGCCGTGCAGTCGGTCAACGCGCAGTTGCGCGCGGCGCAACAGGAAGCGAAAGATCTCGCGAGCCGGACGCAGTCGCTGCCGCCGCTCGAACAGAACGTGCTGCGCCTGCAGCGCGACGTGCAGGTCGGCACCGAACTCGACACGTCGCTGCGCAATACGCTCGAACAGCTGAAGCTGATCAAGGCGGGCAAGGCCGGCAACGTGCGCATCGTCGACGGCGCCGTCGCACCCGATACACCGGTCCGGCCCAAGCCGCTGCTGATCATCATCGGCGCGATGATGATCGGCGTGTTCGTCGGCTCGGTGATCGCGCTGGTGCGTCAGCGTCTGTTCGATGCGATCGACGATCCGTACGAAGTCGAGCTGCGCACTGGGCTGCCGGTCTACGCGAGCGTGCCGTTCAGCCGTCAGGAAGAGCGCTTCGCGCATAGCCGTCGCCGTCCGGAATCGAAGGCGCTCGTGCTCGCGGGTGAAGCGGTGATCGATCCGGCGATCGAAAGTCTGCGTGGCTTTCGCACCGCGCTCGAATTCACGATGACCAAGGCGCGCAACCATATCGTGCTGATCACCGGCCCGACGCCGGGCATCGGCAAGTCGTTCGTGTCGCTGAATCTCGCCGCGGTGATCGGTGCGACCGGCAAGCGCGTGCTGCTGGTCGACGGTGACCTGCGCCGCGGCTTTCTGCATCGGCATCTCGGCGGCGATCGCGGTCCCGGCCTGTCCGATCTGATCCAGGGCGCGTACCGCCCCGAAGAGCTGATTCGCGCGACCCGTTTCCAGGGTGTCGATTTCATCGCGAGCGGCCGCCAGGTGGCGAGCCCGAGCGACGTGCTGTCGAACGCGCGGCTCGAGTCGGTGCTGCGCCAGGTCGCGACCGGCTACGACGTCGTGCTGCTCGATGGACCGCCGGTGCTGCTCGCCGCGGATGCGGTGCGGCTCGCGTGCGTGGCAGGTACGACGTTCTTCGTCGCGCGTCAGGGTGTGACGGGCATCGGCGAGCTGCGTGAGTCGGTCCGCCAGATGCAGAAGGTCGGCCTGCCGGTGCGCGGCGTGATCATGAACGGACTGAAGATGCGGCCGGGACGCTACAGCTACGGCTACGGACGCTATCGCTACGCGGCCTACATCTACAAACCGTACGACCGATAAACCCGGGCGCGTAGTTCGCGACGCTCCCGCGGTGCGGGGCGTAGCGCCCGAATGGACCGATCAGAAAACCAACACAGCAATGCGAAGGGATCTTACGGCCGCGCTTGTCGAGCGCACACCGTACAGGCAAGGGACTACTCGGATGAAACAGCTATTTGTCACGCCTTTTCTGCCTCAGAAAAACGCGCCGCAAGCTGGCCACCGGTTGTCCTACGACTACCTGATCAAACTGAGCGCGGAATCGGAGCTCGACGTGCTGATCGTGTCGCGCGTGCCGGTCGACGAAAAAGACATCGAGTTCCGCGCGAACGTGCGCAACGTCTACATCCAGTACGTGAGCCGGTTCGACCTGGTTCCGTCGTTCCTCGCGAGTCCGCTGACGTTTTCACCGCGCCTGTACTCGCGCTATAAGCCCGCGATCGGCAAGTTCCTCTGCGAGCTCGTCGACAGGCACCGTTACGACACGGTGCGGCTCGAATTCTCGCAATGCTTCACGTATGCGCAGAGTCTGCGCGAGCGTTTCCACGACGGCGTGAAGATCGTGATGTGCGCGCATGACGTGCAGATCCAGGTCATGCTGCGCATCAAGTCCATCGAAGGATGGCTGTTTACACGACAGACCTTCATGCTCGAACAGCGTCTGCTGAAGCTGGCCGACAAGGTGCTCGTGCTGTCGAGCAAGGACGCGCAGCTGATCAACGGCCTGTACCCCGGGGTCGGCACGGTGCAGGTCGTGCCGATCTCGCTGCCGGCGTTTCTGAAGGAAGTGCGGCGCTCCAAAGACACGGTCGAGAAAGGCAACATCCTGTTCTGGGGGGCGATGCAACGCCGCGAAAACGAAGAGGCGCTGCTCAATTTCATCGACACGATTTTTCTGCCGCTGCGCCGGCGCGGTCTGCAACTCAAGCTGTTCGTGGTCGGTTCCGATCCGAGCGAGCGCGTGAAGCGCCTCAATAGCGACGATATCTGCGTGACCGGCTTCGTCGAAAATCCGGGCAAGTACTTCGAGGCCGCCGCTATCGGCGTGGTGCCGCTGCTCTCGGGCGCCGGCGTCAAGCTGAAGACGCTCGAAATGCTCGCGGCGAAACTGCCGGTCGTGTCCACGCCGCTCGGCGCGGAAGGCGTCGAGCACGACGGCACCTTGCTCAACGTCTGCGAGATCGATGAGTTCCAGCACGTGATCGAGCGCATCTACCGCGGGGAACCGGTCAACGTCAACGCCTCCGTGGCGTATCAGGCGTGACGCCATGATCGCCACCATCGCCTATCTGCTGGCCGTCGTGCTGTGCGCATCGCGCGGCGTGCTCGAGTATCTGATCGGCAAGGACGCCGCCTATCTGATCCAGGTCGGCGGCATCGTCGGACTGCTCGTGTGGTACATCTCGCCGACGGCGATCGCCGCTTACTTCCGCGACCAGGGACGCCTGCCGTTCGGCTTGCTCGTGGGCATGCTGTTCTCGATCGGGCTGTCGATCGTCGCGACCCTCGCGCTCACCGATCAGCTCGGGCTGTCCTATCTGTTCGTCTTCATCTTCACGCTGTTCATCTATTTCTACGCGATCTCGAACTATCAACGGCGCTTCGTGCGTCCCCGCGTCGCCTATGTCGGGCTCGTGCTGATCGCGCTGATCGAGGCGGGCGTCGCGCTCGCGCAGCAGCAGAACGTGTTCCCTATCGATCTGCCCGGCGCGACTTACGGTTTCGACAATCTGCGCGCGCCGTCGCTGACCGGCAGCTATCTGCATTACCCGCTGTTCGTCGCGATTGCCGCGTCGCTGTGCGGCGTCGACTATCTGGTGCGCAAGAACGTGCTGTCGGGCCTCGCATGCGTGGTGCTAAGTTTCGCGATTTTCTCTGCACTGTCGCGCAGCGGCATGCTGATCGTTCTCGGCACATTCGGGCTCGCGTTCGTGCAGGGACCGATCGAGTTCATCACGAGAAACGCGAAGCTGATCGTCGCCACCGTGTTTGCGACGATGGCGATCCTGATCTTCGGCGTCGCGGTGAGCAGTCAGAACGATAGTGTCGTCAACGTCGGCACCGAACGGATGATCGGCGCGACCGACCTGCAATCGGATGGCAACGACGGCCGCACCGAAGCATGGGAAAAGGCCAAGTCGCTCGGATCGCCGGTCAACGCGATCGCCGGCACGTACTTCGGGCTCGTCACGAACTCGGCGCCAGAACCGGTGAAACAGGAGTTCGGCGTCGTCGAATCGAGCGTGCTGCAGCAGATTCTGAATATCGGCCTGATGGGCGCGATCTTCTATTACGGCGTGCTGATATCGGTGACGAAACTCGTGAGCAGCGCAAGCCGGATTGCGTTGTGTATATGGGCCGCTTTATTTCAAACGCTCTTCTATCAATCGATCGAAGTGATTCCGTTTGTCTTCATCCTGATGACATTGCCGGTGTTCGATTACGTGGACGGACCGCGTCGAAACAGCGCGTAGCGAACCGCAAGGCAGTGCATGCCAGATCGTCCGCATCGCGCGGACGAGCAGTGGGTAGTCGATAGTGCGCGCGACGAGCGCGAAGCATGGTGAACGAACTGGAAAGCCGTGTTTGGGGGTAATTCCACGAACACCTGATGCAAAGCAGGAGGTGGGGATGAACCTGAAGGGAATGATCAGTGTGGTGATCGTCAATTACAACACGCCGAAACTGGTCGGAAATTGCGTGCGCTCCGTCCTGGAACTTTCGATTGCGGATAAGGAGGACATCGTCGTAGTGGACAACGCTTCACCTGACAATTCGTTTTCCTATCTGAGGGAGACGCTTCCGACAGGAGTGAGACTCGTCAAAACGTCGATCAATCGCGGCTTCGGAGCCGGCGTCAATTTCGGCATGGTCGGTTGTCTGCGCGAACTCGTGCTCGTGCTGAACCCGGACACCTATTTCGTCGATACATCGCTCGAAAACGCGGTGCAGTTGTTCGAGACGGAGAAGGATGTCGGCCTCGTCGGTCTCGATCTGGTCTACCCGGATGGCGAGCGGCAGTTTTCCGCGCGGCGCTTCTATTCGGTGCTCGACATACTCGGCCGGCGCTCGCCGCTCGGGCGGCTCGGCGTGTTCAAGCGCCGCATCGACATCCACATGATGCGCGAAGCGTGGGCCGCGGGCACGCCGTTCGAAGCCGAGTGGGTGCTGGGCACGGGCTTTATCGTGCGGCGCGCATTGTTCGGCGAACTCGGCGGCATGGACGAGCACTTCTTCCTCTATATGGAGGATGTCGATTTTTGCGCGCGCATCTGGCAGGCGGGCTACCGCGTGCTGTGCGTGCCGGGCGCGCGGCTCACGCACGAGCATCAGCGCGCGTCCGCAGCGGGCTTCCTCAGCAAGGCGGGACGCCGGCATATGAACAGCTTGTGGCGCTTCAGCCGCAAGTATCGTGTGCCGCTGTTCAGGCCGCCAGGCGTGCAGGGCCTGATGCGCGGCGCGAAGGCGCGTGCGCTGCCGGTCCCGATGGCCGCCGTGAGCGCGCGTGCGGCGGCCGCCGAGCAGGCGCAAAGAATCACGGTCGAGTGACGCCTCGCGCCGTATCGACGTGAAAAAAGCAGGAGTAACGCAATGGGGGAGGGGTAGATGAAAACCCGGCGACAGGCGCTCAAGACGTTCCTGCTCGGCGGTCTGGCCGGGGCCAGTGCAAGCGCAGCCGATCTGGGCATCGCGCGCGCGACCGGGCACGCGCCGCGCGCGCCCGACGCGTTCGCGACCGTGGGTAACGGCGCGGCCGACGGCGCAGGCGGCATCCTGCGCGTCGCCGCGTCCGTGCCCGAGCGTGCCGCATTGGAACCGGTCGCGCCGAGCTACCTGAAGACGCTCAGCGACATCGTCGCGGGACTCGAGGTCAGCGTCGCGCGCTTCGTCGATCCGCGCAGGCTGGCGGCGATCCAGCGCGGCGCGTCCGGCTACGATGTCGGCGCCGAACTCCGGGAGGCGTTCGCAAGCGGCGCGCGCGGGCTGTATCTGCCGCGCGGCATCTGGCGTTACACGGGCGACTTGACCACCGCGAACGGTTCGAGACTGCGCGGCGACGGCGGCGGCGAATACGTGGTGATCACCGACATCGCGATGGGGGCGACCGTGCTGGAGAGACAGGACGCGGGCGGCCCGACGTCGGCGGCGCTGAAGCTCGGCGACTCGGCGTTCGTCGAGCATGTGCAGGTGCGGCCCGCGCATTACGACAAGGTCATCTACTACCTCGCCAACTATCCGGCGCACACCGGCAACACGGCGATCGGCATTCACTTCGGCACGTCGGCCGGAGCGAGTCGTTGCACGGCGATCGGTTTTTCACGGGCGGGCTACGAACTCGGCGTCACGTCGACGCTCGAGCGCTGCTATGCGTACATGTGCGAGCGCGGCTTCTACGCGACCGAGCACACCGACGGCTCGCTGATCAACTGCATCGGCATGTTCTGCCATACGGCCGGCGCGGATATCGTCGACAACTTCTGGCAGGTGATCGGCGGACGCTGGGAATGGAATGCGCGTCACGGCGTGATTCTCGGCGCGGAGTCGCTGATCGTCGGCGCGGTGTTCGATCGCAATGGCTTTGCCGGCGTCTATATGAAGAGCGGCAACTGGGGCAAAGTGGTGAACGGCAACTACTTCTCGCGCAACGGTTGCGGCGGCGACGGCAAGATCGGCCGCTGGAAGTTCTCGACGCGCGGCCATCCGTCGTACCTCGATGTGCCGCCCGGTCAGAGCTGCCACATCCAGATCGACTACCAGCAGGGCGCGACGATCGTCGGCAATCGCTACCGGCCCGGCCAGGACGATGAGAACGCCGGCTGCGACGGCCCGCAGTTCGTGTACGGCAGTTCGACCGCGCCTGGTAGCACGCCGCTCGACGGCATCACGATTCAGGGCAATTTCGGCGATCGCGCCGGCGATTCGATCGTCGGTTACGCGAAGGCGTATCCGGGCGGCGGTGCGATCGCGGGCGGCAAGGACGCGAGCCTCGTGCATGCGCTCAATCTCGGTGTCGGCTACGAACGCGGCGGCGTCGCGGCGGCACTGCACTGCGGAAACCAGACGGTGTCGCAGGAGACGACGAGCATCTCGATCAACGTGCTGCGCTCGACCTCGGGCCGCGTGGTGCTGCGTGCGGCCACACGCGGCCATGCTCTACTCGCCGAAATCCTGTTCGCAACCGACGCAAGCGACGCCAACTACAAGACCGTCGTGAGCAATCTGATCGGCAATGCGGTGAAGAGCGCGGTATTGAACGCAAATAGTGAAGACGATCGCTACAACAAGATCGATGTCGCACTAAGTGAACCTGCTTTCGTGTCGTATTCTGTTTTTTCGACTTGAGTTTCAACTGCAAACAGGACGATTGTGTCGACGAGAAACGTCATCATCGCGCTGTATTCGGTGTATGCGCTGAACTACGTGCTGCCGCTCGTTACGTTGCCGTATCTGTCGCACGTACTTGGGCCGGCCGGGTTGGGTGTGATCGGTTACGCGCAATCGATTTCGCAGATTCTTCTCGTCATCGTCGACTTCGGCTTCGGCCTGTCGAGCGCGCGCAAGGTGGCGGTGCACATTGGCAATCCTCAAGTCGTGAACCGCATCTACTGGTCGACTACGATCGGCCGCGCGATTCTCGCGTTGCTGTGCTCGCTGGTGCTGGTCGTCTGGGCGTTCGCCGCTCACATAACGCCGCAGGAGCGCGGTGCGACGCTGCTCGGCTCGCTCGTGATCTGGGGCGGCGTGCTGACGCCCGGCTGCTTCTACGAAGGCACGCAGCGCCTGCCGGTGCTCGCGGGCACGCTGCTCGCCACACGCGTGGGTCTGCTCATTCCGCTGTTCCTGTTCGTGAAGACTCGCGACGACGTGATGCTCGCGGCCGCGCTGCAATATGCGCCGACCTTCGTGTGCGGCTTGATCCTGATGGGCGCGCTGATCTGGAAGCGCGAGATCTTGCTGACCGTGCGGGTCGGTTGGGCCGACGTGATGGCCGAGGCGAAAGAGGCGTATCACATCTTTCTCGGCTCGGCGCTGACGTCCGTGTACATGTACGCGAACGTGATCATGCTGCGCATGATCAGCGGCCCTGGTGCGGTCGGCTATTACGTGGCGGCCGAGCGACTCACCAACGCGCTGCGCGCGTGCACGGCGCCGGCCATCCAGGCGTTCTTTCCGAAGATCTGCGTCGCGTACGAGCGCAACGACTTCGGCTATATCCACAAGGTCAACCGCGGCTTCATGCTCGCGTTCGCGGCGTCGGCGGTGCTGATCCTGGTCGGCTTTACGGTGCTCGGTGAATGGTTCGTCGGACGTTTTCTCGGCGAGGCGTTCGGCGAAACGTTCCGCATTTTGCGCGTCCTCGTGTTCGTGCCGGCAATCGTCGGCATGACGACGACCCAGGTCATGTTGACGGTGATCGCGTCGGGCAATCAGTCGTTGCTGAAGCGGATCTATCTCTACGGCGCGCTGTTCCATCTGGTGCAGGCGCCGATCAGCATCTACTTCTGGGGCGGCGTCGGCACCGCGTGCTCGGTGGCCGCGACCGAGCTGTTCATGCTGATCGGCGTGTACAACTTGTCGAGCCGGATCAATCACGGCCAGATCGCGGTGCGCTCGCAGACCGCGATCAAGCAGGAGATGGCCGCGGAGAGGGATTAGCCGCCGAGACGGACGGTGTTCACTGCGCGGTGGACAGGCCGGCGACCTTCGCGTTGCGCAGATACAGCACCGTCGACAGCACGACCGCCGCGGCGGCCGCGAGCGCGGCGAACAGGAACACCGAGCCGTAACCGAACTCGCCGGCGATATATCCCGCCAGCGGCCCGGTGATGCCGAGCGACAGATCGAGAAACACCGAGTACGCGGACAGTGCCGCGCCGCGGCTCGCCGGCGGCACCAGCCCGACCGCCTCGACGCCGAGCGCCGGAAATACCAGTGCGAAGCCGAAGCCAGTCAGCGCGGCGCCCGCGAGTGCGATATGCGGCTCGGGCGCGAGCCACAGCATCAACAGACCCGCGCATTCGAACGAGAACGATGCGATCGCGACGCGAAAGCCGCCGTAGGTCTTGATCGTGTTCGCGAACAGCAGGCGCGCGCCGATGAACAGCGTGCCGAACAGCGTCAGCGACAGCGCCGCGTTCGGCCAGTGCTTCGCCGCATAGAACAGCGTGATGAAGGTCGCGATCGAGCCGAAGCCGGCCGAGCCGAGCGCGAGACCCATGCCGTGCGGCAGCACGCGCGTCAACACGCTGCGATACGACATCCGCTCGCCGTGCACGACCGGCACCGGCGCGATCAGACGCGCGAGGTAATAGCCGAGCCCTGCCAGCGCGATCACCAGGATGCCGAGCGCGGTGAAGCCGATCGAGCGCGAGATCATCACGCCGAGCGGCGCACCGATTGCGAGCGCGCCGTAGGTTGCGATGCCGTTCCACGAAATGACCCGGGCGTTGTTCGACGTGCCGACCCGGCCGATCCCCCACAGGATCGCGCCGGTGCCACACAGACTCTCGCCGAAACCGAGCACGAGGCGGCTGCACACCAGCAGCGCGAGGCTCAGCACCGGCCAGGAACCGGCCAGCGCGGCGAGCAGCAGCAGCACGCCACTCGCGCCGCAGCCGAGCAGACCGATCGATACCGTGCGCTTCGGCCCGAGCGTATCGGCGGAGCGGCCCGCGAGCGGCCGAGAGGCGAGCGTCGCGAGGTACTGCACGCTGATCGCTGCGCCGGCCAGCACCGCGCTGTAGCCGAGGTCGCCGTGCACGTAGCCGGGCAGCACCGCGAGCGGAATTCCGATCGTGAGGTAGCAAAGAAAGGTGAAAAAGACGACTGGGATGATCTGCAAGGTCGTCGCAAATTCGCTGCGGGCGGGCGCGGAGTCGGTGGACATCGGGAAAACGAGACTTGAAATCGGCGAGGAGGCGTGATTGTCCCATGGAACCGATTCCTTTGCAGGGCTTGCCTAAAAAATGGGACGAACTGATGGCGGGTCGCGACTCGATAAAGGTCCGTTTTCGCGCCTTGGCCGCGTGATTTTCTGGCGAGACGGCTGGCTTGCCGCGCTAGGGTATGTCGTTTAATCCGCAAAAACAATAAAAATACGGAAAAACATCCATAGCAACATAAGCGTTGCCGCACGCAAATCCAGTTCTATATCGCGCCACGAATATGTCCCCCATGCGATTCAGGCTATGGGTTGTGTTTATTGACGGTGATAGCTTTCAAACCATCGACGCGGCGTGTCCGCGCGAACACCGAACAGACGAGAGCACCGAGACATGACCGAGCCGATTCGCTTCTATCACCGCAACGCGATCCGCGAAATCCAGGACGCGCCCGTCACCCGTACGGTGCTGCAGTATCTGCGCGAAGACGCGCATTGCACCGGCACCAAGGAAGGCTGCGCCGAAGGCGACTGCGGCGCCTGCACCGTCGTGATCGGCGAGCGCAACGCGGCGGGCGGCGTCGACTTCAAGGCGGTCAACGCCTGCATCCAGTTCGTGCCGACGCTCGACGGCCGCGCGCTCTTCACGGTCGAAGACCTGCGCCAGCCGGACGGGTCGCTCCATCCGGTGCAGCAGGCGATGGTCGATTGCCACGGCTCGCAGTGCGGCTTTTGCACGCCGGGCTTCATCATGTCGATGTGGGCGCTCTACGAGAAGCACGGCCACGAGGATGGCTGCGCGAACCGCACGGTGCCGTCGCGCGAGGCGATCGGCAATGCGCTGACCGGCAACCTATGCCGCTGCACCGGCTACCGGCCAATCGTCGATGCGGCCGAGCGCATGTTCGAGGCGCCCGCGCCGCAAGCGCCGCTCGACGTGAAGGCGCTCGCCGACACGCTCGCGACGCTCGAACGCGACGACACGTTCCACTACGAGCACGCGGGCCAGCGCTTCGCCGCGCCGCGCACGGTCGCGGCGCTCGCGCAGATCAAGGAGCGGGAACCGGCCGCGCGCATCCTCGCGGGCAGCACCGATATCGGCCTGTGGGTCACTAAGCAGATGCGCGAACTCGGCAACCTCGTCTACGTCGGGCAGATCGCCGAGCTGCAAAAGCTCGAAACCAATGACGACTGGATCGAAATCGGCGCCGGCGTCAGCGTCGAAAGAGCGTATGCCGAGATCGCGAAGCAGTACCCGGAGCTGACCGAAATGTGGCAGCGCTTCGCGTCGCTGCCGATCCGCAACGCCGGCACGCTCGGCGGCAACATCGCGAACGGCTCGCCGATCGGCGATTCGATGCCGGGGCTGATCGCGCTCGGCGCGCGCGTGATCGTGCGCGGCGGCGACATCGAACGCGAGATGCCGCTCGAAGACCTGTACCTCGCGTATCAGAAGAAGGACATGGCCGAGCACGAGTTCGTCGTCGGCCTGAAGGTGCCCGCGCGCGGCGGCGCGCGCAAGAACCTGCGCTTTCGCACCTACAAGCTGTCGAAGCGTTTCGACTCGGATATCTCGGCCGTCTGCGCGGCGTTCTCGTTCATCGCCGACGGCGACGTGATCCGCGAGCCGCGCATCGCGTTCGGCGGTATGGCCGCGACGCCGAAGCGCGCGCTCAATGCCGAAGCCGTGCTGCGCGACGCCGCTTGGCACGAGGCGACCGCACAAGCCGCAATGCTTGCGCTCGGCAACGACTATGCGCCGCTCACCGACATGCGCGCGACCAGCGACTACCGCCTCGAAGCGGCGAAGAACACGCTGTACCGCTTCTGGCTCGAAACGCGCGCGCGGGAGCCGCTGCCGAAGAGCGCGCTCGATGTGCGCGCGGTCGCGCCGGCCGGCGCGAGCGTTTGAGCGCCGCGCGTCCACGGATACGGAGAACCCAACGATGAACCAGCAAGCCGAACCGTTCCTGAAAGAGCTTCAGGATCTCGACGAGTTCACCCAGGTGCACGTGTCGCGTCCGCACGAGTCCGCGCATCTGCACGTGAGCGGCCGCGCGACCTACACCGACGACATCCCCGAAGTGGCCGGCACGCTGCACGCGGCGCTGGGGCTGTCGTCGAAGGCGCACGCGAAGATCGTGTCGATCGCATTCGACCGGGTGCGCGCGACGCCCGGCGTGGTCGCGGTCTTCACCGCCGACGACATCCCCGGCGCCAACGACGTCGGCCCGATCGTTCATGGCGACGATCCGATCCTCGCCGACGGCGTCGTGCAATACGTCGGCCAGCCGATGTTCATCGTGGTCGCCAGCTCGCACGAAGCGGCGCGGCTCGGCGCGCGACGCGCCGAGGTGGTCTACGAGGAACTGCCGGCGGTACTGACCGCGCAGCAGGCGCGCGCCGCGAACCAGTTCGTGCTGCCGCCGATGAAGCTCGCGCGCGGCGACGCCGGCACGAAGATCGCGCGCGCCGCGCATCGCGAGGCCGGCGAGATGCTGCTCGGCGGCCAGGAGCAGTTCTATCTGGAAGGGCAGATCTCGTACGCGGTGCCGAAAGATGACGATGGCATGCACGTCTACTGCTCGACCCAGCATCCGAGCGAAATGCAGCACCTCGTCGCGCACACGTTGGGCGTTGCATCACACAACGTGTTGATCGAATGCCGGCGCATGGGCGGCGGGTTCGGCGGCAAGGAATCGCAGTCGGCGCTGTTCGCCTGCTGCGCATCACTCGCCGCATGGAAGCTGCTGTGCCCGGTCAAGCTGCGCCCCGATCGCGACGACGACATGATGGTGACCGGCAAGCGCCACGATTTCCACTACACGTACGAAGTCGGTTACGACGAAGACGGCGTGATCGAAGGTGTCGCGGTCGACATGACCTCGCGCTGCGGCTTTTCCGCGGACCTGTCGGGCCCGGTGATGACGCGCGCGCTGTGTCACTTCGACAACGCGTACTGGCTGTCGGATGTATCGATCGACGGCTTCTGCGGCAAGACCAACACGCAGTCGAACACGGCGTTTCGCGGCTTCGGCGGTCCGCAAGGCGCATTCGCGATCGAGTACATCCTCGACAACGTCGCGCGCTCGTGCGGCATCGATGCGCTCGACGTGCGCCGCCGCAATATGTACGGCAAGACCGAGCGCAACGAGACGCCGTACGGCCAGGTGGTCGAAGACAACGTGATTCACGAGCTGATCGACGAACTGGAAGCGACCAGCGACTATCGCGCGCGCCGCGAGGAGATCGACGCATTCAACGCGAACAACGAGATCCTCAAGAAGGGCCTCGCGCTGACGCCGGTCAAGTTCGGCATCGCGTTCAACGTCACGCACTTCAACCAGGCCGGCGCGCTCGTCCATATCTACACCGACGGCTCGGTGCTCGTGAATCACGGCGGCACCGAAATGGGCCAGGGGCTGAACACGAAGGTCGCGCAGGTCGTCGCGCATGAACTCGGCGTCGGCTTCAAGCGCATTCGCGTGACCGCGACCGATACGAGCAAGGTCGCCAATACGTCGGCGACGGCTGCTTCGACCGGCTCCGATCTGAACGGCAAAGCCGCGCAGGACGCCGCGCGCCAGTTGCGCGAGCGGCTCGCCGCTTTCGCGGCCGAGCGCTACGGCGCGGGCAGCGTGACCGCGCGCGACGTGCGCTTCGCGCATGATCGCGTGGTGGTCGGCGAACTCGCCGTGCCGTTCGAGGAAGTGATCGCAAAGGCTTATCTCGCGCGTGTCCAGCTATGGTCCGACGGTTTCTACGCGACACCGAAGCTCTACTGGGATCAGTCGAAGCTGCAAGGCCGGCCGTTCTATTACTACTCGTACGGCGCGGCGGTGTCGGAAGTCGTGATCGACACGCTGACCGGCGAAATGCGCGTGCTGCGCGCCGATGCGCTGCACGACGTGGGCGCCTCGCTGAATCCGGCGCTCGACGTCGGCCAGGTGGAAGGCGCGTTCATTCAGGGCATGGGCTGGCTCACCACCGAGGAACTGTGGTGGAACGCGGGCGGCAAGCTGATGACGCACGCGCCGTCGACGTACAAGATCCCGACCGTCAACGACGTGCCGCCGGTCTTCAACGTGAAGCTGTTCAAGAACCGCAACGTGGAGGACAGCATCCATCGTTCGAAGGCGACCGGCGAGCCGCCGCTGCTGCTGCCGTTCTCGGTGTTCTTCGCGGTGCGCGACGCGGTGTCGGCGGTGGGCGGCCACCAGGTCAATCCGCCACTCAATGCGCCCGCGACCAGCGAGGAAATTCTCAAGGCGGTCGGAGCGGTGCGCGCCGCGACCGCGGCCGCGCGGCAGGCGTGATGGCGAATGGCGGACGAGCGGGAGCGCGATATGGAAACACGCCTGAACAATTATCTGAACGGCACCGGCGCCATCGACGATGCCGCACCGGTGCGGATCGGCCGGCGTAGCGTCGCGTCCGAACTGGCAGCGCGGCCCGCGCCGATGCATATCGTGCTGTTCGGCGCGGGGCATGTCGGCCATGCGCTCGTGCAACTGCTTGGCAGCCTGCCGTGCGTGGTCCAGTGGGTCGACGAACGCGACGAGCTGTTCCCCGACGAAACGCCGCCCAACGTGCAGGTCGAAGCGACCGACACACCCGATGCGATCGTCGACGCGGCGCCGCCCGGCGCGTGGTTTCTGGTGATGACGCACAACCATGCGCTAGATTTTTCACTGGCCGCGCGCATCATGCGACGGCGCGATTTCAGCTACTTCGGCATGATTGGCTCGAAGACGAAGCGCGTGAAGTTCGAGCGGCGTTTGCTCGAACGAGGCGTGGAGCTGGAGCGGCTCGCGGAGATGACTTGCCCGATCGGCGTCGAAGGCATCGTCGACAAGGCACCCGCGGCGATCGCGATTGCGGTGTGCGCGCAACTGCTGCGGGTGAGGACGCGGCAGGCCGCGAGCCAGATCCACGCAACCGAGCAGATCATGGCTTAGGCCACCCGGCGCAGCGGTTTGCGCGAGGGTTCGAAAGAGGACGGGCTCACGCGCCGTCCCCCTTCTTTATTTGCCGCTGGACGGTTGTTGTTGGCCCCGCTGTGGCGTCTTCACGCGCGGCGTCTTGCGCCCGACCAGCTCACTCGACACCTCGGACATCAACGTCCTCAGCCAGCCGATATCGCTCGGCCGCTCCGGCTGCGGATGCCACAACTGATAGCAGCGGATGCGCGGAAACGCGATCGGCACATCGACGACCGCGAGCGGCAGCATGCTCGCGTAGTGCATCGCGAAGCGCCGCGTGGTCGTGAAGATCAGATCGGATTGCAGAAGCGTCTGCGCGACGAGCCCGAAGTAGGGCAGCGTAGCGACGATGCGCCGGCTCGCCTTCGCGCGCGCGAAGCCGGTATCGATCGCGCCGCCGCGCGTGCCGCTGTACGGTGTCGGCGCCAGATGCGGCGCGGCCAGATAGGCGTCGCGCGTGAGCGGCTCGCGCGCGAGCGGATGGTCCGCGCGCATCATGCACACGACGGTATCGGCGAACAGGTCGCTGCGCTCGAAGCGCGGATCGGGCTTCGGCCAGTTGCCGATCACGAGATCGAGTTCGCCGGCGTCGAGCGCGGCCGAATGATCGAGCAGCGGCCCCAGCGATTCGATTTCGAGCCGCGCATGCGGCGCCGCTTCGCGAAATCGCGCGATCACGGTCGGCATGAAGAAGTCGTTCAGATAGTCGGGCGCGGCGACGCGAAAGGTGCGGCGTGAGCGGCCCGGGTCGAAATCGCCGTGCGGCGTCGCGACGAAATCGACATCGCGCAGCACGCGCTGCGCGGCCGCGAGCAGCGACTCGCCGTATTCGGTCGGCACCATGCCCGACTTGCCGCGCACCAGAATCGGATCACCGAGCGTTTCGCGCAGCTTGCGCAGTGCGGTGCTGATCGCGGGCTGGGTCTGGTTCAGCCGCATCGCGGTCTGCGTGACGCTGCGCTCGACGAGAAGCGTGCGCAGCACGCGCACGAGCCAGATATCGAGTGAGGCGGCGGTGTCGTCCATGGTCGAAGCGTGGTGACGCGGGCGCAGCCGATCGGCTCGCCGCGCGGCGAGCGCGTGGGGTGCGAAAGCTTATAACCTTAGGCCCGTTTGCGCGTCGGCGGCATAGCGGGCGCGGTATGGCCGGCATCAGCGCGGCGCGTGCCGGCGGCGCTTCGTTCGGGCGGAAGCCGCAGCCGCGGCGCGGCGCGCTGCCGCCGCCGTGTTATGGCGCCGGTGCCGGCTTGTCCGCGAGGCCCCACGGCAGCGAACTGATTCTCTTCACTTCGCGCGATTCGAGCCAGTTCGGCGTGCGCGCGCAGTACAGCACCATCGGCAACGCGTCCTCGCCCCAGAACAGCTGATCGTTCAGACGAAACGTCGGCACGCCATAGACGCCGAGGTCGATCGCATCGGCGGTATTGCGCTGCAGTTGCGCCTTCACCGCTTCGTCCTGGATCAGCTCGGGGCCGTCCGGCTTGCCGACGCGCTCGCACAGCTCGGCGAACGCTTCATCGCTCGACGGGTCGCGCCCGTCGCGCCAGATGAAGCGGAAAATCTCGCGCACGAATTGCACGTCACCGTTCGCGGCGGTCGCGAGCAGCAGCGGTTTCATCGAATCGAACGGATGGGCGGGCGGCATCTTGTACGGAATGCCGAGCTGCTCCGCGCGAAACAGCGCGTGCCGGTACATGAAGGTGCGCTTGGCGGGCACGCTGTACGCGGAGCGCTGGCCCCAGTGGCGATACAGATCGTTCAGCACGACCGGCGTGAATGCGAAGTCCATGCCGGGCCATTTGTCGTGTTGCTCGAGCAACAGGTAGGTGAACGGCGAGACGAAATCGTAAAACCACAGCGGCTGTTGGGCGTCGATGCCAACGGTCATAAAGGTCTCCCGGTTTGCCTGGGTCGGACGGAGCGGAGGGTGCGTCCGTTATCTCATCAAAATTGTAGCGATCTTACGCGGTGCGCTCCCGGCTTGCACCGGTCGATATCCCCTGGTGGAGGGCGGCGGGTGCGGGTTCAGGCGGTGTCGGCGGCGCGCGCTCAGCCTTTGACTTGATCGGCCGCCTGCTCGTCGGCTTCGTCCAGCCCGGCCGGCGTGTCGCGGCTTGCCATGAGCCGCCGTCGCACGAAGCCGATGTGCTCGCGCAGCACGTAGAACTGGTCCGCGTACGCGAGCGGCATCTTCATGCCGTTGACCGAGTCTTCGATCGTGTCGAGCCGCTCGATCAGCGACGCGCGTTCGGCCGACGAGTGTTCGCTGAGCGCGCTGCGCTCGATCGCGATCAGCGCGCCGTACCAGCGATAGATGCGCGACTTGACGCGCCATGCGTACAAGCCCGGCACGACTCGCAGCGCCGGCACCAGCAGCACGATCAGGGGCACGACGATCACCAGCAGGCGGTCCGCGAGGCTCGCGATCCAGAACGGCAGCGTCCGGTACAGGAAGCTCTTGCCCGACTTGTAGTAGCGCGCGGCGTCGTCGGACAGCGGGAAGTCGTGCGCGAGCGGCGCGGGAAATTCTCCGGCGCGCTGCATCGTCGTCGCGCCGCCGTGCACCTCGCGCGCGGCTTCGATCAGCAGATCCGACAGCGCCGGATGCAGCGAATCCCGCGCGATCAGCTCGGCGGTCGGCGCGACAATGCTGATCGAGTTCGCCGGCAGGTTCTTGCCGAGGTCGAACGCGCCCATCGGCACCTTCAGCTGCGTCAGGTACGGAAAGCGGCGGGTGTACGCGTCGGCCTGCGAGAAATCGTAGAAGCGCACGTTCTGCGTGCGGTAGAGCTTGCCCATCACGGCAGGCTGCGCCGAGTCGCCGGCGAGGAAGGTCGCGTCGATCGTGCCGTCGATCAGCGCGTCGGCGGCTGCGTCGCCCGTCAGCGGCAGCAGTTGGGTCGGGCCGCCCTGCACGATGCCGTTGGCCTTCAGCAGCGCGAGCGCGAGCTCGCGTGTGCCGCTGCCCTCGGGGCCGATCGCGAGGCGCTCGCCCTTGAAGCCGGACAGCCAGTCGACCGGCGCGCCGCGATAGAAGATCGCGAGCGGCACGTAAGCGACACTGCCGAGCGACATCAGGCTTTTGTCCTTGTCGACCGCGGCGGGCGCGATGCCGCTCTGCACGAAGCCGACATCTACGTTGGCGTTGGGGTCCAACAGTCGCTTCAGATTTTCCTGCGAGCCCTGCGAGGCCAGCACGTTCAGCGTGATGCGGTTGCGCGCGAGGATCGCCTTGTACTTCTGCGCGGCGATCCAGAATGTGCTGCCGACCGGGCCGGCGCTAATCGTCAGCGTATTCGGTGGGGCGGGCTGGATCAGCGCGCACGGCGGCCCAGATCGCGACGATCACGAGCAGCACGAGCGGGCCGAACGAGACCGCCAGGTCGCGCCACGAGATCGCGACAAAACGGGCGACAAGACGGGTAGGGCGGCTGCGGCCGGTGTCAGGCTTCATCGGATCTTCTGAAAACGGCGGTCGATCGGGCTCGAATGCGCACAGGCGGCTTGGGCGGCGCGCCAGCACGCGTCGCGCCGATGGTACCTGAGATTGGCACGGCCGCGAATCGCGTAGCCGCCCGTCGCGCCGACAAACGCGTAACAAATGGTGAGCGTCGCGGGCGCCCGCCAGCGCAACGCCCAGGCAATTTTTGCGCGACCACGGAGCGTGTCCGTATTTATCCGGCAAGCATGACGCAGCCGCTGTCGGTGCGCCACGCCGCGCGCTAAACCCTTTGCGCTTCTGTGCCGGCTAGATTAAATTGTGCATCGCTACCGCGATCCAACGTTTGCGGCGATATCCCGGCAAGACGGACAAGAACCGGGCACGTCGGCGGACTTCGCGGTTTGCCGGTTACCGATTACCGGTAATCAGCCTCTCTCGCCTCTTGCACATCGTGTCAGACGTTGATGGCCGTCGCGCACGCGCGCGTTCGCGCGATGACGGCCGCCCGTAGTCGTAACGAAGCCGCTTGTTGATGCGGTCCAATGTGAAACCAAGGAGAAGAGAGCTATGAAAACGGTCGGTTTTCTGAAAACACTGGGTGCGGTCGTGGCGATGGTGGCGGCGTGCAGCGTCTACGCCCAGAACGCTCCAGATACGGCGTCGGCGGCAGCCACCGTCAAGGCCGGCAAGGCAGCGAATCACGAACTTGGCCGTAAGGTGCGCCACGCGCTGACCAAGACCCAGGGTCTCGACGTGTCGCACATCGCCGTGCGCGCGCGTGGCGGTGCAGTGACGCTGACCGGCACGGTGCCGGACCAGGGCCAGGCCGATAAGGCCGGCGAAGCCGCCAAGGGCGTCGAGGGCGTGACGTCGGTGACCAACAAGCTGACGGCGAAGCAACAGTAAGCGGTGCGCGCGGCGCCGCAAGGCCCGCGTCGCGAGGTCTATCAATCGATTCGGAGGCTCCGGCATTTTCGCCGGAGTTTTTTTTCGCCGCCGGTTTTGGGCGCGAGACGGGCGAGGTTTGCGGGACCGCAGCAATGAGGCTTGCCGCACGCACAGGTGCTGATCGAGGCGCGGCTGTCCCTGCTTCGTGCGCTGCGGCACATTACCGATGCATCGCGCGGGGTACTGTGACGAAGAGGGAACGGGGAGCCAAGCTCATGCAAACCACGCAGTTTCGCTACATCGATCTGCCGATCGGCGATCGCGCGGCATTCGAACTGGTGTGCGCAAGACACGGTTTCGCGCCCGCGCATTTCGACATCAGCGCGAGCGCGGCACCCGGTGAGCCGGCGCACGAGCGGGTCGTCACCGTGCGGCGTGTCGACTGGTCACGGTCGTATCGCGACGGCCACGGTCAGTGGGTCCGGCAGTTCGAGGCGGATCTGACCAGCCGGTTTTTCAAATAGACAGCGGTCGCGGCGTGTGCGCTTGACGCGTCTTCAGCGGGCGGCTCACGACAACACCAGCCGCACGCCGACCAGCGTCAGCGTCGCCGCGAGCAGATTGCGCAGCAGTACTTCCGGCGCGCGCGACGCCAGATAGCTGCCGATTGCGATGCCGGGCAGCGATCCCACCAGCAGCGACAGCAGCATCGACCAGTCGATCGAGCCGAGCAGCCAATGTCCCGCGCCCGCAAGCAAGGTCAGCGGCACCGCGTGCGCGATGTCGGAGCCGACGATGCGTGTCGTCGGCAGCATCGGATACAGCAGCAGCAACACCGTCACGCCGATCGCGCCCGCGCCCACCGACGTCAGCGACACCAGCATACCGAGGATCGCGCCGGTCAGCATCGTCAGCGCGAGCGTGCGTCCCTGGCTCGGCGCGCGTAGCTTGCGCGCGCCGAGCGCCGCAAGCTGCGGACGGAACACCAGCGCGATCGCGGTAACCAGCAGCGCCGCGCCGAGCACGACCTGGATCAGCCGGCCCGCGCCCGGCGTGTCCATCCCGTAGCGATGCAGCAGGATCAGCGTGATGGTGGCCGCGGGCACGCTGCCGGCCGCGAGGCGCAGCGTGATCTGCCAGTCGACCGAGCCCTTCAGGCCGTGCACCAGCGTGCCGGTCGCCTTGGTGGCGGCCGCGTACAGCAGGTCGGTGCCGACCGCGGTGGCAGGGTGCACGTTGAATAGCAGGACGAGGATCGGCGTCATCAGCGAGCCGCCGCCGACGCCCGTCAGCCCGACCAGAAAGCCGACGAACAGGCCGGAGACGGAGTACAGCAGATCGATGTGGGGGAGTGCCATTGAACGGACAGCTGACGCAGCGCGGGTGAAGGATTGGGCGGCAAGGCCGGCGGACGCGCCGGGGCGGCTGGCGGCGGCGGTGTGCGGTGCGCTGCACGGCCGCGTCGGCCGGCGCCTGAGCGGCGAAACGCGCTATTGTCGCAAAACTGCCGCGCCCGCGTGCGGCAGCTACTCAGGGGGAGCGCGTCGCGGCTGGCAGCGGGCCGCACTCGGCGGGTACCGCGCGGGTGCGCCGCACCGCGTGGGAGGCGCCGCTCAGAGCGCGCGGCGGATTTCGACGACGCCGAACGCCGCGAGCATCAGGCCGACCACGCGATCGATCGCGTGGCGCAGCCTGCTGCCGATCGCATGACGCGCGAGCGACACCATCGTCACCAGACAGCACCACCACGCGATCGAGCCGGCGAACACGCCGCCGACCGTCGTCAGCGCGATGGCCGGCGAGAACGCGCCGCGCGGTGCGAGCGTCGTGAACAGCGCCGCGAACATGATGATGGTCTGCGGATTGGTCAGCGTCAGCAGCAGCGCGCTCGCGTACGCACGCAGCGCGCCGGCGCGGCCGATCTGCGCGAGCTTGCCATTGCCGTTGCCGTTGCCGTCGGCGCCTTCAGCGGGCGGCTTCTGCAGCAGCGCGCGCACGCCGAGATACAGCAGGAACAGGCCGGCGAGCAGATGCAGCGGGCGGTCGTACGCGAGCATGAACTGCGAAATGCCGACGAGGCCAAGCGCTGCGATCAGCCCGTAAGCCGCGTCGCCGCTCGCGATGCCGAAGCCGATCGCGAGTCCCGCGCGCGGGCCGCCGGTCAGCGTGCGGCGGATGCACAGCATGCCCATCGGGCCGACCGGCGCGGCGATCGCGAGGCCGACGCCGGCGGCGGTGACAAACAGACTGGTGGTGGACATGAGCAGGTTCTCGAGCGGTTGTTCTGGTTGGAGTGTGCGGTGCAGGCGCGGCCCGGTCGTCCGCGGGTAGCCGACACACCCGCCAGCATAGCCAGACCGCAAATCGCGGGCAAGCTCGGGCAAGGGCGAAACGCGTGGCTGGGTGACTGCTCGTCAGCGCCCGCCGTCGTCAGGGCATAATCCCCACTCCCAACTCCCAAATCCGCTTCGCCGATGTGGCAAATCGATCAGGTCACGCTGCGCTTGTTCATCGCCGTGTGCGAGGAAGGCACGATCGCGCGCGCGGCCGAGCGCGAGTTCATCGCACCGTCGGCGGTCAGCAAGCGGCTCGCCGATCTCGAAGCGCTCGTCGATGTTGCACTGCTGTCGCGCAGCCAGCGCGGCGTGCGCGCGACCGCCGCGGGCGAAGCGCTGTTGCGCCACGCGCGGCTCATCATGCGCGGCCACGAACGCTTGCAGGCCGAGCTCAGTGAATACGCGGCCGGCGCGCGCGGCCATGTGCGGGTGCTGGCGAACGTGTCGTCGATGGTGGAGTTCTTGCCCGAGGCGTTGTCCGCGTTTTTGCAGGCGAATCCGGCGATTCGGGTCGATGTCGAGGAGCGCGTCAGCGCGGACATCGTGCGCGGGCTCGAAGAGGGCGTCGCCGATCTGGGCATCTGTCGCGACACGGTGCCGCTCGGCAGTCTCGACACGCTGCCGTATCGCGCCGATCATCTGGCGCTGATCGTGCCGCGCGCGCATCCGCTCGCGGGCGAGACGCAGGTCGGCTTCGAACAGACGCTCGGATTCGATCATCTGGGGCTCGCCTCCAATGCGTCGGTCAACGCGCTGATGCAGCGCATCGCGCTGGAGAAAGGCAGCGAGTTGAACTACCGCACCTATGTCTCGACGTTCGATGCCGCCTACCGTTTCATCCAGGCGGGTCTCGCGCTCGCGATCCTGCCGCGCGAGGCATTGCCGCGCCATGCCGCCAACGAGTACGGCATCGTCGCCGTGCCATTGCGCGACGCGTGGGCCGAGCGGCGCTTCGTTATTTGCATGCGCGATCGCGCGGCGTTGACGCTGGCGGCCGCGCGCTTGCTCGAGCATCTGTTGGACGCCAGGTAAGACGGGAGGCGCACCTGGTCTCTCGCACCGGCAGTCCCTGGCAGCTCCCCCCGGCGACGCCCTTCGCCACCTCTCCAGACAAACCCCTAAGCATTTCACCCAGGCGAGCGCCAAAGCCCGCCCTATCGGCCTGAGCGGCCATCGCGAGCGGCGATGGCGGGCGTCGTCAATGCAGACTTTGCCGCGGGTCTGCGCGCGAGCACGCTGTGATCCAGTTAGCGCATCACTTCTATGCAACGGGCGTCCGAAGCCCGCGTCCACAATCAGGATTCAAACCAATGAATGACACCCGCGAGCGCGTCGTCGTGACTGAAGTCGGTCTGCGCGACGGTCTGCAAAGCATTGCCCGCATCATGTCCACCGACGACAAGCGCCGCTGGATCGACGCCGCGTATGCGGCCGGCGTGCGTCATATGGAAGTCGCGTCATTCGTGCCGGCGAAGCTGCTGCCGCAAATGGCCGACGCCGCCGCAGTAGTCGCCCACGCCCGTAGCTATGACGATCTGAGCGTCACGGCGCTCGTGCCGAACCTGAAGGGCGCGCAGCACGCGCTCGATGCCGGCGTAGAGCGCATCGTCGCGCCGATTTCGGTGAGCGTCGCGCATAGCGTCGCGAACGTGCGCAAGACGCCCGCCGAGACGATCGACGCATTCGCCGCGATGCGTGAACTGATCGATCGCGCGACTTCGGCGGGTGGGCGCCGCGTCGAGTTGATCGCCGGTTTGTCGACGGTGTTCGGCTGCACGCTGCAAGGCGCGGTGCCGTACGCGGATATCGCCGCGATCGCGCGCGCCGCGGTGCAGGCCGGCGCCGACGTGATCGCGCTCGGTGACACGACCGGCGAGGCGACGCCGCGCCAGGTCGGCAAGGTGATCGAGCTGGTGCGCGACGTCGCGGGCGACAGGCTCCGCTCGCTGCACTTCCACGACACGCGCGGCCTCGGTCTTGCCAACACGCTGGTCGCGCTGCAGCACGGGATTCGCGAATTCGATGCGTCGCTGGCCGGTCTCGGCGGCTGTCCGCACGCGCCGGGCGCGACCGGCAACGTCAATACCGAAGACCTCGTGTTCATGCTCGACAGCATGGGCTACGACACCGGCATCGACATCACGCGGCTGCTCGCCTCGCGCGCGGTGCTCGCGCAAGCGCTGCCGGGCGAGCCGCTGTATGGCTATCTCGCGCGAGCGGGATTGCCGAAGCAGTTCGCGCAGGCGCAATCGACCGCGCGCGAATCCGCTGAGCCCTCCGAATCTTTGCGTTATTCCCATTCTTTTGCTCCGCAGGTGCCGCAATGACTCCGCTTTCCTCCGCTACCTCAGCTCCGTCTTCGGCGTCTTCGCCGCAGCCCGGCACGTTGCCGCTCGCGGGCATCCGCGTGATCGAGTTGTCGCATATGGTGATGGGCCCGACCTGCGGCATGATCCTCGGCGACCTCGGCGCCGAAGTGATCAAGGTCGAGCCGCCGCGTGGCGACAGCACACGCCGGCTGCTCGGCACCGGCGCGGGATTTTTCCGCACCTTCAATCGCAACAAGAAGAGCGTCGCGCTCGATCTCGACAGCGAAGCCGGTCTCGCCGCGCTGAAGCAACTGGTCGATAGCGCCGACGTCTTCGTCGAAAACTTCAAACCCGGCCGCATGACGAGTCTCGGCCTCGATTACGCGACGCTGCGCGAGCGCAATCCGAAGCTGATCTACGTGTCGCACAAGGGCTTTCTCAGTGGTCCGTACGAACATCGTCTGGCGCTCGACGAAGTCGTGCAGATGATGGCGGGCCTCGCGTACATGACCGGGCCGGTGGGCCGTCCGCTGCGCGCGGGCAGCTCGGTCAACGACATCATGGGCGGCATGTTCGGCGCGATCGGCGTGCTGGCCGCGCTGCACGAGCGGCACGCGAGCGGCCGCGGCAAGGAGGTGCAGAGCGCGCTGTTCGAGAACTGCGTGCTGCTGAGTGCGCAGCACATGCAGCAGTTCGCGGCCACCGGCGTGGCCGCAGCGCCAATGCCCGAGCGCATCAGCGCCTGGGCCGTCTACGACGTGTTCACGCTCGCGCACGGCGAGCAGATGTTCATCGCCGCGACCGGCGACGCGCAGTGGCGCGCGCTGTGCGCGATTCTCGAGCGCGACGATCTGTTCGCCGATGCGCGCCTCGCGACCAACAACGACCGCGTGCTCGCGCGCGGCTGGCTGCTGCCGACGCTCGGCGAAAGCCTGAGCCGTTTCGACGGCGCGACGCTCGTGCCGCTGTTCGAGCGCAACCACATTCCGTTCGCGTCGATCACGAAGCCCGAAGAGCTGTTCGACGACCCGCACCTGAACGCGAGCGGCGGCCTCGTGCCGCTGACCCTCGACGACGGCAGCGAAACCGCGATGCCATTGCTGCCGATTTCGCTCGACGGTGCGCGTCTCGGGCCGCGCCAGCCGATCGCGAAGATTGGCGAGCACACCGTCGACGTGCTGCGCGAACTCGGCTTCGACGACGCGCGGATCGCGGAGCTGAGCGGTGGCGTGCAGTCGCGGAAGCCGCGCGCGGCTGCATGAGCGGCTGCACGAGCGGCTGCACGAGCACCGTGCCGCGCCGCACCCGTTGCAACGGGCAATAGACCAAAAACTCTGGAGGCTGACGATGAAATCGTCGAATCAGGCGATGTACGCCACTGCGCTCGGCGGAGCGGCCGGCGCGCTCGATGGCTCACCCACGGACGCGGGCGCCGGTGCGGCAGCGGCGGGCCGCGCCGGCGCGATCGCGCTCAATGGCGCGCGGATTTCCGCGCGGCTCGACCGGCTGCCCGCGACCCGCACGATCTGGCAGCTCGTGATGCTGCTGAGCTTCGGCATGTTCTTCGAACTGTACGACCTGATGTACTCCGGCTATATCGCGCCGGGGCTCGTGCACAGCGGCCTGCTCACCGCCACGACGCGTGGTCTGTTCGGCACGAGCGGCGTCGCGAGTTTCATCGCCGCGCTGTTCGCGGGCCTGTTCATCGGCACGGCGGCGTGCGGCTTTCTCGCCGACCGCTTCGGCCGCCGCGCAATCTTCACGTGGTCGCTGCTGTGGTATACGGCGGCCAACGTCGTGATGGCGTTCCAGCACACGGCGCTTGGCTTGAACTGCTGGCGCTTTATCGCGGGGATCGGCATCGGCGTCGAGATCGTCACGATCGGCACGTATATCTCCGAGCTCGTGCCGAAGCACATTCGCGGGCGCGCTTCGGCGTGTTCGCAGGCGGTCGGCTTCTGCGCGGTGCCGATCGTCGCGTTCCTGTCGTATCTGCTGGTGCCGCAACGGGTGTTCGGTCTCGATGGCTGGCGTGTGGTCGTGCTGATCGGCGCGATTGGCGCGATCGTCGTGTGGTGGATTCGCAGAGGTTTGCCGGAGAGCCCGCGCTGGCTCGCGCAAAAGGGCCGCCTCGAAGAAGCCGACGCGGTGATGACGCGTCTCGAAGCACGCGTCGCGCGCGAGTACCAGCGCCAATGCGGCCTGCCGTTGCCCGAGCCCGCGCTGCCCGAACCGGTGCGCGCGCGGGCGGCGTTTCGCGATCTGCTGGTGCCGCCATATCGCAAGCGCACGCTGATGCTGGTCATCTTTCACGTGTTCCAGACGATGGGCTACTACGGCTTCGCGAACTGGATTCCGACGCTGCTGATCAAGCAGGGCGTCACGGTGACGACGAGTCTGATGTACGCGAGCATCATCGCGATCGCGGCGCCGCTCGGTCCGTTGCTGGGATTGCTGATCGCCGATCGCTTCGAGCGCAAGAGCGTCATCATCTGCATGGCGGGGATCAACGTCGTGTGCGGACTCGCGTTCAGCCAGGCGCGCGAGACGGTGCTGCTCGTGAGTCTCGGCGTGTGCCTCGTGCTCGCGGGCAACATCATTTCGTACAGCTATCACGCGTATCAGGCCGAGCTGTTTCCGACCGGCATCCGGGCGCGCGCGGTCGGCTTCGTTTATTCGTGGAGCCGGATTTCGGCGATGTTCTCGGCGTTCGTGATCGCCGCCTGCCTCGGCCGCTTCGGCGTGAACGGCGTGTTCGTGTTCATCTCGGGAGCGATGGCGATCGTCATGGTCGCGATCGGTACGCTCGGGCCGAAGACGCGCGATGTCGCGCTCGAGGATATTTCGAAGTAGCTAGGAGTCCTGGCGAGTCTCGTCGTTGCTCGACAGCCGGTCCGACACGTTGCCGAGCAGCAGCGCGAGCAGCAGCACGCCGATCATGGCGAACAGGAACCCGCCGATCATCGTGGCAAGTATCAGCGTGATCCATGAAATGCCGTTCATGTGTGCGGTTCCAGCGCGTTTGTCGGGGGCATCGTAGCCCTTTCAACATCATTTCTATGTGCGCTTGCCCGCCGTAAGCCTGTCAGGCGACGCCGAACTATCGTCGCAGCGTGCCATTACGCGGCGCGTTCTGGATGGCTGTCACCTTCGTTGCGTACCGGGAAGCGGGCTTCGTTCGCTGTCCGCGACCATCCTTGCGAAGAACCTCATAGTGCCTTTCCGCAATCGGTTGGCGGAAAGGCACCCGGTCGCACCCGATGTATTCCGCCATTGGCCCGCCTATTGCAGTGACGCTAAAGCTGTCCGATATCCATGTTTCAAGTCTGAAACGTTAATCGCCATGTTTATATTCCGGCCGTCAATAAAAATGATTTAAATAATCTCTTCTGGCGCGTTGAGTGCTTGTATTGGACGGTGGAATCGGCGGTCGCGCGGCGCTTGCGCCGATGGTCAGCGGAGCTTGCCGATGAAGCCGGGCTCGCCAGGGAGCGGTGGGGTACGTTCCACTCATCGTCGCCGGATTCCAGCAAAAAATCGCTTTTAAAATACGCGCCAGTGGGTGAATAAGGCGGAGGTGCGTCGTTTTTCGAGTAGCCCGACAGTGTGCGCTGGCGTACGCATTCATTTTTCAAATTGCTTTAAGATTCACGAGTGCATATTCAACTATATGCGGATAGACGATTAATCCATTGAAAAGACGGTCGCTTCGGTATTGAGCCGAATTGCACTGGCCGATCATGTAGTCATAGCGCCAATATGTCCGCACTTTCGGACATGGCGGCAGAGCGCCGGAGGTCGTCGCTATGATGCACTGCGCGGAGTTCGCATTGCGCGTGATCGTCAAAGGTGTAGTTGATCGTTTTCTGTCGAGAGGATGACTATGACCTGCGCGAGTCTCGAGTCTGCAATGCTGCGCTGGGTGCATGCGCCGAACAAGGGCGTGCGTCGTGTCGCGATTCTGTTGTTCAACGACTGCTCGCTGCAAGGAGCAGGAGTTATCGCCGAGATGTTTCAGGCTGCCAACGAACTCTCCACTTCCGGTTCGGGCGCGTGGCTGTACGACGTATCGTTTTTGTCCGCCGACGGAGGCATGGTGAGTTCGTCGTCGGGGTTGCGCGTATGGACCGACGGACTCGATGCGCGCCATTACGTCGGCTTCGATGCGCTCTATGTGGCGGGCGGCAAGGGCGCGGCGTCCGCAGCGCGCGATGAGCGTGTGCTCGGATGGCTGCGGCGGGTGCGTCGCAACACCGCGATGATCCGCTCGATCGCCGAAGGGCGCGCGGTGCTCGACGCGGCGGCGCTGCCCGAGGACAAGGATGCGAGCGACCTGCGCCAGCCAACTATGGCCAGGAATGGTACGGGTTCGGCAGAGCAGGGTGCCGTCGAACTGAGCGACCGGCTGGAATCGATGCGCAGCGCGCTCGCGATGATCAAGCGCGATCTGGGCAACGCGACCGCACGCTCGGCGGCCGAACGGCTGCTGTCGGACTCGTGCACGAACCTCGCGCCGCTGCTCGGCGAGGACGGCGGCATGAGTCCCGGCGACAAGATTCGCGCGGCGGCGCGCTGGCTGCAGGAAAACTGCCAGCAGGCGATTTCGATTGCGGATGCCGCGCAATTCGCGGCAATGAGCGAGCGCAACTTTCTGCGCCGCTTCAAGATGGAAATGGGTATTACGCCGTCGAGTTTCCTGTTGCACGAGCGCCTCGCGGTGACGTGCAGCCTGTTGACCGAATCGGAATTGCCGGTCGACAAGATCGCCCGTCGAACCGGGATGGGCAACGGCGATCGGCTCGCGAAAGTGTTTCGCAAGCGGATGAGGATTTCGCCGACCGAGTTCAGGATTCAAAGCCGCCGCATGGCGGGCGAGTAGCACCGACGGAGCCAGCCCGGTCACCGCGCAGTGCAGGCGGGGACGGGTCCGTTGTTCGTTGTACCTTGCAGACCGATAAGGATTCCCGATATGTTGACGCAGGCAGGTGTGAGCGCCCGATCCGTCGAGCCGAACGGCGCAAGCGCCGGGGTCGCTGGCGCGCGCTGCGCGCACATCGTCCCGGTCATTCTCGCGGGTGGCTCGGGCACGCGGCTTTGGCCGGTGTCGCGCGAAAACTTTCCGAAGCAGCTGATCGACGTGGTCGGCTCCGACTCGCTGCTGCAGGCGACCGCGCGGCGGCTCGAGGGCTTCCCGGCGGGCTGGAGCGTCGACGCATCGCCGATCGTCGTGTGCGGCGAGGAGCATCGCTTCGTGATCGCCGAACAGTTGCATGAAAACGGCGTCGACGCGCGTCTGATCGTCGAGCCCGCGCGCCGCGACACGGCGCCGGCGCTGACACTCGCGGCATCGCTCGCGTGCGCCGCCGGCGACGACGCGATCCTGATCGTGATGCCGGCCGATCACGCGATCGCGGACGTGCCCGCGCTGCAGCGCGCGTTGGCGTGCGCGGCGCACCACGCGAGCGAGGGCGCGATCGCGACGCTCGGCGTGCCGCCGACGCGTCCCGACACCGGCTTCGGCTATATCCGCATCGGCGCGGCATTGGCCGCCGGCGGCCATGCGATCGACGGTTTCGTCGAGAAGCCCGCCGAGGAAATCGCGCGGCAATACCTGAGCGCGGGTACCTATTGGTGGAATAGCGGCATTTTTATCGTGCGTGCGCGCGTGTGGCTCGACACGCTCGCGTCGCTGCGGCCCGACATGCATGCGCCGTGCACGAGCGCGTTCGCGAGCGGCAAGCAGGACGGCGACGTGTTCCGGCCGTCGCACGACACGTTCCTCGATGTGCCCGCCGATTCGATCGACTACGCGGTGATGGAGCGTTTGACCGAACCACCGCCGGCAGAAGGCGACAGCGGGAGCAACGCCGACACGCAAGGCGCGGCGCAGAGCGAGACGCAAGCTCGAAACCCGGCCGCGGAGATGCCGCCCGGCGTCGTGATCCCGCTGGAAGCCGGCTGGTCCGACCTCGGCTCGTGGGACGCGGTATGGGCCGCGATGGAGAAGGACCCGAACGGCAACGCCGGGCGTGGGCGCGTGACGTTCGAAGGCGCGGTGTCCTGCTATGCGCATTCGGAAGGGCGGCTCGTCGCGTGCGTCGGCACCGCCAACGTCGTCGTGGTCGAGACCGCCGACGCGGTGCTCGTGGTGGACCGCTCGCATGTGCATGACGTCAAGGGGCTCGTGTCGCGCATCAAGGCGCAGCACGCGCCGGAGGCCGACGCGCATCGCAAGGTGCGGCGCCCGTGGGGCTTCTACGATTCGATCGATCGCGGCGAGCGCTTCCAGGTCAAGCGCATCGTCGTGACGCCCGGCGCGAAGCTGTCATTGCAACTGCATCATCATCGCGCCGAGCATTGGGTGGTCGTGCGCGGCACCGCGCTCGTCACGCGCGGCGAAGAGCAGTTCCTGCTCAGCGAAAACGAATCGACCTATATTCCGCTCGGCACGCGTCACCGGCTCGAAAACCCGGGCAGGGTGCCGCTTGAAATCATCGAAATCCAGTCGGGTACCTATCTCGGCGAAGACGACATCGTAAGGTTCGACGACAACTACGGCCGCTGCCCGTAGGCAGCCCATGCACCCCCTTTTTGCGTACAGGAAGGCGGAACGAGGTAAGGAAAATGCGCAAGTTTCAGGATCTGCTCGCGCAGATTTTCGATGTCGCTTTGGTATTGGCGGGCGCGACCGTGGCGTCACGGATTCGCTTCGACTATCTCGGCCAGTCGGGTTTCTACTGGGCGCTGGTGATGTTTTCGGCTGCGTTCGCGCTCGCGATCTTCCCCGCGTTCGGGGTATATGAATCATGGCGCGGCCGCTCGAAGCTCGGGCTCGCCGGGCAGGTGTCGCTCGCGTGGCTGATCGTGCAGGCCTGCGCGCTCGTGCTGATGTACTCACTGCATCGCATCGATATCGTGTCGCGGCTGTGGTTCTCGTACTGGACGGCGACGACGGGCGGCCTGCTGATCGCGAATCGGGTGATTACGCACGCGGTGCTCGCGCGGGCGCGCGGCGCGGGTATGAACCTGCATCAGGTCGCGATCGTCGGCAGCGGCTCGCAGTGCGATGCGATCCTGCGTCGCATCGAGTCGGCGCCGAGCGCGGGCTTTCGCGCGACCGCCGTCTACAACACGCGCCCGGACGACTCCGGCGTGACGAATCCGCGCGTGCCGGTGTTCGATCGCGTCGATCTGCTGGCCGACTACATCCGCAGCAACGACGTGCACGAGCTATGGCTGATGCTGTCGCTGTCCGAAGAGCCGCTGATCTGCGCGCTGATCGACGAGTTCCGCGACGACCTCGTGAATATCCGCTTCATGCCGGACGTGCGCAGCCATGCGCTGTTCGAAGGCAGCGGCGTGGTCGATCTGCTCGGCATGCCGGCGATCAATCTGGTCGCCTCGCCGCTGTCGGCCAACGCGATGCTGAAGAAGGAAATTTTCGACCGGCTGTTCGCGGCGACCGCGATCGTGGCCCTCGCGCCGCTGCTCGTTTGCATCGCGATCGCGGTGAAGCTCTCGTCGCGCGGACCGGTGCTGTTCAAACAGAAGCGCAAGGGCGCGGACGGCCGCGTGTTTACGATCTACAAGTTCCGCTCGATGCGCGTGCATACCGAAGCGAAGGGCACCTTGAGCCAGGCGACGCGCAACGACAAGCGCGTGACGAAAGTGGGCGCGTTTTTGCGCCGCACGAGCCTCGACGAGCTGCCGCAATTTTTCAACGTGTTGCGTGGCGACATGTCGGTCGTAGGACCGCGTCCCCATGCGCTCGAGCACGACGACCTCTATCAGAAGGTGGTCGCGGGCTATATCCATCGCTACCGGATCAAACCGGGAATCACGGGCTGGGCGCAGATCAACGGCTTCCGTGGCGAAACCGACCGCATCGAGAAGATGGAGCGTCGCGTCGAACATGACCTGTACTACCTGGGTCACTGGTCGTTCGCACTCGATATGCGGATCATCGGCGCGACGATTGTCGCCGGACTGGTGCATCGAAACGCTTATTAGAAAGTCATAACAACGCCTCGGGGCGAAGGAGTAAAGATCATGAGCTCACTTGGTTTTCGCACAGGAAGTCTTGTGGTTTTCGCTAGTGCAGCAGTATTGCTTTCCGGATGCCAGATCGTGCCGGGACAACGGATGATCACGCCGGCCGGGATTCAGGACACGGGTGGCGAATTCAGTACCGAAGCTTCGCAGCAGAAGCAGATTCCGATCACCGATATCAATCTGGAACTGCTGAGGAAGATTGGTGCCGATCAGAAGGCTTCCCAACTGCCGCCGGAGACGGCGGGGCTGTTCGGCAAGCCGGCGCCGTACAAGCTGGGCCCTGGCGACGTGCTGCAGATCGTCGTGTGGGATCACCCGGAACTCGCGGCCGCTCTTGGCCAGCCGCCGACCAATTCGCGCCCTAGCGATGCGATGCCGGGCTTCCTGATCGATGAAACCGGCGACATCCAGTTTCCGTATGCGGGCACACTGCACGTCGTGGGCAAGACCGTCTCGCAGATCCAGCGCGAATTGAATCAGCGTTTGAGCAAGGTGTACCAGAAGCCTGAGATAACGGTGCGCGTCGCGTCGTTCCGTAACGCGACGGTGTATGTCGATGGCGAAGTGCGCACGCCGGGCACGCAATCGATCAACGACGTCCCGATGTCGCTGACGAACGCGATCGGTCTGGGCGGCGGCTTCACCACGACCGCGGATCGCAGCCGCGTCGATCTGATCCGCAACGGCACGACCTATAGGCTGAACATCGACGACCTCGTCAAACGCGGCCGCAATCCGTCGGAAATCTATCTGCAGCCGGGCGATACCGTGCGCGTGAACGCGCGCGAAGACAGCGGCGTCTACGTGATGGGCGAAGTCAACAAGCCGGCCACGGTGCTGCCGCTGCGCAACGGCTCGCTGACGCTGTCACAGGCGATCTCGGACGGCGGCAGCTTCGACTCGAACACGGCCTCGGGGCAGCAACTGTTCGTGATCCGCAATTCGACCAGCGAGTCGCCGCAGATCTATCACCTCGACGCGACTTCGCCGGTGGCGATGCTGCTCGCGAACCAGTTCGAGCTGCAGCCGAAGGACATCGTGTACGTCGGCCAGGGCGGTCTCGTTCGCTTCAACCGCGTGCTGAACCTGCTGTTGCCGGCGATCAACGCGGCGGTGACGGGAGTCGTCGTGTCGAAGTAACGCAGGCGTGACGCGATATCTGAACCGGCAGGCCTTGTTGGGTGAAAACATGGCAATCAATTACGAAAATCGCTACGCCGGCGTGTATGAACCGGGGCAGTTGCATCTGTCGGACTACGTGCGCACGATCGTGCGCGGTTGGCGCACGATCCTCATCGTGACGCTGATCGCGCTCGCGCTCGGTAGCGCATACGCGTTCCTCACGCCGCCGGTCTATCGTTCGGACGTGCTGTTTCACGTTCAGGACAGGACGGCGAATGCGGCGAACGTCAATGCGAACGGCCGGGATGCGGCATCGCCGCTTCCCGGCGCGTACGATTCGAAGCCGTCGACCGCGGCGCAGATCGAGCTTTTGAAGTCGCGTCTCGTCACCGAGGAAGCGGTCCGCGCGCTGCACCTCGACATCACGGCGAAGCCGCGTTATCTGCCGGTGATCGGCAGCAGGATCGCGGGACTCGTGAACGGGCACTGGTGGTTCCGGCTGCCGTCGTTCATCAACCTGCGCGGATTCGCGTGGGGCAACGAGAGCATCGCGGTGTCGCGCTTCGACGTGTCGAAGGACCTGTATGGCGAGACCTTCACGCTGGTTGCGGGCGCCGGCAACACCTTCATGCTGCGCGATCCTCACGGCAGCGCGATTCTGTCGGGGCGCGTCGGCGAGACCGTGCAGACCGATACCGCGGTCGGGCCGATCACGCTGCACGTCGACACACTGGTCGGCGCGCCGGGCTCGCGTTTCGAACTGACGCGCGCTTCGACGCTCGGCACGGTGGAGCGTCTGGCGAAGACGATGGTCGTGCAGGAGACGGCCGAGGACTCTGGCGTGATCCGCGTGAGCCTCGAAGGCGCCGACCCGGCGCTGATCGCGGCGATCGTCAACAACGTGGCGCGCCAGTTCGTGCGCCAGGATCTGGCAAGCCGTTCGAGCGAGTCCGATCACACGCTCGCGTATCTCGAGCAGCAACTGCCCGCCGCGCGCAAGGCGCTCGACGATGCGGAAGAACGCTACGGCAAGTTCCGCAATACCCATGGCACCGTCGATCTCGGCGAAGAAAGCAAGCTGCTGCTGCAGCAGATCGTCGACAACAAGACGAAGCTGCTCGATCTGCAGCAGCAGCGCGCGGAGCTATTGCAGAAGTTCACGCCGAACCATCCGACGGTCGCCGCGCTCGATGCGCAGATCGCCGCATTGCAGGGCGCGCAGAGCACGATGAACCGCAGCGTCTCGACGATGCCCGACACCGAGCAGACCGCGTTGCGTCTGCAGCGCGACGTGCACGTGAACACCGATCTTTACACGAACCTGCTCAACAGCGTGCAGCGGCTGCGGGTGGCGCAGGCCGGGCAGGTGGGCGGCGTGCGCGTGGTGGACTTCGCCGAAACGCCCGACGATCCGGTGCGGCCGAAGCGCATGCTGGTGATTTTGATGTCGCTCGGCGGCGGCCTCGTGCTCGGCTTGCTGCTGGTGTTCCTGAAGCGCGCGATGCGCGGCGGCGTGGAGCGCCCGGACGAACTCGAGGGGATGCTCGGCGTGCCGGTATTCGCGGTGGTGCCGCGCAGCCAGACGCAATTGCGTCTGCAGGAAAAGGTGTCATTGCGCCAGCGCGGGCAGCATGTGCTCGCGCAGCAGGCGCCCGAGGATCTCGCGGTGGAGGGCGTGCGCAATCTGCGCACGTCGCTGCAGTTGTCGCTCGATCATGCGGCCAACAATGTCGTGATGATCACCGGGTCGCGGCCCGATGCGGGCAAGTCGTTTCTATCGGTGAATCTGGCGACGCTGGTCGCGTCGGCAAACAAGCGCGTGCTGATCATCGACGGTGACATGCGGCGCGGCGACGTGCATTCGCATTTCGGCGTCAGTCATCGGCCGGGACTGTCCGACGTGCTGTGCGGCGGCGATCTCAACGCGATGATCCAGCGCGACGTGCTGCCGGGCCTCGACGTGCTCGCGAAAGGCACGCTCCCCTCGCACCCGGCCGAACTGCTGATGAGCCGACGCTTCGAGGCTATGCTCGAGGTGCTGAAGCCGCAATACGACGTCGTGATCATCGATACGCCGCCGGTGCTCGCCGTGACCGATTCGACGCTGATCGGCAAATACGCGGCGACGTCGCTGCTGGTCGTGCGGCATGGGCGTCAGCCGCTGCACGAGATCATCGAAACCGCCAAACGCCTGCGTAACGGTGGTGTCGGCCTGCGCGGCGTGCTGCTCACCGATGTGCCGCAGGAAGCCGCGTTCCTCGGCTCGGGGTATCAGGGCGGCTATTACGGCTACGACAGCATCGTCGGTTGACACGGCCGCCCGCGCAGCGCGTCTTTTGGGGGGCGCCGCGCGGCAGGCGTGATTGGCGGCATGCTCGTGCCGCCATCTGGCGAGATCCCTCGCAATCCTTAGCTCAGTGGTGGCGCAGCAGATCGCGCAATGCGTGCGACTCTTCCGCCGGCGGCTCCACGGTCTGCCACGCCGACGGCGGGATGGTCTGCCACGCCGATTCGTGCGACGCGAGCGAGACGAGGCGCTGCGCGTCCTTGCTGCTCGAATCGATCCGCAACGCTTCGTTGGCGTTGTGCGACGCGCACTCCCAACGTCCGACGTTGCTACAGCCGCGCGCGAGACTCAGCAACGCGTCCCGTTGCTGCTCTAGCGTGCTGACCTGGGCGCGCATGCGGCGCGCGTCGCGATTGTCGGGCTGCGCGGTGATGGCCGCGGCGAGGCGCGCTTTGGTCGCCGACAGATTGCCTCGTTGCAGATAGCCGCGCGCGGCTTTCAGATTGCGCTCGGCGTCGGCGCGCTGTTTGTCGGCCAGCGTGAGCGGGGCGGCCAACGTGTCGGTGTTGCTGCTGTGGTTGGTGTTGATCGACGTGACCGCAGTACCGCGCGGCGTGGGCGCGGCGACGCCCGCGCCCGATTTCGTGGTTGGCGCTGCGGTGGGTGCGGTCGTGACGATGAGTGGAGACGATGGCACGACGGCCGGCGTGGTCGCAACGACTGACGGTGACGGTCGGGCCGGGACGGGTGCGGTCGCCACGGCTGGCGGTGACGAATGCGCTACGGCTGGCGGTGACGAATGCGCCACGGTTGGCGCGGACGCGACGACGGGCGGTGAGAATGGCGTGACGGTCGGCGCGGTCGCCACGACGGGCGGTGACGAGAGCGTCATGGTAGACGCGGACGCGACGACGGGCGGTGCTGCGCGAGCTACGGTCGGCGTGGTCGCCACGGCGGTCGGCGCCGAGCGCGTTACGGTTGGCGCGGTCGCCACGACGGGCGATGAGGATGGTGCGACGGTCGAGGTGGTGGCCACGACTGGCGGTGACGACCGCGCCAAGGTGGGCGCGGTCGCAACGACGGGCGACGAGGATGGCGCGACATTCGGCGTGGCCGCCACGGCCGGCGGTGACGAGCGCGCCACGGCAGGCGCGGTCGCCACGACCTGCGACGCCGATGACGCGACAGGCGCGCTCACATTCGCCGGTTGCTGCCGCGCGACGATCACGGGACGCGGCGCTTGCGCGACGATCGACGCGGGCGTCGGCGCCGCGGCAACCGACGGCGCCGCATTCCGCGCAACGCTCTGCGCGGGGACTTGCCCAGGCGTGTCCGGGTGCACTGTGCCGAAGACCGTCACTGGCGTGTCGACGCTCGCATCGTCGTCGAGAAGAACGAAGCCGATATACACGGCGCCGAGCGTCGCGAGCGCGGCCGCGGTTAGCGCAAGCGGGTGCCGCCGTCGACGTCCGCCCGGCTCGAACGTGGCCTCGTCGAGCAATTCGTAGGGACTCATCTTCGTTTGCGCGGAGCGCCGCGAGGCGCGGTCCGCGGGCAAGCTCGCGGCCGCTGGCAGCGGGTCGAGTTGCGCGCGCGATGTACTCAGCGCCCGGGATCGCGCGGTGCGCTCGCCGGGCTTGTCGTTCGTATCGAACGAATCGATCGGCAGCGCATGGCATGCGGGACACGGCGAAAAGCGGCCCGGCAGCGGCACGCCGCAGTATGCGCAGTGATGGAAAAATGGCTGGTCGGAAGTCGAGTCGCGCGGCATGGCCGTGTCGCTCCACTGGCGCCGAAGGTCGGCGCCATTAAAAAGAATGAATGCGACGACGCTCGCAGGCGGCGTCGGCCGAACTACTGGACGACGTAACCGCGCGCCTGCATGCACGCGCCGTAGGCGGCCCAATAGCGGGTCATCGGAGGCTCGGGCGCGGGCAGCGGCGGCAGCTTCACGTTCGACGCCGCGTTGGCCTGCGTCGAAGCGCCCGCTCCATCCGACGCGCCGGCTGCCGCGCTCGCGCCCGGTGTCGCCGCCGATGCGCTCGGCGGTGCGTTCGCCGTCGCGGTGGCCGGTGCCCCTGGCGCGCTAGCGCCGTTCGCGGCTTCGTTCACGGGCTTCGCCGACGCTGCGCCGCCAGGCGCCTGCGCGCCGGCGAGCGGCGCGCTCGCGGCTTCTGGCGCGCTCGCGTTCCACGGCAGCGGCGTGGCCGAGAAGGAACTGGGGGGAAGCGGGGGTTTCGACGGTACGCCGGTCGACGCACCTTTGGCCGCCGGCGGATGACGCGGCGGAATCTGCGACTCGTGGGCCATGTTGACCCCGGTCACGCGGTTCGCCTCGGCGTAGCACATCGCGTTATCGATGCTGCGCTCGTAAGGGCTCTGACTTCGGATCGGATAGGTGACTGGCCGCCACGCGAACGCGGCAGTGCTCGTCACCAATAGCGTCAGTACGGTATATGTTTTGAATGCCATCGCAGTCACTCCCGCAGCGATGTCTCGCCTTTTTGTGTTTGATTTCGTGTCGTGTTCGAGCTTGTTGTCGATGTCTGGCGCTCGTGCTTCTGTCGCGGCCTGCCGATAGGCCGTGGCGTTGCGGTGCTCGTGCCACGGCTCCCCGGAAGGGCACGTCGCAAATGCCGCTTTGACGAGCGTAGCACCGCGGCTTGGCCGCGCGATGCATCGAATAGCGCGCGAAAACGCCATCGTGCAGTGCAATCAAGACACAATCGGCGAGGCGGCGTTGAAGATCGGGACAATCCCTGGTCGCCACGAAGGATCGTCAGGAGTCGAAGATGAAGAATCCATCGTATCGCTATCGACCGCTTTGCGCTGCGCTTTGTTTGTCGATGCTGTCGCTGGCCGCGCCGCTCGCGAGCGGCGCGAGCGACGCCAACATGAGCGCAGAGACGGCGGGCGAGCGGGCGAGTTTCGCGCAGGCGTTTTGCGGCGTGTCGCCCGAGCGCATCGGCGCCTATAAGGAGCGGCTCCGAAAGTGCTGACCGGAGCGACCGATTTCGATCAGCACTGGGACGCGGGCTGGCATCGCGCCGACGACACCAATAGCCAGATGAACGCACCACGCGAGCGAGACCCGAAGGAATTCGCGGCGCGTATCAAGGTCAATTACGAACGGCTCAAGTGGATGGCTGGTAACGCGTTGCGCCCGCCTGCGCAGAAGTGAGTCGAACCATGCTCGATCGGACGGGGGTTTTCCCTGGAAATCGCAGATCCGACGGTATCGAGTACGGTGCGTGGCTGCTGTCTGTCTGCGATAGCGCCCCTTCGCCGTGCGGCGACAAGCCGTAAATCTCGTCGCAAGTATTTGTTTTTGCTCGGGTTCGCAGCTCAGACGCATGATTGCGCCGGCGCGCCGGCACCGCGACGGTCGTGCAAAACCTCGCCCGCAGCGCCGCTGCTCCCTACTTCTTGAATTTGTCACTACGCGTCCATATAATTAGCACTCGCTGCACGAGAGTGCTAACAACATCTCCGGTTGGCTCGTCCAGCCGGGTTTTCTCAGCGTTCTTCAGTCTCAATCAGAGAGGAGTATGTATGAACCTTCGTCCTTTGCATGATCGCGTGATCGTCAAGCGTCTGGATCAGGAAACCAAGACCGCGTCGGGCATCGTGATCCCCGAAGCCGCAGCGGAAAAGCCGGATCAAGGTGAAATCCTCGCAGTCGGCCCGGGCAAGCGCGACGACAAGGGCGCAGCGATCGCCCTCGACGTGAAGGTCGGCGACCGCGTCCTGTTCGGCAAGTACGCAGGCCAGACCGTCAAGGTCGACGGCAACGAACTGCTGGTGATGCGCGAAGAAGACATCATGGCCGTGGTGCAGAAGTAAGCGCAAAGTCGCTACTTCCGGTTATATCCAAAGTATTCAAGGAGTTAGAAGATGGCAGCTAAAGACGTCGTATTCGGTGATTCCGCCCGTGCCAAGATGGTCGAAGGCGTGAACATTCTCGCCAACGCCGTGAAGGTCACGCTGGGTCCGAAGGGCCGCAACGTGGTCCTCGAGCGCAGCTTCGGCGGCCCGACGGTCACCAAGGACGGTGTGTCGGTCGCAAAAGAGATCGAACTGAAAGACAAGCTCCAGAACATGGGCGCGCAAATGGTCAAGGAAGTCGCTTCCAAGACCAGCGACAACGCAGGCGACGGCACGACGACCGCTACGGTTCTCGCGCAATCGATCGTCCGCGAAGGCATGAAGTACGTCGCATCGGGCATGAACCCGATGGACCTGAAGCGCGGCATCGACAAGGCCGTTGCAGCCGCAATCGAAGAACTGCGCAAGATCAGCAAGCCGTGCACGACCAACAAGGAAATCGCCCAGGTTGGCGCGATCTCGGCGAACAGCGATTCGTCGATCGGCGAGCGCATCGCTGAAGCAATGGACAAGGTCGGCAAGGAAGGCGTGATTACCGTCGAAGACGGCAAGTCGCTGCAAGATGAGCTGGACGTCGTCGAAGGTATGCAATTCGACCGCGGCTACCTGTCGCCGTACTTCATCAACAACCCGGACAAGCAAGTTGCCGTGCTCGACAACCCGTTCGTGCTGCTGCACGACAAGAAGGTGTCGAACATCCGTGATCTGCTGCCGGTTCTTGAACAAGTCGCGAAGGCTGGCCGTCCGCTGCTGATCATCGCTGAAGACGTGGAAGGCGAAGCGCTCGCAACGCTGGTCGTCAACAACATCCGCGGCATCCTGAAGACCGTTGCTGTCAAGGCACCGGGCTTCGGCGATCGTCGTAAGGCGATGCTGGAAGACATCGCGATCCTGACCGGCGGCCAGGTCATCGCAGAAGAAACCGGCCTCACGCTCGAGAAGGCAACGCTGGCTGAACTGGGCCAGGCGAAGCGTATCGAAGTGGGCAAGGAAAACACCACGATCATCGACGGCGCTGGCGAAGCAGCGAACATCGAAGCTCGCGTCAAGCAAGTGCGCAAGCAGATCGAAGAAGCGACCTCGGACTATGACCGTGAAAAGCTGCAAGAACGCGTTGCCAAGCTGGCAGGCGGCGTTGCAGTGATCAAGGTCGGTGCTGCGACCGAAGTCGAAATGAAGGAAAAGAAGGCACGTGTCGAAGACGCACTGCACGCAACGCGCGCAGCTGTGGAAGAAGGCATCGTCGCTGGTGGCGGCGTCGCGCTGATCCGTGCGCGTACGGCGATCGCTGGCCTGAAGGGCGCAAACGCCGATCAGGACGCAGGTATCAAGATCGTTCTGCGTGCAATGGAAGAGCCGCTGCGCCAGATCGTCACCAACGGTGGCGAAGAAGCGAGCGTCGTCGTGGCAGCGGTTGCTGCTGGCAAGGGCAACTACGGCTACAACGCAGCGACCGGCGAGTACGTCGACCTGGTTGACGCAGGTGTCGTGGACCCGACGAAGGTGACGCGCACGGCGCTGCAAAACGCAGCTTCGGTTGCTGGCCTGCTGCTGACGACCGACGCAGCTGTCTGCGAACTGCCGAAGGAAGATGCTCCGATGCCTGGCGGCATGCCCGGCGGCATGGGCGGCATGGGCATGGACATGTAATTCCGCTCGGGCCTCGTGGTCCGGCCGCGTGGTTGAACTGCCGCGCGTCTGGATCACGGACGAGGCCCGCTTGGAAGATCATGTGGGGAGTGCGCCGCGAGGCGTTTCCTCAAACGAAAAAACCCGCTCAGGCGGGTTTTTTCGTTTGGAGCCGGCGCTGATGTGGCGGCCAGCAAGCGCTTCCGGACGCCCTTTGTCCGGATCAGGCGCCCGCGACGTGAGCCGTACGGTGAGCCGATCTTGCGAGACACTTTTCGTGCAGGTAGTGGAAAATCTGCGCGACGCTTTGCGCGGGGCTCAGCGTTCCGGTTTCGACGTGCAGGTCTGGATCGATCGGTGCTTCATAGGGCGCTGATACACCGGTGAACGAACTAATCTCGCCAGACCTCGCTTTCGCGTAAAGACCTTTGGGATCGCGGCTTGCGCACGTGGCGAGCGAGGCGGACACGTAGGTTTCGACGAACTTGTCGGCTCCGATGATCTCGCGCGCCATTGCGCGGTCTTCGCGTAGCGGTGAAATCAGCGCGGTAATCACGATCAAACCCGCATCGTTCATCAACTGGGCGACGTGCGCGACGCGGCGGATGTTTTCGCGCCGGTCGTCCCGCTCGAAGCCCAGGTCGCTCGCCAGACCGTGGCGGATGTTATCGCCGTCGAGCACATAGCAGGCATGACCGAGAGCGATTAGCCGCTCTTCGAGCGCGAACGCCAGTGTGGATTTACCGGCGCCGGACAGGCCGGTCAGCCATATCGTGGCGGGCGTCTGATCGAATATGCGCATGCGGTCCTGCGCCGCGATCTTGCCGGTGAAGCGTTGCACGAAGATGGGCGGCTCTTTCATGTATAAGTTCTCCTGTCTCCTTTGGCTCACTCGCAGTGCCAGCCTTGTCGCCACGTGCCAGCGTTGTGCAGGCGTTCCGTGGAATCCGCGATCGTAACGCAAAAGCCTTCTGGGATGCCGTCTGGCAGCGCAATCGAAAATCCGCTGTTCGAACTCGGATAGCCGGCGCTTGCCACATCGGGCCGCGGCTCGCCGCTGAGGCCAGTTGCGACGATCTGCGCGCCGATCCGCACTTCGAGCGGCACTTGCCGCTCTGGCCTGCTCAAGTTGACGGCCCAGCCGCGCACTACACCGTCCCCCACCGTGTCGACGAAGCCGTCGAACAGGTCGGCCGGCGGACGCCGCTGGCTTTGCGCGAACTCCAGATAAGTATCGATCGGCGTCAGATCGAAGCGGCGGATCACCTCATGCACGCGCGACAAGAATGAGCCGTCGATGCCCAGAACCGTTGCGCTATAAATGTGCGGATTCTCGAGCTGATCTATTTCTGCCTGGATCACGCGGACCAATTCGAGTGCATTCGAAAAGACGCTGCCCGATTTTTTCGCATAAGCTTCGACGATGCGATTGGCATCGCGAAACAGCTCGTAATCAAGACTATTGTCATCGATAAATTTCTGTCTTGCTGCTTCGCTCAGCAGTGCTGTGCTATTCGGTTTGCCATTAATGCGGTTCGCTTCGAAGCAGAACGGTAATTTCATTCCGGTCGAACCGCATAACCGCAGTAAGAATTCGCTCATGTCCTCGCAGAGGCCGACGGTACCGATATGTTCGCGCAAATGGATTTGCGCGACGGCGAGGGACGCTTCGTTGACCGCCGGTTCGCCGCTCAGCATCTGCACGAACAGGTTCCGGCCGCCGAGCGATTCGCTGACCCACTCGTCGAGCGATAGCACGCCTTGAAGCGCCATAGCCTCCGGCGTCGACACGCTGACCCCGCGCATGATTTGGCCGTTCTTGCCGTTCGCGGCATACCGGTAGTGAGAGATGTGGCGCGCGAGCGGATCGCGCAGGATCGTGCAGTAGTTGACTGGATGTTTCATCACCCGATGAATCCCAAACGGATGATGTCCACCGCCGACTTGCGTCTCGAGAAGCTTCGCGCGACAGTTTCGCCACCCATCCTGATCCCAAACAAAGCTAATGAATTGATCATTACCTTTGTTCAAATCAAAGCACGAAATAACGGTCGAACCGCCGCATTTCGGTGGATGGATAAAAAAGGTCGGAAAAGACATGTGGGGACATATGGCTGTCAGGGATGCGTAAAGTCTAGACAAACGTTGTCATTGACGTTGTAACGTTTAATTACGCAGGAACACGTCTGGTTACATTGGCGCGAAAGACGCACTGAATGAAAAAACCCGCCTGATAGCGGGTTTCTAGTCGATTACCGATGAATCACGAGGTCAGTGTCGCGCTTCCCCGGGCGCTGCGCCCTTGCCTTGGGCCGGCGGGGTTTCGTCGTCGTCGCTGCTGCGTGCCCAGAAGAAACGATCGGGCATGTACGCCCCCATGCCGGGCCGGAACGCATTGCGCACCGCCTGATACAGATACTCCTGGCTTTCGCGCACCGCTTCCGCGGGCTCCTGGCCGTTGGCGAGCAGCGCGGCGATCGCCGCGCCAAGCGTATCGGTCAGGCCCGTCAGCCGATGGGGCGCACGGTCCCACAAGTCCTGACGCAACTGGCCGTCCTCGCTGAAGAGCGTGTTGACGAGCCGGTGCGTGCCGGTTTCGGTCGACAGAATGTACTCGCAGCCCTGCGACAGCAGATGCGAGATCGCGGCGTCGAGGCTCGGCGCCTCCGCGTCACCGTCGGGCTGCGCAAGCGCGAGCAGCGTCGACGAGTCGGCGACCAGCAGCGTGGTTTGCGGGGCGAGCAGATCGGCGATCGCTTCGCGCAGTTCGTCGGCGGCGAGCACGTGTTCGTCGTCGAGAGTGAAGTCCGGGGCGAGGATCAGCGGGACATCGTCGTAGTCGGCAACCACTTCCGCGATCGCGCTGACCACCTCGGCGCGCGTGCACGCGCCGACCTTGAAGGCGGCGATCGGCATGTCCTCGAGCAGCATGCGCGCCTGCGTCGCGACGATGTCAGGGTCGAGGCCGGTGACTTCATCGCAGCTCGCCGAGTCGCGCACGGTATAGCCCGTGAGCACGGATACGCCGTGGCAGCCCATGCTGGCAAGTGTCATCAGGTCCGCCTGCAGGCCGGAGCCGCCGGTGGGATCGGAGAGGCCGAAGGTGAGGACGATCGGAGGCGTGTCGCTGGGCATGAAAATGGATAAGAAAAGCAGGATTTCGGCGCACAGTGCGCAATTGGCTCAATTATGCGGCCTAAACCGTTGACAGGGCGTTTTTTCGCGCGGCTTGCCCGAGGGCCCGCCCTACCGTGTCGCTGGCGCCCGCCCAACGCGTGGCAAGACGCCGCAAGCGGCGCTGGCACGGCGCGCGGGCGCCCCGCCGAAGGCCGGTCCACGTTACGGTTGCGCGTTTTCGATTGCTAGGCATGGGGGCGCCAACACGGTACCATCATGGCTCCCGTTTCCACGGACTCAACGACGCGACAAAAGAATGGAATATCAAAGCTGGATGTGCCTGATTTGCGGCTGGATTTACGACGAAGAGGCCGGCTTGCCCGACGAAGGCATTGCGCCGGGCACGCGCTGGGAAGACGTGCCCATCAACTGGACGTGTCCCGAGTGCGGAGCGCGCAAGGAAGACTTCGAAATGGTCCAAATCTGAAGCACGGCAAGCCCCGGAAGCTTCGGCCCCAAAACGGTGTCGCGAGGTTCGGTCCCGAACCTGAACCCTGAGCTTCAATCCCGAAAGTGAGCGGTGTCGCCACCGCACAATTGCTGCATTCGCTTGATGCGTCCGGCGCGCCCGGCGCCTGTCTGAGCGCGCTGGCGCGGAACATCGCCGGACGCGTCGTGTCGCAACGGTAGTCTGTCATTGTCCTGTCGCCGGTTCGCGCGGTGGCCGCTCACTCGGCACGCGGCGCGAAGCGACGGCGCCGTCAGCTTCGTGTCGCCTGCCCATGACTCTTCGATCCGCAGCACCCGTTTCCATCGATGCACTGCCGAACCCGCGCGGCGGCGCGGTCCGCCCGGCGGAACTGGCGCTCGCCGAGGCGTCGCTGGCGTTCGAGCAGCGCCACGAGAGCGGTGCCGCGCTGCTGCGTGCGTCGCATGCCTTGCGCACCGCGGGCTGGCTCAGCGCGCAGCGTTTCGCCGACGCGCTGGTGCGGCTCTCGCCGCTCGCGAGCGACGAGTCGGCCGAAGCGCAAAGCGCCCGGCCGGTGTTCGGTGCGGCGCTGCGCGACTTCCGCGCGGCGCTCGAACGTCACAATCTGCGCGAGCTCAGCTGCTCGCCGACGCTGTTCAACCATTACCGCGAGCTGTGCGCGCAACTCGTCGAACCCACGCCGGGCTCCGCCGTCGCGTTCGAAGAGCTCGCGCTGTGCGCGCGGCCGGTGCCCCCGGCGTCGCTGCACGCTCAATCGGCCGATCAGCTGGCACATCTGCGGGCGCGCTACGAGCGCGCTCTGCTGCCGGTGCTGCGCTCGCAGGCCGACACGGGTAGCGCGGTGGCGCTTGCGGTCACGAACGCCGCGCTCGACGAGCTCGACGCCGTGTTCACCGAACTCGCCGGCCCCGATCCCTACGACTTCTGGCGGCTCGCGCGCGCCTGCGCGAAGGCGCTGCGCGCGCGCGGCCACGCAATTCGCGATATCGAGGCACGGCGCTTTTACGCGCGCTGCAACCTGGCGCTCGCCGATCACGCGCGCGGCATCGAGCGCGCGCCCCGTTCGCTGGTGCGCGCGACGCTCGCGCTGCTGTGGCGCGACTACGCGCTGTTCGGCGCGGCCGCCCAGGACGCCGATCAGGTCGAGGTGCTGCACGATTACGGCTTGACCGTCGACTGGCACGTCGCCGGCACGCAGTCGTCGGAAGCGCTGTGGGAGGCGCGCGCGCTCGAGGCGCAGTCGCTGCCGCACACGCGCGATCTCGGCGTGCTGAGTGTCAACGCGAACGCGTACGAAGATTTCCTGCAGACCGCCGAAGCGTCGATCGAGGCGCTCGCCGCGCATGCCCGCGCGGCCGATCAGCCGGAGAAAGCCGACCCGAGCGAAGCACTGCAGGCGGGCGACGCCGCCTACCGGCTCGGCTCGGCCGCCTGCGCGCTCGGTCTCGGTCACGTGGCGCTGCTCGCCGATGCGCTCGGGCTCGCATGGCGGCGTCGTGCGCATGCGGCCGTCGCGACGCCGGCGGTGCGCGTACACGTGATCGTCGGCGCGCCGGCGGCCGACACGCTCGAGCAGGCCGCCGAGGCGTTGCGCGCGTCGCTGCACAAGGTCGCTGCGGGCGTTGGGCCGGCCGGCGGCAGCTTCACGCAGGCGGCGCTCACCGCGCTCACGCGCGCGATCGAGCAGGGCGGCGCGTGAAGCGCAAGCCAGGCCGAACCAAACGCGCGACGTGGCGCGCGAATTGCGTCCGCAACGCCTCGACCGACGCGCGCCGAATCCGCTGAAACCCATTTTGACGAGTCACAATCCCGCTACTTCGCGACACGCGCCGAACCTGCCGTTCTACGCGGTGTTTCGGCGCCTGATCGCGGCATGGCGCGAGTCGCGCGCGTGATAGAGTGGAACTTGATCCGGCGTCGATGACGCCGCACGTAGCGTGCAACCCAACGCGTTGCAATGCTCAAAGCAGCCCGCCATCGCGCATCGTCTTTGCTAAAATCCGAACTATGTCCAAGAGTACCGATCGCATCAATCTGACCAACCAGTTCCTGATCGCCATGCCGAACATGGCCGATCCGACGTTTTCAGGAACGGTGGTCTACCTTTGCGATCACAGTGAGCGCGGCGCGCTCGGCCTCGTGATCAACCGGCCGACCGATATCGACCTGGAAGCGCTCTTCAATCGCATCGATCTGAAGCTCGAGATCGAACCTCTTCTCCATGTTCCCGTGTATTTCGGCGGCCCGGTGCAAACCGAGCGCGGCTTCGTGCTGCACGATCCGAAAGGCGGCAGCGCGTACACGTCGTCGATGTCGGTGCCGGGCGGGCTCGAAATGACCACCTCGAAAGACGTGCTCGAGGCCGTCGCGAGCGGCAACGGTCCGGAGCGTTTCCTGCTGACGCTCGGCCACGCCGGCTGGGGCGCCGGTCAGCTCGAAGACGAAATCTCGAAGAACGGCTGGCTGACGGTCGAGGCCGATCCGAAGATCGTCTTCGACGTGCCGGCCGAAGATCGTCTCGAAGCGGCGCTCGCGCTGCTCGGCGTGTCGCTGTCGATGCTGTCGGGCGAGGCTGGGCACGCATGAGGGGCCGCGCATGAATCTGCTGGCCGGACGTGAGGCGACGCTGCTTGCGTTCGACTACGGCGTGAAACGCATCGGCGTGGCGGTCGGCAATTCGCTGACGCGCCGCGCGCGGCCGCTCGTCGTCGTGCAGAACCGTAGCAAGGAGTACCGTTTCGAAGCGCTCGGCAAGCTGATCGCCGAATGGAAGCCCGATGCACTGGTGATCGGCCTGCCGATCCACCCCGACGGCACACCGCACGAGCGCACGCAGCTCGCGAAGCGCTTCGGCAACCAGCTGAACGGCCGCTTCAATCTGCCGGTCACGTGGGTCGACGAGCGCTACTCGTCGGTCGAGGCCGAGGCGCAAATCCGCGCCGGCAACGCCCGCGCCGACATGCTCGATGCCGAAGCCGCGAGCATCATCCTCCAGCAATATCTTGACGGACTTTCCGACGATCATGAGTTCCATTGACGCCGAAGCGCTGTATCGCGCGTTGCTCGACCAGATTCGCGCGGCCTATGGCGACCAGCTCGCTGCAGCGCACGACGGCGCCCAGGCGGCGGTGCTCGCGGGTATCCATAGCGGCGGCGCATGGCTCGCCGAGCGGCTCGCGCGCGACCTGAACCTGCCGAGCTTCGGCGTGGTGAACGTCGCGCTGCATCGCGACGACTATGCGAAGAAAGGGCTGCACGCGCAGGCGAGCCCGACCTCGCTGCCGTTCGCGGTCGATGCCAGCCGCATCGTGCTGGTCGACGACGTGCTGTACACCGGCCGCACGATTCGCGCGGCGGTGAACGAGTTGTATGACTATGGCCGGCCGGCGTCGGTCGAACTCGCGGTGCTCGCCGATCGCGGCGGACGCGAGTTGCCGGTGGCGGCGCGCTTCGTCGGCGGCGTGGTCGACGTGCCGGCCGACGCGACGCTCGTGCTGGACCACGAAGACGACGGCGCGGGCGGCCAGCGGTTCTCTTTTCACACTGAAGCACGCGTCGATTGAAACTTGCGCGAGCAACGCGCCGCGTTCTCGATCACGTTGCAGTCCGTATTTGAAGCAGGTACATCATGAACACCGCCACCCAGGCTCCGCAGGATTCCTCCGCCAGCGCATCCGAGCGCTTCCGCTACGGCTTCCTGAAGGGCAACCCGCAGCTCACGAAAAACGGCGAGCTCAAACATTTGTTGTCGATCGAGGGGCTGCCGAAGGCCATCGTCAATCACATTCTCGAGACCGCCGACCAGTTCGTCAGCGTGACTGATCGCGAAGTGAAGAAGGTGCCGCTGTTGCGCGGCAAGTCGGTGTTCAACCTGTTCTTCGAGAACTCGACGCGCACCCGTACCACGTTCGAGATCGCGGCCACGCGGCTGTCGGCCGACGTGCTGAATCTGAACATCAACGCGTCGTCGACGAGCAAGGGCGAATCGCTGCTCGACACGATCAACAACCTGTCGGCGATGCACGCGGATCTGTTCGTCGTGCGTCATGCGTCGAGCGGCGCGCCGTTCCTGATCGCGCAGCATTGCGCGCCGCACGTGCACGTGATCAACGCCGGCGACGGCCGTCACGCGCACCCGACGCAGGGTCTGCTCGACATGTACACGATCCGCCACTACAAGAAAGACTTCACGAAGCTGCGCGTGGCGATCGTCGGCGACATCCTGCATTCGCGCGTCGCGCGCTCGGACATTCATGCGCTGACCACGCTCGGCGTGCCCGAAGTGCGCGCGATCGGTCCGCGCACGCTGCTGCCGGGCGGCCTCGAACAGATGGGCGTGCGCGTGTTCCACAACCTCGACGAAGGGCTGAAGGACGTCGACGTCATCATCATGCTGCGCCTGCAGAACGAACGCATGAGCGGCGCGTTGCTGCCGTCGTCGCAGGAGTACTTCAAGAGCTGGGGGCTGACGCCCGAGCGTCTCGCGCTCGCCGCCCCGGATGCGATCGTGATGCACCCCGGTCCGATGAACCGTGGCGTCGAGATCGACTCGCAGGTCGCGGACGGCCCGCAATCGGTGATCCTGAATCAGGTGACGTTCGGTATCGCGGTGCGCATGGCGGTGATGGGGATCGTCGCGGGCAATAACGATTAAGCGGCGACTCATCAGGAAGCCGAAGCACAGGCTGAACCACAGGTTTAACAAAGGCAGCGCATGAAGATTCATATTCAAGGCGGCACGCTGATCGATCCGGCAGCGGGCACCGAACAGCAGCAGGATATTTTTATCGAGGCGGGCAAGGTCGCCGCTCTCGGCCAGGCGCCGGCCGGCTTCCAGGCGGAGCGCACGCTCAACGCCCAGGGTCTGTCGATCGCGCCGGGTCTCGTCGACCTGTGCGCGCGTTTGCGCGAGCCGGGCTACGAGCACAAGGCGACGCTCGGCTCGGAAATGGCCGCGGCGCTCGCGGGCGGCGTGACGAGCCTCGTATGTCCGCCGGACACCGATCCGACGCTCGACGAACCGGGCCTCGTCGAAATGCTGAAGTTCCGCGCGCGCAATCTGAACAAGGCGCACGTGTATCCGCTCGGCGCGCTGACGGTCGGTCTGAAGGGGCAGGTCATCACCGAGATGGTCCAGCTGACCGAGGCGGGCTGCGTCGGCTTCTCGCAGGCCGATACGCCGATCGTCGATACCCAGGTGCTGATGCGCGCGCTGCAATACGCGAAGACCTATGGCTTCACCGTGTGGCTGCGTCCCGTCGATGCGTACCTCGGCAAGGGCGGCGTCGCCGCGAGCGGAGCGCTGGCGTCGCGGCTCGGTTTGTCGGGCGTGCCGGTGTCTGCCGAAACGATCGCGCTGCATACGATCTTCGAACTCGTGCGCGTGACCGGCGCGCGCGTGCATGTGTCGCATGTGTCGTCGGCGGCGGGCGTCGCGCTCGTGCGCGCGGCAAAAGCCGAAGGCCTGCCCGTGTCGTGCGACGTCACCGTGAACCACGTGCATCTGATCGACCTCGACATCGGCTATTTCGACGCGCAGTTCCGGCTCGATCCGCCGCTGCGTCAGCAGCGCGATCGCGAAGCGATCCGCGCAGGCCTCGTCGACGGCACGATCGACGCGATCTGCTCGGCGCACACGCCGGTCGACGACGACGAAAAGCTGCTGCCGTTCGCCGAAGCGACGCCCGGCGCAACCGGCCTCGAACTGTTCCTGTCGCTGACGGTCAAGTGGGCCGACGAAGCGGGCGTGCCGCTCGCGAGCGCGCTCAATCGCATCACCGCGGCGCCGGCGCAGGTGCTCGGCCTCGAAGCGGCTGGCCGCATCGCGGTCGGCGCGGTGGCCGACCTCTGCGTGTTCGACCGTCATGCTCACTGGCGCGTCGAGCCGCGCGCGCTGAAGAGCCAGGGGCACAACACGCCGTTCCTCGGCTACGAGCTGCCGGCGCAGGTGCGCGCGACCGTCGTGTCGGGTCAGCTCGCGTACGAGCAGCGCTGAGCGGCATCGACTCGGTCCAGTCAAGGAAGGCCCCGCCCATGAAGCTCGCGTTACGCAAGATCCGTCTCATCACGCATCTGCTGCACGGCATGTGGACCGTCGCGACGCGCTTTCCGAACGCGAGCGCCGAGCGGCGTCACGCGCTCAATCGCGCGTGGTCGCTGAAGATGCTGCGGCTGTGCGGCATGCGCCTTGTCGTGCATAACGATGCGGTGCGGCTCGATCGTGGCGCGCTCGTCGTCGCCAATCACATCTCGTGGATCGACATCTACGTGATCAACGCGTGGCGGCCGACGCCGTTCGTGTCGAAGGCGGAGATCCGGCAATGGCCGGTGGTCGGCTGGCTCGCGCAGCAGCTCGACACGGTGTTCATCCAGCGCGAGAAGCGCAGCGACGCGAAGCGGATCATGCACGAACTCGCCGATCGCCTCAGTGCGGGTGAACTGATGTGCGTGTTCCCCGAAGGCACCACGTCGAACGGGCTCGAGTTGCTGCCGTTTCACGCGAACATGTTTCAGGCGGCGGTGTCGGCCGGTGTGCCGGTGCAGCCGCTGTGCATCATGTACGAGGATGCGCAGGGCCGGCAGTCGACCGCACCCGCGTATATCGACGACGTGTCGTTGTCCGACTCGCTCGACATGCTGTTGCGTGGCGGTCCGCTAACCGCTCACGTCTATGTCGGCGCACCGCTCGCACCGAACGCTGACCGGCGGGTGCTCGCGGCGCAGGCTCAGAACGTGGTGGCGAACGCGTTGCGGGACATGCAGGCCGGCAACGCAGTGGCGGGGACGGTCGCGCAAGAAGGCGACGTGGTAGCTGCCGCGTCGTCGAGCGACGCCGCCGAGACGCCGCAAACGCTGATCGAGCCCGTCGATCAGCCGCGCCGCTCGGCCTGAGCGGCGGCGCTGCCGGGCAGCGTCGCCGGCTTCCGTTTAATTGCCCCCGCGCGGCACACCGCACGAATCGCAATCGACCTGCGTCAACGTACGCTCCGCAGGATTTCGCGCGAGCCGTACCGCCGACAGCTTCTGCCCCCACACGCAACCCGAGTCGAGGCCGATCAGGTTGTCACGCAGCATCAGGCCGAGCGCGGCCCAATGACCGAACACGACGGTCACGTCGGCGGTCTGGCGCGACGGCACGTCGAACCATGGCATGCAGCCGCTCGGCGTGGATGCGAGCGTGCCGCTGCTGCTGAAATCCATCACCCCATCGGCGCTGCAAAAGCGCATGCGCGTCAACGCGCTGCACGTCACGCGCAGACGCTCGATTCCCTTCAGGCCCGGCTTCCAGCGGTTCGGCTCGTTGCCGTACAGGCCGGCAAGCGTTTCTTTCCAGTTCGGCGCACGCAGCGCGCGCTGCAATTCGTCGGCGAGTTCCAGCGTCAGCGTCGTATCCCATTGCGGCAGCACGCCCGCGTGCACCATCAGCATGCCGTTGTCGAAATGCGCGAGAGGCCGGTGGCGGATCCAATCGAGCAGATCGGCGGCATCGGGCGCGGCGAGGATGTCTTCGATCGTGTCGCCTTTCTTCGACTTGCGAATCCCCGCGGACACCGACAGCAGATGCAGATCGTGATTGCCGAGCACCGGCACCGCGCGCTCGCCGAACGCGATGACGTCGCGCAATGTGTCGAGCGAGTCGGGGCCGCGGTTGATCAGATCGCCGGCGAACCACAGCGGCGTGCCGTCCGGCGGCGCGGCTTTCGCGAGCAGTTGCTGAAACGGCGCACGGCAGCCTTGCAGATCGCCGAAAGCAAGAGGAGCGAGAGGAGCGGACGTACTGGAAGCGTTGTGGGGTGTCATCGAGGAAATCGGATCGATTCGATACGCGCGGTGTTGCACGACGCGTGCCACGCTGGGCAGAGCAGCAAGCTAGCGTGACATAATAGCCCGTTTGCGGTTCGGATATCGCGCTATGGACCGCGCGCTATTCCAATACAACAACAGGATGACTCTCTCGTGAACGAAGCCAGCATGTCGTCTCCCGCCGCGAAGCAATCATTTCGCACGCTCGTCACCGGTGCGAACGGTTTTACCGGCCGCTATCTGGTCGAGAAGCTGATCGGGCGTGGGCACACCGTGATCGAAGCGGTGTCCGGCCGCGACGAGCCCGACACGCCGACACGCGTCAAGCTCGATATCACCTCACCGGAAGACTGCCGGCGCGTGCTCGACGCCGTGCGGCCCGATTACATCGTGCATCTGGCCGCGATCAGCTTCGTGGGACACAACGATCCGCTCGACTTTTATCGCGTCAACGTGATCGGCACGCTGAATCTGCTGGAAGCCTGCGCCGCGATCGGCCACGTGCCGCGCAAGCTGCTGATCGCAAGCAGCGCGAACGTGTACGGCAACGTCAGCAGCGCCGCGATCGACGAGAGCTTTGCGCTGACGCCGGTCAATCATTACGCGGCCAGCAAGGCCGCAATGGAAGCGCTGGTGCGCACATGGTTCGACCGTCTGCCGATCCTGATCGTGCGGCCGTTCAACTACACCGGCCGCGGCCAGGCGGTGAACTTCCTCGTGCCGAAGATCGTCAGCCACTTCGCACGTCGCGCGGCGTCGATCGAACTCGGCAATATCGAGATCGCGCGCGACTTCTCCGACGTGCGCTATGTGGCGAGTGCGTACGAGGCGCTGCTCGACTCCGATGTCGCCGCCGAGATCGTCAACGTCTGCACCGGCAAGCCGTATTCGTTGCGTGAGATCCTGACGACCGCGAGCGAACTCACCGGTCACGACATCGCAGTCCAGGTCAATCCCGCCTTTGTCCGGCAAACGGACGTCAAGATGCTTGCCGGATCGCCCGCCAAATTGCAGTCGCTGGTGCCGGCGGTCGAGTCGATCCCGTTCATCGATACGCTGCGCTGGATGCTCGCGGCCTGAGCGCGTTCGCGCGAGCAATCTTCTGATGGTCTGCATTCGCGGCCTTTCGCGGCGCTTTTGCCCGTTCTTCCTGTTCGTTTCCCAGTCTTTGCGTGCCGGACCGCATAGTATGTCGTGCAGATCATTACAAGCGTCAAAATGCGCGTAACCGCACCGAAAGGCTCCATTTTGCAGGCCAGCGGCAACGAATTCTGTCAAGCTGTTTCAAGTTGTTAGGGTTCTAGTTTTTGCACTGGGCAGCTTTATAATTGGGGCTTCATAAAATTGGCGTCTGAGTGTCCGCTCTCCGCGGGACGCGTCGGTCGGCCAGAGAAACAGACACCACACGGGGTGAACAGGTCGCAAGTTCTTCGCTGCCTGTCACTAACATCGACAAGGGAATTAAATGATCCTGGTAACGGGCGGTGCCGGCTTCATCGGCGCTAATTTCGTGCTCGACTGGCTGAATGCGTCGGACGAAGCGGTGCTCAACGTAGACAAACTGACCTACGCCGGCAACCTGGGCACGCTGAAGTCGCTACAGGGCAATTCCAAACACATTTTCGCGCGCGTCGACATCTGTGATCGCGCCGCGCTCGATGCGCTATTGGCGGAACACAAGCCGCGCGCCGTGCTGCATTTCGCGGCCGAGAGCCATGTGGATCGCTCGATTCACGGTCCGGCCGATTTCGTGCAGACCAACGTGGTCGGCACCTTCACGTTGCTCGAAGCGACGCGCAGCTACTGGAATACGCTGGATGAAGCGGAGCGCGCCGCGTTCCGCTTCCTGCACGTGTCGACCGACGAAGTGTTCGGCTCGCTGTCCGCAACCGATCCGCAGTTCTCCGAAACGACGCCTTATGCGCCGAATAGCCCCTATTCGGCGACCAAGGCCGGCTCGGATCACCTCGTGCGCGCCTACCATCACACGTATGGCCTGCCGGTGCTGACCACCAACTGCTCGAACAACTACGGTCCGTACCAGTTCCCCGAAAAACTCATTCCGCTGATGATCGCCAACGCGCTCGGGGGCAAGCCGCTGCCGGTGTATGGCGACGGGCAGAACGTGCGCGACTGGCTGTACGTCGGCGACCACTGCAGCGCAATCCGCGAAGTGCTCGCGCGGGGCACCCCGGGCGAGACGTACAACGTCGGCGGCTGGAACGAGAAGAAGAATCTCGAGGTCGTGCACACGCTGTGCGACCTGCTCGACCAGCAGCGTCCGAAGGCGGCGGGCTCGTATCGCGACCAGATCACCTATGTGACGGATCGTCCGGGCCACGACCGCCGTTACGCGATCGACGCCCGCAAGCTCGAGCGCGAACTCGGCTGGAAGCCGGCGGAAACGTTCGAGACGGGGCTCGCCAAAACGGTCCGGTGGTATCTCGACAACCAGCAATGGGTCGACGAAGTCGCTTCGGGCGAATACCGGAAGTGGGTCGAGACCAACTACGCGCAGCGCGCGTAAAGGCACGGCAATGGCGCGCAAAGGCATTATTCTCGCGGGCGGTTCGGGCACCCGCCTGTATCCGATCACGCATGTCGTCTCGAAGCAACTGCTGCCGGTGTACGACAAGCCGATGATCTACTACCCGCTGTCCACGCTGATGGTGGCGGGTATTCGCGACGTGCTGATCATCTCCACGCCGCAGGACACGCCGCGCTTCGAGGCGATGCTCGGCGACGGCAGCCAGTGGGGCATGAACATCCAGTACGCGGTGCAGCCGTCGCCGGATGGGCTCGCGCAGGCGTTCATCATCGGCCGCGAGTTCGTGAACAACGATCCGTCGGCGCTGATTCTCGGCGACAACATCTTCTACGGCCACGATCTCGCGAAGCAGCTCGAACGCGCGGACGATCAGACCGAAGGCGCCACCGTGTTCGCATATCACGTGCAGGACCCGGAGCGCTACGGCGTGGTCGAATTCGACAAGCAGTTCCGCGCGCTGTCGATCGAAGAAAAGCCCGCCAAGCCGCGTTCGAACTACGCGGTCACGGGTCTGTACTTCTACGACAAGCAGGTGTGCGACATCGCCGCGGACATCAAGCCGTCCGCGCGCGGCGAGCTCGAAATCACCGACGTGAACTCGCGCTACCTCGCGAACGCGGCGCTCAACGTCGAGATCATGGGCCGCGGTTATGCGTGGCTCGACACCGGCACGCACGATTCGCTGATCGAAGCCGCGACCTTCATCGCAACGCTGCAGAAGCGCCAGGGTCTGGTGGTCGCGTGTCCGGAAGAGATCGCCTACCGGCGTCAGTGGATTGACGGCGAGCAGCTGCTCGCGCTCGCCAAACCGCTCGCGAAGAATGCCTACGGGCAATACCTGCAAAACATTCTCACGGATCACGTCGCATGGCCATCCAGGTAAGCGCAACCTCACTGCCCGAAGTCAAGATCATCGAGCCGAAGGTGTTCGGCGATGCGCGCGGCTTCTTCTTCGAAAGCTTCAATGCGCTCGAATTCGCCGAGAAGGTCGAGCCGGGCGTCGAGTTCGTGCAGGACAATCACTCGCGCTCGGCGCGCGGCGTGCTGCGCGGTCTGCACTATCAGATCCAGCATGCGCAGGGCAAGCTCGTGCGCGTGGTCGAGGGCGAGGTATTCGACGTGGCCGTCGACATCCGTAAGAGTTCGCCGAACTTCGGCAAGTGGGTCGGCGTGACGCTGTCGGTCGAAAACCACCGGCAGCTGTGGGTGCCGCCCGGTTTCGCGCACGGCTTCGTCGTGCTGTCGGAGTCCGCGCAGTTCCTCTACAAGACCACGGACTACTGGTTTCCCGAGCACGAGCGCAGCATCGTATGGAACGATCCGTCGATCGGCATCGAATGGCCGATCGACTTCGAGCCGCTGCTCGCGACCAAGGATGCGGCGGGCAAGCGTCTCGCCGACGCCGAAGTCTACGCATAGGGGAAACGCATGAGCGCACACGACGCGACACGGACGATTCTCGTCACCGGCGTAAATGGCCAGGTCGGCTATGAGCTCGCGCGCACGCTGCAAGGGCTCGGCAACGTGGTCGCGGTCGACCGCTCGCGGCTCGATCTGTCGAACCTCGATCAGATTCGCGCGGTGGTGCGCGACGTGCGTCCCGCGCTGATCGTCAATCCGGCCGCTTATACCGCGGTGGACAAAGCCGAAGAAGAGCGCGATCTGGCGATGCGCATCAACGGCGAAGCACCGGGCGTACTCGCCGAGGAAGCGAAAAAGGCCGGCGCCGCGCTGATCCACTATTCGACCGACTATGTGTTCAACGGCACGAAAGAAGGCGCATACGTCGAAGACGATCCGACCGATCCGCAGAACGTCTACGGCCGCAGCAAGCTCGCGGGCGAGCAGGCGATCGCGGCGAGCGGCGTGAATCACCTGGTATTGCGCACGAGCTGGGTATACGGCACGCGCGGCAAGAACTTTCTGCTGACGATGCTGCGGCTCGGCGCCGATCGCCCCGAGCTGAAGGTGGTCGCCGACCAGATCGGCGCGCCCACCTGGTGCAACACGATCGCGACGCTGAGCGCGCATCTGTGCGCGCAAGCCTTCGCCGCCGAAGACAGCGCGAAGTGGTGGAGCGAGCGTTCGGGCATCTATCACCTGTGCGCGGGCGACGCGACGTCGTGGCACGGCTTCGCGTCGGCGATCTTCGAACTCGCGGATTTGCCGAACAAGCCGAACACGCTGCCGATTCCCGCCTCGGATTACCCGACGCCGGCCAAGCGCCCAGCCAATTCCAGAATGTCGAACGACAAGCTGGCGCGCGTGTTCGGGCTGGCCGCGCCGCATTGGCGCGACGCGCTGAAGCTGTGTTTGACGGACGGATTTCCGAAGTCGCCGGCGGCGCGGACCTAAGTCGCGGTTTCGACGCGGGGGCTTCCAAGCTCCGATGCGGCGAAGCTGCCGCGCATGCCGCTCGCGATGACGCCGTCGAGTTTCTATATCGCGATCGAAGCGATGGTTCCCTGACAATGGCGAAAGGGGGCGGCGGTAGAATGTCGCTCGACGTGAGCGCGTTCCAGGCGCGGATTTCGCGTTCTATGCGCAGTAGATTGCCAACGTGTTCCAACCGTACGCAAAACCAGTGTGGCCGCGTAAAAAATACGGTATTGAGAGGGATCTGTGAGTTTGTTACCGATCATTCTGTGCGGCGGAGCGGGATCGCGGCTTTGGCCGGTCTCGCGCGAATCGCACCCGAAGCCGTTCATCCGTCTCGCGGACGGCGAAAGCCTGCTGCAGAAAGCCTTCCTGCGGGCGGTCGCGTTGCCCGGCGTGAAGGAAGTGCTCACGGTAACCAACCGTGAGCTGTTCTTCAAGACCGAGGACGATTTCCGCGAGGTGAACCGCAAGAACATCGCGACCTCGTTCATTCTCGAACCGTTCGGCCGCAACACGGCCGCCGCGGTTGCCACGGCGGCCTTGCACACGGCGAAGGCGCATGGCGAAGACACGGTGATGCTGGTGCTCGCGGCCGATCACCTGATCGCGGATCAAACTGCGTTTGCCGCGGCGGTCGCGCGTGCGCAGACGCTTGCGCAGGCCGGCAACGTGGTGACCTTCGGCATGCATCCGGATGCGCCCGAAACCGGCTACGGCTATATCGAAGCCGATGGCGAGCGGGTCGTGCGCTTCGTCGAGAAGCCATCGCTGGAAAAGGCCCGCGAGTATCTGGCGTCGGGCAGATTCGTGTGGAACTCGGGCATGTTCTGCTTCACGGCGGGCACGATCCTGAAGGAAATGCGCGTGCATTGTCCGGACATTCTGGATGCCGCGGCCGAATGCATGGACAAGTCGCCGTCCGCCGAAGGCAAGAGCGGCGCGCAGGTGCGTCTCGAGCCGGGCTGCTTCGGCGCGGTGCCGGAGTTGTCGTTCGACTACGCGGTGATGGAGAAGTGCGAGCACGCGGCAGTCGTGTGCTGCGACCTCGGCTGGACCGACGTCGGTTCGTGGACCGCGCTGTCCGACCTGTCGCCGGCCGATGCGAGCGGCAACCGCGTCGAAGGCGAGGCGCTGCTCGTCGACGTGAAGAACTCGTATCTGCGCAGTGCCGGGCGTCTGATCGGCGCGGTCGGCGTCGACAGCCTGATCGTGATCGACACGCCGGATGCATTGCTCGTCGCGCACCGGGATCGCGCGCAGGACGTGAAACAGATTTTCGCGGAACTGAAGTCGCGCGGCCACGAGACGTACAAGGTACATCGCACCGTGCATCGGCCGTGGGGCACGTACTCGGTGCTCGAAGAGGGGCCGCGTTTCAAGATCAAGCGCATCGAGGTGAAGCCGGGCGCCAGCCTGAGCCTGCAGATGCATCATCACCGCAACGAGCATTGGGTCGTGGTAAGCGGCATGGCGAAGGTCGTCAACGGCGAGAAGGAATTCTTCGTGTCGACCAACGAGTCGACCTATATCCCGGCGGGTCACAAACATCGCCTCGAAAATCCGGGCGTCGTCGAGCTCGTGATGATCGAAGTGCAAAGCGGCGAATACCTGGGCGAAGACGATATCGTTCGCTTCGAAGACATTTACGGACGTACTTGAGATGGATATCAGTTTTACCAACGACTCCGAAGACCTGACACGTCACAACGAGCGCGACGACCTGCTGGTCGGCATGAAAGCGGTGCGGGTCTGGGGCACGCTCGGCTGGCACGACATCCGGCAGCGCTATCGCCGCTCGGTGCTCGGGCCGTTCTGGTTCACGCTCAGCACGATCATCATGGTGGTCGTGCTCGGCGCGTTGTATTCGACGCTGCTGAACCAGGAAATCTCGGACTACCTGCCGTATCTGGCGGTGGGTCTCGTCGTGTGGGCGTATCTGGCGTCGGTTGCCAACGAAGGCTGCATGGCCTTCATCGGCTCGGCCTATCTGATCAAGCAGATCAGGCTGCCGCTGACGGTCCACGTATGCCGCATCGCCTGGCGCAACTTCGTGATCCTGCTGCATAGCCTGCCGGTCGTCGTCGTGCTGCTGTTCGTGTTCGGCCACTGGCAGGGCTGGGAAATCCTGCTGGTGCCGTTTTCGCTCGTGATTCTGCTGCTGCACGGCGTGTGGCTCGGCGTCACGCTCGGCGTGCTGTGCGCGCGCTTTCGCGATATTCCGCCGATCGTCACGAACCTGATCCAGGTCGTGTTCTTCTTCACGCCGGTCATGTGGTCGCCCGAAATCCTGAAGGACCGCGCGTGGGTCGCCGAATACAACCCGCTGTATCACCTGATCGAAACGGTGCGCGCGCCGCTCACCGGCCGCCCGACCCACTGGGAGTCGTGGGCGTGGTCGATTGGTCTGTTGATCGTCGGATTCGCGTTCGCGCAGATCCTGATGAAGCGTTTCCGTAATCGCGTTCCTTACTGGCTTTGATATTGTGAGTTCCTCATCGATTGTCGCTCGTAACATCTCCGTCGAATTTCCGATTTACGAGAACTCGCATCGCTCGCTGAAAAAGGCGGTGCTCAATCTGACGACGGGTGGCCGGATCGGCCAGGACGCGGGTCGCCATGCGGTCGTGCGCGCGATCGACGACCTGAGCTTCACGTTCAGCGAAGGCGAGCGCATCGGCCTGATCGGCCACAACGGCTCGGGCAAGACGACGCTGCTGCGCACGCTGTCGGGCGTCTATGCGCCGGTGCGCGGCGAGTTGAAGGTGCAGGGCAAGATCGCGTCGCTGCTCGACGTGTCGATGGGCCTCGACCCCGACGCGACCGGCTTCGAAAACATCTATCTGCGCGGCATTCTCGACGGGCTGAAGCCCGCGCGCATCCGCAGCAAGATCGACGAGATCGCCGAGTTCAGCGAACTCGGCGACTACCTGAATCTGCCGGTGCGCACCTATTCGAGCGGGATGATGCTGCGCCTCGCGTTCGCGATCTCGACGAGCGTCGAAGCCGACATCCTGATCATGGACGAATGGCTCAGCGTCGGCGACGCCGAGTTCAGCGTGAAGGCGGCCGAGCGCCTGGAAGGCCTCGTTGGAAAGGCGGCGCTGCTGGTGGTGGCGTCGCACGATCCCTCGCTGGTCGCGCGCGTGTGCAACCGCAAGATCTCGATGGAGCACGGCAAAATGATCGCAGACGAACCCGTGCTGCCGCCGCCGGAACCGATCGACGAGCCGCTCATCAGCCACACCGTGCAGTTGCCGCACTGAGCACACGGGCGCGCGGCCGGCGCGGCGCGTTGCGCGCCGGCCCTATGCGCCCCATAGCGCGACGTGCGCCCTGCGAATGCGCCGGCGGCAGGCGAATCCGACGGCTTGGCGGCTTGCCGGCTCTTCGGCGCCAACCAGTCCCGCAGTTCAGCAACACCCTCGTGGCAGTCGCCCGAGGCGTAACAAGGTTCGAATTTGATGCGAGCTAATCACCCATTTCTGCGCTACTCCGAATCCCTGCTGGTGCGTCAGCCGTTTCGCACACTGAAGGGTTTCGCGGGCGGCTATATCGCGTATCCGATTGCGGAGAACGCCGAAAAGCGCAACGTGCGCCCGAAAATCCGCGAGCTGCGCGAGCACTATTCGCTGCCGATGCTGCATCGCCGGCGCATCGCGCTCGAACGACTCGTCGCCACGCTCGAATTCGCCGGCGCGAAGGTGCCTTACTATCGCGACCTGTTCCATGCGAAGCAGTTCGATCCCGCCAAGGTCAAAGGCGACCCGCGCTACCTGGAAGAACTGCCGTATCTGACCAAGGACATCATCCGCGAGCAGGGGACGCGTCTGTTGTCGGGGCCGCTCGAGGCGGGCAAGCACCACGCGTGCAAGACCGGCGGCTCGACCGGCCTGTCCACGACGATCTACTACGACCTGGAAGGCGCCGATTATTCGTCGGCGGTCACCAACTATTGCCGCGAGCGGATCGGCAAGCTGCGCCATCGTTCGGAGCTGCACTTCGCGTGCCGCTTCCCCGATCAGGCGGTGCCCGAGTGGCCATCGCGCGAAGACTTCAAATGCTTCGCGATGAATCGCAGCAACATCTTCTTCGACCGCATCGACGATCAAGGCCTCGAGGAAATGTGGCGCACGCTGAAGCGCCGCCGCCCGTATCTCGCGCACTCGCATCCATCGACGATGTACGCGCTCGCCTGCTACGTGCAACGCAAGTACGGCGGCGGCAACGCGTTCCAGGTGTTCGAGTCGAGCGGCGAGCTGCTCGAGCCGCATGCGCGCGAGATGATCGCGAAGGCGTTGCGCTGCCGCGTGATCGACCGTTACGGCCTCGCCGAGCTCGGTGTGATGGCCTACGAGCTCGACGGTCATGAGGGCGGCTTCCAGATCCTCGAATCGGAAGGCTGGCCGGAGAGCCGCGTTGCGCCCGACAACCCCGATGGCGCGCACGAACTCGTGTTCACCGGTTTCCGCAACCGGCTGATGCCGCTGATCCGCTACACGACCGGCGACCTCGCCCGCGTGCAGGAGACCGAGAAAGGTTTCTTCCTGACCGACGTGGTCGGCCGGATTCACGACGTCGTGCCGATCAACGGCGTCGCGCATCCCACGCACCACATCCAGGACATGCTCGATCACCGCGTCGGCGGCATCCAGGAATTCCAGATCGATCTGCGCACAACGCCGCCCACCTTGCGCATCGTGCTCGAACCGCACGCGAACGCGGAAGAGACGACCGCGAAGCTGCGCCACTTCTGGCAGGACGCATTCACGATCGCTTACGTCGGTCACGACGATTTCGTGCGGGTGGGCAGCCGCGCCAAATTCCGCCACGTGGTGAGCGCATGATCGGCGTCGCATTTCCGGATGCGCGCGCCGACGCTGGCCAATATGTGCTGGCGGCGCTGCGGCGCTCGGTCAGTGGGACCCAGGCGCAGGCGATCACCCGCAACATGCTGCACGAGATCGCGCCCGACGTCGTGGTCGCGGTCGACGCGCCCGACGCGTGGAGCGCCGACCTGATCGCCTACGTGAATGCGCGGCCGCGCAAGCTGATCGTATTCGGCCATATGCCGATCGCGCTCGCGGGCTACCTGCGCTATCGGCCCGCGGCCTTGTCAACCGAACTGGCACAAGCGAGCCGCAGTGCATCGGCGCCTTCGGGCGAGTCGCGCGAAAGCGCGGCGGCGGTGCGCTACGGCGCGCTCGCGCGGACACTCGGCGGCGCGGCCTGGCATCGCCCGTTCGAGCGCTTCGATTTCACCGACGAATGGAACAACCTCGGCTACGGCGCAATTCGCGCCGACGGTTCGATCTGGGCGCTCGCGGAAGCGCCTGAAGTCCCGGCCGAGGCAGAACTGGCCGCGGTCGTCGTGAACGGCGAGCGGCAGTTCGCGTATGCGGCGCTGTGGGATGCGGGCGCATCGGGCGTGCTGTGGTTCAACCGGCCGGTCGGCCCGTGCGATTCGTTCGAATGGCGCCTCGTCGAGCAGTTTCTGTCCGGCTACCGCTCGGATTCGCTGCCGTGTCAGCCGGTGCTGAGCGAACTGCCGTGGGGCTATGACGCGGCGATCACGTCGCGGCTCGATTGCGACGAGGACGTCGAATCGGCGCGCCCGTTGTGGCAGGCGTATCGGCGTCTCGGCGTGCCGTTCACGCTGGCCGTGCATACGCAGAACCTGCAACGCGGCGGCCAGCACGACATCCTGCGCGAACTGCTCGCCGATCGGCAACAGGGCGCGGTGCTGTCGCACACGGCGACGCATTCGCCGAACTGGGGCGGCAGCTACGACACCGCGATCGCGGAAGGTGCGCAATCGGCCGAACTGCTCGAACGCGCGACCGGTGTGCCGGTGCGCTACGCGGTGTCGCCGTTTCACCAGTCGCCGCCGTACGCGATGCGCGGCCTGATCGACGCGGGCTACGCGGGCTGCATCGGCGGCATCATCCGCAACGATCCCGAGTTCCTGACCGCGCGCGGCGGCGCCCTGGCCGGCTTGCCCGCGGGCTTCGTCGGTCATAGCCAGCAGTGCATGCTGCACGGCGATTGCATGCTGAAGGCCGGCGATCCGCTTGCGATCTTCAAGCAGGCTTTCGACACCGCATACGCGACCAACACGCTGTTCGGCTATCTCGATCATCCGTTCTCCGAGCGTTACGCGTACGGCTGGTCCGACGAGGCGGCGCGCATCGACGCGCACGAGCAGTTCATCGCCTACGTGCGCGGCAAGGCGCGACGGCCTCTGTTCCTGCACGAGGAAGCCGCGCTCGATTTCCTGCGCTTTCGCTCGCTCGCGCAGATCGTCGAACAAGACGGCGTATTCAGCGTCGTCACGCCATGCGCCGACACGACGCCGCTCGCGCTCGGCGTCGAGTTCCGGGGCGCTCATACCAAGGTCGAGGCGGGGAAAGCACTGCGATGAAAGTCATGGTGGTGATGGGCACGCGCCCCGAGGTCATCAAGCTTGCACCGCTCGTGAGAGCGCTGCGCAGCGAGTTCGACACGATCGTCTGCGCGAGCGGGCAGCACAGGGACATGGCCGCGCAGGCGCTCGAATTCTTCGGCATCGAACCCGACATCACGCTCGAAACGATGCACCCGGGGCAATCGCTGAACGCGCTCGCGTCGCGCCTGATCGCCGCGCTCGATCGCGCGCTCGACGAAGTGCGCCCCGACTGGGTGATCGTGCAGGGCGACACGACGACCGCGTTTTGCGCGGGCTTCGCGGCGTTCCACCGTGGCATCCGCGTCGGCCACGTCGAGGCGGGGCTGCGCACCGGCGATCTCACGAGTCCGTTTCCCGAGGAAGCGAATCGCAGCCTGCTCGGCCGCATCGCGACGCTGCACTTCGCGCCGACCTCGCGCGCGCGCGACAGCCTGCTTGCCGAAGGTGTCGCGGCCGCGAAGATCGTCGTGACCGGCAACACGGTCGTCGATGCGATCGGCGAAGTGCGCGCGAGCTGGAGCGTCACGCCGCCGACGAGTCCGCTGCCCGCATGGCATGGCGCGCAGCAGCAGCACGTGCTCGTGACATGCCATCGGCGCGAGAATTTCGGCGATGTGCTGCAGGACATCTGCCGCGTGCTGCGCGATCTGTGTCAGCGCTATAGCGAATACCGCTGGGTGTTCCCCGTGCATCTGAACCCGGCCGTGCGCGAGCCCGTGCATCGCGAGCTCGATGGCATTCCGAACCTCGCGCTGATCGAGCCGGTCGACTATCCGACGAGCCTTTACCTGATCAGCGGAAGCGCCGTCGTGGTCAGCGATTCGGGCGGCATCCAGGAGGAAGCGCCGACCTTCGGCGTGCCGGTCGTCGTGATGCGCAATCACACCGAGCGCCGCGAAGGCGTCGATGCCGGCTTCGCGACACTCGCGGGCCAGAGCGCGGCGAGCATCGAAATCGCGGTAATCGGCTGGCTCGAGGATCCGGCGCGGCGCGCTGCGCTGCGCGATCGCGCGAATCCGTACGGCGACGGGCTGGCGTCGCGGCGCATCGTCGACAGCCTGCGCGGCCGACCGGTCGAGGTGTTCGTTGGCTGACGGCGAGAACCCCGTGCTTCCCCCGCAAGACTGCGTGCTGTTTTCGACCGCCGACTGGGACGAGCCGTACTGGACCAACAAGCAGCACACCGCAAGTATCCTCGCCGCGCGCGGCTGGAGGATCCTGTATGTGGAAAGCGTCGGCTTCCGTTCGCCGAAAGTGGCCAGCGGCCGCGACTGGTCGCGACTGTGGCGGCGCCTGTGGCGCGGCGTGCAGTCGCTCGTGCTCGGTCCGCCGCGCCGCACCGACAACATCTGGGTGCTGTCGCCGCTGATGGTGCCGGCCGGGCATCATCTGCCGTTCGTGCGCTCGCTGAATCAGGCGATGCTGCGCTTTTCGGTGAACCGCTTCGCGAGGTCGCGTCGCTACGACAAGCCGGTCGTGTGGACCTACCACCCGTACATGCTCGATGCGATCGGGACGCTGCCGCGCGGGCCGTTGGTTTACCACTGTGTCGACGATATCGCGGCGATTCCGGGTGTCGACGTCGACGCGTTCCGCAATGCCCAACAGGATCTGCTCGGCCGCTGCGAGGCGGTGTTTACGACCGCGCAGTCGCTGAAGGACGCGTGTCTGCCGTTCAACCCGAATACGCATTTCTTCGGCAACGTCGTCGATGAAGCGCACTTCGGCACGGCGCGCGAAGACGGCCCGCTGCCCGCCGAGCTCGCCGCGATCGACGAGCCGCGGCTCGTGTATCACGGCGTACTGTCGGACTTCAAGGTCGACCTGCCGCTGTTGCTGCAGACCGCGCAAGCGCGGCCGCGGTGGCAATGGGTGATCATCGGCGAGGAGCGCGAAGGGCAGCGCAGCGACCTGCTCGCGCAGCTCAAGCGTCTGCCGAACGTGCATCTGCTCGGCTACCGGCCGTATCGCGCGCTGCCGCAGTATTTGCGCGGCATGCGGGTCGGTGTGCTGCCGACGCTGATCAACGAATACACGCACTCGATGTTTCCGATGAAGTTCTACGAATATCTGGCGGCCGGTTTGCCGGTTGTGTCGACGCCGCTCGATTTCGCGAAGGAACCGCGCGCGGGGCTCGAGGTGGGCGGCGATGCGGAAGCGTTCATCGCTGCGATCGACAAGCAGCTTGCACGCGGCAAGCTGAGCGCGGACGAAGCGCGCGCGGCGGTCGGCGAGAACACGTGGGAAGCGCGGCTGGACAAGATGCTGGCGATTACTTTCCGCTACCCGCAAGCGGGCGGCGGCAGCGCGCAGCCACACGGCGCGGAGGTGCGCACGTGAGGGTCGTTCATGTGTACCGCACCTACTTCCCGGACCCGCCCGGCGGCCTGCAGGAAGCGATCCGCCAGATTGCGCTGGCGACGCGCGAGCGCGGCGTCGAACCGCGCATCCTGACCCTGTCGCCGAGCCCGACGCCGACCGTGGTCGAGCGTCCCGAAGGGCAGGTGATCCGCGAGAAATCGTGGGCCGCGCCGGCATCGTGCGATCTCGGCGGGCCGTGCTCGGTGATCAGGTATCGCGAGATGGCCGACTGGGCCGACGTCGTGCATTTTCACTTCCCGTGGCCGTTCGCCGACGTCTTGCATCTGCTCGGACGCACGAAGAAGCCTACCGTGATGACGTACCACTCCGACATCGTGCGGCAGAAGCTGCTCGGCACTGTCTATGGGCCGCTGATGCGGCGCACGCTGCGCAGCATGTCCGCGGTGGTCGCGACGTCGCCAGCCTATGCGCAGACCAGCGAGACGCTCGCCGCGTGCGTGTCGAAGGAGCGTTTGAAGACGATTCCGCTCGGCATCATCGACTATCGCGACGAGCCGCAGCCGTTCGACGCGCAGCGCCAGCTCGAGAGCCGGCTCGGTCTGGTGCCGGGCGAGCCGTATTTTCTGGCGCTCGGCGTGTTGCGCTACTACAAGGGACTGCATACGCTCGTCGAGGCCGCCCGGCACGTGCAAGCGAAAATCGTTATTGCAGGCTCCGGGCCGGAGCGCGAGCGGCTCGCCGCGTTGGCGCGGCAGCATGGCGCGAGCAACGTCGTGTTTGCCGGCCAGGTCACGCATGAGGAAAAGGTCGCGCTGCTCAAGGGCTGTCGCGCGATGGTGCTGCCCTCGCATTTGCGCTCCGAGGCGTTCGGAATGGTGTTGGTCGAAGCAGCGATGTTCGGCAAGCCGATGGTGTGCTGCGAGGTCGGGTCCGGGACGTCGTTCGTCAACGAGGATGGCGTGACGGGCTTCGTCGTGCCGCCGGAGGCGCCGGAACCGCTGATCGCCGCGATCAACCGGCTGGCGCTGGATGAAGCACTGGCGCGCGGCATGGGGGCGGCGGCGCGGCAGCGATACGAGCGGCTATTTTCCGGGCCAGCGTTGGGAAACGCATATAAATCGCTGTACGAGCAAGTATTGTCTTCCTGAGTCGCTATTTTCTTTGCCGGTATTGCGCCGAAAAGCTTGCGAAGGTGTTTAATTCACGTTTGTTCGCGCTAATTCGGCCTATAAGCGAGATGTTGGTATTATCTGCGCCGTTGAGCCCGGCACACTGATTAATCTGCTTCGTCATAATCTCGCAGGCTCATGGTTGTTGAATCAGTCGGCAATAAATTGACAGGTAAATTTGCGGCGGGTTGTAGGGCAGGGCGCGAGATGGTAGCGTGATGCCGCTTTACGCGGTCAGGATATCGAACGCGCCAGAACCGATTTCTACGACATCACTTCGCCTTCCACACTCTTTTTTGCTTTGCGACGGTTTACTGAATGAGTAGCAAACCCCTCGTTGTCGATCTGGATGGAACTCTCATTCGCTCGGACGTCCTGATTGAATGCGGTTTTGCTTTTACCCGATCCGCTCCGCATCGGTTCTACGAGCCGCTTCTGTGGCTCCTGCGCGGGGGTAAGGCCGGGCTCAAAGCCCGCCTCGCCGAAGCGACCGATATCGACGTCACCGTCCTGCCTTACGACCCCACGGTCATCGAGTGGCTGAGGGAGGAACGGGCCGCCGGGCGCTCGCTCGTGCTGGCGACCGCTAGCCATGAACGCTACGCGAATGCGATTGCCGATCATCTTGGGCTATTCGACAAAACCTTCGCCACGCATAGCGACATCAATCTGTCCGCGCATCGCAAGCGCGACAGGCTCGTGGCCGAGTTCGGCGAGAAAGGCTTCGACTACGCGGGCAATTCGCACGACGATGTCGCAGTCTGGGCCGCGGCTGAGCGTGCCTATGTGATCAATCCGTCGAGTGGCGTGGAGCGCGCGGCCCGCAAGCAGGGCAACGTCGAGCGCGTGATCGACCAGCGCTCCGCATGGCCGGGAACGTGGGCGAAGTCGCTGCGACTGCATCAGTGGCTGAAAAATCTGCTGATTTTCGTTCCGCTGCTCGCGGCGCATCAACTGTCGGACGCCGCGCTGGTCGTGTCCGCGCTGCTCGCTTTTTTTGCCTTCGGTGTCTGTGCGTCGAGCGTCTACCTGTTGAACGATCTGCTCGATCTCGAGGACGACCGGCATCATCCGACCAAGCGCAAACGCCCGCTTGCCTCGGGCGCGTTGCCGCTGGTGTGGGGCGCGGCGCTTTTTCCCGTTCTGCTGGTGGTGGGGGGCGCGATCGCATGGTTCTGCCTGCCTCATAAATTCGCGCTGGTTTTGCTGGGATATTACGTACTCACGCTGGCCTATTCGTTGCATCTGAAGCGGCGAGTCATGATGGACGTGGTCGTGCTGGCCTTGCTTTATACGACGCGCATCATCGCCGGAAGCGCAGCGATCGATGCGCGGCTCTCGTTCTGGCTGCTCGCGTTTTCGATGTTCGTTTTTCTCAGCCTCGCGCTCGTCAAGCGGTATGCGGAACTGCACGCATTGAAGGAGCGCGGCCTCGTGAAGTCGCGCGGCCGCGGCTATGTCGCGAGCGATCTGCCGTTGATTTCGTCATTAGGCGCGGCCTCGGGCTATCTGTCCGTGCTGGTTCTCGCTCTTTATATTCAGGACGGCAATACGGCGGGCCTCTACCGGCACCCGCAGTACATCTGGGTGGCCTGTCCTCTGCTGCTTTACTGGGTGAGCCGCACGTGGATCATCGCGCATCGCGGCTCCATGCATGACGACCCGATCATATTCGCGGCAAAAGACCGCAGCAGTTGGCTCATCATGGCGCTATGCGGCGCGGTGTTCTGGATGGCGATCTAGCCATGTCCAAGGTTCAATCCTGGGGGCGCTATCCGTACGCGCCGCAAGATGCCCATCCGATCGCCTGGCGCGATACGGCCGCGGCCGTCTGGCGAAGTGTCGGCGGCGCGCAGCGCACGACCCTTGCGTTTGGCAATGGGCGCAGTTACGGCGACAGTTGCCTCGCGTCGTCAGGGCACGTGGTCCAGACGCTGCCGCTGGACCGGCTGATCCTGGCTGACTGGCAAAACGGCGTGTTGCGCGCTGAACCTGGCATGACGCTCGAGCAGATTCTCGACGTGGCGATTCCCCGTGGATGGATGTTGCCGGTGACACCGGGCACGAAGTACGCAACCTTGGGCGGCGCGATCGCCAACGACGTGCACGGCAAGAATCACCATGTGCGCGGCACGTTTGGCCGGCATGTGCGTCGCTTCTCCTTGCTGCGCAGCGACGGCGCGCAGTTCGAATGTACGCCGGACCTGCACCCTGAGTACTTCGCCGCAACGATCGGCGGCCTTGGCATGACGGGGTTGATCACGTGGGCCGAAATCCAGCTGATGCCGATCACGTCGAGCATGCTCGACGTCACCAGCATTCGCTTTGCCAACCTCGACGAGTTCTTCGCGCTGTCGGAACGGCTCGACGAACTGCATGAGTACAGCGTCGCGTGGGTGGACTGTCAGAGCCGCGATGCTGCGTTGGGCAGGGGCATTTTTATGGTCGGCGACCACGCTTGCGAAGGCGGACTCGACGTCGAACGCCGCAAGACGCGGACGGTGCCGTTCACGTCGCCGATCCCCGTTTTCAACCGCTTGACGCTGCGCGCCTTCAACGAGCTGTACTACCGGCGGCAGCGCGCGAACGCGGTTCGCTCGACCGTCAGTTACGACTCGTACTTCTATCCGCTCGACAGCCTGCTTGAATGGAATCGCATCTATGGCCGCTCGGGCTTCCAGCAGTATCAATGCGTGATGCCGGCGCCCGTTGCGCGGGACGCAACGCGGGCCATTCTCGACGCGATTGCCCGCAGCGGCACGGGGTCGATCCTTGCCGTGCTCAAGCGCTGCGGCGCCATCGAATCGCCGGGCTTGCTGTCTTTTCCGCTCGAAGGCACGTCGCTCGCGCTCGATTTTCCGCAGCGCGAGGAATCGAATCGCAAGCTCTTCGACCGGCTCGATGCGATCGTGCGCGAGAGCGGCGGCCGTCTGTATCCCGCCAAGGATGCGCATATGTCGGGCGAAGATTTTCGCGCTGCCTATCCACAGTGGGAACAGGTCGAAGCACTGCGTGATCCGGCCTTGCTGTCACGCTTTTGGGAACGAACCACTCGAGTATGAAAAACATCGTTATCGTAGGCGCCACCTCGGCGATCGCCATTGCCTGTGCACGGCAATGGGCTAAACAGGGCGCGCGCTTCTTTCTCGTCGCGCGCAACATGGAGCGCCTCCAGCAGGTTGCCGACGACCTGAAGGCGCGTGGTGCGCAAGAGGTGCTGTGCCAGCAGTTGGACATCGATCAGTTCGGTGAACATGCCGCCATGATTCAGCGCTGTTCGGCCGAGTTCGGCGCGCTCGACATCGTGCTGGTGGCGCCCGGTACGCTACCTGACCAGCAGGATTGCCAGAACGATGCCGACGTCGCGGTCCGTGAGTTCAATACCAATGCCGTGTCGATCATCGCGTTGCTGACCCGTTTCGCGACTGTGATCGAGCAGCAGCGGCGCGGCACGATCGCGGTGATTTCGTCGGTGGCCGGCGATCGCGGTCGCCAGTCGAATTATCTGTACGGCAGTGCCAAAGCCGCGCTCTCCGCGTTTTGCGAGGGTCTGCGGGCGCGCCTGTTCAAAGCGGGCGCGCATGTGGTGACGATCAAGCCTGGTTTTGTCGCTACGCCAATGACAGCGGGCCTTCCGTTGCCGGGACCGCTTGTTGCTACGGCGGACAAGGTTGCGGGCGATATCGTGCGCGCAGTGGAAAAGGGCAGGGATGTCATTTATACCCCGTGGTTCTGGTGGGGCATTATGCTGATCATTCGCTCCATTCCTGGCCGCGTGTTCAAGCGGCTGTCGTTGTGATGCATTGCGCGCGTCGCGGCGAAGCGTTGTTCGATCTTTCTGACCTGGTGTGCCTCTCGTGAACTCATCGGCAACTTCCATGAGCGCTTCGCGCCTCGTGATCTTTTACGCGATGTTCGCGGCGATTTCGATCGCCGCGAACATCGGTCTTCAGAAGCTCTCGCTGGTCACCTATTCGGGAGCGTTCAGCGTGCCGCTGTCCGTGGTCGTCGGAACGGGTGGCGGGCTGGTGGTGAAGTTCCTGCTCGATAAGCTGTGGATCTTTCGATACCAGCATCGCGATCTGTCGCACGGCATACAGAGTTTTCTGCTGTACACGGTGATGGGGCTCGCCACTACCGCGATTTTCTGGGGCTTCGAATTCGGCGCGGACGCGATCTATCACTCCGAGCCTGCCCGGTTTACGGGAGGCGTGATTGGCCTCGTGATTGGTTATGTCGTCAAATACCGGCTCGACAAGAAGTTCGTTTTTGCCTGATTGCGGCGATGTATTGATTTTTGTAGTTGCGCTACTGCCGCGCGCGCGTAATCAAAAAAATATTGACCAACGAATATGCAACGATTCAGACAGTACCTTTCGGAGAACGCGCTTCTACTGGTGGTTACCATTGCGGTGGGTGGTTATCTCTCATGGCAGACGCGCAATTATCAGCTCGATGATTCGCTGATCTATTTGCGATACTTGCGCAATCTGTTTGACGGACAAGGGCTCACCTACAACGCGGGCGATCGCTTCAACGGGCTGACCTCGCCGTTGTATTCCTACTTGCTGATCGTGGCCAACGTGGCGGCCGGAAATTTGCAGTACACGACGATCTTTTTGTCGTTCGTATTCCTGTGCGCGGCCGCGATCACCGGAGCGCATCTGCTGGCTAGCGGGAAATACGGACAGACGCTGTGTGCGCTGATCGTTGTTTCCTTCAATTACTTTTACAGCACCTTTGGGATGGAAACTTCGCTGTTTCTGTTCCTCTCCGCGCTCGCATTGATACTCTATCGCAGGGAGCAATTTTTTGGTCTGGGTGTGGTGCTGGGCCTGCTGTTCATCACGCGCAGCGAAGGTGTGTTCCTTGGCCTGGTCGTGGTCGTCGATTACCTGATCAAGAACAGAAAACTGCCGCATGTTAAGTATGTCGTTGCGCCGGTCATTTTGCTCGCGGCCAATTTCATCTTTAACTATTACTACTACGGCGCGTTTCTTCCGGCTACCGGTAATGCGAAGCTCGGACAGGGCAAGTCAGGGTACTGGGGCGAGGGACTGATTTTTCTCCACGTGCAGTACATGAAGGACGCTTTCTTCGGCGGCAATTTCCGACTGCTCGCGTTCATGCTGCCGGTCGGTCTCGTCGGCGTGCTGTCGAGTCTCGGCAAAAGGATTACGTGGCTGGTTGTTTTTTATGTCGTGCTGCTGGGTTCGTTTTATGTATTTCTGCATATTCCGAATTACCACTGGTACTACGCGCCATTCTTCTTCTTCGGCTTGCTGTTCGTTGGTGTCGGCGCATGGAAGGTGCTCAGCTTCACGTACGAGCGGTCCAGGGAGAGTACTGTTTTCCTCACGCTGTTCCTTGCGTTTTTTCTCGTCACCAGCGGATTCGTCTACCACAGCTTTGGTATCTCGAACGTGCAGCGTGGCCCGATGGACGCATACAAGAATATCGGTGAATGGATAAAAGCCAACACACCGGGTAATGCGGTCGTTGCAAGCGTCGAGATCGGAACCGTGGGCTGGTACTCCGACCGGTACATGATCGACATTCTCGGGCTGACCAATCGGTATAACGCAGACTACATTGCTCGCAAGGATCTTTACTCCTGGCTTTCGAAGTACTGCCCGGATTACATTCTCGTGCATGAGCCGCTGTGGTCCTTCGAGGCAAGCGCGAATTGCCTGCTCGCGAGCCACGCGTATGCGCCCGTGGACGCGTTCGATTTCGCTGGTTACCGCCTGCTACGGCGCAGTGACGACGCGCAGGCGCAGCAGCAGATTCAAACATGTGCAAAAGGGCCGCGGGCCTGATAAGCCGCAGTGGCACTCGTGAACGGCCGACTCGATGTTCGAGTCGGCTGTCGATTTCTGCTCATCTTTTCTTCTAAAGAAATAACGAATTGCTGTTATGCGGCGAGAGAAAACCTGCCTTTTCCCATTGCTGATGTTCTTATGCGCGTTGCTGCTCATGTGGTATCGGGCGCCACAGCGCATCGAACACGGCTTTCTATGGGCCGAAGACGCCACGATCTTTATCGCGCAAGCGCACGAACTGGGTATCCGGTCATTCGTGCAGGGCTATTCCGGCTATTGGCATTTCGTTCCGCGTCTCGTCGCGTGGCTGCAGATGAAAACGACGCCGATCGACGAGGCGCCGTACTTTTTCATGTGGGCATGTGCGTTGATTACGGCCGGTTCGAGCGCCTACATGGCTCACGCGTTTCGGATTTTCCCGCGTCCCATCGCCGGGCTGCTCGCACTCGCACCTTTGCTGGTCCCGCAGACGGGCGAGACGCTGCTGAACGTGACGAATATTCAATGGATACTCCTTCCGACGCTCATCGTTCTGCTGTGGGAAAACCTGTTCAATCCGCCGACATCCTGGTATAGCCCTCGGGCATTGGCGGCTGCCATCATTGCATTGACGGGCCCATTTGGCATCATCACGTTCGGCCCGGCCGTGCTGGCTTGTATCTATGCGTGGCGTCGAGGGAAATTTTCATCTCGTCAGACTGGATTTCTGCTCGCGTACACCGCGGGCGTAGCGGCGCAGGTTTACGCGATCGCGACCAATGCGTCGCCGCCGCTCGATTTCGGTCCGGCGCCGTATGTGTGGCGTTATGGCGCCCGGATGATCCGCGAGCTGTTTTGCGGTCTGCTGCCTTCGCCGGATAGCGCTCCGCTCATCGCTGGCTTGATCCTGGCGATAGTGTTGGTGTTCGTGGTGGCGAGCTCGCGAGCGGTTCTTGCCTGTCTGCTGCTCGCGCCGATGGCGGGCATGATCTGGTTGCTCGGCGCGGCGCGATCGACTCCGTACTCGCTACACATGGAGTGGTACGGCTTCGGCGCCCGGTACATCTATCCCGCCTTGCTGTTCTTTTTCTGGGCCGCGCTGCTGTCGATCGCAACCTCGAGCTCGAAGCTGTCAAGGGTACTGGCGGGTGGCTTTGCCGTGGTTATGCTGCTGGCCAGCGCCACGCAGTTTCGCGCGTCGGAATGGCCAATGTGGAGCATTACGGCGAACGACAACGGGCATTCGCTAAAGATCGCGCCTAACTGGGCGGTACAGATTCCTGATAGCTCGCCCAGCCATTAAGCCCTCGAGCGTTTCTCCCGTCTCGATCGTTACCTCGTTTCAACGGCGACCGCAACTGGCGTAGCCTGGGTTGCCGCGGGGGCCGGCCGCAAGGCCCGCCCTTCCCGCCACCCATGTTGCAGGTAATGCTGACCCGCGTTCACGCCCGCCGCCGCCACGTCCGTATTGACGGCGAGATATTCCTGTTCATTGAAGCTCGGGGGCAATTCCACCGCTACGTCCGGGTCCAGTTCGCTGGGCTGTCCGCTCACGCGCGGCGTGCTCTTGCCGGCGCCGGGTTCGGCGCATAGTTCCTTCAGTTTGCGGTGCGTGCGCCAGAACGGCACGGCCGGCGTTGCGTCGTTAGCCATGCGCTCCATTCGGCGCCAGCTGTCGGCGATATATCCGCGATCGCGCGAGCGCCTCATCACGACAGAAAATTCGATATCGTTGTGCAGCGTGTCGTTGAAATCTTCACAAGCGAAATCGATCAGCTCCATTTCGCAAAGCTCGGCGAACAGCTTTGCAAACGAGCGCGGCGTGAAAACCCAGCAGTGAACGTCGTGATAGGTGCCGTTCTCGAAGGCGTCGCGTGCGATATGCAGCGCGCCCTGCCATGTATGGAGCCGCTTGACCGAACGCGGGTCGATCTGTTTTTGCCATGCTTCCAGCGTCGGGATATCGGCGGCGGACAGGCAGTGATCCAGCAGCGAGTAGGGCTGCGGTATCCGGGCACGGGAGATATAGCTCGCCAGCACTTCGGGCAGCCGGCTTTCGCGGCGGAAGTAATCGAAAGTGTAGCGCCGGTCGGGCACGGCGAGCCGAACTTCTCCGGTTCGCTTGAGCACCGTGGCCAGTTCTCTTAGCCACGTCACGAGATCAGGAACATGTTCGACAACGTGAGAGGCCACCACGTAGTCGACATAGCGGCCTTTGATCGCTTCGTGCAATGTATTGCGCCCCCACACCGCGTCCACATCGACGATCTCATTGACGTTGAGATGAGGATCGTCCTTGTACTTCTCCCGCAGGTGCGGCGTGTCCGTATGGTCGACGTAGATGATTTCGCCGCCGTCGCTGCGGCGCACGAGAGGCCAGCAAAGCGGGCCTATTTCCACGCCGACGCTGTCCTTGACGTTCAGTCCTTTCAGCAAACGGCAGCGCCGCCTATCTCGAAATTCGTCGATGCTTGGAGCATTGTCTTCCTTCGCCATGTTGCCTCCTCGTATTGGACGGCACAGCTTCCAGTGATGACCGATGTTCACCGCATTGTGCGAGACCGCTTACGCCATCAGGTATGCATCTGCACCTTGATGGAGTCCGAACTCTTGTCGCTGGCCAGACGGAAGGCCTCGTCGACGTCGTCGAGGCTCAGGTCGTGCGTGATCATGGCTCGCAACGTATCGCCCTTGCGCGCCAGCAGATCGATCGCGAGCGCGAAGTCGTGCTGACCGTCCACATAGCCGTAGCAGTTCGGCAGATGAATCGTCAGTTCCTTGATGTGCGGCTTGATGATCTCGATGTTCCTGAAGCCGTGATCGAAGGCGCCGAGCACGCACACGTGGCCGAGCGGGCGCACGAACTGACAGGCGAAGTCGAAGGTGTCGGCCGTTCCGCCGACCGCTTCGATCGCATAGTGCGCACCCAATCCGCCGGTTGCCTGCTCGACCACGGCGAGCGCCTCGGCGCGATCGGCCGGCAGGATCGCGGCGGCGCCCATTGCCAGCGCCGCGCGCGCCTGAGCCGCGTGCCTCGCGACCACGTAGACTTTTTCGCTGCCGGCGTCCAGCGCCGCGGCGAGTGCCGCGAGGCCTATCGTGCCCGCGCCGATCACCACGCCGACCGAGCCGCGCGCAATCGGCATCTTGCGGCACCCGTGGATGCCAACCGCCACCGGCTCGACGATGGCGCCGAGCTGATCGTCGACGGCATCGGGCAGCGGGAACACGCCCGCTTCTTTGGTGCGCACGTATTCGGCAAAGCCGCCGCCGAACGGAAACTCGCGCGCGCGGCAGTGAATCGGCGTGCCGACTTTGCAGTACTCGCATTTGCCGCACGCGGTGCCCAACACCATGTCGGTCGTCACACGCTGGCCGACGCGCACGTTCGTCACACCGTCACCGATCTCGACTACGGTACCGCTCAGTTCGTGGCCGTTCGGAAAGCTTTGATGCACGTCGACGTTCCGGTAGGCGTGCAGATCGCTGCCGCAGATGCCGACGCTCGCCACCTTGACGATCACGGTGCCGGGTAGCAGATCGGGTACCGGGATGCGGCCGATCTTCATCGCGCGCACGCCGTCTTGCAAGCCGGCTCGCATGGACGCGCCTGCGGCGCGATGCTCGAGCGCGTTCGTCGAAGTCATCTATGAATCTCCGCAAAATGTGAAACGTTTGCGCTGCGGCGCCTAACGAGTCTTTCGAATCCAGAAGCTCGCGCCCGGATTGCGCATGAAGAGCGGCATCCGTGCGTTCATCAGATCCGCGTGGAAGTGTCCCATGAAGGTATTCATCAGGACAACTTCGAACGCGCTGTTGTACTGGAGGAAGGCGCGCAGCAGATAGGCTTCGTTCCACGCGCGGCCTTCGTAGATCCACTGTGGCGGGTATTCGAGCGGCAGGAACACATCGTGGAAGTGCACGTGCACGCCGGGCGCGAGGATCGGCAGTATCTCGAAGACGATGCGGTTCACATCGCTGCCGATCTTGCTCACGTGCGACGAGTCGACGAACAGGATGTCGTTCGCTTCGAGTTCCGCGAATACCGACAGGTCGACGTCCTGCGCGAGCGACTTGACGATCTTCGAGGTGACCTTGTCCTTCTCGGTCAGCAACGACAGCAAGCGTTCGTTGTTCGGTTCGACGAAGGTGCACTGGATCTGCCCGTCGAAGAACAGGTCGTTGGTATCGAGCGAAACGGCGGACGAGAATCCCGAGCCGATCTCGACGATGCGGCGCGGCCGCAGGTGGCGAATCATGCAGTACAGCGACGTCGCGTCGCCATACGAGAACATCACGTTCTCGAAGTAGAAGCGCAAGCCGTCTTTCTTGTGCGGCTCGAACGGCATCTGGCCATAGTACTTGTCGGCAAATGCCTCGACGAGCCGCACCTGCGCGTCTTCGTTGAACTCGATGCCGGGCAGCGTACGCGAGACGTTGCCGAACAGCCTTGCTTCGTCCTGCTTGATGTCGGGGATCGACGGGATCGGCGAATAGTAGTGGCCCGGAGGCACGTCGCCGAGATTCGAAAAGTGCGGGATGTTGACCTGAAGCGCGTCGCGATACTTGTTCCGTTCAGCGATCAGTTCAGCAATCTCGGGATGCTGCGCGGCAAGTGAATCGAGAAGTTCAGCCGATGCCGACATCTTGTTTCTCCACTTGAATGAATTTGCAAAAAGCCGTGACAGAAGCGCACATCGATAGCGCTATGCGGATTGGCTTGCGGCCAGGCATTTCAGGCTGGCCCAGTCTATCGTACCGCCAGTATTCTGCACGCCCAATACTTCCCAATGTTCCGACATAAACCAGCATTTACGGTTACTTACAAATTATTCGTCGGAGTAGTCGACAGGTGTGCACGCCTGCCGGATAGCGCGTTCAGGCTGCAATTGAGCGGGAAAAAGGTCGGGGCGGCCGCTGTTTTCGGTAAGCGATGTAATGTTACAAATGCCTGGCACAAGGGGCTTGCTGCGTCGCCGGGGCGGTCGTTTGCGCTCCGATTTGGCGTAAAATCAAGCCCCTGCCGATAACGTCCGCGCCTCGTTCGCAAGCGGCGCGAGCGCGTGAATTCCGCACCGTCCGGCGGACGGCAGCAGCGCCCAACAAACGGGACGATTCGGGACGGAGCCCCGCAATATGCATTTCAAAATTCTCCTGACTACTCACAGTACTGCGTTCATGACGAGCGGTGGTGGTGAGTCGGAACTCGTGCAGGTCGCCGAACTTCTGAATGATTCGGACGTACAGGCCGACATTTACGGCATTCGCAGCCGGCCGCTACGCTTTTATGACGCGGTGATGCATTTCTCCGTCCATGCGGACGGCGAAGCGATCGTTCGCGAAACGGTGAATCAAGGCAAGAAGCTGTTCCTGTGGCCGAACGTCTGGTGGTTGAACGCGCCCGACCCGGCGGAAATCAGCCGCATCGAGGCGTTCGTGCAGCGTGCAGAGCGGCTGCTGTTCAAGTCCGCCACTGAGCTCGCGCACTTCAATACATACATCACGGTCGATCCGGGCAAATCCGTGGTGGTGGGCTCCGGCATATCCGACCGGTTCCTGCTGCCCGCCGACAAGGACTTGCTCCCGACGGTCTGCGACGTCTCAGACTACGTGCTGTGCCTAGGCTTGATCGAGCCGATCAAGAATCAGCTCGAACTGATCCGCGCGCTGAACGAGCTCGAGATCAACGGCTTGATGGTCGGCGGCTTCAGGGACGAGGAGTACTACCGGCAGTGCGTTCGCGAAGCGCATCGCGGCATTCATTTCCTGCCGTTCATCCAGCCGTGCAGCGCGCTGTTGCGCTCCGCGATCGCGAGCGCGCTGGTGGTGGCGGAGCCGAGCTTCGATCCACCCGGGCGCTCGTGTCTCGAAGGCGCGTTCGTGAAGAAGCCGCTCGTCATGGTTGATGGGGATTGGCAGCGCGAGCACTTCGACGACAATGTCTGGTATGCGGCGTCCCCCCGCGCGCCGGACATCGTTCCCGCCCTTCAGGCTGCCCTGGCCGACCCGGCCAGGGACGAAAAGATCGAACGTAACTACCAACGCGTCTATGCACGGCACTCGTCGAGCACGGTAGCAGCAGACCTAATCAGACACCTGATCGATGCCGGCCTCACAAATTACTAAAATTCCCCGACTGCTGGTCGTACAGCGGCGCTCCATGACCGATGGGCGAATGAATTCACGCACCATCGGCGCACGCTTCGCACCTTTGCTTTCGTATATGCAGCGCCATCAACTGATCGAGTGGGAGCAAATCTCGGAAGCGGACGTTGGCGTCAGCCACCTGCATCGCTTCGACGTCGTGCTGTTCAACAAGCACGTGTCGAACCTGTCGCTGAAGATCATGCGGATGGCGAACGAACTCGGTCTTCATACGATTTACGATCTCGACGACTGGCTGCTCGATCTGCCGTCGTGGAGCGTGCTCGAAATGAACGAGGACGTGCTCTACAACGTGCTCGCGATGATTCGCGAAGCGAGCGCGGCCACGGCGTCGAACGCGCTGTTGCAGGAGCGCATGCGCAAAGTGCGGCGCTCCGACGACGTGCTGATCATCCCGAACGGGTTCGACGATCAGGCGTTCGACCTGTCGCCGGAACTGTGGACCGAAGCGCAGCCGCCCAAGATCATCTTCTCCAATCTCGACGGCATCAAGCTCGTGAGCTTTCGCAAGGAGTTTTTCGGCACCTTGCGCAGTTTTCTCGCGCGTCACGAAAACGTGACGATCGACTTTTGGGGCGATCCGTTTCCGGAGCTCAATACGATTCCTCGTATGACCCATCGCGGCAGCCGCGGCAACCTCGAATACAAGAAGGCCATTCGCGACGAAGGCTACACGTTCGCGATCGTGCCGCTCGGCGCCGAAGAGGATCCGGAGACGCTGTTTTTCAACTCGTGCAAGTCGCCGATCAAATACGCGGACTACGGCAGCCTCGGCATCCCGAGCATCTATTCCGATTGCCCGACCTACCGCGAGAACGTCAAGCATCGTGAGACCGGATACGTTGCGTCGAACACGGCCGAGAGCTGGGCACGAGCGCTGGAGGACATGCTGGGCGACGCGCAGCTTCGCCAGTCGATCCGCCGCAACGCCTACGCCGACGTATTCGACCGTTTCAGCGTGCGACGCATTTCGTCGATGTTCTTGAAGGCCTTGCCCGGCCCCAAGTCCCAAAGCAGCTAACACCTATGGATCTTCTTCTGATTCGCCACGGCCAGTCGCATGCGAACGTGGCCGGCCTGTTGAACTCGACTGAACAGGACGAGTTGACCGAACATGGCCTGCAGCAGGCCGCGAAGCTGCGCACGCTGATGGAAAGCCACGGCTTCGTGCCCGACCGGGTTTTTTCGAGCCCGTGGCGGCGTGCGTTGCAGACCACTGAAGTGCTGTTCAAGGACAGCAGCGACTGGACCGTCGACGCCCGTCTCGGCGAAACCAACGCAGGGCGCTTCGCGACCTGGAAGGCCGAGGATTTTCGTCTGGCGTTTCCCGACTGGGGCAAACATCTGTCGGACCGATACGAGGGCGGCGAGTCGCATCTCGAACTGGCTACGCGTTCGGTGAACTGGCTCGAGGAGGAGGTGCTGCGGCATGCGGAGCAGCCCGGCCTGATCGCCGCGGTGTGCCACGCGGGACCGATCTCGGTGATCTCGCAATACCTGCTGAACGTGCCGTTGTCCCGATTTCCCAACGTGCTGGTACCGAACGCATCGCTCACGCTGTTCCGGCGCAACGTGCATACCGGAAACTTTTATCTGCAGATTGCAGGGCTGTCATGAGTGCATCGATCAAGATCTTCGAGCCACTTTACGCGCCGGGGCAGGTCCTGTCCGAACCGGCTTTTCATCCGCTCGAGATGCGCGACAACGCGCACGCAGCGTGGCGCGAGTTCTATATCCTCGTCGACATGTACCGCAAGGGCATGCATCGGCAGCAGCAGATCACCGGCCTGTTTTCGCCGAAGTTCGCACTGAAGGCGCGCATCGACGGCAGCCGGTTTCTGGAGTTCGTGAAGGCCAATGCCGACGCCGACGTCTGGATGATCAATCCGTTTCCGCAGCTTGCATATTTCTCGTACTCCGCGTGGATGCAGGGCGAGCACGCGCATCCGGGACTCGTCGAACGCAGCCAGCAACTGCTCGACGCCTGCGGCATTGCGTGGAATCTGCGCGAGGCGCCCCGTCAGTCGCCGCGCACGCTGTGCTACTGCAATTTCTGGGTCGGTTCCCAGTCGTTCTGGGAAAACTACGTCGGCAAGGTGCTCGAGCCGATTGCCACGTTCCTCGAAACGCAGAGCGGCACCGAAGCCGCGCGCGGTGTGCTGGAGCCCACGATCCACTCGGACGACGCCCCGTTCCTTCCATTCGTTGCCGAGCGCCTGTTCAGCACCTATCTGTCGCTGCATCCCGAGTTGAAGGTGGCGGCCTATCCGATCGAAGGCGATCAGGTGCTGGACTATTGCGTCAGCGATTTCGAAAAAGACATCGTGCGCTACATGCAAAAGCCGATCGACGCGGCAGATCGCGCGCCGGTCTTTCCGCCCGAACAGATTGCGTTGATGGATTTGCTGTGCACGCTAGCGCAGAAGTACGTGCGCGCGCATTTCTCGTTCACGCCGCATCCGCATACGGGGCAACCGATCGACTTCGACAGGGTCGGCAAGCCATCTGTGGACGAGTGACGCGGCGCGATCGGTTCGATCGCGCCGATATGCGTTGGTCAGCGGCGGCGCTGACTCTCTATCTCTTCTCAGCGGAAACGGTCGCCGTACCCGCGCGCGCATGCGTTGACGCGGCCGCGATGCCGACACCGGCGCTGATGAAAACGTTGCGCCATACCTCGTCGCTGGCACGTTGCAGGACGCCGTCGGCGTGCTTGACGAAGGCCGTGTCGATCGGACTGCGGCCGTTGGTCTGGCCGAGGCGCTGCGTGATCACCGGTATCCAGGCGGCGAGTTCGGCATTCGCGTCGAACACGCAGTCGGGCGGGCAAATCTCCTGAGCGGCCGTACCGCCGCGCACGAATACGGGCTTGCCGTAATGCATCGCTTCGAGCACCGGCACACAGAAGCCTTCGTGGCGGCTCATCGCAAGCAGCGCGTGGGCGGATTCGTAGCACTCGAACAGATCGGCGTCGTCGAGCATGCCCTTGAAGTCGACCTGCTCGAGCACGCCGAGACGCCGCGCGTGATTGATCAGAAATTTCAGGTAATCGTAGTTCGGCGTGCTGCCGACGATGCTCAGCGTCGCGCCGAAACCACGCTGCTTCAGCAGCGACAGAATCTCGATGCCGTCCTCGATGCGTTTATGCGGCACCACACGGCCCACCATCAGCAGGTTGGGCTCAGGGCGCTTGCGGCCCTTGCGCGGCCGTTCGCGCCGGAATACGTACATGTCGGGAAAGATCGGCGGCACGACCTTGATGGCGTGCGCCGCGACGATGCCGGCCAGGCTCGCCGCCGTGCTGCGCGAATTCGCGACGACGGTGTCGGCGTGCGCGAGCTGCGGCAATTGCGCGAGTGCCTTCTCGCACAACTGCGCGGTGCGCGGTTCCAGCGCGCGCAGCAACTGCGGGTCCGTCACGCCGTGGACGTAGCAGATCTTACTGCAGTCGAGCGCGAGTATCCGTTCGAGGTACGGATCGTAGATCGAGTAACTCAGCAGGACCACATCGTCGCGAGTGACCTCTTCGAACAATGCGTCGAGCGGGCGCACTCCATTTGTTCCCTCCTCGAAACCGCTCGCATACAGCTCGGCCCTCATGCCGAGACGCTCAGCCATGCGTACGAAACCGATGCAGTGGTTACCCACCGCATCGCCTGAGAAAATGTCCGGAGCACATACCCTCAGCGTCATGTCGTCTTCGCCTCCGCAATGTCGTTCAACCGCCGCGCATACGCGCGTGCGACTGCCTCAACTGAGTAATCGCGCTCGACGCGCGCCTTCCCCGACAGTGCGATGCGCTCACGGAGTGGCGCATCGTCGATCATGCGTTTGAGCTGTTCCGCCGCGATCGATACATCCGGATCGCACCAGTACTGACCTTCGGCGAACAGGTAGTCGCCCGGGCGCAGCGGCACGAGTTCGCCGTCTACGAGAAATGCGGTGTCGGGTTCGCAGAAGTCGACATTGCCCGAGAAGTTCGTGACTACGACCGGCTGCCCCAACGCCATCGCCTCGGCAATCACGCGGCCGAAACCTTCGCTCCGGTGCAGCGAAATGTACGCGTCGCAGCAGGCCATGAAGTCGGTCGAGTCCTGGCGGCTCAGACGCTCGGACACGATGTGAATGCGGCTATCGCCCGCGGCCAGGTCGAGCACGGCGCGCCACACCGGGTCGTCGTCGCGCACGTTCATCGCCTTGATGACGAGCCCGACGCCCGGTGAGCTGTTGCCGAACGCCTGCTTGAACGCCTGCACGCCGGCGAGCGGATTCTTGCGGCTCAGCCACGAGTTGCCGTCGAACATCAGGTAGAACAGGAACTCGTTGGTCGGCAGGCCGAAGCGTTCGCGCTTCGGCTCGAGCGGCGCGGGCACTTCGACCGCCATCGGCATCTGGTAGACCGGCGTGTTGCCGAGCCGGCTGTAGACGCTCTGCACGAAGCGGCTCTGCGCCCAGATTTCGTCGACCATCTGATGCACGTTGCCGAACGCGTTCGGCCAGTGGGGCAGTTCCCACGGCCACGCGCCGATCTTGTGCGTGGGCGCGTCGATCAGCTTGCGGCCGCCTTCCAGCGCGAGCCGCACCATTTCGGGCGCCGGCAGGCAGATCAGGCTGATGTTGTACTTGAGCTCATCGCTGATCAGATGATCGACCGAGTGTTCGAGACGCGCGGGTCCCGCCATCGGCGCATTGAGCAGCGTGACCGGCGTCGACGACAGTTGCAGCACGCGCGCGGCCATGCGCGCGTCTTCGCCGAGGCCGAGCACGCCCTGCGGGAAGCCGATGATGTTGACGCCGAATTCATAGCCGACGCCTTCGACGCGCGCGTGATAACGGGCGGGCTCGGGCGCGTCGTCATCGGCTTCGTCGTCGGCGCTGTCGGCCCACCGCACCTTCAGCGAGCCGACCAGCGGATATTCGCTCGGCGCCCATTCGTTCCACCAGCGCACGAGCTGGTCGCGGCCTTCCGTGGTGTTCAGGTCGTACACGGCGCGCAGGTCCGGGCGGTCGTTCGCGATCATCGTCAGGAAGCGCGGCAGCGACGTGTTGTCGGCCGGCAGCTCGTCGTCGATTCTCGCGAGTTCTTCGGCGAGATGAGCCGGCGTCCATTTGATCGCGTAGTACTCGTCGTGGCCGTGCTGGTCCCACCACGCGATGAAGCCGAGCCGCTCGCTGAAACTGTTCAGGTTGAAGGACGCCTGCAGGTCGGGGCGCTCGTTCCAGATCAGCAGCAGAAAGCGCGGCAGCAGCGGCAGCGCGCCTTGCTCGCCGGCTTCCCCGGCGAACAGGGTGTCGGGCAACGGCGGGATCACCCAGTGAAGCGCCGGATACTGTTGCTGCCCATGTTCGATCCACCACGACAGGCACTTCAGACGCCCGGTGAAGGTGTCGAGCGAGCAGAGTTCCTGCAGATCCTGGCGCTCGTCATGCAAGAGCCGCAAAAAGCGCGGCACCGGCAGCCAGTCGGCGTGCGTGCCCCATTCGGGCTCGAACATCAGCGCGGGCGTGGCGGGCTGCACCCATTCGCCCTCGCGTGCTTCGGCGAGATCAGGCGGCGACCATTCGATCGCGTTGTACTCGCTGTGCCCGTGCTTTTCCCACCACGCAATGAAGGCGAGCCGCTCGCGGAAGCTGCTCAGGTTGAACGACGCCTGCAGGTCGGGCCGCTCGTTCCAGATCAGCGGCAGAAAGCGCGGCAGCAGCGGCAGCGCGCCTTGCTCGCCGGCTTCCATTTTGAACAGGCTCTCGGGCAACGGCGGGACGCCCCAGTTAATCGCCGGATACTGTTGCTGCCCGTGCTCGATCCACCACGACAGGCACTTCAGGCGCCCGGTGAAGCTGTCGAGCGAGCAGAGCTCCTGCAGGTCCCGGCGCTCGCTGTGCAGAAGCCGCAGGAAGCGCGGCACCGGCAGCCAGTCGGCATGCGAGCCGAATTCCGGCTCGAACATCGCGGCGGACGGCGTGGGCGGCACCCATTTGATCGCGTGGTACTGATGCTGGCCGTGTTCGATCCACCATGACAGGCAGCTGAGCCGCCCGCGGAAGGACTGCAGCGTGAAGGTCGCCTGCAGGTCCGGCCGGTCCTTGTAGATCTCGCACAGGAAGCGCGGCACGTAAGGGCCGCCGTCCGCGGGAGGCGCTTCGGGCTCGAGCATGAAGCCGCCGATCGGCGGCTGCGACCACTTGATGCGCGGATACTCGCGCTGGCCGTGGTCTTCCCACCAGCTGAGCGCGTTGAGCCGCGACGTGAAGCTGTTCAGATTGAAGGCGCTGCGCAGATCGGGCCGCTCGGTCGTGATGAGCGCGAGGAAGCGCGGAAACGGCATCGCGCTGGAGTCGGGTGCGTCGATCGGCTCCAGCAGCCCCGGCCACGCGATCGGCGGACGCCACGACACGCGCGGACAGGTGACCTGACCGTACTGCTCCCACCAGTCGAGGACGTTCAGATAGCCGGTCAGCGTGTTCAGGTTGAACGCCTGGGACAGATCGCCGCGATTGCGCACGATCGTCGTCATCAGCTTCGGCAATTGCAGGCCGGCTTCTTCGAGCACGGTGACGGGTTCGTGCAGCGTTTCGCTCAGATGCTTCGCATCGAGCACGCTCGGTTTGGTCGAACCCAGCCAGTACGTGACGGCGTCCGGATGCCGCTCGATCAGCGTGTCGTTGTCGAGCCGGCGCAGATATTCGAGGTCTTCCTGTCGCAGTACCCAGTCGAAGTCCGGATAGGTTTCGCGCGCCGACATTTCCCACCAGAAGTACAGCGTGACGCGGTCATCGAGCACTTTGGAATTGAAGCGCGCGAGATCGGCTCTGAACTTCATCAGAAAGTAGATCGCGCTCGGCAGGCAGAACAGTTCCCCCGGCGATGGATGGCGGTACTCCGCCAGCCATCCGGTCTTATTTTCTTTGGGTCCCAGATTAATCAAGATTTGCAATCCTTGAAGGCCAAGCAAAAGAAAAATCGTCGGCAGTCAGTGTCAGATTCGGTGAATAGCAGGGGTCGTTCATCAACAGATGTCCCCAGCGCTGTCTGACCAACTCGGATTCCTGATTGAAGCGGCTGATTTTTTCCGGTGTGTCTTCGGCGCCACGGGTTGCCGATTCGTGATGATAAAGCTCCGCGTAGGGCGTCCACACATTGCGGTAGCCCGCTTGCCGCACGCGCAAGCAAAAATCGATGTCGTTGTAGGCGACGTGTAACTGTTCGTCGAGGCCGCCCACTTCCTTGTAGATCGATTGGCGGATCAGCAGGCACGCGGCGGTCACCGCGCACATCGCGTTGCGCAGGCGCGCGCGCGCGAAGTAGCCGGGGTGCGTATTGGGGAAATGCTTGTGCGCATGGCTCGCGATCCCGCCGACGCCGAGCACCACGCCGCCATGCTGGATCGTGTCGTCCGGATACAGCAGCTTCGCGCCGACCGCGCCGACATTCGCCTGCAACGCGACCGACACCATTTCCTCGAGCCAGTCGGCGTTGATCACTTCGATGTCGTTGTTCATCAGACACACGAAGTCCGCGGTGCTCGCGAGCGCGACGCGGTTGTTCAGCGCCGAGTAGTTGAACGGCGAATCATCGCGTACGACCTTGATGCGCTCGTCCTGTTGCAGGCGGGCGAACAGGTCGTGCGTTTCCTGCCTGACCGAGCCGTTGTCGATGATCGTGATGCGGAAGTTCGGATAGCTCGACTTCTGCCGCACCGATTCCACGCATTGCTCGACGAGCCCGGCGGAATCGCGCGTCGGAATGATGATCTCCACCGACGGCAGCACCTCGGGCAGGTCGTACACGACCTTGTTGAACGCGTCCGTGCCAGGCGCGTGCTCGGTGTGCGCGTTGATGCCGTTGCGCGCGAGATGTTCGTCGAGCGCGCGCATCGCAGCAATGTGCGCATACGGCTTGGCTTCGTGGCCGGCCGCCGTGCTTTCGGGAATCATGCGCCAGTGGTACAGCGCGCGCGGCACGTGATACACCGTGTGATGGCCAGCGCGGTCGATCACGCGCAGCGCGAGGTCATAGTCCTGCGAGCCTTCGAAGCCGGCTCTGAAGCCGCCGACCTCCTTCATCACCGAAGTCTTGTACACGCCGAAATGCGAGATCATGTTCTGGCTCAGGAACAGATCGTAATTGAAGTCGCATTTGAAGTACGGGTCCGAGCGGACGCCGTCGATCGAGATCTTGTCTTCGTCGCTGTAGATCACCGTCGCGTCCGGATGCGCGTTGATCAGTTCGGCGACGCAGTAGAGCGCGAGTGGATGCAATTCGTCGTCGTGGTCGAGCAGGCCGACGAAGTCGCCGACGGCGAGTTCGAGCGCCGTGTTGCTCGAGTTGCTGATGTGGCCGTTGGTCGTGCGATACGCGATCTTGATGCGCGGATCTTTCGCCGCGTAGCTGTCGAGCACCTGCTTGACCTCGGGGTTCGTCGAGCAGTCGTCGGCGATACAGAATTCCCAGTTTTCGTAGACCTGGTTGACGACCGAATCGATCGCCATGCGCAGCCATTTTGTCGGCGTGTTGTAGGTCGGCATCACGATGCTGATGAGCGGCTGCAGCGCCCAGGTTTTCGAGCGCGCGCGCAGTACCGGGTAATGCGACCCGGGCGGCTCGTGCCGCTCGATCCATTCCTGATACGTGTGACCGACGGTGGGTGCCGGCGCGGGCTGCGCGCCGCCGCCCCACGACGCCATTCGGCGTGCGCGTTCGAGCAGCTCCGTCGGGCAGTCGGCGTCGGCCACCAGTTCGACCTTGAAGCCGTTGATGGAAAACAGTCCCGAGCGCGCGATCGGATCGAGGCGCAGCGGACCGACCAGCGGCGGAAACGCGACCACCTGATCCACCTTGCCGTTAGCGTCGACCACGAGGCCGATAGTCGCGTGCTCCGACATGCCCGCGCCCGCATCGAAGTAGATCATGCACGGCGAGGCCGGCATGTCTTCTTTCGCAAGCTCGAACGAAATGCGCGCGGCGCGACCCGACAGCTCCTCCCATCCCGTCAGCTCGAACTGTGGATCGCTGTTCGTCGCTTTCCACGCGAACCTGGAATCCGAGGCGGCGTCGACGTGATTCAGGGGACGAAGTTCGAAGTTCTTCATGATGTTCGTCACGGGTTTTGTCATTTCGTCAGCAAGGAATCGTAGAGGTCTTTCAGGGGCGACAGGACGGCCTGCCAGGTCAGATCTCGCGTCGGGGCCGCGGCAGCGCCGCGCGGTTGCGCGAGCGCCGCGCGGATCGAACCGGCAATGCTGTCGACGTCGAACGGATCCAGGTAGGCGACATGCTGCGCGAAATATTCTTCGGTAGAGCCAACTTTCGTCACCGCGATGCGCGCGCCCGCCGCATGCGCTTCGAGCGCGGCGAGCCCCGGCGTTTCGAGCGTGCTCGGCAGCACGAACGCTTCGCAAGCCGCGTAGGCCGAGCGCAGCAGCGGCGAATCGTGAGGCAGCGTGCCGGCGTAGACGACTTGCTCGCCACCCTCGTCGAAGCACGTCTTCGCATATTCGGGATCGCGCTGATGGCCGATCAGCACGAGCTTCAGTTCGGGGAACGATTTCATCGCGCGGATCAGCGCGAGCTGGTTCTTGCGCGGCTCGATGTTGCCGACGTTCAGGATGAAGCGTTCTTCGATGCCGTATTCACGGCGGAACGGCTCCGGCGCGACTGGCTCGTAAAAGCTCGGTTCGACGCCGTTCAGCACACTCGCAAATTTTTCGCGCGGCAGATCGAAGATGCGCGCGAGCGTATCGCACTCGATCTCGGAGTTCGCGACCACACGGTCCGCGAGAGAAAACTGATGTTGGATCTCGCCGATCGGATAAAGGTGCCTGGTTTCTTCGGTCACCCACAGGCTCGACGACACGACGAGCGGCAAGCCGAGTTGCTTGACGAAGTTGCACAGGTGCACCGAGCCACCGACGCACGAGAAGAAATGCACCACGTCGTGTTCGAGAAAACGCGGCTTCCACGGATCGAACAGCGTGACGTCGACGCCATGCGCGGGCAGATGCTTGTGATACGCAAGCAACTGGATTTCTCCGCCGCCGGGGGTGTGGAAAGCCATCGGGTAGGTGGCGAACAGCACTTTCATAGATCGGACTCTAGTCGCTCAAACAGTTCTTTTCTTCAGACCAGCACGTCGTGCCACGCCGCTGCGCGTAGCGCGCGGGATCGGCGGTGAGACCGGCAGGTTTCGGGGCATTCACGTGGATGCGCGCCGCGCGCTTGCGCGGCCTTCAGGCGTTGACTTGCCGGTGCGCGGGCCGGGGCCTGTTCGCACGGCCAGCGAGCAGGCCTGAGTGTGCTGTTGTCGAGCACGTCGGATCGATACCACGAATTCCACATGCGCGAATATGTTTGAGTTGTTACGAAGTGTACGAACGACGCGCCAGCGGGCGCAGGTCCGTTTTATTATCACGGCCCGACGCTCGTGCCGCGTGTTGGGGCTGCCGGCGTGGTCGCGGCGGCGCAGACATTCTAGCGCCCAGGTGACGCGCTGCCATCCCTGACGACTCGCAGGCCGCGACGGGTGTCGCCCGAATACAATACGTTCCCAGCCAGACTTCCTGAGAAAGCACCGCCGATGCCAGATTGTATCGTGTCTGATCCGCCTTTCCCGCCGTTTGCGGCCGTGTCGAGTCCTGACGGCGACCGTCTGTTTGCGAGGGGCGCGCGGCATGGCGTCGGCGAAGTCGAGCGCCGCGAAGTGCGTGACGGAGCGTTGCGATGAGTCTGCACATCCTCGTCACCGGAGCCAACGGTTTCGTCGGCCAGGCGGTGTCGCGCGCGCTGCTGCGGCGGGGCGATCGGGTGACCGGCGCGGTGCGCCGGCCGCAGACCGCCGCCGAGGGCGTGCGCGAATGGCTGCTCGATACCGAAGACTTCGCGGGCATCGACCAGCGCTGGCCGGTCGCGCTCACCTGCGATGCGGTGATCCATCTGGCATCGCGCGTGCACGTGATGCAGGAAACGCTGACCGAGCCGCTCGCCGCCTATCGTGCGACCAACGTCGAGGGCAGCTTGCGGGTCGCGGCCGCGGCACGGCGCGCGGGCGTGCGGCGCTTCGTGTTCGTCAGCAGCATCAAGGCGGTGGGCGAGGCGAGCAGCGGCCGGCCGATCGCCGAAACGGATCAGCCCGCGCCGTCCGATGCATATGGCATCTCGAAACTGGAAGCCGAGCGCGCGCTGTTCGACTACGGCCGCTCGGCGGGACTCGAAATCGTCGTGGTCCGCCCGCCGCTGGTCTACGGACCGGGCGTGCGCGCGAACTTCCTGCAGCTGATGAACGCGGTCGCGAAGGGCATTCCGCTGCCGCTCGGCGCGGTCAGCGCGCTGCGCAGCCTCGTGTTCGTCGATAACCTCGCGGACGCGCTCGTGCATTGCGCGACCGATCCGCGCGCGGCCGGTGAAACCTTTCACGTGACCGACGGCCGCGATCTCACCGTGCCGGAACTCGCGCGGCTGTTGGCCACCCAGCTTCACGTGCCCGCGCGGCTCGTGCCGGTGCCGGCCAGCTTGCTGCGTGTCGTGGGCCGCCTGACCGGCCGCTCGGCGCAGATCGACCGGCTGATCGGCGAGCTGCGCGTCGACAGTTCGCATATCCGCGAATGTCTTAACTGGTCTGCGCCGCATACGGTCGAGCATGGGCTGCTCGAAACCGTCGCGTGGTATCGCTCGACGCATTGACCACGTACCGAACCCGCCTCGACTCCGACCTGATCCGCTAACGCTATCGACGATGCCGCTCGCCGCACATTCCGCCTCTTCCGTCGTCTCTCTACTGCCGTGGGGCGTCGCCGCGCTGGCCGCCTGCGCGGCGATCCTGTGGACGCTGCTGCGCACCGGCCTCGCGTGGCGGCTCGCCACCGACATCCCCAACGACCGCTCGCTGCACACGCGTCCGACGCCGCGCGTCGGCGGCTGGGGCATCGTGCCGGTCGTAGTGTTGCTGATCGCGCTCGCGGCTCCGTCGCTGTGGCTGCCCGCGCTTGCCGCGGCGTTGCTCGCGGCGCTTTCGCAGATCGACGATCGCCGCGGCCTGCCCGCACGGGTGCGCTTCGGCGGCCATGCGGCGGCGGTGGCGGCGCTGATCGCCGTCTATCCAGCCGACGTGCCGTGGTGGGCGCTCGCGTGCATGGCGGTCCTACTCGTGTGGCTCGTCAATCTCTACAACTTCATGGACGGCTCGGACGGCCTCGCGGGCGGCATGGCGCTGTTCGGCTTTGGCGGCTACGCGGTGGCCGCCTCGCTGTCGGCGCATGCGGACCCGGCGCTCGCGACGGCGAGCCTGATCGTCGCGGGCGCGGCCGCGGGCTTTCTGCTGTTCAACTTTCACCCAGCGCGCATCTTTCTCGGCGACGCCGGCTCGATCCCGCTCGGCTTTCTGGCCGGCGCGCTCGGCTATTGGGGGTGGCGCGAGGGCGTGTGGCCGGTATGGTTTCCGGCGCTGTGCTTTGCGCCATTTATTGGCGATGCGTCGGTCACGCTGCTCAAGCGCCTGCTGCGCGGTGAAAAATTTTGGCAGGCGCATCGTGAACACTACTATCAAAGACTGGTGCAGTCGGGTTTGGGGCACGCATCGACCGCGTGGATTTGGTACTTGTTCATGGTGGCGGGCATAATGCTTGCTCTCTGGGCGCTACAATTCGCTCCTATGTATCAATGGCTGGTTGTCGTCGCATGGGCTGCCGTGCTGGTCATAGCAGGGCTGTGTATTGATCGCCGCTGGCGGCGCCATGTGTCCCGTTCCGGGCCAATCTGAGGTTCTGCGCAATGAAAAGCTTCAAAGCCAGATGGCTTTCGTTCAGTGCGTTTGCGTTCGACCTGTGCGCGGTGGCCATGGCCTGGATGCTGGCCTATGTGATCCGGTTCAACGGACCGGTGCCCGCGCCGTTCTGGTCGAGCGGGCTGCATGCACTCGTGTGGGTGCTGCTGATCTACGCGGTGATGTTTCGCAGCTACGGCCTCTATCGCGGCATGTGGGTGTTCGCGAGCCTGCCCGATCTCGTGCGGATCGCGAAAGCGATCGGCGTCGGCGCGCTCGTCGTCGTGATCGGCTCGGCGCTGTTGCAGCCCGCGCCGGTCGTGCCGCGCTCGGTGCTGATCGTGTCGCCGATGCTGCTGTTCCTGACCATGGGCGGCTCACGCGCGCTGTATCGCGCGGCCAAGGAGTTCTATCGCTACGGCGGGCTGGTCGGCCAGGGCAAGCCGGTGCTCGTGCTTGGCGCGGGCAATGCCGGCGCGAACCTCGTGCGCGAGCTGAAGCGCTCGGGCCAATGGCGCCTCGTCGGTCTGCTCGACGACGATCCGATCAAGCAGGGCCGTGAAATCTATGGCTATCGCGTGGTTGGCGCGATCAGCGATCTGCAGAAAATCTGCACGGAGCTGAAGGTCGAGCACGTGATCATCGCGGTGCCGTCGGCGTCGGTGGAAGCGCATCGGCGCATCGCCACGCTGTGCGTGCGCGCCGGCGTACGCGCGATGACGCTGCCCGCGCTCACGCCGCTCACGCAAGGCCAGGCATTCCTGTCGCGGGTGCGGCAGATCGATCTCGAAGACCTGCTCGGCCGCGACCCGGTGACGATCGACACCGAGCACGTCGCCGCGCTGCTGAAGAACCGCGTCGTGATGGTGACGGGCGCGGGCGGCTCGATCGGCTCGGAGCTGTGCCGGCAGATTCTGCGCTTCGGTCCGGTGCAACTGGTCGCGTTCGACATCTCCGAGTTCTCGATCTATCGCCTGAACGAAGAGCTGCGCGACAAGTATCCGGAAGTGTCGGTGGTGCCGCTCGTCGGCGACGTGAAGGATTCGCTGCTGCTCGATCAGGTGATGGCGCGCTACTGTCCGCACATCGTTTTTCATGCGGCGGCCTACAAGCACGTGCCGTTGATGGAAGAGGTCAACACGTGGCAGGCGGTGCGCAACAACGTGCTCGGCACGTACCGCGTCGCGCGCGCGGCGATCCGCCACGACGTCGCGCATTTCGTGCTGATCTCGACCGACAAGGCCGTCAACCCGACCAACGTGATGGGCGCGAGCAAGCGGCTCGCGGAGATGGCGTGCTCGGCTCTGCAGCAGCAGGGCGCGCGGCGCACGCAGTTCGAGACCGTTCGCTTCGGCAACGTGCTCGGCAGCGCGGGCAGCGTGATTCCCAAGTTCCAGGAGCAGATCGCGCGCGGCGGCCCGGTGACGGTCACGCATCCGGAAATCACGCGGTTCTTCATGACGATTCCGGAGGCGTCGCAGCTCGTGTTGCAGGCGTCGAGCATGGGGCGCGGCGGCGAGATTTTCATTCTCGACATGGGCAAGCCGGTGCGTATCGCCGATCTCGCGCACGATCTGATCCGTCTGTACGGCTTCACCGAAGAGCAGATTCGCGTCGTGTTCACGGGTTTGCGCCCCGGCGAGAAGCTTTACGAGGAACTGCTCGCCGACGACGAAACCACCACGCGCACGCCGCACCCGAAGCTGCGCATCGCGCAGGCGCGCGAGGTGCCGGACAGCCTGATCGACAACCTGCTGCCGTGGCTGATGCAGCACCGCGTGCCGGCCGACGATGAAGTGCGGCGCGATCTGCGGCGCTGGGTGCCGGAGTATCTGCCGGCGACGGCGACGACGCTGCGTAGTGTGGCGCCGGCGACGCGGGTGTCGTAGGCGGTTCGCTGTCGCGAGTCGTCGGCGTAGTCGAAGCATTGAATCTGTAACCGCGAATGCGGGTCGTTCGACCCGTTGAAATTGGCCGTTGGATGTTTATCGATAAGAGCCCCTGCAGACCTGCTGGGGCTTTTTTATTTTTTGCCCATCAGAGTAGACGACCATCGCGCACGACCGCGCTTTTCGGAGTTGTCTGAAGCGTGCGCCCGGCACATACACCTAGCATTGAACCGTCGCCGCCCAGTATGTCAGCCCACTGAGGTGGCGGCTCTGTTGGCTCTTTTATCTGTGATGCAAATGTTTTGCGCGCCCTCGAGGCGCGCTTTTTTGTCCAGGCAAAAGAGGCGGCAAATCCGGAATCGACTTGTAGGGCGCCAGTCGCACGCGTGCTTGCGGTCAAGGCTCACCAACGGGAGGAACCTATGCAGGACGCAATGACCTACGGCCAGCGCAATCAGGAGGCGTGACACATGGCCTACACCGGCAAATTTCTCGTGAATAACGAGCCACTATCACCGCTCATCATTTCTGGCATTGGAACGTTCAACGCTTATTCGGGTGACCGGCAATACCGCAATCGGGGCGGCTGCACGGCGGTGCCCAACAAGGGGCCGATTCCCGCCGGCAAATACTGGATCGTTGACCGTCCGACTGGCGGCATACGTTCCAAGGCTCGGGCGTGGTTGGCAGATGAATGGAATGCCTCCCGGGGAAAGCCGACATATCACGCTGAATGGTTCGCCCTGTATCGGGATGACGGGAGCATTGATGACTTTACATGGGTCAATGGTGTCAAGCGCGGGCATTTCCGGCTACATCCGGCAGGCGGTGACGGCGTATCACTTGGTTGTATTACACTGCCGAGCCGTACGGATTTCCTGAAAATCCGTAACTCACTGCTGCACACCATGACGACTCCTGCCGGCAATTCGGGGCTTCGCGCCTATGGAACAATCGAGGTCATCACGCATGGCAACACTTGTCCGTAGGCTGTTCAAGATTGGGCTATTCATTTCGTTGTTCCTGCTGTCGATTCGCTATGTCCCGCCAAATAATGTGTGGACAGAAAGCGAGTCGAACGCATATTGGGCGGCTTCTGATTGGCTCGGTGTTCAGGACCCTAGGGACTTCTATTTCGTGTTCTGGGTGACTATCGAACTGATCGTGGCGGCGCTGGCGTATGTGGCGATCATGAAGCTATGGCGGTGCTATCGTATGAAGTAGACGAAAGCCTTGGGCGCGGGGCTCTTTTTTGGCCCTCAGAGTTGACGACCAACGCGCGCGCGCCGGCTTTTCGGAGTTGGCTGAAGCCTTCGCCCGGCACATATATGTAGCATTGAACCGCCGCCGCCCAGTATGTCATTCCCGCTGAGGTGGCGGCTCTGTTGGCTCTTTTATCTGTGATGCAAATGTTTTGCGCGCCCCTGAGGCGCGCTTTTTTTGTCCAGGTGAAAGAGGCGGCAAAACCGGAATCGAGCTGTAGCGCGCCAGCGGCACGCGTGCTTACGGTCAAGGCTCACCAACGGGAGGAACCTATGCAGGACCCAATGACTTACGGTCAGCGCAATCAGGAGGCGTGACACATGGCCTACACCGGCAAATTTCTCGTGAATAACGATTCCCGCGCGCACTTCGGGGCTTCGCGCCTACGGAACAATTGAGGTCATCACATATGGCAATACTTGCCCGTGGGGTGTTCAAGGTCGCGCTGTTCATTGGCCTGTTCTATCTCTCCCTTCTCTATGTCCGTCCATACCCCTATGAATGGACAGAAAGCGAGTCACGCGCACGGTTTGCTGCTTCGAGCCGGCTTGGTGTCCGCGACCCCGAAGATTTGTATTACCTGGTGTGGATAACGATTGAACTGATCGCGGCGGCACTGGCGTATATGGCGATCATGAAGCTATGGCGGTGGTATCGCACGAAGTAGACGAAAGCCCGGCGACGGGCTCTCTTTTGCCCATCAGAGTTGACGACCATCACGCACGACCCGGCTTTTCGGAGATGGCTGAAGCCTGCGCTCGGCACATACACCTAGCATTGAACCATCGCCGCCCGGTATGTCCCCACGACATCGAAGATCAGTGTTGCAAAAACGGGGGTGTCCTAGCGGCATTCTTCACTCTTTAAGGGAACCGATATGACGTATAACGGGAGCTTGGCTGCAAATTTCGCGTATAGCAACGCTAAGGGACACAGCACGCAGAATTGCGCGAAATTTGTTCGGCAGGCGATTCAATGGGGCGGCGTCACCGTTGCGCCAACCAACAGCGCAAAGGACTATGGCTCACACCTTGTTCAAGCGGGGCTTTACGAGGTTTCCGGGCCTGCGCGTAAAGGTGATGTCATCGTGATACAAGCCATCAGTAGGCATCCACATGGACACATGGCGATCTTCGATGGGTCGATCTGGATATCCGACTTCAGGCAGCGGTCCCGTCCAGATGGATTTTATCCCGGTCCAGACTACCGAACCACAAGGCCCTCATACAAGATCTATCGCCACGACTGACATGCACATCAAGCGCTTTCTTTCAGTTCTCGCGCTGTTGGCCTTCGTCTTTTGGCAATCGGCGTTTTCCGCTACCACGCAAACGACGCCGGAAGGGCAAGCAAAGGCGTTTTATTCGTGGTACATCAAGTTAGGTGCAAACCTGACGTTTCCATTGCTTGACGAAGGAATCTTTGAGTACGTGGCGAAAGATACAGTCAGCAAGCTACGAGACGACTATGAACACGACAGGTTGCCCGGCGATAGTGACTACTTTCTTAAGGTGCAAGATGAAGATGAGAATGATTGGCTCGCCCACATTACAGTTCATCCTGCAGTGATGTTAGGCCATGTCGCGGTCGTGCCTGTTACGTTCGGTTCGAAGGACAAATTGAGCGTGATTGTGTTCATGCGCAATTTTGGTGGCATCTGGAAAATAACGAAGGTTGACGACATATCCGACCTTCCCTAGTCGGAGGTGAGCGACTAGTTAGAACAGCCGTGTGAGGTCGCACGGTTTTTTTATCGCGTGCATTAATGAATTTCGAGGAATTACCGCTTCCCCTTCCTCACCACCATCCACCTCGGCGACTTGAACCGCACGATGCTCACGTAAAGCCACACATAAGTCGCCGCAAATACGACAACGAAGCAGAACAGATGCAGCGTGTGCCGCCAGAACAGCGTCGCCGGCACGACCGCGATCAGGCACAGCAGCCACAGGTACGGCGACGTCAGCGAGTTGCGGCGCGTCAGCTCGCGCGCGGTGCGCGCGCCGACCGCCCAGCGCATCAGCCGCTTGTAGACCAGCATATGCAGATGCACGCCGTCCGGAATGCCCGGCGACATGCCGCGAATGAACTTCTTGCGGTAGATCGAGAAGCAGGTCTCGAAGATCGGGTACATGAAGAGCAGCACCGGATACCACGCGGATACGTCGCGATTGCGCATCACGAGCAGGATCGACAGCTCGGCGAGCATGAAGCCGATGAAGTACGCGCCGCCGTCGCCGAGAAAAATCAGCCCTGCCGGGAAGTTCCAGATGAAGAAGCCGAGCACCGCGCCCATCATCATGAACGACGCCGACAGCACGACCGGGTCGTGCACCTGGAACGCCACATACGCGAGCGACGCGAACATCATGAACGCGACCATCGACGCGAGGCCGTTGAAGCCGTCGATGATATTGATCGCGTTGGCGAGCGCCGCGACCGCGAGCACCGTGACCACGAACGAGATCGCCGCATATGACAGCAGAAAGTCGAGCGGCGGCACGCTGATGCGCGTGACCGCGATGTCGAGAAAGAACCAGGCGAGGGCGGCGGCCGCCATCGTGCAGACGAGGCGTACGAGCGGCGACACGCGCTTGGTCAGATCCTCGACGAGCCCCGAGCCGAACGCCGGCATGCCGCACGCGATCAACCCGAGAATGCTGCCCGACACGGCCGGATACGCACGATGCAATTGCACCGCGGCGGCGAGCAGCCCGAGCAGAATCCCGGTCCCGCCGATGCGCGGCACCGGACGCACATGGAATTTCTGCACGCCGGCCAGATCGGTATCGGTCGAAAATTTTTCATGCAGATGCGCATAGCGCACGATCAACAGCGTGATCAGCAGAGAGACGAGAAAGCCGAGCGCAAAACTAAGCATGAAAATGGGCCTGAGCGAAGACGCGGAATTATACAAACGAAACGCACGGCGGCCGGCGCGCGGCAGGGACGCAAAGCTTTCAGAAGGGCCAGCAGGAATATCCCAGATAGCGAGATCGAGGCGGTCCTCAGAGGCCCGTCAGCACTCGCTCCTCATGGATTCCCCCTATGCGCCGCACGCGCGCCGCAACCGTAAACCTGGATGCGACGAAGTGTCAGTCGCGCGCAACAAAGGCGTTCCGGAGACCCAATGCTAAACAACATCACAATTCGCGGCGGACTGACGCTCGTGATCAGCGTATTCGTCGCCTTCCTGCTGACAGTCATCGCTGTCGGATACGGTGCGCTGAAGCTCGCCAACGACAGCCTCGACGACACGCAGCGCAGCGAGGTCGCGCTGTCGCATCTGAAGGCGAGTTCCGAGAAGCTTCTCCAGGTGCAACTCGCGCTGGGCACCTATCAGACGTTGTTCAGTATCGGCAAGCAGACCGACGATCTGCTGCCGGCCGCGCACAAGGTGCTGGTCGAATCGAACGACGACTTCCACAACTACATGGCCGGCCCGTTCGCGAGCGACGCCGAGCGCAAGCTCGCGCACAGCGTCGGCGAAGCGCGCGCGGCGCTCGTCGACAAGGCGCTCGAACCGGAATTCAAGGCACTGACCGACTTCGACTTCAACACCTTCCGTACCATCCAGGGGGATACCGCGAACAGCCTGTACGCGTCTTACTCGAAGGCGATCGACGCGCTCGAAAAAGCGCAGATGGACAATCAGCATCAGCAGGCCGCGACCGGCGCGCGCCGCTTCCAGCTGGCGACAGTGCTGTTCGGCGCGATCGCGGTGATCGCGCTCGTGATTGCCGTGGGCGCGCGCGTCGCGTTGTCGTCGGCGCTGATCAAGCCGGTCAACGCGACGGTCAAGCACTTCGAGCGCATCGCGGCCGGTGACCTGAGCGTCGCGATCAAGGTGAAATCGCGCAACGAGATGGGTCAGCTGCTCGGCGCGCTGACGCGGATGCGCGACGGCCTCGTCGAAACGGTCAGCAAGGTGCGCGGCAGCACGAGCGCGATCACGCAGGGCGCGAACGAGATCGCGTCGGGCAATGCCGATCTGTCGGCGCGCACCGAGCAGCAGGCGGCCGCGCTGCAGGAGACCGCGGCGAGCATGGAGCAGCTGTCGGCGACCGTGAAGCAGAACGCCGACAACGCGAAGCAGGCGAACCGCCTCGCGCACGGCGCGCTCGATACGGTCACGCGCGGCGGCAAGGTGGTGTCGCGCGTGACGGAGACGATGGACGGCATCAGCGATTCATCGCGCAAGGTCACCGAGATCATCGGCATGATCGAGGGGATCGCGTTCCAGACCAACATCCTCGCACTGAACGCGGCCGTCGAAGCGGCTCGCGCGGGTGAGCAGGGCCGCGGCTTCGCGGTGGTCGCCTCGGAAGTGCGCAGCCTCGCGCAGCGCTCCGGCGCGGCGGCCAAGGAGATCAAGGAGCTGATCGGCGAGTCGGCGGCGAAGGTCGAGGAAGGTGCGTCGCTGGTGTCGGATGCGCAGAAGACGATTCAGGAAGCGATGAAGGCCGTCGAGCGTGTGACCGGCGTGATGAGCGAGATCGAGGCGTCGGCACTCGAACAGAGCGACGGCATCGAGCAGGTCAACAAGGCGGTGTCGCAGATCGACGAGGTCACCCAGCACAACGCGGCGCTCGTCGAGCAGGCGGCGGCCGCGGCGAAGTCGCTGGAGGAGCAGGCCGTCATTCTGAAGGATGCCATTGCCGTGTTCCGGCTCGAAGAGTCGGGGGCGGCAGCTTAGTTTCCGGCCGGAAGAAATGCGTGGCTGTCGATGACATAGCGCGCCGACAGCTACCTTAGAATCCTGTTTTCCATCTGGTTGGACAAAACGAAAACAGGCGTTCGATGCTCAAAGGGTTGGCAGCGTTCGTTATTTCGGCGCTCTGTGTCTGGCTGTTCATCATCGTGTTCGGTCAAACCTTTCCGTCGGCGCAATTGCACGAGGTCGGAGACTTTGCGGCGAACTCGTTGCTGATCGACGACGCAAAGCATCTGAAGCTGCTCGTCGGACATTACTCGCGCGTGGGGTTCAATCATCCTGGTCCTGCGCTTCTTTACGCGCTTGCCGCGGGCGAGATCGTATTTTTCGACCTGACGCACGCGGTCGCGGCGCCGTTTTCCGGTCAGATCCTTGCCGTTGCGCTGCTTTCCGCTTTCTGGATCGCGGCAATCGGGACGCTTTTGATCAGGATGCAGCAGGCGACGAGGGGCGCCACCGCGGCAGCCGTCGTCACCACGGCCCTATTCGTTGGTGTCACCGCTTACATCAACTACCAGGCCTTCGCGGGTCCCTGGTTCCCGCATCTCTACTACTTTGCTTTTGCGGCGTTCACGGTGTCCGTAGCCGCATTGATCATGGGACGCGCAGACGGGCTGATGCTCCTTGCCGTAAGCCTTGGATTTTTGCTGAACGGTCATGCTTCTTTTCTGGGTATGACGGCCGTCATGCTGGGGTGCGCGCTGATAGCCAATACCTGGATTTCCGTCAGATCGGGTTCCAGTGAAACCTGGGTCTTGAGCCGGCAATTCCTCGCAGGCAATGGTCGAACGATTGCCGTTGCACTGGCCATTGTGGTGCTTTTCCTCATTCCTCTCGCGATCCAGACGATCCTTCATTTTCCCGGACCGCTCGCTGAATATGCCGCTTTTAGCCATGTCCACCGAGCGAATCGTTTAGTGGACGCCGCGCGCTTCGCCGGAGTTTTCTGGAGTAACGGACTCTTCGGCATTTTGCTGGGCGCCGCGGCTTGTGCTGTGCTCGTGACGAACGACCCTGCGCGCGACAATGAAAGCCGCGTCGCGCCTGAGCGTGCATTGTCGCTGGCGCTAGCGAGCGCGACAGTCGCCTTCGTCTTTTATGCCGCTTTCGGCGTCGACGATCTTTCGCTGACCTATGTCGGAATTTTCTACTACGTCGTTCCTGCTCTGGCGCTGACGTTGCTGGTCAAGCGCTTCCTCGACAATGTCACAGCGGCGACCGTGCCCGTTGCCGTGATCGTTTGTGTGATCGTGGCGGCTTTCACGGCGATCCGGATTCATCAGCCGCCGGAAAACGTTTCCCAGTACGACGATCCGCGAATTCCGGCTGCTTACTCGACTATCCGCAATCTCGATGTGGGGAGCGGAATCGCGGTCTTCGACCTCGATGGATCCGCGGATTGGGAACGGCTGTGGCCAATTCTGGTGGGCATCGAAGCGTACGCGAAGCGTCAGGGCAGTGTGCCGTTTTGCATCGCGCAAAACTGGCAGCTCGTGTTCACTCGAGCGGCGCGCTGCACGCCTGACGAAATGCGAGGCGCCCACAGGCGTTTTCTGGTGTCGGCGGTGCCGAAGGAAGGATTGACCGGTGCGTTGAGCGTTGCCGGCTTGTATTTTTATCCGCGCGAATCCGCGCAGTAGGCGAGCAAACGGCGACGGGATCCGCGTTATGCGAATGCCGCCGTCGTTTTTTATCCCAACGCGATGGCGCCGAAGCGCTTCAAGCAAACCCCTGCGGATTCGTCGACTGCCAGCGCCAGTGGTCCGCGCACATGCGATCGATACCGAACTGCGCGCGCCAGCCGATGATCTTCTCGGCCGCGCTCGGGTCCGCGAAACACTGCGCGACGTCGCCCGGGCGGCGCGCGACGATCTCGTACGGCACCGGTCGGCCCGACGCCTTCTCGAACGAGCGCACCACGTCGAGCACGCTGTAGCCCTGGCCCGTGCCCAGATTGACGACGAAGCTCGCATCGCGCTCGACGAGCGCATCGAGCGCGGCGAGATGCCCGCGCGCGAGATCGACCACGTGGATGTAATCGCGCACGCCGGTGCCGTCGGGCGTCTCGTAGTCGCCGCCGAACACGCGCAGCTTTTCGAGCTTGCCGACCGCGACCTGCGCGACGTACGGCATCAGGTTGTTCGGAATGCCGGCCGGATCTTCGCCGATCAGGCCGCTCTCATGCGCGCCGACCGGATTGAAGTAGCGCAGCGTCGCGATGCGCCACGACGGGTCCGACACTTCCAGATCGCGCAAGATCTGCTCGGCGATCAGCTTTGACTGACCATACGGATTGGTTGCCGACAGCGGGAACGATTCGTCGATCGGCGAGCTTTTCGGCACGCCGTACACCGTGGCCGACGAACTGAACACGAACTGCTTGACGTTGCGATCGCGCATCACGCCGAGCAGCGTCAGCAGGCTGCCGACGTTGTTCGCGTAATACTCGATCGGCTTCGCGACCGATTCGCCGACCGCTTTCAGCGCCGCGAAATGGATCGCGCCGGTGATCGGATGCGCATCGAAAATGCGCTGCAGCGCGGCTGCGTCGCGCGCGTCGTTGTCATAGAAGCTCACCGCACGGCCGGTTATTTGCTCGACGCGCCGCAACGATTCGCGCTTGCTATTCACGAGGTTGTCGATCACCACGACGTCGTAGCCGCCGTTCAGCAGTTCGACGCAGGTGTGCGAGCCGATGAAACCCGCGCCGCCGGTTACCAGAATCGTGCCCTTCGTGGTCATGCTGTTGCTCCCATTAAAGTAAAACACCCGTGATTTTCTGGACCAGGTCTTTATACGTTTCGACGACCATGCGTTCGTCGAATTCGGTCGCGACTTTCTGCCGGCCGCGTTCCGCCATCGCACGCCGCTCCGCGTCGCTCATATCGAGCATGCGCGCGAGACTCGCGGCGAGGCTCTGCGCATTGCGCGCTTCGCACAACAAGCCGTTGACACCGTCGGCCACTACCTCGCGGCAGCCGGGCACGTCGGTCGCGACGATCGGCCGGCCCATCGCCGACGCTTCCATCAGCGTGCGCGGCACGCCTTCGCGATATGACGGCAGCACCACGCAATCGGCATCGGCGATGAACGGCCGCACGTCGTGCGCTTCGCCCAGATATTCGATCACGCGCTCCTGTTCCCACGCGGCGACTTCGTCGCGCGTGATCGCGCTCGGATTGTCGACGCCTACCGGCCCGAGCAACTGGAAGCGCGCTTGGGGATAGCGCGCGCGCAATTGCCGCGCGGCCTCGACGTATTCGCCGACGCCCTTGTCCCACAGCAGCCGCCCGATCAGCACGAAGCGAAACTCCGCCCGAGCGCGCAGCGGCGTGAACGCGAACTGTTCGAGATCGACGCCCTCGCCGTGCAACAGCCGCGCGCGCTCGGGATGCGCGAGCAGCTTGCCGTCGATGAACGCGGCCTGATCGTCGCGATTCAGGAACCACACTTCACGCGGAAAGCGGAATGCGAAACGATACAGCCTTTTAGCAATCTGCGCGGCGCGGCTGTGCTGTATGAACACATAGCCGAGCCCGGTGGTGACCGCCACCGACTGCACGCCAGCCAGCTTCGCCGCGATCGAGCCGTAGATGTTCGGCTTGATCGTGTAGTGAAACACCACATGCGGACGGATCGTCCTGTACTGCCGATAGAGCGCGAAGAGCGTGCGCAGATCTTCGCCCGGACTCGTGCCCTTGGACGCCATCGGCAGCTCGATGCAACGGCAGCCCATCGCGGCGAGCAGCTCGAACGTGCGGTCGCGCGGCGCAAGCACCGTCACATCGACCCCGCGCCCGATCAGTGTGCGGATCAGCCCTTGCCGATACGTATAGATTGCCCAGGCCGTGTTGCAGACGAGTGTAATGCGCAGCGCGGGCGTCGACTTGAAAGAGGGCTTCATGCGAAAAAGGGCACGGCGTTGAATGAAGTGTGGACCAGTGATACGAAAACAGCGCCGTATGCAGCGGCGCGAAGCTCAGCGAACCAGGCGGCAGCGACAGCGCTCACACGCGGCGCGCCTCAACGGCTCGCGCGCGGCGTGAGCAGCGCGCGCTTGACCCGCTGCAACGTGCGATAAGGCAGCAGCAGATGCGACAGATTCTTCGCGAGGCCCAGCCAGTCGTATGGATTGGCCACGTTGAAATAGCGCAACTGCAAACGCAGCGTCGAAGCGATCTGCCGGCGCCGCTTCGTCGCGCTGATGCCGCCTTCGTTCAGCTCATAGAAAAGGCCGAGCTCCGGCAGATTCGCGCAGTCGTAGCGTTCCATCAGACGTAAGAACAGATCGAGGTCCTCGGCCGAAGGATACGCGGCGCGGTAGTTGCCGACTGTGCGGACGGCATCGATACGCAGCATCATCGACGGATGCGCGAGGCACGAGCGGAAAAAGCGCTGGCGCCGAATTACATAGGGCTCGGCCGGCGGCGTCAGCATGAAAAGCGGCTCGCCCGCACGCGTGACGACCTGGGTCCACATGCCGAGGCCCGCCACGTTCGGATGCGCTCCCATGAACGCGCGCTGCTTCGCGAGCCGCTGGGGCACCGCGCGATCGCCCGCGTCGATGCGCGCCGCAAAACGAAAGCCCCGCTGCGCGAGCGCATCGATGCCGGTTTGCAGCGCGCGCTCGATGCCGCTGTTGCGCGCCATGCGCAGCACTTCGATCTTCAGGTTCGGCAGCGTAGGCGCGACGATCGGCGGTGTGCTGCCGTCATCGACGATCAAAACGTGCACCAGCGCACTTTCTTCAAACGACGCGAGCGTAGAATCGACGTCCGCCTGGCCGTTGTAGGCGGGCATCAGCACCGCGACGTCGTCGAGCGTGGTTTGCGCGGTGGCGGATGAATTCGTCATGGGCGCAATTTGAAACGGATGTAATAAAGATTAACCGAGGCGGCCGCCAGATAGCCGGCCGCGAGGCCGACGAGCGCGCCATACGCGCCGAGTCGCGGGATCGCCAATAGATTGACGGCGAACGCGACGGCGAGCGCGAGCAGCCACTTCGCCAGCAACACGAACTTGGCCTGATACTTGAGCACGATCAGATTGCCGATCGCCTCGATACCGGCGGGCACCGACAGCCACACGGCCCAGCGGAAGATCTCGATCGCGCCTTCGAAATCCGGCCCGAACACACGTCGGATGATGAAGCCCGCGAGCAGATCGAGCACGAACGCGCCGCCCACCATCAGCACGGCGGTCAGCGCGGTGAGCCGCCACATGTTGCGGCGCAGTTGCGCGATGCCTTGCACGCGGTAGACGAAGGCGGGCGCAATGGTTTGCGCGAGCATCAGCGCGAGCGTGATCCAGTTTTCATTCAACTGCTGGGCGGCCGAGTAGCGTCCGAGGTCGGCGAACGAAATCGCGCGCTCGAGCATCAGCCGGTCGAGCTTCAGGAACAGATACATACAGATGAGCCCGAGCCAGAATACCGTGCCCGCGCTCGCGAAGTGCTTGAAGAGCGAACGTTCGACATGCCAGCCCAGCCTGCCGCCATGCCGGCGCATGAAATAGAGCAACAGCACCGCGCCGATCGCCGCCGATTCGAGCGCCCACAGCCAGCCGAAACGCGCGGGCGCGGCCGTCGCGCGCACCAGCAGATAGACGAGACCGGCCTTGATCACAGCGGTGCTCATGCTGGTCAGCAACTGCGGCTTGCTGTAGGTCATGCTTTGCAGCCACGCGTTGATCACGCCGACGAACGGCTCGCGAAACAGCATCGTGAGCGCGAGGCCGGCGAGCATCGCGCCGACGAGCGGCTCGAAGAAATGCAGCGCAATGCCGAGCCACGTGAGCAGCAGCGCGACGGCCGAGACGGAGAAACGCAACGCGAACGCGCTGCCGAGTACGGTACCGAGTTGTTCGGGCGGCCGGTTGACGATGGTCGGTACGAGGATTTCCGCGCCGCACACCCATGTGATCGGCGACAGCACCAGCAGCAGCGTGTTCGCGTACTGCCATTTGCCGAACGTATCGGGTCCGAAGTAACGCGCGAGGATGCCGCTGATCACGATTGCCACGCCGATCTGCGTGAGCCGTTCGAGACCCAGCCAGACGATGTTCGTAAACGCGCGCGTGACGTCGGGATTGGCGAAGCGCTTGAGTGTCAGCATCCGTTGGCCGCTCGCCACTGCGCGTCGGTCAAGCCACCTCGTGCGGCCATGCATGCGGCGCTATGCGCGTTCGCCCGCCCGGCCGGCAGCCACGGCAACTTTACAAAGGGAGGGCGTCTAAGCATTAGAATGGCGTTATTCAGGCTGGTCAGAAGAACGCAATTATAAGTTGGAACCGGACCGCTTCCGGCAAGGGCGCAACGAGGCGTGATAACGCGGTTTTTTAACGCGCGTATTACGGTGGTTTTTAATGCGATTTTTTCCGCGTTTTTACCGGTTATCGTCTGTGCGCAGGTCAAAATTTTCCATTGCACGCAAGTGAGCCAACATGATCTCCAAATCGATTTTCAAGGCGTATGACATTCGTGGCGTGATTGGCAAGACGCTCGACGCGGACGCCGCGCGTTCCATCGGTCGCGCCTTCGGCAGCGAAGTGCGCGCGCAGGGCGGCGACGCGGTCGTGGTCGCGCGCGACGGGCGCCTGTCGGGCCCCGAACTGATCGGCGCGCTGTCCGACGGCCTACGTGCGGCCGGCGTCGACGTAGTGAACGTGGGTATGGTGCCCACGCCGGTCGGCTACTTCGCGGCGAGCGTACCGTTGAAGCTCGCGGGCGGCGAGCGCCGGGTCGACTCGTGCATCGTCGTGACCGGTAGCCATAATCCGCCGGACTACAACGGCTTCAAGATGGTGCTGCGCGGCGCGGCCATTTACGGCGAGCAGATCCTCGCGCTGCATCAGCGCATCGTCGACGAGAACTTCGCCGATGGTAACGGCAGCTACACCGAATACGACATCGCCGACGCGTATCTCGAGCGCATCGCGAGCGACGTGAAGCTCGCGCGTCCGATCAAGATCGTCGTCGATACCGGCAACGGCGTGGCCGGTGCGCTCGCACCGAAGCTGTTCAAAAAGCTCGGTTGCGAACTGGTCGAGCTGTTCACCGAAGTCGACGGCAACTTCCCGAATCACCACCCGGACCCGGCGCACCCGGAGAACCTCGAAGACGTGATTCGCGCGCTGAAGGAAACCGATGCGGAAATCGGCTTCGCGTTCGACGGCGACGGCGACCGCCTGGGCGTCGTCACCAAGGATGGCCAGATCATCTACCCGGACCGTCAGCTGATGCTGTTCGCCGAAGAAGTGCTATCGCGCAACAAGGGCGCGCAGATCATCTACGACGTAAAGTGCACGCGCAATCTCGCGAAGTGGGTCAAGGACAAGGGCGGCGAGCCGCTGATGTGGAAGACCGGCCACTCGCTCGTGAAGGCGAAGCTGCGCGAAACCGGCGCGCCGCTGGCCGGTGAAATGAGCGGACACGTGTTCTTCAAGGACCGCTGGTATGGTTTCGACGACGGCCTGTACACCGGCGCGCGTCTGCTCGAGATCCTCACGCGCGTCGCCGACCCGAGCAAGCTGCTGAACTCGCTGCCGAACTCGCACTCCACGCCCGAGCTGCAACTGAAGCTCGAGGAAGGCGAAAACTTCGAGCTGATCGCGCGTTTGCAGCAGAACGCCAAGTTCACCGGCGCGGACAACGTCGTGAAGATCGACGGTCTGCGCGTCGAGTATCCCGACGGATTCGGCCTCGCGCGTTCGTCGAATACGACGCCGGTCGTCGTGATGCGTTTCGAAGCCGACAACGACGCGGCGCTCAAGCGCATCCAGGACGACTTCCGCCGCGTGATTCTCGCGGAGAAGGCCGATGCGAAACTGCCGTTCTGACGGCTGATGCGGCGGCGCGCTTCGAAATTCGTCAAGACGGATCGAAGCTCGCCGCTACCGAACGCGGCGCGGGTTGCCTTACCGCGCCGCGTTTTTCATGTCTTTGATATCCGACGCGCTAGAATTGCGGTCCTTTCAACGCATCTTCGAGCCGGATAGCCGGTTTTCCCACTCTTGAGCGCGCAAAAGATACTCATCGTGAGGGTGTCGTCACTGGGCGACGTCGTTCACAACATGCCCGTAATCGCCGACATCCGGCGCCGCCATCCCGACGCGCAGATCGACTGGCTCGTCGAGGAGAGCTTCGTCGGGCTCGTGGAGCTCGTGAGCGGCGTGCGGCGCGCGATTCCAGTGTCGCTGCGGCGCTGGCGCAAGCGCATCCTGTCCGTCGACAACTGGCGCGAGATCGGCGCGTTTCGTCGCGCGCTCGCCGCCGAGCACTACGATCTGGTGATCGACTGCCAGGGGCTCATCAAGACCGCGTGGGTCGCTAGCATGGCGCGCGGACCTCTCGTTGGCCTCGGCAATCGCACCGACGGCGCCGGCTACGAATGGCCGGTGCGCTTCTTCTACGGGCGGCGCGTGCCGATCGCGCCACGCACGCACGTGGTCGAACGCACGCGGCAACTGGTGGCCGCGGCGCTGAACGATCCGCCGCCGCAACCCACCGACGACATCGACTTCGGTCTCGATACGGGCCGTGCCGCGCTCGCGCTGTCTCAAGCCAATCTGAATCTGCCGGTGCCGTACGTGGTGTTCGTGCACGCGACTTCGCGCGCCGACAAGCAGTGGCCCGACGCCGCGTGGATCGAACTCGGGCAAACGCTGGTGCGGCGCGGCGCGTCGATCGTGCTGCCGTGGGGCGGCGACGCCGAGCGCGCGACCAGCGAGCGGCTCGCGAAGGAATTCGGCGCGGCCGCGATCGTGCCGCCGAAGCTGTCGCTGCCGGCGGTGGTCGGGCTGATCGATGGCGCGGCCGCGACGGTCGGGGTCGACACAGGTCTGGTCCACATCGCGGCGGCGCTGAAGCGGCCTACGGTCGAGTTGTACAATTTCTCGACCGCGTGGCGCACCGGCGGCTACTGGTCGCCGAACGTCGTCAATCTCGGCGCGGCCGGTCAGCCGCCCACGCTGCAGCAGGTCAAGTCGGCGCTGGCCGCGTTTGGTTTGCTGTAACCCGGGCCGGCAGTCATCAGCACGGGCTGTCACCCGCCGGTGCGCTTCGCCTTGCGCACCCTCCGTTCCCAAGGGCGATCATGAACGAAACCCAGATCATCGAAGTAGCGAACGCCGACTGGCACGGCTGCAACCTGTCCGTGCCGCGCGAGACGCTGCTCGCCGGCGTCGAGCGCGGCAAGGTGCTGTACTTCCCGAACCTGCGCTTCGCGATCGACGGTGGCGAGCAGGCGTTGCTCGATCCCGCGATCGCCGATCCGAACCGCAAGAACATCAGCCTCGAACCGAACGGCGGCGCGTTGCATGGCGTGGCCGGCGATGCGGTCACTCAATCGGCGGTGCGCGCGTTGATCGCGCGTTATCAGGCGAATGCGCGCACGCTCGTCGACGGGCTCTTTCCCGAGTACAACGGCAAATTGCGCGTCGCGCCGACGAGCCTGCGGCTGCATCAGGTCGAGACGCGCGAAACCTCGTGGCGCAAGGACGACAGCCGTCTGCACGTCGACGCGTTTCCGTCGCGGCCTAACTACGGCGAGCGCATCCTGCGCGTGTTCACCAACGTGAACCCGCATGGCGTGCCGCGCGTGTGGCGCGTCGGCGAGCCGTTCGAGGACATGGCGCAGCGCTTCCTGCCGCGCATCAAGCCGCAGATGCCGGGCTCCGCGTGGCTGCTGAACCTGCTGCATGTGACGAAGTCGCCGCGCAGCGAATACGACCATCTGATGCTCAATCTGCACGACAGCATGAAGGCCGACCTCGACTATCAGAAGACGAGTCCGCAAGAGACCATGCCGTTTCCGCCGGGCAGCGTGTGGGTGTGCTTCTCCGACCAGACCTCGCACGCGGTGATGTCCGGCCAGTTCATGCTGGAGCAAACTTTCTTCCTGCCGGTGAAGGCGATGGCGCAGCCGGAATGCGCGCCGCTCGGCATTCTCGAGCGCCTGAAGGGCAGGGCGCTGGTTTGAGCGCGGCGGTCGATTCGAGGGCCGGGCAGGTGCCGGCCCGCATCGCGCGTATCAGCGCCGTGGACTTTGCGACGAAGACGAACCACGCGGAGCGCCGATGCTAAGAGCGATCTATCGCGCGCTCTGGTGGCTGATCGCGCCGCTTGCCGTGCTGCGCCTGTTGATCCGTTCGCGCAAGGAGCGCGGTTATCGCGAGCATATCGGCGAGCGCTTCGGTTATTCGCGTGGACGCTTGCCCGAAGACAACGCGCCGTTGATCTGGGTGCATGCGGTGTCGGTTGGCGAGACGCGCGCCGCCCAGCCGCTGATCGATGCGCTGATGAAGGCGCGCCCCGACGCTCGCATTCTGCTCACGCACATGACGCCGAGCGGCCGCGCGACCGGCGGCGAAATTTTCGGCGACCGCGTGTTGCGCAGCTATCTACCGTACGACATGCCGCATGCGGTACGGCGCTTCCTGCGCGCGTGGCGGCCGTCGCTCGGTCTCGTGATGGAAACCGAGGTATGGCCGACCTTGATCGACGAATGCCGGCGCGCCGACGTGCCGCTCGTGCTGACCAATGCGCGGATGTCGGCGCGTTCGTTCAAGCGCGCGGCGAAGTTCGGCGGCGCGACGAAGGACGTGTTCGGCGGCTTCGCGCGCGTGCTCGCGCAGAGCCCGTCCGATGCCGAGCGGCTGACCTCGCTCGGCGCGCGCAACGTCGCGGTGCTCGGCAACCTCAAGTTCGACATGAGCACGCCGCCCGAACTCGCGGCGCGCGGCCACGCGTGGCGCGCGGCGATCGGCACGCGGCCCGTGTGGGTCGCGGCGAGCACGCGCGAGGGCGAAGAGGCGCTGGTGCTCGACGCGTTCGCGGCGCTCGGCGTCGACGATGCGCTGCTGATTCTGGTGCCGCGTCACCCGCAACGCTTCAATGAAGTCGCGGCGCTCGTCGAGAAGGCGGGGTTGCGGCTCGAACGCCGATCGAACTGGGCACCAGATGCGAAGGTCGCGTCGGCCGCGCGCATCGCTGACGATGGCGTGCCACCGCTGCCACGCGACGTGAACGTGCTGCTCGGCGATTCGATGGGCGAGTTGGGCGCTTACTACGCGGCGTCGGATCTTGCGTTCATCGGCGGCAGTCTGCTGCCGCTCGGCGGACAGAACCTGATCGAAGCGTGCGCGGTCGGCGTGCCGGTGCTGATCGGGCCACACGTTTTCAACTTCACGCAGGCCACCGCCGATGCGGTCGCGGCCGGTGCCGCCGTGCAGGTGCAGGACCCGGCCGATCTGGCGCGCGCGCTGCGCGAGCTGTTCGGCGACAAGTCGCGGCGGCTCGCGATGGGCGGTGCGGCTGCCGCGTTTGCGGCGAGGCATCGCGGGGCGACGGCGAGGACGGTCGATGTGTTGGCGGCGTTGTTGCCGGAGTAGGGATTAGCGGCGTGGCGTGCAAAGACGACACCACGAGCATTCCCAATCCCTCCCTTCACACCTTCAACAACCCCTTCTTTTCAATAAATTTCACCACTTCGTCGAGCCCTTCGAGCGCCTTCAGATTGCACATCACGAAGGGCCGCTCGCCGCGCATCTTCTTCGCATCCGACGCCATCACATCGAGGTTTGCGCCCACCAGCGGCGCGAGATCGGTCTTGTTGATCACGAGCAGATCCGACTTCGTGATGCCGGGGCCGCCCTTGCGCGGAATCTTCTCGCCGCCCGCAACATCGATCACGTAGATCGTCAGGTCCGACAGCTCCGGGCTGAAGGTTGCCGCGAGATTGTCGCCACCCGATTCGATGAACACGATGTCCGCGTCCGGAAAACGCGTGAGCATGCGCTCGACCGCTTCGAGGTTGATCGACGCGTCCTCGCGGATCGCCGTGTGCGGGCAGCCGCCCGTCTCGACACCCATGATGCGCTCGGCCGGCAGCGCGCCCGCGACGGTCAGCAGACGCTGATCCTCTTTCGTATAGATGTCGTTCGTGATCGCGACGAGGTCGTACTGGTCGCGCATCGCCTTGCACAGCATTTCGAGCAGCGTGGTCTTGCCCGAGCCGACCGGGCCGCCGACGCCCACGCGCAGCGGCGGCAGTTTCTTCGTGCGGGTCTGGTTCGCGGTATGAGAGGCCGGATGATGATGTGCGTTCATGATGGATCGTGGAAATCGTGTTACGAGCGGAAGAGCCGCGAATACTGCGACTCGTGGCGCGCCGACAGAATGCCGAGCTGCGGTGCGAATGTGTTGAGGCCGTCACGCGAAATGGCGAGCGCACGCGCGACGGCTGCGTCGATTGGTTCGCGCAGCGCGACGATGATGCGCTGTCCCGCGAGCTGGCCGAGCGGCACCGCCTTCAACGCGGCGGCGGCCTGGTTCTCGACCCAGCTGAACGCGTAGGAGGCGAGCGCGGCATCGGTGGACGCATCGTGCGCGTAGGCGGCGAATGCGAACGCGCTCGGCAGCGCGAGCGGCGCGAGCGACGCGAGCGTTTCGCGCCTCGCCGCATCGCCCCATTCGAGCGACACGCACAACTGCCGCAGCGACCAACCCATCTGCTCGGGTTCGCGGCGCAGTTCGGCGGACTCGCGGCTCGCGAGGAATTCGGCGTTGGCGTCGGCGAGTTCCACGGCGTCGTGCGTGCGCCAGCGTTCGATCTGCTGCGCGAGGAACGGCAACTCGCCGCGCGCGAGCACGTCAGTCAGCCCGCACTCGATCCACGTGCGCGCGGAGTCGGCGTCGGTGATGAGTTGCGCTTCGATCGCCGCCTCGAGACCCTGCGAATAGCTGAACGCGCCGATCGGCAGCGCCGGCGACGCGAGATGCAGCAGCGCGGTGAGCTCAGCGATGCGCATGGTCATGCGAGTGGTGCCCATGTCCGCACGATTCGTCGTGCACGTGGTCATGGTCGTGGTCGTGCGAGTGCTCATGCCCATGATGGTCACCGAACACCTGCTGCGCGATCGCATAGTCCTCGGCGAACGTCTCGTCGTGCCCATGCTTGTGCCCGCCGCCATATGCACCGGCCTCAGGGTGGAACGGCAGCGACACCTGCTCGAGCGTCGCGCCGATGCGCTCGAGCATGTCGGCGAGCACCGGATCGTCTTCGAGCTTCAGATAATCGGCGCCCACTTCGACCGGCGTATGACGATTGCCGAGGTGATACGCGGCGCGCGTCAACGTCAACGCGTCCGAAGCGCGTACCACAAGCACGGCTTCGTCAGCAGCGACGACACGCACGAGCCCGCCATCATCGGCGACGAGCACGTCGCCATCGCGCAGCACGGTGCCGCGCGGCAACAGCAAGGCGATTTCCTCGCCGTTATCGAGCGTCGCGGCAAGACGGCTCTTGCGACGTTCATCGAACGCGAGCGTCAATGTCGGCGCTCGCTTGACGAGTACGGGCGCAATCTTCAGATGCGGCGCGAGAAGTTTGTTCAGTGTACGCATGGTCAGAACAGGAAATAGCGTTGCGCCATCGGCAGCACGGTGGCCGGATCGCAGGTCAGCAGCTGGCCGTCGGCGATCACCTGATAGGTTTCCGGATCGACGCTGATGTTCGGGCGCCACGCGTTGTGAATCATGTCGGCCTTCGTCACGCTGCGGCAGTTCTTCACCGCGACGATGCGCTTTTCCAAACCATAGCGTGCGGCGACGTTCGCATCGGCGGCGAGTTGCGACACGAAGGTCAGCGACGTGCGACCCAGCGCGCCACCGCGCGTCGCGAACATCTCGCGATAATGCACGGGCTGCGGCGTCGGAATCGATGCATTCGGATCCCCCATCTGCGCCATCGCGATCATGCCGCCCTTCAGGATCAGCGACGGCTTGATGCCGAAAAAAGCCGGCTCCCAGAACACCAGATCGGCCCACTTGCCAGGCTCGATCGAGCCGACCTCATGCGCGATGCCGTGCGTGATCGCCGGATTGATCGTGTACTTCGCGACGTAGCGCTTCGCGCGGAAATTGTCGCGACGCGCGTTGTCCTCGGGCAGCGCGCCGCGTTGCACCTTCATCTTGTGCGCGGTCTGCCACGTGCGGATGATCACTTCGCCGACGCGGCCCATCGCCTGCGAATCCGAAGATAGCATCGAAAGCGCGCCGAGATCGTGCAGGATGTCCTCGGCCGCGATCGTCTCGCGGCGAATCCGCGATTCGGCGAACGCGATGTCTTCCGCAATCGACGGATCGAGGTGATGGCACACCATCAGCATGTCGAGATGCTCGTCGAGCGTGTTGACCGTGTACGGCCGTGTCGGATTCGTCGACGACGGCAGCACGTTCGCTTCGCCGCACACCTTGATGATGTCCGGCGCGTGGCCGCCGCCCGCGCCTTCGGTGTGATAGGTGTGGATCGTGCGGCCCTTGAACGCTGCAACGGTCGTTTCGACGAAGCCCGCTTCGTTCAGCGTATCGGTGTGGATCGCGACCTGCGTGTCGGTATCGTCGGCGACGGAAAGACAGTTGTCGATCGCCGCGGGTGTCGTGCCCCAGTCCTCGTGCAGCTTCAGGCCGATCGCGCCAGCGGCGATCTGTTCGGTCAGCGGTGCCGGCTGGCTCACGTTGCCCTTGCCGAGAAAGCCGAGATTCATCGGATAACCATCGGCCGCTTGCAGCATGCGTTCGAGATGCCACGGCCCCGGCGTGCAGGTCGTCGCATTCGTGCCGGTCGCGGGGCCGGTGCCACCGCCGAGCATCGTCGTCACGCCGCTCGCGAGCGCTTCCTCGATCTGCTGCGGGCTGATGAAGTGGATGTGCGTATCGATGCCGCCCGCGGTCACGATCAGCCCTTCGCCCGCGATCACTTCGGTGGCCGCGCCAATCGCGATCGTCACGTTGGGCTGAATGTCGGGATTGCCGGCCTTGCCGATCGCCGCGATGCGGCCGTCCTTGATGCCGATGTCGGCCTTCACGATGCCCCAGTGATCGAGGATCACCGCATTCGTCACGACGGTATCCACGACCTCGGCATGCACGCGCTGCGACTGGCCCATGCCGTCGCGAATCACCTTGCCGCCGCCGAACTTGACCTCTTCGCCGTAGGTCGTGAAGTCGCGCTCGATCTCGATCAGCAGTTCGGTGTCGGCGAGGCGCACGCGGTCGCCGGTGCTGGGGCCGAACATCTCCGCGTACGCGCGGCGGCCAATGCGTAGTGTCATGGTGTGGGTCCGGAGTGAGCTACAGGCGGGCTACAAGCAACGCATGGCGGAGCAGGGCGGTCGAAACGCCAGGGGCGCGGGCAGCGCATCACAGCTTGCCCATCACCTTGCCGTTGAAGCCGTACACGACGCGCTCGCCCGCCAGCGCGACGAGCTCGACTGTGCGCTCCTGGCCGGGCTCGAAGCGCACCGCGGTACCCGCCGCGATGTTCAGCCGAAAGCCGCGCGCCGCTTCGCGATCGAATGACAGCGCGTCGTTCACTTCGTAGAAGTGGTAATGCGAGCCGATCTGCACGGGACGGTCGCCGGTATTCGACACGACCAGCGTGAGCGTCGCGCGGCCCGCGTTCAGTTCGTGCTCGCCGTCGTCGATGAGGAGTTCGCCGGGAATCATGGGGCCTGCCTTGACGAAGAGGACTTCAGGGAATCGGATGATGGACGGTGACGAGCTTGGTGCCGTCGGGGAACGTCGCTTCGACCTGGATGTCGGAGATCATTTCGGGGACCCCCTCCATCACGTCGGCGCGCGTGAGCAGCGTGGTGCCGTAGTGCATCACTTCGGCGACGCTCTTGCCGTCGCGCGCGGCTTCCATCAGCGCGGCGGTGATGAAGGCGACCGCTTCCGGATAGTTCAGCTTGAGGCCGCGCGCACGGCGCCGTTCGGCGAGCAGCGCGGCGGTGAAGATCAGCAGCTTGTCCTTCTCGCGAGGTGTCAGCTTCATCGGGTGTGGGTCTCGGCGTTGAGGTGTCGTGGCGGCGTGGTCGTCGCGCCATCAGCCGGTCAAGGTATCAAGCCCGGCTAACGGCGCGCTTACAACTGCGCTTGCAAGATTACAGGTCGGCGGGCAGCGGTGCGCCGAACCACTTCTTCGACATCGCACCGAGCGTGCCGTCCTGCTTTGCCTGCGCGATCGCGGCATCGACCTTCTGTTGCAGACGCGGCTCGTTTTTATTCATGCCGACGAAGCAGGGCGAGTTCTTGATCACGAACTTCGGCTCCGGACGGCGCGGCGGGTTCTTCGCGAGGATCGCGGCCGCGACGATGTTGCCGGCCGCGATCAGCTGCACCTGGCCGGACAGGAACGCGGCGATCGTCGCGTTGTTGTCCTCGAAGCGTTTGATCGTCGCGTTCGGCGCCATCTGCGTGAGACCGATTTCCTCGAGCGCGCCGCGCGTCGCGCCGACGGTCTTGCCTGTCAGATCGGCAGGACCGCTGACCTTGATATCGGCGGGACCGAACACGCCCTGGTAGTACGGCGCGTACGCGCTCGAGAAGTCGATCACTTTCTCGCGCTCAGGCGTTTTGCCGAGCGACGAGATCACGAGATCGACCTTGCCCGTTTGCAGATACGGAATGCGGTTCGCGCTGTTGACCGGCACCAGTTCGAGCTTCACGTTCATCGCTTTGGCGAGCAGCGCGGCCGTGTCGATGTCGTAGCCCTGCGGCTTCATGTCGGGACCGACCGAGCCGAACGGCGGATAGTCTTCGGGCACGGCGACCTTCAGCACGCCGGCCTTGGCGATGTTGTCGAGCGTGTCGGCGTGCGCGGCGCCCGCATGAAACGCGAGGTCGGCGACGATGGGCAGGGCGAGCAATGCGGCCAGCAAGGTGCGGCGCGCGGAGCGGGAGAGGGTGCGGGTCATCGGCGTGAGCGGTGGTGGTGTCGTTGGAGTCGGGTCGTCGCTGGCTTCTTCGTGTCCGGCCGCGAAGTGGCGAATCCAACGCAAACTGTGTGCCATCGCGCTGGGCTGTGGCTGGGCGGCACGCTACGCCGGTTCGCGCACATGGTTGGGGCGTGCGCGTGCGCCGCCTTGGTGCGCGAATAGGGTGATCAAGACGAAAGCGGGAAGCCGTGCGCTCAGGTCGACCAGATCCGCAACGGCACCGCCGCGACACCGTGCACGACCGGCCGCAATTGCAGCCAGCAGCGCGTGAGCGCGTGCTGCAGCGTTTCCATCGAGCGTGACACCGCGCGCACGAGCAGTACGCCGTTGGTCACGCACGAGGCTGCCGCTCGCAACGTGTCGTCGAACGGCAGTTGCGCGGTGAGCGACTCGGCGAGCGCGTCGTCGCAAGCGGCGCCTACTGCCCACAGCGTGCCGTAGGCCGGAAAGCCGGCGAGACCCTGCGGCGCGTCGCGCAGCGGATCGTCGGCGCTGAGAGTCGCGCGTTCGAACCACAGCAGCTCGCCATTCGCGCCGACGATGCGCGACACTGCGCGCAAGCTACCCGCCGACCAGCGTTCGCCGGCCGCCTGGCGTCCGAGCTGCGTCGCGTCCCAGCCGATCGCGCTCGCGCCGGCGCCGAGCGTCAGCGAAAAATCGAGTTGCGCGTTCGCGTGATCGAACACGATGTTGTTCTGCGGCAGCCAGTCGAGCTTCGCCTGTTCGCCGACCCTGAGCGCGATGCACTGCCGCGCCGCGCGGCCATTCGACTTGTACCACTTGGTTGCGCCCGGCGTCGTCAGCACCGCATGTGTGTGCGCGGCGAGCGTGATGTCGATGTCGAGCTGATCGCCACCCGCGACGCCGCCGGGCGGATGCACGATCACCGCGTGACAGATCGCCGGGCCTTCCGGATAGAGCGGCCGTTGCACGCGCAGCGGCCCATCGTGAAGCCGGTGGGCGAGCGTCGTGCGAGCGTCGCCGCCGACGAAGCCGAGCTCGAGTCGCGCGCGCCACGAGGAGTGCGTGGCGGCGAGCGAGGCGAGATTTTCGTGGAGCGACATGCGGATGAAAGGGGAACCGGCGTGCGGCGAGGATAGCACGCGGTCGCCGCGCGAGAGCCGCGCGCTAGCGACTACGACGCAGTGCCTTCAGGCGAGGCCTCGGTCACCGACAGCACCTTGATGCCCTCCCACTGCGGATGCAGCAGCCGCAGCAACGCGACGATCGCGCGCGGGGTGTTTTCCTGGACGGTCAACGAGTCGCTGCCTGTCTCGATTGCTTTCTTGCCATGTCGGCAGTACTGATACTCGACGTGAACCGTCACGGACATACTTTTCTCCCTTCTCTAACGATGTTGTGTTGCTAACCCAGGTTTTACCGCGGCAGTGTCTAGCGCACGCGGGTCGGCGCGGTGTGATCGTCCACGCCGCGTTCCGCGCGATTGATGAACCCGCAGTCGAGCAAGAGCTGACAGAAGGCTTCCGGCGAACACGACGGACCGGTCGTCTCAGCCATTCTCGCGAGGACGTCCTGGAACGACGCGAGCACGTGCCAGCTGTCGTAGTACGCGTGCAGCTGGGGCGCGAGTTCGTTGCCGAGCTTCTCCCAGCGCACCGACAGCATGCCGACCGTACCGCCGCTGTGTACCTCGAATAAACCAAAGGTGACTGCCGACACGACGTTCATCACCCTGCAATAGGAGGCTGGGTTTCTGTAAAACTCGCGTCTGACCTGCTTGTTGTCGTCCATGGTGTCCACCTCGTCGAACCGTTGCGGCGCTGCCTAGCCTGTGTAACGGTTGCGCGGCGGATAACTTGAGTGGTGAGCTTCAGTCGCGTCAGATGGGGCCGACGGCGCGGGCCGCAAGCTTTCTAATGGCTGTTGCAGATTGAAGAAACGCTTACACGGCAATCAAGCCCCGCACTCCATCGGCATCCATGTTCGCCCCTTCACCGCCCGCGATGATTTCGCCGCGACTCATCACCCAGTAACGATCGGCGATCGCTTTGGCGAAATCGTAGTACTGCTCGACGAGCAGCACCGTCATGCCCATGTCCTCGACGAGCTGCCGCAGCGTGCGGCCGATGTCCTGAATGATCGACGGCTGGATGCCCTCGGTCGGCTCGTCGAGGATCAGCAGTTGCGGCTCGCTCATCAGCGCGCGGCCGATCGCGAGCTGTTGCTGCTGACCGCCGGACAGATCGCCGCCGCGCCGGTTGCGCATGTCCTCCAGCACCGGGAACAGCTCGTAGATGCGATCGGGGATTTTCTTCGGCGACCTTCTGCTGGCGGCGCCCACCAGCAGGTTTTCCTCTACGGTCAAGCGCGGAAAAATATCGCGGCCCTGCGGCACGTAGGCGAGCCCCTGGGCGACGCGCGCATGCGTGGGTAGTTTCATCAGCGGTTCGCCGCGCCACGCGATCGCACCGCTTTTCGCGGGCACGACGCCCATCAGGCAGCGCAGCAGCGTGGTCTTGCCGACGCCGTTGCGCCCTAGCAGCACCGTCAGCTTGCGGTCGGGCACCGTGAGCTTCACATCGCGCAGAATATGGCTGCCGCCGTAGTACTGGTTCAGTCGGTCTACTTCGAGCATGGTTCAGTCATCCTGTCGGGTTGACGATGCGGTACCGCCTCGAGCTGCAATCAGCGGCCGAGATAAGACTCGATCACGGTCTCATCGCGCTTCACTTCGTCGAGCGTGCCGTGCGCGAGCACGCGGCCTTCGGCCATCACCGTCACCTTGCCCGTATCGCCCGCGAGCGCCGCGACGAACTCCATGTCGTGCTCGACGACCATCATCGAGCAGGTGCCGCGCAGGTGGTTGAGCAATTCGGCGAGCTGCATCGTTTCGTCGTCGGTCATACCGGCCGCGGGTTCGTCGAGCAGCAGCAATGCTGGGCGTTGCATGAGCAGCATGCCGATTTCGAGGCGCTGCTTCTGGCCGTGCGATAGCTCGCCGGCGAGCCTGCGGGCTTCGCTTTCCAGCCCGATCAATGCGAGCGTTTGCTCGATGCGCGCCTGAGCGTCTCGATCGAGCCGCGCGCGCAGCGACGCCCACCAGCCCTTGTCGGTTTTCATCGCGAGTTCGAGGTTTTCCCACACCGGATGCTGCTCGAACACGGTCGGCTTCTGGAACTTGCGGCCGATGCCGGCGCGCGCGATCGCCGGTTCGTTCATCCGCGTCAGATCGATCGACTGGCCGAGAAACACCTTGCCGTGATCGGGTGCGGTCTTGCCCGTGATCACGTCCATCATCGTCGTCTTGCCCGCGCCATTCGGGCCGATGATGCAGCGCAGTTCGCCCGCGTCGATCGCGAGCGATAACGCGTTGAGTGCGCGAAAGCCGTCGAAGCTGACGGTCACGTCTTCGAGGTACAGGATCGTGCCGTGCGATACGTCGATCTCGCCGGGCACGACCGTGTGCCCCATGCTCGCGACGCCGCTCAGCGAGCGTTCCGGCGGTGCTTCGGGCAAATCCAGATCGGGAACCATCGGGTTTTCGTTCATCAGCGGTTCCTCAGCGGTTTCTTTTGCGCGTCAGCAGATCGGCGAGACCCATGATGCCGTTCGGCAGCAGCAGCGGCACCAGCACGAAGATCAGGCCGAGAAAGAACAGCCAGTATTCGGGGAAGTTCGCTGTAAAGAAGCTCTTCGCGCCGTTCACCGCGAACGCGCCGATGATCGGTCCGATCAGTGTGCCGCGTCCGCCGACCGCCACCCAGATCGCCATTTCGATCGAGTTGCCCGGCGACATCTCGCCCGGATTGATGATGCCGACCTGCGGCACGTACAACGCGCCCGCGATGCCGCACAGCACCGCCGACACGGTCCACACGAACAGCTTGTACGCGAGCGGGCTGTAGCCGAGAAACATCAGCCGCGTTTCGCCGTCGCGCACCGCGGTCACGACACGGCCGAGCTTCGAGGTGACGATCGCGCGCGCGCCGATGAACGCGGCGATCAGCACCGCAAAGGTGATCAGCAGCAACACGGCGCGGGTGCCCTGATGCGTGATCGGAAAACCGCCGATGCGCTTGAAGTCGGTAAAGCCGTTATTGCCGCCAAAGCCCGTTTCGTTGCGATAGAACAGCAGCATCGCGGCGAAGGTCATCGCCTGCGTGATGATCGACAGATACACGCCCTTCACGCGCGAACGGAACGTGAAGAAGCCGAACACCCACGCGACCACGGCCGGCACCAGCACGACGAGCAGCAGCGCGTAGCTGAGATGCTGCGTGCCTTGCCAGTACCACGGCAACTGGTGCCAGTCGAGAAACACCATGAAGTCGGGCAGATCGCTGCCGTACTTGCCGTCGTGACCGATCGCGCGCATCAGGTACATACCGATCGCATAGCCGCCGAGCGCGAAGAACAACGCGTGACCCAGACTCAGGATGCCGCAGTAGCCCCACACCAGATCGAGCGCCAGCGCGGCGATCGCATAGCACATGAACTTGCCGGTCAGCGTCATCGCGTACGCGGACAGATGCAAGGCGCTCGTCTGCGGAATCACCAGCGCGGCGAACGGCACGCCGAGGCCGACCACGATGATCAACGCGATCAGCGCGAGCCACGCGCGACGCGACAGCAACGCGGGTCGCGGTGGCAGGCCGAGCGCAAAGCCGGTGTTGAACTCGCGCGCGGCGCCGGCACCCGCGCGCGACGACGCCGCGGAAGAGGGGTTCGCCGATGAAGTAGCCGATGCCATCTCATGTCTCCGCGCTGCGGCCCTTCAAGGCGAACATGCCCTGCGGACGCTTCTGGATGAACAGCACGATCAGCACGAGTACCGCGATCTTCGCGAGCACCGCGCCCCAGAACGGTTCGATCGCCTTGCTGACGAGCCCGAGGCCGAAGCCGCCGAGCACGGTGCCCGCAAGCTGGCCGACACCGCCTAGCACGACCGCCATGAAGGAGTCGATGATGTAGCTCTGGCCGAGGTCGGGCCCGACATTGCCGATCTGCGACAGCGCGCAGCCGCCGAGCCCCGCGATGCCCGCGCCGAATGCGAACGCATACGAATCGACGCGCGCGGTTTTTACGCCGACGCACGCGGCCATCCGGCGGTTCTGCGTGACCGCGCGCACGAACAGACCCAACCGAGTGCGCGTGAGCACGGCCCACGCGATCGCGACGACGATCAGCGAGAACGCGAGAATCGCGAGCCGGTTGTACGGCAGGATCAGGTTCGGCAGGACGGTGACGCCGCCGCTCATCCACGACGGATTGACGACCTGGACGTTCTGCGCGCCGAACAGCATGCGGGTCGCCTGAATCAGGATCAGGCTCACGCCGAAGGTGGTCAGCAGCGTTTCGAGCGGGCGGCCGTACAGATGCTTCAGTACGAGCCGCTCGAGCACGATGCCGACCAGCGCGGCCGCGACGAAGGAGGCCGGTATCGCGAAGAGCGGATACCAGTCGAACGCGTTGGGCGCGAAGCGCTGAACGAGGTTCTGCACGACGTAGGTCGCGTAGGCGCCGATCATCAGGAATTCGCCGTGGGCCATGTTGATCACGCCGATCAGGCCATACGTGATCGCCAGGCCGAGCGCGGCGAGCAGCAGCACGCTGCCGAGCGACAGCCCGGCGAACAGCGTGCCCGCGATCTGGCTGCGGCGCTGGATCGCGTCGAGCTCGTCGATGCCGCTTTGCGCGGCCGCGCGCACGCGTTCGTCGGTTTCGACAAACGTGCCGTCGGCTTTCTTCGCGACTAGCGGGCGCAGCAACTCGTTCATTTCGAGGTCGTGGCGCGCGGCGACCAGTTGCACGGCTTCGAGACGCTTCGAAGGGTCCGGGTCGTGCAATGCGCTCATCGCCCACAGCGTGTCGAGACGCTTCTTCAGCGCGGGATCGGTTTCTTTGGCGCGCGCGGCGTCCACCAGCGGTTTGATCGATGGATCGGGGTTTTTCAGCAGCGCATCGATGGCGGCTGCGCGTGTCGCCTGGTCGGGCGACGCGAGTTGCAGACCCGACAGCGCGCCCGCTACTTTCGAGCGCAGCAGGTTGTTCAGCGTGATGGGTTGCCCGTCGTTCGCGGCGACCGGTTGGCCGGTGACGGCATCGCGGGTGGCGTCGCCGTCCTGCAGCAGTACCTCGCCTGAGTCGGTGGCGAGCGCGCTGTCGTCGGCGAGGGCCTTCAGCACCGCGAGCGACGCGGTATCGTGCGTGGCGATTAGTTTGTCGATCGCGGCGGACTTCGCCTCGAAGTCGTCGCCGGCGAGCGGCGCGACGTCGGCCTGGGTCAGCGCGAATGCGGCGCCCGGCGCGGCGGCGAGAAGGACCGCGAGCGGCAGCAGGAGCGCCGCGCCGCGTCGTCGTACGGAAGTCGGAAATGAAAACGCCATGATGGCCTTTTGCACTGGTTGAATCGATGAGCCGCTCGGGCGCGCGAGGGTGCCGCCGCGGCTTCAGCGGGGCGTCGCCGCGCGTGCGCTGCGCGTGCCGGTACGCAGGCCGCACGGCGCGGCACGCGGCTGCTGCGGCGAGACACGCGCGGTTCGCCGCGCGCCGCGGTGCGACTCGCGCCGACACGTCACGCGACGCGCGAGCGCCGCAGGAACGCCGGAATCGAGCTGACCACATCTGGCTTGCCCGCATTGCCGGCGATGAACGGGCTCCACGGTTGCGCGCGGATCGGCCCCTTGGTACGCCACACGACGTTGAACTGGCCATCCGCGCGTACCTCGCCGATCATCACCGGCTTGTGCAGATGGTGGTTGCCGTCCATCTCCAGCGTGAAGCCCGACGGTGCCGCGAAGGTCTGCCCGACCATCGCGACGCGCACCTTGTCGACGTCGGTGCTCTTTGCTTTCTCGACCGCCTGCTTCCACATATGGATGCCGACGAAGGTCGCCTCCATCGGATCGTTGGTCACGCGCTTCGTGCCACCCGGCAGGTTGTTGTCCTTGACCCACGTGGCCCATTGCTTCTTGAACTTCTCATTGGACGGGTTGCGCACCGACATGAAGTAGTTCCAGGCCGCAAGATTGCCGACGAGCGGCTTCGTATCGATGCCGCGCAGTTCCTCTTCGCCGACCGAGAACGCGACGACCGGCACATCCGATGCCTTTAGCCCCTGGTTGCCGAGTTCCTTGTAGAACGGCACGTTCGAATCGCCGTTCACGGTCGAGATCACCGCGGTCTTGCCGCCTTGCGAGAACGTCTTGATGTTGGCGACGATGGTCTGATAGTCGCTGTGACCGAAAGGCGTATAGACCTCCTGAATGTCGGCTTCCTGCACGCCCTTCGATTTGAGGAATGCGCGCAGGATCTTGTTGGTCGTGCGCGGATACACATAGTCGGTGCCGAGCAGGAAGAAGCGCTTCGCGCCGCCGCCTTCGGCGCTCATCAGGTATTCGGTCGCGGGAATCGCCTGCTGGTTAGGAGCTGCGCCCGTATAGAACACGTTGCGCGACATTTCCTCGCCTTCGTACTGCACCGGATAGAACAGCAGGCCGTTCAGTTCCTCGAACACCGGCAGCACCGACTTGCGCGACACCGAGGTCCAGCAGCCGAATACGACCGCGCATTTGTCCTGCGTGAGAAGCTGGCGCGCCTTCTCGGCGAACAGCGGCCAGTTCGACGCCGGGTCGACGACCACCGGCTGGATCTGACGGCCCATCACACCGCCGTTCTTGTTGATGTCGGCGATCGTCATCAATGCGGTGTCTTTCAGCGACGTCTCGGAGATCGCCATCGTGCCGGACAGCGAATGCAGGATGCCCACCTTGATCGGACCGCTATCGGACTGCGCGTGCGCGAACGGCACGCGGCCCGCGAGCGCGAGCGCGCCGGACATGGAGCCGTACTTCAACAGACTGCGACGTTTCATGTGCTTTCCCCTTGTCATTGATGGTCACTGTTTATGAGCGCCGATTTCAGCCAGCCTGGCTGAGCTCGCACGGCTTGCCGCTCGTCTACTGCAAGGCACATGCCATGTGATGCTTTCGACGCAATGCGCGTGCGATGCCTGTGGTGGCGCGGTTATGGGCGCGGGGGTGGCGACTCGGTCCATCGATGGCACGGCGCGAAACTGGTGCAGTCGCGCGCGGCGCGCCTCGTTCGGGTGCGCGTCGCGCCGCGACGAAGCGTGCTTTGACGCCAGCGAAGCGTCGCTGGCGCGGGCGGAGCGTCGGCGGTGCATAGGCGCCTTGGGGACGCCGCGCTTTTGTGCATGGCGTAGGCGCTGCCTCACACCGGAGCACCAGTGATACTGAATGCTGGTCAGGGAGACCGGACATGATCGAACGCGCCGCCGTCAGCCGACCCGATAAGTCCGCTTTCTGAATGCCCTTCACCGCGAACCGTCAGTTGGAGAGCACGCCGCGGCTGCTCGCGAGCGCGAAAGGGATGTACTACACCACGCGCGACGACCGCGCTGGACTATTCAGTTCAAAAATTTGTAGAAAGGGGGGTGTCACGCAATGAGCTTAATCTGGTCCTACCATTAAACACGACAAAACTTGCCGTTCGGGTAACGGGGAATTATTCCAGTCTGGCAAATCCCTTTTTCGAAATCCTTCCAAGGACTGGTAACCACTCACATTCCAGTTGTGCCCACTTGCGTGCTCAAGTTCCACAATCTTGAATCGACACTGGCGACCTCGATTTTTCAAGTGAAAGACAATGCGTCTTTGATCATCGCTGAAATTCTTTTCCAGGATTTCGTAGCGTGTCGGCTTGCAGACGCTATACGTTGAATTCCATTGAATTGTGTTGGCTCGCACGTAGAGCGCACCGGAACACGCACGACCTGTTCCCTCAAAATCCCCTTTAAAACCGACTTCGGCGCCAATCGCTATGCTTGACATGCTGTAGAGAATGATGTACATCGCCGTCATTTTCACTGAGCACATAATGCAGCCTCCCCCTTGTGGATCAGGCTCAGCGCATAATCCAGCTTCTGGGGATATAGGGAATCGCCGGAGTTGTAGTTTTTCGCGATGCTTGATGTCGTAATAATTTTCCAGCTAACAATGACTTTCTTCAGCGAAGCCTTCTGATATTTCAGTACTTGACCGGGTCTCAATAGATGGAAGGAAGGATTGAGTTTCTGTATCACTTCAATAGTGCTTCCATTTGTCTTGGCGATCTTGGCGATGCTGTCCCCTGACAGTACCCTGGCTTCGTAAATTGTGGCGTCTGCGTCCGGGACGTTTTTGATCGCATAATTTGCCGTCCGCATCAGTAAGTAGCCAATACCAGCAGCGATATTATGATAGGGATTCGTTATTGCACTACCAAAGGTGAGGCGATTCATCCACGTTGGGGGAATAATCAAATCTCCTCCTTCATTGCCAGCTAATAGCACTCGCAATCCTGGATCGCCGGGATTACCTATTTGAATCGGATTCGATTCCCATTTCTTGCTTTCCGCACCGGTCTCCACCCAAATCATCGCCTTGATGAGCCGCCAATCCAACGGCCTGTACCTGGCAGTTCCCGACAGGTGCCGGTTGTACTGGTTCACGGTCATCTGGATTGCGCAATCGTAGAAGTTCCATTTAGCATTGCCCACAGCGCTATTGATACCCTCTTGCCATTTCTCATAGCCAGTCTTCTGTGGTGCTTGAACAGCCATATGACTCCTCCCTGGGGTTGAACTCGACATAGCGCCGGGAATCCGAAGCAATAGTGTCTAATAGACGACTCAGATACAGACAGCGACATACGTGTGTCGAACATCTATCCAAAGTCGCTGCCCGGATCGGCAGTGATCAGATAATCGCCGTGCAACAGGTTGTCCGTATATGGGCGACGGCCCAAATTTCCCTTCCTTAGTGATGGCGTGCAACAGCCGTCGCTCGGCGGGGTAGCCCCACAAGAACTGCCGGACCTTGCTCAGTGATGGGTTGAATGACGGGCCCAAAAAACAGCAAAGACCCCGCAAGGCAAAGATCTTGCGGAGTCTTTGCCAGCATTTCCGGCGCAGCACAAAAGAAAAACGGCGCAAGGACCATCAGCCCTTGCGCCGTTTCAACGCGCTGCCTTGGCAGTGAATCTCAGAAGGTCGGAACCGACGGACCGACCTGACGCGATCACACGTCGATCCCACCTTGCAGATTGAACACGTGGGCATGTCCGCGCGATTCGAGGAACATCGCGCCCTGCACGATGCGCTGCTCGTGAGCCTGACTAGTCGCAGCTAATCTTCTTGACGACTCCACCCGGGCCATAAACAAGCTGGCATTCTTTATAGGAAGCGGGTAGTTGCCTTGTAAGGACGATGCCAGTTCCCTCATATCGACACCCGAGCCAGACCGGGATACTGCTTGGTCGAAAGCGCCACCGGGCTATTCGGTCGTGGCCCGTCAAGGCTGTGTCGCTAGTAGGGACGATGCTTGCGTTCTTTCTAGGATCGTCATCGAAGAATGTTATCCCCTGCAAAAAGCGAGGTGACGTATCTAGCTGGGGAGTCCATTCTTGGGATATCTGTTGACTCAATGACTCATTGACTGAAATTGATGGCAAGCACGTCAATTCTGTTGCTGCGCAAGCCTGATTCGCGAGAGCGGCGCCAAGTGACGCGATTACCGCTACCGCAAAGAGATTAGATTTCACCATTCGATCACCGAGAAAGCATTCGCATCGTTGCTCAAGCCACCGGAATGCGGGTGCCAATATATAGTTCGCCGGCGTACCTGGTTCTGACTGTTCCACTGATCCATCACCTGAATACCACTAGCGTCCTGTCCGAGATAGATAGCAGCGTGCTTGCCCGTCCTTCCATGTTGCGGATACCGGCCTCCCACAAACGTTGCAATAGCGGTTCCGGGCGGGACCGGATCTGTTTGACCAGGCGCCACCCTCACGATTTTCATGCCCTCGCGCCACACCGCTGTATGGGGTGCGTTCAAGGTTTGCCGGATGAACTCAACGCACTCGGTATGACCTTTTGCATTGGGAAAGCGCTTTCTGCTGTAGGTCGTCGCGTTAGCCAATATGTGAAGCATATCGATTGTCTCGTCGTGCCTATAGAGCCTCGAAGGCTACGCGCGAAACTTCACCGTACATATGGGCATATTCCGAAAAGATATGGCTGAATAACGCGTCAGCAAAAACAAAGACCCCGCAAGCCAAAACCTTGGCTTGCGGGGTCTTTGCCAGCATTTCCGACGCAGCACAAAAGAAAAACGGCGCAAGGACCATCAGCCCTTGCGCCGTTTCAACGCGCTATCTTCGCGCCGAACCTCAATAAGTCGGAACCGACGGATCGACCTGACGCGACCACGCATCGATGCCACCCTGCAGATTGAACACATTGGTGTGTCCGCGCGATTCGAGGAACATCGCGACCTGCGCACTGCGCGCGCCGTGATGGCAAATGCAGACGATCTGCGCGTCGTCATCGAGTTCTTCGCTGCGCGCGGGAATCTCGCGCATCGGAATCGACACGACGCCGGCCATGGACGCGGTTTGCAGTTCCCACGGCTCGCGCACGTCGAGCAGCACGGGTGCGGGACGCGAGGTATCGGCGAGCCATTCGGCGAGTGCAGGAGCGGTCAGATTTTGCATCAGCGAGATATCCAGTTCGTGGGACGGTGGCTTACTCGCCGCCCGTCCAGATCAACAATACAACTCGAAGAGCAGCGAAAACCGCCGCTTAGAACCTGAACCGCGCCGGCTGCACTGCATTGGCGAGCGGCTCGACATAGGTTTCGAACACGTCGGAGATGCGGTATTGCTTCTCGTCGATGCGCGTGATGATTTGCGCCTTCATCACCGGCGCGCTGCCGACGAACGCCGCGAGACGGCCGCCGACCTTCAGCTGTTCGAGGATTTCCTGCGGCAGCACCGGCAGACCGCCCGACACGCAGATCACGTCATACGGCGCCGCGCCGCTCCAGCCGCGCGAAGCGTCGCCGGTCACGACTTCGACGTTCAGCACGCCGTTGGCGATCAGGTTGCTCTTTGCAAGCTCGGCCAGTTCCGGTTCGATGTCGACGCTCAGCACGTGTTGCGCGCGATGCGCGAGCAGCGCCGCCATATAACCCGAACCCGCGCCGATTTCGAGCACGCTTTCGTGCTTCTTCACCGCCAGCTCCTGCAGCACGCGCGCCTCGACGCGCGGCGCCAGCATGTGCTGGCCGGCCGGCAGCGGCACTTCGAAGTCGGCGAAAGCGAGGTCGCGGTAAGCGGCGGGGACGAAATTCTCACGTTTGACGATCGACAGCAGATTCAGCACGTCCTGGTCGAGCACTTCCCAGGGGCGGATCTGCTGTTCGATCATGTTGAAACGCGCTTGCTCGATGTTCATGGTGGATTCGGCGGTTTTGGTTTGGCGAGCGGGCGACGATTGCCGCTGACTTTTGTCCTGACCCGGCCACGGCGGATTGCCGACGGCCGCGGCCTCCGAAAGGCGTTCGCTTTGCAAGCCGCGTCAGGAGAACTGCGGGATTGTACCAAATGGCGGACTTGCGCCGGACGCTCGCGGGCAAGTGCCAGGCCGGCCCGCCCCCGTGTTAATCCCTAGCGATCCGGGCTTGCGATTCGCATCGCCATCGCCACAAAATGTAATCGATTACATTTTCGCTGCGAGGTCGTGTGTCCCGAACGCCGTCCCGATCGTCGCCGGCCGCGTCGTCCGGCGCGGGCAGTCAACCGCTACGTCAGACGCCGAGGCGCTCGCCGCGCACGGCCGATGAGCCGTCGATCGCCGGCGTGGCCGAGCAGGCGGGCGTGTCGGTCGCGACGGTGTCGCGCGTGCTGAACGGCCACGACAATGTGCGGCCCGCCACGCGCGACAAGGTACTCGCCGCGATCGACGCGAGCGGCTACCGCGTCAACGAACTCGCGCGCAATCTGCGCACCGCCGAAAGCCGCCTGCTGCTGACGATGGTGCCGGACTTCGGCAATCCGTTTTACGCCGAGATCGTGCGCGGCATCGACAGCGTCGCGCGTCAGCACGGCTACTTCATGCTGCTATGTGACACCGGCGCGGACCCGGGCCGCGAGCGCAGCTACTTCGACATGCTGCGGCGTCGCCGCGCGGACGGCGCGATCTGCCTCGATCCGGCGACGATCCAGCAGGCGCTCGGCGAGGCGTCGCAGGCGCTGCCGTGGGTCGCGTGCTGCGAGTTCGATCCGGAGATGGGCGTGCCGTACGTCGGCATCGACAACTATCGCGCGGCCGGCGACGCGGTGCGCCATCTGCTCGCGCGCGGTCACCGGCGCATCGGCCTGATCAATTCCGACGTCGACTATCTGTATGCGCGCCAGCGTCAGCAAGGCTACCTCGACGCGTTGAGCGACGCGGGCATCGCGCCCGATCCGCGCTGTCGCATGAATCTGAACAGCCTCGATTACGAGGCGGGCGCGTCGGCCGCAGCCGGGTTGATGCAGCAGTCCGATGCGCCGAGCGCGATCTTCGCGGTGTCGGACACGCTCGCGATCGGCGTGATCCACGGCTTGCGCAGCGTCGGCAAGCGCGTGCCCGACGACGTCGCGGTGGCCGGCTTCGACGACATCTCGCTCGCCGCGCAGATCGATCCGCCGCTCACGACGATCGCGCAGCCGATGCGCGAGCTCGGCGAGACCGCCGCGCGTTTGCTGCTGCAGCGTCTCGCGAATCCGCAGGCCAACGTGCCGGGCGTGCTGCTGCCGCATCGTCTGGTGATTCGTGGGAGCGCGTGAACCATGAGCCTCGCGATCCGCTTCGACGACATCCGCAAGGACTTCGGCCCGGTGCGCGTGCTGCACGGCGTGAGCTTCGAGCTGGCGCCCGGCCGCATCTACGGTCTGCTCGGCGAGAACGGCGCGGGCAAATCGACGCTGATGAAAATCCTCGCCGGTTATGAAGCGGCAACCTCGGGCAGCGTGCTGGTCGATGGTCACGCGCAGCGCTTCGCCGGTTCGCGCGACGCCGAGGCGCAGGGCATCGTGCTGATCCACCAGGAGTTCAATCTCGCCGAGCATCTGACGATCGCGCAGAACATGTACCTCGGCCACGAGAAGCGCCGCGGCTGGTTCCTCGACGATGCCGCGATGCGCAGCGACGCCGCGCGCTATCTCGCGCAGGTCGGGCTCGAGCGCGCGCCGGACACGAAAGTGCGCGAGCTGATCGTCGCGGAAAAGCAGATGGTCGAGATCGCGAAGGCGCTGTCGCGCCGCGCGCGTCTGTTGATCATGGACGAGCCGACCGCGACGTTGACGCCCGCCGAAACCGAGCGGCTCTTTGCGCTGATGCTGAAGCTGAAGGCCGATGGCGTGACGATCGTCTACATCTCGCACAAGCTCGATGAAGTGGAGCGCATCACCGACGAGGTGATCGTGATGCGCGACGGCCGCTTCGTCGCGCGCGGTCAAACCTCGGGGCTCGCGCGTCAGCAGATGGCGAACCTGATGGTCGGACGCGACGTGTCCGACATGTTCCCCGACAAGCAGACGGTGCCCGCCGACACGCCGGTCGCATTGCGTGTGAGCGGCCTGACGGTGCCCGACTGGGTCGAGGATCTGAGCTTCGACGTGCGTGCGGGCGAAGTGCTCGGCTTCGCGGGCCTCGTCGGCGCGGGCCGCACCGAGGCGTTTGAGGCAATCATCGGCTTGCGCAAACGCACCGGCGGCACGATCGAAATCGCCGGCCGGGCAGTCGATCTGAAGAACCCGCGCGATGCAATGCGCCACGGTCTCACGTATCTGAGCGAGGACCGCAAGGGCAAAGGCCTTCATGTCAACATGAGCCTGCAGGACAACGTCACGCTGATGACGCTCGAACGCTACGCGCATCCGCTGCTCGATCTGAAAGCGGGGCGCGCGGCGTTGCAGAAGGCCGTTGGCGAATTCGGCATACGCACCGGCGACCTGTCGAGCCGCGCGCGCATGCTGTCGGGCGGCAACCAGCAGAAGCTCGCGCTCGCGAAGTTCCTGCAGCCCGACCCGAACGTGATCGTGCTCGACGAACCGACGCGCGGCGTCGACGTCGGCGCGAAACGCGACATCTACTTCCTGATTCATCGTCTCGCCGCGCAGGGCCGCGCGGTGATCGTCATTTCATCCGAACTGATCGAGCTGATCGGCTTGTGCCATCGCGTCGCCGTGATGCGCGCGGGACACCTGCAAGCGACGCTGACGCTCGAGCATCTGACCGAAGAGGAGTTGATCGCTCATGCGACCGGCACCCACTGAAGCCGTGCAATCACGGCGCGCGCTGCGCGTCGCGCAGCGGCTCTACACGCTCGGGCCGCTCGCCGGGCTGATCGTGCTGTGCATCGTCGGCACGCTGCTCAACCGCGACTTCGCGACGCTCGACAACCTGATGAACGTGCTCACGCGCACGTCGTTCATCGGCATCATCGCGGTCGGCATGACCTTCGTGATCATCTCGGGCGGCATCGATTTGTCGGTCGGCTCGATGGCCGCGTTGATCGCCGGCATCATGATCTGGCTGATGAACGGGCTCGCGGCCGGTGCTACCGGTCATGCGTTGCCGCCGTTGCTGATCGTGACGATCGGCATCGTCGCGGCGTTCGTGCTCGGCGCGCTGTTCGGCTGCGCGCATGGGCTGCTGATCACCAAAGGGCGCATCGAGCCGTTCATCGTCACACTCGGCACGCTGGGGATTTTCCGCGCGGTGCTGACATGGCTCGCCGATGGCGGCGCGCTGACGCTCAACGATTCTCTCTCCAATCTGTATGGTCCCGTCTATTACGCGAGCCTGTTCGGTGTACCGGTCCCGATCTGGGTGTTCCTCGTAGTCGCGGCGGGCGGCGCGCTGATCCTCAATCGCACCGCGTTCGGCCGGCACGTGCAGGCGATCGGTTCGAACGAGCAGGTCGCGCGTTACGCGGCAATTCGCGTCGATACGGTCAAGATCGTCACGTACGTGCTGCTCGGGATCTGCGTAGGCGTGGCTACCGTGCTCTACGTGCCGCGCCTCGGCTCCGCCACGCCGACCACCGGCCTGTTGTGGGAGCTCGAAGCGATCGCGTCGGTGGTGGTCGGCGGCACCGCGCTCAAGGGCGGCGAGGGACGCGTGATCGGCACCGTGATCGGCGCGATCCTGCTGTCGGTGATCGCGAACATCCTGAACCTGACCAGCATCATCAGCGTGTATCTGAACGCGGCGGTGCAGGGCGTGGTGATTATTTTCGTCGCGTTCGTGCAGCGCGGGCGGCGGTAGACGTGCGTTTCAAGCAGGTGTAGCAAGGCAGGCGCGGTAAACCAACGGCAGGTCCGAAAAATCGGGGCGAGCGAACGCCTCTTGATTGGAGACACACACCATGAAGCAAGTCATTCGAGCGATCGGCGCCGGCGTGCTGGCGTTGGGGATACTGGGCACGGCGGGCGCGGCGCGCGCCGACGACAAGGTCACGCTGGGCGTCGCGATTCCGACGGCCGATCACGGCTTTACCGGCGGCATCGTCTGGTGGGCGAACAAGGCGAAGGAGGATCTCGAGAAGGCGCATCCCGACCTGAAAGTGATCGTGAAAACGGCGGCCAACGCGCCCGAGCAGGCGAACCAGTTGCAGGATCTGGTGACGGTCAACAAGATCAATGCGCTCGTGATCTTCCCGTATGAATCGGCGACGCTGACGCAACCGGTCGAGCAGGTGAAGCGCAAAGGCGTGTACGTGACGGTGGTCGATCGCGGTCTGACGAACACCAGTGCGCAGGATGCCTACGTGGCCGGCGATAACACCGCGTTCGGCAAGATTCCGGCCGAGTATCTGGCGAAGGCGCTCGACGGCAAGGGCAACGTCGTCGCGCTGCGCGGCATTCCGACCACGCTCGACAACGAACGCTGGACCGCCTTCACCGGCGTGCTGAAGAACTATCCGGACATCAAGATTCTCGACGCGAAGTACGCGAACTGGAATCGCGACGACGCGTTCAAGGTGATGCAGGACTACCTGACGCGCTTCAAGCACATCGACGCCGTGTGGGCCGCCGACGACGACATGGCGGTCGGCGTGCTGAAGGCGATCGATCAGGCCAAGCGCAACGACATCAAGATCGTGTTCGGCGGCGCGGGCTCGAAGGGCATGGTGAAGAACGTGATGGACGGCGCGCCGATGATCAAGGCCGACGTGTCGTACTCGCCGAAATTCATCTACGACGCGATCAAGCTGACGGCCGAAGCTCGGCTGAAGGGCGACAAGCTGCCGCCCACGACGATCATTCCGTCGGTGCTGATCACGAAGGAAAACGCCCAGCAGTTCTATTTCCCCGACTCGCCGTTCTGAGCGGCGCTCCGAGCATCGTCCAACGCGCGCGGGTGCGGCCCGCGCGCAACGTTCGAGGAACCGTAAAGATGAAAACCATCAAAGGGCCGGCGATTTTTCTCGCGCAGTTCATGGGCGACGACGTGCCGTTCGACAACCTCGCGCATCTCGCCGATTGGGCCGCGGGTCTCGGCTTCAAGGGCATCCAGGTGCCGTGCGACCCGCGCCTGATCGATCTCGAGAAAGCGGCCGCGAGCGACGCGTACTGCGACGAACTGCGCGAGACCGTCGACAACGCGGGCGTCGCGATCACCGAACTATCGACGCATCTGCAGGGCCAACTGGTCGCCGTGCATCCGGCATACGACACGCTGTTCGACGGCTTCGCCGCGCCGCACGTGCGCGGCAAGCCGGCGGCGCGCACCGAGTGGGCGATCGCGCAGATGAAGCTCGCGGCGCAGGCGTCGCGTCGCTTGGGCCTGAGCACGCATGTGTCGTTTTCGGGGGCGCTCGCGTGGCCGTATATCTACCCTTGGCCGCAGCGGCCGGCCGGTCTCGTCGAAACTGCGTTCGACGAACTCGCGCGCCGCTGGACGCCGATTCTCGATGCGTTCGACGCGGCCGGCGTCGACGTCTGCTACGAACTGCATCCGGGCGAAGACCTGCACGACGGCGTGACGTTCGAGCGCTTTCTCGCGGCGGTCAAACAGCATGCGCGCGCGAACATCCTGTACGACCCGAGCCATTTCGTGCTGCAGCAGCTCGACTATCTCGCGTTCATCGATATCTATCACGAGCGCATCAAGGCGTTTCATGTGAAGGACGCGGAGTTCCGTCCCACCGGCAAGCAGGGCGTGTACGGCGGCTATAGCGGCTGGGTCGAACGCGCGGGGCGCTTTCGTTCGCTCGGCGATGGGCAGATCGACTTCGGCGCGATCTTCTCGAAGATGGCGCAGTTCGATTTTCCGGGCTGGGCCGTGCTCGAATGGGAATGCGCGTTGAAGCATCCGCACGACGGCGCGCGCGAAGGCGCGGAGTTCATTCGTCGGCACATCATCCGCGTGGCCGAGCGTGCGTTCGATGACTTCGCGGGCAGCGGTGTCGATACCGCGCAGTTGAAGAGCGTGCTGGGCATCTGACATGGGAGCGCAAACGATGCAGCGAAGAAGGCTCAGGCTGGGCATGGTCGGCGGCGGGCAGGGCGCGTTCATCGGCGCGGTGCACCGGATCGCCGCGCGGCTCGACGATCGCTTCGAACTGGTGGCGGGCGCTTTGTCGTCCGATCCTGAGCGCGCGCGGGCGAGCGCCGTCGAAGCGGGCATCGCGCGAAGCTACGCGGACTGGCGCGAGATGGCGCGCGCCGAGGCCGCGCGCGACGACGGCATCGACGCGGTCGCGATCGTCACGCCCAATCATCTGCACGCGCCGGTCGCGACGGCATTTCTCGAAGCGGGCATCCACGTGATCTGCGACAAGCCGCTCGCGGTCTCGCTCGCCGAAGGCGAAGCGCTCGCGAAGCTCGCGCAGTCATCAAAGCGGCTGTTTGCGGTGACGCATACCTATTCGGGCTACCCGCTGGTGCGGCATGCGCGCGAACTGGTCGAACGGGGCGAGCTGGGTGAGATACGCGTCGTGCAGGTCGAGTATGCGCAGGACTGGCTCGCCGAGCCGCTCGAAACGGGCGGCGCCAACAAGCAGGCGGGCTGGCGTACCGATCCGGCCTTGGCGGGGCCGGCCGGGTGCCTCGGCGATATCGGCACGCACGCGTATCAGCTGGCCGCTTTCGTGACGGGGATGATGCCGCGCGCGCTGTCGGCCGAGCTGCACACGCTCGTGCCGGGGCGTCGTATCGACGATCACGTGCAGGCGATGCTGCGCTATGCGAACGGCGCGCGCGGCATGTTGTGGGCGAGCCAGGTGGCGAGCGGCGCGGAGAACGCGCTGCGCTTGCGCGTGTATGGCACGAAGGCGGGGCTCGCGTTCGATCAGGAGGAGCCGAACGCGTTGTGGTTCACGCCGCTAGGCGGCGCTGCCGAGCGATTGACACGCGCGCGTGTGAAAAGTGCGGTTGCCGCGCATGCGACGCGCGTGCCGGTCGGGCATCCGGAAGGCTATCTGGAAGCGTTCGCGCAGTTGTACAAAGATGCGGCGTTGCAGATCGATGCACTGAACGAAGGCCGCGCACCGCCGGCGGAAAGCCTGTTGTTGACGACGGTCGAGGATGGCGTCGACGGATTGCGGTTTATCGAGGCGGTGCTGAAAAGCAGTGCGGCGGACGGGCGGTGGGTGGAGATCGAAGGGGGGTAATGCATCGCAACGAAGCGCCAGGTCGGCGAAGCTGGAGCGTCAACCGCCCTTGCTTTTCTTGATCTGCGCTTCGAACGCGATATCGAGCTTGCTGGCCTTGCGCGGTTTCTGCGGGCCGTAGGCGTCGACGAACTTGACGAAGTCGTCGAGCGTCAGCGGGTCGGATACCTTCTGGTCGACTCCGGTCGATTTGTCCACGAGATAGAACAGGCCGCCGGACAGGCTGATCGCGGCGAAGCGCGGGTTGCCGGTGCGCGTTTTCAGGCGCTCGACGGCGTGGATGGCTCGGGTGGTGCGCATGATGGGGACTGCGGCTGCTGATTGACGAGAGCGTTACTTTAACAAGTTTGCTGACGGTGTGCGGATGGCGCCAACGGACGAAAACACGCGATGAACCTCGACCCGCTCAGCCCCGAGCTACCGCGTCTCACGCAGATGTCCGCAACGGAGGCATTGCATGCAAGCATTCGTCGATCATCCTGGCACGCTGTTCGTGGTACTGCTGGTCGCGTTCGTCGGCGCGATCACTTTTGGCGCATTGGCGCTGCGACGCGTTTTCGCATTGAAGAGCGAGGAGCGCGAAGATTTCACGATCGTGGAGACGTCGACGTTGACGTTGCTCGCGCTGCTGATCGGCTTCAATCTGTCGATGGCGGTCAATCGCTACGACCAGCGCAAGAACCTGGAGGAAAACGAAGCGAACGCGATCGGAACCGAGTACGCCCGGGCCGATGTGGTCGCGCCGCCCGTCAGCGCGCAGATCAAGGCTGAATTGACGCATTACGCGCAATTGAGACTCGCGCATTTTCAAACCCGGGACGCGCAGGAAATCGTTCGCATCGAGGCAGACACAGCGAAGTCTCAGGCCGCACTTTGGCGCCTCGCGGCACAGGTCGCGAGGGACCAGCCGACGCCTATCGGCGCCGTCGTGATGACCGGCATGAACGACGTCCTCAACTCGCAGGACTATTCCGAGGCGGCGCTGTTGAACCGGATTCCGCTGGGCGCGTGGACGCTGATGATCGTGATCGGACTATTTGCGTGCGTCGTGCAGGGTTATGGAGCGAGAGGCAGCGTGCGACGAGGCATCCTGATCATCGTGCTGCCGGTCACGGTTGCGCTCTCGCTGACGCTGATCGCGGACATCGACAGTCCGCGAGGCGGGATCATTCATATCGAGCCGCAAAACCTCGCGCGGCTGCTGAGATCGCTCGGGCAATGACGTCGCTCGGGCTTACTCGCTCAATTCGCGATGCAACGCCCGATACTCCTGCGCGAGCTTATGCCCCGGGTCGAGATGAATGACGGGCGTTGCCAACTGATGCGACTCACGGATCTTCACCGACGATGACAAGCGCGACCCCAGCACCGGCAAGCCTTCGCCGATCAGTTCGTCGACGAGCTTCTGCGGCAGGCTCGCGCGCGGCTGGAACTGGTTGATGACGATGCCTTCCACCTGCAGCGCGTCGTTGTGATCCTGCTGGATCTCCTTGACGTTTTCGAGCAGCGTGTAGAGCGCGCGACGCGAAAAGTCGTCGCAGTCGAACGGAATCAGACAACGCTCGACGGCGATCAGCGCCGAGCGCGTGTAGAAGTTCAGCGCGGGCGGCGTGTCGATGTAAATCGCGTCGTACATCGCGAGTTCGTTCAGCGCGTCGCGCAGCTTGTAGATCTTGTAGCGCGATTCGAGCTTGCCATGCAGCGTGTCGAGATCGGGATGGGCGGGCATCACGTCCAGATTCTCGAAGCGCGTCGGATGGATGTACGAGGTCGCTTCCACGGGCTTGAAGCTGAAGCCGAGCGCGGTTTCGAAGAAGCCTGCGACAGTGGGGTGGACTTCGCTCGCCTGCGGACCGAGCAGATACTGGGTCGAATTCGCCTGTGCATCGAGGTCGATCACCAGCGTGCGCAGCCCTTCGCTCGCGCTGATGGCGGCCAGGTTGCATACGATGGTCGATTTGCCCACGCCACCTTTCTGATTGAATACAACGCGCCGCATGATCTCCCCTTGAACGGAAGCGGTTACAAAGGGCCCAGCATACCTGAGTCGCGTGACGGCGAAGATTTCGATGGGTTGTTCGTGACCGTTCGACGCTTTACCGCGCGGCCGCATCCACGAGGGCGGCCACACCGCTCACCGGCTTCATCAAGTCGTCCGGCAGACCATGACGCTCGCGAAGATAGGCCGTCGAGTTGAACGACAGCCACGCACGGCCATCCGCGTCCTCCCACACGAGCACCTTCAGGGGAAGATCGAGCGCGGCGGTCGGCGCGAGTTGCATCAACGGTGTGCCGGCTTTGGGATTGCCGAAGATCAGGAGCCGGCTGAACCGCATCGTCAGTCCCGCGCGCTCAGCGTCGCCGCTGAAATCGATGCACGCGAAAACGGTCAGCCCGCGCTGCAGAATGATGGTTTGCAGACGCTCGGCCGTCGCGCTGCCCGCGTGGGCGCTTGGAACGGTGACGATGCCAGTGCTGGCGTTCTCTGCGATCGAAGCGGTGGCCATCTTGCCTCCCGTAGTTCTACCGAAAGGCGGAGCGTCATCGACGCCCCGCTGCCGGATTACTGACTCAGATAAACGAACTTGCCATTCTTGATGGTACCCATCACGCTGGCGCGCTGATCGAGACCGACGTGATCCTTCGGGCTCGTATTGACGACCCCGTTCGGCACCACCCGCTCATGCGCATGCTCGAGCTCATCGCGCAGCGCGACGCGAAACGCCGGCGTGCCCGGCTGCGCGGTCTTCAACGCGCGCGCGACGGCATCCTGCAGGCGCGGGTACACGCCGGCCGCGTCGCCCGCGAACTGCGTGACGCTGCCGGGGCCGTACTTCGCTTCGTACGCGTCGACGAACGCGAGCGCCGCCTTCTTCGACGGATGATCGGCCGGCAGCGTGCGCGCAACGACGACCGGCTGCGTCGGGAACAGCGTGCCTTCCACGTCTTTACCGCCGAGCTTGATGAACTCCGGCGTCGCGATGCCATGCGTCTGATAAATCGGCCCCTTGTAGCCGCGCTCGATCAGCGTGCGCTGCGGCAGCACCGTCGGCGTGCCCGCGCCGGCGATCAGGATCGCATCGGGCTTCGCGGCCATCAGCTTCAGGATCTGGCCGGTCACGCTCGCGTCGGTGCGGTTGTAGCGCTCGGTCGCGACCAACTGGATATGCCGCAGCGCCGCGAACTTGCTGAACTCGTTGAGCCAGCTTTCACCGTAGCCGTCCGCGAAACCGATGAAGCCGACCGTTTTCACGTTGTGATTCGACATGTAGCGCGTCATCACGTCGGCCATCGCGCTGTCGGTCTGCGCCATCTTATACGCCCAAACCTTCTTGCCTTCCTGCGGTTCGACGACGCTCGCCGAGCCGATCAGCGTGATCATCGGCGTCTGGCTGTCGGCGACCGGATCGAGCGCGGCCATCGCGGCCGGCGTGATGTTCGGGCCGACGACTACATCGACGTGGTCCTCGTTGATCAGCTTGCGAATGTTGCGCACCGCGTTGCCGGGGTCGGATGCGTCGTCGAGGAAGATGTAGTCGGCTTTCTGGCCAGCGATCGTCTGCGGCCACATCAGCATCGCGTTCTTGCTGGTGATGCCGATCACGGCGGCCGGCCCGGTGTTCGACAGATCGATGCCGACTTTCAGGTCGGCGTGCGCCGCGCCGGCGACGAGCAGCGCCGCGGCCGCGAGGCCGCGCAGGATGTTGCGTACTTTATTGTTGTGCAACTTCATCAGAAGTGTCTCCGTAGCGAGAGAGCGGTATGGAAGCGGTATGAAAGCGGTTCAAAGCTCATAGGTTTCGTGTTCGCCCTTCAGCGCCTGCTCGATCAGCTTGCGGTTCAGGCTCGGCGACAGCAGCTCGACGAGCGTGTACACGTAGCTGCGCAGATACGCGCCCTGTTTCAGCGCGACGCGCGTCACGTTGCTGCCGAACAGATGGCCGACCGGCATCGCGCGCAAATGGCGGTCGCGCTCGCCGTTGAACGCGATGTCGGCCATGATGCCGACGCCGAGGCCCAGCTCGACGTAGGTCTTGATCACGTCGGCGTCGATCGCCTCGAGCACGATGTCCGGATGCAGCCCGCGCAGGCGGAACGCCTCGTTGATCTTGGTGCGGCCGGCGAACGCGTTGTCGTACGTAATCAACGGGTACTGGGTCAGGTCGTCGAGCGACAGCAGCTTGCGCTCGAGCAGCGGATGGTCGGGCTGCACCACCGCGACGTGGTGCCACTGGAAGCAGGGCAGCGACACCAGATCCTTGTAGTTCGAGATTGCCTCGGTCGCGATCGCGAGGTCGGCCTGGTCGTGCAGCACCATTTCGGCGACCTGCGTCGGGCTGCCTTGCAGAATCGAAAGGTGGACCTTCGGGAAGCGCTTCTTGAACTCGGCGATCGCCGCCGGCAGCGAGTAGCGCGCCTGCGTGTGGGTCGCGGCGATCGTCAGGTTGCCCTGATCCTGCGCCGCGTAATCCTTGCCGACCCGCTTCAGGCTTTCCACTTCCTGCAGGATTTTTTCGATCGATTGCAATATGATGCGGCCCGGCTCGGTCAGCGAACGCACGCGCTTGCCGTGGCGGGTGAAGATTTCGACGCCGAGTTCGTCTTCCAGCTCGATGATCGCCTTCGAAACGCCTGGCTGGCTCGTAAACAGCGATTTGGCAGCTTCGGTGAGGTTGAAATTCTGGCGCACAGCCTCGCGGACGAAGCGGAATTGGTGCAGGTTCATATATAACCTCGCCGCATATAAAAAGAATTTTTTAGTCGTTTGAAATATAAGGCGAGTTTATTACGATCTGTCCATCTTTTTCAATATGGATATCTGTTTTTGTTATAAGCAAATGAGCGATGAGTCTAAACGCTTGCTTGCGACGGCTGACAAACACGGATATTCGAGCCGCGGCGGAAACCGGACCGCTGCGAGTCACGCGAAGTTTCGAATAATTGGGGCCCCCGAATGTACCAATACGATCAGTACGACCAGACCATCGTCGACGAACGGGTCGCGCAGTACGCCGATCAGGTTCGCCGCCGCTTGTCGGGCGAATTGAGCGAAGAGGAATTCCGTCCGCTGCGTCTGCAGAACGGCCTGTACTACCAGCGTCACGCGTACATGCACCGCATCGCGATCCCGTACGGCAATCTGCGCAGCGACCAGATGCGCGTGCTCGCGCAGATCGCGCGTGAACACGACCGCGGCTACGGCCATTTCTCCACGCGCTCGAACATCCAGTACAACTGGATCAAGCTCGAAGAAACGCCGGAAATCCTGCGCAAGCTCGCCGCCGTGCAGATGCACGGCATCCAGACCTCGGGCAACTGCATTCGTAACATCACCGCCGATCAATTCGCCGGCGTCGCACCCGACGAAGTCGTCGATCCGCGTCCGTGGGCCGAAATCCTGCGTCAATGGTCGACGTTCCACCCCGAATTCGCGTGGCTGCCGCGTAAGTTCAAGATTGCCGTGTCGGGTTCGAAGGAAGACCGCGCGGCTGTTCAGATCCACGACATGGGCGTGTATCTGAAGAAAAACGCGCAAGGCGAACTGGTGGTCGACATTCTGGCGGGCGGCGGCCTCGGCCGTACGCCGATTGTTGGCGCGATCATCCGCCGCGATCTGCCGTGGCAGCATCTGCTGACCTACAGCGAAGCCGTGCTGCGTGTGTACAACCGCTACGGCCGCCGCGACAACATGTACAAGGCGCGGATCAAGATCCTGGTGAAGGCGCTGTCGCCGGAGAAGTTCTCCGCGCAGGTCGAGGAAGAGTGGCAGCACCTGAAGGACGGTCCGTCGACGCTCACGCAGGCCGAAGTGGATCGCGTGTCGCAGTACTTCGCGCCGCCCGCTTACGACAAGCTGCCGGACACCGATACGTCGTTCGAAAAGCATCTGCTGGAAAACCGCGCGTTCGCGCGCTGGGTCGAGCGCAACGTGCGTCCGCACAAGGTCGCGGGCTATGCGTCGGTCACGCTGTCGCTGAAGCCGACCACGGTCGCGCCGGGCGACGCGACGGACGCGCAGATGGAAGCGGTCGCCGACTGGGCCGACGAGTACTCGTTCGGCCAGATCCGCGTGTCGCACGAGCAGAACCTGATCCTCGCCGACGTGAAGAAGCGCGACCTGTTCGCAGTGTGGGAAAAGGCCAAGGCGCAGGGTTTCGCGACGCCGAACATCGGCTTGTTGACCGACATCATCTCGTGCCCGGGCGGCGACTTCTGCTCGCTAGCGAATGCGAAGTCGATTCCGATCGCGCTCGCGATCCAGGAACGCTTCAACGATCTCGACTACGTGTACGACCTCGGCGACGTGTCGCTGAACATCTCGGGCTGCATCAACGCTTGCGGTCACCATCACGTCGGCAACATCGGCATTCTGGGCGTCGACAAGGACGGCTCCGAGTGGTACCAGGTGACGCTCGGCGGCGAGCAGGGCACGGGCGCGACCGGTGCTCACCTTGGCCGCGTGATCGGCCCGTCGTTCTCGGCCGAGGAAATGCCCGACGTGATCACGAAGGTGATCGATACGTTCGTGGACAACCGCCAGGAAGGCGAGCGTTTCATCGATACGTATACCCGCATCGGCATCACGCCGTTCAAGGAGCGCGTGTACGCCGCGCGTCAACCGGCTCACGCGTAACCGCGCAAAGGATACTGAACAGATGGCTTCTATCATCAAGAACCGCGACATCGTCAACGACGACTGGAGCGTCGTGCGTGCCGCGGAAGACGGCGCTTTGCCGGCGGTGAGCGAACTGCCGGCCGGCAAGGTCATCGTGCCGCTGGCGCTGTGGCAGGCCGAGCGTGAAGCGCTGCTCGCCGCGCGCGGCGCCGCCGAAATCGGCGTGTGGCTCGCGCCGGATAGCGAACCGGCGGACATCGCCGGCGACTTCGACAAACTCGCTGTGATCGCCGTGGACTTCCCGGTGTTCCGCGACGGCCGCGGCTACAGCATCGGCCGTCTGCTGCGCGAGCGCTACGGCTACAAGGGCGAACTGCGCGCGATTGGCGACGTGCTGCGCGACCAGGTCAGGCTGATGTTCCGCTGCGGCTTCGACGCGTTCGCGGTGCGCGCGGACAAGGACATCAACGACGCGCTGAAGGCGTTCGACGACTTCACCGTGCAGTACCAGGGCGCCGTCGATGACCCGTCGCCGCTGTTCCGCCGCCGTGCCGCACAGGCTGGCGTCGACAAGGTGCCGGCATGAACACCGCCCAATCGTTGAGCCCGGAGCTGGCAGCGAAGGTCGAGCGACTCGACGCGCTGCTCGACTCGATCGCCGCGCGTCACGCGAACGTGAAGCTCGCGAGCAGCCTCGCCGCCGAAGACATGCTGCTCACGCACGCAATCCTGTCGCGCGGCGTGAAGATCGGCATCTTCTCGCTGAACACGGGCCGTCTGCATGCGGAAACGCTCGGCATGCTGGACCGCGTGAAAGAGCGCTACGGTTACGACATCGAGCAGTTTCATCCGCAGGCGGCGGCGGTCGAGCAGTACGTGGGCGAACACGGCCTGAACGCGTTTTACGAAAGCGTCGAGCTGCGCAAGCGCTGCTGCGAGATCCGCAAGGTCGAGCCGCTCAATCGCGCGCTCGCCGACGTCAGCGCCTGGGTGACCGGGCAGCGTCGCGAGCAGTCGGTCACGCGTTCCGAGCTGCACGAGGAAGAGCACGACGGCGCGCGCAACATCGCCAAGTTCAACCCGCTCGCGGACTGGACCGAAGCCGAAGTCTGGGATTATCTAAAGGCGTTCGATGTGCCGGTCAATCCGCTGCATGCGCGCGGTTATCCGAGCATCGGCTGCGAGCCGTGTACGCGTGCGATCCGCCCCGGCGAAGACAGCCGGGCGGGGCGCTGGTGGTGGGAGTCGCGCGATACGAAGGAATGCGGCTTGCATATCACGGCGATTACCCCGATTGCGGTCGAGCGCAACGAAAGCGCGCCGGCTTGAATGCCGCGCACGAGCTTGCGGCCGACCGCCGCCGAAACCGATCTGAATACTTCCGCCCGCACGCATGCGCTTGCCGGGCGAATCAACGAAGGACCCGCTATGAGCACCACGCTCGATTCCACTGTCAACGCTCCGCTTGCCAACACGGTCAACCGGATGGATCACCTCGATTGGCTCGAAGCCGAGTCGATTCATATCCTGCGCGAACTGGTCGCCGAATGCAGCAAGCCGGCGCTGCTGTTTTCGGGCGGCAAGGATTCCGTCGTGGTGCTCGCGCTTGCACTGAAGGCGTTCGGCCTCGGCGCGAACCGCAAGACGCAGCTGCCGTTCCCGCTCGTGCATATCGACACCGGTCACAACTACGACGAAGTGATCGACTTCCGCGATCGTCGCGCGCAAGAAATCGGCGCGGAACTGGTGGTCGGTCATGTCGAAGATTCGATCAAGCGCGGCACCGTGCGTTTGCGTCGCGAAACGGATTCGCGCAATGCCGCGCAAGCGGTCACGCTGCTCGAAACGATCGAGCAATACGGCTATACCGCGATGATCGGCGGCGCGCGCCGCGACGAAGAAAAGGCCCGCGCGAAGGAGCGCATCTTCTCGTTCCGCGACGAATTCGGCCAGTGGGACCCGAAGGCGCAGCGCCCGGAACTGTGGAGCCTGTACAACGCGCGTCTGCACAACGGCGAACATATGCGCGTGTTCCCGATCTCGAACTGGACCGAGCTCGACGTGTGGCAGTACATCGCGCGTGAGCAGCTCGAACTGCCGTCGATCTACTACGCGCATCAGCGCGAAATCGTGCGCCGCAACGGCCTGCTGGTGCCGGTCACGCCGCTCACGCCGATGCGCGAAGGCGAGACGAGCGAACAGGCACTGGTGCGTTTCCGCACGGTGGGCGACATCAGCTGCACGTGCCCGGTCGAAAGCGACGCGGACGACATCGAGAAGATCATCGCCGAGACCGCCGTTACCGAGATCACGGAACGCGGGGCAACGCGGATGGACGATCAGGTCTCTGAAGCTGCGATGGAACAACGCAAGAAGCAAGGCTATTTCTAAGCACACGACGAGGGCAATGCAATCATGAGCAGTATTCATCAACCAGAAGACCTCGGCGTGCTGCGTTTCATCACCGCGGGCAGCGTCGACGATGGCAAGAGCACGCTGATCGGTCGTCTGCTGTACGACAGCAAGGCGGTATTGAGCGACCAATTGTCGGCACTGTCGCGCGCGAAGAACAAGCGCACCGTCGGCGACGAAATCGATCTGTCGCTGTTGACCGACGGCCTCGAAGCCGAGCGCGAGCAGGGCATCACGATCGACGTCGCGTATCGCTACTTCGCGACCGCCAAGCGCAAGTTCATCATCGCCGATACGCCGGGCCACGAGCAGTACACGCGCAACATGGTGACGGGCGCGTCGACCGCGCATGCGGCGATTGTCCTCGTCGACGCGACGCGCGTGACGTTCGAAAACGGCGTCGCGCAACTGCTGCCGCAAACCAAGCGTCATAGCGCGATCGTCAAGCTGCTCGGTTTGCAGCACGTGATCGTCGCGATCAACAAGATGGACCTCGTCGACTACAGCGAAGCGCGCTTCAACGAGATCCGCGACGCGTATGTCGAGCTCGCGCGCCACCTCGGTCTGCAGGACGTGCGCTTCGTGCCGGTGTCGGCGCTCAAGGGCGACAACATCGTCACCGCGAGCGAGCGCATGCCGTGGTATGCGGGCCAGCCGCTGCTCGACGTGCTCGAAGCGCTGCCGGTCGAAACCGCGAGCGGTGAGGCGCTGCGCTTCCCGGTGCAGTGGGTCGCGCGTCAGGACGGCAGCCAGGCCGACGATTTCCGTGGCTACATGGGCCGCGTCGAATCGGGCGAAGTGAAGCTCGGCGACCCGATCGTCGTGCTGCCGGCCAATCGCGAAGCGACGGTGGCCGAGATCATCGCGCCGGTGGTCGGCGGTACCGCGCAGGTGGACCGCGCGTTCGCCGGTCAGACGGTGACGATCCGTCTCGCCGAAGACGTCGACGTGTCGCGCGGCGACACCTTCGTGCTGCGCGCAGCGGCGCCGGAACCGGCGAAGAAGCTCGAAGCGGACCTGTGCTGGTTCGACGACACGCCGCTGTCGACGCAGCGCAAGTATCTGCTGAAGCAGACCACCAACACGGTATTCGCGAAGATCGGTGCGATCAAGGAAGTGCTCGACGTGCATACGCTGTCGCAGGCGACCGATCGCAAGGAACTGGCGATGAACGACATCGGTCGTGTCGCGCTGACCTTGCAGAAGCCGCTCGTATGCGATGCGTACGACGCGCATCAGGGCACGGGCGCGTTCGTGCTGATCGACGAGGCGACGAACCACACCGTCGCGGCCGGCATGATCCGGGCGTTTTCCGCCTGAGCTCAGCATAGGCCGGTAGGCGACGGAAGGGCGACGCAGGCGGCGCAACGCGCCGCCTGCGTGCGCTCCAACGAACAGGTTGAGGTCAATGGGTAAGGTTTATCTGATCGGTGCGGGACCCGGTGCCGCGGACCTGATTACGGTACGCGGCGCGCGGCTGCTCGGCGCCGCCGACGTGGTGCTGCACGACGCGCTGGTCGAGCCGGCGATGCTCGACTACGCGCCCGCGCGCGCGAAGCGCATTGCGGTCGGCAAGCGCTGCGGGCAGCTATCGACGGCCCAGCAGTTCATCAACAAGCAGATCGTCGATGCGGCTTTGGAGCACGACGTGGTCGTGCGTCTGAAGGGCGGCGATCCGATGCTGTTCGGCCGCGCCGACGAAGAGATGCGCGCGCTCGAAGCCGCGCGCATCGAGTATGAAGTGGTGCCGGGCATCACCGCCGCACTGGCGAGCGCGGCCACGCTGAAGCGTTCGCTGACGTTGCGCGGCGTGTCGCGCAGCGTCGCGCTCGCAACCTTCAGCCGCGCACCCGGTTCCGACGAGATCCGCGAGCAGGTCAACGCCGATTCGCTGGTGTTCTACATGGGCCGCGACAGCGGCGTCGAGATCGCACAGCAACTGATTGACGCCGGCAAGCCCGCGACGACGCCCGTGGCGATCGTCGAGGCGTGCAGCACGCCGCGCGAACGCATGCTGACGCTGACACTCGAAGATCTGGCGGCGGGCGAAGCGCAGCGCTGGGTCGATGCGTCGCAGCCGAGTCTGTTGATGATCGGCGAGGCGTTCGCGGCGCGGCAGACCGAGGCGAGGCGCTCGTCGAACGGGATGCTGGTCGCGGCCTGAATGTCCCCGGCAGGACCGGCCTGAAAGAGCGGCGAATCTGAACAACTAGAACGAAAAAATCAGAGCTGCCGCAAGCAATACTGCGCGAGCGCATCGAGCACCGAATCATCCTCACCGACCGCCACCGCGCAGCGAATCTCGACACCGGGATGCGCGGCGCGGCATTGCTCGACGAGCGCGGGCAAATCCGTGCGGACATGTCCGCCTTGGCCGAAGAACACCGGCACCACGGTGATCGCAGCGCAGCCTTGCGTGACGAGGTGCGCGACGGCCGCGGGCAGGTCGGGTTCCATCAGCTCCAGAAAGGCGAGCGTAACCGCCTGCGCTTCGCCCGTTGCCGCGCGCGCGGCGCGCAGCTTGTCGGCGAGTCGCTCGAACGGCTCGCGCCAGCGCGCATCGCGCGCGCCGTGGCCAAACAGAATCAGTCCGTGCATAGCCATCGCATCAGCTCCTGACGATGCCCGTCAACGCCCTCTGGCGTTGTGAGTTAGTGCCGGTCGACCCACTTCAATCCGACGAGCCCGAGCACCAGGTAGATGAGCCCCGGCGTCGCCGCAGTCAATGGCGCGGGCCACGTATTGAGCGTGCCGATGTGCGAGAACAGCGTGTTGAACAACTGGAAGCTCATGCCGAGCATGATGCCGCCGAACACCTTCATGCCGACCACGCCCGCGCGCGTATGCAGATACGCGAACGGCAGCGACAGCACCAGCATCACGAACACCGCGAACGGATACAGTACCTTTTTCCACAGCGCGATTTCATAGCGCTGCGTGTCCTGATGGTTTTCGGTCAGATGCTGGATATAGCGGAACAGATTGAACATCGACATCCGGTCCGGCGACACCAGCAGCACCGACAGAATCTGCGGGGTCAGCTCCGAGCGCAGCGAATACTCGGGCAGCGTGACCTGGTTCGCGCGATACACCGGATTGAGCGCATCGTCCGGCGTGCCGGGAACTCGGGCCACGTCGAGCAGTTGCGTGTCGGTCACGCCGGTCAGCAGCCAGTGGCCCGGCGGTTGATAACGGCCGCTCTGCGCGATGCGGATGTTCGACAGACGGAACTTCGAAATCGAACTCGTAGATGCGCACGTTGCTGATCGTCGCGTCGGGTCTCAGTTCGCCGACGTTGACGAAGCGCGTGACCTGCTCGCCGTCGGCGCGCTCGGTCAGCGTGTCCTTGACCCACACGCCCGACTGGAAGTTGCTCGACACCGACGAGCCGAGCGCCTCGAGCCGCACGCGCTCGGACAGCTGATCCGTGTAGGGGCCGACCACTTCGCCGATCAGATAGGTGACGATCACGAGCGGAATGCCGATTTTCAGCAGCGAGCGCAGCGCCCGGTTGGTGGCGAGACCGGACACGCGGAAGATCGTGTACTCGGAGTTGGCCGCCATCTGCGCGAATACGTAGATCGCGCTGATCAGCGCCGCGACCGGAATGATTTCGTAGAAGCGCGACGGCGTTTGCAGTGCGACGCGCAGCACCGCGTACTGAAACTTGTAGTTGCCGTGGCCGACCGAGTTCAGTTCGTTGATCAGGTCGAAGAAGAAGAACAGACCTGAAAATGCAAACAGGATGAAGACGAACGTGAGATAGATCTGACGCGCGAAATACCTTTCATAAATGCGCATCGGTCAGGCTCCCTGCGAACGGCTGAACATGGCGCGTGTGAACAGCGGCCGGTTGCGCACCCGCATCCAGAAGATGAACGCGACGATGCCGAGCACGATCACGTGCAGGATCACGAGCCCGATGCCGAACGACATCTTGCCCTGCTCGATCCACGCCTGCACGACGTTCAGCAGATTCGAATAGGTGAGGTAGATCAACACGGCCATCACGAGGTTGAGCGTGCGGCTGCGCCGCGGGTTCTGGTGCGCGAGCGGAATCGCGAGCAGCATCAGGTTGATCGCGATCAACGGCAGACCCGCGCGCCACGCGAATTCGGCGAGGTTCTCGTTGGTCGGATTGCGCAGCAGCGTCATTGTCGGCAAGCCGGTGGTGGTCGGTGTATTGACGACCGGCTGGCTCTGGATCTTCACGCCGTAGCGCTCGAACTCCATGATGCGGAAATCGGGGTGGCCCGGCTCGCCGTCGTAGCGGCGGCCGTTTTCCAGCACGACGAAGCGGTCGCCGTTCTTGTGCGTCTCGACGTGGCCGTTCTTCGACACCACGACGTTGACCTTGCCGCCCTCGGTGCTCGTCACGAACACGTTTTCCACGTGCCCCTGGTCGGGCGACATCTTCTCGATGAAGAACACGCGGTGCGTGGTCGGCGATTCGCGGAACTGCCCGGGAGCCAGCAGCGAGACTTCGTCGCGCTGCTGGAAGCGCGCGCGGATCAGCTTGCTCTGCTGGTTCGACCACGGCCAGCCGACGAACACGAAGAACATGATCAGGATGATGATCGGTGTGGCGAAGATACCGATCGGCTTGATGAATTGCGTGAGACTGACGCCCGAAGACAGCCACACGACCATCTCGGAGTCCTTGTACCAGCGCGTGAGCACGAACAGGATCGACACGAACAGCGTCGCGACGAGCATGATGGCCAGATAGCCGATCACGGTGAGGCCGATCAGGACCAGCACGTCGCGCGGATCGATCTCACCCGAGGCCGCGAAACCGACGATGCGGATCATCATCGTCGTCAGCACGAGCGTGAGGAGAACCATGAACACGGCGCCAGCCGTGTACGCGAGCTCGCGCTGGAGGGAGCGTTCAAAGATCATTATTGATGACGAGAGGGGGCGCTCACGGCGACGCGGGGGTTCGTTCCCGTCACGCCTCCGGTGCAGCCGCCGCGGGAAAAATAGCGGATAATTGCGGCTTTCATCCTAAGCCCAGATTTTATCCGAGGACAAGCGCGATGGACTTTAGCATAAAAGCCTGTGATTGGACCAAAGGCTCGACGAACGGTTTCCTGACCGGGAAATCCGATTGCATCGTGATCGGCGTGTTCGAGTCGCAAACGCTGTCGGGCGCCGCGCTGGAGATCGACGCGGCCACCAAGGGCCTGCTCACGCGCATCATCAAGGCGGGCGACATGGACGGCAAGGCGGGTACCACGCTGTTCCTGCACGAAGTGTCGGGCATCGGCGCGTCGCGCGTGCTGCTCGTCGGCCTCGGCAAACAGGATGCTTTCAGTCAGAAAGCCTACGGCGAGGCGGTCCGCGCTGCCTGGCGCGCGCTGCTCGGCACGAAGATCGTGCAGGTCACGTTCACGCTCGCACAACTGCCGGTGCTCGAGCGCACGGCCGACTGGTGCGTGCGCGCCGCGATCCTTGCGCTGCGCGAGCTGACCTACCGCTTCACGGAGATGAAGAGCAAGCCGGACAACACGCCGCGCGCGTTGAAGCGCGTCGTGTTCAGCGTCAACACGGGCGACGACAAGGCCGCCAAGCTCGCCGCCAAGCAGGCCGCCGCGCTTGCGAACGGCATGGACCTGACGCGCGACCTCGGCAATCTGCCGAGCAACGTCTGCACGCCGACCTACATTGCGAACACCGCGAAGAAGCTCGCGAAAGACTGGAAGCTGAAGGTCGAGGTGCTCGGCGAGAAGCAGTGTGAAGCGCTGAAGATGGGTTCGTTCCTGTCGGTCACCGCGGGCGCGGTCGAGCCGGCGCAGTTCATCGTGCTGCAGTACCAGGGCGGCGCCGCGAAGGCCGCGCCGGTCGTGCTGGTCGGCAAGGGCGTCACGTTCGACACGGGCGGCATCTCGCTGAAGCCGGGCGAGGGCATGGACGAGATGAAGTACGACATGTGCGGCGCGGGCTCGGTGCTCGGCACGCTGCGCGCGGTCGCCGAAATGGGTCTGAAGATCAACGTGGTCGGCATCATTCCGGCCGTCGAGAACATGCCGTCGGGCACGGCGACCAAGCCGGGCGACATCGTTACCAGCATGAAGGGCATCACGATCGAGGTGCTGAACACCGACGCCGAGGGCCGCCTGATTCTGTGCGACGCGCTCACCTACGCGGAGCGCTTCAAGCCGGCCGCGGTGATCGACATCGCGACGCTGACGGGCGCCTGCATCATCGCGCTCGGCCATCACAACAGCGGCCTGTTCTCGAAGGACGATGCGCTCGCGGGCGAACTGCTCGACGCGTCGCGCGAAGCGGCCGACCCGGCCTGGCGCCTGCCGCTCGACGACGAGTACCAGGATCAGCTGAAGTCGAATTTCGCCGACGTCGCGAACATCGGCGGGCGTCCGGCCGGCAGCGTGACGGCCGCTTGCTTCCTGTCGCGCTTTACGGATTCGTACCCGTGGGCGCATCTCGACATCGCCGGCACCGCGTGGAAGAGCGGCGCGGCGAAGGGTGCGACGGGTCGTCCGGTGCCGCTGCTCGCGCAGTTCCTGATCGACCGCGCCGGCCAATGACGCAGTGCGGTAAGCACGCGTACGGCGCACGGCAAGCGGGGCGGAGCGGCCGATGACGAGAATCGACTTTCACTCGAACGTCGGCGATTCGCTGCTGTACGCGTGCCGCCTCGTGCGCAAGGCGTATCAGGCGGGCCAGCCGCTCGTCGTGCTGGCCGAGCCCGTGCGCCTGCGCGCGTTCGACGAAATGCTGTGGACCTTCTCACCGCTCGACTTCGTGCCGCACTGCATGGCGGGCACGCCGCTTGCCGCCGATACGCCCGTCGTGCTGGCCACGAATCTCGACGACGTGCCGCATCATCAGGTGCTGCTGAATCTGGGCGCAACGGTGCCGGCGCAGTTCGCGCGCTTCGAAAGATTGCTCGAAGTGGTCGGTAACGCACACGAGGAACTCGCTGCAGGCCGCGAGCGCTATCGCTTCTATCGCGATCGCGGCTATGCTTTGAACAACTACAAGCAGGGCGGCTAGTTCGTTCCGCTCTCGCGTCATGGCCGCGAGGAGCGCGGCATGCGGACCGCCTGCCCTGGCTTCGACTCAAACACGGAGAGCGCACGTGTCCGATCCCAACGACAATTCGATTCCGATCCTGAACGAGGTCATCGTGCCGGGCCGCGCGCGTGAGACGCGCGAGGCGTCGGCCGATGCCGCCGCACCCGCGCCCCAGGGCGCCAAGCCCGCAGCCCCAGCCGCCGCGCAACCGGCGGCGCGCGAGCCGGGATTGCGAACCGAGCCCGCGTTCGCGCCGCCGGCCGCGAGTCCGGCCGCGAGTCCGGCCGCGCATCCGGCCGCGCATCCTGCCGCGCATCCGGCCGAACCGACGCTGGCGCCCGAGCCCGTGCTCGCGCCGCAGCCCGTGCCCACACCCGAGCAACTGAGTTCGCCCGAGCTGGTTCTCGCGCCGCAGCCGGCGCAGACCGAACTTCATCAGCCGCACGTGGCCGATCACACGCACGCGAGAAAGCAGGTCCGGCCGCATCACGGCATTCATGCGCGACATGGGCATGAGGAGCTGCATGAAGGCCTGCATGAGGACGTGGCCGAGGTGTCGCCCGGTGTGTTCGATCGTACCGAGCCCTTCATACCGCTCGAAGCCGGCGCGACCGTGCCGCCGGATCTCGACCATGAAGGCGCGCACGAAGCCGCTCCCGCTCAGCTCCCACTCGACGCCGACGCGCTCGCCGAACGTTTGCACGGACGCTTCCAGCGTTTTCTGACGGGCGACGGGCGCGGCATCATCGAGGCGCGCTGCCGCGATGCAGTGCAGCAGCACACGAGTCTGCTCGTCAGTCAGATCACGCGCGAAGTCGCGCAGACGCTCGAAGCCGAGATGACCGATTGGGTACGTGAAGCGGTGGAAGAAGAAATCGCGCGGGGCTCGCGTTGACGCCGCGGCGACGCGAGAGGTCCGTTATTTGAGTGTCAGCACCCAGGCCGCCAGCGTGGCCGCCTGATCGGGCGTCAGTTGCGTGTTCGCGGGCATCGGCATGGTTCCCCATGCGCCGGTGCTGCCATCGAGGATCTTGTGCTTCAGATAGGTCGCGGCGTCGTCGCGACCCGCATACCGGATAGCGACGTCGTGCAGCGCCGGCCCCATGAACGGGCGGTTGACCGAATGGCAACTCATGCAGTTCTTCTGCTGGGCGAGCGCGAGGCCGGCTGCTTCGCCACGGGCTGCGGGACTGGTGGGCGCTCAATGCGGCGGCGAGCGCAACAGAAGCTGCTACGGCTGCGTACGACATCGATTTCATTATGGTCTCCGCCAGTGCAGATGCCCGGCTCGTGGTGCACGCATTATAAGAGCAAAGGGGCGCACGGATTTTCGTGCGCCCCTGGCGTTTTTGCGTAGCGTGGCGGCGGGTTCGTCCAGCGGAGCGGGGCGCGCCGACCCGTAGAAATTAACCCGTCACCGCCCCCCGATTCGCCGGCAGTGCCAGCGCGAAATACTTCGCCAACACGCCGCGTGTATAACGCGGCTTCGGCGCCTGCCATGCGGCGCGGCGGCGCTGCAGTTCGGCGTCGTCGATGTTCAGTTGCAGCAGCAGCCGGTGCGCGTCGATCGTGATCGAATCGCCTTCCTGCACGAGCGCGATCGTGCCGCCGACGAACGCCTCCGGCGCGACGTGCCCGACCACCATGCCCCACGTGCCGCCCGAGAAGCGGCCGTCGGTGATGAGCCCAACCGATTCGCCGAGCCCCTTGCCGATGATCGCCGAGGTCGGCGCAAGCATTTCCGGCATGCCGGGGCCGCCCTTCGGGCCCAGATAGCGCAGCACGACGACATCGCCTGCAACTATCTTGTCGGCGAGGATCGCTTCGAGCGCGCTCTGCTCGTCGTCGAATACGCGCGCCGGACCCGTGATGACCGGGTTCTTCAGCCCGGTGATCTTGGCGACCGCGCCGTCTTCGGCGAGATTGCCCTTCAGGATCGCGAGATGGCCTTCGGCGTACAGCGCGTGGTCGATGGGGAAGATCACCTGCTGATCGCTGCGCGGTTTGCTGGGTACGTCCTTCAGCTCCTCGGCGAGCGTTCTGCCGGTGATCGTCATGCAATCGCCGTGCAGAAGCCCGGCGTCGAGCAGGATCTTCAGCACCTGCGGTATGCCGCCCGCCTTGTGCAGATCGGTGGCGACATACTGGCCCGACGGTTTCAGGTTGCAGATCACCGGCACTTTCTTGCGCATGCGCTCGAAGTCCTCGATCGTCCATTCGACCTCGGCCGCGTGCGCGATCGCCAGATAGTGCAGCACCGCGTTGGTCGAGCCGCCGGTCGCCATGATCAGGGCAACCGCGTTTTCGATCGACTGCTTCGTGATGATGTCGCGCGGCTTCAGATCCTTTTTCACCGCTTCGACGAGCACGCGCGCCGATTCGGCGGCCGAGTCGACCTTCTCCTGGTCGGGATTCGCCATCGTCGACGAATACAGCAGCGACATGCCGAGCGCCTCGAACGACGAGCTCATCGTATTGGCCGTGTACATGCCGCCGCACGAACCGGTCGACGGACACGCGTTCTTCTCGATGCCCTCGAAATCCTCCTGCGACATGCGGCCCGCCGTGAATTCGCCGACCGCCTCGAACGACGACACGATCGTCAGATCGGTGCCTTTCCAGTTGCCCGGCCGGATCGTGCCGCCATACACGTAGATGCCCGGCACGTTCATGCGCGCGAGGCCGATCATGCCGCCAGGCATGTTCTTGTCGCAGCCGCCGATCACGACGACGCCGTCCATCCATTGGCCCTGCACGCAGGTCTCGATGCAGTCGGCGATCACCTCGCGTGACACCAGCGAGTACTTCATGCCTTCGGTGCCCATCGACATGCCGTCCGAGATCGTCGGCGTGCCGAAGGTCTGCGGATTCGCGTCGGCGCGCTTGATCGCGGTGACGGCCGCGTCGGCGAGACGCTGCAGGCCGGCGTTGCACGGCGTGATCGTCGAGTGGCCGTTGGCGACGCCGATCATCGGTTTGTCGAAATCCTCCTTCTGGTACCCGAGCGCGTAGTACATCGAGCGATTCGGGGAACGCGCGATGCCTTGCGTGATGTTCTTCGAACGACGGTTGTAGGCCATGGGGAGCTCCAAGTCTGGCTGTTCTGATGGATGCGCGGCCGCGTCTGCGCACGCATCCGTTCAGTGTAGTTCCGCCAGACCGCGCAAACAGGCGGTTTTGCGTGGCCGGCGTCGCATGTATTATTCGCGGCTGTTCAGGTCGTAAAATATATTAATCATGCTGCCGACGATTCCTGATCTGCGCCAGTTGCGCTATTTCGTCACCGTCGCCGAGGAAAAGCACTTCGGGCGCGCAGCCGCGCGTTTGTCGATGACGCAGCCGCCGCTGTCGCAGGCGATCCGCGCGCTCGAAGAGACGCTCGGCGTCGAGCTGTTCGCGCGCACCAAGCGCTCGGTGGAGCTGACCGCGGTCGGCGCCGATCTGCTGCCGGAGGTGCAGCGGCTGCTCGCGGCGGCGGAAGGTTTGAAGCCGCTCGCGCAGAGCCTCGCGCGCGGCGAAGCGGGCGTGCTGTCGCTCGCGTTCGTGTCGACCGCAGATTACGGCCTGCTGCCGCTGCTGCTGCGCGATTTCGGCGCGCGGCATCCGCGCGTGCGGCTCGAGCTGACCGAAGCGACCAGCGACGTGCAGGTCGAGGAACTGGTGGCCGGGCGTATCGACGCGGGTCTGGTGATCGCGCCCGCTGCCGTCGCGGCATGCATCGCAGCTGTCGTGGCTGCCGATCGCGCGCGAGCCGCTCGTGATCGCGATGTCGACGGAGATGGCGCGAGGCTTGCAAGGCAGCGTGAACAAAACCGGCAAGGGCAAGCCAAATGAAGACCCCGCCGCCGAATGGCTCGACACGCCCGTCAGCCTGCGCGATCTCGGCGACGCGCCGCTCGTGATCTTCCCGAGACGTCTCGCGCCAGGCTTTTATGACATCATTATGGATTGCTACGGCGTCGCGGGCCTCGCGCCGCGAATCGGCCAGGAGGCGATCCAGATGCAGACCATCGTGAGTCTCGTGTCGGCCGGCATGGGCGTCGCACTGGTGCCGCAATCGTTGCATAACCTGCGGCGCACGGGCGTCGTGTACCGGCCGTTGTCCGAGTCGGTGCCCGCTATCGAAACGGGGCTCGTCTGGCGTACCGACGAGGTCAGCCCGGTGCTGGCGGGCTTCATCGACATCGTGCGCGCGCATGCGGCGAGCGTGGCCTCGCGCGTCTAGATCCCGCTTCTGATCCCTGTAAAACTGCTTTCGAACCTGAACTGCCCATAACTACACGATGCTCATTCACCCGAATTTCGACCCTGTCGCCATCCATCTGGGGCCGCTCGCCGTGCGCTGGTATGGCTTGATGTACCTCGTCGCGTTCGTCGCGGCGATCGTGGTCGCCCGGCTGCGGCTGCGGCTGCCGTACGTCGCCGCGCAAGGCTGGACCGCGAAGGACATCGACGACATGCTGTTCTTCGGCGTGCTTGGCACGATCCTCGGCGGCCGGCTCGGCTATGTGCTGTTCTACAAGGCCAGCTTCTACTTCGCGCATCCGCTCGACATCTTCAAGGTGTGGGAAGGCGGTATGTCGTTTCACGGCGGCTTTCTCGGCGTCACCATTGCGATGATGCTGTTCGCGTATCAGCGCAAGCGCTCGTGGCTGCAGGTCACCGACTTCGTCGCGCCGATGGTGCCCACGGGCCTCGCGGCGGGGCGGCTCGGCAACTTCATCAACGGCGAGCTGTGGGGGCGCGTGACCGATCCGGCCGCGCCGTGGGCGATGCTGTTCCCCGGCGCCGCGCCCGACGACGCGAGCTGGCTCGCCGCGCATCCGCAATTGGCCGCGCAATGGCATCTGAACGAAGTGTTTGCGCAATATCACATGCTGCCGCGGCATCCGTCGGAGCTGTACGAGATTGCGCTCGAAGGCGTGGCGCTGTTTTTCGTGCTGATCTTCTTCTCGCGCAAGCCGAAGCCGCTCGGCGCGATTTCCGCGATGTTCCTGATCGGCTACGGCCTCGCGCGCTTCACGGTCGAATTCGCGCGCGAGCCGGACGATTTCCTCGGCCTGCTCGCGATGGGGCTGTCAATGGGTCAATGGCTGTCGCTGCCGATGATCCTCGCGGGCATCGGCCTGATGGTGTGGGCGTATCGCCGGGGGCGGCGCGAGCCGGCGCAGGCGGTTGGCGCGAACTGAGCTGCGCCCGGCCGGCGTAGCGAACGCTGCATGAAAAAACGCCACGGCTTCGATGGATGCCGTGGCGTTTCTCTTCGATGCGCCGGCGTTCGCGCTTGTGCGTCACTTCATCTGCACCGACCCCGACACGTTGACCGTCACCGTCGAGGTGCCACCTTCGAGCGGCATCGGCGCGCTCTTCGCGTCGGCGCCCATCGCGCGTGCGCTCATCATCATCATCGGACGCGGCATCACGCCGCTGTGATTCACGTTGACCTCGCGGATCGAATAGCCGCTAAAGCCGAACGCCTGCGACGATGCCGCGGCCTGCTCGCGAAACGATTTGATCGCCTCGCCGCTGAGCCGCTGTTCGGCGGCGCGCTGCGCTTCCGGCGACAGCGAGAAACGCACGTTGCCCACCTGCATGATCGATGCCATCTGTCCGGCGAGCTTCGAAGCCGCGGCGAAGTCGCGCGATTCGAGCACGACTTCCGTGCGGCCGCGCCACGCCGAGATGCGTCCGTCACGGTCCGTCGACGGGAAGATCGAGAACGCACCCGAGCGCGCGGTTACGCCGGCGACGCCGCGCGCCTTCTGCAATGCCGCGTCGGCACGTTGGTTCAGCGTCGCCGTCAACGCCGACGGCTCGCTCGCTTCCTGCTCGTAAAACAGCGTGATTTCGACTTCGTCCTGCGGGACTTCCGCGCTCGCCTGCGCGTTCAGCGACAGCACGCCCGAGGGCTGCGGCATCATGGTTTGTGCGCGAGCGGGCGCTGGGTTCAGCGCGAGCGCCACAGGCGCGCCAAAGGCGAGCGCGAGTGCGAGAGCCCGTGCGGTTTTTGTCGTCATGGCTGGAATCCTTGTTTGACTAGGTTGTGCACGTTCGACGCGTGCGCCGCGTGATGACGCGATGGTGGCGCGCGGTTTGACGGATGCGCTGGCGAATGGATCGGGATGCCGTCGAACGGTTGGTTCGAACTCGCGCTTTCGTCGAGCGATTAGGCGCGTCTTACTGGCGCTTGGTTCCCCAATTAGTACTTCGCCGCCGCATCGGAAATGATGGCCCGGACGCGATCACGACACGCGCCGCGTCGCGCATTTGCCCTTAAACCAGCTGTTTAGTGATGAAGCGCCATTCGGCGTCGGTCACCGGTGTGATCGACAGACGGTTGCCTTTGGCGAGCACGCGCATGTCCTGCAATTCGGCATGCTCGCGCAGCGAGGCCAGCGGAATCAGCGGGATTTTCTTCTTGAACACGACGTCGACGAGCATCCAGCGCGGCGTTTCCGGCGACGATTTCGCGTCGTAGTACGGACTCTTTTTATCGAACTGCGTCGGGTCCGGATACGCGGTCGACGAGACTTCCGCGATGCCCGCGATGCCGGGCTCCGGACAGCTCGAATGATAGAAGAGCACGCCGTCGCCGACCTGCATCACGTCGCGCATGAAGTTGCGCGCCTGATAGTTGCGCACGCCGGTCCATGGCAAGGTGCGATGCGGTGCGTTGGCGAGGTCGTCGATGCTTGCTTCGTCCGGTTCGGACTTCATCAGCCAGTAGCGCATGAATCGGAGTAAGCGTGTGAGATTGAACGAGGCGCCAACAACAGGCGCGTGCGGAAAGCCCCTGAAACAGGCACTCAAACGAAAGAACGACGACCAAAGAAAAACGGCATCGAACCGAAGTCCGATGCCGTTCCAGATAAGGTCCCCGCCTTAGCCGCTAGGCCGGCATCCTGAACCGAGGGTTCAGAATTGGTCGCAGTTAGCAACACTTCGGGTACATCAGACAGAGTGACGCGCACACCCGTGCTACAAATTTCCGCAACCGTGCACATGGCATTGGTTCAAGGAATATATGACCTTGGCGAACCAGGCAGGGAAGCTAAACGATGAAGCTACAACACAAACTGTTGAACAAGTGACCGGTTCGAAACCGGCCCGCTATTGAGTCAACTACTGCTTACTGCATGCTGTACTGCTCAATCACAGTACCTAGCTGTTCGTTCATTTGCTGCATTGTACGCCGGATTTCTTCAGCAGGAAATGCTTCTCCGTGTCGCACACTGCTTTGCAGCTTAAGCAGTTCCGATGCCAGCGACAGCGCCGCCATCACCGCGATGCGATCGGTGCCGCGCACATTGCTGCCGCTGCGGATTTTCTTCATCTCGGCGTCGACGCGCGCGACCGCCTCGAGCAGCGCGCCTTCCGTTTCAGGCGAACAGGCGAGACGGTAGGGTACTTCGAGAATCGATACTTCGATCTGCTTGGTGGTCATGCGCTTTCTCCGTGTCGGCTCACGTCGCCTTCCGCTTCCTCGTGTTCGGGCTGGGCGGTCTCGAGCAGATCGAGCTGGTTATCCGGTTCGCTGCTTGCGCGTGCGCGCGGCAATTTTTCGAGAATCGCATTCAGGCGCACCTGAGCGTCGTCGATCTTGGCGGACAGCGCGTCGCGTTCCGCTTGCAGTGCATCTCGCTCGGCACGCAATTGCGCGAGTTCGGTGTGCGTGGCTTGTACTTCGGCACGCGTTTGCGCGAGCTGCTCTTCGAGCGCGATCCGCGCTTCGTTGTGGCGCTTGCTGATCGCAATCAGCTTGCCGATGTTCTGGGAGAGTGATTCGAGTTCGGTGAGCATGTGCTGCGTCCTCTAAAGACATCGCATTTTAGCGCGGAATATTACAGGTTCCGACAATTGTCTCGTTTCGAGACGTAACAGCATCGCTTCATGCAGGTTCGTTGCGAGTCGTGTCGTCGACCATAAGATCAAAGACCGGCAATCCATCGGACAATAACCTGCATTCGACAGAACGGATCGCGCTCCGGTCGGCCTTTCTTGACGCCCCGCGAAGCCGCTCCTACACTTCCCGCACTCTGGTGCCCGCGCGCGCTTTTCGGCGCGCGCAGTTAAACGGGAAGCAGGGCGCGCGCGGTGCCAAACCGGATGCGCGAACCTGCGCTGCCCCCGCAACGGTAAACGACCGCATGTGATGCGCTCATGCAGGTCGGTCCTTGTCGCACGGTTGGAAGTTCAATCTGCGAGTGTGCCACTGCGCGTCACGCGTGGGAAGGCGGGATCGATGTGTCGTAGCCCGGATACCGGCCAGAAAAGAGGGACGTCCCCCCCGAAAACGTTAAACATGGGGGGACGCCTCGTGACGCGTCGGCCTGCGGGGAAGCAGGCCGCGCATGCCATCCACAGGAATGTCATCCCATGTTGTCCCCCATCGCCCGCGCGACGCTGCTCGCGTTCGCGAGCCTGCCGCTCGTCGCGCATGCGCAAAGCGCCGAGCCTGTGCCTTCATCGTCCGCTGCGGATGCAAGCACCGCGAACGCCCCAAACCTTGCCGATGCGGCCAATCCCGCTTCCGCCGATGCATCGGGCAACGTGCTGTCGCCGATCGTCGTGACCGCACAACGCGGAGCGCAAGCGTTGCGCGACGCGATCCCGCAGACCACGCAGTTCGATCAGCAGGACATCGCCGACACGACCGCGACCGATCTGCCCGGCCTGCTGCGACTCGCGCCCGGCGCGCAAATCTCGCGCACGGGTGGCCCCGGTTCGACCACGAGCCTCTTTCTGCGCGGCGCGTCGTCGACGCAATCGCTGCTGCTGATCGACGGCGTGCGCGTCGATTCGGTGAGTCTCGGCTCCGCTCAGCTCGCACAGATTCCGCTCGACCAGGTCGATCACGTCGAAGTCGTGAACGGCAACGTGTCGGCGTTGTACGGCTCGGGCGCGATCGGCGGTGTCGTGCAGGTGTTCACGAAAGACGGCGGCGATCATCCACCGCGCTTCAATTTTTCGGTCGGCTACGGCAGCTATCACACGCAGACGCAAACGGCCGGAGTGAACGGCGCGCTCGATCAGGACGGCCGCACGACCTTCAACATCTCGCTCGCGCGCACGAAGAGCGACGGCTTTTCGTCGCTCGATCCGCTCGAGGCGCCGGGCGCGAATCCGAACGCGAACGGCAATCTGAACGAGAGCATCAGCGCGTCGCTGCGCCACAAGTTCACCGACAAGTGGGATGCGGGCATCAGCTACTTCCAGTCGAACAACAACAACAGCTACGACAATGCGTACGGCGTGCCAACCGATCTGAACAACCTCTATAGCAAGGTGCGTCAGGTATCGGTGTTTGCGAACGGCAAGCTGACCGACTGGTGGACCACCCACTTCACGCTCGCCGAGGGCGACGACCGCAGCGTATCCAACACCAATGGCATCTACAACGGCCGCTTCGATACCGACAATCGCCAGTACACGTGGCAGAACGATTTCGCGCTCGCCGCGAACCAGAAGCTGCAATTCGGCTACGAGCATCTCGACCAGACTCTCGACTCCGACACGTTCGCCGCGCCCGACCGTCACGTCGATTCGGTCTTCGCCGGCTACAGCGCACGCTTTGGCCGCAACCAGATTCAGGCCAACGTACGCCGCGACCAGTACTCCGATTTCGGCGGAGCGAACAGTTACTATCTCGGCTACGGTTTCGACATCACGTCGCTCTGGAAGGTAACCGCAAGCTATTCCGATGCATTCCGCGCGCCGAGCTTCGACGATCTGTACTATCCGATCAGCGGCAACCCGTCGATCCAACCCGAGCGCAGTCACTCGATCGAAGCCGGTTTGCAGTACGCGACCGACGCGCTCGGCGTGATGCGTCTGAACGCATTCCAGACGCGCTATACGAATCTGATCGACTATGTGCAGACGATCCCCGGCATCTATCTCGCGGAGAACGTCGGCCATGCGAAGGTGCAGGGACTCGAAGGATCGTGGAGCGGTCATGTCGGCAAGACCGACGTACGCGCGACATTGACGCTGCAAAACCCGGTCGATCTCGACAGCGGTACCGACCTCGTGCGACGCGCGCGACGCTTCGGGTCGTTCGCGGCGAATCGCAGCATCGGTGGATGGCGGGTCGGGGGCGAGTGGATCGTCAGCGGTCCGCGTCCAGACAGCACCGGCAAGCTCGGCGGTTATGGCATCGTGAATCTATCGGCGCGCTACAACATCACGAAGGCGTGGTACGTCAGCGCGCAAATCGACAATCTGTTCAACAAGGACTATGAGACGGCCTACTCGTATAACTCTCCGCGACGCGGTGCGTATGTCACGCTCGGCTGGCAGCAGCAGTGACGCGCGCGCCGGGTTGGCCGCATGCGTGAGCGCACGCGGATGAGTCGCGCGTCCGGTTCGCTGTCCGCCGCGATGGCAACGCCGCGCCCGATGAACGCGAAACGCGCGGCCGCGATCTGGCTCGGACTCGCGCTCGCCGCCGTCGCGCTGCTCGGCGCGTCGCTGGTGCTCGGCAGCGTGCCGCTCGCGCCGTCGCGCGTGCTTGCGGCGCTCGTGCCAACGCACACGTTCGGCGCCGCGGGCAGCGACGATCTCGCCGGCGAAATCGTGCGCACGTTGCGATTGCCGCGCGCGCTCGCGGGCTTCGCCTGCGGCGCGTTGCTCGCGCTCGCCGGCGCGCTGCTGCAGGTGCTGCTGCGCAATCCGCTGGCCGAGCCGTACGTGCTCGGCGTGTCGGGCGGCGCGGCCAGCTTCGCGCTGGTCGCGATGATCGCGGGCGGCGCATGGTGGATCGTCGATGCGAGCGCGTTCGCGGGTGCGTTCGTGTCGATCCTGCTGGTGCTCGGACTCGCGCGTCGCGAACTGTGGCGCGGCGAGCCGCAGGACACGTCGCCGCGTTTGCTGCTGACCGGCGCGGTGATCGCGGCCGGGTGGGGCGCGATGATTACGCTGCTGCTCAATCTCGCGCCCGATAGCCGTCTGCGCGGCATGCTGTTCTGGCTGACCGGCGACCTCAATGGCGGCGCGCTGCCGTGGACCGCGCTGATCGCGCTCGCGCTCGTGTTGCTTGCGATCGTGCCAGCCGCGCCGCGTCTGAACGTGCTGCTGCGCGGCGACGCAGCCGCGCTAGCGCTCGGCGTCGCGGTAATGCCACTGCGTTTGCGCGTGTACCTGGTCGCGTCGCTGGCGGCGGCCGCCGCGGTGACGACCGCGGGCACGATCGGCTTCGTCGGTCTCGTCGTGCCGCATATGCTGCGGCTCGCGTTCGGCAACGACCAGCGCATGCTGCTGCCGGCGGCTGCACTCGGCGGCGGTGTCGCGGTGATGGGCGCGGATCTGCTCGCGCGGACCGTGATTGCGCCCGCGCAATTGCCGGTCGGCGTGATCACGTCGCTGGTCGGCGTGCCGGTGTTCCTGTGGATGCTGCTCAAACGCCGCCGATGATGCAAGCCGAACCCAGCCCCACCTCTTCGATGCTGAGCACGCAGCGCCTGACACTGCGCGCCGGCGCGCGCACCTTGCTCGACGCGTTCACGCACACCTTCAATGCGGGCGAAGTCTGGTGTATCGCCGGGCCGAACGGCGCGGGCAAGACCACCTTGCTGTCGACGCTGGCGGGCCTGTTGCATCCGGCGGCGGGCCATGTCGAACTCGATGGCGTGCGCGTGGCCGACTGGCAGCCGCTGCCGCTCGCACGGCGCCGCGCGCTGATGCCGCAAAGCGCGGCCGATGCGTTCAATGCCAGCGTGCTCGACATCGTGCTGCTGAATCGCTTCCCGCATCTGGGCGGCTGGGGCTGGGAGCGCGATGAAGATCGCGCGGCTGCACAGGCGGCGCTCGAATCGCTCGGCCTTGCGGGCTTTGCGGCGCGCGACGTGCTGTCGCTATCGGGCGGCGAGCGTCAGCGCGTCGCGCTCGCGGCAGTGCTGTGCCAGGACGCGCCGCTGTTGCTGCTCGACGAACCGTTGTCGCATCTCGACCTGCATCACCAGATCGACTGCCTCGAAGCGCTCGTTGCATGGACGGGCAAGCCGGGACGCAGCATGCCGCGCAGTGTGCTGTTCTCCTGCCACGACCTGAACCTCGCGCGCCGCTTCGCGACGCACGCGTTGCTGCTCGACGGCGCGGGCGGCGCGTATGCGGGCCCGGTGCGCGACGTGCTGACGCCCGCGTTGACGAGCCGCGCGTTCGGCTATCCGCTGATTCTGATTCGCGATGGCGAGCACGAGGCGTTGATTCCCGCGCCGCGCGCGCGTCATGAATCGCCTGCCGGTCATGACGAACAGTCAGGCTGACTATTAATCCCCTATACCTTGTTTCGATCACACCTATGACTCGCATCCCACTCCCGGCCGGTTTGCCCGAAGTCGCGCCGCTCGATCAGACGCTGCGCGCCGAGCTGCAACGGATCATCGATACGCGCACCAAACCGCCCGGCAGCCTCGGCCGGCTCGAAACGCTCGCGCGCCAGATGGGCCTGATCCAGCGCAGTACGCGTCCCAGCGTGCAGCGTCCCGCGATGATCGTGTTCGCGGGCGATCACGGTATCGCCGCCGAAGGCGTGAGCCCGTATCCGCAAGCGGTGACCGCGCAGATGGTCGCGAACTTCATCGCGGGCGGCGCGGCGATCAATGCGCTCAGCCGCGTCGCCGGTCTCGAACTCGAAGTGGTCAACGCGGGCATCGCGACGCCGCTGCCGTCCACCGACGGAGTCGTCGACATTCCGGTCGGGCCCGGCACGCGCAACTTCGCGCACGAAGCCGCGATGACGCAGGCCGAAACGCTCGCCGCGATGCAGGCAGGCGCCGCGCGCGTGCGTCATCACGCGGCGCTCGGCTCGAACGTGATCGGCTTCGGCGAGATGGGCATCGCGAACACGTCGGCGGCCGCGTGTCTGATGAGCCGCCTGTGCGGCGTGCCGATCGACGACTGCGTCGGCCGTGGCACCGGTCTCGACAATGCCGGGCTCGCGAAGAAGCGCAACGTGCTCGCGGCGGCGCTCGCGCGTCATCCCGACGCTTGCGCGCCGCTCGACGTGCTCGCGACCTTCGGCGGCTTCGAAATCGCGATGATGACGGGCGCATTTATGGCGGCCGCCGAGGCGCGCATGACGATCCTCGTGGATGGCTTCATTGCGACGTCGGCGCTGCTGGTCGCCGATGCGCTGGCGCCCGCCGTGCGCGAGTACTGCGTGTTCGCGCATGCGTCGAACGAGGCCGGCCATCGGCGCATGCTCGATCATTTCGGCGCGCAGCCGCTGCTGTCGCTCGACATGCGGCTCGGCGAGGGCACGGGCGCGGCGCTCGCGGTGCCGCTGCTGCGCGCGGCGGCGGCTTTCTTCAACGAGATGGCCAGCTTCGATTCCGCGGGCGTCGCGGATCGCGAACCGTGACGCGCTCGAACCCACGCGTCGCGGCAACGCGAAGCTCGGCCCGCATCGCAGCGAACAGGCGCTCGACACGTCCATGAACCCGCTCGCGGAACTGCGCTATTTCTTCACGGCGCTCGGTTACTTCACGCGCGTGCCGGTGCCGCGCTGGGTCGGCTACGAGCCGCATTATCTGAATGCGGCGGCGCGCTATTTTCCGCTCGTCGGCGTGCTGGTCGGCGGCTTCAGCGCGCTCGTCTATCTTGCCGCGCTGCGCGCGTTTCCGGCGGGCGTCGCGGTGCTGCTGTCGATGGCCGCGTCGCTGCTCGTGACGGGCGCGTTCCACGAGGACGGTCTAGCCGATTGCGTCGATGCGTTCGGTGGCGCCTATATGCGCGACGATGCATTGCGCATCATGCACGACTCGCGCATCGGTGCTTTCGGTGCCATCGCGCTCGTGATCGCGTTGGCGATCAAGTGGCAAACGCTGGCCGCGTTGCCGCCGCTTTCCGCCGCAAGTCTGATGGTTGCGGCGCATGGCGCGAGCCGCGCGTGCGCGATCAGTTATCTGGCCACGCTCGACTATGTGCGCGCCGCGGGCAAAGCGAAGCCGGTCGCGCAGCGTCTGAGCGGGCTGGCACTGCTGTGCGCCGCGCTGTTCGGGCTGCCGTGGCTGCTGTGGCCGAACGGCCCCGGCGCGCCCGACTTTCGTTTCGCCGCGCTCACGTGTGTCGTGCTGTTGGCGCTGCGCTTCACGATGGGCCGTTATTTCGTCAGACGCATCGGCGGCTATACCGGTGACTGTCTCGGCTTCGCGCAGCAAATCTTCGAATTGAGCATCTATCTGGTGGGGCTTGCATGGATATCGTCCTGATTCGACATCCCGCTGTCGCGCTCGAGGCGGGGGTTTGTTACGGCCATAGTGATGTCGCGTTGGCGGAAAGCGCCGAGGTCACGTCCAATGCGTTGGCGGTCAAGCTCGCGAGCTTGCAGGTGCCGGCGCCGCGCGTGCTGATCACGAGTCCGCTCACGCGCTGCGCCGCGCTCGCGAATGAGATCGCCAACGACTTCGGCTGCGTGGTCAGCCACGATGAGCGTCTGAAGGAGATGGACTTCGGCGAATGGGAAGCGCAGCGCTGGGATACGATCGATCGCGCCCAGCTCGACGACTGGGCCGCCAATTTCGAGCATGCTCGCGCGCATGGCGGCGAGAGCGTCGCGCAATTCGTCGCGCGTGTGCGAGCGTGGTTCGATGCGTTCGCGCTGACGCGCGAGCTCTCGCCCGCGTACGTGGTCACGCACGCGGGGGTGATGCGCGCGATCGCGTCGTGGGTGCTGGAGGTGCCGCTCGCGCGTTGCCTGCAGTGGTCGCTCGATATGACCGGGATCGTCTGGTTGCGGCGTAACGACGAGACCCTGCAGTGGTCGCTGGTGCGATGGAATGCGTGACCCGCGTGGTCATGCGGAGAACTGAGCGTTTTTTGGCGCGACCCGCAGCGCGTCATGGCGCGGGTTTGTTTGCGCGCGAGCGCGCCAGTTCGAGGTCCTCGCACAGTTGCCGCGCGCCTTGCGCGATGCGTGGCGCGGGGCGATTGATCAGATCGCCGTCGATCGCGAACAGGTTGTCGTTCGCGACGGCCGCGAGACGCGGCCACGCGCGCCATGCGTCGAGTTGCGGCAGCGTCGTGTCGGGCTGCGTCGCGCCGGGCGCCGCCGTGACGATCGCCTGCGGATTCGCCGCGAGCACCGCTTCGGTCGATACGGTCGGCACGAGCGGCTGCAAGTCCGCGAACACGTTGCGGCCGCCGCATAGCGTGATCACGTCGCTGATCATGTGCTCGCCGTTGAGCGTCATCAGCGGCCGGTCCCATACCTGATAAAACACGCTGACTACGGGGCGATTCGCATACCGCGCGCGCAGGCGGCCGATGTCGTCGCGATAGGCGGCCGCCGCCGCGTCCGCGCTCGCGGAGGTGCCTAGCAGCCGGCCGAGCTTCGTCAGCGACACGGCGATATCGTCGAGACGGCGCGGCTCGCTGAAAAAGAGCGGCACGTGCAGCTCGCGCAAGCGCTCGAGCTGACGCTGCGCATTGCCATGCCGCCACACGACGATCAGATCCGGTTTCAGCGCGACGATGCGTTCGAGGTCGAGCGCCTTGTTGTCGCCGACGCGTGGCAGTTGTTTCGCTTCGGGCGGATAGTCGCTGTACGACACCGCGCCGACCATCTTCGGGCCGCCGCCCGCGGCGTACAGCAACTCGGTCACGTGCGGGGCGAGGCTGATCACGCGCTGCGCGGGCGCGGCGAGCGTGACGGTCGCGCCGCTGTCGTCGGTGACGGTGATCGCGGCGTGCGCGCTCAGCGCAGTTAGAGCGAGCGCTGCGGCGCTGAACCAAGGGATGAAGTGGCGCGGGGGCGCGGCAAAGCGAGCGGAGCGAGTGAAGCGGGTCATCGGGCGAGGGCGGATCACGAAGCGTTGAACGGCTGGAGTGCGAAGGACGGTGCGCTAACCCGAGCGCGCGGTATCGATCGAATCAACCGCCTGTTGAAGCAGTTGTTCGAAGCGGGTCCATTCGGCTTCATCGCCCGGCAGCCCGAAGCGCACGCTGGCCGATGGCACCTGGGGCGATGGCGGAAAAAGACGCGTCCACACGCCGCGCCGCGCGAGCGCTTCATGCAATGCGGCGGCGCGCGCATCGTCGGTCCATGCGAAAAGCGGCGTGCCGCGAGTCGCGAAACCGTGCGCGTGCAACAGCCCGGCAAGCCGTGCGCTTTCGCCGATCAGCCGCTCACGCATCCGCGTTTGCCACGCGGCATCGGCGAACGCGGCGCTCACCGCATGACGCGCGGGACCGCTGACCGTCCACGCGCCCAATCTGTCGCGCAACGCGGCGAGCAAGGCGGGCGCGCCCAGTACGAAGCCGGCGCGCACACCCGCGAGCCCGAAGAACTTGCCGGGCGAGCGCAACACGACGAGCCCGTCCCGCTGCGTATGCGCCGCCAGCGACGCGACGCGCGCGGCCGGCAGCGTATCGGCGAACGCCTCGTCGACCAGCAGCGTGCCGCCGCGTTCGCGCAGCTGCGCATGCCAGTGCAGCAGCCTGGCGGCATCGAGATGCGTGGCCGTCGGATTGTTGGGATTGACGATCACGACATGCGTGAGCGCGGCGGGCAGCGTGTCGCGATACACGTCGAGCGGCGCGACCTCGTGTCCGGCGCGCGCGAACGCGGGCCCGTACTCGCCGTAGGTCAGCGGCGCGATGCCGAGCGTCGCGCGCGGCAGCAGCGCGGGCAGCGCGCGAATCGCCGCCTGGCTGCCGGCCACCGGCAGCACATGCGCGGCATCGGGTGCGCCGTAGTAGCGCGCGGCCCGCTCGGCGAAGCCGTCGCCTTCGTCGGGCAAACGACGCCAGGCGTCGGCGGGCAACGGCGGCACCGGATAGCCGTGCGGATTGATGCCGGTGGACAGATCGAGCCACTGTGCGTACGGAATGCCGTAGCGCGCCGCCGCTTCGTGCAGGTTGCCGCCGTGTGCGATCGGATCGCCTGCGGCGTGCTCGCGCGCTTGTGTCCGGTCGGTCATGCGCTCATCCCATCGCTACGCGTGTCGTTTCGCTCAGCCATGAAACGGCACACTCAACAAGGCCAGCACGATCAGTACGGCCAGCCACAGAATCACCGTGCGTTCGACCAGCATCAACGCGGCGCCCACATGACGCGCCTCGGCGCGATGCCCGAAGCCCAGCGTCGGCCGATGCTCGAGCGTGCCGTGATACACGGCCGGCCCGCCGATCAGCACGTTCAGGCTGCCGGCGCCGGACGCCATCACCGGTCCCGCGTTCGGGCTGTCCCAGCGTGGCGCCTGCTCGCGCCAGCAGCGCCATGCGGTCAGCGTGTCGCCGAGCAGCGCGTAGCTGGTGGCGGTCAGCCGCGCGGGAATCCAGTTCAGCACGTCGTCGATGCGCGCGGCGGCCCAGCCGAAGCGCAGAAAGCGCGGCGTGCGATAACCCCACATCGCGTCGAGCGTATTGGCGAGGCGAAAGCCGAGCGCGCCAGGCCCGCCCGCGAGCGCGAACCAGAACAGCGCGCCGAAGATCGCGTCGTTGCCGTTTTCGAGCGCCGATTCGACCGCGGCGCGCGCGAGCGCGGCCTCGTCGGACTGACTGGTGTCGCGCGACACGATCCGCGCGGTCAGCTCCCGTGCGGTGGCGAGATCGTGCTGGCCGAGCGCCCGCGAGATCGGCGCGATGTGATCGCGCAGGCTGCGCGCGCCGAGCGCGAACCACAGCAGCGCGACATGCAGCGCGCAGGCCGCGAACAACGGCAGCACGGCGACCAGCCACCACGCGATCAGCACCGGCGGCAGCACCGCGAGCGCCCACGCGAGCAGCCCCTTGAGCCGCAGACGCCGGTCGTGATTGAAGCGCGCCTCGATGCGCGCGGCCCAGTTGCCGAAGCCGACCAGCGGATGCCGGCGGCTCGGCTCGCCGAACCAGCGATCGACGGCGACGCCCGCGACCGCGAGCGTCGCGACCAGCGGCATCGTCAGCGGCGGCATTACGAGCGGCTCGCGCTTTTCAGCGCGAGCGGCAGTCCCGCGACCATCAGCGTGGCTGCGCTGCTCAGTGCGGCGATGCGCTGATTGAGGCGGCCGAGTTCGTAGACGTAAAGGCGGGTGGCTTCGCCAAGCGGCACCACGCCGAGCCCGATCTCGTTGCTGACGACGATGATCTTGCCGCGCGCGCCGGCGAGCGCCGCCTCGAACGCGGAGGCCTGCTCGTAGTAGTGCGACAGCGGCGGCGCGGCGCCGTCGGCGGGACACAGCAGGTTGGCGAGCCACAGCGTCAGGCAATCGATCAGCAGACACTGGCCCGGCGCGTCGTGTTGCGCGAGCGCGCCCGCGAGATCGTCGTCCGCTTCGACGAGCCCCCAATGCGCGGGCCGCCGCGCGCGATGATGCGCGATGCGCGCGTTGAATTCGGCGTCGTCGGTGACGCGGGCGGTGGCGATGTAGGTGACGGGGAGGGCGCTGTCGCTGGCGAGCCGCTCGGCATGCGCGCTCTTGCCCGAGCGGGCGCCGCCGAGGACGAAGGTGAGGTCGCGGGGAGTCATGCCCTGATTGTACCGGCGCGATGGGATAATGCCGCTCGATTCCATTGCAACGCCACTATCCACCTTCCACCTGCACCGCCGTGATCCGAATGCCCATTTCCCCCGACTCCCTGCCCGTGCCTCGCGGCACGCTGATGATCCAGGGCACCACGTCCGACGCGGGCAAGAGCACGCTGGTCGCGGGACTGTGCCGCCTCGCGCGGCGCGCGGGCGCGCGGGTCGCGCCGTTCAAGCCGCAGAACATGGCGCTGAACAGCGCGGTCACCGTCGACGGCGGCGAGATCGGCCGCGCACAGGCATTGCAGGCGCTCGCCGCGGGCATCGACGCGCACACCGATCTGAACCCGGTGCTGCTGAAGCCGACCAGCGATCGCGGCGCGCAGGTGATCATTCACGGCAAGGCGCGCATCAATCTCGACGCGCGCGCGTATCACGACTACAAGCCGGTCGCGTTCGAGGCGGTGCTGGAGTCGTATGCGCGGCTGCGCGCGGCGTACGACACGATTTTCGTCGAAGGCGCGGGCAGTCCGGCCGAGATCAATCTGCGCGAGCGCGACATCGCGAACATGGGTTTCGCGGAGGCGGTCGATTGCCCGGTCGTGCTGGTCGCCGACATCGACCGCGGCGGCGTATTCGCGCACCTGACCGGCACGCTCGCCTGTCTGTCCGACAGCGAGCAAGCGCGGGTGCGCGGTTTCATCATCAACCGCTTTCGCGGCGACATCGGTTTGCTGAAGCCCGGGCTCGACTGGCTGGAAGCGAAGACCGGCAAGCCGGTGCTCGGGGTCGTGCCGTATCTGCACGGCCTGACGCTCGACGCCGAGGACATGCTGCCGCCCGAGCTGCGCGCGGCGGCGAGCGGGGACTCGCGCCGTCTGCTGCGCGTGGTCGTGCCGGTGCTGCCGCACATCAGCAATCACACCGATTTCGACGCGTTGCGCGCGCATCCGCAGGTCGATTTTCACTATGTGCGCGCGGGTACGCCGCCGCCGGCCGCCGATCTGATCATCCTGCCGGGCTCGAAGAACGTGCCGGACGACCTCGCGTTTCTGCGCGCGCAGGGCTGGGGCGACGTGCTCGCGCGGCATCTGCGCTATGGCGGCCGGGTGATCGGCATTTGCGGCGGCATGCAGATGCTGGGACGAGAGATCGCCGATCCGCACGGCGTCGAAAGCGCGCCCGGCACCTTTGCGGGCTTCGGCTGGCTCGACTATGCGACGGTGCTCACGCGCGACAAGACGCTGAAGAACGTGAGCGGGCGCCTCGCGCTGCCCGGCGCACCAGACGTCGCCGGCTACGAGATTCATATGGGCGAGACGCGCGGGCCGGCATTGGATACGCCGGCGCTGCGGCTCGACCCTGCTGGTCCGCGCGAGGGCGGCGCGGACTTCGGGCGTCCCGATGGCGCGTTGTCCGCCGACGGCCAGATTCTCGCGACCTATGTGCATGGCCTGTTCGACACGCCGGCCGCGTGCGCGGCGCTGCTCGCGTGGGCGGGCTTGAGCGACGCCGAAGCGGTGGACTATCCGGCGTTGCGCGAGGCGTCGCTGGAGCGGCTGGCCGATACGCTCGCCGAGCACGTCGATATGCGCGGGCTGTTCGCGGCGCTGGGGTGACGCTTTGCACCGACCTTTTCGATCGGATCGAAAGCCATTGCTGCGCGGGCGGGTCGCTTAGTACAACACCATCTGCGTGCAACGAAACAGTGCGATGGTCTTACCATCGGGACCAGTGACCGTCGCGTCCCAGACCTGCGTGCTGCGCCCAAGGTGCACACCCTTCGCGACCGCGCGGATCGTGCCCTGCGTGGCGGTGCCGAGGAAGTTGCTCTTCAGCTCGACCGTCGTGAAATTGCGCGAATTTTCGGGCAGATGCGCGATGCACGCGTAGCCGCAGGCGGTGTCGGCGAGGCCGATCACGGTGGCCGCGTGCAGGAAGCCGTTCGGCGCGAGCAGTTCCTCGCGCACGGTAAGTTCGGCGATCAGCGTGCCTTGGTCCACGGTCAGCACGCGCAGGCCCAGCAGGTCCGGCAGCGTGCCCTTCTGGCGCTCCTGCAGGCGTTCGACGGTGTATTCCGGGCGCAGTTTGCTCATGAGATTTCAGGTCCTTGTCGATAAAAACGGCGGTTTGCGGCGGCCGATTCGCGATGCGGGGGTTTCGGCCGCGCGGGATTTGTCGATATTATCAACGGCTGAACCGGTGGGCGTACCTGGAAGCCGAACTTCGAACGGCAGCGTTCATGGAGCCCGCCGGCGCCGGTCACAGCGGATCGGCGGGTACGGAGCAATAGCGCGGCAAACCGGCTGGCAGCGGTCCAGCCTTCTTTCCGGGAGATTTCATGTCGGTGATCGTGGTGGCGAATCCGAAGGGCGGCGTGGGCAAGAGCACGCTATCGACCAATCTGGCCGGCTATTTCGCCGCGGAGGGCGAATGGGTCGCGCTGGCCGACCTCGACAAGCAGCACTCCGCGCATGCGTGGCTCGAATTGCGGCCCTCCACGCTGCCGACCATCGAAACCTGGGAGGTCAATCCCGACACGCCGGCCAAGCCGCCGAAAGGCCTCGAGCACGCGGTCGTCGACACGCCGGCCGGCCTGCATGGCAATCGCATGAACATTGCGCTCGATCTCGCCGACAAGGTGATCGTGCCGCTCCAGCCGTCGCTGTTCGATATTCTCGCGACCCAGGAATTTCTCGAGCGGCTCGCGAAGGAAAAGGCGGTCAGGAAGGGCGCGATCGAGATCGGCGTGGTCGGCATGCGCGTCGATGCACGCACGCGCTCGGCCGAGCAGCTGCATCGCTTCGTCGAGGGATTGAAGCTGCCGGTGCTCGGCTTTCTGCGCGACACGCAGAACTACGTGCAGCTCGCGGCGCACGGCCTGACGCTGTGGGATGTCGCGAAAAGTCGCGTGGAGAAGGATCTCGAGCAGTGGCAGCCGATCGTCGAGTGGACGAACGGCGCGGGAAAGAAGGGCTGAGGCAGGGGGCTGCCCGCCATCAGTGAAGATCGAGCTGATGCCTCGCTCAGCTCCAGGCCTGCGTGGGCACGTGGTCGCGGCTGCCCTTGATCTTGTTGTTTTCATCGACGAACACGAGGTCCGGCTTCCAGCCCGCCTTCAGCTCGGCCTCGTCGACCACCGCGAACGCCGCGATGATGACCAGATCGCCGAGCTGCGCGCGGCGCGCGGCCGAGCCGTTCAGCGAAATCATGCCGCTGCCGCGCTCACCCTTGATTGCGTAGGTCGAGAAGCGCTCGCCGTTGTTGATGTTCCAGATGTCGATGCGCTCGTTTTCGACGATGTTCGCCGCTTCCAGCAGGTCTTCGTCGATCGCGCACGAGCCCTCGTAGTGGAGCTCGCAGTGCGTGACCGCGACGCGGTGAATCTTCGACTTCAGCATATTGCGTTGCATGATCAATCCAATCCTGTGTGACTGCGCAGTGTAACTGTGTTTGCGCGGGCGGGTGCGGCGTCAGATTTCGAGGTTGTCGATGAGCCGGGTCGCGCCGAGCTTCGCGGCGGCCAGCACGACGAGCGGTGCGTTGGCGTCTTGCGCGCCGGGCGCGATCAGGTTCGAGCGCTTGCGGATCGCGATGTAATCGGGATTCCAGCCGCGCGCCGCGAGCGTCGCTTTGGCCGACTCCTCGAGCTTCGCGAAGTCGCGCTCGCCCGCGAGCACCGCGTTGCGCACCCGATTGAGTTCGGCGGCCAGCATCGGCGCCTCGGCGCGCTCGGCGGCCGAAAGGTAGCGGTTGCGCGAGCTGAGCGCGAGGCCGTCGGTGTCGCGCACGGTTTCGGCGGCGACGATGTCGGTCGGCAGCGCGAATTGGTGGCACATCTGGCGCACGATCATCAGCTGCTGATAATCCTTCTTGCCGAACACCGCGACGCGCGGCTGTACGCACGACATCAGCTTCATCACCACGGTACAGACGCCGTGGAAGAAGCCGGGGCGGAATTCACCCTCGAGGATGTCGCCGAGATCGTGCGGCGGATGGACGCGATACTCCTGCGGCTCCGGATACATGTCCTTTTCGGTCGGCGCGAACAGCACGTAGACGCCTTCCTTCTGCAGCTTTTCGATGTCGGCTTCGAGCGTGCGCGGATATTTATCGAAATCCTCGTTCGGGCCGAATTGCAGGCGATTGACGAAAATGCTCGCCACGACCGGGTCGCCGTGCTGGCGCGCGAGGCGCATCAGCGACAAATGGCCCTCGTGGAGGTTGCCCATCGTCGGCACAAAGGCCGTGCGATTCTGGCCGCGCAACTGGTCGCGCAATTCATGGATCGAGCTGATGACTTTCATGATCGGACAGGGATAGGCTCGCGCGGCGCGCGATCCGGTTGGCGCGACACCTGGCGGAATCGCGGGGGTCATCGCCTCGCCGGCAAATGACGGGTTCGGAGCGCGGATTGTAGTGGATTTGGGCAGCGGGCGCACCGAATCGCGGCGGCACTTTCGAGGGGCGCGCCGCGCGCTTGCCGCGCAGTTCCCGCTGAGGCCCGCCAGGCTTCGCTGCGACGGTTCCTAACAATTTTCCCGCGGTTGCGGCCGCGATCCGGCCGCTAAGCGGCTGTCTTTCCGCACTCAGGCCGGCAGATACGCCAGTCGCACGTAAATCGGCGCGAACGGCTCCGCCTGAGTGATTTCGACGAGTGATTCACGGCACAGCTCGAGCACGGCGATGAAGTTCACCACGACCACCGGCACACCGCGGCTCGTGTCGAACAGATCGGAAAACTCGATGAAGCGCGCGTTCTGCAACTGCCGCAGGATCAGGCTCATGTGCTCGCGCACCGACAGTTCCTCGCGCGAAATCTTGTGATGCTGGACCAGCTTCGCACGCTTGATCACGTCGGCCCACGCGGCGCGCAGGTCGTCGCTGTTCACGTCTGGAAAACGCGGCGTGACGCTCTGCTCGATATAGACCTCGGCGCGCAGGAAATCGCGCCCGAGCTGCGGCAATTGGTCGATGCGTTGCGCGGCGAGCTTGATCTGCTCGTATTCGAGCAGGCGGCGCACCAGTTCGGCGCGTGGGTCTTCGGCTTCCTCGCCGGTGTCGGCCTTCTTGACCGGCAGCAGCATGCGCGACTTGATTTCGATCAGCATCGCGGCCATCAGCAGATACTCGGACGCGAGTTCGAGATTGGTCTTGCGCAGTTGCTCGACGTAGCCGAGATATTGCTCGGTGACATCCGCCATCGGGATGTCGAGCACGTTGAAGTTCTGCTTGCGGATCAGGTACAGCAGCAGGTCGAGCGGCCCCTCGAAGGTCTCGAGGAACACCTCGAGCGCGTCCGGCGGGATGTACAGGTCGTTCGGCAGCTTGAACAGCGGCTCGCCGTACAGACGCGCGAAAGCGACGCCGTCGACCGTGTCGGGCGTCGAATCGGTAGCGGGCGTGGCAAGCGCGGTGTCGGACGGTGCCGGCGCTGGGCCGCGAACCGGGCCGTGTATCGGGCCGTGAACTGGGCCGTGAAGCGGACCATGCACCTCGTCAGCGTGACTCATCGTCGGCGTGACTGGAGCGCTTAGAAGTTCTGGTAGTACGAGTAGGGCGTCTGCTGCACGCGCGAAGCTTTCTGCTCGGCGCGCTCTTCCAGATCGATCGGCTGTTTGTCCCACAGCAGTGCGCGGCCTTTGCGTTGCTCGGCCTCCAGATTGGGCTTCTGTTGCTTGAGCTGGTTCAGGAACTGGGTGATGTCCGATTGATACATGGCTCGACGTCCGTGGTGGGTAAGGTGGCGGCTCTCGGGCTGGCCGCTGCGCGGTGCCGCGAGGGGGCGCCGTCGTCAGCGATTTTACCGCATGCGCCGCGCGCGGTCGAAAATCGCCGCAAGCCGTCTATTTTCGAGATGAAGCGCGGGGCGCCGCCTGGGGCACGATAGGGGCCGATTGGGGTCGCATTGTGGTCAAATAGCATGCCTCGATCGCGCAGCGCGGCCGGGACACGAGAATTCACTCATTGAGGCCGGAGGTCCTGTTTGGCGGGAGGTACGATCGACAAGCCGCGTGTGGGGCGCGGCGCAACCGGTCAGACGCGAGGGCGCGCGCGTGAGCGCGAGGCGCTCGCGCGGTGCTGGCTGCGCGTGTCGCTCACCTTCGGCCTCCTGATGATGCTGCTCGCCGGGGGCGAGGCCTACGCAGCGAGCAAGGCGCCGAGCTACAAGGTCGAGGTGGTCGCCGAGCCGCGCGCGCTGCGCCGGCTGCTCGAACAGAACCTCGATATCTCGCGTTTCGCGAAGCGCCCCGACGTCACCGACGACCAGTTCTCGTTCCTCATCACCGCGACGCCGCAGCAGGTGCGCGATCTCGCCGCGACGCAGGGCTATTTCTCCCCGCTCGTCAGCACCGACGTGCGCACAGTCGACAACATGCGTCAGGTCACCGTGCGCGTCGAGCCGGGGCCACAGACCAAAGTCACGTCGGTCGATCTGTCGTTTCGCGGCGCGGTGCTGACCGAAGACCCGTCGCGCGAAAACGCGACGCGCTTCGCGTTCTCGCTGCACGAGGGCCAACCGTTCTCGCAGGGCGACTGGGACGACGCGAAGAACGCGTCGCTGCGCGAGCTGCAATCGCGCCGCTACCTCGCCGCGAAGATCTACCACTCCGAGGCGCTGATCGATCCGCGCACGCACACCGCGAAGCTGTCGGTGATCTACGACAGCGGGCCGACCTTCACGATGGGCCAGCTCGACGTGCAGGGCACCAGGCGCTATCCGGTACGCATCGTCCATAACGTCAATCCGATCTCGCCGGGCGACATCTACGACACGCGCACCGTCGCCGAGCTGCAGCGGCAACTGCAGAACACCCCGTACTTCGCGAGCGTGGCGATCGACCTCGACAACGACCCCAGCAAGCCGCTCGACACGCCGGTGCACGTGAAGGTGTCGGAGTTTCCGTATCACAGCTTCCGCGGCGGCGTAGGCTATTCGACCGACAACGGTCCGCTCGTGCAGGGCGGCTACACGTATCTGAACACGTTCGGCGCGGCGTGGCCGTTCACCGTCGAGGGCCGCGCCGATCAGACGCAGCAGTACGGCCAGGTCCAGCTATCGATGCCGCCGGGCCTGCACGGCTGGACCAATAGCGTGCTCGCGTCGTACACGACCACCGACGTCTCCGACACGCGCATCTACAGCATCCGCGGCGGCGTGCAGCGCTCGCGCACGTCGCAGTTCCTCGACTACAGCTATTCGCTGCTGTTCTACGACGATAAGCTCGACCAGAACGCCGCGCCGCCGACCCGCGCGCACGCGCTGGTGCCGGGGTGGTCGTGGACGCGGCGCGACACCGATGACCCGCTGTTCCCGCGCCGTGGCAACCTGATCCACGTCGAGGCGGGCTTCGCGGTCAAGGGAGTGCTCGCCGACCAGTCGTTCATCCGCGGCTACGCGCGCGGCCAGCAGTATTTCCCGATTGGCGACAACGACATCGTGCTGATCCGCGCCGAACTCGGCGGCGTCTTCACGAGCGGCAGCTCGAGCGGCATTCCGGCGTCGCTGCTGTTCCGCGCGGGCGGTTCGAACTCGGTGCGCGGCTACGGCTTCCAGAGCATCGGTAACAACGTCGCCGGCTCGGTCCTGCCGACCAAATACCTGGTGACGAGCGCGGCCGAATACCAGCACTGGTTCTCGCGCAACTGGGGCGCGGCCGTGTTCTTCGACATCGGCACCGCCACCGACACCTGGGGCGAGAAAATTTTCTATCCGGGCGCCGGCGTCGGCGCGCGCTGGCGCAGCCCGGTCGGCCCGGTCAATCTCGATGTCGCTTACGGAATCCGCGACAACCGGGTGCGGCCGTATATCACGCTCGGCATCGCGTTCTGACGTTTGACGACAACCCGCCACCTTATTTGCCATCGTATTCACGCATGACCACCGACGTCACCGACCCGCCCAACGCGCAGCCGCCCGGCGCCACGCCGCCAGGACCGCCGGACGGGCAGCAGCCGCCCGACACGCCGCCGCCGAGGCGGCGCTGGGGCCGGCTGTTGCTGAAGACGATCGCGGGCACGGTGATCATGCTGGTGCTGCTCGCCGTGCTCGCGGTCGGCCTGTTGTACGGCGCGCTGACGACCGAACGCGGCACCGCGTATGCGTGGCACGCGGCCGTGAAGCTGCTGGGCGGCCGGCTCGCCGGCACGCTCGACGGCGGCACGCTCGCGCAGGGCGTGCAACTGCGCGACGTGCGCTGGCGCAGCCTCGACGGCAACGGCACTGACATCCAGATCGACCGCGTCGCGGGCAGCTGGGCGCTCGCGCGCGAGCCGTGGCGGTTCACGATCGATTACCTGCGCGTCGGCACGATCGAGGCGCGCGTGGGCCCGTCGTCGCCGAGCAGCAACGAGCCGATGAAACTGCCGCAAGATCTGCAATTGCCGATGCAGCTGGAGATCCGCGACGTGCGGGTCGAGCGGCTGCTGCTGCACCAGGGCGCGTCGACGACGGAGCTGTCGAGCTTCGCGTTTCATGGGCGCAGCGACGGGCGTCATCACGAGGCCGCGATCGACCGGCTCGAGACGCCGTTCGGGGCGCTGACGGCAGCGGCGAAACTCGATGGCGTGCAGCCGTTTCCGCTCAGCGGCGAAGTCGGTTATGCGGGCAAGGTCAACGATGAAGCGGTGCAGGTCGCAGGTCACCTGAGCGGCACGCTCGAGCAACTGGTCGCCGAGCTCGATGCGAGCGGCATGAAGCTCGCCGGCCACGCGCGGGTCGAAGCGGCGCCGTTTGCCGTGGTGCCGTTGCAGCGCGCGACGCTGAGCTTCGATCATGTGAATCCGCAGACCTTCGCGCCCGGTGCGCCGTTGGCCGATCTGGCGGTGCGCGCGGAGTTGCAGCCGGTGGAGTCCGGCGCGGCCAGCACAGCCCACGCAGCGAGCGCGGCCAGCGCGGCCGAACCGTCCGCCGCCAGCCATCCGCACCACGTGTTCGGCGGCCATCACGCGCCGGTCGAACCGGCGGCGGGTTTCGCCGTCGCCGGCCATATCTCGATCGTCAACGCGAAACCCGGCGCAATCGACCAGAAACTGCTGCCGCTGATCGACGCGAACGCCGACGTGCGGCTCGACGCCCACACACAGAGCATCGCCAACCTGAACGTGCGGCTCGTGCGCAACGCGACGCTCACCGGTGGCGGCACGCTGAGCGGCCGGCACGGCCAGCTCGACCTGAACGTCGCGCGGCTAGACCTGAACGCGCTGCAGGCGACCGTGCGGCCGACGCAACTGTCCGGCCCGATCGGCATCCGCCTGAACGACGACATCCAGAGCCTGACGCTCGATCTCGCCGACCCCGCCGCCGCGCTGCGCGCGCAGGGCAAGATCACGTTCGACCCCGCACGCATCAGCTTCAACGACGTGCGCGTCACGTCGGGCCGCGGCCGCATCGATCTATCGGGCGCGCTGAAGCACGATGCGAACTCGACCTACAACCTGAAGGCGCAACTGACCGATTTCGATCCGCTGTCGCTGACTTCGCAGATGCCGGCGCGCACGCCCGTCACGAGTTCCGGCGCGCCCGCCGCGAGCGGCGCGCGGAGCGAGCGGCAAGCGCAGGCCGCGGCGCTCGCGGGCAGCACCGTTGGCGCGAAGAGCGCGGCGCCCGGCGATCAGGCCGCGGCCATCGCGAAGAACACCGCGCAGGCGGCGGTGCAGACCGAAGTGCTCGAGCGCAGGACGCCCGCGCCCGCGCATCGCGCAGCCGGGCGCGCGGCCCCGCGCCCGGCCACACCCGCGCGCAGGATCGAGGCGCGCGTAACCGCCACGATCACCGCGGCCGGTGTGCTCGCGCCGGTCTTCACGACGCGCGCCGAATTCACGCTCGGCCCGAGCGTCTACAACGATCTGCCGCTGACGGGGGGCGGCATGATCCAGTTGGCCGGCTCGCGAATCCTGCCGAGCCGCGCGAATCTTTCCGTAGCGGGCAATCAGGTCAATCTGCAAGGCAGCTTCGGCGCGGCCGGCGACCGGCTGCGCTTCGCCATCGACGCGCCGCAGCTCGATCGGCTCGGCTTCGGCCTCGCGGGCGCGGTCGCCGCTGACGGCGACGTGACCGGCTCGTTCGCGCATCCGAACGTGACGCTGAATTACAAGGCCGACAGCGTCGTATTCGCGAGCAACCGCGTCGGCCACGCACAAGGCCATGCCGAGTTGCGCGACGGCGCGAACGGCGCGCTCGCGTTCACGACCGACGCGCGCAATGTGAGCGCGGGCGGCGTGGACCTCGCCACGCTGACCGCTCGCCTGTCCGGCACACGCGCGAATCACACGCTCGAAGCCGCCGCGACCGGCAAGCTGCAGGACCGTCCGCTTGACCTGACGCTCGCCGCCAACGGCAAGCTGACCGACACGCGCGACGGCTCGCGCTGGGACGGCACCGTCACGCGTCTGCAGAATCGCGGTACGCCGGCGCTCAATCTCGAATCACCGCTCGCGGTCAGTGCCGGGCCGGGCCACCTGACGCTCGGCGCGACGCGCCTGACGATTGAAGGCTCGGTGCTGGCCCTGAAGTCGTTCGCGTTCGATCACGGCCGCATCCAGTCGACTGGCAGCCTGACCGATGTGTCGCTCGCGCACTTGCAGGAGCTGCGTCGCCAGATCACCGGCGAGCCGCCCGCCGTGCGCACCGACCTCGTGTTCGACGGCGACTGGGACTTCTCGCTCGGCGCGACGGCCAGCGGCCACATCGAGCTGCTCCGGCGCAGCGGCGACGTGACGGTCGAAATCGGCCGCGGGCTCGCGTCGATGGGCATTGGCGCGATTCGCGCGCGCGCCGAATTCACCGGCGGCAACCGGCTCAACGCGACGGTGCATGCGCAGGCGAGCCGCATCGGCGTGATCGATGCCGACGCGCACACGTCGCTCGTGCTGCGCGACGGCATGTTGACCGTCGATCCGCAGAGCGCGCTGTCGGGCAATGTCAACGCGAACGTGCCGTCGCTGCGCACGACGGGCGGCCTGCTCGGCCCGAGCTACCTGCTCGACGGCCGTCTCGCGCTGCAACTCGCGCTCGGCGGCACGGTCGCGAAGCCGAACGTGACCGGCTCGCTGACCGGCGACGGTCTGTCCGCGACGGTCGTGAGCCAGGGCGTGCAACTGAAGGACGGCGTCGTGCGCATCGCGCTGTCGCAGAACACGGTGGACTTCGAGCAGGTCGAGTTCCACGGCGCGAGCGGCACGCTGCGCGCGACCGGCCGCGTGCGCCTAGACAGCGCGGAGCCCGACATGACCGCGAGCATCGTCGCGGACAAGCTCGATGTGTTCGCGTCGCCGGACCGCCATCTGTCGCTGTCGGGCAGCGCGAACATCTCGAACGGCGGCGTGGAGCGCGGCCCTGTGATCGACGGCAAGTTCGTGGTCGACCGCGCGCTGTTCGATTTGCCCGAGCAGGCCGCGCCGAGCCTCGGCGACGACGTCGTAATCATCCGCCCGGACGGCACGCGCGCGGGCGGCCGGCCGCGTCCGACCGAAGGCGGTCAGCCGCCGGCGAGCCCGTTCGCGCCACGCGCGAACATCGAGATCGGCCTCGGCAACGACTTCCGCTTCCGCGGCAAGGGCGCCGATCTCGGCCTCGCCGGTACGATCACCGCGACGAGCGCGCCGAATACGCCGCTGCGCGCGGTCGGCAACGTGCGCGTCACGCCGGGTTCGACCTACACCGCATTCGGCCGCAAGCTCACGATCGAGAACGGCTTCTTCACGTTCAACGGTCCGGTCACGAATCCGGGCATCAACATCCTCGCGATGCGCCGCAACCAGCAGGTCGAGGCCGGCGTGCAGGTTACCGGCACGCTGCAGGCGCCGGTCGCGCGGCTCGTGTCGGAACCGAGCGTGCCGGACAACGAAAAGCTGTCATGGCTGCTGTTCGGCCACGGCACCGACCAGGGCAACAACCTCGGCCAGCAGAGCACGATGACGACCGCGCTCGCGCTGCTCGGCAGTGCGACGGGCGCGCGGATCGCGCAGACCGTCGGGCTCGACGAGTTTTCGATCGGCCGCAGCGATGTCGGTCTGACCGATCCGCAAGTCGTGATGGTGTCGAAGGCGATCAACGAGTGGCTCGTGATCGGCTACGAGCAGGGGCTGCAGTCGGCCAGCAATGCGATCAAGGCGACGATCAATCTGACGCGGTACTGGTCGCTGGTCGTCTACGGCGGCACGTTCTATGGCGCCGACGTGCTCTACACGCGGCGCTTCGATCGGATCGCATGGTGATGAGGGCAGCATAAAAAAACGGCACGCCTGGAAGCGTGCCGTTCTCGTCATATCTGCGTGCTGCGAGGTGGGTCGGGGCGCCCGAAAGCGCCGCGCGTTACTTCACGCGCATGCCGGGCTTCGCGCCGCTATGCGGCTCGAGCACGTAGAGGCCCGGTTCGGCCTTCTCGTCCGCGGCCGAGGCCGCCAGCACCATGCCTTCGGACATGCCGAACTTCATCTTGCGCGGCGCGAGGTTCGCGACCATCACGGTCAGCTTGCCGATCAGCTGCTCGGGCTGATACGCGGACTTGATGCCCGAGAACACGTTGCGGGTCTTCTCTTCGCCGACGTCGAGCGTCAGTTGCAACAGCTTGTCCGAGCCTTCCACCGCCTTGCAGTCGACGATCTTCGCGATACGCAGATCGACTTTCGCGAAGTCGTCGATCGAGATGATGCCGGACTCTTCTTCCTTCGCGGCGGCGGCGGCCTTGGCGTGGGCCTTCGCCTTCGCCTTCGCGTCGGCCGCCGCCGCTTCCGGCGTGGCCTGCAGCGACTCGCGATTGGCCGCGAGCAGCGCCTCGATCTGCTTCGGATCGACTCGCGTCATCAGATGCTTGTACGCGTTGATCGGGCGCGCCGAGCTGAGCGGCACGGTGGCGTCGGCCCACACGAGCGGCTCGATGCCGAGGAACGCCTCGACCGCTTCGGCGAGCTTCGGCAGCACCGGCTTCAGCGCGAGCGACAGCAGGCGGAACGCCTCGATGCTGACGCTGCAGGTCTCGTGCAGTGCGACCGCGTTGGCCGGGTCTTTCGCCTGATCCCACGGCTTCGCGGTATCCACGTACGCGTTGACCGCGTCGGCGAGCTCCATGGTTTGACGCAGCGCGCGGCTGTACTCGCGTGCCTCGTAGTGCGCGGCGATCTGCGGCAGCGCCGCGCGCAGCGTGCCGAGCAGCGGATGGTGCATCGCGCTGTCCTGCACGCGGCCGTCGAAACGCTTGATCAGGAAGCCGGCCGCGCGGCTCGCGATGTTCACGTACTTGCCGACCAGATCGCTGTTCACGCGCGCCTGGAAGTCGTCCAGATTCAGGTCGAGGTCTTCCATCGTGCTGTTCAGCTTGGCCGCGAAATAGTAGCGCAGCCATTCCGGATTCAGGCCGGTGTCGATCACGCTCTGCGCGGTGATGAAGGTGCCGCGCGACTTGGACATCTTCGCGCCGTCCACGGTCAGAAAGCCGTGCGCGAACACGTTGGTCGGCGTGCGATGGCCCGAGAATTCGAGCATCGCGGGCCAGAACAGCGTGTGGAAATAGAGGATGTCCTTGCCGATGAAGTGGTACTGCTCGGCGGTCGACCCTTGGCGGACCCACGCGTCGAAATCGAGGCCGCGCTTTTCGGCGAGGTTCTTGAAGCTCGCGTAGTAACCGACCGGTGCGTCCAGCCACACGTAGAAATATTTGCCGGGTGCGCCCGGAATCTCGAAGCCGAAGTACGGCGCGTCGCGCGAGATGTCCCAGTCGGCGAGCTTGGCTTCGCCGGCGTCGCCGAGCCATTCACGCATCTTGTTGGTGGCTTCCGGCTGCGCAAGGCCGCCGACCCACGCGCGCAGGAAGTTCTCGCAGCGCGGATCGGACAGGCGGAATAAGTAGTGCGTCGAGGTCTTGCGGATCGGCGTCGCGCCCGAGACGACCGAGTACGGATTGACGAGCTCGGTGGGCTGGTAGGTCGAGCCGCAGACTTCGCAGCTGTCGCCGTATTGGTCTTTGGCGCCGCATTTCGGGCACTCGCCCTTGATGAAGCGGTCCGGCAGGAACATTTCCTTGACCGGGTCGTACGCCTGTTCGATCTCGCGCGCGTCGATCAGCCCCGCTTCCTTCAGCGCGAGGTAGACGTTTTCGCTGAGCACGCGGTTTTCGTCGGAATCGGTCGAGTAATAGTTGTCGAACGAAATGCCGAAGCTGTCAAAGTCGCGCTTGTGCTCCAGCCACACGCGATCGATCAGCTGTTTCGGCGTCAGTCCTTCTTTTTCCGCGCGCAGCATGACCGGCGTGCCGTGCGTGTCGTCGGCGCCGACGTAGTAGACCTCGTGGCCGTGCATTCGCAGCGCCCGGACCCAGATGTCCGTCTGGATATATTCGACCAGATGGCCGATATGAATCTGCCCGTTCGCATACGGAAGGGCCGACGTGACGAGAATCTGACGGCGGCGGGACGGCGTGCCTGCTGGGAGGTCGGTGGCGGGTGCTGACATAAGGATCGGGGGTGCCTGCGGTGGGACGAAACGATGATTTTAGCAGGGCGCACGCCGCACGCGGGCCGGGACGCGGCGGGCTGGACGAGCGGAGCGGAAGGGGATCGGCGCCGCGGTGAGGGACAACCGGGGCGACGCCCGCGAGCGAGATGCAAAACCGCGCGGGCAAAAAAAACCGGGGTCGATAAACCCCGGAGCAACAACGACAAGAGGAGAATGGTGACGTGACGGCTTCGCCAGTCACGTACCGTAAAGAGAGACCGCGGATTTTCCGTAGAGTTCGAAATTTTTTTCGATTTGCGGACAAACCGGTCCGGCGGCTCGTTCCGACCGCCAGCCGGGCTCGTGTGGCCGCAACACCCGGCCGGCCCGGCGGCGCTTTCTCTCCTTTTGACCTGCCCTTATTGCGTCGCGTGCTGGGCGGTGGCCCGCAGGTAGATCTCGACGCGACGGTTCGCCGCACGACCGGCTTCGGTGTTGTTGTCGGCGATCGGCTGGTTCGGGCCCATGCCGGTGGCCGACAGGCGCTGCGGCGCGATCCCGCGTTGCGTCAGATAGCCGGTCACGCTCTGCGCGCGGTTGACCGACAGCGTCTGGTTGTATTGCAGCGAGCCGGTGTTATCCGTATGGCCGACGACCGATGCGACGACTTCCGGATTCTGCTGCAGCGTCTGCGCGAGCTGGTCGAGCACCGGCGCGAACGTCGGCTTGATCGCGTAGCTGCTGGTGTCGAAGGTGACCGAACTCGGGATGTTCAGCTTGAGCGAGCCGTCCGGCTGCTCGGTGATCTGCGTGCCGGTGCCCTTGGTCGCGCCCGACATGCGGTTGCGGATGTTGTCCCAGTTGTAGCCGGTGATGCCGCCCACCGCGGCGCCGGTGGCCGCGCCGATCGCCGCGCCCTTGCCGCCGCCGAAAATCGCGCCGAGCGCGGCGCCGGCACCGGCGCCCACGCCCGTGCCGACTGCTGTGTTGGTGCCCTGTTGGGTCGCGCAGCCTGCCACAAGTGAGCCTGCCACGGCGAATACGGCCACGCGAGTCATGATTCTTGCATTCATCTTGGTTTCCTTTCGGGTGCGAATAAACCAGCGGGTAGCGGTCAGTCTATGCAGCGAACATTCCGGCAACGCAGCGACCACTCAGAATGTTGAGGAACGATTTCTGCGCCTTGCTTCGCGCGGTCCGACAGCGAAGCAGGGTCTTCGGGCACCGCCTGCCGTCAGACACTACAATATGCCTGAACAAGCAGCGATGCGACCCTACGCGTCCCGCGTGCCCCGAAGGGTGCCCGGCACGTGAGATTTTCGCAATGCCGCATAACAATTTCTTGCAAATTCCGCCGCGTGCGCGATTCGTCCATCTCGCCACGCCGCACCTCTTCCCCACGGAGTATCAATGAGTATCGATCGGGCTTTGGTCGACGCCGCTGTCGCGGCCGTCACTGACCCCAACACGGGCGCGCCGTACGTGGCCGCGAAGAGCATCCGCAGCGTGGTTGTGGAGGGCGACGCGGTCAGCCTTCAGGTGACGCTCGGCTATCCGGCGAAAAGCCAGTTCGACGCGATCCGCCAGCAGTTCGCCGACGCGCTGCGCGCGGTGCCCGGCGTCGCGAACGTGCGCGTCGAGGTTTCGCAGCAGATCGCTGCGCACACGGTGCAGCGCGGCGTGAAGCTGCTGCCCGGTGTGAAGAACATCGTCGCGGTTGCGTCGGGCAAGGGCGGCGTCGGCAAGAGCACGACCGCCGTGAATCTCGCGCTCGCGCTGGCGAGCGAGGGCGCGTCGGTCGGCATTCTCGACGCCGACATCTACGGCCCGTCGCTGCCCACCATGCTCGGCATCGAGGGCCGCCCCGAATCGCCCGACGACAAATCGATGAACCCGATGACGGGCCACGGCGTGCAGGCCAACTCGATAGGCTTCCTGATCGAGGCGGACAACCCGATGGTATGGCGCGGCCCGATGGCGACCTCGGCGCTCGAACAGCTGCTGCGCCAGACCAACTGGCACGAACTCGACTACCTGATCGTCGACATGCCGCCCGGCACCGGCGACATCCAGCTGACGCTCGCGCAGCGCGTGCCGGTCACGGGCGCCGTAATCGTCACGACGCCGCAGGACATCGCGCTGCTCGACGCGAAGAAGGGCCTCAAGATGTTCGAAAAGGTCGGCATCCCGATCCTCGGCATCGTCGAGAACATGGGTCTGCACATCTGCTCGAACTGCGGCCACGAGGAGCACATCTTCGGCGCCGGTGGCGCCGAGCGCATGAGCAAGGAGTATGGCGTCGACGTGCTCGGCAGCCTGCCGCTCGACATCACGATCCGCGAGCAGGCCGACTCGGGCCATCCGACGGTCGCCGCGGACCCGAACGGGCGCATCGCGGAGATCTATCGCTCGATCGCGCGCAAGGTCGCGGTGCATATCGCCGAACGCGCGCGAGACATGAGCTCGAAGTTTCCGAACATCGTCGTGCAGAACACCTGAGCGGCCGTTCGGGCAAGGGATTAGGGGCGATCTCGATCCCTATTTTCACGAGCTCTCGCGGTATCATGTCGACTTCACGAGTTCGGCTCGGCGGCCGCAGGGGCGGCCGCCAGGCCGACAAGAGGATCGCATGGGAAAACGAATCGACGGGCACGCGGTACATGCGTTCATCGTTCTGACTGCCGGCTGTGTGCTGTTGAGCGGCTGTGGCGTCTTCCTGAGACCACAGGAAAAGCGCGCCGACGCGCAATTGTTGCCCACCGTGGGCAATCAGGCCCACGGCCTCGTGACCTTCATCGAGCGCTCGGACGGCGTCCAGGTCACCTACAATCTCACCGGCTTGCCGCCCAATAGCGACCACGCGCTGCAGGTGCACGAGCGCGGCGACTGCAACGCCGCCGACGGCTCCAGCGCCGGTCCGGTGTTTTCGCCGGCGGCCGAGCGGCTCAAGGCAGGCGCGCGCGTCGAGGGCGATCTCGGCAATATCCATGCGGACGCGAACGGCGTGGCCACCGGCTTCATCGTCGCGCCGGACGTGTCGCTCGACGGCATCCGCTCGGTGCTGCAGCGCGCGGTGCTGCTGCACCGCGACGCGACCGATCCCTACGCATACCCTCAGCATGGCGCTGGCACGGCCATCGCCTGCGGCGTGATTCGCCAGCAGTGAACGGCGAGCGCGCTTTCGCCGCCAGGCCACCGCTCGGTGGCGCACATGACGCCATCGGCGGCAGCGATTCCGTGATCGCGTAAAATAAGCGGCCTTCGCCGGCTGAGCGCCGCAGCGCCGCCGGCAGTTTTCATCTATCTTTTCGTCACACCTGACATTCACGTCGAGCAGCGTTCACCTATGACCATCAAATCTGACAAGTGGATCCGGCGCATGGCCGAGTCGCACAAGATGATCGAGCCGTTTGCGCCTGATCAGGTTCGCGTCTCACAAGACGGCCGGAAGATTGTCAGCTACGGCACCTCGAGCTACGGCTACGACATCCGCTGCGCCGACGAATTCAAGATCTTCACCAACATCAACTCGACGATCGTCGATCCGAAGAACTTCGACGAGAAATCTTTCGTCGATTTCAAGGGCGACGTCTGCATCATTCCGCCGAACTCGTTCGCGCTCGCGCGCACGGTCGAGTACTTCCGCATTCCGCGCAGCGTGCTGACCGTGTGCCTCGGCAAATCGACGTATGCGCGCTGCGGGATCATTGTCAACGTGACGCCGTTCGAGCCGGAATGGGAAGGGCACGTCACGCTCGAGTTCTCGAATACGACACCTTTGCCTGCGAAAATCTACGCGAACGAAGGCGTCGCCCAGGTTGCTGTTTTTCGAAAGCGACGAGATTTGTGAAACGTCGTATGCGGATCGCGGCGGCAAGTATCAAGGTCAGCACGGCGTCACGTTGCCGAAGACCTGACGTCGGCAGCGTCTGAACCCACCAGTTATTCGGGTGACCGCTGCGCTTTCTACGTAACGCAGCGGTCGTTTTCTTTTTGGAGAATCGCCCATGAAGTTCCGTTTCCCCGTCGTCATCATCGACGAAGATTTCCGCTCCGAGAACATCTCGGGTTCCGGCATCCGGGCTTTGGCCGAAGCCATCGAGAAAGAAGGCGCGGAAGTGCTCGGGTTGACGAGCTACGGCGATCTGACCTCGTTCGCGCAGCAGTCGAGCCGCGCGTCGTGCTTCATCCTCTCGATCGACGACGACGAACTGCTGCCGTACGTCGACAACGTAGTCGTCGAAGGCGAGACACCCGAGCTCGCGGCCGCGATCGTCGCGCTGCGCGCGTTCGTGACCGAAGTGCGCCGTCGCAATGCCGATATCCCGATCTTCCTGTACGGCGAGACGCGCACCTCGCGCCATCTGCCGAACGACATCCTGCGCGAACTGCACGGCTTCATCCACATGTTCGAGGACACGCCGGAGTTCGTCGCACGCCATATCATCCGCGAGGCGAAGGTGTACCTGGATTCGCTCGCGCCGCCGTTCTTCAAGGAACTGGTGCAGTACGCGGAAGAGGGTTCGTACTCGTGGCACTGCCCGGGCCACTCGGGCGGCGTCGCGTTCCTGAAGAGCCCGCTCGGCCAGATGTTCCACCAGTTCTTCGGCGAGAACATGCTGCGCGCCGACGTCTGCAACGCGGTCGACGAACTCGGCCAGCTGCTCGACCACACCGGTCCGGTCGCGGCCTCGGAGCGCAACGCCGCGCGCATCTTCAGCGCGGACCACGTGTTCTTCGTGACCAACGGCACGTCGACGTCGAACAAGATCGTCTGGCACGGCACGGTTGCGCCGGGCGACATCGTGCTGGTCGACCGCAACTGTCACAAGTCGATCCTGCACGCGATCACGATGACCGGCGCGATTCCGGTGTTCCTGACGCCGACCCGCAACAACTTCGGCATCATCGGCCCGATCCCGCGCAGTGAGTTCGAACCGGAGAACATCCGCAAGAAGATCGAGGCGAATCCGTTCGCGCGCGAAGCGCTCGCGAAGAACCCGAACCTGAAGCCGCGCATCCTGACGATCACGCAAAGCACGTACGACGGCGTGGTCTACAACGTCGAGATGATCAAGGAGATGTTGGGCGAATGGCTCGACACGCTGCACTTCGACGAAGCGTGGCTGCCGCACGCGGAATTCCACGAGTTCTATCAGGACATGCACGCGATCGGCGCGGGCCGTCCGCGCATCGGCGCGATGGTGTACGCGACGCACTCCACGCACAAGCTGCTCGCCGGCATCTCGCAGGCGTCGCAGATCGTCGTGCAGGATTCGAAGAACAGCCGCTTCGACAAGCATCGCTTCAACGAGGCGTATCTGATGCATACGTCGACGAGCCCGCAGTACGCGATCATCGCTTCGTGCGACGTCGCCGCGGCGATGATGGAAGCGCCGGGCGGCACCGCGCTCGTGGAAGAATCGATCGCCGAAGCGCTCGACTTCCGCCGCGCGATGACCAAGGTCGACACCGAATACGGCGACGACTGGTTCTTCAAGGTGTGGGGCCCGGACCAGTTCGCCGAGGAAGGCATCGGCTCACGCGAAGACTGGATGCTGCGTCCGGACGACGCGTGGCACGGCTTCGGCCCGCTCGCCGAAGGCTTCAACATGCTCGACCCGATCAAGGCGACGATCGTCACGCCGGGTCTCAACATGGACGGCGGCTTCGACGACAACGGCATTCCGGCGGCGATCGTCACGAAGTACCTGGCCGAGCACGGCATCATCGTCGAGAAGACGGGCCTGTACTCGTTTTTCATCATGTTCACGATCGGCATCACGAAGGGCCGCTGGAACTCGATGGTGACCGAGCTGCAGCAGTTCAAGGACGACTACGACACCAACCAGCCGCTGTGGCGCGTGCTGCCCGAGTTCGTCGCGCATCATCCGATGTACGAGCGTGTCGGCCTGCGCGATCTGTGCCAGCAGATCCACAGCGTGTATCGCGCGAACGACATCGCCCGTCTGACGACCGAGATGTACCTGTCGAGCATGGAGCCGGCGATGAAGCCGTCCGACGCATTCGCGAAGCTCGCGCACCGCGAGATCGACCGGGTACCGATCGACGAACTCGAAGGCCGCGTCACGTCGATCCTGTTGACGCCGTATCCGCCGGGCATCCCGCTGCTGATTCCGGGCGAGCGCTTCAACAAGACCATCGTCAACTATCTGCGTTTCGCGCGCGAGTTCAACGAGCGCTTCCCGGGCTTCCATACGGATATCCACGGGCTCGTCGGCGAAATGGTCAACGGGCGCATCGAATATTTCGTCGATTGCGTGCGCATGTGACGATGGCGTGGGTGAAGTTGCTGACGGGCCTGCCCGCTGTCGGGCCTTGGCGGCGCGGGGCCGGCGTGCTGAGCTTCGCGCTCACGGCCGGTACGCTGGTGCTCGTCGCCATCGCTAGTCCGGCGGCGCATGCCGAGGTGGCCGCCGCCGATCCGATCGATGCCGCGATGCGCACGTGTCTCGCGCGCGCCGACATGTCGACGACGATCGGGCAGGTGCAGTGCATGGACAACGCGCGCATCGGCTGGATGGCCGCGGTCGATAGCGCGTACCAGCAGTTGCTCGCGAAGGTGCCGCCCGCGCGGCGCAGGCTATGGGAAAAGAGCCAGTCGAGCTGGCTCGCGTCGCGCGATGCCGAGAAGCAGCTGCTCGCCGCGGTGTTCGCAACGACCCAGGGCTCGATGTACGTGCTTTCCGAAGCCGACATGCAACTGCAGCCGGTGCGCGACCGCGCGCTCGTGCTGCGCAGCGCGCTCGCCGATGCGAGCGGTCCGGCGCCGCGCCGACCGCGCGCGTGCAACGCCGATGCGCGTTGCGAACACGCGATGTTCGATCTGAACCGCTACTACCGTGTGCTCGAAGCGAAGATGCCGGCGAAGTCGCGGCCGACGCTGGTGCACGCGCAACGCGCGTGGAATGCGTATCTGACGGCATCGACGCCACTCGTCGACGAGCGCGGACGTATCGACATCATCGGCGCGCGCGTCGCGACGATCAAACGGCTCTCCGAAACGTCCGGCAACCACTGACGGCCGCGGAGCGGCGCGACCCGCCGCAGATTCAATCCCATTGAACACCGTCTGCGCGCGGCTGCGGCGCCGCGAGCGCCGGCTCGCCGCGCAGATCGCGCATCGCATCCTCGATGATCGCGGACATCGTGTTGAGCGCGAGGTCGTTGTCGTCGGTGCCGAACGGTTCTTCGAGCTGCGACGCGATCGCTTCGTGCGCCATGAACGTGTACGCGACGAACACCGCGAACACCGGCGTAAAAATACCGATGCTGTTGACGAGCCCGAACGGCAGCGACGCGCAGAAGAAGTACACGGTGCGGTGGATCATCACCGAATACGCGAACGGCAACGGCGTCGAAGCGATGCGCTCGCAGCCGCCGATCACGTCCGATAGTCCGTTCAGATTGCGGTCGAACGCGAGCGCCGTGATCGGATCGAGAGTGCCCGCGCGCGCCGCGCGCTGCACCCATTCGCCGAGGCACAGCATCAGCGTGGCCGGCTTGTAGCGTGATCCCATCACACGTTCGAGCAGTGCGCCGGGCAGCCGCGCGGCAAGGTCGTCGCGCGGTTCGGTCTTGCGCAACTGGTGACGCAGCGCATGCGGGAGCGCGCTAAGAATCGCCAGGAACTCGGCGGCTTCTTCTTTGGGCAACTCGCGCGACCGCAACGTCAGCGCCTGGCGCGTCAGCGAGCGCGACTCGTTGAGCAATTGTCCCCACAGCTTGCGCGCTTCCCACCAGCGGTCGTAGCTCGCGTTGTTGCGAAAGGCGAGAAACACCGCGAGCGCGATGCCGACCAGCGAGAACGGCGCGATCGAATTCAGGTTCAGGCTGACGGGCAGCAGATGATCGTGCGCGGCGAGCGCAATGATCGAGATGATAAAGATCAGGAATAGCCGCGGCAGCAACTGCGGCAGCACCGAGCCGCGCCACGCGAGCAGCATGCGGAACCAGTGGAGATGCGGGCGAATGATCATGGACGCGCGGTTCGTCTGAAGCGATAGAGCGCTTATTATCGATCGCTTTTCGTGTCCCCCGAACAGAAAAACCCGCGGCGGGCGCATCGGAGACGATGCACACGCCGCGGGTTTGTCCACCGCAAGCGAAGCGGGACAGCGCTAAGTCAGCCTCAGTCGCGCGCCGACGAAGCCGCGCCGTGACTCAGCCAGTCGAGTACGGCCGTCGCGTCGTCGTCGGCGCCTTCGCGCGCTTTCTCGACGGTCTCGGCCACTTCATCGCTCGGCACCGCGCGGCGAATCGCTACGCCGACCGCCAGAATGTCGATCATCACGAGGTGCAGGATGCGCGAGATCATCGACAGCTGTGACTCGCGAATCTCGATGTGATCGGTTTCCAGCGCGACGGTCGCGCGCTTCGCGAGCGGCGTGTTGCTCGAGGTGATCGCGATCACCTGCGCGCCGGCCTGCATTGCGACGTCGAGCACGCGCAGCAGCTCGGGCGCGCGCCCCGACTTCGACACCGCGACGATCACGTCGCCCTTGCCGAGCAGCGCGGCCGAGGCCGCCTGCATGTACAGATCCCCATACGCGATGGTCGGAATACCGAAGCGGAAGAACTTGTAGTGCGCATCCTGCGCGACGATGTTCGAGTTGCCGAGCCCGTAGAACTCGATGCGCCGCGCGCCGTTCAGCAGGTCGATCGCGCGTTCCACGTGCTCGAAGTTCAGATGCTCGCGCAACTGCAGGATCGCCGACACGGTATTGTCGAGCACCTTCGCGCCGAAGTCGGTCGCGGTGTCGCCGAGATGCACCTGGCTGTGGCTGACCGGAATCGTGCCGGTCAAACCGGTCGCGAGCTTCAGCTTGAAATCGGACAGCCCCTGGCAGCCGAGCGAGCGGCAGAAGCGGATCACGGTCGGCTGACTGACGTCGGCCTTGCGCGCGATGTCGACGATCGGATCGTTGATGATCGAACGCGGATGGTTCAGCGCGAGGTCGGCGACGCGGCGCTCGGCCGGCGTCAGCGCGTCGCGCATCTGGCGAATCCGCTCGAACACCGCCGACGAGCTGCCGCCCGCGCGGTTCGACAACTGCTCCGCGAGAATCGCCGATACGCCGAGGAACGCCGGGTATTCGGCGGTGATCACGTAGGTCGGCACGTTCTGCAGATACGCCTCGAAGCGGCCCTTCGCCTCGAAGCGCTGGCGGAACGACGAACGCGCGAACAGCTCGCCGAGACGCGGCACGACACCGCCGCCGATATAGATGCCGCCGAGCGCGCCGAGCGTCACCGCGATATTGCCGGCGAAGGTGCCGAGGATGCCGCAGAACACGTCGACCGATTCGGCCGCGAGCGGCTCGCCTTCGTGCGCGCGCTTGACCACATCGGCCGGATTGACGCTGGCCGGCACGCGTTTCTTGTCGCGGCCCGCGAGCGCGCGATAGATCACCTCGAGGCCCGGACCCGCGGCCACCCGTTCGAACGACACGTGCGACCACTTCTTGCGCGCGTAGTGCAGCACGATCTCTTCGCGTTCGTCGGCGGGCGCGAAGGTGGCGTGGCCGCCTTCGCTGCCGAGCGCGATCCAGCGGTCGTCGGCAGGAATCAGGCCCGACACGCCCATGCCGGTGCCGGGGCCGAGCAGGCCGATCACGCTGTTGGGCCGGCGCTGGCCGCCGCCCACCTGCACGCGCTGGGTGTCGGTGAGGCCGGGCAGCGCCATCGCGAGCGCGGTGAAGTCGTTGACGACGAGCAGCGTGTCGAAGCCGAGCGTGCGGCGCGTCGCTTCGATCGAAAAGGTCCAGTCGTGATTGGTCATGCTGACCTGGTCGCCGTCGACCGGGTTCGCAATCGCGATCGCCGCGTGATTGACGCGGCCGATCTTCGTGTCCTTCAGATACGTCTTGATGACGTCGGCGACGCTCGGATACTCGGCGCAAGGATAGACCTGCACCGAACCGATTTCGCCGGGGCCCGTCTCGAGCGCGAAACGCGCATTGGTACCGCCGATGTCGGCCAGCAGCCTCGGTCCATCGGCGTGCTGGGCCGCGCCCGGCACAGCTTTAGTTTGCACACCAGTAGACATCGAGTCTCACTCCCTTGTCGTTTGCCAGTTGCGAGATGGCATTTTTTTGTAGCGCAGCGGATGCGGCGTTGAGCACGTCCATCTTGCGCGGTCCTGCAATCAGCAGAAACAGATGCTTGACGTCCTTCAGCGCGGACAGCGACCAGCTCACGCGCGCGTGCGGCGCCGCCCCCGGATGCACCGCGACGAAACGCTCGGTCGTGGTGATCGCGTGATCCCATTCGGGCGCATCGGCGAAGATCGACGCGGTGTGACCGTCTTCGCCCATGCCAAGCACCGCGACGTCGGGTGCCGTGGCGAAGCGCGCGTCCGCGTTCAGCGCGGCAACGTGCGAGTGCAGATCCTGGCTGGTGTCGACGAGCGGCCAGAAGGTCGCGTGTTGCGCGGCGTTCTGCAGCAACGTGGCGCGCACGAGTTGCGCATTGCTCGCGCTATCGGTCTCCGGCACCCAGCGGTCGTCGACCAGCGTGATCGCGATGCGGGGCCAGTCGAACGTCTGCGTCGACAACGTTTGCAGAAACGGACGCGGGCTGCTGCCGCCGGACACGGCCAGCATGGCCGGGCGCGCGAGCGGGGTTGACGTCCCGGTGCCGGCCGCCTGTGCGGCAAGCGACGCATGTAACGCGTCGCCCACCGCTTTCGCCAGCGCGTCGGATTGGGCGCGCTGGTCGTCGAAAGCGTGAAGCTCGATCACTTCTCCTCCGTGCTGCATTCTTGTTGGATCTGCGGAATCAGCCTGACTGCTGTCGCGCGATGCCTGCATGGCGGGGTGGCCGGCAGACGCCTGACGCGATACCGGCGCGACTCCGTTCAGTTCGTCGGTGGTGTTGCCGGCGCCGCGCGCCGAAATGTTCATCGCGCGCGGCGCCGTCCGTCAATTCATCAAACTCAATTCTCTTCTTCGAGCCAGCAGGTGCCGTGCTGGGCGAGCATCGCGCTCGCCGCGGCCGGTCCCCACGTGCCCGCCGCGTACGGCTTGGGCGGCTTGGTCGAGGCTTTCCATTCGTTCAGGATCGGCTCGACCCAGCGCCATGCGGCTTCCTGTTCGTCGCGCCGCACGAACAGCGCGAGGCGCCCGTGAATCACGTCGAGCAGCAGCCGCTGATACGCCTCCATCTGGCCTTCGCGGAAGAACCGGTCGAACGCGAGATCGAGGTACACGCTCGCGAGGTTCATACCCTCGCCGGGCTGCTTCGCGAGACAGTACAGACGAATCGTCTCGTTCGGCTGCAGACGGATCACGAGGCGATTCGCGCCCGCGCGCAGCGCCGACGCGCCAAGCGCCGAATGCGGCACCGCGCGGAAATTCACGACGATCTCGGCGACGCGATCGGCGAGCCGCTTGCCGGTACGCAGGAAAAACGGCACGCCGGCCCAGCGCCAGTTCTCGATCTCGACCTTCAGCGCGACGAAGGTCTCGGTGGAGCTGTCCGGCTTCACGCCGTGCTCGGTCGCGTAGGCCGGCACCGTGTTGCCGCGGATCACGCCCGAATGATACTGGCCGCGCACCGCGACCTTGCCGATTTCCTGCGAATCGACCGGTTTTAGCGCGCGCAGCACGCGCAGCTTCTCGTCGCGAACCGAGTCGGAATCCATCGAGTGGGGCGGCTCCATCGCGACGATCGACAGCAGCTGCAGCAGGTGGTTCTGCACCATGTCGCGCAGCGCGCCGGTATTGTCGTAGAAATCGCCACGCGCTTCGACGCCGAGTTCCTCGGCGATCGTGATCTGGATGCTCTCGACCCACTCGCGGCGCCACAGCGGCTCGAACAGCGCATTGCCGAAGCGCAGCGCGAGCAGGTTCTGCACCGGCTCCTTGCCGAGGTAATGATCGATCCGGTAGATCTGCTCTTCCGCGAAGATTTCGCCGACCGCGTCGTTGATTGCGTTCGACGACTTCAGGTCGTAGCCGAGCGGCTTCTCGAGCACGATGCGCGCGTTGTGGTTCAGACCCACCGCGGCGAGCGCATGGCAGATCGGCACGAACAGCGACGGACCGGTTGCCAGATAGAACACGCGGATTCCGGGCATATCCTGGATCGCGTCGCGCAGTTGCGCGAAGTCATCCGGATTGCCGAGATCGATCTTCACGAACTCGATGCGCGCGAGGAAGCTCGTCCACGCGGCTTCGTCGAGGCCGTTTTTCGACACGTGCGGCTTGACGTGCCCGTCGACCCACTGCAGGTACTCGCCGCGATCCGCGATGTGCCGCGCGACCGCGACGATCTTGCCGTTGTCGGCGAGCATGCCCCCCGCGCGGTGCGCCTCGAACAGCGCGGGCAGGATCTTGCGCATCGACAGGTCGCCGGTGCCGCCGAAGAGAACGAAGGTGAAGCTTGAGTCGGTATGCATGAGTCTCCGTCGATGTCCTGAAAGGCCGCCGCGCTGATCGGACACCGCACGTGCAGCGACCTGGAAGAGCGACCGTAGTCCGATAAAATATTTTTTGACACTGAATTGTAGTTTAACTACAATCCAAATCAAGAGGTAGCGTTAATTCGAAGAAAAAAGCGTGCGCTGTGCAGACGAATTGCACGCTTTTTGCGAATCGGCGGGCGTCCCCGGCATGCTAACGGACAATGGGGCAACGCTTTCCGGTACGCGCCAGCAGGGTGCCGGCGGACCTTACGGAAAGCCGGGGAGTCGACGGGCGTGCGGGTCGTTTCCGTGGCCGACGTCAGGCTGGCGTCGGATTGTGTATCAGGTACCTCGAGTCTGCCGCGCGATGCGGGCAGGCAAAAATCAAAAGAGGAGACAGTCAGTTGCATCCCGAACCACTCACCTCTTGAGCGTCTAGCGGCCGGACATCGGTCCGCCGGCACATGCCTTGGCGCATGCGCCCGACCATGCTCGATCGCCCAGTTTTTGCCTGTTTGAACCAACCACAGCACCCTGGCGACATCAGGGGCCATTCGTTTTTTTGTTCAGGTGTCTGGAGGAGATAAGCAATGAAATTTCGCGCGATCATGGGCGCTCTGTGCGCTGCGGGTCTGATGTGTGGCGTGTCGGCCGTGCAGGCCGCCGAGTCGATCGAAGTGCTGCACTGGTGGACTTCGGGCGGCGAATCCAGGGCCGTCGGCGTCCTCAAGGACGACATGACGAAGCAGGGCTACACATGGAAGGACTTCGCGGTCGCAGGCGGCGCTGGCGCGGCTGCGATGACGGCACTGAAGACGCAGGTGATCTCGGGCAACGCGCCGAGCGCCGCGCAGATCAAGGGTCCGCTGATCCAGGACTGGGCTTCGCAGGGCGTGCTGGTGCCGATCGACTCCGTCGCGGGCGACTGGAAGAAGAACCTGCCGCCGCAAGTCGACAAGATCATGCAAGCGGACGGCCACTATGTCGGCGCGCCGTTCTCGGTGCATCGCGTGAACTGGCTGTACATCAACAAGGCAGCACTGGACAAGGCAGGCGGCAAGGTGCCGACCACGTGGCCTGAGTTCTTCGCGGTGGCCGACAAAATGAAGGCCGCGGGCATCCAGCCGATCGCGATGGGCGGCCAGCCGTGGCAAGACCTGACGCTGTGGGAAGACGTCGTGCTGTCGGAAGGCGCGGACTTCTACAAGAAGGCGCTCGTCGACCTCGACGAGAAGACCCTGACCTCGGAAAAGATGGTTCAGGTGTTCGACACGGTCCGCAAGATCCAGGGCTACTTCGACGCGGGCCGCACGGGCCGTGACTGGAACCTCGCCACGGCGATGGTCATCAACGGCAAGGCCGGCATGCAGTTCATGGGCGACTGGGCGAAGGGCGAGTTCACCAACGCCGGCAAGAAGTCGGGCACGGACTACATCTGCGCGGTGGTGCCGCAAACGGACAAGGCCTACACGTTCAACGTCGACTCGTTCGTGTTCTTCCAGCAGAAGGGCCAGAAGGCGGCGACGCCGGGCCAGCTCTCCCTCGCGAAGACGATCATGTCGCCGGACTTCCAGGAGCAGTTCAGCCTGTACAAGGGTTCGATCCCGGTGCGTCTCGGCGTGCCGATGGACAAGTTCGACGACTGCGCGAAGAAGTCGTATGCGGATGAGCAGATCGCGATCAAGGCCGGCGGTTATGTGCCGTCGCTCGCTCACGGCATGGCTCAGCCGGATGCCGCGGCAGGCGCGATCTCCGACGTCGTCACGAAGTTCATGAACTCGCAGCAAGACTCGAAGACCGCGGTTCAGGCTCTCGCGAAGGCAGCGAAGACCAAGTAAGCGCAAGTACGAAGCGTTGCGTCCGGCCGCTTGCATCCGAAGCGCCGGGCGCGCCCGGGTTTCATGGAGTCACACCCAGGCCGTCGCGGTCCGGCGCCATTCGCGCACGGGCAGCCCGGCGGTACAGTTTCAGCAGGAGTCGAGTAGTGACTGCTTCCATCAGCGGGAACGGGAAAACGGCCACCGTCGCCCGCCGCACGTCGCCCATGGCGGCCCTTGCCGATCGCTATATTCCGAAGCTGGTGCTCGCACCCAGCGTCGTGATTAGCCTCATCTTCGTGTATGGCTTTATCGCAATTACCGGCTATCTGTCGCTGTCTACTTCGCGACTGATGCCTCGTTGGGAGTTCGCGGGTCTCGACCGCTATCGCGAGCTGTTCCAGAACGACGTGTTCTGGACTTCGGCCGAGAACCTCGGCTGGTTCGGCATTCCGTTCATCAGTATCTGCATCGGTCTGGGTCTGTTGCTCGCGATCCTGCTCGATCAGCAGATCCGCAACGAAGGCGCGCTGCGCGCCGTGTTCCTGTATCCGATGGCGCTGTCGTTCATCGTGACCGGCACCGCGTGGCAATGGATTCTGTCGCCGGGCATCGGCATCGAGAAGGTGTTTCACGACTGGGGCTGGACGAGCTTCGAGTTCAACTGGCTCGGCGACCCGGACCGGGCGATCTTCTGTATCGTGATCGCGGCGGTCTGGCAATCCACCGGCTTCGTGATGGCGCTGTTCCTCGCCGGTTTGCGCGGCGTCGACAGTGAAATCTTCAAGGCCGCGCAGATGGACGGCGCGGGCCTGCCGACCATCTACCGCAAGATCGTGATTCCGAGCATGCGGCCGGTGTTCTTCTCCGTGCTGCTGATTCTTTGCCACATCACCATCAAGACGTTCGACCTGGTCGTCGCGCTGACCGCCGGCGGTCCGGGCACGTCGTCGTCGCTGCCGGCCATCTTCATGTACACGTTTTCGTTCAATCGCGGGCAGCTCGGCGTCGGCGCGGCCTCGTCGATCATGATGCTCGCCACCGTGGTGGCCGTGCTCGTGCCGCTGATGTATCTGGAATCGAGGAGCACCCGCAATGCAACCTAAGATGACGATGAGCCGTGCCGTCATTTACGCGGCCCTGCTTCTGTTCGCGCTGTACTTCCTGTTTCCGCTGTACGTGATGCTGTCGACGTCGTTCAAGGACATCGATCAGCTGCGCACCGGCAACCTGCTGACGCCGCCGACGAGCTGGACCTTCGCGCCGTGGCTCAAGGCGTGGAGCGGCGCATGCACGGGCGTGCGTTGCGACGGCATGCAGCCGTTCTTCATGAACTCCGTGCGCATGGTGATTCCGGCGGTGCTGATCTCGTCGATCATCGGCGCGTTCAACGGCTACGTGCTCACGCACTGGCGCTTCCGCGGCGCCGATCCGATCTTCACGATGCTGCTGGTCGGCTGCTTCATCCCGTTCCAGGCGATCCTGCTGCCGATGGCGCGCCTCGAAGGCATCCTCGGCCTGTCGAACACGGTGAGCGGTCTGGTGCTCGTGCACGTGATCTACGGTATCGCGTTCACCACAATGTTCTTCCGCAACTTCTACGTGAGCGTGCCGGCTGAACTCGTGAAGGCCGCGCGTATCGACGGTGCGGGTTTCTTCACGATCTTCACGAAGATTCTGCTGCCGGTGTCGCTGCCGATCTTCATGGTGTGCCTGATCTGGCAATTCACGCAGATCTGGAACGACTTCCTGTTCGGTATCGTGTTCTCCGGCGTCGATTCGATGCCGATCACCGTGGCGCTGAACAATCTCGTGAATACCTCGACCGGCGTGAAGGAATACAACGTGGACATGGCCGGCGCGATCATCGCGGCGCTGCCCACGCTGCTCGTCTACATCATCGCCGGACGTTACTTCGTGCGCGGCCTGACCGCGGGCGCGGTGAAGGGCTAAATCATCGTAGAGCGACGGCGTTGCACCGAACACGTGCCGCCGTCACCTGACAAGACGTTTTCAAGCAGTACCAGAGACAAGAGGATTCACAGCATGGCAAGCCTTTCCATCCGTGACGTGTACAAGACCTACCCGAACGGGGTGCCGGTTCTGAAGGGTGTCAACATCGACATCGAAGACGGCCAGTTCCTGATTCTGGTCGGCGGCTCGGGCTGCGGTAAGTCGACGCTGCTCAACATGATTGCCGGTCTCGAAACCGTGACCAAGGGCGAGATCCAGATCGACGGCAAGACCGTCAACAACCTGTCGCCGAAAGATCGCGACATCGCGATGGTGTTCCAGTCGTACGCGCTGTATCCGTCGATGACGGTGCGCGACAACATCTCGTTCGGCCTGAACATCCGCAAGGTGCCGAAGCAGGAACAGACGCAGATCGTCGAACGCGTGTCGAACACGCTGCAGATCAAGCATCTGCTCGACCGCAAGCCGGGCCAGCTGTCGGGCGGCCAGCGTCAGCGTGTCGCAATGGGCCGCGCACTTGCGCGCGATCCGGTGATGTTCCTGTTCGACGAGCCGCTGTCGAACCTCGACGCGAAGCTGCGTATCGAAATGCGCTCGGAAATCAAGCTGCTGCATCAGCGCCTTGGCACGACGATCGTCTACGTGACGCACGACCAGATCGAAGCGATGACGCTCGGTGACCGCATCGCGGTGATGAAGGACGGCATCGTGCAGCAGTTCGGCGCGCCGCAGGAAATCTACGACTCGCCGTCGAACCTGTTCGTCGCGGGCTTCATCGGCGCGCCGCCGATGAACTTCATCGAAGGCAAGCTGGTCGAGCAGGGCTCGGGCGTCGGCATCGAACTCGATACGGGCATCGCGCGCAAGGTGCTGGTGCTGCCGTTCGATTCGGCGAAGGTGCGCTCGCACGTCGGCAACAACGTGATTCTCGGTCTGCGTCCGGAGCGCATCACCGATGCGCGCAGCGCGCACGGCGACGACTCGAAGCTGCAGCCGGTCGAAGTGAAGGTCGACGTGATCGAGCCGACCGGTCCGGACACGCTGGTGTTCGCGCAGGTCAACGGCAAGCGCATCGTGAGCCGCGTGCACCCGGCGTCGAACCCGCAACCGGAGAAGAACGCGACGCTGCTGTTCGATACGTCGAAGGCGGTGTTGTTCGATCCCGCGAATGAAGAGCGGATTGCGTAAGCGGTCGCATACGCGCTAGAGACGTCGCTTCAGAAGAGCCCCATGCGTTCAGTTGCGCGTGGGGCTTTTGCTTTTTTTGCAGCCGTCATGCCGACTCTGGCAAACGCAAATCCGGATTGCTGCGCGCGAGCTCGCCGACCCAATCGATGAACGCGCGCAGCCGCGAACTCAGATTGCGGCGGTGCGCATACAGGATCGACAGCGGCGTGCCGGGGCTCGTGTAGTTGCCGAGAATCTCCGTGAGCGCGCCTTGCTCGATCAGCTCGGCGACCATGAAGCGCGACGGCTGGATGATGCCGTGGCCCAGCACGCCCGCGGTGATGTAGACGGAGCCGTCGTTGACGGCGAGCGTGCTGTCCATCGCGACGCGCTCGATTTCGCCGTCGACTTCGAATTCGAACGGGAAGGTCCGGCCGCTGCGCGCGGACACGTAGTTGACCGCGCGATGCTCGCCGAGCTCGGCCAGCGTGGTCGGCGTGCCGAACTTCTGCAGATACGCGGGCGACGCGCATGTGACGATGCGCGCAAGCCCGATGCGCTTCGCGACGAGGCTCGACTCTTCGGGCGTGCCCATGCGGATCACGCAATCGACGCCGTCCTGGATCAGATCGATGTTGCGATCCGCGAGACCGAGACGCACGTCGATCGCGGGGTATTGTTCGTAGAAGTCGTCGAGCGCGGGCAGCAGCAGCGAGCGCGCGAGCGTGCCGGACGTGTCGACGCGGATCGTGCCGGCCGGATTCTCACGCTTGTTCGATAGCGACGACTCGGCATCGGCGACGTCGGCGAGAATGCGCACGCAGCGCTCGTAGAACGACGCGCCGTCTTCGGTCACGCTGACCTGACGCGTCGAGCGGTTCAGGAGCCGCACGCCGACGTGTTCCTCGAGCGCCTGGATCGTGCGGCTGACCTTCGCGCGTGGCAGATCGAGCGATTCCGAGACCTTGGTGAAGCTGTTCGCTTCGACCACGCGCGTGAAGATCTCCATCGCTTCGAGACGGTCCATGGTGTGCCTTGTGGGTGGTGAGCCAAAAGAAGGGCGGGGCAGGCTTGCGATACGACAGAAAGTCTACAGCCACGAAATCAGGTTGTCTGCCGTGCCCCGTTCGCGCGAATCTGCCACCGCCGCTCGCGGCTCAATCCCGGTCTGGCGCACCCAGCGGAAATAGCGGCCGATACGGCCGCGCCTCGTCGACCGCGCGGGCGAACGACGGCCGCGCGAGCAGCCGCTGCCGGTACGCGCGCACGTGCGCGAACGCGGGGTCGATCGGATGCGTCCAGTCGGCGTAGAACAGAGACGGGGCGGCGCCGCAGTCGGCGAGGCTGAAGCTGTCGCCGGCGGCCCATTCGCGCTCGGCCATGTGGCGGTTGAGCCAGGCATAAGCGGTGTCGAGCATCGCGCGTGCATCGGCGACGCCACGCGCGTCGCGCTCGGCTTCGGGACGCAGGCTATCGAATACGACCTTTTGCTGCGGCGTCGAAATGTAGTTGTCGAAGAAGCGGTCCAACATGCGCACCTCGAGCGCGGCGCGCGGGTCGGCCGGCAACAACGCGACAGGCCCCGGATACTGCAGGCCAAGATATTCGATGATGATGGTCGCCTCGACCACCGTGCGCCCGCCGTCGACGAGCACCGGGAAGCGCTTGATCGGCCATAGCGCGGCGAATTCGGCCATGATCTGCGGATCGTCGTACGCGAGCACGCGCATCTCGAACGGCGTGCCGTTTTCGTACAACGCGGTCAAGGCCTTCTGGCAGTACGACGAGAACGGATGGGCATAGAGCTTCAGGGGCATCGCGATCACCTTTGAAGGTTGCACAGCACGAATCCACGGTGGCGACGAGAGCCACCGCGCGACGGCCAGGGTGGCCGTTTACCCCACGACGAACGACGGCCGAAAAAATCGACCTCAGACCTTCAGGTTTGTCCCATGCGGCGGCAACGACCCCGGCTGCAACAGCACGACCACCGCGCCGGCGCCGCCGTCATGCGGGCGCGCCTGACAGAACGCGATCACTTCGGCTTTCTGCACGAGCCAGGCGCGCACCTTGCCCTTAAGCACCGGCTCCTTGCCGATCGACCCCAAACCCTTGCCGTGAATCACGCGCAGGCAGCGCAGGCCGCGCTTGACCGATTCGCGGATGAATTCCGCGAGCGCCTCGCGTGCTTCCTCGCGCCGCATGCCGTGCAGGTCGATCTGCGCCTGCACGATCCAGTCGCCACGCCGCAGCTTGCGCACGACGTCGCGGCTCACGCCGGGGCGGCAATACGACAGCGTTTCGTCGGTTTCGAGGAGCACTTCGGGGTCGAACTCATCGGAAATCGCTTCGTGCAGCACCGCTTCCTGATCGAGCAGCGTCTGCACCGGCAGCGGCGGCGGGGGATTGCGCGTGAGCGTCGCACGTGGCGGAATCGCGAGCGGCGCGACTTCGCCGATCTCGCGGCGGAACAGATCGGCGTCGGCGGCTGCTTCGCGCTGCGCCGCTCGCGCCGCCGCCTGTTCGCGCTCGCGTCGCTCGGCGTCACCCTTCAACGCTTCACGCAACGCACCGAGTCCGGCGAGCCCGGACGCGCGATCGAGCTTCGGCGCAACGGCGGGCGCAGCTGTTTCAGGTGCGGGGCGCGGGGCGGCTTGCGGGCGTTTCGGCTCGTTCGGATGGGGCTGATTCTTCGGCATGTCGGCAATACAGGCGGAGAGGTCGGTGGGTGGTGCGAAGCTGAGGCGGCAAAAACGACAAAGGCCGCCGGCATTGCAGCCGCGGCCTTCGTGAGCCAATGACGGCTGCGCTGCGCGCTACCGTCATTTTACTGTCGCGACCCTTGTCGCGACATCGCGTCGCCGTATGGCGCCGCGGATCAGCGGATTACCGGTCCGCTTCCGCGCTCATCGCGTGCTCGCCGGCCATCTCGTTGATGGTCTCGAGATAGCGCTGTGCATCGAGCGCGGCCATACAGCCGGTGCCCGCGCTCGTGATCGCCTGGCGATAGATATGGTCCTGCACGTCTCCGGCGGCGAACACACCCGGCACGCTCGTCGCGGTCGCGAAACCGTTCAGGCCACCCTTGGTGATGATGTAGCCGTTCTTCATCTCGAGCTGACCTTCGAAGATGTCCGTGTTCGGCTTGTGGCCGATCGCGACGAACAGGCCCTGCAGCGCGATGTCGGTGGTCTCGCCAGTCTGCGTGTGCTTGATGCGCAGGCCGGTGACGCCGGAGGCGTCGCCGGTTACTTCTTCGAGCACATGGTTCCACTTGATCTCGACGACGCCTTCCTTCTCTTTCGCGAGCAGACGGTCGATCAGGATCGGCTCGGCGCGGAACTTGTCGCGGCGATGGATCACGGTGACCTTCTTCGCGATGCCGGCGAGATACAGCGCCTCTTCGACGGCCGTATTGCCGCCGCCGATCACGGCGACGTGCTGCTGCTTATAGAAGAAGCCGTCGCAGGTGGCGCAGGCCGACACGCCCTTGCCCATGAACGCCTCTTCCGACGGCAGGCCGAGATATTGCGCCGATGCACCCGTCGAGATGATCAGCGAGTCGCACGTGTATTCGCCCGAATCGCCGATCAGGCGAATCGGCTTCTCATCGAGCTTCGCCGTGTGAATGTGGTCGAAGATGATCTCGGTGTTGAAGCGCTCGGCGTGCTCGAGGAAGCGCGCCATCAGTTCCGGGCCTTGCACGCCGTTGGCGTCGGCGGGCCAGTTTTCGACGTCGGTCGTGGTCATCAGCTGGCCGCCTTGCGCGAGGCCGGTGACGAGTACCGGCGCGAGGTTGGCGCGCGCCGCGTAAACCGCCGCCGTGTAGCCGGCGGGGCCGGAACCGAGAATCAGAACCTTGGCGTGTTTCGTTGCAGTTGCGGGCATGATCGAATCCTTGTACGGCGCGCGGCTCGCCATTGCGTAGCCGTGCGTTTTTGAACTGAAACTGTAGATGGGTATCAGACCGGCATTATAAAGGGCGGGGCCTACGGCTGCGCCATCAAGCTTTCTGATCGCCGCGATAGCGTGGCGGCGTGGGCGCTCGGTGCGAGCACGCGGCGCGATACGACGAATTCAGCGCGCGTCGCTCATCCATTTGTGGTCAAACCGCCAAGTTACCGTCATTTACAGCATCGCGCGGGACACAGCGTTTACAATAGCCCGGATCGAAGTTTCCGGTAGCCGGGATCGGGCCCGAAGCCGCGCGCGGCGCGGCTCGGGCCGCGTTCCCGGTGGCAGTTTCAGCCTGAACCGGCTACCCCAGGCAACAGGATCAATGGCAAAAGCTCCCTATACCGCGAGCGCGCAGGCATTGCCGCACCGCATGTCGCGCCTCTTCACCGAAATCCGCTGGATTCTGCAGGTGGCCCTCGGCGTGTTCCTGCTGATGTCCCTCGTCAGCTACAGCAGGCACGACCCGAGCTGGACCCATGCCGCGCAGGTCGACCATATTTCGAACTGGGCGGGCCGCGTCGGCGCGTGGACCTCGGACATTCTGCTGCTGCTGTTCGGCCTGTCCGCCTACTGGTGGATCGTGCTGCTCGGCCGCCACATCTCCGCGAACTACAGGCGCATCACCCGCAACGAAGAGCCGCAGGACGACGCCGCGCCGCGCGGCGTCAGCTGGCTCGCGGACGCGTTCGCGTTCATGCTCGTGCTGCTGTCGTGCAACGGCCTCGAGGCGCTGCGCATGTGGTCGCTGAGAGTGCAGTTGCCGCGCGCGCCGGGCGGCGTGATCGGCGAGGCCGTCGCGCGCGGCATCTCGCATGCGCTCGGCTTCACCGGCGGCACGCTCGCGCTGCTGCTCGGTCTGGGGATCGGGTTGTCGCTGTACTTCCGGTTTTCGTGGCTGTCGGTCGCGGAGAAGGTCGGCGAATCCATCATTTCCGCGGTGACGTTCGCGAAGCTGCGCCGCGAGGCCGGGCTCGATCGCAAGCTCGGCGAAGCGGCCGCCGTGAAGCGCGAAGGCAAGGTCGAGAAGGGCCGCGTGCGCATCGAGGAGCACGAGCCCGTGGTGATCGTGCCGCCGCTCGCTACGCCGGCGAAGTCGGAGCGTGTCGAGAAGGAGCGCCAGGTGCCGCTCTTCACCGATCTGCCCGGCGACTCCACGCTGCCGCCCATCTCGTTGCTCGACCCCGCGCCCGCCGCGCAGGAAACCATTTCCGCGGACACGCTCGAATTTACGTCGCGCCTGATCGAGAAGAAGCTGAAGGACTTCGGCGTCGAAGTGAGCGTGGTCGCCGCGTATCCGGGCCCGGTCGTCACGCGCTATGAAATCGAGCCGGCCACCGGTGTGAAGGGCAGTCAGATCGTCAACCTCGCGAAGGACCTCGCGCGTTCGCTGTCGCTCGTGTCGATCCGGGTCGTCGAAACGATTCCGGGCAAGAACTACATGGCGTTGGAGCTGCCGAACCAGCGCCGTCAGACCGTGAGCCTGTCCGAAATTCTCGGCTCGACCGTGTATGCGGATGCCGCGTCGCCGCTCACGATGGGTCTCGGCAAGGACATCGGCGGCAAGCCGGTGTGCGCGGACCTCGCGAAGATGCCGCATTTGCTCGTCGCCGGCACGACCGGTTCGGGCAAGTCGGTCGGTATCAACGCGATGATCCTGTCGCTGTTGTACAAGGCGAGCGCCGAGCAGGTGCGCATGATCCTGATCGATCCGAAGATGCTCGAAATGAGCGTCTACGAAGGCATTCCCCATCTGCTGTGTCCGGTCGTCACCGACATGCGTCAGGCGGGCCACGCGCTGAACTGGGCGGTCGCCGAGATGGAGCGCCGCTACAAGCTGATGAGCAAGGTTGGCGTGCGTAACCTCGCCGGCTACAACAACAAGATCGACGAAGCCGCCAAACGCGAAGAGAAGCTGCCGAATCCGTTCAGCCTGACGCCGGACGATCCGGAACCGCTGACGCGTTTGCCGAACATCGTGATCGTCATCGACGAACTGGCCGACCTGATGATGGTCGTCGGCAAGAAGGTCGAAGAGCTGATCGCGCGAATCGCGCAGAAGGCGCGCGCGGCCGGCATCCATCTGATACTCGCGACGCAGCGTCCGTCGGTCGACGTGATCACCGGCTTGATCAAGGCCAACGTGCCGACCCGGATGGCATTCCAGGTGTCGTCGAAAATCGATTCGCGCACGATTCTCGACCAGCAGGGCGCCGAGTCGCTGCTCGGCATGGGCGACATGCTGTATCTGCCGCCGGGCACTGGTTTGCCGGTGCGTGTGCACGGCGCGTTCGTATCGGATGACGAAGTGCATCGCGTCGTCGACAAGCTCAAGGAGCAGGGCGAGCCGAACTATATCGAGGGCATTCTCGAAGGCGGCGTGAGCGGCGAGGGCGACGAAGGCTCGGCGGGAACCGCGTCCACCGAAGGCGAGTCGGACCCGTTATACGACCAGGCGGTCGACGTCGTGCTGAAGAACCGCCGCGCGTCGATTTCACTGGTGCAGCGGCACCTGCGCATCGGCTACAACCGGGCGGCGCGTCTGCTCGAACAGATGGAGAATTCGGGCGTGGTGTCGGCGATGTCGTCGAACGGCAATCGCGAGATTCTGGCGCCGGCGCGCGAAGCGGAATAGCCGCAACAAGTCATTGCGGCTATTGCGAGCGCCGCTGCGTATACCGCCCTGTGCGCTATTGCGGCTCGACGCCGGGCCAGTCCCTTTGTGTCAGCGAGGGCGGCGACCCGGCACAGCCCATCACCGAATTCATTCAACGGAGAAATACCTATGCAAGCAATCGCGCGGCAGGATGCCCGACAGCGTCGAGCGGGCCGCCTCGGCGAGCGCGTGTGCCGCGGCATGCGCAAGATCGCGCGCGCCGCCGGCAGTGTCGCGATCGGTGCGTCGCTGCTCGTCGCGTCGCACGCGTTCGCGAGCGGCACCGAGCAACTGAAGGCCTTCGTCTCGCAGGTCCATTCGGCGCGCGGCACCTTCGTGCAACAGGAAGTGCGCGCGCCGAGCAAGGCGCAGGGCGCGAGCGGCGCGCTGTCCACCGCGAACCCGGGCAAGCCGACCACCTCGAGCGGCACGTTCATGTTCGCGCGCCCCGGCAAGTTCATCTGGCAATACGAGAAGCCCTACTCGCAATTGTTGCAGGCGGACGGCGACAAGCTCTTCGTCTATGACAAGGATTTGAACCAGGTGACGGTGCGCGCGCTCGGCAACGCGCTCGGCGCGAGCCCGGCGGCGATCCTGTTCGGCAGCAACGACCTGGAGAAGAATTTCACGCTGCGCGACGCGGGCATGAAAGCCGGCATCGACTGGCTCGAACTGACGCCGAAGGCGAAGGACACGCAGTTCGAGCGCGTCGGCATCGGCTTCAAGGACGGCAATCTGGAAGCGATGGAATTGCACGACGTGTTCGGTAACGTCACGCTGCTGACGTTCTCGAACATCCAGAAAAATCCGCCACTGCCGTCCGATGCATTCAAGTTTACGGTGCCGAAGGGCGCGGATGTGATCAACGGGTGAATCGCGCGGTGCGCGCCGGCGAAGCCGCGCTTGTCGAGCGCGGCTTTTTTTATTGTGCGCGGCACGTGGCGCGTGGATTGCTCAAGATGCGCGCTCTGTGCCGCGATGAAAAATCAAATCGTCGTGCCGGCAGACGTAATGATTTAGTGCGAGACTGCAAAGACCGGCATCGCTGATCGGCTGGGTTAGCGCGTACGATCATTTCCAAGATTGGGCGCGCAGTCCCTAACAATTTTTTGCTGCAACGCAACAAAATAACGCCTAAACTGATTGAAGCAGGTTGTCGCTTCGAATGTCTGGAAAGGTGAGGCATGTCATGAGATTGTCTTCTTCACACGAGTTACGCTTGTCCCCGTCCCTCCATGTATTCGAGCAGGAGGGCGGATGGCATTGGGGAATCACGGTTCCACGGTCGGCCGGAAGTGGTTTCAAGGTCGTGGCATACAGCGAAAAAACCTTTAGCGATGAGGCCGAAGCCCATCGGGAAGGCAATCGCGCGCTTGAACGTTTTGCCGACGAGCCATCGGTTTCCCTCGAACGGCAATAACGCCCTAGATTTTTATGCATATAACGTGCACATTATTTCGATCGCCGGTGAAAACCGCAATGGTTACCTGTCGGTAGTACTTTCATATGCAACGAATTGCATATCTTTTTTGATTTCCGAAAAATCGTAGCGATAATGTCTCATTTTGAGATATCGCTCTTACTTTGACTTTCGCGGAATATGAAACCACCCACGTGCTCAGCGTGGAACTGGACGGCGTGAACTATGCCGGAACCTATCGCGTCATGACGGGCACCGTCGTTGTCCACTTCGCGAACGAGAGCAAATTCGCGTCGTACGCACCGAACCGGCCCGAGACCGTCGCCCGTTGGCTGCTCACGGACCTGTGTCGAAAGGTCGAATCGCGTCGGCGCAAAGCCGCGAAAAAATAGCCGGCGGCGCGAACAGCGGCTGGTAGTTTCAGGTCATAAAAAAGACCTGCAATTGCACTGCAGGTCTTTGTTACTTTCTGGCAGCCGCGTCTAACGCAACGCGCTCAGATCAATGCGCTCATGCATACGCAGTCTTGCGCGCCGATACGAAGACGTAGTAGCACGCCGCACCGATCGCGAGCGACGGCAGCGTCGCGCCAAGATTCGGCAGCCATTGATTGATCACCTGGTACGAGGCGATGCCGATCGCCCATGCGACGAACGCGCTCAGGTGCCAGCCGCCCGAGAAGCCGTAGCGGCCGCGCACATCGGCGAGCACCGCGGCATCGATGCGACGCTTGCGCACGATGAAGTGATCCATCAGCACGACGCCGAACAGAGGCGCGAATACCGAGCCGATCAACAGCAGGAAATTCTGGTACTTCGCCATCGGCACGAGCAGCGCGATCAGCGTGCACAGCGCGCCGAACGCGGCCGACAGCAACGGCACGCTCACGCGTGTCCAGAACGTGCCGGTCGACACCGCGGCCGAGTGGATATCGGCGAACGCATTGTCGATTTCGTCGATCAGGATCAGCAGCAGCGCAAACCCGCCGCCTGCTTGCGCGAGCGCGCCGGTCAGCAATGCATCGCCGCCGCCGGCCGCGAGGCCATAGACCGCGCCGAGCGCATAGAACCAGATGTTCGCGATGCCGTAGCCGTACAGCGTGCCGCGGAACGTCTCGCCGGCACGGCGGCCGAAGCGCGTGTAGTCGGCGATCAGCGGCAGCCACGACAGCGGCATCGCGACTACGAGGTCGACCGCGCCGCCGAACGACATCTCGCCGGTGCCGGGACGCTGCATCAGATCGGCGAGATTGTGGCGCGCGAGCAGGTTCCACGTGAGCCACGCGGCGCCCGCGAGCAGCAGCCAGATCCCCCACTTGCGCAGAAAGCGCCGCACGAAAGACAGCGGGCCGCTGATTGCGAGCAAGGTTGCGAGCAGGCCGAAGATCACGGTCCACACGAGCGGCATCGACAGGCCGAAAGCCTGCTTCGCGAGCGCATCGGCGGAATCGCGCATCACGATCACCTCGAACGAGCCCCAGCCGACCAGTTGCACCATGTTCAGCACGGCCGGCACCGACGCGCCGCGCACGCCGAGCGTCGGACGCAGCGACGACATCGCCGCGAGCCCGGTGTCCGTGCCGATCACGCCCGCGAGCGCGAGCAGCACGACGCCGATCACGCTGCCGAGCAGGATCGCGACGAGCGCATGCGGCAGCGACAGCCCAGGCACCAGCAGCGCGCCCGCCTGGGCGACGAGCAGGCCGATGCCGAGCGAGAACCACAGCGCGAACGCGTCGCCGGTACGGAACGCGCGGCGCGCGTCGGGCACCGGCGAGAGCGGCGCGTAGGTGGAGCCGGCTTGGCCGGCGACAGAATCTTGAGCCATCTGATGTGTGTTCCTCCTGGTGGTGCGGTGAAGCTCTGCTGTGAATTTATGCGCTGTCGGCGCGCCGGGTCGGCCATCGCGCGGTCGCCGTCACTGTCATAATGCAGGACGTTGCCCGCGTTGTTGCCTCTGCTTGCGGCCGTGCGCGGGCTTTGCGCTTGTCCTGCGCGGCGCCGCTCGAACGCGGCGCGTACCCGGAAAGCCGAGATTATCCCCAAAACGTCATGTTTGAAGAAACCCGTGCCAATGTTCCGCTCGCCGAACGCCTGCGGCCACGCAATATCGACGAAGTGATCGGCCAGTCGCATCTGCTCGGTCCGAACAAGCCGCTCAGGGTCGCGTTCGAATCGGGCGAGGCCCATTCGATGATCCTCTGGGGCCCGCCCGGCGTCGGCAAGACCACGCTCGCGCGGCTGATGGCCGATGCGTTCGACGCGCAGTTCATCGCGTTGTCCGCGGTGCTGTCGGGCGTGAAGGATATCCGCGAGGCGGTCGAGACCGCGCAGATCCATCGCGCGAACGGCCATCAGACGCTGGTGTTCGTCGACGAGGTGCATCGCTTCAACAAGAGCCAGCAAGACGCGTTCTTGCCGCACGTCGAGTCGGGCCTGTTCGTGTTCGTCGGTGCGACGACCGAGAATCCATCGTTCGAGGTCAACAGCGCGCTGCTGTCGCGCGCCGCGGTCTACGTGCTGAAGAGCCTGACAGACGACGAACAGCGCGAGTTGCTCGAGCGCGCGCAAAAAGAACTCGGCGGCCTCGCGTTCACCGACGAAGCGCGCGCCGCGCTGATCGGCTCCGCCGACGGCGACGGCCGCAAGCTGTTGAACAACCTCGAGATCGTCGCGCGCGCGGCCGCGCAGCAGAAGACCACCGAAATCGACGGCGCGTTATTGGGCAGCGCGCTCGCGGAAAATCTACGCCGCTTCGACAAGGGCGGCGACGCATTCTACGATCAGATCAGCGCGCTGCATAAATCGGTGCGCGGCAGCAACCCGGACGGCGCGCTGTACTGGTTCTGCCGCATGCTCGACGGCGGCGCCGACCCGCGCTATCTGGCGCGTCGCATCGTGCGTATGGCGTGGGAAGACATCGGCCTCGCGGACCCACGCGCCGCGCGCATCACGCTCGACGCCGCCGAAACCTACGAGCGTCTCGGCTCGCCCGAAGGCGAACTCGCGCTCGCGCAGGCGATCATCTATCTGGCGGTCGCGCCGAAATCGAATGCGGGATACAACGCGTACAACGAGGCGCGGCGTTTCGTCGGCAAGGACCAGTCGCGCGCGGTACCGGTGCATCTGCGCAACGCGCCGACGAAGCTGATGAAGGAACTCGGCTACGGCCACGACTATCGCTATGCGCACGACGAACCCGATGCGTACGCGGCCGGCGAGACCTATCTTCCGGACGGCATGCGCGAGCCGCATTGGTACGAGCCGACGCCGCGTGGCCTCGAAGGCAAGATCGGCGAAAAGCTCGCGCGGCTTGGCGAGCTCGATGCGCGGTGGCGCGCCGAGAACAAGCCGAAGAAGGCTTGAGGCGTTTCGCCTTGGCCGGTGCGTTAAAATCGCGGTTTCATACAACGAACATCCGTCCCATCCCATGCTCGACATCCAGTTGCTGCGCAAAGACCTCGACGGCGTCGCCAAACGCCTCGCCGACCGCGGCTATACCCTCGACGTCGCGGCCTTCACCGCGCTCGAAGCGGAACGCCGCGATACCCAGACCCGTACCGAAGAACTGCAGGCGCGCCGCAACAGCCTGTCGAAGCAGATCGGCGCGATGAAAGGGCGTGGCGAAGATACGTCGGCGGTAATGGCCGAAGTGAGCGGCATCGGCGACGAGATGAAGGCGTCGGCGGTCAAGCTCGAAGACATCCAGAAGCGTCTGTCCGATCTGCTGCTCGGCGTGCCGAATCTCGCGCACGAAAGCGTGCCGGTCGGCAACGACGAAGCCCATAACGTCGAAGTGCGCCGCTGGGGCACGCCGCGACAGTTCGACTTCGAAGTCAAGGATCACGTGGACGTCGGCACGCCGCTTGGCCTCGACTTCGAGACAGGCGCGAAGCTGTCGGGCGCGCGCTTCACGATGCTGCGCGGCCAGATTGCGCGGCTGCATCGCGCGCTCGCACAGTTCATGATCGACACGCACACGCAGCAACACGGCTATACCGAGATATACACGCCGTACATCGTGAATCCGGACATCCTGTACGGCACTGGCCAGCTGCCGAAGTTCGCGGACGATATGTTCCGCGTCGAGAAGGGCGGCGGTGAAAGCACGGTCACCCAGTATCTGATCTCGACCTCGGAAATTTCGCTGACCAACACGGTGCGTGAGAGCATCGTCGAAGCGGACGCACTGCCGATCAAGTTGACTGCGCACTCGCCGTGCTTCCGCTCGGAGGCGGGCTCGTACGGCCGCGACACGCGCGGCATGATCCGCCAGCATCAGTTCGACAAGGTCGAGATGGTGCAGGTCGTCGCTCCTGACGCATCGTACGACGCGCTCGAGCAGATGGTCGGCCATGCCGAGGCGATTCTGCAGAAGCTCGAACTGCCGTATCGCGTGATCACGCTGTGCACCGGCGACATGGGTTTCTCCGCAGCGAAAACCTATGACCTCGAAGTATGGCTGCCCGCGCAGAACACCTATCGTGAGATTTCGAGCTGCTCGAATACCGAGTCGTTCCAGGCGCGACGCATGCAGGCGCGTTTCCGAAACGCGCAGGGCAAGCCGGAGCTCGTGCATACGCTGAACGGCTCGGGTCTCGCGGTTGGCCGCACGCTCGTCGCGGTGCTAGAGAACTTCCAGAACGCCGATGGCTCGGTGACGGTGCCGGCGACACTGCGGCCTTACCTCGGCGGCGTGGAGCGGCTGGACGTGCCGGCGGCCTGAGCGTCACCGGCATGTGCGCAGGCGCGGTATCGTCGCGTGTCTGACGGTGCCGCTGCCGGCACCCCGGCCTCTCGAAAAAATTTGGAAGTTTTTTCGTCGAGGGGCTTGGAAAACTGATTCAAGCTGTTTTATAATCTTTTTCTCCCAAGCAACGGCCCGCTTGGATCCGACGAAGCAGCAGCGAGTTGGAATACCCGGAAAGGTGGCAGAGTGGTCGAATGTACCTGACTCGAAATCAGGCGTACGGTTTCCCCGTACCGTGGGTTCGAATCCCACCCTTTCCGCCAAATTCTGAAACCCCTTGATTTCACCGAGATCAAGGGGTTTTTTGTTTTGGCTTTTCGAATTGTTTTGCCAAGGCAATCCGATGTTGTTCAAGCATCATCATTTCTATTGGCGAAATCCATTGTTTCAATTTTTTGTACATGAGCTATTCGTTGCTCGTGGGTCTTTTTCATCCGATTTCCATACAAATACCTTAAGCGATACCTGCTGCGCTGTCTTCTCATTCATTTGCGGGGACATATTCGGGATATGGCCGTCGCGCGCTATAAGGGGTCGAAGTAAGAAAATTTGCGGGCGACCCGCCCCCCGATCGACTTCTTAAAGTGCGAATCTTCGCGGACCCAACACATCTCCGCAAGATCTGCCTTTTTTTACAAATAAATACGATTTTTGGCTGGGCTCGGTCATTCGTTCAGGGTACGATTTACGCCGTCAGCAGCTTTTACGGGAAGAATTTTCCTGTAAGACAAGAGTTGCGGCAGTAATCGGTAAAAGGTTCGCAAGGCAAACGTTTGCGGACTGACGCGCACCAGCATTGTCAATCTGGACCACCGCGAGGAGCCTCTTCGCGAGCATCGGTTCAATCGGACATCACAGACGTGCGTTCCACGGCACTTCAGGACAAATGTTTTTAAGGAATGCAAATTCATTTGCATCGAATCCTTATGCATTGTCCGTCCGAATCACAGCGAATTCACCTTTGGTCTTTTTATCGGGAATTTTCCCGACATTTGGAATTACTCTGCGATGATAAAACGACGTCAATTCATTGGGGGTCTCACGGCCCTGAGCGCAAGTTATCTTTTGGCCGCATGTGGTGGCGGTGGATCCGGCACCGCGGACGACAAGACTGCCGCTGCTGCCGCAGCAACCGGCGCTTCCGGTACCGCGGCTTCCAAAACGGCCGTCGCAAAGACGAGCGATCCGAACAGTGTCTCGATTCCGCCCGCCTCGTCCATCACGGACAACTCCGGCAACGTCTGGACGCTGTCCGGAGGTGTCGGTGGCTCGGTCTACTGCAACGGTTCGCCGGCAAGCAACACCTACAACGTGCAGATGGTCCTGTTTTACGCCGGCGTGATCTATCACGAGGGCACGGGTGGTCAGTTCTACCAATGGACGGGCTCGGGCTGGAAAGGTTGCATCGACCCGCGCCTCGGTGGCACCTCGGCTGATGGCACCACGATCCCCGGTTCGTCGTACATCATCGACAAATCCAACAACATCTGGACGGTGAACAACGGTGTCATTCTCTGCAATGGGGCGCCCGTAGGCAACACGTACAACGTCTCGCTGCTGTTGTGGTACGGCGGCAAGATCTGGCATTGCGGCACGGGTGGCCAGTTCTACGTGAACAACGAGACCGCCGGTCATTGGCTGCCATGTAGCGATCCGCGCACCGCGATCGCACCGGCCGCGGGCATGTTCTACGGCATGAACGGCCACTTCGACTACACCTACACGCCTCAACAGGTCGTGTCGATCCTGAAGGGCATGGGCTGCACCAGCTATCGCGTGGGCTGCACCAACACTTCGAACCAGCTGAACGCACTGATCGGGCTTGCGCAGGCTTTCCAGTCGGCGGGCATGACGTTGATCGTGCTGATCAATCAGGGCGTCTACGACTCCAATGGCAACGTGTTCGCCAACGAGAGTGCCGCTTACAACCAGGGTTACTCGGTCGCCCAAGGCATCGCGAACGCACTGAAGCCGTATGGCGTGACCATATACGAATGCGGCAACGAGTTGACGCGCACGAACGCCACCGTATTGGACTTCACCAGTGCGGGCACGAAGGCGTCGGACTTCAACAACGCGAACTGGCCGGCGATGCGCGGCGTGATGCGCGGCATGATCGACGGCGTGAAGTCGGTTCAGTCCAACGCGAAATGCGGCATCAACTTCTGCGTGAACGATGTCGGCGCAGCGGACGCGCTGTGGGAAGGTATGCAGCCCGATGGTAGCGGCGGCCACCCGACCGTGCGCTGGGATATCACCACGTGGCACAACTATGAGGTGTATGGCGACGTGTTCTCCCTCGGTGCGGACGGCGCTCAACCTGGCTTCGATCTGCCGACCTATTGCAAGGCCCGTTACGGCGTGCCGTTCCTCATCACCGAGTGGAACACCGGACCGGAACGAGACGAGACCTATCGCGGGAACTACATCACGACCAAGCTCGGCGAGTTCTATCAGAATCGCAAGACGCACAATATCCAGGGCGTCATGTATTACGTGCTCGATAGCGGCGACGAGACGTTCGGCATCATGAAAAACGGCACACCGTTGAATCCGGCGTACAGTGCGTTCCAAAGCTTCACGGCGGCGAATCCCGACAACTAAGCCGCAGATATCGACGCAAGCAAGCCTGAGCGTCGGTAAGAATCGCGCCCGACCCCTTGCCTCAGCGTATCGAGGCGAAGGGGTGGGCGCCTCATCCGACTCGAAACCCTCCATCACCTTCCTCAACGCGCCCGGCGACGACCGCGAAGCCGAGCGGACCCACCATTTAGTTCGGGAAACCGAACGATGGGCGTTGCATGGCTCGACGAAGATTCGAGCCTTTTCGCCGCAAGTCCATGTGAACCCGCAGGCCGGGCAAGCCCCACCACGCACGAACGGGGTCACTCTGATTCGGGCGCGAGCCCGAAATCGCCCCGCTAGCGCCGCCGCCTTCCGAGCATCTTTTCAGCCGGTTTGCTCGGGGTCCCTCCGCGATCCTCTGTACAATTGCCCGAAATCGCCCATCGAGCGGCGGTTGCGGGCCGCCGGGCTTTCGGGCGCGGCGGGTCATCTCGCGTTTGACCCGCGACTCACATCGACTGAATTCATGGCCATTACCTACAAGACTCCCGACGATATCGCGAAGCTGCGCATTGCAGGCCGCCTCGCGGCCGATGTGCTGGCAATGATCGGCGAGCACGTCAAGGCAGGCGTCTCGACCGACGACCTCGACGCGCTGTGCAACGACTACATCGTCCATACGCAGAAGGCGATTCCGGCCAACGTCGGCTATCTGGGCTTTCCGAAGACCGTCTGCACGTCGGTGAACCATGTCGTGTGCCACGGCATTCCGAATCGCGGCGAGATCCTGAAGGACGGCGACATCATCAACATCGATGTCGCGATCATCAAGGACGGTTATTTCGGCGACACCAGCCGCATGTACTGCGTCGGCCAGCCGAGCACGGTCGCGCGTGCGCTGATCGACACGACCTACGAGGCGATGGTGGCCGGCATCCGCGAGGTGAAACCGGGCGCGACGCTCGGCGACGTCGGCCACGCGATCCAGAAGGTTGCTCAGCGCGAGGGCTTCTCGATCGTGCGCGACTACTGCGGGCACGGCATCGGCAAGATCTATCACGAGGACCCGCAGGTGCTGCACTACGGCCAGCCGGGGCAGGGCGTTCGCCTGAAGCCGGGCATGGTCTTCACGATCGAGCCGATGATCAACGCGGGCCGCGCCGGCACGTCGGTGCAGCGCGACGGCTGGACCGTGATCACGAAGGACCGCTCGCTGTCGGCGCAATGGGAACACATGGTCGCCGTGACCGACGACGGCTATGAACTGCTGACGCCGTGGCCGGACGGCACCGGCGACTACGACGCACCGTGAGCGGCATCGCATATTCTGGTCAATAATAAATTTGACTCGCCGGCCAGTTCGGTTAAAGCTACGCGTTAGGGTTTCCAGGGGTTTTCGTCTGCATGAGTCCGTCATTGACCGTTCGCCGCATCACTGCTGATCAGGGCGCCGTTTTTCGCGAACTCCGCACCGCCTCGCTGCGGGAGGCGCCATATGCGTTCGGCGCGACGCTCGAGGATGCGTTGTCGGCCGATGCCGCCAGTTTCGACGCGACCGCGGCGAATCACGCGGTTTCGCAGTCCGTCGGCACCTTCCTGCTCTACACCGAGGGCCATCCGGCCGGCCTCGTCGAGGCGCATTTCGACGACACCGCGGCGCGCCGCGCGTTCGTCTGCGAATTGTGGGTGGCGCCGGCCGTGCGTCATCTGCGCGGCGGCGAACTGCTGGTCGACACCGCGAGCAGCTGGCTCGCGAATGCGGGCGCCACGGAAATCTACGCGTGGGTCGCCGACACTAACCGCAACGCGATGCGCTTCTACGAGGCGCTCGGCTTTGGCCCGACCGGCGAGCACCGGCGCGTCGAGCGCGCGCCCGAGCAGGTCGAAAGTCTGCTGGTGCGGCACGTGCCGACTACCTCGCAGGTGCTTCAACAGTGATCACCCGAGCGGCGCGTTGCGCGTGCCGCTCGTCTTCGCCGTCCGTTCATCACGGTCTTTTTCCCGCCAGCATTTTTCTTGCGCACCGTCGCGCGTCGATAGCATCGACGACACGCGTCGCGCCCACGCGCGCGAGCACCGATTCTCCCGGGAAAAATAGTGGCCGCGCGCACGTACGCCTGTAAAATACGCAAAATTTTTTGCCGAACGCTATGTCGCCCAAGAAATCGCCCTTTTTCGAACTGCGCAGCGGCTCTGTCGACACGCTGATGTTCGTGGTCAAAACGACCGACCTCGATGCGATGCGTGCCGAGCTGACGCGACGCTTCGAGGCGACCCCCGAATTCTTCGCTAACGACGTCGTCGCGATCGACGTACGGCGTCTCGCCGACAGCGAACGCGTGCCGCTCGCCGATATCGCGCAACTGCTCGACAGCGTGCGCATGCGTCCGGTCGGTGTGGTCGCGAATGCGGAGCAACAGTGGGCGACGGAGTCGGGATTGCCGCTGCTCGAAGCGCGCGACCGACGCGGCGCGCCGGCCAGACAGGCCGATGAGGACAGCACGGCGAGCGCGGCAAGCGCGGCGGCAGGCACCGAGGCAAGCGCCGGGACGAGCGCGGCCACCAGCACCGCATCCGCAACCGCCAGCACGGCTTCCGCCGCCGTCGAACCCACCTCCGCCGCCGAGCCGGTGCGCCTCGCCACGTCGCCGCAAACGATGGTGGTCGACAAGCCGCTGCGCTCCGGCCAGCGCATCTACGCGAAAGGCGATCTGGTGGTGCTCGGTCTCGTCAGCTATGGCGCCGAGGTGATTGCGGAAGGCAACATCCATATTTACGCGCCGCTGCGCGGCCGGGCATTGGCCGGCGTGCAGGGCAATCACGACGCGCGCATCTTCTGTACGTGTCTCGAACCGGAACTGATCTCGATCGCGGGCATCTATCGAACGACCGAGAACCCGCTGCCGGCCGACGTGCTCGGCAAGCCGGTGCAGATCTGGCTCGAAGACGAAAAACTGATGATCGAACCGCTGCGGCTCACGTAAAGCGCCGAGAAACGCGCGCTGCCCGAGCGATTTCGGCATGCGGCGTTTCAGGGCGACGCGCGCCGCGCATCAATTGACGCATTTGACGAACACAAGGTAAGGGTAATGGCAAAAATCATTGTGGTGACTTCGGGCAAGGGTGGCGTGGGCAAGACGACCACGAGCGCGAGCTTTGCGTCGGCCCTCGCGTTGCGCGGCAGCAAGACCGCCGTGATCGACTTCGACGTCGGCCTGCGCAACCTCGACCTCATCATGGGCTGCGAGCGCCGCGTCGTGTACGACCTGATCAACGTGATCCAGGGCGAAGCGAATCTGAACCAGGCGCTGATCAAAGACAAGAAGTGCGAGAACCTGTTCATCCTGCCGGCTTCGCAGACGCGCGATAAGGACGCGCTGACGATGGAAGGCGTCGAGAAGGTCATCAACGATCTGATCGCGATGGACTTCGAATACATCGTCTGCGATTCGCCGGCCGGTATCGAGTCGGGCGCGCTGCTTGCGATGCACTTCGCCGATGAAGCGCTGATCGTGACGAACCCGGAAGTGTCGTCGGTGCGCGACTCCGATCGCATTCTCGGCATCCTGTCGTCGAAGACCAAGCGTGCGATCGAAGGCAAGGAGCCGATCAAGGAGCATCTGCTGATCACCCGCTACAACCCGAAGCGCGTCAGCGAAGGCGAAATGCTGTCGCTGACCGACATCCAGGAAATTCTGCGCATCGATCTGATCGGCGTGATTCCGGAGTCGGAAGCGGTGCTGCACGCGTCGAACCAGGGTCTGCCGGCCGTGCATCTGGACGGCACCGATGTGGCCGAAGCCTATAAGGACGTCGTGTCGCGTTTCCTCGGCGAGCAGAAATCGCTTCGCTTTGTCGATTACCAGAAGCCCGGGCTGCTGCAGCGCCTCTTCGGCACCAAGTAAGGGGAGCGCACGTAATGTCGATTCTTTCGTTTTTGCTGGGCGAGAAAAAGAAGTCCGCGTCGGTAGCGAAGGAACGCCTGCAGTTGATCATCGCGCACGAGCGCGCCGGCGGCCATGCGCCCGCCGATTATCTGCCTGCGTTGCAACGCGAACTGGTGGCCGTGATCTCGAAGTACGTGAAGATTTCCGATGACGACATACGCGTGAGTCTCGAGCGTCAGGACGATCTCGAAGTGCTCGAAGTCAAGATCGAAATACCGCAGGCCTGAGCTTCCGATGGACCGCGGTCCATCTCGCATCATGTGCAGGACGTCGCATTGCATGGTGTTGGATCGACGCGATGGCGTGCGGCGTTCGGCTGTTCCTCTGGCTTCTGTCTGAAGCCGTCTCTTCGCGCCTGCACGGCGCTCCTCATTTCCCGGTCGAAATAAACCGTTGCACTTCAGCGGGTGCCGTTACAGGCGCATCGTCAGCCTCGCGTCGCCCTCGCGCATTAAACCGGTAACGCCGCATCCGGTGTTCAACCTAAGAGGGAAATCATGAACAGAAGCTTTCGCCTGCTGCTTGCCAACACCGTTCTGATCGCCGCGGGTGCCGCCGCAATGGCCTCGGCTTCGGCCGCGGAAGTCGTCATCGTCGCGCCGTCCGCGCCGCCCGTCGAACGCTTCGAAGCGGTGCCCGCGGCGCGCGCCGGCTATGTGTGGGATCACGGTCACTGGCGCTGGGATCACGGCCGCTACGTGTGGGTCGCCGGGCACTGGCAGGCCGAGCGCGTCGGCTATCACTGGATGCCCGGCCACTGGATCGAGCATGGTCCGAACTATCGCTGGGTACCGGGACACTGGGCTTGATGCGGCCGTCGATCGTGCTTGCGACGCGCCGCGCGTGGTCGTCTACTGACGCGGCGAGCCGGAAGCATCCGTCGTGATGTCGTCTGCGGCATCACCGGCGGGCGGCTCGCCGTCGACGCTTCCCGCTTCGGGCACCTCGACCTCGGGCACTTCCGGCACCGGCGCGGGCGCCGGTTGCGGCAGCGGCGCCATGTAGCGCTCGGCGAGCGACTCATAAAGCGGCGGTGCGAACAGGCGCGACACGCGGCTCGCGATCAACGCGGTGGCCATCAGCGAAATCACGAGCGCGTGACCGTCGATCATCTCCATCACGATCACGAACGACGTGATCGGCGACTGCGTGACCGCGGCCAGATAGCCGACCATCGCGAGCGCGATCAGCATCGGCAACTGCATCGAATCGAACACCATGTGCAGCAGATTGCCGAAGCCCGCGCCGATCGACAGCGACGGCGCGAAGATGCCACCCGGAATGCCGGGCAGGTACGAGCCGACCATCGCGATCATCTTCAGGAACGGATAGAACACCGACAACTGCCCGTGTCCCTCCAGCAGGCCACGCGCTTCGGTATAGCCGCTGCCGAACGTCGTGCCGCCCGCGATCACGCCGACCACGGCGATTGCGAAGCCGCACAGCGCGGCGAACACGACCGGCCGCTCGCCGTGCAACTGACGCAGCGGCGCCGGAATCCAGCGCGCGGTGTTGAGCAGCAGCCAGCCGAAAATGCCGCCCGCGATGCCCGTGACGATTGCGGTGAGCACTACCGCGACGGCGAGCAGATCGGGGAAATGCGCGCCGATTCTGATCGTGCCGAAATACGTGTAGTTGCCGTTCAGGCCCAGCGCGACTACACCCGCAACGACGATCGCGGTGATCAGCACACCGCTCGTGCGGGCCTCGAAGCTGCGCGTCAATTCCTCGATCGCGAACACAACGCCCGCGAGCGGTGTATTGAACGCCGCCGATAAACCCGCTGCCGCGCCCGCAAGCGCGAGCTGCCGTTCGATTTGCGCATTCGAGCGCGGGTAGAAGCGGCGCAGATTGAACATCAGCGCGGCGCCGACCTGCACGGTCGGTCCTTCACGGCCGATCGTCAGGCCGCCGAGAATCGCGATAAACGATACCCCGATCTTGCCGAGCAGAATTCGCAGCGAGAGCAGCCTCGCGCCGTACCCGCGCTGCTTCGTGTGCAGCGTCGCGATGACCTGCGGGATGCCGCTGCCCTCGGAGCCGCGAAAGAACTTGCGCGTGAGCCAGACCGCGAGCGCCGCGACCACGGGTGTGACCACGAGCGGTGCCCACGGATATCGCTGCCGGACATCGAGAAACGCGTCATAACCCCAGTCGATCAGACGCGCATAGAGCACCGCGACCAGACCGACGGCGATGGCACCGAGCCAGAAGATGCCGTATTGCCGCCACAGGCGTTTCGTGCGACGCATGACAGCGTGCGAACGGGAAGGGAAGGGCCGGGACATGAATTCGATTCGTGCAAAGGGCCCAGTATAAAACGTGCGGGACAGGCCAGAATGCGTGAAAGACTTTTGAAAAATGAACTACGATGGATTGTCAGGCGTATATCTTTTGTTGCGTATATCTTTTGTTGTAATTCGCCGTATTGAAAACCGGACCGGGCACAATGCCCATTTGGCAGGGGGGCGGTAATAACGTCGGCTAGAATAGTTTCCACTTCGGAAAACGAAGAGACCCTCAATGAAGCGAATCCTAATCGTCAAGGTCACTTCACTAGGCGATATCGTGCAGGCGCTGCCAGTCGTCGCCGATATCAAACGCGCATTTCCTGGTGTTCAGGTGGATTGGGCGGCGGACGAAGCATTTGCACCAGTCGTGCAGTGGAGCCAGGGCGTCGATCGCGTGCTATGCGCGCCGCTGCGCCGCTTCAAGAAGTCGCGTCGCTGGAGCGATCTGAAGGCGATCTGGGCATCGATCGGCGAACTGCGCGCGTATCACTACGACTACATCATCGATATCCACGGCGTCTACAAGAGCGCGATCATCGCCTTCCTCGCGCGCTCGTCGCGGCGCTTCGGCTATCAGTCTCAGGATCTGGGCGAGCGGGGCGCCTCGTTCGCCTATACCGGGCGTTTCGGTCCACGCCCGCAAGGCAGCGCGTGGCACGGCATGCGCATCAGCGCTAGCGAGGCGCTCGGCTACGAAGTGGAAGGCCCGCCCATCTACGACCTGCGGCTTCCTGCAGTCGTGCCGCAGCCGTTCGCGACGCAGGACGCGCCTGTCGCGGCGCTCTTTCATGCCACCTCGAAAGCCGAGAAGAAATGGCCGCTCACCCATTGGGTGGCTGTCGGGCGCGAGTTGAGCGAGCGCGGGTTTCGTGTGGTTCTGCCGTGGGGTTCGGACGGTGAGCTTGCTGAAGCCTTGCAGATTTCCGCACAGGTGCCGGGCGCGACCGTGCTGCCGCAAATGAGCGTGACCGAAGTCGCGCAGATGATCGACGCGTGCGCGCTCGTGGTCGGTACCGATACGGGCTTCGTGCACCTCGCGCATGCGCTGCAGAAGCGCACCGTGATGATCTTCGTCGCGACGTCGCCATCGCATTGCGGCGTCGAGACGCCGTATCGCTCGACCTCGATCGGTGACGGTCGCTCGGTACCGCCCATTAGCGCGGCGCTCGAAGCGATCGACTATGTACACGCGGCGGAGCCGGTCCTCGCTATGCAGCACGGATCGGCCGCCGCCTGAGTTCACGCAATCGTTTGCGCAAAAGAAAAAGAGGGGCGACACGTAGTCCACCCCTGCGGGCGGGGACTGCATCGTCGCGCCTCGAAGAACGCCCGTGTCGGGGAACAGCGGGCGGAGAGGAATCGATTACACGTCTGTTAAAACTGTCGCTTTTCGTTGGACGCCGCAGCGTCCGATGCGCGCACGACAAGGCGGCCAGCTGGTAGGTCGCGGTGCATCGAGGCTCGCGCGGCGCGCGTTGAACCGCTCGATTGCGGCGACGCTGGCGCGGCCAGCAAGGCTTCTATCGCGACAGTGCGCTCAACGGAGTATAGGCGGTGTTTTTCGCCAGGGCGGCGTGATCAGGTGATAGCGGGGCAGGCCGTTCGAACACGCCGGTCCAACGCGCCGATCCTGTAACAGCCCGGTGATCTTCCCTTACAAATCGCAACGTTCGCCGGGGCGCGCGTCGTGTCCAATCGGGTCATTCGGGGTTTGCGCTCGAATCAATCCGACTCGATGGAGAACAACATGAAACGCTTGATCCTGACTCTCGTGGCCGGCGCACTGCTGGCATCGGCGCTCGGCGGCTGCGTCATTGCGCCGGCGCCGGGCTACTACTACGGCGGCGGTGGCTACTACCATCACGGCTACTACCACTAAGCCGCGCTCGAGCTCCTCGAGCCACTGGTCTCAGGCGACCAGCATTTCGAATGCGACCACCGCGGCAATAGCCGCGGCGTTCGCGGCCAGCGCCTCGACGACGATGGATTTCCATGACGCCGGACGGAAGCGCAGCGCGAGCAGCAGCGAGCCGAGCAAGGCCAGCGCGATGATCATCACGATATCGGCATTGTGAAGATGGACGTTCATGCGAGTCTCCCTGTTTTTTATAGGGTTATGTCAGGGAGTATAGGGAAGTCAAAAAGACGCGCAAGGCGGGGGATTACCCGGGCCGCCGAGCGGAAACGTCGAAGCAATAATGCCCGTTGCATACTGGCGCAGACGCGTAAAAACTGCGCGTGAGCGGCATCGGTCGAACTTCGGCAAACGCGAATCGACGCAAGCGTGGTTGCGTCGATTCGCATTGCATCACTTCATCAGACTCGCGTCACGCGTCTCGCGCATGCAAAGGACGCCGACGAGACTCACGGCCGCCGCGACCGACACGTACGCGCCGACCCACGGCAAGCCGCCATGCGCGGCCAGCACCTGCGCGATATACGGCGCGACCGACGCACCGAGAATCCCGCCGAGGTTGTATGCGACGCCGGCACCCGTGTAGCGCACATTGGTCGGAAATAGCTCTGGCAGCAGCGCGCCCATCGGCGCGAACGTCACGCCCATCAGGAACAGCTGGATTACGAGGAACAGCAGCACCAGCAACGGCTCACCGCTGCCGAGCAGCGGCGCCATCGTGAAGCCCGACAGGATCGCCGCGATGATGCCGACGATCAGCACCGGCTTGCGCCCGAAGCGGTCGCTCGCGCGGGCCGACAGCGGCGTCGCGATCGCCATGAACACGACCGCGATGCACAGCAGGCCGAGGAACGTCTGCCGCGGAATATGCAGCGAGCCGACGCCGTACGACAGCGAGAACGTCGTCGCGTTGTAGAACAGCGTGTAGCAGACCACCATCGCGAGCGCGCCGAGCACGGTCGGCACCCAGTGCTGCGAGAACAGCGTCGCGATCGGCACGCGCACGCGTTCCTTGCGCTCGATCGCTGCTTGGAACGCGGGCGTCTCGGCGATCTTCAGCCGCACGTACAGGCCGAGCGCGACCAGCACCGAGCTGACGAGGAACGGCACGCGCCAGCCCCAGCTACGGAACTGCTCGTCGGAGAGCGACATGGCGAGCGCGAAGAACAGGCCGTTGGACGCGAGAAAGCCGATCGACGGTCCAAGCTGCGGAAACATGCCGAACCAGCCGCGTTTGCCGGCCGGCGCGTTTTCGGTGGCGAGCAGCGCGGCGCCGCCCCATTCGCCGCCGAGGCCGATACCTTGGCCGAAACGCAGCACGCACAGCAGGATCGGTGCAAGGCTGCCGATCGCGTCGTAGCCCGGCACGAAGCCGATCAGCGTGGTCGACAGGCCCATCACGAGCAGCGACGCAACCAGAGTCGACTTGCGGCCGATGCGATCGCCGAAGTGGCCGAACAGGAACGAGCCGATCGGTCGCGCGACGAACGCGATGCCGAACGTGACGAACGCGGACAGCGCTTGCGCGGTGGCCGAGCCATGCGGGAAGAACACCGGTCCGATTACGAGCGCCGCGGCGGTCGCGTAGACATAGAAATCGTAGAACTCGATCGCGGTGCCGATGAAGCTCGCGAAGATGATCCGCGCGCTACTATTTTGCCCGCTTGCGGGCTGAGCCGCGGAAATCGGCGAAGTGGACATGCAGGGGTCTCCAATTGTCGTGAGGCCGCGGCGCGCCGAGCCTTGCTTAGCAAGGCGGCGCGCGAGGTCGGCATCCTCGTTGAGGTATAGGTTTGGGCGCCGCACGCGGGTGGCGCCGCGGCACTGCAGTCGGCTCATGCGCCGCGCCGACGGGTGTGCGGGCGGCGTGAGCCATGCCGGAAGGCTCCGGCGCGGGGAATCGGAAAATTATAGCGAGCGCGCTCGTCGCGCAGCAATGGCGGCGTAAGCTTGCGCGGCAACGAGGGGTGCGTTGAGAGCTATGCGCAATGACTCGAGCAGGTCACCTGTGGCCTGCCCGATGCGGTGATGCGCGAGATGGCGCGTGTCAGCGCACCCGCCAGGCACGCTCATTCGTACGTTTCCGCTTGCGGCGAGGCGAGTTCGCGCAACTGGAACTTGCCGTTGTCGTTGAACAGCCAGTCTTCGAACAGCTCGAGCTGACCGCGGCCGTTCAGCAGCTTGCCGGGCGGTAGCGGCAGCGGCGCCGAGCGGCGCAGCGACGCGAGCGCGGTGCTTTCGGCTTCGTCGTCGCCGTTGGTGCGATACACCGACGACTGGACGATGCGTCCATCACGATCGACCGTGAACGACACCACCACCAGCGAGCGCAGCATCGGCTGAGGCCTGCCCTGGAGCACATACGACGGATTGCGCTCGACGATTCGTCGTGCGACCGCGTCGCGATATTGATCGAGCGTCGCGCTGTTGATCGCGGCGACCGGTGTGCTGACGGTTTCGTGCGGCGCGAGCGGAGTGATCGTGCAACCGGCCACAGCGACGAGACCAAGCGCGGCGAGCAACAGCCGATGCCTGGGTGCTGCGGTGAAGAAGTGGGGGGCCACACGGGGAACAGAACGGGGAGAAGTGCGTGAGAGCATCGTCGACCAACCGCGAGGAGAACCTGATTGAATGGTAGTCAAAAACCGGCGGGATTCAATTGGCGTTCGCCCGCCGAATGTCATTGCGCATGCGCCGCTGACGCGCTTCGCTTTCGGATGTAATGGTCGGAAATATGCGCGCGTTGGTCGGCGGGCGAAACCCGCCTACACTCTGATGGCCTCATGCTGAGGCATCGGTGGAAGTCTTTTCAGCCCGCTTCTCGCGGGCTTTCTTTTACCTGCGATTCGCCAATTACACGCGGCAACAAAAAAGGCGAACTCGCCAAACGGGTCCGCCTTTTCGCTCTCGGTTCAACCAGCCACGCCGCAAGCCCAGGCTCACGGCGCTGCCCAATCATCGATTACTTCAACGCCGCACGCGCTGCCTTCACCGCGGCCAGCACCTGCTCAGGCGCGGTGCCGCCCGGATGATTGCGGCTCGCCACCGAGCCCTCGAGCGTCAGATACGAGAACACGTCGTCGCCGATAAGATGCGCGACGTTCGGCAGTTCGCTGCGCATTTCGTCGAGCGTCAGGTCCGCGAGGTCGCAGCCGCGGTCGGCGCATACGCGCACCGCGAGCGCGACGGCTTCGTGCGCGTCGCGGAACGGCAGGCCGCGCTTGACCAGATAGTCGGCGAGGTCCGTCGCGGTCGAGAAGCCTTGCAGCGCGGCGTCGCGCATCGCCTGCGGCTTGACCGTGATGCCGGCGACCATTTCAGCGAAGATGCGCAGCGTGTCTGCGACCGTATCGACGGTGTCGAACAGCGGCTCCTTGTCTTCCTGGTTGTCCTTGTTGTACGCGAGCGGCTGGCCCTTCATCAGCGTGAGCAGCGCCATCAGATGACCGTTCACGCGGCCGGTCTTGCCGCGCGCGAGCTCGGGCACGTCCGGGTTCTTCTTCTGCGGCATGATCGACGAGCCGGTGCAGAAACGGTCGGCCAGATCGATGAAGCCGACGCGCGGGCTCATCCACAGCACCAGCTCTTCGGAGAAGCGCGACACGTGTGTCATCACGAGCGCGGATGCGGCCGTGAATTCGATCGCGAAGTCGCGGTCGGAAACCGCATCCAGCGAATTCGCGCAGATGCCGTCGAAGCCGAGCGTCTTCGCCACGGCGTGACGATCGATCGGATAGCTGGTGCCGGCGAGCGCAGCCGCGCCGAGCGGCAGACGGTTCACGCGCTTGCGGCAGTCGACCATGCGCTCGGCATCGCGCGAGAACATCTCGACGTAGGCGAGCAGGTGATGGCCGAACGTGACCGGCTGCGCGACCTGCAGGTGCGTGAAGCCCGGCATGATGGTCGCGGCGTTCTGCTCAGCGATGTCGAGCAACGCTATGCGAAGTTCGGTGAGCAGCCCGCCGATGCGGTCGATCTCGCCGCGCAGCCACAGGCGAATGTCGGTCGCGACCTGGTCGTTGCGCGAGCGGCCGGTATGCAGGCGCTTGCCGGCGTCGCCGATCAGCGCGGTCAGGCGCGCTTCGATGTTCAGGTGCACGTCTTCGAGATCGAGCTGCCATTCGAACTCGCCGCGCTCGATTTCACCCTTGATCTGCGCCATGCCGCGCTCGATCGCGGCGAGGTCGTCGGCGGAAATGATCTTCTGCGCGGCGAGCATCGACGCGTGCGCGAGCGACCCTTCGATGTCGACGAACGCCAGACGCTTGTCGAAGAAGACCGACGACGTATAGCGTTTGACGAGCTCCGACATCGGCTCCGAGAAGCGAGCCGACCAGGCTTCGCCTTTTTTGTGCAGTTGGGACGTCATGGTGTTGAGCGGTAAAAACGAGCGGTGAAGAGGCTGGCGACGCGAGTGCGCGAGTCGTGCAGAAGCGCCGCCGCAGCGAAGAAAGACGGAGATTTTAACACCGGGCGAGGGCGGCCAAGGCGCTGCCGCCCATCGCGGACCCATTCGCGGGCCTATTCGCGTGCCTATTCGCGCACCAGCACCACCAGCTTCAGATCTTCGCGATGCGCGGGCTTGAACGTGATCTGGTCATAAACGATGCGCCCGTCGCGCGGATGGTCGAACTCGCGCCTGCCGCCCTCGCGCCCGCCGACGTCCTGCGAGGCCCAGTAGCGCGCGAACTCGTCGCTCGCGGCTGAAAGCGAATCGATCAGCCCACGCGTGGGCGCATCGTTCAGATGGCGGATCGAGTCGGCGCGGAACTCGGCGGCGAGCCGCCGCGCGCGCGTTTCCCAATCGACGATCAACGCGCGCGCGGCAGGCTCGGTGAACGTGAAGCGCAGCAGGTTGCGGTCGTGCGCGCCGTCGAGCCAGCCGACGAACAGATCGGCCGCGCGCTCGTTCCACCCGAGCGCATTCCACTGCCGGTCGAGCACGTAGGCCGGCGTGTCGATGAGCTGCACGGTTTGCAGCAGCGTGGCGGGTGCATCGGCGGCGGCGGGATCGGGCTCGGCCGGATCGCGCTGCGCGGCTAGCTCGAACAGATATGCGCGCTCGGCGCGCGACAGCTGCAACGCGACCGCGATGCGCGCGAGCGCATCGGCGGAAGCGGACACCGGCCGGCCCTGCTCGATCCACGTGTACCAGGTCGGGCTCACGCCGCATAACTGCGCGACTTCCTCGCGCCGCAGACCGGGCGTGCGGCGGCGCGGCCCTGGCGGCAGACCGACCGCCTGCGGCGACAGCCGCTCGCGATGGGCGCGGATGAAGTCGCCGAGTGCGCGGGCCGGCGTGGCGTCGAGCGGCGGCGGATGATCGGCGGAGGACGGCGTCGTCATGCTATCGGCTGAGCGTGGAGGGGAGTAATAGAGATACCAGAATAATTGCCGAACTTGTACTGGTACATGGCGGGCTCTATTGTAGCGGCTGGATTCGCGCAACGCGTTGTTCACCATGTCGACGCGCAATGAAAAAAGCCGGGTGTGGCCTGCGTCGGCCACACCCGGCTTTTGCTTGCTTCAGCGTCGAGCTCAACCGGTATTGCGCAACCCCGCCGCGATCCCGTTGATGCACAAATGAATGCCGCGCCGCACGCGCGCATTGGTGTCGCCCGCGCGATAGCGTTTGAGCAGTTCGACCTGCAGGTGATTGAGCGGGTCGAGGTACGGGAAGCGGTTCTTGATCGAGCGCGCGAGCAGCGGATTCTCGGCGAGCCGCTCGCTCTTGCCGGTGATCTCCGACAACACCTTCGACGTGCGTTCCCACTCGGCAACGATGCGCTCGAACACGTGCTTGCGCAGCTTCTTGTCGGTCACGAGCGCCGCATAACGCGACGCGACCGCGAGGTCGGTCTTCGCGATGACCATGTCCATGTTCGACATCAGGTTCGCAAAGAACGGCCAGCTCTTGTGCATCTTCTTCAGCAGCGCGAGGCGGCGCGCGCGTTCCGCGTCCGACGGCGCGCTGTCCAGATGCTCGGTGACCGCGCTGCCGAAGCCGTACCAGCCGGTCAGCAGCAGCCGGCATTGGCCCCACGAGAAGCCCCAAGGGATCGCGCGCAGATCCTCGATCTTGCGCTGCTTGGGGTCCTGCAGCTTGCGCGACGCGGGGCGGCTGCCGATGTTCAGCTCGGCGATCTCCGCGATCGGCGTCGACTCGAAGAAATACTCCTTGAAGCCCGGGGTTTCGTAGACGAGCGCGCGATACGTGGCCATCGCCGTATCGGACAACTGCTGCATCGTTTCCTCGTACACCGGCAACTCGGCCAACGTGTGGTCGTGCGGCAGCAACGACGCTTCGAGCGTCGCGGCCACGACGGTTTCCAGATTGCGCCGGCCGATTTCCGGATTCGCGAACTTGCTCGCGATCACTTCGCCCTGCTCGGTCAATCGGATCTGACCGTCGACGGTGCCCGGCGGCTGCGACAGGATCGCCTGATAGGTCGGGCCGCCGCCGCGGCCGACGGTGCCGCCGCGTCCATGGAACAGACGCAGCGTCACGCCGCGTTCGTTGAACAGCGACAAGAGCGCCAGCTCCGCGCGATACAGCTCCCAGTTCGACGTCAGGAAGCCGCCGTCCTTGTTGCTGTCCGAGTAGCCGAGCATCACTTCCTGCTCGTTGCCCTGATGTTCGATCAGCGTGCCGATGCCCGGCAGCGCGAACAGATCGCGCATGATGTGCGGCGCATTGCGCAGATCGGGGATCGTCTCGAACAGCGGGATCACCATCAGGCCCGCGCGCGCTGGGTCGTGCTCGTCGCCTAGACGCCCACGCAACAGGCCGGTTTCCTTCTGCAGCAGCATCACCTCGACCAGATCGCTGACGGTTTCCGTATGCGAAATGATGTAGTTGCGCACCGCGCGCGCGCCGAATTTCTCGCGCGTGACGCGCGCTTCCTCGAGCACCGCGAGCTCGCTCTTCACGAGGTCGGAGTACTCGGCATAGGGCACGCGCAGCGCGCGCGGCTGCGCGAGTTCGGCGAGCAGCACGTTCAGCTTGTCCGTTTCCGACAACCCCGCGTAGTCGTCCTCGACACCGGCGCGCTTCAGCAGCTCGGCGATCACCGCTTCGTGGATGTCGGAGCTTTGCCGCAGATCGATGCTCGCGAGATGGAAGCCGAACACTTCGGCCGCGCGAGCGAGCGGTGCGAGACGCGGCGCGGCGAGCGGCGCGCCGTGATGCTCGGCGAGCGAATCGATCAGCACGTGCAAGTCGCGCACGAAGTCGGCGGCGTCGTCGTAAGGGGTCGCGCGAATCGGCGCGACGCCGCGGCCGGCGCTGCGCAGCGGCACGCTGCCTTCGCCGAGACGCACGCGCGCGCTCGCCGCGAGCCGCGTGTAGATGCCGATCAACGCGCGACGATACGGCTCGTCGGTGCGATGCGGCGAGTGGTCGGGCGAGATGGCCGCGAGCTCATTGAGCGCATCGCTCACGCCGACGAGCACATTCGACATCGACAGCTCCTCGCCGAGCTTGTGCACCTGCACCAGGTAGTGCTCGAAGATCACCGCGGCCTGACGGGTGATCGCGTTTTCGAGCGTATCGGCGGTGACGTTCGGATTGCCGTCGCGATCGCCGCCTATCCAGCTGCCCATCTGGAAGAACGGCGGCAGGCGCGCTTCGAGGCCATGCTCCTTCAGCGCCTCCTCGATGTCGGCGTACAGCGCCGGCACTTCTTCGAGGAAGGTGCTGCGGTAGTACGACAGCGCGTTCTCGATTTCGTCGGCGACCGTCAGACGCGCGTCGCGCAGCATCCGCGTTTGCCACAGCGACGTGACGCGCGCTCGCAGCATCGCTTCGTTGTGCGCGCGCTCGCGATTCGTCAGCGGCTGGTCGCGCTCGGCGAGCAGCCGCGCGATGTCGTGCTGCGCGTCGAGAATGCTCTTGCGCTGCACCTCGGTCGGGTGCGCGGTCAGCACCGGCATGATCAGCGCGTCGTCGAAAAACCGCTGCAGCACCGGCGTCGCGGCGGCACCGGCCGCGACGAGCCGCTCGAGCGCATGCGCGATCGTGCCCGGCTGCGAGGCCGAGCCCGCGAGCGCGTGAATGCGGTGACGACGGTTGCGGTGGCGGTCCTCGGCGATGTTCGCGAGATGCGAAAAATAGCTGAACGCGCGCACGACGCTGACGGTCTGCTCCGGCGTCAGCGAGCGCAGCTTCTTGTCGAGCGTCTGCGCGGCGGCGCTATCGTCCTCGCGACGGAAGCGCACCGCGTTCTGCCGGATCGTTTCGACGACGTCGAATACGGCGTCGCCTTCCTGCTCGCGCAGCACGTCGCCGAGCAGCCGGCCGAGATAGCGGATGTCCTGGAACAGCGGGTGGTCCTTATCCTCGCGCGTGCGGCCGCCGTTCTTCACGGTGGGCGCGGCGGGGGGCTCAGCTTGCGACACGGCCTCGAGCTTTTCCGTTTTAGCGGCGCGCGGGGGTGTCGCGTCTCCTTCGATCTTGATCTTGACCTTGGCCGGCTTGCTGGCGGTGGCCGAAGTCGCGGCTTTTTCGGCCTTGCCGGATTTCGTTGCTTTGGGCGCCTTGTCCTGCTTGACGGGCACAGAGGTTTGCGAGGCCTTCGAGGCCTTGGCGGCTTGCGCGGCAGCGTTGGACAGGACGTCGGGCGCCGCGGCGTCGGCCGGGCGAGCGGTGGGCGAGGCAGTGTTGCGGCGGGCGGGGCGCGCCGATCCGGAAGACGTCACGATGAGTTTCCTCGGGGAAGCCAGGGTCTGTTGATTGATGAACTGCGACTGCGAACTGCAACCAGCAAGTACAACGTGAACTGCGTACAACAGGGACTGCGCAACGGACTACAAGACAGACTGCTAATGCGACTGCAACAAAGACTTGAGACGGCGGACTGCAAACGGCGACTGCCGACCCGCTACGAAGCGAGCCGCGCGTGCCGCACCGCGTGCGACGAACCGCGCAAGCGCTGCCGATCGCGCGACGCCGACGAGGGAGAAGGGAGCCACGGGCTGCCAGCCCGCCGAGAGACTGAACGCGCGGCACGCATTGCCGCAGCGTGTTCGCCGCATTGCATCATCCCGCATGCCGCCGCGCGGCGCGAAGCCCGTCTCCTCCATCGATAGCGCTTGCGCACGGCGCCCCGCGGTGCCTTGGAACCCAAGGGCACAAATAAGGGCGCGTGCTAACATTGATTGTTATCCCATCCCGACATCAAGCAGCAAGCTAATGAACACCGAGACGTTTTCCACGCCACCCCACACGCTTGTGATTGCGTCGCGAGAGAGCCGCCTTGCCATGTGGCAAGCCGAGCACGTGCGATGTGCGCTGCACAAATTATATCCATCTTGTGACGTAAAAATCCTCGGAATGACGACACGTGGCGATCAGATTCTCGATCGCACGCTGTCGAAGGTTGGTGGTAAGGGGCTCTTCGTGAAAGAGCTGGAAGCCGCGCTCGCCGATGGCCGCGCCGATCTCGCGGTGCATTCGCTGAAAGACGTGCCGATGGAGTTGCCCGCCGGTTTCGCGCTATCCACCATCATGGAGCGCGAGGACCCGCGCGATGCGCTCGTATCCAATCAGTACGACTCGCTCGCCGCGCTGCCGGCCGGTGCCGTGGTCGGCACCTCGAGCCTGCGCCGTGAAGCGATGCTGCGCATGCGCTATCCGCATCTCGACGTGCGGCCGTTGCGCGGCAATCTCGATACCCGACTCGCCAAGCTCGATCGCGGCGACTACGCGGCGATCATTCTGGCCGCGGCAGGGCTGAAGCGTCTCGGTCTCGCCGAGCGCATCCGCGCGGTGCTCGATCCCGAGGATAGTCTGCCCGCGGCGGGCCAAGGCGCGCTCGGCATCGAGATTCGCGCCGATCGCGCGGACCTCGCCGCATGGCTCGCGCCGCTGCATCATCAGCACACGGCGGCGGCCGTCGAAGCGGAGCGGATGGTGTCGCGCGCGCTCGGCGGCAGCTGCGAGGTGCCGCTCGCCTCCTACGCAACCTGGGGCGACGGCGCGCTGCATCTGCGCGGCATCGTCGCGACGCCGGACGGCAAGCGCGTACTGAGCGCGCAGGCGTCGGCGCCGGCGCCCACCATCGAACGCGCGCTCGCGCTCGGCGAGGAAGTGGCGCAGTCGCTCGCGCAGCAAGGCGCACTCGAGATCGTCCGCGCGCTCAGCACCGCGAGCGGTCCCGCGGCTGCGCCCGGCGCGGCGGCCAGCGAGTGATGGCCGCCGGCACGCCCGGGAAGGCGCCGTTCACGGTCGTGATCACGCGGCCGGCCGGCCAGTCGAGCGAACTCGTCGAACGGCTCGAAGCAGCCGGACTCGCGTCGCTCGACTTCCCGCTGATCGATATCGCGCCCGTCATCGACGACGCGCCGTTGTGCGCCGCGCTCGCGTCGCTCGAACGCTACGCGCTGGTCGTGTTCGTGTCGCCGAACGCGGTCGATCACGCGTTCGCGCGCCATCACGATATCTGGCCGCACGCGCTGCCGGTCGGCGTGGTCGGTCCGGGCAGCGTGCATGCGCTCGCGCGCCACGGCGTCAGCGCGCCAGAGCATCGCGTGATCAGCCCCGCGGCGGGTGCCGACGACGAATCGACGAGCTTCGACTCCGAGGGCCTGTTTGCGGCGATCGAGGCGCAACTCGGCGCCGCGGGCCTCGAAGGCAAACGCGTGCTGATCGTGCGCGGCGACGGCGGCCGCGAATGGCTCAGCGAGCGCCTGCGTGAAGCTGGCGCCGAAGTCGACACGGTCGCCGCGTACCGGCGCATCGTGCCGGAGCCGTCGATCGGCGCCTGGGCGCGCGTGCACGAACTGCTCGCGGGCGCGCCGCACGCATGGCTTCTGACCAGCTCCGAAGGCGTGCGCAATCTGCAGGAACTCGCGCACGAGCATCTGACCGCCGGCGAGATCGAGCAGCTCAAACACGCGCCGCTCGTCACCCCGCATCCCCGCATCGCACAGACCGCGCGGGCATTGGGTTTTGATAGGATTACGGTGTCCGGCGCGGGCGACGAGCGCATAGTCCGCGCCCTCGTGGCCGCGGCCGCCGTGCCTCCCGTCGTCCAACCGGTACCCTCCAACCCGGCTCAACCACGCATGACTGAAACGAACGCATCCACGAACGCCTCACCTCAGCCGCCGGCAAGCACCGCCTTGCCGCCGAATCAACCCTTCACGCCGTACGAAGCGCAAAAGCGCCGCAGCACGAGCGGACCGCTGCTGTGGTTTGTCATCGTGGTGATCGCATGCGCGGTGGGCGTGGGCGGCTTCGCGATGAACCGCAAGCTGGTGCGCACCGAGCAGGAGCTCGCGCAGCGTCAGCAGGCCAACGACACACAGACCAACGAGCTGCGCATCAAGATCGACCAGGCGCTCGCCACCGCGCATCAATCGGACGCGCAGGTCGCGCAGCTCGAAGGCAAGCTCGCCGATGCGCAGGCCGCGCAGCAGGCGCTGCAACAGCAGTACGCGGATCTCGCGCGCAATCGCGACGACTGGACGCTCGCCGAAGTCGGGCAGATGCTGTCGGCGGCCAGCCAGCAGTTGCAGCTGACCGGCAATACCCAGCTCGCGCTGTTCGCATTGCAAAGCGCCGATACGCGCCTCGCGGCGTCCGATAGCCCGCAGGCGCTCGCCGTGCGCAAGGCGATCGCGCAAGACATCGACAAGCTGAAGGCCGCACCGTCCACCGATCTGACCGGCCTCGCGATCAAACTCGACAACGCGATCGATCACGTGAGCGGCCTGCCGCTCTCGGGTGAAGCACCGATTCCGCGTGCCACGCCGCACGCGGCCACGTGGGCCGACACCGCGAAGGTGGCGGCGGCCACCGGCAAGCCGCGCTGGGAAGTGTGGATCGACGAGGTCACGCACGGCATCGGCGAACAGCTGTCGAGCCTCGTGCAGGTGCGCCGTATCGATAACGCCGACGCGATGCTGGTCACGCCGGATCAAGGCTACTTCGTGCGCCAGAACCTGAAGCTGCGTCTGCTATCGGCGCGTCTCGCGCTGCTGTCGCGCAACCAGACCACGCTGAAGTCCGACCTGGAGGCGGCGCAGTCCGCGTTGACGCGCTACTTCGACACTTCGTCGAAAGACACGCAGATGGTCATCGATCTCGTCAAGCAGGTGGACGCCGGTTCGGCCGCGGTCGAGCTGCCGAACCTCGATACGAGCCTGCAGGCCGTCAATCAATACCGGAACCGGGGTTAATCATGGCGATCCGGGGACTTCTCTGGCTCGCGGCGCTGTTCGCCGTCGCGGTCTTGCTCGCGGTGGGCGGGCGCTTCGACGCGGGGCAGGTGCTGCTGATCTATCCGCCGTACCGCGTCGACATGTCGCTGAATCTGTTCATCGTCGGGCTGGTGGTGCTGTTCATCCTGCTCTACGCGCTGTTGCGCATCATCCGCAATATCTGGCGCATGCCGCAGCGCGTCGCCGCGTACCGGGCGCGCGCGCGTGTCGCGAAGGCGCACGCGGCGTTGCGCGACGCGATCGGCAACCTGTACGCGGGACGTTTCTCGCGCGCGGAAAAGGCTGCCAAGGACGCGCTCACGAATGGCGACAACAAGGGCGCGGCCGGTTTGATCGCGGCGACCGCCGCGCATCGCATGCATGAGTACGGGCGGCGCGACGAATGGCTCGCGCAGATCGACGAAGCCGAGTGGCAGGACGCGCGCCTGATGGCCACCGCCGACATGCGCGCCGACGGCCGCGACGCCGACGGCGCGCTCCATGCGCTGACCGAGATGCAATCGCAAGGGGCGCGGCGCATCCACGCGCAGCAGATCATGCTGCGCGCGCAGCAGCAATTGAAGAACTGGGGCGAAGTGCTGAAGCTCGTCAAGACGCTGGAGAAGCGCGAGGCGATCCATCCGGCGGTCGCGGTGCGGCTGCGTCAGCTGGCGGCGGAAAATTTGCTGCGCGATCGTCGTCACAACGCTGAGGCGCTGCTCGAATTGTGGCATTCGCTGTCGGCGACCGAGCGTCATTCGCCGCGCCTCGCCGATACCGCCGCCGAACTGCTGGTCGCGCTGAATCGTCCGCAGGAGGCGCGCAAGATCGTCGAGGAAGCGCTTGCGCAGAACTGGGATGCGCGCCTGTTGCGGCGCTATCCGGACACGGCCGGCGGCGATGCGTTGCCGCTGATCCAGAAGGCCGAGGCGTGGCAGAAGGATCGGCCGGAAGACGCGGACCTGATGTTCGCGCTGGGGCGTCTGTGCCTGCATCAGCAGTTGTGGGGCAAGGCGCAGTCGTTCCTCGAACGCGCGCTGAAGCTCGCCGACAACGAGACGCTGAAGATCCGTTCGCATCGCGCGCTCGCGCGTCTGCACGAGCAGCTTGGAGATACCGACAAGGCGAGCGAGCACTATCGCGAGAGTGCGTTGGCGATGAACGTGACGTGAGTTAAGCCTCTTTAGCCGCTACCGGATGGCCGCAGCCTCGTGCTGCGGCCATTTGTTTTTCCGGCGCCGCTGTCCGGCTCGAATCGGCGGGACTGCGCTTTGCTTCACACCTCACCGGATGCGCAACCTGGGAGGTGTTCAAAGTGGCCAGCGACGCTATGACGGTGCAAACCGACACCCGCAGCGGCGACGTCGAGCGCAAGGGCGTCGTCGTCATTACAGGGGCAAGTGCCGGCGTGGGGCGCGCCACCGCGTCCGAGTTCGCGCGGCAGGGCTATGACGTTGGGCTGATCGCGCGCGAGCCGCGACGGCTCGCGCGTGCCGCCGAGGAGATCGCCGCGACCTATGGCGTGCGCGCACTCGCGTTGCCCGCCGACGTCGCCGATGCAGATGCGATCGAGCGCGCCGCGCAGCGCGTGAATCGTGAGCTGGGCGGCATCGACGTGTGGGTCAACGTCGCGATGGCGACCGCGTTTGCGCCGGTGTCCGCGCTCAGTGCGCGCGATGTCGAACGCGGCACGCAGGTGACCTATCTGGGGCAGGTCAACGGCATGATGGCGGCGCTCCCCGTGATGCGCGCGCGCGGGCACGGGACGATCGTCAATGTCGGCTCGGCGCTCGGGTACCGGTCGGTGCCGTTGCAGTCGATCTATTGCGGCGCGAAGTTCGCTGTGCGCGGCTTTACCGATTCATTGCGTTCCGAGTTGCTGCACGACGGGGTCGATATCCATCTGACGATGGTCGATCTGCCTGCGGTCAATACCCCGCAATTCGACTGGGCGCTCAATCGCACGGGGCGTAGGGCGCGGCCGGTGGCGCCGGTATTTCAGCCGGAAGTGGCGGCGCGGGCGATCTACTTTGCGGCCACTCATCGGCGGCGGCAGGTGTGGGTCGGGTGGTCGACGGTCAAGGCGATCCTCGCGAACCGGATCGCGCCGACGCTGCTCGACCACTATCTCGCGCGTGCGGGTTACGACGGGCAACTGACCGATGAACCGTTGCCCGCCGATGCGCCCGCGAATCTCTACGAGCCGGTGCCCGGCCACTACACCGCGCATGGCCGCTTTGACGATGAAGCGCGCGCGTACTGCTGGGAGCTGTTTACCGATCGGCATCGCAACGCGGTGTATGGCGCGGCGGTGCTGGCGCTGGCAGGGGGCGTCGGGTGGCTGCTGAGGCGCAAGCGGCCTTGATACGCAATCGATGTGCCTCCTCCCTGTCGCCGATGAAAGGTCTGGACTATCCTACGAATGACAGGGCGCCCACAATCCGTGGCGCGGCGTCCTCGACTGCGAACATTCCAAAAATGGAAGCGGACAGGCCCGTTCCTCACAAAGAGCAGACCATTGCAAGCAGCGCGCACCGCTGGATGCGCTGGCTGCCGGGACTGACAGTGCTCAAGGCGTACCGCTTGAGCTGGCTGCCGAGCGATCTGACGGCCGGACTGGTACTGACCACGATGCTGGTGCCAGTCGGGATCGCTTACGCGGAGGCATCGGGGGTCCCCGGCGTGTTCGGCCTCTACGCGACGATCGTCCCGTTGCTGGCGTACGCGCTGTTCGGCCCGAGCCGGATTCTCGTGCTCGGCCCCGACTCCGCGCTTGCGGCTCCGATTCTGGCGGTCGTCGTGCAAGTGGCGGCGGGCGACCCGTCGCGCGCGATTGCGGCGGCCAGCATGATGGCGATCGTGTCCGGGGTGTTCTGTATCGTGATGGGCTTGCTGCGGCTGGGATTCATCACAGAATTGCTGTCTAAGCCGATTCGATACGGCTATATGAACGGCATCGCGCTCGCCGTGCTGATCAGTCAGTTACCCAAATTGTTTGCCATTTCGATCGAAGAGCGCGGGCCATTGCGGGACATCGTGAGCCTCGTGCAGGCCATCGCCGATGGCAAATCCAACTGGTACAGCTTCGCGGTGGGCGCGGGAAGCCTCGTGCTGATCCTGTTTCTCAAGCGCTTCGAGAAGTTGCCGGGCATTCTTATCGCCGTGATCGTCGCGACGTTGTGCGTGACCGCATTGCACCTCGATAGCGTCGGCGTGAGAGTGCTCGGCAAGATCCCTCAAGGCCTGCCGACCTTTGCGCTACCGTGGCTCACCGATGCCGATCTGGTGAAGATACTGCTCGGCGGCTGCGCGGTCGCGCTGATTTCGTTCGCGGATACCAGCGTACTGTCGCGGACTTTCGCGGCACGTTTTCGCAGCCGCGTCGACCCCAATCAGGAGATGGTCGGGCTCGGCGTGGCCAATCTCGCGGCGGGCCTGTTCCACGGTTTCCCGATCAGCAGCAGTTCGTCGCGCACGCCGGTCGCCGAGGCGGCGGGCGCGAAGACGCAACTGACGGGCGTCGTCGGCGCGCTGGCGGTCGCGGCGCTGCTGCTGGTCGCGCCCAACCTGATGCACTACCTGCCCAACAGCGCGCTCGCCGCGGTTGTCATCGCGGCGGCGATCGGCCTGTTCGAGATCACGGACCTGAAGCGGATTTTCCGCATCCAGCAATGGGAGTTCTGGCTGTCGATGGCCTGCTTTGCCGGCGTCGCGGTGTTCGGCGCGATTCCAGGCATCGGCTTCGCGGTGGTGATCGCGATCATCGAGTTTCTGTGGGACGGCTGGCGACCACACTACGCGGTGCTCGGTCGCGTCGAGGGTTTGCGCGGCTATCACGACCTGGAGCGTTATCCGCACGCGGAGCGAATCCCCGGACTCGTGCTGTTTCGCTGGGATGCACCGCTGTTCTTTGCGAATGCCGAGCAGTTTCAGGAGCGCCTGCTCGAAGCCGTCGCCGACTCGCCGGCACCCGTCAAGCGCGTGGTGGTGGCGGCCGAACCGGTGACGAGCGTGGACGTCACCTCGGCCGACATGCTGCGGGAGCTGACGCGCTCGCTCGACGAGCGCGGGATTGCACTGCACTTTGCGGAGATGAAAGATCCGGTTCGCGACAAGCTCAGGCGCTTCGAGTTGACCGATCTGATCGGCGATGCGCGCTTTCATCCTACGGTCAGTAGTGCGGTTGATAACTATGTCGAGACGGTTGGGGAGGGATAGTTTTCGGAGCTGAGGCTAGATCCACAGGAGAACGGGTTTGCGCCTGGCGTTTGCTTTTGAAATGGCTGTGAAAACGGTTTGGGACCGCGCCAGTTCACTCCTGTTCTTGGTCATCCCGCGACGCCCTTTGCCACCATCTGTTCGCGACGGATTCTGTTCACGGTGGCGCGGTCGCAGCGCGGAATAGTCACGATCAAGATGAACGTCCATCAGGACCGGCGTTTTGGATTCGTCGGGCGCCGGGTCCTTTGGGTCGGGGTCCCCGAAAGCAAACTCGACGTCCACCGGAAATCGGCTGGTTGGCAGGTCTGAGGCACGATAGCGATAGTGATGCAGACGAACCTGCGGCGGTACTGTTCCCATATCGTTGCCGGGCCGCCGCTCGCCATTGCCGTCGATCCAGTAACCGATATCGACCTGGAGGAGATCTTCCAGTGTCGAGCGGTTAACGTCGGTCAATAGTGGACTGAAGCGGATCGTGAAGTGCATCGCGACTTGCTTCCCTTTTGCGCGGTCGGCGGAGGGGTCGAGCGGATCGGGTATCGCAACTACGATGATTTGCGTATCCGGCAAGACCCGATTCAAGAAGGAATACTCCGTAACACCCACCACACCGCGCTCAGGCCGCGCCGCGAGAATGCGGCCGAATATCGTATGTGCGGGATCGAAGGGCTGGTCGTCCCGCAGGATCGCCATTGCCGTGGTCAATATTCTGAAGGCCATGTTGCGCTGCTCGTCGGTCACAGTGTCCCTCGTCTCAGTTTCTGGCGCTGACGGTCCTGTGGGCGTCGACGTACTGGGCTGTGCAGGTACTGAGTTTGCGAACGTGAGGATCATCAGGATTCTGCCAATCGGTCTTGACCACCTCCGCGCAAGCGTCGGCATCTTCTTCATGAAGTTGGCTCCTATAGTTAGCTTCGAATTGCGCCATCTTTTGTGCTGTTTCCGCAGACGTTCAACAGGCCACTCAAGACGGGTTCTGTCCATGGCGTCGCGGTTTCAGCGCGGAATAGTCACGATTCAGGAGAACGTCCATCAGGACCGGTGTTTTCGGTTCGTCAGGCGCCGGATTGTTTGGGTCTGGGTCGCCGAAAGCTAATTCGACATTCACCGGATACCGGCTCGTCGGCAGATTCGAAGCACGATAGCGATAGCTATGCAGCCGAATCTGTGGCGGAGCCGTGCCCATATCATTGCCGGGCCGCGGCTCGCCATTGCCGTCGACCCAGTAACCGATATCGACCTGCAGGAGATCTTCCAGTGTCGAGCGGTTAATGTCGGTCAATAGTGGACTGAAGCGGATCGTGAAGTGCGCCGCGACTTTCTTCACTTTTGTGCGGTCGGCGAAGGGGTCGAGCGGATCGGGTACCGCTAAGACAATGATTTGCGTCCGCGGGAAGGCCGGATTCACGAAGGAATACTCTGTACCGCCTCCTTTGCCGCGCAGAGGGTCAGCCGCAAGAAGTCGGCCGAATATCGTATGTGCGGGATCGAAGGGCTGGTCGTCCCGCAGGATCGCCATTGCAGTGGTCAATATCCTGAAGGCCACGTCGCGCTGGGCGTCAGTCACAGTCTGTCTCATCTCAGCTCCTGCCCCCGACAGTGCTGAGGGCGTCGGCGTACTGAGCTGGGCAGGTACCGGGATTGCGAGCGAGAGGATCACGAGGATTCTGCCAGTACGCCTGGACCACCTCCGCGCAAGCGTCGGCACCTTCTTCATGAAGTTGGCTCCTATAGCCGGTTTCGAATTGCGCCATTTTTTGTGTGGGAGCAGAAACGTTTAGCAGGTCACACCAAGACGGCCTCTAATCATGATGTCGCGGGCGCAGCGCGGAATAGTCACGATCAAGGTGCACGTCCATCAGGACCGGCGTTTTGGATTCGTCAGGCGTCGGATCGTTTGGATCTGGGTCGCCGAAAGTAAATTCGACGTCCACTGGGAACCGGCTCGTTGGCAGAGTCGAAGCGCGATAGCGATAGTGATGCAGACGAACCTGCGGCGGCACCGTGCCCATATCATTGCCCGGGCGCCGCTCGCCGTTGCCGTCGATCCAGTAGCCGATATCGACCTGGAGGAGATCTTCCAGCGTCGAGCGGCTAATGTCTCTCAATAGCGGACTGAAGCGGACTGTGAAGTGGGTCACGACTTGCGTGACTTTCGTTCGATCGGCAGAGGGGGAGGCAGGATCCGGCGCCACAAATAGAATAATTTGCGTCCGCGGGAAAGCCGGATTCACGAAGGAATACTCCGTAGCACCTACTTGACCACGCAGAGAATCAGCCGCAAGAATCTGGCCGAATATCGTGTGCGCGGGATCGAAGGGCTGGTCGTCCCGCAGGATCGCCATTGCGGTGGTCAATATCCTGAAGGCCATGTCGCGCTGGGCGTCGGTCACAGTCGGTCTCATCTCAGCTCCTGGCCCCGACGATCCTGAGGGCGTCGGCGTACTGAGCTGTGCATGTACCGGGATTGCGAACGAGAGGATCATCAGGATTGCGCCAGTAGGCCTGAACCACTTCCGCGCAGGCGTAGGCATCTTCTTCACGAAGTTGGCTCCTGTAGCCGGTTTCGAATTGCGCCATTTTTTGAGCTGTTTCAGCAGAGACATTCATCAGGTCACTCAAGAAGGGCTCTGTCCATGGTGTCGCGGTTTCAGCGCGGAATAGTCACGATTCAGGAGAACGTCCATTAGGACCGGCGTTTTGGGTTCATCAGGCGCCGGATTGTTTGGGTCTGGGTCTCCGAAAGCCAGATCTACATCCACCGGGAACCGGCTCGTCGGCAGATTCGAAGCACGATAGCGATAGCCATGCAGACGGACCTGCGGCGGCAACACTCCCATATCATTGCCGGACCGCCGGATGCCGTCCCCATCGATCCAGTAGCCGATATCGAGAGGAAAGAGGTCTTCCAGCGTCGAGCGGCTAATGTCTGTCAATAGCGGACTGAAACGGATCGTGAAGTCGGTGACGACTTGCTTGACTTTCGTGCGGTCGGCGGAGGGGTCGAGCGGATCGGGTATCGCAACTACGATGATTTGCGTCTCCGGCAAAACCGGATTCACGAAGGAATACTCCGTAACACCTACTACACCGCGCTCAGGCCGCGCCGCAAGAATTTGGCCGAATATCGTGTGCGCGGGATCGAAGGGCTGGTCGTCCCGCAGGATCGCCATTGCGGTGGTCAATATCCTGAAGGCCATGTCGCGCTGGGCGTCGGTCACAGTCGGTCTCATCTCAGCTCCTGGCCCCGACGATCCTGAGGGCGTCGGCGTACTGAGCTGTGCATGTACCGGGATTGCGAACGAGAGGATCATCAGGATTGCGCCAGTAGGCCTGAACCACTTCCGCGCAGGCGTAGGCATCTTCTTCATGAAGTTGGCTCCTGTAGCCGGTTTCGAATTGCGCCATTTTTTGTGCTGTTTCAGCAGAGACATAAAGCAGCTCACATACTTTCCTGACGGCAAGCGGGAGATCTCGTCTGACGTACTCCCAGCCCGGCTTGTCCTGCAGGTAGGAAATCAGCCAGAAGTAGTGGAAGACAAGCATCCTGTGCAGACCGATGTGAACGCGATGGTCGTCAGGTAAGGGCGTGTTGCCGGCGGATGTAAATGCGCTCTTGCGTATTGCCGATGAATACACCTTCTGAATATTCGGCAGGTCCCTATAGTCGTCTGGATAGTGCTGTAGTAGTGAAAGCATCCAGAAGTACTGCTGGCAGTGGCGAGACTCGTGATACAGCGTATCGGCAAATGCCCTGAGACGGTTATCCAGGGAGGCCGGCCGGTTCTTGTATTCGAGGATGCGCGCGATCTCATTCTCGTTGACAGCGATATGCCAGTATTTTCCGATGAACGCGGCGCTGACATCCTGTCGCAGGCCGTATTGCGTTTCCCGCTGTGGATCGACAATTACAAGCTTTGGCATGGCACCGCCATTTTCCGGGTTGACGACATCGCGTCGTGGCAATCCAAAGGGTCCAGCGCCAAGCGCCTCTTCCAATATCGGCATGACCGTGTCTTGAATCATGTCTTTCGAATCGGCAGTCAACGGCCAAGCCACCCCGCCCCAATCGATCCCCTGCAACGCAGCCTTAATCGCAGCCGCATAAGCCTTGGTCACCGGGTACTCGACACCCTTGCGCATCGACATACCGGCGGGCGTGTCACCCTCGGTCGCACCGTTGACGAAGTGATAAGACCGCAGCCCGAAGTTCATCGGATCGCACGAGACGAATTCGGGTCGTTTATCTTCCGTCGTCGCGCTCTCGTTCGGAGAGGCCACGGCCTTTCCTGCGACCGTGGCACTGCGTTTCTCGGCATTGGGTACAGCGCCAGTGAATGACTCATTCGCCGCTCTGATCACTGCGCCTCTGCTAAGCGCAATCACTTTGTCCGGCTCGCTCGCGGCAAGCAGTTCGACCGTCGCGAACGCAAGCATATTGCTGGTGACGAGGCTCGTTTCGCCAAGCGCGTTGGTCACACCCTGAATCAGCCGACCATCGTCGAGCGTGATCCGGTACGGCTGGTTCGGCAGCGCAAAGCCGGAATCGTGTTCGATCAGCACATGATGCGCCGCCAGCCTGCCGGGACTCTCTGGCGTGACAGGCAGACTGACAGGCCGTGCCGCTGGCCCCTCGGTCCGATGACCGCTCGCATGGACCCGATGCTCCCCACCCGTATAGACCTTGTACCCATCCGAATTGATGACCACCTTCGTGTTACCCGCATGCAAGACGATTTCCTTGCTGGCCATCAGATTGATCGAATCGGTTCTACTGATGATACTGACGACACGTTGCGCGATGACCTCGACGTCGTCGCTTTGCGCGTCGATCTGCACCTTGCCCGATGCGGCCTTGAGCCGGATGCCGAGATGTTGCGCAAACACCCGCACGCCGTTGAGCGCCGACGCCAGCAGCGATTTCACAGCCGCGACGCTGACGTGTCCGCCCGCGCTGAGCGCGATATGTTCGGCACTCGCCACGTGCGTGCTTTGCGCTGCCGTGAGACCGAGACCCGCCGCGCTGGCCAGCACCAGCTCGGGCTGGGTCAGTTGCGGAAAGGGAAGCTCCGCGCTTGCCCTGCCGCCGCGAATCGCGTCGTTCTGCGCCTTGATGGCCTGCGCGACTTCGCTTTGACTGGTCTGCTGTTCCTGTGCCTCGTACCGCCGCGCGAGACTCGCGAGGTTCTCGTGGCTGTCGCGCGCCTGAGTTAGGCGCGCCACGGTCTCACCGGCATCCTTTGCCGGGGTACTAGCGCCGTGACGTGCCTCGGTGGTGATCAGCATGCCTCGGTTGGCTCGCGCGACACCCCATGCGTTCGTCGCCAGTTCCCAGCCTTCACCGCGTGCCTGTTGCCGGCCTGCGTCGCGCACGACATGCGTGTTGTAGCCCAGCACGAGGCGCGACTGGGCGTGGTCGCTGGCGATCTGTGCCTGCAGTTGGCCCGGCGTGTCATCCAGTACGACGTGATTGGTCTGGCTCGCACAGCCGGGCTTGAGCTCGCTGCTAAGGATGCCCGAGAGCGCCTGGTTGTCGGGTAGCCTCCAGGGCGGCTGATTCTGGCCGTTGACCATCCGGTCCGACACGTAAGGCTTGTCCGGGTCGCCTTCGTGATAACTGACCGTGACCTCCTGACCGATGCGCGGAGGATAGATCGCACCGAAGCCATTGCCTTGCCACGGCGACGACACCCGCACCCAGCAACTGGCGCTGTCGTTCTTCGGGGCAAGCCGCTCCCACGCAAAGCGCACCTTCACGCGTGCATATCCATCGACCCATATCGGCTGATCCTCGGGGCCGACCACGATTGCCGTTTCCGCCGCGCAACGCGGCTTTTTCTTCGGACGGTTTTTGAAGAACGTATTGGCGGGTTGGAGCACGAAGTCGGTCGCGCACTGGCGCAGCGCATCGTTCGTGTCCGCGCCGGGTGACTGCGTGTTCTGCGGTGCATTACGGATATCGAGGGTCGTCGATACGACCAGGTACTCGGCGTTGACTTCCCGCAGCGGATGGTTGTCGAGCCAGAATGTTTTCCCGGTTGTCAGGCCGCGCAGATTCCCTTGACCCTTGAGCCGCAGACGATGGCCGCGCATTGCATCGACACGCACGCTCGCGAGGTGCCCGGCTTCATCGCGGAAGTCGCTCCGCTCACCTGACAGTCCCGTCGCACCCGCAAGCGGCTGCGAGTAGTCGCCCCAACCGTATTGCTCGATGTTGTCGTGGGCCTGCTCACTGTGGCTCTCGTACTCGCCCTCGAAGCGCGCGCCGGGGCGCGTGTAGTCGTAATCGATCAGGCTGACCTTGCCTGGCGTGATCTGATGCGATACCTCGAGCTTGTGAACGTGCTCCTCGTCGACGTGCCTGCTGTCGGGCGCATGGTAGCGCAGCGTGTCGTATGCGTTGTCGTGTCGCTTGTGCGAGCCGGGCGAATCGCACAGTACCAGCGTCATTCCGTCGAACAGGTAGTAGATTCCCCATTCTCTCCAGATCCGCGTGAGGAAATCGAAGTCGGATTCCCACATCTGCCGGATATAGTCCCGCTTCGGGTAGCCGTTGCGCAGGCCGGGCGCGCCGAGTTCCATCACGACCGGAAAGTGATATCGCTCCTTGAGTACCCGGTCAGTGATGTCCACCACGCTGGCGTCCTGGAAGATCCTGCTGTCGCAGTTCTTCGTGGCCAGCCACAGCCAGGGACGGACGACGAGGCGGTAATAGGCGCGCCGTTCATCGGTACCCATCTGTTTGATGCCTGTGATGAGGCCCGACATCGTGCGGCGGCCGGCGCTCGCGTGTGCCACGTCGCCGCGTACCAACCCATGACGACCGAACAATCCGTTGCCGTCGAAAGCGATCGAAATGTCGATGACCTTGCCGATCAGGCGATCAGGCACGACGAGTTCCTGTGCTTGCCACACTCCGAGCGTCGGACTTTCGATCGTCGCGACATCGAGCGTGTATCGATAAAGCTTGCCCAGGGTTTCGGCGCCGCGCAGACGGAGCGGCACCAGCAAAGGCGCATTGCCCCATGTGGGTAGTGCGTCAGAGGAAAGGCCCAGGATGTGTTCACGCGGGTGAGCAAGTTCTCGCAATTGGCACGCTCACGATGCAGTCAGAATCGCGCCGCAGCCCGTGCTATTGCCTGCGAGCCGGATCATTGGCTGGCCGTTGCCGTTCGTCATCGTCGTTCCTTGTCATGTGCGAACGACAAGTATCGGGACGGAGATGACCCGCGGCGATCGGAATTGGATGAATTTTTAGCGTGATTAGGCAATAAATTTGATTCGTCGGGCGAAGGACTCTTCATGACGATCGACATCGCAGGACAAGCGACGCGATTCCTACAATTGAATTCATTGCGCCACGCAAAACGAACTGAATGCCGAGGACGCCGCAACGCTGATCAAATACGGCGTGCTTTGCGTCGCCGAAGGCGCCAACATGCCGTCGACCAACGACGCGGCCAGGTGCTTCGAAAGCAACGACGTTCTGTACGTCCCTGGCAAGGCCAGCAACGCCGGCGGTGTCGCCACGTCGGGTCTGGAAATGAGTCAGAACGCTATGCGCATCTTCTGGCCGCGCGAAGAAGTCGATGCACGTCTGCACGACATCATGCGCAGCATTCACGAAGTCTGCCTGCGACATGGCCGTCGCGACGACGGTTCGGTCAGCTTTGTGAACGGAGCGAATATCGCCGGCTTTGTGAGGGTCGCCGACGCAATGCTGGCACAAGGCGTGATCTGAGCGACGGGTGGGATGCCAGCGCAATTGCTTGCCCCCGCGCCTACCCAACGTGTTGGGGCACGCGGGGGTAGAGCGCGCGTCGTCAGCGAACGAAGCGCGCCCTTCGCTCAGAAGAATCCAAGCGCCTCCGCCTGATAGCTGACGAGCAGACACTTCGTCTGCTGATAATTCGACAACGCCATCTTGTGCGTTTCGCGCCCGATCCCCGACTGCTTATAGCCACCGAATGCCGCGTGCGCCGGATACAGGTGATAGCAGTTGGTCCACACGCGTCCCGCCTCGATCTCGCGTCCCATCTTGTAAGCGCGCGTCCCATCGCGCGTCCATACGCCCGCGCCCAGGCCATAGTACGTGTCGTTCGCGAGTTCGATCGCTTGCTGTTCGTCCTTGAACGTCATCACCGAAGCGACCGGCCCGAAGATTTCCTCCTGGAACACGCGCATATCGTTGTTGCCGAACAGCATCGTCGGCTTCACGTAGAAGCCCTCGCCGAGACCGGCGCCGGGCGTCGCGCGCTCGCCACCGACGAGGCACCGCGCCCCTTCGTCCCGGCCGATGTCGATATACGACAGGATCTTGTCGAGCTGCTGCTGTGATGCCTGCGCGCCGATCATCGTTTCGACGTTCAGCGGATGGCCGGCCTTGATGCGTTCCACACGGGCGATCGCCTTCTCGATGAAGCGCTCGTAAATCGACTCCTGAACCAGCACGCGCGATGGGCACGTGCAAACCTCGCCCTGATTCAACGCGAACATCGCGAGACCTTCGAGCGCCTTGTCGAGGAATGCGTCGTCGCGATCGAGCACGTCGGCGAAGAAGATGTTCGGGCTCTTGCCGCCGAGTTCGACCGTCGACGGAATCAGGTTGTCCGCGGCTGCGTGCAGAATGCGCCTGCCGACCGGCGTCGAGCCGGTGAACGCGATCTTCGCGATGCGCTTGCTGGTGGCGAGCGCTTCGCCCGCTTCCCTGCCGAAGCCGTTGACGATGTTGATGACCCCGGCAGGCAATAGATCGCCGATCAGTTCGATCAGCACGAGTACCGAAGCCGGCGTCTGCTCGGCGGGTTTCATCACGATGCAGCAGCCGGCCGCGAGGGCGGGCGCGAGCTTCCATGCGGCCATCAGCAGCGGGAAATTCCACGGGATGATCTGGCCCACCACGCCAGCCGGCTCGTGAAAGTGATAAGCGACCGTGTTGTCGTCGATCTCGGAGATGCCGCCTTCCTGCGCGCGGACGCAGCCCGCGAAATAGCGGAAATGATCGACGGCGAGCGGAAGGTCCGCGGCCATGGTTTCGCGCAGCGGCTTGCCGTTATCGATTGTCTCCGCGACCGCGAGCCGCTTCAGGTTCTTTTCCATGCGCTCGGCCACCGCGAGCAGCAGGTTCGCGCGCTCCGTCACCGACGTCTTCGCCCATTTGCGGCGCGCCGCGTGCGCGGCGTCGATCGCGAGGTCGATGTCCGCGGCGCTCGAGCGAGGCACGCGGCAAAACGGCTGCCCGTTGATCGGCGACACGTTGTCGAAATAGTCGCCGCCGACCGGTGGCACCCAGTTGCCGCCGATGTAGTTTTCATAACGCTGGCGATAGGGATACTCGATGTCGATGCCAAGAGCTTTCAGGTCAAATGGATTCATCACTTGTCTCCGTTTTGTGATGGTGATCGGGTGACTGCGCGGGACCACATCAGGCAGGAACCATACCAATGCATCGACATGCGAAATTTCAGGGATTGGGCTGGGCTATAAAGCGGAAGTGTTCCGTTTCGGAACAGATGCGCGGGCAGCGGTTGTTCAGAAACGCCGCAGATTCGGCCGACGCTGATGCAGATCAACGATGCGGGCCCGCGCGGGGTCACGGCGGGCGTTGGGCGGACTGGCAAACGGAGTATTCTGTCGACACGCATCAAAGCGTCCGGCACGAGCCGGGCGCATTCAGGAGGAGACAATGCGCGAAGACGTTCATCCGGTCAGCCCGGCGGCGGCTAACCGCTCCAAAGCTTGGCCTGCCCCGGCGATCCAGAAAGCGCACGAACGCTCCGAGACGTTCGGCCTGCGCGCATCGTTCCGGCCGGATTACGACATCCTGTCCGACACGGGACTCGCGCTGAAGCGCGAGCAAAACCAGGTGCTGTGCGCGCATGCGATGCCGGTCATGGAGACGCTGCGCGAGCAGATCGTCAATACGCAAAGCATGATCGTGTTGACCAACGCCGAAGGGTTGATCCTGCATTCGATCGGCGACGACGACTTTTTGCATCGCGCGGAAAAAGTGGCGCTGCGGCCCGGCGCGAACTGGGCCGAGGATCGTCAGGGGACCAACGCGATCGGTACCTCGCTCGCCGAGGGGTGTGCGATGGTCGTTCATGGCGATCAGCACTATCTGGCGGCGAACCGCTTCCTGACCTGTTCGAGTGTGCCGATTCTCGATCCGTATGGCGATCTGATCGGCGTGCTCGACGTGACCGGCGACCACCGCAGCTATCACCAGCACACGATGGCGCTCGCGAAGATGTCGGTGCAGATGATCGAAAACCATCTGTTCTCGACTGCGTTTCGCGACGTACTGCAAGTGTCTTTTCACGGACGTCCCGAGTTTCTCGGCACGCTGATGGAAGGGATCATCGCGTTTACCGACGATGGTCGCTTTCTGTCCGCGAATCGGAGTGCGCAATTTCAGTTGGGCTTGTCGCTAGCTGCGTTGCGCGCGCATACGCTGTCGTCGCTGTTTCAGATCTCGTATTCGCAACTGATCGACCGTTTGACGCATGGCGTTGCGCCGCATCTGATGCTGAATCTGCACAACGGTGCGGTGGTTTGCGCACGTGGGCAGTTCAGGCGGGCGTCGTTTGGGCTGGAGCGCGGGGCCGTTGACGTGCAGGGTGCAGCCGCACCGCGACCGGTGTGTGCGAATGCGCGTCAACCGGCTGCGGGACTATCGCGGCTCAGCGATCTCGATACAGGTGATGCTCGTGTGTCCGCACTGATTGCGAAGGTTCGCAAGGTGCTCGGCAAGGATATTCCGATTCTGATCACCGGCGAGACCGGTACCGGCAAGGAGTTGCTCGCGCAGGCGATTCACAACGATTCGCCGCGACGTGATGGGCCGTTTATTGCGGTCAACTGCGCTTCGATTCCAGAGTCGCTGATCGAATCCGAGCTGTTCGGGTATGAAGAGGGGGCGTTTACCGGCGCGCGGCGTAAAGGGGCGATCGGCAGGCTGATGCAAGCGAATGGAGGTACGCTGTTTCTCGATGAGATTGGGGATATGCCGTATTCGTTGCAGGTGCGGTTGCTGCGTGTTTTGCAGGAGCGGATGGTGACGCCGCTTGGGGCGACGCGGTCGGTTCCTGTCGATGTCTCCGTTATTTGCGCGACACACCGCAACTTGCGCGAGATGATTGCGCAGAATCAGTTTCGTGAGGATCTCTACTATCGGATCAACGGGCTTGCGGTTCGGTTGCCGGCGTTGCGTGAGCGGAGCGATCTGGCGGTCGTCGTTCAAAAGATGCTGCAGTGGGAATCAGTGGAAAGCCGCGGGCGACAGGCGCTTAGTGTTGCGGCTGATGTGATGGCGGCGTTCGGGCGGCATGCGTGGCCGGGTAACTGCCGGCAACTGGCTAATCTGCTGCGGACTGCGGCGGCGATGGTGGAAGAGGATGGGGTGATCCGGTGGGAGCATTTGCCGGATGATTTTTTGGAGGATGTTCGTGGTGCGGGTTGTGGCGACGACGACGCAGGTCAAGGTGACTCTGCCGTATCGGCCGTCGCCGACGTTGCGAATGCGGACGCGCTTGCCACAGGCGAAGCGTCCGTACGCGACGGCGCGCGGCTGCAGGATGTCGCCGCATCAGTCGTCGCGATGACGCTGGCGCGGTATGGCGGCAACGTTTCGGCGGCGGCGCGTGCGCTTGGCGTGTCGCGGAACACCATTTACCGGAGGATGCCAGCGGCGCAGTCGCAGTCGGGACGGAGCGCGGAAAAGGATTGACGCGGAAGTTTTCGCGGGCCCAATCGATCATGGCCGGGAGACCGGCCATTGTTTTTTCTATAAGTCGATCTGGATGCCAGCGTGTCCCCGGCGAACTACAACTGCTTACATATCTCACAATCGCCGGGTCCACCGACTCGATGGCATCGGCGTTCTTGCAGGCACATACCACGGAGCCAGCAATGACTACCAACCTGCCTTCCGATTCATCCGCGCGCAGCCGCATTCATCCTCTGGTCGCCGGAGCTGCCGTTGCTGTGATTCTCGCCAGCGGCACCGGCATTGCCGCCATGACCGGTCTGCTTCCGACATCCCGAGCGCTAACACCGCCGCCGTCGCAAACTGCATCGGTTGCGGTGAAGCCGGCCAGCACGCCGCTCGACTCGGCTAAACCGTATGCGGAGCAACAAGGCACGCGGACCAACACGGTGAGCGAATCCCATGTTCATCCCCACCACAGCGGTGCGTCGTCGCCCGCGCCCAGATACGCGCATGACGATAGTTACCGTGATGTCACGCAGCCGCCATCTCGACCCGTTGCCGTCGACCCTGATGCAGGTGAAGTCGTCGCGGTCAACGCGGTCCAAACGCAGGAGCCGACCACCGGACTCGGTGCGGTAGGCGGTGCGGTGGCGGGCGGGCTGCTGGGCAATCAGGTTGGTCAAGGTCGCGGCCGTGTTCTGGCGACGATAGCGGGTGCGGTGGGCGGCGGCCTTGCCGGTAACGGCATCGAACATGCGGTACGCAAAGCTGCCACCTACCAGGTGCAAGTCAGGATGCAGGATGGCAGTTATCGAAACTTCAACTACGACAATCAGCCTGCCGTTCAGGTTGGTGAGCGGGTGCATGTCTATGGCGATTCTCTGAGTGCTTCGTAAGCACGCAGAGAACTGGAGGGCACGAGGCCTTACAAACGGTTACCAGACTGACACTTCACGTTTATTTGCCAACCAGAGCTACACATACAATCGATATCGCTAAATCGCATCAACAACCGATGCCAGCGAACAGGGAGAGAAACATGAAGCGCAGCTTCATTTTGTGGATTGCAGGCGTTTGCGCTGCGTGCGCTTCCAGCGCTGCGCTGGCTCATGTCGACCTTGGTGTTTATCTTGGCGCGCCGGGGCCGGTTTATGTCGCGCCGCCTCCGGTGGTCTACGAGGCGCCACCCGTGACGTACGTGCCTGCTCCGGCCTATGGCTACGGTTACGGCTATGGGTACCAGTACAACGACGACCGTGACAGGCACTGGCGCCATGACCATGGCTGGCACAGGGGCTGGGAGCACCGTCATCACGGGGACGATGACGACTGATCTGGCAGGCCGTTCGATGGTTGGAAGCTCGCGCCCATGGCAACAAAAAGCCCTGGCGCAGAAAGACCGCCAGGGCTTTGCTCATCTGCGAGTCTGTTTCATCTATTAACCATCCTCGCCGGCACACTAATAGCAAGCAAACCGCCGAGCACCATGAACGCCGCGAGCATATACATCCCTGAGTCATTAGCCGCGGTAACCTCTTTCAACCATCCCACAGCATAAGGACTAAGGAACCCCGCCAGGTTCCCAATGGAATTAATCATCGCGATCCCCGCGGCCGCCCCAGTCCCAGCAAGAATCGCCGTAGGCAAACTCCAGAACAACGGCAGGGTAGTGAGGATGCCCATCGTAGCCAGCGTCAATCCGGTCATAGCAAGCACGGTGTTATGCGTCCAAACGACGGAAAGCACGAGCCCCACGGCACCAAGAAACGCCGGCACCGCAATATGCCACCGCCGTTCCCTCGATCGGTCCGCACTCCGCGCAACGAACACCATCGCCACGACAGCCGCCGCAAACGGCACCGCCGACAGCAAGCCGATCAAAAACGCATCGGTAACGCCGGTCGATTTGATGATCGTCGGCAACCAGAAACTCACCCCATAAAGCCCCATCACAAACGAGAAGTAGGTGAGGCTGAACATCAACACCCGTCCGTTAGTGAGTACCTGCCGAATCGGCATATCGTGCTTGGTCGCTTCCTCGGCCGACACCTGACTCTCGAGCAACTGTTGCTCTTCCCGGGTAAGCCACCTGGCGCTCGAAATCCGATCGTCGAGCACCACGAACACGATGATCCCAACCAGCACCGAAGGTATCCCTTCGAGCAGAAACAGCCACTGCCACCCGTGCCACCCGTTCACGCCATTAAAGTTCTTCAGGATGTACCCAGACACCGGCCCGCCGATCACCCCAGACAGCGCAATCGCCGTCATAAACCAGGTCGTCATCCGCCCACGCCGATGCGCCGGATACCAGTAGGTGAGGTACAAAATAATCCCGGGAAAGAACCCCGCCTCGGCAAGCCCGAGCAAAAAGCGCATCACGTAAAACATCGTCGGCGTGGTGACGAACATCGTCAGCATCGATATCACGCCCCACGAAACCATGATCCGCGCGATCCAGACACGCGCGCCGACCTTATGCAGAATCACGTTGCTCGGCACTTCGAAGATGAAATAGCCGATAAAGAAAATCCCCGCGCCGAAGCCGTACACCGCATCGCTCAAGCCAAGATCCGTGCTCATCCCCAGCTTCGCGAAACCGACGTTCACACGGTCCAGATACGCAACGATGTAGCACAGCATCAACAGCGGCGCGAGCCGCCAGGTAACCTTGCGATAAGTCGCCTCTTCGAACGTCGAAGGCGGCGCGCCAGCGCCGGGATGGTGGAGCGGATCTGCAGGACTAGCCATGACTGTGTCTCCTCTTGTTATGGAATTGAAATGCCACCGCCGGTCGATTCTATCCGCGCCAGGCCATTTGCACGACGAATCGATATTGGGGGAAAACACTGACTGCGCACGCAGCGCGTGCGCAGCGTCAGACCCACCACTACACGCAGCGCCCGCCATCCACTTCGAGGCACACGCCGGTAATGAACTCCGCCTCATCCGAAGCCAGATACAGCGCCGCATTCGCAATATCCTGCGGCGTCGAAAACCGCCCGAGCGGTATCCCCGCGAGGAACTTCTGCCGATTCTGCGGCGTATCCTCGACCCCCATGAACTCGGACAGCAGCGCGGTCTCGCCGATTACCGGATTCACGCAGTTCACGCGAATCCGCTGCGGCCCGAGTTCGACGGCGAGCGACTTGCTGGCGACGATCACCGCGCCCTTGCTGCCGTTGTACCAGACGAGCCCCGGCCGCGGCCGCACGCCCGCCGTCGACGCGATATTGATGAAGCTGCCGCCGCCTTGCTCGCGGAAATATGGCACGAACTCCTGCACGCTCCAGTAGATGCTCTTTACGTTCACCGCATAGACGCGGTCGAACTCGGCCTCGGTCACTTCGAGCACCGGCTTGTTGCGATGCGTGGTGCCTGCGTTATTGACGACGATCTGCACGCTGCCGAAGTCTTCGAGCGCGGCTTCACGCAGCGTGCGCCAGTCGTCGCGATGCGCGACGTTGCCGGGCACCGCGATCGCTTTTCCGCCCGTAATCGCGATCTCACTCGCGACGCGTTCGGCGGCCGGCCCGTTGAGGTCGTTGACCACGACGTTCGCGCCTTCGCGCGCAAAGGTCTTCGCGATGCCTTCGCCGAAACCCGAACCGCCGCCCGTGACGATGGCCGTTTTACCTGTCAACCGCATGATGTCTCCGTTGTTTGTGATGGATAGAGCGATGCGTTGCTGCATTTAACGCGCTGGTCGCGAGCGAGCCCTGCCGGATTCGCTAGCCGTGGCGGATCGCGATCGTCTTCAGCACCGTAAAGCCATACAGCGCCTCGAAGCCTTTCTCTCGGCCATGCCCCGAATGCCTGACGCCGCCGAACGGCAACTCGACGCCGCCGCCCGCACCATAGTTGTTGATGAATACCTGGCCCGAGCGCACGCGTCGCGCGAGCCGCATCTGGCGCGCGCCATCGCGTGTCCAGATACCGGCGACGAGTCCGAACTGCGTGCCGTTCGCGAGCGCGAGCGCTTCGGCTTCGTCGCGGAACGACATCGCGGCGAGCACCGGGCCGAACACTTCGTCGCGCGCGAGGCGGTGGCTCGCGGGGACGTCGCGCAGCAAGGTCGGGGCTTGGTAGAAGCCGCTTTCAGGCGCTTCGGGAATCACTTCGCCGTGCGCGGCCATTGCGATGCCGTCGTGTTGCGCGTCCGACAGGAAATCCCATACGCGCTGCTGCTGTTTCGCGCTGATCAGCGGCCCGCAGTCGAGGTCGGCTTTCGACGGCCCGACGCGCAGTGCCTGAAAGGCGCTGCTGAGCCGATCGAGCAGCGGCTCGTAAATGGCCTGCTCGATCAGCACGCGACTGCCCGCCGAGCAGGTTTGCCCGGCGTTCTGCACGATCGCGGAAATCAGCACCGGCAGCGCGGCGTCGAGATCGGCGTCGGCAAAGACGATTTGCGGCGACTTGCCGCCGAGTTCGAGCGTGACGGGGACGTGGTTTTCGGCGGCCATCTGCGTGACGAGCTTGCCGGTTTCGGGCGAGCCCGTGAACGAGATGTGATCGATGCCCGGATGACGCGCGAGCGCGGCGCCCGCTTCGTGTCCGTAACCGGTGACGATGTTCAGCGCACCGGCCGGCAGGCCGGCTTCGGCGGCGAGCTCTGCGACACGCAGTACGGAAAGGCACGCGTCCTCGGCCGGTTTGACCACGCACGCATTGCCGGTCGCCAGTGCCGCGCCGACGCTTCGCCCGAAGATCTGCATCGGGTAATTCCACGGCACGATGTGGCCGGTCACGCCGTGCGGCTCGCGAATCGTCAGCACCGTGTAGCCGGATTGGTAGGGCAGGGTCTCGCCGTGCAGCTTGTCGGCCGCGCCGGCGTAGAACTCGAAGTAGCGGGTGAGGGCAGCGGCGTCGGCGCGCGCCTGCTTGAGCGGCTTGCCGGTGTCGCGCGCTTCGAGCTGTGCGAGGTCTTCCTGGCGCGCGGCCACCAGCAGCGACAGCCGGTACAGCACGCGGCCGCGCTCGGCGGCGGCGAGCGCGCCCCAGGCTCCGTCGAACGCGCGGCGCGCCGCGTGCACCGCGGTGTCGATATCGGCCTCGGTGCCGCGCGCGATGCGCGTGAACGGCTGGCCGTCCGATGGATCGAGTACGGCGATCGATTCGCCGCCGGAAGCGGCGCACCACTCGCCGCCGATGAAATGCCGTGCTTCTTCCATGCATGCTCCTTGATGACGTGCGGCCGGGGTGCGGCGGCGCGGGTTCGAAGGGGAGACACAAAACGGTAGAGACGCGAAGCGAGACTCGCCAGACGATTATCGCGCCGATCCGACCGCGGATGCCACCTGCCGATTGGCTATAATGGCGCATTCCGTACGGTCCGGTGCGCGGCCCCGTCGTTCGGGGCGAGAGGGCTTCAGGGCCTGGCGTTCGCGGTTCGCACGCAGTTCGCACCGCATCCGCAGCCCGCGCGCCGTTTCCGCCTTCCGGTTTCCATTCCCTTCAGAGAGCGCTCATGAGCTTCAATCACGTTCCCGCAGGCAAAGACCTTCCGCACGATTTCAACGTCATCATCGAAATCCCGGCGCAAAGCGACCCGGTGAAGTACGAAGCCGACAAGGAGCTGGGCCTGCTCGTCGTCGACCGTTTCATCGGCACCGGCATGCGCTATCCGGCCAACTACGGCTTCATTCCGCAGACGCTGTCGGGCGACGGCGATCCGGTCGATGTGCTGGTGATCACGCCGTTCCCGCTGCTGGCAGGCTCGGTCGTGCGTGCCCGCGCGCTCGGCATGCTGCAGATGACCGATGAATCGGGCGTCGACGCGAAGCTGATCGCCGTGCCGCACGACAAGATCTGCCCGATGACGGCGAACCTGAAGTCGGTCGACGATGTGCCTGCTTACCTGAAGGACCAGATCAAGCACTTCTTCGAGCAATACAAGGCGCTCGAGAAGGGCAAGTGGGTCAAGGTCGAAGGCTGGGCCGACGTCGATGCCGCCCACAAGGAAATCAGCGAAGGCGTGGCGAACTACAAGAAGTAAGCGCACCACGGTTCATCCGCTCGCTGCATGCAGTACGAAAACCGCGCCAGTCCGCAAGGACCGCGCGGTTTTTTTATGCGCTTTGCGGCGCGCATAACCTGAACGCATCGCTTCGATGAACGGAACGCATTTTTATATTTAGGTGTAAACCCTTATCATTCGCCGCACGAGCTCGCGCGCGAACTCACGGCATCCACGCGCGTTTCCATCACTTCAACGAGCACTATCCGGATGATGAACCGCAGCAAGTCCCACTCGACATCGCCGCGCTGGTCGACCCGGCTGAATTCGGTCGTCAGCGCGATCTATCGCAAGCGGCCGGTCTGGATGGTGTCGTTCGCGGCGAGCGAGGCGAATCTGTCGGAGGGCTTGAGGGCCGCGTGCGCATCGACGGCGATGCTCGCGCTCGGCAACGTGCTGCACGATCCGGTGTTCGCGTGGGCCGCAATTGGCGCGTTCTGGACCTGCCTCGCCGATGCGGCCGGCTCGAACCGCGCGCGCTTCATGTCGATGATGGGCTTCGCGCTGCTGTCGACGTTGTGCGGCGGCATCGCCGCGTTCGCCTCCGCGTCGGGCACCGCGTGGGCCGCGCTCGCGGTGCTCGCGTTCACGACGCTCGGCGCGTTCGGCCGCATCTGGGGCGCGGCCACGTCGCAGGTGACGATCCTCGCGGCGACCGCTTGCGTCGTGATGGTCGATCGGCCGATGCATGACGCGCGAGCCGGTGTCGAGTTTCTCGGCGTCTATCTGCTCGGCTGTCTGTTCGCGATCGTGCTGAGCCTGACCGTGTGGCGCATCCATCCGTTCGGCGCGAGCCGCGCGTCGCTGCGCACGGTGTATCTGCGCCTCGCCGATATCGCGTTCGATAGCGTGCGGCTCGTCGGCGGACGAGCCGCGCCGCGCGAATGGGCCACGCATGCCGCGCGCTTTCGCGCCGATGCGCGCGCGTCGCTCGAACGCTCGCGCGATGCGCTCGCGAACGTGCCTGCATCGAAAGCGGGCGGCGCGGCCGTCTATGACACGCTGCTCGGCTTGCTGACCGATGGCGAAGCGTTGTTCGCTTATCTGATCGCGGTGTCGGGCGCGGGCGAGAAAGTGCCCGACGATCCGCGCCGCACGCAACGCGCGGTGCGCCTGCTCAATGCGATCGGCGAAGTGCTGAGCGACATCGGCAGCGCGACCGGCGACGCGCGCTGGGAACGTCTGGCGGAGCCGCAGGCGCGTCTGCGGCGTTTCGCGCATCGGCTCGAAAGCGCGCTGCTCGAACCGGTGAAGCTGCAATCCGGTTTCGAGCTCGTCGATTTCGCGCCGCGTGAGGTGCATGCCGAGCCGTGGAGCGCATGCGTCGCGCGTTATACGGCGCGCGCATGGTCGACGCTGAAGGCGAACCTGTCGTGGCAGTCGGTCGGCTTGCGCCACGCTGCGCGTGTCGGCGTGACGACGACCGCGGGCTTCGTCGTGATTCGGGCGCTCGGTCTGCCGTTCGGCTATTGGGCGACGATGGCCACTCTTCTGATCCTGCAGCCGTCGATCGCCGCGACCTGGCCCCGCAGCATCGAACGCGCGGCGGGCAGTATCGTCGGCGGCGTGCTCGCGGCGGCGATCGGCTACGCGATTCATTCGCCGCTCGGCATCTCGCTTGTGGTGTTCCCGCTCGTGATGGCGACGATGGCGCTGCGCCCCGTCAGCTACAGCCTGTTCGTGCTGTTCCTGACGCCGACCTTCGTGCTCGTCGCCGACTTCGCGACGCCGGGCGCCAACGAACTGTCGTTCGCGCTGACGCGGCTCGGCAACAACGTGCTCGGCTGCGTGCTCGCGCTGCTCGCGACCTTCCTTCTGTGGCCGACGCGCGAGAAGCTCGACCTGCGCGTCTATCTCGGCGACGCGGTGCGCGCGAATCTCGCGTATCTGCGCGCGTCGCTCGAAGCGCCGCGGCACAGCGGCAAGGAGATCGAGCAATTGCGCCGCGCCGCGGGCCTCACCAGCAACAACGCGGAAGAAGCGATCGGCCGCGTGCGGCTAGAAAAGCTCGAGGACTCGATGGCCGATACGGTGACGCTGACCGTGCTGAGTCTGCTGCGGCGGATGGCCGGCACCGCGACGCAGTTGCGCCTTACCGCGAACCGTCGCGACATGCATAGCGAACTCGACGAATGGGTCGTGGCGATGAGCGCGGCGATCGAGGCCGCGTTGAACCGCACGTTACGGCCGGTGCGGCTCGAGTTGCCCGCGCGCGAGCGGTTGACGTCGCTGGAAGCGGATGTGGTGGGAGAACTCGCGCGCGTGCATCGGCTGCTGACGGAGAGGATGCGCGAGGCGAGGGGGTAGCGCGACTCAGCCGTCGGAGCTCGCGCCGTCGTCAGCGGCGTCGTTCACTGCCACCGCCGGCAACACCGACTGCAGCGTGAACACCCCGGCCGCCAGCGCCCGCTTATCGGCGGCCGTGAGCCGCTTGACCCAATACTCGGCGCTCGACGCGCTCGAGCGGTCCGCCAGCTCGAACGACGCCAGCACCCGCACCGGCTTGCGCGAGCGCGTATAACGCGCGCCCGTGCCGCTCGCGTGTTTGTCGAAGCGGGCGGCGACATCGGTCGCGATGCCGGTATAGACGCTGCCGTCCGAGCATTCGAGCAGATAGAGAAACCACGCCATAACCGCGCTTCTAGCCTTTGAACGGATTGTGTTCGCGCAGCTCGTCCACGTATGCGTGAATGCTGTTCTTTTCGTTGTCGAGGAAATGGCCGACCGCATCGGCGAACGCCGGATGCGCGAGCCAATGCGTGGAGCGCGTGACCGTCGGCAGAAAGCCGCGCGCCATCTTGTGCTCGCCCTGCGCGCCGCCCTCGAATGCGCCGAGCTTTTCTTCGATGCAGAATTCGAGCGGCTGATAGTACGCGGTTTCGAAGTGCAAGCACGGCACGTGTTCGAGCGCGCCCCAGTAGCGGCCATACAACGTGCCGCCGGTTTTGTCGTCGCGCTGATAGACGACGAGCGAGCTCGCGATCGGCTTGCCTTCATATTCGGCGATCACCAGCAGCAGATTCTCCGGCATCGACGCGCCGATCATCCGAAAGAAATCGAGGTTCAGATACGGACTCGAAAAATGCTCGCGATAGGTTTGCCGATAGCACTTGCTGAAGAAGCGCCAGTCGGCATCCTTGATGTCTTCGCCGCGGATGCGCCGCATCGTGATGCCGGCCTCGTGCACCTTGCGACGTTCGGCGCGAATGTTCTTGCGCTTCTTCTGTTCGAGCGTCGACAGGAAGTCGTCGAAGTCGCGGTAGCCGTCGTTGAGCCAGTGAAACTGCACGCCTTCGCGTTGCATCATGCCGATATCGGTGAGCGCGTCGGCTTCGCTCTGCGTCGGAAACAGCACATGCAGCGACGACACCTCGGCCTGCTCGGCGAACGCCATCAACGTGGCCGCGAGGTGGCGCAACGCGTGCTCGTTCGCCGATAGCAGGCGGTTGCCCTGCACCGGCGTGAACGGCACCGCGCATAGCAGCTTCGGGTAGTAGGGCAGGCCGTTGCGCTTGTACGCGTCGGCCCAGGCCCAGTCGAACACGTACTCGCCGTACGAGTGACCCTTCAGATAGACGGGGGCCGCCGCCGCGAGCTTGCCCGTGCGTGCGTCGGTCAGTGTGACGAATTGCGGCGCCCAACCCGTGTCGGGAACCGCGCATTGCGTCGCGTTCAGCGCGCTCAGAAACTCGTGCCGCAAAAACGGCGTGGGCTGCGGCTGCGCGGCAAGGAGGGCGTTCCACTCGGCGGCGTCCACCTCAGAGGGCGATGCCAGAATGCCCGTGCGATAATCGATACGTTGCTGGTTCAATCTGAGTGACTGTTTGCAATGACCGGCGCGGCGCGATGAAGCTGAAGCTGCCACGTCGTTCGTTGAGTTCGTTTATCCGGTTTGTTCAATTCCGTCGAGCCATCGAGCCGCGGTACCGCGAGCCGTGAAGGCTTGCCTGTCGATCCTGCCATGAAGACCCGAATCGCTCTTGCTCAAATCAATATCACCGTCGGCGACTTCGCCGGCAACGTCGCGAAGATCGTCGCCGCCGCGCGCGCCGCGCACAGGGATGGTGCGAAGCTGCTGGTCGCGCCTGAACTCGCGTTGTCGGGTTATCCGCCCGAAGACCTGCTGCTGCGCCCCGCGTTCTATACCGCGAGCGCGGCCGCGTTGGCCGATCTCGCCGCGCAGTTGAAGCCGTTCACCGGTCTGCATGTGATCGTCGGTCATCCGCTGCGCGACGGGTCGGACAACCTCGCGCACAAGCTCGTGCACAACGCGGCGAACGGCCATGTTAATGCAAACGCGCCGATCGAGCGCGGCGTGCCGCCGGTCGATACCTTCAACGCGGCGTCGCTGATCGTCGACGGCGAAGTGAAGGGCACCTATCGCAAGCAGGATCTGCCGAACACCGAGGTGTTCGACGAGAAGCGCTACTTCGCCGCGGACCCGCAGCCGTTCGTGTTCGAACTCGATGGGATCAAGTACGGCGTCGTGATCTGCGAGGACGCATGGCATGCGTCGGCCGCGCAGATGGCGAAGGCCGCGGGCGCGCAGGTGCTGCTGATTCCGAACGGCTCGCCGTATCACCTGAACAAGGAAGCGGTGCGCTTCGACATCTTGCGCGCGCGCATTCGCGAGACCGGCATTCCGATGGTCTACGTGAATATGGTCGGCGGGCAGGACGAACTCGTGTTCGACGGTGGTTCGTTCGTGCTCGACGCGCAGGGCGCACTCGTCGCGAAGCTGGCGCAGTTCGAGGAAGCCACGGCGATCGTCGAGTTCGAGGACGGCAAGCCGCTGCCGGCCGCGATCGCGCCGGAGCAGTCGATCGAAGCGCAAGTGTACGCGGCGCTCGTGATGGGCGTGCGCGACTACATCGGCAAGAACGGTTTTCCGGGCGCGCTGATCGGTTTGTCGGGCGGCGTCGATTCGGCGCTCGTGCTGGCCGTTGCGTGCGACGCGCTCGGCGCCGACAAGGTGCGCGCGGTGATGATGCCGTCGCGCTACACGGCCGACATTTCCACGACCGACGCCGCCGAGATGGCGCGCCGCGTCGGCGTGCGTTACGACGAGATCGCGATCGCGCCGATGTTCGATGCGTTTCGCGTGTCGCTCGCCGAAGAGTTCGCGGGCCGCGCCGAAGACGCGACCGAAGAGAACATTCAGGCGCGCATTCGCGGCACGCTGCTGATGGCGCTGTCGAACAAATTCGGCTCGATCGTGCTGACCACCGGCAACAAGAGCGAGATGGCGGTCGGCTACTGCACCCTGTACGGCGACATGGCCGGCGGCTTCGCGGTGATCAAGGACATCGCGAAGACGCTCGTGTACCGGCTGTGCCGCTATCGCAACGCGGCCACGACGTTTGCAAAGCGCGACGTGATTCCCGAGCGGATCCTGACGCGTGCGCCGTCCGCCGAGCTGCGCGAGAACCAGACCGACCAGGACAGCCTGCCCGAATATGAAGTACTCGACGCGATCATGCGCATGTACATGGAGGAGGACCGTTCGCTCGCGGAAATCATCGCGGCGGGCTATCGGGTCGACGATGTGAAACGGGTCACGCGCCTGATCAAGATCAACGAGTACAAGCGCCGTCAGGCGCCGATCGGCATCCGCGTCACGCATCGCGCGTTCGGCCGCGACTGGCGCTATCCGATCACGTCGCGCTACACCGAACCGGTGGAGTGAAAGACGGCACCGCGCGCGGATGCCGCAATGCATCCGGCGCGGCGTAGAATAAAAATCATCTTTTCCCTTTTCACTCTTCCCATCAAGAGACGAGGTCGCCATGAAGCGCATCACCGCAGTCATCAAACCGTTCAAACTCGACGAAGTGCGCGAGGCGCTCGCGGAAGTCGGCCTCACCGGCCTGACCGTTACCGAGGTCAAGGGGTTCGGCCGCCAGAAAGGGCATACCGAGCTGTACCGTGGTGCGGAGTACGTGGTCGACTTTCTGCCGAAAGTGAAGATCGAAGTCGTGGTCGCGGACAGCCAGTGCGATCAGGTCATCGACGCGATCATCGGCGCGGCGCGCACCGGCAAGATCGGCGACGGCAAGATCTTCGTCGCGGATGTCGAGCGCGTGATCCGCATCCGTACCGGCGAAGAGAACGAAGCGGCCGTCTAAAGCCGCGCAAGCACGCACCGGCCCGGTGCGCGCAAGAACTCAAATTCGGCCGCCGAAGAAAAAACGGTGCAATACCCTTGCGGATATTGCACCGATACGCGCCTCTCGCAGCAGCGTGAAAAAGATTCTCTTGAAGAAACCTGTGTTACACCCCGAGGTGTGACCCTCGGGGCGCACCGTTCGATTAGAACGAGTGCTGGATGCCTGCGTACACGCCGCTTTGCTGGCGGCCTTGCAGCGGGTTGTCCGTTGCAGCGGCGAAGCCCGCATTGTTCGCGTTCAGACCGAAGTTAGCATTGCGGCTGTTGCGCACCGTTGCTGCCTGCAGGTCGAGCAGCGTGCGCTTCGACAAGTTGTACGAACCGCCGACCGTGTAAATCGTCGCATTGCCCGCGCCGTTGTTGCCGTTCACGTGATAGACCGCCGCGATCAGCGCTGCAGCCGGCGTTGCCTGCCACGTCACACCGCCCCATTCGTGATCCAGGGTCGTCGGCTGACCAGGAGCAACGTTCGTGGCACCTGCCGAGCGGACTGCCTGGTAAGCGGCCTGAATCTTGAACTGGCCGAGGAACACGTTCACCAGAGCTGAGTACTCGCGCGATGCCGCGAATACGCCGTTGCTCGTGTTAGCCGTATTGATGCCGTTGTTGGCGACCGGGCCACCCCACAAACCGCCGGTCGTCGGGTTGCGAATTTCGTCGTACAGACCGCGGATCTGGAACAGCGAGGTCGTGTAGGTGACCTGCGCGCCAGCTTCGCGACCTTGCGGCGTCGTGCCGTTACCGTTCCAGCTCGTCGCGTTCGACAGCGCGTATTGACCGTAGAAGTCAAAGCCCGCGATCTTCGGCGACTGGTACGCGAAGTTGTTGCTCGACTGCGGCCAGTTGCGGCCACGCACGAGCGATGCCGACGACCAGTTGGACTGACCGAACGGGTCGAAGTCCCACACGCCGTTCGAGATGAAGAGCATGCGGCCCATCGTGAACGTACCGAACTGGTCGTTCGAAATGCCGACCGTTGCCCAGCGATTGAAGAGACCACCGCCGCCAGGACCCGCGCCCGTCATCGTGTTGAACGAGCCTTCCAACTGGAACAGAATCTTGTTGCCAGCGCCGATGTCCTCGACACCCTTCATGCCCCACAGGCTGGTGCCCCAGTCGCCGCTTTCCGCCTTGAAGCGGTTCGAGCTGGTGTTGGCCGCGCCGTTGGCGTTAGCGCCGGTCGGGACGCCCGACATGTACTCGAGACCTGCATCCAAACGGCCATACAGCGTGACGCTGCTCTGAGCGTGTGCAACAACGCCGGCCGACATCAGCGCAGCGACGAGCAAAGCTTTCTTCATCTTCTCCTCCATACCCTGTCAAAAAAAGAAACCCAGTACTGCGAGTGGTGTTCGGACGCGATCAGCGCCGAACAGAAAGCGGTACCAGGGGAGAGTGGCGGGTGGATAGGGGTGCTCCTGCCATGACATGTAGCGTCGAGCTATCTTTGCGTCATGCCGATCCCACGCCGACCGGTTCTCCTCTGTGTTTTGAAGTGAAACTACTTTTAATCAACTTTGTTTTGCTACTTTGGTTACCAATTTATCAAAAATAACTTTAACTGGGAGAAGAAATTAGTACCGTCCACAGGCGGTGTCGCCAAATTGCAATACGAATGTGCGGGCGGAACCCGGAGGCACCCCTCGGAAAATGGCGCAGAGCCTTGTCCGGCAAGGGAAGCGCAGCTCGGAAGGGGACGCATTAAGGATTGTCACTATTGACGAGTCAAAAGTGGCAGGTTAGCGCGAAAACCAGGCCGGAATAGCCCGTTTTGTGGGATTTTCGGCGTCTTTTCGTCGTTCGAATGGCCGGGGGAGGGACGCAGTAAAAATGAAAAAAGGCGCTCGTAAGCGCCTTGTAAAACTACATTGACTACATTTTCGATTGTTATTCGCATCGTAAGTCGCGGGCAATTTTTATTACTTGAGACTGCCCGACAGGAATTGCTTCAGACGCTCGCTTTTCGTGTTTTTGAACACTTCGTCTGGATGGCCTTCTTCCTCGACGCGGCCCTGGTGCAGGAACATCACATGGTTCGACACGTTGCGCGCGAAGCCCATTTCGTGTGTGACGACGATCATCGTGCGGCCTTCCTCGGCGAGCTTCTGCATCACCTTCAGCACTTCGCCGACGAGCTCCGGGTCGAGCGCCGAGGTCGGTTCGTCGAACAGCATCACATCCGGTTGCATCGCCAGCGCCCGCGCAATCGCCACGCGCTGCTGCTGGCCGCCCGACAGATGCGACGGATACTGCTTCTCGAGACGCGGCGCGAGGCCGACCTTCTCCAGATATTCGCGCGCGCGGTCCTCGGCTTCCTTGCGCTTCAGACCGAGCACATGCACCGGCGCCTCGATGATGTTCTCGAGTACGTTCATGTGGGACCACAGGTTGAAGTGCTGGAACACCATCGAAAGCTTGGTGCGCACGCGCTGCAACTGTTTCGGGTCCGACACGCGCAGCGCGCCGTCTTTGGCGGTCTGCGTGCGCACTTCCTCGCCGTCGACGAAAATGCGCCCCGCGTTCGGCTGTTCGAGAAAGTTGATGCAGCGAAGCATCGTGCTCTTGCCGGAGCCGGACGAACCGATCACGCTGATCACGTCGCCGGCATTGGCTTTCAGCGACACGCCCTTGAGGACTTCGTTGTCGCCGTACTTTTTGTGAAGCTCGTCGACGAAGAGCTTCTGCTTCTTGGAGTTCATCAGGATCCTTAACGAGCTTGCTTGTCCAGGGACGCGCAGTTACTTGCCTTGCGGCCGCAGGTAAGCGAGCCAGCGACGCTCGGCGCGGCGGAACAGCCACACGAGCGCGAAAGAAATACACAGATACAGCAGCGCGGCGATGCCGAACGCGTTGAACGACTGATACGTTGCGGAGTTCACGTCGCGCGCGATCTTCAGGATGTCCGGCACCGTGGCCGTGAACGCGACCGTGGTCGCGTGCAACATCAGGATCACTTCGTTGCTGTAGTAGGGCAGTGCGCGGCGCAGCGCCGACGGCAGAATCACGCGCCGGTACAGCGTGAACGACGACATGCCGTACGCGCGCGCCGCTTCGATCTCGCCGTAAGGCGTCGCCTTGATCGCGCCCGCGAAGATTTCGGTCGTATACGCGCAGGTGTTCAGCGTGAACGCGAGCAGCGTGCAGTGCATGCCGTCGCGGAAGAACGCGTTGGTCAGCGCGTTGTTGCGGATGATCTCGAGGCTGTAGAGACCCGTGTAGCACAGCAGCAGTTGCACATAGAGCGGCGTGCCGCGGAAGATATAGGTATAGAGCCACACGAGGCCCGCGAGCCATTTCTTCTTCGACACGCGCGCGACCGCGAGCGGCACCGACAGGCAGAAGCCGAGGCCGATCGACACGACCAGCAGCCACAACGTGATTGCGACACCGGTGAAGCGATAGCCATCGGTGAAAAGATAGTTGCGCCAATATTGCTGAATGATCTCGATCATAGATCCGCCTTTCGCACGCCGGTCGAGTAACGCTTTTCGAGGTACATCAGCACGAAGTTCGACACTGTGGTGATGACGAGATAGATCGCCCCCGCGAGCAGGGTGAAGAAGAAGAACCGCAGGGTGCCCTTGCCGGCGTCCTGCGAGGCCTTGACGACGTCGGCGAGACCGATGATCGACACCAGCGCGGTCGCCTTGACCATCACCTGCCAGTTATTGCCGATGCCCGGCAGCGCGAAGCGCATCATCTGCGGGAACATCACGCGCGAGAACACCTGCCAGCTCGTCATGCCGTAGGCCGCGCCCGCTTCGAGCTGGCCGCGCGGCACCGCGAGAAACGCGCCGCGGAACGTCTCGGTGAAGTACGCGCCGTAGATGAAGCCGAGCACCGCGACGCCGGCCACGAACGGGTCGATGTCGATCTGGTCCCAGCCCATCGCGTCGGTCAGGTTGTTAAGCCAGATCTGGATGCTATAGAACAGCAGCAGCATCAGCACGAGATCGGGCACGCCGCGCACGAGCGTCGTGTAGACGGTGCCGATGCCGTTCGACAGGCGGTTCTTCGACAATTTCGCCGCCGCGCCGAGCAGGCCGAGCACGAACGCGAGCGCGAGCGAGAACACCGCCAGCTTGACGGTTTGCCAGGTGCCGCTGAGGAGTAGCGGGCCGTAGCCTTGAAGGAACATAGGAAGTCCTCGACGATGCGTTTCTCGCGCACCGCGAAAGACGCGGCCCGCGATGCGCCGCGTCGGGGTCGAGCGCCTGGCTCGCCGTGATCCGCGGCGCACAGCGTGCCGCTGTGCAAATCATGCCGCAGAAACGTTGGGGGCTCCTGCAGCGCGCTTTTGGGACTTTCGTCTCGGATTGTTTTGAATCTACTGCCTGGTATTGCCACCTTCGGTTGTCACCTTCGGTGCCACTTGCACTGCCATCGCCACCGGCCCGAGCCGGCTTATCACTCAGTATCCTGCCTGTTTTGCTCAACGGCCAGGATAAATGTCGAAGTCGAAGTACTGCTTCTCGAGCTTTTTGAACGTGCCGTCCCGATGAACCTCGGCGAGCGCCTGATTGAACTTCGCCTTTAGCTCGGCATCGCCCTTGCGAAGACCGATCGCGGTGCCTTCGCCGATCGTCTTCGGGTCCTTCACTTCCGGACCGGCCCAACCGAAGCCGTTGCCGCGCGGTGTCTTCAGAAAGCCGGCGTCGGCCTGCACTTCGTCCTGCAGCGCGGCGTCGAGACGGCCCGATGCGAGATCCGCGTACACCTGGTCCTGATTCTGATACGGCACGACGACCACGCCCTTCGGTTCCCACCAGACCTTCGCGTACTGTTCCTGCGTCGAGCCCTGCTCGACGCCGACGCGCTTGCCTTTCAGCGATTCAGGGGTGGGCAGAAGCGGAGAACCGGTCTTCGCGATCATGCGGGCGGGCGCGTCGAACATCTTGTCGGAGAAGTCGATCTGCTCGCGGCGCTTGTCGGTGACGCTGAGCGAGGAGACGATCGCGTCGAACTTGCGAGCTTTCAGCGCCGGAATGAGGCCGTCCAGATCCTGCGCGACCCATACGCACTGCACGTTCATCTTCGCGCACAGCGCGCGGGCCAGGTCGGCATCGAACCCGACGATGTCGCCATTAGGCGCCTTCGATTCGAATGGCGGATAACTGGCGTCGACCCCGATGCGCACCGTTTTCCATTCTTTCGCCATCGCGCCGGTGGCCATGACTGCCAGAGCCACGCACAGTGCGAACTTCTTCATGTTTCTCCTGAACCAAACTGATCGTCGCGATGACTCGACCCGACGAGCGCCGGCCGAGGGCCGACGGTCGCTATTCTAGGCGGTCAAAATTGCCGTGCCGCAGGGATTGTCGCCGCGCGCTCGTCGTTCTTGCGCGGGCGGTTCGCCCGACGTGGTGCGCTGTTCCGGCGCGTTCGGTGCTTGCCGGACGTGCCTCGCGCGGGTGTGGCGCCGAGTCGGAGCCCGTCGCACACCGGTTGCGGCCGGCCCGGCGACGCTTACCGGCGCGGCCTGCACGTCCCGCTGGACGTCCACGCGGCTTGAAAAGCGCGGTATTTTACCCGAAGAGCGGCAAGCTGCCAGCGCGGGACGGCAGCGAGCGGCAAGACGCCACGCAGCGCGTTGTGCGGGCGCGACGCCGGCGCGGTTTTGCGGGCGCCGGGCAGCCGGACGCCCGCCTTTCCGCGCGGTCAGCTCGCCGACCGCGCCGTGCGTGTGATTGCATGCAGCGATGGAACGCTGCGGTGCGGTCGCGCACGATTGTTTAGTGGGCACGCAGCCCCTACATTCCTCGCATCGCTCTGATTGAGTACTTACCGGGAGACTTTCCATGATCGAGATTCGCCGCTCCGCAGAACGCGGTCACGCCAACCACGGCTGGCTCGACTCGTATCACAGCTTCTCGTTTGCCGATTACCGCGACCCCGAGCATGTGCACTTCGGACCGCTGCGCGTGATCAACGAAGACCGCATCGCCGGCGGCCAGGGTTTCGGCGCGCATGGGCATCGTGACATGGAGATCGTCACGTATGTGCTCGAGGGCGCGCTCGCGCATCGCGACAGCATGGGCAACGGCTCGACGATCCGTCCGGGCGACGTGCAGCGCATGAGTGCGGGCACCGGCGTGCAGCACAGCGAGTTCAACGCGTCGCGCGACGAACCCGCGCATCTGCTGCAGATCTGGATCATTCCGCGCCGCGCGGGCGATCAGCCCGGCTACGAGGAAAAGCGCTTCGACGCCGACAGCAAGCGCGGCCGCCTGCGCGTGATCGCGTCGCCCGACGGCCGCGACGGCTCGGTGACGATCCATGCGGACGCGTCGATCTACGCGGGACTGTTCGACGGCGCCGAACACGCAACGTTCGCGCTGCCGGCGGGGCGTCTCGCCTATCTGCACGTCGCGCGTGGCACGCTGAGCGTGAACGGCACGGTGCTCGAAGCGGGCGATGCCGCGAAGCTCAGTGATGTCGACACGGTGACGCTCGAAAAGGGCGCCGACGCGGAAGTGCTGCTGTTCGATCTCGGCCAGTTGAACGGCTGATCCGAACGGTTGATTCGCGCGGCCCGCGGACCGCGGACCGAGCCGCGAGCAGCGCCAAACGACAACGCCACGGAAAACCTCTTCCGTGGCGTTTTTTCTATTTGCGAGGCGCCCTCCCTGGCACGCCCCGCGGATGCAACGTGCCGCTTACTGATTGGCGGCCGGCGCCGACGCCGCGTCTTTGTGATGCTCCCAACGCTCGCGCATCTTCTCGTGGCGCTGTTCCATCCGCGCGAAGCGCTGCTTGATTGCCGTGCTCACCGTGGTCTTCTGCTGGTCGTTCAGGCCGTTATAGAACTTGAGCCATGCGTCGGTGGTTTGCTGACGCAGTTGCGCGTCCTTCTGCTCGATCTGCTGATGCGTCGCGGCCATCGCGTTCAGATCGAGGATCGGCTGCTGCTGCGCGGCCTTGAACTGGTCGTGAGCCTGCTCGTGGTTCGCGCGCATCGCTTCATGGTTCTGCTTCATCGTATCGAGCGCGCTTTGCCACAGCTTTTCCTGATCCGCGTTCAGCTTCAGCTGATCGTGGAGTTGGGTCAGTTCCTTCATGAAGTGGCCGTGCCAGCCGCCAGGGCCGCCGTGCGCGTGCTCGGCGGGTTGAGCGGCGGGTTGAGCAGCATAAGCGGCGCCCACGCCGATGGCGAGAGCGGTGGCAGCAACGGCGAGAACGCGCGACATCTTTTTGGTGGACATATGAGGCTCCTTGTAATGGAATAGCCGACGATGCAACCGGTCTTTGGACTGCCTGCACTCGGTAAGCCACAGCGTAGAGAACCGCGTGCGCCGCTGTGTTACGCGCCAGGACGCCGCCATTACCAGCAATTACGCGCGGCTTTCACCGTAACACCCGGTAACCCTTCAGACCGTTTGGAAAACGAAATCCCTTTCTGCCGCGCGTTAAACTTCATTTCATGGCTACTCAAATCCTGGTCGTCGACGACGACGTCGAACTGCGCGATCTGCTGCGCGACTATCTGGCCCGTCAGGGCATCGAAGTTTCGGTGCTGCACGACGCGGGCTCACTCGAACGGCGCCTCGAGCGCGAGCGTCCCGACCTCATCGTGCTGGACCTGATGATGCCCGGCGTCGACGGCCTCACCGCGCTGCGCAAGCTGCGCGCATCGGGCGACGATATCCCTGTCATCATGCTGACCGCGCGCGCCGACGACGTCGACCGTATCGTCGGCCTCGAACTCGGCGCGGACGACTACCTCGGCAAGCCGTTCAATCCGCGCGAACTGCTCGCGCGCGTGCAGGCGGTGCTGCGGCGGCGCCGCACGCTGCCGTCGGCGGCCGCGCCCGAACAGCGCGAGCCGTTCAGCTTCGGCCGCTTCACGCTGGATTTCCAGTCACGCACGCTGCATCTCGAAGACAAGCCGCTCACGCTGTCGGGCAGCGAGTTCGCTCTGCTGAAGATCTTCGTCAATCACCCCATGCGCACGCTCACGCGCGAGCGCCTGCTGGAACTGCTGCACGGTCCCGAGTACGACGGTACCGACCGCGGCATCGACGTGCAGGTGTGGCGCCTGCGTCGCATTCTCGAAACCGATCCATCCACACCGCGCTTCATCCAGACTGTGCGCGGCCGCGGTTACGTGTTCGTGCCGGACGGCGAGCAGCATGCGTCGGCCCATTGATTCGCTGTTCGGGCGGCTCGCACTGCTCGTCGTCGCGGTGCTGATGTTGTCGCATTTCGCGTGGTACGCGCTGATGCGGCTCGAACGTTCGCAACTGCAAACGCGCTACGCGGTCGAGGAAGCGACCTTCCTCGTCGACGCGGTGCGTCAGCACGTCGCCCGAACACCGGATCAACCGTTGCCGTCGCGCGTGAAGCTGGTCGACCCGGCCAGCCCGGATGTGCCGGCAGCCAGCGCGAACATGCCGCCGCCGCTCGAGCGTTTCGTCGAGGACGTGCGCGACCGCATGCCGGCCGACACCCAGGTGCGCATCAGTCCGCCCGGCGGACCGCCCACGCTATGGGTGCGCGCCGCGAATGATCGAAACTGGATCGTCGTGCCGGTTCAACCGCTGCGCATGCCGCGCTCGCTCGACCGCACGGTGTCGTGGCTCGTCATTATTTTCTCGTTCGCGGTGATGGCGGCGCTGTTCGCCGCCTGGGCTCTCCAGCGGCCACTGCGCTTGCTCGCGCAGGCGGTCGCGCGCTTCGGCCGCGGGCTGCCGGTGCCGCCGGTGCCGGAGCGCGGGCCGCGCGAGTTGCGGCAACTCACGCATGGCTTCAATCAGATGGTGCAGGAAGTCGCGCGCACCGAGAACGATCGCGCGGTGATGCTGGCCGGTGTCGCGCATGACCTGAAGACGCCGCTCGCGCGTCTGCGGCTGCGCGCCGAAATGATGGACGACGCGAAGACGCGCGACGGGGTCGTGCGCGACGTCGATTCGATGACGCATATCGTCGAGCAGTTCCTGCTGTTCGCGCACGACGGAGCGGACCGCAGCGAACCCGTGGAAGTCGATGCACAGTGCGAGCGTGTCGTGCGCAGTTATCGGGCGGTGGCCAGCGGCGCGCCGATCGTACACACGGAGCTGAACGCCGGGCCGTCGTTTCAGCTGCCTGCCGCCACGCTCGACCGGATCCTGTCGAACCTGATCGACAACGCGCATGCGTATGGCGCGCCGCCGGTGGTCGTCGCGACTGCGCGCACACCGCAGGGCTTTACGCTATCCGTTAGCGACAACGGCAAGGGCATCGCCGCCCAGGATCTGATCAGCGCGAGCCGGCCGTTCGTGCGGCTCGATCCGGCGCGCGGCGGCAACGGCCACAGCGGGCTGGGCCTTGCGATCGTCGAGCGGCTGGTGCGGCGCGCGGGCGGTGAGTGGGAAATCGGCAATCACGACGGCCGCGGTTTGCGGGTGTTGATGAGCTTTCCGTTCGAAGTGCTGCCGCGGGTCGCGACGGCCTCGGAAAATGCGTGGTAGGAGCGGGGTATTGGAGTCGCGATGCGCGCGCGGGGCGTCGGCATCGCGAGCGGCGAGAGGTCAGTCCGAAAACAGCGTATTCAACGCATTCGCCGTTTCGCTATCGACGGTATTCCACGTCACCGATTCCGCCTCGAAAATATAGTGCGTCGTATATTTGCCGAGCCGCGCGAGTATTTCCTCCTGAATCAATTCCGGCGCGACCTCCAGTTTCAGATACCACGCGGTCGACGACAGACGCGTCTGGAACGCGCCGTATTCGGCGAGCAGATGGTCGAATGCCTCAGCGTCCTGATCGCGACAGACGATCACCAGATTTCCCTTCATGCGAATCTCCCGTTAGTGCGGTAGTGACACTCCGATATCAGGATTGATGATACCTGCTTCGTTGCGGGAAGCTCGGCGTCGTTTTAGCGCGGGCAGGGTGTTGGCGTGGGTCGGCTAAGCGGAGAGGGCGATACCGTCGCGCTGAGTACTCCGGCTAGCGTCGGGCATTCACCATGCGTTCACCGCCGTGCGCGCAGGCGGTGCGGTATCGTCGGGCGGCAGCGCTTCGGTGCGGTCGCGCCCGCCGGTTTTCGCCGCGTACAGCGCGGTATCGGCTCGGCTCATCAGGCGCTCGGGCAGATCGTCGGGCGACAGCTCGGTGATGCCGATGCTCACGCTCAGCCCCGCCGCGGCCGGCAGCTTCGGCGAGGGTATCGCTTTCAGCCGCAGCCGCAGACGCTCGACCACCTCGCGCCCGCCTGCCAGATCGGTGGCCGGCAGCAGCAGGCCGAACTCTTCGCCGCCGAGCCGGCCGATCGCGTCGGAGCTGCGCAGCTCGGCGCGACACGTATCGACGAAATGTTCGAGCGCTCGGTCGCCGGCGGCGTGGCCGAAGCGGTCGTTGATCTGCTTGAAGTGGTCGAGATCGGCGATCGCCATGCACAGCGGCTCGCGGCCCGCGTGCGCGCGATCGATCTCGTGGCGCAGCAGGTCGAGGAAATAGCGCCGCGACAGCGCGCCGGTCAACGCATCGTGCCGCGCCTCGGCCGACAGCAGCGTATTGGCCGACTGCAACTGCTCGGCGAGATCGCGGGTCGCGCGATGGTGGCGCCGCTCGCGCACGTAGGACACGGTGATCACCCACGCGAGCGCTACGGTGCCGGACAGCGTCAGGAACACCAGCAGATGGTCGCGCTTGTGGTTGCGCAGCAGTTCCGGCCACGCGGCGAGCGGATCGACCAGATGCGCGGAGAGTCCGGAGTTCAGACCACCGCGGTTCTGATAGAGCGCCGGGGCCGGCTGCTCGATCATGCCGAACAGCTGCGCGGCGACCGACGCCGGCACCCACGGCGCCTGCTCACGCACTTGCGTGTCTTCGCGGATCAGCATGTCGGGGAAGGTCTCGCGGCGGTAGATGATGCGCCGCTCGGCTGGGCTCATCTGCGTGACGCGCGAGTTCGGCAATGCGTGGCCTTCGAGCGCGCTGTTGTGCGCCATGATGATGACGCCGTTCTCGTCGGAGACGAAGGTGCCCGCGTGCGCGACCCAGTGGCGCAATCGCGCGATGCCGACCTTGGCGACCACCGCGCCGACCAGCAGCCCCTTCGAGTACACCGGCGCGGCGATGAAGATGCCCGGCTCGCCGCTCGCGCGACCGACGCCGTAGGCTTCGGCGAACGCGCCGAGCAGTGCGCTCGTCAGATAGCCGCGCGCGCGCATATCCATGCCGACGAACGATTGCTGCGCGCCCTCGGGGTTCGACATCGTGCTGCTGGAGGCGACGCAGATGCCGTTCGCGTTGACGATCCAGACCTGGTCGAGCCCGGAGAAGCCTTGCGCTTCATGCAGGAACCTGCTGACCGCGGCCATCTGCGGGTCCTTCAGCAACGCGGCCCGCAAGGCGGGTTCCGCCGCCTCGCCGTTCACGGCATAATTCTGCGATTGCACGAGGGCACGCTGGACCACGTCCATTTCGGCCATGGTTGCGGGGATGGCGCGGGACATCGCGAGGTCGCTGGCAATCACTTCAGCCATGTTGTCGACGATCGAGGTGGACATTTGCCGCTGCGTGTGCAACGCCGCGTCCAGCTCTTGCTGTACCATCCGGTCCGCGACCATGCCAGCCACGAACCAGCAGACGAGGACGATCAGCACGAAGCTGACCGGCCCGGCTACCTGGCGCAAGGTTGTCCTGTTCATCGACCCTCTGATCCGTCTGGCTGTGACATGCAACTTGCTTGTTGGTGGGCAGCGCGCTCTCAACGCTGTGTCGTTATCTGCGTCAGCTGCGGTTTCGCTCCGTCACGAGCGACGCGCGCTGCGCCGTCGCCATGCCCGGAATGAATCGCTGATAAACAGGTACTTCGTTTCCCGATTTTAACCGTCGCGAAGCACGTTGCCACCGTTATTGCTGGGATGCTGTCTGCATATGCCGCGCCGATCAGATTCTTAACGGCAGCCGCGCGGCATTCTTGATAGCTGTGCGGGCAGATGGAGCGAATGAGCGGCGGCGGCCGCGGCGACGCGCCGATGTGGCTTGCGCGCCACGCCGCGAGACAGCCTCGCGACGTGTCACGCCGAAGTACGCGCGAGCAGAGTACAGTGCGGCGCGGCGACGCGCGCCGGGGCTTGCTGAAGCCTTACGCCGCGCGTGCGACGCCGTCTCGCGATTTGCGGCGAAAGGTTGTGCCTGAAACATAGGATGGTGTAGTGTCGTGCCGTCCAAAACGAGGAAAGCCCGCCAGCCCTCGGGCGGCGCACGCGGCGACAGGAGTTCGGCGTGATGGTTGTGGTCGTGGGCGACGCGTCCACGTAACTGCCCTTTGCCGGCCCATGTGTCTCCAACGCTAACGATTTACCACGCACGCGCGTTTTGCCATGCCTGATTTCCGCTTTCCGGACCGACCCATAGACCGCCGCGGAGCCGCGGCCTCCTTCGAGCGTTCGAATGCCTGTTTCAAGAGGGAGGGCATCTGATGGATTTCAGCTTCAACCTGAAGCGCACCGCCAATGCGTCGGCATGGCGGGTGTTGCCCAACCGCTGGGACTTCGTCGCGTTTCCGCTGATCATCTGCCTGATCGCGATGGCGTCGATCGGCTTTCACGAGACGCTCGCGCCGATGTCGACGCTAAAGACCCAGGCGATCTCGCTCGATCCGGCCAACCTGCCCGAGTACGCGATGCGCACCACGCTGCGCATGCTCGCGGCGATGGTCGCCTCGCTGATCTTCACGCTGGTCTACGGCACGCTGGCTGCCAAGAGCCGCCGCGCCGGCCTCGTGTTGGTGCCGATTCTCGACATCCTGCAGTCGGTGCCGGTGCTCGGCTACATCTCGTTTACGGTCACCTTCTTCCTCGCGATGTTCCCGGGCCGCGTGCTCGGCGCCGAGCTCGCCGCGATCTTCGCGATCTTCACGAGCCAGGCGTGGAACATGACGTTCAGCTTCTACCAGTCGCTGCGCACGGTGCCGCGCGACCTCGATGAGGTGTCGCGCGGCTTTCACCTGACGTCGTGGCAGCGCTTCTGGAAGCTCGAAGTGCCGTTCTCGATGCCGGGCCTGATCTGGAACATGATGATGTCGATGTCGGGCGGCTGGTTCTTCGTCGTGGCTTCCGAAGCGATCACGGTCGGCAACAACACGATTACGCTGCCGGGCATCGGCGCCTACCTCGCGCAGGCGATCAGCGACAAGAATCTGCACGCGATCGGCTGGGTCATCCTCGCGATGACGGTCGTGATCCTCGCCTATGACCAGCTGCTGTTCCGTCCGCTCGTCGCGTGGGCCGACAAGTTCCGCATGGAGTTCACCAGTTCGGGCGATGCGCCGGAATCGTGGCTGCTCGACCTGATCCGCCGCACGCGTCTGATTCACCGGCTGCTGGTGCCGCTCGGCTGGATGTTCGCGCGCGCGGCGCGCGTGCGCTTCCAGTTGCCCGCGTTCAGCGCGCCGCGCTTTCACATCCCGCAGCGCGAGAAGAACTCGAAGCTCGGCGACATCATCTGGGCGGCGATCGTGCTGCTCGCCACGGTCTACGTGGTGTACCGCGTGTTTCTGTATGTGCGCACCGGCGTGACGCTCGACGAGATCGGCCACGTGTTCGTGCTCGGCCTGATCACGCTGCTGCGCGTGGTGGTGCTGATCGCGATCGCCTCCGTGATCTGGGTGCCGATCGGCGTGCTGATCGGCCTGCGCCCGGCGATCGCGGAAAAGGTGCAGCCGCTCGCGCAGTTCCTCGCGGCGTTCCCGGCGAACCTGCTGTTCCCGGTGTTCGTGATCGTCATCGTGCGCTTTCACCTGAATCCGGACATCTGGCTGTCGCCGCTGATCGTGCTCGGCACGCAGTGGTATATCCTGTTCAACGTGATTGCCGGTGCAAGCTCGTATCCGAACGACTACCGCGAGGCGGCCAAGAATTTTCACATTCGCGGCTGGCAGTGGTGGCGTCAGGCGATGCTGCCGGGCATTTTTCCGTACTACGTGACGGGCGCGATCACCGCGTCGGGCGGTGCGTGGAACGCGAGCATCGTCGCCGAGTTCGTGCAGTGGGGCGATACCAAGGTCGCCGCGCATGGCCTCGGCGCCTATATCGCGCAGACCACCGCGGCGGGCGACTATCCGAAGATCATCGTGGGCATCGCCGTGATGTCCCTGTTCGTGACCCTGTTCAACCGTCTGCTGTGGCGTCCGATGTACGCCTACGCCGAAGGCAAGCTCCGTCTAGATTGAGAAATGAAGGCTTAACGCGATGCAAAATCCTAAAGCTGCTATGACCGCCGCGCCGATCCAGACGCCGCCGAAGCCCCCGCGCCTCGGCGAGGAAATCCTGCGCGTCAAGGACGTGTGCCGCGGCTTCAACAAGACTCAGGGTGAACTGCTCGTCCTCGACGACGCGAATCTGTCGCTGCGCGAGGGCGAGATCGTCGGTCTGCTCGGCCGTTCCGGCTCGGGCAAGTCGACGCTGTTGCGTATCATCGCCGGCCTGATCGAGCCGACCGGCGGCGAAGTCACGTACATGGGCAAGCCGCTCGAAGGCCCGGCGAAGGGCGTGGCGATGGTGTTCCAGACCTTCGCGCTGTTTCCGTGGCTGACCGTGCTGCAGAACGTGGAAGCGGGTCTCGAGGCACAAGGCGTCGGCGCGTCGGAGCGGCGCACACGCGCGCTCGCGGCGATCGACCTGATCGGTCTCGACGGCTTCGAAAACGCGTATCCGCGCGAGCTGTCGGGCGGCATGCGTCAGCGCGTCGGCTTCGCGCGTGCGCTCGTCGTCGATCCAACACTGCTGCTGATGGACGAGCCGTTTTCCGCACTCGACGTGCTGACCGCCGAAACGCTGCGTACTGACCTGCTCGATCTGTGGACGCAGGGCCGCATGCCGATCAAGGCGGTGCTGATCGTCACGCACAACATCGAGGAAGCGGTGTTCATGTGCGACCGCATTCTGGTGCTGTCGTCGAACCCGGGCCGCGTGATCGCCGAGATCAAGGTGCCGTTCAAGCATCCGCGCAATCGTCTGGACCCGGCGTTCCGTCGTCTCGTCGACGAGATCTACGCGAAGATGACCGCGCGCCAGACCGACGAGAAGACCAAGAAGGGGCTCGAGCTCGGTAGCTGGCTGCCGCACGTGTCGACCAACCTGATGGCCGGTCTGATCGAGACGCTCGCCGCCGCGCCGTATCACGGCCGCGCGGACATGCCGGAAATCGCGCGCTCGCTGCATCTGGAGGTCGACGATCTGTTTCCGATCGCCGAAGTGCTGCAGCACCTCGGTTTCGCCGACGTGCGCGAAGGCGACATTTTCCTGACGCCGCCAGCGCGCGTGTTCTCCGAGTTCGGTACCCAGGAACGGAAGATGATGTTCGCCGAGCATCTGCTGCGGCACGTGCCGCTCGCGGCGCGGATCAAGAAGGTGTTGAACGAGCGGCCGGGGCATCGCGCGCCGCGCGTGCGCTTCGAGCAGGAGCTGGAAGACTTCCTGTCGGACAGCGCGGCGGAAGAGACGCTCGACGCGGTCATCAACTGGGGCCGTTACGGCGAGATCTTTTCGTATAACGATCAGACGGAAATCTTCAGTCTGGAAGACGTGGAGTCTTGAGCCCGGATTGCCGCGGAAACGACCGCGGTTCAGACAAAAAGGCGGCGAGGAAAACTTCGCCGCTTTTTTTATTGCAGGTTGCCCCAGCGTGCGACCGCCGGCTCGGCCGTCGCCCACTTCCAGCCCTTGTCCTGCTGGCAAGCGCTCGCCGTGAACCACCTCTCGGGCGCGTTCGGGCCGTCGCCGTCCTGCACCGAGAACACGAAGTCTTTGCACAGCGCGAGCGCCGAATTGACCGCGCGCGTCACGCGCACCTGGCCGTGACCGTTTTCGATCGGCAACGTGTGCTTGACCGCCCACGGTTTCGTTTCGCCGACCGCCATCGTCCCGACCAGCGCCGCCATCAGATCCTGCTGATCCTTGTGCATGCTGCGCATGTAGCGCGCGACCGCTTCGTCGGTGGCGGCCTGCACCGCCACGCCGACGCCGAGCGCGACGGCCGGATTGCTGGTCACGATGCCCGAAGCGACACCCGCCGCCGCGCCGCTCGCGGCGCCGATCGACGCGCAGCCGCTCGCCAGCAGGCTCGCGCCGACGCATAGCGCGCCGGCCGCGATGAGCCGCAGCCGATCACCCATCGGAACGCCAGGCGAACGCAATATCATTGCAGCGCACCCCAGCGCTCGGTGGCGGGTTCGGCCGATGCCCAACGCCAGTCCTTACCGTCACGGCAAACCGACGCGATGTAAAACGCGCTGCTCGCGGGCTTGTCGCGCGTTGCGTTCTGATCGACGGAAAAGACGATTTCCTTGCAGTCGAGCGCGCCTGTGCTGATCAGGCGGCTGACGGTCACGCGGCCGTGCTCGTCGTCTTCGATCGGGAAAGAGTGGGTGATGCTCCAGGGAGCGACCGCGCCGACCTCGAGCGGACCAGCCGCCTGCGCGATGCTGTTCTGCGTATTCGTGTGGACCACGCGCTCCGAGTACTGCACGCCGGCGCGCGCGGCGGCGACCGCACCGAGACCGATACCGGTCGCGACCGCCGCATTGCTCGTGACCTTGCCCGCGACCGCGGCACCCGCGATACCGGCGCCCGCAACCGCGCCTTCCGAGTACAACGAGCTACAGCCGCTCAATGCGGACGACACCGCCAGCGCCAGCGCGAGCAGCGCTGTTACGTGGGGGCGTTGGGCTGCGACAACGGACTTCGCGTTGTCGGCCCACACCATGTTCTTTTGCATTTCTCCCGTCCCTGCCCGTACAGGTGCCTGCGTTCACGCGTCGCGCGTGTAAACGAAGGACACGTCGTTTATTACGCTGCCGCATTGTGCAGGATGCGTTTTGTAATTGGCAGCGAAAAAATGCAAGAAATTGCAAAACATCGTGCGCCGGGATGTTTTCTGCTGCATGGGCGGAATGGCTTGCCTGGCTCTGCCAGGTATTTGGGAGGCCGCCGCCAGCGGCGAACGGCCTACGTTGCAGCGTGCCTACGAGTCGGCTTCGTCTTCGCCGCCTTCGTCGCCGTATGCGCTCAGCCGGTTGTACAGCGTTTTGAGGCTCACGCCGAGCGCTTTGGCCGCGCGCCGCTTGTCGCCGCCGCAGTACTTGAGGGTGCCGAGAATGATCTGCTTCTGCGCGTCGGCGAGCGGCGTGCCGATCCACACGCTCATCGCGTCGCCTTGCGTGACCGCCTTCTTGACTCGCGACGCAAGATGCGGATGCGGTAATTCGACGGTCTTCTCCGCGAGAATGAACGCGCGATACACGGCGTTCTTCAACTCGCGCACGTTGCCCGGCCAGGACCACGAACGCAGCGTTTCGATCGAGCGTTTGCTGAAGCTCTTGTTGGTGGATTCCTGCTGATTCAACTGCGCGAGGAAGTACTGCGCAAGCAGCTCGCGATCGTTTTCCCGCTCGCGCAGCGGCGGCGCGCGCAGCGGAAACACCGCGAGCCGGTACATCAGATCCTCGCGCAAGCCGTTTTCCTTGACGGCCACCGCCGGGTCGCGATTGGTCGCGGCGATCACGCGCACGTTGCCGCTGATCAGCTCGTTGCCGCCGACCCGATAGAACGTGCCGGTTTCGAGCGCGCGCAGCAGCTTGACCTGGCGCACCGGCGCCATCTCGGTGATTTCGTCGAGAAACAGCGTGCCGCCGTTCGCATGTTCGAAGTAGCCGATGCGGCCCTGGACCGCGCCGGTGAAGCTGCCTTTTTCGTGGCCGAACAGCTCTGCTTCGATCAGCTCATCGGGAATCGCGCCGCAGTTCACGGCGACGAAAGCGCCGTCCTTGCGGCCGCTGCGCTCGTGGATGGTGCGGGCGATCAGCTCCTTGCCGGTGCCCGATTCGCCGATGATCAGCGCGGTCGCGTCGGTATCGGCGACGCGTTCGATCTGTTCGTACAGATCGAGCATCACCGGCGACGAGCCGTACAGCAGCCCGTACGATTTCAGTCCCGCGACGGCGTCCCCGACGCGCTGCTTCGCTGGTGGCGAAGCATTGCCGCCGGCGGACACGGTGGGCGAGTCCAGATCGATTGACGCCATAAAAGGGGGAGTCCTGTACAAATGAAGTTCGTGATGCGGCGCGCAGGCCTTGAATGCGGGAGACCGTACAGCCACTATCTCATAAAAGACGATTTAACCACTTCGACACGGATTCCGGCAATCGAACCGGCAGCCGCTGCGGCGGTCGTGCGCGCAATCGGTCGAAAGTGCTCGAAATTGGCCTTTTTCAGCGCGCTGAAGCGGTAAATATACCGGGCACATGCATTGCCTCATTGACCGTTTGACCGAGTCGTGCGAGCTTTTGACGGCTACGCCGCGGCGGCGCCGGTGAGCGTAGGGCGGCAACCCGGCAACCCGCACCGCGCGGCCACGAACGCCGAATCAGACGAGGAGTGAACGATGACCGACACCACGCAACAACTTGCACTCGGCGGACAGAAGATCGTCGAGGATCTTCGGGTGCTGCTGAGGGACTCGGAGGAAATGCTGCGGCTCGCCGCCAACGTGCCGGGCGAAGGCGTCGATGCGTTGCGCGACCGGCTCGGCACGCATGTGGAAACGCTGCAATCGGCGCTCGGCGATGCGCAACGCAACGTGCATCGCCGCTATCGCGAGGCGGCGGTCAGCACCGAGCACTATGTGCGCCATAACCCGTGGCGCTCGCTCGCGCTCGCTGCGGGCGCCGGATTTCTGCTCGGCGTGCTGATCGCACGATAGAGGGGCGCGGCGAGCGACGCTCGCCTCGGCTCGCTGGAAGGCGCGGGGCTCGTCTGGCACGTCCGCCACTCATCCGCATCACGACCCAAGGAGTTCATGATGACACGACCCACGATTGGTTTTTTTGGCGCATTGATGGCACTCGGCGGCTATCTGGCGGTTCGCTACGTGCAACACAAACGCACCGGCCAGATTTCCCCGACCCGCGAGCTGAGCCGCTGGGAAAACGAGGGTGGTGCGGTCGCGGCGCCGGCAACCTCGTCGACCGAGCTCGCGCCCGCGTCCCAGAGCACCAACGGTTCAGGGCAGGCTGACGGCGAACACCGCGCATGGCCATTTCCGCGTGGCTGAAGCACGGCGTTCGAATCCCAGGGTGCGCGGGGGTGCAGCCAGATCGGCGGTCGGCGCCTGGAGGGGATTGTTAAATGGATTCTATAAACCCGTATAATAGGTAAACAGGCAACAATGGTGCAGTAATCGGCGGGAGTTATGCCGTTATTGTTGCAATTTTTCAGCAAATGGTCGGCGGCGCGGGACACACGTCGAATCCGCGTCATGCAGCCAACCCAATCCAGCGGCATGCCCACGGGGATGATCCGCATATTTTCTGACCCACGCTTGCAGGCTTTCGAAACGCGATGCCACATGTACTGATTGTCGATGACGACGCAGGTACCCGCGAGGCGCTTTCCGCCATCATTGGGGAAGACGGGCTGACCACCGCCACCGCGGGCGATCTGCGCGAAGCGCGTATTCAACTGATCCGGCAGATGCCGGACGTCGTATTCACCGACCTGAAGCTGCCCGACGGCAGCGGGGTCGATCTGTTCGAAGATCTCGATCCGCGCTCCGGCGTCGAAGTGATCGTGATCACGGGTCACGCAACGGTCGAGTCGGCGGTCAGCGCGCTGAAAATGGGCGCGGCCGACTACCTCGTGAAACCGATCAACATGCAGCGGGTGAAGGCGATCCTGTCGCGCCTGCCGCGCCCCGGCGACCTGAAGGCCGAGATCGGCACGCTGCGCGGCGAGTTGCGCCGCATGGGCCGCTTCGGTTTGATGCTCGGCAATTCGCCGGCGATGCAGGAGGTCTACGACCAGATCAGCCGCGTCGCGCCGACGGCGGCCTCGGTGATGCTGGTCGGCGAATCCGGCACCGGCAAGGAAGTCGCCGCGCAGACGCTGCACGAGCTGAGCCTGCGCCGCAAGCACGCGTTCCTCGCGGTCAATTGCGGCGCGATTTCGCCGAATCTGATCGAGTCGGAAATGTTCGGCCACGAGCGCGGTTCGTTCACCGGTGCGGATCGGCAGCACAAGGGCTATTTCGAGCGCGCGAACGGCGGCACGCTGTTCCTCGACGAAATCACCGAGATGCCGATCGAGCTGCAGGTGAAGCTGCTGCGCGTGCTCGAGACCGGCATGTTCATGCGTGTCGGCACGACCAAGGAAATCGAAACCGATGTGCGTCTGATCGCGGCCACCAATCGCGATCCCGAGCAGGCGGTGCTCGAAGGCAAGCTGCGGCTGGACCTTTACCACCGGCTGAACGTGTTTCCGATCAGCCTGCCGCCGCTGCGCGATCGCGGCAAGGACGTGGAGCTGCTCGCGCAATCGTTCCTCGATGAGCTCAACGAGCGTCACGGCACGAAAAAGCATTTCCCGGTCGCGGTGAAGGAAATGCTGCTGTCGTATCCGTGGCCAGGCAATGTGCGCGAACTGAAGAACTACGTGCAGCGCGCGCACATCATGTCGAGCGCGGATTCGGATGCCACGGCGACCGTGCCGTTGCAGATCACGCTATCGAAGCCCGCGACTGGCACCGCGATCACGATCCCGTTCGGCACCTCGCTCGCGGAAGCCGACCGTCAGCTGATCCTCGCGACGCTCGAGCAATGCGGCGGCGTGAAGACGCGCGCCGCGGAAATTCTCGGCATCAGCCTGAAGACGCTGTACAACCGGCTCGTCGAGTACGGCAACGATGCGCGCGACGACGGCGATCCCACCGACGAATCACGCGCGCTCGGCGGCGCGGACGCCTGATCCGCGCTCGTTCGCGCGTCGTCTGCATCATCAGCGATCGCCCGCCCCCGCTAGCGGGCGGGCGATCCGAACGGCACAGGCCTTGCTGCGCTCCAGTGGAACGCAAAACGAGGTCACCGACATGCCGCACCTGCCGCCGCACCTGCCGCATTACGCTGCGGTTTCCCCGCCGTCCGGGCCGTTGCACGCTCACCGGCCCGAACCGGTCGAGCCTCCCGCCACGCCGCCGGACCCGGCCGAACCCGACACGACCCCCGGCCCGACCCCCGATCCGATCGAACCCGTGGAACCGGTCACGCCGCCGATCGGCGATCCGCCGCCGCAGCCAACGCAGACGCCTCAGGCCGCCGATCGTCAGTCGCGAGCGCTGCAATGCTGATGCGACCCTCGATGCCGTCATACAGCTGCGCACTCGATGCAAACATCTCCGCACTGCAGCGGACCGTGGCCCCGGTCCGGTGCAGTGCATTGCTGTACTTGTTACAAAGCCGGCGCATGTTTTACCGGCAGTTTACGGTTTCGCCCCCTAGACTGTAGGGATGCCGCAACAAGCGGCGGGCTTCCCCCGGAGGCACGATCATGAGACACCCCGCATTGCGACGTTCCGCGCGGCATTCCAAGCGCGGGCCACGGCCGGCCGATGTCAAGACTGAGCCGGCGGAGTCGCCGGACCCGGCCGCGCAGAACCGGATCGCCCCGGATACGCCGCCGGACGGCGAGCACAACCAGGGCGGGGTGCGTCAGGAAGGCCTCGAATACCAGCGCGATCTGGGCTCGGAACAGGACGCCTGACGCAGCGCAGTAACCGGGCGGGGCATACCGGCGACCAGGAGGCCGGTAAGAAAGACCTCCGCTTTGGTCAGATTTAACAGAAAAACTTTCTTCGCAATTAGTGATGATTGCGGGGATTAGCTCGTTTGTCACATCTTCATACAACTTTATTTCCGATATCTCAAATATCGGCACATTGCTTGCATGCACCGTTTTGGCGCAATTCCGCATACAACGAAACAATGGAGCACTAATGAGCAGATTGATCGTGGTATCGAATCGTGTCGCACCGATTCAGGAAGCGCGTCCGGCAGCGGGCGGGCTCGCAATCGGCGTGCTGGACGCACTGAAGGAAACTGGCGGCGTCTGGTTCGGCTGGAGCGGCGAAACGGTCAGTGAGCCATCGGCGCCCGTGATCGAGAAACAGGGCAACGTCACCTACGCGACGGTGGGCCTCACCAAGCGCGATTACGACGAGTACTACCGCGGGTTTTCGAACACCACGTTGTGGCCGACCTTCCACTATCGCAACGACCTGTCCCGCTACGACCGCGAGGACTACGCGGGCTACCAGCGGGTCAACGCGACGCTCGCCAAGCAGTTGAAAGAACTGCTCAAGCCCAGCGACATCATCTGGGTGCACGACTACCATCTGCTGCCGTTCGCGCGTTGCCTGCGCGATCTCGGCGTGAAGAACCCGATCGGCTTCTTCCTGCACATTCCGTTTCCGGTGCCCGAGGTACTGCGCACGATTCCGCCGCACGAGGAGATCGTCAAGGCGATGTGCAGCTACGACGTGATCGGTTTTCAAACCGAAGCGGATCGCCAGTCGTTCGTCGACTATATCGAGCGCGGTCACCACGGCACGTCGAGCGAAGACGGCATGGTGCACGCGTACAACCGCTTCCTGAAGGTCGGCGCGTACCCGATCGGCATCTATCCCGATGCGATCGCCAAAGCCGCCGAGCAGTTCACCGACCGCAAGGCGGTGCGCAGCCTGCGCGACGGCATGCGCGGGCGCAAGCTGATCATGAGCGTCGACCGGCTCGATTATTCGAAGGGGCTGGTCGAGCGCTTCCAGGCATTCGAGCGGCTGTTGCAGAACGCGCCCGGCTGGCACGGCCGCGTGTCGCTCGTGCAGATCGCGCCGCCGACCCGCGCCGACGTGCAGACCTATCAGCGCATCCGGCAGACGCTCGAAGGCGAAGCGGGCCGCATCAACGGCCGGTTCGCGCAGCTCGACTGGACGCCGATCCAGTATCTGAACCGCAAGTACGAGCGCAATCTGCTGATGGCGCTATTCCGCCAGTCGCAGGTCGGCTATGTGACGCCGCTGCGCGACGGGATGAACCTGGTGGCCAAGGAGTACGTCGCGTCGCAGGACCCGGCCGATCCGGGCGTGCTCGTGCTATCGCAATTCGCGGGCGCGGCCGAGCAGCTGCCGGGCGCGCTCGTCGTCAATCCGTTCGATCTGTCGCAGATGGCCGAAGCGCTCGAACGCGCGCTCTCGATGCCGCTCGCCGAGCGTCAGGCGCGTCATGCGGACATGATGGAGCCGATGCGCGAGAACAATCTGTCGGTTTGGCGCGATACCTTCCTCGACGATCTGCGCCACGTCGCGACCGCCTCTTCGGTGACGGCCAAAGCGGTAAAGCTCGCTGACGTGACGGCATCGTCCTGAGCGGACAGTCGCGGCCCGCGCGGGCGGGCGACGCGTGGGCCGGTCACGTCGTGAATGAAGTGACAACGAAGATCGAAGCAAAAAGGGCGTGCATCGCGTCGTGCGATGCGCGCCCTTTTTCGTGGATGCGTTGCACGTGTAACGGCCACAACGCGGCCACAACCCTCAAGCCGGCTGCGTCGCCTTCTGCACGACCCGCATCGTGCTGACGACCGCCGCGACCGCCGAAAACCCCGCGGCCACATACAGCGCGATGACCGTCCCGCTTTGCGGGGCGACGCCGAAGATCAGCGCGACCAGCGCCGCGCCGAGCGTTTGCCCGGTCAGGCGCGCGGTGCCGAGCATGCCGCTCGCGCCGCCGCTGCGTTCGCGCGGAGCGGACGACAGCATCGTGCGATTGTTCGGCGACTGGAAGATACCGAAGCCCGCGCCGCACAGCGCCATGCGCCACGAAATCTGCAGTGCGTCGGGGTGAGGCCCGAGCGTCGCGAGCAGCAGCAAGCCGACCGTCATCGCGGCGAGCCCGACGCCGCCGAGCCAGCCGGACGATATCCTGTCCGACAGGACCCCTGCGATCGGCGCCGCGATGATGATGATCGCGGGCCACGGCGTCATCAGAAGACCGGTTTCGACCTGCGACATACCGAGCGTTTCCTGCAGCAGGAACGGTAGCGACACGAACGCGAGCATCTGCGCGCAGAACGAGCAGACCGAGGTGCCGACCGACAGCGCGAACACCGGAATACGCAGCAGGTCGATCGGCAGCAGCGGGGCGGGCCGCGTCAGTTGCCGGCGCACGAAGAAGTAGCCGACCACCAGAGCGCCGAGTGCTTCGAGCGTCACGTAGCCGAAGCGCTGGCCGTGGCCGAGGCCATCGACAGCAAAAATCAGCAGGCCGAATACGATCGCGTTCATCACCGCGCTCAGATAGTCATACGGCGATTCGTGGCCGGGGTTCATCGGCAGCGCCTTGAAGCCGCCGACGATCGCCGCGATCCCGATCGGCACGTTGATCGCGAACAGCCACGGCCACGTCGCGATCGCGAGCACGCCCGACGCGACCGTCGGCCCGACCGCCGACGACACCGCCACCACCATCGCATTGATCGAGACGCCGCGCCCGAGCTGCGCCGGGGGATAGATCATGCGCACGATCGCGGTGTTCACGCTCATGATGCCGGCCGCGCCGAAGCCCTGGACCACGCGCGCAAGCGCGAGCGTCGCAAGCGAGTTCGACAGCGCGCAGCCGAGCGACGCGACCGTGAACAGGAGCAGACCCGACAAATAAATGCGCCTATAGCCAATGCGGTCGCCGAGCGACGCCATTGGCAGCAGCGAGATCGTGATCGCGAGCTGATACGCGTTGACGACCCAGATCGACGCGGCGGCGCTCGCATTGAGGTTGCGCGCGATCGTCGGCAGCGCGACGTTGGCGATCGCGCTGTCGAGCACCGCGAGCGTCAGCGACAGCGCGATGACGAGCATCGCCCAATAGCGTTGCGGAACCGGCAGGCCCAGTTCCTTGCCTTCGAAGCGGGGAGTGGAGGGCGTCGGGCCATCCGTGCGCGGGGAGGGTGCGTGCATCGATTGTTCGATTTGTCGGAGATGTTGCCGCGCCTGTGCGCGGCTCACGCGCAGGCCGCTGCGGGCGCATCGGTCGGCGCGGCGCCACCGTTGCCAGGACGCCGCGCCGCGCTCGCGTCATTTGAGTTCGTAGAGGCCCGTGTGGGTCGTCGAGTCGATTTCGTTCAGATGCGTCATGAAGCGCGCGACCGCATTGGTGGTTTCCGCGCTGACCGGCAGATGCGGCACCTTTAGCGCATGCAGCCGGAAAATATAGCGATGCGTGCGATCGCCGCGCGGCGGCGCGGCGCCGCCGAAGCCGACCGTCCCGTAGTCGTTGCGCAGTTGGATCGCGCCCTGCGGCAGCAGCGTGCCGTCGGCCTTGCCGGCGTTGCGCGGCAGCGAGCGCGCGTCGGCAGGGATGTTGACGACGACCCAATGCCAGAAGCCGCTGCCGGTCGGCGCATCGGGATCGTGAACGGTGAGCGCGAAGCTTTGCGTGTCCGCGGGCGGCGCTTCCCATTGCAGTGACGGCGAGATGTTTTCGCCGTCGCCGCCGAACGCCTTGTCGTTGTACTCGTGGTCTTTCGGCATGAAGCCGTTGGTGGGAAAGTCGTCGGACCAGAGACGGAAGTCAGCCATGATGTGCCTCCCTTGTTGATTGCTTCTGGGATCGTCGGAGTGCGCGATGTCCCGGCGGCGAGGCGCATCTCCCGGCATGCCGGAGCGCGTGAGGAAGTGCCGTGAAAGCGCCGGGAACGCACCCGGAAAACGCCGCCGAAGCGTGCCTCGAAGGCATCTCGAAAGCACGCCGGGTGAGCCTTTCGAGTGTAGCACCAGCGGCCGCGAGACTCGCGCGAGCAGGGCAGCCCGCGCGTGGTTTCAGCCGCGTTCCTCGAACTCCGGCGCGTCGCTTCTGATCCACGCGACGAGCCGCTCGATCACGCCCGCGATATCGCGATTCGCACCGCGCAAAGCGCATTCCCACACGACCGCGACGCGCCAGCCGCTCGCGAGCAGCGCGGCGCGCACCTTGTCGTCGTTGCTGCGATTGCGGCCGATCTTGTCGCGCCAGAAGTCGGGCCGCGTCTGCGGCCATTTGAACAGATGACAGTCGTGGCCATGCCAGAAGCAGCCATGCACGAGCACCACCGCGCGATAGCGCGGCAGCACGATGTCGGGGCGGCCGGGCAGATCGCGCGCGTCGAGCCTGAAGCGCAGGCCCTGCCGATGCAGCAGGCTGCGGATCAGAACCTCCGGCCTGGTGTTGCGGCCGCGAATGCCGGACATCATCCGGCTGCGCGTCGCGCTATCGACGATATCGACCATCGTCAGTGGGCCAACGGGTCGCGCGGCCGCTCACGCGTAGAGCGGCAGGGAGTGTTTCGACGCATCGCGGGTCGGGTGGGCGAGCAGGGTTTGCACATGCGGCAGCATGATACGCGCCACTTCGCGCATCACCGGCATCACGACGCTGTTGCCGAACTGCCGGTAGGCCTGCGTATCGCTGACCGGAATCCTGAAGGTGTCGGGAAAGCCCATCAGCCGCGCGCATTCGCGTGGCGTCAGACGACGCGGGCGCAGCGCCTCGCCTTGATAGACGAGTATTTCGGAGCCGTCCTTGTGATAGCGCGCGGACAGCGTGCGCGTCACGCTGTCCGGATAGGCCATGCCGAAACCGAAGCCGTTGCCCGCCGCGCGATGCTTGGCCGCGTAGTTCTGCAGATATGCCCACAGCTTCGGGGTGAGCGTGTACTTCGGCTGCACGCGGCGCGCGGCGTGATCGAAGAAACGGTCGTGGTCCCACGGCAGCACGGGTTCCGTACCGTCCGTGCGATGCAGGATCGCGCCGAGCCGCGGACCCTCGTCGGGCAGCCGCAGATCGTCCCACGTGAACGCGGTCTTGCCGCGAAAGCCGACGATGATGATGCGCTCGCGATGCTGCGGCGTGAAATGCTGGCCATCGATCACGCGGTAGTGCACCTCGTAGCCGAGCTCGTCGCGCAGCGTTTGCAGGATCACGTCGAAGGTGCGGCCCTTGTCGTGCGACAGCAGGTTTTTCACGTTTTCCAGCAGGAACGCGGCGGGGCGCTTCGCGGCGATGATCCGCGCGACGTCGAAAAACAGCGTGCCCTGGGTCGTACATTCGAAACCGTGCGGCCGCCCTAGCGCGTTTTTCTTGCTGACGCCGGCGATAGAAAACGGCTGGCACGGAAAGCCGCCGAGCAGCACGTCGTGGCTCGGCACGTCCTCGGCGGGAAACGTGACGATGTCGCCGATCAACGCGTGCGCGCCGCCGCTCGCGGCGTTGCCGCCGTAGTTCTGACCGTAGTTCTCGCGATAAGTCCGCGTCGAGAATTCGTTCCACTCGCTGGTGAACACGCATTCGCCGCCGTGCGCCTCGAAGCCCATGCGAATGCCGCCGATGCCCGCGAACAGATCGATGAAACTAAAACGCGCCGCGTCGCCCGCGTGTTGCGCCTCACGCGCACCTTGCCGAAGCAGATCGCGCAACGCGGGTTCGAGCATCGCGGGACAAGGCGTTTCACCTTTTTCCCAGCGACGCACCGTCTTGATGTCCTTGCCGACATGGGCTGCGATTTCGCGTTGGGTGAAACGGGCGCGCGCCTGCTTGAGCAGGTCGAATGGGGCGACGAGGGTCACGTGGCGTCCTGGCTGGGAATTTTTGCGGACATTATGACCTAAGGTCGTCCCATTTCCCTATTTTTAGCGCCGATTGATCAGGATTTTTTCGCGATATGTCGCGCTGCTGCGTTTGTCTGCGGCGGGTGCGGAAGCGGTGAGGCGGCGTGCGGCTTGGCGAGATCAGGCCGACTTCGCTTTCTTCGCCCGTTCAGCCGGTTCGAATCGCGAGGTCGGCGCGGGCGCGAAGCGTTCCCATTCGGGCAGCGGCGTCGACGCGAGCCGATCGAGTTGCAGCAGCAGGCTGTCGACTTTGTCCAATTGGGCGGGAGAAAGCTGGCCGCTGTCGACCAGCGCGGTCAGCCGTTTGCGCCAATAGGTGGCTGGCAGGATCGGACCGCCGAAATCGCCACGCAGCGATACGTGCATCACGCGCGCGATGTGCGCGATGTCGTGGTCGATCAACGCGGCTTGCGATGATCCCGAAACCGTAGTGTCCGTATGGTCCATGACTCCTCCCTGAACGCATTTACGGCGGTGCGCGGCGAGACTTTAGGCCTTATTTGATAAAAAGTTTGCAGATCGCGCATCGGCGTTCGTCGATGGCGCCGCGCGCGGAACGGCCCCGGGAACAGCCGTTGCTAATTCCCACATACCGGCGGAATACCGCGCCGGCATCTCTGTCGACTACGCATATGGGAGCCGAACATGAACAAGGATCAAGTGAAGGGCGTTGGCGAGCAGGTCAAGGGCAAGGTCAACGAGGCCGTCGGCAAGGCCACGAACAACCCCGCGAAGGAACTCAAGGGCGATGTGCAGCAGGGCGCCGGCAAGGTGCAGAAGGCCTATGGCGATGCGAAGGAAGACGCCAAGGACGATGCAAAGCGCGGTCACCGCTGAACCCGTTCGCTGTAGGTTGCCGTAACGGCGAGGCGTCGCGACTGTCGCGGCGCCTTTGTTTTTTGTGCGGCGCAGAGCGGGGCTCGCCAGTCCGGTTTCACTGTCTGGGTCGCGGCTGACGCTCGCGCACCGGCCGGCCTGGGAGTAACCCGTGATCGCGATGATCGGCATTCCCCACGCGCCGCCAGCCCTTTAGACTTGGCGCAAATCCCACGTGGAGGTCGCGCCAATGACACCCGAAAAGATACTTTCGATGTTCGAACGGCAGTACCTGGAAGGCAAGGCGCCGCCCGATCTCGAAGCGACCTGTGCGAGCTTCGCGACGTGGCTTGCGGGCGCGTGGGAACTGCTCGACGGCACCGAGAAGACGCTGCTGCTGACGGTCGGAGCGACGCTGTGGCGAGAGGGCTTCAACCTGCGCGCGGGCACGGCGACGAAGGACTTGTGGTGATCCGCCGATTGCGTACGGCGCTGTTGCCACGGCGTTTGTAAGGTCTTCGAGCGGCCTCGCACGCGTTCTGGCGAGTCGGTTTATATTGGGCGGTCCTGCAATTTCTGTCCCTATGGCGACCCGAACCCATGACCGATTTATCCGCTTTCGCGATCACGAAAAAATGGCCGGCCGAGCATCCGGACCGGATTCAGCTCTATTCGCTGCCGACGCCCAATGGCGTAAAAATCTCGATCATGCTCGAGGAAACCGGCTTGCCGTACGAGCCGCATCTGGTGCGCTTCGATACCAACGATCAGATGACGCCGGCGTTTCTGTCGCTGAACCCGAACAACAAGATTCCCGCGATCCTCGATCCGCACGGCCCCGACGGCAAACCGCTGCCGCTCTTCGAATCGGGCGCGATCCTGATCTATCTGGCCGACAAAAGCGGCCAGCTGATCCCAAAGGACGCCGGGGGGCGCTACGAGACGATCCAGTGGGTGATGTTCCAGATGGGCGGCATCGGTCCGATGTTCGGCCAGGTCGGCTTCTTCCACAAATTCGCCGGCAAGGAGTACGAGGACAAGCGTCCGCGCGATCGCTACATCGCCGAATCGAAGCGGCTGCTCGGCGTGCTGGAGCAGCGCCTCGAAGGACGTGCCTGGGTGATGGGCGATCGGTATTCGATCGCCGATATCGCGATCTTCCCGTGGGTGCGCAATCTGGTCGGCTTTTATGAGGCCGGAGAGCTGGTCGGCATTCAGGACTTCCCGAACGTGCGGCGCGTGCTGGCTGCGTTCGTCGAGCGTCCGGCGGTGGCGCGCGGCCTGAATATTCCGCAGCGGCCGGCCTGATCGCCTGAGTTGCCATGACGGATTTTCGTGTTCTTGAAAATATTGCCGCTGACCGCGTATAACCTTTTTAGGTGAGTAAAGTCCTTACCGGCTTTTCGGGCACTTTCGCGCGGCAGCGCGGTGATGCGACCGGACAAAAGGTGAAGCAATGAGCGCCGTTACATTGTTCGCATGGTCCGTTCCGGCGTATTTCCAGGGTTCCGTGGTCGATCACACCTGGGTCACGACTTACGACAGCCGCGTGAAGATATACCCGGCGGTGGCGGACGTCCTGCTCGCTGGCGAGCACTATTGGTACAGCTGGGGCGGCTTCCACGCCCGAGGTGGGACGCCGGTCAGTGCGGATGGTTTCCTGGCTTCCGGCGCGGCAAATCTGCTTTATGCTAGTTGCTTATGTAAGCCCGATGTGGACCCGAACATCGATCCGGCCGCTCGTGGAACGATCTTCAGCTATGGTCGCGATGGTGTATGCCATCAGCTGTCGAACCAGATTCTTTGGGCGACCGGCGGCGCTGGAGCGACTCCGGCTACGGTTCGCACGTCCAGGGGCTACTGGTTGAGCAACGCGGTCTTCGGAACGTACGGCAAGCAGCATGCTGCATGGGCGAGCAAAAAGATTCAGTGCTCGACACCAAGCGGGAGTAACGCCATGAAGCCAGGACATCAGGAATCCGATGTCGACGATTTTCAGGAGCATCTTCAGGCGACCTTGAAGGGTCCCGACGCGCAAGCGAAGATCAAGTCGTTGATGAATCATCGCCGCGCATTTATGGTGCGAGTCGAGCGTTTGCAATACGCCCCGCAGGGCAGCGATGCTCCGTCGGCCGCGGAGCTCAATCAGGCCTATTCCTCTTTTCTCCACGACGCTGCCGACATTCTGGGCGCCGAGGACTTCGAGCGAGTATTCGGTGAGCGCCCACAGGATCAGATGAACGTCGTCGATCCTTCGATATACGAGCAAAGTCTGCGTCGGCCGATGCAAAAATAACGGAGCCGTTGGACTGGCGTCGCCTCAGACGCGTTTCGCGATCACCGTCGTCGAACTCGCAATGTCGAGATTCTTTTTTGCGCTGAGCTGTTTCACGAACGATCGATCCAGCAGCGTCGGCGGTCCCTGCAGAATTTCTTCGACCGTGAGCGCCTGGAATTCTTTCAGGGCATCTTCGTCGAGACCTTCGGCCCACTCGCTCATGATCCAGTAGATCGACCAGATGGCCGTTGTCGATTCCGGCACGTATACGCGTTCGGCTTTGATCCCGGAGCCGAAGAGATTGAGAATCCCCTCGGCGGTCATGTTGTAGTAGTGATGCGGGTAGCCGTGAGTGGGTTGGGTGAGCGGAACCACTACGACCAGATCGCCTCCCGGCTTCAACACGCGAAGAATTTCTTTGGCGGCGGTGAATGGGTCCTTCACATGTTCGAGCACATTCAACGACAGCAGGCCATCGAACGATGCATCTTTGAATGGCAGAACTTCGCCGACACCTCGCACATCGGTGGAGGGATAGTTGGTGATGTCAAAATTGATCACGTTTTCGTAGATCGCGGGGCGGCTGCCGGCCCCACAATCCAGAATGATCCCCGACGGATGGCGCTCGATCATATTCAGTGCATCCTGATCGTACAGATTGCTTCCAGCCAGTTCCGAGTCATAGATGTCGAACTGGGAGCGCAGCTCGGGCGACAAGAAATCGAAAAACTTCCCGTCGTCGCTATAGGGCATATCGGTGCGAAGGACCGACTCGATTCTTTTTCTGCGTGCCTGCCTGGATTGAGCTGCGACCTGCGCATCTTGCCTGCGATGACTTTCGGAGACTCCGAATACTTCGAAATGCGATCTTCCCGATCGTAATGCGCCGAGCCTGACAGCCTCAGCGACGTCCGGATTTGCGGCGAGATAGGCCTGCTCGCAAAAATTCAACGCGGTGACGCATTCGAGCGTTTGATCCATGTCGGTCCTCGGAAACGTTTCGAAGTCGGCTCGCAGATTATAGCGATCTGGGGGTCGGAATCGCTCGGATTCCGCGTTGAAGGCAGACGAACGACAAAAAGCCCCGCAGCGCAACGCATACGGGGCTCTTATGAGCGAATCTGGAAGCCGGTTAGGCTCTTTTGGTCCCCCTGACAGGAATCGAACCTGTATCTAGCGCTTAGGAGGCACTTGTTCTATCCATTGAACTACAGGGAGAGGACCGGGCCGGACAGATCGGCGAGGACTCGGTGAGTCCAGACTGACCGGCGAGCGCAGAGTATATCAAACCGGCGCGGGCAAAAGGAGAGCCAAGCCAGCAACCGCCCGCGCGCGCCGAAAACCCCGGAAAAACAAACGGCCACGCAGACATCGCCTGCGAGGCCGTGCAGACCACCTGACCATCCGGCGAAGCGCACGCAACCGCGCCCATCGCCCGAGGTCATTCCAACATTAAAACTCGACTACCGCGAACTCCGCCTTGCCCACGTCGCACAGCGGGCAGCGCCAGTCTTCAGGGATGTCGGCGAAGCGCGTGCCCGCCGCGATGCCTTCTTCGGGCAGGCCGTCTTCCTCGTTGTAGATCCAGCCGCAAATCAGGCAGACCCAGCTCTTGTATTCAGTCACTTCGATTACTTCGCTCACGACACACTCTCTCGTTCAATGCAATGGCCGGCTTGCTCTGCCCCTTTATGGGGCGGCGCGGCGACCCGCAATATTACCGGAATTAGTCAATCCAGCCGCAGACGACCGGTGCGGCACCGTCGCAACGCATCCACGACGTGCCCGGGCTCGCGGCCAGCAGCCTCGTCATACAAAGCGTGTACGCTTGGCTCTGCAAGCTATCTGATTCGACAGACGTGGCGCCCGCCTGGCATGGATTGCGACCATCGGTCTCAGACCAGGCCGCTGGCGGTATCGCGTCGACGAGTTTCGCTTCCAAAGGAGAAAACGATGTTTAAAAACAGACGGTTGGTCGGCATCGTGGCGGCAGGACTGCTCGCCGTGTCGGGCGTGGCGCAGGCGCAGAGCGTGACCTTCGTGCAACCGGCGGACGGCGCAACCGTCACCAATCCGGTCCACGTCGTGTTCGGCCTCGACGGCATGAAGATCGCCCCCGCGGGCACGATGACGGAGGGCACCGGGCATCATCATCTGCTGGTCGACGGCAAGCCGCTGCCGAAGGGCGAGGTTATCGCCGCGACCGACAAGTCGCTGCACTTCGGCAAAGGCCAGACCGAAACAGATCTGACGCTGCCGCCGGGCGACCATACGCTGACGCTGCAATTCGGCGACGGCGCGCATCGCTCGTATGGGCCGCAGATGAGCAAGACGATCACGGTGCACGTCAAGTAAGCGTTGTTCGAAGGCCGGACCGGCGCGCGCGTGTCGCCGGCCCGCACCGATTGCGTTGCACGCCGCCTTGCACGCCGCCTTGCACGCCGCCTTGCACGCATCTCCCGCCCGTCATCCCTGCGACCGGCCCCGCGCCCGGTACAATGAGCAGTTCCGACTCATCGCTGTCTTCTCCCATTCCCATGTCGCTTTACACCATTACCGGAGCCCAGCTCGCGTTCGGTCACGTCGCGCTGCTCGACCATGCGGATTTCTCGCTCGAAGCGGGCGAGCGCGTCGGGCTGATCGGGCGCAACGGCGCGGGCAAGTCGTCGCTGTTGAAGATCGTCGCCGATCTGGCCAAACCGGACGACGGCCTCGTCTCGCGTCAACAGCATCTGAGCACGGTCTACGTGCCGCAGGAGCCCGAGTTCGACGCCGACGACACCGTGTTCGACGCGGTCGCCGCCGGTCTCACCGAGGCGCGTGCGCTGCTCGACGAATACGACGCGGTCGCGCACCAGCTCGCCGACACGCCCGAAGGCGCCGAACACGACGCGCTGCTCGCGCGCATGAACACGCTGCAATCGTCGCTGGACGCCGCGGACGCCTGGAACTGGAGCACCCGCGTCGCGACGACGCTGCAGCAGATCGGCCTGAACGACGAGGCGCGCGTCGGCTCGCTGTCGGGCGGCATGCAGAAGCGCGCGGCGCTCGCGCGCGCGCTCGTCGTGCAGCCCGACGTGCTGCTGCTCGACGAGCCGACCAACCATCTCGACTTCGACGGCATTCGCTGGCTCGAAGATCTGCTGGTGTCGCTGCGTGCGGGGCTGCTGTTCATCACGCACGATCGCGCGTTTCTCGACCGCGTCGCGACACGCATCGTCGAACTCGATCGCGGGCGGCTGCTGTCGTATCCGGGCAATTTCTCCGCATACCAGACGCGCAAGGCGCAGCAGCTCGAAGTCGAGCGTATCGAAAACGAGAAGTTCGACAAGCTGCTCGCGCAGGAAGAAGTGTGGATTCGCAAGGGTGTCGAGGCCCGCCGCACGCGCAGCGTCGGCCGCATCGCGCGTCTCGTGCAGATGCGCAACGAGCGCGCCGAACGCCGCAACGTGCAAGGCAACGTGAAGCTCGACGTCGGTCAGGGCGAGAAGTCCGGCAAGATCGTCGCGGAACTGACGGACGTGACGAAGCGCTACGGCGAGCGCACGGTGGTGGACCGCTTCACGGCCACGGTAATGCGCGGCGACAAGATCGGCTTCGTCGGTCCGAACGGCGCGGGCAAGACCACGCTGCTGAAGCTGATCCTCGGCGAACTCGCGCCGGATGAAGGCAATGTGCGCGTCGGCACCAATCTGCAGGTCGCCTATTTCGATCAGATGCGCGCGGCGCTCGATCTGGAAAAGAGTCTAGCGGACACGATCAGCCCCGGCAGCGAGTGGGTCGAAATCAACGGCCAGAAGAAGCACGTGATGAGCTACCTCGGCGACTTCCTGTTCGCGCCGGAGCGCGCGCGTTCGCCGGTCAAGTCGCTGTCGGGCGGCGAGCGCAACCGGCTGTTGCTTGCGCGTCTGTTCGCGCGTCCGGCCAACGTGCTGGTGCTCGATGAACCGACCAACGACCTCGACATTCCGACGCTCGAACTGCTCGAAGAACTGCTGATCGATTACGACGGCACGGTGCTGCTCGTCAGCCACGACCGCGCGTTTCTCGATAACGTGGTGACGTCGGTGATCGCATCGGAAGGCGGCGGCAAGTGGCGCGAATACGTCGGCGGCTTCACGGACTGGCAGACGCAGCGCGATCGCTCGGAGCAACTCGCGCTCGAAGCACAGAAGGAATCGGACAAGGAAGCCCCGAAAGAAGCGGCGCCGAAGGAAAGCGCCACGGGCCGCAATGCGCAGCGCAGCGCGAAGTTGTCGTTCAAGGAGCAGCGCGAACTGGAGGCGCTGCCGAAAATGATTGCCGACCTCGAAGCCGAACAGAAGGCGATCGGCGCGCAGCTCGAAGACGGCTCGGTGTTCGCGAAGGATGCACGCGAAGGCGCGCGTCTGACCGAGCGCTATGCCGAGATCGACGAAGAGCTGATGCTCGCGCTCGAGCGTTGGGACGAGCTGGAAAACCGCGTCAAGTGATGCAACGTGGTTCGCGCGCCGCATGGCGCGCTTCCTCACGCTTGAGCTGATGCCGCATGCGCGGGCGGCACGAAAACAACAGCGAACGCCGCCGCGCATGCATTGAAGGTTATGCGGGCGCACGCCCGTGCAGGTCCGCCGATACCCATTGCGCCGTCGTCCCGCGAGACGTCCATCCTCCGGCGCGTGTCCCCCAGCGCCCGCCGCGCCTTATCCGGTCGGCCAATTCAGCGCGACGTCAATTGCCGCCGTGATCGAAATCAGTACAATACCCCGCGAACAGGCTTCCCCGGCGGGCTGAGCGTCGTTGCCGGGCCTTCGAGCGCACCAGCGGAAGCCGCGCAACAAAACAGCTTGCCCGCACTGCGGGCACCCCGCCTAACCCTGTTGTTTCGTTTCGCTTTTTTTGAAAACTCAACGCATTGTCCACGGCCCTGTCCACAGGACCTGTGGACAACGATGAACCGACGCACCGAGTCAATCATGTCTACGAAAAAGCCAAACGCCGCGTATAGCGAAGCGTCGATCAAGGTGTTGAAGGGTCTGGAGCCGGTCAAGCAACGACCCGGCATGTACACCCGCACCGAGAATCCGCTGCACATCATCCAGGAAGTCATCGACAACGCATCGGACGAAGCCCTCGGCGGCTACGGCCGGCAAATCACGGTCACGCTGCACGCGGACCATTCGGTCTCGGTCGACGACGACGGCCGCGGCATTCCGTTCGGCCTGCACCCCGACGAGGGCGTACCGGTGGTCGAAATCGTTTTCACGCGCCTGCATGCGGGCGGCAAATTCGACAAGGCCGCAGGCGGCGCTTATACGTTCTCGGGCGGTTTGCACGGCGTCGGCGTGTCGGTCACGAACGCGCTGTCCACGCGGCTCGACGTCACCGTGTGGCGCGACGGCAAGGTGGCCGAACTGAGCTTCGCGCACGGCGACGTCGCGAAGCCGCTCCAGGTGCGCGCCGCCACCAAGGCCGACAAGAAATCCGGCACGCGCGTGACCGCGTGGGCCGATCCGAAGTACTTCGATTCGCCGAACCTGCCGCTCGGCGAGTTGCAGCGTCTGTTGCGCTCGAAGGCGGTGCTGCTGCCGGGCGTCGAAGTCACGCTCGTCAACGAAAAGACCGGCGAGCAGCAAAGCTGGAAATACGAAGACGGCCTGCGCGGCTATCTGCTCGAAGGCATGAACGGCAGCGATCTGCTGATCCCGCTGTTCGAGGGCGAGCGCTACGCGGAAAGCTCGCGTTCGAGCGAAGAGACGTTCGCCGAGGGCGAGGGCGCGGCGTGGGTCGTCGCGTGGAGCGAGGAAGGGCCGCTCACGCGGGAGTCGTACGTGAACCTGATCCCGACACCCGCGGGCGGCACGCATGAGTCGGGACTGCGCGACGGTCTCTATCAGGCGGTCAAGAGCTTCGTCGAGCTGCACAACCTGCAACCGAAGGGCGTGAAGCTGCTCGCCGAAGACGTGTTCGCGCGGGTGTCGTTCGTGCTGTCGGCGAAGGTGCTCGATCCGCAGTTTCAAGGGCAGATCAAGGAGCGCCTGAATAGCCGCGACGCGGTCAAGCTGGTGTCGTCGTTCGCGCGGCCGGCGCTCGAACTGTGGTTGAACCAGCACGTCGAGCACGGCAAGAAACTCGCGGACCTCGTGATCAAGCAGGCCCAGGCGCGCACGCGCGCGGGCCAGAAGGTCGAGAAGCGCAAAAGCTCGGGGGTCGCGGTGCTGCCCGGCAAGCTGACCGATTGCGAATCGACGGAAATCGGACGCAACGAGCTGTTCCTCGTCGAGGGTGACTCGGCAGGCGGCTCCGCGAAGATGGGCCGCGACAAGGAGTATCAGGCCATTCTGCCGCTGCGCGGCAAGGTGCTGAATACGTGGGAAACCGAGCGCGATCGCCTGTTCGCGAACAACGAGGTGCACGACATTTCGGTGGCGATCGGCGTCGATCCGCATAATCCGGACGACAAGGTCGATCTGTCGAATCTGCGCTACGGCAAGATCTGCATTCTGTCGGATGCCGACGTCGACGGCTCGCACATCCAGGTGCTGCTGCTCACGCTGTTCTTCAAGCATTTCCCGCAGCTGATCGAGCGCGGCCATGTGTGCGTCGCGCGGCCGCCGCTGTTTCGCGTCGATGCACCCGCGCGCGGCAAGAAGCCCGCACAGAAGCTCTATGCGCTCGACGAAGGCGAACTCGAGGCGATTCTCGACAAGCTGCGCAAGGACGGTGTGCGTGACAACCAGTGGTCGATCAGCCGCTTCAAGGGGCTCGGCGAGATGAGTGCCGAGCAGCTGTGGGACACGACGATGAATCCCGACACGCGCCGCCTGCAACCGGTTGCGCTCGGTGCACTCGACTACGACGCGACCGTCGCGCGCATGACGATGCTGATGGGCAAGGGCGAAGCGGCGTCGCGCCGCAGCTGGCTCGAAGAGAAGGGCAACGAAGTGGAAGCGGACATCTGAGCGCATCGCGCCTCGATGCGGCATACGACACTTCAAGCCAAACACGGACACGGAATCTAGATGGACGACGATAACACTCTCGACCTTTTCAACGAGCCGCCGTCGGACGGCGACGTGCTGACGCTCGGCAACTACGCGGAGCGCGCGTATCTCGAGTATGCGGTCAGCGTGGTCAAGGGCCGCGCGCTGCCGGACGTTTGCGACGGCCAGAAGCCTGTGCAGCGCCGCATCCTGTTCGCGATGAACGAGATGGGCCTCGGCGACAACGCGAAGCCGGTCAAATCGGCGCGCGTGGTCGGCGACGTGCTCGGTAAGTATCACCCGCACGGCGACCAGTCCGCGTACGACGCGCTCGTGCGTCTCGCGCAGGACTTCTCGATGCGCTATCCGCTGATCGACGGCCAGGGCAACTTCGGCTCGCGCGATGGCGATGGCGCGGCGGCGATGCGATACACGGAAGCGCGTCTGACGCCGATCGCGAAGCTGCTGCTCAGTGAGATCGACCAGGGCACGGTCGACTTCATGCCGAACTACGACGGCTCGTTCGACGAGCCGAAGGTGCTGCCGGCGCGTCTGCCGTTCGTGCTGCTCAACGGCGCATCGGGCATCGCGGTGGGTCTCGCGACGGAAATTCCGTCGCACAACCTGCGCGAACTCGCAAGCGCCGCGGTCGCGCTGATCCGCCATCCGAAGCTCTCTCACGCGGAGCTGATGCAGCATGTACCGGGTCCGGACTTCCCGGGCGGCGGCCAGATCATTTCGAGCGAGGCGGAAATCGCCGCCGCGTACGAAACCGGCCGCGGCAGCCTGAAGGTGCGCGCGCGCTGGAAGATCGAAGACCTCGCACGCGGCCAGTGGCAGCTCGTGATCACCGAACTGCCGCCGAACACGGCCGCGCAGAAGGTGCTCGAGGAAATCGAAGAACAGACCAACCCGAAGATCAAGCTCGGCAAAAAGGCGCTGACGCCCGAGCAGTTGCAGACCAAACAGACGCTGCTCGCGCTCGTCGACGCGGTGCGCGACGAATCGGGCAAGGACGCGCCGGTGCGTCTCGTGTTCGAGCCGAAGTCGAGCCGCATCGATCAGACCGAGTTCGTCAACACGCTGCTCGCGCATACGAGCCTCGAATCGAACGCGCCGCTGAACATGGTGATGGTGGGTGGCGACGGCCGGCCGCGTCAGAAGGGCTTGAGCGAAATCCTGCACGAGTGGATCGCGTTCCGTTTCGCGACGGTCACGCGCCGCACGCGGCATCGTCTGTCGAAGGTCGACGACCGCATCCATATTCTCGAAGGCCGGATGATCGTCTTCCTGAATATCGACGAAGTCATCCGCATCATTCGCGAATCGGATGAGCCGAAGGTCGCGCTGATGGCCGCGTTCGGCCTCACGGACCGCCAGGCCGAGGACATCCTCGAAATCCGGCTGCGTCAGTTGGCCCGTCTCGAGAAGATCAAGATCGAGAAGGAACTGGCCGAACTGCGCGAAGAGAAGGCCAAGCTCGAGGAGCTGCTCGGCAGCGAACCGGCGATGAAGCGCCAGCTGATCAAGGAAATCGAAGCCGACGCGAAGCAGTACGGCGACGAGCGCCGCACGCTGATCCAGCAGGAAAAGCGCGCGACGTTCGAAGCGCGCGTGGTCGACGAACCGGTCACGGTGGTGGTGTCGCAGAAGGGCTGGGTGCGCGCGTTGAAGGGCCACGGGCTCGACGTCGCGGGCTTCAGCTTCAAGGCTGGCGACGGCCTCTACGCGGCGTTCCAGTGCCGCACGCCCGACATGCTGATCGCGTGGGGCAGCAACGGGCGCGTTTATTCGGTCGCGGTGGCGCAACTGCCGGGCGGGCGTGGTGACGGCGTGCCGGTCACGTCGCTGATCGAACTCGAATCGGGCAGCCATCTGATGCACTACTACGCGGCGTCGGCGGACCAGGCGCTGCTGCTCGCGTCGAGCAACGGCTTCGGCTTTATCGCGAAGGTCGGCGACATGGTGAGCCGCGTGAAGGCAGGCAAGTCGTTCATGACGATCGACGCCGGCGCCGCGCCGCTCGCGCCGATGCCGATGCTGCCGGATGCGGTGCAGGTCGCGTGTCTGTCGTCGGGCGGGCGTCTGCTCGTGTTCGGCCTCGACGAGATGAAGACGCTGTCGGGCGGCGGCCGTGGCGTCACGCTGATGGCGCTCGACGACAACGAGACGCTCGTGCAGGCGCTCGCAATCGACAAGGCGGGTGTGATGCTGAGCGGCACACGCCGCGGCGGTCGCGTTGACGAGGAGAAGCTGGCGGGTGCCGAGCTTGCGGCGCATGTCGGCAAACGCGCGCGCAAGGGTCGCGCGCCTGACAGCAAGCTGAAGCTCAACGGCATGCGTCCGGTGCTGCCGGCTTAGTAGAGTCGATTTAACCAAGCTTGACGCTGGAAAGCCACGGGCGCCTGCTAGCATGCGGGGCGCTCGCGGTCAGTCACAACAAGTCCGTCGCGCAAAGGGTGTGGAAGCAAACGGGGTGCGGCGGCGTCGCGGCCAGATGAAGGTGCCGCGATTACAACGACAAATACGATGCAATCGACGTCGACACCCGGAACTGCCTGTATCACGTATGGTCGAACGCGCTCAGTTGCTGCTGAGCGGGATTAAGTGTCCAAAACGGTGTGGCGTCGTCGGGAGAGGAAAACTACATGAACAAGGCTATCGAGGTCGCGCTTTTTCTGCATCTGCTCGGGGTGGCGGTGTGGGTCGGCGGTATGGTGTTCGCGCATTTCTGCCTGCGCCCGGCGCTCGGCGATCTGTCGCCGCAACTGCGCCTGCCGCTGTGGGAGTCGGTGTTCGGCCGCTTCTTCAACTGGGTCGGGGTGTCAGTGCTCGTGATCCTGATCAGCGGCGGCTTCCTGCTGATGCAGTTCGGTGGCGGTCATGCCACCTGGCCATTGCATGCGATGGCCGGCCTCGGCATCGTGATGATGCTGATCTTCGGGCATGTCCGCTTCGCCGTGTATCCGCGCATTCGCCGCGCGGTGCAGGCGCAGAAGTGGCCCGACGGCGCGCGGGCGGTCGGTACGGTCCGCCGTCTCGTGCTGATCAATCTCGTGCTGGGCGTCGTGACGATCGGCGTCGCGGTGCTGTCGCGCGGATTCTGATCCGCCGATCGCCAACGGCGCAACAGGCTTCGTGCGGACCGCGACGCGTCACGTCGTGACGCCGTACGCGAGCCACAAACCACACGCCACCGCCACCGTTCCGTACACGGCGTACACCGGCACCTTCAGCTTCGCGAAGCACATTGCGGAGAACGTCGCGGTCAACAGATAGATCGGTTCCAGCGGTACATGCGCGGCAATCCGCAGTACCGCGACCGCGAGAAACGCGGTCGTGACCGCGCGCAGAATCCTCATGCCGTGCTCGAAGCGCGGGTTCACCTTCAACAGATGCAGATGCCGCTGCGCGAGCACGACGAGGCAGCCGGACGGCACGAACAGCGCGAGCGTCGCGATCAGCGCGCCGAGCCAGCCATCGACGAGATAGCCGAAGAACGGCACCACGTTCAGCAAGGGTCCCGGAGACAACGGCGACAGCGTAAACGCGAGCGTGAAGTCGTTATCGGACACGCCGACCGCCGGCGTGACGAACAGCGTCTTCAGCACCGGCAACGCCGAGAAGCCGCCGCCGAACAGCGTCATGCCGGCGCCGGCGAGACGCGGCCACAGCAGCGCGAGGTCATAGCGATGCGGCAACGGCAGCGCAAACAGCACGAGCAGGACGCCGAGCGCGGCCAGCAGCCGATAGTCGCCGCGCCGAAGCGACACGGCCAGCCGCGAGTCGCGCTCCGGGCTCGCGAACCAGCCGATGCCGAAGGCTGCTCCCAGCATCACCACATACGCCGCGGCGCTATGCGCATAGAGCAGCGCGATGCTGCCGAGCAGCGCCGCCGTCCATTCGAGCTTGCCGCGCACCAGCGCGCGCGTCTGCTTGTACCAGGTGAGCGCGATCAGTGTTGCAAGCACGACGCTGAAGTGATGTAGCAGCGTCGGCGACGCGATCGTATGCACGACGGGCGTGCGATAGAAGATCGCGAACAGCGTCATCAGTGTGAAGAAGGGCAGCACGCTCGCCACACCGGCGACCCATGCGCCCGCGCGTCCGCGCAGCGCGTGTCCGAGCTGCACGGCGACGTTGCAGCCGACGGGTCCCGGCACCATCCACGCGAGCGCGATCAGATCCGAGAACGCCACGCGCGAGAGTCGCCCCTCGCGTTCCACGTAGTGATGCTCGAGCTGCGCCATCAACGCGAGGCCGCCCCACGACAGCGCCGACAAGCCGCACACGACCCGGAACAGTGTCCATAGCGGTTCCCGTCGCCCGCGGCGGGCAGCCTCCTCACTCGTGATGGTCGGCATCGGCGCTGCGGGGGCCCGCGGTGCGGGCGCCCGTCCTTTAATTGCTGGTGCTGGATACGCTGCTTGCGCTGTCGGCCAGGTGCGCGACGCGGCGGCCGCTGGTGTTGTTCATGCCGCATACCCCGAAGCGCTCGAGCAGCGCCGGAATCGCCTCTGCCGGCACCGGACGCGAGAACAGGAAGCCCTGCGCCTCGATATGGCCGAGCGCGGCCAGCCACGCAATCTGCTCTTCGGTCTCCGTGCCTTCGACGACCACCGTGAGCCCGAGCGAGCGCGCGAGGTTGACGATCGCGGTGACCATCACGCAGACGCTGCGGTCGCCCGGAATCGCCTGGACGAAGGAGCGGTCCACCTTCAGCGTATCGACGGCGAAGCGGTTCAGATAGGACAGCGATGAATAGCCGGTGCCGAAATCGTCGAGCGCGATGCGTACGCCGAGACGCTTCAGCGCGAAGATTTTTTCGGAGACGACTTCCGGAAATTCCATCATCGTCGTTTCAGTGATTTCGAGTTCGAGGCGGCGCGCGGAGATGCCGGTTTCCTCGATCGCGCGCGAAATCGTTTCGAACAGGTCGCCGCGCCAGAACTGCACCGCCGAAATGTTCACAGCGAGCGACAGCGTGTCGTAGCCCTGCTGCTGCCACTGCGCGAGCTGACGGCATGCGGTCTCGATCACGAAGTCGCCGATCGGCACGATCAGCCCAGTGGACTCTGCCACGGGAATGAACTCGTTGGCCGGGATCAGCCCGTGCTGCGGGTGGTTCCAGCGCACGAGCGCTTCGAAGCCGGTGATGCAGCGACGCGCCAGATCGATCTTCGGCTGATAGGCGAGGAACAGTTGCCCTTCGGCCAGCGCGACGCGCAGCTGCTGTTCCCACTTCATCAAATGATCCGCGCGATGCGACAGATGCGGCGAATAGAACTGGTAGCAGTTCTTGCCGGCGTCCTTCGCGCTGTACATCGCGAGGTCGGCTTTCTTCAGCAGGTCGATCTCGCTTTCGTTGGCGACCGAGTACAGCGCGATGCCGATGCTCGCATGCAGCACGAACGAACTGCCGCGCACCTCGAACGGCTTCGAGAACGCTTCCCCGGCGGCTTCGGCGAGCGCGACCGCGCGCTTCTCGACATCGTCGCCCTTGATCACGACGACGAACTCGTCGCCGCCGATGCGGGAGAGCGTGCCTTCGTCGCCGACCGCGGTCGCGAGGCGCGAGGCCGTCATCTGCAGCACGATGTCGCCGGCGTTGTGACCGAGCGTGTCGTTGACGGTCTTGAAGTTGTCGAGGTCGATGAAAAGAATCGCGAGGCGGCCGAGATTGAACAGCTGCGCGACGTCGTGGCGCAGCGCCTGCAGCGTCGCGTAGCGATTGCGCAGGCCCGTCAACAGGTCGTATTCGACGAGATGCGTCATCTCGCGCTCGCGGCCGAGCAGTTTGCCGATCAGGCCGGTCGCGACGCCGAAGAAGCTGAGCATCGCGAGCGAGATGAAGCCTGCCATCAACAGATAGACGTTGCGCGTGTGGTTGTAGTCGGCGAATTCTTCGCCCTGCGAAAGACCGACGAGCACGCCGAGCGGATAGCCGTCGATGTGCCGGTACGACACGATACGCGTGACATTGTCGATCGAATCGACGTAGGTGCCCGACACGTGCTCCGAAGTCGGATACGTGCCGCTCGCGGTGAACGTGCTGCTGGCCTTGTTGGCGTTGCCGGTGCGGCGCGCGAGCACGGTGCCGTTGTCGGAGATCACCGCGATCACGCCTTCGCGGCCGATCGCCGCGTTGTTGTAGAAGTCCGACGTGAAGTAGCTCGGGTCTTCGGACACCACGACGACGCCCGCGAACGAGCCGTCAGGATGATTCAGGCGCCGCGTCATCTGCAGCGTCCAGTGACCCGAAATGCGGCCGAGCACCGGTTTGCTGATGTATAGCTGGTCGTCGTTCTCGTGCTCGTGGACCTTGAAGTGCTCGCGGTCGGACAGGTCGATGTGAGCGGGATTCAGTTCGGCCGTGTTGGCGATCAGTCTGCCGTGCTCGTCGATCAGCGACACCTGCACGAGCGTTTCGCTTTGCACGACGCCTTTTTCGACCGTGCTCGCGAGATCGAAATGATTCGGCGTCTTTTCGAACTCGTACTTGACGAAGCGCGTGATCTGATCGACCTGGTGAATCGCCTTGATAGTGTGCTGCTCGAGCGCCGAGGAAAGAATGGCGGAAGACGCCATCGCTTCGCGGTACGTCGCGTCTTTCTCGACCGATAGCCGCGCGAAGATCACGGTCCATAGCAGGATCAATACGAGTACGCCGAGTGCTGGAATAACGAGCAACGCGCGCCGGCGCGTGATCATCGGATCGCGTCGCGGCCTGGCTTCGCGCGGGTCGGAGAAGCGGGACTGAGTCATCGCGCGGCCCTTGGCTGGGGGTGGGTCGCGTGCAAACGCACGGGCATCGACTGCGCGAAATGAATGGATGGCTGCATGGTGACCAAGGTGCCAAAGCTGCTGCGCAGGAGGAGAGGGCGTGGCGCCGCGCCTGACCGTCCACAGGTCATCGGATTCGACCGCTATATACCGTTCGATATTACTGAATGCGACTCGATTAAGGAAGGGTCCGCGCATGGGGTATACGCGGGCGCGGCGAGCACCTCGGTCCGGCCGCTCATGAGCCCTGCATGGCCGGTTTCTGGCAAGGGTTTTGCCGTCCAGTCGCGATGAATTCGGACAACCAGGTATGGCGACGTCATAGTGATGCGGCTTTTTGTGGTGTGAAGCGGCGAGATGCGGCGTGTCGCGGTGCCTCGCGCGCGAGGCCGCGGTCCGCTCACGCGAGCCGGCACGTGCCGTCGATGATCGTTACCGCAGGGCCGCCGATCCAGATCTTGCCGCGTGCATCGTCATAGTGGACCGACACGTCGCCCGCGCGCCCGAGCACGGTGCCTTGGCGCGCCGTGTAGCGCGTGCCGGGACGACGTTGCTGCAGGCTCAGCAGACCCGCGAGCGCGGCGTTGGCGCTGCCCGTCACCGGGTCTTCGCCGGTGCCGAAGCCGCCGCCCGCCATCAGGCAACGGACTTCGAACGTTGCCGGGCCGTCGGCGTCGTGCGGACCGTATACGGCGACGCCGTGCGTGTCGACCGAATGCACGAGCTCGGCTAGCGCCGCCGCATCGGGTTCGAGCGCGAGGCAGTCGCGGGCCGAATCGACCCGCACGACGAGCCACGGCGCGCCGTTATCCACCGCGCATGGCGGCGCGGTAAAGTCGATCGCCTGACTACGTAAAGCCGTAGACAGCGCCTCGTAACGATGCTCGGCGAGCGGCGTCACGCGCGCGGGCGGCGCGGCGAACGCCCATGCGCCGTGTGTAGCGTCGGCGCCATCGAGCGCTTCGAGTTCGACGAGACCCACGCCGCATTGCTGGATCAGCTTGCCAGCTTGCTTCGGCTGGTAGCCGCTTTCGCGCAAAGCATGCGCGGTGCCAAGCGTCGGATGACCAGCGAACGGCAACTCGCCGCCCGGCGTGAAGATGCGCACGCGATAGTCGGCGGCGGCATCGGTCGGCTTCAGCAGAAAGGTGGTTTCGGACAGATTGGTCCAGCGCGCGATGGCCTGCATCTGCGCGGTATCGAGCGCGTCGGCATCGAACACGACGGCAAGCGGATTGCCCTTGAACGGTGTCGACGTGAACACGTCGACCTGTTTGAAACGAACGGTGTGAGCGGACATCGACAGGCCCCGGCGCAATGGACGTTGAGGGATTTCGCGGATTCTATCCGGCTGCGCGGCGGCGATCCACCGTCGCCATAAAACAAAAACGCGCCGCCGGTGCGTGACACCAGACAGCGCGTTCGCATCGCGATGCCGCGTGAATTATTTGCGAATCTCACGCGGCATCGCCTGCATCGTCATATCGCTTCGATGCTTATTCGACCTCGGCGATCAGTTCGATCTCGACGCACGCGCCGAGCGGAATCTGCGCGACGCCGAATGCCGAGCGCGCGTGCTTGCCGCGCTCGCCGAACACGTCGGCGATCAGCTCGGACGCGCCGTTGGTGACCACATGCTGCTCGGTGAACTCGAGCGTCGAGTTCACGAGGCTCATCAGCTTGACGATGCGCGTGACGCGGTTCAGGTCACCGACGTGCGCATGCAAGGTGGCGAGCAGATCGATTGCGATCGAGCGCGCGGCGGCCTTGCCTTCGTCGGTGCCGAGCGTCGCGCCGAGCTTGCCGACCCAGACCTTGCCGTCCTTCTTCGCGATGTGACCCGACAGGTACACCGTGTTGCCGCTTTGCGCGCTCATCACATAGGCCGCTGCCGGCGCACCCGCTGCCGGCAGTTCGATGCCGAGTTCCTTGAGCTTGTCGTACACATTCGATTGAGCCATGTCGTGTCCTCGTTACGGTGAGATTGCATGAATGCAGGCGGGGCGAAGTCCGCACGCAACGCGCGTGCAAACTTCGCCCCGGTGGCAGTGCGGCTAACGCCGTTTTAAATTTTCGCGCGCACGAGTGCGCCGAGACGCGCCACGCCTTCGTCGATTTTAGCGGGCGGCACGGTGACGAACGACAGGCGCAGCGTATTGTGCTGCGCCTCGCTCGCGAAAAACGGAGCGCCCGGCACGAATGCGACGTTTTGCGCGACCGCTTCTTCGAGCAGCTTCATCGTGTCGATGCCCGCCGGCAGCTTGACCCAGATGAACATGCCGCCTTCCGGACGGTTCCAGCTGACGCCTTCGGGCATATAGCGTTCCAGCGCGGTGAGCATGGCGTCGCACTGGTTGCGATACAGCTCGCGGATCGTCGGCACGTGCGTGTCGAGGAAGCCGTCCTTGACCACTTCGTGCACGATGCGCTGCGTGAAGCTCGGCGTGTGCAGGTCGGTGGCCTGCTTGGCCTGCACGAGTTTGAAGATCAGTTCCTCGGGCGCGATGATGAAGCCGACGCGCAGACCCGGCGCGAGCACCTTCGAGAACGAGCCCAGATAGACGATGTGATCGGGCGCCATCGACAGCATCGTCGGCAGTGGTTCGCCCGCGTAGTCGAGCGCGCCGTAGGGGTCGTCCTCGATCACCGGGAACGGCGAGCCTTTCGCGAACTCGGCGAGCGCGCGGCGGCGTTCGACCGGCAGACGACGGCCGGTCGGATTCTGGAAATTCGGCTGTGTGTACAAGAGACGCGCGCCTTTGATCAGTTCCGGCGTCAGGCCTTCCGGGATCAGGCCCTGTTCGTCGGTCGGAACCTGCACGTAGTGCGGCTCGTACATCGAGAACGATTGCAGCGCGCCAAGGTAGGTCGGCGTTTCGACCAGCACCGGGCTATCCACGCAAACCAGCACCTTGCCGAGCAGGTCGAGCGCCTGTTGCGAGCCGGTCGTGATCAGCACCTGCGACGGGCGGATCTGCGCGCCGTTGATCGAGTAGCGTTGCGCGACCCATTCGCGCAGCGGCAGATAGCCTTCGGTCGCGCTGTACTGCAGCGCAGCGGCGGGCGAGTCGCGCAGGATGCGGTCGGATGCCTCGCGCATGCGCTCGGCCGGGAAGGTGGCCGGCGAGGGCAGGCCGCCGGCGAAGGAGATGACTTCGGGCCGTTCCGTGACCTTCAGGATTTCGCGAATCGCGGAGCTGGTGAGCTTGCGCGCGCGTTCGGACAATTGCCACGTGGGGGCTTTCAGGTCGCTTTGGTCCATGATCTCCTCTGCTGGTATTTCTGGAACCGGTCAAAACTTCAATTATCGCGCGACTCGGCAAGCATTGCCCCCGGGGGCGCCCCGGGGTTGCCCCGGGGTTGGCCCGCGGTTGCCCAATCGCGCGCTGCTTATCCGAGGGTTCGTGGACCCTCGGGTGTTTCAAATTCGGCGACGAGCGCCGCGGCGCCGTCGGTCGGCTGGACGTCGAGCAGGTGCGCGGCGCCGAGCCAGCGCAGTTGCTCGCCAATCAGCTCCGGCCGCGGATGCACGGCTTTCAGCGCTTTCAGCGCGAGGTTCGTCGGTGCCAGCGACTGTGACGGATGCCGCGTCGATTCCCACTGGATCAGCGACGGCAGCACGCCGTCGCCGGCGCCTTGCCAGGCGGGGAACGAGCCGTCGTCGGGCACCGTCAGGCCCCACGTGAAATCGCCGCGCGTCATCGGCACGACCGGCGCGATGCGCTGCGGGTACTGCGTCTGCCACGTCGCGAGACGCTTCGGCCGCTCGACGCGCGCGACCCAGTGCGACAGATACGGGCCGTTTTCGAGTCGCGCCTGCATCGCCGGATCGTCGAGCGCGAACAGGCGCGGGCGCGGCGCGGTGCCACCGGGTGTGTCGGCCGCGGCGCGCGGATCGATCGCGATCACTTCCAGGTAGACGCCGCCCCACAGGCCGAGCAGGCGATTGTGGGTCCGCATCAGCGGATGCGCGCCGCCGCCGGCCGGGGCGACGCCGAGGGTATCGGCGACGTACTGGACGCCTTCATCCAGCGTGCGCGCGGAGACGACGAGGTGATCGAGACTGATGAGCGATTGGGCTGTCAGGGCTGTCATGGCGGATGGACGGAAAACGCTGTTCTGCGCAAGGGCCCGTTGCGCGCCACGCTTGTAGGCTGCGCTGCCGGGGCCGTAAGCATAACCGTTTGCCGGATCGGCGGGCCATGCGGATGGTTTCGTATGCCGTGACCACCCTTCGCTGGATTCAAATGTAACGGCCCCGACCTGCACAGTAACGGTACAATCGACGCGATACTGTTCGGTACAGTCGGAGCCCCTCATGTCCGTCCCGCTTGCCCAGATTCCCGCCCCGCACGATACCGCGTCGTTGACTCTCGTCGAACAGCTCGTCCAGTGGGCGCGGCGCCGCATCGAGGAGCGCGTGTTCCGCCCCGGCATGCGCATGCCGTCCATCCGCAAGCTCGCGCTCGACAAGGGCGTATCGCGCTTCACGGTGGTCGAAGCGTACGAGCGGCTCGTCGCGCAGGGTTTCCTGGAGTCGCGGCGCGGCTCCGGCTTTTATGTGCGCGAGCGCCAGAGCGGCGCGGCGAGTGTCACCGAACTGCACCCGCGCGCCGAGGCGCTGCCCGCGCCGGCCAATATCGACGTCGTCTGGTTGCTGCGCAACATGCTGCATACGGGCGCGCGGCCCGAGCGCAGTCCGGGGCTCGGCTATCTGCCGGCCCGCTGGCTCGACGGCGACCTGATCACCAACGCGCTGCGCACGCTCGGCCGGCAAAGCGGCATGCAGATGCTCGGCATCGGCACCGCGCAAGGCTTCCTGCCGCTGCGCCAGCAGTTGCAGACGCGGCTCGAGGAGCTGGAGATCGGCGCGTCGCCCGAGCAGATCGTGATGGTGTCCGGCATCACGCAGGCGATCGACCTGATTTCGCGCATCTACGTGAAGCCGGGCGACGCGGTGATCGTCGGCGATCCGGCGTGGTTTCAGATGTTCGGCTGCTTCGCGTCGCAGGGCGCCCGATTGGTCGGCATGCCGTACACCCCGGACGGTCCCGATCTCGACGCGCTCGAAGCGCTGGTTCAGGAATGGCGCCCCAAAATGCTGGTGATCAACTCGGTGCTGCAAAACCCGACTGGCACCTCGCTGACCGCCGCGCAGGCGTTCCGCATCCTGCGGCTTGCCGAGGCGTACGACTTCATCGTCGTCGAGGACGATATCTACGGCGACCTGTGCCCGCCCGGCTACCCGGGCACGCGGCTCGCGAGCCTCGATCAGTTGAAGCGTGTGATTTACCTCGGCAGCTTTTCGAAGACGCTCGCGCCGAATCTGCGAGTGGGGTTCATCGCGTGCGCGCCGGAAGTCGCAATGGTGGTCAGCAATCAGAAGATGCTGGTCGGCATGACGAGCCCCGAACTCAACGAGCGCGTGATCTACAAGATCCTGACCGAGGGCCACTACCGGCGGCACGTCGAGCGCATCCGCGCGCGGCTCGACGGTGTGCGCGAGAAGGCCGTGCGGATGATCGAGAAGACCGGTATGAAGCTGTTCCTGACGCCGACGGCCGGCATGTTCCTCTGGGCCGACACCGGCGTCGACGCGGGCGCGCTCGCCGCGGCCGGGCACGAAGCTGGCTTCCTGCTCACGCCGGGCGGCCTGTTTTCGCCGCAGCAGTCGCCGAGCACGTGGATGCGCTTCAACATCGCCAATTGCGGCGATCCCGAACTGCCGGCGTTTCTGAGCCGTTATCTCGACGGCGTCGCGCGCCGCGCCTCTTGAAACCGCGCCGGATCGTCCCCAATTGCGCCGACGATCCCGCGGTCCGGCGATCCGGCCCGGCGGGCCCTGACAGGTTTCGCCGCCGCCCATCCCCCATTCGCAACAGAGAGGAAGTCCGACCATGGCACAAGAAACCATGAGCTTTCAGGCAGAAGTGAAACAACTTCTGCAACTGATGATCCATTCGCTGTACAGCAACAAGGAAATCTTTCTGCGCGAGCTGATCTCGAACGCGTCCGACGCGGCCGACAAGCTGCGCTTCGAGGCGATCGAAAACAGCGCGCTGTACGAAAACGATCCGAACCTGCGGATTCGCGTGTCGTACGACAAGGCCGCGCGCACCGTCACGGTCGACGACAACGGCATCGGCATGAGCCGCGACGAAACGATTGCCCACCTCGGCACGATCGCGCGTTCGGGCACCAAGGAATTCTTCGGCAAGCTGTCGGGCGACCAGCAGAAGGACGCGGCGCTGATCGGCCAGTTTGGCGTGGGCTTCTACTCGGGCTTCATCGTCGCCGACAAGATCACCGTCGAGACGCGCCGCGCCGGCTTGCCGGCCTCGGAAGGCGTGCGCTGGGTCAGCGCGGGCGAGGGCGATTTCGCGGTCGAGACGATCGAGCGCGCCGCGCGCGGCACGACCATCACGCTGCATCTGCGAGCCGATGAGGATGAGCTGCTGTCGTCGTATCGGCTGAAGTCGATCATCCAGAAGTACTCGGACCACGTCGCGCTGCCGATCCTGATGAAGAAGGAAGAGTGGGACGCGGAAAAGAGCGAGATGGTCACGAAGGACGAGGACGAGACCGTCAACCAGGCGAGCGCGCTGTGGACCCGTTCGAAAAACGACATCACCGAAGATCAGTACAAGCAGTTCTACCAGCACATCTCGCACGATCATCAGGATCCGCTGACGTGGACGCATAACCGCGTCGAAGGCCGCAGCGAGTACACGCAACTGCTGTACGTGCCGGCACACGCGCCGTTCGATCTGTGGAACCGCGAGCAACGCGGCGGCCTGAAGCTGTATGTGAAGCGCGTGTTCATCATGGACGACGCCGAGCAACTGCTGCCCACCTACCTGCGTTTCGTGAAGGGTGTGGTCGATTCGGCCGATCTGCCGCTCAACGTGTCGCGCGAAATCCTGCAGGAAAGCCGCGACGTGAAGGCGATCCGCGAAGGCGTGACGAAGCGCGCGCTGTCGATGCTCGAAGAACTGGCGAATTCGGATGAAGCCGCCGACAAGGAAAAGTACGCCAGCTTCTGGAAGGAATTCGGCCAGGTGCTGAAGGAAGGCATCGGCGAGGACTTCGCCAATCGCGAGCGCATCGCCAAGCTCCTGCGCTTTGCGACGACGCATACGGGCACGGCCGAGCAGACCGTGTCGCTGGCCGACTACGTCGCTCGCATGAAGCCCGAGCAGACCAAGATTTACTACGTGACCGCCGACACCTGGCAAGCCGCGTCGAACAGCCCGCATCTCGAAGTGTTCCGCAAGAAGGGCGTCGAAGTGCTGCTGCTGACCGATCGCGTCGATGAATGGATGCTGTCGTTCCTCAACGAATTCGACGGCAAGCCGCTGCAAAGCGTCGCGCGCGGCGATCTCGATCTCGGCGCACTGAACGACGAGGAAAAGCAGGCGCAGGAGAAAATCGGCGAAGAGTTCAAGCCGCTCGTCGAGAAGATGAAGGAAGCGCTGAAGGACAAGGCGAAGGACGTGCGTCTGACGTTCCGCCTGACCGACTCGCCGTCGTGCCTCGTTGCCGACGACGGCGAAATGAGCGGCTACCTGCAGCGCATGCTGAAGGCCGCGGGCCAGCAGGCGCCGGAGTTCCATCCGATTCTCGAAGTGAATCCGGAGCACGCGCTCGTCAAGGGTCTGCATGCCGATAGCGCGAATTTCGACGACTGGTGCCATCTGCTGTTCGATCAGGCACTGCTCGCCGAAGGCGGCGCGCTGGAAGATCCGGCGAGCTTCGTGAAGCGGACCAATGCGTTGCTGCTGTCGCGCGCGGGTTGAGTTTCAGTGAAGGCGAACTGGGAGCGTCGATGACGTTGTTATTGGATTGACGCTGTGTGGTGGTTCGGCAATGCGCTGCTTCGGCAGCGCATTTTTTTTTCCCGTCGGTTCGCGCCGGCTTCTTGCTTGGGGCGGCGCGCGATCAGCGCAAGCGTCGCCGCGAAAAAATGCCGTCGGAGCGCGCCGCTATAATCCGACACCATGCCTATCCGTTTCGATCCCGCCGACACCCACTGGCGCGTCGCGCCTTTGCCCACTTTCAGCGCTGCCCAGAAAGACTGGCTGACCCGCGGCGGTTCGCTGACTGCGCATCTGCGCGCGCTCGGCGCGGTCGCGGTGCGGGTGACGCGCGAAGCGATCGCGCAGCCGTGGCCGGACGAAGCCGCCGCGCTCGGACTCACGCCGCGCGCGCTCGTGTGGGTGCGCGAAGTGGTGCTGTCTGTCGATGGTGTGCCGTTCGTCGCCGCGCATAGCGTGACGCCACGCGCCGCGAGCGTCGGCATCTGGCAGGCGACGCGGCGGCTGCGCACGCGGCCGCTCGCCGAGTTGCTGTACAGCGATAGCGGCGTCGCGCGTTCGTCGCTGGTGAGCCGCAGGGTGGGGAAGCGGCATCCGTTGTATCGGCTGGCCGCGCGTGAGATCGGCGGTGGCGTCGTGGATGAGCCGCATGCGCTGGTCGCACGGCGCTCGGTGTTCGAGCGCCACGGCGCGCCTTTGATGGTGACCGAATGCATGCTGCCGGCATTGTGGGAGCATCTGGCCTGGTTGGAGCAGGCGGGGCGCCCGGGCGCCGCGACCGAGCGCGTTCCAGCCGCGCATGTCGCGCACGAACGGATACGCGACCACGGCCGTCCGCTCGATCACACCGCGTCGCGCGCGCATGCCGCGCCGCGCACGTCGGACGATCGGAGCCGCTGATGTTGCGCGGCTTTCCGCCGGTCGTCGCGGCCGACACGCACACGCTGATACTCGGCAGTTTTCCCGGCGAAGCGTCACTGGCCGCGGCGCAGTATTACGCACATCCGCGCAACCAGTTCTGGCGCCTGCTCGGCACGGTACTCGGCGAACCCGCGCTGCACGGGTTGCCGTATGAAGAGCGCCTCGCACGCGTGCTCGCGCATCGGGTCGGCATCTGGGATGTGCTCGATGCATGCCATCGTCAAGGCAGTCTCGACTCGGCGATCCGCCATGCGCAGCCGAACGACTTCGAGTCGTTGCGCGAGCATGCGCCGTTGCTTAACAAGGTTTGCTTCAACGGGAAGACGGCGGGGCGGTTCGCGCCGGTCATCGGTGCGGCAGGCTATCGAACGCTGGTGTTGCCGTCGTCGAGCCCGGCGAATGCGACGCTGTCGTTCGAACAGAAGCTCTCGTGTTGGCGGCAGATTCTCTCTTGACGAAATTCGGAGGAAGGGTACTTAGTTCGGCAGCAGCGAGCCGCTACGAACAGGCTCGGCTCCAGCGACACACGCGACCTCCAGCCCCGCGGTGGCGAAGCGCGCGCGTTGCCGCGCATATAGCACGCCGGCGACGGAATTCGTGATCGTGACGACGCGGCCGGTCAGCGGATCGACGATGTCGGCGATCGCCTCGCCGGGCTCGACCCAGACACCGAGCGGCGCGCAGAACACGAGCACGCCGGAGATCGGTGCGACGAGCGGCTCGCTGCCGGAGAAAGGCGTGGCCTGGAACGCGAGCTCCGGCAACGGCGCGGGTGTGCCGTCGATGACACCGCGAAACGTCAGGTATTCGACGATCGCGTTGGCGTCGCGCTCGGCGAACGCGTAGCTCACGTCCGCCTGGCCGCGCAGCTCGATCGTTACCGAGATCGAGCCATGCGGAATCGGATAGCGCTCGCCGTAGCGGGCACGCAGCTCGGACCAGCTGAAGCTGTGAATCTCGTCGAACGGATTGCCGATCGAATTGAGCGCGAGCAGCGAAGTCTTCGCGTCGAGATAGCGCGCGAGTGGCTCGACGTCGGGCCACGTGTCGGGATTCGTGAACAGATGCATCGCCGCTTCGAAGTCGCAGTGCAGGTCGAGCACGACGTCGGCATCGTATGACAGGCGCTGCAGTGCGAGGCGCTGCGATTCGAGCTCGGTGGTCGGCGTCTGCTCGGCGAGCGCCTCGCACATTGCGGCGCGCACGGCGCGCAGGTTCCGTTGCGCGTCGCCGGTCAGGTGAGGCTCGATGCGCGGCATCACGAGCTCGGCCAGATTGTGGAAGTTGCGATTGAAGTTCGCCGCGGTGCCGCTTTCGAAGCGGCCAACCATGTGCCCGAGCACCCGCTGGTTGAGGCCGATCGGATTGGGTACCGGCACGATGACGATTTCGCCGCGCAACCTGCCCGCCGTCTCGAGGGCGGCGACGCGTTGGCGCAGTTCCCATGCGACCAGCATCCCCGGCAGCTCGTCGGCATGCAGCGACGACTGGATGTAGATCTTCTGTCCGCCCGTCGGGCCGTAGTGGAAGCTCGTCAGGTACCGCTCGGTGCCGAGCGACGGGGAAATCAACGGATGGGTTTGTGTTTGCATGATGGTGTGAATGTTGCCGGCCGCCGTACGAGCGCGGGATTCCCGCGCCATTGCCTGTCAGCTGACGCATACGTCGTCGAAGTTGAAGTGCCTGGCTTCGAGCTTCAGCTCAGTTGTATAGACAAGATAGAGAATTGAAGATGATGGCGGAAGTAGGGTTTTCGCTGACGACGGGCGGCGCGCCTTCATATAGGGGGGATTTTCGCGCGAAACGAAAATTCGAAGGAAGAATCGAGGCGTGCGCTGTAGCAATAGATGTATATGCAACCTGCGCGCTATGGCGAAGGTTCGAAGACGAGCGACGCCGCGCCGCGCCGTCAAAGCTCGAGTGCAAGAAACCTCGTGCCCTCGACCGGATTTGCGTAGTAAGGCGCGATTTCCACGAACCCTAATCGCTCGTAGATGCGCTGCGCGAAAGCGGTTTTCGGCACCGAGTCGAGGACCAGCTTCGAGAAGCCCAACGATTTTGCTTTCCCGATCACCGACGTCACCAGCGTTTCGCCGAGACGCATCCCTCTGAATGCGTCGCGAACGAACAGGCGCTTGATTTCGGCGGTCCCCGCACTATGGCGCAGCAGCCCCGCGCAACCGGCGAGTTCGCCGCCGGCATCGGCGACGAAGAACATGCCGGATGGCAACGTGTAAATCGCTTCGAACGCGTCCATTTCGGCATCGAATCCACGGTACGACAGGTCCAGATCCAGCCACTGGACATACTCTCGGATCACCGCGACGAGCTTGCGCGTATCGGCGGGGAAAACGGCTTCGCGAACGATCGGCAGCGGCGTTTGCATGGCGGTTCTCAGATCCATACGTCGTTTTCGGCCGTTCTTTCGTTGGTCGTATCGCCGGTGTTGACGACGCCGCGCGGTTCGATCAGCAGCAGCTTCACTTCGGAGCCGGCATACGGCTTGTGCTCGACTCCCTTTGGAATCACCGCCATTTCTCCGGCGAGCAGTTCGATCGAGCGATCGCGGAAGTCGATGCGCAAGCGCCCTTCGAGAACGATGAAAGTCTCGTCGGTGTCGGCATGCCGGTGCCAGACGAAATCGCCCTCTATCTTTACGACCTTGAACTGATAGTCGTTCATTTCGGCAACCACGCGCGGCTGCCAGTGATCGTCGATCTGACGGATCTTGTCGAGCAGATTGATCGTCTTGTATTGGCCGCGTTGCTCGGGGGTCGGCTGGGAATCGCTGTGCATGGTGGCTCCATTCGGGTGATAGCTGGAACAGAGCTTAGGCCGGCGGCCGGCGGGTGTCTTGAACGATCGTGCAAGCCTGCGCTAGCCGGCGCGCCGATCGCTCGTCATCGCGAGCCAACGTGCGGGCGGGATTCCGTATGCGTGGCGAAAATGCCGGGTCATGTGGCTCTGGTCGGCGAAGCCGGCCGCTGCCGCCGTGTCCACGAGGGAAACGCCGCGCAGCATCATCGCGCGCGCCGCTTCGAGCCGGCGCATGACCAGGTAGTGATAGGGGCTGGTGCCGTAAAAGGTTCGGAAATCGCGCGACAGGCTCCAGCGGTCCTGTCCGCTGACGGCGGCAAGTTCATCCAGCGTGACGACGCGGCTGCTCGATGCGTGCAGATATTCCCGTGCCCGCTGCGCTGCCGCGAAATCCGCGGACCTGCGCGCAGCTCGGGCACCCGATACGCTGTCCAGCGCGAGCGCGAGGCCGGCGAGCGCGTCGTCGCGCTCGAGCGGTTCGGCGTCGCCGCGCATCTGGCGCAGCGCTGTCTTCGTCGCTTCGAACAGCCGTGGATCGGTCGTGACCCCGCCTTCGACGAATGGCAGCGGCCGGCCTCCGAGGACCTCCTGGATGGCGGCCGGGTGCACGTAAATCATCTGATAACGGAATCCCTCCTGCGTGCCGGCCTGACCGTCGTGCGCTTCGTCGGGATGCAGCACCATCGTCTGTCCGGGCAGGCTGGTGCGCAAGCCGCGCCGGTAGTGAAAGCACTGAACGCCGGCGAGCGTCAGGCCGATTGCGTAGGTGTCGTGCCGATGCAGGGAGTACGCATTGCCGTGGAAAAAGGCTTCGATGCGTTCGACTCCGTCGGTGGGCTCCGAACGGGAAATCCAGTCGGATTGGGCTTTGCTGGTATCGCCGTCCATGACGCTCTCCGGCTTCGATTGGCAGATCTGCGGGAATCCCCGTACATCGGCTCATTGTATCGATGTGGCCGTGCGACGCACGGGATGCCAGCCTGGCAGGCAAGTCGCACGTTCCTGCGCGCCGGTTCGGCCGCTCTTGCGTCAGCCCAAAAATGAGGCAGAATCCAGACGTGCGACCCGCTGCGCGACGCAGTCCGCCGTGTTCGCTTAATCGTTCCGCTTTGGCGTTCCAGGGCCCCGCATCGCCATCCGCCGCGCACAGCGTTTGTATCCTCGTGTTGTCGTTTTCCTGATCGACGCTTGCGCATCCTGCCGGTTTCCCGCGCGAGATGCCTCTCAACCGCCCGCCCAGAGCCTAGCAATGACGACCCAGCAACCGACCATCATCTACACCCTCACCGACGAGGCCCCGCTGCTCGCGACCGCCGCGTTCCTGCCGATTATCCGGACCTTCACGAGGCCGGCCGGCATCGAGGTCGAGACCAGCGACATCTCGGTCGCGGGCCGCATCCTCGGGGAGTTCCCCGAATTTCTGACCGAAGCGCAGCGGGTGCCCGACAACCTCGCTGAACTCGGTCGCCTGACCTCGTTGCCCGACACCAACATCATCAAGCTGCCCAACATCAGCGCATCGGTGCCGCAACTGACGAGCGCGATCAAGGAACTGCAGGCGAAGGGCTACAAGGTGCCCGACTATCCGGAAGATCCGAAGACCGACGCGGAGAAGGCGATCCGTCAGCGCTACTCGAAGTGTCTCGGCAGCGCGGTCAACCCGGTGCTGCGCGAGGGCAACTCGGACCGTCGCGCGCCTGCCGCGGTGAAGAACTACGCGCGCAAGCATCCGCACAGCATGACCGAATGGAGCATGGCGTCGCGCACGCACGTCGCCACCATGCGGCACGGCGACTTCTATCACGGCGAAAAATCGATGACGCTCGATCGCGCGCGCGACGTGAAGATGGAACTCGTCACGAAGAACGGCAAGACGATCGTGCTGAAACCGAAGGTCGCGCTAGAGGCCGGCGAGATCATCGACAGCATGTTCATGAGCAAAAAGGCGCTTCTCGCGTTCTATGAAGACCAGATGGAAGACGCGCGCAAGACCGGCATGATGCTGTCGCTGCACGTGAAGGCGACGATGATGAAGATCTCGCATCCGATCGTCTTCGGCCACGCGGTGAAGGTGTTCTACAAGGACGCGTTCGCGAAGCACGGCAAGCTGTTCGACGAGCTCGGCGTGAACGTCAACAACGGCCTCGTCAATCTGTACGAGAAGATCGAGGCGTTGCCGGAATCGCAGCGCGAGGAAGTGATCCGCGACCTGCACGCGTGCCACGAGCATCGTCCGGAACTGGCGATGGTCGATTCGGCGAAGGGCATCTCGAACCTGCACGCGCCGAACGACGTGATCGTCGATGCGTCGATGCCGGCGATGATTCGCGCCGGCGGCAAGATGTGGGGCGCCGACGGTCGTCCAAAAGACACCAAGGCGGTGATCCCGGAGAGCACGTTCGCGCGCATCTACCAGGAGATCATCAACTTCTGCAAGACCAACGGCGCGTTCGATCCGGTCACGATGGGCACCGTGCCGAACGTCGGCCTGATGGCGCAGAAGGCGGAAGAATACGGCTCGCACGACAAGACCTTCGAAGTGCCGGAAGACGGCGAGGCGCGCATCGTCGATCTCGCGAGCGGCGAGGTGCTGCTCACGCAGAACGTCGAGCAGGGCGACATCTGGCGCATGTGCGAGGTGAAAGATGCGGCGATCCGCGACTGGGTCAAGCTCGCGGTCACGCGCGTGCGCAATTCCCGCACACCCGCGGTGTTCTGGCTCGACCCGTATCGCCCGCACGAGGCGGAACTGATCAAGAAGGTCGAGGCCTACCTGAAGGATTACGACACCACCGGCCTCGACATCCAGATCATGTCGCAGGTGCGCGCGATGCGTTACACGCTGGAGCGCGTCGTGCGCGGGCTCGATACGATCTCGGTCACCGGCAACATCCTGCGCGATTATCTGACCGACCTGTTCCCGATCATGGAGCTGGGCACGAGCGCGAAGATGCTGTCGATCGTGCCGTTGATGGCGGGCGGCGGCATGTACGAGACCGGCGCGGGCGGTTCGGCGCCGAAGCACGTGAAGCAGCTCGTCGAAGAGAACCATCTGCGCTGGGACTCGCTCGGCGAATTCCTCGCGCTCGCGGTATCGCTCGAAGAGCTGGGCATCAAGACCGGCAACAACCGGGCGAAGATCCTCGCGAAGACGCTCGACACCGCAACCGGCAAGCTGCTCGACAACAACCGCAGCCCGAGCCCGAAGACGGGCGAGCTCGACAATCGCGGCAGCCAGTTCTATCTCGCGATGTACTGGGCGCAGGAGCTGGCCGCGCAAACGGACGATGCCGCGCTGGCCGCGCAGTTCGCGCCGCTCGCGACGCAGCTGACCGCCAACGAGCAGGTGATCGTCGCGGAGCTCGCGTCGGTGCAGGGCGCGCCGGCGGACATCGGCGGCTATTACAAGCCGGACTTCAACAAGCTCGAAGAGGTGATGCGGCCCAGCCGCACATTCAACGAGGCGCTCAAGGCGGTGCGCGTCGAGTGAGGTAACGGCAAGTGACGATGGGCGGCCCGTTGCGCGCGGGCGGCTCGTCGTAGGAAGGGCGGCCAATGCTGCCTGCAAACGCTGCCCGCGAACGCGTTCAGTACTGCACGACGATCGTGACCCGGCGGTTCGCAGCTCTTGCCGCCGCGTCAGCGCCGGCAACCAGCGGGAAATTGTCCGCCCGCCCGATCGCGGCCAGTCGATGCGGCTCGATCCCGCGCTCGACCAGATACCTGACCACCGCCCCGGCACGAGCTGACGACAGCTCCCAGTTAGACGCATATTTCGCGGGTCGCAATCGGCACGCTGTCGGTATGTCCTTCGACGAGCACGTTTCCCGTCGAATCCTTTTGCAGCACCTGCGCGATCTGAGTCAGCACCTCGAACGAATCGGGTAGCAGCCGCGCATCGCCGGCGTTGAACAGGATCTTCGCGTTGATGCCGATTTCGACGCCGTGCGGCACGTCCGTCACCGTGATCAGCCCTTTCTCGCGCAGTGCATCGAGCAAGGCGCTCAGTTGCTTGCGCGCATCCTGTTGCGTGCCGCCTGCTGGCGGGGGCGCGCTCTGCTGCGCCGTTTTAGTCTCGAGCGTCTGATACCTGAGTTCGAGTTGCTTCGATTTCGCCAACTGCAACGCGTACAACGCGAGGAACAGCACCATCATCGTCGTGATGAGGTCCGCGTACGAGATCAGCCAGCGGCCGCCCTCGGTGCCTTCGCCGCTGTGCTCGTCGCGATCGTCCGTGCTGCTGGCGAGGCTCTTGCCGCCAGACGTCGTTTGCATAGTGATTGATCCGTTTCGAATGTCGGCGCGTCTCGCTCAGCGGCGCGCTCCAAAAGGCTCAGGCCAGGGACTCCGCTGCGCGCCCGCGCACCTCGCCGCTCAGACGCGTTTCGATCGTATGCGGCGACTCCTTGCGCGAAATCGCGAGCAGTCCGTCGAGATAAAGCCGGCGAAACCGCACCTCGCTGTCGAGCTGCGCCTGCAGCTTGCCGTACAGCGGCAGAAACACCAGATTCGCGAGTGCGAGACCGTACAGCGTCGCGACGAAAGCCGTCGCGATGCCCGAGCCGAGTTGTGCCGGGTCGAGAATGTGATTGGTGACCTGGATCAACCCGAGCACCGAGCCGAGAATGCCGAACGTCGGCGCATAGCCGCCCGCCTGCTGCCATACGCGCGCCGCCGCCATGTGGTTGCGCGCATAGGCATCGAGCTCGCGCTGCAATGCGTCTTCGAGCACGGCGGTCGACACGCCGTTCGCGAGCAGTTCGAGCCCGCGTTTGGCGAACGGATGAATGCCGCTCGCGTCCATCGATTCGAACGCGAGCAGGCCGTTGAGCTTAGCCTGATCGCCCCATTCGAGCAGATCCGACAGGCTCTTCTGCTCGACCCGCCGCGCGCGCCTGAACGCGAGGCCGAGCAGCTTCACCGCATCGAAGAAGCGTGCCCACGTGTTCTGGATCATCACCGCGCCGAGCGTGCCGCCGAGTACGATGACGAATGCCTCGTACTGGAACAGCGTCAGAAAATGCCCGCCTTCGAGCGCGAAGCCCAAAACGATTGCCGCTCCACCGAACAGCACACCAAATAACGTCAACAGGTCCATGCCTTTCCCCGAACGGCGCCGCGCTCACGCGCGCATGAGCGGCGGCGCGCCGTCAAACCGCTTAGCGCGCGGCCTCGTGTAGCGCCGCGCGCGGCGCGGACGGTGCCTTCAGCGTTTTCACCGCATCGAGCAGACGTTGCTCGATGTCGCCGACTTCGATCGCATCGATCTTGAGATCGCGCCGCATCACCCACGACACTTCGTTACGACGCACTTCGGTCATCACCGACAACAGGCGCTCGGCTACCGGCTGCCCGTCGATACTGGCGAGCAGCTTCGCGAGATCGTACGTGTCGAAGGCGCTGACGGCTTCGAACAGCGTGCGCTGGTCGACGAATGCGAGATCGTCGAGCGAATTCAGTGCGCCGCTCTGGCGCGTATTGCGTCGCGAGAAATACGCGACGCCTTGCTGCTCGACGTAGGTCAGCACCTTCGACTTGCGGAATGCGAACACTTCGTCGGCGATTTCGCCGTGCGACAGCTTGTTCAGAATCAACGTCTTGTCGACGCCGATCAACGCCTCCAGATCGGTCAGCTCGATCAGCTCGAGCTCGCTGCTCACCGCGATATCGAGGTCGCCGTCCGCGACCTGCTGCGCGCGATCGACGATGCGCGCGGCGTCGAACGTGACGACCTGGCGCGCGGCCGCGCCGTCGTACGCCGAGTATTCGGTCGATACGTTATTCAGTTGTCCGGACTGCGCGGCCTCGATCGTCACGAGATTGAGCTTCTCCATCCGCTTGAGCATCGCCATCACGTGCGGACGCGAATGGCCGGCAATCGCGCGGCATTTTTTAATCACTTCGACGAGCGGTACCGAGGTTTCCTCGGCCTGCGAGTGCAGCGGCCGGCGTCCCCAGCTATCGCTCGCATCGCGCCGTTCGCCGTTGGACATCAGCGTCAGCACGTGCGCATACGACAGCACACCAGGCAGAAAGTCGGCGTGCGTGTAGATCGCGAGCAGATCGTCCTTGCGCTTCACGCGACGAATCAGCGTGCGCGTGATATGACGCAGCAACGGCGACACGCGTTCGATCTCTTCGTCGAGCATGCTGGCCGGCACGACGGTCAGTTGACAGAAGGTCAGCGCTTTCGCGGTGTTGCTGCGCGGCTCGGCCGCAAGCAACGCGGCTTCGCCGAAAAATTCGCCTCGGCCCAGCGTCGCGACGACGACCTTTTTGTCGTCGCAGCGAGTGGAAAGTTCGACCTTGCCTTCCGTGATCAGAAAGACGACGGGCTCACCCGAGTAGCCCTCGGAATAGATGACCTCACCGGGCGCCGCTGTGCGCGTCCACGACTGTTGCCGATTCAAAGTAATTCCCCTGCAGCGCGATTTATCCTTGCGGCTGCACGACGCGATGCATTGCATTGCATTGCATGGGTCGGCAGCCCTGTATGCCGTTTACGACATTGGCGGGGCTCTCTTTAACCGGCAGCGGAGGGGCGGACCGCGAGGAAATACGCTGTGAGCCGCGTTCAGACGAGAAGAACGGCGATAAAGCGACATGTCAATCGTTTGCGCGTGCGTATTGGTGCATGTATGCGCTGAAGTAGTGGCCGCCAAATTTTTTATCGACGCGGTTCCGTGCGAGAGTCCGTTGAAAGCGGATTGCAAAAGAGCGCATTCGAATGAGCGGGCCGCAGCGAATGCTATGCTCTCGGTCGACCAAAAATCATGCGCCCGCGGCGCGACATCCACACATGACGAAACTGATCAAGCGCGCTTCGGCCGAAGCACGCGCTTTCCGTAACCGGGACGCCGAAGCCATCGGCGGTAAGCGGAAAATCGCGCACAGACAGGCGCCAAAAACCCCACGCAACGCGAACCGCGCCTTCGACCACGAGCTTCACGACGCGCCGCAAATCGAAGCGCCGCGCAAGCCGCGCTTCGCGCCGGTGACGTTCTCCGAAGAGGGCGGCGTGCGCTACCTGCATTTCGGCACGGAATGGGTGCAAGGCGCGATGCGTCTGCGCAAGCCCGATCACATCGAACTCGAATACGCGCAGCAGATGATGGCCTGGCTGCTGTTTCTCGAAACGCCCAAGCGCATCGTGCAGCTCGGGCTCGGCGCGGCGGCGCTGACCAAGTTCGCGCACCGCTTCCTGAAGAGCGCGCAGGTCGAGGCCGTCGAACTGAATCCGGCGGTCGTGGTGGCCGCGCGCACGATGTTCGAACTGCCGCCCGACGATGCGCGCCTGACGGTGCACGAAACCGACGCATGGGACTTCGTCAACGAGAGCGCGAATCACGGCACCATCGGCGCGCTGCAGATCGACGTCTACGACGCGACCGCGCGCGGCCCGGTGCTCGACAGCGTCGGTTTTTACCGCGCGGCGCGCGCATGTCTGACCGACGCGGGCATCGTCACGGTGAATCTGTTCGGCGATCATCCGAGCTTCGTGCGCAACATGAAGCGCCTGAACGAAGCCTTCGACGGTCGCGTCGTCGCGCTGCCCGAAGTGCACGACGGCAACCGCATCGCGATCGCGTTCTCGGGCCCGGCGCTCGACGTGCCGTTCGCCGCGCTCGACGCGCGCGCGAAGCTGATCGAAGCCGAGCTCGGTTTGCCGGCGCGCAAGTGGATCAAGGGCCTGCGCGAATCGACGGGGCAGACGGGCGCATCGTTTGCCATCTGAGCGCTGAATTCCGATCAGCGCGCGAAGAATGAGGCGGCCGTGCCGGCGTATCAGTCGGCACGGCCGTTTTGCTTCCGGTATTTTTTTCACGTCGATGCTGCAGCGTGATCCAATCTGCAGCGTTGGACGCCAACGTGCCTCGGGGTCGCCCCGGCTTGACCGGGCGTTCGCCACTCCTATACTCTTGCGAGGCTTTCGGGGAGCCCGTGGCGGACCGCGGGACGACCACCCGCTGAGTTCCTCCTCCCGGCGACCACGGGCAGATAAATTCAAAATAGGAAAAACAGGAGACGTCATGGCTCACGACGCCGACGTGAACAAAGCCAGCAAGCACTGGCTCTGGCTATTGCTGCTACCGTGGATCGCGATGATCTGGGTGCCGTCCTACAACCGGATCGAGCCGCAGCTGTTCGATTTCCCGTTCTTCTACTGGTATCAGCTGCTGTGGGTGCTGATCAGCGCGGTCATCACCGCGTTCGTCTATGTGAAGACCAAGTCCCGCTATACGGGTCGCCCGAACGGGGGCGCACAACGATGAACCCCATTGCAACCTTTGTCTTCGTTCTGTTTTTCATCGGCGTCACGATTCTCGGCTTCGTCGCGGCACACTGGCGGCGCGGCGATCTCGCGCACCTCGAAGAGTGGGGTCTGGGCGGGCGGCGCTTCGGCACGATCGTCACGTGGTTCCTGCTCGGCGGCGACCTGTACACCGCCTACACCTTCATCGCGGTGCCGGCGCTCGTGTTCGGCGCGGGCGCAACCGGCTTCTTCGCGCTGCCGTACACGATCCTGATCTATCCGTTCGCCTTCGTCGTGTTCCCGAAGCTGTGGAGCATCGCGAAGCGCCACGGCTACGTGACCTCGGCGGACTTCGTGTCGGCCCGCTACGGCAGCCGCATGCTCGCGCTCGCTGTCGCCGTGACCGGCATCGTCGCGACGATGCCGTACATCGCGCTGCAGCTGGTCGGTATCGAAGTGGTGATCGGCGCGCTCGGCTTCGACACCACCGGCTTCGTCGGCGATCTGCCGCTGATCATCGCGTTCGCGATCCTCGCGGCCTACACGTACACGTCGGGCCTGCGCGCGCCGGCGATGATCGCGGTGGTCAAGGACATCCTGATCTACGTGACGATCTTCGCCGCGATCATCGTGATTCCGCCGCAGCTGGGCGGCTTCGGCCATATCTTCGGCGCGGTCCCGCCGGCCAAGCTGCTGCTGAAGTCGCCGGACGTGTCGAGCCTGAACGGCTATAGCGCGTACGCGACGCTCGCCGTGGGTTCGGCGCTCGCGCTGTTCCTGTATCCGCACTCGATCACCGCGGTGCTGTCTTCGAAGTCGGGCAACACGATCCGCCGCAACATGGCCTTGCTGCCGGCGTATTCGCTGGTGCTCGGCCTGCTCGCGCTGCTCGGCTTCATGGCGCTCGCGGCCGGCGTGAAGGACATGCCCGAGTTCGCGCCGTACTTCAAGGCCTTCGGCCCGAACTTCGCGGTGCCGGCGCTGTTCCTGCACTTCTTCCCGTCGTGGTTCGTCGGCGTCGCGTTCGCGGCGATCGGTATCGGCGCGCTGGTGCCGGCGGCGATCATGTCGATCGCGGCCGCGAACCTGTACACGCGCAACGTGCACAAGGAGTTCATCAACCGCAACATGACGCACGACCAGGAGACCAACGTCGCGAAGCTGGTGTCGCTGATCGTCAAGGTCGGCGCGGTCGCGTTCATTCTCGGTCTGCCGCTGACCTACGCGATCCAGCTGCAGCTGCTCGGCGGGATCTGGATCATCCAGACGCTGCCGGCCATCGTGCTCGGTCTCTACACGCGTGTGCTCGACTATCGGGGTCTGCTGCTCGGCTGGGCGGCGGGTATCGCGACCGGCACGTGGATGGCGATTTCGTTGAACCTCGCGAGCTCGATCTTCACGATTCATCTGTTCGGCATCGCGATTCCGGGCTATGCGGCGGTGTGGTCGCTGATCGTGAACCTCGTGGTGTCGGTGGTCGTGAGCCTGATCGTGCGCGCGGTGGGCATGCAGCGCGCCGAGGATCGCACCCGTCCGGAAGACTACCTGGACATCGTCGAAGGCTGATTCCGGCTGCAACTTCACGCTCCCAAACCCGCAACGCCCGCCGACGCAAGTTGACGGGCGTTTGTGTTTGCGGGGCACTCCAGGGCAGGATAGCGGAACCGTCCTTTCACGCGTTCGCCGCGCGCCGCCATGGCTGCTGCCAATACTCCCACCGTGATCCCCCGCCGCGCGGCGCTGAGTCGGATGGTGCGCGCGGTCACGTCGCCGTATTACCGCTACCGCCACGCGAAGGTGCTGCATAGCCTGCGCGTCGGCCTCGCGATGCTGGTGTCGATTCTGGCGACGACCGGCATCGATATCCCGCACGGCATCTGGTCGTCGGTGACGCTGCTGGTCGTGATCGGCGGCTTGCAGCATCACGGCAATATCCGCAAGAAAGCGGCCGAACGGGCGGCCGGCACGCTGCTCGGCGCGTCGATCGGCCTGTTGCTGATCGTGCAGCAGAACTTCATCGGCTCGCTGCCGCTCACCTATGTGCTGGAGGCGATCATCGCGTCGATCTGCGCGTGGTTCGCGATCGGCTCGTCCGGCTATATCGGGCTTCTGACCGCGATTACGATGTGCATCGTCGCGGGCCACGGCGACAACCTGATCGACGTCGGCCTGTGGCGCACGTTGAACGTGCTGATCGGCATCGTGATCGCGCTGGCGTTTTCGTTCGCCTTTCCACTGCACGCGACGTATTCGTGGCGCTACGGGCTCGCCGCCAATCTGCGCGAATGCGCGGGCATCTACGCGCGGCTGCTCGACGGCGAGACGATCACCGAGGAGGAGCAGGTCCAGCGCTTCCTGCGGATCAACAAGCGGCTCGTGCAACTTCGTTCGCTGATGCCGTCGGTCGCGAAGGAAATCGACGTGCCGCAGACGCGACTCGAGGAGATCCAGCGGCTGCATCGCTCGGTGCTCAGTTCGCTCGAACTGCTGGCCACCGGGCCGCTGATGAACGCCGCCGCCGCCGCGCGCGCAGCGCCTATGCAGCGCATTGCGGCGCCGAGGTGCGCGCTGTGCGCGCGATCCTGTTGTCCACCGCGCGCGGGCTGCGTTTCGGCCGTCCGTCGCGCTTCGGCATTCCGGCCGCGGCGCCGCTCGCGAAGGGGCATGGCGACGTGGCCACCGCGTTGCCGCCCGACTGGCAAGGACCGTACTGGCTCGGTCAGCGGCTCGCGGAGCAGGTGGACCGGCTGCGCGCGCTATTGCTGGAGACCGAGCCGAACTGGAACATCGAGCGGCACGAGCGGGCGACGCGTGGTGGGTAGTAGCCGAACCGAAAGGCTCGGCCGCTAAGCCTCAAACCTGCGGCGGCAGCGTGACCATCCACGTCATGCCGAAGCGATCCACCACCATTCCGAAGCCCTTGCTCCAGAACGTTGGCTGGAACGGCATCACGACGTGGCCGCCATCGGCGAGCGCGTTGAAGCATTTTTCCGCCGCCGCGCCGTCTTCGACGGTCAGCGACAGGCTGAAGCCATTGAACGGGCCGGCCGCCGGATCGCAGTTGCCGTCGGAAGCCATCCACGTGCTCGAGCCCAGCTGCACGTTCGCGTGCATGATCTTGTCGGCGAGTTCGGGGCGTGGCGGGTTTTGCGCGTCGGGTGGCGCGTCCTTGAATAGCATCTTGAAGGTTACCTGGGCGCCGAGTTTGTCGGTGTAGTAGTCGAGCGCTTCCTGGCAACGGCCGTTGAAGAACACGTAGGGCTGAACATACATGATCGTCTCCCTGGTCAGGCGTTGGGCGGGCGCCCTCGTTCCTCGCCAGCTCAGGCGGGGATGGGCGTGCAATCGATTGTAGTCGCGGCGTAAACGAGGAGCGGCGCCGAACCGTCAGATTCGGCGCCGCTTGTCATGGATCGCTTTCGGGCGGAGCGGGCGCGGCGCGGCGAGCGTGAACGTGAGCGTCACACAGCCAGCCACGTCCGCTGCCCGCGGCACCTCAGCGCAGCGTGTCGATCAGTTTTTCCAGCTTGATTGCGTCCGCGGCGAACGTACGGATGCCTTCGGCGAGCTTCTCGGTCGCCATCGCGTCGTCGTTGACGAGGAAGCGGAACGACTTTTCGTCGACCGGCACGCGCTCGATGTCCGCGTCCTGCGACGCCTCCGGCGACAGCTTGCGCTCGATCTTGTCGGTGCTCTCGTGCAGCTTTTGCAGCAGGTCGGGGCTGATCGTCAGCAGATCGCAGCCGGCCAGTTCCAGGATCTGCGAGGTCGTGCGGAAGCTCGCGCCCATCACTTCGGTTTTGTAGCCGAACTTTTTGTAGTACCCATAGATGCGGCGCACCGACTTGACGCCCGGGTCGTTGGCGCCGCCGTCTTTCGCTTCGTCCCACGCGCTGCCGGCGCTCTTCTTGTACCAGTCGTAGATGCGGCCGACGAACGGCGAGATCAGCTGCGCACCAGCTTCTGCACAGGCCGCCGCCTGCGGGAGCGAGAACAGCAGCGTCATGTTGCAGCTGATGCCTTCCTTCTGCAGCACCTCGGCCGCGCGCACGCCTTCCCACGTCGACGCGAGCTTGATCAGCACGCGGTCGCGTTCGACGCCGTGCTCCTTGTACAGCGCGATCAGCTCATGGGCTTTCTTGATCGAGCCTTCGATGTCGAACGACAGGCGCGCGTCGACTTCGGTCGACACCCGCCCGGGGATGATCTTCAGGATTTCGGTGCCGAACGCGATCAGCAACTGGTCGATGATCGCACCGACCGGTTTCGACGCATGCGCCTTCACGGTCTTTTCGAGCAGCGGTCGGTAGTCGTCTTTCTGCACGGCCTTCAGAATCAGCGACGGATTGGTGGTCGCATCTCGCGGCTTGTACTGCGCGAGCTGCTGGAAGTCGCCAGTGTCGGCCACCACGGTGGTGTATTGCTTGAGTTGGTCGAGTGCGGTTGTCATGTTCGGGCCTTCAGGGCGCGTGTGCGCCGTGGTTCAGGAGAAATGAGGACGCCGCCGCGCCGGCTGGACGAAACACAGCGATCAGCCGGCGCCGGCGGCCGCGGGTCAAGCCGCAGCGCGTCCCGCGATGGCGCCGGGAAACGCTGCCGGATACATCTATTCTATGGCGGATCGCCGACGACGGCATGAACACCGGGTACGGACAGCCGGGCGTGGCGATTCGTTCACACGCGGCGCGCGTTCAGCACGACTTGCGTGATCACGCCGGCGACGAGCCCCCAGAAGGCCGAGCCGATCGACAGCAGCGTGAGCCCCGAGGCGGTCACCATGAACGTAACGAGCGCCGCCTCGCGCTGCCGCGTATCCTGCATCGCATTGGCGAGGCCGCTCATGATCGAGCCGAATAGCGCGAGCGCCGCGACGGAGACGATCAGTTCCTTCGGAAACGCCGCGAACAGCGCGGCGATCGTCGCGCCGAACACCCCCGCGAGCAGATAGAAAATGCCGCCCCATACGGCCGCCGTGTAGCGCCTCGCGGGGTTTTCGTGCGCTTCGGGGCCGGTGCAGATCGCCGCCGTGATCGCTGCAAGATTGATGCCGTGCGAGCCGAACGGCGCGAGCAGCAGCGACGCGACGCCGGTCGTCGCGATCAGCGGCGCGGACGGGGTCGTATAGCCGTCGGCGCGCAGCACCGCGATGCCCGGCACGTTCTGCGAGGCCATCGCGACCACGAACAGCGGAATGCCGATGCTCACGCACGCCGCCACCGAAAACGACGGCATCGTCAGCACCGGATGCGCGAGCGCGACGTGAAAGTGGCTGAAGTCGAGCAGCCCGAGGCCGCCGGCCGCGGCCGTGCCGACCACCAGCGTGGTCGGAATCGCGTAACGCGGCACGAACCGTTTGACGATCAGGTAGGTGAAGAACATCGTCAGCACGAGCGCGGTCTGGTACTGCGCGGCGCGGAAAATCTCGATGCCGATCTCGAACAGGATGCCCGCGAGGAGCGCCGCCGCGAGGCCGGACGGAATCCGCTTCATCAGCGCGTCGAACCAACCGGTGATGCCGACCAGCGTCAGCAGCGCCGCGCAGAAGATGAACGCGCCGATGGCCTGCGCATACTCGACATGCGGCAGCGACGACACCAGCAGCGCCGCGCCCGGCGTCGACCACGCAATCACGATCGGCGCGCGAAAGCGCAGCGACAGGCCGATCGTGCAGAGGCCCATGCCGATCGACAGCGCCCAGATCCAAGACGAAATCTGCGCGTCGCTCAGATGCGCGGCCTGGCCCGCCTGGAACATCAGCACGAGCGAGCTCGTGTAGCCGGTCATCGCCGCGACGAAGCCCGCGACGATCGTCGACAGCGACGTATCGGCGAGCGGATTGAAGCGCCTCTGCGGCGCGGCGGCGGGGGACAGCTGGGGCGACGGGGACGAACTCATGCGAAGGCTTTGTTGTTGTGGAAGTTGAAGCGTCGGGACGCGGGTTCCGGAATGACGGGCGTTACTTGCTCAGCACCCGCATGGCCGTCTCCAAGCCCGCGAGCGTCAGCGGATACATGCGGTGGCCCAGCACTTCGCGGATCGCGCTGACCGACTGCCGGTACGGCCACAGCGCTTCCGGTTCCGGGTTCAGCCACGCGAAGTGCGGGAAATGATCGGCGAGCCGGCGCAGCCACACCGCGCCGGCCTCGGCGTTGTTGTACTCGACCGAGCCGCCCGGCTGCAACACTTCGTACGGGCTCATCGTCGCGTCGCCGACGAAGATCAGCTTGTAGTCCGGCGTGAACTTGTGCAGCACGTCCCACGTCGGCGTGCGCTCGGCGTGGCGGCGGCGGTTGTTCTTCCACAGGAAGTCGTACACGCAGTTGTGGAAGTAATAGAACTCGAGGTGCTTGAACTCGGCCTTCGCGGCCGAGAACAGCTCCTCGGTGCGCTTCACGTGATCGTCCATTGAGCCGCCGACATCGAGCAGCATCAGCACCTTCACGTTGTTGTGCCGCTCGGGCACCATCTTCAGATCGAGCCAGCCGGCGTTCGCGGCGGTGCTGCGGATGGTGTCGGGCAGGTCGAGCTCTTCCGCGGCGCCCTCGCGGGCGAAGCGGCGCAAGCGCCGCAGCGCGACCTTGATGTTGCGCGTGCCGATCTCGACCTGGTCGTCGTAGTCGCGGTACGCGCGCGCTTCCCAGACCTTGACGGCGGTGCGATTGCCGGCCGCGTCGCCGCCGATGCGCACACCCTCGGGGTTGTAGCCGCCGTTGCCGAACGGCGAGGTGCCGCCCGTGCCGATCCATTTGTTGCCGCCCTCGTGGCGCTCCTTCTGCTCGTCGAACAGTTCCTTCAGGCGCTCCATCAGCTTGTCGATGCCGCCCATCGCCTCGATCTGCGCCTTTTCCTCGGGCGACAGATCGCGTTGCAGCTTCTTCTTCAGCCAGTCGAGCGGAATCTCGAACGCGAGCTCCGAGCTTGCAGCGACCCCGTTGAAAAAGGCGCCGAACGCCTGGTCGAACTTGTCGAAGTACTGCTCGTCCTTCACGAGCGTGATGCGCGACAGGTAGTAGAACTCGTCGAGCGACGGCGCGATCACGTTGGCCTTCAGCGCTTCGAGCAGCGTCAGGTATTCCTTCACCGAGACCGGCAGTTTGGCGGCGCGCAGCGAGTAGAAGAAGTCGATCAGCATGCTGGAGGTCCTGCGGCGCGGTGCGCGCTCAACGGTTGTTGCGGTTCATGAACAGCAGCCGCTCGAACAGGCCCACGTCCTGTTCGTTCTTCAGCAGCGCGCCGTGCAGCGGCGGCACGATCTGCTTGGGGTCGGCCGAGCGCAGCGCTTCGGGCGGAATGTCTTCGGCGAGCAGCAGCTTGAGCCAGTCGAGCAATTCGGAGGTGGACGGCTTCTTCTTCAGCCCGGCGACGTTGCGCAGCTCGAAGAAGCTCTGCAGCGCGGCGGCGAGCAGGTCCTTCTTGATGCCGGGGTAGTGCACGTCGACGATCTGCTGCATCGTCGTCGCGTCCGGAAACTTGATGTAGTGGAAGAAGCAGCGGCGCAGGAACGCGTCGGGCAATTCCTTCTCGTTGTTCGACGTGATGATCACGAGCGGCCGATGCTTCGCGCGCACCAGCTCGCGCGTCTCGTACACGTAGAACTCCATGCGGTCGAGTTCGCGCAGCAGGTCGTTCGGGAATTCGATGTCGGCCTTGTCGATCTCGTCGATCAGCAGCACGCTCTGCTCGTCCGATTCGAACGCCTGCCACAGCACACCCTTGACGATGTAGTTGCGGATGTCCTTCACGCGTTCGTCGCCGAGCTGCGAATCGCGCAGTCGCGACACCGCGTCGTATTCGTACAAGCCCTGCTGGGCCTTGGTGGTCGACTTGATGTGCCATTGCAAGAGCGGCATGCCGAGCGCGGCGGCGACTTCCTCGGCGAGCATGGTCTTGCCGGTGCCGGGTTCGCCCTTGATCAGGAGCGGACGCTTGAGCGTCATCGCGGCGTTGACCGCGAGCTTGAGGTCGTCGGTGGCGACGTACTGCGATGAGCCTTCGAAACGCATGGCGAGATGCTCTTGTTCGGGAAAAAACCCAGTATAAGTCAGAAGGCCTGTTGGCCCGAAACCGGCTCACGTATGTTGTCAGCCGTGCCGGGGTAGACGCGCCGGCGCCGCTGTGGCGTCATCGCGAAGCCGCCGCGAGCATGGCGCGCGGCCCGTCCAGACGGGCGTTGCGCGGCTCCCGCGTGTTGTGGACGTTCGGCGCGGCGTCGCGGTACAATGGGCCCGATTTTTTTGGCCTGCGTGGCCACCTCATAAGAAGAACGGCCGGACCGCTGCCTTTGTGGGCACCCGTTTCCCCTCAAGCCAGGTTACATCTATGAATAAATTCGTCGGCAAACACGTCGTGATCGCAGCGCTGTCGGTGCTCGCGGGGTGCGCGGTCAGTGCGCAGGCAGCGGATGTCGTAGGCAACGCCAAGGCGGGCCAGGACAAGGTCGCGATGTGTATCGGCTGCCACGGCATCCCTGAATATCGTACGGCTTATCCAGAGGTTTTCCGCGTGCCGAAGCTCGGCGGGCAAAATCAGGCCTACCTCGAGATCGCGCTGCGCGCCTACAAGAAGGGCGACCGCCATTTCGACACGATGCATGCAATCGCAACGTCGCTGTCGGATCAGGACATTGCCGACATCGCCGCCTACTACGCAGCGCAAACTGCCGCTTCGAAAAACAATCCCGACAAGTGATCGGCGTCGGTCACCAGTACATCCAATTCGCGGGATAGGAGATTTCATGATCAAGCCCCAACAGGCACTCCACACGGTATTCAAGGCGGTCGGCGCGGCGGCGGTAATCGGTCTGGCCGTGGCGAACGTCGCTCACGCGGCTGACGCGGGCAACGGCAAGGTGCTCGCCGACAGTCACAACTGCGCGGCCTGCCACGGTCCCGGCCTGAACAAGCCGGTGAGCCCGGAGTATCCGAAGCTGGCCGGTCAGCACTCTGACTATGTGTACTGGGCGCTGCGTCAGTACCAGATGGGCACCGGCAATCCGCACCTCGGCCGCAACAACGCGATCATGCAGGCACAGGTGCAGAGCCTGTCGCTAGGCGACATGAAGGACATCGCCGCTTACGTCGAATCGCTGGAAGGCGACCTCGTGCAGAAGAAGTGAGCGTAGGGCGCGGGTCTCGCGCCGCGGCTTCAAAAGCAGAACACCCCGCCTTGGCGGGGTGTTTTGCTTTGAGGGCATCGAGTCGGGGTATGCGGTCGCTTCAGTCGCGCGTCGCGCGCCGTTCGATGCGCTGCAAATACGCGTCCGTGTCCGGCGGCGTGCCGGTGCGCTGCGCTTCCCAGATGGTTTCGCCGAGGCAGTCCATGATCGCGTGCTGCGCCTCGTGCGTCGAGCCGAGGCGTGCGGCGAGCCGCTCGTGCGCGGCGCGAATGCCGGGCGGCTGATCGATCGACAACTGTTCGGAGATCGCCAGATGCATCGACAGGTGCAGGAACGGATTGGTCTGGCCGCGCTCCGGCGAATAGTCCTGCGCCTGCGCAGCGGGGGCGTCGGTGAGGTCGGCGTGATATTCCGGATGCTCGACGATCCAGTCGGCGGCGATCGCCTCGAGCGGCGTCAGAATCTCGCCTTGGCGCTGTTTGCGCCAGGTGTCGGTGAAAAAGAGGCGAACTTCGTCGCGGCTGGGATTGAACATCGTGGAACCGGTGGGTGGGAGTGGGGCGTGCGCGGGGCGCGACGGCGTGTGTACCCACGGCGCACTGCGTGTAAAGCATCATTTTACGCGGCGGCCGTTCGGGCTGCAGGCGCGCCGCGCGGTCCGGGGTTTCGAGCTGGGCTGCCCTTAAAGATCGGGCGGCGGGGTCTTCGGCCGGAACTCGCACAGCGGCTCGATCACGCAATGCCAGCATTCGGGGCGGCGCGCCTTGCACACGTAGCGTCCATGCAGGATCAGCCAGTGGTGCGCGTCCTTCCTGAATTCGGCGGGCGTGAATTTTTCGAGCGCTGCTTCGACCGCGCGCACGTCCTTGCCGGGCGCGAGGCCGGTGCGGTTGGCGACGCGGAAAATGTGCGTGTCGACCGCGATGGTCGGATGGCCGAACGCGGTGTTCAGAATCACGTTGGCCGTTTTGCGGCCGACACCCGGCAGCCCTTCGAGCGCCTCGCGATCCTCGGGCACCTCGCCGCCGTACTGGTCGAGGAGAATGCGACAGGTCGCGATCACGTTCTTCGCCTTCGTGCGATACAGGCCGATCGTCTTGATATAGCTCGCGACACCTTCCTCGCCCAGGTCGAACACCTTCTGCGGTGTGTTCGCTACGGGGAACATCCTGCGCATCGCCTTGTTGACCGACACGTCGGTCGCTTGCGCCGACAGCAGCACCGCGATCAGCAGTTCGAACGGCGTCGTGTACTCGAGTTCGGTGGTCGGGTGCGGATTCAGGCTCTGAAGCGTTTCGAAGATCGCGCGGCGTTTGTTCGCGTTCATGCGGAGCGGGTCCGTGTGAGTGAGGAGGGTTGCGCGGGCGAGGTCAGCGCGCGGTCGGCGGCGAGCTGGACGGCGGCTTTGACTCGTCGGACTCGTTGGACGACGGCTCCGAGCCGTGCGTACCCTCGCCGCTGGCAAGACCGAGACGGCGGCGGCGCGCTTCGGCTGCATCGATCTGTGCCTGCACGTCGGCGCTGACGTTCTCGGTGTTCAGGGGTCCCTGGCCTTTCGCGGCCAACTCCTCTTTCTTCTTGCGCGCGCGTTCGAGCGCCGCCTGGATGATCGCGCGTTTCTTCGCTTCGGCGTCGTCCGCACTCGGGGTGGTCGGGGCCTCGGACGGCGTTGTCGCGCCGCTCGCGGGAACCGCGCCCGACGCAGCCGCCGGCGCGCTCGCACTCGCGGCTCGCCGCGCCGCAGCACGCGCTTCGGCGGCGTCGCGCTCGCGCGCGAGACGGCCCTCCTGGCGGTTATGACGCGCCCGCGCCGCATCTGCCTGGCTCTGGCTCCATGCATCCCAGCCGGTGGCCTCGCCGGTCACGGGCAGCATCGCGATGCAGTCGACCGGGCAGGGCGGCACGCACAGGTCGCAGCCGGTGCAGAGCTCGGCGATCACGGTGTGCATCTGTTTCGGTGCGCCAACTATCGCGTCGACCGGACACGCCTGCATGCACAGCGTGCAGCCGATGCACACCTGTTCGTCGATAACCGCCAAGGGGCGCGGACGTTCGACGCCATTGGCGGAATTGAGCGGAATCACCGGTTTGCCGAGCAGCGCGGCGAGGCGCGCGATGCCCTCGGCACCGCCGGGCGGGCACTGGTTATAGTTCGCCTCGCCGCTGGCGACGGCTTCGGCATACGGACGGCATGCGGGATAACCGCACTTCGTGCATTGCGTTTGGGGCAGCAGATCTTCGATGCGATCCGCGAGTGTTTTGACGTCTGTCACGGTTACGGCGCGGGGGTTTGCCGTGCGATCGCACGACCTGAACTAAATAGCACATTATCGCCGATTTCCCGGATTGCCATTCGCAATCCATGTGCCATAATCGAAGCGCTTCATTCGAAAGACCGCAGAAAAGGGTGTGTTTCCCCAACCACGACGCGCCCGCTAAACGCCGCCAACAAAAAGGCTCGAGGAGAGGCCGGCGGCGCGATCCGGATAACGCGGCTCACGAAGACGATGCCACCATGAATCAGCCGAAAATCAAAAGAGATCCTGAAGGCACGAGGCGCCGCATCTTGCTTGCGGCGGCGGAAGAGTTTGCAAATGGAGGACTGTTCGGCGCACGAGTCGATCAGATCGCTCGCCGCGCCGAAACCAATGAACGCATGCTCTATTACTACTTCGGTAGCAAGGAGCAGCTATTCACCGCGGTACTCGAGCACGCGTTCAGCGCACTCAACGAAGCGGAACGCACGCTCGAACTCAACGGAGTCGCGCCCGTCGAGGCGGTTACACGTCTCGCCCATTTCGTGTGGGACTACTACCGCGATCATCCCGAGTTATTGCGACTCATCAACAACGAGAATCTGCATGAAGCACGCTATATGCAGAAGTCGACGCGCATACGCGAGATGATCTCGCCGATCGTCGCCACGCTCGGCGGCATCCTTGAACGCGGGCAACGCGCGGGACTGTTTCGCACCAACATCGACCCACTGCGTTTTTACGTGACGCTTTCGGGCATGGGCTACTACATCGTCTCGAACCGCTTCACGCTCGAAGCGACGCTCGGGCGCGATTTCAGCAGCGCCGCCGAACGCAGCGAGGTGATTCAGATGAATACCGAACTGCTGCTCGCGTATCTGTTGAGAAAGTAACGGCCCGTGCCGTGGTGATCGCCGCCGCGGCAGAACATCAGTATCACGAATGAAGCGCGATAAAAAAGCCAACGGCCTCGAAGGAGACCGTTGGCTTTTTATATGCTATTGCAAGTTTAATGCTCAGGCTTCGACTTTTTCTTTTGCCGTTTTTGCAGTCTTGTTGTGCTCGAGAATGAAGTCGCGCAATTGCGGGTAAATGATCGTGCGCCAGCGGCGGCCCGAGAAAATGCCGTAGTGGCCGCATTTTTCCGCGGTGAAGTGACGCTTGTTCTTCGCCGCAATGCCGCTGCACAGGTCGTGCGCCGCGTAGGTCTGGCCGTCGCCGGAAATATCGTCGAGCTCGCCTTCGATCGTAAATAGCGCGGTCGTCGTAATGTCCTGCGGCCGCACCGGTTCGCCGTTGACGACCCACGTGCCCTCGGCAAGACGGAATTCCTGGAACACGACGCGGATCGTGTCGAGGTAATAGTCGGCATCCATGTCGAGCACCGCGTTGTACTCGTCGTAGAAGCGGCGGTGCGCTTCGGCGTCGTCCTCGTCGCCGCGCAGCAGGCTCTGGTAGAAATCCCAGTGCGATGCCGCGTGACGCTCCGGATTCATCGCGACGAAGCCCGTGTGCTGCAGGAAGCCCGGATAGACTTTACGGCCCGTGCCCGGATAGTTCGGCGGTACCGTGAAGATCACGTTGTTCTCGAACCACTCGTATGAGTGCTGCGTGGCGAGCGAATTGACCGAGGTCGGGCTCTTTCGCGCGTCGATTGGGCCGCCCATCATCGTCATCGTGCGCGGCGTGTCCTCGCCGCGGCTCGCCATCAGCGAAATGGCGGCGAGCACCGGCACGGTCGGCTGGCACACCGAGATCACGTGCAGATTCTTCGCGCCGATATGGCGAATGAATTCCTGGATATACGCGATGTAGTCGTTCAGACCGAACCAGCCGGCCTCGAGCGGTACCATGCGCGCGTCGATCCAGTCGGTGATGTAGACCTTGTGGTCTTGCAGCAACGTGCGCACGGTGTCGCGCAGCAGCGTGGCGTGGTGTCCTGACAACGGTGCGCAGACCAGCACGACCGGCTCGTCTTTCAGTTGGCTGACAGCTTCGCTGTCGTCCGCGAAGCGCTTGAAGCGCATCAGCCGGCAGAACGGCTTTTCGATGATCGTCTGCTCGACGATCGGGATGTTATGTCCGTCTTTAACGATCTGATGAATGTTGAACTCGGGCTTTTCGTAATCCTTGCCGAGCCGGTAAAGCAGTTCGTAGCCGGCGGACAGGCGTGTGGCGCCCGGCACATAGGCTAACGGACTGGCCGGATTCGCAAATGATTTCGATGCGGCCTGGGCCCAGGCGGTGAGGGGGCTCAACATCGCCCGGCTGAATTCGTGCAGTTGATAGAGCATGTTTGCTCCGTTTTAAGCGGTTCGCATTGGGCTTCGCAAACACGCGTGAAGCGTTGCGGCGGGCCATTGTGGTTGTGGGCACATTGTTGTTGGCCGACAGTCGGATCGATAATATCGAACAAAGCAATCTTGTGCAATGCAACAATTTTCGCATTCAGTGTACGCAAACTGTCACGGCGTCATGCTAGTGGCGATGCTGCCCCGCCGCTATAAGGGCTTGCCTGAACCTCAAGCTCTGTGGAGCGCATGCCGTTATGCGCCGGATGGCCGGTCGCCTGCGCCATTTCCTGCTCATGCTTCATCAGGTTCAGTCCGGTGTGCACGAGCGCCACGTGCGAGAACGCCTGTGGAAAATTGCCGACCAGACGTTTTTCGACAGGATCGTACTCCTCGGACAGCAGCCCGACGTCGTTGCACAGCGCGAGCAGCCGCTCGTACATCTCGATCGCTTCCTGCACGCGCCCCTGCAGCGCGAGGTTATCCACCATCCAGAACGAACACGCAAGAAAGGTGCCTTCCCCGGGCGGCAGACCGTCGTCGTATTCGGTCGTGCGGTAGCGCATCACGAAGCCGCCGCGCATCAGGTCCCGCTCGATTGCCTCGACGGTGCCCTTGATGCGCGGGTCCTGCGGCGGCAGGAAGGCGACCAGCGGCATCAGCAGCACGCTCGCGTCGAGTTGGTCGCTGCCGTAGTACTGCGAGAACGCGTTCAGCTTCGGATTCCACGCCTTCTCGCAGACCTCGGCGTGGATCGTGTCGCGCGTCGCGCGCCATTCGTCGAGCGGGCCGTCGAGTTTGAACATTTCGGCCGAGCGGATCGCGCGGTCGAACGCGACCCACGCCATCACCTTCGAGAACGTGAAATGCTGGCGGCCGCCGCGCGTCTCCCAGATGCCTTCGTCGGGTTCGCGCCAGATCGTGGTCAGATGCGCGAGCATCGCGCGCTGCACGCTCCACGCGGTGACGTCCGCCTGCAGGCCGCCCACGCGCGCGAGATGCAGCGCATTCATCACTTCGCCGTAGACGTCGAGCTGAAGCTGCCCGACCGCGTTGTTGCCGATGCGCACCGGTTTTGCGCCCTCGTAGCCGGGCAGCCAGTCGATTTCGAATTCGGGCAGGCGTCGCTCGCCGCCGATGCCGTACATGATCTGCAACTGGTCCGGCGCGCCCGCCATCACGCGGCCGAGCCAGCTGCGCCAGGCGCGCGCTTCGTCGTAGTAGCCGCCGCGCATCATCGCGAGCAGCGTGATGGTCGCGTCGCGCAGCCAGCAGTATCGATAGTCCCAGTTGCGCGTGCCGCCGAGCTTCTCCGGCAGCGACGTGGTAGGCGCCGCGACGATGCCGCCGGTCGGCTCGTAGGCGAGCGCGCGCAGTGTGATCAGCGAACGGCGGATCGGCTCGGCCCAGCGTCCTTCGACAGTCCCGCGCGCCGCCCATTCGAGCCAATGGTTCTCGGTGCGCGCGAGTGACGTGTGCGGGTCGCGCGCGGGCGGAATGCGCAGATGCGACGCCGCATACGCGAGCGAGAACGGCACGCGCTCGCCCGCGGTCACCGTGAATTCCGCGACGGTCTTCATCTCTTCGCCGTGCAGTTCGACCGGCGTGCGCAACACCGCGGTGTCGGGGCCGACGATCGCCTTGATGCCGCTGTCGTGTTTGAGCTTGTCGACCCATGGGATCGAGAAGCCGTAGTCGAAGCGCAGCACGAGTTCCATCTTCATGCGCACGGTGCCGCGCTTGCCGACGACGATGCGGATCAGCTCCGACCAGCCGTTGCCTGGCGGCATGAAATCGATCAGCGTGACGGCGCCGTCGGGCGTTTCGAAGTCGGTTTCGAGGATCAGCGTTTCACCGCGATAGCGCCGCGTGATGGTCGGCGCGCCGTGCTCGCCCTGGGTGGCGGGGGCGATCTGCCAGCGACCGTTGTCGGGCGTGCCGAGCAGCGCGGCGAAGCAGGCGCCCGAGTCGAAGCGCGGCCAGCAGAGCCAGTCGACGGAACCCTCGCGGGAGATGAGCGCGGCGGTATGGCCGTCGCCGATGAGTGCGTAGTCTTCGAGGTGTGCAGGCATGGAAAGCGTGTCGAAAAACGAGTCGTTATTACGGATCGCGACAGCAGCCGCGCTTCGAGCGGGTGTTAATTACCGGACCACGATCGGCAGTGTTTGGTTCACCGCATAGTGCGGCAAAACGCGGGTTGGAAAATTGTCAATTCCATGCATAAAATCAGATTTCATGCCGATGTCCGGTGACCCGCCGGACTGCGAATCGGCCTTGCTCATGGCGCATGCAGACGCCGTTTCCGAGGACGAAAGCCATGCTGAACCCTTCGAAATCCGATTGCATCACGATTCTCTCGGCCGCCAGCCAGCTTGCCGGCGACTCCATGCTGCCACTCGATCATGGCCGGCTCGGATTGAGCCGCAACGGCATGCTGGCTGCCGCGTCCTTCCTGGTCGAGCGGGACTGCTTCCGGCGCTATCAGCAGAATGCCGATCATTATGCGGTCGGGGCGCTGTCGTTGCAGGGGCGCTTGCGCCTCGAACAACTGGCAAACGGTTGAGCGGCCGCACCGAGCGTTCGTAGCGCGGGCTGCTGCTCGCGTATCCGCATCTTCGCGCCACGTCACGTCGATTGTTCGCGTGGCGCGATGCCCGCTTTCCGCCTATGTCACTGCGTGACGCAGGCCGCGCTTTCATGCGTGCGAGTGCCGCTGGCACCGCGAGAACCCTCTTTTCTCGCAAATTTGACCCCGACACCGGGCGCAAATACCGCGCCCGGTATCGCGTCGCCTGTCGTTTACAGATGCGACGAGCCCACGCCGAAGATTCCGATGATGCCGATGATGATCAGGTAAAGCGCGACGATGTAGTTCAACAGGCGCGGCATGATCAGGATCAGGATGCCGGCGATCAGCGAAACGAGCGGGCCCAGGCTGAGAGTGACGTTCATGGAGACTCCGTGGTTGACACGCGTGGTGCGCGATTGAGAAAACTCTTGAAAAACCGGCCCGGCTTGCGGGAGCAAACCCGCTGGCGCAGGCCGCGCGTCAGCGGTGGATTCACTGCATGATCCGACCTAACGCTCTTATACTGACTTCGACAACAACAACGCGGAACGACGCTCGATTCGCGGCGCGGCAGACCAGACACCGTTATAACCGCTCGTACCCCGGCTCATACGCGAGCCCGTACAGACAACCGATGTCGAGGAGGTCTCATGCTTCACCGTCGCCGTGCCGCAGGGTGCGTTGCCGCGCGCCCAGTTCCGGCTTCCGCTTTTACTTCTGTTCTTGCCAGTGTTGCCGTACAGGGTTCCGGTCCGCGTGGCGTGGACCGCGTCGCCCGTTCGATGATAAAAGGTTTCCTGCTCATGGTTTCGATGCTTGCTTCGCACGCGTATGCGCAAGATGCTGGCCCGGTCCCCGCGGACGGCGTCTATACGATGCTGGTCGGCACTTACACCAGCGGCAAGAGCGAAGGCATCTACGTGTTTCGCTTCGACACGAAGACCGGCGCGGCGACCCAGGTGTCGGTCGCGCAGACGGTCAATCCGTCGTTTCTGGTCGTTAGCCGTGACCGCCGCTTCGTCTATTCGGTCAACGAACTGCCCGGCGACAACGGCCCGGCCACGCAGCGCGGCGGCATCAGCGCATTTGGCTTCGATGCCGCGCGCGGCCAACTGACGTTTCTGAACAAGGTGTCGTCCGATGGCAATGACCCGTGCTATCTGAGCATCTCGCCGGACGGCAAGTATCTGCTGACCGCGAACTATTCCGTCGCGCCCGACCCGGGCGGCAGCTTCGCGGTGTTTCCGCTGCAGGCGAACGGCCAGGTGGGCGCCTCGGTGCAGACCGTGCATCACGAGGGCGGCGGGCCGGTGAAAGGCCGGCAGGACAACTCGCACGTGCATTCGACCGTGTTCTCGCCGGACGGCCACTATCTGTTCGCGCAGGATCTCGGCGCCGACAAGCTGTACTCGTACCGCTACGCGCCGCTGAGCAGCGCCGGCGCGGGCCCGTTCGTCGTGACGGACTGGGGCTACGCGCAGCAGCAAGCCGGCACGGGTCCACGCCATCTGATCTTCAGCGCCAACGGCAGGCACGCCTATCTGACGAGCGAACTCGCGGCGACCGTCAGCACGTTCGACTACCAGGACGGCAGACTGAAGCTCGTCCAGACGTTGCCATTGAGCGAGCCCGGCTTCAAGGGGCAGGTGGCCGCGGCGGCGATCCACATGTCGCCGGACGGACGCTTCGTGTATGCGTCCAATCGCGGCGACGCGAACGAGATCGTGATTTTCTCGGTCGATCCCGCCAATGGGCATCTGAAGCAGATCGGCCGGCAATCGAGCCTCGGCAAATCGCCGCGCGAGTTCACCATCGATCCGACCGGCAACTGGCTGATCGTCGGCAATCAGTTGAGCGACACGGTCTACGTGTTCAAGCGCGATCAGCAGACGGGGCTGCTCGATCCGAATCCGAAGCAGCATTTCGAGCTCGGCGCGCCGGTGGATTTCAAGCTGGTATCACCGTCGTAACACACGGCACGCGCGGGCAAAGAAAAACGGACAGATCACATCGTGAGGCTGTCCGTTTTTTCATTGCGGTTCACCGCGCGCTCATTCCGCCGGCCCCGGCGCCAGCACTTCGCGGCTGCCGTTGATGCTCATCGCCGACACGAGCCCGGCCGTCTCCATCTGTTCGACGAGCCGCGCCGCGCGGTTATAGCCGATGCGCAATTGCCGCTGCACCGACGAAATCGACGCGCGCCGCGTGCGCACGACGAATGCGACCGCTTCGTCGTACAGCGGATCGGCTTCCGCATCCGGCGCTTCGCCGAACAGGTCCTGGGCCGCGCCGCCATCGGTGGGCGGGCCGTCGAGAATGCCTTCTTCGTATTGCGGCTCGCCGAACTGCTTCAGATACTCGACGATCGCATGCACTTCCTCGTCGGCGACGAACGCGCCGTGCACGCGCTGCGGGTAGCCGGTGCCCGGCGGCAGGAACAGCATGTCACCCTGGCCGAGCAGCGACTCGGCGCCCATCTGGTCGAGAATCGTGCGCGAGTCGATCTTCGACGATACCTGGAACGCGACGCGGGTCGGAATGTTCGCCTTGATGAGACCGGTGATCACGTCGACGGACGGCCGCTGCGTCGCGAGGATCAGGTGGATGCCGGCCGCGCGCGCCTTCTGCGCGAGCCGCGCGATCAGTTCCTCGATCTTCTTGCCGGCGACCATCATCAGGTCGGCGAGCTCGTCGATGACGACGACGATCAGCGGCAGCGGCGCGAGCGGCTCGGGTGCATCGGGCGTGAGCGAGAACGGGTTGCCGAGCTTCTTGCCCTTCGCCTCGGTGTCGCGGATCTTCTGGTTGAAGCCCGCGAGATTGCGCACGCCGACCGCCGACATCAGCCGGTAGCGCTTCTCCATTTCGCCGACGCACCAGTTCAGCGCATTGGCCGCGAGCTTCATGTCGGTGACGACCGGCGCGAGCAGATGCGGAATCCCTTCGTAGACCGAAAGCTCGAGCATCTTCGGGTCGATCATGATCAGACGTACTTCCTCGGGCGTCGCCTTGAACAGCAGCGAGCAGATCATCGCGTTGATCGCGACCGACTTCCCTGAACCGGTCGTGCCGGCCACCAGCATGTGCGGCGCCTTCGCGAGATCGGCGACGACCGGATGGCCGGTGATGTCCTTGCCCATCGCGAGCGTCAGTTGCGAGTGCGAGTTCTGGTAGACGCTCGCTTCGAGGATTTCGGAGAGCCGGATCGTCTGCCGCTTCGCGTTCGGCAGTTCGAGGCCCATGCAGGTCTTGCCTGGAATCGTTTCGACCACGCGGATCGACGTGAGACCGAGACCGCGCGACAGGTCCTTCATCAGACCGACGATCTGGCTGCCGCGCACGCCGAGCGCCGGTTCGACTTCGAAGCGCGTGATGACCGGACCCGCCGATGCGCCGACTACCGTCACCGGCACCTTGAATTCCTGCAGGCGCTGCTCGATCAGCTGGCCGGTTTCGCGGAGCTTTTCGTCCGAGATCGGTTCGACGTCGGCGTCGGCGGGGGCGAGCAGATCGAGCGTCGGCAGTTCGACCATCGATGCGGCCGGCGCATGGAACTCGAAGCCGTTGACCGGCGCGAGGCCGCGCAGCGGCGCGCGGGCGGCGGTCTCGGTGGCGGGTTGGGTCAGCGGTTGCGGTGTGGGCGCGGAAGCAGGCGACGGAGGGGGTGACGGTTCGGCTGCCGGTGTGTTCGTGACAGAGGTCGCGTTTGCGTCGACCGAAGGCTCGATGCTGGTCGCCGGCGCGGCAACGCCAGGGAAACGGACCACGTTCGAGACGACGGCTGGGGCGGTTGCCGGTGTAGCCAGGTTCGCCGCGCTCGTTGAAGTCGACGACGGCGAGGCGTTCGTGGAGTCGATCGCGGGCTCGGTCGCAGCGGGCAGGGCAGGGGCGAGCGATGTCGCATGCGTCGGCGGCGTTGCTGGCTCACCTGGCCGCGCGCCTTCGCTCGCGGCCCGGCCGAGCTTGCTCTCCCAAGGCACGAGCGTTTTGTCGATGACGATTTCGGCGACAGGGGCCGGCTCTTGCTTCGGTGTCGCGGTGTCGGCGGTCGCAGGTTCGACGGTTCGCGCGGATTCTTCCCCCTGCGATGGCGGGGGGCTGGTGTTTGTCGTCGTCTGGTCTTCGATCGCCGGTACGTCTTCGTGCGTGGCGTCGTCCTGCAAGCTGGCTGCAAAGCGCTGGAACGGCGTCGCCGTCGCCGCCTCGTGTTGCGGCGCGCTTGCAGCAGGTTCCGCGGCGGCAGGCTCAGCCGCAGCGGATGCCGACGGCTCGGCAACTGCGGGCGTGCCGCTCACAGCGTCCGCGCACACGGGGTCGGCCGGCGTCTCTGCGACAGACACGGGCTCTGCAATCGCGGATTCGACAGCCTCAGCCGCCACGCCGGCCACCGGCTCGATCGCAGCCGTCGTCAGCGGCGCGGCCGTGAGCGGCGGATGAATGACCGGCGGTTCGGTCGGCCATTGCGCAACCGCTTCGTTGGTGCTCTCGACCGACGTGTCGGATCCGCCCACCTCATGCTCAGCCGGCAACTCCACAGGTGACGCTTCTTGCTGCGACTGCGACTGCGACTGCGACTGCGACTGCGACTGCGACTGCGACTGCGACTGCGACACCGTCTCGCCGTTTTCGACAGGCAGCACGTCCGGCAGCGCTGGCGGCACGTCGAACGTGGTCAACATACGTTCCACGTCGCCAATCTTTGCGCCATCGCCGCCACGGCTGCGCGCGAGGCTCACGCCGGCCATGTCGGTCCAGCGCGCGGTGTTTTCCGCGATGCTGCGCAGCGTTTCCTCGACGCTCGCCGGCGGCGCGACCGTCGACGCGTTCGCCATCGTTCGCGTGAAGTCCGGTGTAGGGCGGCGCACGGTCGACGGCAATGTGACACCGTTGGCGCGCTGAGCCGCCGGGAACGGCTGACGCGGACTCGCGCCGCGATTGAGCGGCGCGCTGCCGTCTGCTGGACGTGGCAGCGGCGACGGACGGCTGCCGCGGCCCGCGGCATTCATCGATCCCGCCGTCATGCCGATCCCGGCGCCCGACGTGGCGGACCGGGCCGCCATGGCCTGTGCCGCTCGCGCCGACACGCCGGACGCATTGGCGGCCGTCGCCGCCAATGCGGCGCTGGAGCCGAACGGCGCGGCCACGCGCTGTTCGCCGACCGAGCGCCGACCGGCCTGCGCAGCGCTATCATGAACCGACATGCCCGATGAAGCCGATGCACCCGGCGATCCCGCCGCCGTCGCCGCGCGCGGCTCCGTCGTGCGCAGCCAACCCGCCGGCGCGACCGGCTCGGTCGGCACGAATGGTGCCGTGGACCTGACCGGAGCTTTGTCCACTGGCGGCGCCTGCGTTGCCATCGACGCTGCCGGACGCAGCGGCGCGCTCGACCCCGTGCGCAATACCGGCTCGATCTGCCTGGCCGGCCCACGCGCCGCGCCAGCGGCCGCATCGGCGCGCCAGTTTGCGCCGGCGCCACGGGCGGCAGCCTCCTTGCTACCCGCGACGCCAACCGCGGCACCGCCCGCAGCGGCGGCGCCCACGCCGCGCCCGCTCGCGGGCGGACGCCACACCGTCGGCCGCGCGTAGCGACCCTTGCTGTTGCGCGGCGCCATCGTGTTGGTGGCAGGCGAAACGTGCGACGGCGCGCCGTCGTCGACGGTGCGGTGGCGGCGCGCATCCTCGTCTCGCTTCGCGAGTCCGCGCGACAACCCGAGGCCGAACGCGCCGTCGGCCCAGGCGGCGACCTCGCTCCAGCGGAACTCGATGAGCCAGGGCAGGCTGATCAGGAGCAGCGCGAGCGCCGCGAGCGGCGTGCCGATATGGCCGAGCAGATGCCCAAGCCCAGCGGCCAGCGCATGACCGAAACCATTGACGCCGGCAATGCCGATCAGCGAGCCCTCGAGCGTGCAACTCGCGATCAGCACGCAGACGAAGCCGAGCCACAGCCGGATCGTGCCGGGGCCGCGCAGACCCGCGCCGCCGGGCAGCATCGATTTCACGAGGCGCCACAAAAGAGGAATGAACCAGACGGCCGACCCGCCGAACCAGCCGAAAACTACCGTGTGCATACCAGACATCTACGAATGACGGAGCGCGCGAGAAGCGCAATCCGTCGAGTTTAAACGGCGCAGCGCGCGGCTTCGAAGGCCAGCGCGAGTCCCGAACGCGGCGCAAACTCGCATCACTTGTCGCTGCGATCGAACATCAGCGTGTCGCCGTTGTCGAGGATCAGCTGCATCTGCTGTGGCGCGCGCATCTGCACGCCGGTGCGAGCGATGCGTTCGAGCGCTTCGAGGAACGGCTTTTCGATGTCGCCGCCCGGCGACACGCACGCCTTGCGCGTGCCGGCGAGGGTGCCGAAGCTGAGCTTGCCGTCCTTCAGCATGTACGAACCCATGAAACGGTTGCAGCCGGAAAAGCCGCTCGCATGGCGTCGGCCGCCTTCGGTCGACAATGTGAGCGTGAGCGGCTCCTGATCCTTCGACGGCACCGCGCGCGCCGTGCCGTCGGCGTTCTTCCACGAGCTCAGCACCCAGCTGCTGTCGTCGAGCAGTTGCACGGCGGCGGGATTGAATGGATCGGGCGGCGGCGCCGACGAATCCGGATGCTTCGGGATCGCGCAGGCACCGAGCAGCGCGGCGATGCTCAACGCGGCGACGGCCGTGCGCAGGCACGGAGTGATGCGCGCAAGACGTCGCGGGCGGGAGCGGATGAGCATGGCGTCGTTCCTGTTCAAACTGGCGAAGGCGTAAGGGTAACGTACTAAGCTTGTCGTGCGCGAGCGATGCGCGCGGTGGCGCGGTCGCGGCTGCGAACGTCGACGCGGCGGCACGCTTGCGCCCGACCGCCACGGCCTCGCGAGCGCGCTCAGAGCGCACCCCGAACGCACCCTGAGCGCCGCGCGGCGAGGGGGCCGCATGTTAACATCGCGGTCTATTCAATCCCACCCTCATCCCGACTTTTTATCTGGAGTTCCCATGCAGATCGGCCAACGGATCGGCACCCCCCTTTCTGAATCCGCGACGCGCGTGATGCTGCTCGGCGCCGGCGAGCTCGGCAAGGAAGTGATCATCGCGCTGCAACGGCTGGGCGTCGAAGTGATCGCCGTCGACCGTTACCCGAACGCGCCGGGCCATCAGGTGGCGCATCGCGCGCACGTGATCGACATGAGCGACCGCGCCGCGCTGCGCGCGCTGGTCGAGCAGGAGCGCCCGCATCTGATCGTCCCCGAAATCGAGGCGATCGCGACCGACGAGCTCGCCGCGATTGAAACCGAGGCGCTCGCCGAGGTGATCCCGACCGCCCGCGCCACCCAGCTGACGATGAATCGCGAAGGCATCCGCCGCCTCGCCGCCGAGGAGCTCGGCCTCGCGACCTCGCCGTACGCATTCGCCGATTCGCTCGACGAGCTGCGCGCGGGCATCGCGAAGGTTGGCTATCCGTGCGTCGTGAAGCCGGTGATGTCGTCGTCGGGCAAGGGGCAGTCCGTATTGCGCCGCGACGCGGACGTCGAACCCGCATGGCAGTACGCGATGGCGGGCGGCCGCGTGAATTTCGGGCGCGTGATCGTCGAGGGTTTCATCGACTTCGAATATGAAATCACGCAGCTCACCGTGCGCGCGATCGACCCGGCGAGCGGCGCGGTCAGCACGTATTTCTGCGACCCGATCGGCCACGTGCAGGTCGCGGGCGACTATGTCGAATCGTGGCAGCCGCAGCCGATGAGCCCGCTCGCGCTCGAGCGTTCGCGCGAGATCGCGCACAAGGTCACGGCGGCGCTCGGCGGCCGCGGCCTCTTTGGCGTGGAACTTTTCGTGCGCGGCGACGACGTATGGTTTTCGGAAGTCAGCCCGCGTCCGCACGACACGGGGCTCGTCACGCTGTGCTCGCAGCGCTTCTCGGAGTTCGAACTGCATGCGCGCGCGATCCTCGGCTTGCCGGTCGACACGTCGCTGCGTGCGCCGGGTGCGTCGGCGGTGATCTACGGTGGACGCGACGAGGCCGGCATCGCGTTCGAAGGCGTCGCGGCGGCACTCGCGGTGCCCAACTCGGACCTGCGCCTGTTCGGCAAGCCGGAGAGCTTCGTCAAACGCCGCATGGGCGTCGCGCTCGCGACCGGCGAGAACATCGACGAAGCGCGCTCGCGTGCGAAGCAGGCCGCGGCGGCGGTTCGACCGGTGTCGGCGAAGTAACGAGCAGGGGCAGGGCGACGCGCGGCGTGGGCCGCAATCGTTGCTGGCTAATCGTTGCTGGTTATCGCAGCAAAGAGATCGGAGTAGGGGATCGTATGGCGCTTGAATCGCGCAGCAATCGGTGGCGTGGCGCGCTTCGCCGGGTCGGCGCACTCGGCGTGGCGTTCGCGCTGTGTGCCGGCATCAGCGGCTGCGGGCTCGCGGCGGCGCCGTGCCGGGTCGCTTCGGCGGGACTGAAGATCGTGCCGGTCGTCGGGCACGTCGCCGCCGCGCCGACCGATGCGTGTGCCGAGGTAATCGATCCTTGAAACCTCGTCGAACTGTCCGTGAATTGCTCATGAGCTTCCTGTAACCCGCCTGTGACCCGTCTGTGACCCGTCTGTGACCGGCGTGGCGGCCGGTATGCCTTCCCTGCCTGACCCCCCGCAACAATCGAGGTGTTCGATGAAGACATGGCGTGTTGCATTCCTCACGGCAGCATCGATGGTGGCCTCGCTGGCGGCATCTTCCGGCGGCGCCTCGGCCGCGCCGTTGCAGTTCAAGCACATCGAAGGCAAGAACCACCAGACGCGCAAATACACGTGCGCGACCGGCAAGATCCTGCAGGTTACCTACTGGAACGCGCAGAACGGCCAGAGCTTCGCCGTGCTGCCGGTGAAAGGCACCTCGATGCTGTTCGTCAACACGGTCTCGGCGTCCGGCGTGAAGTACCAGGCCGGCAGCTATACGTGGTGGACCAAGGGACCGCGCGCCAATCTTTATGACCTGACGAGCGGCGAGAACGCGCCGCCGATTCTCTCCGACTGCGTAACGGTGATTCGCTGATTCATTGATCGGCGCACACCTGCACGTCATGCGGCGGCTTCAACCTCTGCCGCCGCCTGCTTCCTCTCGCGCCCGGCTTCCTGCCGCTCGCGCGCATCGTTTCCATTCGAGTAGTAAGCTGTCCAGCATGGTGTTCGCCATGCCGCGCGCGCGATGCGGTGTTTCGCGCGCAGCCGTCGTTGTCGTCTTCGATTGTCCGTCCCCCCGAGTCATCAAGCGAGACCCTCAATGAAAGCATCGGACCTGTTCGTCAAATCGCTGGAAGCCGAAGGTGTCGAGTACGTGTTCGGCATCCCCGGTGAAGAAAATCTCGATCTGCTCGAGTCGCTGCGCCGCTCGAAAATCCGTCTGATCCTCACGCGCCACGAGCAGGCGGCCGGCTTCATGGCTGCCACCTACGGGCGGCTCACCGGCCGCACGGGAGTATGTCTGGCGACGCTCGGCCCCGGCGCGACCAACTTCGTGACTGCGGCCGCCTACGCGCAACTGGGCGGCATGCCGATGCTGATGGTCACCGGCCAGAAGCCGATCAAGTCGAGCAAGCAGGGGCACTTCCAGATCGTCGACGTGGTGCGGATGATGGAGCCGCTCACCAAGTACACGCGGCAGATCGTGTCGATCGGCAATATTCCGGCGGCGGTGCGCGAGGCGGTGCGCCGCGCCGAGGAGGAGCGCCCGGGCGCCGCGCACCTCGAATTGCCCGAGGACGTCGCGCACGAGGAGGGCGACGGCAAGCCGATTCCGAAGAGCTACAGCCGCCGTCCGGTCGCCGAGGAGAAGGCGGGTCGCGCGCGCGGTCGAGGCGATCACCGCCGCGAAGCATCCGCTCCTGATGATCGGCGCGGGCGGCAACCGCAAGACCACGACGAAGATGCTGCGCGAGTTCGTCGACCAGATCGGCATACCGTTCTTCACGACGCAGATGGGCAAGGGCGTGATCGACGAATCGCATCCGATGTGGCTCGGCAACGCGACGCTCTCCGACGGCGACTTCGTGCATCGCGCGATCGAGCACGCGGATTGCATCATCAACGTCGGTCACGACGTGATCGAAAAGCCGCCGTTTTTCATGCGCAGCGGCGAGGCGGGCGAGAAGACCGTGATCCACGTGAACTTCCTCGGCGCCGAAGTCGATCCGGTGTATTTCCCGCAGATCGAAGTGGTCGGCGACATCGCGAATGCGGTGTGGCAGCTGAAGGAGAGCCTGAAGACGCGTCAGGAGCATTGGGACTTCACGCGCTTCAAGGAGATCAAGGAGCACTTCGAGGCGCATCTGGTGAAGGGCCAGCACGACGACCGCTTCCCGATGTACCCGGTGCGGATCGTCAACGACGTGTACGAGACCACGCCGGTCGACGGCATCGTGTGTCTGGATAACGGCATGTACAAGATCTGGTTCGCGCGCTACTACCGCGCGCACGAGCCGAATTCGCTGCTGCTCGACAACGCGCTGGCGTCGATGGGCGCGGGGCTGCCGTCGGCGATCGCGAGCAAGATCGTGCATCCGGAGCGCAAAGTGATCGCCGTGTGCGGCGATGGCGGCTTCATGATGAACTCGCAGGAGCTCGAAACGGCGGTGCGCCTGAAGCTCGACCTGGTGATCCTGATCCTGCGCGACGACGCGTTCGGCATGATCCGCTGGAAGCAGGAGAACATGAACTTCCCGGACTACGGCATGACGCTTGCGAACCCGGATTTCGTCGCCTATGCGCAGAGCTATGGTGCTCAGGGGCATCGGGTCGAGGCCGCAGAACAGTTCGCGCCGCTGTTGCGCCAGTGCTTCGTGACACCCGGCGTGCACGTGATCGACGTGCCGATCGACTATTCGGACAACGAGCGCGTGCTCAATCGCGAGATCAAGCGGCTGTCCGCGCGGCTTTGAGCCTCTGTGCATCGACGCTTTGATTCGATTCAAGGAGAACGCGACATGTTGCAGAAAACCTATCCGTACTACCTCGCGAATGAGCCGGTGGCCGCCAACACCGATCTCGAAGTCACCGACAAATTCAGTGGCGAAGTCGCCACCCGCGTCGCGATGGCCGACGCGGCCGCGATCGACAAGGCGATCGGCCTCGCGGTCGAGGCGATGCCCGCAATGCGCGCCTACCCGCCGTTCAAGCGCCAGGCGGTACTCGAACACTGCGTGAAGCGCTTTCGCGAGCGCTACGACGAGCTCGCGCTCGCGCTGTGCATCGAGGCGGGCAAGCCGATCAACGATTCGAAGGGCGAGGTCACGCGCCTGATCGATACGTTCAAAGTCGCCGCCGAGGAGAGCGTGCGAATCGACGGCGAGATCATCAATCTGCAGATTTCGCCGCGCGCGAACGGTTACCACGCGTACGTGAAGCGGGTGCCGATCGGGCCGTGCTCGTTCATCTCGCCGTTCAATTTTCCGTTGAACCTGACCGCGCACAAGGTCGCGCCGGCGATCGCGGCGGGCGTGCCGTTCGTGCTGAAGCCGGCGAGCCGCACGCCGGTCGGCGCGCTGATCATGGGCGAAATTCTTGCGGAAACCGATCTGCCGAAGGGCGCGTTTTCGATTTTGCCCGCGCACCGCGACGGCGCCGACCTGTTTACGACCGACGAGCGCTTCAAGCTGCTGTCGTTCACCGGGTCGCCGGCGGTCGGCTGGGAGCTGAAACGCAAAGCGGGCAAGAAGAAAGTGATTCTGGAACTGGGGGGCAACGCGGCGGCGATCGTCGACGGCGATCAGGGCGGCAAGCTCGATTACGTGGTCGAGCGGCTCGCGTTCGGCGCGTTCTATCAGTCGGGGCAGAGCTGCATCGGCGTGCAGCGGATTCTCGCGCACGCGAGCGTCTACGACGCGCTGCGCGAGAAGCTGATCGCGAAGACGAAGTCGCTGGTGATGGGCGATCCGAAGAACGAGAAAACCTTCGTCGGGCCGATGATCTCGGAATCGGAGGCGAAGCGGCTCGCCGGCTGGATGGAGGGGGCGGTGCAGGCGGGCGCGCAGATCGTCGCGGGGGGCAAGGTCGACGGCGCGATGTTCGAGGCGACGCTGCTCGAAGGCGTGAAGCGCGACACCGATCTGTATCGCAAGGAGGCGTTCGGGCCGGTCGCGATCCTCGAGCGCTTCAACGATTTCGAGGCGGCGCTCGCGCAGGTCAACGACAGCGACTTCGGCCTGCAGGCCGGCGTGTTCACCGATTCGCTCGCGCATGCGCATCGCGCCTGGGATGCGCTCGAAGTGGGCGGCGTCGTGATCAACGACGTGCCGTCGTTTCGCGTCGACAACATGCCGTATGGCGGCGTCAAGGATTCGGGGCTGGGGCGCGAGGGCGTGCGCTACGCGATCGAGGATATGACCGAGCTGCGGCTGATGGTGATGCGCGAGACGTGGTGAGTGGGCGCTCTGACGCGGGCAGGGCGCGCGCGGGACGGCTGACGAACGCCGCGCCGCCCGCCCAGGCGCCCGACTGTCATGCCACTGTCGTCAGTGCGCACTACGCTGCGACCGAAGCAACGGCCGCGAGCGGCCGGCCAGCCGGCCGTCGCGAGCGTTTTTGCTGAAGTGCTACAATGCTGGGCTTTCGGCGGGTGTTTCCGCCAACCGGAGCCGGCCGCATTAACCGAACTCACACGGGTCTCGCGCGGAACGACGTGGCTCCGCCTTCATCCTGATGCCCTCCGCGGCCCCGACCGCTGCCGCGCGCATCGCGCCACGCGCCTTTTTAGCGAAAGCCACCATGTCCGACACAGCCGTCACGCCCAGCACCGAGACTTTTGATCAATTCGGCCTCGCGCCCGACATCCTGAAGGCCATCAAGGAATCGGGCTACACGTCTCCCACGCCGATCCAGGCGAAGGCGATCCCGGTCGTGCTGGCGGGCCGTGACGTGATGGGCGCCGCGCAGACCGGCACCGGCAAGACCGCGAGCTTCTCGCTGCCGATCATCCAGCGTCTGCTGCCGCAAGCCAATACGAGCGCGTCGCCGGCACGCCATCCGGTGCGCGCGCTGATCCTCACGCCGACCCGCGAACTCGCCGACCAGGTGGCCGCGAACGTGCAGGCCTACGCGAAGCACACGGCGCTGCGCAGCGCGGTCGTGTTCGGCGGCGTCGATATGAATCCGCAGTCCGACCAACTGCGCCGCGGCGTCGAAATCCTGATCGCGACGCCGGGCCGTCTGCTCGATCACGTGCAGCAGAAAACCGCCAACCTGGGCCAGGTGCAGATGCTCGTGCTCGACGAAGCCGACCGCATGCTCGACATGGGCTTTCTGCCCGACCTGCAGCGCATCCTGAACCTGCTGCCGAAAGAGCGCCAAACGCTGCTCTTCTCCGCGACGTTCTCGGGCGAAATCAAGAAGCTCGCCGCAACCTATCTGCGCAACCCGCAGACCATCGAAGTCGCGCGCAGCAATTCGACGGCTACCAATGTCACGCAGGTCGTCTACGAGGTCGCCGAGGGCGACAAGACCGGCGCGGTCGTGCAACTGATCCGCGAGCGCGGCCTGAAGCAGGTGATCGTGTTCTGCAACAGCAAGATCGGCGCGAGCCGGCTCGCGCGCAGCCTCGAACGCGACGGCGTGGTCGCGACCGCGATTCACGGCGACCGCTCGCAAAGCGAGCGCATGCAGGCGCTCGACGCGTTCAAGCGCGGCGAGGTCGAGGCGCTGGTCGCGACCGATGTCGCCGCGCGCGGTCTCGATATCGCCGAACTGCCGGCGGTGATCAACTTCGACCTGCCGTTCAACGCCGAAGACTACGTGCACCGGATCGGCCGGACGGGCCGCGCGGGCGCATCGGGCGACGCGCTGTCGCTGTGCAGCCCGAACGAGCGCAAGCAACTGGCCGACATCGAGAAGCTGATCAAGCGTCCGCTCGACTTGCAGCGCCTGACCGTCGAGGCGCCGGTGCGCCATCATCACGATGATCGTTCGCTGCGCCGTGAGCGCAGTGAATCGCGCGACGAGCGCAGCCGCCGTCGCACGGGCGGGGCATCGGGTTCGTATGACCGGCCGCATCATCATCGCGCGCAACCGATCGACGATTTCTTCCTGAAGCCGTACGAGCCGTCGCCGGCATCGGTGCACAAGGTCGAGGAGACGGCCGCGCCGCAAAAGGCAGCGCCGAAGCGGCAACTGGCCGCGTTGCTCGGTGGCTTCGGAATGCCGAGGAAGACGCCTTCGTCGTCGTAAGACGGGCTGTCGGGCTCGGAGCTCGGGGTGCAACGCCCCGAGGGTAAAGGCCGTGGGGCCGCGCGATTCGATGTTCCGGAAAGCGCAGCAAGCTCCCCGCATGCGCATCATCTGGATGCGCGAATGTTCATCCGTTTTGCCCAGGCCGTGGTCGCGGCGCTGTAGAACTGCTCGAGCGTCGCAGGCGGCTCGCTTCCCAGCTCCAGTCCCAGATGCCGTGCCGCCGCGCCTAGTGTTTCGAGCGGCTTGTCGCTATCGAGCGCGGTCGCGCCGTTCTGTTTGCTCAGCTTCTCGCCGTGCTCGTTCGTGACGACCGGCACATGCAGATATTCGGGCGTCGCCACGCCCAGACAACGCTGCAGATAAATCTGCCGCGCCGTCGAATCCATCAGATCCGCGCCGCGCACGATGTGCGTGATGCCCGCGTCCGCATCGTCCACCACGACCGCCAGCTGATACGCCCATTGATCGTCCGCGCGGCGCAGCACGAAATCGCCGACCTCGGTCGCGAGGTTTTGCGTCTGCGGACCCTGCCAGCGGTCGTCGAATGTGATCACGGCCGGGTCGCCGTCGGGCACACGCAGGCGCCACGCGCGCGCGGGCTTGCCGTGCAGACCGGTGCGGCAGGTGCCGGGGTAGGCGAGCGTCGTGTTGCGCGCGTGCGCGTGCAATAGCGAATCGGCGATTTCCTTGCGCGTGCAGCCGCACGGATAGACGAGACCGGTCGATTTCAACCTCTCCAGCGCCTGCTGATAGTGCGCGATGCGCTGGCTTTGCCAGACCGGCGTTTCGTCAGCACGCATGCCGAAACGTTCGAGAGTCGCGAGGATGTCCTCGGCGGCACCGGGCACGGTGCGCGGTCCGTCGATATCTTCGACGCGCACGAGCCACGCGCCGCGCTGCGCGCGCGCGTCGAGCCAGCTCGCGAGCGCGCTGACCAGCGAGCCGAAATGCAGCGGGCCGGTTGGCGACGGTGCGAAGCGTCCGCGATAGGTCATGGTGTGGGGAGGTCAGGCGAGGCGCCCGCGCCGCGAGGCACCCCGGCTGTCATTACGCGGCGCACGCAGCCTTACTGTCCGGATGGCACGCCGGGCAGGTCTTGCCCGCGACGTACATCGGCGATTGCTGTTGCTCGGGCGTGACCACCGCGCGGCAGCCGAAGCATTGCGCGGTGGCGGTCGGTTCGAGTTGCGGATTCAGCGCGGTCCGATAGTCGAACACGAAGCAGTCGCCGTGATAATGTGCGCCGCCCACTTCCTCGAAGTATTTGAGGATGCCGCCTTCGAGCTGGTACACGTTCTCGATGCCGACGTCTTTCATATGGATCGCGGCCTTCTCGCAGCGGATGCCGCCCGTGCAGAACGACACCACCGTCTTGCCTTCGAGATCGGCGCGGTTGTTCTCGATCACCTCGGGGAATTCGCTGAACTTCGTGATGCGATAGTCGAGCGCGTTGTCGAACGTCCCGACGTCGACTTCGAACGCGTTGCGCGTGTCCAGCATCACGACCGGACGGCCTTCGTCGTCGTGACCGCGGTCGAGCCAGGTCTTCAGCGTGGGCGCGTCGACGAACGGTGCGCGGCCGAGCTCGGGGCGGATCGCCGGCTTTTTCATCGTGATGATTTCGCGCTTGAGCTTGACCAGCATGCGAGTGAACGGCTGCTTGTCCGACAGGCTTTCCTTGAACTGCAGATTCGCGAACTTGCCTTCGAACAGCGCGTCGTGGCGGATGTAGTCGATGAACGCGTCGGTGTTCTCGCGCGTGCCGGCGATGAACAGGTTGATGCCTTCCGGCGCGAGCAGGATAGTGCCGCGCAGGCCGAGCGCATGGCAGCGTTCGGTGACGAATGGGCGCCAGGCGGCGGTGTTTTCGATGGTCGCGAATTGATACGCGGCGAGATTGACGATACTCATGTGTGTTCTGCGGTAAAGATGGCCGGCGTGGCGAAGGGCGGCGGGCCGTGCCGCCGCTGTTGCGCCCCCGTATAAGACCCGGGGTTTGGCGCGCGGTTTCGCGCGCGTTTGCCGCGCATTTGCCGCGCATTTGCCAGTTCAATGCGCCAGGCCGAAACAGGCGAAACCTCTATTATCCCTCAACCGGGGATTTTCCCCGGCCTGGCCGAATGGCTAACGGGTTGCGCTAGCGCAAGCAACCCGCTCGCCGACCTCGTCCTGGCCGGATGGCCAACGCGCCGTTCAGACCTGAAATCTGCGGAAGGGTGGGGTTACAATGTCGCCCATGTCAGATCCCCGCTTCGTCCATCTCCGCGTTCACTCCGAATTCTCGATTGCCGACGGCATCGTGCGTCTCGACGACATCGTCGCGGCGGCGGCCAAAGACGGTCAGGGCGCGCTTGCGCTCACCGACCTCGGCAACGCGTTCGGCCTCGTCCGTTTCTACAAGGAAGCGCGTGGCAAAGGGGTCAAACCCATTGCCGGCTGCGACGTCTGGATCACCAATCCAGACGACCGCGACAAGCCTTCCCGCCTGCTGCTGCTGGTCAAGGACCGCCGCGGTTACCTCAACCTTTGCGAATTGCTCAGCAAGGCCTCGCTGACGAACCAGTATCGCGGCCGCGCGGAAATCGAAGCCGGCTGGCTCGAAACCGGTTTGGGCGAAGGGCTGCTCGCGCTGTCGGGCGCGCAGCAGGGCGACATCGGTCTCGCACTCGCGGCGGGCAATGAAGAGGCGGCGCAGCGCAATGCACGGCATTGGGCGAAGGTATTTCCGGGCGGCTTTTATATCGAGCTGCAGCGCTATGGTCAGCCTGGCGGCGAGCAGTACGTGCAGCAGGCGGTCGCGCTCGCGGCATCGCTGAAACTGCCGGTCGTCGCGACGCACCCGATGCAGTTCATGACGCCGGACGACTTCACCGCGCACGAAGCGCGCGTGTGTATTTCCGAAGGCGATATTCTCGCGAATCCGCGCCGCCAGAAGCGCTTCACGTCCGAGCAGTATTTCCGCACGCAACAGGAAATGGCCACGCTGTTCGCGGACATTCCTTCGGCACTCGCGAACACGGTGCAGATCGCCAAGCGCTGTAATCTGAAGCTCGAACTCGGCAAGCCGAAGCTGCCGCTCTTTCCGACGCCCGACGGCATGTCGCTCGACGACTACCTGGTGCAGCTGTCGAAAGAGGGCCTCGAAAAGCGGCTCGAACAGCTGTATCCGGACGAGGCCGAGCGCGACGCGCAACGCCCGACCTACCACCAGCGCCTCGAATTCGAGTGCGGCACGATCATCAAGATGGGCTTTCCGGGCTACTTCCTGATCGTTGCGGACTTCATCAACTGGGCGAAGAACAACGGCGTGCCGGTCGGTCCTGGCCGCGGTTCGGGCGCCGGTTCGCTGGTCGCCTATGCGCTCGGCGTGACCGATCTCGATCCGCTGCGCTACAACCTGCTGTTCGAACGTTTCCTGAATCCGGAGCGGGTGTCGATGCCCGACTTCGATATCGACTTCTGCCAGCACGGCCGCGATCGCGTGATCCAGTACGTGAAGGAAAAGTACGGCGCGAACGCGGTGTCGCAGATCGCGACGTTCGGCACGATGGCGGCAAAGGCGGCCGTGCGCGACATCGGCCGCGTGCTCGATCTCGGCTACATGTTCACGGACGGCGTCGCGAAGCTGATCCCGTTCAAGCCGGGCAAGCACGTGACCATCGCCGACGCGATGAAGGAAGAGCCGCTATTGCAGGAGCGCTTCGACAACGAAGACGAAGTGCACCAGCTGCTCGAACTCGCGCAGCGCGTAGAGGGCTTGACGCGTAACGTCGGTATGCACGCGGGCGGCGTGCTGATCGCGCCCGGCAAACTGACCGATTTCTGCCCGCTCTATACGCAGGGCGACGACAGCGGCGTCGTCAGCCAGTACGACAAGGACGACGTCGAGGCGGTCGGCCTCGTGAAGTTCGACTTTCTGGGCCTGACCACGCTGACCATTCTGGATTGGGCCGAGCGCTACATCCGCCGCCTCGATCCGTCGAAGCAGGACTGGTCGCTAGGCCAGGTGCCGCTCGACGACCCCGCGTCGTTCTCGATCCTGAAGAAAGCGAACACGGTCGCCGTTTTCCAGCTGGAAAGCCGCGGCATGCAGGGCATGCTGAAGGACGCGCAGCCCGATCGCTTCGAGGACATCATCGCGCTCGTCGCGTTGTACCGCCCGGGTCCGATGGACCTGATCCCGAGCTTCTGCGCGCGTAAGCACGGCCGCGAGGTGGTGGAATATCCGGACCCGCGCGTCGAACCTGTTCTGAAAGAGACCTACGGCATCATGGTCTACCAGGAGCAGGTGATGCAGATGGCGCAGATCATCGGCGGCTACTCGCTGGGCGGCGCCGACCTGCTGCGTCGCGCGATGGGTAAGAAAAAGCCCGAGGAGATGGCCCAGCACCGCGAGATTTTCGCGGAAGGCGCGGCCAGGAACGGCCTCACGCGCGAGAAGTCCGACGAAATCTTCGACCTGATGGAGAAGTTCGCGGGCTACGGCTTCAACAAGTCGCACGCGGCTGCGTATGCGCTGCTCGCCTACTACACCGCGTGGCTGAAGGCGCACTATCCGGCCGAATTCATGGCGGCCAACATGTCGCTCGCGATGGACGACACGGACAAGGTCAAGATCCTGTTCGAAGACTGCCTCGCGAACAAGATGGTCGTGTTGCCGCCGGACGTGAACCTGTCGGCGTATCGCTTCGAGCCGGTCGCCGAAGCCGACGGCAAGCGCTCGCGCACGATCCGTTATGGTCTCGGCGCAATCAAGGGCAGCGGCCAGAACGCGATCGAAGAAATCCTGCGCGCGCGCGAGGACGGCCGCTTCATCGACATCTTCGATTTCTGCAATCGCGTCGACCGGCGCATCGTCAATCGACGCACGATCGAAGCGCTGATTCGCGCAGGCGCGTTCGACACGCTGCATGCGAACCGCGCGCAGCTGATCGCATCGGTGTCGCTCGCGATGGAAGCGGCCGAGCAGGCGGCGGCCAATGCGCTGCAGGCGGGTCTGTTCGACATGGGCGACGCGCCGTCGCAAGGCCACGAACTCGTCGACGAACCGGAGTGGCCGGAAAAGCGCAAGCTGCAGGAAGAAAAGGCCGCGCTCGGTTTCTACCTGTCGGGCCATCTGTTCGATGCATACAAGGACGAAGTGCGCCGGTTCGTGCGCCAGAAGATCGGCGAGCTGAAGGAAGGGCGCGACAAGCTGGTTGCGGGCGTGATCGTGTCGCTGCGCACGCAGATGACCCAGCGCGGCAAGATGCTGATCGCGCTGCTCGACGACGGCACCGGTCAGTGCGAAGTGACGGTCTTCAACGAGGTCTTCGAAGAACACAAGCAGCTGTTCAAGGAAGACGAGCTGCTGATCGTGCAGGGCCAGGCGCGTAACGACGCGTTCACGGGCGGCATCCGCTTCACCGTCGAAACGGTGATGGATCTCGGCCGCGCGCGCTGCCGCTACGCGGACTCGCTGAAGGTGCAGATGAACGGCAACGCTAACGCGCAGGCATTGCGCCGGGTGCTCGAAGCGCACACCGCCGGCAAGGAAGAGCCGGCCGGGGCAGCCGCGTCGGCGGCCGCCACTCGTGGCAACGGCGGTGGCAACGGCGGCGGGCGTGGCGGCTTCGGCGGCGATGGCGGTCGTCAGCGTCAGGCGGTGCAGATTCCGAATGGACTCGCGGTGCAGGTGGTTTATCGCAGCGAGCATGCGCAAGGCGAAATGCGTCTGGGCGACGCTTGGCGCGTGAAGCCGACCGACGAACTGCTCGCCGCGCTGCGCGGCGAGTTTGCGGGAAGCTCGATCGAGATCGTGTATTGAGCGAGGTCGGCGGTGTGGATCGGCCGGTGCCGCGTGTATCGGCTAATCTGAGCTCAGCTTATCGCCCGCCCGTTTTTTCCAGCCGCGCCAGCTTCAGAAACCGGTAGTACACCGTCTCCGCATTGAACAGCGCGATCATCAGCCCGGCGCGGCCGTCCAGAAAGCCGCGCCGCAGCAGATAAGTCCGCACGAACGCCCACAGGCCGCGCCCGAGCGCGAGGCGAATGCTGCCCTTCTGCCCGGCCTCGTAGCGCTGCCGCGCGCCGGCCGTCGAATACGCGTTGAGCTTGCGCAGCACGCCCTCGTAGTCCTCGTACGAGTAGTGCATCAGCTTGCCGGTCAGGCGTTGCGCGGGCGTGTCGAACACGAGGCGCTCGTGCACGAGATCGTCGGAGAAACGCGCGGTGCCGCGTTTGAAAAGGCGCGGAATCCAGTCCGGGTACCAGCCGCTGTGATGGACCCATTGGCCGCAGAAGCTCGACAGACGGTCGACCGCGTAGACGTCGGCGGCGGGCGCGGCGAGCGCCGCGCGAATCGATGCGGCAAGTTCCGGCGTGACGATTTCGTCGGCGTCGAGCGACAGTACCCAGCTTGTGGTCAGTGCATCGACCGCACGGTTCTTTTGCGGGCCGAAGCCCGGCCAGTCCGTTTGCTCGATGACACGCGCGCCGTGCGCGCGGGCGATGTCGGCGGTGCCGTCGGTGCTGCCGCCGTCGATCACGACGATCTGGTCGGCGAAGGCCACGGCCTGCAGGCATTCGGCGAGCCGCGCCGCCGCGTTCCGGGTGATGATGGCAACGCCAAGAGTGGTTTCTTGCATACCTGAGTTGCGTGGAGGACGAAGTGACGGAGCGGGGCCCCGCGACCCGGCAATCGAGCAGCGAGTATACACATCCCATCCGGCCCTGCACCACAGCGTGTATCGGCCAAGGTGTTGCGCGCATGCCGTCGCGCGCCGAGCGCCGGCCGTCATCTGCAACCGATTACAATGCTCTTTTTTGATATTCCACGCGGCCACCCAACCCTGCGTCGCGTGCTCGCCGTTCCGCATTTCCAGAGGATTCCTTGAGCGCGAAGCCAACGTTAAGCAAATCCATGGGTTCAGGCGATGCGTCGTCGCCGGCCGTCGTCCTGCGGCGCCTGTGGCCATTCATCAAGCCGCTGCTGTGGGTCGTGCTCGGCGCGATTGTCGCGATGGCAGTGAGCGCCGGCACCGACGCCGCCATTCCCGCGCTGCTCAAGCCACTGCTCGACAAGGGCTTCGGCTCGCACGCGGTCGACAAGACCAAGTGGCTCGTGCCGATCGCGGTGATCGGCCTCGCGCTGATTCGCGGCGTGTCGCAGTATGCGTCCGGCTATCTGCTCGCGTACGTGTCGAACAAGATCCTGCTCGAGCTGCGTCTGAAGATGTTCGACCGCATGATCCACACGAGCGTCGCGTTCTTCCAGCGCGAAACCGCGAGCACGGTCATCAACGCGATCGTCTTCGAGGTCAACCAGATTCTGAACGTGCTGCTGAGCGTGATGGTCACGCTCGTGCGCGACTCGCTGACGGTGATCTTCCTGCTTGGCTATCTGTTCTATCTGAACTGGCGCCTGACGTTGATCGTCGCGGTGCTGCTGCCGGGCATCGGCTGGCTGGTCGGCAAGATCAATCGCCGGCTGCGGCGCCTGAACCGCGAGCATCAGCTGCTCACCAACGAGCTGTCGTACATCGTCGAGGAGACGGTGGGCGGCTACAAGGTCGTCAAGGTGCATAACGGCGAGCAGTACGAGATGGACCGCTTCAACTCGATGAGCCGGCGCCTGCGCGGCTACGCGATGCGCATGACGGTATCCGGCGGCCTCGCGCAGCCGTTGACGCAGTTCCTCGCGTCGATCGCGCTCGCGGTCGTGATCACGATCGCGGTGGTGCAGTCGTCATCGGATCAAACGACGGTCGGCGGCTTCGTCGCGTTCGTCACGTCGATGCTGCTGATCATCTCGCCGCTCAAGCATCTGATGGACGTGAACCAGCCGTTGCAGCGAGGTATGACCGCGGCCGAGCTGATCTTCGGTCTGATCGACGAGCCGGCCGAGCCGAAGGGCGGCGGCAAACCGCTCGCCCGCGCGCGCGGCGAGGTCGAGTTCCGCGACGTGTCGTTCACCTACGGCGCCAGCTCCACGCACAACCGTCACACGCTCGACCAGGTGTCGTTCAAGGTCGCCCCGGGCGAGATGGTCGCGCTTGCGGGTCCGTCGGGCAGCGGCAAGACCACACTCGTGAACCTGCTGCCGCGCTTCTTCGATCCGACCGGCGGCGCGATCCTGGTCGACGGCGTCGCGCTGCCCGAGTACGACCTGCACGCGCTGCGCAGCCAGATCGCGATGGTGAGCCAGGACGTCGTGCTGTTCAACGACACCATCGCGCACAACGTCGCGTACGGTCAGGAGGTCGATGCGGAGAAGGTCAAGGCGGCGTTGCGTGCGGCGAACCTGTGGGACACCGTGCAGGCGATGCCGCAGGGCATCGAGACGCTCGTCGGCGACAACGGCATGATGCTGTCGGGCGGCCAGCGCCAGCGTCTCGCGATCGCGCGCGCGATCTACAAGGACGCGCCGATCCTGATTCTTGACGAAGCGACGTCGGCGCTCGATTCCGAGTCCGAGCGCCACGTGCAGGCGGCGCTCGAAACGCTGATGAAGGGCCGCACGACGCTCGTGATCGCGCACCGGCTGTCGACCATCGAGCGCGCCGACCGCATCCTCGTGATGGAAGCGGGGCGGATCGTCGAGCGTGGCAGCCATCGCGAGCTGCTCGAGCACGACGGCTTGTACGCGCATCTGCATCGCATCCAGTTCCAGCAAAGCCCGGTTTGATCCGGCACATTGCGGCCCCAGCCGCTGATTCTCCTACCCGGCCCATTGTCTGGGCCGGTGTTGTGTTTAAGTCTCAATTTATTGCGCTTTTTCGGCGCTCATCGCATGCTGGCGGGCAATCACGGTCCGCCTGGCGGAAATCGACTGCCTATGTTTGACGACGATCCGAGCAAGCCGCTCGTCTCCATCGCGCTCGCGACGTACAACGGCCGCACTTATCTGCCCGAGCTGCTGGCTTCGCTCGAAGCGCAGAGCTGGCCGCATCTCGAAGTCGTGGTATCCGACGACGCATCCTGCGACGGCACCCGCGAACTGCTCGCGTCGTATACGGGACGCGTGCCGGTGCGGCTCGTCGGTGATGGCACGCGGGCGGGCATCGTCGGCAATTTCGAGCGCGCGCTCGCCGGCTGCCGCGGCGACTACATCGCGCTTGCCGACCAGGACGACGTCTGGGCGCCCGAGAAAGTCGCCGATCTGATGCGGGAAGTGCGGCGCGCGGAAAGCGCGGGCGACGGCGCCGCCACGCCCGCGCTCGCGTTCTGCGACATCGAGCTCGTCGACTCGACGCTGTGCCGTCTGTCGCGCTCGCTGTTCGATATCACCGCGAAGTCGCGCTGCGCGACGCGCTTGCGCGATTTTCTGCTGAGCAACCATGTGCCCGGCTGCGCGATGCTCGTCAACCGCGCGGCGCTCGATCGCGCACTGCCGTTCCCGCCCGGCATCGTGATGCACGACTGGTGGCTCGCGATGGTGGTTGCGTCGTTCGGCGAGATTCGCCACGTCGCGGCGCCGCATCTGAAGTATCGGCAGCATGACGGCAACGCGGTCGGCGCGAGCGCGACCAACGAGCGCGGCGCGGCGCGCGAAGAATGCGGTGCCGAGGCGGCACGGCGGCGCGGCGCGAGCCGGCGGCGGCAGATCGAAGCCATCGCGGATCAGGTGCGGGTGTTCACGCGGCGCTTCGGCGCCGAGCTGCCCGTCGATGCGCGTCACGACATCAACGCGTTTTCGCGTGGTGTCGCGAGCTGGCGCGGCGCGTTCGAGTTCGTGATGATCAGTCACACCGGCGAGACCTTCGTGCGCTCGGTGAAGATGCTGCGGCGCTTGCGCGCGAGTGTGCTGAGCTTCGGCGTCGAAGTGCGAAGGCCGAGTCTCGCGCGACGCTTGCGGCAGCGGCGGGGCGCGTCGCGCGGAGTTTCGTGAGCCGCGGTCGCGTCGAGTCGCAAAGCGCGGTCAGACCTTACCGTCGTCTTCAGGCCTTTCCGCCCCGCACGAGCCGCTTGAGCCAGATGCCCGGTGCATAGACCACCGGGCAACTCGCATACAGAAACATCCGAATCCGCAGCCCGAGCTTCACGCCGGCGCTGCGCGTCACGAGACCAATGCGTTCGCCAAGACTGCCCGCTTCGAACATCGCGTGGATGAACTGCTCGCGCGCGAGCTTCGGCGCCATCGCCGCGCGCATGCGTTCGCCGACGCCGGCGATCTGAGCGTCGCGCTGCAGCTGCGCAAGTTCCGCGAGTCCGTAGCGATTGCTCTGCCGCATCCGCGCGATCAGCTCGTCGACCGACTGGTAGCGACGCTTGCGTGAGAGTCCGCCGCGCCGGTAGCGCACCAGCGGCTCGCGCAGACTGATCGCGCCGCCCGACAGGATCGCGCGCAGCACCATGATCTGATCCTCGGCCGCGGCGCCCGGCAGCATCGGCCCGAAGCGCTCGATCAGGCGTCGCGACCACGTATGCGCGGCGCCGATCAGCCACGGACGCTCGACGAGCCAGTCGTCGAAGCTGCGATAGCGGTCGAGCTCGGTCGGGCTCACGCGCTCGTGCACGTGACCCGTTTCGTCCATGTCGGCGAGATCGGTCGCGATCAGGTCGGGGCGGCGCCCATGCGCGAGCCAGCAGTCGACGACGCGCTCGCAGCGCTCGGGCGCCGACATGTCGTCGCCGGCTGCGACGAACAGCAACTCGCCCTGCGCCAACTGCGCGAGTTGCGACAGGTGCGCGCTGATGCCCTGGTTCACCATATTGCGCCGCGCGATCACGCGATGCGGCCCGCTGTAGCCGGCGAGCGCCGCTTCGATCGCGGCGTAGGTCGCGTCACGGGACGCGTCGTCGGAGACGATGATTTCGAGCGGCTCGTAGGTTTGCGCGAGCGCGCTGCGCACGGCGTCGCCGATCTGCTCTGCCTGGTTGTAGGCGATCACGAGCATCGAGACGAGGGGGCGGGCGGTGTCGGCGGTTGCAGGGGGTGCGAGGTGCGCCAGGCTATCGGTCATGGAGTCGGGGAGAAAGCGATTGGCCTAGATTCTAGCCGCTGACGGCCGCGCCGCGCGACGCGCACGGCAAACCCGAGCACCGCGAGCTGAACCCGGCGAAATCCATCCTTTACAATTGCCGCTGCCCCGAAACTGCGCACCCAAGGACTCGTCCGCGCGTGCGCCTCACCGAGACCGATCCTTGTCAGAGCCGACCCTCGACCCGAACCAGCGGCCCCTCACCGACATCGCGCTGACCGCCCAGGCGCTGAAGAACAGCGGCGGCGCCGAGCGCTACACGCGCGACGTGATCGCCGGCCTGCATCGGCTCGGTCTGCGCCCGACGCTGTTCGCGCGCGAGATCGACGAGGCGCTTGCCGAGGCCGCGTGGATCGATGCCCAGCCGCTCAACGTGCGCTGGGCGCCGCGCAAGCTGCGCAACCTCGCGTTCGACTGGCGTCTGAAGCAGCGTTTGAAGCGGCATCGTCCGGCGTGCGTGTTCTCGATCAATCACTCGACGCATGCCGACGTCGCATTGTGCGGCGGAACGCATCCGGGTTCGCTCGAAGCCGCGGGCCGCACCGCGCGCCGCAGCGACGAATGGCAAATCGAGCTCGAGCGGCGCGTCTACACGCGGGCGCGCGCGATCGTCGCGCATTCGCAATTGATGAGCCGCGAGTTGCAGCGTTTCTATCACGTGCCGGCAGCGCGCATCGACGTGCTCTATCCGCCCGTAGACACCGCCCGCTTCAAGCCGCTCGACGCCGCCGCGCGCGCGGCCGTGCGCCGCCAGCTCGGCGTGCCCGACGATCGCGTGATGTTCGTGTTCTCGTCGACGAGTCACGAGCGCAAGGGCTATCCGTTGCTCGAAGCGTTTTTCTCGGGCACGACGCTGCCGGTCTGTCTCGTCGTCGCGGGCCGGCCGGTGCCCAAAACTGGCGACACAATTCGTTACGCGGGTTACAGCAAAGAGATCGAAAAGCTGTTCGCGGCCGCCGATTTCACGGTCGTCGCGTCGGCGTACGAGCCGTTCGGGCTCGTCGGTGTCGAGTCGGTGATGTGCGGCACGCCGCTCCTGATCGCCGACAACGTCGGCTCGGCGGAGACCGTGACCGGCGCCGCGAAGATCGAGTTTTCGCGGCAGTCCGAGGGCAGTTTCGAGCGCGCGATCGGGCAGGCGGTCGAACGCGTGAAGAGCGGCGCAGCGCGCATCGCGGCACCGCGCGACAGCCTCGTGTACGACCCGAGCGTCGACGCGCACGTCGCGGCGCTTTACGAGGTGTTCACGCGAGGATGAGGGCGGCGCTCCGCGCTCGGGCAGCCGCTTCTCGTCGAATCGGAATCAATCGCGCGGCTGCGTCTCGCGCACGAGCGCGGCTGGCGTCGGCGCGGCCGGCGCTACGCTGCGCAGCTCGCGCTTGCGGGCATCGATCATCGCCAGCAGTGTCGCTATCAGCAGCGCGAGCAGTACCGTCACCATGACCGGCACCAGCACGTCGATCGTGAGCCCGAAGATCACCGTGCTCGACGCGACCGCCAGACCGGAATACGACGCGGCGCGAATCGCCGGGTCGCTCGCATGCCGGTGTCGCCAGAAATACACCGTCATGCCGTAGTAGAACAGCAGCAGGCAGATCACGCCGACCGCGCCCATCTCGGCCAGTGTCGAGAAGAAGTCGCTATGCGCGCGTTCGTTGACGATCTCGGCCTTCACCTCGCCGCGCTTGGCCATCGCGCCGAGTTCGTTGACCAGATGGCCCTTGCCGACGCCCCACAGCGGATGCCGTTCGACGATCATCCGCGATGCGTCCCACAGTTGCAGGCGCAGACCGGTGGCCGTGAAGTCTTCACCCTTGTGCATCATCGATACATCGTTCGGCACTTCGGCGAAGCGCTTCTGGACCCGTTCGGTCGACAACAGCCCCCCCGCGCCGATAACGATCACGAGCGTCGCGACCAGCAGGCGCTTTTTCCGCGTGAACCAGTGGTACTGCATGCCGAGCAGCACGACGAACACCGGCACCGCGAGCCAGCCGCCGCGCGAGCCCGAGAGAAACGACGCATAGCCGCCCGACACCAGCGCGAGCACGCGCGGCACGAGCACGCGCCAGTCGCGCGGATTGTCCCAGCCGAGCGTGAATACCGACAGGAACGCGAGCAGCAGCGCGGTATCGCCGAACGGTATCGCGTTCGTGTACGAGTTGTTCAGACGGTTCGCATCGGTCCAGCCGCCGGGCGGCTGATTGATGATCGCCCATGCGCCGACCGCAAGCGCGCCGGCCGCACAGCCCCAGCCGATCATGCGCAGATTGCGCGACGGCAATTGGCGCAGCAGCAGGAACACCAGTAGCGCGAACACGAAGCGCGCGACCGAGTCGAGTTCGCGTGGCAGCCAGTAGCCGAGCGCCAGCTGCTGCGCGCCGATCCCGACGACGAACGCGAGCATGCCGATCGTGAACCAGCGATAGGTGCGCAACGCGGAGAAATAGCCCGGCATGCGCCGGTTGACGATGGCCGCGCCGAGCGCGAGCGCGACGAGTACGAAAAAGCAGTAGCCGGTGCCGCCGCGCCACATCAGATTGACCGCGGGCGCGAGAAACAGCAGGGCCGACGTGAGCCAGACCAGACTGGAAGCAAAAATCATAGGTCTACGTTATCGATGAGCACACTACCGTTCCGGTGGTGAAATTGCAGGGGATCGCCGGACCATTTGAGGTTTTCAAGACGGCAGAGCGATCCGGATTATAACCATGCGCTACCTTGCGGAATGCTTGCTGCCGCACCCGGCAAGGTACCGTCGGCCCGCGGTATTCGGCGCGGCGGCGGCAGGCGGCGCCTGTCGTGCGAGAAGGCGGGGGGCGGTACAATCGCGCGACATTCATGGCCGGCGCGCGGCGCATGCCGCGCCCCGCGCCCAGCTCAACGGACCGACTCGATGTTCTCAATCATCATCCCGACCTGGAACAACCTGCCATATCTGCGCCTCGTGATCAAAAGCCTGCGCCGTCATTCGACGTATCCGCACCAGATCATCGTGCACGTCAACGACGGTTCGGACGGCACGCTCGCGTGGGTGCGCGACGAGGGCATCGAGCATACGGCGTCGCCCGGCAATATCGGTATCTGCCACGCGGTCAATATCGCGGCGGCGCGCGCGACGCAGGACTACATCGTCTACATGAACGACGACATGTACTGCTGCCCGGGGTGGGATGAAGCGCTCGTCAAGCGTCTCGCGCAGATGCCGGCCGACAGGCTGTTCATGTTGTCGGGCACGATGATCGAGCCGGTCGATTCGGGCAATCCGTGCGTGGTCGTGCGCGACTTCGGCCGCGATGCCCAGGTGTTTCGCGCCGACGAGCTGGTCGCTGCCGCGCCCAGTCTCGTGCGTGCCGACTGGCGCGGTGCGACGTGGCCGCCGACGCTCGTGCACCGCGACTGGTGGTTCAAGGTGGGCGGCTACAGCAGCGAGCTGAGCCCCGGCATGAGCAGCGACAACGATTTCTCGATGAAGCTGTGGGACGCGGGCTGCCGCGTGTTCGTCGGCGTCGGCGACAGTCTCGTCTATCACTTCCAGCAGAAGAGCACCGGCAAGATCGTGAAGAACGACGGCCGTCGCCAGTTTCTCAACAAGTGGGGGATGACGCAGGCGACGTTCGACCGCTATTATCTGCGCCGCGGCACCGCCATCGACGGTGCGCTCGCGGTCAGCGAGCCGGAGCGCACCGGCCGGCTGCGTCGGGCGCTGCTGAAGTCGCGCATCAAGCGCGCGTTGGGCTGACGGGCGCCGAACCGAAAACGGCGGCTCGACGCGCTGCGGGTGTCGCTGCGGGCGTCGCTGCGGGTGTCAAACGCCGCCCGTCACGAGCGGCAGCACCGTCAGGTCCGGATGCGTGCCGTCGACGATGCTGCGTCCCACGTGCACCGCTTCGTAGAGCGCGTCGTCGACACTCGCGAAGCTCTCCTCGCCATCCGCGTGAAACGGCACCGCATGGCCGGGAAGCTGGGGATTGGCGCCCGGATGACAGACGTAGCCTAGATACGTGTAGCGACTCTTTTGCGTGGCCGCCGCGTCGGCGGCATGCGCCGGGTCCGGCGGGTCTTTCGGAACAGGTGACACGTGTATCTCGAAGCCCTCGTATTGCACCGTTTGCCAACTTGCGGTTTGGTCGGCCATGACCGCCTCCGTCTAGTCTGTCCTGTCCAAAAGTCTAGGTGATTTGCCGCCAAAACGCGCGGATGCGCGGGCCTGTAGTCGGAAGATTTTTTGCTTTATTTCTGAAAATCGGCAGTATTCACGATCGCGTCGGCCAGAACGCCCCGTCTGGTTTTGGTCGGATAAAATGCTGCGCTTTGCCTAAATCCGACTTCGCTCATGTGGTTCAAAAACCTTCAGCTGCACCGTCTGCCCGCTCCGTGGTCCGTCACCCCTGAACAGATGCAGAAGTGGCTCGCGCCGTACGCGTTCGCGCCCGGCCAGAGCGTCGAGATGCAGGCCCAGGGGTGGGCGCCGCCGCGCGACGGCGACTCGCTCGTCTACGCCATGAACGGTCAGATGCTGCTGACCTTCCGTGCCGAGAAGAAGCTGCTGCCCGCGTCGGTGGTCACCCAGATCACGCGCGAGCGCGCGGCCGAGCTCGAGGAGCAGCAGGGCTTCAAGCCGGGCCGCAAGCAGATGCGCGACCTGAAGGAGCAGGTCACCGACGAGTTGCGCCCGCGCGCATTCAGCATCCGCCGCGATACGCGGGTGTGGATCGATTGCACGAATGGCTGGCTCGTGATCGACGCGGCGTCGCAGGCGCTCGCCGACGATGTGCGCGGTCTGCTCGTCAAGTCGATCGACCAGTTGCCGCTGATGACGGTGCGCGTCGCGCAGTCGCCGGTCGCGGCGATGACCGGCTGGCTGCTCGACGGCGACGCGCCGGCGGGTTTCACGCTCGATCAGGACACCGAGCTGCGTTCGCCCGCCGAGGGCAACGCGACGGTCCGCTATGTCGGACATGCGCTGGACGCCGAAGACATGCGCCGCCACATCGAGGCAGGTAAGCAATGCATGCGGCTGGCGATGACGTGGAACGATCGCGTGTCGTTCGTGCTGACGCCGTCGCTGACGATCAAGCGCATCGCGCCGCTCGACGTGCTCAAGGAAGCGAGCGATCCGACCGCGCAGAACGACGACGAACGCTTCGATTCCGACGTCGCGCTGATGACGGCCGAACTCGACCGCATGCTGCGCGATCTGATCGATGCACTCGGCGGCGAGCAGGGCGAGCAAGGGTTCGCGTTGCCGCAGGCCGTGGCGGCTTGAGCGTCAGATTCTCGTGCTGTCGAGCGCTTCGACGAGGGTCCAGTAAGGCGTGATCGAGCGCAGACGGATCGGGTAGATCCGCTGCAGCAGCGCGAGCGTCGCGTCGCTATCGGTGAGCTGATAGATGCCCGACACGCGCAGATCGGCGACGTCGGCGGCACAGCGCAACACGCCGGCGTGATAGCGCGCGAGTTCATCGACGAGCTCCGCGATACGCATGTCGTTCGCGTAGAGCAGGCCACGCGTCCACATCGCCTCGCGTGGGTCGAGCGTGAGCGGCGCCGCGATGCCGTCGCGCGTGAACCTGCACCATTGGTCCTGCGTCAGCATCAGCGCCGCGGTGGCTGCCGGCGTCGCCAACGCGTCGCCGCGAAACGCAGCCACGCGCGTGAAACCATCCCGTTGCTGCACACTGAACTGCGCGCCACGCGCTTCGACGACGCCTTCGGCCGTTTGCACGAGTAAAGGCGCATGAGTCGTTCGGGTGCCAGCGGTGCCGCGGACATCGCTCACGGGCCGCACCATGATTTCCCCTTCAAGCAGATGAACGCGGCGAACGTTCGCTTCGAACGCGACGTCGATCGCGCTCGCGCTGCCCAGCGTGATCTGGGAGCCATCCGCGAGCAGTATGTCGTGCAGTTCGCCGGTCGCGGTGCGGAAGTCGGCGGTCCATGTGCGCCACGGCGGGCGGCTCGCGAGCCAGCCCGCGGGCGCGGCGATGGCGAGCCACGTCAGTGCCTTCAGCGCGCGTCGCCGTCCCGCCGACACGCCGACAACCTCCGCGTCTTCGCGTAGCGCGGTGCCGGCTTCGCGCCGCAATTCATGATTGGCCGAGCTTTCAGTATTCGACTCGCGAAGCATTTTGATTAAATGTGCTGCATTCTGAACGCAATTGACAGATGTGATTTATCAATTGAATTTTGCAAATCACATTTAACAATTCATGCCTATTGAATTGACTATTTCACGTTGACTGTGAACCTGAGTTCTCATCGGGTTACGCACGCACACCCGGTAATTTCAGATCAGGCAGACACATTGTGACCGATACAAAAAAACTGCGCTATGCATGTGGCTTTACTTTTTCATGAATGTTTAGCCGTGAAACGCGGCCAATTGCGCCGCAAGCGAACGTAGCCTTTTCGTCATGAATTACAGTGTGCCGGGTTTGGCTGACGGGTGTGTGAAGCCGGCTGAAACTATCCGCTGGGCCACGCGGATCATCGCCGTCCTGCGCGCGGGCGAGTTCCCGGTTGCGTTGCAACCTGTCATGCATCATGACTTCCGTTCGAGCATCAACCCCGGTAAAACTCCGTGCGCTGCCGCACCTTCGATGCAGACGAAAAAACGACAGCCGTATCAAAGGCTTGCGGCTTTTCCCGGGAAGTTATGCACAGATTTGCCAACAAAAACTGTGGGTAACTTTGCGCGTGTCGTCGTGCGTCGAAGCGCGGTCAGTCTTCGAGCGCCCACGCGCGCTTGCGGCGCAGCAGCGCCGAGCCGATCGATACCGCGGCGCCGATGCCGCCCATCGTCAGCGATAGCGCGACGATCAGTGGGCCCGTTTGCGTTCGAGCGGAGAACACGCCGACCAGCAGGCCGGCGAGCGGCTGCGTCAGATTGTTCAGCAAAATCGCGACGCCGATCGTCTTGCCGTAGTCCTCGGGCGGAATGATCTGCAAACGCGCGCTGCGGATGTACACGTTGAACATCTTGTCGAAGCCGACGATCAGCAGAAAGCCTAGCGCATAGCCCCACGGCGACGCGCTCGCGCCCGCGATCACGCCGCCCGCGCAGATCGTCACGAACGCGACGAGACCGAGCACGCGCGCGGACCAGCCGGCGCGCGCCACCGTCAGCAGCACCAGCACCGTCGCGACGGCGCCGGCCGTTTGCAAAGCTGCGTAGTAGCGATTGGATTGCGCATGCAAGCCCGTCACCATCGCCGCCGATGTCGCGAGCGTGACACCGATGACGAGGTTCTCCGCGGCCGCGAGCATGATGACCTTTTTCAGGCCTGGCAGCGTCCACACGTGCTTGAGCGCGATACGCAGCGGCGTGCTCCAGCGAGCGGCGCGCGCGAGCGATTGAGCGGACCCGGGCGGGCGCGCGCGAAAACCGCTCAGTCGCTGCCAGACCAACAGCGCCGCGTCGGCGCACAGAAACAGCACGCCGGTCGCGGCGACCACCCATTCCCAACGCCACACACCAAGCAGCAGCGCGGCGAGCATCGGCCCGAGCACGAAGCCGAGCTGGTCGGCCAGTTGCGAATAAGCGAGCACTTTCTGGATCTGCTGCGTGCTGAAGATTTGCGGCAGCATCACCTCGCGCGCGACGAGCCCCTGGCTCGTCAGCACGCCGCACGCGGCCGACAGCGCGATCAGCCAGCCGATGCCGCCGAACAGCGCATACGCGGCGATACCACCGAAGCACGCGAGGGCGCGCACTGCCTGGCTCAGCCGCATCAGACGCAGCGGGGGGAAGCGGTCGCAGAGTGCGCCGAAGAACGGGAACACGAGGTAGCGCGGCAGCGTCTCGATGAAGAACGCGAGGCCCGACCATGAAACCTGGCGCGTCGTTTGATAGACGACGAGCGGCACCAGAAAGAGCAGGATCTGATCGGCGAGACGCGCGATGAACAACGAGCAGAAGAAAGCCTGATGGTTGACGCGCACCGTGGTTGTCTCGCCGTGTTGGGGTCGAGTCCGATCCTATCAAAAGATCGCGCAAGCGAGGGAAGGCGGGGCGCTCGCTGCCCGGTCCTACTCGCCGCGATACGCCTGTTCCAGCGGCGCGATATCGAGCTTGACCATCTTCATCATCTGCGCCATCACGCGACTTGCCTTCGCGCGATCCGGATCGCGCAACATCTGCAGCAGCACGTTCGGCGTGATCTGCCACGATACGCCGAAGCGGTCCCGCAGCCACCCGCAGGCCACCGGCTCGCCGCCGTCGAGCAGCTTCGACCAGTAGCGGTCGACTTCTTCCTGCGAGTCGCAGTGAACCATCAGCGAGATGGCCGGCGTGAATTTATATTGCGGGCCACCGTTCAGCACCATGAACTCCTGGCCTTCGATTTCGAAGGTGACGGCGACGACCTCGCCCGCCGGTCCGGGGCCGGCGTCCGTGGAGTGCAGCGTAGTGGCGATGCGCGAAGCCGGAAACACCGACGTGTAGAACTCCGCGGCTTCTTCCGCATTGCCGTCGAACCACAGGCACGGCGCGATTTTCTGCATGGCGTTGCTCCTTCGGGACGTGTGTCGGTGGGGCCGGGCGTGCGTTCGCCCGACGCCCACCTTCAGCTCACTTCTTCTCTTGGGACGAACAATCCATCGCGGCCATCGCCTTCTGGATTTCCTCGGCGCTAAGGTCGCGCTTGTGCGTCGCGAGCGACCAGCTGTGGCCGAACGGGTCTTTGACCTGGCCATAGCGGTCGCCCCAGAACATATCGGTGACGGGCATCGTGACGGTCGCACCTGCGTCGACCGCCTGTTTGAAACTTGCGTCGACGTCCGGTACGTAGTGGTGAATCGTGACCGGCGTGCCCTTCAGCGTGTTCGGGCCGAAGGATTGATGCTCGGGCCATTCGTCGGTCAGCATCAGCATCGAGTCGCCGATCTTCAGGGTCGCGTGCATCACCTTGCCGTCGGGGCCCGGCAGACGGACCTGTTCGACGGCGTTGAAGGCTTTCGTGTAGAACGCGATCGCTTCGGCGGCGTTCTTGCAGATCAGGTACGGCGTGAGTGAGTGCATCCCTTCCGGGATCGGTTTGACTGCGGCGCTGGACATGACGGTGACTCCTTGAAGTAACGGTTCCTCAGTGGAAAGACCGGCTGCGTGAGCTGGGTCTTCAACGTTACGACGAGTTGGTGACCGTTGGATCGACACTCCGGGAAAAATATTTTCCGGCCCGGGCGAGGGTGAGTCGCCGTTGTCATTCACCCCGCCGGATTGTCCTCGTCCGCAGGCGGCGCGGACGACGGCGCCACGCTGCCGGCCGGTGCGCCGAGGATGCTGATCTGGAACGTCCGCGTCGCGGCGAGCGACTGCAGCGTCGCGTCCTCGGCGATGCGCTCGTCGAGCGGCAGGATTACCGAGCCACCAATCACCGCGCGCCGGCTGTTGTCTGCCGGACGCAGGCCCCACACGTCCTGATAGACGACCGGGACCGTGGCGCCGTTGCGCGTCGTGTTGCCGAGGTACAGCATCACGTGGCCGCCGATGTAGATGAGCGTGCGCAGCGGCACGCCATGCCGCGCCAGATAGTCGAGCCGCTCGGCGGGCGTCGAGTCCGACAGATCGATCATGCGGCCGGCGCTCATCTGCGTCGATGAATGGCGTGGCAGCCACACGCCGAACGCCGCGAAGATGCTTTGCAGTTCCGACGAACAATCGTTGTAGAGGCCGCTGTTCCCCCAGCCGTACGGGCGGCCGATCAGCGCCTTCAACAGCATCGCGAGATGGCGCGGTGTCGCGGTGAGCGGCATCGGCGTGATCTGCGTGGTGTCGAGCGACGCGGTGCGGATCAGCGCGCGGCCGTCGACGTCGCGCGCGGGAACGAGTAGCTGGAGCGACCCTGCGTTGGTGCTGGTCGCGGCTGGCGATGCCGAGCCACCCGTTAGCAGCGGCAGCATCGTCCCGGCCGGCGCGTTGAAGCGGAATACGTCGCGGCTGTCGTTGACCGCCGCCGACGCGGCGATCACCGCGCCCAGCGACTTGCCGGCCGCCGTGCGCCATTGATCGATGAAACGATCGTCGGCGAACGCCACGCCGTCGCTGCGCACCCAGCCCTGAACGTCGGGCGTCTGCACGTAGTGCCATGCACCGTCGACGCTGCCGCCGAGCACATAGAGCGGCGTACCCGGCCGCACCGCCGAAATCTGCAGGTTGTCGAACGGGTAGCCTTCGCCGGCCAGGTGACGGTCGTAGAACGACGGATCGGTGGTTGGCAGTTCGCGCACCATCAGGTTGCCGGTCGCGATCGCGCGCCGCTCGGGCTGATACACCGGCGCTTGCGTGAACTGAGCGACGTTGATGTTGCGGGAGATCGCGTCGATCCACGCCTTGTCGTGCGGCCGGAAGTTTTCGCCGTAACCGATGACGCTGCGATGCTTGCCGCTGTTGTCGAACTTGTCGATGCGGCGCTGTTGCAGTGCGGCAATGTCCTCGCCCTGTTCGCGAAACACGCGTGCGCTCACCCAGGCGGGATTCCATGGCGACGGCGCGTTCTCGCCCGTGCCGAAGTAGCGCGCGAACAGCGCGTCGAAATGTGCGCGCTGCTCGGCGGCGCTGAGAAACGGCCTATCGTAGTCGGGGCTGTTCGGATCGAGCCAGTGATCGACGTTCTGGTCGTAATGGGCGAGCGGAAACAGCGTGACGTTGTCGACGAAAGCGTGCGTGCCATGCGGCGGCGTTGGCGTGCCGCACGCGACGAGCATCGTGACGGCGGCGCATAGCATGGCGGTGCGGCAGGCACGGCCGGAGAGAACGGCGACAGGCATAAAGATTCGGCGTATGAGGTGCAAGGCCACGATGATACGGTGCCGGCGATACCCGCGGCGCATTGGATGTTTGGTGGCGGCGCGCGCGGCATCCGCTACACTCGCTTTGTCCGTCCACCCGCGCGTTGCCACGCGCTTCAATCGACAGGGAGCACGCTATGAAAACCAGCGCCCGCAATCAGTTCAGCGGCGAAATCACTGACGTCACGCACGGTGCCGTCAACGACGAAGTCACGCTGCGCACGTCGGACGGTCTCGAGATCGTCGCGATCATCACGCACGGCAGCGCGAAATCGCTCGGGCTCGCGGCTGGCAAGCAGGCGTTTGCGCTCGTGAAGGCATCGTCGGTGATCGTGATGGTCGATGTCGCGAAGCACCAGGTGTCGGCGCGCAACTGCGTCGAAGGGACCGTCGCGGCCGTCACGAAGGGCGCGGTCAATTCGGAAGTGACGATCAGTGCAGGTGGCGCACAGATCGCGGCGATCATCACGAACGACAGCGTGGAGCGTCTTGGCCTCGCGAGCGGCAAGACGGCGACGGCGATTTTCAAGGCGTCGAGCGTGATTATTGGGGTCGATCAGTAGCAGGCCTAGGCCTCTGGGACGGTACTCAGCGAGCTCTCACTGATCCCGTAGCGCGCGAACGATGATGCCGTCCCATCCAAACACAATCCTGTGAGCGTCCATCCGGAAAACCGCAAAACAATTGTCGCTATCTACGACAACAGTTGTAGCGGGCAATCCGGTTTCATTCACGCGAAGCCCGAACTGATTCTTCAACGCCGAAAGCGTGTCGATTCGTTTGACGGTAAAACCTGTGTTCGGCTGGCAGGTTTCACTGTTGAAGCTCATGGATTGCGGCGTAATTGTCATTCTCATGCCGAGAATCCTTTTTGCTTCGGGGATGCCACCAGAAATATCGGCGTAGTCAACTACATCGGTCACGACCCAATTGCCGACGAAATCATTAATCGTCGCGTGCGGTGTTTGTGCCGCGCACACGCTCGCCGAGGCGGCCAGTGTGAGAGCCACATATGCAAAAATCTTGTGGCCTGTCATTGTGCGGACTGCCGGAAGGGCGCGGATTCTCGTTGGCGGCGGCTCGTTAATCCCCGGCTTCTCTTCGCAGGACCGATCTTTCGGCCATTGCGATCGCGCGGGGTAATCATCACATTGAGCCTCATTTTTTCTGCGACGGCTGTCATGTTTCCGGTATTTGCGGGATTTAACGCGTCGCGTGTGTTCTGGCGTGACGAGTTATAAGCAAAAGACACGGCAGCATCGAACTGTGCCTGAGTCAATTCGTACTGCGTGACCACGGTTTTAACTGCTGCCTCTGCCTCACCAACCCGATTTCGCAGAATAGTGTTTGCCTCTTCGGGAACAACCGTTCGCGCTAGTTCCTCCGCCGTACACGGACCGAAGTGGGCTAATGTGCCGATGCCCCAAGTGCAATTGCCATTCTTTGGTGCATCGTTGTAGTAGCGCATAACGACGCCGTCATTTATACGAAGGGCGGTATAGCCTGCTTCACTCATGGATTTATCTGAATTTGCGTTTGGCATCGAGTATCTTAAAAAAGCAGATCGAATGGAGTGAGTAATATAACAAAAATAGAACTCGCAAAAATCATTTTGAGTTAAAATAATGCGAAATGAGTTATTTATAATATTGAGATAGAAACTAAAAAGGGCAAATTGAGAACTGGAAGGGACGCGAGCATAGACGCGCGGCGTGTGTCACCCCGTTCGACTTCCGCGCGCGGGAATTTCGCTTGCTTTAAACTTCACCGTTTACCCTCCCGCTCTGCTCACGGACACCGTCATGTTCCAAGTTTCCTCCACCTCGCATCTGCCGAAAGCCGCGCAATATGAAGAACTGGTTGCGCAGGCGCGCGCGCTGCTGGCCGGCGAAACGGACTGGATCGCCAACGCCGCGAACTTCTCGTCGTTCGTCTTTCATTCGTTGAGCGATCTGAACTGGGCCGGCTTTTACTTTCACGACGGCCGCGAACTGGTGGTCGGCCCGTTCCAGGGCAAGCCCGCGTGCGTGCGCATTGCAGTCGGCAAGGGCGTCTGCGGTACGGCCGCGCAAACCCGTCAGACCCAGGTCGTGCGCGACGTGCACGAGTTCCCCGGTCACATCGCGTGTGATTCGGCGTCGCAATCGGAAATCGTCGTGCCGCTCGTCGCGCCCGACGGTACGCTGATCGGCGTGTGGGATGTCGATAGCCCAATCGTCGCGCGCTTCGACGAGGAGGACGCGAAGGGCATGCAAGCGTTGTGCGCGGTGTTCATCGAGGCAGCGCTGCCGCGCGGCGTGTAACGTCGCGAATCGCGCCGAGCACGGCGCTCAGCATTGAAGCGCAGATCGTCCATCTCAATCTTTGAGACGCTCGAGCGCATCTTCTTGATGCCGTCGAGATCGACGGCCAGTTAGCAAGTCACGTACCGCATCTTGCGACGGATGGACAGGAACGCGTCGTGCTTGCTCTGCATCGGTATCGATCAAGCGGACCAAGCCGACGATGAACGACTCCCTCTACCGTTTCTTTCATCTTCAGCCGTCACTGCTCGTCACGCTGACACACGACGTCGTTCATATCGCGATTGCCGTGCTGATCGTCGTGGTCGGCTGGTGGTTGTCGAACCGCGTCGGCGCGATGTTCGCGAAGGCGCTCGCGCGCACGCCCGCGGACCCGACCCTGGCGCCGATGCTGGCCGCGATGGGCACGTGGGCCGTGCGCGTGCTCGCCTTCATCGCGGCGCTCGGTGAAGTCGGCATCGCGACCGCGAGCGTATTGGCCGTGCTCGGCGCGGCTGGCCTCGCGATCGGCCTCGCGTTGCAAGGCACGTTGCAGAACATCGCGGCCGGCATGATGCTGCTGTTGCTGCGACCGTTTCGCGTCGGCGACGTGATCGAAGGCAGCGGGGCCGCGGCTGGCATCGTCCGCGAGGTGGGGCTCTTCACGACGCGGATCGAACGCGGCGGCGGCAACATCGTGTTCGTGCCGAATAGCCAGATCTGGAGCAATCCGGTGATCAACTACAGTTGTGGCGGCACGCAGCGCATCGAGGTCGACGTGGAACTCGCGCAGCGCAAGGACGTGGATGCGGCGATCGGGCAACTGCAGAAGCTCGTGGCCGACGAGCCGCGTGTGCTGAGCGGTTCGACGCTTGCACCGGTGGTGTCGGTTGCGGATTATCCGGTGCATGGCGGCGCGACATTAAGGATCGCCGCGTGGGTCAGGTCGTCGGATGCGTCGTTGGCTGGCGGCGATCTGCATGACCGGGCGCAGGCCGTATTGGAGCAGGCGGGGTGTGAGGTGGCGGCTTAGGCCTGGAGAGGTTTGGGTTTAGGGTTTCGCGGCATGGCACACGGCCTCGATGCGATTGCCGGCCGGGTCGATCAGAAATGCGGCGTAGTAGCCGGGGTGATAGTGGGGCCTCAAGCCGGGCTGGCCGTCGGATTTGCCGCCGGTCGAGAGTCCCGCTTTGAAGAATGCATCGACATGCTCGCGGGACGGCGCTTTGAAGCACCAGTGACGTTTGTTTTCTGTTATTTCATTTGGATCGAGATACACGGCCAGATAGGTCGATGAGCTGTCGTCGATCGTGCAACGCTCGCCGTAGCCCAAGGCGGTGGGACGGTCGAAGACTTTGCTCGCGCCGAGAGCTGACATGATGGCGTCGTAGAAAGGGCGGGCTGCCTCGATGTCGGGAACGACGATCGATACGTGATCAAGAAGTTGCATTAGATGTCTCCCTCTGGAAGTTGCGCTGAGTTTATACGTTCGACTCGTTGCAACAGGCATTTCCAAACTCAATCGCCGGGGTCTTGTTCCATTGGGGTGGGGCCGGCTCATGCCACAATCTGTCTGGACTCCAGCGCGCTTCGACGCGCGCATGGCGATGCTTTATTGGTTCCGCGTGGTCGACCAGCAAACTAAAGAGTGTCATCGATTGTTTCGATTCTATCGCGCTGTCTCCACCCTTATGCTACGTATACCCGTTTCAAATCGATCTGGCGGGGTGACGCATGTTGATGGGGTTGCAGACCGATGGCGATTGACTTCAAAGCTGGGGCCAACCGAAACTGCAAGCTTTACACGCGCCACGAATATCGTGGCAACACGAGGAGCGACGAGGCGCGCGCCGGCCGTCAGATCATTCTTTCGGCACGCTCGGTCCCGCGCCGGAGCAGTTGATCCGTGCGCTACAGTCCGCCGTCGAAAGCGGCGATGTGATCGCAGTCGTGTCAAAGCGGCAAGCTTCGGGCGCGAACGGCGCTCCTGGCGAACAGGAAATCCGGCCGTACTATGCGACCGTCACGCCGTCGCAGCTATTCCGGCGCGCGGTGCCCGTTGAGAGTGTCGGGCGCTCGCTACAGCGGCCGAAATTGCCGAGACTGGCGGCTGACGATGGCCTCGCGATCTGGTTCGCCCGCCCGGGCGACATGTTGCCCGATGGAACGATTGCTACGCCGGTATCAACGCCGCTTGGCGATGCGCAGGCGTTCGACTATCAGCCGGATATGCCGGCGGGCGTTTCCTTCGAGATCGCCAAGACTCCAAACCATGGCGAGCCGGGCACGTGGTACACGAATGCGGGCAGCGGGCAGATGCGTCTGTACGGGGACGATGGGAAGGCGGTTGTCGATTTTGATTTTGACCATGACCATGGTCAAGGCATCCCTCACGCGCACAATTGGGATCGCGGAGTACGAGGCCCAGGCCTACCTTTTTCCCTGTTGCCGTGAGTTTTATGGGAGCTTATATGGACACGGGTACATACACCGATATTCGGAACGTTACGGACTTTCCAAGCTTTCACGACGCGGAGCTAGTTGGGATTGACCATGATCCCCTCGCACGTGCCTTGGAACTTCGCTTTCGCCGGGTTGGCGGTGAAGTCGAAGAGCTAAGATTTTCTGGCGTGATCGGGCAACGCATGATTGATTTCGCCGGGCAGAATGTCGTGTCCAGGCTTTTGATCTCGCCGCGGTACGCGTTTTCGCTCGCGGAGGTCCGGATGTGGATCCAGTGGATCGATAGTCGCGACGACTCGAAGGGGGCCACGCTCAGCGAGCAGAAGGGTGATGAGTACGTCCAGAAACTGAGGGCTGGAGCTCGCCTGTTATTTGTTCTCGAGCCGTCGTGTGGTGCTGAAATGGCCGTGCTTTGCGAATCACTTTTGCTAAAGGCGAGAATCTGAATCGGGTGCTGACAAGAACATCGAAAAGCTGATGCGGGCACTGCGCCCGGACGGTATGAACGATCCGGCCTCATCCGGGGCAATACCTACATCAGCACAATATCGTACTGCTCCTGACTCAAATTCGACTCCACCTGCAACGACACCGGCTTGCCGATGAAATCGATCAGCATCGCCAGATGCTGCGACTCTTCCTCGAGAAACAGATCGATCACCTGCTGCGAAGCGACCACACGAAACTCGCGCGGATTGAACTGCCGTGACTCGCGCAGAATCTCGCGCAACACGTCATAGCACACCGTGCGCGCGGTCTTCACCTGCCCCTTGCCCTGGCAAACCGGGCACGGTTCGCACAGCACATGCGCGAGCGACTCACGCGTACGCTTGCGTGTCATCTCGACGAGCCCGAGCTGCGAGAAGCCGTTCACGGTCACCCGCGTGCGATCGCGCGACAACGCCTTCTTCAATTCTCCTAGCACCTGGTCGCGATGCTCGGCGTTTTCCATATCGATGAAATCGATGATGATCACGCCGCCCAGGTTGCGCAGCCGCAATTGCCGCGCGATCGTATGCGCGGCCTCGAGGTTGGTCTTGAAGATCGTGTCGTCGAAGTTGCGCGCGCCGACGTAACCGCCGGTGTTCACATCGATTGTCGTCATCGCCTCGGTCTGGTCGATCACGAGGTAGCCGCCCGACTTCAGCTCCACGCGACGCGACAGCGCGCGCTGAATCTCGGCCTCGATGTTGTACAGATCGAATAGCGGCCGCTCGCCGGTGTAGTGGTGCAGCTTCGACGATACCGCCGGCGTGAACTCGGTCGCGAAATCGGCGAGCATCTGATGCGTCTCGCGTGAATCGACCTGGATGCGCGACGTTTCATCGTTGACGAAATCGCGCAGCACGCGCTGCGCGAGATTCAGATCTTGGTAGAGCAGGCTGGTGGGCGGCATGCGCTGCGCCTGCGACAGAATCGTCGCCCACGTCTTGCGCAGATACGCGACATCGGCGGCGAGCTCTTCGCTCGTCGCATCCTCGGCGATCGTACGCACGATGTAGCCACCTTTCTCGTCGGCGGGCAACACGGCGGTCAGTCGCGCGCGCACGGCCTCGCGCTCGGCCTCGCTCTCGATCTTCTGCGAGATGCCGATGTGCGGTTCCTGCGGCAGATAAACGAGCGTGCGCCCGGCGATGCTCACTTGCGTGGACAGCCGCGCGCCCTTCGTGCCGATCGGGTCCTTGACGACCTGCACCATCAGCGTCTGACCTTCGAAGACGATTTTTTCGATCGGCTGATGCGGCGCTTGATGTTGCGCTTCGCCGGCAATGCGCGGATGCCAGATGTCGGCGACGTGAAGGAACGCAGCGCGTTCGAGGCCGATGTCGATGAACGCCGATTGCATGCCAGGCAGCACGCGCACGACCTTGCCGAGATAGACATTGCCGACGCGGCCGCGCGACAGCGTTCGTTCGACATGAAGTTCCTGGACGGCGCCCTGTTGAACGAGCGCGACGCGCGTTTCCTGCGGCGTGACATTGATCAGGATTTCTTCATTCATGGTGTTGTTCTAGAAGTCGATGCGCGCTGCACGCAGGAGGGCAGCGGTTTCAAAAAGCGGCAAACCCATGATACCCGAATAGGACCCGTCTATATGCTCGATAAACTCCGCCGCGCGTCCCTGCACGCCATAGGCGCCCGCCTTGCCGAGCGGCTCTCCGCTCGCCGCATAGCGACGCAACGCGTCTGCGTGCACTGCAGCAAAACGCACTTTCGACACCGACAACGCCGCCGGCAGCAGCGCGCCGTCGGCATCGATCACGGCGAGCGCGGTCAGCACTTCGTGCGTGCGGCCCGCGAGGCGCGTGAGCATCGCGACCGCATCGTCGGCATCGATGGGCTTGCCGAGAATCGCGTCGTCGATCGTGACGGTGGTATCGGCGACGAGGATCGGCCGCACCGCGTGACCAGCGGCCACGAGACGCGCGCGCGCCGCATGCGCTTTCGCAATGCATACGCGCTGCACGTAGTCGCGCGCGTGTTCGCCGGGCCGTTCGGCTTCGAGCGCTTCGGCGTCTTCATCGGGGCGCGGCAGCAGCAATTCGAAACGCACGCCGAGCTGTTGCAGCAGCTCCTGGCGGCGCGGGCTTTGCGAGGCGAGGTAGACGAACGGATGCAGCGAAGCGGTGGGCGTGGGCATGAACGAGTCTCGGTGGAGCGGGGAACGGATGGCGTGGCGGCGGTGAACGCGGATGGGCGTGGAAGAGCGGGCGGGGCGAGCTTGATTCGGCGACGCGATCGATGCGCCGAATCCATTCATGGCATCGATGCGCGGCGCGTCGGGCGCATCATCGCATGAAGTGGCGGCAATGCGTTCAAGAAGCGTATCGACCAGAGCACCCGCGACGTGCCATCAACGAACGGTTGCCAGGCGTCGCCGCGCTGGCTCCGGCACTCACGCGCGATGATACGGGTGATTTTGCGTGATGGTCCACGCACGGTAAAGCTGTTCGGCCAGCAGCACGCGCACCATTGCGTGCGGCAGCGTGAGGCTCGACACGCGCAGCATCATATCGGCGCGTGCTTTCAGCTCGGGATCGAGACCGTCCGCGCCGCCGATCAGAAAGGCCACGTCGCGGCCGTCCTGCTGCCAGCCCGGCAACGCGCCCGCGAGCTGCATCGTGGTCCAGTCCTTGCCGCGTTCGTCGAGCGCGACGATGCGCGCGTTCTTCGGCAACGCGGCTTCGATCTTCTGCCGCTCGGCGGCCATCACGCTTTCGGCCGAACGGCCCGACGAGCGCTGCTCCGGTTTGATCTCGCGCAGCTCGATGCGCAGCTCGGGTGGCATGCGCTTCGCGTATTCGTCGAAGCCGGTCGCGATCCAGTCCGGCATCTTGTGGCCGACGGCGAGGATATGCAGTTTCATTGCGACGAAAGTAGCGGTGTGGCCGACACGGCCCGCTTACTTGCGGCGCGCGCTAGTCTTGCGCGCGGGCTTCGCGGCAGGCAAATCCTCTTCTTCCTCGTCGTCGGGCTCGCTTGCACGCGCGCCGCCGAACGGACTCGGCGTAGACAGCTTGATGCGCACCGGCTTGTCGCCCCAGATTTCCTCGAGGTTGTAGTACTGGCGCAGCGCCGGCTGCAGGATGTGGACAATCGCGTCGCCGCAATCGACCAGCACCCATTCGCCGATGTCCTCGCCCTCGGTGCTGACGATCGCGCCGCCGGCTTCCTTCACGCCTTCGCGCACGCTCGACGCGAGCGCCTTGGTTTGCCGGTTCGACGTGCCACTCGCGACGATCACGCGATCGAACAGCGAGGTCAGGTGGCTGGTGTTGAACACTTTGATGTCTTGCGCCTTGACGTCTTCGAGAGCGTCGACGATTACGCGCTGCAGTTTGCGAATATCCATGGAGTTACCGGTGGTACAGATGATGTTGAAGAATATAGTCCCACACCGCGGCGGGGACGTGACTCGTGGCCTGATCCTGGGCGGTGTCGCTCGCACCCGCGTGAACCAGCCGCTGGTTGACCTGCTCGCGCAGATGCGCGCGAATGTCGGTGGCCGAAACGTTGAACGCGAGCGTCGTGTCGATCAGCAGATGGCCGCAGGGCGTGGCCTGCAGCACCTCGGCTTTCGCGCGGCGCGCGGCGATTTCCCTCGCCACCGCGGGGGCGACCGACGCGAGGTCGAAGCCGGGCCGCGTGGCCGCGCCGATATGCGCGAGCTCGAACAGGCGCCGCCAGTCGCGCCACGTATCGAGATGAACCAGTTGATCCGCGCCGATCAGCAGTGTGATCGATGCGTCGTCGCCTTCGCGCTCGCGCCAGCGTTGCAGCGTATCGACCGTGTAGGTCGCGCCCTCGTGCTCGATTTCGTCGGTTGCGACGCGCACCGTCACGCCGGGGATCGCGAGCGACGCGGCCGCCGCGCGCGTCATTGCGAGTCGATGTTCGGCGGGCGATACGTCGGCTTTCTGCCACGGCTGGCCGGCCGGCAGCAGCACCAGTTCGGTCAGCCGCAGCACGTCGGCGAACCGCCGCGCGAGCGCGAGGTGACCGTCGTGGATCGGATCGAAAGTGCCGCCCAGAAGACCGATCCGGCGGGGCAGCGCGACAGGGTGAGCGTTCGGCTTCAGGTGAGGATCCTTTGTCGTGACCGTAAGCGACACGGGTGGCGCGTCACACCCACTCGCGCGGCACGAGGAAATCGCTGTACAAGCGAGCTTCCGGCGTGCCCGGCTCGGGGTGCCAGTTGTAGCGCCAGTTCACCACGGGCGGCATCGACATCAGGATCGATTCGGTGCGTCCGCCGCTCTGCAGCCCAAATAGTGTGCCACGGTCGAAGACCAGATTGAACTCGACGTAGCGCCCGCGCCGGTAGGCCTGGAACGCGCGTTCGGCTTCGCCGTAGGGCGTATTGCGGCGCCGCTCGATGATCGGCAGGTACGCCTTGAGAAAACCTTCGCCGACGCTTTTGAGCATCGCGAACGATTGCTCGAAGCCGGGCGCCGAGAAATCGTCGAAGAAAATCCCGCCGATGCCGCGCGCCTCGTTGCGGTGCTTCAGGAAGAAATACTCGTCGCACCAGCGCTTGAAGCTCGGGTACAGGTCCGGGCCATATGGCGCGAGCGCGTCGCGGCACACCTGATGGAAATGCCGCGCGTCCTCTTCGTAGCCGTAGTAGGGCGTCAGATCCATGCCGCCGCCGAACCAGAACACCGGCTCTTCGCCTTCCCTGGTCGCAATGAGCAGGCGCACGTTCATGTGCACGGTCGGGCAGTGCGGATTGTGCGGGTGCAGCACGAGCGACACGCCCATCGCCTCGAAACCGCGCCCGGCCAGTTGCGGCCGCGCGGCGCTCGCCGAGCCCGGCAGCGCGTCGCCGGCGACGTCCGAGAAGCCGATGCCGGCGCGCTCGAAGAACTGGCCGCCTTCGAGAATCCGCGTGACGCCGCCGCCGCGCAGCTTCTCGCCGGGTCCGCGCTGCCATGCGTCGGTCGCGAATGCGGTGCCGTCGAAGGCGCCCAACGTGTCGGCGATATGCGATTGCAGGCCTTGCAGCCAGTTGCGCACGGCTTGTGCGTCGTAGCTCGAATTGCTCATGAATGCAGGTTCTTCGAAAGAGGGCGACGGCCGCGTTCGCGCCGGGTTGGCTGCCGGGACGCTCGGACCGCGCATTCGGATGGCACGGACGCAGTAGACGGATGGAGAAAGCGGCTTGCCGCTTCGGTCGATCCGCGGGCTCCGTGCCCGTCTGTCGCGACGAGCGCGAAAAATGCAGTGTAGCGCGCGTCGTGCCGCGCGCCCGCGGCGCGCTGTCGCGCGTGGGCGCCGCTCGCACGGCGCCCGGCGGTACCGCTTATTTGCCGTCGTGCTTGCGATTGAGCGCGCGATAGCCGATGTCGCGGCGGTACTGCATGCCGTCGAAGGCGATCTGGTTGATCGTGTGATAGGCGGCCGCCTGCGCGGTGCGCACCGAATCCGCCAGACCGACGACGCACAGCACGCGCCCGCCCGAGGTGGTCAGCTTGCCGTCCGTCAGCGTGGTGCCGGCGTGGAACGTGACCGAATCCGCGGTTTCGGCGGGAATGCCGTTGATGCGGTCGCCCTTCCTCGGCGTGTCCGGATAGTTGTGCGCGGCGAGCACGACGCCGAGCGCGGTACGGCGGTCCCATTCGAGCTCGACGGTGTCGAGCGTGCCGGCGATCGCGTGTTCGACCACTTTCGAGTAGTCGCCCTTCAGACGCGCCATGATCGGCTGCGTTTCGGGGTCGCCCATCCGGCAGTTGAATTCGAGCGTCTTCGGGTTGCCTTGCGCGTCGATCATCAGGCCCGCGTACAGGAAGCCGGTGTAGCGGATGCCTTCCTTCTCCATGCCGCGCACCGTCGGCAGGATGATTTCGCGCATCACGCGCGCATGCAGCTGCGGCGTGACGATCGGCGCGGGCGAGTAGGCGCCCATGCCGCCCGTGTTCGGGCCCTGGTCGCCGTCGAGCAGACGCTTGTGATCCTGGCTCGAAGCGAGCGCGAGCACGTGCTTGCCGTCGACCATCACGATGAAGCTCGCTTCCTCGCCGGCGAGGAACTCCTCGATCACGACGCGCGCACCGGCGTCGCCGAGCTTGTTGTCCGACAGCATCATGTCGACCGCGGCGTGCGCTTCTTCCAGCGTTTGCGCGACCACGACGCCCTTGCCGGCGGCGAGGCCGTCGGCCTTGATCACGATCGGCGCGCCCTTGGCGTCCAGGTATGCGTGCGCGGCGGCGACGTCGGCGAAGGTTTCGTATTCGGCGGTCGGGATGCCGTGGCGCTTCATGAACGCCTTGGCGAAATCTTTCGAGCTTTCGAGCTGAGCGGCTTCTTTGGTCGGCCCGAAGATCTTCAGACCGCGCGAGCGGAACAGGTTGACGATGCCTGCGGCGAGCGGCGCTTCCGGCCCGACCAGCGTGAACGCGATCTGTTCTTTTTCGACGAAATCGGCGAGCGCGGCCGGATCGGTGATGTCGACGTTGAGCAGACGCTCATCCTGAGCGGTGCCGCCGTTGCCGGGCGCGACGTAGACGAGCTGAACCCGCGGCGATTGCGCGAGCTTCCATGCCAGCGCATGTTCGCGACCGCCGGAACCGACGACGAGTAACTTCATGTGAATCCCCGGGACTTAAAAACCATAAACGGCCGAGCGCTGTGCTCGGCCGTGCAATAAACCATCGACAGCAAGGGCAAACGATGCGAAAGCCCGGCGGGCCATTACTCGCCGGCGATCGACGCGTTTGTATAGACTTCCTGCACGTCGTCCAGATTTTCCAGCGCGTCGAGCAGCTTCTGCATTTTCACGGCGTCGTCGCCGGTGAATTCGACTTCGGTCTGCGGCTTCATCGTGACTTCGGCCAGTTCGGCCTTGAAGCCCGCCGTTTCGAGCGCTGTCTTTACCTTCGAAAAATCGTTCGGCGGGCACAGCACTTCGATACTGCCGTCCTCGTTCGTCACGACGTCGTCGGCGCCCGCCTCTAGCGCGGCTTCCATCAGCGAGTCTTCGGCGGTACCGGGCGCGAACAGGAACTGGCCGACGTGATCGAACATGAACGACACCGAGCCGTCCGTGCCCATGTTGCCGCCGTTCTTCGAGAACGCGTGACGCACTTCCGCGACCGTGCGGGTGCGGTTGTCGGTCATCGTGTCGACGATCACCGCCGCGCCGCCGATGCCGTAGCCTTCGTAGCGGATTTCCTCGTAGTTCGCGCCTTCCGCGCCGCCGACACCGCGCTGGATCGCGCGGTTGATGTTGTCCTTCGGCATGTTGGCGTCGTACGCCTTATCGACCGCGAGCCGCAGACGCGGGTTCGAGTCGATTTCGCCGCCGCCCATACGCGCCGCGACCTGGATTTCCTTGATGAGCCGCGTCCAGACCTTGCCGCGCTTGGCATCGGCCGCTGCTTTCTTATGCTTGATGTTGGCCCATTTCGAATGACCCGCCATACTTTTCTCCGTCGCGCGCGCCAGCGGGGCGCACGCATAGTGCAATTGTCGTTGCGATGTCGGGCGCCTCGCGGGTTGCGCCTCGCGTGTCGTGTCCCGATCCCAAACCGTCAGGTGAAAGGCTGCCGGCCGCTCGTGCTCGTTGCTCGCGCTTGTTGCTCGGCTTAGCCCGTCGGCGCGGCCTCTCCTGCCGCCGATCTCAGCCTGGCCGTTCACGCGCGTCGTTCCACGCATGCCCGCCGGCAGGCGTTCGAGCCGGTTCATGCATGGGCCGCGGCCCAAGCGGGGCCGCAGGGCGGCAGCGCGATGGAAGCGGGGCAGCTTGCGCGGCCAGGCGCCGCATGACCTGAGGCGAAGGCGCGGGGCGACGGTCGAAATTGCAGACGGTGGTGCGAGTGATCGTGCGAGTCGAGCCGCTCATCGAGCGGATTCGAATTTTATCACGCCGCGAGGGTGCGGCAGAGGGGGCCGCGGCGCGAAACCGGCCGTAAATGCAATGAAATCGAAGTGAAAATGAATGGAGGCGGCGCAGATGTGTCACCGGGACGGCCGGGTGCCGTCGAAAGCGGGGGCGGCTTTAGGGCAGGGACACTGCCGAGCCACCCCGCCGGCTCCTGCGCATCAGTTCTTCGTACCGAACAACCGGTCGCCCGCGTCGCCCAGGCCCGGCACGATGTACGCATGCTCGTTCAGATGCGAATCGAGCGACGCGACGAACAGCTTGACGTCCGGGTGCGCGTCCTGGAACACCTGCACGCCTTCGGGCGCGGCGACGAGCGCGAGGAACAGGATGTTCTCCGCGGCCACGTTGCGGCGCTTGAGCACATCGACCGCGTGCACGGCCGAGTAGCCGGTCGCGACCATCGGATCGCAGAGGATGAACACGCGGTCTTCAAGGTCCGGCAGCCGCACGAGGTATTCGACCGGCCGATGATCCTCCGCGCGATATACGCCAATGTGGCCGACCCGCGCCGACGGTACCAGCTCGAGCAGGCCGTCCGACATGCCGACGCCCGCGCGCAGCACCGGCACGATCGCGAGCTTCTTGCCGGCAATCACCGGCGCGTCGATCTCGACGAGCGGCGTGGTGATGCGGCGCGTCGTCATCGGCAGGTTGCGCGTGATTTCGTAGCCCATCAGCAGCGTGATTTCGCGCAGCAATTCGCGGAACGTGCGCGTCGACGTGTCCCGGTCGCGCATGTGCGACAGCTTGTGCTGGATCAGCGGGTGATCGAGGATGAAAAGATTGGGGAAACGGCTGTCCTGGGTCATGGCGGGCTCGCGCGTGGCGGCAAGGTGGATCGGTTCGGCGCGCCCATCCGTTGGTTTCGCCAGCGCCCGAAGCTCGGACGAACGGAGGAAATGCACGCCACCGCGCAAGTTTACCGAAAGAGTACCGCCCGGCGATACCTGAGATTGAAGCGACGCGGCACAGTCCGGCACCGATTCTTCTAAAATCTGGGGAAACTTCGCTATGAGGGCATCCACATGGACTTGGGAATCGCAGGACGTACCGCGCTGGTTTGCGCGGCGAGCAAAGGTCTGGGACGCGGCTGCGCGGAAGCGCTCGCCGCCGAGGGCGTCAACCTGACGATCGTCGCGCGCACCGCCGAAACGCTCGAAGCGACCGCCGAGGCGATCCGCAAGCAAAGCGGCGTCGAGGTGAAGGCGGTCGCATGCGACATCACCACGCCCGAAGGGCGCACCGCCGCGCTCGCCGCCTGCCCGCAGCCGGACATTCTCGTCAACAACGCGGGCGGCCCGCCGCCGGGCGATTTCCGCGACTTCACGCACGACGACTGGATCCGCGCGCTCGAAGCCAACATGCTGACCCCGATCGAGCTGATCCGTCAGACCATCGACACGATGAGCGCGCGCGGCTTCGGGCGCATCGTCAACATCACGAGCTCGGCGGTGAAGGCGCCGATCGACGTGCTCGGCCTGTCGAATGGCGCGCGCTCGGGGCTGACCGGCTTTGTCGCGGGTCTTGCGCGCAAGGTCGCGCCGACCGGCGTGACTATCAACAACCTGCTGCCGGGTCTGTTCGATACCGACCGCATCGCGGTCACGATCGAGGCGCAGGCGAAGACGCACAACATTTCCATCGACGAAGCGCGCAAGCAGCGCATGAAGACGATCCCCGCCGGGCGCTTCGGCAATCGCGAAGAATTCGGCCGGGCCTGCGCGTTCCTGTGCAGCACGCATGCCGGCTACATCACTGGGCAGAACTGGCTGATCGACGGCGGCGCTTATCCAGGTACGTACTGAGCACGCCCGTACCGAGCCGCCGCACACGAACGACAGCCATCACATCACAACAACGATATTCACAACGGTTTGAGGAGTCTTAAGTCATGAGCACCCGCATTGCGCTGATCGCACACGATCACAAAAAGGACGACATCGTCAAACTGGCCGGCGAATACGTCGACACGCTCGCGCGCTGCGAGATCGTGGCGACCGGCACGACCGGCGGACGCATCAGCGACGCGCACGGCCTCACGGTCGAGCGCATGTTGTCGGGCCCGCACGGCGGCGATCTGCAGATCGGCGCGCAGCTCGCGGAAGGGCGCGTCGACATGGTGATTTTCCTGCGCGACCCGATGACGCCGCAGCCGCACGAGCCGGACATCAACGCGCTGGTGCGCGCGTGCGACGTGCACAACATTCCGTGCGCGACGAATATTTCGACCGCGCGCATGGTGCTCGACGTGCTGACGCTGCGCCTGTCCGGCGAGGCGTGAGCGCGCGCGTGGCCGCACCCACATTCGTACAAATCAAGGAGACATGATGGCCAAGGCAATCCGATTCGACAAAACCGGCGGCCCTGAAGTAATGAAATGGGTCGACGTCGAGGTGGGCGAGCCCGGTGCGGGCGAGATTCGCATTCGCCAGACGGCGGTCGGCCTCAATTACATCGACGTGTATTTCCGCACCGGCCTGTATCCGCTGCCGCTGCCGGGCGGGCTCGGCATGGAGGCGGCGGGCGAGGTCAGCGCGCTCGGCTCGGGCGTGAGCGGTCTGAAGGTCGGCGATCGCGTCGCGTATGTCGCGCGGCCGCCCGGCGCGTACGCGCAGGAGCGCGTGCTGCCGGCCGCGCAGGTCGTCAAGCTGCCTGATGCGGTCAGCGACGAGCAGGCCGCGTCGGTGATGCTGCAAGGCTTGACCGCACAGTATCTGCTGCGCCGCACGTATCGGGTGAAGGCCGGCGACACGATCCTGATTCAGGCCGCGGCGGGCGGCGTCGGCCTGCTCGTGTGCCAGTGGGCGAAGGCGCTCGGCGCGACGGTGATCGGCACGGTCGGTTCCGACGAAAAAGCCGAGATCGCGAAAGCGCACGGCTGCGATCACGCGATCGTCTATACGCGCGAAAACTTCACGAAGCGCGTACGCGAGATCACCAACGGCGCGGGCGTGCCGGTCGTCTACGATTCGATCGGCAAGGACACCTTCGAAAAGTCGCTCGACTGTCTCGCGCCGCTCGGCCTGTTCGTGAGCTTCGGCAACGCGTCGGGTCCGCTGCCGCTGATCGATTCGTCGGAATTCGCGGGACGCGGTTCGCTGTTCTTTACGCGCCCGACGCTTTTCACCTATATCGCGAAACGCGCCGATTACGAGGCGATGTCGGCCGAGCTGTTCGACGTGCTGAGATCGGGCAAGGTGAAGACGAGCATCAATCAGCGCTATGCGCTGCCGGACGTCGGCCAGGCGCACGCGGAGCTCGAAGGGCGCCGCACGACGGGCTCGACGATCCTGCTGCCGTAAAACACCAACTGCGCGGCCTGCGGCTGCGCTACCTGTCATCCATCAAGGCCGTTTCATCGCGTGATGAAACGGCCTTGTCCGTTTACGCGATTTTTACGCGCACCCCGTGATCTTTGACCAGCCCTTTAGGCGGATCGGCATACCGTTGCATCTATCCAAAATCCGTAAATGGGGAAACAAAATGGATGTGCTGTATGTCGGGGGCCTGGCGCTGTTTGCCGTGCTGACCTTTGGGCTGATTGGCGGCTGCGAGAAGCTGATGCAGTTCCGTCGCGGACAGGGAGCGCGCTGATGACCTGGATGCTTTGGCTGGCCGGCGCGTCCACCGCGCTGCTGTTCGTTTATCTCGTGTATGCGCTGCTGCGCGCGGAGGACATTGAATGAACACGAACGATGTCCTGCAGGCGAGTCTTTTTATCGTCGTGCTACTGGCCGCCGCGGTGCCGGTGGCGAGCTATCTGGGCGCCGTGATGGACGGCAGCTCAAGCGTGGTGCGCTTTGGCGCGCCGCTCGAACGGCTGCTTTACCGTATCGCGGGCGTCGATCCAGCGCAGGAAATGGGCTGGAAGCACTACGCGATCGCCACGGTCGCGTTCAACGTGCTCGGCGTGGCATTCCTGTATGTGCTGCTGCGTGTGCAAGGATGGCTGCCGGGCAATCCGCAGCAGTTCGGCGCGATGTCGGTCGACAGCGCGTTCAACACCGCGGTCAGCTTCGTGTCGAACACCAACTGGCAGGACTACACGCCCGAGCAAACGGTCAGCTATCTGACGCAGATGCTCGGTCTGACCGTGCAGAACTTCCTGTCGGCAGCGACCGGCATCGTCGTCGTGATGGCGCTGATTCGCGGCTTCGCGCGTCATACCGCGCAGACCATCGGCAACTTCTGGGTCGATATCACACGCGTGACGATGTACGTGCTCATTCCGATGGCCGCGATCATCGCGGCACTGCTGATGAGCCAGGGTGTGATCCAGAACTTCAAGGCCTATCAGGACGTGCCGACGCTGCAGACCACCACGTACGCCGCGCCGAAGCTCGACGCGCAAGGTAATCCGGTGAAGGACGCAAAGGGCAATCCGGTGACGGTCGATACGCCCGTGAAGACGCAGACCATCGCGATGGGTCCGGTCGCGTCGCAGGAAGCGATCAAGATGCTCGGCACCAACGGCGGCGGCTTCTTCAACGGCAACTCCGCGCATCCGTACGAAAACCCGACGCCGTTCTCGAACTTCGTGCAGATCTTCTCGATGCTTATCATTCCGGCGGCGCTCGCGCTCGTGTTCGGCCGCGTGATCGGCGACCGCCGGCAGGGCGTGGCCGTGCTCGCGGCGATGACGATCGCGTTCGGCGTCTGCGTGTTCGGCGAGATCAGCGCCGAGCAAAGCGGCAATCCCGCGTTCACGGCGCTCAAGGTCGATCAGTCGGCGAACGCGCTGCAGGCGGGCGGCAATGCCGAAGGCAAGGAAACGCGCTTTGGTATCGCGCAGTCGGGCATCTTCACGGTCGCGACCACGGCGGCTTCGTGCGGCGCGGTCGCCAATACGCACGATTCGTTGACGCCGATCGGCGGCCTGTACCCGATGCTGTTGATGCAGCTAGGTGAAGTGATCTTCGGCGGTGTCGGTTCCGGCATGTACGGGATGCTCGTGTTCGCGCTGCTCGCGGTGTTCGTCGCGGGCCTGATGATCGGTCGTACTCCTGAGTATGTCGGCAAGAAGATCGAGGCCTACGAGATGAAGATGGTATCGATTGTCGTGCTGCTCACGCCGCTGCTCGTGCTGGTGGGCACCTCGATCGCGGTGCTCACCGATGCGGGCAAGGCCGGCATCGCGAACCCAGGCGCGCATGGCTTCTCCGAAATCCTCTACGCGTTCAGCTCGGCCGCAAACAACAACGGCAGCGCATTCGCGGGTCTGACGGTGAGTACGCCGTTCTACAACTGGCTCACCGCGATCGCGATGTGGTTCGGCCGCTTCGGCACGATCGTGCCCGTGCTCGCGATCGCCGGCTCGCTCGCCGCGAAGAAGCGCATCGGCGTCACCGGCGGCACGCTGCCGACGCACGGACCGCTGTTCGTCGTGCTGCTGCTCGGCACGGTGCTGCTGGTCGGCGCGCTGACCTACGTCCCGGCGCTCGCGCTCGGTCCTGGCGTCGAGCATCTGATGATGATGGGCGTGCAGTGACGCGGGCCTCGATCAACGACGCCCAACGACCGAACAGGCGCTTGCACGCGGCAAGCCCGCAAGCGCACAAGGATATTCGAGGATTCAATGACTGAACATAACGCTACGCGGTCCATGTTCGACCCGGCGCTGCTGCGTCCGGCGATCGTGGACTCCTTCAAAAAGCTCACGCCGCGCACGCAGTTTCGCAACCCGGTGATGTTCTGCGTGTACGTCGGCAGCATTCTGACGACCATTCTGTGGATCGCCGCGCTCGGCGGTCAGGCGGAGGCGCCCGCGGGCTTCATTCTCGCGGTCACGCTGTGGCTGTGGTTCACGGTGCTGTTCGCGAACTTCGCGGAGGCGCTCGCCGAAGGGCGCTCGAAAGCGCAGGCCGCGTCGCTGCGCAGCGCGAAGAAAGACGTGATGGCCAAGAAGCTCAACGAGCCGCATCCGAAGTCGCCGATCCGCATCATGACCGCGTCGGATCTGCGCAAAGGCGACGTCGTGCTGGTCGAAACCGGCGACGTGATTCCGGCCGACGGCGAAGTGATCGATGGCGTCGCGTCGGTCGACGAATCGGCGATCACGGGCGAATCGGCGCCGGTGATCCGCGAGTCGGGCGGCGACTTTTCGTCGGTGACGGGCGGCACGCGCGTGCTGTCGGACTGGATCGTCGTGCGCGTCACGGCGAACCCGGGCGAGGCGTTCCTCGACCGCATGATCGCGATGGTCGAAGGCGCGAAGCGTCAGAAGACGCCGAACGAAATCGCGCTGACGATTCTGCTCGTCGCGCTGACGATCGTGATGCTGCTCGCCACCGCGACGCTGCTGCCGTTCTCGATGTTTTCCGTCGAGGCCGCCAAGGCGGGCCATGTGGTGACGATCACCGCGCTCGTCGCGCTGCTCGTGTGTCTGATCCCGACGACGATCGGCGGCCTGCTGTCGGCGATCGGCGTGGCCGGCATGAGCCGCATGATGCAGGCGAACGTGATCGCGACCTCGGGCCGCGCGGTCGAAGCGGCCGGCGACGTCGACGTGCTGCTGCTCGACAAGACCGGCACGATTACGCTCGGCAACCGCCAGGCGTCGCAGTTTCTGCCCGCGCCGGGTTTGAGCGAAGAGGCGCTGGCCGATGCCGCGCAGTTGTCGTCGCTGGCCGACGAAACGCCGGAAGGCCGCAGCATCGTCGTGCTGGCGAAGCAGCGCTTCAATATTCGTCAGCGCGATATGGCCCCGCTGCACGCGGTGTTTCTCGCGTTCACCGCGCAGACGCGCATGAGCGGCGTCGATTTGCCTGGCCGCGAAATCCGCAAGGGCGCGGCCGATGCGGTCAAGCAGTACGTCGAAACGCACGGCGGCCGTTTCCCGAACGAAGTCAGCAATGCGGTCGCCGAGGTCGCGCGACGCGGCAGCACACCGCTCGTGGTCGCCGAGAAGGGCGAGCAGGGCGCGCGCGTGCTCGGCGTGATCGAGCTGAAGGACGTCGTGAAGGGCGGCATCAAGGAGCGCTTCGCCGAGCTGCGCAAGATGGGCATCAAGACCGTGATGGTGACGGGCGACAACCGTCTGACCGCCGCCGCGATCGCGGCCGAAGCAGGCGTCGACGACTTCCTCGCCGAAGCGACACCGGAGACGAAGCTCGCGACGATCCGCGCGCACCAGGCCGAAGGGCGTCTGGTCGCGATGACCGGCGACGGCACCAACGACGCGCCCGCGCTTGCGCAGGCCGACGTCGCGGTCGCGATGAACACCGGCACCCAGGCAGCCAAGGAAGCCGGCAACATGGTCGACCTCGATTCGAATCCGACCAAGCTGATCGAGATCGTCGAGATCGGCAAACAGATGCTGATGACGCGCGGTTCGCTAACCACGTTCTCGATCGCCAACGACGTCGCCAAGTACTTCGCGATCATCCCGGCCGCGTTCGCATCGACGTATCCGGCGCTGAATGCGCTGAACGTGATGCATCTCGCGACACCGACCTCGGCGATCATGTCGGCGGTGATCTTCAACGCGCTGATCATCGTGCTGCTGATTCCTCTTGCGCTTAAGGGCGTGCGCTACCGCGCGCTAGGAGCCGCGATCCTGCTGCGCCGCAATCTGCTGATCTACGGACTCGGCGGGATCATCGTGCCGTTCATCGGCATCAAGCTGATCGATATGGTCCTCGCTGTGTTCGGCTGGGTTTGAGCGCGCAGCGCGTCGCTGCGCAGAAACCAGCATTGATGAAAAGGGAAAGAGACTCATCATGAAAAATCTGTTCCGTCCGCTGATCGTGATCTTCGCGGTGCTGACCGCGGTCACCGGACTCGCTTATCCCGCGGTGATGACCGCGTTCGGCCAGGCGGCGTTCCACGACAAGGCCAACGGCAGCCTGATCGAGCAGAACGGCAAGGTGGTCGGCTCGCAGCTGATCGGCCAGCAGTTCGACGCGCCGCAGTATTTCTGGGGCCGGCTGTCGGCGACGAGCCCGATGCCGTACAACCCGCAGAACTCCGGCGGCTCGAACCTCGGGCCGAACAACCCGGCGCTGCTCGACGAGATCAAGGGCCGTCTCGACGCGCTGAAGGCCGCGGGCACCGACATGTCGAAGCCGGTGCCGGTCGATCTGGTCACGTCGTCGGGCAGCGGGCTCGATCCGGAGATCAGTCCGGCCGCGGCCGCGTACCAGCTCGAGCGGGTCGCGCAGGCGCGCCACCTCGCGCCGAGCGACGTGCAGGCGCTCGTCGAGCGCTACACGACGGGGCGCCAGTTCGGCGTGCTCGGCGAGCCGCGCGTGAACGTGCTGAAGCTCAATCTCGCGCTCGATGAAATGAAGCGCGGTTGACGCGAAACGCAACGGCAACGCATCAGCCGCGATTGCGGTTCATCGACCAAACAGCGGCGTTCGCGTCGCGCCGCTGCGCCATTTGCGGGCCGGCGCGGGCCGTGCCAACATGCAGGCACCGCCGCTCGCACGACTATGACAATCACTGAGCATGAACCGCCCCGATCCTGACGAACTGCTCGACAAGCTGCAGCGCGACGAAGAAAAGCGCCTGCGCGGCAGGCTGAAAATTTTCTTTGGCGCGTCGGCAGGAGTCGGCAAAACCTACGCGATGCTGCAGGCCGCGCGCCGCCGCAAGGAAGAGGGTGTCGACGTGCTGGTCGGCATCGCCGAAACGCACGGGCGCGGCGAAACCGCCGCGTTGCTCGCGGGGCTCGACGTGCTGCCGCTCGCGCATATCGAGTATCGCGGCCGCAAGCTCGGCGAGTTCGATCTCGACGCCGCGCTCGCGCGCAAGCCGCAACTGATCCTCGTCGACGAACTCGCGCATTCGAACGTGCAGGGCGCGCGCCATCTGAAGCGCTGGCAGGACGTCTACGAACTGCTCGACGCCGGCATCGACGTCTATACGACCGTCAACGTGCAGCACCTGGAGAGCCTGAACGACGTGGTCGGCCAGATCACCGGCATCCGCGTGTGGGAGACCGTGCCCGATCGCGTGTTCGATCATGCCGACGAAGTCACGCTCGTCGATCTGCCGGCCGAGGAACTGCTCGACCGCATGCGCGACGGCAAGGTCTACATGGCGCAGCAGGCCGAGCGCGCGGTGCGCAACTTCTTTCGCAAGGGCAACCTGATCGCGCTGCGCGAACTGGCACTGCGCCGCACCGCCGATCGCGTCGATGCGCAGATGCGCGAGTACCGCGCCGATCGTTCGATCCAGCGCATCTGGCAGGCGCGCGAGCGGCTGCTGGTGTGCGTGGGTCCCGGTCCCGAAGCGCCGGCGCTGGTGCGCTCGGCGGCGCGCCTCGCCGCGAGCCTGAAGGCCGACTGGCTCGCGGTCTATGTCGAAACGCCCGCGTTGCAGCGTCTGCCCGACGCGCGCCGCGCACGCACGCTGAACGCGCTGAAGCTCGCCGCCGAACTCGGCGCCGAAACCGCGACGCTCGCCGCCACCGATGCGCTCGACGCGTTGATCGGTTACGCGCAGGCGCGCAACGTATCGAAGCTGGTGGCGGGCGCATCGTCGCGCACGGGCGTGAGCCGCTGGCTGCGCCGGCCGCTCGGCGAGCGCATCGCCGAGAAGAGCGGCGATCTCGATCTCACGCTGATTCGCGTGTCGTCGGAGCGCGACGGCGGCGAACAGCGCCATCTGTTGAACACGACCGCGAACGCGTGGCGCGAGGCATTGAGCGCGGCGCGCGAGCGTCGCTCGCCGCCGCGCGCGTATGCGTTCGCGCTCGCGATCGGCGCGGCGATCACGCTGCTGTCGAGCCAGCTGATCGACCGCATCGATCTGACCAACCTGGTAATGCTGTATCTGCTCGGCGTGATCTTCACAGCGGTGAAGCTCGGGCGCGGGCCGGGTGTCGTGCTGTCGTTCGCGAGCGTCGCCGCGTTCGATTTCTTCTTCGTGCCGCCGCGCATGTCCCTGTCGGTGTCCGATACGCAGTACCTGCTGACGTTCTTCGGCATGCTGCTGACATCGCTCGTGATCAGCCATCTGACTTCGAGCCTGCGCCGCGAGGCGAGCGTCGCGCGACGCCGCGAGCAGCGCACCGGCGCGATGTACGAGATGGCGCGCGAGCTCGCCGCGGCGCTTGCGACCGAGCAGATCGTCGGCATCGGCACGCGGCACGTGAGCGAGGTGTTCGGCGCGCGTGTCGCGATCCTGCTGCCCGACAGCGCCGATCAGGTCAAACAGAAAATCGAGGACCCCGACCCGGCGATCACGCTCGAAGGCGACGCGCTCGACCTCGACGTCGGCCAGTGGGTCTACGATCAGCAGAAGCCGGCCGGCCACGGCACCGACACGCTGCCGGCCGCCGCGGCGCTGTATCTGCCGCTAAAGGCGCCGATGCGCACGCGCGGTGTGCTCGCGGTCGTCGTGCGTGACGAGCGCGAGCTGACCGTGCCGGAACAGCGGCGCATGCTCGATGCGTTCGCCGCGCAGATCGCGCTCGCGCTCGAACGCGTGCATTACGTCGATATCGCGCGCGATGCGCTCGTCAACATGGAGTCGGAACGGCTTCGCAATTCGCTGCTGTCGGCGATATCGCACGATCTGCGCACGCCGCTGACGACGATCGTCGGGTTTTCGTCGATGCTCGCTCAGGGGCAGCGAGGGCAGGGGCCGACCGACCCGCAATCCGCAGCGCGTCGTAACGACGAACTCGTCGATGCAATCCATGAAGAGGCGCTGCGCATGACCGACATTGTCACGAATCTGCTCGACATGGCGCGCCTGCAGGCCGGCAGCTTGCAGCTGAACCAGCAATGGACGCTGCTCGAGGAGACCGTCGGCGCCGCGCTGCGCGCGTGCAAGCGCGTGCTCGCCGATCATCCGGTGCAGGTCACGCTGCCCGCCGATCTGCCGCTGCTGCATCTCGACGCGGTGCTGATGGAGCGGCTGTTCTCGAACCTGTTCGAGAACGCGGCCAAATACACGGCGTCCGGCACGCCGCTCATGATCGGCGCGCAGCAGATCGACGCGGATGGCGCGCCGTTCGTGCGCGTGACGATCGACGACAACGGTCCCGGCCTGCCCGCCGGCATGGAAGCGCGCGTGTTCGAGAAGTTCACGCGCGGCGAGAAGGAATCGGCGAAACCGGGCATCGGCCTTGGCCTCGCGATCTGCCGCGCGATCGTCGAGGCGCACGGCGGTACAATCGGCGCGCTCAACCGGACGGCCGCGGATGGCCACATCGAGGGCGCGCGCTTCTGGTTCACGCTGCCGGTCAAGACGCCGCCCGACGCGCCCGAGACGTTCGATACGCTCGAAGACGAAGGCGCCCCCGCCGCCGCCGCCGAGCTCAACCCGCTCACCCGACCCGCCCATGAGTGACCTGAGCATCACCGTCGTTCTGATCGAAGACGAAAAGCAGATACGCCGCTTCGTGCGGACGGCGCTCGAAGGCGAGGGCATCGCCGTGTACGACGCAGAGACGGGCAAACAGGGTCTCGTCGAAGCGGCGACGCGCAAGCCCGATCTCGTGATCGTCGATCTGGGTCTGCCCGACACCGATGGCCTCGACGTGATCCGGGAGCTGCGTGGCTGGAGCGAGCTGCCGGTAATTGTGCTATCGGCGCGCACCCAGGAAAGCGAAAAGGTCGCCGCGCTCGACGCCGGCGCCGACGACTACCTGACCAAGCCGTTCGGCGTGTCCGAGTTGCTCGCGCGCATCCGCGCGCATCTGCGGCGGCGCAATCACGGCGGCGCGAACGAATCGCCGCAGGTGCGCTTCGGCGCGGTCACCGTCGATCTCGCGCTGCGCCAGGTCACGCGCGACGGCGCCGCGGTCCATCTGACGCCGATCGAATACCGGCTGCTCGCGACGCTCGTGCGCCACGCCGGCCGCGTGCTCACGCACCGGCAGTTGCTGCGCGATGTGTGGGGGCCGTCGCATGTCGAGAGTCACCACTATTTGCGCATCTACATGGCGCACCTGCGCGGCAAGCTCGAGCGCGATCCCGCGCAGCCGGAGCATATCGTCACGGAGACGGGCGTCGGGTATCGGCTGGTGGGCGCGGTGTGAGTTCGTTCGCGAAGCCGCTCCGTTATAATCTCCCGACGTAAGGACGACCTTACGCTTCTATCAATCATCGGGGACGGCCCCATTTTTCATGGAGCTGTTTCGATGTCCTGGTTTCTTCTGTTGATCGCCGGGTTGCTCGAAGTCGCGTGGGCGGCCGGTCTCAAAACTTCCGAAAGTTTCACCCGTTTCTGGCCGTCCGTCTTCACGGTCGTGACCGCGCTCGGCAGCTTCGCGCTGCTCGCGCTGGCGATGCGGCAACTGCCGCTCGGCACGGCCTATGCGGTGTGGACAGGAATTGGCGCGGTCGGCGCGTTCATTTTCGGCGTCGTGATGATGGGCGAGGCGCTGACGGTCGCGCGCGTCGCTAGTGCGTCGCTGATCGTGATCGGCCTCGTCGGGCTGAAGCTGTCGTCGGGGCACTGACCCTCGGCTACGTCCGCCCGGCGCGCGGCCGCCATTGCCTGTAAGCCACAGCGCGGCCTCGCCGCTCTACGTTCTGCGAATCATCGTAGCTATAATGAGACAGCAACGACGTTGAGATTGCCCGCGGCCTGGCTGGCGCGGCCGGCTTGGCAAGCCTGACGGCTTCGGCGCGGAACCCCCGCTGGTTCCCGTCGCGGCGTCCGGCAAGCACAAAGCGCGTGGAGGCGGCCATGCTTGAATCACTTTCGCTTGCAGCGGGCCTTTCATGGGGCAGCGGTCTACGCCTCTATCTAACGGTCCTTTTGGCCGGCGTATTAGAACGTCTTGGCCTGATTCACTTGCCGAACACATTGTCCGCGCTGTCATCGCCATGGGTGATCGGCGCGGCGGCCGTGCTGACGCTGGCCGAATTCCTCGCCGACAAGATCCCCGCATTCGACTCGCTGTGGGACGCGATCCACACTTTCATCCGCATTCCGGCCGGCGCCGTGCTGGCCGCCGGCGCGCTCGGCCACGCCGATCCGACGCTGCTGACCGTTGCCGCGCTCGCGGGCGGCACGCTCGCCGGCACTGCGCATCTTGCGAAGGCGGGCACCCGCGCGCTGATCAATCTGTCGCCCGAACCGCTGTCGAACGTCGTCACGTCGACCGCCGAGGACGGCCTCGCGGTCGGCGGGATACTGCTTGCGCTATTCGTGCCGCTCGCGTTTCTGGTCTTGATGGTAGGCTTTCTGCTACTCGCGGCGTGGGCATTGCCGCGATTGTGGCGTGGGGTGCAGGGCGGTTTTCGCGGCATGGCCACGCACATGGTGTCGCGATTGGCGAGGAGCAGGCACGATTGAGCGAAGCACTACCAGGATCTAAGGCGGGTTCAAGAACGCGCGCCGATACGAGACCGGCGCGCCGGCTCGGCGGCATCGATCTGTTGCGCCAGGCCATGCGGATGACGGCGCGTGACTGGCGCGCGGGCGAACTGACGATGTTGCTGCTCGCGCTCGTGCTGGCGGTCGCGGCGTTGTCGAGCGTCGGGTTTCTGGGCGACCGGCTGCATCAGGGGCTCGAGCGCGATGCGCGGCGCATGATCGCCGCCGACTTCATCGTGCGCGCCGATCATCCTGTCGATCCGCAATTCGCGGCCGAGGCGCACGCCCTGGGCCTGCGCACCGCCACCACGGCGATCTTTCCCAGCATGATCAACTCGACCGGCGCGCAGCCGGCGTCGCGGCTCGCCGCCGTCAAGGCGGTGTCGCCGGGCTATCCGTTGCGCGGCGCGCTGCGCATCGCGGCGGCGCCGGGTGCGGCCGATCATCCGGCGACGTCGATTCCGGCGCCGGGCACCGTGTGGGTCGACCAGGAATTGCTCGACGCACTGAAGCTGAAGGTCGGCGATGCGGTGAAGGTCGGCAATCGCAGCTTCACGGTCGGCGCGCTCATCACGCGCGAGCTCGATCGCGGCTTCTCGTTCGTCAACTTTTCGCCGCGCCTGATGCTGCGCGCCGACGAAGTGCAATCGACCGGCCTGATCACGCACGGCAGCCGGGTCACGTACCGGTTGCTGGTCGCCGGGTCCGACGACGCGGTCGCGCGCTTCGCGCAGTTTGCGCATGAGCACGTCGACGCCGGCAAGATGCGCGGCGTCGCGCTCGAGTCGCTGCAGGACGGGCAGCCGCAGGTGCGTCAGACGCTCGATCGCGCGGGCCATTTCCTGACGCTCGTGTCGCTGTTGACCGCGCTGCTCGCGGCGGTCGCGATCGCGATGGCCGCGCACCGCTTCATGCGCCGGCATCTCGACGGCTGCGCGGCGATGCGCTGTCTGGGCGTGAGCCACTCCGCGCTACGGGCGTTGTTCACGCTCGAATTCGTCGGGCTCGGCGTGATCGGCGGGGCGCTCGGCGTGGCGCTCGGCTATCTGGGGCATCTCGCGCTGCTGACGTGGCTCGGCGGCCTGATCGACGTGGTGCTGCCGCAGCCGACGCTGTGGCCCGCGCTCGAAGGCGTCGCGGCCGGCCTCGTGCTGCTGCTCGGCTTCGCGCTGCCGCCGCTGGTGCCGCTCACGCGGGTGCCGCCGGTGCGCGTGCTGCGGCGTGAATGGGGCGAGGAGGGCCGCACCGCGTGGGCCGCCTACGCGTTCGGCATCGTGCTGTTCGCGGGGCTGCTGATCCTCGCCGCCGGCGAATTGAAGCTCGGCGGCATCGTCGCGGGTGGATTCGCGGGCGGGTTGCTGGTGTTCGCCGGCATCGCACGGCTCGCGTTGTGGGGCGCCGCGCGCGTGGTGCGTAGCGAGCGCGTCAATGCGGGCATCGGCTGGCGCTATGCGCTCGCGTCGCTCGAGCGGCGCAGCAGCACGAGCGCGCTGCAGATCACCGCGCTCGGCATCGGCCTGATGTGCCTGTTGCTGATCGCGATGACGCGCAACGACCTCGTGCAGGGGTGGCGTAAATCGACGCCGCCCGATGCATCCAACGAGTTCATCATCGACATCCAGCCGGATCAGCGCGACGCGGTCACGCAGTATCTGGACGCGCACGGCATCGCTGGTGTGGACTTGTCGCCGATGGTGCGTGGGCGGCTCGTCGCGATCAACGGCAAGGCAGTCAACCCGGACTCGTTCAAGGGCGCGGACGCGCGGCGTCTGGTGGACCGCGAGTTCAACCTGTCGTACACGACGCAACTGCCCGACGACAACCGGATCGCCGCGGGCAACTGGTTCGGCGATACGACGAAGCCGCAGATTTCGATCGAGCAGGGTCTCGCGAAGCTGATCAACGTGAAGCCCGGCGATGTGCTGCGCTTCGACGTGACGGGGCTGACCGTCGAGGCGCCGGTGACGAGCGTGCGCAAGCTCGACTGGGGGTCGTTCAAGGTCAACTTCTTCGTGCTGATGCCGCCCGTCTCGTTGCAGGACTTCCCGGCGACGTTCATCACGAGCTTCCATCTGCCCGCGGATAAGCAGTCGACGATCGACGGCCTGATCGCCGCGTATCCCAATCTGACCGCGATCGACACCGGCCCGATCCTCGCGCAGGTGCAGCGCGTATTGCAGCAGGTGATCGGCGCGGTGCAGTTCCTGTTCGCGTTCACGCTCGCGGCCGGCGTGCTGGTGCTGTACGCGGCGCTTGCCGGCACGCGCGACGAGCGTATGCGAGAATCCGCGCTGCTGCACGCGCTGGGCGCATCGCATCGTCAGGTGCGGGCGGTGCAGGTGGCCGAGTTCGTCGCGGTCGGTGCGCTGGCCGGCCTGATGGCGGCGGCCGGCGCGCAGATCATCGGCTCGCTGCTGGCCACGCACGTGTTCGAGTTTTATCTGGAATTCGATCCGTGGCTGCTGCCGGCGGGCATTGGTGCCGGTATCGCGTGTGCGGGCGTCGGCGGGTGGCTGAGTCTGCGGCATGTGTTGGCGCGGCCGGCGCTGCAATCGCTGCGCGACGCGTGAGTTTTCTTTGTGATGTTTATTTGCTGTTGAGCAGGGTATGAGCGATTTGAACGACGAAGTGTCCTCGGACAAGCCGACGGCCTTCGAACTGGTGGGCGGCGAGGCGCGTGTGCGCGAACTGGTCGACCGGTTTTACGACCTGATGGATCTCGAGGCGGATTTCGCCGGGATTCGCGCGCTGCATCCGGCATCGCTCGAGGGTTCGCGCGACAAGCTGTTCTGGTTTTTGTGCGGCTGGCTCGGCGGTCCCGATCATTACATCAGCCGCTTTGGCCATCCCCGTTTGCGCGCGCGGCATCTGCCATTTGCGATCGCGTCCGGCGAGCGCGACCAGTGGTTGAGGTGCATGGCGTGGGCGATGGAGGACATCGGCTTGCCGGAGCCGCTGCGCGAGCGCCTGCTCGGTTCGTTCTTCGAAACCGCCGACTGGATGCGCAACCGCAATGGCTGACACGCCGCCGCCGCACGCCGCCTCGGCACCGTACTCGGTCGAAGCCGACTATGCGGCGCTCGAGCCGCGTGCGCGCGAGATTCTCGACTGCTGGTTCGGCGCGCCGGGCACGCCGGAGCACGGCACGGAGCGCAAGCTCTGGTTCAAGCGCAATGACGCCGTGGATGCGATGCTGCGCGAACGTTTCGGTAACCTGATCGATGCGGCCAACGCGGGTGAGCTCGACGCATGGCAGGCCACGCCGTTGGGCGCGTTGGCGCTCGTGATCGTGCTGGACCAGTTTCCCCGCAACTGCCATCGTGGGACGCCGCGCGCTTTCGCGACCGACAGCAAGGCGCTGCAAACCGCGCAACGAATGATCGCGAGCGGCGCGGATCGGCTGTTGCCAGGCGTGCAGCATCGCGCGTTCGCGTATCTGCCGTTCGAGCACGATGAATCGCTCGCTAGCCAGCAGGAGTCGCTGCGGCTCTTCAAACAGCTTGCGCAGGAGCCGGGCGGTGAAGGCTACTATCAATACGCGCTGCGCCACGCGAAAGTGATCGAGCGGTTTGGCCGCTTTCCGCATCGCAACGCGTTGCTCGGACGTGAATCGAGCGACGAGGAGATCGCGTTTCTGCGCGAGCCAGGTTCGTCGTTTTGAATCAACGCGGACGCGCGCGAGGCACTCGGCCGGCGCGACGCGTTGCGCGGCTTTACTCGTCGCCGTGTAGCTTGCCCGCCACCGGCGTACGCACGAACACGCGCAATAGCTCATCCGAATCACCCGGCCGCGCGCCGGACCAGAACAGCCGCCATTCGCCGGCCGGCGGCCGCGCGTTGTCCCGGCGGCTTTGCTCGATCAGCCACGTGCAGGCGGTCGTGCGCGGATCTTCGCTCGGCTGATGCACGATGCCCGTGTAGTAGAAGAGCATCGGCGCTTCGGATTCGCCGAGTCCGGAGCTCGCCATGCAGTCGCCGTCGTTCCATTCGATATCCATCTTCGCGCCGAGGTCGCGGAACACCGAGCGGTAGCTTTTCGCGTAATCGAGCCACGGGAGCAGCAGCGTGCTGACGAGCCCCCAGACGAGCATCGCGCCCGCGCACCAGCTGAGCGCGCCGCGCCATTTGCCCGCGTACTTGAACGACGGCAGCAGCCACAGCCAGCCGATCGTCAGTGCCAGCGCGCCGATGATCAGCGCGGGCGAAATCGGCAGCACCCAGTCGAGCGGTAGCCAGCGGCCGAGCAGATGCAGCGACGCATGGTTGCTCGCCGGATTCGTCATGGTGGACCAGACCATCCACACGAGTGCGGCCGCGCTGCCGAACAGCACGCGGCTCGTCATATCCCAGGCGGTATGCAGGCGCGCCGGCAAGCGTTCGACGCCCTGCATCGCGACCAGCGCGAGCGGCGCGATGAAGGGCAGGATGTAGAGCTCGCGCACCGTCGCCGAAGTTTGCAGCACCGCGAAACCGGTGCCCGCGAACAGCATCGGCAACGCCACGCGCGGATCGCGCCAGCGCCGCCATGCGCCACCGGCGAGCGCGGCCAGCGCGAGCGGCACGACCGGAAAACCGACGCTCAGCACGGTGCGCAGCACGAACAGGTGGCTCTCGTTTTCGGAGCCGAGCTCGGCGACCGAAAAACCGAAGAAGCGCCCGACGTTGTTATCCCACAGCCATACCTTGAAGAGCGCCTCGGAGCGCAGGTAGAAGCAGATCGGCCAGATCAGCGCGAACGGCGCGCAGACGAGCGCGGCGAGGCACAGCGCGCCCGCGAAGCCGCGGCTGCGGCATGCCGGATAGAGCAGCAGCGCCGCGCAGGTGGTGGCGCCGAACACGAGCGGCACGAACAACCCCTTGGCAAGCAGCGACACGCCGACACCCGCGCCGAACATCGCCGCGCCGCTGAGGATCGCGTGACGCCGCGTGCGGGCATCGAGCGGTCTGATCTGCCGGGCGGCCTGAACATGCATCGGGAAATACGAGGCCGCGCCCGGGTCGTCACGCAGATGCACGAGCACGAGTTCGAACAATCCGCAAAAGCCGAGCGCGGCGCCGGCCATCAGTGCGACGTCGGTCATCATGTCGTGCACGTGCTTGACGACGACGAGCGTGCCGCCGAACAGCGCGAGCGTGCCGATCACGCGCAGGTCGAACCAGCTCGGCGCAGCGACCGCGCGACGCGCGACGCGCGCGGTGTAGTACACCGTGAGGCCCGCGAACAGCGCGCTCGCGAGCCGTGCCGCATCGTGCAGCGGCAGATAGCGGCCGAACAGCCACGCGAAGCCGGTGGCGACCCAGTCGTAGATGGGCGGCTTTTCGACGAAGGGCTGGCCGGCATTAGTCGGCACGACCAAATCGCCGGTATCGAGCATGTGCTGGACGATGCCGAATGTGTAGGTTTCGTCCTGCTTCCATGGCTCGTGGCCGAGAATGCCGGGGACGAGCCACGCGCAGAGGATCGCCAGCGCGACGAACCACAGCAGCGGACGGATCGCCGCGAGCGCGCGCCAACGCTGCAAGCCACGCGTGGCGCGGTCGGCGGAAACCGCTGAGCCCGACGCGTGCGCGGTGTCGACGCTATGGATCGCGAGCCCAGAAACTGCGGTGTCTCCGATGGCGGGCTGGACCTGCGCGCCGGCAAACGGGTGCGCGGTGCTGGCGGTAAGCGCGGCCTCTTGCGCACGGCCCGCTGGAGCGGCCGAGGTCGCGGCCGTCGCGCTGGCATTGTGCGCGCGCCAGCGCGTGGACTGCTTGTCTTGCATGGATGTCTCTGGTCAGCGTACGCGTCGGCGTTGGCCTCGTACCTATGTTTTGCTTACGTCGCCTGCAAATGCATTCGATCCGGACGATTGTAGCGCTGCATTATTACGGAAGATTACAGCTGCGGGGAAGCGCTCGCATTCGATGAGCGGTTGTGTCGGTTTCACGACAAATCGACGGGGATACGTGGAACGAGAGGAGGTGTGGAGCGGACCGCGCCCTGCGTTCAAGGCTTGCGTGTCCACTTGCACGCGACGTTCGCTCACCGGCCGCCGGCAACGTCGAACAACGCGCCCGTCACGTACGACGACGCATCGCTGAGCAGCCATACGATGGCCTCGGCGACTTCGTCGGCGCGGCCGGGGCGGCCGAGCGGCGTGGTCGCGCCCAGTTGTGCGGCGCGTTCCGGCTTGCCGCCGCTCGCATGGATCTCGGTGTCGATCAGCCCCGGACGCACCGCGTTCACGCGCACGCCCTGCGGGCCGAGTTCTTTTGCGAGGCCGATGGTCATCGTGTCGATGGCGCCTTTCGATCCCGCGTAGTCGACGTATTCGTTCGGCGAACCCAGCCGCGCCGCCGCCGACGAAACATTGACGATTGCGCCACCCGCGCCGCCCCGCTGGGTCGACATGCGCCGCGCCGCTTCGCGGGCGCACAGATAGGCGCCGAGCACGTTGACGTCGAACACGCGTTTCAGACGCGCGAAGTCCATATCGGCGAGCTGGCTCGACGGCGCGACGATGCCGGCGTTGTTGACGAGCGCATCGATGCGGCCGAAGGATTGCTGCAGCGTATCGAACATGCCGGTCACGTCGGTTTCGTTCGCGACATCGCCGGCGATTGGCAGCGCGCGGCCGCCCGCGTGTTCGACCTCGGCGACCGTCTGCTGCGCGGCGGCGAGGTCACGCACGTAGTTCACGCCGATGCACCAGCCGCGCGCGCCAAGCAGACGCGCGGTGGCGCGGCCAATGCCGCGGCTGCCGCCGGTGATCAGAACAGCTTTCGTCATCGCAACCTCGTCGTTGTGGTGATGCGTGCGCGGCGCTCCGCCCTCGAGTTCGAGTTCGGCGGAACGGGATTCAGATCGCGTCGCTTTGCACTGCTGCCCATTTGTCGCGTGCGGGCGGCGCGTAACGTTGCAGCTTGCCAATCAACGAGAGCGGATCGGCGTCGATTTGCAGCATGTGGAGATAGGTCTTGCGCAGGAAGCCTTCGTCGACCGTGTGCTGAAGCAGGCGGATCAGCGGCTCGTAGAAGCCGCCGGTGTTCAGCAGCGCGACCGGCTTGCCGTGATAGCCGAGCTGCGCCCACGTGAAGACCTCGAACAGCTCCTCGAGCGTGCCCGCGCCGCCCGGCATCGCGACGAACGCATCGGATAGTTCGGCCATCATCTTCTTGCGATGATGCATGTCGGGCACCACGTGCAGCTCAGTCAGGCCGTTATGACCCACTTCCTTGCTGACGAGCAGCTCGGGGATCACGCCGATCGCGCGGCCGCCTTCGGACATCACGGTGTCGGCGATCACGCCCATTAGTCCGACCTTGCCGCCCCCAAACACGAGCGCGAGATCGGCCTCGACGAGGGCGCGGCCGAACGCGCGCGCCGCCTGCGCATACAACGGTTTGGCTCCCATAGAAGAGCCGCAATAGACACACACCGACTTCATGCTCAACTTTCCTTCGATTCGTTGCGAGGCGCGGCGCCTTCACGCGGCGGCAAGTAGTCGTAGAACTCGCGCTTGGGCAGTGTGCCCGATACGAGGTCGTCGAACAGCTGCCGCGAGCGGCCGCGCAGATAGGGCGCCATCAGCGAGACGATCTGCACGCTGACCTGATGCAGCTCCTCGCGGATCGCTTCCTGCTCGTTGTATTTGCGCGGATTCATCACGAACTGATATGACAGCCAGTACGTGCCGATCACGCCGACGTTGGTCGCGATCACTTGCATTTCCTGCGGCGTCGCGACCATTTCGCCGTCGGCGACGAGTTGCTCGCAGAACTGGCTCGCGAAGCGCACCTTGTGGCTGATGATCTGCTTGAAATGCGTCTCGAGCGTGCGGTTGCGCGCGAGCAGGTCGTTGAGGTCGCGGTACAGGAAGCGGTAGCGCCAAGTGAAATCGACCATGTACTGCAGATACGACCACATTTCGTCGATGGTCGCACGATGGTCGTCGGGGAAACGCAGACGCTTCTCGATCTCCTGCTCGAACTGGCTAAAGATGCTGTTGATGATGTCGTCTTTGTTGCGGAAGTGGTAGTACAGGTTGCCTGGGCTGATTTCCATTTCCTCGGCGATCGTCGTCGTCGTGACGTTCGGCTCGCCGATTTCGTTGAACAGCTTCAACGACAGTTCGAGAATCCGTTCGCGCGTGCGGCGGGGAGGTTTGGCTTCCATGTCGTCCGGCCCTGGTTATGCCGGGCTGGGGCGCATGGCGGCGTGCCGCTGCTGCGTGTTCCACCCGGATGCGGTTGGTATATTGAGCTCTCCCGAACCCGCCGACACCCGGCAGGCCCCCCGAAAGGGCAGGATGAGGCGATGCGCGGATACGTTTGCGCGAGCGCTTTCCTGTGAGACCGTCAAACGATTATAAACCGAGCGTTCTAATACCCAACCGCCTGCGCGGATATTCAACCTGTTGGACGTGGCCCAAGCGTGCGCTTCAACCCGCGTCGAGACTCAAAGCCACGCGCGAACCCAGCCGACCGCCAGTGGCCCGACGATCACCCCCCACGTCATCACACACATGCCGAGCGCGACCATCACGGCCGCGCTGCCGAGATCCTTCGCGCGGCGGGAGAGCTCGTGACGTTCGAGGGAGATCCGGTCGATGGCCGCTTCGACGCTCGAATTGAGCAGCTCGACGATCAGCACGAGCAGCACCGAGCCGAGCAGCAGCACGCGCGACACGGGATCGACGGGCACCACGAGGCCGCACGGAATCAGGATCGCGGCCAGCGTGAGTTCCTGACGAAACGCGCTTTCCTCGCGAATTGCGACGCGAAAACCGGCCAGCGAGTTTTTCATCGCGTGCCATGCGCGCGTGAGGCCGCGGTTGCCTTTGTAGGGGTTGAAGGGCAGCGGGGCGAGCGGGTCGTCGGGGCTGAGCGGTTCGTTGGGGGCGTCGTGGCTCGAGTCGCGGGTCGTGTCGTGGCTGGCGTCGCGTTGCACGCCGCCCGAGACGCTGGGGCCGCCGTTCCTGGACCTCTCGCCGTTCACCCGATGCACGGTATCCGCATGCCCGCTCACACCCGGCTCGCGGACATCGTCGAACGGTTCGATGCTCGTGGTGTCGCGGCTGGACTCGACGGCGCGCAGCGCGCCGTTCGACGCGCCTTCGGCGCTGGATCTACTGCTTCGCATGGATAGCTCCGCGCGCCGCATCACGCAGCGGCGCTTTCCTCACGATACGCCGTGGCGCGCAGTGGCTTCAAATGCGCGGCGAATTGTGCGGACGCCGCTGCCCACGAAAAGCGCTCGGCCCATGCGCGCGCATGCGATCGCTCGATCTTCAGCGCTTCGAGACAGGCCTCGCGCAGATCCTCATGCATCGCACCGGCGCCGCCGTCGCCGAGCACGTCGATCGGGCCGGTGACCGGATACGCGGCCACCGGCGTGCCGCATGCGAGCGCTTCGAGCAGCACGAGCCCGAACGTGTCGGTGCGGCTCGGAAACACGAAGACGTCGGCGGCCGCGTAGACCTTCGCGAGTTCGGCCTGCGACAGCACGCCCAGATAGTTGACCTGCGGGTAGCGCGACTTCAGTTCGGCGAGCGCCGGACCTTCGCCCGCGACCCACTTCGAGCCGGGCAGATCGAGCTGCAAGAAAGCCTCGACGTTCTTCTCGACCGCCACGCGTCCCACGTACAGGAAGATCGGCCGCGCGGTGTTGAGCACCTTCGAGTCCATCGGACGGAAGATCTCGAGATCGACGCCGCGCGTCCACAGCACGACATTGGTGAAGCCGAACTTTTCGAGGTCCTGCTTGACGACGGGCGTGGGCGCCATCACCGCGAGCGATGGCTTGTGGAACCAGTGCAGAAACTTGTAGGTCGCCGCGAGCGGGATGCGAAAGCGCGCCTGCACGTACTCGGGAAAGCGCGTGTGATACGCGGTCGTAAACGGCAGCTTGTGCTCGATTGCATATGCGCGCGCGGCCATGCCGAGCGGACCTTCGGTCGCAATGTGCAACGCATCGGGCGCGAAACGGTCGATGCGCTCGCGCAGCCGGCGGCGCGGCAGCAGCGACAGGCGTATCTCCGGATAAGTCGGGCACGGGATGGTGCGGAATTCGAGCGGTGTCAGCAGATCGACCTGATGGCCGAGCGCGGTAAGTTCGCGCCGGGTGTTCTTCAGCGTGCGCACGACGCCGTTGACCTGCGGCTCCCATGCGTCGGTGACGATCATGATCTTCATCGCGTTGTTCATCGCTGCGGGCCCTGTGGAATTGGAGTTGGAACTGCTCAGGCAGTGGCGCGGGCTTTTTGCGTGTCCTTCTGGGGCGCGCGCAGCGCGGTCCAGAAGATCACCTTGAGTTCGCCTTCATAGGTCTCGACGAGAGCCGACAGACTCTCGACCCAATCGCCATCGTTGCAATAGAGCACACCGTCGATCTCGCGCATTTCGGCCTTGTGGATGTGCCCACAGACGACGCCGTCACAGCCGCGGCGACGCGCTTCGTCGGTCATCACGGTTTCGAACGACGAGATGAAGTTGACCGCGTTCTTGACCTGATGCTTCAGGTATTGCGACAGCGACCAGTACGGGAAGCCGAGCTTGCTGCGAATCCGGTTGAACCAGCGGTTCAGCACGAGGATCATCGTGTACAGCGTGTCGCCGAGATAGGCGAGCCATTTTGCATGCTGGATCACGCCGTCGAACAAATCGCCGTGCACGATCCACAGCCGCTTGCCGGCGAGCGTCGTGTGGAACGCTTCGCCGCGCACGTGGATGTCGCCGAACGCGAGGTCGCAGAACTGGCGCGCGGCTTCGTCGTGATTCCCGGGCACGTAGATGACCTGGGTGCCTTTGCGCGCTTTGCGCAGCACTTTCTGCACGACGTCGTTGTGGGCCTGCGGCCAGTACCAGCCTTTCTTCAACTGCCAGCCGTCGATGATGTCGCCGACCAGGTACAGGTACTCCGATTCGTTGTGGCGCAGGAAGTCGAGCAGATAACCGGCCTGGCAGCCGCTCGAGCCGAGATGGATATCCGAGAGCCAGATCGTGCGATAGCGATGTGGATCGTCGTGGCCGTCGTCGGAATGATCGGCGTGGGCGTCGAGTGATGGCGTCGCCGGCAGCGGCAGGCCGTGATGAGTAGAACCCGGGGCGGGCCGGAACGCGACGGGGTCGACGCTCGGACCGGTTTGACGAAACAGGGAAGTCGCGGACGTATTGGGGTCCATGGCTCACGCGTCGAGTGGCGGTGCCCGTATTGGGCCAGGCGCGAGTGACTCTGCCGTGACAGTCACGAGAAGTTCTTATTACGGAGCAGCCTTGGCGGGGCCTGTTTTTTCGTTGTTCTGGCTTTTTTGGCCTTTCCTTGCTGGCTTGTCGGTCTATTAGCGTTGCCCCTGTGCGGGGCGGCACCTACTTTCTTTGCTGGTGCAAAGAAAGTAGGCAAAGAAGACAGCTCAAACCGCCAGCTCATAAGCGGGTCCCCTGGCTTGGCAGGGTAGTGGTGCATCCGGAATCCGTGCCCCCGCACATTCGACGGCAGTGACAAAGCCGTCATTCATCCCACTCCGCACTGCGTGCGTCGCGGACGGGTCAGCCGGGAAAACCGGCGGGTTTGCCCGCGCAGCGGGGAGCCCTCGGCTGCGCCTCGGCGAGGCGCCGAAACAACGAGTGGTTTTGGAGCGGGGATTCGGCGCGCGCAGCGCCGCCGGAAGAATGACTGCCGTGTCAGGAACGCGGAATGGGCGGGAGCACGGATTCCAGATGCACCACTACCTCACGCGGACCGAGGGACCCGCTTAAGAGTTAGCGGTTCGAGCTGTCTTCTTTGCCTACTTTCTTTGCAGCAGCAAAGAAAGTAGGTGCCGCCCCGCACAGGGGCAACGCCAATAGACCGACAAGTCAGCAAGGAAAGGCCAACACCGCAAGAACAAAGACAAAAAGCCCTAACCCCGCCAAAGGCGGCAACGCATTCAGCACGCGCGCTAGCGCACAACCTGGACCACCCGCGTCCCCGCGAGCCGATCATGCAAAAACTGCCGCTGCGGATCAAACCGCCCACTCGCGGCCCAGACCACGAACCAGACGCCCGCAAAAACAAGCGTCTGCGGCACCCGCAAGCCAAGAAGCGGATGCACCGCCAACGGCGGCAAAAACCACAACCAGGCGAGCACATACCGCGCAATCGCCCGTCCAACGGAAACCGGCCCGCCATCAGCGCCAACAACCCGTAACCGCCAGGTTTTCATCGGCAGCGTCTGGCCGCCATGCGTCCAGAACCAGACGAAATACACGCCAACCACGAAGCCAATCCAGCCGGCGAGCAGGTTGTGATGCGCGAGCCCGTTACGCTGCTGCGTCAGCGTGCTGAACAGATAGCCGGCGAGAAACACCACGCCGAACAGAATGACCGCTTCGTAGAGCAGCGCCGCCAGCCGTCGCCGGACGGTGGGCGCCGTGCCGCCGGGCGCGGCGGCGGGCAGGCTGGGAGTGACGAGCGACTGGGACACGTAATGGGCTCGGGATCGGAATCAGGAGCCGTGGAAGATCGCCGGCGCTTCGGCCGGCGACACGGGCACCGGCGTCGCCGGCACGAAGCTGCCCGCCGCCGGAATCGCGGGGGTGGCCGGCAGCGAGGCCGCGGCCGGTGCCGAGGCGCCCGGCGCGGCGCTCGCCGCCGTGGCAGCGCTGGCGCCCGCGCCGTGCTCCCGCGCGTTCACGAACCGGTCGATGCCCTTGATCTCATTGCGAGCCGACGGCGGCGCGCTGACGACGCTGGGGCGACGCTTGCGCTCACTGGCTGCGAGCCGCTCCTTCGTTTCTTCGGGCAGTTGTTGGTACGCCTTCCACGCGTTCTGGCGCGCTTCGCGCGGCAATTCCTTCGAAACCTGGTAGTTCTCTCGCGCGACGCGGCGCTGATCGGGCGTCATGCGCACCCATTCGCTCATGTGCTCATGCAGACGCTTTTGCGCATCCGGCGACATCTTTGCGTATCGCGACGCGATCTTGATCCACTTTCGCTTGCGTTCGTCGCTGAACGAATCCCACTGCGATGCGAATGGTGCGAGAGCGACATGCTCAGCGGCGCTTAGACGCGACCACGCGAGCGGGCTGTTGCTGCCGGGCAGGCCGGGCAAGTCGACGGAAAGTGCAGGGGCGGGCGCGGGCGCGGCGACGTTGACGCCGGGCGACGGATGGCCCGCCGGGGACGGGCTCGGATGAAAGCGCGGATAGGTCGCGACGAACGACACCAGTGCCGCGATCGTGCATCCGAAAACAACGGCCAGGCCGCGCTTGTAACTCACCCGAGGAATCTCCCGCTCAGTGGGCGCGTGAAAGATACGCGTTGAAGCCGTGGTCGAGATAGGCATTGAGCGGCAGGTCGTCGCTAAGCATGGCAGCATCGATATCGGCGAGTTCGGCGGTGCGCTGCTGGTCTTCCCAGTACGCGATGCCGATCAGGCTCACCACCAGCGCGGCGAGCGGCCACGCGAGCGCGAAGCGGCGCAGCGACCAGCGGCGGCGCGGCTCGAAGCCTCTCTGCGGCAGCCCGGCGGCCATGCCAGCGAACGCAGGCACGAACACCGGCGCGCTGACGGCTTCGGGCTTCTTGCGCGCCAACGCGGCGCGACGCGCGGCGGCGAGCCGGTCGACGGTGGCGGGAGGGAGGCTGGCGGTGTTTTCGTCGAGCGCGCGGCGCAGTCGACGCGCAAACTCGAGTTCTGTGTTTTCGAGGGAGCTCATAGCGTGATTCCTTTCGCCTTGAGCGCTTGTGCCAGCGTGTGGGTGGCCCGGGAGCAGTGCGTTTTCACACTGCCTTCGGAGCAGCCCATTGCGGCGGCAGTCTCGGCGACATCCATATCCTCCCAATAACGCATGAGAAACGCCTCCCGTTGACGTGCCGGTAATTTCTGGATCTCGTCGTCGATCAACTGCAGGACCTGCTCGCGCTCGAGCTTCTGCTCATTGCTCTCGGCGCCAGCCGAACCCGCCTCGGCCTCGAAGGTTTCCAGCGGATCGAATTCGTCGTCGTCGGCGTTGCCGAGCGACGAGAACAGACTAACCCAGGTGTTGCGTACTTTGGCACGACGGAAGTAGTCGTGTGTCGCATTCTGCAGAATACGCTGAAACAGGAGGGGCAGTTCGGCCGCCGGGCGGTCGCCGTATTTCTCGGCGAGCTTGATCATCGCGTCCTGCACGATGTCGAGGGACGCATCGTCGTCCCGCACGGCGTAGACCGTCTGCTTGAACGCGCGCCTTTCGACGCCCGCCAGAAAATCGGCGAGTTCCTTGTCTGATGCCATCCGTGTGGGGGTCGGCGCAGCAAGCGTGCGCGTAATCGGTCGAAAAATGTCGTAAAACTCGCGGATGCTAACAAATTTTTGCTCGGATTGGGGTGAAACCTGCTGAACCTTGCAATTGCATGACAATCACATTCTGTCCGATCGCGCGCTCCTGCGCGGGTCCTAATGGCAATATTTTCTTGACCGCGAGCGCGCCAACAGCTATCGTCGCTGGTTCGCAACATAAGTGAGTTGTCTCAATTGAGGTGTGGCCCAAGAAGCCCGCCTGTCAACTGGACGCGCCGCTTGAACCCGAGCCACAAGCCCGGCAGAGAGCACCCGATCAATTTTTTGCCGAAAATTCGAAAGGTGAATCAATGAATATGCCCAGCGCGGAATTCTCCACGTCGGATACGACCCCCCCTCACGAAGCAGACTCTATCGGCGCCACCGTGCTCATGAAGGCACTGGCCGACGAAGACGTCGAATTCATCTGGGGCTATCCCGGCGGCTCGGTACTCTACATTTACGACGAGCTGTACAAGCAGGACAAGTTCCAGCACGTGCTGGTGCGCCACGAGCAGGCCGCCGTGCATGCTGCCGACGCCTATGCCCGCTCCACCGGCAAGGTCGGCGTTTGTCTCGTGACCTCCGGCCCCGGTGTCACCAATGCCGTGACCGGCATCGCCACCGCCTATATGGATTCGATCCCGATGGTCGTGATCAGCGGCCAGGTGCCGACTGCCGCGATCGGTCAGGACGCGTTCCAGGAATGCGACACGGTCGGCATCACGCGTCCCTGCGTGAAGCACAACTTCCTCGTGAAGGACGTGCGCGATCTCGCCGCCACCGTCAAGAAAGCTTTCTACATCGCCCGTACCGGCCGTCCCGGCCCTGTGCTGATCGACATTCCGAAGGACGTGTCGAAGGCGCCGTGCCAGTACGAGCCGATCAAGAGCGTGTCGCTGCGCTCGTACAACCCGGTCACGAAGGGCCACTCCGGTCAGATCCGCAAGGCGGTTTCGCTGCTGCTGTCGGCGAAGCGCCCGTATATATATACCGGCGGCGGCATCGTGCTCGCGGACGCGTCGCGTGAGCTGAACCAGTTTGCCGATCTGCTCGGCTATCCGGTCACCAATACGCTGATGGGCCTGGGCGGCTACCGCTCGAGCGACAAGAAATTCCTCGGCATGCTCGGCATGCACGGTACGTACGAAGCCAACATGGCGATGCAGCACTGCGACGTGCTGATCGCCATCGGCGCGCGTTTCGACGACCGCGTGATCGGCGATCCGAATCACTTCGCGTCGCGGCCGCGCAAGATCATCCATATCGACATCGATCCTTCTTCCATTTCCAAGCGCGTCAAGGTCGACATTCCGATCGTCGGCGACGTGAAGGAAGTGCTGAAGGAACTGATCGAGCAGTTGCAGACGGCCGAGCATGGCCCCGACACTGTGGCGCTCGCCGAGTGGTGGAAGGACATCGAAGGCTGGCGCGCGAAAGACTGCCTGAAGTTCGACCGCAAGAGCGACATCATTAAGCCGCAGTACGTGGTCGAAAAGGCGTGGGAGCTGACCGACGGCAACGCGTTCGTGTGCTCCGACGTCGGCCAGCACCAGATGTGGGCCGCGCAGTTCTACAAGTTCAACAAGCCGCGTCGCTGGATCAACTCCGGTGGCCTCGGCACGATGGGCTTCGGCTTGCCCGCCGCGATGGGCGTGAAGATGGCCCATCCGGACGACGACGTACTGTGTATCACGGGCGAAGGCTCGATCCAGATGTGCATCCAGGAGCTGTCGACCTGCAAGCAGTACGACCTGCCGATCAAGATTATTTCGCTGAATAACCGCTATCTGGGCATGGTGCGCCAGTGGCAGCAGATCGAATACAGCAAGCGCTATTCGCATTCGTACATGGATGCGCTGCCGGACTTCGTGAAGCTCGCCGAAGCGTACGGTCACGTGGGCATGCGCATCGAGCGCACGGCCGACGTCGAACCGGCGCTGAAGGAAGCGCTGCGCCTGAAGGATCGCACGGTGTTTCTCGACTTCCAGACCGATCCGACCGAAAACGTCTGGCCGATGGTTCAGGCCGGCAAGGGCATCACCGAGATGCTCCTGGGTTCGGAAGATCTTTAACGACGGGGCGCACGGGTAACTCCAGCGCCGGCTTCGTGATGCGCGCCTTCACAAAAGGCGAAAGCAGACGAAGCGGCGCCGCTCCGCTCGCAGACATCGACACTACATCTGGAAGAAGCGAAACATGAGACACATCATTTCCGTCCTGCTGGAAAACGAACCGGGCGCATTGTCGCGCGTGGTGGGTCTGTTCTCGGCACGCGGCTACAACATTGAAACCTTGACGGTGGCTCCGACCGAAGATCGTTCGCTGTCGCGCATGACCATCGTCTCCGTTGGCTCCGACGACGTGATCGAACAGATCACGAAGCATCTGAACCGCCTGATCGAGGTGGTGAAAGTGGTCGACCTTACCGAGGGCGCTCACATCGAACGCGAGCTGATGCTGATCAAGGTGAGGGCGGTCGGCAAGGAACGTGAGGAGATGAAGCGGATGTCGGACATTTTCCGCGGCCGCATCATCGACGTCACCGAAAAGACCTACACGATCGAACTGACGGGGGCGAGCGACAAGCTCGACGCCTTCATCGAGGGGCTCGACTCCACGGCGATTCTCGAGACGGTCCGCACGGGCAGCTCGGGCATCGGTCGCGGCGAGCGCATTCTGAAGGTCTGACGTCGCGTTTCGCAAGGGCGGGCAGCGCCGCATCACCCGGCTGTAATAACAACATTCGCAGTACCTGAATTTTCTGAATCATTGAATCTAGCCAAGGAACCGACATGAAAGTTTTCTACGACAAGGACGCCGATCTCTCTCTCATCAAGGGCAAGCAGGTCACCATCATCGGCTATGGCTCGCAAGGCCATGCGCACGCGCTGAACCTGAAGGAAAGCGGCGTGAACATCACGGTCGGTCTGCGTAAGGGCGGCGCATCGTGGAGCAAGGCTGAAAACGCCGGCCTGCAAGTCAAGGAAGTCGCGGAAGCGGTGAAGGGCGCGGACGTCGTGATGATGCTGCTGCCGGACGAGCAGATCGCCGACGTGTACGCGAAGGAAGTCCACGCGAACATCAAGCAGGGCGCAGCGCTCGCGTTCGCGCACGGCTTCAACGTGCACTACGGCCAGGTGATCCCCCGTGCCGACCTCGACGTGATCATGATCGCGCCGAAGGCGCCGGGCCACACGGTTCGCGGCACCTATTCGCAAGGTGGCGGCGTGCCGCACCTGATCGCGGTTGCGCAAGACAAATCGGGCGCGGCGCGCGACATCGCTTTGTCGTACGCAGCGGCTAACGGCGGCGGCCGTGCCGGCATCATCGAAACGAACTTCCGCGAAGAAACCGAAACCGACTTGTTCGGCGAGCAGGCTGTGCTGTGCGGCGGTACCGTCGACCTGATCAAGGCTGGCTTCGAAACGCTGGTCGAAGCGGGCTACGCGCCGGAAATGGCGTACTTCGAGTGCCTGCACGAACTGAAGCTGATCGTCGACCTGATCTACGAAGGCGGCATCGCGAACATGAACTACTCGATCTCGAACAACGCCGAGTACGGCGAGTACGTGACGGGTCCGCGCATCGTGACCGCTGAAACGAAGAAGGCGATGAAGGCCGTGCTGACCGACATCCAGACCGGCGAATACGCGAAGAGCTTCATCATCGAAAACCAAGGCTGGCGCACCGACGCTGCAATCGCGTCGCCGTCTGACGGCCGAGCACCAGATCGAGCAGGTTGGCTCGAAGCTGCGCGCAATGATGCCGTGGATCGCGAAGAACAAGCTCGTCGACCAGTCGAAGAACTAAGCGTCTCGACGTCACGAGGTCCGGCGCGGCGCCTTCAGCGCGGCGGCCGGACCAGTCAAAAAGCCGTCCAAGGGTGCTGAACCCTGGGCGGCTTTTGCTATCCTACGGTTTTACAAAAACACAGAAGCCATCCATGAATTACCCTCATCCGATCATCGCGCGAGAAGGCTGGCCGTTCATCGCCATCGCGGCCGTCGTTGCACTACTGGTTCACGCCTTCGCGGGGTTCGGCTTTGCGTGGCTCTTCTGGCTGATCCTGATCTTCGTCGTGCAGTTCTTCCGCGACCCGGCGCGTCCGATTCCGACGCAGGCCAACGCGGTGCTGTGTCCCGCCGACGGTCGCATCGTCGCGGTAGAAACCGCCCATGACCCCTATGCGAATCGTGAAGCGCTGAAGATCAGCGTCTTCATGAACGTGTTCAACGTGCACTCGCAGCGCTCCCCGGTCGACGGCGCGATCTCGAAGGTCGAATACTTTCCCGGCGCTTATCTGAACGCCGCGGTCGATAAAGCCTCGCTCGAAAACGAACGCAACGCGGTCGTGATCGAGATGGCCGGCGGCCAGACGGTCACGTCGGTGCAGATCGCCGGGTTGATCGCACGGCGCATTCTTTGCTACGTCCGTGCCGGCGAGCCGCTGACCCGCGGGCAGCGCTACGGATTCATCCGCTTCGGTTCGCGCGTCGACGTGTATCTGCCGGTGGGCAGCCGCCCGCGCGTATCGATCGGCGAGAAGGTGTCGGCGTCGTCCACGATCCTCGCCGAGCTGTAAAGCGGCATACAGGAGGTTGTCCGAATGGCCGCATTCAAACCGCGTCGACCTCGCAGCAGCGGACCGCTGCCGCGTCCGTTTCGTCGCAACAAGCCGGTGGTCACGGAGTCGCCGGCCGTCGACAGCCGGCGCGCGCAGCGTCAGCAATTCCTCAGAAAGCGCGGCATCTACCTGCTGCCGAACGCGTTCACCACGGCCGCGCTGTTCTGCGGTTTCTTCGCCGTCGTGCAGGCGATGAACGTGCGCTTCGAGATCGCGGCGATCGCGATCTTCGTCGCTATGGTGCTCGATGGCATGGACGGCCGCGTCGCGCGCATGACGCATACGCAAAGCGCGTTCGGCGAGCAGTTCGACAGCCTGTCGGACATGGTGTCGTTCGGGGTTGCGCCCGCGCTCGTGATGTACGAGTGGATACTGAAAGACCTCGGCCGGTGGGGCTGGCTCGCAGCGTTCGTCTATTGCTCCGGCGCGGCGCTGCGGCTCGCGCGTTTCAATACGAACATCGGCGTGGTCGACAAGCGGTTTTTCCAGGGCATGCCGAGCCCGGCCGCGGCTGCGCTGATCGCCGGTTTCGTGTGGCTCGCCACCGACAACCGCGTGCCGCTGAAGCTCGTTTGGCTGCCGTGGGTCGCGTTCGTGCTGACCATCTATGCGGGCGTGACGATGGTGTCGAACGCACCGTTCTACAGCGGCAAGGCGCTCGACGTGCGGCATCGCGTGCCGTTCGGCGTGATCCTGCTGGTGGTGGTCGCGTTCGTGCTGGTGTCGTCCGACCCGCCGCTGATGCTGTTCGGTCTGTTCGTGCTGTACGGTCTGTCCGGCTACGTGTTCTGGGCGTATCAGGCGATGCGCGGCCGGGCCAATCCGGCGCGTTCGATGTCGCACGACCGGTGACGATTCGAACTTCGCTGCATCGCAGCGACATACGAAAAACGGCAGCCTAGGTGCTGCCGTTTTTCGTTGGCTGATGCTGTTACGAGCCCGCTTCGGAGCGCGCCGCGGGCCGCCCAGGCGTGCATTGCGTGGTGGCTGGAATGCCGCTATAGTCGTCGGATCAGTGCGTTGGCGTGGCCGATTTTGCCGGGTCGGCGAGACCGTTCGCTGCGCCGCGCCATCATGCTTGGTTCTCGCCCTTATGCGTTTTTGCGTTCCGTCCGCGCCGGCCGCGATCATCGCGATCGCCCTACCTTGCCAGCGGTGGCGCCCATCGTCCTATCCCAAAACCAAGTCCCACATCTGAACGACTCCCGAGGAGGCCCGACATGTCCGACAAACTGATCATTTTCGACACCACGCTGCGTGACGGCGAGCAATCGCCCGGCGCATCGATGACGAAGGAAGAGAAGATCCGCATCGCCAAGCAACTCGAACGGATGAAAGTCGACGTGATCGAAGCGGGTTTCGCGGCCAGCTCGAACGGCGACTTCGACGCGATCCATACGATCGCCGGTCTGGTGAAGGACAGCACGATCTGCTCGCTTGCGCGCGCGAACGACAAGGACATTCAGAAGGCCGCCGACGCACTGAAACCGGCCGATCATTTCCGCATCCACACGTTCATCGCGACGTCGCCGCTTCACATGGAAAAGAAGCTGCGCATGACGCCCGAGCACGTGTTCGAGCAGGCCAGGCTCGCGGTGCGTTTCGCGCGCAAGTTCACCGACGACGTCGAATTCTCGCCGGAAGACGGCAGCCGCTCGGATATGGACTTCCTGTGCCGTGTGCTGGAAGCGGTGATCGCCGAAGGCGCGACCACGATCAACATCGCGGACACGGTCGGCTACGGCGTGCCGGAGCTCTATGGCCAGCTCGTGAAGACGCTGCGCGAGCGCATTCCGAACTCGCACAAGGCGGTGTTCTCCGTGCATTGCCACAACGACCTCGGCATGGCGGTCGCGAATTCGCTCGCCGGCGTGCGGATCGGCGGCGCGCGACAGGTCGAATGCACGATCAACGGTCTGGGCGAGCGCGCGGGCAATACGTCGCTCGAAGAAATCGTGATGGCGGTGAAGACCCGCAAGGATTACTTCAGACTCGACGTCGGTCTCGATACGACTCAAATCGTGCCGGCCTCGAAGCTGGTGTCGCAGATCACTGGTTTCGTCGTGCAGCCGAACAAGGCCGTGGTCGGCGCGAACGCATTCGCGCACGCGTCGGGCATCCATCAGGACGGCGTGCTGAAGGCGCGCGACACCTACGAAATCATGCGTGCGGAAGACGTGGGCTGGACCGCGAACAAGATCGTGCTCGGCAAGCTGTCGGGCCGCAATGCGTTCAAACAGCGTCTGCAGGAGCTCGGCATCGCGCTCGACAGTGAAGCCGAACTGAATACCGCGTTCGCGCGTTTCAAGGAACTTGCGGATCGCAAGGCCGAGATTTTCGACGAAGACATCATCGCGATCGTCAACGAGGAATCGGCCGAAGCGCACGAGAAGGAGCACTACAAATTCCTGTCGATGTCGCAGCATTCGGAAACCGGCGAGCAGCCGCATGCGAAGGTCGTGTTCTCGGTAGAGGGAAAAGAGATCACCGGTGAAGCACGCGGCAATGGCCCGGTCGACGCCACGCTCAACGCGATCGAAACGGAAGTGGGCAGCGGCTCCGAGCTGCTGCTGTACTCGGTCAACGCGATCACGACCGGCACTCAGGCACAAGGCGAAGTGACCGTGCGGTTGTCGAAGAGCGGACGCATCGTCAACGGTACCGGCACCGATCCGGATATCGTCGCGGCGTCCGCGAAGGCGTATTTCTCGGCGCTCAACAAACTCTATTCGAATGCGGACAAGTTGAATCCGCAGCGCTCGGAGTAACGCGAACATGGCGCGCCGGTAGCGCGCAATCTCGACGGTGAATCGAAGGAGAAGCCCCGCGATGCCTGGCCCGCGGGGCTTTTTTTCGCGGTCATCGCGCGGGCGCGATGATCCGATACGCGGGGACTACTCCGCTGTCGTGCGCCGCAGCGACCAGCCGCTCGTTGCGCGCGCCTGCTCGCGGACCTGATATCTGAGGTCGACGGTGATTCCGCGGCGGGGCGCATCCGCGACGAACGCATCCAGCAGTTCGCGCACGTCGTGATCGACGAAATCGGCGCGTGTCGCGTCGACGATGACGGTGGCGCCATGCGGAATCTGCTGCAGATAGTGCTTGAGCGGCACCTTGCCGAGAAACGATACGTCCTTGCGAAACGACAGCAGGTAGTGATCGCCATGCTGCGCGAGCACGATCGGGCCGCGCAGGTTTGCGTACAGCGCGAACAGCATGCTGCACAGTATGCCGAGCACGATACCGATCAGCAGATCGGTGACGAGCACACCGACGACCGTGACGATAAACGGTGCGAACGGCGCGAATCCCTGTCGCGCAAGCCCGGCGAACAACGACGGCTTGGCGAGTTTGAACCCGGTGAAGATCAGGATCGCGGCAAGGCAGGCGAGCGGGATCAGGTTGATCACGCTGGTGAGCGCGAACACGCTCACGAGAAGCAACACGCCATGAACGATCGCTGAGAGCCGGCTTTTTGCGCCGGCATGCACGTTCGCGGAGCTACGCACGATCACCGCAGTGATCGGCAGGCCACCGATCGCACCCGCGATCAGATTGCCCACGCCCTGCGCCTTCAGTTCGCGATCGGGCGGTGCGCGGCGGCGTTCCGGATCGAGCTGTTCGACCGCTTCGAGGCTCAGTAGCGTTTCGAGACTTGCGAGGATGGCGATCGTAATCGCAACGCGCCATATGTCTGGATTGATGAGCTGGGCGAACCGTGGTCCGAAGTCGGCCGACGCGAGCACGGCTTGCAGTGCCGCGAACGATTCGAGCGACGGCAACGCGACCCGCCGTTCGGCGGGCGGGGCCAGCGATGGCGCGACGATATCAAGAGCGAGCGTCGCGCCGATGCCGAGCAGCACCACCGCGAGCGGCGCCGGCATGATGCGCACGACAGCGAAGCGGCGCAGCGTGCGGGTTTCCCAGCCGGCGAGGATCGCAAGCGACAGCAGCGTGATCAGCACGGCGGTCAGCGAGATTGGGCCGAGCGGCGTTGCGAGCGCCGCCGCCGGGTGGGCGGAATGAGCGGTGCCGGACAGGCCCAGTGCTACGGGACACTGCTTGAGGATCAACAGCACGCCGATGGCCGCGAGCATCCCCTTGATCACCGGCGACGGCACGTAGGCGGCGAACCGGCCAGCCCTGAGCATGCCGAAGCTGAACTGGATGACGCCCGACAGGAGCACAGCCAGCAGGAAAGCGGAAAAGCCGCCAAGCCGCGCGATGCCGTCGACGACGATCACGACGAGGCCCGCGGCCGGGCCGCTCACGCTCAGGCGCGAGCCGCTCAGCGCGGCAACCACGAGCCCGCCAATGATGCCCGACACCAGTCCGGCAAATGGGTCGACGCCCGATGCGTGAGCAATGCCGAGGCAAAGCGGCAGCGCCACCAGAAAAACGGCCGTTCCGGCGAGCACGTCGCGCTGGAGCGCGGAGAAGGGGGTTTGAGTATCCATGGAGTCCAGAAGCGAGAGGTGGGGCGGCGGGCGATGAACAGGGGTGGCTCGAAGAGGATTCCGCTGTCGGCTCCGTCCGCGGTTCGAATGGCGGGTGCGACGCGCTTCGCTAGGCCGCGCTGTGCGCGGCGGTCGGGCAGCTCATCGCGTCGTCGGCGCTGTAGCCGGAGGTGAGAACCTTGAGGCGCCCGTCGTCGAGCGCAAAGATCCAGCCGTGCACGAGCGGCGCCGGATCAGCCTCGTGCACGATCGGGCTCGCCCGTAGCTGCCTCACCTGTTCAAGCACGTTCAGCTCGGCGAGGCGATTGACGCGATCCGATTCGGTCGCCGCGCCCTCCAGTTCCGGGCGATGCGTTTTCGCGAGCGTGCAGAGCGGCGCGATACGCCGGTTTACATGGGGCAGCGCGGGGTCGGGCGGCAGCAGCGCGGCGCGCACGCCGCCGCAGCCATAGTGGCCGCAGACGATCACATGGCCGACCTTGAGCACTCGCACCGCGTATTCGAGGACGCTCGCGACGTTGTCGTCGCCGGGATCAAACAGGTTGGCGATGTTGCGATGGACGAACAGATCGCCGGGCTCGCAATGCGTGATCGTTTCGGCGGGCACTCGGCTGTCCGCACAGCCTATCCACAGAATGTGTGGATTCTGTCCGCGCATGAGATCGCGAAAGAATGCCGGATTGCGCGTCGCGGTTTCATGGGCCCACGCGACGTTGGCGACCAGCAGGTGTTTGGGGCGGTTCATCGTAGCAGCTCCGTAACAGAGGCAATTGACCTTGCACCGGACCGGAACCGCAGTTGCGCGGTCGATCGTCAGCCGGTGCACGAACGGTGTTTACAATAACCTTTCTTTTGCGAAGTTGTCGACGTGAACAGGATAAAATTCTTCTTGATGCTTGGAGAATAAAAAAGCTGCCTACGGAAGGCAGCTTTTTTTGAGATAGCGTTCTTCGTTCGAAGATCGCGCTCGGGACTCAGAACAGGCTGCGGCGGTCGGGCTCGTGCAGCGGGTCGGGGGTCTTCTGCGTGAGGCGCAAGATACCCTGGTCATCGAAGTAGAAGCTGTACAGCATGTACCAGACGTTGTCTTCGAGATAGCGATAGGTCCAGACTTCGCGCCTCATCATCGGGAAGTACGACGTTTCGACCGGACGGCCGAAATTCACCAGTACGTCGCTGCGCGTCCATTTGCCGATCTCGGCGCGGTAGAACTCGTTGGGTTGCAACACCTGGCGCATGTTGACGATCTTGCCGGCCGCGTCGATGTCGGCGGCGGTGGTGGTTTCGCCCATCGGTTGGGTCGGCCACATCAGGCGCTTGCCGCCGTCGGGCAGGTCGTAGGTTTCGCGCGGCGGTCCGAGCCGCGCGATCACCGTCGATGCATCCGCTCCCTGTTGATACTGCTGCCACGGCTGGGCGCAGCCGGCGAGCGCGAGCACGCTCAGGCAAACGAACGCGGCGCGCCGCAGACTCGCGCCGGCCGGGGTTGTGATAGAGGCCGCCGTGCGGTGATGGCGGTTCGACATGTATTTCCTCCGATGGCGTTTGAATAGCGGTTCTTATCATCGAGACCCACCATTTTGACACGCGCCGTGGCGAAAGAATGGCGCTGCCCGAACGTGGATCGCCTCCAAAGGAGAACGGATGCGCCGGCTTGCCTATTCCGTGCGCGTGGTTCTATGATCCGCGCTTCGAAGATTCAGGCAGGACGACCATGACGGCGGTGTGGCAACGGGCGGCGGCGATTGCGCTGACGGCGATTTCAATGGCGGCGGTGGGCGTTGGCGTGGCTCAGGCGACGAGTTCGGGGGTGAATCCGACCGGCAAACCCACGGGCGCCCCGATCCGGCTCGCGCTGATCGAGGGCATGTCCGGCCCGTTCGCGAACGCGGGCGCGGCGGTCGAGCGCAATCTGCGCTTCGGCGTCGAGCAGGTCAACGCGCGCGGCGGCGTGAAGCTCGCGGACGGCGCGCATCCGTTCGAACTCGTCGTGCTCGACAGCAAGGGCAGCGCGGAAGAAGCGCTCACGCAAATGCGCGCAGCCGCGGATCGCCATATCGGCTACATCCTGCAGGGCAATAGCTCGGCGGTCGCCGCGGCGCTCATCGGCGCGATCGACAAGCAAAACAGCCGCGAGCCGGACAACCGCGAACTGTTCCTGAACTACTCGGCCGACGACCCCGCGCTCACCAACGCGAACTGCAGCTTCTGGCACTTCCGCTTCGACGCGCACGCGGGCATGCGGATGGCCGCGCTCGCCGAGGTGATCGAGCGCGACAAGACGGTGAAAAAGGTCTACCTGCTGAACCAGGACTACAGCTTCGGCCACGACGTGAGCAGCCTCGCGCGCTCGACGCTCACGGCGAAGCGCCCCGACATCGCGGTGGTCGGCGACGAATTTCACCCGATCGGTCGAGTGAAGGACTTTGCGCCGTACATCGCGAAGATCCGCGCGAGCGGCGCGGACGCCGTGATCACCGGCAACTGGGGCAACGACCTGACGTTGCTCGTGAAGGCGGCGCGCGAGCAGGGCCTCGACACGAAGTTCTACACGTTTTACGGCAACAGCCTCGGCGCGCCGGCCGCCCTCGGCGACGCGGGCGTGGGTCACGTGATCGCCGTGGCCGAGTGGCATCCGAACGTCGGCGGCGCGGCCTCCGATGCATGGTACGCGGCGTTCCGCGCGCGCTATCCGGCCGCGCAGGACGACTATCCGGTGCTGCGTATGCCACTGCTGCTCGACACACTCGCCGCCGCGATGAACCGCGCCGGCAGCGCCGATCCGACGGCGGTCGCGAAAGCGCTCGAGGCAATCCGCATCGACAACGGTTTTCACGCATCCTGGATGCGCGCCGACGACCATCAGCTGATCCAGCCCCTTTACGTGATGCAGATGGACAAAGCCAGCACACCCGGCGTGCATTTCGATAACGAAGGTTCCGGCTACGGCTTTCGCACGGTGCTGGCGCTATCAGCCGAGCGTACGGTATTGCCGACGGTCTGTCGGATGCGGCGCCCCTGAGCGATGCGCGATTCGCCTTGCTAGCGCGGGCTTCGCGGCAGATGTCGGCTGTGCTACAATACGCGTCCCGTTGTTCGGCTGAGTTCTCATTCAGCTAATTCAGCCACGAACGGGGCTCAGTAAATTGTGAAACGGGTATCCCACGGCACGGCCTTTCTTCCGTGACCGCCTGTCCAGTTATCAAGGAAATTGACATGTCCGCAGTTGAAGCAAGCAAGAAGTCCGAAGTCGTCGCGCAATTCGCACGCGCAGCTAACGACACCGGCTCCCCCGAAGTTCAGGTCGCGCTGCTCACGACCCGTATCAACGAACTGACCTCCCACTTCAAGGAGCACACGAAGGATCACCACAGCCGCCGCGGTCTGCTGCGCATGGTGAGCCGCCGTCGCAAGCTGCTCGACTACCTGAAGGGTAAGGACGCGGATCGGTACCGCAGCCTGATCGAGAAGCTGGGTCTGCGTAAGTAATCGGCCAGTCGTTCAGCAAGATGCCTGTGTCAGTTTCGCTGATACAGGCATTTTGTTTTTGCACGGCGCGCTTCGTGTAACGCGCACCGCCTGTGATCCGCGGCGGTATGCCGGTTCGCGCGGCGTCCACGGGCAAGCGTAGCAGCAGTAGCAGAGCAGCAGTAGAAAAGCAGTAACAGGAAACAAGGCCGGGCTTCAGGGCAGAGTTTTGTGTCATTCCAGCGGTTCGCGCGCGCGTGCAGCACGTGACTCTCTGGAATGGCATAGCACGACTCTTCCCATGCGGCGCCGGCCCCGGCGTTGCCGCGCCGCTTCCGGTCCGCGCGGCATTACGATGAGGAAAAGCAATGACTATGTTCAATAAGATCGTCAAAGAGTTTAAGTGGGGGCAGCACAACGTTCGCCTCGAAACCGGTGAAATCGCTCGCCAGGCGAGCGGCGCGGTGATCGTCGACGTCGAAGACACCGTGGTGCTCGCCACCGTGGTCGGCGCGAAGACCGCGAAGCCCGGCCAGGACTTCTTCCCCCTCACCGTCGATTACATCGAAAAGACCTACGCCGCCGGCAAGATCCCGGGTGGCTTCTTCCGTCGCGAAGGCCGGCCGTCGGAGGGCGAGACGCTGATCTCGCGACTGATCGACCGTCCGCTGCGCCCGCTGTTTCCGGAAGGCTTCTACAACGAAGTGCAGGTCGTGATTCACGTGCTGTCGCTGAATCCGGAAATCCCCGCCGACATCCCGGCGCTGATCGGCGCATCGGCGGCGCTCGCGGTGTCTGGCCTGCCGTTCAACGGCCCGGTCGGCGCGGCACGCGTGGCCTACATCAACAACGAATACGTGCTGAATCCGACGCGTCCGCAGATGAAGGAATCGGCGCTCGACCTCGTCGTCGCCGGTACGGAACGCGCGGTGCTGATGGTCGAATCGGAAGCGCAGCAGCTGAGCGAAGAGGTGATGCTCGGCGCCGTCGTGTTCGGTCATGAGCAGATGCAGACCGCGATCGACGCGATCCACGAACTGGTCCGCGAAGGCGGCAAGCCCGAGTGGGACTGGCAGCCGGCCGCGAAGAACGAAGCGCTGATCGCGCGCGTCACGGAACTCGCGCAAGCCGATCTGCTCGCCGCTTACCAGATCCGCGACAAGCAGGCTCGCTCGACCAAGCTGAAGGAAGTCTACGCGGCGACCTCGGCGAAGCTCGAAGAAGAAGCGGCGGCAGCCGGTACCGTGGCGGCCGACAAAGCGTCGGTCGGCAACGTGCTGTTCGACATCGAAGCGAAGATCGTCCGTACCCAGATCCTGAACGGCGAGCCGCGTATCGATGGCCGCGACACGCGCACCGTGCGCCCGATCGAAATCCGTACCGGCGTGCTGCCGCGTACCCACGGCTCGGCGCTGTTCACGCGCGGCGAGACGCAGGCGCTGGTGGTTGCGACGCTCGGCACGAAGGGCGACGAGCAGAGCATCGACGCGCTGGAAGGCGAGTACCGCGAACGCTTCATGCTCCACTACAACATGCCTCCGTTCGCGACCGGCGAAACGGGCCGCGTCGGTTCGCCGAAGCGCCGTGAAATCGGTCACGGCCGTCTCGCCAAGCGCGCGCTCGTCGCGTGCCTGCCGAGCGCCGACGAATTCGGCTACTCGATCCGTGTCGTCTCGGAAATCACCGAGTCGAACGGTTCGTCGTCGATGGCTTCGGTGTGCGGCGGCTGCCTCGCGCTGATGGACGCCGGCGTGCCGATGAAGGCTCACGTCGCCGGTATCGCGATGGGACTGATTCTCGAAGGCAACCGCTTCGCGGTGCTGACCGACATTCTCGGCGACGAAGATCACCTCGGCGACATGGACTTCAAGGTCGCGGGTACGGAACAAGGCGTGACCGCGCTGCAGATGGACATCAAGATCCAGGGCATCACGAAGGAAATCATGCAGGTCGCGCTCGCGCAGGCTAAGGAAGGCCGCATGCACATTCTCGGCAAGATGACCTCGGCCGTGGCAGGCGCGAACACGCAGCTGTCGGAGTTTGCACCGCGCATGATCACGATCAAGATCAACCCGGAAAAGATCCGCGACGTGATCGGCAAGGGCGGCTCGGTGATCCGTGCGCTGACCGAAGAAACCGGCACGACGATCGACATTTCAGACGACGGCGTCGTCACGATCGCGAGCACGAACAGCGAAGGCATGGCCGAAGCGAAGCGTCGTATCGAAGCGATCACGATGGAAGTCGAAGTGGGCCAGGTGTACGAAGGCACCGTGCTCAAGCTGCTCGACTTCGGCGCGATCGTGAACATCCTGCCGGGTAAAGACGGTCTGCTGCATATTTCCGAGATCGCGAACGAGCGCATCAAGGACATCAACGACTATCTGAAGGATGGCCAGCAGGTGAAGGTCAAGGTCATCCAGACGGACGAGAAGGGTCGTGTGCGTCTGTCGGCGAAGGCACTGCTGAACGACGCGCCGCAAGGCGAACCGACGCCGCAGTAAGGCGGTAACGGACAAACGGCCGGCCGTGTCATGCACGCCGGCCGTTTTTCATGCAGGATGGATTGCGTTGCGTATTCGAATCGCAGCGCTACGGCGGACGGCAGCAACGGGTAGGCAACGCAATCCAATCTTGGAGTTGACGCAGATGAAAGCGATCGAAATCACTGAATTCGGTGCCCCGGAAGTCCTCAAGCTGGCAGAGCGTCCGACGCCGCAGCTCAAGGCTGGCGAGGTGCTGATCAAGGTGGCGGCATCCGGCATCAATCGTCCGGACGTGTTTCAGCGCAAGGGCGGCTATGCGCCGCCGCCGGGAGCGTCGGATCTGCCGGGGCTGGAGGTGGCGGGCGAGATCGTCGGCGGCACGATCGAAGCGAAGAACAATCCGTTCGGTCTGAAGATTGGCGACCGCGTTTGCGCGCTGCTCGCGGGCGGCGGCTATGCCGAGTATGCGGCGGCGCCGCTTCTGCAATGCCTGCCCGTGCCGGCCGGATTGTCGGACGTCGAAGCGGCTTCTTTGCCCGAGACTTTCTTCACGGTGTGGAGCAACGTGTTCAATCGCGCGCAGCTCGGCCAGGGTGAGGGCGGCGCGAACGAAACGCTGCTCGTGCAGGGCGGATCGAGCGGCATCGGCGTGACGGCGATCCAGATTGCGCACGCGCTCGGCTTCCGTGTGTTCGCCACCGCAGGCTCGGACGACAAGTGCCGCGCGTGCGAAGCGCTCGGCGCCGAACGGGCGATCAACTACAGGACTGAAGATTTCGTCGAAGTCATCAAGTCGCTGACCAACGATCGTGGCGTCGACGTGATCCTCGACATGGTCGCGGGCAGCTACGTGCCGCGCGAACTGTCGGCGCTCGCCGACGGTGGGCGCATCGTGCTGATTGCGCTGCTCGGCGGCGCGAAGGCGGAGCTGAACCTGAACGAAGTGCTGCGTCGCCGTCTGACCGTTACCGGTTCGACACTGCGGCCACGGCCGATCGAGTTCAAGGCACAGATCGCCGCGCAATTGAAAGAGCACGTATGGCCGCATCTCGAAGCCGGGCGCATCAAGCCGGTGGTGCATCGCGTGTTTCCGGCCACCCAGGCTGCCGACGCGCATACGCTGATGGAAAGCAGCACCCACGTCGGCAAGATCGTGTTGACGTGGGGTCAGGAGGCTTGACACCATCGGTTTGACCCGATCCACCCCACGCAGTAAAATTGCGCGTTTTGCGCGCGCCGGAGCAGGTCGGACTGGCGAGACAGGACAATACGAGACGATGTCTAATCAACAACGAGCCAAACTGGTAGTCGGTAACTGGAAGATGCATGGGCGGCTCGCCGCGAACGCCGCGTTGTTGCGGGCAGTGGTGCAGGGCGCCAATGAATTGCCGGCCGACGTGCGCGTCGGTGTCTGCGTGCCGAGCCTCTATGTCGCGCAGGCGCAGTCGCTGCTCGAAGGCAGCCCGGTCGTGTGGGGCGTGCAGGACGTTTCCGCGTTCACGCATGGCGCCTACACCGGCGAAGTGGCTGCGCCGATGGTGACGGACTTCGGTGCCACGTTTGCGATCGTCGGGCATTCGGAGCGTCGCGCGTATCACCGCGAAAGCGCCGAGCTGGTCGCGGTGAAAGCGCAGCGTGTGCTCGAGGCGGGTTTGACGCCGATCGTGTGCGTGGGCGAAACGCTCGAAGAACGCGAGGCTGGTTCGACCGAGCAGGTCGTCGGCGGTCAGCTCGACGAAGTGCTCGCGAAGCTGTCGTCTCAGGACGCGGCTCGCCTCGTCGTCGCGTATGAGCCGGTGTGGGCAATTGGCACCGGCAAGAGCGCATCGGCGGCACAGGCGCAGGCCGTGCATGCGTTCCTGCGTGCTCGTCTCGCGGCAAAGGGTGCGGCGGACGTACCGTTGCTGTACGGCGGCAGCGTGAAGCCGGACAACGCGGAAGAACTGTTCCGTCAGAACGATATCGACGGCGGCCTGATCGGCGGCGCGTCGTTGAAAGATCAGGATTTCCTGGCGATCTGCAAGGCGGCCGCTGCGACCAGCGTGGCGGGTTAAGCAGGGCGTCTCGACGAGGATGACTCCTTTTCGCGCAACACACCGTGTGCGGCGCGGTTAAATAAAGACTCAGGTGAGTGTGATGCTGTATTTGAAAACATTGATTATCGTCGTTCAGTTGTTGTCGGCGCTCGGGGTCATCGGCCTCGTGTTGCTGCAGCACGGCAAAGGTGCCGACATGGGCGCAGCTTTCGGCAGCGGCGCATCGGGTAGCCTGTTTGGTGCGACGGGTTCGGCGAACTTCCTGTCGCGTACCACGGCGGTGCTCGCGGCGCTGTTCTTTGCCACGACCTTGGCGCTCACTTACCTTGGTGCGTATCACGTGAAGCCGTCGGCAGGCGTGCTGGGCGCGGCGGCTACTGCACCGATCGCGGCTTCGCCTGCTTCCGCACCGGCTGCAGGCTCGGCTCCGGTGGCGGCATCGCCCGCAGTGCCTGCTTCGACCGCGTCGGTTCCGGCAACGGGTGTGCCGAAATAAATTTTCTGTAGGCGTGCTCTTGTGCGTTGAACAATCTGTTTAAACAAGTTACAATTCAAGTCTTGAAGCGATTCGCGGGTTTTACAAGTTGTTTTCCCGGATTGCATATAGTGCCGACGTGGTGAAATTGGTAGACACGCTATCTTGAGGGGGTAGTGGCGAAAGCTGTGCGAGTTCGAGTCTCGCCGTCGGCACCAAATGTTATCTAAATGCCAGCCGCTTGCTTCGCTTCGGCTGGCATTTTCACTTCTGGCGTATGGCTGTAGGGCTTACGTCATGCGTGTTGAGGAAGTGATTTCGCGTCAGGGGTGCTATGCTCCTGACGGCACTCAGAACCAACCGATTGAGGATTGTCTTGAACCTCGCAGCCTATTTCCCCGTTTTGTTGTTCCTTATTGTGGGCACCGGTTTAGGCGTAGCACTGGTCAGTATCGGCAAGCTCCTCGGTCCCAACAAACCCGACACCGAAAAAAACGCACCGTACGAGTGCGGCTTCGAAGCATTCGAAGATGCGCGCATGAAGTTCGATGTGCGTTACTACCTCGTCGCCATTCTCTTCATCATTTTCGATCTTGAAACCGCGTTCCTGTTCCCGTGGGGCGTGGCATTGCGCGACATCGGCTGGGCCGGGTTCACGGCAATGATGATTTTCCTGCTCGAGTTCCTGCTTGGTTTTGCCTACATCTGGAAGAAGGGCGGCCTCGACTGGGAATGATGGATTAATCGCCGGTTTGCGTGGGTGGCCAGGCTTGCCGCCCCGTCTGGAGTGGAAAGCAAATGAGTATCGAAGGGGTCTTGAAAGAAGGGTTTGTCACCACTACGGCAGACAAACTGATCAACTGGACGCGCACCGGCTCGCTGTGGCCGATGACGTTCGGTCTCGCATGCTGCGCGGTCGAGATGATGCATGCGGGCGCCGCCCGTTATGACCTCGACCGTTTCGGTGTCGTGTTCCGTCCGAGTCCGCGTCAGTCGGACGTGATGATCGTCGCCGGTACGCTGTGCAACAAGATGGCGCCCGCTCTGCGCAAGGTCTACGACCAGATGGCGGAGCCGCGCTGGGTAATCTCGATGGGCTCGTGCGCGAACGGTGGCGGCTATTACCACTACTCGTACTCGGTGGTGCGCGGCTGCGACCGGATTGTCCCGGTCGACGTGTACGTGCCGGGTTGTCCGCCCACCGCGGAAGCGCTGGTGTACGGCGTGATCCAGTTGCAAGCCAAGATTCGCCGCACCAACACTATCGCCCGTCAATAAGGCCAAAGCCTCCCCACAATATGGCAAGCAAACTCGAGACCCTGAAAGCGAACCTCGAGGCGGCCTTTGGCGGCCTCCTAACGAGCGTGACCGAGTCGGTCGGTGAATTGACGATCGTCGTCAAGGCTGGCGACTACCTCAACGTGGCAAAGCGCCTGCGCGACGACCGCTCGCTCGGTTTCGAGCAGTGTGTCGACCTGTGCGGCGTCGATTACCAGACCTATGCTGAAGGCGCTTACGACGGCCCGCGTTTTGCAGCAGTGCTGCATTTGCTGTCGGTGCAGAACAACTGGCGTCTGCGTCTGCGCGTATTCGCGCCGGACGACGACATGCCGATCCTGCCGTCCGTCGTCGATATCTGGAATTCGGTCAACTGGTACGAGCGCGAAGCGTTCGACCTGTACGGCATCGTCTTCGAAGGTCACCCGGACCTGCGCCGCATTTTGACCGACTACGGTTTTATCGGACATCCGTTCCGCAAGGATTTCCCTGTCTCCGGCTACGTCGAGATGCGTTACGACCCGGAAGAGAAGCGCGTCGTTTATCAGCCGGTGACGATCGAGCCGCGGGAAATCACGCCGCGCGTGATCCGTGAGGATCGCTATGGCGGTCTGAAACACTAAGAGAACGTCATGGCAGAGATCAAGAACTACACGCTCAACTTCGGTCCGCAGCACCCGGCAGCGCACGGTGTGTTGCGCCTCGTGCTCGAACTCGACGGCGAAGTGATTCAGCGCGCCGATCCGCACATCGGTCTACTGCATCGCGCGACTGAAAAGCTCGCCGAAAGCAAGACGTTTATCCAGTCGGTGCCGTACATGGACCGTCTCGACTACGTGTCGATGATGGCCAACGAGCACGGCTACGTGCTTGCCATCGAGAAGTTGCTCGGCATCGACGTGCCACTGCGCGCGCAATACATTCGCGTACTGTTCGACGAAATCACGCGCGTGTTGAATCACCTGATGTGGATCGGCGCGCACGCGCTCGACGTCGGTGCGATGGCGGTGTTCCTGTATGCGTTCCGCGAGCGCGAAGACCTGATGGACGTGTACGAAGCGGTGTCCGGCGCACGGATGCACGCGGCCTATTACCGTCCGGGTGGCGTCTACCGCGATCTGCCTGACGCAATGCCGCAATACAAGGCGTCGAAGATTCGCAATGCGAAGGCGTTGTCGAAGATGAACGAGAACCGTCAGGGTTCGCTGCTGGACTTCATCGACGACTTCTTCACCCGTTTCCCGAAGTGCGTGGACGAATACGAAACGCTGCTCACCGACAACCGGATCTGGAAGCAGCGTCTGGTCGGCATCGGTGTGGTCAGCCCGGAGCGGGCGCTGCAACTCGGCATGACCGGCGCGATGCTGCGTGGCTCGGGCGTCGAGTGGGACCTGCGCAAGAAGCAACCGTATGAAGTTTATGACAAGCTCGACTTCGACATTCCGGTCGGCGTGAATGGCGATTGCTACGACCGCTATCTGGTACGCGTCGAAGAAATGCGTCAATCGTGCCGGATCGCGAAACAGTGCATTGAGTGGCTGCGTAAAAATCCCGGCCCTGTGATGACGGACAATCACAAGGTGGCGCCGCCGTCGCGCGTCGGCATGAAGTCGAACATGGAAGATCTGATCCATCACTTCAAGCTGTTCACCGAAGGCTTCCACGTGCCCGAAGGCGAGGCGTATGCCGCAGTCGAACATCCGAAGGGCGAGTTCGGCATCTATCTGATCTCGGACGGCGCCAACAAGCCATACCGTCTGAAGATCCGCGCGCCGGGCTATGCACACCTGTCCTCGCTTGACGAAATGGCCCGCGGCCACATGATCGCCGATGCCGTGACGATCATCGGCACGCAGGACATCGTGTTCGGCGAAGTGGATCGCTAGGACGTATTCATCGACGCGCGTCCGCGGTCGTTGCACCGCCACGCGCGTCAAGCAAAGGAACGCCGGGTCTGTCGCAGTATCACGTGAGCGACAGGTTTTCGTTCGGTAGGAATTGAAAGAGTCGTGTCTGAAAATGATCTCAGCTGAAGGCCTGAAAGAAATCGATCGTGCGGTCGCAAAGTACCCCGCCGATCAGAAACAGTCCGCCGTGATGTCGGCGTTGGCCACTGCTCAAACCGAGCATGGCTGGCTGTCGCCCGAACTCATGCAGTTCGTCGCGGATTATCTCGGCATGCCGGCAATCGCCGTGCAGGAGGTAGCGACCTTCTACACGATGTATGAGACCTCGCCGGTCGGTAAGTTCAAGATCACGCTCTGCACGAACCTGCCGTGCCAGCTCGGCCCTGACGGCGGTTCCGAAAGCGCCGCAGAATACCTGAAGCAGAAGCTCGGCATCGACTTCGGCGAAACCACGCCCGATGGCAAATTCACGCTGAAAGAAGGTGAGTGCATGGGTTCGTGCGGCGACGCGCCGGTGATGCTGGTGAACAACCAACGCATGTGCAGCTTCATGAGCCGCGAGAAGATCGACCAGCTGCTCGAGGAACTTTCGAAATGACGGCTTTACACGATCGTCACATCAAACCGCTGATTCTCGCCGGACTGAACGGCGACAACTGGCATCTCGAAGACTACGTGGCGCGCGGCGGTTATGCCCAGCTGCGTCGCATCCTGGAAGAAAAGATCGCGCCCGAGCAGGTGATCGCCGACGTCAAGGCGTCGGGTCTGCGCGGCCGCGGCGGCGCGGGCTTCCCGACCGGTCTGAAGTGGAGCTTCATGCCGCGCCAGTTCCCGGGCCAGAAGTACCTCGTCTGTAATTCGGACGAGGGCGAGCCGGGTACGTTCAAGGACCGCGACATTCTGCGCTTCAATCCGCATTCGTTGATCGAAGGTATGGCGATCGGCGCGTACGCGATGGGCATCACGGTCGGCTACAACTATATTCACGGCGAGATCTGGGAAGTCTATAAGCGCTTCGAAGAAGCGTTGGAAGAAGCTCGCCGCGCCGGGTTCCTCGGCGACAACATCATGGGCTCGGGCTTCTCGTTCCAGCTGCATGCGCACCATGGTTACGGCGCGTATATCTGCGGCGAGGAAACCGCGCTGCTCGAATCGATCGAGGGCAAGAAGGGTCAGCCGCGCTTCAAACCGCCGTTCCCCGCGAGCTTTGGCGTGTACGGCAAGCCCACCACCATCAACAACACCGAAACGTTCGCGGCGGTGCCGTTCCTGCTCGCCATCGGACCGCAGAATTACCTTGAAATCGGCAAGCCGAACAACGGCGGCACGAAGATTTTCTCGGTGTCGGGCGACGTCGAGCGTCCGGGCAATTACGAAATTCCGCTCGGCACGCCGTTCGCGACTCTGATGGAACTCGCCGGCGGCATGCGCGGCGGCAAGAAGATCAAGGCCGTGATTCCTGGCGGTTCGTCGGCGCCGGTGATTCCGGGCGACATCATGATGCAGACCGACATGGATTACGACTCGATCGCGAAGGCTGGCTCGATGCTCGGCTCGGGCGCGGTGATCGTGATGGACGAGACGCGCTGCATGGTGCGCTCGTTGCTGCGCCTGTCGTACTTCTACTACGAAGAGTCGTGCGGTCAATGCACGCCTTGCCGTGAAGGCACAGGTTGGCTGTATCGCGTCGTACATCGTATCGAGCATGGTCTCGGCCGCCAGGAAGATCTGGATCTGCTGAACTCTGTCGCGGAAAACATCATGGGCCGCACGATCTGCGCGCTCGGCGACGCGGCAGCCATGCCGGTTCGGGGCATGCTCAAGCACTACTGGGACGAATTCGAATATCACGTCGCCCACAAGCATTGCCTCGTCGGCGGCCATGCCGGCACGGCGGCGGCGCCCGAAACAGTGGCAGCCTGAGTCGCGCCGACAGATTTGGCTGACGAATAACTACCAGACGAACACCTCAACCGCAGGATTCATCGCCCGAAGCGGGCGATGAACTGGCGAACGATTGAGCGGTAACAGGTTAAGGAAGATTGACCATCATGGTTGAACTGGAAATAGACGGCAAGAAAGTCGAGGTGCCTGAAGGCAGCATGGTGATCCAGGCTGCGCATAAGGTCGACACCTACATTCCTCACTTCTGCTATCACAAGAAGCTGTCGATTGCGGCCAACTGCCGGATGTGTCTGGTCGATGTCGAGAAGATGCCGAAGGCCGTGCCCGCGTGCGCGACCCCGGTGTCGGCCGGCATGATCGTGCGCACCAAGTCGGACAAGGCGGTGAAGGGCCAGCAAGCTGTGATGGAATTCCTGCTGATCAACCATCCGCTCGACTGCCCGATCTGCGACCAGGGCGGCGAGTGCCAGTTGCAGGATCTGGCCGTCGGTTACGGCAAGTCGTCGTCGCGCTATAGCGAAGAAAAGCGCGTGGTGTTCCACAAGAACGTGGGCCCGCTGATCTCGATGGAAGAGATGTCGCGCTGCATTCACTGCACGCGTTGCGTCCGCTTCGGCCAGGAAATCGCCGGCGTGATGGAACTCGGCATGCTTGGCCGCGGCGAGCATTCGGAAATCACGTCGTTCGTCGGCAAGACGGTCGACTCGGAACTGTCGGGCAACATGATCGACCTGTGCCCGGTCGGCGCGCTGACCAGCAAGCCGTTCCGCTACAGCGCCCGTACCTGGGAGCTGTCGCGCCGCAAGTCGGTGAGCCCGCACGATTCCGTTGGCGCGAACCTCATCGTGCAGGTGAAGAACAATCGCGTGATGCGCGTTCTGCCGTTCGAAAACGAAGCGATCAACGAGTGCTGGATTTCGGACAAGGATCGCTTCTCGTACGAAGGTCTCAACAGCCCCGAGCGTCTGACCAAGCCGCTGCTCAAGCAAGGCGGCCAGTGGGTCGAAACCGACTGGCAAACCGCGCTCGATTATGTGGTCAAGGGCCTGAAGGGCATCGCGGGCGACCACGGCGCGAACGCGCTTGCGGCGCTGTCGAGCGCGCACAGCACAGTCGAAGAACTGTTCCTGTTGAAGCAGATCGCGCAAGCGGTCGGCACGCCGAACGTCGACTTCCGTCTGCGTCAGTCGGACTTCTCGGCTCCCGTTACCGGCGCGCCGTGGCTCGGCGGCACGATCGCCGATCTGTCGAACGTCGATGCGGCGCTCGTGATCGGCTCGGATCTGCGTCGTGATCATCCGCTGTTCGCCGCGCGTCTGCGCCAGGTCGCACGCGGCGGCTCGGCGCTCACGTTGATCCAGGCCACCAACGACGACGCGATGATCCCGCAGGCGCACCGTGTGGTCGCCGCGCCGTCGGCATGGCTCGAGGCGTTGGCAGGGATCGCCGGCGCGGTGGGCGAAGCGAAGGGCGTCGCACTGCCGGAAGCATTCGCCGGCACGCAGCCGACGGACGCGCACAAGCAGATCGCGAAATCGCTGACCAACGGCGCACTGCGCGTCGTGCTGCTCGGCAACGACGCGGTTCGTCATACGGACTTCGCGGCGATCCACGCCGCGGCGCAATGGATTGCCGAAGCGACCGGCGCCACGCTCGGTTTCCTGACCGAAGCGGCCAACACGGTCGGCGCGCACCTCGTGAACGCGCTGCCGGGCGAAAGCGGTCTGAATGCACGCGAAGTGTTCGAGCAACCGCGCAAAGGCTATCTGCTTTTGAATCTCGAGCCGGAATTCGACACGGCCAATCCGGCTCAAGCGCTTGCCGCGCTGAAGCAGGCCGAGATGGTCGTCGTGATGTCGCCGTTCCAGACCGGCGCCGACTATGCCGACGTGCTGTTGCCGATTGCACCGTTCACAGAAACGGGCGGCTCGTTCGTCAACGCGGAAGGCACGGTGCAGGCTTTCAACGGCGTCGTGCGTCCGCTCGGCGACACGCGTCCGGCGTGGAAGGTGTTGCGCGTGCTGGGCAGCCTGCTCGGCGCGCCGGGCTTCGAATACGACACGGTCGAAGAGGTGCGCACAGCGGCGCTCGGCGACGGTGACGTCAGTTCGAGGCTGTCGAACCGTACCGGCGTCGCGGTGACGCGCGGCCGGGCCGTGAAGGCGGCGGAAGGCAAGTTCGAGCGTCTCGCGAACGTGCCGATCTATCACGCCGACGCGCTGGTGCGTCGCGCGGAGTCGCTGCATCTGACCGCGGCGGCCCGTACGGCGAATTCGGTCGGCCTGCCGGCTGCGCTGTTCGACAAACTGGGTTTGAAAGAGGGCGACGCGGTGCGCGTTCGTCAGGGCGAGCAAGCGGTGCAGTTGCCGGCCGTGCGCGACGCGAATCTTGCGGAGACGGTCGTCCGCGTATCGGCGGCTACGCCTGCCGGTGCAGCGCTGGGCAGCCTGTTCGGTGAACTGGTGGTGGAGAAGGCGTAAATGAGCTTGTTCGATACGATCAACTCGGGCGGCGCCCAGCTTCTCGGTGTGGCATGGCCTACGGTGTGGGCGCTCGTGCGCATCCTGGTGGTGGCCGTCGTGATCCTGCTGTGCGTCGCTTACCTGATCCTGTGGGAGCGGAAGCTGATCGGCTGGATGCACGTGCGTCTCGGTCCGAACCGCGTCGGCCCCGGCGGCCTGTTGCAGCCGATCGCCGACGTGCTGAAGCTTCTACTCAAGGAAGTGATCCAGCCTGCCCAGGCGAGCCGCTGGATCTACGTTATCGCGCCGATCATGGTGGTGGTGCCGGCGTTCGCGGTGTGGGCGGTGATTCCGTTCCAGGCGGGCGCGGTGCTCGGCGACATCAACGCGGGTCTGCTGTACGCGATGGCGATCTCGTCGATCGGCGTGTATGGCGTGATTCTGGCCGGCTGGGCATCGAACTCGAAATATGCGTTCCTCGGCGCGATGCGCGCCGCCGCGCAGATGGTCTCGTACGAAATCTCGATGGGCTTCGCGCTGGTGGTCGTGCTGATGACGGCCGGTACGCTGAATCTGTCGGGCATCGTCGGCTCGCAGGAGCAGGGCTTCTTCGCCTCGCACGGCTTGAATTTCCTGTCGTGGAACTGGCTACCGCTGCTGCCGATGTTCGTCGTGTACTTCATCTCGGGCATCGCCGAAACGAACCGTCACCCGTTCGACGTGGTGGAAGGCGAATCGGAAATCGTCGCGGGTCACATGATCGATTACTCGGGCATGGCGTTCGCGCTGTTCTTCCTCGCCGAGTACATCAACATGATCGTGATCTCGGCATTGGCTGCAACACTGTTCCTTGGGGGCTGGAGCGCTCCGTTCGGGTTCCTGTCGTTCATCCCGGGCATCTTCTGGCTCGTCCTCAAGGTTTTCCTGCTGTTGTCGGTGTTCATCTGGGCGCGTGCCACGTTCCCGCGCTACCGCTATGACCAGATCATGCGTCTCGGCTGGAAGGTCTTCATTCCGGTCTGCGTGGTGTGGCTCGTGGTGGTCGGCTTCTGGATCATGTCGCCGTTGAACATCTGGAAATAAAGGGCGGACGAACCCATGACCGCAATCCAAAACTTCTTCAAGACTTTCTTCCTCACGGAACTGCTGAAAGGCCTCGCGCTGACCGGACGCTACACGTTCCAGCGCAAGGTCACCGTGCAGTTCCCGGAAGAAAAGACCCCGATCTCGCCGCGTTTCCGCGGTCTGCATGCGCTGCGCCGGTATGAAAACGGCGAGGAGCGCTGCATCGCGTGCAAGCTGTGCGAAGCGGTGTGCCCGGCGCTCGCGATCACGATCGAATCGGAAACGCGCGCGGACAACACGCGCCGCACGACGCGCTACGACATCGACCTGACCAAGTGCATCTTCTGCGGTTTCTGCGAAGAGAGCTGCCCGGTCGACTCGATCGTCGAGACGCACATTCTCGAGTATCACGGCGAGAAGCGCGGCGACCTGTACTTCACGAAGGAAATGCTGCTGGCCGTTGGCGACCGCTACGAAGCACAAATCGCCGCCAACAAGGCAGCCGACGCACCGTATCGTTGAAGCGCTTTCCCGCTGATGCAGTAAATGCGGCAGTAAAAGCATTAACACGGCCTGCTGTCGGGCCGACCGCCGCGGCCTGAACGCCGCGGCACGGCGCACCTGTGTGGCGGTACTGGCGGTTTGCTCCGCTTTTGCCAACCACGCGTGCCAAAGAACAATGCCTGACGATGGCCTAACGATGAACCGGTAATCATGGAATTCACGACCGTACTGTTCTACATCTTCGCGCTGCTCCTCGTGGTTTCAGGGCTGAAGGTGATCACCTCCCGCAATCCAGTGGCGTGCGCACTGTATCTGGTGCTGGCGTTCTTCAACGCAGCCGCGATCTGGATGCTGCTCGAGGCGGAGTTCCTCGCGATCCTGCTGGTGCTGGTCTACGTCGGCGCGGTGATGGTGCTGTTCCTGTTCGTCGTGATGATGCTGGACATCAATCTCGACGTGCTGCGCAAGGACTTCAAACGCTTCGTGCCGATGGCATCGGCAGTGGGCGCGATCATCGTGATCGAAACCGCACTGATCCTGTGGCACGGCTACGGCGCGACGGCTACCGCACTGCACGACACGGCCTCGGCCGCCGCCGGTATGGGCGACTGGTCGAACACGCGCCTGATCGGCAAGGTCATCTACACCAACTACATCTTCGCGTTCGAAATCGCGGGCCTGATTCTGCTGGTCGCCATCATCGCGGCGATCGCGCTGACCACGAGCCACAAGAAGGACAGCAAGCGTCAGAACGTCAGCGCGCAGGTCAAGGTGCGTGCCCAGGACCGCGTGCGCGTCGTGAAGATGCCGTCGGAGAAAACCGCGGCGACCATCGCGGCGGAACAAGCGGCTGCCGCGGCAGCCGCAGCAGCAGCCGACTCGGCAGCAGCCAAGAACAGCTGAGCGGACAGGAGATAGAAATCATGTTGACCCTTGCCCATTACCTCGTCCTCGGCGCGATCCTGTTTGCGATCAGCGTCGTCGGCATTTTCCTGAACCGCCGCAACGTCATCATCATCCTGATGGCGATCGAACTGATGCTGCTCGCGGTGAACACCAATTTCGTCGCGTTTTCGCACTATCTGGGCGACGTGCACGGCCAGGTTTTCGTCTTCTTCGTGCTGACGGTTGCTGCAGCCGAATCGGCGATCGGTCTCGCAATTCTGGTGACCCTGTTCCGTAGTCTCGACACGATCAATGTCGAGGATCTCGATCAGCTCAAAGGTTAATTTCAGGAAAAGCGGTTATGTCCACGATACTCAATGAAAACCTGCTGTTGGCAATTCCGCTGGCACCGCTCGCCGGTTCCCTGGTTGCAGGGCTGTTCGGCAAGGCGATAGGGCGGGCGGGTGCGCATTCGGTCACGATCCTCGGCGTCGCGGTTTCGTTCATCCTGTCGGTGATGGTCTTCTTCCAGGTGATGGACGGTGCGAGCTTCAACGCGACCGTTTATCAATGGATGTCGATCGGCAAGACGCAGCTCGAAGTCGGCTTCCTGGTCGACTCGCTGACCGCGATGATGATCGTCGTGGTCAACTTCGTGTCGCTGATGGTGCACATCTACACGATCGGCTACATGGCCGACGACGACGGCTACCAGCGCTTCTTCTCGTACATCTCGCTGTTCACGTTCTCGATGCTGATGCTCGTGATGAGCAACAACTTCCTGCAGCTGTTCTTCGGCTGGGAAGCGGTGGGTCTCGTTTCGTACCTGCTGATCGGCTTCTACTTCAAGCGTGAGAGCGCGATCTACGCGAACATGAAGGCGTTCATCGTGAACCGCGTCGGCGACTTCGGTTTCCTGCTCGGCATCGGTCTGCTGTTCGCGTTCGCCGGTTCGATGAACTACGGCGAAGTCTTCGCAAAGCGTACCGAACTCGCGGCGCTGAGCTTCCCGGGTACCGACTGGGGCTTGCTGACGGTGGCCTGCATTTGCCTGTTCATCGGCGCGATGGGTAAGTCGGCGCAGTTCCCTCTGCACGTGTGGCTGCCGGACTCGATGGAAGGTCCGACGCCGATCTCCGCGCTGATTCACGCTGCGACCATGGTGACGGCCGGTATCTTCATGGTTACGCGCATGTCGCCGCTGTTCGAACTGTCCGATACGGCGCTGTCGTTCGTCATGGTCATCGGTGCGATTACCGCGCTGTTCATGGGCTTTCTCGGCATCGTCCAGAACGACATCAAGCGTGTGGTCGCTTATTCCACGCTGTCGCAGCTCGGTTACATGACGGTCGCGCTCGGCGCATCGGCTTACTCGGTCGCCGTGTTCCACCTGATGACGCACGCGTTCTTCAAGGCGCTGCTGTTCCTCGGCGCGGGTTCGGTGATCATCGGCATGCATCACGATCAGGACATGCGCAACATGGGCGGCCTGCGCAAGTACATGCCGATTACGTGGATCACGTCGCTGATCGGTTCGCTCGCGCTGATCGGCACGCCGTTCTTCTCGGGCTTCTACTCGAAAGACTCGATCATCGACGCGGTGAAGCTGTCGCATCTGCCGGGCTCGGGTTTCGCGTACTTCGCGGTGGTCGCAAGCGTGTTCGTGACCGCGTTGTATTCGTTCCGCATGTATTTCATGGTGTTCCACGGCGAGGAGCGCTTCCGCAATCCGAAGCACCCGGAATCGCCGATGGGCGCGGAAGCCGCGTCGCATGCAAATGGCGCGCACGGCCACGATGACCATGGCCATGGTCACGGCGACCACGCTCACGAGCCGCACGAAACGCCGTGGGTCGTGTGGGTGCCGCTCGTGCTGCTGGCGATTCCGTCGATCGTGATCGGCGCGATCGGCGTCGGTCCGATGCTGTTCGGCGACTTCTTCCAGCACGGCGTCGCGTTCGACAAGGTGATCTACATCAGCGAGAACCATCCGGCGCTGCATGAGATGGCCGAAGAATTCCAAGGCTGGGCGTCGATGGGTCTGCACTCGGTGTCGGGCCTGCCGGTATGGCTCGCGCTCGCAGGCGTGGTGGTCGCATGGTTCCTGTATCTGGTCCGTCCGGATCTGCCCGCTGTCATCAAGCGCGCATTCGGCCCGATCTACACGTTGCTCGATAACAAGTACTACATGGACAAGATCAACGAAGTCGTGTTTGCGCGGGGCGCTGTGGCCATTGGCCGTGGTTTGTGGAAGGAAGGCGACGTGGTCGTGATCGACGGCATCGTGAACGGCAGCGCACGCTTTATCGGCTGGTTCGCGAGCGTGATCCGCTTCCTCCAATCCGGTTACATCTACCACTACGCGTTCGCCATGATCATCGGCATGCTGGGGCTTCTGACCCTGTTTGTAACGCTCGGCGGCAAATAAGGCGAGAGACACTCATGCACGCTTATCCGATTCTCAGCATCGCGATCTGGTTGCCGATCTTCTTCGGTCTGCTGGTCCTCGCGATCGGCAACGACGAGAACCCCGCTCCCGCGCGCTGGATCTCGCTGATCGGCTCGGTCCTGAGCTTCCTCGTCACGCTGCCGCTGATCACCAGCTTCGATTCGAGCACCGCCGACCTGCAGTTCGTCGAGCAGGCGAACTGGATCCAGCGCTTCCACATCATGTATCACCTCGGCGTGGACGGCATTTCGATGTGGTTCGTCTCGTTGACCGCGTTGATCACGGTGATCGTCGTGATCGCAGCGTGGGAAGTGATCACGAAGAACGTCGGCCAGTACCTCGCGGCCTTTCTGATCCTGTCGGGCATCATGGTCGGCGTGTTCAGCGCGGCCGACGGCATGCTGTTCTACGTGTTCTTCGAAGCGACGCTGATCCCGATGTACATCATCATCGGCGTGTGGGGCGGGGCGAACCGTGTGTACGCGGCGTTCAAGTTCTTCCTGTACACGCTGGCGGGCTCGCTGCTGATGCTGGTTGCGCTGATCTATCTGTACAACGAGACCGGCTCGTTCGACATTGCCACGTGGCAGCACGCGCAGATCGCGATGACGCCGCAGGTGCTACTGTTTATCGCGTTCTTCCTGGCCTTCGCGGTGAAGGTGCCGATGTGGCCGGTGCACACGTGGTTGCCGGACGCGCACGTGGAAGCGCCGACCGGCGGCTCGGTGGTGCTGGCCGCGATCATGCTGAAGCTCGGTGCGTACGGTTTCCTGCGCTTCTCGCTGCCGATCACGCCTGATGCAAGCCATTTCCTCGCACCGGTCATCATCACGCTGTCGCTGATCGCCGTCATCTACATCGGTCTCGTTGCGATGGTGCAGGCCGACATGAAGAAGCTGGTCGCGTATTCGTCGATTGCGCACATGGGCTTTGTCACGCTCGGCTTCTTTATCTTCAATCAGCTCGGCGCGGAAGGCGCGATCGTGCAGATGATCTCGCATGGCTTCGTGTCGGGCGCAATGTTCCTGTGCATCGGCGTGCTGTACGACCGCATGCACTCGCGTCAGATCGCCGATTACGGCGGCGTCGTCAACGTGATGCCGAAGTTCGCGGCGTTCGTGATGCTGTTCGCGATGGCGAATTGCGGCTTGCCGGGCACTTCCGGTTTCGTCGGCGAATTCATGGTGATTCTGGCCTCCGTCCAGTACAACTTCTGGATCGCGAGTGGCGCGGCAGTCACGCTGATTCTCGGCGCGGCCTACACGCTGTGGATGTACAAGCGCGTGTACTTCGGCGCAGTCGCGAACGACCACGTGAAGAACCTGCTCGACATCGACCGTCGCGAATTTTTCATGCTGGCAGTGCTCGCCGCACTGACGCTGTTCATGGGCCTGTATCCGAAGCCCTTTACCGATGTGATGCACGTATCCGTGGAAAACCTCCTCTCCCACGTTGCGCAATCGAAGCTGCCGTTGCCTCAGTAACGACGAGCGGAGGAATTTAAGACCATGCAAAACGCCCCTATGACTGCTCTGTTGCCTGACGCACTGGTGATGTTCGCCATTGTCATCGCGTGGCTCAACGACACGTTCGTCGGCCCGGAGGGTCGCCGTACCACGTATTTCATCGCGTTCTTCTCGACGCTCGTCGCCGGGATCTGGTTCGCGGTGAATGCGTTCGACCCGCAAGTGCATTACTTCTTCGATCACATGTACGTGGTCGATCCGTTCGCCAACGTGATGAAGGCGGTGGTGTCGCTCGGCTACGCGGTGACGATCGTTTATTCGCGTCGCTACCTCGAAGACCGTAGCCTGTTCCGCGGCGACTTCTTCCTGCTCGGCATGTTCTCGCTGCTCGGCCAGATCGTGATGATCTCGGGCAACAACTTCCTGACGCTGTATCTCGGTCTGGAACTGATGTCGCTGTCGCTGTACGCGGTGATCGCGCTGCGTCGCGAAGTGGCGTCGTCGAACGAAGCGGCGATGAAGTACTACGTGCTCGGCGCGCTGGCTTCCGGTTTCCTGCTGTACGGTGTTTCGATGCTGTATGGCGCGACCGGCTCGCTGGACCTGAACGAAGTGTTCAAGGCGATTAACACGAGCCACTACGATCCGACCGTGCTGCTGTTCGGCGTGATCTTCATCGTGGCGGGCGTGGCGTTCAAGATGGGCGCGGTGCCGTTCCATATGTGGGTGCCCGACGTGTACCAGGGCGCACCGACGGCGATGACGCTCATCGTCGGTGGCGGTCCGAAGGTCGCCGCGTTCGCGTGGGGTCTGCGTTTCCTCGTGATGGGCCTGCTGCCGCTGGCGGTCGAATGGCAACAGATGCTGGTGATTCTGGCGGCGCTGTCGCTGATCGTCGGCAACATCACCGGCATCGTGCAGCGCAACGTCAAGCGGATGCTCGCGTATTCGGCGATCTCGAACATGGGCTTCGTGCTGCTCGGCCTGCTCGCCGGCGTGGTCGACCAGAAAACCACGGGCGCCGCGAGCGCGTACGGCTCGGCGATGTTCTACAGCATCGTCTACCTGATCACGACGCTCGGTACCTTTGGCGTCATCATGCTGCTCGCGCGCCGCGACTTCGAAGCGGACACGCTGGAAGACTTCAAGGGCCTCAATCAGCGCAGCGCGGTCTTCGCGTTCGTGATGATGATCATGATGTTCTCGCTCGCGGGTATTCCGCCGGCAGTCGGCTTCTACGCGAAGCTCGCCGTGCTGCAAGCGACGATGAACGCCGGCCTGACCTGGCTTACCGTGCTCGCGGTGATCACGTCGCTGTTCGGCGCGTTCTACTACCTGCGTATCGTCAAGCTGATGTACTTCGACGAGCCGCAAGACAAGTCGGCGATCGTGGCGGACACGAGCACGCGCGCGTTGCTCGCGTTGAACGGCGTCGCCGTGCTGGTGCTCGGTATCGTGCCGGATCCGCTGTTGCGCGCCTGCCTGCAGGCGGTCCAGCACACGCTGTTGCTCTGATGTCCGCTGCGGGCTGGTTTATCGTGCTGTTGGCGCTAGTCGGCGCCAACCTGCCGTTCCTGAATCAGCGCCTCTTCGCCGCGGTGCCGTTGAAAGCGGCGAAGAAAAGCGCCTGGCTCCGGATTGCCGAATTGATCGTGCTGTATTTCGTGGTCGGCGCGCTGGGCTTTTTGCTCGAAGCGCGCGCGGGAAATCGCTTCGAGCAGGGCTGGCAGTTTTATGCGATCACGTTCGCTCTGTTCGTCGTGTTCGCTTTTCCCGGTTTTACCTTCCAATATCTCGTCAAACGCCGCTGACGGCGTCTCGCCGTCGCGCGCGCCTGGCTGTTCCGAGGTCCGCACATGGCAGAACTTCCCAATCACGACGCCGCGCTAACCGAGACTTGTATCGACAGCAAGACGGTCCATCAGGGGCCGTTCATGACGGTCAAGTACGATACGGTCCGACTCCCGGACGGCAAACATGCGACGCGCGAATACGTTCAGCATCCGGGCGCCGTCATGGTGATCCCCTTGTTCGATGACGGTCGCGTGCTGCTCGAAAGTCAGTATCGCTATCCGATGGGCAAGGTGATGGTCGAATATCCGGCCGGCAAGCTCGACCCGAACGAGGGCGCGCTGGCGTGCGCGGTGCGGGAACTGCGCGAGGAGACCGGCTATACCGCGCGCGAGTACGTGTACCTGACACGGATCCACCCGATCATTTCTTACTCGACCGAATTCATTGATATCTATCTGGCGCGGGGCTTGACCGCGGGCGAGCGCAAGCTCGACGAAGGTGAGTTTCTCGAACTGTTCACCGCGACCGTGGAGCAAGTGTCCGAGTGGGTGCGCACGGGCAAGATCACCGATGTGAAGACGATCATCGGTACTTTCTGGCTCGAGAAAGTGCTGTCGGGCACGTGGCCGACTGAGGCGCCCGAGACGGTGTAAGTTCGCATCAGCCCGGTAGCTGATTTAACCAAGCCCCTGTTGGTCGATGATCGGCAGGGGCTTTGTCATTGGCTCCGCCGTTTCTTTCGGGCTAAACAGAATGCCGTTTCCTATGCCATCTGGCTGGCTCGTCGTGGCGCTGCCGGCCGGCTAGTATGAACTCTCCGATCACCGAGGCCATCGTCGATTTTGTGTGGAATAACCGGCGCTACTCATCGGAGTGATCTGATTCCGGTTCAATCATGGGTTGTCAATTGACAACTGGAAATTGAGCCGCTACATTGGAGGTGTCGATGGTTCGAGGAAGGCACAAGAAGAAAGAGATCGAGGCCGCATTGGCGTACGCGGAACAGCACGGCTGGCGCGTTCAGGACGGCGGAAGAGGTCATGCGTGGGGAAAAATCTATTGCCCGTACCAAGACGCCGAATGTCGGTGCGGAGAGTTCTGTATATCGAGCGTCTGGAGTACGCCGAAGAATCCCGGCAATCACGCCAGACACTTGCGGCGCATTGTCGGCAACTGCGCGGCACGGCGCTAGTGGGTTCGTAGGCAGCAAACAGGAATCGCAATAACCTGGGCTCAACAAAGACAGGAGTAACGTATGGAATATGTGTTCACGTTGAAGTACCGCCTCGCCGCGGAAGACTGCGATGCAGACGCAATCGTCGAGCGGTTGGGCGAAGCGGGGTGCGACGACGCCACGATTGGCGTCGGGCAACCAGGCCGCCTCGCGCTGCTTTTCAGCCGTGAAGCCACGAGCGCATTCGAGGCTGTCACCAGCGCGCTCAAGGACGTGAAACGCGCTGTGCCGTCCGCGCAACTGGTCGAGGCAGGACCTGACTTCGTGGGGCTGACCGACGTGGCCGAAATGGCGGGAGTGTCGCGGCAAAACATGCGCAAGCTGATGCTGAACAACGCCATCGACTTTCCGCCGCCGGTCCACGAAGGCAGTGCGTCCGTGTGGCATCTGACGGACGTCCTCGAATGGCTGACCGCGCGCGGCGGGTACGAGATTGACATTGGTGTCGCGGATGTCGCAAAACTGGCGAAGCAGATCAATCTGACGAAGGAGGCCCGTCAGATTGAACCACGCGTGAGTCGTCAACTCGGCAATCTCGTGGTGTAGCGGTGCGCCGCAAGCGGGCTGAAGAACCGAGCAAATGTGGCATCGGTTACCGCTCGGGCCGCCTTCGGCAGCACATGCCGTAAAGCGTTAAAATCGCGCACCCACGCGATATTCCGTTGCGACAGCTGGCGGCTGTGCGTCGGCCCAAAGGTTTTACGAACGATCGTTCACAAATTTCCATTTTGCGCTAAACTGGCACGCAAGCCCTGATTCCACATGAAGGTCCTCGATTTACAGTGTCCGCATGGCCATCGGTTCGAAGGCTGGTTCGCTTCGGCTGATGACTTCGAGTCGCAGCAGTCCCGCAAGCTCGTCGAATGTCCGATCTGCGGTGCGCACGAGGTGAGCCGTTTGCCGTCGGCACCGCGTCTGAATCTGTCGGGCGCGACCGACTCAAAAGCGCCGGCGGGCGTGGAGCAAGTGCAGGCGCACATGATTCGCGCGCTGCGCGAGGTACTGGAGAAGACCGAGAACGTGGGCGACCGCTTCGCCGAGGAAGCGCGGCGCATTCACTACAACGAAGCGCCCGCGCGCAGTATTCGTGGTGTCACCACACCCGAGGATGCGCGTGCCTTGGTCGAGGAAGGCATCGAAGTGATGCCGCTGCCGGTCCCGGCTGCGCTGAAGGAACCACTGCAGTAGCGCGGTGGCTCCAGGCGGCTGGGTGGTGGCGGCCAGGAGACACTACGCATGAATCTGGACTATTCCCCCGCTGAAGACGCGTTCCGCGCCGACATCCGCGCCTGGCTCGAAGCGAATCTGCCTCGCGAGCTGAGCGACAAGGTTCTCAATCACAAACGTCTTTCCCGCGAAGACTTCGCAAGCTGGCACAGGCTGCTCGGCACGCGAGGCTGGTCGGCGGTCGCGTGGCCGCGCGAATACGGCGGCCCCGGCTGGGACGCGACCCAACGACATATCTGGGAAGAAGAGTGCGCGCGTGTTGGCGCACCTACCGTGCTACCTTTCGGCGTGTCGATGGTCGCGCCGGTGCTGATGAAGTACGGCAACGAGGCGCAGAAACGCCACTATCTGCCGCGCATTCTCGACGGCACGGACTGGTGGTGTCAGGGCTATTCGGAGCCCGGGTCGGGTTCCGACCTTGCGTCGCTGCGCACCCGCGCCGAGCGTGTCGGTGATCATTACGTGGTCAACGGTCAGAAAACCTGGACCACGCTCGGCCAGCACGCCGACATGATGTTCTGCCTCGTGCGCACCGACAGCGGCGCCAAAAAGCAGGAGGGCATCTCGTTCCTGCTGATCGACATGAAAACGCCGGGCATCACGGTGCGGCCAATCATCACGCTCGACGAAGATCACGAGGTCAATGAAGTGTTCTTCGAGGACGTCAAAGTGCCGCTCGACAATCTGGTCGGCGAAGAAAATCGCGGCTGGACCTATGCGAAATATCTGCTCGGTCACGAGCGTACCGGCATCGCGCGAGTCGGTGCGTCGAAGCGTGAACTGGTGTTTCTCAAACGTGTCGCGCTAAATCAGAAAAAGAACGGCAAGCCGCTGCTGCACGATCCGGTGTTTGCGGCAAAGGTCGCGAGTCTCGAAATCGAGTTGATGGCGCTCGAAGTCACCGTGCAACGCGTGGTGGCGAACGAGGCGGGCGGTCGCGGCCCGGGCCCGGAAGCGTCGATGCTGAAGATCAAGGGCACGGAAGTGCAACAGGGACTCACCGAACTGATGTTCGAAGCGATCGGTCCGCTGGCCGCGCCGTTCGACGTGCCGTTCCTCGAAGGCGAACGCGAGCACAGTCTTGCCGGCGACGACGATGCCGCGCCGCTGGCCGCGTACTACTTCAACTTCCGCAAGACGTCGATTTACGGCGGCTCGAACGAAATTCAAAAGAACATCATCGCGCAGATGATTCTCGGACTTTGAGGAGCGGCGCATGGACTTCACTTTCAACGACGAACAGCAGCAATTTGCCGATGCCCTGCGCCGCTATCTCGAGAAGAGCTACGGCTTCGAAGCGCGCCAGGCAATCGTGCGCTCGGAGGCGGGCATATCGGCCGATCATTGGGCAGCGTTCACCGAGTTGGGGCTGACCGCATTGCCGGTGCCGGAAGCGCAGGGCGGCTTCAACGGCGGCCCGATCGACATGCTCGTGGTCATGCAGGAACTCGGCCGCGCGCTCATCGTCGAGCCGTATTGGGCGACCGCGGTCGGCGTCGAAGCACTGCGGCTCGCCGGAACCGGCGACGGCGAAGATGCCGCGCTGCTCGAACGGGCGGCCCAGGGCGAAGCCAAACTGGCCGTGGCGTTTCATGAGCCGCATGCCCGCTACGATCTGTTCGACCTCGCGACGACCGCGAGCGGGCAGGGCGCGCAGCATACGCTGAGCGGCAGCAAATCTGTCGTGCTGCACGGCGCGCAGGCGGACCACTGGATCGTACCGGCGCGCCTCGATGGCGAGATCGCGCTCTTCGTCGTCGCGCGCGACGCGACCGGCGTCACGCTTACCGAGTACCGCACCATCGACGGTCAACGCGCCGCAACTCTCGAATTCAACGGCACGCCCGCGCGCCGGCTCTCCGGCGAACATGCGGGGGCGGCAACGCTCGAGCAGATCGCCGACTACGGCACGCTGCTGCTGTGCGCGGAGGCGATCGGCGCGCTCGACGCGCTCAATCACGCCACCGTCGAATATACGAAAACGCGCCAGCAGTTCGGTCAGCCGATCGCGCGTTTTCAGGCACTGCAGCACCGCATGGTCGAGATGCTGATCCACGCGGAGCAGGCGCGCTCGATCACGTATCTCGCAGCGATGCGCTACGCGAGTGAAGACACGAACGAGCGCCGTCGCGCGATCTCCGCGGCCAAGGTTCGGCTCGGCCAGGCCGCGCGTTTCGTCGGTCAACAGGCGGTGCAGTTGCACGGCGGCATGGGTGTCACGAACGAAGTGGCGGCCGCGCACCTGTTCAAGCGCCTCGCGATCATCGAGACCACGCTCGGCGACGTCGATCATCATCTCGCGCGGTTTGCCACGCTGCCCGGATTTGCGGTCGCCGAAGTCTGATCGGGCCGTTCCACCGAACCAAGGAGGTGCACTGATGAAAATCAGTTTCGAAGACATGGAAGTGGGCACGAGCCACGAAATCGGCAAGCACACGTTCACGCGCGAGGAGATCGTCGAGTTCGCGCAGAAGTTCGATCCGCAGCCGTTTCATCTCGACGAAGCCGCCGCGGCCGAATCGCCGTTCGGCGGCCTCGTAGCGAGTGGCTGGCACACGTGCTCGGTGATGATGGGCATGCTCGTGCGCAAGGTGCTGGCGGATTCGACGTCGATGGGTTCGCCCGGCATCGACGAGATTCGCTGGTTAAAACCGGTGCGAGTCGGCGACACGATCACGATGATGAACGTCATCGTCGCTAAGCGCGTGTCGCAGAGCAAGCCCGATCGCGGCATCGTGTCGACGCGCTGGGAGGGGATCAATCAGCACGGCGACACGGTGATCACGGTGCGCTCGAACGGCATGTTCGGCCTGCGCAATCCGGGAGCGGCGGCATGACGGCGAGCGCGGCGACCGCCGCCTTCGACAGTGCGGACGCTCTGCGCGCGCTCGTCGGCGCGCAGCCGCTCGTCAGCGAATGGCTGAGCGTCGATCAGGACAGGGTCAACCGTTTCGCCGAGGCGACCGGCGATCATCAGTGGATTCACATCGATCCCGAGCGGGCCAAACGCGAATCGCCGTTTGGCGGGCCGATCGCGCATGGGTTTCTGACGCTGTCGCTGATTCCGGCTTTGCTCGGCAAGACGCTGAGAATCGAGCAGCGCATGGGCGTGAACTACGGCTTGAACCGCGTGCGTTTCATGTCGCCGGTACTCGTGGGGTCGTCGCTGCGTGGGAAGTTCGCCGTCGAATCGGTGACCGACGTAGACAACAACGGTGTGCAAGTCGCGTGGAACGTGACGCTGGAGCGTCAGGGCGGTGAACGACCGGTGTGCGTCGCGGAGTTCATCACCCGGCATTACTTCTAGCGCTCGCCCTTCGCAGATGAACTGAAAAAGCGCGAGCCGGCAGGCATGCCACTCGCGCTTTCTGTTTGTGTCCAGTCGCGTCAGCGAGACGGCGCGCAACTAGTGTTTCGCGTACTGCGTCGCGCCGAACAGAATCTCTTTCGCCTTGTCGTCCATCAGCGGCACGCGCGCGGAGGCGAGCACGTCGACGCCGCGCACTACCGCCGGCCGCGCGGCGATCTCTTCATGCCAGCGCTTCACGTTCGGCAACGAATCGAGATCGACGCCCTGATTGTTCCACGAACGGGTCCACGGAAACGCGGCGATGTCCGCGATCGTATAGTCGTTGCCCGCGAGGTAACGCGTCTTGCCGAGTTGCGTGTCCATCACGCCGTACAGGCGTCGCGCTTCGTTGGTGTAGCGATTGACCGCGTATTCGATCTGCTCGGGTGCATACACGCGGAAGTGATGCGTTTGGCCGAGCATCGGACCAAGCCCGCCCATCTGGAACATCAGCCATTGCAGTGCCGCGTAGCGCCCGGCCGGGTCGGTCGGTAGAAACTTGCCGGTCTTCTCGGCCAGATAAATCAGGATCGCACCCGATTCGAATAGCGCGAACGGCCGTCCGTCGGCGGCTTTCGGACCTTCGGAATCGACCAGCGCGGGAATCTTGTTGTTGGGACTGATAGCGAGAAATTCGGGCTTGAACTGGTCACCGGCACCGATATTCACGGCATGCACGTTATAGGGTAGGCCCGTCTCCTCGAGCATGATATGAACCTTGTGGCCATTCGGGGTCGCCCAGCTATAGACATCGATCATCCTGGCTCCTTGTTCGTCAAAGCGGCGCCGCAAAGAGGGCGCCGCCGTTGTCGAAAATTAGAGCATAGATCGCGCGATGCTGCTTGCAGTGACCTCGACGGCCGCACTCGCTTTGGGCCGAAGCACTCAAACCCGCGTGACCGGCATTTCCACGGGAGCCGCCGCACCCGCATCCATATGACGCGCGAGTTCGAGCTTGGCGATCGCGTTGCGGTGCACTTCATCGGGGCCGTCGGCGAAACGCAGCGTGCGCGCCGACGCATACGCATACGCGAGCGGGAAATCGTCGCTGACACCGCCGCCGCCGTGCGCCTGAATCGCCCAGTCGATCACCTGACACGCCATGTTCGGCGCGACCACCTTGATCATCGCGATCTCGCCGCGCGCGCCCTTGTTGCCGACGGTGTCCATCATATACGCGGTCTTCAACGTGAGCAGACGCGCCTGCTCGATCATGCAGCGCGCTTCGGCGAGACGCTCCTGCGTGACGCCTTGCGACGCAACCGGCTTGCCGAACGCGACACGTTGCAGCGAGCGCTTAGCCATCAGTTCGAGCGCGCGTTCGGCGAGACCGATCAGGCGCATGCAGTGATGGATGCGCCCAGGGCCGAGACGGCCTTGCGCGATTTCGAAGCCGCGGCCTTCGCCGAGCAGCAGGTTGGTGGCGGGCACGCGCACGTTGTCGAGCGTGATCTCCATGTGGCCGTGCGGCGCGTCGTCGTAACCGAACACCGTGAGCGGACGATGCACGGTGATACCGGTGGCGTCGGCGGGCACGAGGATCATCGACTGCTGCTGATGGCGCGGCGCGTCGGGATCGGTCTTGCCCATCACGATATAGATCGCGCAGCGCGGGTCGCCCGCACCCGACGACCACCACTTGTGGCCGTTGATCACGTAGTGGTCGCCATCGCGCACTATGCTGGTCTGGATATTCGTCGCATCCGACGACGCGACCTCCGGCTCCGTCATCAGAAACGCCGAACGGATCTGCCCTTGCAGCAACGGTTCGAGCCACTCGCGCTTGTTGTCTTCGCTGCCGTAGCGCTCGATCGTCTCCATGTTGCCGGTGTCCGGCGCGTTGCAGTTGAACACTTCGGGCGCCCAGGGCACGCGGCCCATGATCTCGCACAGCGGCGCGTATTCGAGATTCGTCAGGCCGGCGCCGCGCTCCGATTGCGGTAGGAACAGATTCCACAGGCCGGCATCGCGCGCCTTCTGCTTCAGTTGTTCGATCAGTTCGGTGGGTACCCATGCGTTGCCGTTCTGGCGATTGCGCGCGATCTCCGCATAGAACGCCTGCTCGTTCGGGTAAATGTGCTCGTCGAAAAAGGCGAGCAGTTTTTCGCGCAACGCCTGGACCTTCGGGGTGTAATCGAAATTCATCTGGGACCTCGCGGGTAACGGACTGCGAATATTCGGAAGCAGGGCGAGCCCTCGTGCCTAGAGAACCTTCTGCGCGTAATGCCAGGCCAGTTCGGCCATTGGCTTCGCGCGCCGGCCGGCGTCGAGCGCCTGCGCGCTCGACGCTGTACCGTCGACTGCGCGCTTCATGATCCCTTGCAGGATCGCGGCGATGCGGAACATGTTGTAGGCCAGATAGAAATTCCAGTCGCCACGAATCTCGAGGCCAGTGCGTTGGCAATAACGCTCGACGTACCGCGCTTCATCGGGAATGCCGAGCGCGGCCCAATCGAGTCCCGCGATGCCGCGGAACTGCGCCGGGTCGACATGCCACGCCATGCAGTGATACGCGAAGTCGGCGAGCGGATCGCCGAGCGTCGACAGTTCCCAGTCGAGCACCGCGAGCACGCGCGGCTCGTTGCGATCGAAGATCAGGTTGTCGAGCCGGTAGTCACCGTGCACGACGGACACGCGCTCGTTCGTTTCGGCCGGCATATGCTGCGGCAGCCAGTCGATCAGCCGATGCATCGCGTCGATCGGTTCGGTCTCGGATGCCAGATATTGCTTGCTCCAGCGGCCGATCTGGCGCGCGAAGTAATTGCCTGGCTTGCCGTAGTCGGCGAGGCCGGCCGCGGCGACGTCGACGCTGTGCAACGCCGCGATCACGCGATTCATTTCGTCATAGATTGCGGCGCGCTCGGTGGCCGTCATGCCGGGCAGCGATTGGTCCCACAGCACGCGGCCTTCGACGAACTCCATCACGTAGAACGCGCGGCCGATCGCGCTTTCGTCCTCGCATAGTGCGAGCATCCGCGCGACCGGCACGTCGGTGCCGGCGAGCGCGTGCATCACGCGATATTCGCGTTCGATCGCATGCGCGGACGGCAGCAGCTTCGCGGCGGGTCCGGGCTTCGCGCGCATCACGTACGAGCGCTTTGGCGTGATCAGCTTGAACGTGGGATTGGATTGTCCGCCCGCGAATTGCTCGAGCGTGAGCGGTCCCGCGAAGCCGTCGACATGTGAGGCCAGCCACGCGGCGAGCGCGTCGTGGTCGAAACGTTGCCGCTCGTTGACCGGGCGGGTGCCCTCGAAAGCCGAGTAGTCCTGTTTGCCTGCGGGTTCGCCGGTCTGCGTGGCTTGCGCCATGTGTCTCCTCCAGTTCGGTGTCAGCTACGCTGGAATCGGATGAATTGTGCGTAGAGGATTTCCATCGTGGTGTTGCGAACGTCGCGATGCAACGGCGACGGCGGTGAATAGTTGAGCATGCGCAGCACCCAGTCGCGCGGCGCGGCGCCGACGTCGAGCGCATTGATGCAGCCGGTCGCCTGCGACAGATGACCGAAGAAGGTGCGGCCGCCCGCCGTCAGCGCGTGCGACAGGATCGCCCGATTGACGCCGCCGTGCAGCACCAGCAGCACGGTATCCCACGACGTGTCCTCGCGCAGCGCCGCGACGGCCGGCAGCACGCGATCGAACAGCTCGCCGATCGTTTCGCCGTCGAGAAAGCGCATGCTCTCCGGCACGATGCCGTCGAACACGCCGAGAAACGCCGCCTCGATATCGCTCGGCGGAATGCTGCCGAGCCGCCCGCCGCGAATCTCCTGCAATGCGGGCTCGATCTCGGGTTCGATCTGCTGACCCGTTTCGACGAGCACGCGCCGCGCGGTTTCGATCGTGCGCGGCAAGCCGCTGACGATCACGCGGTCGAAGCGCACCTGCTGCTCGGCGAACACGCGGCCCGCCGCGCTCGCCTGCTCGCGGCCGTTCGCGTTCAGCGGCACGGTTTCGGGATCGATCGCGCGGCCGGAGTCGTCGAAGTAGGTGACGTCGCCGTGACGCATCAGGAAGATGCGGCGCCGTTTCGGCAGTTGATAGTCGGGCATGTCGGGCGGCTCTCTCGTCGCTTATCTGTAAATCGGCGCGCGCTTTTCGAGGAACGCGCTGATGCCTTCGAGACCGTCGCGATGATGCAGCGACGCGACGAAGTTGTCGCGCTCGGCGACCAGCTGATCCGCGAGCGGCTGCGTGCCGGCCGCGGCGATCAGCCCTTTGATGCGGGAGACCGAATTGGGCGAAATCGCGCCGAGCTCGTCGGCCCACGCGAGCGCGTTATCGAGCGCGGCGCCGGCTTTGGTGAGCCGGTTGACGACGCCGAGTTCGTGCAGACGCGCGGCGCCGATCGGTTTGGCTTCGATCAGTACCTCGGTGGCCAGTTGGCGCGGCAGCGACTGCGCGAGGAACCACGAGCCCCCGCCGTCGGGCGTCAAGCCGACGCGCGCGTACGACATCGCGAACTTGGCGTTGTCCGCGGCGACGATCAGATCGCAGGCGAGCGCGAGCGAAAATCCCGCGCCGGCCGCCGCGCCTTCCACCGCGGCAATGACCGGCTTCGACGACAGGCGCAGCGCCGAGATCCATTGAGCGAGCATGTCGATGCTATCGGCCTGCACGGACGGATCTTTCGCGCGATTTTCGAGCAGCCGGTTCAGGTTGCCGCCCGCGCAGAAAAAGTTGTCGGCGCCGGTGATCACGACGGCACGGATCGACGGATCGCGCTCGACGGTATCGAACGCTTCGATGCCGGCCGCGTACATATCCGGATGCAGCGCGTTGCGCGCACCGGGGTTCGACAGCGTGAGGACCAGCGTGGATTCGCTGCTGGCGGGGCGTGAAGCGAGCAGGGCGGCGCTCATGATGGTGTCTCCGTTTGAATGTCGGCGGCGTCTCGCTGCGTGAGCGAGAGGCCGAGTTGCGCGCGTCTTGCGAGCCACGGCGACGGCCGATAGCGCGGTTCGCCGAGCACGCTGTGCATGTTGCGTAGGATCGTCAGAATGGTGGCGGCGCCGAGCGCATCACCGAGCGCGAGCGGTCCGCGCGGATAGCCGAGACCGAGCATCACGGCGAGGTCGATGTCCTCTGGCGTTGCGATCTGCTTTTGCGCAATGTCGCAGCCGATATTGACGATTGTCGCGACCACCCGCTGCGCGACGAAGCCGGTCGAATCGCGGATCACGGTGACGGGGATGCCGTCGGCCGCGAACAGCGCATGCGCGCTGTCGCGCGCGGCGCGTGTCGTGGCCGGCGTGGTCATCAGCGTGCGGCGTTGCGCGCCGACGAGCGGGAAGAGTGCGTCGACGGCGACGACGCGGCTCGCGTCGAGCGCTTCGTCGACCGCTGCGGTGGTCGCGTCGTGGCCGAACGGCGCGACGACGATCAGCGAACTGGCGGCGGGCGTTGCGCCTTCGTCGAGCTTCACACCCGCTTTGCCGACCAGTTGCACGACGGCCTCATACGCGTCGCGATAGCGCCGGCTGACCCACACGCTTTGCGGCAGCGTGGCCGGCGCGGGTGCTTCGGCGGGAACCTGTTGTTTGCCGTCCACGTAGCGATAAAAACCTTCGCCGCTCTTGCGGCCGAGCAGTCCGCCCGACAGCCGCGTGCCCGTAATCGGCGACGGCGTGTAACGCGGTTCTTCGTAGAACTGGTGATAGATCGACTCCATCACCGGATGGGACACGTCGAGCGCGGTCAAGTCCAGCAGTTCGAATGGGCCGAGGCGAAAGCCGGCCTGCTCGCGCATGATGCGGTCGATGTCCGCAAAGCTCGCGATACCTTCGCTCGCCACGCGCAAGCCCTCGGTATTCATGCCGCGGCCCGCGTGATTGACGATGAAGCCGGGCATGTCCTTCGCGCGCACCGGCGTGTGGCCCATACGGCGGGCGAGATCCATCAGCGCGTCGCCGGCCTCGGGGTTGCTGCGCAGGCCGTCGATCACTTCGACGACCTTCATGAGCGGCACCGGATTGAAGAAGTGATAGCCGACCACGCGTGACGGATCGGTGCAGCCCGCGGCAATCGCGGTGATCGACAGCGACGACGTATTCGACGCGAGGATGCAGCGGCCGCTGACCACGGTTTCGAGCTCGCGAAATAGCGCCTGCTTCACCTCGAGCTTTTCGACGATTGCCTCGACGATCAGATCGCAGCCGACCAGTTCGCTCACCGCTTGCACGCCGCTGACGTTGGCGAGCGCGGCGAGCGAGCGCGACTGCTCGAGCTTGCCTTTGGCCGTCAATTTGGTAAAAGTCTCCGCGAGATAGTCGCGCGCGGCGCCGACGGCGGCCGCGTTGGTGTCGTAGAGCCGCACACGCAGGCCAGCGAGCGCCGCGATCTGCGCGATCCCGCGGCCCATCGCGCCAGTGCCGACGATGCCGATGGTCTCGATGCTGAAATTGCGAGAGTTCATTGAGATGCCCGACTCCATGGTTATTTTAGAATAGCACGATCGTGCAGTTTCTTGGATGATTCGATGGTAAGCCGCTGCTTCGACCTCGACGCGCGGTCTCACACACCATGAGACAAGGAGACACCCGATGATCAAGCTGTGCGGTTTTGCACTTTCCAACTACTACAACAAGGTCAAGTTCGTGCTGCTCGAGCATGGCATCGAGTTCGAGGAGCACCTCGTGAAGCCGAGCCAGGACGAAGCGCTGCTCGAGCATTCGCCGCTCGGCAAGGTGCCATATCTGCAGACCGAGCACGGCGATCTGTGCGAGTCGCAGTGCATCGTCGAGTACCTGGCCGCGCGTTTTCCCGACAAGCGGATCTTCTCCGCCGATCCGTGGCAGGCCGCCAAGGAGCGCGAAATGATCTTCTTCGTCGACGTGCATCTCGAGTTGACGGTGCGCAATCTGTACAAGGAAGCGTTTTTCGGCGGCACGGTCAGCGACGCGACGAAAGGGCGCGTCGAGAAGCTGCTCACGCATCACATTGCCGGCATCAAGCGGATCGCGAAGTTCGCACCGTATCTGTGCGGCGAGCAATTCAGCGTCGCCGATACCGCCGGCTACGTGAGCCTGCCGCTCGTCGGCATGGCGACGCAGACCATTTACGGCCGCGATTTTCTGCTCGAAGCGGGGATCGACTGGAAGAGCTACGTGAAGACGATCAACGCGCGGCCGGCTGCGCGGCGCGTGAGCGAGGATCGCAAGGCCTGTGTCGCGGCGTCGCGTGCGTCCTGAGGGGATGACTGCGATGTCGTGAAGCGCGCATGGGTGCGAAGGACACACCCATGCTGCAAGGCGCGATGGCAAGGAACGCAGGTTCGTTCGTGGCATCGCGCAACGCATCCTAGAGCCGCGTGAGCCGTTCGAGCGCGGTAGCGAGCGTGCCTTCCTGCTTGGCGAAGCAGAAGCGCACGACGCCCGACTCGTGAGCCTCGTGGTAGAACGCCGAGACCGGAATCGCCGCGACGCCGATTTCGCCGGTCAGCCATTGCGCGAATTCGGCTTCGGGCAGGTCGCTGATCGCAGAATAGTCGACGCACTGAAAGTACGTGCCCGTGCACGGCAGCAACCGGAAGCGCGAATTCGCGAGGCCCGCGCGGAAGAAGTCGCGCTTGCGCTGATAGAACGCCGGTAGCTCCACATACGGCGCCGGGTCCAACATGTAATCCGCGAGGCCGATCTGCATCGGCGTGTTGACGGTGAACACGTTGAACTGGTGCACCTTGCGGAACTCGGCGGTCAGCGCGGCGGGCGCGGCCACATAGCCGACTTTCCAGCCGGTCACGTGGTAGGTCTTGCCGAAGCTCGACACGACGAAGCTGCGCTGCGCGAGTTCCGGGTAACGCGCGACGCTTTCATGCGGCGCGCCGTCGTAGACCATGTGCTCGTACACCTCGTCGGACAGGATCAGCACGTTGGTGCCGCGTACGATCTCCTCGAGCTTGCGCATATCCTGTTCGCGCCATACCGTGCCGGTCGGATTGTGCGGCGTGTTGATCATGATGAGCCGCGTCTTCGGCGTGATCGCGGCGGCGAGCTTGTCGAACGGGATTGCGTAGTCGGGTGCGTCGAGCGTGACGAAGACCGGCTTGCCGCCCGCCAGTTCGATCGACGGCAGATAGCTGTCGTAGGTCGGTTCGATCACGATCACTTCGTCGCCCGCATGGACCGTGCAAAGAATCGCGGTCAGCAACGCCTGCGTGGCGCCCGCGGTCACGGTGATTTCGCTGTTCGCGTCGTAGCGGCGGCCGTACAGATTCGCGATCTTGTCCGAAATCGCCTGACGCAGCGGCAGCACGCCGGCCATCGGCGGATATTGGTTGTGGCCCTCGCGCATCGCGTTCGCGACCGCGTCGACGATGCGCGGATCGCAGGCGAAGTCGGGAAAGCCCTGACCCAGGTTGACCGCGCCTTTTTCCGCGGCGAGCGCGCTCATCACGGTGAAAATCGTCGTGCCGACGTTCGGCAGGCGAGACGGAAACGTGGGGCTCGTGGGCGTGTCGTGCGGTGCGTTCATGGCTTCGTGGGTAGCGGGGCGATAAGGTTGGCCTGGTTTGTCCGGATTCTCGAACTGTGTTGCGATGGGCGAAGCCTGATTGTAGGGAATCGCGACACGCTGTGCGCGCCGTGGGCGTTACCTACGGGCGGCCGGCTTCACGCGCTGACGGCCTCGCCCCCAGCATTCTGCACGATGCCGACTTCTGCGGCGAACGGTGCCGGCGGGGCGATCCTGAAGCCGAAATCGCGCGCGATGCGTTTCGCGAGCTTCAACACCGCACGGTCTTTCGACACGAGCCAGTCGGCCCGTGCCGCATGCGCGAGCTCGAGAAACTTCTGGTCGTCGCGATCCTTGCATTGGGGCAGTGGCCGGGCGTGATCGGAGGACTCGGTCGGCTCGGGCGGCCCCGGCGGCTCGAACAGTTGGGCCAGCCGCGCGACCACCGCGAGCGCAGCCGCTTTGTCGACGTTGCGATGCGCGAACTGTGGATAGTCGAGCACGTAGGCGAGCTCGGCGAGGCAACGCGCGTCGATTAGCGCAGTAAGCGCGCCACTTTCGAGCGCGGCGGCGATCGGCCGCGTGTGCGGGTCGTCGAATACGAGAATATCGATCCACACATTGGAATCGAGTACGACGCGCAACGCGCCGCTTGAGGCGAGGGAACCGGGCATTCGTTACAATCGGGCTTTCGTCTTTGACCGCCAGGCACGGCGTGCCTGCAAGCCTCTATGATAATCGTTCTGTCGCCGGCGAAATCGCTCGACTACGACACCCCGCCGCACGTCAAAAAGCACACGATCCCCGATTTCGTCGATGACGCCGCTGAACTGATCAGCGGCCTGCGCCGTTTGTCGCCGCAACAGATCGCTTCGCTGATGAGTATTTCCGATCAGCTCGCGCACCTCAATTTTCAGCGTTACGCGGACTGGTCGCCGCAATTCGGCACGCACAACGCCAAGCAGGCGGTGCTCGCTTTCAACGGCGACGTGTACGAAGGTTTCGATGCGAAGTCGTTGTCGTCGGCCGATCTCGACTATGCGCAAAATCATGTGCGCGTGCTGTCGGGCCTCTATGGCCTGCTGCGTCCGCTCGATCTGCTGCAGCCGTACCGGCTCGAAATGGGCACGCGCTTCGTCAATCCGCGCGGCAAGGATCTCTACGCGTTCTGGGGCGAGCGGATCACGCACGCGTTGAATGCGCAGTTGAAGAAGAATGCGGCCACCTCGCGCGTGCTGGTCAATTGCGCGTCGGGCGAATACTTCAAATCGGTCAAGCCGAAGCTGCTCGACGCGCCGGTGGTCACGCCGGTGTTCGAAGACTGGAAGGGCGGCCGCTACAAGATCATCAGCTTCCATGCAAAACGCGCGCGCGGCTTGATGGCGCGCTTCGCGATGGAAAACCGCCTCGATCGTCCCGAGCAGCTGAAGGACTTCGACACCGAAGGCTACGCGTTCAGCGCCGAAGCTTCGAACGACTCCACTTTCGTATTTCGCCGCCGCGTCGCGGAATGAGCATGTCGCTGCGCTAAAGAAGCAGCGTGCAATCAGGCAGGGAAGACTCTGATGACCTTATCGATTACGAGCAATTTCGACGCAGGCGCAATCGATGTGCTGTCCTGCGAGGACGCCGGCAATATTCGCCTGCGCGTGCGGCCCGACAGCCACGCCGAGTTCGCGCAGTGGTTCTATTTCCGCCTGTCGGGCGCGGCGGGCGAGCGCTGCGTGATGACCTTCGAGAACGCCGTCGCGTGCGCGTTCGCGGAGGGCTGGCGCGACTATCGGGCAGTCGCGAGCTATGACCGCGTGAACTGGTTTCGCGTGCCGACCTCGTACGACGGCCGCGTGCTGACGATCGACCATACGCCCGATTTCGACAGCATTTATTACGCGTACTTCGAACCGTACAGCGAGGAGCGACATGCCGAGTTTCTCGGCGCCGTGCAGCAGATGCCGCACGCGTCGCTGACCGAGCTCGGCAAGACGGTCGAAGGGCGGCCGATTTCGCTGCTCACGCTCGGCACGCCGCCCGCGGACGATGCCGCCAACGCCGCGCCCAAAAAGAACATCTGGCTGATCGCGCGCCAGCATCCGGGCGAGACGATGGCCGAGTGGTTTATCGAAGGTTTGGTGAAGCGCCTCGTGGGCTGGGGTGACTGGGCGGGCGACCCGGTCGCGCGCAAGCTGTACGATCACGCGGTGTTTCACATCGTGCCGAACATGAATCCGGACGGCAGCGTGCGCGGCAATCTGCGCACCAACGCGGCCGGCGCAAACCTGAACCGCGAATGGATGGAGCCGGACGCCGCGCGCAGTCCCGAGGTGCTGGCGGTGCGCGACGCGATCCACGCGACAGGCTGCGACCTGTTCTTCGATATTCACGGCGACGAGGCTTTGCCGTATGTGTTCGTCGCGGGCTCCGAAATGCTGCCGGGCTTCACCGAGCGGCAGGGGCGCGAGCAGAAGGCGTTCATCGACGCGTTCAAGCACGCGAGTCCGGATTTTCAGGACAAGTATGGCTATGCGGCGAGCAAGTATCGCGAGGATGCGTTGAAGCTTGCGTCGAAGTACATTGGCAATGAATTCGGCTGTCTGTCCTTGACGTTGGAAATGCCGTTCAAGGACAACGCGAATCTGCCCGACGAACGCGTGGGCTGGAACGGTGAGCGCAGCGCGTCGCTTGGCGCCGCAATGTTGCAGGCGATTTTGCGTCACGTGGAGACGTTCGCCTGAATGAGCGGACGGCTGGACACAAAAAAAGAGGCCCGCACGGAAAAAGTGCGTGCCTCTTTTTTATTGGGGCGACTGATCGGACGGTGGCGCGGCTCGATCAGCGCCAGATGCGGTTAGCTCTTCTTCTTCGAGCTCTTGTTTGCCGATTTGCTCGACGTCGTGCGCGACGATTGGCCCGAGCCTGATTTCGACGACTTCTTTGGCGTCTTGCCGCCGACCGCGTGCTTGCCTTTGCCGCTTTTGTGCTTGCCCGATCCCTCGCTGCGCGCGCGGTTCGGCGGTACCGGGTCGTTCCAGCTGAACGCGAGCATTTGCGATCCCACGTAGCCGCAGCGGAATTTCAGATCGGCGGGCTCGCCCGAGTTGTTCTGGCGCACACCGACGCCTTCGACGGTGACGATGCTGTCCACCTTGACGCGCTGCTTGCCTTCGTCGAACGAGTCGTTCCACGGCGTGACGGACGAGTGCGCGCTGTCGAACGAACTGGACGGAAATTCGACGTGATCGAACGCGGTCGACGTGCTCGCGACGAAGTCGCCATGCGCGGCGCAGTCCGCGACGAGCGGATCCGCGTGCATTTCGGTGATAAATCGTTTGACGAGGTCGTTGTGCTGTTCGAGCTGATCAGCGAATGCGGGAGCCGCGCAGATGAGCGAGAGACTCGCTGCGCAGGCTGCCAACCGGCCGATCGCCCGCAGCAACCGGCTCGGTACATTGGTGCGATCCATCTAGTTCTTTAGACGCAAATGGGAGATAAGGCAAATAAGATGCCCCGCGCAAGGGTTGAGTTCAATGTTGCTGCAAATATTCTGTCTTGTCCTGATGGGCGTGCCCGGAAAGTCTCGAGCGACGCGGCGCTGATTATCACAGATCCGCCGCACGCGATGCCAAAGCGCGCATTCTCAGGTGCGCGGGCCGCCCAGGCGATAGCGCCGCACGTCGTAGGTGGTAACCCACGCCGGACGATAGACCGCGATCAGCGCGGTCGCCATGCCGGTGAACCATGCTTCGCCGGTGGCGAGCAGCAGCACGCTGAGCGCGTAGCCGACCGGCACCACGGTCATCGAACCGCCGGACACCGCGATATGGAGGCAGAGTGCAGCCGCGGCGGTGAGGGACACGGCGATGGCGGGCGAAACGAAGCCCTGGCCGAAGATGAACATGAAAAGGTTGCGCGGCAGCCACGCGGTGCAGATGCGCTGGAGCAAGGTCGACACGGCGACGGGCAGGGCGCCGTACACGAGGAACGTCAGCGCAATGCCTTGCCACGGCGCATCGAAGACAACGGCGGCGAGGCCCGTGACCAGCGCCATCGCGATCAGGGCGAGTCCCCAGTCGAATAGCGTGACGACGAGCGTGGCGCCGAGAAGGTGCATGACGGTGCCGTCGTCGAGCCAGGCGTTGCTCGCCCACAGCACCGACACCGCGACGATTATTGCGAGCCAGACATGCTGGAGCGTGCCGTCCTGAAGTCTTTTGAAAGGATTTTTCCACAGCGCGAGCGCGATCACCATCGCGGTGGCAATCCAGCCACCGACAGCGACCCAGAACGGAAGCGGTGTGTAGAGGAAACCCATGAGTCTCATATTACTCGTTGGAGGACAAAAGGTGTGAGCGGATTCCATGCCAGCCCACCCTCGACGCTGCGCGCATGCCGCTGCGGACATGCGGATGTTCAAACCGTACGCGCGGCGCGACCCGCGTCATGCGGAGTCCGGCCTGACCGACTTCCGCGCGGGCTTGCCGTGTGGGGTTTCACCGTACGAAGTGGCGGGCTCCGCGGCCATCGGCAGCGCGCTGCTGGTGTCGCTGCCGGGCAACGGATACTGGAAGCGCGCGCGTTGGCGTCGCCGGAGCGGAACCGGGCCAGGCTGCCCGCGTATGACCGGCCGCGCGCCGTGCTCGCCGTTGTTGCGCAGCACTTGCAAATGATTCGTGAGCCAGCCGTTGTAAAGCGCGACCGCGGCGGCGCGATTGGGTGCGCCGAGTTGCTGGAATATGCTCGTCAGGTGGATCTTGACCGTGCCTTCGCTAATGCCGAGCGTGCGGGCGATCATCTTGTTCGTGCTGCCCATGTGCACGCAGCGCATGATCTGCTCTTGCCGCGGCGACAGCCCGCTCGAGAGTTTGTTGCGGCGGGGCGGCGGACTTTCTTCATCGAACGTGCGGATCGTCGTGTCGGTCGGTAGCGGCGGATCGATCGCCAGCGCGCCGGGCGGCACGTAGTGACCGCCGAGCAGCACCATTTCCAATGCGCGCACGATCAGGCAGGGATCGGTGTCGCGTGGAACGACGCCGAGCACACCCTCGTCCATCAGCGCACGTACGAGCGCGGGCAAGGTCCCGTCGGTGAGCACGCTGATGCGCAGGTCGGGAAAGTGGCTGAGCAGCGCGCGAACTTGTGCAACCGACATCCAGTCCTCCCAGTCGATCACGACGAGATCCGGCCGATAACGCTTGAAAGGACGCTCGAGCAGACGCCATTCGTCGGCCTCGGTGAAGCGCGCCAGCCGGTCGATCTGCCGCAGCAAGGCTTTGAGTCCATCACGTCGTTCTGCATTTGAATTGAGAATCGCGAAGCGCATGCATGTCTCCAGATGTGTCGGGCGAAATGGCGCGACGCATCTGTGGGACTCGTGAAGCTGACTCTCACGGCGATGCGTCACCGTGCCTATGATGACAAATTCCCTCCGTTTTGACGGCTGTCCAAAAGGCATAAGAAAAGCGGACATTCAACAAAAAAAGCCCCGTCTTTACGGGGCTTTTTCGGGATAAGGCGTGGATGTCGACGTCGAGATCAGTGGAAATGCGGTTGCGCGGGCTGGGCGTCCTCGGGCATTTCCGCGTGGACGATTTCGCCGAGCGGGTCCGCATACAGCGGCACGCCGCAGTCGTCGCAATATTCCGGCTCGAAGCGGCCCGCGTGGCGGCGCACATCTGTGATGCCGGTTTCCTTCAGCAGCGCGACGATTTCCTCTAGCGGCTCGTCCGAGCCGGTCACTTGTTCCGGCTCCTCGTCGATGCCCGCCTCGCCGTTTTCGCGGCCGTAGAGCGGCCACACGACACCGTAGATCACATCGTTGCTGCCCTTGCGCGTGAAGCCGACGCGGTACTCGTCGATGCGCCGTTCACCGAAGCCGGCGACCACCGCGCGCAGATCCTGCGGCGCCGCGCCAATGGTGTCGAAAAGATAACGCACGGCGGTCCGCACAGTGTGCGGACGCACGCTTTCGTCGGCGTCGCGGCAGGCCGAGTAGTAAGCATCCGGCAGCAGACATTCGAATTCACAGCCCGGCAGCACGACCGACAGGTTCGCGCCGCCTTGCGTGGCCCATTGCTCGAGACATTGGCCGCGCTCGATCCGCGTGCCATGCTCTTCTTCCTGCCACCGAAACGTCGCTTCGCCGACGGGCGCGGCGACTACGGCAAGCAGAAAGCGCGGGTCGGCCAGAATCGGCGAAGTCTCCGGCAGATCGCCGAAATTGAGCTTCGCGTTGCCGCCGCTGACCGCGGCTTGCGCAAGTTGTTGGGCGATGCGCCAGGTTTCGACGTGATGGCGCGGCAACTGGTCGATGCTGTACAGGAACGGAGCCATTGCCACTCGCGTGTTCGCGGCGAGCACGTGCGCTTGCAGGTGTGCGCGCAGGGCGTCGGCGGCGTCGGACTTGAGCGGGCCGGACGGGATCACGTAGCGGGTCCAGGCGAGCACGGGAGCTGCGATCAGCAGCGCTTCGTAAGACACGCCTTCGTGTTCGATGACGAACGATTCGCTATGCGTTTCCGCCATGTCGGCCAGCGCGCCGTAGGCATCCGGATGGTTTTGCTGCAGATGGTCGAGCGCGGCGTCCAGCGTAGTCTGGTTGGCGTTGCGCACGACTTTGGCCAGCAGCGCGTCGAGCTTCGCTTCCCAGAAGCGATCTTCGGTACGGCTGCCCGACGCGAAAAGCGCGAGCGAGAGACCGACGAGCTTGTCGGCGTCGGGAGGGAGACGTTTGGCGATTCGCGAGCGCATAAATCCAGAAAAATTGGGGGCACGGAACCTTATATTGTAGTCTTTTCCAGGCAGCTATACGGCTTGGTCGGCAATCTTCGGGCAGATTCGAACTCTTTCATCTCAAAAAATGCGTTCGCCGCTGGCACGTCGCACGCGACTCGTAACGCCCTGGCCGGATGGGATACGACACCCCGGACGCCCGACTCGCTTCTATACTTACGGCGTTTAGCGGGCGCCTGACGGGCGTGTGTCACTTCATCGCCACGTCTGGCGCAACAGGAGTTCCATCGTGAAATCGGACCAATTAATCGAGCGACTAGCCGCCGTATTCGCATTGATTGTGCTCGTGGGTGGGTCGCTGCTAGTGCTGGCGCCATTTACGACCGCGCTGCTGTGGGGCGCGATCCTCAGCTACAGCTCCTGGGGACTCTACCGGCGACTCACTGGCGTGGTTGGTGGCCGGCGCAAGCTGGCCGCGACCTTGATCGTGCTGATCATTCTAGTCGTGGTGCTCGGGCCGTTCGTCTATGCGGGTTTCGCGTTCGGCACGCATGTTCACGAGATCGTCGCGCTGGTGCAAAGACTGTTCGAGTCGGGGTTGCCCGATCTACCGCCTTGGGTGCAGCGGATTCCGCTGGTCGGTTCGAGCATCGAAGCTTTTTGGGAGCGCTTGACCAGCAGCAATTCTGAGCTGATTGCGCAGTTGCGCACGCTTGCCGCGCCGGCTGGCAAGTGGATTCTGGCGGCGGCGCTGGCGGTGACGCATGGGCTGGGGCTGCTCGCGCTGAGCATCGTGCTTGCGTTTTTCTTTTATACCGGGGGCGAGGGGGCGGCTGCATGGCTGAATGCTGGCATGCGTCGAGTCGCCGGTGAGCGCGCCGAGTATCTGCTGGCGCTGGCGGGCAGCACCGTGAAGGGTGTGGTCTACGGGATTCTTGGTACGGCCCTGGTGCAGGGGGTTCTCGCGGGATTCGGTTTCTGGATGGCAGGCGTACCGGCGCCGGCGTTGCTCGGGCTCGTGACGTTTTTTCTGTCGGTGATACCGGGCGGTCCGGTCGTTGTCTGGTTGCCGGCAGCGATCTGGCTCTACCAGGTTGGGTCGACTGGATGGGCGATTTTTCTGGTTGTATGGGGTCTGCTTGTAGTCGGCATGGCGGACAACGTCATCAAGCCGATCCTGATTGGCAAGAACAGTGACATGCCCCTGATTCTGGTCATGCTTGGCATCCTCGGCGGCGCGTTTGCGTTTGGGTTTCTTGGTGTTTTCATCGGCCCAACGTTGTTGGCGGTCGCTCATACCGTGCTGCATGATTGGACGATCGGCGCATCCGGGGCGCAGACGGTGGCGCCAGAAGTCAAAACGCCAGCGATAGACGATCCGGGCCGAGTGGGAAAGGCCCCCTAAGGAAAACCCCGGGATATCACTTGCAAGTTCTGGCCGCGGCGACTAGAATTCCGCTCTTTCGTGCTCCGGACGCCGGGGCGCGGGGAAGCGGGAAGCCTTTGTGGCGAGGGCTTCAGCGGCGTGGGCAGGTTAAGCAAGTGATAAAAACCTGTTGACGATCCGGTGAAAGTTCTCCATAATCTCGTTTCTCTGCTGCAGACGCAGCGACGCAAACGAAGCAGTGCCGGGTGGTGGTAGTTCCGGCGTTGCGGGTTGGGCGGATCGATCTTTAAAAACTAACAGCCGATAAGTGTGGGCGCTTGATGCGGAATGCGGCGGCGGGTTCGTATGAATCTGCTGCAAGGCAAAAGTATCAGAAGCCTCACACAGTATTAGAGGAAGGTTTATCTGTCGAAAGACGGATGGATCATCGTCAGTACGTTGAGTGAGCGACCGGTTCGTCAGCAGGAAACTGCGGAACCGAAAACAGTAACAGGTTTGAACTGAAGAGTTTGATCCTGGCTCAGATTGAACGCTGGCGGCATGCCTTACACATGCAAGTCGAACGGCAGCACGGACTTCGGTCTGGTGGCGAGTGGCGAACGGGTGAGTAATACATCGGAACGTGTCCTGGAGTGGGGGATAGCCCGGCGAAAGCCGGATTAATACCGCATACGCTCTGTGGAGGAAAGCGGGGGATCTTTCGGGACCTCGCGCTCAAGGGGCGGCCGATGGCAGATTAGGTAGTTGGTGGGGTAAAGGCCTACCAAGCCGACGATCTGTAGCTGGTCTGAGAGGACGACCAGCCACACTGGGACTGAGACACGGCCCAGACTCCTACGGGAGGCAGCAGTGGGGAATTTTGGACAATGGGCGCAAGCCTGATCCAGCAATGCCGCGTGTGTGAAGAAGGCCTTCGGGTTGTAAAGCACTTTTGTCCGGAAAGAAAACCTCGTGGCTAATATCCGTGAGGGATGACGGTACCGGAAGAATAAGCACCGGCTAACTACGTGCCAGCAGCCGCGGTAATACGTAGGGTGCGAGCGTTAATCGGAATTACTGGGCGTAAAGCGTGCGCAGGCGGTGCTGTAAGACCGATGTGAAATCCCCGGGCTTAACCTGGGAACTGCATTGGTGACTGCAGCGCTGGAGTATGGCAGAGGGGGGTGGAATTCCACGTGTAGCAGTGAAATGCGTAGAGATGTGGAGGAACACCGATGGCGAAGGCAGCCCCCTGGGCCAATACTGACGCTCATGCACGAAAGCGTGGGGAGCAAACAGGATTAGATACCCTGGTAGTCCACGCCCTAAACGATGTCAACTGGTTGTCGGGCCTTCATTGGCTTGGTAACGTAGCTAACGCGTGAAGTTGACCGCCTGGGGAGTACGGTCGCAAGATTAAAACTCAAAGGAATTGACGGGGACCCGCACAAGCGGTGGATGATGTGGATTAATTCGATGCAACGCGAAAAACCTTACCTACCCTTGACATGGATGGAATCCTGGTGAGAGCCGGGAGTGCCCGAAAGGGAGCCATCACACAGGTGCTGCATGGCTGTCGTCAGCTCGTGTCGTGAGATGTTGGGTTAAGTCCCGCAACGAGCGCAACCCTTGTCCCTAGTTGCTACGCAAGAGCACTCCAGGGAGACTGCCGGTGACAAACCGGAGGAAGGTGGGGATGACGTCAAGTCCTCATGGCCCTTATGGGTAGGGCTTCACACGTCATACAATGGTCGGAACAGAGGGTTGCCAAGCCGCGAGGTGGAGCCAATCCCAGAAAACCGATCGTAGTCCGGATCGCACTCTGCAACTCGAGTGCGTGAAGCTGGAATCGCTAGTAATCGCGGATCAGCATGCCGCGGTGAATACGTTCCCGGGTCTTGTACACACCGCCCGTCACACCATGGGAGTGGGTTTTACCAGAAGTGGCTAGTCTAACCGCAAGGAGGACGGTCACCACGGTAGGATTCATGACTGGGGTGAAGTCGTAACAAGGTAGCCGTATCGGAAGGTGCGGCTGGATCACCTCCTTTCCAGAGCTATGCATTCAGTGCATTCAAGTGCTCACGCTTATCGGCTGTGGTTTAGAGAAGCAACGCAGACAGACTCAGGGGTCTGTAGCTCAGTCGGTTAGAGCACCGTCTTGATAAGGCGGGGGTCGATGGTTCGAATCCATCCAGACCCACCATCTTTGTCTGCTGGTGCTGACTGGGACACCCTTGAGTCGGGTATGACCGGGGGATTAGCTCAGCTGGGAGAGCACCTGCTTTGCAAGCAGGGGGTCGTCGGTTCGATCCCGTCATCCTCCACCAATCCTCAATGCGCAGGGTTCTGCCTGAAGGCAGAGCGTTGCGCATTGGCGATTGAGCCAGTCAGAGCGGTACACGATTCAATCGTGATATCGGCTGTCGTTCTTTAACAATCAGGAAGAAGTAGTAAAGAGATTCACGAAAGCGTACCTGGAGATGGGTATGCGAGTAGGTGAATCAGGGTTGTGATTGTATCGATGTATTTTAAGGGAATCGAGAGATTGCCTTTGGAATACGGCGCAACACGAATACTCAACCTGTAGCGGCATGTGATCTGCGGTGAGCAATCATTGAGACACACCCGTTATAGGGTCAAGCGAACAAGTGCATGTGGTGGATGCCTTGGCGATCACAGGCGATGAAGGACGCGGTAGCCTGCGAAAAGCTCCGGGGAGCTGGCAAACGAGCTTTGATCCGGAGATGTCCGAATGGGGAAACCCACTCCTAATGGAGTATCCGTAGCTGAATCCATAGGCTACGTGAAGCGAACGCGGTGAACTGAAACATCTAAGTAACCGCAGGAAAAGAAATCAACCGAGATTCCCAAAGTAGTGGCGAGCGAAATGGGATGAGCCTGTACTCTTTATTCTCATTGTTAGTCGAACGCTCTGGAAAGTGCGGCCATAGCAGGTGATAGCCCTGTAGACGAAAACAGCGGGAAAGAACTAGGTGTACGAGAAGTAGGGCGGGACACGTGAAATCCTGTCTGAAGATGGGGGGACCATCCTCCAAGGCTAAATACTCGTGATCGACCGATAGTGAACCAGTACCGTGAGGGAAAGGCGAAAAGAACCCCGGGAGGGGAGTGAAACAGATCCTGAAACCGCATGCATACAAACAGTCGGAGCCTCTGCGAAGGGGTGACGGCGTACCTTTTGTATAATGGGTCAGCGACTTACATTCAGTGGCGAGCTTAACCGATTAGGGCAGGCGTAGCGAAAGCGAGTCCGAACAGGGCGTCCAGTCGCTGGGTGTAGACCCGAAACCAGGTGATCTATCCATGGCCAGGTTGAAGGCACGGTAACACGTGCTGGAGGACCGAACCCACTAACGTTGAAAAGTTAGGGGATGAGCTGTGGATAGGGGTGAAAGGCTAAACAAACCTGGAAATAGCTGGTTCTCTCCGAAAACTATTTAGGTAGTGCCTCGTGTATCACCTTCGGGGGTAGAGCACTGTCATGGTTGTGGGGTCCATTGCGGATTACTACGCCATAGCAAACTCCGAATACCGAAGAGTGCAATCACGGGAGACAGACATCGGGTGCTAACGTCCGGTGTCAAGAGGGAAACAACCCAGACCGCCAGCTAAGGTCCCCAAATATGGCTAAGTGGGAAACGAAGTGGGAAGGCTAAAACAGTCAGGAGGTTGGCTTAGAAGCAGCCACCCTTTAAAGAAAGCGTAATAGCTCACTGATCGAGTCGTCCTGCGCGGAAGATGTAACGGGGCTAAGCCATATACCGAAGCTGCGGATGCACATTTATGTGCATGGTAGGAGAGCGTTCCGTAAGCCTGCGAAGGTGCACTGGAAAGTGTGCTGGAGGTATCGGAAGTGCGAATGCTGACATGAGTAGCGATAAAGGGGGTGAAAGGCCCCCTCGCCGTAAGCCCAAGGTTTCCTACGCAACGTTCATCGGCGTAGGGTGAGTCGGCCCCTAAGGCGAGGCAGAAATGCGTAGCTGATGGGAAGCAGATTAATATTTCTGCACCATTGTGAAATGCGATGGGGGGACGGATCGCGGAAGGTTGTCCGGGTGTTGGAAGTCCCGGTCGCTGCATTGGAGAGGGTGCCCTGGCAAATCCGGGCACAGGACTCAAGGGTGTGGCGCGAGCTTCTTCGGAAGCGAAGCAACTGGAAGGGGTTCCAGGAAAAGCCTCTAAGCTTCAGTTTCACAGTGACCGTACCGCAAACCGACACAGGTGGGCGAGATGAGTATTCTAAGGCGCTTGAGAGAACTCGGGAGAAGGAACTCGGCAAATTGGTACCGTAACTTCGGGATAAGGTACGCCCTGGTAGCTTGACTGGCCTGCGCCAGGAGGGTGAAGGGGTTGCAATAAACTGGTGGCTGCGACTGTTTAATAAAAACACAGCACTCTGCAAACACGAAAGTGGACGTATAGGGTGTGACGCCTGCCCGGTGCCGGAAGATTAAATGATGGGGTGCAAGCTCCTGATTGAAGTCCCGGTAAACGGCGGCCGTAACTATAACGGTCCTAAGGTAGCGAAATTCCTTGTCGGGTAAGTTCCGACCTGCACGAATGGCGTAACGATGGCCACACTGTCTCCTCCCGAGACTCAGCGAAGTTGAAGTGTTTGTGATGATGCAATCTCCCCGCGGCTAGACGGAAAGACCCCATGAACCTTTACTGTAGCTTTGCATTGGACTTTGAACCGGTCTGTGTAGGATAGGTGGGAGGCTGTGAAGCGTGAACGCCAGTTTGCGTGGAGCCGTCCTTGAAATACCACCCTGATCTGTTTGAGGTTCTAACCTTGGTCCGTGATCCGGATCGGGGACAGTGCATGGTAGGCAGTTTGACTGGGGCGGTCTCCTCCCAAAGTGTAACGGAGGAGTACGAAGGTACGCTAGGTACGGTCGGAAATCGTGCTGATAGTGCAATGGCATAAGCGTGCTTGACTGTGAGACTGACAAGTCGAACAGGTGCGAAAGCAGGTCATAGTGATCCGGTGGTTCTGTATGGAAGGGCCATCGCTCAACGGATAAAAGGTACTCTGGGGATAACAGGCTGATACCGCCCAAGAGTTCATATCGACGGCGGTGTTTGGCACCTCGATGTCGGCTCATCTCATCCTGGGGCTGTAGCCGGTCCCAAGGGTATGGCTGTTCGCCATTTAAAGAGGTACGTGAGCTGGGTTTAAAACGTCGTGAGACAGTTTGGTCCCTATCTGCCGTGGGCGCTGGATATTTGAAGGGGGCTGCTCCTAGTACGAGAGGACCGGAGTGGACGAACCTCTGGTGTACCGGTTGTCACGCCAGTGGCATCGCCGGGTAGCTATGTTCGGAAGAGATAACCGCTGAAAGCATCTAAGCGGGAAACTCGCCTTAAGATGAGATATCCCCGGGGCTTCGAGCCCCTTGAAGGGTCGTTCAAGACCAGGACGTTGATAGGTCAGGTGTGCACGTACAGTAATGTACTGAGCTAACTGATACTAATTGCCCGTAAGGCTTGATCCTATAACAGGTGTGTCTCGACAACCGTTAGCGCTTCAGCGCTTACGGGTGTCCGATCCCCGAAGGGGATGAAGACATGCAGTTTGAGATCGGTGTTGTGCCAGAAACAACACAACCCCAAAACACGAATCCTTTACGCTTCTTCCCGATTGGCTGTGGCGCCGGGTTGACCCCAACCCGACTGCGACGCAGCAACCCGTCATGCCTGATGACCATAGCGAGTCGGTCCCACCCCTTCCCATCCCGAACAGGACCGTGAAACGACTCCACGCCGATGATAGTGCGGATTGCCCGTGTGAAAGTAGGTAATCGTCAGGCTCCCCCAAAAGCCAGAAACCCCACCGCCCAGCGGTGGGGTTTTTGCGTTTACGCGGTCAATTCCGCGCGCTTCACTACTTTCCGATCCGCAGCACATCCTCAAGCTCCTCCGTTGCTATTAGCGTCCGCACGCAAGCCGCAAGATCAAGCGGAAGTCGCCGTTCCCCGCCATGCAAACGCGGCTAGCACCTGCCGGATCGCCGTATCGAACGGTGTGCGTTGGCCGACTCCAAGTGCCTCCAGACGGCTCGTTGCCAAATGGCAGTTGTGAGGGCGCGGCGTCGCATCGGTGGGTGTGTGCTGCGCCGTCAAATGCGCGCGGAGTTGCAATGCTTCTGCCAGGCGCACGGCGATCCCGTACTTGTTCATCGGTTCGTCGCCGGACCATTGCACGATGCCGGAGATCGTTTCGCCGCGCGCGTGTCGCTCGAGCATCTGTCGGATCACGACCGCGACATCGGGCGTGAACGTAGGATAGCGGATCGCCCAAGCGTCCATCTTGGCAGCCTGGCTGCCCGGCGCTGCCGACGCCGCGATCGCCGGCACAAGGCTAGTCACGGCTGACTCCGACCAACTCACAATCGGCCCATACAGCAGCGGCAGGCGCAGCACGCATCCGAGCTCGGCCGTTTCGATTAGCGCTCGCTCTCCCTCGAGCTTGCTCTGTCCATACGCGTTCAGTGGCGCGGGCGTGCTGTCGTGACGATAGGGCGGGTGCTTGCCGTCGAACACGTAGTCGGTCGAGATCGACAGCGTCCACGCGCCGCGTCGATTCGCCGCCCCGGCGATTATTCGCACGGCATCAACATTCAACGCACGAGCACGTGCCGGATCGCGCTCGCATACATCGGGTCGGCGCTCCGCCGCGGCAATCACGACGGCATCCGGTGCCACGTGGTCGATGAAACGCTCGACCGCAAGGCTATCGCGAATATCCAACGCGACCATCTGTGGAGACGGCCGGCTAAATGCTGTGGAGACGATGTGCCAATCGACCTGGCGCGCGAGTTCGTCGTTGAGCGCGCGCCCGAGCAGCCCGGAACCACCGATTACTGCAACCTTGAACATGCCCCGCACCCTTAGCGCAGAGACGTGGCCGTGTATCCGGCTTGGTCAATCGCGGCCTTCAGCGCCTCGATCGCTTGTGTCGACTCCACGAGCACACGGCCGCTCGTGAGATCTACCTGAACCTGCGCGGCGGCGTCGTGCTCGCGAATCGCGTTCGTGACGGCAGCAACACAGTGCTGGCAGCTCATGCCTTCTACATGGAGTTCGATTGTCATTGCAAAGACCTCAGCGGAATCAGATCGCGGATAGCCGAATTATGCCTGCCGTTTCGTGTTTGAGTAGCTGACCTTCCCACGATGGGAAGGTGTAGGATCGCTTCGAGTTCATCCGCAGCCTTGGGAAACAGTCATGAACATCGGCGAAGCGGCCCGCGCGTCGGGCGTTACAGCAAAAATGATCCGCTACTACGAAAGCGTCGGCCTTTTGTCCGCGAAGGCGCGCACGAGCGCTGGTTATCGCGTGTATGGCCCGCAGGAAGTGCACTCTCTTCGCTTCATCCGGCAGGCGCGCCGGCTCGGATTTCTGGTCGAGGATATCCGGCGACTCCTTGCTCTCTGGCACGACCGCTCGCGTGCAAGCGCCGAAGTAAAGCGGATCGCGCTCGAGCATGTCGCCGAACTCGATCGCCGCATCGCCGAGTTGACGGACATGCGCGACACCCTCGCGCATCTGGCCGATCATTGCAACGGCGATGACCGGCCAGATTGTCCGATTATTGAGCGACTAGCGGATACAGACCTTGTTTCGGGACAGGGTTGCCATCCGCTTTAGCCGGTGGGTCGAGGAGAGTCGCAACCTGGTCTGCCGATTCGCTTTGGGTCAACCAGATTGGCGCACCGGAAGTGTGCGTTGAAAATCAGAGCAAGGACGTCCGCGCCGAGCGTGCGGCTGAATCTCAATAAAATCAGCACCGCCAGCGCACCAATTAAGTGCATCATTCCAAATTGGAATGCACATCATGCGGGCATTTCACTGGTCAGGTTGCACCTGAGGGCTATAATGCGGGTTAACCCTTTTACGGGAAATCCCTGATGTCAAATCACCGGGGATTCGATCTGATCCTTGGAGAACGTCATGTTTGCATTCATTCTTGAGAAGCTGAGCACCTGGTTCGAAACCGCGGAACGTAGCCGTCGTGAGGCATACCTCGCATCGTCGTCGGATATCGTCCAGCTCGAACAGCGCATCCGTTCGCTCGAAACCAATGGCTATTCGCGCTAAGTTTCCGCTTTGAGTTTGACCTGGCGGCGCCTGCTTTTGCGCGGCCATTGCAGTACCAATGTCGAGCCCCGTCAAAGCGGGGCTTTGTCGTATCTGCACATCGAAAACCGCGTGCCTTCGGCGTTTTTCGAGTGATCGCCGCAAGAAGGCTGCTCATGGCGAATATCGACTAGCTTCGTAACGCGGGCCGCGGTAATGTAGGACGTTTTTCGCGCAAGACGGCATTCATAACCAATCGGGCTGCCTATGTCCTCCGTCCGTTCGCTGCAAACTTTCCGATCCATGATGGCCGCGGCCGCCACGGCAACCTTCGCCACCCTTTGTGCCGCGTCGGACGCGTATGCGGTGTCCGATTACGAGCGTCCTGCCGTGATTCTCGATACGCTTGGCGGCATCAATAATGGCCAGAGCGGTACCGTACTGCTAAGCGCGCCGCCTGCGCCGGAGCCGATCGTCGCCGCGCCGCCGATCGCGGCACCGGTCGAGCTGCCTGCAGAATCGCCGCCGCCGTTCGTGGTCGCGCCTTATATCCAGTTGCCTGCGGGAGGTGGCGTGCGGCCGCAGGCGATGCCCCGACCGGTGCCGTTTCCGCAATAGGTAGCGACGGCGCGAAAGATCGTCGGCGACGCTTCTAACCCGTCTCGCTTCTCCCGAATACGCCGGCTTCGCTCGCCCCCGACAATCCCATTCGGGTTTGGGCGCATGGCGTCCGTGAAACCGCCCGACGACAATCGTTGCGCGCCTTGTCGCCGTGAGCTTCGATCCCGGCTGCGCGCCTGCGTCACCGCTTCGAACGGAAAATACAAGGAGACGTCATCATGCCCAATCACTGGATGCAGCGTGCGACGCGCGCCTGCCTGATCCTCCTCGCACTGGCTACGCTGCCCGGCGCCGGGTTCGCGAAGGACGCGCCGGAAATGCCGACACTGACGATGGCCGTCGGCGGCTTACCCGGCCTTTACTATTTGCCAGTCCTCGCCGCACAGCAGCTCGGCTACTTCAAGGACGAAGGCCTGAACGTCACGCTCGAAGATTTCGCGGGCGGCTCGAAGGCGCTCGAAGCGGTGGTGGGCGGCAGCGCCGAAGTCGGCGCGGGCGCGTTCGAGCACACGCTGTTCATGCAGGCGAAGGGGCAGCACTATCGCGCGTTCGTGTTGATGGGCCGCGCACCGCAGATCGTGATCGGCGTGGTGAAGTCGAAGGCCGATCAGATCAAGTCGCTCGCGGACTTCAAAGGCGCGAAGGTCGGCGTGAGCGCGCCGGGTTCGTCGACGGATCTCGTGCTCACCGTCGCGTTGCGCAAGGCCGGCGTGCAGCGCAGCGACATTTCGGCGATCGGCGTCGGAAGCGGCGCCACAGTGCTGGCCGCGGTGGGCAGTGGGCAGATCGACGCGCTATCCAATGTCGATCCAATGATGACCAAGCTCACGCGTAGCGGCGCGATCAAGGTGCTGGTGGATACGCGCACGGTCAAAGGCACGCAGGAGGTGTTCGGCGGTACGATGCCCGCTGCAACGCTTTATGCGCCCGAAAGCTTCATCCAGAAAAATCCGAAGACGACGCAGGCGCTGACCAACGCGATCGTGCGCGCAAATCATTGGCTGCAGACCGCGAGCGATGCGGATCTGCTGAAGATGGTGCCGCAAGCCTATCTGTTGGGCGACCCGACGCTTTATCTCGATGCCTTTCACAACGTGCGCGACGCGTACTCGCCGGATGGACTGATGCCCGCAGATGGGCCGGCGACGGCGCTGCGCGCGTTGTCGTCGTTCGACAGCCGGCTCGATCCGAAGAAGATCGATTTGAGTGCGACCTATACGAACCAGTTCGCGAGCAAGGCGGCCGCGCAGTTGAAGTGAGTCCGAGCGCAGATCGGCTTGCGCGGGCAGGCAACTGCAGACCGCACGCGCAATCCGCTCACGCCCCGCACATCGCGTTCAATTGCCGCGATATTCGACCTTGAACGTCGCAGCCTTGTCCTCGCCGAGCATCTTGACGAGCCATGGCATCTGGTCCTTCAGCATCTTGGCGAGCGTATACGGCGGGTTCAGGATGAACATGCCGCTACCGAACAGCCCATAGCCGTCTTCCGGCGGATTGCTGACGGTCAGGCTGACGTGCAGCCAGTTGTCCTTCTGCAATTGTTTCAGCTGATCGGGAAAACGCTGCGACTCGGGGCGCTTGACCTGTGGATACCAGACCGCATACGTGCCGGTCGGAAATCGCTTCAGACTTTCCTCGACACAGCGCAGCGTGCGCCCGTAGTCGCGCTTGTCTTCATACGACGGGTCGAGCAGGATCAGCGCGCGACGCGGCGCCGGCGGCAACAGCCCGAGAATGCCGTCGAAGCCGTCGCCCGCGTACAGCATCGCGCGGCGACCCGCGTCGCGAAAATTGTGGCGCAGCACATCGATTTCGGTGCTGTGCAATTCGAATAGCCGCATACGATCCTGCGCGCGCAACTGTCGCCACGCGAGATACGGCGAGCCCGGATAGAAATGCAGCTGGCCATCGGCATTGAGCGCGCTGACTTCGTCGACGTAGTCGGCGAACAGCGGCGGCAGATCGTTGCGTCCCCACAGTTTTGCGATACCCGTCTCGAACTCGCCGGTTTTCGTCGCGTAGCCTTCCTTCAGCGAGTAGACGCCGGCGCCCGCGTGCGTGTCGATATACCAGTAGGCCTTGTCCTTCTGGCCAAGGTAGCGCAGGAGCTGCAACACGACGGCGTGTTTCAGAACGTCGGCGTGATTGCCGGCATGAAAGGCGTGGCGGTAGCTGAGCATGATGAGAGGACGCTGAGAGAGCGCAGGCCGGCCCGAAGGAGCCGGCGACGCGCGGTCGCGTATTGTACGCGACCGCGCGTGCCCGGTTAGCCACTCAGTGCGTGGCGCTGCGCGCGCGATTACTCGTGCGCGTCGCCGATGATCTCCTCGATCCGCTGCTTGATCTCCGGCGTGATGCGCGTCGCCACCTCGGCGGACTGCATGTTTTCGCCGATCTGTTCGACGCGCGAGGCACCCGTGATCACCGTGCTGACATTCGGATTCTTCAGAATCCACGCGATCGCGAGCTGACCGACCGTGCAGTCGAGTTCGTCGGCGACCGCGCCGAGCTGGCCGACCACGTTGTTCCGCGTCGGGTCGGTGAGCTGCTGACGCAGCCAGTCATAGCCCTGCAACTGCGCGCGACTGTCGGCGGGCACGCCGTCACGGTATTTGCCGGTGAGCAGGCCCGATGCCAGCGGACTCCACGTGGTCAGGCCGAGGCCGATGTCCTCGTAAAGCCGCTTGTATTCCTGCTCGACGCGTTTGCGGTGAAACAGGTTGTATTGCGGCTGCTCCATGACCGGCTTGTGCAGATGGTGCCGCTCGGCGATTTCATATGCGGCGCGAATCTCGTCGGCGCTCCATTCCGAGGTGCCCCAGTACAGCGCCTTGCCGCGCGCGATCATGTCGCTCATTACCCAGACCGTTTCCTCGACTGGCGTGTTCGGATCGGGACGATGACAGAATACGAGATCGACGTAATCGAGTTGCAGGCGCTTCAACGACCCGTCGATCGCGTTCATCAGGTACTTGCGGTTGAGCGTGTGGTACTGGTTCGGCGCTTCGTTGAGTCCCCAGAAAAATTTCGTCGACACGACGTAGCTCACGCGCGGCCACGCGAGTTCCTTCAACGCATGGCCCATGATTTCCTCGGATTTGCCGCCCGCATAGACTTCGGCGTTGTCGAAGAAATTGACGCCCGCGTGGCGCGCCGCGGCAAGCGATTCGCGCGCGGCGCGGTGATCCACCTGGTTGCCGTACGTGACCCATGAGCCGATCGACAACTCGCTCACTTGCAGGCCGGAGCGGCCCAGACGTCGATAATTCATGCATGTCTCCTGGTTGGTGATGCCACGGGAATGGAGCCCGGATTCAGTCCGGAAGCGTTCAGTTTAAATAGATCCGGTTCGGCGTGCGTTTTACCTATGTCGTTCACAGGGTTCATGCACAATAGCAAAGTCAGCCGCCGCGCTGCATCCGCCGAACGGTCTATACCGTTTGGCCGACTTCTCCCAGCGCGCGGCTTCGTGGTCTCATTGCTCATCAACTGCATGGAGGTTCTGGATGTCGTCTCTGAACTCGAATCTGAACGGCAAGGTCGCCGTCGTCACTGGCGCCGCGAGCGGCATCGGCAAACAGATCGCGTTGACTCTGTCGGCCGCAGGTGCGGCGGTCGCGATCGCCGACCTGAACCAGGAGGGCGCGAACGCCGTTGCTGAAGAAATCAGAAAGGGCGGCGGTAAGGCCATCGGCGTGGCAATGGACGTGACGAGCGAAGACGCCGTCAACCAGGGTATCGACAAGGTCGCCGAGGAATTCGGCTCGATCGACATTCTCGTTTCCAACGCCGGCATCCAGATCGTCAATCCGATCGAAAACTATTCGTTCTCGGACTGGAAAAAGATGCAGGCCATTCACGTGGACGGCGCGTTCCTGACCACCAAGGCAGCGCTCAAGCATATGTACAAGGACAATCGCGGCGGAGTCGTGATCTACATGGGCTCGGTCCACTCGCATCTCGCCTCGCCGCTGAAGTCGGCGTACGTGACCGCGAAGCACGCTCTGCTGGGTCTGTCGCGCGTGCTCGCCAAGGAGGGCGCTGCGCATAACGTGCGTTCGCACGTCGTGTGTCCGGGCTTCGTGCGCACGCCGCTCGTCGACAAGCAGATTCCCGAGCAGGCGAAGGAATTCGGTATCAGCGAAGAGGAAGTCATCAAGCGCGTGATGCTGGGCGGTACCGTCGACGGTATCTTTACGACGGTCGAAGACGTCGCGCAGACCGTGCTGTTCCTGTCGACCTTCCCGACTGCGGCGCTGACCGGCCAGTCGTTCATCGTGAGCCACGGCTGGTACATGCACTAAGGGGCGGCCTGTGGCGCAACGCAATCTGAAGCGGGCGCGCGTGGGCGTGTCCGGCGACGGGGAAGGTGCGGGTGCGGCGATTGCCGCCCGCTCGCGCCGGCATCTCCGATTGCCCAACTACGAAACCATCGCGCTGATGCTGCAAGGCGGCGGCGCGCTCGGCGCCTACCAGGCCGGCGTCTTTCAGGGGCTTTACGAAACCGGCATCGAACCGAACTGGATCGCGGGAATTTCGATCGGCGCGCTGAATACGGCGATTATTGCGGGCAATGCGCCGGAACGACGCGTCGAGCGTCTGCTGCAATTCTGGGAGACGATCTGCCAGCCGGCGTTCGGACCGCCGTTGCCGGCTCCGGTCGAACACGTGCTATTCAATTCGAGCGAAGCGGTGCGCAAGGCATTTACGGCAGCGCAGGCGATGAGCGCAATCGTCGAAGGGCAAAAGGGCTTTTTCGTGCCGCGTTTCCCGCCGCCGTTGCCGACAGTGTCCGGCTCGCCGCAATTGGCGAGCTACTACGACACCACGCCGCTGAAGGCCACGCTCGAGTCGCTGTGCGATTTCGATCGGATCAATTCCGGGGAAATACGCGTGTCGGTGGGCGCGGTGAATTGCGGCACGGGCAACTTCGCGTACTTCGACAATACGCACACCACGCTCAGGCCCGAGCATTTCATAGCGTCGGGCGCGTTGCCGCCGGGCTTCGCGGCCGTCGAGATAGACGGTCAGTTCTACTGGGACGGCGGCCTGATGTCGAATACGCCGCTCTACGAGGTGCTCCAGACCACACCGCGTCGCGATACGCTCGCGTTTCAGGTCGATTTATGGAGCGCGATCGGGCCGGTGCCGGACAACATCACGGACGTGCAGGGGCGCATGAAAGACATCCAGTATTCGAGCCGTACGCGTCTCGTGACCGACATGCTGCAGCGTTCGCAGCGTTTCCGTCACGTACTGCGCGAGGTGCTGGACCGTGTGCCCGAAGAGCAACGCGACGATCCATGGTGCAAGCTGGCCGAAGATCTGTCGTGCTCGAAGCGCTACAACGTGATTCACTTGATCTACCGGCACAAGGAATACGAAGGACACTACAAGGACTTTCAATTCGGTCTGTCGACGATGCGCGAGCATTGGCGAAGCGGTCTCGAAGATATTGTCCGTTCACTCGAACAGCCCGACTGGCTCGATATGCCGCAGAACGATGCCGCGTTCGTCACGCACGATATTCATCGGGACTCGCGCTGATTCTTCGCGGAGAAACCCGACGCCGCGCCGGCAAGGCCCGAACGAACAGTCCGGCAGGCATAAAAAACGGCGCCCTTTTCTGAAAAAGGCGCCGTTTCTACAGACAGTTGCAGCGGCGAAGCTGCTGCACTGGCGCGGCAAACCTCCGCGCCGCGAATTGCCTTACTTGAGCACGTGAGCGATCGCGTTGGCGACGACGTCGAGGTTGCGCATATTGAGCGCAGCCACGCAGATACGGCCGGTGCTGACCGCATAGATGCCGAACTCTTCGCGCAGACGATCCACTTGCGCAGCCGTCAGACCCGAGTACGAGAACATGCCGCGCTGTGCGTTCACGAAGCTGAAGTCACGATCGACGCCGCTTGCCTTCAGGCGCTCGACGAGACCATTGCGCATTGCGCGGATACGGTCGCGCATTTCGCCCAGTTCGCCTTCCCACGTCGCGCGCAGTTCCGGCGACGCGAGCACGGCCGCGACCACCGAGCCGCCGTGCGTCGGCGGGTTCGAGTAGTTGGTGCGGATCACGCGCTTCAGTTGCGACAGCACGCGCGCCGCTTCTTCCTTGCTCGAGGTGATGATCGACAGTGCGCCGACACGCTCGCCGTAGAGCGAGAACGACTTCGAGAACGACGACGACACGAACACGTTCAGTTCCTGCGCCGCGAACAGACGCACGGCTGCCGCATCCGCTTCGATGTTGTCGCCGAAGCCCTGGTAGGCGATATCGAGGAACGGCACGAGATTGCGCGCCTTGACGACCTCGACGACCTGCTTCCACTGTTCGACGCTCAGGTCGACGCCGGTGGGGTTATGGCAGCACGCGTGCAGCACGACGATCGTGCCCGCCGCATAGCTGTTCAGCGCACTGAGCATGCCGTCGAAGTTCACGCCGTGCGTCTGCGCGTCATAGTACGGATACGATTCGACGACGAAGCCCGCGCCTTCGAACAGCGCGCGATGGTTTTCCCAGCTCGGGTCGCTGATCGCGACCTTGCTGTTGGGATTCACGCGCTTCAGGAAGTCCGCGCCGATCTTCAGCGCCCCCGTGCCGCCCAGCGCCTGCGCTGTGACGACGCGGCCGGCCGCGATCAGCGGCGAGTCGTTGCCGAGCAGCAGCTTTTGCACGGCGGCATCGTAAGCGGCGATACCTTCGATCGGCAGATAGCCACGCGGCAGCGCGGCATCGACGCGGGCCTTTTCCGCCTCGCGCACGGCGCGCAGCAGCGGAATCTTGCCTTCTTCATTGAAGTACACACCAACGCCGAGGTTGACCTTGGTGGCGCGCGTATCGGCGTTGAAAGCTTCGTTCAGGCCCAGAATCGGGTCGCGGGGAGCTAGTTCGACGGCGGAGAACAGAGACATGATGGGTGGGCAGCAGTAGTGAAAAGAGGGCGGCTTCGCGCGCGGGCGGCCTCATCTGGAGCGTCGGCGGCGTTTCGCGTGTGCGGCGTGAGTTCGACGAAACGCGAAAATCGGGGACGGCCTATGGACAGCGGCGAGCGAGCGCAACTTCGCATTGTAACGAATCCGGGCGCTTTTTTCGGACAACCAGATGGCCCAAGGGCAATTATTTGCTTGAAAAACAGGCACTGGGAGCCATGTGGCAGAAAGGAATTCGAGCGGACGGGGCGGTTTCGACCGCGCGACCCGGCCAAGGTGCGCTGTCCTTCGCCTCGCGCACAAGTCCGCAAAGGGCCATGACACGCCGCCGCCCGCGCGGCCAGCGCCCCCTACGTAACCCCGCTCGATCTTCGCTTTCCGCAACCCGTTAGAATGATTCTTTGCCCAAGGCCCGGTGCCGCCCCTCATGTCCGAACACCATCTGACTGAAGCCGACGATACGCTCGACGAATCCAAATTCATCACGTTCGACGGTTCGCCGTTCAAGCTCTACCAGCCGTATCCGCCCGCCGGCGACCAGCCCACGGCCATCGAGACGCTCGTCGAAGGCGTCGGCGATGGTCTCGCGTTCCAGACGCTGCTCGGCGTGACCGGCTCCGGCAAGACCTTCACGATGGCCAACACGATCGCGCGGCTCGGCCGCCCGGCGATCGTGTTCGCGCCGAACAAGACGCTCGCCGCGCAGCTGTACTCCGAGTTCCGCGAGTTCTTTCCGCGCAACGCGGTCGAATACTTCGTCTCGTACTACGACTACTACCAGCCGGAAGCGTACGTGCCGCAGCGCGATCTGTTCATCGAGAAAGACTCGTCGATCAACGAGCATATCGAGCAGATGCGGCTGTCGGCGACCAAGAGCCTGATGGAGCGGCGCGACGTGGTGATCGTCGCGACGGTGTCGGCGATTTACGGTATCGGCAATCCGTCCGAATACCACCAGATGATCCTGACGCTGCGCACCGGCGACCGGCTCGGCCAGCGCGATGTCATCGCGCGGCTGATCGCGATGCAGTACAGCCGCAACGAAGCCGACTTCCAGCGCGGCTCGTTCCGCGTGCGCGGCGATACGATCGATATCTTCCCGGCCGAGCACGCCGAGATGGCGGTGCGCGTCGAGCTGTTCGACGACGAAGTCGAAACGCTGCAGCTGTTCGATCCGCTCACCGGTCGCGTGCGGCAGAAGATTCCGCGCTTTACCGTGTATCCGTCGTCGCACTACGTGACGCCGCGCGACACCGTGCTGCGCGCGGTCGAAACGATCAAGGCCGAACTGCGCGAGCGGCTCGAGTTCTTCTATAGCGAAGGCAAGCTCGTCGAGGCGCAGCGGCTCGAGCAGCGCACCCGCTTCGACCTTGGAATGCTGCAGGAGCTCGGATTCTGCAAGGGCATCGAGAACTATTCGCGGCATTTCTCGGGCGCGGCGCCGGGCGAGCCGCCGCCGACGCTCGTCGATTACCTGCCGCCCGACGCGATCATGATGCTCGACGAATCGCACGTGCTGATCGGCCAGCTGAACGGCATGTACAACGGCGACCGCGCGCGCAAGGAAAACCTCGTCGACTACGGTTTCCGGCTACCGTCGGCGCTCGACAACCGGCCGCTCAAGTTCAACGAGTTCGAGCGCAAGATGCGCCAAGTCGTGTTCGTGTCGGCGACGCCCGCCGATTACGAGAAGAAGACGTCGGGGCAGGTCGCCGAACAGCTGGTGCGCCCGACCGGCCTCGTCGATCCCGAAATCGAGGTGCGGCCGGCGCGCAGCCAGGTCGACGACGTGCTCGGCGAGATCAACGAGCGCATCAAGGCCGGCGATCGGGTGCTCGTCACGACACTGACCAAGCGGATGGCCGAGCAGCTCACCGAGTTTCTGGCCGACCACGGCATCAAGGTGCGCTATCTGCACAGCGACATCGACACGGTCGAGCGTGTCGAAATCATCCGCGATCTGCGTCTCGGCGCGTTCGACGTGCTGGTCGGCATCAACCTGCTGCGCGAGGGGCTCGATATTCCCGAGGTGTCGCTGGTCGCGATTCTGGACGCGGACAAGGAAGGCTTCCTGCGCGCGGAGCGTTCGCTGATCCAGACCATCGGCCGGGCGGCGCGTAACGTGAACGGCAAGGCGATCCTCTACGCGGACAACATCACCGACTCGATGCGTCGCGCGATCGACGAAACCGAGCGGCGCCGGGCCAAGCAGATCGCGTTCAACGCCGCGCACGGCATTACGCCGCGTGGGGTCGTGAAACGGATTCGCGACATCATCGACGGCGTGTACAACGTCGACGAAGCGCGCGCCGAGTTGAAGGAGCAGCAGACCCGCGCGAAGTTCGAGGACATGTCCGAGAAGCAACTCGCCAAGGAAATCAAGCGCCTCGAAAAGCAGATGATGGAGTACGCGAAGAATCTCGAATTCGAGAAAGCCGCGCAGACCCGCGACCAGCTGGCGCTGCTGCGTCAGCGCGTGTTCGGCGCGAATGTCGGCGATCACGTGTCGGGCGTCGACTAATTGACGTTTCCCTCCACCGCTTTTATTCACCATGAAAGGGCGCGGCCGCTCGCCACGCCCTTTCTCATTGGCCAGTACCTGAGCTCCCGCGGGAGCCGTCCGGAGCGGTCACCTGGGCCGCGACGAATTCCGTCCCACCTTCCTCGACACAAAGATTTTCTTAAGCGAACCTTAAAACCATGCTGGCATGAGGCCGAGCGCACTAACAGGTTTGTTCTCATCAGCGATCGATGATAAACTCAACCAATATTGAGAATGGTTCGCATTTAAATTTACATCTGTCTTGCGGCCCCATGTTTCAATGAAATCGATTCCAGTCTGATAAAAACAAGGAGCATCAATGCGGATTTCTTCCTTTGTGCGGGGTGGCGCGGCAACGGTAGCCGCAGTCGCGGCGCTGTCGTCCTCGGCCGCCGAATATCCGATCGGCAAGCAGCGGATCCAGGGTGGCATGGAAATCGGCGTGGTCTACCTGCAGCCGATCACGATGGAGCCCGAAGGCATGATGCGCAAGGCGTCGGATTCGGACATCCATCTCGAGTCCGACATTCACGCGGTCAAGAACAATCCGACCGGTTTCGCCGAAGGCGACTGGATGCCTTATCTGCAGGTGCGCTACGAACTGACGAAGGCCGGCTCGAACCAGCCGTTGAAGGGCGACCTGATGGCGATGGTCGCGAACGACGGTCCGCACTACGGCGACAACGTCAAGCTGCAAGGCCCCGGCAAGTATCACCTGAAGCTGATCGTCGAACCGCCGATGCAGATGGGCCACATGGCGTTCGGCCGCCACGTCGACAAGGAAACCGGCGTGGGTCCGTGGTTCAAGCCCATCACGCTCGAATATGACTTCACCTTCGCTGGCATCGGCAAGAAGGGCGGGTACTGATCGGCGCGCGATGCAAACGCGGTCGCTCGACGTATCAGTGAATGCAGCAGACGGCGCGCGGACAGTCGGTGTGATATCCGGCGTCGGCGTGTCGCGTTTTCCGGAAAGGGCAATGGGAATCAACCGAAAGATCACGATGCTTGCCGCCACGTTTTGCCTGGCGGCCACGGCTCACGCAGCCGACCTGCCGACCTTCAAGCTCGAAATGAACGACGGCAAGCTGAACCCGGCCCGCATCGAAGTGCCTGCGGGGCAGCGTATCAAGATCGAAGTGCGTAACACCGGCAAGGGCGCGGCGGAATTCGAAAGCGTGCAATTGCGTAAAGAGAAGGTGCTGGCGCCGGGCGCCGATTCGTTCGTCGTGATCGCCCCGCTGGAGCCGGGCGAATACAAGTTTTTCGACGACTTTCATCAGCAGGCGCAGGGCGTGATCGTCGCGAAGTAAGCAGTGGTCTCGATCGGCGGCGAGCGCCGTGGGAAGCGGGCGCAGTCGTTCGAGCGAGACAACGGAAGCGGGCAGTAGAAGGATCGAAGGGAGAGCTTGAATGGGTCAGATTCTGTTCATCGTGTGGCGGGAAAGTGTCGAAGCGCTGCTGGTTGTCGGCATCCTGTACGCGTGGTTGAAAAATGGCGACGACGACGCGCGCCGCGGCCTGCCGTACCTGTGGGGCGGCCTGGCGGCCGGCGTGATCGCGGCGGTCGCGCTCGGCGCGGCGCTGGTCGGCTTCACCGAGGTGCTCTCCGGTGACGCGCAGGATTACTTCCAGACCGCGATGGTGCTCATCGCCTGCGTGCTGATCGTGCAGATGGTGCTGTGGATGAAGCAGCACGGCCGCACGCTGAAGCGCGACATGGAACAGTCGCTGCAAAAGAGCAAGCGCGATTCGAACTGGTGGGGTGTCGCGCTGCTGGTCGCGCTGGCGATCGCGCGCGAAGGCAGCGAAACGGTGATCTTCCTGTACGGCCTCGGCTTCGGCCAGTCGGGTCATGTCGACGGCAGCCAGATGCTCGCTGTCGCGATCGGTCTCGCGCTCGCATTCCTGACCTTCTACGTGTTACAGCTCGGCGGCAAGATCATCTCGTGGCGGGTCTTTTTCCGCGTCACCGAAATCATGCTGCTGTTCCTCGGCGCGGGGCTGTTCCAGACCGGCATCGACAAGCTGATCGACAAGGAAATCCTGCCGACGCTCGTCGACCAGCTGTGGAATTCGTCGGCGATCCTCGATGATTCGAGCACCTTCGGTTCGCTCGTCGCGACGCTGACCGGCTACCGTGCGCATCCGGCACTGATGAATCTGCTTGCCTATGCCGTCTACTGGGCAGTCGTTTATCTGCTGTTGCGCCGCGCCACTCGCAAGCCCGCGCAGCAAACAGCAGGGCGCGCGGCATGAGCGCCGTGATGGCTTCGCGGCCGGGGCGCCTCGCGGCGGTCGGCCAGTGGATGCAGCGCCATGGCGCGGTGATTCGTGGCATCCAATGGGTCGTGGTCGCGGTGTACGCGTTGCTGATCATCGCGCCCGCGCTGATGCCGCTGCCGGACGATACCGCGCATCTGTGGAGCAGCCTGACGCTCGCCGCGCAGTTCGTGTTCTGGGGCATCTGGTGGCCGTTCGTGTTGCTGTCGATGGTGATGCTCGGCCGCGTCTGGTGCGGCGTGCTGTGCCCGGAGGGCGCGCTCGCCGAGTTCGCGAGCAAGTACGGCCGCGGCCGCGCGATTCCGCACTGGATGCGCTGGGGCGGCTGGCCCTTCGTTGCGTTCGGCATCACGACGATCTACGGCCAGATGGTGAGCGTCTACCAGTATCCGAAGGCGGTGCTGCTGGTGCTCGGCGGCTCGACTTTCGCGGCCATCGTGATCGGTCTGCTGTACGGACGCGAGAAGCGCGTCTGGTGCAAATACCTGTGCCCCGTCAACGGGGTTTTTTCGCTTCTGGCGCGCCTCGCGCCGTTTCACTACAAGGTCGACGAAGACGCGTGGCGCCGTTCGTACACCAACGGCGAGCATGGGCACCGGGTGATTCCGATCAACTGCGCGCCGCTCGTGCCGTTGCGCAACATGAAGGGCGCGGCCGACTGCCATATGTGCGGCCGCTGCAGCGGACACCGTGATGCGATCGAGCTGACGTGGCGCAAGCCGTCGACGGAAGTCGTGCAGTTGGGCGACAAAAAGGCGAATCCGTGGGACACCGCGCTGATCCTGTACGGCCTGCTCGGTATCGCGATCGGTGCGTTCCACTGGACCGCGTCGCGCTGGTTCATCGACCTGAAGATGTTCGCGGCGACCTGGCTCGTCGATCACGACATCACGTGGCCGCTCGACACCAATGCCCCGTGGTTCCTGTTCACGCATTACCCCGACCAGAACGACGTGTTCTCGTGGCTCGACGGCTCGCTGCTGATCGGCTACATCCTCGCGACGGCGCTCGTCTATGGCACCGCGCTGCTGCTGTTGCTGACGGGCGCCACGCGCATGCTCGGGCGCTTCAACGCAACGCGGTTGCATCACTTGACGCAGGGGCTGATTCCGATTGCGGGCGCGGGTGTGTTCCTCGGTTTGTCGGCGACGACGCTGTCGCTGCTGCGCGCCGAGCACGTGTCACTGTGGTGGGCGGCGGATCTGCGCATCGCGATTCTCGTGATTGCCAGCGCGTGGAGCGCATGGCTCGCGTGGCTCGTCACGCGTCGCTATAGCGAGCGCTTCGTGCAGCGCGCACTGGCGATGCTGTGGTTCGTCGCGGCGCTGACGGTCGTCAATAGCGCGTGGTGGCTGATGTTCTGGGGCTGGGCGTCGAAGTAAGTGTTTGGCCTGTGTTCGGTGCGAACGCTGGCGCAAGCGCAAAGAAAAAGCCGTGGAATGGCAACGTCCCACGGCTTTTTCATTTTCATCTTCAGCGATGTGCGTCGTTGCGCGGCCGCTTTCGAGTGGGAACCAAAAAAAACGGCCTGGCTTGCTGCGACGGCTGGCTTGGGGTCTGCACGAAGGGGTCTAGTTCTCGCGTGCAAGCCGTCGTGGCTGGCTAATGCCTAACACCTCTCGGGGAGGTGGTCCCCACAATACCCGGTACTTACTTCGTGTTGCGTTGCTACTTCGTCAGGATCAGCTTGCCGAGGCGCGTCGCACGTAACCGGTACGTCTCGCCGTTGTGCACGATGCTGATGTGACTATGGCCTTGCAGCAACGCGTCGCTGCGCACGACCCGTTCCGCCGTCTCGCCTTGGCCGGCGGTGCGTTCCGCGGTGGGCTTCGCCGCTTGCGCGGTCGTCGTCGACGGCTTCGCGCGGCTGGTCAGCGCGGCCGCCGAGCGGCGCACGCTGAGCGTGGTGGAGCGAGTCATATCGGTCATTCGTTCTAGCTTGTTCGTCGATTCGATGGGATGATTCTAAATGATAACTATTCCTATTCACAAGGGCGAGAAATTCATCGGATTCGATTTCTGATAGCTGAATGGAATGTGCGGCTAGACGACGACCTTGGGGCCATCCTGGACATGGCCCCGCAGCGGCGCGGGCGAGACGCCCGCGCGGTTTCTCAGTGCAACGGTCCCGGTTCCTGTTTGGTCGCGACGTACTGGCGGATCAGTCTCACCGTGTCGATATCGTTCTCGCGATATGCGGACTTGACGATCTCCTGGGTCCGCACGGCGTCCTGATCGGTCGTCGAGACGGGCAGCGTGGTCGCGTACTCGAAGCGCAGGAACAACTGCAGTTCGTCGGGTTGCTCGATCGTCATCGTCAGTGAGCCGCCAACGTGTTCGGCGGTCGGCAGGATGTCGTAGCGCACGCTGTCGCTTTCCTGCAGCGTGACGCGATCGCGCACGGTGGCCTGGCCGTAGTGCAACTCACGCTCGAGCACATTGCCGTCGCGCGACAGGATCGTGCAACTGTCGAGACCCATCACGAACAGTTGCGGCTGCTCGGCGCGCAACACGAGACCTTCCCACAGTTGCTCGCGGGTCATCGATTCGACGAGGGGATTCAACGGATCGTTGATCTGAATGAGGTGTTCGAAATTCAAGTCGACTGCGTCCTATGAAAATATTGCAATGCCCGTGGCCCGAACGGGCGACGTCCGACCGTCCTATGCATCGTCTGGTGCGCCTGTTAAGCGACGGCGAGCGCGGAGCGGATCGAGATCGTGTGCGTGAGGATCTTGTGCACCGGGCATGCATTGGCAATCTGCAAAAGCCGTTCCCGCTGCGCGTCGGACAGTTCGCCGTCGAGCATGATCTGACGGTCGATCGTCGAGCCCGCGTCGCCGGTTTCCATCGACAGTTTGACCCGTACGCTCGCGAGCGGCCAGCCTTTGCGCTGCGCGTACATCTTTAGCGTGATCGACGTGCACGCGCCGAGGCTCGACAGCAGCAGCGAGACCGGTGTCGGGCCGCGGTCGCCGCCGCCTAGCGATTCCGGTTCGTCGGCAATCCATGTGTGCTTGCCGTCGTCGAACACGACCTGGAAATTCGTCGAACCGATGTGGGCGGTGACGGTGGGCTCTGCCATGCGCGCTCCTGTGATAGCGATCATATTGGGTCGCGCGCCTCGGACTGTTGCAATCAACGCGGCTCGCGCGACATGAGCCGATATTGTGACCGAATTTACCGGTGTTCGCGCCCCGAGAGGGGCGATCTGGCGGCGCGCGTTAGCCGGTCAATGCGTGATCGCGCCCATCCGCCCGGCCTGATAGTCGACCACCGCCTGACGGATCTCGTCCTCGGTATTCATCACGAACGGGCCATAGCGCACCACCGGCTCCTTCAGCGGCACGCCGCCGAGCAGCAGCACTTCGAGCGGTTCGTCGCCGGCCGTGATGGTTACCGTGTCGCCGTCGTTGGCGAACACGACCATCGTGCGCGCGTCGAGGTCGGCGCGCGCGTCGCCTTCGCCATACACGCCCTTGCCGGACAGCCCATACGCGAACACGCGATAGTCGGCCGGCACCGGCTGGCGGATCGTCGCGCCCGGCTGCAGAGAGAAATGCTGATACAGGATCGGCGTACGCGTTTCGATAGCGGCCTTGATGCCGAGCGCTTCGCCCGCGATGACCTTGACGCGCACCCGGCCGTCTTCGGACGTCGCGACTGGGATGCGTGCCGACGGGATCTCCTGGTAGCGCGGCGCGATCATCTTGTCGCGACGCGGCAGGTTCACCCATAACTGCAGGCCGTGCACGCGCCCGCCGGTGCGCGTGAATTCCGGGTCGGGCATTTCGCTATGCACGACGCCCGCGCCCGCGGTCATCCACTGGACGTCGCCGGCGTGCAGCGTGCCCGAATGACCCGCCGAGTCCTTGTGGCCGAACTGGCCCTCGAGCACGTAGGTGACCGTCTCGAAGCCGCGATGCGGATGATCGGGCGCGCCGATGGCCTCGCCCGGCGCATAGTCGACCGGCCCCATTTCGTCGAGCAGCAGGAACGGATCGAAGTCCATCAGGAGACGCGTCGGAAACGGTCGATGAACGACGAATCCGCCGCCTTCCACCGTGCGAACCGACGGAAACGTGCGTTCGATCGTACGTGACGTAGTCATCAATATCACCTCGAAAAATGGGGAATAGCGTTATTTCTGAAACATGGAGCTATTATAGGGACCGTTTTTCGCGGTGCCAGCCGCCCCTCAGCAATGGATTGTTCTGTTTATGGAACGATGAGATGAAGATCGATTCACACAACCTGAACGACCTGATGTACTTTTCGCAGGTCGTCGAACATGGCGGATTTTCGGCCGCCGAGCGGGTGTTGGGCATCTCGAAGTCGCGCCTGTCGCGCCGGCTCACGGAGCTGGAGGCGTCGCTCGGCGTGCGGCTGTTGCAGCGTTCCACTCGCAAGCTCGCGCTGACGGAAGCGGGGCAGCTGTTCTACCAGCACTGTCAGGCGATGCTCAGCGAAGCGCAGGCGGCGGTCAATGTCGTGCAGCAGCTGCGCTCGTCGCCGCGTGGCACGGTGCGCGTCAGCGTGCCGGTCACGATCTCGCAGACGATTCTGTCGACGATCCTGCCGGAATTCATGCACCGCTATCCGGAAGTGCGCGTCGTGATGCGCGTGACCAATCGCGTGGTCGATCTGTTCGAGGATTCGATCGACGTCGCGCTGCGCGTGCGTTCCGATCCGCCGGAAAACGCGAACATCGTCGTGCGGCCGCTGTGGCGCACCGAGCAGATGCTGGTCGGCGCGCCGAGCCTGCTGCAGCAGAATGCGCCGCCGTTGACGCCGGCCGACCTGAACCGCTTCGAAACACTCGACGTGCCGACGAGCGACGGCCGCCACGTGTACAACCTGATCTCGCCCGACGGTACGCGCCATGCTCACGAGCACGAGCCGCGTCTCGTGACCGCCGATCTGATGACGATTCGCGAGGCGGTGCTAGCCGGTGTCGGCATCGCCGCATTGCCCGAGATGATGTATGGCGCCGCGTTGAGGGCGGGACTGTTGTCACCCGTGATGCCCGGCTGGAGTTTTCCGACGCCGCAGTTGTACGCGGTGTTCGTATCGCGTCAGGGCATGGTGCCGGCCGTGCGCGCGTTCGTCGATTATCTGGTCGAGATGCTCGATCCCGACGAAGGTAAGCACATCATGGGCGAGTGTCCTGCGCACGGCAACAAAACGGTGGCGCAGGCATCGGTTGCGGCGGCGGCTCCGGTTGCGTCGACTGTGGCTTAATCAGGCGCTTGAGGAAACTCAAGAGTCGCACGGTACGCTGCGGCCGCTATCGCGCTTCGCAAATCGCTTTTAGCATTTAAGCGTGGCCTGTTATGGTTACTTTCAATGGCCGTTTGCTTGAATGCGCGCGCGCACAGGAATATAGTGAAATCCCTTTCGCTAAGGAGTCTCCTATGCGAAAACTCATGGCCGCTATCATAGCGGGCCTGATAGGGCTGACCGCGTTGTCCGTGTCGACCACGGCCCTCGCATGCGGTGATAAGAGCTATCAGTCTTCGGCCGATGGCAAATGATCCCGCCGCCCGAAGGCGCCGAGCGCGCACAAAAAAGGCCTTCATCCGACGATGAAGGCCTTTTACTTTCTGGCCGTGTTTCAACGGGTTTTTCGCGTGGACGAGCGTTCTGCTTCGCGTGCCACGCGACCCGTTACTTCGCTTTGGGCTGCGTGACGAAGCCGATCTTCGTCAATCCGCCAGCCTGCGCGGCGGACATCAACTGAGCGACCTTCTCGTACGGCACCTTGCGGTCCGCATCGAGATGTAGTTCCGGCTGCGGGCTCGCCTGCGCGGCCGCGGCGATCTTCGCGGCGAGCGCTGCGTCGTCGACCTTGGTGCTGTCCCACAGCACGTTGCCGTTCGCGTCGATCGACACCGTCACGTGCGCGGGCTTCGTGTCTTCCTTCTGACTGCTCGCATGCGGCAGATCGATCTTGGCCGCGTGACGGATCACCGGAATCGTCACCATGAAGACGATCAGCAGAACCAGCATCACGTCGACGAGCGGCGTCATGTTGATCTCGTTCATCAGGCCGTCGTCATCGTCTCCGGCGAAAGGGCTCATTGCCATTGGAGTGCCTCGTCGATCAGTTGGCGCGGGTCGCGAGACGCAGGCCGTCGCCGCGCTTGGTCGACGACAGACGGGCACCCGTTACGAAGAACGCATGCAGGCCGTGCGCGAAGCGGCTCAGCTTCGCGACAATCGCCTTGTTGGCGCGCGTCAGCGCGTTGTAGCCGAGCACCGCCGGAATCGCGACGAACAGACCGAACGCGGTCATGATCAGCGCTTCGCCGACCGGGCCGGCAACCTGGTCGATCGACGACTGGCCGCTCGCGCCGATCGCGAGCAGCGCGTGATAGATGCCCCACACGGTGCCGAACAGGCCGACGAACGGCGCGGTGCTGCCGATCGACGCGAGAATCGCGAGACCGCTCTGCATGCGCGCGACGCTTTCGTCCATCGTGTCTTTCAGGCAGCGCGTGATCCAGTCCGACACGTCCATGCGGTCATGCAGATGCGGCTGCGTCTGGTGATGATGGTCGGCCGCTTCCCGGCCCGACAGCGCGAGCGCGAGGAACGGATTGTCATGCGGCGTCGAGGCGCCGCCGCCGAGCTTCTTCACGCCGTCGGGGAGGTCGTCCGAATGCCAGAACGCCTGCTCGGCGTTCTTCGTCAGGCGCTTCAGGCGCACCACATTCCACCCCTTGACGACGATCACGCTCCACGACATCACCGACATGATCAACAGTGCGAGCGCGATACCGCGCGTCACGAAATCCCCTTGCGCCCACACGTGCGCCAATCCGTAGTTTTGCATCTCAATTCCTTGTTTTTGAAAGCTTGCTTCAGTCGGTCAGATTGAAGTTGAAAGGCTGGGTGTACGCGGCTCTGATGGGCTCGCCGTTCTCGAGATACGGTTTGCAGGCGCTCGCGCGCACGGCGGCGACGGCCGCGTCGTCGAGACGGCTAAAGCCGCTGCTCTTCTTCAACTCGATGCTTTCGAGCTTGCCGGTCAGGCCGACCACGAAGTGGACGTACGCCGTGCCGGCCTCGCCGCGGCGCCGCGACAGCGCAGGGTAGTCCGGATGTGCGATGTTGCAATCGAGATGCGACACGTTCTTTGGCGCACTGATGTCCATCGTCTGTTTGCCGATCGCGGGCGCTGCCGCGGCGGGCGGCGTCGCCGGTGCGGCAGGCGCGGGTGGTGTCGGATCGGGCGCCGCGACGGGCGTCGGCGACGGCGCAGCGGCCTCGGGCAACGGAGTCGGAGTGGGAGTCGGCTTTGGCGTGGGCGCTGGCTTCGGCTGGACTTTCGGCTTCGTATGGACGGGCGGCGTCGGCTGAGTCGGCGGCGGTGCGATCGATTGCAGCGCGACCGGCGCGGCGATCGGTGCGGGCGGCAGCAGCTCGGCGGTCATCACGTGCGATTCGAGCGCGACCTGCACGGGCTCGTGACGCAGCGTCATGATCACGGCAAGCAGCGCGACGTGTACCGCGGCGACCACGGCGGTGGTCGTCAGCACGCGGGAATTCGGGCGGGTGGACGACGCCAGCGGGGCGCCTGCGGTAACGGGGTGCGGGGCCTGCATGGTCAGTGTGGCAGCGCACCGTTCGGGCGGCGCGGCAGACAGGACATCGTCATGTTCGGAAAATCAGCAGCGAAATGAACAAAGTAGTCACGAAACCAATCAGCAATTCCATCTCGAACTCCTTTCGAAGGGGAGAGCGGGTAGCTGGCTGGTACGAACACTGGCTTGCTGACGGCAGTGGGATAACGCGGTACGGCGGACTGTACTGCGGTTGTGTTGCAGATCTGCGGCACTTTCAATGTCGCATTAGGCGTTGCATGAAATGCGCATGAAGTATAGGGGCTTTGGGACACTGACACGGCTTGCACCGCGCCCCGCTAGCTAATTCAGGCTGCCTTGCGCTCGTAGAACGAGACCTGCACGACCTCGGCGATGCTCTGCACTTGCTGATGACGCTCGACCACACCGCAACGACTCGCGCACACGCCGCTCTGCAGCATCACGTCGCGCACGGATTCCTCGCATTTGCCGCAGCACGAGGCGACGCCAAGTTCAAACTGCAACTCGTCGAACGAGTCGATGCCGTCCGCGATCGAGGAGCGGATGGTGCGGTCGGAAACGGATTTGCAAACACAGACGATCATGGCAGGCGTCAGCTAACGTTAATGCGAATTATTATCATTTTGTTTGGTTCGTTTGACAAGCGTCGTCTGCGATTTTTTGTAACAAAACCAGCCTCTTAGAATGGATTTCGTCCGAAGAGCGGGCAGCGGATGAGCGAGATCCGGCTCTAGGCGGCGCGGGAATCCGATGCGGCTGTGCGGCGGGAGGGTATCAAGACGTGCTCGACCGTAGCCTCGATCCGCAGCAGTGTGGCGGCCAGTTGCTGCTGATGGATGCCGTCGTCGGTGGAGTAGAAGCGTGGTAGCGGCGTGCTTGCGGCCGGCGTGGCGGCGCGCAGGCCGTGCTGCTCAAGCACGCGTTCCAGTTGGCGAGCGATAGCCACGCTCGTGTCGATCAGCGCGAGCCGCTCGCCGACGATGTCGCGGATCGCAGCGTCGAGAAACGGGTAATGGGTGCAACCGAGCACCAGCGTGTCGGCGCCGGCGTCGAGCATCGGTTGCAGGTAGCTGCGCAGCAGTGCGCGCAGCTCGGCCGAGCCGACGTCGCAGCGCTCGACCGCCTGCACGAGCCCGTGCCCGGGCTGGCAGAGAAAGCGGCAATCGGCGGCGTAGCGTTCGAGCAGTCCCTGGAAGCGGGCGCTGCGCAGCGTCGCCTGGGTTGCCAGCACGCCGGCGACGCGGCTCCTGGATTGCAGTGCGGCGGGCTTGACGCCCGGTTCGACGCCGACTAGCGGAATCGGCAGCTTTTCGCGCACCAGCGCGATCGACTGCGCGGTCGCCGTATTGCACGCGACCACGAGCGCCTTCGCGCCTCGTGCGGCGAGCCATTCGCCGATCGCTAGCGTGCGGTCGGTGATGAAGTCGTCGTCACGCTCGCCATAGGGCGCGTACAGCGAATCGGCGACATACAGCAGCGCCTCGTCAGGCAATTGCGCGCGCACCGCGCGCAGCACCGACAGTCCGCCGAGCCCCGAATCGAAAATACCGATCGGTGCCTGCGACGCGGCGCCAGCGGCAATACTGCGGACAGTCGGGGACGGCGCGGGGACGGGCATAGTGAAGAAAACGAGCGTGACGTGGCGGTAGAAGAAATAGGCGGAGCCAGGGGCAAAGCGCGAGCAAGCGCGCAAGTATATCGCCCACGCGCCGCTACCTCGCGGGATGCTTCAAGGTGCCTCGCTCAGGACTCGACCGAGCCCATCGCGCTTTGCTGGTAGTTCTGGATACCGACCTTGTCGATCAGATCGAGCTGGGTTTCGAGCCAGTCGATGTGCTCTTCGGTGTCGTCGAGAATCTTCGTGAAGATTTCGCGCGAGATGAAATCGCGCACCGATTCGCAGTAGGCAATCGCCTCCTTGCAGGTGCTTTGCGAAATCTGTTCGAGCTTCAGATCGCATTCGAGGATCTCTTTGGTTTCCTCACCGATCAGCAGCTTGTGCAGGTCCTGCAGATTCGGCAGACCGTCGAGCATGAAGATCCGTTCGATCAGCATGTCGGCATGCTTCATTTCGCCGATCGACTCGTCGTACTCGTGCTTGCCGAGCTTATCGAGGCCCCAGTGACCGTACATCCGCGCATGCAGGAAGTACTGGTTGATCGCGGTCAGCTCGTTCTTCAGCTGCGCGTTCAGATATTCGATGACCTTCTTGTCGCCTTGCATGTTATTTCCTTTTTCGGGGACCTTGAATTTCCAACAACAATAAACGCCATGCCCCAAAAAGCCAAGAATCCGACACAAGTTTTGGCGGCGTTTGCGGCCTCGTGCGTGCGGCGCCTTGCGCATGCGTGATGCGGGGCAAAAAAAAAGCCGGGACCGCAGCCCCGGCTTTTCGACCGATCCGAGTGGCGCTAATTGCGACTGATCAAGCCGTGGCGACCGGAATCTTGCCGATCTTGGCCTGCCATTCCTTCGGGCCGGTCTGGTGCACGGAGGTGCCGTTCGAATCGACGGCGACCGTGACCGGCATGTCTTGCACGTCGAACTCGTAGATCGCTTCCATGCCGAGGTCTTCGAACGCGAGCACCTTCGCACTGCGGATCGCCTTCGACACGAGGTACGCGGCGCCGCCGACGGCCATCAGATACGCGGCCTTGTGCTTCTTGATCGCCTCGATCGCGACCGGGCCGCGCTCGGCCTTGCCGATCATCGAAATGAGGCCCGTTTGCGCGAGCATCGTCTCGGTGAACTTGTCCATCCGCGTCGCGGTGGTCGGGCCTGCCGGGCCGACCGCTTCGTCACGTACCGGATCGACCGGGCCGACGTAGTAGATCACGCGGTTGGTGAAATCGACCGGCAGCTTCTCGCCCTTCGCGAGCATGTCGGCGATGCGCTTGTGCGCGGCGTCGCGGCCCGTCAACATCTTGCCCGACAGCAGCAGCGTCTGGCCCGGCTTCCAGCCGGCCACTTCTTCCGGCGTCAGCGTGTTCAGATCGACGCGTTTGCTGGTTTCCGTGTTCGGTTCCCAGTGCACCTTCGGCCATGCGTCGAGCGACGGCGCTTCGAGCCTGGCGACGCCCGAACCGTCGAGCGTGAAGTGCGCGTGGCGGGTCGCCGCGCAGTTCGGGATGATCGCGATCGGCTTGGACGCGGCGTGCGTCGGCGCGGCCATGATCTTCACGTCGAGCACCGTGGACAGGCCACCGAGACCCTGCGCGCCAATACCGAGCGCGTTGACCTTCTCGTGCAGCTCGACGCGCAGCTCTTCGATCCAGTCCTTCGGGCCGCGTGCGATCACGTCCTGGATGTCGATCGGGTCCATCAGCGATTCCTTGGCCATCAGCATCGCTTTCTCAGCGGTGCCGCCGATGCCGATGCCGAGCATGCCCGGCGGGCACCAGCCGGCGCCCATCGTCGGCACGGTCTTCAGAATCCAGTCGACGATCGAGTCCGACGGGTTCAGCATCGCGAACTTCGACTTGTTCTCCGAGCCGCCGCCCTTGGCCGCGACCTGCACGTCGACGGTGTTACCCGGCACGATCTCGTAGTGGATCACGGCCGGCGTGTTGTCCTTGGTGTTCTTGCGCGCGCCTTCGGGCGGGCTCACGATCGATGCGCGCAGCACGTTGTCCGGGTTCAGATAACCGCGGCGCACGCCTTCGTTGATCATGTCGGTGACGCTCATCGTGGCGCCGTCCCAGCGCACGTCCATGCCGACCTTCACGAACACCGTGACGATGCCGGTGTCCTGGCAGATCGGGCGCTTGCCTTCGGCGCACATGCGGCTGTTGGTCAGGATCTGCGCGATCGCGTCCTTCGCTGCCGGGCTCTGTTCGAGCTCGTATGCGCGGCCGAGCGCTTCGATGTAGTCGAGCGGATGGTAGTAGCTGATGTACTGCAGCGAATCAGCGATGCTCTGGATCAGATCTTCCTGTTTGATGACGGTCATGGCTAGCTCAGTGGGGAGGCGCTTGTTTTCGGATCGCAGCGCGTGCGGTCAGTCTTGCGCCTTCAGGGGAGTGGAAACCTTGATGCCGCCCACGGCGTGCAATGCCGCGGGCTCTTCGAAATGCTTGGGATGCGTGTGCGTGGTGAGGCGGTCGACGAGCGCCATCACGAGCGCGGATACGAGGAACGTGACGTGGATGATCACCTGCCACATGATCGTGTGCGTCGTGTTCTGGTCGGGGCTGATGAAGGTCTTCAGCAGATGGATCGACGAGATGCTGATCAGCGCCATCGACAGCTTCACTTTCAGCACGCCGGCGTTCACATGATCGAGCCATTCCGGTTCGTCCGGATGGCCGTCGAGGCCGAGGCGCGACACGAACGTTTCATACCCGCCGATGATCACCATGATCAGCAGGTTCGAGATCATCACCACGTCGATCAGGCCCAGCACGACGAGCATGATGCTGGTTTCGTCGAGCTTCATCGCGTCGGACACCAGATGCCAGACTTCCTTCAGGAACAGCACGACGTAGACTGCCTGCGCGACGATCAGCCCGAGATACAGCGGCACCTGCAGCCAACGGCTCATGAATACGAGGTGGGGCAGCGCGCGCATAGGGCGGCGCGGACGGGCGGAGGCGGGTCGCGAAGCGGACATAGGCAACGGTCAGATGAAGCGGGGGTGACGGAACACGGGCCAGGCGCCGACGGCGGTGCGGGGCGCGGCCATCGGAGGATCGCGAGACTCGCGTCGGGCGCCGTATTGTACAGCGTCGGTCGAATCTGCTGCTCTACGGCGGGCCGCGCGCCCGCCGCACCCGAACTACGATGCGATCGGCGGCACGCTGCGCGCCTTCAGGCTCGCGAGACCGATACCGGCGACCACGCAGGCGAACGCGATGCCGTGCGCGAGCGTGGGCCGCTCGCCGAGGAACACGATGCCGTAGAGCGCCGCGGCGACCGGCAGCACCGCGCTGAACACGCCGGCGAGACTGCCGGACACGTGGCGGATGCCTTTCATCCACAGCCAGAACGAGAAGATGCTGGCCGACAGCCCGTACCACAGCACCAGCATCCAGACGTTCGATGGCACCGCCCGATAGTCGAAATGCGCGAGCGCGCCGGCGCCGAGCGGCAGCATCAGCAACAGGCCGAACAGATGCGTGTACGCGCAGATGTCGATCGGCGCGAGCGTCTGCGTGAGGCGGCGCGACAGGATGATGTACAGCGATTCGCAGCACACCGCGCCGAGCACCATGAAGTTGCCCGCGAGCGAGCCGGTGCCGGCCGTCGCGTCCGCGCCCGCCTCGCCGTGCGCGACATTGATGACGACGACGCCGACGATCGCCAGCGCGATCGACGCGAGCGCGCGGCCATCCGGCCGCTCCTTCAGGAGCAGCCACGACAGCAGCGCGACGACCGCCGGAATCGTGCTCGTGATCACGCCGGCCGCGACCGCGCTGGTACGCGCGACGCCGTTGAGCATCAGCAGCGTGAAGCCGAAGGTGCCGAATAGCGCTTGTAAAAACAGGTTGATCCATTCATCGCGTTTGACGCGGCGCAGTTTGGTCGGGCGCAGGAGCGGCCATAGCACGGCCATCCCGATGACGAAACGCAGCAGCGCGAACAGCGGGACGGGAACGAAGGCGACGATCGATTTACCGATTCCGACATTGCTGCCCACCAGCAGCATCGAGGTAATGAGAAGCAGGGCGTAGCGATTCAAGCTGGAATCCGGACGGCTAGTTCAGTTAGCATTGTAAGAGGCCGTGCGACCGGGCGTAAGGGTGCGAAGACGGGCGACCGGACGGTGCAACGGGTTCGCATCAGCGGCATGCGATGTGCTGCGGGTGAACATGGAACGCTCCGTAGAACGGGCGATCTTTTCCGCGCGCATCTCGTCTGATCAACGCTCAAGCACGTCGGTGACTCGCCCGATCTAAGGGTTTTCGCTTGCAGATCAACACGATGTGCGTAAGTGGCCGGTAAGTTGCGGCGCTTATGGTTGAGCCTTGACGCGGGTCGATCGAGCAGGGTGCCCGCAAGCACGGATGTTGCGATGCCGCACGCGCGCGCGTTCGACGGCATTGCGAGGTGGGAGACAGCGCCGCTCGTGGCGGCTCGAACAGGATAAGACCCGCGCGCGATGCGCGCCGGTACAGGTTTTCCGTTTTTCATCTTCACCAAGGGGTTGTCGATGTCTGCGATTGAATCGGTTCTTCAGGAACGCCGCGTTTTTCCGCCCTCCGCCGACACGGCGAAGGGTGCCACGATCTCCGGCATGGACGCGTACCGGGCGCTTGCCGCCGAAGCGGAGCGCGACTACGAAGGCTTTTGGGGGCGTCTTGCGAAGGAGACGCTAAGTTGGCACAAGCCATTTACGAAGGTGCTGGACGAATCGAAGGCGCCGTTCTATACGTGGTTCGAAGACGGCCAGTTGAACGCGTCGTATAACAGCATCGACCGTCACGTCGAGGCCGGCAACGGCGGGCGCGTCGCGATCGTGTTCGAAGCAGACGACGGCACCGTCACCAACGTCACCTATCGGGATCTGCTGCAACGCGTATCGCGCTTCGCGAATGCGCTGAAAAAACGCGGCGTGAAGAAGGGCGACCCGGTTGTCATCTATATGCCGATGTCGATCGAGGCCGTCGTCGCGATGCAGGCATGCGCGCGTATCGGCGCGACGCACTCGGTCGTGTTCGGCGGCTTCTCGTCGAAGTCGCTCAACGAGCGGCTCGTCGACGTCGGCGCGGTCGCGCTGATCACGTCCGACGAACAGATGCGCGGCGGCAAGGCCTTGCCGCTGAAGAGCATCGCCGACGAAGCGCTCGCGCTCGGCGGCTGCGAGAAGGTCAAGAGCGTGATCGTGTACCAGCGCACCGGCGGCAAGGTCGCGTGGGACGGGGCACGCGACCTGTGGATGCACGAACTCACGCAGGGTGAGTCGGACCAATGCGCGCCCGAATGGGTCGACGCCGAGCATCCGCTCTTCATCCTCTATACGTCGGGCTCGACCGGCAAGCCGAAGGGCGTGCAGCACAGCACCGGCGGCTATCTGCTGTGGGCCGCGCAAACGCTGAAGTGGACCTTCGACTGGCGCCCCTCCGACGTGTTCTGGTGTACCGCCGACATCGGCTGGATCACCGGCCATAGCTACATCACGTACGGACCGCTGACGCTCGGCGGCACTCAAGTCATGTTCGAAGGCGTACCGACCTATCCGGACGCCGGGCGCTTCTGGCAGATGATCGCCAAACACAAGGTCACGCTGTTCTATACGGCGCCGACGGCGATCCGCTCGCTGATCAAGGCCTCCGAGGCCGACGCGAAAGTGCATCCGAAGAGCTACGACCTGTCGACGTTGCGCATCATCGGCACGGTCGGCGAGCCGATCAATCCGGAAGCGTGGGTGTGGTACTACGAGAACGTCGGCGGCGGCCGCTGCCCGATCGTCGATACGTGGTGGCAGACCGAGACGGGCGGCCACATGATCGCGCCGATGCCGGGCGCGACGCCGCTCGTGCCGGGTTCGTGCACGCTGCCCGTGCCGGGCATCATGGCCGCGGTCGTCGACGAAACGGGCCAGGACGTGCCGAACGGGCAGGGCGGCATTCTGGTGGTCAAGCGTCCGTGGCCGGCGATGCTGCGCAACGTGTGGGGCGATCCGGACCGCTACAAGAAGAGCTACTTTCCCGAGGAGCTCGGCGGCAAGCTCTATCTCGCCGGCGACGGCGCGGTGCGCGACAAGGAAACCGGCTACTTCACGATCATGGGCCGCATCGACGACGTGCTGAACGTGTCGGGCCATCGTCTCGGCACGATGGAGATCGAGTCGGCGCTGGTCGCCAATCCGCTCGTCGCGGAAGCAGCCGTGGTGGGCCGCCCCGACGCGACGACCGGTGAGGCGGTATGCGCGTTCGTCGTGCTTAAGCGTGCGCGTCCGCAAGGCGAAGAGGCCGTCAAGCTCGCGAACGAACTGCGCAACTGGGTCGGCAAGGAGATCGGTCCGATCGCGAAACCGAAGGACATCCGCTTCGGCGAGAACCTGCCGAAGACGCGTTCGGGCAAGATCATGCGTCGTCTGTTGCGCTCGCTCGCGAAGGGCGAGGAGATCACGCAGGACGTGTCGACGCTGGAAAACCCGGCGATTCTCGACCAGCTCGGCGAGTCGATTTAAAGCGTTGTAAGCGGGTCTGCGCGGACGGCGACGGTGTGTCGATCGACACACTTGCCGGTGTATCGAGCAGATCCGTGAATCGAGCGGACGGCTTGCATCACGGCATTGCGCGGACAATCCCAATTGCCTCGCCGTTGCCTTTTTGATACATAGGCGCATGGCCGCGCCGCACCTATCCTCCCATGCCACGTTGAACCCCCCGCCCGAACCGCCACCGGTCTCGGCGGCGATGGCGCTCGCGCATCGCAAGTACTGGCGCTTCAACCTCGCGCTGATCGCGGTGCTGATGACGCTCGGCTTCTTCGTCTCCTTCGTCGTGCCGTTGCTGGCGCCCGCGCTCGCGCAGGTGCGCGCGTTGGCGGCTTCAGCCTGCCGTTCTACTTTGGCGCGCAGGGCGCGATCCTGATCTACCTTGCGTTGATCGTCGTCTATATCGTGCTGATGCAGCGCGCCGATCGTCGGTTGCAGCGCGCGTTCGAAGCGGATTCGCAGCGCGATGCCGCAAGCGCTCCCGCCGCGGACTCCACCCGCGACGCGAACGATGAAGTCAACGCCGGCACGGACGCGCCGGCCGCGCGCGGACGCTGAGCCGATGAAGCTCACGCATCGGCTGATCCGCTCGTACGCGCTCTATACGCTCGGCTTTCTGCTGTTCGTCTATGTGATGTGGCGCATCGAGCGCAACACCGGTCCCGGTGTGTGGATCGGCTATGTGTTCCTGTTCGTGCCGATCGCGGTGTATGCGGTGATCGGCGTGCTGTCGCGCACGTCCGATCTGGTCGAATACTACGTGGCGGGACGGCGCGTGCCGTCGGCGTTCAATGGCATGGCGACCGCGGCCGACTGGCTGTCGGCCGCGTCGTTCATCGGCCTGGCGGGCTCGATCTACGCGACCGGCTACGATGGCCTCGCGTACCTGATGGGTTGGACCGGCGGCTATTGTCTCGTTGCGTTCCTGCTCGCGCCGTATGTGCGCAAGCTGGCGCGCTACACGATTCCCGACTTTCTCGGCACGCGCTATTCAAGCAACGCGGTGCGCGGCCTCGCGGCGCTCGCCGCGATCCTGTGCTCGTTCGTTTATCTGGTCGCGCAGATCCAGGGTGTCGGGCTGATCGCCACGCGCTTTATCGGCGTCGATTTCGCGGTCGGCATTTTCTGCGGGCTCGCGGGCATCCTGGTGTGCTCGTTTCTGGGCGGCATGCGCGCCGTTACGTGGACTCAGGTTGCGCAGTACATCATCCTGATCCTCGCGATGCTGATACCGGTGTCGATGATCGCGCATAAGGACGGCCTCGGCTGGGTGCCGCAATTCAGCTATGGGCGCCTGATGGAGCGCATGGAAGCGCTCGAGAAGCAGGTGCGCGACGCGCCGCTCGAGGAGCGCGTGCGCGACGACTATCGACGCCGTGCCGCGCTGATGCAGATGCGGCTCGATACGCTGCCGCAATCGTTCATCGACGAGAAGCAGCGGCTCACGCAGGAGGTCGACGACCTGCGGCGCCATAACGGTCCGTTGCGCCAGATCAAGGAACGCGAGCGCGCGCTCGAACAGTTTCCGCGCGATGCCGCCGCCGCGCAGATCGTCTGGAGCCAGAAGCGCGACGACATGCTGATGCGTGCGACCGCCCCGGTGCCGATGCACGAACCGTTTCCTGCTGTCGGCGATGAAGACCGCGGCACGCATGCGCGCAACTTTTTGTCGCTGCTGCTGTGTCTGTCGCTTGGTACGGCGAGCCTGCCGCATATCCTGACGCGCTATAACACGACGACTTCGGTCGCGTCGGCACGCCGCTCGGTGGGGTGGACGCTCTTTTTCGTCGCGTTGTTCTACCTGACGGTGCCGGTGCTTGCGGTGCTGATCAAGTACGAGATCCTATCGAATCTGGTCGGCCATCAATTTGCCGATCTGCCGCAGTGGCTGATGCAATGGCGCAAGGTCGAACCGAGCCTGATCAGCCTCGCCGATACGAACGGCGACGGCATCGTGCGCTGGAGCGAGATCCAGATGCAGCCCGATATGGTCGTGCTCGCGGCGCCCGAGATCGCGGGGCTGCCGTATGTGATGTCGGGCTTGATCGCGGCGGGGGCGCTGGCGGCGGCGCTATCGACCGCGGATGGTCTGCTGCTGACGATCGCGAACGCGCTGTCGCACGACGTGTACTACCACATGGTCGATCCGAATGCGTCGAGCCAGCGGCGCGTGACGATCTCGAAGATTCTGCTGCTGGGTGTCGCGCTGTTCGCTTCGTATGTGGCGTCGCTGAATACGGGGAATATTCTGTTTCTGGTCGGGGCGGCGTTTTCGCTGGCGGCGTCGAGCCTGTTTCCGGCGCTCGTGCTGGGCGTGTTCTGGAAGCGCACGACGCGCCTCGGTGCGGTGACGGGGATGGTGGCGGGGCTCGTCGTGTGCATCTACTACATCGTGTCGACGTATCCGTTCTTCACCCAGATGACGGGTTTCACGGGTGCGCGCTGGTTCGGCATCGAGCCGATCAGCTCGGGCGTGTTCGGCGTGCCGGCGGGGTTTCTCGTGGCGATCGGGGTGAGTTTGATCGATCGCAAAGCGGACGCTTATACGATCGCGCTGGTCGACTATATCCGGCATCCGTAGGCTGTTTTCTTGCGGCGCTGGCGGGGGTGTGGCGCAAGGCGCGAAGTTTGCTATAATTCGGCTCCCCGCCGGAGAGATGGATGAGCGGTTTAAGTCGCACGCCTGGAAAGCGTGTATAGGTTAATAGCCTATCGGGGGTTCGAATCCCCCTCTCTCCGCCAGAATCAATAGCGCAAACCCCGTAATTCAATGAGTTACGGGGTTTTTGTTTTTTCGGCCCATCAATTAAGCCCATCATTGAGCAAAAACTTGCGCGCGGTGCGCGTTTCGCGGCGCTTCTGTTTCGTGTCTTGCTGCCGCGACACTCCGTTAGAATCCGGCTATGTCCGGTATGCGCGAGTTTGTCTATCGCGGCAAGGTCGTCGGTCCTACTGGGAGCCTTCGGGATGCACAGTGCGATCCGTATGCGTACAAGGACATTAATCCGCTGTGGAGTCTCGTTGATCCTGTCAGCGTCAAGGATGCCTCGGCGATCGCCGGATTTGAGTCGCACCCCATTGCTGAATCCCGCCAGTTCTTCAGGAACCCCGAAACCCGAAAGGCGGAGATTTTGGGCGGTCGCCCATGTACGGACTGCCTGTCGCACGCTAATTATCTGGATGCTGTCAACCCGGCAGTGACTTCAGATAGACCAACGACACACCTATGTCCCTGCGCGCGCAGCCAGAGCGGGCAATAGAGTCGCATCGACACTGCTTGGCGACGCGCAGCCGTTCGAGTATGTGCCTGATGCGTTGAGCGGCGATGTCGCTGAATTTGCCGCGAGCACGAACAATCCAAACTATGCGGCGAAAATGCTGGGATATGACCGCGACACGTTTGGCGACATGATTCATGCGATGAAATATGATCTCAAGCTGCGAGGCGATGACAATGTCATTTGGCACGATAGTGGAGACGTTGAATTTAGAAAAAACATCATCGGCAATATGCACGACTGTGCAAACTGATTTTAAGACGATGAACGCACATCAACTCGCACATGCATCATTTTCGATAGCCGGGGATGATTTAGATCCAGACCTTTGGACCAGATGCTTCGGCGTTTCGCCGGACACGGCGATTGTCAAAGGGAAGCGGTTTATGACTCCGTCGGGGCGGTTGAGCAGCGTGCCGGGGCGTACCGGCGTAAGGGGGGTTGAGAAGCAAGGCCGCCGTCCGTAGCGACTCGCTGGAACCGCATCTCCGCTATCTGATTAATCGCCTGAACTTGCCGCGAGATGACTTGCGCCAGCTACTTGCAGACAAGGGCGCACAGATGCGTTTCTTCTGTTATTGGGACAACGAGAGCGGCGACCGGGTGCCTGATGTGCCCGACGATATTCGCACAATGATGGAAGCCATGGGGGCACGGTTGAGGTTGATGAATATCGATAGAGCCTCCTCGAATGCACAAGCCGATCCTCGTGAGTCGGCTTTTTTGTGCGAGCTTGCAAGGCCAACCGCAAGTGTTTAGGGGCCGCACTTCTGAATTAATCCTCGATGCCGCAAACATGCACGGCCCACGCTTCCATCATCGGGCGGCCTCGACTGCATCAAGAATGGCGCGGGTGGCTTCATTTCCACACGTATAACGACGGCTCCTGCTGCTGCACTCAATGCAACACCTCGAGTCCAGTGTGTTCGCGCCCTGGCGGACAGTCGCGAGTCGCGCTGCAACCGTTCGACGGCATCGTCGCATCATCCGGCTTCGTCGATATCGATTGCCCATGACACTCCCGGTTCTAACGATCGTAGCGAGATTTAGGGAGTCTGGAATCCTCCCTTTCGGGGGGCTATCCGGATCAGCCTTCAGCGCGAGCTCAGCATCGATTCGCTCGTCGCACTTTTTCTGCTCGCGTTCCGTTCCATCAGTTTTTCGATAGGCAAGTTACGCAGGATTCCGATAGACCTAGGAGATTCCCTATACAGCGTCCCAAGCTTTGTAAGCTTCGAATGTTCGGATTGTTCCTTCTGCCGGCAATGGTCAGCCGCAAACCCGCGCCCGCTTTGACTTCAAACGAATTCCACGTGCAGTCGCGCTTTTCTGCGAAAACTACACAAAAGCGCCTCATTACCAAAGGTATGGAAAAGTACCCAGAAAATGTAGCTGGGTAGAGCAATTTGACGCGCTACTCTGCAATACATGCATTAGGCACCATTGAACGCGATGACGGCGCATGATTATTCTGCGTCCTACCCGAAAAATAGCGTTTCGTTCAATTGCATGGCGCTGCGATGTTTGCTTTCGGCTCTTGCATCCGCACTTCTGCGATGAAACTGGCTCGGAGGCGGCTAAAAGAAGCGAGACACGCAAGTGGCGGCCCTGCAAAGGTCGATACGTCACGCGCTTCAATTTTTTGAACCTGCCAGTTGAGATGACAGAATGGCCCAAAACCTGACGTTCGCACCAGGAGACGTAGTCCATCCCGGTGCAATCAACGCGGAAGACGCTTCCGCCGCAGCGAAACCAATCGCAGTCTCCGGGACCGATATTCTTTCGGTCAAGAATCTGTCGAAAATCTTCGGGCCGAAGCCAGAGCGTGCCGTTGACCTCGTGAAGCAAGGTCTCGGTCGGAACGAAATTTTCGAAAAGACCGGCAACATGGTTGCAGTCAATAACGTCAGTCTCACCGTCAAGGCGGGCGAGATCTTCGTGGTGATGGGCCTGTCGGGTTCCGGTAAATCGACGCTGGTTCGACTGCTCAACCGCCTGATTGAACCCACGTCCGGCCAGGTGGTTCTCGAAGGCCGTGACATCGCACCGATGTCCACCTCGGAACTGCGCGAAGTTCGCCGCAAGAAGATGGCGATGGTGTTCCAGTCGTTTGCGCTTCTGCCGAACCGCACGGTGCTCGACAACATCGCGTACGGACTCGAGGTCGCTGGTCTCAAGAGGGCCGAACGGTACGAAATCGCGCGTGCCGCGCTGACGCGAGTCGGTCTGGGCTCGTACGAAAAGCTGCTTCCCAGCGAATTGTCCGGCGGCATGCAGCAGCGCGTCGGCCTTGCACGTGCGCTGGCAGTGAACCCGTCGGTGCTTCTGATGGACGAGGCGTTTTCGGCACTCGACCCGCTGATACGATTCGAAATGCAGAACGAGCTTTTGCGGCTACAGAAGGAAGAACAGCGGACCATCGTCTTCATTTCGCACGACATCGAAGAAGCCATCAAGATTGGCGGCCGGATTGGCATCATGAAGGACGGCTGTCTGATTCAGGTCGGCACACCTGCCGAGCTTATCCAGTCGCCTGTAGACGCGTACGTGCGGGACTTCTTCCGCAATGTCGACGTCTCCCGCTTTCTCAGGGCTTCCACGCTGATGACCGGGGTAGACCGAAGGCTGCTGTCTTGCGACATCGGCACGTCCGCTGAGCGTTACCTCAATCATCTCATCGATAGCGGCATGGAATGCGGCTATGTATGCGACGGGGCAGGTCGATATCAGGGCTGTGTCACGCCAGCATCACTTCACAAGGCGGGTACGCGTCCGGTACGGGACGCGCTGCTCCGCGATGTGAATGCGGTTTCACTCGATGCGGACTTGCACGAGCTCGCGTCCATCGCATTGAGTCAGGAACACGACGTACCCGTCACTGATACGGCCGGAAAGCTCGCAGGCGTGGTGTCCTGCCGGATGATACTGAAGCAGGTTATGGAACGGAGGGCAGCATGAATTCGTCACTCATCGGCAAGTTTGCGGAAGACGCCGTCAATTTTCTCTTTCAGCATTTCCGGGGCGGCTTCGACGCATTCTCTGCGGCGCTAGGAGCAGTGGTCAAGCTGTTGGAGGACGGACTAGGCGCTATCCCATTCGTCGCCATGCTCGTCATCTTCGTGGCTTTCGCGCTATGGCGGCGCGGCATCGTGTTTGCGGTGTTCGTGGGCATTGCGCTGTCGGCGATCCATTACATGGGACTGTGGACTCAAACCGTCTCCACGCTCGCGCTCGTGATTGCCGCAACATTCTTCAGTCTGGTCGTTGGTGTGCCACTGGGCATCTGGGGGGCAAGGAACAAGAGGGTAGAAGTGGTCTTGCGCTCGCTGCTCGATTTCATGCAGACGATGCCTGCCTTTGTCTATCTGATTCCGGCCGTCATCCTGTTCGGATTGGGACGTGTTCCAGCCGTGATTGCCACTGTCGTTTTTGCCATGCCGCCCGTCGTGCGTCTCACCACGCTGGGTATCCGGCAGGTGCGGGAAGAGTTGCTGGAGGCAGGGCGCTCTTTTGGCAGCACGGACATGCAACTTCTCTGGAAAATCCAGTTGCCGAACGCGCTGCCGTCCATCATGGCCGGCGTGAACCAGACCATCATGATGGCGCTTTCGATGGTCGTCATCGCATCGATGATTGGCGCCGGTGGCTTGGGCGAGTATGTGTTGAGCGGCATTCAACGGCTCGACATCGGGATCGGCTTCGAAGGTGGCCTCGGAGTCGTATTGCTTGCCATCGTGCTCGACCGCCTGACCGAAAGCTTCGGCATGAAGGCGAAGAAAGCAAAACGCAACGGGCGAGCAGCAAAAGCCGGCACAGGCGCCGCGGCTCGCACCTGACGGAAACCACCTGTTGCCGCGGATTGCACGGCCGGTGCGGTGCAATCAGCAAATGCAGTATCGAGATTAAGTACCGGGCCCGTCGTTTAGCCGAGTCCATCGAATCTTCAATGATTTTCTCTTCAAGTAGGAGTGCGATATGAAAAGCCATCTGCTCAAGTCGCTTATTGCGAAAGTAGCGATATCGGCAGTCGTTGCCATGAGCGTCGGCGCTGGGTCTGCCGTCGGGGCCGAACCAATCAAGATGGCAGTAACAAACTGGGCAGACGTGCTGGCCGTTGCGAACGTGGCCAAATACGTGCTCGAAACAAAGCTGCAGCAGCCGGTCAAGTTTGTGCAGGCCGATATCGGCATTCAGTATCAGGGTGTCGCACGTGGCGACCTCGACATCATGGTGGGAGGATGGCTGCCGGTCACCCACGCGGCCTATTACGCGAGGTACAAGAACGATATGGATGATGTCGGCGTCATCTACACGGGAGGCAAGAACGGCTGGGCCGTGCCGGCGTACATTCCCGAGTCGGAACTGTCGTCCATTTCCGACCTCAACAAGCCGGACGTCAAGGCCAGGCTGAATGGGACGATCGACGGCATTGAGCCGGGCGGTGGCTTGATGCAGGCGTCAGAAAAGACCATCAAGGGCTACGACCTCAACGGCTACAACCTGCAGTCGTCGAGTGAGGCCGGCATGCTCGCTGGCGTTTCGCGAGCCTATCAGTCGAAGCAATGGGTGGTTGCCACGGTGTGGAGTCCCCACTGGCTTTTCCAGAAGTGGCAGATGCGTTATCTGAAGGACCCGAAAGGCACCTTGGGTGGCGAGGAGCAGGTTCACGCCTTCGCGTCCAAACAGTTCGCATCAAGGTATCCCCGTGCTGATGTCTTCTTCAAGCATTTCAAGCTGACGCTCGCTGACGTCGAATCGATCGAGTACGAAGGCAATACCACGAACGACTATGCGAGCGCAGCGAAGAAATTCGTCGACGCACATCCTGACAAGCTGAAGGACTGGTTGCAGCAGTAGGTAAAGGGCGATTTCGCCGGGAACGAGTGGAGTCCGTCTCGTTCGCGGCGAATCGACCATTGCCCGCGTCAACTGTCGTACTTGCAAGTCTTGCTTCAAACGATTTGATCCGGAGTGAACACGTGAACGAGAACTCACGCTTTTTTGCTGAAACCCTCCAGAGCCGCGACCCGGTTATCGCATCAGAAATTGCGTTGGAGTTGCGCCGACAGCAAACGCAGATCGAACTAATTGCGTCCGAAAACATCGTTTCGGCTGCGGTGATGGAAGCGCAGGGTACCGTGCTGACCAACAAGTACGCCGAGGGATACCCGTCGAAGCGCTATTACGGCGGCTGCGAGCACGTGGATAGGGTAGAAGCGCTCGCCATTGACCGCGTCAAAGCCCTCTTCGAAGCCGAATACGCGAACGTGCAGCCTCATTCGGGAGCGCAGGCGAACGGCGCTGTGATGTTGGCGCTCGTGAAGCCGGGTGACACCGTGATGGGCATGTCGCTCGATGCGGGCGGCCACCTGACGCACGGAGCCCGCCCGGCGCTTTCCGGCAAGTGGTTCAACGCCGTCCAGTACGGCGTAAGCCCGGATACGTACCGCATCGACTACGAGCAGGTTCGGCGGCTCGCGCAAGAGCACCGTCCTAAGCTGATTATCGCGGGCTATTCGGCTTATCCACGCGCTTTGGATTTCGCTGCATTCCGCGACATTGCCGATAGCGTTGGCGCGCTACTGATGGTCGATATGGCGCACATCGCGGGCATCGTTGCAGCCGGCCGGCACGAGAATCCGATTCGTTTCGCCGATGTGGTGACGTCGACTACCCACAAGACGCTTCGCGGTCCGCGAGGCGGGTTCATCCTGACGAACAACGGCGACATTGCGAAGAAAATCAATTCGGCCGTATTCCCAGGCCTGCAAGGTGGTCCGTTAATGCACGTCATCGCAGGCAAGGCGGTGGCATTCGGCGAGGCACTTCGTCCTGAATTCACCGCGTATATCGACCGGGTGCTGCGTAACGCGCATGCGCTAGGCAACGTTCTCAAGTCGGGTGGCCTGAACCTCGTGACGGGTGGAACGGACAACCACCTGCTGCTCGTGGATTTGCGCTCGAAGCGCCTGACCGGTACGCAGGCTGAAAAGGCACTCGAGCGTGCGGGCATCACCTGCAACAAGAACGGTATTCCATTCGACACGGAGAACCCGACCGTCACTTCGGGAATCCGGCTTGGCACACCTGCAGGTACCACTCGCGGTTTTGGGACCGAGCAGTTCGAGCAGCTTGGACACATGATTCTGGAGGTTTTGGCCGCACTCGAACAAGCGCCCGACGGCGACGAACGGGTCGAGCGTGCTGTGCGCGGCCGCGTGCGAGACCTCTGCAACCAGTTCCCGATTTACTCGCATGCGGACGCTCTCGTTTAACCCACAAGAGAGCGAAATGACTTCGACAAGTCGTCGGAAAACGTTGCCATTCCTTATTTGAAGAGAGAACCAACATGAGCTTCGAGGGAGTACATACACCGCTGGTTACGCCGTTCAAGGCGGACGGCGAAATCAATTACGAATTGCTCGGCAAGCATGCGGCCAAGCTGGCGGGGCGTGTCGCGGGTCTGGGAGTCGGCGGGACCACGGGCGAATACTACGCGCTCAGTTTCGACGAGCGTGTCCGGACGTTCAACACCGTAGCCGAAGCAGCAGGCGGCAAAACGTATCTGACGGCCGGCATCAACGCGACTACGACGAATGAAGTCATTCGCCTCGGGCAGGAAGCGAAGCGCGCAGGTCTGCCTGCATTGCTGCTTGCCGCGCCGTACTACGCCCAGCCTACACAGGAAGAACTGCTGACCCACATGCTGAAGGTGGACGACAGTCTCGACATGCCGATCATGCTTTATAACTTCCCGGCCCGCACGGGAACGGATATTGGCGATGCCGTGCTGGAACAGCTGCTCGAACGCCCGAACTTCGTCGCGATGAAGGAGAGCACCGGCGATATTTCGCATTTGCATCACCTTGCCACGCACTTCGGCGACCGGCTGGTGCTGAGCTGCGGCATGGACGACCAGGCGCTCGAGTTCTTCGTTTGGGGCGTAAAGAGCTGGGTCGGAGGCGCGTCCAATTTCCTGCCGGAAGCTCACACCGCGCTGTTCGACGCGTGCGTAAAGCGCAATGACTTCGAATCCGGCCGCAAGCTAATGGCCCGACTGCTGCCTGTGCTCGAACTGCTGGAGCGCAGCGGGAAGTTTATTCAATACGTTCGGTACGGATGTGAACTGGCAGGTACGCCTGTTGGTGTCGCCCGGGCGCCGCTCGGCACATTATCGGAAGACGAGCGCAGCGCGTTCTCCAGGCTGGTTCAACCCCTGTTGCGCGACGCGCAGTAACGTTCATGGCCTCGAACCTGGAATTCGCGCGCTTCCCGGCTCCGGATGGGGTGAACGGGTGGTGGGAAAGTCTGCCGCCGCCTCGCCCCGCCGATACCGTCTCGTCTGAACGGCGATTCGACTGGGTGATTATTGGCGGTGGAATCACGGGGCTATGCGCTGCCCGGCGGCTGGCTGAATTGGCGCCCGCCGCCTCGATAGCACTCGTCGAGGCCGACCGTATTGGGCGCACCACAGCCGGACGCAATTCCGGGTTCTTCGTCGATTTGCCGCATGACATCAGCAGCGAAAGCTATTCGCGAAGCGTGGAGGCGGACAAGGCGGATATTCGACTGCAACGCCACGGTATCGACTACGTACGGTCGGTGGTGAAGCAACACGGCATCGACTGCGACTGGCGAGATGACGGCAAATTCCATGCTTCGGTGAACAGGAAGGGTCACGCGGCGCTGACTCACTTCGCCGACGGACTCGCTCGCATCGAGGAAGACTTTGAATGGCTGGACGAAGCCGCCATCGCGAAGGTGACCGGCACCGGGTTTTACCACGGAGCGCTCTTCACGCCAGGATGCAGCACGGTCCAGCCCGCAGCCCTGATGCGTGGCCTTGCCGCGACTCTGCCGGCAAATGTGAAGGTTTTCGAGCTCAGCGCGGTGAAGGGAATCGAGGACCAGGGGACGAACAAAGTCTTGAGCTTTGCCGCAGGGAAAATCGTGGCGAAGCGCGTGATTCGTTGCACCAATGCCTACGCGGCGACATTCGGCGGGCATCCGAACGGTCTGTTGCCCGTATACACGTTTGCGTCGATGACCCGTGTGATGACGCCGGACGAAGTGCGGCAACTGGGCGGCACGCGCTCATGGGCACTGATTCCGGCCGACCCGATGGGTTCGACTGTACGGCGTCTGATTACCGACCGCATCTGCGTTCGCAATCATTTCGCGTTCCGGCCCGGCCTCGAGTTGTCGGAAGCTGATCTCGCGAAGGCGAAGAACCTGCATCAACGCTCGTTCGAGCGGCGCTTTCCGATGCTGAAGGACGTTGAACTCGAGTACACCTGGGGCGGCCCGCTGTGTCTGTCGGTCAACAACGGGGCACTTTTTGGGTGCCGTGCCGATGGTGTTTTCGAAGCCGTCGGGTGCAATGGTCTGGGTCTGAGCAGGGGCTCCGCGTCAGGGAAGCTGATCGCCGAATACGCACTCGGTCACGACAACGACCTCGTTTACCAGCTATTGAATCAACCGCATCCGCGCTCGCTGCCCGTTCGTCCCATTGCCGACGTCGCTGTCACCGCGGCTATCTGGATGAAAGGAATTTTCGGCGGGAGCCGAGCTTTAAATCTGTGAGGACAGGACATGACGACCTATCAGGAATGGAAGCAAAGGGCAGAGAACTTGTCGCTGGACGGACGAGCGTTTATCGGCGGGCAACGATGTCCGGCGGCATCGAACGAGACATTCCAGACCCTGAATCCGTCGTCGGGAAAAGTACTGGCCGGGATTGCGAAGTGCGAATCGAAAGATATCGACCGGGCAGTCGTGGCGGCGAGAGATGCGTTCGAGTCCGGAGTGTGGTCAAAGGCAGCACCCGCAGAGCGAAAAGCAGTGCTTCTGCGTCTCGCGCAACTGATTGAGGAAAACGCCGAAGAGCTGGCGCTTCTGGAGGCGCTCGAGGCCGGCAAGCCAATCAGCGAGTGCATGGGACTGGACATTCCGGAGTCGGCCGCATGCATCCGCTGGCACGCGGAAGTCACCGACAAGCGATACGACGCGCTGTCGCCGTCGGGCGCGAGCGTCGTGAGCATGATTACCCGTGAACCGATCGGTGTCGTGGGCGCAGTGTTGCCGTGGAATTTCCCGGCGCTGATGCTCGCGTGGAAAATTGGTCCGGCGCTTTCGGTCGGCAACAGCGTCATCGTGAAACCCGCGGAGCAGACGTCTCTATCTACGTTGCGCATCGCGGACCTGGCGTTGCAAGCCGGCGTGCCTGCGGGTGTGTTTAGCGTCGTTACCGGCTTCGGCGAAAGCGCAGGCGAGGCATTGGGCCGACATGCCGACGTCGACCTCATTGCGTTTACCGGCTCGACGGAAACGGGGAAGCGATTCCTTCACTATTCCGCCGACACGAACCTGAAGCGGGTCGTGCTGGAATGCGGTGGCAAGAACCCGCAAGTCGTGCTTCCCGACGTCGCGAATCTCGATGCTGTTGCTGAGCAGGCGGTGGCCGCCGCGTTCTGGAACATGGGCGAGAACTGCAGCGCGGGCTCGCGGATTCTCGTTCCGTCTGCCACCAAGGCGCAGTTGCTCGAAAAGGTACAGGCCGTTCTCGAAGGATGGAAGACGGGCGACCCGCTCGACCCCGAGGTGAAGCTCGGCTCTCTGATTGAAGAAAAGCACTATGAAAAAGTGCTCGCGCACATCGAGAAGGCGAAGTCGGAAGGGGCGCGCCTGGTTTGCGGCGGCAAGGCCACTCGCACTGGCACGGCCGGATGGTTCGTCGAGCCGACCATCTTCGATAACGTCACGCCGGAGATGAGCATCGCACGCGAAGAAGTCTTTGGTCCTGTCGTCTGCTTTATCGAATACGCTGATGTCGACGAAGCGGTGCGGATTGCCAACGATACGTGCTACGGACTGGCCGCATCGCTGTGGACCGACAACGTCAATCACGCGCACAAGATTGCCGCTCGTATCCGCGCGGGTACGGTGACGGTGAACTGCTTCGGCGAAGGCGACCTGTCGACGCCATTCGGCGGCTTCAAGCAATCCGGCTTCGGCGGTCGTGACAAGTCCGTTTATGCGCACGACCAGTATTGCGAGCTGAAGACCACCTGGCTGAAGCTGGATTGAATCCGTCCAGACGAAACAACCGTTCTCAGCGATGGTCGCGCAAAGCATGATACCGGGCGGCATCAATGAGCAGATGCACAGCGAACTCTGTCGTCGAGGGGCATGCGCCCTGTACAAGGACGCACTTGATGGGGTGCTGAAGCGAATCCAGGGCACGCATAGCAGGCAGCCGCGAAGCGTAATATAGACAGATGGGGCGGCTGACATTGGCTGCCTGCTCTCGTCAGCTAACCCGAAGACTCACAAACCATTTCTGCGCGAGAGCGCTTTGGCTCGGACGTGGGCTCGACGCACCGTCAGGGGCACTGCGCGGCGTTCACGGCGCTATCTTCAGGCCGCCCGGGCGCTTCCGCTTCACAGGGTGATAGCCATGCAAAAGAAACAGGTGTTTGCCGACCGATTGCTCACTCAGATGCCGTCTTTACGGGCGCTCAAATGCTTCGTCACGGCCGCTCGATACGAAAGCTTCACACAGGCAGCCGAGGTGCTGTGTGTTACGCAGGCGGCAATCAGCAGACAAATCAAGGAACTTGAAGACTCGCTCGAAGTTGCGCTGTTCGAGCGCACGGGAAGGCACATCGCGCTCACGGACGCGGGGCGCATTCTGTACAACGCGTCCTATCTGTCCATCATGAACATCGCCGAGGCGGCACAGGCGGTACGCCGGACCGACAAACATGCGCTGACGCTGTGCGTTTCGCACACTTTCTCGGCGCTATGGCTGTCGTTCAGGCTGCGCTCGTTCCGCAAGCGCTTTCCAGATATCCGGTTGCACGTGATGGTGACGGAGCATTTCATGGAACTCGATGATCTGATGGAACCGGACATCATCATCACCAAGAATCCGCCACGCGAATCGGAATACGAAACCGAGCCGCTCTTTCATGATGTCGTGTATCCGGTCTGCAGCCAGTCGTTTTACGAGCGTCATTTTCAAGGCAGGTACGTGAAACCGCTGGACCTTCTGTCGCACGCCACGCTCAATCTTTCGTTGTTGGGGCGAGCCCAGATTTGCGAACACGTCGACTGGTCCGTGTGGCGAAACTGGTTTCAGGAAGGTGATGGTCCGGACAAACTGGTCGAGAACGAACGCCTGGAAAGCAACGACTATCGACTTCTGGTATCGCAAGCTGAAGCTGGCGAGGGCACCTTGCTTGGCTGGCATCACCTCGTCCACCGCCAGGTCGAGCAAGGGATACTGGTTCGTCCGGTACAAAACGCGCTCGAATTTCACGACCGGCACCATTACTTGATAACGCACAAGAACGCAAAGCTTCGTCCGGAATACCTTCAGTTCCGCGCATGGCTCGGGGAGGAAGTGGGCGCAATGATGCGCGAATGGCGAGGGGTCGAGGCCGAAACGACGAAATAAGGCGTGCGGATCTCGGTCGCGGAACGTGCGAACGTCGTTGCATGATGGTCGCGGCCAACTCAGCAAGCATTAATGCAGGCAGTTCATGTTTAACGATCCAATCAGCTCCAAAGCCAGTGCCACGCGGCCACTTCGCTTTGGAATCGTGCTGCTGCCCAACTTCACGTTAACCGCATTTTCCGGGTTCGTGGATGTGCTCAGGTTGGCAAGCGATGAAAGCGACATGAGCAGACACGTTCGCTGTTCGTGGACCATCGTCGGGGAGTCGCTGGTTCCAGTCAGAGCAAGCTGCGGAATTCAGGTAACGCCGTGGACGACTTTCGATGAGGCGGGGTCCTTCGATTACGTCGTGGTCGTCGGTGGATTGTTGCACTCGGGACCGCCCGCAAGCAAAGCCACGATTCAGTTCATTCATGATGCAGCGGCAACGTCGGCGACGCTGGTCGGAATCTGCACCGGGGTATTTGCGTTGATGCGTGCCGAAGTCATGGACGGATATCGGATGTGTGTGAGCTGGTTTCACTATTGGGACTTCGTCGAGCGTTTTCCTGGCGTGGACGAACGCAATCTCGTTGCCGACCGGCTCTTCGTCATCGACCGACGTCGCATTACGTGCTCGGGCGGGCGCGCTTCCATCGACGTTGCCGCAGCTATTTTGCTGCGACATTTTGAGGCGACGATCGTACAAAAGGCGCTGCGTATCATGCTCGTCGATGATGCACAAAAGGGAAACGCCCCCCAGCCATACCCACCGGGGCTCGAACCGGCGACGCATCCCAAAGTAAGGCGCGCAATCCTGCTGATGGAGCAGCACATCGGGCAGCCGCTTTGCATGGCTGAACTGGCGCGACGTCTCGAGATGTCGGTCCGTCAGATCGAACGTCTGTTTACGGCGCAGACAGGCAAGTCGCCCCAGGGGTATGCACGGCAGATTCGGATACGAATGGCGTCGTGGCTGCTTACCAGTTCGGACCGCACGGTCGCTGACATTGCTTCCTCGTGCGGCTTTTCGGACGCTTCTCACCTTGGCCGCGAGTTCAGAAAGGAGTTTGGCGAATCGCCTAACGCTTATCGCGTGGCGCGACCGCCGAGTCAAACACATGCGTTTGCCGATGCTTAGCGATTGACGAGCGTGATGGCCCGGTCGCGAGCGGCGCTGCGCATAGTGACGACAAGGGAAGAGTGGTGCGGCAAAACCAACGTGCTAGACTGCGTCGGTGGTCATTCGCAACATAAACATTGCCGATACCCAACATGAATACTACGTTCGTGAATCCGTTGCCAGGCGTTCCCGATGTCGAATCGCCGTTCTTCGACGAGCTATTCGCCCAGAAGGAGGCATCTGAAAACGTTTTACGTGTGGCCAGACAGCTGCGTGAGAATGGCTTCGCGATTATCGATTTTCCAGATGCCGAGTTCGACGCTCGCGCGGAGCGAATCAAATCGAAATTTCATGGAAGGTTTGATTTCGATCACTGGCGCGACGAGCTCTGGTATAAAAATGACGGCATGAGAGTGCAGGACGCGTGGGAGAGCGACGCGGACGTGAGATCGCTGGCCTCCAATCCACAGATTCTTCATCTTCTTTTCCAGCTCTACGGGCGCCGCGCCATCCCATTTCAGACCTTGAACTTTCCTGTCGGAACGCAGCAGCCTATCCACAACGACGCCATACACTTTTCGTGCGTTCCCGAGCGCTTCATGTGCGGCGTATGGGTCGCCCTCGAGGACGTGGACGGCACCAATGGCGCGCTCGAATACTATCCGGGCAGTCACAAGTTTCCGACCTATGTGAACGAGCATATGGGCGTCTGCTCGGCGACGCAGCACAAGCCGACGGCCCACTACGCTCAATACCTGAACCTCTGGAAGCAGTTGATCGGCAAAGCGGGAATCGCGCCGGCAACGTTCCACGCCCGGAAGGGGCAAGCACTGATTTGGGCTTCGAACCTGCTGCATGGCGGCTCGAAGCAATCCGATCCAACCCGCACCCGTTGGAGTCAGGTCACGCACTATTACTTCGAAAACTGCGTGTACTACACCCCTGTGGTATCTGACCCGGCGTTCGGTCAGACCCACTACCGACAGATCAAGGATGCCAGCACGGGTTTTGTACAGCCCAATATTTATTCTGGAGTCGAGGTCGAGCATGCCGTGATCGAACGCAGCATGCCTGATGCGTTCGAGCCTTCCGCGAGGCCGAAACTCCCAGCGGACTTCGATCCCGCGGTCTACCTGCAACTCAATCCCGACGTCGCGGCAGCCAATGCAGATCCCGCGGCGCACTTCCTCGAATACGGATGTCGGGAAGGGCGTCGGTGGCGGTAGCCTGCCCGTGGCATGCTGGCAACTGATGTCGCGCTGATCGTCACGAGAAGCGCGACGCCCGGCAAGCCTCAGCTCTCGTCGTTCTCACGCAGGTCCCCCGTATCCCCGCGGTTCGCACTCGCCCCCGTGGCAGGTGGACGCCCCCGCGTCGCCCGCCACAGCGGCACCCCCTGCTGGGTCCCAGCCTTGGCCAGCATATGTGCACTGATCGGCGCGGTAAGAAACAGGAACGCCGGAATCAGCAACTCATGCAGGCTCGCGAAGTTGTTATGCGCGCTGAAATACACCACCGACGCGAGCACGATGCCGCCCACACCGAGCGTGGTCGACTTGGTCGGACCGTGCAGCCGCATGAAAAAGTCAGGCAGTCGCGCGAGCCCGAGCGCCCCGATCAGCGTAAACAGACTGCCGACGAGCAACAGCAAACAAACGATCGCTTCGACAAAGGTTTCCATCGGCATACCTCACGCTAGTTGAGTTCGATGATGTCGCCGCGCTGCAGGTACTTGGTGAGCGCGACAGTGCCCACGAAACCCATCACCGCGATCAGCAACGCCACCTCGAAGAGAACCGTCGAGCGCAGGCTGATGCCGTACACGACGATCAACGCGATCGCATTGATGTTCAGCGAGTCGAGCGCGACGATGCGATCGGGCAGCGACGGACCGCGCACGAGGCGCCACAGCGTGAGCAGGAACGCGATGCCGAGGATCGCGAGCGAGATCGGAATCACGATGGCTAGCATGCGAAGATCTCCATCAAAGGGGCTTCATAACGGGACTTGATCAGCGCGATGAGCGCCGCTTCATCGTCGAGGTCGAGCACGTGCACGGTGAGGCGCGTGCGGTCGTCGCTGAGTTCGGCGCACAGCGTGCCGGGGCTCAGCGAGACCACGCTGATGAGCACCGTGAGCGCGATTTCATGGGTGCTGTCGAGCGGCACTTCGATGAACGCCGGGCGCAGCCGCCTGATCGGGCCGAGCACGAGCAGCGCAACCTCGACGTTGGCCACGATGATGTCGACCAACACATGCCAGGCGAGACGCACGAGCAGCCGCGGCCGGCCGAAGCGCATCGGCCGCAGCCACAAGCCTTCGGCGACGCGAAAGGAGATCACGCAGCCGAGCACGGCGCCGAGCAGCAGATTGCCCGGCGAGACGTCGTTCATCAGCAGCACCCAGCAGATGATCAGCAACACGGTGAGCCACGGGTGGGGGAAGAGCCTTTTCAGCATCGTCAGTTCCCCTGAGCGTCGGCCGCGGTCGCGGCGGCCGCCGGTGGCGAAGATCGCGGCGCGGGCAGGATCGCGTGCACATAGGAGGCGCGATCGAATAGCTGCGCGGCGGTATCGGTGAGATAGTGCCGTACCGCGCCCGCGCCGAGCGTGATGGCCACGACGCAGCCGAGCAGGACCGCGCAGGCGGCGAGCTTCGCATTGCTGCCGCGCGGCGCGTGCTCCTCTTTGCCTTCGGCGGCGCGCGCGGCCGGCGCAGCCCACATCAGGCGCGTGCCCGTGCGGCTCAGCGCGACGATCGACAGCAGGCCCGACAACAGTACGGCCGGCCACAGCACGCCTGCCGCGCCGGTCGGCGTCGCGGCCAGCACCATCGCCTTGCCGAGGAAACCCGACAGCGGCGGCAAGCCAGCGGCACCCACCGCGGCGATCAGATAGAGCAGCGCGGCAAGGTTCGACGGCCACGGTGCACGCGTGTGCGAGGCCGCGTCGGGCGGAGCTTCGGCTGCGGCGCGAGCCGGTTCTGCGGCTAGCGCGGCGAGCGCGCCGGCCGTTTCGACCAGCGGCGGCTGCACGCGCGCCTGCGTCGCCACCGCCTCGCCGTCGGGGTCGGGCGAGAAGACCGCCGCGGCCGCGTCGTCGAGCGCTTCGAGGGAGCCGGGCTCGATCGCATTGGTATCGGCATCGGCATCGGCATCGGCGGAAACGGCTGGATGGATGGCTTGCGCGGTCGAAGCTTGCTCGGGTTCCAGCGTGTCGGCGAGCAGGAACAGCGCGCCTGTGCAGAGCGTCGTGCTGATCAGGTAGTAGAGCAGCGCGCTCCATGCAAGCGGCGTCTGTTGCGCGATCGCCGCGATCAGCAGCCCCACCGAAACCAGCACGAGATAGCCCGTCGTGGTCTTGAGACTCGACACCGCCAGCGCACCCAGCGCGCCGAACCCGATCGTCGCGATCGCGAGCCACCATGCCCACTGATGCATGAACGCATCGAGCACGCCGCCCGCTGCGCCGAATACGAGCGCGTCGCAGCGCAGCATCGCGTAGATGCCGACCTTGGTCATGATCGCGAACAGCGCGGCCACCGGGCCGATGGCGCTGCGGTAGGCCTGCGGCAACCAGAACGACATCGGAAACACGGCGGCCTTCAGGCCGAACACCAGCATCAGCGTCGCGCCCGCGAACTGCGCGAGTGGCAGCGTGTCGGGGTCGAGCCGCGCCAGACGTTCACCCATGTCGACCATGTTCAGCGTGCCCGTGACGCCGTAGAGCACGCCGATCGCGACAAGAAAGAACGACGAGCCGACCAGGTTCAGCAACAGATAGTGCAGTCCGTTGCGCACCCGTCGCGCGCCGCCACCATGCAGCAGCAGCGCGTACGACGCGATCAGCAGCAGCTCGAAGAACACGAACAGGTTGAAGAGATCGCCCGCGAGGAAGGCACCGTTCAGACCCATCAGCTCGAACTGGAACAGCGCGCGGAAATAGCGGCCGCGCCTCGCGTCCTCGCTCGATGTGCCGAGCAGGCAGCAGACCGCGAGCACGGCGGTGAGCACCAGCATCAGCGCGCCGAGCCGGTCGAGTTCCAGCACGATGCCGAACGGTGCGGGCCATGCGCCGAGCGCGTAGCTGGCGATCTCGCCTTGCGCGGCGCGCGCCATCAGCAGGCACGCGACGGGCAGCAGCGAGATGATGGCGAGCGCGTTCAGCGCACGCTGCAGGCGCTGAACGCGCAGCGGCAGCGCGACGATCACGCCAGCGGAAAACAGCGGAATCAGGATCGGGAGCAGGAGGACGTGGTTCATTCGCCGCGCGTCTCCTCGCCATCGACGTGATCGTTGCCCGTGCTCGCGAACGAGCGCAGCGCGAGCACCACGGTGAAGGCCGTCATCGCGAAGCCGATCACGATGGCCGTCAGCACGAGCGCCTGCGGCACCGGGTCGACGTATTGCGCCCCGGCCGTAATGACCGCTGGTTTGCCGATCGCAAGCCGGCCCATGCCGAGCAGGAACAGGTTGATCGCATAAGAGAACAGCGTGATGCCGAGAATCACCGGCAACACGCGCGCGCACAGCAGCAGGTAGATGCCGCACGCGCAAAGCACGCCGATCGCGACGGCAAAAGCGGCTTCCATCAGCTTTTCTCCACGGACTGCATGTCCTTGTCGCGCACGCCGAGGTGCGAGACGATCGTGAGCGTCGTGCCGACCACTGCGCCCATCACGCCGAGATCGAACAGCATCGCCGTGGACAGTTCGATTTCGCCGATCAGCGGCACGTGCAGATGCCCGAACGCGCTGGTCAAAAACGGCTGACCGAACGCGAGGCTGCCGAGTCCCGTGGCCGCGGCGATCAGAATGCCGAGGCCCGCGAGCGCGCGGTAGTTCAGGTGGATGCGCGACTCCGTCCACAGCACCCCGCTCGCGACGTACTGCAGCAATAGCGCGATCGAGACGATCAGCGACGCGATGAAGCCGCCGCCCGGCAGGTTGTGGCCGCGCAGGAACACGAACACGGCGACGAGCACGGTGAGCGGCAGCATCAGTCGCGCGAGGATCGCCAGCATCAGCGGATGCGATTGCGACGACCACGGCCGGCCGTCCGGCCCCGCCTCGGGCGACTTCAGGCGCAGCCCGCGCAGCAGCGCCTTGACGGCGAGCCCTGCGACCACGAGCACACTGATTTCGACCATCGTATCGAAGCCCCGGAAATCCACGAGGATCACGTTGACGACGTTATGGCCGCCGCTGCCGGGCAGCGCGTTGGCGAGGAAGTACGGTGCGATGCCAGCCAGCGGCGCGCTCGTCATGATCCTGTACGACACGGCGCCGAGCAATGCGCCGCCCGCGAGCGCGAGCACGCCGTTGCGCAGCCGGACCGGGAGCGGCTCGACGGCGCGTTGCAGCGCGGGCAGGAAATAGACGGCCAGCACGAGCAGCAGGATCGTGACCACTTCGACGGAGATCTGCGTGAGCGCGAGATCGGGCGCGGAGAAGCGCACGAAGGCAAGCGACACGAGCAGACCGCAGGTGCTCAGCATCACGAGTGCATAAAGCGTGCGCGCACGCACCAGCACTACGCCGACGGCGAGCAACGCCATCAGCACGAGGCCGGCAAGCGTGAACGGATCGGGTGGCAGGCGCGTGTAGTTGCCGCTCCACGTGTCGAGCGCGACGAGCGGCACGCCCGGCACGATCAGCATCGCCGCGATCAGCCATGCGAGGTAGGCCGGCAGCGAACGCGTCTCGAACACGCGCACGATTACGCCGGCGCTCTGTTCGAGACGCTGCACGAAGCGGTCGAAGATCTCGCTCGCGTTCAACTCGGTAAGCGCCGTGCGACGGTGGCGGAACGTATTGCGGCGCAGGAAAAAGAGCGCCGCGCCCGCCGCGAACGACACCACGCTCATCACGAGTGGTGCGTTGACGCCGTGCCACAGGCTCAGGCTGTAGTCGGGCAGCTTGCCGCCGAGCGTGATCCACGCGGCCGACTCGAGCAGCCTGCCGATGCTTTGCTGCGGGAACAGGCCGATCAGCAGGCACAGCGCCACCAGGATCTCGACCGGCAGCCTCATGAAGCGCGGCGCCTCGTGCGGCGGATAGTGCGGCAGGTCGCGCGGCGTCTCGCCGTCGAAGAACACGCCCCAGACGAAACGCAGCGAGTACGCCACGGACAGCGCCGCCGCCGCGATCGCGATGACCGGCACGGCGAGGTTCAGCGGCCCGAACATGCTTTGCGCGAGCGTTTCGCCGAAGAACATTTCCTTCGACAGAAAGCCGTTGAGCAGCGGCACGCCGGCCATCGACAGCGACGCCACGCTCGCGAGCAAGGCCGTATGCGGCATGTACCTGCGCAGGCCGCGCAGACGGCCCAGATCGCGCGTGCCCGTTTCGTGATCGACGATGCCCGCCGCCATGAAGAGCGACGCCTTGAACACCGCGTGATTGACCGTGTGAAAGAGCGCGGCGACCGTCGACAGTTGAGTGTCGAGACCGAACAGCAGCACGATCAGGCCGAGATGGCTGATGGTCGAATAGGCGAGCAGGCCCTTCAGATCGCGCTGGATCAACGCCATCCCCGCGCCGCCGACGAGCGTGACGAGCCCGGCCACCGTCGCCGTGTACGCCCACAGGTGGGTGCCTTCGAAGACCGGATAGAGGCGCGCGAGCAGGAACACGCCGGCCTTCACCATCGTCGCCGAATGCAGATAGGCCGACACGGGCGTGGGCGCCGACATCGCGTGCGGCAGCCAGAAGTGGAAAGGAAACTGCGCGGACTTCGTGAACGCCGCGAAAAGCGTGAGCAGCAGAATCGCCGGATAGAGCGGATCGTGCTGGACCTTGGCAAGCTGGGAGAGCACATCGTTCAGCTCATAGCTGCCGCAAATGTGGCCGAGTAGCAGCACCGCCGCAAGCAGCGCGAGCCCGCCCGCGCCGGTGATGGTGAGCGCCATGCGCGCGCCGCGCCTCGCGTCGGGCCGCGATGGCCAGAAGCCGATCAGCAGGAACGACACGAGGCTCGTCAGTTCCCAGAAGATGACGAGCAGCAGCAGGTTGTTCGACAGCACGATGCCGAGCATCGCGCCCATGAAGAGCAGAAGCTGCAGGTACAGACGCGGCAACGTATCGCTGCCGGCGAGGTAGTAGCTGGCGTAAATGAAGATCAGCAGGCCGATCGCAAGTACGAGCAACGCGAACATGAACGACAGGCCGTCGAGACGCAGCGACAGCGCGAGGCCGATGTCGGGCACCCACTGATGGCGCCATTGCAGCACGTCGCGGTCGGCCATGCCCACGCGTTCGCTGAGCAGCAGAGCGCAGCCGAACAGCGCCGTCGCGAACGCGATCCAGGTACTGAGCGCGGCGGCGCGCCGCCTCGTGAGCGCGATGAGCGCCGCGGCCATGAATGGAAGTAGGACGAGCCACGCCAATACCATTCGATGCCCTCCGGGAGTTCGAGTGTCAGGCGGTGTCGCTGGCCGGTGGGAGTGGGCCGGAGTGCCGCCTGCCGGACGGCTGCCCACGGGGCACAATCATAGCCGCAAACAGACCGGCAGTTCACATCGATCCATGAAGCATAAATATACGCAGTGCGAAGCGCGCGCGGCGATCCCGACCGATGTCAAATCATGTCCATTAATGCGGACGCGCGTTCGATTTGACACCGCTTGCGTGACGTGCGGCGCGCGAATGCAAGGTTTGCGTGATTTATCGCCTGAGCGTGCCATAATCGGCAAACTTGACGACCGATCGAGGCGCCAAATTGAAAGGAACTGAACTGGATCTGTATGCCACGGAAGAGCCGGGCCACACTTTGGCTTTCAATCTTTTCGATGGCACTTGGGTGTCCGATGTGCCGGGCTACGGTTTAGGTATGGCGCCCCATTTCGACGATGGGCGTCTTCACTGGTTCGAGACGATGTGCGGCGGCTTTTCCGGAAAAAGCGTGCTCGAACTCGGCCCGATGGAAGGCGGCCATACGTTCATGATGGCCAAAGCCGGCGCTTCACGTGTCCTTGCAATCGAGGCGAATTCGAAGTCCTTTCTGAAATGCCTGCTCGTGCAGAATGCATTGAAGTTCAATGCCGAATTCATGTATGGCGATTTCAGAGAATTGCTGAAAAAGCGCGATCAGCGATTCGATCTGATTCTTGCGAGCGGCGTGCTCTATCACATGACCGATCCGGTATCACTACTGGAAGATATGGCGTATGCGTCGGACTCGATCTGCATCTGGACGCACTATTACGACGCCGAAGTCGTGCGCACGAATGCGAATTTGCGGACGCACTTCGATCCGACGCCGACCATCTCGGAGTTTCGTGGACGCGAAGTCCATCTGCACCGACACAGTTATCTCGACAGCATCAACAACGCAAAATTCATCGGCGGGAGTGCTCCGCAAGTCAACTGGATGACCCGCGAAAGCCTGATGGCGGTCCTCGACGCGCTGGGTATGACCGTGGTCGTCGGCATGGACGATCGCGATCGACATCCGGCCGGCCCGTCGATTCTGCTTTATGCCGCTCACATTCCGCATTTCGACGAGGCGCAATATCTTCAGCGCAACCCCGACGTGGCAGAAGCCGTTGCGCAAAAGCACATCAGCTCTGGCGCGGAACACTACATCCGTTATGGCCGTACGGAAGGGCGCTCGTTCGGGTGACCGACACCGCACCGCCAGCGTCCTGTTCAAGCCAGGTACCCTGAAACGCTAACCCGGAAAGTTTCCCGATACAACATGAACACTCTCGAGACTCAGCGTTTTTTCGATAAGCCCGTCGTCGCGGACGTTCCGATCGACACTCAGACCCAGGTCTTCAAATTCGAAAAATTTCCCGCGGCGGGCCCGGTTCCCTGGCTCGATCGACCGGATGCGCTGGAGCGGGTCGCCGAGTTGTTGTCCCAAGGTGTAATCAGCGAGCAGGAAGCCGAATGGTGCCGGAAATGGGTCAGCGACGGCTATCTGATCATTGAAGGCTTCTTCGGGCACGAACAGCTCGATGCGACGTGGCAAGCCTACGAAAACGCGATCGCCGACGGCACGCTGCGGCCGCCGCACGAGCCGCTTTTCGAAGGCGATACGCTGCCGGGGCGCACGCTGAATCCGCATTTCAACGTGCCCGCGATTCGCGACATGCTGTTCGATGCGCGCATGAACGAGATCGTGGGCTTGCTGCTGGGCGCGAAATCGGCGCCGTTCCAGACGATCGGCGGTCACAAGAGCAGCGAGCAACTCGAGCATTCCGATTCGATCCACATGTCGACCTATCCGAACGGGTATCTGGTCGCGAACTGGATCGCCTTCGAGGACATCCATCCGGACTCGGGGCCGCTCGTTTATCACCCCGGCACGCACAAGCTGCCGTATCTGATGTCGACTGAATTGGGCATGCCGTTCGGTTGCGGTTATTCCGCTTATCACGACATCTACGAACCCGCGATTCAGAAGCTGATCGCTGACCATTCGGCGGGCCCGAAGTACTTCTATCCGAAGAAGGGCGATGTGCTGTTGTGGCATGCGAACCTGCTGCACGGCGGCAGCAAGATGCGCGATCCGGAGCACGTGAGCCGCAAGGCGCTGGTTTGCCATTTCTTCGCGGACGGCTGTCTGTGCTATCACGACCTGACCGGCATGCCGTCGAGCCTGACGCCAATCGTCGACTTCGACGGCGAGGCGTATCTCGACGCCAATCCGGACGTCGCGGCGAGCGGCGGCAATGCGTTGCAGCATTACATCTACTACGGTCGATTCGAAGGGCGTCCGTTGAGCAGCGCCGAATCGTTTCAGCGCAAGGCGCGGCTTGCCCAACTGCCCGTGGGTTTCGATCCGAAGCTTTACCTCGAAGCGAATCCCGACGTCGCCGCGGCAGGCGTCGACCCCGTCGATCACTTCGTCGAGTTCGGCCGCGCGGAAGGCCGGCCCCTGCAGCCCTGAGTCATGCGTGGCGCCGAAGCAGGCGAGGGCGGCCTGCTTCGTTCGAGCGTGCCGGCCCCGGCGCGGGCCGCCCCATCGCCTCCCACCACGCCGCCCGCCCGTGCCCGCCGCCTTTCTGCACGCCCCCCGATCTTGCTCTAAACTAGCGACCGCCCAATCCACGCTCCGATGCTCCCCGTCACGAGCAACAATCGATGCCCCCAGCCTCCACCGATCCCGCCGATTCCCCGCATTTCAGCCTGCCGAAACACCCGCCGTTCCAGCGTTTCTGGTGCACCCGCATCCTGTCGTCGCTGTCGTTCCAGATGCTCGCCGTCGCGATGGGCTGGCATGTCTACGCGCTCACGCATAGCGCGTTCGCACTTGGCCTCGTCGGTCTCGCGCAGTTCCTGCCGATGTTCCTGCTGACGCTCGTCGTCGGTCATGTCGCCGATCGTTACGATCGGCGCCGCATCGCCGCCGTCTGTCAGAGCCTCGAAAGCGTCGCTGCATTGCTGTTCGCGATCGGCACCTTCAGCGGCTGGATCAGCGCGCCGGTGATCTACGTGCTGGCTGCCTGCGTGGGCGCGTCGCGCGCGTTCGAATCGCCGGCCGTGTCGTCGCTGCTGCCGGCCGTCGTGCCGCGCGGCTATCTGCCCAAAGCGACCGCATGGTCCACGTCCGCCAATCAGACCGCGCAGATCGCCGGGCCGGCGCTCGGTGGTCTGCTGTACGGCATCGGCCCCGGTGCCGCTTATCTCGCGTGCACGCTGTCGTTCGCGGCCGCGGCGGCGTCGGTGTGGAGCATTCCGCTGCAAGTGAAGCCGGCGAGTCGCGCGCCCGTCACGCTCGAATCGATCTTCTCGGGCATCGCGTTCATTCGCCGCGAGCCGGTGATTCTCGGCGCGCTGTCGCTCGATCTGTTCGCGGTGCTGTTCGGCGGCGCGACCGCGTTGCTGCCGATCTTCGCGCGCGACGTGCTGCACGCGGGCCCGATCGGTCTTGGCCTGCTGCGCTCGGGCACGGCGATCGGCGCGCTCGCGGGCACGATCTGGCTCGCGCATTTTCCATTGCGCAACCGGCCCGGCGCAGCGATGTTCGGCGGCGTGATCGCGTTCGGCATCGCGACGATCGTGTTCGGGCTGTCGCATCAGTTCCTCGTGTCGCTGCTCGCGCTGATGGTGCTCGGCGCGTCCGACACGATCAGCGTGGTGGTGCGGCTGTCGCTCGTGCAACTGCGCACGCCCGATGAAATGCTCGGCCGCGTCAGCGCGGTCAATTCGCTGTTCATCGGGACGTCGAATCAATTGGGCGAGTTCGAATCGGGCCTGACTGCCGGATGGTGGGGCGCGCAGCCGGCCGTGCTGGTCGGCGGTGTCGCGACGATCGCGATCGCGCTGTTGTGGATGCGGTTCTTTCCCGAACTGCGGCACACCCGCACGCTCGAGCGAGAAGAAGAAGCGCTCGCGGCGAGCGCCTGATCGATTGCCGGGCCTTGGGCGCCATCGCCCGATCAATGAACGACGCGGAGACGATACCGATGAGCCGATCCGAACTGCAACCCGCCGCGCCGGTCGCGGCGACGATCTATCGCGGCGAGTCCGTCGAGAACACGCATCTGGCGCATGTCGCGGTCGTCGATGCGGACGGCCGTCTGCTGTATTCGTTCGGCGACGCTGCGCGCATCACGCTCGCGCGTTCCGCGGCGAAGCCGGCCCAGGCGCTCGCGGTGCTCGAAACCGGCGCGCTCGAGCATTGCGGTTTCGACGAAGCCGATCTCGCGCTGATGTGCGCATCGCACAGCAGCGAGCCGCGTCATATCGAACGCACGCGCGCGATGCTCGCGAAAGCGCAGGCGAGCGAGGCTGATCTGCGTTGCGGCGGTCATCCGCCGTTGTCGGATGCGGTATATGTCGACTGGATCCGGCGCGGCTTTACGCCCACCGGGGTGTGCAGCAACTGTTCGGGCAAGCATGCGGGCATGCTGGCCGGCGCGCGGTCGATCGGGGCGGCGCTCGCCGGCTATGAACTGCCCGCGCATCCGTTGCAGGTGCGCGTGAAGCAGACGGTCGCGAGCGTGTGCGACCTGCCGGACGACGGCGTGCAATGGGCGATCGACGGCTGCAATCTGCCGACCCCGGCGTTCCCGCTCGACCGGCTCGCACGTCTGTTCGCGAAGCTCGCGGCGGCGCAGGATCAACACGAAGCCGGAGCAGCCGCGACGCCGCCACGCACGGCCGCGCTCGCGCGCATCTATCGCGCGATGACGTCGTACCCGGAACTGGTCGGCGGGGAAGGGCGCTTCTGCACGCTGCTGATGCGGGCGTTCGGTGGCGCGCTGGTCGGCAAGGTCGGCGCGGACGGCAGCTATGCGATCGGCGTGCGCGCGTCGCGGCAAACCGCGCGGCTGGGTGCGAAGGGCGCGCTAGGCATCGCGCTGAAGATCGAGGACGGCAATGCCGCCGCGCTCTACGCGGTCACTGCCGAGTTGCTGGCGGTGCTCGATATCGGCACGCCGGAACAACGCGCGACGCTCGACGGCTTTCATGCGCCGAAGCGGCTCAACACGATGGGCGTCGAGATCGGCCGGATGGATTTCTCGATCGAGCTTGCCGCGCATCGTTGAGCGCGGCGATGCGCTTCACTGCCCGGCACACGAGACCTCAAGCCGCCGTCGCTTTCGACGGCGCGCAGCCCAGCGCTTGACGGATCGCATCGGCGAGCTCGCTCGCCGCGAACTTCGCGACATAGCCGTTCGCGCCCGCGTTCTTCACATGCGCCTCATTCGCCGCGCCCGTCAGCGACGAGTGGATGAGCACCGGAATATCGCGCGTGCGTGCGTCGGCCTTGATCTGGCGCGTCAGCATGAAGCCGTCCATCTCCGGCATCTCCAGGTCCGTCAATACCAGCGCGATGGTGTCTTTCGCGCGCACGCCTTTTTGCTGCGCTTCGCGTGCGACCTGCTGCAGCGTTTGCCACGCTTCCTCGCCGGTCTTCGTCATGATGTAGTCGGCGCCGATCGCGGTGAGCGCCTGCTCGATCAGCTTGCGCGCGAAGCCGGAGTCGTCGGCGGCAAGGATCTTCGCGCCGCGGGGGATGCCGAGCGCTTCACCTACCGAAGCCGGATCGACGCTCGGATGCTGCGACGGGAACACGTCGCGCAACACCTGTTCGACGTCGATCACCTGAGCGAGCCGCGAGTCGCCGGTATTGCCGTCGATGCGCGCGATGCTCGTGACGAGCTTGCCGCCCGCCGAGCCATCGGCCGACAGCACCTGGTTCCATTCGAGCCGCACGATCTCGTCGACTTCTTCGACCGCGAAGGCCTGCGTCGAACGCGCGAATTCGGTGACCAGCAGGATGTTCAGGCCGCGCGTCGGCTCGCAGCCCATCAGCCGCGGCAGGTCGATCACGGGGATGATCTGCCCGCGAATGTCGACCGCGCCCATCACGTACGGCGACGATCCGGCGATCGGCGTGATGGTCGGCATCGTCGAGATTTCGCGCACCTTGAACACGTTGATCCCATACAGCTCGTGCGCGTCGCTGTCCGGCACGTGGCCGAGGCGGTATAGCAGCAGCTCGAATTTGTTGGAGCTCGTCAGGTTGCTGCGTTCGGTGTGGCGCTCGTGATTGGCACGGTGGTCGTCTGCCATCGGAATCGTTCTCCAGAGTTGCGGTGCTGAGCGGTGCTAAGTGGTGCCTGTCTCTGGTTATCGGCGTCGATGGCGAAAAATTCAGCACTGCGTCGCAGTGGCGAGCGGCGCGCGTGATTCACATCAATCAGGCAAACGTGTGCGCATTCATATGAGGGTTACCTAAGGTTACAGAAGCGACAGCAGCGTTTCACCTGCCAGACGGCATGGCTTCTAGAATCGGCAGCGATGAAAGCGTGGCGCCCCGCTGGGCTCGCAAGCAGTCCGCAGCGTTTTGCATCGCACGCTTTGTTCGCGGCGCACACGTGTCCTTCGTTTTGCTTTCAGATGCTTTCACCTCAAGGAGAACGTATGATCCGCCTGCCTTCCGTCCCTTCGGTCGCTTTGGCCCGCATCGCCGCCGCTGCCTGCTTCGGCGGTCTTCTGACGGCCGCCTCGGTGGCCAGCGCGCAGAGCGCCGCGCCCGCGGACGCAGTCCGCCTGCATGCGGCCGATCAGACATTCGTCGCCGACGGCACCAAAGCCGTCGCGACGCAGCGCGACGCCGCGCGTATCGCCACCGCGCGTTCGGCCGATCGCGACGTGAAGGCGTTCGCCGAGCGCGTGTCGGATGACGACGCGAAGATCACCGACGCATTGCGGGCGGCGAGTCCGCGCGGTGTCGACGTGCCGAAGAACGATCCCGATGAGGCCGTGCTCGCGAGCATCAACAATCTGCGCGGCGCCGACTTCGACAAGAGGTATATCGAGCAGGTCGCGCTCGCCGGTGAGCAGAAAGCGTTGTCCGCGTTCCAGGCGGAAATCGCCTCGGGTCGCGACGAGAAGTTGAAGACCGCGGCGAAAGAGGCGCTGCCGACGATCCAGCAGCACTACGCGATGGCGCAGGAACTCGCGAAGCGCAAGCATCTGTCCGTGGCCGCGCAATAAGCGGCGTCACGTCGCGACGCGGCGGCGGTACTTCGAATACAGGCTTTTCAGCGATAATCGTGCGCTTTATCCGACGATTCTTCGCGCCTTCGATTCCAGGTACCGCATGAGCAAGCAAGCCAGTCTGCCGCAACAGTTGGACCATCTGCTTCGACAAGCCGTCGCGCTTCAACAGAACGGCGCGCTCGTCGAAGCAGAAGAAATGTATCGCGAGATTCTCGAACTGAAGCCGAAACACGGCGACGCGTTGCGCTGGCTCGGCGAACTCGCGCTGCAAACGGGCCGCTTGCAGGAAGGCGTCGATCTTCTGAAGAAGGCGCTCGCTGTGAACGCGAGACAGCCGGCCGTGCATTCGAATCTCGCCTATGCGCTGAACGCGTTGCAGCGTCATGACGAAGCGCTTGCGTGCGCCGAGCGGGCGCTCGTGATGCAGCCGAAATTCGCCGATGCATTGAACAATCGCGGCAACGCATTGGCGGCGCTGCATCGTCCGCTCGAAGCGCTCGCGAGCTACGAGCGCGCGCTTTCTATCGCGCCGGAGTTCGCGCCGGCCTGGAACAATCGCGCATGCGTGCTGCGCGATCTCGGCCGTTATACCGATGCACTCGATAGCTGCGACCGGGCGCTCGCATTGCAGCCCGGCTATCCGGATGCGTGGAGCAATCGCGGCAACGTGCTCGGCGATCTGAACCAGCCGCACGAAGCAGAGCGCTGCTACCAGCGCGCGCTGGAACTCTCGCCCGGTTTCGTCGATGCATGGAATAACCTCGGTCTCGCGCAGATCGATCTGAATCAGCGCGAACAGGCGTTGTCGAGCTATCAGCGCGCGCTTGCGTTGAATCCGGCGTCGGTCGAAACGCATTGGAACCAGGCGCTGTGCCTGCTGCAAATGGGCCGCTTCGAGAGCGGCTGGCGCGAATACGAATGGCGTTGGGAGCGTAGCCGCATCAAGGCCGGCCGGCGCGCGTTCGCGCAGCCGCTGTGGCTCGGCGATTTTGCGCTCGACGGCAAAACGATCCTGCTGCATGCGGAACAGGGCCTCGGCGACACGCTGCAATTCTGTCGCTATGCGACGCTGGTTGCGAAGCTTGGCGCGAAGCTCGTGCTCGAAGTGCCGGGTCCGTTGTTGCGGCTGCTGTCGACGCTCGATGGTGTCGATCAGTTGATCGAAGCGGGCCAGCCATTGCCGCCGTTCGATTGTCATTGCCCGTTGCTGAGCTTGCCGCTTGCGTTCCGCACCAACGAAGCGAGCATTCCGGCAGCCACACCGTATCTTTTTGCGCAGCCAGCGGCCGTCGGCGAATGGCGCGACCGTATCGAACCGCACGGCAACACCAATGCGGATGGCAACGCAATCAAACCGCTGAATGTCGGCCTCGTGTGGGCCGGCGAGAACCGCGCGCAGGTCGCGGAACTGCGCAAGATCGATGCGCGTCGCTCGCTCGCGTTCGAGCAATTCGCGCCGCTCCTCGACGTGCCGAACGTGCGCTTCTTCAGCGTGCAGAAGGGCGCGGCCGCAGCGCAACTCGCCGAAAGCGCGTACCGTGAACGCGTCGCCGATTACACGGAGCTGCTGCACGATTTCGCCGATACCGCCGCGCTCGTCGCCAGTCTGGATCTGGTGATTACGGTCGACACGTCCACCGCGCATCTGGCCGGCGCGCTCGACAAACCGGTCTGGATTCTGAACCGCTTCGACACATGCTGGCGCTGGCTCCTCGAACGCAGCGACACGCCGTGGTATCCGTCCGCGCGTCTATTCCGTCAACCGCAGCTCGGCGCCTGGGACAGCGTGATCGACGCCGTGCGTGATGCATTGGCCGATCTGAGCGCGTCGCTTTCATGACGCCTTCTCGCCGACGCGCGTAGACTGAATCTCCGTTCATCGACGGCAATGTCACGGAGATTCTGCAATGGAATACAGACATCTGGGTGCATCGGGGTTCAAGGTGCCGGTGTTGAGTTTCGGCACCGGTACCTTCGGCGGCAAGGGTGAATTTTTCGAGGCCTGGGGCGCGACCGACGTCGCCGAAGCGCGGCGTCTGATCGACATCTGCTTCGACGCGGGCGTCACGATGTTCGACACCGCCGACATCTATTCGAAGGGCGCGTCCGAGTCGGTGCTCGGCGAAGCGCTGAAAGGCAAGCGCGACAAGGCGATCCTGTCGACCAAGGCGACCTTCCGTTTCGACGGCGATCCGAACGGCGTCGGCTCGTCACGCTTCCATCTGATCAACGCGGTCGATGCGGCGCTCAAGCGTCTGCAAACCGATTACATCGACCTGTTCCAGTTGCACGGCTTCGACGCGAAAACGCCGATTCCCGAAGTGCTGTCCACGCTCGACGACCTCGTGCGCGCGGGCAAGATCCGCTATGTCGGCGTGTCGAATTTCTCCGGCTGGCATCTGATGAAGTCGCTCGATATCGCCGACCGCTACGGCTATCCGCGCTACGTCGCGAATCAGACCTACTACTCGCTGGTCGGGCGCGACTACGAGTGGGAGCTGATGCCGCTCGGCGTCGACCAGGGCGTGGGTGCGGTGATATGGAGTCCGCTCGGCTGGGGGCGTCTCACCGGCAAGCTCAAGCGCGGCCAGCCGCTGCCCGAGACGAGCCGTCTGCACAAGACCGCCGAATCGGGCCCGCCGGTGCCGGAAGAGTATCTGTTCCGCGTGCTCGATGCGCTCGACGAAGTCGTCGCCGAGACCGGCAAGACCGTGCCGCAGATCGCGCTGAACTGGCTGCTGCAACGGCCGACCGTCGCGACGCTGCTGATCGGCGCGCGCAACGAGGAGCAACTGCGGCAGAACCTCGGCGCGGTCGGCTGGAATTTGACGGCCGACCAGGTCGCGAAGCTCGACGCGGCTAGCGCGGTGCGTCCCGCGTATCCGTACTGGCATCAGGAAGGCTTCGCGGAACGCAATCCGAAGGCGGTTTGAGCGGCGGGTCGATCACGTTCCAGGCGCCGCAGCCGGCGCAACGCAGGGGTCCAGCGCGGCAGCACGCTGGACCAGCGCATCCCATCAAGCCAAACCGCCATTGGTCCGCAACGTCTGGCCGTTGACCCAGCTCGCATCCGGGCCGACCAGAAACGCGACCACGCCCGCCACGTCTTCCGGCTCGCCGAGGCGTTGCAGCGGCGGCATCTTCGCGAAGGTTTCGATCTGCTCGTCGGTCTTGCCTTCGAGGAACAGCGCGGTCGCAATCGGTCCCGGCGCGACCGCATTCACCGTGATGTTGCGCCCGCGCAACTCCTTCGCGAACACGCGCGTGAATGCTTCGACGGCCGCCTTGGTCGCCGTGTAGATGCCGTAGCCGGGCAAGTTCAGCGCCAGCACGCTGGTCGAGAAATTGACGATGCGTCCGCCGTCGTTCAGGCGCGCGGCCGCTTCGCGCAGCGTGTTGAAGGTCCCGCGCACGTTGATGTCGAAGGTCTGGTCGTACAGCGCGTCGGACGTGTCGGCGAGCGGCGTGGGCTTCATCACGCCCGCGTTGTTGACGAGCACGTCGACCTTGCCGAATTCGCGTTCGGTGATCTCAAACATGCGACGCACGTCGTCGGGCTTCGACACGTCCGCTTGCACTGCGACCGCCTTGCCGCCGGCTTCGCGGATCGCGCCGACGAGCGCGTCGGCTTCGCCCGCGCTCGATGCGTAGTTGACGGTGACCGCGTAGCCGTCATTCGCGAGGCGCTGTGCGATCGCCATGCCGATGCCGCGCGATGCGCCGGTGACGATGGCGACTTTCGGTTGTTGGTTCGTGCTCATGATTCGTTTCCTCACAGAAGGGGTGGTGGATCGGTGAGGTGAATGATGAAGGCTTTCCGCGTCGAGATAATCCGGTTAGACTCGCGATCATCATTCCATTCGCTTTAATAATCCGCCGATATGGACCGTTTCGAGGAAATGCGGGTATTCGTGCGGATCGCCGAGCGCCAGAGCTTTACGCGCGCTGCCGACGATCTGCAAATCCCGCGCGCGACCGTCACCAACCTGATGAAGCGTCTCGAGCAGCGGCTCGGCGCGCGGCTGCTCGAACGCACCACGCGCACGGTGCGGCTCACGCCTGACGGCGACGCGCACTACCAGCGCTGCGTGCGCCTGATCGCCGACATGGAGGAGGCGGAGGGGGCGTTCTCCAATGTCGCGCCGAAGGGACTGTTACGCGTGAACGTGCAGGGCACGCTCGCACGGCACTTCGTGGTGCCGGCGCTGCCCGCGTTTCTCGCGCGCTTTCCAGACATCGAGCTGATGATCGGCGAGGACGACCGGCTCGTCGACCTCGTGCGCGAGGGCATCGATTGCGTGCTGCGCGCGGGTGTGCTGCAGGATTCGTCGATGGTCGGGCGGCGCGTCGCGCAGCTGCAGCAGGTGACGGTCGCGAGTCCTGCGTATCTGGCCGCATATGGCGAGCCGGCCGATCCCGGCGCGCTGTCGACGCATCGCGCGGTCAACTACGTGTCGAGCGCGACCGGCAAGCCGCTGCCGCTCGAATTCCGCGTGGACGGGCGGGATACCGCGCTCGTGCTGCCGTCGGCGGTGTCGGTCAGCGGCGCCGAACTGTACGCGGGCGCGGCGATCGCCGGGCTCGGCATCGTGCAGGTGCCGCGCTACCGTGTCGCTGACGAACTGGCGGCCGGACGGTTGCGCGTCATTCTGGCGGACTATCCGCCGCCGCCGATGCCGGTGTCGGTGCTGTATCCGCAGAACCGGCAGTTGTCGTCGCGGGTGCGGGTGTTCGCGCAGTGGCTGCGGGAGATTTTCGAGCCGGTGAGTTGAAGGAGCGCAAACGCAAGGTAATGCTTTGACGTGGTTAACACCTGTACATCTGCGTCTCGCATAGTGTCATTCTCAAGCGCGCAGAAAGCCACCCGTGAGCGAGGGTGGACGCACAGAACGACCGGGGGATCTGATGATGGAGCGTTTTCGTTCGCTGGGTGTGGCGACTGGCGCGGCGCAATTCGCCAGCGCCGACATCCTCGGCCGGATCAGCACGGCGTCGCGCCGGCCAGGTGCCGCGCAGACCTTCGATCTGATTCTCGAACCGCGCCCGTGGTCCGGGCCCGCCGCGCCCGATGCGACGGACGCGCGGTTCAAGATCCACATGCTCGACACGATGCGCGCGTTCGAAAAGCGCGGTGTGGACGCGATCGTGCTGCCATGCTTTCTGAGCCATACCTTCATCGACGAACTTACGGCCAACGTCACCGTGCCGGTCGCCAACATCATGACCGCGCTGTCTGAGCACGTGCGGCGCATCTATCCGTCGGCGCGGCGCGACGGCGCCCGGCGCATCGGCGTGCTGACGTCGGCGGCGATTCGCGCGAACGGCCTGTTCGAGCGTTACTTCGAAGCCGGCCAGTTCGACGTGTGCTATCCGCGCAACGACGCTGGTTTCGACTGCGTGACGAGCGCCGTTTTCGGCGACGAGGGCATCCGCGCTGGCCGCCTGCAAGGGCGGCCGGTCGAGTTGCTGCGCGCGGCGTGCGCCGACCTGGTCGCACAGGGCGTCGACGTGATCGCGCCGGGGCTCGCGGAAATCGGCCTCGTGCTGCGCGCGCTCGGGCCCATCGAGGTGCCGCTCGTCGATTCGAGCCAGGTGTACGCGCGCTATGTCGCGGCGGCGCGGTACACACAGCCGCAGCGGGCGTTCCGCCTCGGCGTGGTCGGCGGCATCGGGCCGGCCGCGACCGTCGATTTCATGGCCAAGGTCGTGCGCAACACGCCGGCCGCGCGCGATCAGGACCATATCCGGATCATGGTCGAGCAGAATCCGCAGATCCCGGACCGCACCGCGGCGCTGTTCGGTCGCGGCGACGACCCGACGCTCGCGCTGTACGCGGCCTGCAAGACGCTCGAAGAGGGCGGCGCGGATCTGATCGCGATTCCGTGCAATACCGCGCATGCGTTCATCGAGCGGCTTCAGCCGGCGCTGCGCGTGCCGATCGTCAATATGCTGACCTGTACTGCCGATTACTTGCGCGAGACCTTTCCGGGTCTGCGCGAAGTGGGCGTGCTGGCCACCTCGGGCACGCTCGCGAGCCGCGTCTACGAACAGGCGCTCGACGCGCGCGGCTTCGTGCAGATCGCACCGTCCGCGGCCGCGCAAGCGCGTCTGATGAACGCGATTTATGGGCCGCGCGGCGCGAAGGCTGGGCATACATCGGGCGAATGCTGCGACGACCTGGCGGCGGCCGTCGACGATCTGGTCATGCGTGGCGTGCAGGTCATCGTGCTCGCGTGCACCGAGCTGCCGTTGCTGTTGCGAGAGCAAGCGCTCGCGTGTGCGGGCGGGCGGGTGGTGCGACTCGTCGATCCGACCGACGTGCTGGCGAGGCGTTGCGTCGAATATGCGCTTGGCGATAGTGCCGCGCGCGAGACCCTGGCGGGTCGCGCGGTGCTGGCGGTGACAGGGTGCGCGTCGCCGAAGGAAAGCGCGGTCGGCTAACGAGGTATTGTCCTTCCAGTGTTCAATTACGGTTCGCGAGAGCAAGTCTCGCCTGTTTTCGGCCATGTATCGGCCCGTTCCGGGTCGTGTTATGCCTCTTGCATGAAGCAAGATTGATGAACCACCACCGTGCGCGCGTGAGTCAATCCTTCGCCCACGCAGCGGCCATGGCAACCGCAAAATCGCGGTAAGACCTGGGCGGGCGTCCCAGTAGGGTCGACAAGCGCCCGATCTGTTCAGTCGAAGCCACGGCACCGTCTTGCTGGTATCGCTGCATCATCAAGCGCATGTCATACGCCAGCCACGCCGGCGCGACTGACTTCAAACGCTGCTCGAGAATATCGAGATCGTCACCGCCATGGCGAACAGGGCGTCCGAGTGCATCCGCCCAGATACGGACAATGGATTGCGCCGTCAGCGCGTCCGGGCCGACCAGTTCGTAGGTTTCTCGCGGTAGCGGGCTGGCAGCGAACTCGCGCCGCAGCAACTCTTTGGCTGCTGCCTCTCCGATATCGCGAACGTCCACCATGGAAATGCCCTTCTCGCCAATCGGCATCCCATAGATGCCGTGCTTCAGCAACGCATCTTTCTGCCGCACATCGTTCTGAATGAAGTACGCGGGACGAAGCACAGTCGCCGGCATGTCGCACTGCTCGATCATGCGCTCGACCGCGTGCTTGCCCGCGAAGTGTGGCACGTCGACAAACTCTGCGCCCTTGAATACGGACAGATACACCACGCCATTCACATGCGACTCTCGCGCGATGCTCAAGGCCTGCAGCGCCTGAGTCAGTTCGTCTGCGGCGTTTGGCGCCAGCAGGAACAACGTGCTGATGCCCTTCATGGCTTGCCGTACCGAATCCGCATCGGACAACTCGCCTTTGATTGCCCTGATGCCGTCAGCAAATTGGGCTTTCTGGGGCGAACGCGTCAGGGCGTGCACCTGAACTCCACGGCCTTGCAGGTGTTCAAGAACTTGCTTACCCACTGTGCCCGTACTTCCAGTAACAAGAATTGTCATGACTGTCTCTGTAATGAAAGGCCCAAAGCGGCCCGGTGAAGCCAGGTTACTCGTTCCGAATGTGAGTCGATAGATATAGAATCGAAACACGTCGTCTCAAAAATGGAACTTTCATGAATCTAATGGCGCTTTCTGATTTCAATGCGGTCGCCACGCACGGCGGCTTCGGCCCAGCTGGCCGCGCGCTGGACCGACCCAAGGCCACGCTATCGCGGCATGTAGCAGAGTTGGAAGACGAACTCGGAGTGAGGTTGATTGAGCGCGGCTCGAGACGAATGCGCCTGACGGAAGATGGCATCGCTCTCCATGAGCGTACTCGAGGCCTTCTGGCAGAGCTTGAGGAGGCGGGCGACGCGGTGGCCTCGCGTGCGCCCGTCGCGCGTGGACGGCTACGCATCAGTGCTCCCATCGTTTTCGCGCACGTCGTGCTATGCAGGATCGCTGCGCGCTTCGCGTTGGCTTACCCGCAGGTCGAGGTCGAGATTGTCGCGGAAGATCGTGTCGTGGATCCGGTGGAAGACGGCTATGACCTGGTGATTCGTGTCGATCCGCCGCAAGACGATCTGCTCGTGGGAAGGCGCATTCTCGATGATGAGCGATGGCTTGTGGCAACGCCGGCCGTATCGGTTCCTACGATGCGCAAACAGGATGTGAGCCCGTTTCCGGTCCCGGCGGTCTTGTCGGCGGCTGCGCCATCGGGAGCGATCTGGAGCGTACGGACGAAATCCAAAGGTACAAAGACATTTGAGCCGATGCCGGTCCTCCGGCTATCGTCGCTACTGATGGTGCGCGAGGCCGTTCTCGCCGGCGTGGGAGCGGCGATGTTGCCGAGACTGCTAGTCGAAGAAGATGTGATGGCCGGACGACTCGTCTGCTGGGGTAAAGAAGAGGGTTCTCCGGTGGAGATATGGGCGCTTTACCATTCTCGTCGGCTGTTGAGCGTCAAGGTCAGAGCATTCCTGGATGCGCTTCAGGAATTACCCGCGCGAGCGTGAGAAAACGTGGCGGTGTGCGACGCAGTTCCGCACCAAACAGTGGACATTCGTGGACACATGATTTTAGGGCGCCACCTTACGCATTCCGGTAGGTGTTTGGTGAACGGTCGCGTGTTGGCATTGCAGGCATCTGCGATGGTATTTATGCGATCGCTAACGCTGCGCAAAACGTCCCTTGTTTCGGACATCAGGTGTTGGGCGCGCTAGCCAGATTTACCCCGGTAACGTAGAGAAGACGACGGCGATTCACCGAAGTGCCGCTTATAGTCCAGTGAGAATCGGCCGAGATGCGCGAATCCCCATCTGGTTGCGACCTCAGTAATTGATGAGGCGTTGGATGCTTCCATGGCGAGCAGATCGGCTCGGACACGTTCGAGACGCAACTGTCGCACATAAGCCATTGGGCTGAGGCCATAGTAATTCCTGAATCCGGCGAACAAGGTGCTGGCGCTGACGCCGGCGTGCTCCGCAAGTCGCTCGATGGTCAAGGGCTCCTGCACGTTTGCGCGAATATACTCCTCGACACGCCGAACGAAAAACGGCGCGAGCGCGCCGACGGAATGACGAAGTCCAGGCCGGGCACTGTTCGGTTGGCCGTATAGCAACGCATTGATCAGAGTGGACTCGAACTGACTGAAGGCCAGCGGATTGCGCAGTGGGTGGTCCGGGAAACTCAACACGTCCGCCAACGACGGCAGCAGTTGCATCACGCAAAGGCCTCCGGGGGATCCCAGTTGCAGTTCCGGATCGAATTCCACCGGTCGCCTGAACGCCTCTCCCAGATGTTGCTCGCAGTGACGCTCTATGGTCCCACGTTCGATTTTCAGGAGAACTTGGGGACACGCGTCGCTCCAGCGCATCCGTAAGGGCAGCGACGGAGACAAGAGGGACGCTACGAGCGCGGACGAAACGAACCGCTTGTTGCCGCATTCGATTTCAGCATTGCCATGAACCGGAATCTGCAGCAGGAAAAAGCTCTCCAGGTGTCCAGGATCTATGGTCACCTCGCTCCCATAATCGAGCAGATTCAGCGAGAGATCGCCATACCGCGCGTGGTGCATGCGTCCAAACAGGCGATGGGAGCCGCCCGCCAACTCGAGTCCGTGCGGCTTGAAGATGCGTCCGACGCTCGCGCGGACTTCCTCCAGGTCGTTTGACTGAAGCAGAAGGTTGTCGCGATTGAAACAGGGCGCGGTTGCCAGCCGCTGCCCATCGACACCGAAGGCCGACCAGTGCTCCATCAGTTACTCCACTAAAAGCCCGCACGTGCTTGTGCGATGCAACACGTTCGCGTCTTCGCGGAATCGTCGTGCTATTCGGATAGTACTGCGAGGATTCGGATATCGCTGTCGCATTACCTGCTATATGACTCTTCGCGCCGGCAATAAACGGGCCATTTCCTTTTGATCGTAGTGAAATCCGCGTCCCTCCACATCGGCAAATACCCGGGACGCGGGTCCACAAATGCCCGGCCCGGATGAAGTCAATTTCTGGACTCTCCGGACATCGATTGGATTCAGTGGATAGATCGGCGGGTGCCGGCGCCCCATGCTTTGATCATGGCCCCAGCGCCTACGGAGGTGTGCCATGGCATCCGAGCAGTTCAATGCGAGAGTCGACAGGACCGTCGTGCGGGTCGGATCTGAACGCGTGCGATCAAGATCTCTGCCGATCGGCATTGAACCGGATGAGGGCAGCCACATTGTTGCGCGCCGTTCCGCATACGACCATCACGGCATCTATGTGGGAAATGGAATGGTGGTGCACTACGCCGGTCTCTGCAGATCTCTGCACCGAGGTCCGGTGGAGGAAACCACGATCGAGTGCTTTGCCTCAGGTCACGAAATCGCGGTCGTGCAGAACTCGATGGCGAGATACGTCGGCGCCGATGCAGTTCGCCGCGCCCGCTCGCGACTAGGCGAAAACCGCTACCGGCTGCTGAGCAACAACTGCGAGCATTTTTGCAACTGGTGCCTGTATGGGGAAAGCCGAAGTGAACAGGTGGAAGCATGTTTCGCCCATCCCCTGCGGGCGCTGCGCGCCTTAGCGATCCTTTTCCTCCAGACCTTCGGACCGAGACTGCACAGCGTGGACTGCACGGCGCGCGCAGTGTGATCGATATCCCGCGGAGAACGACATGCGCGGCCCGGAAAAATCCCTGCGTGGCCAGGTTGATAAATGGCTTGCACCGACGAACGGAATGCGCATGCGTGTGATTCAGTTCAGTCGGCTCTCGCTGCATCGCAGACGCTATGTATGCGTTGAGGCGTCGGGGCCGATGGGGACGCTAGCACTTTTCTTCTTCAGGCATGACGACAGATCGTGGCGGGTCTATCCGCCTGAGACGCAAAGACCTGCGATGGCCCCCTGGCTGTGACTTGCACACGGACCAGCGGCATCAACGACAAATTCTGCATTTCGTGGATACCCGTCGCAGGCAACGGATAGTGCACCCAGTATTGGCCGCCAATACTTGATTCACAAACCACCCTATGTCGAGGCTCAAATGAAAGGTCGATACATCGAAATTCCATGCGCGGGCGGCGCCACTTTTCGCGGCTACCTGGCAACGCCGGCGAACGGGAAAGGTCCCGGCATCGTGCTTTGCCACGAGATCTTCGGCGTCAACGGGACGATGCGCGAAGTGGCGGACTACTACGCCGAAGAAGGATATACCGTCCTTGCTCCCGACCTGTTCTGGCGCACCGAGCCGGGCATTGAACTGGGTTATTCGGCCGAGGACGCCGAACGTGCTTTCGCACTGTATCGCGCCTTCGACCACGACAAGGGCGTCGAAGACATCGATGCTGCTATAAGTGCGCTCGGTTCGATTCCTGAATGCGTCGGTCAAATCGGTGTGCTTGGTTTTTGTCTGGGTGGCAAGCTTGCTTATCTCGCTGCGTGCCGCCTGCCGCGCGTCGCTTGTGCCGTCAGCTACTACGGTGTCGGTATCGAAACGGCTCTTGGGGAAGCCGAGAACCTGCATGGACGCCTGGTGCTTCAGATCGCCGAACAGGACCGCTTCTGCCCTGCCGAAGCCCAGCAGCAGATTAAGGCGGCTTTGTCCACGCGGGAGTGCGTCGAGATTTACACCTATCCCGGCGTCGATCACGCGTTTGCCCGAACACGCGGCGAGCACTGGGACAAGGCTGCTGCGACGATGGCGCATCAACGCTCGGTTGCGGCGTTCAGGCGGGAGATCGGTCCGACCTACGATCTGTCTTCGCTCTGGGAGGCGCATCTCTCTCATGAATTCACCACGCGCGACGTGGACGCAACCATGCGCACGATGGTGCCAGAGCCCTACGTCAATCACATTCCCACGATGACGGGCGGTGTCGGGTACAGCGAACTCAAGCGCTTTTATCGCCATCACTTCGTCCATAACAATCCGCCCGATACGACGATCACCCCAGTGTCGCGCACGGTTGGCGCAACGCAGATCGTCGATGAACTGCTGTTCTGCTTTACCCACACGACGGAAATCGACTGGATGCTGCCAGGCGTTGCACCGACTGGAAAGCGTGTCGAGATTCCCCTCGTCGCGATTGTGAAATTTCGCGGCGACAAGCTCTATCACGAACACATTTACTGGGACCAGGCGAGTGTGCTGGTGCAGATCGGTCTGCTCGAGCCGGAAGGCTTGCCGGTCGCGGGGGCCGAGACGGCTCACAAACTGCTCGACGAAACCCTCCCATCGAACACGCTGATGAACCGCTGGCTGCGCGACGACAGCGCAGAACGGTGAACCACGCCGACGAATCCACGGAGAACACCATGACATCACTGACAGGCAAGGTGGCGATCGTCACCGGCGGCGCTACGCTCATTGGCGCGGCCGTCGCGAAGGATCTGGCCGACGCCGGCGCGAGGGTTGCTGTTCTGGACATCGATGAGGAAAACGGTCAGCGCGCATCACGCGCGCTTGGCGAAAGCGCCATTTTCGTCCGGACCGATATCACCGACGACAAGGCCATCGATCACGCGATTGCCAGAACGGTCGACAGTTTCGGTGCGGTCGACATTCTTGTGAACCTCGCATGCAGTTACGTGGATAACGGCTTTACTGCGAGCCGCAACGACTGGCTCGGCGCCATGGACGTCAACGTGATTTCCGCCGTGATGCTTGCGAAAGCGGCCTATCCGCACATGAAGCGACAGGGCGGCGGCGTGATCGTGAATTTCAGTTCGATTTCGGCCCAGTGCGCACAAACGGGGCGGTGGCTTTATCCGACATCGAAGGCCGCGCTCAGGCATTTGACCCGCAGCATGGCGATGGATCTCGCCGTCGACAACATCCGGGTGAATTCCGTGTCTCCGGGCTGGACGTGGTCTCGCGTGATGCATGAACTCACACACGGCAATCGCGCGAAAGCCGATAGCGTCGCTGCGTCGTTTCATCTTCTGGGGCGGCTCGGCAATCCAGAAGAGGTCGCCCGGGTCGTCGCGTTCCTGTGCAGCGATGCGGCCAGCTTCGTGACGGGTGCGGACTACGCGGTCGACGGCGGCTACTCGACGATGGGACCGGAGCAGAACCTACCCGCGATCCCCAGGCTTGCGGAATGACACCTCGCGTGGGTTTGCGAGCGGATACGCAGCGAAGCCCATGCGCTTTATCCAGACAACAACCTATTCAGGAGACATCGTCCATGAGAAACATTGCAATCGTTGGAGCGGGACAGGCTGGCCTGCAACTGGCTTTGGCCTTGCTCGATCAGGGTTATCGGATCACGCTCGCCACCAATCGCAGCGCAGAGCAGATTCGCACCGGCAAGGTCATGTCCAGCCAGTGCATGTTCAATGAATCCCTGCAAACCGAGCGCGATCTCGGTCTTAACGGGTGGGAAGAAGCGTGTCCTTCCATCGAGGGAATCAGTGTCGCTGTCCCACATCAGGAAGTGGCCGGCGAAAAGATCATCGACTGGTCGGCGCGTCTGCATCGCTATGCTCAGGCCGTCGATCAACGGATCAAGATGGCGGCATGGCTCGAACAAGTCGAGCGGCGAGGAGCCGATGTGCGCATTGTCGATGTCGGGGTTCCGGAACTAGAACAGTTGAGCGCGAGCCACGATCTTGTGCTGCTTGCGGCAGGCAAGGGCGAAGTAGTCAATCTGCTCGGACGCGACCCGGTGCGTAGCGCATTCAGTCAGCCGCAGCGCGTCCTGGCCCTGACCTATGTGACGGGCATGACGGCGTCGACACCCTATTCACGGGTGCGCTTCAACCTGTTGCCCGGAATAGGGGAGTACTTTGTGTTCCCGGCCCTGACGGTGACGGGGCCCTGCGAAATCATGGTCTTCGAAGGCATTCCCGGCGGACCGCTGGATTGCTGGGGCGACGTAAAAACACCGGCGCAGCATCTGCAAAAGAGTCTCGACATTGTCCGCCGATACGTTCCCTGGGAAGCAGATCGTTGCGCGCATGTGCAGTTGACGGATCCCAACGGTGTTCTCTCTGGTCGTTTTGCACCCACCGTGCGCAAACCGTTCTTCCGGCTGCCATCGGGGCGGACCATCTTTGGTATGGCCGATGCGGTGGTGGTCAATGACCCTATCACCGGGCAAGGTTCGAACGGCGCAGCGAAATGCAGCAAGGTGTACCTGAACGCAATCCTCGCAAGAGAAACGGCTCCCTTCTCCGAGGACTGGATGCAGCAGACGTTCGACCGTTACTGGGACTACGCGCAACACGTAGTCAGGTGGACCAATTCGATGCTGACGCCGCCGCCGCCCCACATCCTCGAACTGCTTCGCGCTGCTGGCGATTCGCAGGCGCTTGCGGCCGCGATCGTCAATGGTTTCGACGATCCGCGAACGTTTTCGCCGTGGTGGTTCGATCCGGCTGCATGCAATGCTTTCATCCGCGAAAAGACCAGGGCTGCCGCCTGAGCACGAACGTCCCGCAGGAGAACATACATGACCGCTCACCTCAATCTCGATGCGCTCGCGCCGGGCGGGCGCCGGTTCGATTCGAAGCATTTCCGCTCCGCACTCGGCCAGTTTCCGACAGGCGTCACGGTCATCACGACACGCACGACAGATGGCCGAAGAATAGGGCTGACGGCGAATTCATTTTCTTCGCTGTCGATGGACCCTCCGTTGATTTTGTGGAGCCTCGCGAAGCCGTCACCGAGCATGGCAGATTTTGTTGCGACTACGCATTTCGCCATCAACATGCTGGCCGACGATCAGCAGCATCTGTCGCGTACTTTTTCAACGGCGTCTGCCGACAAGTTCGCAGGCGTGCCTTGCGTCGATGGCACCGGGGGCGTTCCGCTTATCCACGGTAGTGCTGCCCACTTCGTTTGTCGAAACGTCGGTCAATACGACGGTGGCGATCACCTCATCTTCATTGGCGGTGTGGAGGAGTACGAGTCGTTCGGCAGAGCACCTCTCGTCTTTCATGCAGGCGCTTATCGGGTTGTTTCGCCGCATCCGCATGCGCACATTTGATGCTTTACGACCGTGAAAATCTGATAGATGGTGCTGCCAATGAGAATCAACAGTGTTCGACTCTTGCCATGGCTCGTGTCAGTGGCGGTATCGTGTCTCACTTTGCCGGCATCCGCTAACGATCTGCCGGCTGTCAATCTGGGCGCGACAAGTTTTCTGGACGGCTTGCCGCCTGCGGGATCGGGTTGGTATGCGCAGCAGTACTTCGAGTACTACACAGCGGGACGGATCAACGACAACGCGGGAAACCGCGTGCCGCTGCCGAAGCAGGATATCGATATCTTTGCGGGCATCACGCAGCTCACATACCAGTCGCCTCTAACATTTGCGACAGCGCATCCGGGTCTCAATCTGATGCTGCCGTGGATCGGATCGGCGCAAGTGGATGATGGCCTGGGCAATGCGGCGCTGAGCGCACAGAACGGTATCGGTGATTTGCTGATTGGACCGTTCATCCAGTTCGATCCCGTGATGGGCGCCAACGGTCCACGTTTCGCGCAGCGCGTTGAGTTCCAGTTCATCGTGCCGACGGGGGCATACGATCCGCGCAAGGCGATCAATCCAGGCAGCCACTTCTGGTCGTTCAACCCGTATTGGGCGGCGACCGTCTGGCTGACACCGAAATGGACCGTTTCATGGCGTCTGCATTACCTGTGGAACGCGACGAACCACGAACCAGCGACGGTGCTCGCACCCGATGTCACGTCATCTCAGGCGGGCCAGGCCGTTCATGTAAACATCGCCACCGAGTACGAAGTTCGCCCAGGTCTTCGGATTGGACTGAACGGATACTGGCTACGGCAGATCACCGAAATGAAGGTGAATGGCGTGGACGTGCCGGGTACTCGAGAAGCAGTCTGGGCGATCGGGCCAGGAGCGATGTACAGCTTTTCGCAGCAGGACCATGTGTTCTTTAACAGTTACTTCGAGCGGGACGCCAGAAATCGCCCCCAGGGGACGAGGGTCGTCCTACGGTATGTGCATCATTTCAATTAGAGATGTATCACAAAGCACCCTGCATTTTCTTTGGTTACGAAAAGTACGGTGATGGTTCCAGGTTCGGATTGCATTGGCGAGCGCCTGAATTAAGAAGGATGCCGTTACCCAGCACTATGTGAAGCGACGCAGTGTTACAAACGCCGACGGAAAGCATGCGGTGCGCGCCTTGCACCGTCAGCCGGCAGCAGACATGAGAGGACGATGATGGATACAGCAAGAAACGTGGCTGAATGGAAGGAGTTTGTGAGCGGCTGTCTGGACTTTCGTCCGGCAGAGGGCGTGTACCGGATCGCCCGCGAAATGTTCACGGAGCCTGAGCTGTTCGCGCTGGAGATGGAACTGATATTCGAAAAGGCATGGATTTACGCGTGTCACGAGAGCGAGATTCCGCAGCCGCATGATTTCGTCACGATGCAGGCGGGCCGCCAGCCGCTGATCGTGAGCCGGGACGGCAGTGGTGCGCTCCATGCGATGGTCAATGCCTGTCAGCACCGCGGCGCCACGCTCACGCGCATGAGCAAGGGCAACCAGTCGACCTTCACATGCCCATTCCATGCATGGTGCTACAAGAGTGACGGGCGGCTCGTCAAGGTGAAAGCGCCGTCGGAATATTGCGAAGATTTTGACAAAGGCGCGCGCGGCCTGAAGAAGGCACGCGTTGCAAGCTATAAGGGCTTCGTGTTCGTTAGCCTTGATGTGGCAGCCACAGATTCGCTCGAAGACTACCTTGGCGATACGCGCGTCTTTCTCGACATGATGGTGGCGCAGTCGCCCACCGGTGAACTTGAGGTGCTTCCAGGCAGGTCGACCTATACATACGACGGTAACTGGAAACTGCAAAACGAGAATGGCCTCGACGGCTATCACGTAAGTACAGTCCACTACAACTATGTGGCGACGGTCAAGCATCGACACGAATCGAATGTGCAAAAGGGTGCGGCGGCCAACGGCACGCTCGACTACAGCAAGCTCGGTGCTGGCGACGCGGATACCGATGACGGCTGGTTCTCGTTCCGCAACGGGCACTCAGTGCTATTCAGTGACATGCCGAATCCGCAAGTGCGACCCGGCTATGCGAGTGTGATGCCGCGCCTCGTTCAGGAGTACGGCCAGCAGCGCGCTGAATGGATAATGCATCGGCTTCGCAACCTGAACGTGTATCCGAGTCTTTTCTTCATGGACCAGATCAGCTCGCAGTTGCGCATCGTGCGTCCGATCGCGTGGAACAAGACCGAGGTGATCAGCCAGTGCATCGGCGTGAAGGGCGAATCGGACAGCGACCGTGAGAGCCGCATCCGACAGTTCGAGGATTTTTTCAACGTGTCCGGCATGGGCACACCGGACGATCTCGTGGAGTTCCGTGAAGCTCAGCGGGGCTTCCAGGCGCGCCTTGAGCCCTGGAGCGACATTTCGCGGGGCCATCACAAATGGATCGAACAGGCAACACCTAACAGCACGTTGTTGGGCATCTCACCCGCATTAACAGGTTCCGAGTTCACGCATGAAGGTTTGTATGTGAACCAGCACGGCGCATGGCAGGCGCTATTGCTGAAAGGGTTGCGGCAGAAGTCATTGAGCATTAAGGAGATCTGAGATCATGAACCCGTTGCAGCATTCGATCGAACAATTCTTTTATCGCAAGTCCGAACTTTGCGATGCGCGGGACTGGGATGCTTACCTCGCCCTTTTTGACGAGCAATGCGAATTCCATGTGCCGCAGTGGGACTCTGAATTCGAGTACACGACAGATCCCCGGCGCGGTCTATCACTGATCTATTATTCGAACCGCTCCGGGCTGGAAGATCGTGTTTTTCGACTGCGCACCGGCAAATCTGCCGCGTCGACACCGTTACCGCGTACCCTCCATCAAATCACCAATGTACGTGTTACTGGCGGGCCGGACGGGTTGACGGAAGCAAAGGTCAACTGGGCGACGTTTTACACGCGCCATGGCGTGTCGGAGCACTTTTTCGGCCATGGGACTTACCAGCTGCGTGCCGACGGCGATAGCTGGAAGATCGTGCGCAAACACACCCTATTGCTCAATGACCGCATCAACGCGGTCCTCGACTTTTACCATCTTTAACGAGGGCATTGAGATGAGTCACAAGGTAGCCTTCAGTTTTGCCGATGGTAAGACATTGTTCTTCGATGCCGGCGCAAACGAGATCTTGCTGGACGCGGCATTGCGCAATGGCGTGAAGATTCCATTCGACTGCCGCGAAGGCGTCTGTAGCACTTGCAAGGGGCGCTGTGAATCGGGCGAATATGAGCAGGACTACGTGGACGATGAAGCGCTCTCTGCCGAGGATCTTGCGCAACGCAAAATGCTGTCGTGCCAGACCAGAGTCAGATCGGATGCGTCGTTCTTCTTTGACTTTGACTCGACGTTATGCCGTAGCGAGGATACAGCTCGCATGACGGCGACCGTCACCCGTATGGAGAAAGTATCCGGCTCTACGGCAATTCTGCATCTCGACGCGAGTGGCGTGCGCAGACGTCTGGACTTTCTGCCCGGTCAGTATGCTCGCCTCCTCGTTCCGGAGACGGACGCATGGCGTTCCTATTCGTTCGCGAATCAGCCAAGTTATGACAATCAGTTGCAGTTTCTGATCCGACTGCTGCCTGACGGCATCATGAGCAATTACCTGCGCGAACGCTGTACGCCCGGTCAGTCAATCGACTTCGAAGCGCCATTTGGGACTTTCTACCTGCGACACGTCGAGCGACCGCTTGTGATGGTCGCGGGCGGAACGGGCCTCTCGGCGTTCCTCGGCATGCTGGATGAGATGGCTTCGCGTGGCGGTTGCGGTCAACCCGTCACGCTGTATTACGGGGTGAACAACGTCGGCGATCTGTGCGAGTATGAACGGTTGAAAGGGTATGTTGATCGTATCGAGGGATTCTCGTACGTGCCCGTGGTCGTGAATTCCTCGCCCGATTGGAGCGGGAAGACGGGATACATTCCGGATCATTTCGACGTGAAGGCACTAGCCGCGCGACCTTTCGACATGTACGTATGCGGTCCGCCCCCGATGGTTGAAGCGATCAGGAAGTGGTTGGCGACTTCAGGCCTTCAAGATTTTCAGCTGCATTTCGAAAAGTTTGCAAGCACCGGGGGCCTTGAGTGACGTACGGAATGACCCCTCCGATCTGATACCTGCCTTTGGAACAGCGTCGGGCCGACCGTTCAGGGTCGGTTTGCGTCGATCCCGCATCCGAGCCGTGCGTTCGGCCAACGCCTCACCGGGTTGGCTGTCGCGGACCAGCATCTTCCCAGTGTGCCTTGACGAGATACTTGCCCCCGCCGCAGATCCGCCGGGACGCAAATCCCGGCAGTCTCTCTAATGCGGTTCGTCCAGCCTCGAAAATCCGCTCGAGTCCCACGAATTCCGTCCCCAGGCACCACGCGCGAAGCGCACCTTCACCTGTCATGGAAAACTGTATAAACATACAGTATAGTATCCACCTACAGCCAGGCTTCCGGGCGCTCGTCGCGCCGTTCCGGCTGCACCGAACTTGCGCGGTCGCGAGAGCCGGCCGTGAGAGGTGAACCACTCCTTCAGACGGTCGGAAAAATTGTCCTCCAACGACGCAACCCCTGACACCCTCGCTGACACCCCCCAAGGCGGCAAGCCGAGCAGCAACAAGACCCAGGGCACGATCCGCATTCGCGGCGCCCGCCAGCACAACCTGAAAAACGTCGACCTCGACGTGCGCACCGGAGAAATGACGGTCGTCACCGGGCCATCGGGCTCGGGCAAGTCGAGCCTCGTGTTCGACACGCTGTATGCGGAAGGCCAGCGCCGCTACGTCGAAACCTTCAGTGCGTACGCGCGCCAGTTCCTCGACCGGATGGATCGGCCGCAGGTCGACCGCGTCGACGGCGTACCGCCCGCCATCGCGATCGACCAGACCAACCCGGTGCGCAGCTCGCGCTCCACGGTCGGCACGATGACCGAGCTCAACGACCATCTGAAGCTGCTGTACGCGCGCGCGGCCGAGCTGTTCGACCGCCAGACCGCGCACCCGGTGCGGCACGACACGCCGGAGACGATCTACGCGGAACTGCTCGAGCGCACTGCGCAGGAGGAGCCGCGGCTCGTCGTCACGTTTCCGGTCGAGCTGCCGGAGTCGGCGTCCGAGCAGGAGGTCGAGCAGTGGCTGTCGGCGAGCGGCTATACGCGCGTGCAGGCGCAGCGCGAAGTCGATTCGCCCACCGGCAAGCGCAAGCTGCTCGACGTCGTCGCCGACCGCTTCCGGCTGCGCTCGGTCGACAAAGCACGCGCGATCGAGGCGATCGAGGCATCGCTGAAGCGCGGCGGCGGGCGCGTCAATATCTACGTGCTGCCGGCTACCTCGGACGAACCGCATGCCGAAGCCGCCGAGCCGCGCATCTGGCGTTTCTCCACCGGACTGCACAGCCCCGAAAGCGATCTGCGCTATGCCGACCCGCAGCCCGCGCTGTTCTCGTTCAACTCGGCCTATGGCGCGTGCGATGCCTGCCGCGGCTTCGGCCGCGTGATCGGCGTCGACCTCGGTCTGGTAATTCCAGACGCGCGCAAGACGCTGCGCGAAGGTGCGGTCAAGCCGATGCAGACGCCCGCGTGGAAGGAGTGCCAGGACGATCTGATGCGCTATGCGGCGAAAGCCGATATCCGCCGGGACACGCCGTGGGGCGAGCTCAGCGAGCGCGAGCGCAACTGGGTCATCAACGGCTCGCCGGACTGGAACGGCAAGTGGCAGACGCATTGGTACGGCGTCAAACGCTTCTTCGACTATCTCGAATCGAAGGCGTACAAGATGCATATCCGCGTGCTGCTGTCGAAGTACCGCAGCTATACGCCATGCGAAACCTGCGGCGGCGCGCGTCTGAAAACCGAATCGCTGCTGTGGCGCCTCGGCAGCAAAGCGAACGCGAACGACGTGCTCGCGCCCGAGCACCGCTTCATGCCGCGCGGCGTGCAGTGGTCGCGCGCACAGCTCGAAGCGTTGCCGGGTTTGACCGTGCACGATCTGATGCTGATGCCGATCGAGCGCATCCGCCGCTTCTTCGACGACATCACGCTGCCGAGCGCGTTGCTCGACGACGCGCTGAAGCTGCTGCTCGCCGAAGTGCGCACGCGCCTCAAGTATCTCTGCGACGTCGGCCTCGGCTATCTGACGCTCGATCGGCAAAGCCGCACGCTGTCGGGCGGCGAGGTGCAGCGTATCAACCTGACCACCGCGCTCGGCACGTCGCTGACCAAGACGCTGTTCGTGCTCGACGAACCGAGCATCGGCCTGCATCCGCGCGACCTGAACCGCATCGTCGAGGCAATGCACCGGCTGCGCGACGCGGGCAATACGCTGGTCGTGGTCGAGCACGATCCGTCGGTGATGCTCGCGGCGGACCGGCTCATCGACATGGGTCCGGGGCCTGGCGAGCGCGGCGGTTCGATCATTTTCGACGGCGCGCCCGACGCGATCCGCTCGACCGGCACGCTGACCGGTGAATACCTCGGCGGCCGGCGCCATGTCGCGGATGCCGCGCACTGGTCGCGTCGCACGGTCGATTCAAGCACGCCGCGCATCGTGCTCGAAGGCGCGAACGAGCACAATCTGCGTGACGTCACGGTCGAAATTCCATTGCAGCGGCTCGTCTGCGTGACCGGCGTGTCCGGTTCCGGCAAATCGACGCTGCTGCAGGACGTGCTGTATCCGGCGATGGCGCGCCACTTCGGCCTTGCCACCGAAGCGCCGGGCGCGTTCAAGTCGCTTCAGGGCGCCGACCAGGTCACCGACGTCGTGTTCGTCGATCAGTCGCCGATCGGCAAGACCGCGCGCTCGAATCCGGCCAGCTACGTCGGCGCGTTCGACGAAATCCGCAAGCTGTTCGCGAAGGCGCCGCTCGCGCAGCAGCGCGGCTACGGCCCCGGCATGTTCAGCTTCAACTCGGGCGACGGCCGCTGTCCGACCTGCGGCGGCTCGGGCTTCGAGCACATCGAAATGCAGTTCCTGTCCGACGTGTACCTGCGCTGCCCCGATTGCGACGGGCGTCGTTATCGCGCGGAAATCCTCGAGGTGAAGATCGAGCGAGGCGAGGCCGCGCGCTCGATGAGTATTGCCGACGTGCTCGAGCTGACCGTCAGCGAGGCTGCCGCGTATTTCGCAAAGGATGCCGAAGTATTGCGCGTGCTGCAGCCGATCGTCGACGTCGGGCTCGAATACGTGAAGCTCGGCCAGCCGGTGCCGACGCTGTCTGGCGGCGAGGCGCAGCGGCTCAAGCTCGCGGGCTTTCTCGCGGAATCGGCGCAGGCGCGCAGCACGCGTGGCGCGAAGCAGGCGGTCGCGAAGCGTCTTTTCATGTTCGACGAGCCGACCACGGGCCTGCATTTCGACGACATCGCGAAGCTGATGCAGGCGTTCGGCAAGCTGCTCGCGAGCGGTCATTCGCTGATCGTGATTGAGCACAACCTCGACGTGGTCCGCGCGGCCGACTGGATCATCGACCTCGGTCCCGAAGGCGGCGACGGCGGCGGCCGCGTGTTGTGCGCGGGCACGCCGGACGAAGTGAAAGCGTGTGCCGAGTCGCATACCGGCGAGGCGTTGCTGCAATACGACCGCGCGATGGGCGTCGCAGCCGAAGCGGAGCCGCAAGGCATCCCGCTGCAGAAGGCACTGAGCGCGGCCCGCGCGCGTCGCGCGATCGAAGGCGAGGACGTGGTGCGCATCGTCAACGCGCGCGAGCACAACCTGAAGGCGCTCGACGTCGATATTCCGCACGGCAAGTTCAATGTGATTACCGGCGTGTCGGGCTCGGGCAAATCGACGCTCGCGTTCGACATCCTGTTCCACGAAGGTCAGCGGCGCTACCTCGAATCGTTGAATGCGTACGCGCGCTCGATCGTGCAGCCGGCCGGGCGCCCCGAAGTCGACGCGGTGTACGGCATTCCGCCGACCGTCGCGATCGAGCAGCGGCTGTCGCGCGGCGGCCGCAAGAGTACCGTCGCGACCACCTCGGAGGTGTGGCACTTCCTGCGTCTGTTGTACGTGAAGCTCGGCTTGCAGCACTGCATTCACGACGGCACGCCGGTCACGTCGCAAAGCGCCGAATCGATTGCCGCGCAGTTGCTGCGGGATCACAAGGGCCAGCATGTCGGCTTCCTCGCGCCGCTCGTCGTGAACCGCAAGGGCGTCTATACCGACCTCGCGAAATGGGCGAAAGCGCGCGGCAATACGCATCTGCGGGTGGACGGCGAGTTCGTGCCGGTCGATCCGTGGCCGAAGCTCGACCGGTTCCGTGAGCACACGATCGAGCTGCCGGTCGCTGATCTCGTCATCTCGGCCGATCATGAAGCGGTGCTGCGCGAAGCGCTCGATCAGACGCTCGACATCGGCAAAGGCATCATGCATCTGCTCGCGCCGCTCGACGGCCTGCACGACGCGATCAACGGCGGCGAGTCCACCGCGAAGCTCGGCGACGTGAAGGTGTTATCGACGAAGCGCGCGTGTCCGGTGTGCGGCACGAGCTATCCCGAGCTCGACCCGCGCATGTTCTCGTACAACAGCAAGCATGGCTGGTGTACGAGTTGCGTCGGCACGGGGCTGTCGCTCACGCGCGAGCAGCGCGCCGCGTATGACGACACGATCGTCGTCGACGACAATCGCGGCCGTGAACAGAGCTTGCCATCGGAGGAGCAGGAACCGGAAGGGCTCGTCGACGAGCCATGTCCGGATTGCGCGGGCACGCGTCTGAATCCGGTCGCGCGTGCCGTGACGTTCGACTCGCAGGCGATCGTCGATGTCGCGCAATGGACCGTGTCCGACACCCGCGCATGGATCGATACGCTGCAGATGACGGGCCGCGATGCCGAAATCGCGCGCGACGTGGTCAGCGAAATTGGCAGCCGGCTGCAGTTCCTCGAAGAAGTCGGGCTCGGTTATCTGAGCCTCGATCGCGCGGCGCCGAGTTTGTCGGGCGGCGAAGCGCAGCGCATCCGGCTTGCCGCGCAACTCGGCAGCAATCTGCAGGGCGTGTGCTACGTGCTCGACGAGCCGACCATCGGCCTGCATCCGCGCGACAACCAGATCCTGCTGAACGCGCTGCGCAAGCTCGGCGACAAGGGCAATACGCTCGTCGTCGTCGAGCATGACGAAGATACGATCCGGCGCGCCGATCACATCATCGATATCGGGCCGGGCGCAGGCAAACGCGGCGGCACGCTGATCGCGCAGGGCAGCGTCGCGGACCTGTCCGCGCAGGCCGATTCGCTGACCGGGCGCTTTCTCGCGCAGCCGATCGTGCATCCGCTGCAGTCGCGTCGCGAGGTCGTCGCGCCGGGCAAGCGTGCAGCCGCGGTGCCGGAGAACTGGCTGACCGTGCACGGCGGCAAGTTGCACAACCTGCGTGACGTAACGGTCGGCATTCCGCTCGCGCGGCTCGTCGCGGTGACGGGCGTCAGCGGCTCGGGTAAATCGACGCTCGCGCGCGACGTGCTGATGACCAATCTGCTCGACGCGGTCGGGCGCTCGGTGCTGTCGTCGCCGGCCACCCGCCGCGCGCGTGCGGCGGCCGAACAGAAACCGGCCGCGAACCGGCGCTCGAGCGTGCTCGTGCGCTCGGCGCCGCGCGCGCCGCTGAACGTCACGCACACGTGGCAGGGCTGCGATTCGGTCACCGGCTGGGAAAGCATCGACCGTGTGCTGGAAGTCGATCAGACGCCGATCGGCAAGACGCCGCGTTCGTGTCCCGCCACCTACATCGGCGTGTGGGATGCGATTCGCAAGCTGTTCGCGGGCACGCTGGAGGCACGCGCGCGCGGCTATACCGCGTCGCGTTTCTCGTTCAATACTGGTGAAGGCCGCTGCCCCGCGTGCGAGGGCCAAGGCGTGCGCACGATCGGCATGAGTTTCCTGCCCGACGTGAAAGTGCCGTGCGATGTCTGTCACGGTCAGCGCTTCAATCCGGAGACGCTCGCGGTCACGTGGCGCGGCAAGAATATTGGCGACGTGTTGACGATGGAAATCGACGAAGCGGTCGAGTTCTTCGCGTCGATCACGAACATCGGGCATCCGCTGCAACTGATGAAGGACGTCGGGCTCGGCTATCTGACGCTCGGCCAGCCATCCCCTACGTTGTCGGGCGGCGAGGCGCAGCGCATCAAGCTCGTCACCGAGCTGAGCAAGGTGCGCGACGATCTCACCCGGCGCGGCCAGAAGCCGCCGCACACGCTATACGTGCTCGACGAGCCGACGGTCGGCCTGCATATGGCGGACGTCGCGAAGCTGATTCGCGTGCTGCATCGGCTCGTGGATGGCGGGCATAGCGTCGTCGTCATCGAGCACGATCTCGACGTGATCGCCGAGGCGGACTGGATCATCGACCTCGGTCCGGAGGGCGGCGTGGGCGGCGGTACGATCGTCGCGGCAACCGATCCGGAAAGCCTGTCGCGTGTGGCCGCGAGTCACACCGGCGCGGCTTTGCGGCCGGTGCTCGCGCGCACGGCCGCCACGGCGGCGCTGGCCGGCGAAGGGACGAATGGCTGAGGCAACCTGACAAGCAGCGGCGCGGCCGTTGCGGGCCGCGATTTGCGGTCCCCAACACACTGTTTGCTCGCATTCCACGCGCTTGTCAGATGTGCCGTTGCAACCTTGCAGGTTGCAACGGCCGGCGCTTCGTCGCGTCTGCGCCACACCTGATTGCTGCACTGCATCCAAGCGGCAGGGATTCGCCGAACGCGATGCATCCGGGCGATTAATTCATACGAAAGCGGCCGACGATGTTTCAAAATAGAAACGTTTTTAGAACCCCCGATAAATCAGCATATCGATATTAATTTTCGGCCCAGCACGAATGCCGCCGATATGCCTAATGGCGCGGGGAATAACTTTACGCTTTGCGAATAAACTACCGAATTGCGCGGACATAATCAGGACGATAAGCAGTTCACAATTGAAACATTTTTGATCCGGCAAGAAACGTACTCGGTAAGGTGGGTCCACTTCGCTTCGCATTATCGGCAACTTTGCCCGAACGGGCGAGAGTGCCGTCCACCAAGGCTTTGCGGTAAGATATCCTCATCCTGTGCGATCAACCTTGCATAGTTGCCGGCCCCGCCGGGCGCTCATATCAATCGCTCAATAACCGCTTTTCCTCAGACATGGATATTCGTGATGAAATATTCTTTTCAAATTTACTATAGCGATCCATTCCGCTAACATCACGCTTAATCCTTTATGCGGCGTTAGTCCGTTTTCCCGCCGTAATAACGCATTCTCTCGTTCCGTCTGTTGACGGGGCAAATCGGGGTCCACAACGTATGCCCGTTTGGGGAAGATCATGCCGCACATGCACCTTGATACAACGAGAATTACGTGGCTTCACACGCCTGCATTGAACGTCCGTACTGCAGCGCGGCGAATCGGCATTCTGCTGTTCGACGGCTTCTGGCTGCTCGGCCCCGGTACCGTCGTAGAAATGTTCCAGACCGCCAATGAGTTCGCGGGAACGCGCGCGGGCGAAGATCCGCCCTACGAAGTGCAGTTTCTGTCGATGGAAGGCGGCAATGTTGCCAGCTCGTCGTCGGCGCGCATCTGGACTGATCGCATCGACACGCGCTTTGGCGGCGGTTTCGACGTGCTGTTCATCGCGGGCGGCTACGGCGCCCACGTGGCCGCACGCGACGAACGCCTGCTGAACTGGCTGCGCGCCGTGCAATCGCGCACCCGCGCGATAGAAACGATCGGCGAGGGACGCCTCGTGCTCGAAGCGGCCGGCCCGACCGAGCATGATGGCCTGATGAGCCGCTATCCGGGCGCGAGCGCGAGCGAAGGCGCGTTCAGCGCGGCCAACGACCGTCACGACTGCGCGCGCAGCGCGCTGATGTTCATCAAGCGCGACCTGGGCGCGGAGCTCGCACGCAGCGTCGCCGATCGCGTGATGCCCGGCATGGCATCCACGTGGGTGCCGCTGCCGGCCGAGGGCGGCACGCTGAGCGTCGCCGAAAAGATTCGCGCGGCCGCGCGCTGGATGGAGGCGAACTGCGACCGTCCGGTCTCGGTCGCCGATGCCGCGCAGGTCGCCGCAATGAGCGAGCGCAATTTCCTGCGCCGTTTCAAGCACGAGATGCAGGTCACGCCGTCGGACTACCTGCTGCAGGTGCGGCTGCGCATCGCGTGCAACTTCCTGACCGAGACCGAATTGCCGGTCGACAAGATCGCGCGTCGCAGCGGCACCGGCAACGGGGACCGTCTCGCGAAAATCTTCCGCAAGCGCATGGCTTTGTCGCCAACCGAGTATCGCGCCCGAAGCCGGGCGGCCACTGAGGCGTAGCATGTATCAATAGCATGCGATAGCGCGCCCGCGCCGCGGGCGCGCCTCGTCTGTTGGACGCGGTCGCGAGAGCGGCCGTAGGTTCGCTGGCCAGCCTTCTTACGAGCACAGTGGCGATGGGCAACAGGGTCATGGCGACGGCATTGCCGGAGGTGAAACTCATCGAGCCGGAAGTGTTCATCGACGAATTCGGCTTCTGCTTCGAGAGTTTCAGCGCGGACGAGTTTTCGGACGACGTCGCGCAAGGTTTCAACTTCGTGCAGGACCGCCATCTGCGCGCCGTGCATGGCGTGCTGCGCGGCTTGCACTACCAGGTGCAGCGTCCGCAGGGACGGCTGCTGCGCGTCGTGCGCGGCGAAATCTTCGACGTCGCGGTCGACGTACGCCTGAACTCACCGAACTTCGGCAAATGGAGCGGCGAGTATCTGAGCGAAGGGAACCAGCGGCAAATGTGGGTGCCGCCCGGTTTCGCGCACGGCTTCGTCGTGCTGTCCGATGTCGCCGAGTGCGTGTGGAAGACCACCGAGTACTGGTTTCCCGAACTCGAACGCTGCCTGCTGTGGTCCGATCCCGACATCGGCATCGAGTGGCCGATCGACTTTCAACCCATTCTCGGCAGCAAGGATGCGGCGGGTCGTCGTCTGTACGAAGCCGAAAACATGTCGTGAACGACAGGTGATCGGCCAGAGTTTTTTACGACATTTTTTCTTGAGACGCTCACGGGCCGACCCTACACTTCGGGCATCCAGTCAGTACGAGGTGCTCAACGTGAAGCGTCGCGCAAGCCGTCCGCAATCCGTTCCGGTCCACTATGCATGTCGTGCCGGCCACGTCGAACTCAGGCGCTTCGACGCGTCGCGCGATTCGTTCGTTGCGTTGACGGCGCTGCTGCATCGCGCATTCGCGCCGCTCGGCGCGCAGGGGCTCAATTGCACGTGCGTGGATCAGACCATCGAAGCGACCCGCGAGCGCGTGCTGCGCGGCGATTGCCATGTCGCGGTATGCGACGGACAGATCGTCGGCACGATGACGCTTTATGCTTCGGATGGCGAAGCATCATGCGAGCTATACAGGCACGACGATGTTGCGAGCTTGCGCCAGTTCGCAGTCGATCCCGCGTGGCAGGGGCGAGGCATCGGCACGTTGCTGATCGCGTTCGCCGAACACTGGGCCGCAACACGCGGCTATGCGCAACTCGCACTCGATACCCCGCAACCGGCCACGCAGCAGATCGCGTTCTATCGCGGGCAGGGGTTTCGCATCGTCGACTTCATGCGCTTCGCGCACAGGTGCTACGACAGCGCGATTCTGAGCAAGCCGCCGGTAGCGATGCGCACGCTCGCGAACTGGTCGCGGCGTCTGCATGCGACGCCGCAGATCGCGCGTGCGGCCTGAAGCAATGCCGCATACGTCCGCGGCATGCGGAGAAAGCAGTGGAACAGCAGCGCAAGAGAAGCGGAAGAAAAGCGGAGTTGAAGCGCCCGATGCTTCGGCAACTATTGCAATATGCTGCGGCAAGTATTGCAACGGCGGCAACGGCGGCAACGGCGGCAACGGCGACCGCAGCGGTGCAATCCTTAACGCCGCACGAACGCAGCGTCGCCGGTTCGCATCGGGCGAGGGGTGAATTCACCGAACGCTGTGTGCAGCCGTCAGCGTCGGATCACGCCCATCAGCAGGGTGACGAGGAAGATCACCAGGAAGATGAAGAACAACACCTTGGCGATTTCGGTTGCGCCCGCGGCAATGCCTCCAAAGCCGAACACTGCGGCGATGATGGCGATGATGAAGAAAATCACAGCGTATCGAAGCATGGTGCCTCCACCGGTGGATTGTTGAAATGACGTTTGAACGGCGCCCCGTTGCGTGCGTCACGCGGCTTCACGGGTGAGATGCCGGCGAGCGGAATTCAGCAATACATGTGCCATAGTTTCATTGACGCCAACGTTTGCGTGACGAATATTTCGCGGCAGGCGAAATTACCGTCGAGCCGACGCTAACGTTTGCATTCCCTCTCGTCAGGCGCGCAACGTGCCAACCATGCTGCGGACTACGTAGAACCCGTCACGCGTCATCCACGCAGCCAGTGATACGCCAGCGGCCCGCACAACACGCCCCACGTCAGCACACACATCAGCAGCGCGATGGTCACGGCCGCGCTGCCGCAGTCCTTCGCGCGCTTCGACAATTCATGCCGCTCGAACGAGATCCGGTCGATGGCTGCCTCGATCGCCGAATTCAATAGCTCCACCAGTAGCACGAGCAGCACCGATCCGATCAGCAGCACGCGCGCGATGGCGTCGACCGGCATCAGGAGCGCGGCCGGCACCAGGATCGCCGCGAGCGCGGCTTCCTGACGGAAAGCGCTTTCCGCGCGCAATGTCGCGACGATGCCGGCGTACGAATGCCGCAACGCGAACAACCCGCGCAGCGGACCGCTGCGCTTCGCAGGCGGCGCGATGGTCGAGTGAGCGGAGGAGTCGGCCGGGTCAGGCATGTTTCGGCATGATCTTTGATGTGCAACAAATGACCGCCGATGTTACAAGATATCAATGAGGTTGCAAATTGTGATATCTTTGCGCCGCCCAACAGCGGCGGGCACGTGGCACCTTCTCGCCTGACCGACCGGCTTCGGAAAAATCAAAGGAACGTATAACCGGTTAGGGCTGCTGCCGATTGCGTTCAAATCTCAAATGTTGGTCATCCCCGTTGCTCGTTCCGCTCAAGGTTTCGCCGGATTTTCCGTATACGAGGAATGGTGCGCCGCGTGTTTCTCTTGTGCGTGCCGGCAGTCCGTTTTCCCACTTCGCGCGTTCGCGCGGCAGACCGGATTCGCACCGTAAGTGGCGCACTCGCGCGCGCACGGTCCAGGTCCAACAAGCTGAGCTGTTCATGAAACCAGTTGTGTCGTTGTGCGTCTCGCTGAGCGCCGTTGTCGGCGCGTTGTATGCCGTCGCGTCGGGCGCCGCGCCATCGGTGCCTGTCGTCGCCGCCGCGGCGATCGCGCCGGCCGCCCCCACTGCCGCGAGCGCGAGTGCCGCCAAGACCAATCCCAGCGCCAGCCCCAGCGCCAACTACCTCGACAACGATGCCGGCGTCCCGACGCCCGCATCCGGCTCCAGCACATCGCGCGTTTCATTCGCGACCCTGGGCGCGTATCAGCCGCTGACGCTGCGCGGTGTAGAAGACGCGCGCACCGTCAATCTCGGCGTGCGGCTCGATCGCGTGGTCACGGCCGCGCGCCTGCGCTTGCGCTACACGTATTCGCCGTCGCTGGTGTTCGCGATGTCGCATCTGAAGGTGTCGGTCAACAACGAAGTGGTCGCGACCGTGCCGTTCGATCGCGAGCACGCCGGCAAGATCGTCACCCAGGACATCCCGCTCGATCCGCGCTTTCTGACCGACTACAACCAGGTCGGTCTGCGCCTGATCGCGCATTACACGCTCGAGCATTGCGAAGACCCCGAGAACTCGGCGCTGTGGGCCGACGTGAGTCCGTCGAGCGAATTCATCGTCGATACCGCGCCGATCCGTTTGCCCGACGATCTCGCGCTGCTGCCCGCGCCGTTCTTCGATCACCGCGACGCGAACCGGCTGCGTCTGCCGTTCGTGCTGCCGGCCGCCGCCGACAACGCGACGCTGCGCAGCGCGGGTGTACTCGCTTCGTGGTTCGGTGCGCAGGCCGATTATCGGCAGGCGCGCTTTCCGGCGCTGTCGACGTTGCCTACCGACTCCCACGCGGTCGTCGTCGCGCGCAGCGAGCAGTTGCCCGCCGGCCTCACGCTGCCGCCGATCAACGGTCCGATGCTGATCGTCGCCGACAATCCCGTCGCGCCCAACCGCAAGCTGCTGATCGTGACCGGCCGCAGCGCCGCCGAAGTCGATGAAGCGAGCACCGCGCTGGTGCTCGGCACGACCGCGCTAGCGGGTCCCGCGGTGCGCATCACGCAGCTCGCCGCCGGCGCGCCGAGGAAGCCCTACGACGCGCCGCGCTGGCTGCCGGTCGACCGGCCGGTCTCGTTCAAGGAACTGATCGACGATCCGTCGCAACTGCAGGTGCGCGGCAGCACGCCCGACGCGATCCGCTTGAACCTGCGCGTGCCCGCCGATTTGTACTCGTGGAACGGCGCGGGCGTGCCGCTGAATCTGAAGTACCGCTACACGGCGCCGACCGTGCAGAACAACTCGGCGCTCGCGGTGCAGATCAACGATCAGCTGGTCAAGTCGTACCGGCTCGCGCTCGCGACCGCCGACGACGCGCAAGGCCGCCTGCAATTGCCGGTGCTGTCGAACAACGCCAATCGTGCGACGAGCGCGCTCGACATTCCCGCATTCCGGGTCGGCAGCTCGAACCAGTTGCAGCTGCGCTTCAATCTCGATTCGCAGAAGACCGGGCTCTGCCAGGGCGTCGCGACGAACCCGGTGCAGGCCGCGGTGGATCCCGACTCGACGATCGACTTCTCGGACTTCGTCCACTACGCACGGATGCCGAACCTCGCGTTCTTCGCGAACAGCGGCTTTCCGTTCACGCGTTACGCGGACCTATCGCAAACGGCCGTCGTGATTCCCGAGCATCCCGCGCCGCAGGAGCTCGAAAGCCTGCTGACGATGCTCGGCCACATGGGGCAATGGACCGGCTATCCGGCGCTGCGCGTGCAGGTCGCGCGGCCGCGCGAGCTCGCGCAGCTGAGCGGCAAGGATCTGCTCGTGATCGGCGGCAACGGCTCGGCGCCGTGGCTCGCGCGCTGGCCGCATGCGTTGCCGCTGACGATCGGCGCCCAGGCGGACGACGCCGCCGCGTCGGGCGCCGCTGCGTCGAGCCCGCTCGCGCGCGCCTCGTTCGCGGTCGACGAACAGTGGCACAGCGCCGCCCGGCGCGACGGCGCCGCGCACAGCGACGCGCATCGGCCGGACGGCGGCGCGCGGATCGAACGCGACGGACCGCTGGCCGCGCTGATGGGCTTCGAATTGCCGGACAGCCACGGACGCAGCGTCGTCGCGCTGAGCGCCACCGATCAGCAACAGTTGTCGCTACTGCTCGACATGCTCGAAAAGCCGGACCGCGTCGCGCAATTGCAGGGCGACGTCGCTTTGCTGCGCGATGGCAAGGTGGACAGCATGCGCGTCGGCGACACCTATCTGGTCGGCTACGTGCCCTGGTATGCGCGGCTGTGGAGCAAAGCGATCCAGCATCCGGTGCTGCTCGGCGTGCTCGGCGCGCTCGCCGGCTTGCTGCTCGCGATCGGCGCGTTCACCGCGTTGCAGGAACTGGCCGCGCGGCGCCGGGGAGTCTGATCGATGAGTCAGTCGAAGGGCGGGGCGCTGCGGCGGGCAGTGCGCGGCGGGGTGGGCGTTGAAAGTGGCGCGGACCTGCACGCGAGGTTCGCGAGCAGGCTCGTGCGAACAACGGTGAGCGTTTCAGCAACGGTGCTGACGCTCGCGAGCAGCCACAACGCGTTCGCCACGCAAGCGCCGCTGCCGAGCCACGCCGACATCACAGCTTGCACCGCCGCGCCCTGGCCGCGCTGGCAGCAATTCAAGCGCGACTTCCTTTCCGCCGATGGCCGCGTGATCGACGTCGGTTCGTCCGACGAGCGCACGGTGTCGGAGGGCCAATCGTACGCACTGTTTTTTGCGCTGGTCGCGAACGACCGCGCGGCCTTCGACACGATCCTGCGCTGGACCGAGCAGCATCTCGCGCAAGGCGATCTGACCGCGCGTCTGCCAGCATGGCTGTGGGGCCGCTCGTCCGACGGCAACTGGGCCGTGCTCGACGCGAATGCATCGTCGGATGCCGACCTGTGGATCGCCTATGCGCTGCTCGAAGCGGGCGACGCTTGGCGCGAGCGCAGCTACACGGCGCGCGGCGCGGTGCTCGCCCGCCGTGTGCTCGACGAGGAGACGGCCAACGCGCCGGGGCTCGGCTTGACCTTGCTGCCGGGCCCGGTCGGCTTTCATCCGGACCCGGACGTGTGGCGCGTCAATCCGAGCTACATGCCGCCGCAGGTGCTGCGCGGCCTCGCTACGCGGCTGCCCGACGATCGGCGCTGGCCGCGTTTGCTCGCGAGCACGAGCCGCATCCTGATCGATACCGCGCCGCAAGGCTTCTCGCCGGATTGGGCGCTGTACCGCGCGAACCGCGGCTTCGCACCCGACGCCGAGACCCACGCCGAGAGCGCCTATAACGCGATTCGCGTGTACCTGTGGACCGGCATGCTCGACCGGCGCGATCCGCTCGCGCCGACGCTGCTCGCGCGCTTCGCGCCGTTCGCGGACTTCATCGCCGCGCACGGCGCACCGCCCGAGAAAGTCGACGCGACGAATGGCCGTGCCGGCATCAACATGGGCAACGCCGGTTTTTCAGCGGCGGCCGTGCCGTTTCTCGATGCGCGCGGCCAGCGCGCGCTGGCCGATGCGCAGATCGCACGCGTCGCCGCGCTCGATAGCGAGACGGCCGCCGGTTACTACACGAGCGTGCTGAGCCTGTTCGCGCTCGGCTGGCGCGAAGGCCGCTATCGTTTCGCCGCCGACGGCACCCTCGATCCGCACTGGAGCACGTCGTGCAGCGCCGCGCCGCAGTAACGCGCGTGGCGCGTTTCAGCGTGCTCGCGTGCGCGTGCGCGGCTGCGATCACGGGTCATGCCTACGGCAACACCAGGCAAGCCGAAGCGATGCGCACGACGGCCGCGCGCACGGCTGCCATCGGTACGCTGGCGGCACCCGCTGCTCAGCGGACCATAGCGCCGCCACAAAACCCCGCCGCGCAACGTCTGCTCGCGACCGCGCGCATGTGGTCGACCAAACATCGCGACGACCTTGCGTTGCAGGCGATCGACAAGGCGCTGCTAGCCGCGCCGGGCGATCCGGTGTTGCTTGCCGAACAGGTGCGCATCGAATTGCGTCTCGGGAAAGCCCAAGCCGCGCAGGCGACGCTCGCACGCTTGCGCGCCAAAGCGCCAGACAGCGCGCCGATCCAGCAGCTCGACGACGAATTCCGCGTCGCCACCAACGGCCGCGAGGAATTCGCGACCGTGCGTCTGCTCGCGCGTAGCGGCCAGTCCGCCGAAGCGGCGCGGCGCTTGCAACTGCTGTTTCCGCACGGCGCGCCGTCGGGCTCGCTCGGCGCCGAGTACTACCAGATTCTCGCGGGTACGCCCGAGGGCCGCCAGCAGGCGCTGGTCGCACTGCATCGGCGGATCGCCGCCGATCCGTCCGACGTCGATGCCGCGCTGGTGCTCGCGAATCTGCTGAACGCGCGCGGCGATACGCGCGCGGAGGCCAACCGCATCGCGTGGAATCTGGCGACGCGGCCCGACTCCGATCGCACGGCCTCGCTCGACACGTGGCGTCACGTGCTGCAATCGGCGGGGGTGGACCTCGCGTATCTGCCGGCGTTGCGCGCCTATCTGCAACTCGTGCCGGACGACACCGAATTCCGCGAGCGGGTCGCGACGCTCGAAGCGCGCCTCGACGCGCAACGGCAACTCGAACACAACCCTGACTTCATCGCCCAGCAGCGCGGTCTGCGAGCGCTCGAGCGCAACGATGTCGCGGCCGCCGAGCCGCTGCTCGCGCGCGCCGCGAGCGCGCGTCCCGACGACGCCGACGCAGTCGGCGGTCTCGGCATCGCGCGCATGCGGGCCGGGCGGCACGACGAAGCGCGCACGCTGTTTCTGCGCGCGGCCGCGCTCGCGCCCGACAATCGCGCGAAATGGCAGAGCCTCGCGCGCACCGCGCAATTCTGGGGCACGCTCGCGCAAGGCCGCGCGGCTGCCGCAGCGGGCCACGCGCAGGAGGCGGAGCGGGCGGCGCGCGCGGCGCTCGCGATGGAGCCGGACAACGCGGACGCGAAGCTGATGCTCGCCGACGCGCTGCTCGCGCAGCACGACTGGAGCGCGGCCGAGCCGCTCCTGCGCGACATGCTGAGCGGGCATGCGCCGAGCGTGGCGGCGCTGCGCAGCACCCAGACGCTCTTCGAAAACACCGGCCGCGCGGCGCAGGTCGAGCCGTTGATCGACGCGTTGCAAAGCCGCTTCACCGCTGCCGACGATCGCCAGAGCCTCGCTCGTCTGCGTGCCGATCTGCTTGGCAAACAGGCGGACCAGTTGCTCGCCGACGGCGAGCGCGGTCCCGCCGCGCAACGCTATGAAGCCGCCTTGCGCAGCGAGCCCGACGCAGCGTGGACCCGTTTCGCGCTCGCGCGTCTGTACCGCGATCTCGGCCTGCCGCAACTCGGCCGCAACGTGATGGACGAGGGGCTCGCGCTCGCGCCATCGGCCGAGATGCGCTATGCGAGCGCGCTTTACCGCAATTCGCTCGATGACCTGAGCGGCGCGCAAGCGGTGCTCGCGCTGATCCCGGAGCAGGAGCGCACCGAGGGTATGCGGGCGCTCGATCGCAATCTGCAAACGCAACGAAAGCTTGCCGACGCGCGCGCCGCATTCGGCCGCGACGATCGCGCAAGCGCGCTCCGCCTGCTCGACGACGCACGCGCTTTGGCCGGCGACGATCCGAATCTGCTCGCGTCGGTCGGCGCGCAGTGGATCGACGTGGGCGACGCCGGACGCGGCCTCGCGTTGCTGCGCGACTGGATCGAAGCGCATCCGGGCGAGGCCGACGCGGACGTGCGGCTGCGTTACGGCGATCTGCTCGGCAGTGCGCGACGCGACGCGGAGCTGTCCGCATGGCTTCAGCAGTTGCGTGACGATCCGCGGCTGAAGCTGGACGCTGCGCAACACGCGCGCCTCGAGGATCAGGCGCTGCGTGCGGCCCTACGTCAAACCGACGAAGCGATCGATCATGGGGATTACGAAGCGGCCGGGCAGCGACTCGCGGCGGTCAGTGCCGCCGGTCGGCGCGACAAACGCTATACGCTCGAACTCGCCGACCTCCAGCGCGTGCAGGGCCACTACGCGGCCGCGCGGGCGACGTTGGCGCCATTGCTCGCCGCGCAGCCAAACGATCCGGAAGTGCAGCTCGCGCTGGCCCGTGTGCTGGAGCAGAGCGGTCAGCGCGGCGCCGCGCTGCGCGTCGTGCACGATGTGCTGGACGGCGCCGCGCCCGACGACGTCGACACGCGGCTCTCGGCCGCGCGCCGGCTCGCCGCGTTGAACCAGGCGCGCGACGCGCAGCAGATCACGACGGCACTGCGCGCCGCGTATCCGACGCGGGCGGACGTGACGGTGCAAAGCGGCCGCATCGCCGAAGATCTCGGGCAGTACGAGGATGCCGCTTCGCTGTACCGTTTGTCGCTCGCGCAGGAACGCTTGGCGGGCGTGCGCGCGGGACCCGATGGCACGCCCGCGCGAGCCGCGCTCGACGATCTCGAACAGCGCCGCAATCCGTCGATCGAGACCGGCTGGCTGCCCGCGTATAAGTCCGGCGACGCGGGCATCTCGCAGCTGCGCGCGTGGCAGGTGCCGGTGTACGTGCAGATCCCGTATCGCTATGACGGCCATTTCTTCGCGCACATCGATACCGTGCATCTCGACGCGGGCACGCTGGATGTCAGCGATGCCAACGCGTTCACGCGCGATACGTTCGGCAGCTTCGGCGCGGCCGACAAGCTCGGCACGTCGCTCGGCCTGTCGCCGCAGCAACTCGCCACGCTGGCCGCGGGCTTGCCGTATCTGCATCAGTCGGCCACCGGGGTCGCGCTCGGCGCGGGCTACACGTCCGACGCGTGGCGCTTCGACTTCGGCACGACGCCGCTCGGATTCCCCGTGTCTTACCTCGTCGGCGGGGTGCGCTACCGCTTCGACGCGGGACCGGCGAGCTTTTTGGTCAGCGGCTCGCGCCGTCCGGAAACCGGTAGCCAACTGTCGTATGCCGGCATGCACGATCCGGCGACCGGCACCGTGTGGGGCGGTGTGCGCCGCGATGGCATCGACCTGCATTCGTCGATCGATCTCGGTGCGGCGAACCTGTTCGCCGATCTCGGCGCGGGTGAGCTGACCGGGCGCAATGTTGCGAGCAATCAGGAATTCACGCTGCGCACCGGCTTCACGATGCCGGTCTACCGGCGCGCGAATTCTCTGGTGAGCACCGGCCTCGTCGGCAACGCATGGCACTACACGAACAACCTGCGCTTCTATTCGTTCGGGCAGGGCGGCTACTACAGTCCGCAGCGCTATCTGTCGCTCGGCGTGCCGCTCGAATGGCTGGGGCGGCATGGCGCGCTGAAGTGGGATCTGAGCGCGACCGTCGGCGTGTCGAATTCGTACGAGCGGGATTCGCCGTACTACCCGAACGGTCTGCCAGCCGGCCTCGGCGCGGCACCGGGGCTCGACAGTCTCGTCAATGCGGGCAGCTCGACACGCGGTGTCGCGTTTTCGTATGGGCTCGCGGGCGTCGTCGAGTATCGCGCCGATCCGCATCTGGTGTTGGGCGCGCAGTTGAGCATCGATCGCTCGCACGACTACGCACCGAGCGCCGCGCTCGTCTATCTGCGCTACACGTTCGATGCCCGCAGGCAGGACAACCGTCTGTCGCCGCAGCCGGTACGGCTTTATTCGAGCTATTGAACGGCGATGCAACGAGACCTGGAACAGCAGACGTGAACACCGTTTCGAATCCAACCCAAACTCCTGGGCGCACTTTCATGCGACGCTGGCTGCGCATGTTCGGCGGCACCGGTGCGCAGCGTCGCGCACGGCAGGTCGGCCGTCTCGCGATCGAGGCCTTGCCGGGCGAATGGGCCGCGCTCGAAGCGGGCAAGCTGTATGCGATCTACGCGGCGCCGCGCACGCCGGGGGGCGACACGCTGATCTGGGAAAGCGCGCGCACCGCGCTCACCCGCGACGTGACGGTCGTGCTCGCGCGTGAACGCGCGGCCGTTGCCCAGCGTTTGCGCGAGCTGGGCTTTAGCGTCAACGCGCCGGCCGCGGGCTGGCCGCGCAATCTGAACGTGCTGGCGATGCCGGCCGTCGATGATGCGCAAGAGTCGGAGCAGCAAGCCGACAGCGCCGCGACGCACGGCAAACTGTTCGGCGGTCTGCGCGCGCTGAAGCGCTTCGGTTTTCGTGCAGGCTCGCTGTATTTCATCGAAGGCGCCGAACGCTGGTTCAACTGGCACGACGCCGCCGCGCTCGCGCACGAAGGCCGCATGCTCGCGAACTGGTGCGCGGCACGGCGTATCACGCTGGTGCTGCTGCTCGGCGTCGATGGCAATGGCGAAGACGATTCACTCGATACACGCGGCGCGCCGGATGGCGTCATCGATGCATCACGCCGCAACGCGTTCCATGCGGCATGCGCGGGCGTCGCACGGATGGAGCGCACGCACGGCGAGCTGCTGTGGCATGCCGACTTCTGGCGCGCGGATCGCACGCTGGTGACGGGCGAAGTCCGCTCCCTGCGCTTTACCGACAGCGGCCACCTCAGCGTCGCGCCCGATGCTCTGGCCAGCAGCGTCGCGCGCGGCGAACGCCTGCTCGCGCGCGACGAGCAGCGGGTCGTCGTGAGCCGCGCGGTGGTGCGAGGTCACGAGGCGTGGCTGCCGCCGCATTGGGAAGTGTGCGCCGATCAGGCCGCGGTGCTGAGCGCGTGCGCCCATGCGCAGGCCGCGACCGTGGTGCTCGATTACGCGGGCGGCGCGCAGCTCGACGCGTTGTGCGCGACGGTTCATGCGCTGCGCCGCCAGACCGGGCGCGCGCTGAAGATCGTCGTCGTCGAGCGGGGCGAAGTGCTGCGCCATCAATACGAGCTGCTCGTGCTGACGCTCGGCGCGAACCTCGTGCTCGGCCGCGACCTGCCGTTCTCGCGCATGCAGTCGCTGCTGCAGTCGCTGCAGGGGCAGCTCCATACGCGGCCGGTCGCCGCCGACTACCGCAGCGCATTGAGCGCCGCGTTGAGCGACGACGTGCGCGGCTATCTGCCGGCCGGCGCGTTCTGCGAGCGCGTGCGCCTCGTGCTCGCACGCAGCGGCGTGCTGCAACTGCCGCATGTGCTCGTGAAGCTGACGCTGCTGCCGCAATGCGCGCACGTCGATGCGCTGAAGCACTGTGTGCCGCGCCGCGCGGGTGACGTGCTGACCGTCGACGCGTCGCATCTGTATGTGTTCCTGTTCGCCTGCCGGCTCGCCGATGCGGACGCCGCGCTGGCGCGGATCATCGATGTGCCGGTCGAACAGCTCGCCGATTCGCTCGTGCACCTGGCGGAGCAGAGCATCGGCGCCGAACTCGACGCGCTGGACGCGGCCAACCGGCGCAACCGGATCGCCGATTACAGCGATATGTTCGCGGCGTCGATACGTGATCGCGCGCCTTTGAGCTCACCGCTCGCCGCAGCGCCGCACGAAGCCGCGCACGTGGCCGCCGTGCAACTCGCGCAAGTGGAAGTGGCGTTGGTTCATGCGCGTGCCGAGCTCGAAGTCGATGCCGCGCCAACGTCTGCGCCAACCCGGCCTGCCGGATCAGCCGAAGCGAAACCGCTCGCTAGTGAGCGCCGCCGACCCCACCCCATGCCACCGCGTCGTCGCGCCGAACCCAGCGCAATGCCGGTGCGCGCGAGGAGCATCGAATGATCGAAGTGGTTCTGATGTGTTTCGTGGCCGGCATGGTCGTCGCGCTGCCGGTGTGGATCGTCTGGCAGCGCGTCGGCGCGCGGCGCGCTCTTGCGGCCATGCGCGGCTTCGATCCGCGCGACGCGGTGCCGTGCGAGATGGAGCCGGTCGCGCTGCGCGCGCGTCTGCTGCCCGCGCTCGACACGACCCAAGACGAGGTGGCGCGATGAAAACGATCGCCGTCGTCTCGACCGCGGGCGGCACCGGCCGTACCACCTTGACCGCCGTGCTCGCGGTATTGCTCGCGCGCCGCGGCCGCCAGGTCGTCGCGCTCGACTTCGATCCGCAGAACATGCTCGGCGCGCAGCTAGGCATCGACGGTCTCGCGGCGACGGGTCTGTCGCAGGCGCTGCTCGATGCGCACACCGCATGGCATGCCCACACGTGGCGCAACGCGGACGGCGTGCTGTTCGTGCCGTACGGCGCGGTGTCCACCGCGCAAAGCACGCAGTGCGACGCACGCCTCGCCGCCGAGCCGCGCTGGCTCGCCGACGCGCTCGCCGAGCTCGATCTGCCGCGCGATGGCGTCGTGCTGATCGACACCGCGCGCTATCCGTCGCAGCAGGCCGAGCACGCGCTGCGTTGCGCCGACCTCGCGCTGTGCGTGACCCCGCCCGAACCGGCCGCCTGCGCGACGCTGGTCGCGCGGCTCGCGGCGCTGCGCGAAGCGTGCGCGCAACTGCGCATCATCGTGAACCGGCTGAACCCCGCGCGCGACATGCAGCGCGACGTGCTGGCGATGCTCGGCGCGGCGCTCGGCGACAAGCTGCCGCTCGCGCAGCGCGTGCATCTCGATGTCGCGTTGCCCGAGTCGTTCGCGCGCGGCACGTGGCTGTTCGACGACGCCCCGCATTCGCAGGCGTCGCACGATCTGCAGGGGCTCGCGAATTGGCTCGACGCGTGGCTTACCGAGGCCACGGCGCCGCTCGATTGGCGGGACGGCGGCTCATGAGCGAACGGGAAACGCGTTCGGTGCGTACGCGAGCGCTCGACTGGGTCGCGCGCGGCCTTGGCGTGCCCGCCACGCGCACGCCGCTCGACTGGTTCGTGCGGCTGTTCTTCCAGCCGCCCGCGCCGGGCAAGCCCGATTACGCGCGCCGCTGGATGCGCGCGGCCGTGCTGCATTTCGCGCTGCAATGGGGCGTGCTCGAACCGCATCGACTGCGCGCATGGCTGTGGCGCGCGTTCGTGCGCGCGCCGCGTTCGTCGTCACGAAGCGCGGCGGCGACAATGCGGGCGCTGGCCGCCTGGATCGACCGTTGGCTGGTGCCGCTCTGGCTGCTCGGGCGGCGCGGGCGCGAGCGCGTCGACGCGCTGCTGGCGAGCTTGCCGTGGCAGCGCTGGGGCACGCGGCTCGAAGACGCGACGCAGCGCGTGGGCCATGTTCGCTGGCTGCTGCCGTTGATGGTTGTCGCGGGTATCGGTTTGTGGGCGGTGATCGGCACGTCGCCGCTGCAGTCCGACGGTCAGTTCGAGTTCTTCGCCGTGCTCGTATTCATCGCGCTGATCGTGCGACGCTTTCCGGGGCGCATGCCGGTGCTGATCCTGACGACGCTCGCGATGCTCGCGATGGTGCGCTACGTGTGGTGGCGCGTCACCCAGACGCTGTCGTTCCAGACGCCGGGGGAGGCGATTCTCGGTTATCTGCTGTTCGGCGCGGAAGCGTATACATGGGTGATTCTGCTGCTCGGTTTCGTGCAGACCGCGTGGCCGCTGAAGCGCGCGGTCGCGACGCTGCCCACCGACACATCGAGCTGGCCGAGCGTCGACATCTACATCCCGACTTATAACGAGCCCCTGGCCGTCGTGCGGCCCACCGTGTTCGCCGCGCAAGGCATCGACTGGCCCGCCGACAAGCTGCGCGTCTATCTGCTCGACGATGGCCGCCGCGAGGAATTCAGAGCCTTCGCGCAGGCCTGCGGCATCGACTATCTGACCCGCGACGACAACCGTCACGCGAAGGCCGGCAACATCAATAGCGCGCTCGCCCGCACGCAGGGCGAGTACGTCGCGATCTTCGATTGCGATCACGTGCCGACGCGCTCGTTCCTGCAAACGACGATGGGCACGTTCCTGCGCGACGCGCGCTGCGCGATGGTGCAGACGCCGCATCACTTCTTTTCGCCGGACCCGTTCGAGCGCAACCTCGGCACGTTCCGCCGCGTGCCGAACGAGGGCAATCTGTTCTACGGGCTCGTGCAGTCGGGCAACGATCTGTGGAACGCATCGTTCTTTTGCGGCTCGTGCGCGATCCTCAAACGCGATGCGCTCGAAGAAGTGGGCGGCATCGCGGTGGAGACCGTCACCGAAGACGCGCACACCGCGCTGAAGCTGCATCGGCGCGGCTACACGACCGCCTATCTGCCGACCGTGCAGGCCGCAGGTCTCGCGACCGAGAGCCTCGCGAGCCATATCCAGCAGCGCACCCGCTGGGCGCGCGGCATGGCGCAGATCTTTCGCATCGACAATCCGTTCATCGGCCGCGGGCTGGGCTTTTTCCAGCGGCTATGCTATGGCAACGCGATGCTGCATTTCTTCTACGGCGTGCCGCGGCTCGTGTTCCTGACGATGCCGATGGCGTACCTGTTCTTCCAGATGTACTTCATCAACGCATCGGCGACGACGATCGCCGGATTCGTGCTGCCGTACATCGTGCTCGCGAACCTCGCGAACTCGCGCATGCAGGGCAAGTACCGTCACTCGTTCTGGGCCGAAGTCTACGAGTCGGTGCTCGCGTGGTACATCGTGCTGCCGACCACGATCGCGTTCTTCAGCCCGAAGCACGGCAAGTTCAACGTGACCGACAAGGGCGGGCGCATCGGCGAGGGCTACTTCGACTGGTCGACGTCGAAGCCGTATCTGGTGCTGCTCGCACTGAACAGCGGCGCGCTCGCGGCCGGCGTGTACCGGCTGATGTTCGGGCAGAGCGGCGAAACGGCGACGATCCTGATGAACGTGTTCTGGACCCTCTACAACCTCGTGATGCTCGGCGCGGCCTCGAGCGTTGCGCGTGAGGCGAAGCAGGTGCGCGTCACGCATCGCATCGCGATGCGCGCGGCGGCGACGCTACTGCTCGCGGACGGCTCGACGCTCGCCTGCACGACCAGCGACTATTCGACCGGCGGCCTCGGTCTCGATGTCGAGCCGGGTTTGAATCTGGCGCCGGGCGACAGTCTCGGCGTGTGCCTGAGCCGCGGCGATCGCCAGTTCCATTTTCCGGTGTACGTGAGCCGCTGCGTCGGCCGGCACCTCGGCGTGCGCTTCGACGGCCTCACGCTCGAACAGCAACGGCAACTCGTGCAATGCACGTTCGGCCGCGCCGACGCGTGGCTCGACTGGCATGAGCAAACGAGCGAGGACGCGCCGCTGCTTGGTTTGAAGGAAGTGCTCGCGATGGGCGTCGAAGGCTATTCGCGACTGTGGGGCGGGCTCGCGCGTGCCTGCGAGACACTGCTCGCGCTCGACCGCACCCGCTATTGATGCAGCCTGCGCGCATCGTGTCGCGCGCAGGCCAAAGAGAGAACCTGTCGATGACTTTGTGGAACCTGTACTTCATCCTCAAGCTGTACCTGTTCGCGGGCGGCCATCTGCAGCCGCTGTGGCTCGCGAATCTCGGCTTCGCGCTCGCGCTCGTCGTGACTTCGACGCTGCGCCGGCGCGCGCTGCGCATCGTGCGCAACCTGGTCGGTCTCGCGCTCGGCGTGCCGCTGATGTACCACGAGGCGAACGTGCCGCCGTTCTCGCGTCTGACCGAGGAGTTCGGCAATCTGACCACGTTCAGCTACGGCTACTGGCTCGAACTGGCGCAGCGCTTCCTGCCGCCGATGCTGCTGCTCGGCGCGCTCGGCGCGCTCGTCGGCTATCTGATCGTGAATCGCTGGGTGCGCGTCGCGACCTTCGTGCTGATCGCGCTGGTCGCGATTCCGCTGTGGCACGAGGGCGGCGTGGTGCTCGCGCAACTGCGTGGAGCGTCGGCGAACGCGGCGGCGAATGCCGGCCCGAATGGAGCGAACAACCCGCTCGCCGCGCAGCCGCTCGACCATAACGCTGCGCTCGCCGCGTTCCGCACGCAGGAGTCGCAACGGCAGGTCAGCTTCGGCCATCTGGCCGCCGATCCGAACGCGCAGTTCGACGTGATCGTGCTGCACATCTGCTCGCTGTCGTGGGACGACCTCGATGTCGCGAAGGCGCGCAATCATCCGCTGCTGTCCCGCTTCGACTATCTGTTCACGAACTTCAGCACCGCGGCGAGCTATAGCGGGCCGGCCGCGATTCGCGTGCTGCGCGCGAGCTGCGGCCAGCAGGCGCACGCGGACCTGTACAAGAACGCGCCGCAGCAGTGCTATCTGCTCGCCGATCTCGCGCAGGCCGGCTACACGCCGCAGACGATGCTGAACCACGACGGCCACTTCGACAATTTCCTGGAACTGGTCCACGACAACGCCGGCGTGCCGAACGTGCCGCTGATTCCGAACACGAGCGTGCCGGTCGCGATGCATGCGTTCGACGGCTCGCCGATTCGCGACGACTACGAGACGCTCGCCGCGTGGTACGCGCAGCGCGCGAGCATCGCGGGGCCGGTCGCGCTGTACTACAACACGATCAGCCTGCACGACGGCAACCGGCTGCCGAATAGCAGCCTGACGAGTATCGATTCATATCCACTGCGCGTGAACAAGCTGATGAGCGACTTCGACCGCTTCGCCGATCTGATCGCATCGTCGGGGCGGCGCGCGGTGATCGTGTTCGTGCCCGAGCACGGCGCGGCGCTGCGCGGCGACACGAACCAGGTCGCGGGCCTGCGCGAGATTCCGACGCCGCGCATCGTGCACGGGCCGGTCGGCGTGCGCGTGGTCGGCTTCCAGGGCAATCATGGGCCGACCACGGTGATCGACGATCCGTCGAGCTTCCTCGCGCTCGCGCAGCTGCTGTCGAATCTCGTGTCGAACAGCCCGTTCAAGCCGGGTGTGAGCCTGTCGCAGTACGCGACGAATCTGCCGCAAACGCAGATGGTCGGCGAAAACGAGGGGACGGTGACGATGAAGACCGCGTCCGGCTATGTGGTGAAGACGCCGGACGGCGTGTGGGTAGACGGCAAATGACGAACGCGCGCAATACGTCGAAAAACGCCGCGCGCGGCGGCTGGCCCGTCGACGATATCAGCGGCCTCGCACTGCGTCTGCCCGAGGTCGAGCCGGGCCGCTATTTCGATGCTCAGGCGAAGGAGGCTTACGAGCAGTCGCTGCTGAAGTGGCCGGTGCTCGCCCGGCTGATGAACCTCGTGCCGCGCGACGAAGCCGAAGTGCGGGCCGCGCAAGATGCGCGGCAAAAATCGGGCGTGGAATAAGGCCCGCGTCGAACGCTCAACGCAACTGCGTAACCGCCAGCAGCAGCACCATGCTGCCGATCGCGCCATCCAGCACACGCCACGCAGTCGCGCGGCGAAACAGCGGCGCCAGCATGCGCGCGCCATAGCCGAGCGCGACGAACCACACCGCGCTGACCGTCATCGCGCCGAGCGCGAAGGCGACCCGCGCGCCTTGCGGTTCGCGCGCGCCGGCCGTGCCGATCAACAGGAACGTGTCCAGATAGACGTGCGGATTGAGCCACGTGAACGCGAGCGTCATCAGGATGATCGGCAGCGCGCGTTGCGTGGGCGGGACTTGATCGGCGGAGGCGCCGCTCGAACCGTCGAGCACCGCGTGTCCCGGCCGTACCGCGCGGCGCAGCGCGCTGATGCCGAACCAGGCCAGATACGCGAGCCCGACGTAGAGCATCGCGTGCACGAAGCGCGGGTAGCGCTCCATCAGCACCGCGGCGCCGCCGACGCCTGCGCCGATCAGAATGAAATCCGACAACGTGCACAACAGCACGATCTTGCCGACGTGCGAGCGCATGATGCCCTGCCGCAGGACGAACGCATTCTGCGCGCCGATCGTCACGATCAGTGATGCGCACAGCGCCGCGCCGTGGGAGAAAGACAGCCAGTTCATAAATGGTCCGAAAAATGGAAGCAGTAGGGATAGACGGGATATTCCAGCCGCGCTAGTCTGCGTGATTGCGTCACATAAGAGAACCTAATTTACTTAATGCCGATTAAGGAACGCTAATGCTCGACTACGCCTTGCTCAATGCGCTGGCCGCCGTGGTCCGCCACGGCTCGTTCGACCGTGCTGCAAGCGAGCTGAATATCACTGCGTCCGCGGTGTCGCAGCGGGTCAAGCTGCTCGAGGAGCGCGTCGGCAGCGTGCTGGTGAAGCGCGGTCAGCCGTGCGTCGCCACCACCTCGGGCGCGCTGCTGTGCCGCCACACCGAGCGCGTGCAATTGCTCGAAGCGGAGCTGAACGGCCGCCTGCCGACACTGCCCGGCGCGCTCGTCGAGCAGTGGCCGGCGCTGCGCGTCGCCGTCAATGACGACAGCGTCGGCACCTGGTTCATCGACGCGGTCGCGCCGTTCTGCGTCGAACGCGAGATGCTGCTCGACCTCGTGATCGACGACCAGGACTACACCGCGCAGCGCATCCGCGACGGCAGCGTGCAGGGCGCGATCACGACGCAGGCCGAACCGGTGCAGGGCTGCCGCTCGACGCGCCTCGGCCGCATGCGATACCTCGCGGTGTGCTCACCAGCGTTTTTCGCGCGCTATTTCGCCGACGGCGTCACGCGCGACAGCCTGCGGCGCACGCCGTGCGTCGACTTCAACCCCAAGGATCAGCTGCAAAAGCGCTTCATGCGGCGCATCACACGCGCGGAGATCGATCCGCCGCTGCACTGGATTCCGCACGTCGCCGGCTTTATGCGCGCGTGCGTGATGAGCCTCGGCTGGGGCATGTGCCCCGAGCGGATGGTCGCCGGGCATCTGCAGCGCGGCGAACTGGTCGAGGTCGCGCCGGGCAAGCATATCGACGTCGATCTGTACTGGCAGAGCTGGCGGCTGTCGATCGGCTGGCTCGACGATTTCAGCGCGATGCTCAGGAAGCGGGCCGGCGAGTTTCTCGATTGACGACACAGCGAAGACGCATGCAGGAACGCTCCGAGCGCTACAGCATCAGTTCGATCGAATGAAACAGCCGGCGCTGTTCGGGGTTCTGCGAGCGCGCGCCTTCGTCGATCGTCTCGCGCAGGCAGTCGAGAAAGCAGGCGGCCGCCGGGCTCGTCGGCGCACCGCGCCGCGACGTGATGCTGATGATGGTTTCGTCGAGCGTTTCGCGCAGCGGCAGCGCCCACAGGTTTTCCTTCGCGCGTATCGCCTCGACGAGCGGCCACGGAAAGATGCTGACCATGTCCGTGTGCGCGAGCAGTCCCAGCACGATCGCGAGCGAATGCGCTAGCACGATCGTTTGTGGCACCCGCATGCCGCGCTTGACGAACAGATTGTTCGACATCGACTCGCGGCTCGCCGGGTCCCAGTTGAGGATCCATTCCTCGTTTTGAAGGTCGAGCAGCGTGCGGCATCCGGCCTTCGGATGGTCGCGCCGCGCTACCACCGCCGCGTGCGTCGAAAAGAGCGGCGCGTTCTGAAACTCCGACTGCGGCGACGCGGGCGGCGGCCGACCGATCGAAAAATCGAGGCTGCCGTCGCGCAGACGCGGCTGCACGACCGCGAGCAGGCCTTCGAAAAATTCCAGTTGCACGTCCGGCATCCGTTCGCGAAAACGCCGCACGGCGGGCGGCAGCAAGGTCAGCGCGACCCACGGCGTGACGCCGATCGACAGCTTGCCGGCCGCGGCTCCGCGCAATGCGTCGATCTCGGCTTGCGCGCGCTGCAACTGGCCGAGCACGAGCCGCGCATGCACGACGAGCGCGCGGCCGAACTCGGTGAACGCGACGCCGCTCGCGCTGCGCACGATCAGCGGCGCGTGCAGATTGGCTTCGAGCTCGCGCATCGCTTTGGTCACGGCGGCTGGCGACAGCCCCAGCGAGCGGGCGGCAGCCCGGATACTTCCGGTATCCGCGATCGCGGCCAAGGTACTGAGCTGATGCAGTCTCATGCGAATCGGGAGTATGAAAGGGGGCAACCAGTGGTTGGCACCCGCAACGATTCTACGCCTGCCTCTCGAAATTCGGCGCGGCTATGCTCGGTTCACGCTGACATGGAGACAGACGGCATGAACACGATGGTCATTCCGGCGGGCATCGCCCAAATCGAACAGGAAATGGTCGCGCTGCGACACAGCATCCACGCGCATCCGGAGCTCGCCTACGAGGAGTTCGCGACCGGTGATCTGGTCGCCGAACGCCTGCGGGAGTGGGGCTATACCGTGCATCGCGGCTTGGGGCAAACGGGCGTGGTCGGTCAACTGAAGCTCGGCAACGGCACGCGCCGGCTCGGCCTGCGCGCCGACATGGACGCGCTGCCAATCCACGAAACCACCGGCCTGCCATACGCGAGCAAGCGGCCCGGCAAGATGCACGCATGCGGTCACGACGGCCACACGGCGATGCTGCTCGCCGCCGCCAGGTATCTGGCGCATGAAAAGAGTTTCGACGGCACGCTGAATCTGATCTTCCAGCCGGCCGAGGAAGGGCTCGCCGGCGCGAAGAAAATGCTCGACGACGGCCTGTTCGAGCAGTTCCCCTGCGACGCCGTGTTCGCGATGCACAACATGCCGGGCTTTCCTACGGCCAAGCTGGGCTTCATGCCGGGGTCGTTCATGGCGTCGTCGGATACGGTGATCATCAAGGTGATCGGCCGCGGCGGTCATGGCGCGGTGCCGCACAAGGCGGTCGATCCGGTCGTCGTGTGCGCGCAGATCGTGCTTGCGCTGCAGTCCATCGTGTCGCGCAACATCGCGCCGCTCGATATGTCGATCATCACGGTCGGCGCGATTCACGCCGGCGAAGCGCCGAACGTGATTCCCGAAACCGCCGAGATGCGCCTGTCGGTGCGCGCGCTGCGGCCCGAGGTCCGCGACCATCTGCAACAGCGCATCACCGAGGTCGCGACCGGCCAGGCGGCCGTATTCGGCGCGCGCGCCGAGGTCGACTATCAGCGCCGCTACCCGGTGCTCGTCAACGATGCGGCCATGACCGCGCTCGCGCGCCAGGTTGCGCTCGATTGGCTCGGCGAAGACGGGCTGATTCGCGACATGCAGCCGCTGACCGGCAGCGAGGACTTCGCGTTCCTGCTCGAACGATGCGCGGGCAGCTATCTGATCATCGGCAACGGTGACGGCGAGGGCGGCTGCATGGTCCACAACCCCGGCTACGACTTCAACGACGCATGCCTCGCGACCGGCGCGGCCTACTGGGTCAAGCTCGCGCAGACGTTCCTCGTTTGACGCGGCGGCGCGCGAGCGCGTTGCCCTGGCAGCACAAGGATAACGATGGAGACACAAATGGACTATTCCGCCACACCGCGGCCCGCGAGCGCCAACGGACTCAATGCGCTCGATGCGTCGCGCCTCGCCGATCAACCTCAAAAGCGCGTCGGCCACGCAAAGGCGATCGCCGCGATCACGCTCGGCAACGGCCTCGAGTTTTACGATTTCACGATCTACAGCTTCTTCGCGACGGTCATCGGCGAGCTGTATTTCCCGGTCGAGGGACAACTCGTGCAACTGATGCTCGCGGTCGGCACGTTCGGCGTCGGCTTCATCATGCGGCCGGTGGGCGGCATCGTGCTGGGCGGCTACGCGGACCGCGCCGGACGCAAGGCCGCAATGAGCCTGACGCTGTGGCTGATGACGCTCGGTTCGGCGCTCATCGCGTTCGCGCCGACCTATGCGGCGATCGGCGTCGCGGCGCCGCTGCTCGTGATTCTCGCGCGGCTGATTCAGGGCTTTGCGCTGGGCGGCGAGGTGGGCGCATCGACGGCGCTGCTGCTCGAATACGGCAGCGATCGCACGCGCGGTTTTTACGGCAGCTGGCAGTTCGTGAGCCAGGGGATGAACACGGTGGTGGGGTCGCTGCTCGGCGTCGCGCTGGCCGCGACGCTGTCGCCGGCCGCGCTCGAAAGCTGGGGCTGGCGCGTGCCGTTCGTGATCGGCATGGCGATGGGGCCGATCGGCATCTACATCCGGCGGCATCTCGACGAGACGCTGCCGGGTGTCGAAGATGGCGCGGCAGCGGCTGGTGAAATGGGTGCGCAGCCCGTGGCGCAAACTCCGTCGCTGCCGGTCCGCGAGCTGTTCCGCGACCACGCACGCTCGATCACGACCGGCGTGCTGACGACGATCGGCGGCACCGCGGCGAACTACATCGTGCTGTTCTATCTGTCGACCTACGCGATCCGCATCCTGCATCTGCCGATGGCGACCGCGCTATGGGCCGCATGGACCGGCGCGGTGGTCACGGTGATCTGCTCGCCGTTCGCGGGCGCGCTGTCCGATCGGGTCGGCCGCAAGCGCGTGCTGTGGGTATCGCGTGTGTTGCTGATTTTCGCCGTCTATCCGGCGTTCATGACGATCAATGCTTCGCCGACGGTGCCGGTGCTGCTCGCGGTGGTCGCGGGCCTTGCGCTGCTCGTCACGTTCACCGCGGTGCCGAACATCGTGATGCTGCCCGAGCTGTTTCCGCGCGCGATTCGCGCGACCGGCATGTCGATCGTGTACTGCCTCGGCGTGTCGATTTTCGGCGGCTTCGCGCAGTTCTTCGCGACCTGGCTGATCCAGATTTCGGGCAGCAATCTCGCGCCGGCGTGGTACCTGATCGGCTGCGGCGTCGTGTCGTTGCTGCCGCTGCCGTTCATGCGCGAGACCGCGGGCAGGGCGATCGATTGACGTGACGGGGACTGCGGTCGGCTGTAAAAGAGAGGCGTGATTATTTCGATCGCGCCTCTTTTGTCATTTGCACCGCGGTGTCAATACGAACACCGCGCATCACCGGTGAATTTGTGACCTGCCCGTTTGATGACGACCGGACTACGACGGGCCGGCCGCGTCCGCCCGGACCCTGTTGCGCTCCAGTCTCATGTACAGGTTCGCGACGCAGATACCGAAGACGATGTGAACGAACAGGCTGGCGCCGTTGCGCGCTTCTGCAAACCACGGAAAAAACTGTGTCATGCCGTAGAAATTGATCAGGTAAACGACTGCAGCGAAAGCGCCACCCGCCAGTGAAGCCATTCCCATGCTCGAGTCAAGCTTGAATGACGTCATGATGAAACCGAGGATAAGCGCCAATACGATGGCAAGGCCAAAATGCACCACAAAGGCCGCGAGCACGATGCCAATCGAGAATGATTGCGGCGATTGCAATGCGCCTCGTCCCAGCATGATCGCGGCGACCATGCGTGGGGGCTCCAGCAGACTGCCGCCCGTCATCACTGCCATCAGGACGACTCCTAACGCCAGGAACACAGCCCCCGCGATGACGCCTGCCAGCACGGCTGCCCGCCAGTCGGGCTGGCCGTGTGTGAATTGATGGGAACCCATGTGAAGTTGCACGATTTTTCTCCCGATTGATTCGGATAATTCATTCTAGTTCTCTGTGTCGCGAGATTGATAGCGCCGCGTGACTATCGTCAGCCCGAGGAATGATCTTCGTTCTGGCGACGACGTGGCGTGCAGCGTGTCAGCGGATCGATAATTAATCTTTTAACTCGCAGTCGAGGATCAAATGCCTTGATGTCTGCTTTCGGCAACGGCCGCAAGCGTATCCGTTCGGTGTGCGCGAAAGTGATCAACCACAACGGCGGCAAAGGCGTAATGTTACATAGCGGACTGTTCAGAGTGGACGGAATGGAACCCGATCGCGGCACCATGGCGTAGTCCCGGTGCGTGCCACCGCGTGCACCTTTGCCTCGGCACGGGCGAGGTGGGGCGGCATAGTCTGCTACCGCTAGTCAATGATGGAAGGAGGCCACATGTCACTCATCGTCGCAGCACGCTTTACGACATTCCCCGCCGCTGAAGACGCGGTGCAACGGCTCTTCAATGCCGGTTTCGTCGAGGAGGACGTCACCCTGTTTTTCGTCAATCCGCCCGGCCAGCACGCACGTTTTCAGCCCGGCGGTGGTACCAGCACCGACGCAAACGCGAGAGAGGCGCCGAAGGGTGCCGAGATAGGCGTCACGATTGGCGCAGCGGTTGGCGCCGTGCTCGGCGTCGGGATCTTTGCGGTGTTTTCGGCGCCGCTCATCGTGTCGCTGATCGCAGCCGGGGTGAGTGCGTATGTCGGTGCATTGGTCGGCGCGATGATGCGCACGCAGGAAGCCAGCGACGAAGAAATCCGTGGTTCCGGCGTGCTGGTGGCCGTACACGTGTCGCCGGACAACCAGTTGGACGCCGCACGGGTGCTGCGCGATGCGGGAGGCGCGGCGGTCGAACGCGCGACCGGCAACTGGCAACAAGGGCGGTGGGCCGACTTCGATCCGCTCAAGCAGCCTGTGCCGCTCAGCGAATTCAGTGAGAAGCACGCCTGATTCGAAGGTGTTTTTCGCCGAAATTTTCAGCGAGCGAGGAAACATGAACGGCCCGGCATTTGTCGGGCCGTTTTGTATTTGGAGCGGTGCGTTCCAGGCACGCCCCCGTGCTGAATGAACCCTGCTGATGCGTGCAAGTATCCGGCGGCGGATTCCATGCTTGACGAAACCGATGGAAGTATTGAATGGTTTCGAACATTGTTTCCGTGGTGAACGACTTGATCGAAACATCTAATGTCGGACTGACTCAGCAGAGATCAATGGAAGAAGAGTTCGCGCATGCCGAAGGTGTGATGCGCTTCGGCAGCCATCAGCACCAGCAGCACCAGCAGGCACAGGGGCGGTATCAGGATCGCGTACACCAGCGCCAGCCGTTCCCACATCATGTGCATGAAAATCGACACGATCAGCCCGGCCTTGGCGATCATCAGCACGATGATCAGCGTCCAGCGCAGCAGGCCCTGCACGTGGAAGTAATCCACCATGTACGACAACGTGCTCAGTACGAACAGCAGGCCCCAGATCTTCAGGTAAATGCCGATCGGATGCTGCTGGCCGTGCGCGGCGTCGGGTCGATGGGCGAGATCGGTGTGGTCCATGGTCTGCCTCACCACAAATAGAACAGCGCAAAGATGAACACCCACACCAGGTCGACGAAGTGCCAGTACAAGCCGGCAATTTCCACGATCTGGAAGTTGCCGTGCTCGGTGAACCCCGGCTGCAGGATCTTGCGTCTTATCAGCAGCAGGTAGATCACACCGCAACTGACGTGAAAGCCGTGGAACCCGGTGATCATGAAAAAGCACGCGCCAAACTGCGCCGCGCCCAGCGGGTTACCCCAGGGGCGGATACCTTCATGGACGATCAGCTTGGTCCATTCGAAGGCCTGCATCGACACGAAGGTCGCGCCCAGCAGCGCGGTCGCCAGCAACAGTTGGGCGGCGCGCCTGGCGTTGCGCCGGTAGCCAAAGTTGACAGCCATCGCCATGGTGCCGCTGCTGCTGATCAGGACGAACGTCATGATGGCGATCAGCAGCAAGGGCACATCCACGCCGAAGACAGTGAGCCCGAACACTTTGGAAGGGTCGGGCCACGGCACGGTGGTCGACATGCGCACCGTCATGTAGCCGATCAGGAAACTGCTGAAGATGAAGGTGTCCGACAGCAGGAAGATCCACATCATCGCCTTGCCCCACGGCACCTTGAAGGCCTGGCGGTCGGCCGACCAGTCGGTGACGATGCCGCGCCAGCCGTCAGGCCCGGCGTCGGTGGGCGGGGTGACAGCGGATTCGGTCGGGAGCGTGGGCGTGGTCATGGCGCAGCTCCATACAGCGGCCCGCAGATGGTGGCGACGAACCCAGGGGTGATCCACCACATCGCGCGCCAGCAGCACGAGCCAGACAGCCAGCAGGAAATGCCAGTAGATGGCGCACAGCGCGATGGCACGCTGGGTCCGGAACGGGTTCCCACGCTGGAGACGCGCGATCGTCACGGCCCAGGCCACCAGCCCGCCCAGCACATGCAACCCGTGCAGGCCGGTGAGCAGGTAGAGGAAGCTATTGGAAGGATTGACGGTGACAGTCTGCCCCGCCGCCGACAGCATGCGCCACGCGCTCAGTTGTCCGATCACGAACACGGCCGCGAGCACACCGCCGGACAGCAGCCACGCCGCGCGGTGCATGGTAATTCGCCGGGCGCGCTGCATGGCGATGCTTGCCAGCACCAGCGCGCCGGTGTTCCACCACAGCAGAGCCGGATGCGGGATCGGCTGCCAGTCGGGCTCGCGCATGCGCATCGCATAGGCGAGCAGGAGCAGTGAAAACAATGTCGTTGCCACCGCCATGAAGATGATCAGGCCGATGCGGCTCGCATTCGGCAAGACAGGCGGCGCGTCAGGAACGAAGGAGCGGCGCAGTGTAGTCATTCGCTTGCCTCGCCGGGTTGCAGCGTCGGGTGGGCCGGTGCCGGTTCAGGCGCCGTCTCAGGCGGCTGGTTTTGCGGGACGAAGTCTTCCTCGTGCCCCGCCGGGCTGTATTCGTACGCCCAGCGGTAGACGACGGGCAGCGCGGGGCCCCAGTTGCCGTGCACGGGTGGCGTTTGCGGCGTCTGCCATTCCAGCGTGGTGGCCCGCCACGGGTTGCCGTCGGCACGCTTGCCGCGCGCGAGGCTCCACGCCAGGTTGTACAGGAACAGCAACTGCGCCGCCGCAACGATCAGCGCAACGACGGTGATGAACGTGTTGAGCGTCTGCGCCGAATGTGGAATGAAGCTGTAGCCCTCATACTGGTAATACCGCCGCGGCATGCCGAGGATGCCGAGATAGTGCATCGGGAAGTAGATCGCATAGGTGCCGACGAAGGTAACCCAGAAGTGCACGCGCCCGATCGTGTCGTTGAGCATGCGGCCCGTCACCTTCGGATACCAATGGTAGATGCCGCCAAACACCACCAGGATCGGCGACACGGCCATCACCATATGGAAGTGCGCCACCACGAAGTACGTGTTCGACAGCGGAATGTCCACGCTCACGTTGCCGAGATAGAGCCCGGTCAACCCACCCAGGACGAAGGTGCTGATGAAGCCGATGGCAAACAGCATCGGCACAGTCAGGTGGATATCGCCGCGCCACAGCGTCAGCACCCAGTTGTAGACTTTGAGAGCGGTCGGAACGGCGATGATGAGCGTGGTCGTGGCAAAGAAGAAGCCGAAGTACGGATTCATGCCGGCGATGAACATGTGGTGCGCCCAGACCACGAAGCTCAGCGCACCGATGGCGACGATCGCCCACACCATCATCTTGTAGCCGAAGATGCTCTTGCGCGCGTGCGTGCTGATCAGGTCCGATGCGATGCCAAAGGCTGGCAGCGCGACGATGTAGACCTCCGGATGCCCGAAGAACCAGAACAGGTGCTGGAACAGCAGCGGGCTGCCGCCGGCATGCTTGAGCGTCTGCCCCATCGATACCACGGCCGGCACAAAGAAGCTGGTGCCGAGTGTCCTGTCGAGCAGCATCATCACCGCCGACACGAACAGCGCCGGAAACGCCAGCAGCGCCAGGATGGTCGCGGTGAAGATGCCCCACACCGTGAGCGGCATGCGCATGAGCGTCATGCCACGCGTGCGCGCCTGCAGCGTGGTGGTGACGTAATTCAAGCCGCCCATCGTTGCCGCGACGATGAAGATCGCCAGCGACACCAGCATCAACACGATGCCCCACTCCACGCCCGGCGTGCCCGGCAGGATCGCCTGGGGTGGATACAGCGTCCAGCCCGCGCCGGTCGGCCCGCCTGGCACGAAGAAGCTCGACACCAGCACCAGCACGGCCAGCAGGTAGACCCAGTAGCTCAGCATGTTGAGAAACGGGAACACCATGTCGCGCGCGCCCAGCATCAGCGGGATCAGGTAGTTGCCGAAGCCGCCCAGAAACAGCGCCGTCAGCAGGTAGATCACCATGATCATCCCGTGCATGGTGACGAACTGATAGTAGTGGTTGGCGTCGATGAAGCTGAACTTGCCCGGAAAGCCGAGCTGCAAGCGCATCAAGTTGGACAGGACAAGGCCGACCAGGCCGATGGCGATGGCCGTCAGCGAGTACTGCACGGCGATGACCTTGTGGTCCTGGCTCCAGACATAGCGGGTCCACAAGCTTTGCGGGCCGTGTTCGGGGTGCGCGTAGGTCATTGCGTCTGCTCCGCTAGGGTTGGGCTGCGCTGGTGGCGGCCGAGCCGCCTAGCGATTGGATGTAGGTCACCAGCGTGGTCAGCTCCTGCTCGCTCAGGTCGAACTTCGGCATGATGGGTGCGAAGCCCTTCACGACGCGGGCCGTCGGGTTGCGGATGAAGGCGCGCAGATAGGCTTCGTCCACCTTCGCCGTGCTGCCGTCGGCCATCGTTTCGGTCTTGCCGTACAGGCCCTTCCAGGTGGGGCCCACGCGCGGACTGCCGTCCACGGTATGGCAGGCGAAGCAGCCCTTGGCCTCTGCGAGCGTCTTGCCCTGGTTAGCGAGCGCCTGGGCGCCGCCGCCTGCAGCGGCGGCGGCGGCCTGCACCTTGGCCTGCTGCTGCGCGAACGTGCTCTGCTGCGCCAGCCAGCGTGAGAACGATGCTTCGTCTTCTACCACCACCACGCCGCGCATGTTGGCGTGCCCGAGACCGCAAAGCTGCGCGCACAGAATGTCGTAACGCCCGGCCTTGGTCGGCGTGAACCAGAAGGTGGTCACCATGCCGGGCACTATGTTCATGCGCGCGCGGAACGGCGGTACGTAGAAGTCATGCAGCACATCGCGCGACCGTGTCAGGACCTGGATCGGCCGGTTCAACGGCAGGTGCACCTCGGGTGTCTCGATCAGGTAGTTGTCACGGCCGTTGGGGTCGCCGGGGTTCATGCCGAAGGGGTTGTCGTTGCTGATGTAGCGCACGTCCGTCGTGCCCAGCTTGCCACCGGGGCCGGCAAAGCGGAAGCGCCATTGCCATTGCTGGGCGAACACTTCCATCTGCAGCACGTTGGACGGCGGCCGTATGTAGTCCGCGTAGACGAAGAGTCCCGGTGCCAGCAACGCTGCCACGCCTACCGAGGTCAGGCCGATCAGCCACCATTCCAGGCGCCTGTTGTGCGGCTCGTAAACAGCGCGATGACCCCTGCGGTGGCGGTAGCGCAGCAATGCGATCACGATGAACAGGTTGATCGCGATGAAGAACACGCCGGTAATGACGAGCGTGATCGTCAGCATGTCGTCCATGCGCACCCAGTTCGAGGCGATCGGTGTGGTCCACCACGGGCTGGCAAAGTGAAACCCCACCGCCAATACGATGATCAGGAACAGGGCAATCGCAAGCGACATAGGTCACCTCGCTGCGCGTCACTCGCTGGCAGCCGCTAACAAAAGGCTCCAGGCGTCGGCGCCGCCTTGCCGTACTTCGGTACTGTCCGCGCCGGCACGTCTTTAGACCAAAGGTAGTCCTCTCCTCTGCATCGTGCAAGGCTGCGCAAGGGGGAAGTGCGCCCCATGTATAGGCGGATGAATGGAGGAGTCGCTTGCTGCGATGCAATGCAAAACGGCCGCCTCCTGCATCGATTTCCCAGGCCACCTACGCCTCCTGATGGCACGCGGCAGGGGTACGATAAACAGCATCGACCCGTTGGGGGACTCCTTGATTGATGGAGAGCCGACAGGAGACGTCTTTATTTCCTCGTACCTGACTCGACGACGGCGAAGGCGATCGTAGACGACTTGCTGCGGGCGCGGATCACATGGCGACATATCCATGTCCTCGCGAATCACAGTGTCGCACTCGAACAGTTACCCGAGGCATCCTTACTGCAAAGCAGCGACGTCGTCCACTCGCTCGAACGCGGCGTGGCGCTCGGCGGTGCGACCGGCGCGCTTCTCGGCCTCGTGGCACTGGTGTTTCCTCCCGCGGGGCTCACGATTGCGGGCGGAGCCGTCGTCGCATTGACGTTGACAGGTGCCGGCTTCGGGGCCTGGACGGCCACGATGATCGGCGTCGACGAACCGAACGCACGACTCGAGCGCTTTCGTGGCGCCATACGTGACGGCCAGATCCTGATCATGGCCGACGTGCCTGGATCGCGCGAACAGGAGATCGAGCAGATGGTCGCGCATCATTTTCCGAAGGCCGATCTCGAAGGTGCGGAGCCGACGACCCCGATCTTCCCCTGAGAAGCAGTCGAGACGAGGCCATCGGTGCCCTTTGCAGCCAACACAAAAAATCTACAAACCGCAGACCGAATCGGTCCAGCTCACGAACACGGCGACGCTGACCCCCAGTGTGACGGCACGACGCCTTCGGAATCGTTCAGCCGTTTGCGGCGCGAACTGACTGTGACAGTCAGCTCACGCCCCGACTGATACACCTGACGCGCCTCACCGCGCCGCCGACTTCCCACGCCCCGGCACCGCCGCGCCATTGCCATCGCCGTTGCTAGCCGCCGCCACGCGCGTCTCGGGCATCGCCGCCCACACCAGCAGCACCGCGAGGGCACCGGCCGCCGCGAGGCAGAAGAAGCTCACCATGTTGCCGAAACGATCGGCGACGAAGCCCGCCGCCGTCGTGCTCAGCGTGGCGCCGATGCCGGCCGCGAGTCCGAACAGGCCGATACACAGGTTGTAGCGGCCCTTGTCGCCGGCGACGTCGGCGGCGATCAGCGGCAGCATCACGCCGAATACCGCGGCGCTCAAGCCGTCGAGCATTTGCACCGGTACCAGCAGATAAGGGCTGCTGATGCCCGCGAACAGCAGCGCGCGGATCGGCAGTGCGGAGAAGCCGAGCAGCAGGATCGGCCGGCGGCCCCAGCGTTCGGCCGAGCGTCCGACCCACGGCGACAAAATCGCGACGATCGCCTGCGGCACGATGATGCACGCCGCGATCACGAGCTGCACGTTGTCGCCCATGCCGGCCGTCACTTCGCCGGCTGCGAGGTTCAGCATCGCCGCGTTCGACAGATGGAACAGCACGATGCACGCGGCGAACAGCAGCATGCGCCGGTCGCGCAGCAGCTCGCGTAGGCTTTCGCGCCGCTCGAGCTGCTCAGGGGTGGGCAGCGTTTGCGGCAGCTCGATGGTGTCGGTGCGCTGGATCATAGAGAGCGCGATCAGCGCGGGAACGGCGAGACCGGCGGTCAGAAAGAACACCGCGCGCGGCGAGTAGTACTCGCCGAACAGACCCATCAGACCGGCCGCGACCGCGCTGCCGATCGACGCCCAGCGCGCATTGCGGCCGAGCCGGTCGCCGAGATTCGCGCGACCCACCAGCGCGAACGAGATCGCCGCGAGCGCCGGCGTCAGCATGCAGCTCGCGAAGCCGTGGAACACCTCGGCGGCGATCACCGGCAGCAGGGTCGGGCTCATCGCGAGCAGCATCGCGCTCAGGATGATCGCGGTGATCGCCCATGCGGCCGCCGCTTTCTTGTTGCGCAGCGCGTCGACCGCGGCGCCGCCGGGCACCTGGCTGACCATCGCGCTGATCGTGCCGACCGACAGCACCATGCCGATCTCGCCCTGGGTCCATTTGTGCGACGCGAGGTACGACGCGATGAACGGCCCGAAGCCCGTCTGCACGTTGGCGACGAAGAAGTTGAGCCAATCGAGCGCGCGCAGACTTCGCGCCGTGACCTGAGTGCGGACCGTCATCGGACCGCCCGTGCGTTGGAAACCGCGACGGCCGAAGCGGCCGGCGGCGGCGAGGCCGCCGGCGCTGCGCTCGCGGCAGGCTGCGCAGGCGGGGCGGGTGGCGGCGCGGGCGACACCGCGCGGATCGGCTTGTCGGCCACATAGGGCGGCGTCGCGTTGATCTGCGCATCGCTCAGCTCGAGCTGCGGATGCAGCTCCTTGTCGCGCGTGACGAAGCGCAGCGCCGACCAGTTCGCGGCGATCGTGCGCCGGTCGGTGCTGACGATGCCGCTGACGTCGAGCACGACCGCCTGCGGCTGCGCATTGCCGTCGATCAGCACGTCGACCACGCGGCCCACCTTGGCGCCGTTCGCGCGCTCGACGGTCGCATCGAGCAGCGCCAGCTCCAGCGCGTTCGTTTTGTTCGCGGCGGCCGGCACTGCCGTCGCGGTGAGTGTGATAGGCGCGCCCTTCGCGGTCGGGGTGAAGTGGAACGTGCCCCACGGAAAGTTCACCTTGCGATCTCCGACGCCGAGGAAGCCCTGCAGATTGACGACCATCTCGCGCGGCTTGCCGGCCGCGTCGGTGGTCATGTCGATCGCGCGGCCGACCACCTTGCCGTCGGGCTTCTGCACCGGGCTGTCGAGCAGCGCGCGCGCGTCGCTGCGCTCGATCGTGCGCAGCACGATCAGCGGTGGCGGTGGCGGGGGCGGCGGCGGCGGAGCCGGCACGACGACGGGCGGCGGCGGTTTCGACCTTGTGCGGCTTGACGACCGGCTTCTTCGGCTTCTTCGGCTCCTCGGGCCCCTCGTTCGCCTCGGTCTCGACCGGCTCGGGCGCGGACGCGGCGACCGGCGGGCTCGCCGGCTCGACCGGCATCACCCGCGCGTCGACGATCGGCGCCTGCTGCGTACCCCACAGCAGGCTGCTGCAACCGGACAGCGCGGCGAGCGCAAACAGCGCGGCCACGGTGCATAGCCAGCGAAACAGTCGAAGCATCTCCAGCGAATCAGGCGAATCGAGCGAGCGAAGCGATCCAAGCGGTCCAAACGGGACAATCGGCAGGCGCCCGGCGGGGCGCGGAAAACCGCCAGTCATCAGGAAAAACTCCACGGGCAGGTGCGGACGGGCGCGATGAGCCGCCGCGGTTGGAATGGGGTACGGCCCAGAGTTTAACCTGCGCTGCCGCGCGGGCAGGCTTTCACGGACTGGCTTGCAGGCGTTTCGCCGATGCTCCGGCGATATTGCGCTGCACGCCGCGTGCCTGCAACGCGATCGCCGAAGTGGGTTCGGCGCGTTTCGCGGCCGCTCGAATGCCCTAGGTGTAAACGCGCGCAGTGCTGGCGCGAGCGACCGTCGCGCAAAAGTTATAAGTCGCGCGACATGTCCGGCATGCCATACATGCGATTGGACGCATAGTTCTCTTCACCTACATTTCGACTCAGAAAAGCGTTACCCACACCAACAAATCCACGAGACGAACCTGATGACGGCCGCGCTGGCGGCCGTTTCAGCGCGCTGATAAAGGAGGCACTCATCATGATGGAACCCCAGGCCCTCGCGAATTCCGACGTCGCGAGCGAATCCTTCGAAACCGAATCATTCCGCGGTAAGGGCTTTATCGACCGCTACTTCGACATTTCCACGCGCGGCAGCACGCAGCGCCAGGAGATCGTCGCGGGCATCACGACCTTCCTCGCGATGGTTTATTCGGTATTCGTCGTGCCGGGCATGTTCGGCAAGGCGGGCTTCGATACCAGCGCGGTGTTCGTCGCCGTGTGTCTGACCACGGCGTTCGGCTCGCTGCTGATGGGCGTGTGGGCGCGTCTGCCGATCGCGATCGGCTGCGCGATCTCGCTGACCGCGTTCACCGCGTTCGGCCTCGTGCTCGGCAAGGGCCTGCATCCGAACGTCGCGCTCGGCGCGGTGTTCCTGATGGGCGTCGTGTTCACGACGATTTCGGTGACCGGCGTACGCTCGTGGATCCTGCGCAATCTGCCGACCGGCATCGCACACGGCACCGGCATCGGCATCGGCCTGTTCCTGCTGCTGATCGCCGCGAACGACGTCGGCCTCGTCGTCAAGAATCCGGGCGCGGGGCTGCCGGTGTCGCTCGGCAATATCACGGCGTTGCCGGCGCTGATGTCGGTGGCCGGACTCGCCGCGATCTTCGGGCTGGTGCGGCGGCGCGTGCCGGGCTCGATCCTGATCGTGATCGTCGCGATCTCGGCGATCGGGCTCGCGATCGATCCGGCCGTGGCGTTTCACGGCGTGTTCGCGGTGCCGTCGTTGAGCGCGCCGGGGCATGCGTCGCTGATCGGCGCGATGGACGTGAAGGGCGCGCTGTCGATGGCGGTGCTGCCGAGCGTGCTCGCGCTCGTGATGACCGCCGTGTTCGACGCGACCGGCACGATCCGCGCGGTCGCCGGCCAGGCGGGGCAACTCGACGAGAACGGCCGCATCATCAACGGCGGCCGCGCGCTGACCGCCGATTCGCTGAGTTCGATCTTCTCGGGCCTGCTCGGCGGCGCGCCGGCGGCCGCGTATATCGAATCGACGGTCGGGGTCGCGGCGGGCGCGAAGACCGGGATGGCGGCGGCGGTCGTCGGTCTGCTGTTTCTGGTCGTGATGTTCTTCTCGCCGCTCGCCGCGCTGGTGCCTTCGTACGCGACCGCACCCGCGCTGATGTACGTGGGGCTGCTGATGCTGTCGAACGTCGGCAAGCTGCATATGGACGACATGGTCGATGCGATGGCGGGGCTCCTGTGCGCGGTGTTCATCGTGCTGACCGCGAACATCGTGACCGGCATCATGCTCGGCTTCGCGACGCTCGTGATCGGACGCGTGGTCAGCGGCGAGTATCGCAAGCTCAACGTCGGCACCGTGGCGATCGCGGTGGTGCTGGTCGGGTTTTATCTCGGCGGCTGGGCGATCTGAGCGTTTGTCCTTGACTTTCGCCACCGCGTTTCTAAACCGTAGCTGTATGGTCAAGCCCTGCATCCGCAGGAAAGGAGACGCAGATGGAACCGCAACATCGTATCGCCAGCGAGCAGGAGTGGCTCGCGGCGAGCCGCGCGCTGCTCGCCGACGAAAAAGCGCATATGCGCGCTGGCGACGAACTCGCGCGCAGGCGTCGCGAATTGCCGTGGGTCAAGGTCGAGAAGCTTTATACGTTCGACACGCCGGACGGCCGCAAAACGCTCGCGGAGCTGTTCGACGGCCGCAGCCAGCTGATCGTTTATCACTTCATGCTGGGGCCGGACTGGCAGGAGGGCTGCGTCGGCTGCTCGTTCCTGTCGGACCATATGAGCGGGATTCTCACGCATCTCGTCCATCACGACGTCAGCTATGTGACCGTATCGCACGCGCCGCTCGAGAAAATCGACGCGTTCAAGCGGCGCATGGGATGGACCTTTCCGTGGGTGTCGTCGAGCGGCAGCGATTTCAATTTCGACTACCACGTGTCGTTCACGCCCGAGCAGCTGGCGAGCAAAAAGGCGTTCTACAACTTCACCGAACAGGACGTCGGCATCGACGAACAGCACGGCCACAGCGTGTTCTACAAGGACGAAAACGGCGACGTGTACCACACGTACTCATGCTACGCGCGCGGCGACGAGCGCTTCGTGAACACCTACGCGCTCTTGGACATCACGCCGAAAGGCCGCAACGAGAAGAGCAATCTGACCGACTGGGTCAGGCTTCACGACCGCTATGGCGACGAGGCGCACGGCGGCTGCGCGGAGTCCGGCTCGTTTACGGTGTGAAGTGGTGAAGGTGACGCAGAGAGAACGGCGGGGGCGCGCTACAGCGCCATCTCGAAGGCGGGTTTGAGAAACACCTCGATCGCCATCACGATGAGACTCATCGCCGCGGCGGAGAGCGTCAATACGCCGTATTCGTCGTAGCGCGTGTCGTACAGGCACGCGACGACGAACAGAATCGCCAGGAAGTTCGTCAGCCAGTAGAAGTTCAGCGCGAGCGTCATCGGTCGAATCCAGGCTCATGGGCGACGGTACGAATCGCGCCGTCGGGTCGACGCGATTCTATCGAAACTAGCTTACGGATTCGCAACGGCCGCGCTTACACAGCTTGCGGCACCATCATGTCGCGTTCGATCCATTCGATCACCGACGTGCGCCGCGGCTGCCAGCCAAGCAGCCTGCGCGCGCGCTCGCCGCGCACGCGGCTATTCGAGCCGAGACCGTACGAGGCCATTTCGTAGCCCCATTCCTGTTTCGCGTCTTCGAGCGGCCAGTTTTGCGGCGCGCCGAGCTTCATCGCGCGCGCGATCGCGGTGCTCATGTCGCGAAACGACACTTCGCCGCTTTCGACGAAATAGAACGTGCCGGCAGGGGTTTTATCGAGCGCGAGACGATACAGCTCGGCGACGTCGTCGATATGCACGTTCGACCAGATGTTGCCGCCGCTGCCCACATGACGCACGACGCCGCTCTTTTGCGCCTGGCGCACGAGCCGCGGCAACTGCACGCTCGCGCTGCCGGCCACCGCGCCGTGACCGTAGATCAGCGTGTTGCACAGCACGGCCGAGCGCACGTTGCGTTGCGCGGCGTCGAGTACCAGCTGATCGATCGCGACGCGCGCGGCCTTGTCGGCGCTCGGGGTGGGCAGCGCGTCTTCGTGATAGATGCGTGCTTCACCGGCTTCGCCGCCCGACGCATCGCCGACGATGCTCGACCCGCTCGTGTGCAGGAACACCTTGCCCGAACCCGCGAGTCCGTCGATCAGCGCGCGCACCGCGCCTTCGTGATCGCTGCTCGCGGCGTTGATCACCGCGTCGGCCGCTTGCGCTTCGGCGATCAGCAACGCGCGGTCGTCGAGCGTGCCGATGACCGGCTCGATCCCGAGCCGTTGCAGCTCGGCGCTGTGTTCGGGCTTGCGGATCAGCCCGCGCACCTGATGACCGGCGCGCGCCAGATGCGCCGCGATCGAGCCGCCGATGAAACCGCTCGCGCCAGTAACGAAAATCTTCAAGACGTTCTCCTGAGGGAATTGCTGGTACAGGCACGCAGTATCGCTCGCGCGGATTCTCGCAAAAAGCGTGTTAGTCTCAAATCAATCTTGATTCGAAATCAACAATGAAAACCTCCACCGACGAATTGCTGGTGTTCGTCACCGTGATCGACAGCGGTTCGATCACGGCGGCGGCCGAGAAGCTGGGGCAGACCGTCTCCGCCGTGAGCCGCGCGCTCACGCGCCTCGAACAGAAGCTCGACACCGCGCTGGTGCGGCGTACGACGCGGCGTCTGCATCTGACCGAGGAGGGCGACGCGTTCCTGCGGCGCGCCCGCGCGATTCTCGACGCGCTCGAAGAGGCCGAGGAGTCGGTCGCGCGCGGCCGCCAACGGCCGTCGGGGCGCTTGCGCGTCGATGCGGCGTCGCCGTTCATGCTGCATTGCGTGGCGCCGCATATGACCGCGTTTTCGGCGCTGTATCCGGAGATCCGGCTCGAACTGACCAGCAACGAGCGGATCGTCGATCTGCTCGAACAGAAGGTCGACATCGCGATTCGGATCGGCGCGCTGCAGGATTCGACGCTGCATGCGCGCGCGCTCGGCGAGAGCAGGCTGCGCGTGCTTGCGAGCCCCGCGTATCTGGCCGAGCACGGCGAGCCGAGCACGCTCGATGCGTTGCGCACGCATCGGCTGATCGGCTTTACGGCGCCCGAGCATCTGAATCGCTGGCCGTTGAGGGAAAGAGGCCGGGGAACGAAGCGCGTCAACGGGCAACGGGACGAAGCCGCGCTGCTAAAGATCGAACCGTCGATCACCGCATCGAGCGGCGAAACCTTGCGGCAACTGGCGCTGTCCGGCTGGGGCATCGCCTGTCTGGCCGACTTCATGACCGCCGCCGACGTGCGTGACAACCGCCTCGTGCCGATTCTCGGCAACCTGCTCGTCGACGAACGGCAACCCGTGCATGCGGTGTACTACCAGAGCGCATCGCTCGCGGGGCGCGTGCAGTGCTTCCTCGATTTCATCGCGGCGCGGGTCAAGCTCTGATCCGCGTCGCGGCGCCTTCTCTCCTATAACTCAGAGATCGGCCGAGTCGCGCCGCAAAGGTGTATATACAAGTGTAGGTTAAGCCGCAGAGCCCAAGCCGGCCCATGCGTCCTGCATCCGCCGCATGCCGACGCGCGGCCAAACCTGCTGACCTTACGCGGAATCCTGCGGCAAATAATGGAAATCCCCAGGCACGGAATCTCGAAAAAGAAGTTGTATATACAAGGCCCGCCGGCTAGACTTATTTGAACTTGTATAGACAGGACGACAACCATGATTCTGAAGCCCGGCCACCTGACCCTCCCGCAACTGCGCCAGATCGCACGCGAGCAGGTCACCCTGCAACTCGATCCCGGGAGCCACGCCGCCATCGACGCGTGTGCGCAGGCCGTCGCCGACATCACCGCCAAGGGCGAGCCGGCTTATGGCATCAACACGGGCTTTGGCCGCCTCGCCAGCACCCACATCCCGCGCGATCAGCTCGAATTGCTGCAACGCAATCTGGTGCTGTCGCACGCCGTCGGCGTCGGCGAGCCGATGTCGCGCCCGGTCGTGCGTCTGCTGATCGCGCTGAAGCTCTCGAGCCTCGGCCGCGGCCACTCGGGCATCCGCCGTGAAGTGATGGAAGCGCTGATCGCGCTGTTCAACGCCGACGTGCTGCCGGTGATCCCGGTCAAGGGTTCGGTCGGCGCATCGGGCGACCTCGCGCCGCTCGCGCATATGTCGGCGATCCTGCTCGGCGTCGGCGAAGTGTTCGCGAAGGGCGAGCGCATGCCGGCCACCGAAGGCCTCGCGCTCGTCGGCCTGAAGCCGCTCACACTGCAAGCGAAGGAAGGTCTCGCGCTGCTGAACGGCACCCAGGCGTCGGCCGCGCTCGCGCTCTACAACATGTTCGCGATCGAAGACCTGTTCCGCACGGCGCTCGTCGCCGGCGCGCTGTCGGTCGACGCGGCGATGGGCTCGGTCAAGCCGTTCGATGCGCGCATCCACGAACTGCGCGGCCATCAAGGCCAGATCGACGCGGCGGCCGCATATCGCTCGCTGCTGCAAGGCTCGGCGATCAACGTGTCGCACGCCGATTGCGACAAGGTGCAGGACCCGTACAGCCTGCGCTGCCAGCCGCAGGTGATGGGCGCGTGTCTCGACCAGATGCGTCAGGCCGCCGAAACGCTGCTGAGGGAAGCGAACGCGGTTTCCGACAATCCGCTGATTTTCCCGGACACCGGCGAAGTGCTGTCGGGCGGCAACTTCCACGCCGAGCCGGTCGCGTTCGCGGCGGACAACCTCGCGCTCGCCGCGGCGGAAATCGGCGCGCTCGCCGAGCGCCGCATCGCGCTCCTTATCGACGCGACGCTGTCGGGCCTGCCGCCGTTCCTCGTCAAGGATGGCGGCGTGAACTCCGGCTTCATGATCGCGCACGTGACGGCTGCCGCGCTCGCGTCGGAGAACAAGACGCTCGCGCATCCGGCCTCCGTCGATTCGCTGCCTACGTCGGCGAACCAGGAAGACCATGTGTCGATGGCGACGTTCGCCGCACGCAAGCTCGGCGATATCGCCGACAACACCGCGAACATCCTGTCGATCGAATTGCTCGCCGCCGCCCAGGGCGTCGATCTGCGCGCGCCGCACAAGACCAGCCCGAGCTTGCAGAAGGTGATGGACCTCGTGCGCAAGGACGTCGCGCACTACGAGCTCGATCACTACTTCGCCCCGGATATCGCGGCGGTCACGAAGCTCGTGCAGGCCGGCGCGGTCGCGAAGCTGAGTCCGTTCTCGTTCGTGTCGGAACAATGAGTCGTCGAGAGCGCGGATCACGACAATGAACGCACCCGCTTATCAGGGCATCAAGGACTTCATCCTCGCGCGCATTCATGCGGGCGAGTGGGCCGAAGGCGACCAGGTGCCCTCCGAAAACGAGCTTGCGCGCGAGTTCAGCGTCGCGCGCATGACGGTCAACCGCGCGTTGCGCGAGCTGACCTCGGAGCAGGTGCTCACACGCGTACAAGGCTCGGGCACGTTCGTCGCCCGGCCCAAGTACGAGTCCACCTTGGTGGCGATCCGCAGCATCTCCGATGAAATCGTCGCGCGCGGTCACCGCTATCAGGCGAAGGTGCTGAACATCGGCGCCAGCATCGCCGATGCGGCGCTCGCCGAAGAGATGCAGGTGAGCGCGGGCAGCCCCGTGTTTCATTCGCGTCTGCTGCATTTCGAAAACGACGAGCCGGTGCAGTTGGAGCAACGCTGGGTCAATCCGGCCGTCGCGCCCGAATACGGGCTGCAGGACTTCACGAACACCACGCCGAACCAGTACCTCGTGCGCGTCGCGCCGCTGCAGCGCGTCGAGTACCGCATCGAGGCGCTCGCCGCCGACGACATCACGCGCGAGCTGTTGAACATGAGTGAACGCGAGCCGTGTCTGGTGCTGCACCGGCGTACGTGGTCGCAAGGCGAGGTCGCCTCGATCGCGAATCTGTGGCATCCGGGCACCCGTTATCGCTTCACTGGGCATTTCTGAATTCGCTTTTTCGCGCCTTCTCGCGCCTTTTCGTTTCCGCCGAATCTTTATCGAACATCGTCACGCATTCCGAGGCACACCATGAACAATCCGAAACACATCGATCCGCGTCTTGATCCGACTCGCACGGTCCGCGCACCGCGCGGCGCGGAAAAGACCTGCAAGACCTGGATCGCGGAAGCCGCGTACCGGATGATCCAGAACAATCTGGACCCCGAGGTCGCCGAGCACCCGCACGCGCTCGTCGTGTACGGCGGCATCGGCCGCGCCGCGCGCAACTGGGATTGCTTCGACCAGATCCTCGCGTCGCTGAAGGAGCTGAACGAAGACGAAACACTGCTGATTCAATCGGGCAAGCCGGTCGGCGTGTTTCGCACGCATGCGGACGCGCCTCGCGTGCTGCTCGCGAATTCGAATCTGGTGCCGCATTGGGCGACCTGGGAACACTTCCACGAACTCGACCGCAAGGGCCTGATGATGTACGGCCAGATGACGGCGGGCAGCTGGATCTACATCGGCAGCCAGGGCATCGTGCAGGGCACCTACGAGACCTTCTTCGCGGTCGCGAACCAGCACTTCGACGGGGAGCCTGCGGGCCGCTGGATTCTGACCGGCGGTCTCGGCGGCATGGGCGGCGCGCAGCCGCTCGCGGCGACGATGGCGGGCTTCTCGATGATCGCGGTCGAATGCGACGAGACGCGCATCGACTTCCGTCTGAAGACGCGCTACGTCGACAGGAAAGCGAAGACGCTCGATGAAGCGCTCGCGATGCTCGACGAAGCGAAAAAGGCCGGCAAGCCGATCTCGGTCGGCCTGCTCGGCAACGCGGCCGACGTGTTCGCCGAGTGCGTCGCGCGCGGCATCACGCCGGATTGCGTGACCGACCAGACCAGCGCGCACGATCCGATTCACGGCTACCTGCCGCAAGGCTGGACGGTGGCGGACTGGCGCGAGCGTCAGAAGACCGCGCCGGACAGCATCGTCACGCCGGCTAAACAGTCGATGGCGAGGCAGGTGCAGGCGATGCTGACGCTGCAGGAACGCGGCGCGGCCACGCTCGACTACGGCAACAACATCCGTCAGATGGCGCTCGAAATGGGCGTGGAAAACGCGTTCGATTTCCCCGGCTTCGTGCCGGCGTATATCCGCCCGCTGTTCTGCGAAGGCAAGGGCCCGTTCCGCTGGGTCGCGCTGTCGGGAGACCCCGAGGACATCTACAAGACCGATGCGAAGGTCAAGGAGCTGATCCCCGACGATCCGCATCTGCACAACTGGCTCGACATGGCGCGCGAACGCATTGCGTTCCAGGGTCTGCCGGCGCGCATCTGCTGGGTCGGCGTGAAGGATCGCTATCGTCTCGGCCAGGCGTTCAACGAAATGGTCAGGAACGGCGAGCTGAAGGCGCCGATCGTGATCGGCCGCGATCATCTCGACACGGGCTCGGTCGCGAGCCCGAACCGCGAAACCGAATCGATGAAGGACGGCTCGGACGCGGTCAGCGACTGGCCGTTGCTGAACGCGCTGCTCAATACCGCGGGCGGTGCGTCGTGGGTGTCGCTGCATCACGGCGGCGGCGTCGGCATGGGCTTCTCGCAGCACTCGGGCGTCGTGATCGTCGCGGACGGCACCGAAGCCGCGCACCAGCGCCTCGGCCGTGTGCTGCTGAACGATCCGGCCACCGGCGTGATGCGTCACGCGGATGCCGGCTATGAACTCGCGCAGCAGACCGCACGCGAGGCAGGCCTCAATCTGCCTATGCTGGGACGCTGATCGTGACCCAGGCCCACCACGCGGGCGACATGGCAAGCGTCTCGCTGATTCGCGGCGCCGAGCTCGTGGCGGCGCCGTGGAAAAACGGCGGCGGCGTTACGCGCGAAGTCGCGGCGTTTCCGTCGCTGGTCGGCGGGCAGGGTGCGGGCGCCGACTTCGTGTGGCGTGTGAGCGTCGCCGATGTCGCGCAGGCCGGGCCGTTCTCGCGCTTCGACGGCGTCGACCGGACGCTCGTGCTGCTGTCTGGCGCGGGCATGCTGCTCGATGAGCTGGGCGACGCGGGCGTCATGTCGACGCATGTGCTGCGGCAGCCGCTCGACGTCGCGCGCTTTAACGGCGAGACGCGCATCGACGCGCGTCTCGTCGCTGGCGCGACGCGCGACTTCAACCTGATGGTGCGGCGCGACGTGGCGCGGGGCGAGCTGGACGTGTGGCGTGTCGGCGCGAAGCAGGATTCGCCGCGCGTGCTCGACGGCGACGCGGCGCTGCTGTTTTGCGCGGGCGGAGCGGTCACGGTCGCGCTGGCGGCGGACCACGCGCAAGCCGTGCGGCTCGACACCGGCGACACGCTGCGCGTCGACGGGCCGAACGCGCTCGCATGCACGCTAACGGGCGACGGCGCGGTGCTCGCCATCACGATCCGCTATACGCGATGACGATTCACGCGTGATGAGGCATTGCATGCGCTCCATCACGGCCAACCCATCCACAGACACGCAACGAGCGGCAAAGAGCACGCGATGAAGCAAACCGTCTGGCATCACCTGAATTTGTGCCCGCAGGGCGATCCTCGCCACACGCTCGCCGATGCCGCGATCGCTGTCGAAGACGGCCGCATCGCGTGGCTCGGCGGGTTCGCCGAGTTACCCGCGCAATATGCCGGATGGCCGCGCGAAGACCTGCGCGGCGCGTGGGTGACGCCGGGCCTGATCGATTGTCATACGCACCTCGTGTATGGCGGCCAGCGTGCCGACGAATTCGCGCAACGGCTCGCGGGCGTCAGCTACGAAGAAATCGCGCGACAGGGCGGCGGCATCGTATCGACGGTGCGGGCCACGCGCGCGGCGGACGAAGCGTCGCTGTTCACGCAGGCGGCGGCGCGGCTCGAACCGCTGCTCGCCGAAGGCGTGACGGCGATCGAAATCAAATCGGGCTACGGTCTCGATCTCGCGAGCGAGCGCAAGATGCTGCGCGTCGCGCGACAACTCGGCGAGCGCTATCCGGTCACGGTCTATACGACGTTTCTCGGCGCGCACGCGCTGCCGCCCGAATTCGCGGGCCGCGCCGACGCGTATATCGACGAAGTCTGCAACACGATGCTGCCCGCGCTAGCGGACGAAGGCCTCGTCGATGCGGTCGACGTGTTCTGCGAGCGCATCGGTTTTTCGCTGGAGCAAAGCGAGCGAGTGTTCAACGCGGCCGCGCACTACGCGCTGCCGGTCAAGATGCACGCCGAGCAGTTGTCGAACGGCGGCGGCACCGCGCTCGCGGCGCGGCATCGCGCGCTGTCGGCGGACCACCTGGAGTTTCTCGACGAAGCCGGCGTCGCCGCGATGAAGGAAGCGGGCACCGTCGCGGTGCTGCTGCCGGGCGCGTACTACTTCATCCGCGAGACGCAGTTGCCGCCGCTCGAACTGCTGCGGCGCTACGAGGTGCCGATCGCGATCTCGACCGACAGCAACCCGGGCACATCGCCGGCGACTTCGTTGCTGCTGATGATGAACATGGCGAGCACGCTGTTTCGCATGACCGTGCCCGAGGTGCTGCAGGGCGTGACCACGCATGCGGCGCGCGCGCTCGGCAGCAGCGATCGGCACGGCACGCTGCAGGTGGGTCGCGCGGCCGACTTCGCGGTGTGGTCGGTCGATTCGCTGGCCGAGCTCGCTTACTGGATTGGCCGGCCGTTGTGCGCGCGCGTCGTGCGCGCGGGCGAAACCGTGTATACGCGGCGCGGGTCGAGTGTGACCTGAACCGAACCGGAACCTGACAGATGACGCAATCCAATCAATCGCTGTTCGCCGCCGACGCGTATCTGCCCGAGGGCTGGCGCCGCAACGTGCTGCTCGAATGGGACGCGCGCGGCACGCTGAGCGCCGTTACGCCGGATCGACCCGAAGCGCCGGCCGGTGTGCCGAAAGCGGCTGGCCCGCTGATGCCTGGCATGCCCAACCTTCACTCGCACGCGTTTCAGCGCGCGATGGCGGGGCTCACCGAATATCGCGCCAACGCGACCGATAACTTCTGGTCGTGGCGCGACCTGATGTATCGCTTCGCCGCGCGCATCACGCCGGAGGGCCTCGCGAGCGTCGCGCAGTGGCTCTACATCGAAATGCTGAAGGCGGGCTATACGTCGGTGTGCGAGTTCCACTACGTGCATCACGCGCAGGACGGCCAGCGCTACGCGAATCGGGCCGAGCTTGCTGAGCGCGTGGTCGATGCGGCGGCGGCGAGCGGCATCGGCATCACGATGCTGCCGGTGCTGTATCAGTACAGCGGCTTCGGCGCGCGCGCGCCGCGCGAGGATCAACGGCGCTTCATCAATACGCCGGAGAGCCTGCTCGATCTGCTCGGCACGCTGCGCGCCGCGCGCCCCGAACATGCGGCACTGCGTTACGGTGTGGCGCCGCATTCGCTGCGCGCGGTATCGGAGGCATCGTTGCGCGCGCTGCTTGGCGGCATCGATGCGAGCGCGCCCGTGCATATCCATATCGCCGAGCAAACCGCCGAGGTGGACGCGTGCATCGAAACCGAAGGCGCGCGGCCGGTGCAATGGCTGCTCGATCGTTTCGAGGTGGATAGCCGCTGGTGTCTCGTGCACGCGACCCATGTCGATCCGCATGAAACGCTAGCGCTCGCGAAAAGCGGCGCGGTCGCGGGCTTGTGTCTGACCACCGAGGCCAATCTCGGCGACGGCATTTTCCCCGCGCACGACTATCTGGACGCGCACGGCCGCATCGGCGTCGGCTCGGATAGCCATATCGGCGTCGACTGGCGCGCCGAATTGCGTCTGCTCGAATACGGCCAGCGTCTGACGCGCCGGCAGCGCAACGTGCTGGCGTCGGCGCAGGCTCCGCATGTCGCGGACCGCCTGTATGCGGCCGCGCTCGACGGCGGCGCGCGCGCGACCGGCCGCGCGGTCGGCGCGTTGCAGCCCGGCCATCGCGCGGACTGGCTCGTGCTCGACGCCGCTCATTCGAGCATCGCCGAGCACGAGCGAGAAGCGTGGCTGTCGGGCGTCGTATTCTGCGAGCACGGCGATACGCCGATCCGCGACGTCTATGCGGGCGGCATCAAGGTCGTCGATGATCGCCGGCATCGCGACGAAGAGCGCGCATATGCGCGCTATCGCGCGGCGCTCGCGGAACTGCTCAAATAACGGCGATGCGCGCCGAACCGATTCTCCGATCCCTCTGATTCCGGACTGACATGACTGCTTCGAACCTCACGCCGGTTTTCTCGCTGCATCAGGGAAGCCTGCCGCTGCTGATCTCCATCCCGCATCTGGGCACGCAAATCCCCGCCGACATCGCCGCGACGATGACGCCGGTCGCGCAACGCACCGACGATTGCGACTGGCATCTCGATCGCCTGTACGCATTCGCGAAGGTTCTCGGCGCGTCGTTCCTGACGCCAACCTACGCGCGCTACGTGATCGACCTCAACCGTCCGCCCGACGGCGCGAACCTGTACCCGGGGCAGGACACCACGGGTCTCTTGCCGGTCGATACGTTCGACAAGGAGCCGCTCTATCGCGACGGCCATCTGCCCGACGACGCCGAAGTCGCGCGCCGTCGCGACGCGTACTGGAAGCCGTATCACGACGCGCTCACTGGCGAAATCGCGGCGCTGAAGGCGAAGCACGGCAAGGTGCTGCTGTGGGAAGCGCATTCGATCCGCTCGCGCGTGCCGCGATTTTTCGACGGACGTCTGCCGGACTTCAACTTCGGCACGTCGAACGGTACGAGCGCGGCGCCGGGACTAGGCGACGAACTGGCCGCGCTGGTCGAGCGCCACGGTGGCTATACGGCGGTCGCGAATGGCCGCTTCAAGGGCGGCTATATCACGCGCCAATATGGTCAGCCCGAGCAGGGCGTGCATGCGGTGCAACTCGAACTGTCGCAGATCACGTACATGGAAGAGCGCTTGCCTTATGCATACGATGAAGACCTCGCCGCGAAGGTCGCGCCGTTGCTCGAAGCGCTGGTGACGACGGCTCTCGCTCGCGTGAAAGCAGCCTGACTAGGTGATCCGACGGGTGCCGTGAGGACGGCGTCGGCGTGCATCGGTTAGCGGATCGCGAAGGTGTAACAGCATGTGTCCGTGATTGCATATCGGCGCGATCGTATGGAATGGTTTGGGCGTCTAGCGCGCACAGCGTATCGTGCGCCGGCTGTTTCACGACGCGGCGCGCCATGAAAAAAGAGCCCCGCGAAAGCGGGGCTTTTTATGTGCACCGCGTCCTTGGACACGGTTTCACCGCCATTAGTGGCAGCGCTTTTCCCAATGATGATGAACCTTCACCTTATGGCACTCGTGGTGATGTTCATAAGCTTGAGCGGGAGCGATCGCGCTCAGGGTGGCGACGGCTGCGGCGATGGTGAGAACGATTTTCTTCATTACAAAACCCTTAAGTCAATGTTGTGGAGCGACCCATGCAGCACGACCCGTGCCGCATCGGCGTGTAAGCATGCCACATCGAGCGCCCGCGAACAGGAACGGTGCGCAAATACGTGTGTCAATGCAACACGCGATGTGTTGTAAGCCCTGTTTTAGCGCGCTTTGCGCTGAATTGGCCGGTGCGTACCATGTCATGCGTGTACCTTCGGCATATGGGCCCCACCGCACGCAGGGCGGCATAGCTGCCTTGCACGCGACAGCGCGAGACGACTACCCTTTCAAAACGATGACATGCGCGACGCGGTCATCGATTCATCAGGCGAAAAGATGGAAGACCCAGCGATGGAAGATTCCGACCAATTGCTGCTGCCAGTCTGGCGCGCGAACCTGGTGTTGCTGACCAGCGAGGTTGGCGCCGCGAGCCGGCTCGCGCGCATGATGACGTTTTCCGCGAGCTATCTGAAGCTGATGCTGTCCGGCCAACGCGAATTCAGCGAGGAATTCGTGCGCGGCGTCGAGGCGGTCACCGGCTTGCCGGGCGGCTGGATGAACGTGCCGCACAGCGGTCACGAGATTCCGCCGAACGCGCGCGAGGCGATCGACAACGAGCAGCCGCTCGCGCGCTTTCGCGGCACCGCGCATCCGGTGCGCAAGAAGACGGTGCTGCGGCCCGAGCCGATTTTCGGGCAACCGGGGCCCGCGCGTCGCGTCGAGGAAGAAACGCTCGATGTCGAAGCGCACCGCCGTCATGTGCATTTTCGCAAGGTACGCGATGTCGCGACGCAGGAAGTGCGGCGCTTCGAGCGGCATCTGCTGCATGCGCCGGTCGAACTCGCGTCGATGCGTGCGAAGGTCGAGGACGTGATGGCCGCGGCCGAACTCGACGACCGCATTCAGGCCGATCTCGAGGGCCGGCTCGAACAGATCGACAAGCACCGGCACATGCTGCTGCGGCACGTGGAAAAACTGCAGGCGCTGCTGAGCCAGCTCGACGACGGCGAGTGATCGCGATTGACGGCGGCCCCGGTCCGAAACGCGCGGGCCGGCGATGTGCTACAACGACGACACGCATCTTGCCGAGGTGGATCTTGGGGAACATCGTCGTCAGGTTGGCGCACGCGTCGCTCGCGCGAAGCGTGCGCGCCGCGGCGCTGCTTGCGGCGCTAACTGCCGCGAGCGGCATCGCCTTCCCCCTTCGCGCGAGCGCCGCCGAAATCGCTACCTCCCCCAACGAACGCGCCCCTGCGACGATCGAGCGTGACGTCCATTTGTTCGTGATCCAGAAAGACGGCTCCATCGAGGAACACGACGACACGGTGATGCGCGCGGACACGGCCAGCGGTGTCGACGCAATCGCGCAACGCTACGTGTGGTTCAACAAGGACATCGAGCAGGTGCAACTGCTGGCCGCCGAAACGATCGATCCCGACGGTACCGCGCATGCCGTCGGTCCCGAGGCGATCCGCGACGTGCAGGAGCCGCGTTCGTCCGGTGCGCCGAGCTTCGAGGACGGAGTGTTGCGCACCGTGATCTTCCCCGGCGTCACGAGCGGCTCGCGCGTGCATCTGGCGTTTCGTAAGACCCGCGCGAAGCCGCTGCAGGCGGGCACTTTCGGTTATCTGGTCGAGCCGTCGCTCGAACCCGTCGACGAGCAGCGTCTGATCTTCGATCTGCCCGCCGACGTGCCGCTCTACGCGGACGCGCGCGGCTACGTCGCGGTGCCGCCCGTCACCGCGAACGGCCGCACCCGCTACGAGTTCGACTATCGGCACGGCCCCTATCCGCGCGTGGAAGCGGGCGCGGTCGGCTATGCGAACTGGGGTGACCGGCTGATGGTGTCGACGGTAGCGGACTTCGCGAGCTTCGCCGAGCGCTATCGCGGTCCCGCCGATAACGACGCGACCCGCGACGATCCCGCGATCGTCAGTCTTGCTCAGCAACTGACGGCCAGCCTCAGCGATCCGCACGACAAAGCCCGCGCTTTATACGACTGGATGCGTCTGAACATCCGCTACGTCGCGCTTTTCCTCGGCGAGACGGCGGCGATTCCGCACAAGGCGGCCGATATCCTGCGCAACCGCTATGGCGACTGCAAGGACCATGTCGCGCTATACGGTGCGTTGCTCGCGGCGGTCGGCATTCGCAGCGAGCCGGTGCTGCTGAATCTCGGCCCGTACTACACGTTGCCCGAGGTGCCGGGCTACGGCGCGAGCGCGATCAATCACGCGATCATCTGGATTCCCGAGTTGGCGCAATTCGCGGACACGACGGCGGGCGGCACCGCGTTCGGCTATCTGCCTGGCGGCGTGATGGACCGGCCGGTGCTGCTCGTCGACGCCGGCGTGCTCGCGCGCACGCCCGCCACTCAACGGCACGAACGCAACGCGCGCGTGCAGATCGACATCGATGAAAACGGCACCGCGCATTACGCGTACCGCGTCGAAGACCGGGGCTATCCCGCGGAGATCGAACGCAACACGTTCCGACGCGCGACGCGCGAGGGCGCGCAGCAGATTGCCGCGAGCCGTCTGCTGAAAACGGGCTTGCATGGCACCGCGCAGTTGCAGACCGACGACGTCGCCGTGACCGGCGGACCGTTCGCGACGTCGATGCAGGGCAGCGTGCCGCATCTGATCTGGCCAGACGGCACGACCGCCGTGCCGGCGCTGACGAGTCTCGCCGGCGGCATGAACTCACAGGTCGAGGCGTGGCTCGCGGAACCCGTCAGAACGCAGCCGTGGGCATGCATCGGCGGGGAGTTCGATGAAACGCTGGAAATGAGTTTGCCGCGCTTCGTGCGCGTGACGGACCTGCCGACTGACACCACGGTCGAGGACCCGTTGCTCTCATTTGCGTCGCGCTACGTGTTCGATCCGGTGACGCGCACGTTGCAGGTCAACCGGCATCTGCGCGCCGCGTTCGGCCACCAGATGTGTACGGCTAACGAGTTCGCGGCGATTCGCGACGACCTCGTGCGCATCGAGCGCGATCTGGATGCCGAGGTGGTCGTCAGGGCGGCGGCCGGGAGGCAGTAGCGCGCCCCACGCCGGCCGCAAGCTGGGCAGGGCCGCTACGATTCACTGGACAGCGAACTCAGGTGCCGCTCTTCGTGACGACCGGCACCCATGCGCCGTTCTTCACCTGATACAGCGTCGAGGCGCCGCTCTTCAACGCGCCGGTGTTGTCGAACGAGATCTTGCCGGTCACGCCGTCGTAGTCGATCGACTTGAGCACCGGGCGGTACACGTTCGGCGAATCGGATTTGGCCTGCTGCATCGCCTTGATCGCGACCCACGCGCCGTCATAACCGAACGGCGCATACGACAGCACATCCGCGCCGAAGCGCTTCTTGAACTTCGCGTTGAAGTCCTTGCCACCCGGCAGTTGCGCGAGCGGGCGGCCGTATTCCCAGGCCATCGCTCCGTCGGACGCATCGCCCGCGAGCTTGATGAAGTCTTCGTCCATCACGCCGCCGCCGCCGACCAGTTGCGCGTTCAGGCCGAGCTGCTTCATGCGCCGCGCGAAGCCCGCCGCCTGGCTGTCGAGGCCGGCGAAGAACACGAGGTCCGCATTGGCGCCCTTGAACTTGGTGATCTGCGTGCTGAAGTCGACCGCGTGGTTGTCGGTGTAGTCGCGCGCGACGATCGTGCCGCCGTGTGCCTTCACGGCCTTCTCGAACTCGTCGGCTTCGCCCTGGCCGAACGCGGTGCGATCGTCGATGATCGCGATGCGCTTGGCCTTCGTTACCTCGACCGCATAAATGCCTGCGTTGCCGGCGTTCTGCGCATCGGTCGAAATCACCATGAAGGTGTTCGCGAAGCCGCGGCCCGTGATGATCGGATTCGTCGCGGCGGGATCGAGCACCGGAATGCCGGCCTGTTCGTAGACCTGCGAGGCCGGGATCGTCGTGCCCGAGTTGAAGTGGCCGACCACCACCGCGACGCCCGAGTCGACCAGCTTCTGCGCGGCCTGCACGCCGACGCGCGGGTCGGCCTGGTCGTCCTGCGAGACGATCTCGAAGTGTGCGACTTTGTCGCCGATCTTGATCTTCTGTGCGTTGGCCTCGTCGATCGCGAGCCGCACACCGTTTTCCAGATCCTTGCCGTAGCCGGCATTGGCGCCCGTCAGCGGCGCGGCAAAACCGATCTTGACCGGCAGGTCGTCGGCGAAACTGGCAACAGGCGCGACGGCAAACATCGCACCCACGAGCATGGCCAGCGGTTTCAGCGTGTTGCGAAGACTCATGGTCTCTCCTTGCATCGACGGTTGTTATGAAAGCGGTGCGACGAAAGCGGTACGACACGTGAGGCCGAGGGAAGCCCTCGCGCATCGCAAGGCTACGAAGGATCGGTCGCCGCTCACAATGCTGGAATACGCGCAGTGACGTTGCGCTTCGCAGCGTGTTCGCGGGTCAATCTGGGGCGAATATAGAAAGCCAAATTGCCGTCGTCTTGGCAATTCGTGGCGTTTTGGATGAGCATTTCGGCATAGCGGGCCGTGTGCGCATCACGTCCACAATGAGCGTGCGTGAGGCATCCAGGCTGGCTTGCCGCGAGAAGTTCCGCTGCGGCTGCGGATTGCGGCATACGCTTAAGAAACCGGCGCGAGCGCGCCGGCCAGTGTTGCGGTGTTGCGGAGTTAGCGTTGGGGCGGAGAGATTCGAGCCTTTCGCCTAGCGCTCGCCTTGCTGACGCAGCAATTCCTCACGCAGACGCAGGAGCGGCGCCTTCGTGTCTTCGTCGGCCCACGTGTCGAGATCGTCGATGGCGCGCTGGCAGCCGTCGAGCACCACGTCCAGATCGACCGGCACGCCGTTGTTCAGTGCGAATTCGATCGTCTCGGCGAATTGCTGGCACTCGTCCTCGCCGTACGAGATGTCGAGACTGTCGGCGATGATTTCGGCGATGTTGCTGCGTGCCTTGTCGTCGGCCGTCACCATCTCGACGATGCCGCGCGCGACGGCAGGCGAGTAGTAGAGCGCGATATCGAGCCATTGCGCGGGATCGAAGTCGGGCTGGTCGAACTGGTTCTCGAAGTACTCGATCGCTTCCTGTTCGTGCGCTTCGTCAGCGTCGACGCTGATGCACAACTGCTCAAAAAATTCTTCCCGCTCGCTGCGGATATGACCGTCCATCGAATGCCTCGTCTGCTGAATGCCGAATGCTGAAAAATCCCGTGGAATGCGGGCGCAAGCCCCGTTCCACGCGGCACGCATTATAGGACGGCTGCTGGCGCGACGCTGGTGGCGGCGCCCAGCAACGGGTGACTCGCGTCAGTGACCTGAGCTCGACCTAAGCCGTCTCCGCAACCCACGCATCGAACCACTCGCGCGGCTGGGCGATTTCATTTTGCATCGCCACGAGTTCGAGTTCATAGCGCCCGGCCTGCCAGGTCGCCTTGACCACCGCGTTGACCGCGGCGAGCGTGTGCTCGAAGGCCGAGCGGATCGAATCGCCGAGCAGCGTGCGCGCGACGAAGACCGCGCTCGTCAGATCGCCGACGCCGACCGGCTGGCGCGCGAACGGATAGAGCGGGCGCTGTCCCATCCACGCTTCGCGTTCGGTGACGACGAGCATGTTGAAGCGGTCGGCGGGACTGTTGCGATCGAGCAGATGCTTGACGAGCACGAGCTTCGGCCCGCGCGCGAGCACCTCGCGGCACGCGGTGACGGCTTCCTCGAGCGTCTCGATCTCGCGGCCGACGAGGCGCTGCAATTCGATGTGGTTCGGCGCGATCCCGTCGGCGACCTGCGGCATTTCGTTGACGAGGAATTCCTGGATGCCGGGATCGACCTTGTAGCCGCCCATGGCGCCCATCACCGGATCGCAAAAGTACCAGGCGCGGGGATTGGCCGCCTTCACGGCCTTGACGATGTCGATCACCGCCTGCGCCTGTTCCGTCGTGCCGAGATAGCCGGAGAGCACCGCGTCGCAGCGCGGCAGCATGCCGATCGCGCCGATGCTGTCGACGAGATCTTCCATCTTCGATGCGTCGATCGCGCTGCCGCTCCAGTGCCCGTATTGCGTGTGATTCGATAGCTGCACCGTATTGAGCGGCCACACGTTGACGCCGAGCCGGCACATCGGAAACACGGCCGCGCTGTTGCCGGCGTGACCGAACACGACATGGGACTGGATGCTCAGAACGTTTTTCGTCATGGTAAGGCTCGCGCAACCGGTCATGCGCGATCAACAAAGCGGGAAGGGAGTCTCGCGCGGGCGGGCCGATGGCCCCGGCGCCGCGCGGCAGACATGCTTGATACAGATGGTGCAGGAAAAACGCACAAACTGCATAGCCGGCAAGTCAGCAAACAGGAGTTTGACAGCCGCGAGTTGATCCGTCCCCGTGCTGTTGCGCCGAACCATCAAACGCACCTGAACATTAACGAAATCTGACAGTTTCCCGCCTAGCCGATGCTTCAGACGAGTTCGCGATACAAAGCCAGATAGCGGTCGGCCGAGGCGCCCCAGCCGAAGTCCTGGCGCATTGCGCGCCGCTGCGCGGCTTTCCATTCGGTGCGGCGTCCGTACAGCGCAAATGCGCGGCGGATTGCTGCGGCGAGTCCGGTCGGATCGAAGCGGTCGAACACGAAGCCGGTGGCGAGATCGTCGGCGAGGTTTTCGAGCGATGCGTCGGCGACCGTATCGGCGAGACCGCCGACGCTGTGCACGAGCGGCAGCGACCCGTAGGCGAGCGCATAGAGTTGCGTGAGCCCGCACGGCTCGAAGCGTGACGGCACCGTGACCACGTCGCTGCCGGCGATGATCGTATGCGCGAGCGCTTCATCGAAACCGAGTTCGACCGCGACCGATTCGGGATGCGCCTGCGCGACCATCCTCAGGCCATTCTCGAGCGCCGGATCGCCGGTGCCGAATACGACCAGTTGGCCTCCGCGCTTGACGATCTCGGGCACCGCGCCGAGCAGCAGATCGAGGCCTTTCTGTTCGGTCAGCCGGCTCACCACGCCGAACAGCAGCGCGTCGCTTCGTTGCGCGAGACCGAAGCGCTTTTGCAGCGCTTCCTTGCAGGCGAGCTTGCCGGCCAGCCGCGACGAGCTGAAGCGCGTCGCGAGCAGCGTATCGCTGGCGGGATTCCACACCGTGTAGTCGACGCCGTTCAGAATCCCGCTCAGATCGTGCGCGCGATGGCGCAGCAGCGCATCGAGCCCGCCGCCGTGCGCGAGCGTCTGGATTTCGCGCGCATAGTTCGGGCTGACGGTCGTGATGCGGTCGGCGTAATAGAGCCCCGCCTTCAGGAACGACAGCTGTCCGTAGAATTCGACGCCGTGCATGTTGAAGAAATCGTGCGGCAGGCCGAGCAGGCCGAACTGATGCGCGGGAAAGATCCCCTGGTACGCGAGGTTGTGGATCGTGAACACGCTGTGCGCCGGCGCGCGGCCGTGCTCGCGTTCGGCGGCTTTCAGGTAGGCGGGCGCGAGCCCAGCGTGCCAATCGTGCGCGTGGACGATCTGCGGCGACCACGTCGGGTCCATTTGCTGCGCGAGTTGCGCGGCGACCCAGCCGAGCAGCGCGAAACGCTGCGCGTTGTCGCCGTACGGCACGTGTTCGTCGTTCAGATACGGGTTGCCGGGGCGGTCGTACAGCGACGCGGCCCGGATCACGTAGACCGCGAGCCCGTTGGTGGGCAGCGTGCCGCGTTCGAGCGTCACGTTCGGCGCGCCGAAGCGGTTGCCCAGTTGCGCGACCGGCTGAAGATCGTGCAAGCCGGCGAGTACCGCCGGAAAGCCGGGCAGCAGCACGCGCACGTCGGCGCCGCGCTCGATCAGCGCGGACGGCAGCGCGCCCGCGACGTCGGCGAGACCGCCCGTTTTGAGAAGGGGATACAGCTCGCTTGCGACGTGCAGGGCGCGAATCGTCATAGGCCGGGTCTCTGTCGGGTTGGCAGGCTTGCTCGGGTTGGTAAAAGGTCAGCGGTGTTGCGGGTGAAGCCGGATGAAGCGAGGAAAGCATGGCCGGCGGCGCCGTGGCCGCCGGTGCATGCATGCGGCGGGCGCGCTACTTCGGATGCTTGCGCAGCGCTTCCTGCGTGACCAGCACGACGCCATCGTCGGTGCGATAGAAGCGCTCGGCGTCGCGCGCCGGGTCTTCGCCGATCACGGTGCCTTCCGGAATCGTGCAGCCGCGGTCGATCACCACCTTTTGCAGGCGGCAACTCGCGCCGACCGTGACCTGCGGCAGCAAGACTGCCTCATTGATATTACAGAACGAACTCACTTTCACGTTCGACGACAGCACCGAGCGCGAAATCTGCGAGCCCGAGATCACGCAGCCGCCGCAGACGAGCAGGTTGTTGCCCGAACCCTGCAGCCCCTTCATGTCGCGTACGAACTTCGCGGGCGGCAACTGCTCCTGGTAGGTCCAGATCGGCCACGACTCGTCGTACAGGTCGAGGGTCGGGATCGTCGAGGCGAGGTCGAGGTTCGCGGCCCAGTACGCGTCGATCGTGCCGACGTCGCGCCAGTACGGCTCGACGCTCGGGTCCGACGACACGCACGACATGCTGAATGGATGCGCGATCGCCACGCCCTGGGTGACCACGCGCGGCAGGATGTCCTTGCCGAAGTCGTGGTCGGTATCGATCGCGGCGATGTTCTCCTCGAGCTGCTTGTAGAGGTAGTCGGCGTTGAACACGTAGATGCCCATGCTCGCGAGCGCCGTGTCGGGACGGCCGGGTATCGCGGGCGGGTCGGCCGGTTTTTCGACGAAGCCGGTCACGCGGCGGTTTTCGTCGACCGCCATCACGCCGAACGCGACCGCGTCCATGCGCGGCACCTCGATGCAGCCGACCGTGCAGTCGGCGCCGCTGTCCGCGTGATCGGCGATCATGCGCGTGTAGTCCATCTTGTAGATGTGGTCGCCCGCGAGCACAACCACATACTTCGGACGGATCGAGCGGATGATATCGAGGTTCTGGAACACCGCGTCGGCGGTGCCGCGATACCAGTGCGCGCCTTCGACGCGCTGCTGCGCGGGCCACAGATCGATGAACTCGCCCATCTCGCCGCGCAGGAAGCTCCAGCCGCGCTGCAGATGCCGCAGCAGCGAATGCGCCTTGTACTGCGTGACCACCGCGATGCGGCGGATGCCGGAATTCAGGCAATTGGAAAGCGCAAAGTCGATGATCCGGTATTTGCCGCCGAAGTGCACCGCCGGCTTCACACGCTTGTTCGTCAGCGGCCCGAGCCGGGTGCCGCGTCCGCCGGCGAGGACGATCGCCAGGGTAGTGCGCTGTAAGTCGTTCAGCCGTGCCGGAGTATTCATATTTGTCTCCTGTCGATCGGCGCGAGCCCTTCAGCACTCACGCGCGACCTCATGCAAGATGGTTGCCTGATTGGTATACCCCCGGGAATGATCTGGCCGCGTCCTCTCCGCTGATGATTTGGGCTGCCTGGCAGTCGTACCGCATTGCCGTTCTTTGCTGCCTGTTTTTCGCGAGTCGGTTTGTCAGTTCTAGCACCGATTGGACTCGAGTGAATAAATGTTTATTGCGGGGGCCGCGTGGCCGACCATCCTGTAACGATCGCCTGTTATGGCGCATTTTTCGGTGCGGCGCAGCACATTGGCCACGAGGTCGTGTCCGGACGATGCTCGAGCGTGTGGGGCGCAATATGCATGCCACGTCGGTGCTGCCGCGCGCCGTGTCCGCGCTGCGCGACTGGCGCCAGAGTTCGGCGGTGCATCGTAGAATCGTGCGCTTCACGCCTCGTGCATCCCTGTTGCGTTTTTTCCAGACCATGCCGATGAATCTTCGCCACCCATTCCTGCTTGCCCTGTCGAGTATCTGCGCCTGTGCCGTGCTCTGCGCGGCGACTGTCGCCGTGGCCGCCACGCCGGCGAGCGAGGCGAGCCCGGGCGCCGCAAGCGGCGCGTCCTCAGTCGACGATTCCGGCCCGGCCTATGGTCCGGAGCTGCAGGGCTTCAGCTACCCCGCGCCGGTCGAGCGCTTCGAATTCACGTCGCAGGCGGTGCCTCTGCAGATGGCCTACATGGACGCGAAGCCCGCGCATGCGAACGGCCGCACCGTGGTGTTACTGCATGGCAAGAATTTCTGTTCTGCAACATGGGATACGACGATTCGCCGGCTAAGTGACGCCGGCTATCGCGTGATCGCACCGGATCAGATCGGTTTTTGCAAATCGAGCAAGCCCGAGCATTACCAGTACAGCTTCCAGCAGCTCGCGCGCAATACGCATGCGCTGCTCGAGTCGCTCGGCATCAGCGACGTGACGGTGGTCGGCCATTCGACGGGCGGCATGCTCGCGGTTCGCTATGCGCTGATGTATCCGCGTGAAACGCAGCAGCTGGTGCTGGTGAACCCGATTGGACTCGAGGACTGGAAGGCGAAGGGCGTGCCGTCGCTATCGGTCGACCAGTGGTATCAGCGTGAGCTGAAGACCAGCGCCGACGGTATTCGCCGCTACGAACAGGCGACTTATTACGCGGGGCAATGGCGCGCGGACTATGAGCCGTGGGTGCAGATGCTCGCGGGCATGTATCGCGGGCCGGGTAAGCAGATCGTCGCGTGGAATTCCGCGCTGCTGTATGACATGATTTACACGCAGCCGGTTTTCTATGAACTCGGGCAACTCAGCATGCCGACGCTGCTGCTGATCGGTCAGAAGGACACGACCGCGATCGGCAAGGATGCCGCGCCGCCCGAAGTGCGCGCGAAGCTCGGCCATTATCCGGAACTGGGCCGCGCGGCCGCGAAGGCAATTCCGCACGCGACGCTCGTGGAGTTTGCAGAGCTTGGGCACGCGCCGCAGATGCAAGATCCGGACGCGTTTCATAAGGCGCTGCTCGATGGACTCGCGGCGGTACAGACCGATCGTTGAGCGTCCAACCGGCTTGCTGTCCCGCTACCGTACTCCTGCGTCCTACATCGCCAGGCGAAACTTCCTGGCAGCTACTTTATGGTTTTTCGCGGATTTCCAGGGAGGACGCTGGCGGACAGGCTGTAGTCGTGCCACAAGCGGCCCTTCGGCGCTCACTTCTGAATTCGTAACAAGTCAAAGGTCCGGCGCTGACCCGCCACTGACCGGGCGGGGAAATCGGACCAGCCAATCATTGGCATCCTAATCGTGTGCGCTATCTATTCCGCTGTCGAGGCGTCTGCCGGATGATGGTGCATCATGCTTGGATCGTGCCCTGCCATCGCGTCGTGGCCATGATCGGACAACTGGGCGTCGAACCATTCGTGTAGCGCCATGACGAGGCGAGGCTCGTCCGCGCGATATACGATTTCGCCTCCATCAGGCAAGTCGTGATAGTGGATCGTCAGTTCACCCTGCTTCGCGGTACGTAGTACGGCTAGGCCCGGCATGTCGTTGCCGTGGATCTGCACCGGCGCATTGAAATCTCCCTCCGAAAACTGCCGGGCGATCATGGCCAAGTGTCCGCGGATCATGGCGGCCTGCTTCGGATCATGATGCTTCGTGACGACCTGCTGGGTTCCGCCGCTGGCCGTCTTCGTAAAGATGTGTGTGGCGGCCGCAAGGGAGAACGGCATTACCTCCGTGCCGTGTTGCTCAACTTCCCTCTGGCGTGGCGTAACGTCGGCGATGGCGGGCGACGACAGAACAGCTATCCCGAGAAGGACCGCGGTTGAGACCGCGACAACAGCCGCGGACGGGAGCGACATGGTTTGCTCCAATCGAAAGAGAGAACGCATAGTCTAGCGTTCACTGTCCGTTTCCGGTATTGGCGAACGTCCCTTCAGGGTCGGGAACCGCCGTTCCCTAGAAGTCCGCGAACAACCATTTTGCTGCCTCTGGCACAACTGAATTGCGCTCGACCCCTTATCGGATAAGGATTTGGACGGCGTCGGCGAAAAGTTTATGGCGTCATCAGTTGCACGCAGCCGGTTTTCTATGAACTGGGGCAACTCAGCATGCCGACGCTGCTGCTGATCGGTCAGAAGGACACGACCGCGATCGGCAAGGATGCCGCGCCGCCCGAAGTGCGCGCGAAGCTCGGCCATTATCCGGAACTGGGCCGCGCGGCCGCGAAGGCGATTCCGCACGCGACGCTCGTGGAGTTTGCGGCGCTCGGTCACGCACCGCAGATGCAGGACCCGGATACGTTTCACAAGGCGCTGTTGGACGGGTTGGCCGCGGTGCCGACGAACCGCTGAGGGTTCGAGCGGATTTTTGTCCCGTGTCCATGACGATCTCCCAAAAACGAAGCAGCCCGATCATCGTAAGCCGATCGGGCTGTTCCGGTCAGGCTGACCGTCCTGACCGAGGGCACGTCAGCGCACGCGCATAGCGCCGCGGCCACGGGAGCCGCGATATCACTTCCGTATCGAAGTTCACGCGACGCTGACGGCCGCGCGAGCGCGCATCAATAGCCGCCGCTGCTGGTGGCGCCGCTGCTGCTGCCCGACGAGCCCATGTCGCCGCCCGTGGACTGGCACGCGGCCAACGGTAACGATGCGACTCCTAGCGCGATGATCACGGATACGGCCGATAACAGTCTTGATACTTTCATGTAGAACTCTCCTGCACGGCCAACGCGACTGACTTGCCGCGCGGCCACGCGTTGAGCCGGGGAGTCGCGGATCGCTAGCGGCAAGTCCCGCGACGCCGGCGGCGGTTACAAAAAAGGACAGGCAAACCTTCTGCAAAACGGGCAAGCAACCGCTGTGCGCGGCCGACGATTCCGTTTCGCGGTTCCACGGCTACGCGCTCGTTCACGCGACGCCTAATCTACGAACGCCAACGGCTCGCCTTTATTCCACCGCAATGGGTTATTTGTGACACGTATCGCGTCGGGATGCTTGCCTTCAATGCGGCACGGACTTTGCGTAAGCCCCCCGCGACCGTTTGCCGGCCCTAACATTGACAGGTGCAAGGAATATGGATGTAGACGCGATCAATGCAAACCTCACCGATCCTGGAGTCCGCGTTGACCTGTCCGCACTGCGGGTGCGACACAGTCGTGACGATGCCGGGCGACGCCTGCGTCTACTTCTATGAATGCCCGCGGTGCAAAGCCTTGCTTTCTCCGAAGTCCGGCGACTGCTGCGTCTTCTGTTCGTATGGCTCGGTCAAGTGCCCGTCCGTGCAAGAGGCCGGTGCGTGCTGTGCGAAATCTGTCACTCGAGCCGGGCCATGAGCCGAGGCGAGCGCAGGCATCGAAACAAGGCTTGGCCTGAATAATCGGCTAACTCTCGACCGACGTGGCGGGATGCATGTCGAGCCTCGCGTTGGCGTCCCTTTTGAGTGGCGCCGCCGCCAGCACCGATGCAAGTACCATCAGACCTCCGCCAAACCATGCCGAGGTCGAAACGTGCTCCCCGAGCCATACGTAGGCGAATAGCGCACCGAACGCGGGCTCGCTGCCCATCAGCAAAGCGACGCGCGTCGGGTTACTGCGCTTGACGGCAAAATTCTGTGCGAAAAATGCGAACAACGTACAGGCGAGCACGAGGTAAGCAATGCTCGCCCAGAAGTCGCTGTGCCCATTGAGCGACGGCAGCGCCTGCCAATGCTGTGACGGCAACACGAACGCCACCAGCACACTGCCCAGTGCAACGACGCCTGCCTGGACCGCCGTTACCGACAGCGGGGCAAGATTCGATTCGCGCATCACGCGCTTGGTCACGCACACCATCAGCGCGCGCAGCAATGCCGCAAGAAGGATCAGCGCATCGCCTGCGGTCGGAATGATCGCGCCTCCGCTGACGAACGCGGCGCCCGTCAGCGACAAAGCCACGGCAATCCATTCGCCACTCGACGGCTTTCGTCGCAGCAACACCCATTCGACCAGCGGCGTCAGCGCGACACACAGACTGATAAGGAACGCCGCATTCGACGCGCGTGTGTGCGCGATCCCGAACGTCTCGGCCAGGAAGATGCTGAGCAGGATTGCGCTGGAACCGAGCGCGCCCAGCAAGGCGCACGCTTTAACGTGTCGAAGCGGGCGCAACGCAGGCGACAACACGACGAACGTTAGTCCGAAGCGCAACGCCAGCAGACCGAGCACCGGATAGATCGCGAGCGCGCCTTTAACGACCCCATAACTCGTGCCCCACACCATCGCGACCGCAAGCAGCATCAGGTCGGATATCCATAACGCCCTCGTTTGCTTCGACATGACGGACCTTGTGATTTCACTCGTATGGTCCGAATTGTCGGGTATTGCGCCGAAAACTATAATTCACGGCGGCGGAACATCTTTTATGTTTTAAATGCACAAGTGCCCAAGGCAGGTCCAAGGATCGCGATGAATCCGAATGAGCTTTTTGCGTTGCTACCCGACATGGCGATGTTTGCGAGGGTCGTCGACGCCGGCAACTTCTCCATCGCCGCGCGGCAACTGGGCAGTACACCGTCGACTGTCAGTCGGCAGATCAAACGCCTCGAGGATGCGTTGGGCACACGCCTGCTCGAGCGCTCGACCCGTAGCATCCGGTTGACGGATTCGGGCGCGCAGATTTACCGGTACTGCCGGGATATGGTCGGCGCGGCCTCGGGTGCCGTGGACGTCGCTGGACAAGGGGCGGGTGATCCGCGAGGCAAGGTCAGCATCAGTGCGCCGATTTCGTATGCGAGATCTGTCATCCATCCGCTCGTTCCGGAGTTTCTGCGCATGTGGCCCGACGTGGATGTCCATCTGGTCTTCGCCGACCACGACGTCGATCCGCTGCGTGACGATGTCGATCTGGTGATCCGGCTCACGCGTTCGCCTCCGCCGGGTCTTGCTGCCCGGCGACTCGGCGCGGTCAAATGGGTTCCGTGCGCGTCGCCTGCTTATCTGGCGGAGCGGGGGACGCCGGCCGAGCCGCGCGACCTGGCGCGGCATTTATGCATTTATCTGGGAGAGACGGTCGACGACAATCGATGGCATTTCCGCCGCGACTCCGAGACACAGATGGTCGAAGTGAAGGGGCGCTACGTTGCCAATGATACGAGTGCGCGATTGGATGCCGCGCTGCATGGTCTGGGCATTGCGAGCTTGCCCGATTTTGTCGCTGCGCAGGCGATTTCCGCGGGCGACATCGTCCAGGTGCTGAGCGACTGGGAGTTCGAGGCACGTCCCTATATGGGCCCGGTTTGGCTGCTTTATCCGCCGAATCGATTTTTGCCGTCTCGAGCACGTGCGTTGATCGATTACCTGGTGAGTCATCTCCACGACAGGTGACGAGCGCTTGGGCGCGACCATCACTTGGCCAAACGAAGTCGGAAAATCGCTGAGATGGCCTCGTTTTCCTGCTCGTACACGGTACTTCGGGCCTGCCTGCGTCACTGTCCGCCTGTCACTCATGTGCGTTGCCATTTCCGTCAGATCATCTAGTCTTTTTGCTGTTCGAAAGCGAGGTGCTACCCGACATCGCGATTTTTAATTCATCCATTGAAAGGAAATCACCCATGGACTTGAACCTGACAGGCAAACTCGCACTGGTGAGCGGCAGCACAGCCGGCATCGGTCTCGCTATCGCCAGCACGTTGGCGCAGGAGGGCGCTCGAGTCATCGTGAACGGCCGCTTGCAGTCATCCGTGGATGACGTAGTCGCGCAGCTCAAAGCGCAGACTGGCGGCGACGTGCAGGGATTTGCCGGCGATCTCGGTACCGCCGCTTCAGCAGAAGAACTCGCGCGACGCTACCCCGGCGTGGAAATTCTGGTCAACAACCTGGGCATCTTCGAGCCCAAGCCGTTTGAAGAGATCCCCGACGCGGACTGGCAGCGGTTCTTCGATGTCAACGTGTTGAGCGGGGTACGCCTCGCTCGCCTGTATCTGCCTGCGATGAGGCAGGCCAACTGGGGGCGCATCATTTTCATTTCGAGCGAAAGCGCGGTGCAGATCCCAGCTGAAATGATCCACTACGGGATGACGAAAACCGCCCAGCTGGCGGTCGCGCGCGGACTCGCCGAAGCCGTTGCCGGCACCGGCATTACGGTCAATAGCGTGCTGCCGGGGCCAACGAAATCGCGGGGAGTCGGTGAATTCGTGGAGACCCTTGCCAAGGCCGACGGCAAATCGTTCGAAGCGTTCGAAAAAGAGTTCTTCGAGAAGGTCCGTCCCACTTCGCTGATCAAGCGATTTGGTTCGCCGCAGGAAGTCGCGTCGCTGGTGGCCTATATCGCCAGTCCGCTTTCGTCGGCCACCACGGGAGCTGCGTTGCGGGCCGACGGGGGCGTTGTAAAGAGCGCCTTCTAGCACCGCGCCGGCCTGGGGCCGGCTTCTCATGCGACTGGTCCAACTCAGTGCAAAGACAAGGGCGGCTCGCCATGAGCCGCCCTTTTTTCGTGCGTGGCCGTGTCGGCCGATCGGTTCGCGAAGCGTTTATTCGACCGCCATCAATTCATCGCGCACCTCGGCGCCGATCTCGAACGAGCGCAGCCGCGCTTCGTGATCGTAAATCTGCGCGGTCAGCATCAACTCGTTCGCGCCTGTCTGCTCGATGATCGATTGCAGACCTTCGCGGATCGCGTCGCGATCGCCGAGCACAGTGCACGCGAGCGCTCGCGCGACGTTGTTCAGCTCCATCTCCGATGCGTCGAGCCGCTCGACCGGTGGCTGCAATTGCCCCGGCGTGCCGCGCCGCAGATTGATGAACTGCTGCTGCAGCGACGTAAAGAGGCGCGCGGCTTCGTCGTTCGTGTCGGCGGCGAACAGATTGACGCCGACCATCGCATACGGTTTCGCCAGCGTCGCGGACGGCCGGAACTGCGAGCGATACACCTGTAGCGCGCTCATCATGTAATCGGGCGCGAAGTGCGACGCGAACGCGAACGGCAGCCCGAGCGCCGCGGCCAGTTGCGCGCTGTACAGCGACGAGCCGAGCAGCCACAGCGGCACATTCAGGCCCGCGCCCGGCACCGCGCGAATGCGCTGGCCCGCGACCGGTTCGGCGAAGTAGCGTTGCAATTCGACGACATCATCGGGGAAGGTTTCGGCGCTCGCCTGCAGGTCGCGGCGCAGCGCGCGGGCGGTGGTCTGATCGGTGCCGGGCGCGCGGCCAAGGCCGAGATCGATCCGGCCCGGATACAGCGACGCGAGCGTGCCGAACTGTTCGGCGATCACGAGCGGCGCATGGTTCGGCAGCATGATGCCGCCGGAGCCGACACGAATCGTCTTCGTGCCGCCGGCCACGTAGCCGATCACGACCGAGGTCGCCGCGCTCGCGATGCCGGTCATGTTGTGATGCTCGGCGAGCCAGTAACGCTTGTAATTCAGTTTTTCCGCGTGCTGCGCGAGTGACAGTGTGTTCCTGAATGCATCAGCGGGCGTGGCATCGGCGGTGACCGGCGAAAGATCGAGAACCGAGAAGGGGATCATTGTCTATTCATAGCGATGGGCGGCGCTTTCGCGCGATGGGGCATTGTGGCAAAGCGGCGGCTTTTCTGCTGGCGGCGCGGCGATGTCCCTGACGGCCGAAGGGTCGCCAGCGCTGGTGAGGCGCGACGAGAGGCGATGCGTGGCGCGGAAATTGCGCTTGCGTAGCGTGTTCGCGCGGCGGTGCTTCGCATTCGCAGTGCGGTCGAATAAGCAATCCAACGAGTGACCGTGCGCCGATCGGAATTCGAGTGTACGGTTTAAGTATTCGGTACGGTGACGCGACGCGTCGCCCGAAATCTGGAATGTAGCGAAGGAGTTCCCGATCCCATGAATGTCGTCAAAGAGTTTCGTACCCGGTCGTTCCAGGACGTGTGCCACGCATTGCTCGACCGCGAGGAGATCGCGCTCGTCGACGTGCGTGAGGAAGATCCGCACGCGCGCAGTCATCCGTTGTTCGCCGCCAATCTGCCACTGTCGCGGCTCGAACTCGATGCGCCGCTGCGGATGCCGCGCCTCGCCGTGCCGATCGTCGTGTTCGATGCCGGCGAAGGGCTCGCGAGGCGCGCGGCCGAGCGCCTCGACGAGCTCGGCTATAGCAACGTCGCATTGCTCGAAGGAGGTCTGCAGGGCTGGCGCGAAGCGGGCGGCGAGTTGTTTAAGGATGTCAACGTGCCGAGCAAGGCGTTCGGCGAACTGGTCGAAAGCGTGCGTCATACGCCGTCGCTGTCCGCGCAGCAGGTGCAGGCGCTGCTCGATCGCGAGGCCGATGTCGTGGTGCTCGACGCGCGCCGCTTCGACGAGTTTCAGACCATGAACATCCCCGGCAGCATCAGCGTGCCGGGCGCGGAGCTGGTGTTGCGCGCGCGGCAGCTCGCGCCGGATCCGGCCACGCGCATTATCGTCAATTGCGCGGGACGCACGCGAAGCATCATCGGCGCGCAGTCGCTGATCAACGCGGGCGTACCCAATCCGGTGGCCGCGCTGCGCAACGGCACGATGGGCTGGACGCTCGCCGGCCAGCCGCTCGCGCATGGCAGCACGCGGCGCGTCGAAGGCGCGGTCGACGACGTATCCCGTCTCGCGGCGGCCGACGGCGCGCGCGCGCTTGCCGACCGGGCGCGCGTGCGCCGCACCTCGCGCGACGAAGCGCGCCGCTGGGCCGACGAGGCGGTGCGCACCGTGTATCGCTTCGATGTGCGCACGCCCGAGGAATACGAGGCGGGCCACGTGCCCGGCTTTCGCAGCGCGCCTGGCGGCCAGCTCGTGCAGGAAACCGACCTGTTCGTGACGGTGCGCGGCGCGCGTGTGATCCTCGCGGACAGCGACGGCGTGCGCGCGAACATGACCGCATCGTGGCTCGCGCAGATGAACATCGAGGTGTTCGTGGTCGATGGCCTGACGGCGGGCGATTTCGCCGAGAAGGGCGTGGCGCCGCTCGCGCGCAACGCGGTCACGCCACCCGACGTCGACGACATCGAGCCCGCCGAGCTTGCGGCGCTGCTGCAGTCGCCGGGAACCGTCGTGCTCGACTTCACGAGCAGCACGAATTATCTGAAGCGGCACATTCCGGGCGCATGGTTCGTGATCCGCAGCCAGCTCGCCGACGCGCTGCGCACGCTGCCCGATGCGAAGCGCTATGTGGTGACGTGCGGCAGCGACGTGCTCGCGCGCTTCGTCGCACCGGAACTCGCCGCGGCGACCGAGCGGCCGGTGCAGGTGCTGCGCGGCGGCACGCGCGCGTGGATCGACGCGGGCTTGCCGGTAGAGTCGGGCGGCACGCGGATGGCGTCGCCGCGGATCGACCGGTATCAGCGGCCATATGAGGGCACGGAGAACGCGCGCGAAGCGATGAGCGCGTATCTGGAGTGGGAGCATGGGCTCGTCGCGCAACTGGCGCGCGACGGCACACACGGCTTCCGGGTGATTTGAAGGGGCCGGCCTTCCGGAGGCCGGCCAGCCTGCGCCCCTTTCGCACCGCGCGAATCTTCTGCCAATTCGGTGTAAACGCGCTCTCGTCGAAAGCCTCCGATGCGTTTAGATTATCGACATCTGGAAGGCTTATCGAGGGACCAGGGCGGCCATAAAAGGCAGCGGTTTGTCATTCGGCGATGGCGCAAGGTGAGCAGCCAAGGTTGCTCATCGCTTCGTCTGGAGCAGGCCGCTGCGCGTCGTCCGCGGTGCTTCGCGCAAGGCGGCTGATGAGCCGCTGTCACTTCCGGTTGATCGTATCGACCGACATGGCGACGCTGGACACAGCGTCGCCTTTTTGCTTCTGGCTTGCCCATTTTCGACCGATCCCAGCCGATCTTTTAGCGCTGCGCGCAACACGTTGCGTGCGTAGCCGCACTCGTCGCGCCTGCGTTGCTCGCGGTTTTCTCCGCGCGCGGTTATCCTTGTAGTACACACTACAGACCGGCCATGCGCAGCAACTTTAGATGCCGCGCATCCGGACAGGAATCGAAGTGAGCCTCAAACCGCTGGGCGTCACGCTGCTAATAGCGTGCGTTGCGCTGACCGGCTGCGACCAACAGCAGAGCGATCAAGCCGTGCAAAAACTCAAGGACTTCTTCAACGCGGTCAAACCGGACGCGTTGTTGCTCAAGGATATGACGCCGGGCGTCACGACCGAAGCGCAAGTTCTCGCGCAGATGGGCAAGCCCGAAACCACCCGCACCTTCACCGACGGCTCGAAGCGCTTCGAGTATCCGCGCGGCCCGCAAGGCCTCACCACCTACATGGTCGACATCGATCGCGACGGCAAGCTGCAGGCGATTACGCAGGTGCTCACCGCGGACAACTTCGCGAAGATCCGCTCCGGCATGACCGAGGACGAGGTGCGTCGATTGCTTGGTAAGCCGGGAGAGGTCGCGGTGTTTCCACTAAAGCCGGAAACCGTGTGGAGCTGGAAATGGCGCGAGCGCGGCGTGACCGAGGAAGGCATCTTCAACGTTCACTTCGACCGGAACGAGAGGGTGTACACCACGTCACGCTCGGACGTGATTCGTGGGCGATAGGTGGGAAGAATGTCGAATAGAAGACGGCCGGACAAGCGGGCCGAAAGAGCGGGGTAGGCATGATACGTCGACGTCGATACAGCCGGATCGGGCTGGTGTTGGGGGGCGGCGCCGCGCGCGGCTGGGCGCATATCGGCGCGATTCGCGCGCTGCAAGACGCGGGCATCAAGCCCGACGTCGTGTGCGGCACGTCGATCGGCGCGCTGGTCGGCGCGGTCTATGCGAACGGCGATCTCGACTGGCTCGAGGAGTGGGTGTCGCGTCTCACGTGGCAGACCGTGGTGCGGCTGCTCGATCTGCGCATCTCGGGCGGCCTGCTCGGCGGGCGCAAGGTGATCCAGCTATTCGCCGACAAATTCGCCGGCCGCTCGATCGCGCAACTGAACATGCCGTTCGCGGCAGTCGCGACCGAGCTCGACACGGGCCGCGAAATCTGGCTGCAGGACGGCAGCACGGTCGACTCGGTGCGCGCGTCGATTGCGATTCCGGGCATCTTCACGCCGGTGTGGCACAACGGCGTGTGGCTCGTCGACGGTGGGCTGTGCAACCCGGTGCCGGTGTCGGTCGCGCGCGGCATGCGCGCGGACTGCGTGATCGCGATCGATCTGAACAACGACATCCTGAACGGCCGCGACTTCGGCGGCCCGGTCATCGAAACGCCCGCGCTCGATCCCACCGCGCCGCCGCCCGTCGCGCTGCGCCGCAACGGCAAGCCGTGGCCGCGCTGGTTGGCGCCAGCCCAAGCGAGCGCCACCGACGACGTGCGCGTGCCGCCGAAGCCGAGCGCGCACGTGCCGTCGATGTTGAGCTCGATCGCGCAAAGCATCGATATCATGCAGGTGCGCATCACGCGCAGCCGGCTCGCGGGCGAACCGGCCGATATCCTGATCCAGCCGCGTCTGGGCGGCATGGGCATCTTCGATTTTCATCGCGCGGCGCCGGCCATCGAGGAGGGGCGCGCGGCGGTCGAACACATGCTGCCGGCGATTCGCGCTCGGCTCGCGCTCGAATGAGCGCGAGCGGTCCAGCGTCGGAGCCGGCGCGCTCGCGCTAATGCAACAGCAGCGCGAGTTCGGCCGGGGCGCCTTCGAACGCGAAGGGATTGAGAAACTGGCGCCGCCACATCGGTTCGCGATCGACCTCGCTGAATTGCGCATCGGCGCAGACCGCGTCCCAGTGCTCCAGGATGACCTCGATCTGCTGGCGCGCGATCGCCAATGAGTGATTCATATGTGCTTCACAAAGCGCCTTTATGACTCATATATGAGTCAGGCTGGCCCGCGTCGGCGGAAGGGCGCCTGCCACCGCGGTCGCCGCGGCCTATCGAAAAAGCGACCCGAACTTTGCGAAATCGCGGCGCGGCCAGGCGCGCGCCGCACACCTGACAAAACGATAACCCTCGTGATACCAAGCGCTACGAGCGTTCCGCGCGCGCCGACAGCGCCATGCTGCGTCGCAGCAAGCCATCCGCCCGGTATTTGAGAAATTGATTTTCGCTTGCGAGACTCCGCGCCATGCCGGAGCAGCGAGCCGCCCACGAAGCTGCCGCCATCCGCGCCAATTCAACGAACCTGGATGGAGACACGCGTGTTCCTATACGGCTTTGGTCCCGTGCTGCTCGCCGGCACGCTGCAGACGATCGAGCTGTCCGTCCTGTCGCTGGCGGCCGCTGTGTTGCTCGGCCTCGCGGGCGCGGCGGCGAAACTCTCGTTCAACCGGCCCCTGCGGGCCATCGCGACCGGCTACACGACGCTGATCCGCTCGGTGCCCGACCTCGTGCTGATGCTGCTGCTGTTCTACAGCATCCAGATGGCGGTCAACGATCTGACCGACGCGCTCGATCTGCCGCAGTTCGACATCGATCCATTCGTGGCCGGCGTGCTGACGCTCGGCTTCATCTACGGCGCGTACTTCACCGAAACCTTCCGCGGCGCCTTTCTCGCGGTGCCGCGCGGCCAGCTCGAAGCGGGCAGCGCGTACGGCATGAGCGGCGTGCGCGTGTTCACCCGCATCCTGTTTCCGCAGATGATGCGCTTCGCGCTGCCCGGCATCGGCAACAACTGGCAGGTGCTCGTGAAGGCCACCGCGCTCGTGTCGATCATCGGTCTCGCCGACGTCGTCAAAGCCGCGCAGGACGCCGGCAAGAGCACCTTCAACATGTTCTTCTTCATCCTCGTCGCCGCGCTGATCTATCTGGCGATCACCACCGTCTCGAACGTCGCGCTGATCTGGCTGAACCGCCGCTATTCGATCGGCGTGCGACACGCGGAGCTCTGAACGTCATGATCGATATCCTCAATCAATTCTGGAAGGCGTATCTGTTCTGGGACGGGCAGCGCCTGTCGGGTCTCGCGGTCACGCTGTGGCTGCTGGTCGCGTCGATCGCGATCGGCTTCGTGTGCGCGGTGCCGCTCGCGGTCGCGCGCGTGTCGAAGAAGCGCTGGCTGTCGACGCCGGTACGTCTGTACACCTACGTATTTCGCGGCACGCCGCTCTACGTGCAGCTGCTGTTGATCTATACCGGCGTGTACAGCCTCGCGTTCGTGCGCTCGCACAGTCTGCTCGACGCGTTCTTTCGCAGCGGCTTTCACTGCGCGATCCTCGCGTTCGCGTTGAACACCTGCGCGTACACGACCGAGATTTTCGCGGGAGCGATTCGCTCGACCTCGCATGGCGAAGTCGAGGCGGCGCGCGCCTATGGCATGAGCTGGTTCACGATGTACCGGCGCATTGTGATACCGTCCGCGCTGCGTCGCGCGCTGCCGTTGTACAGTAACGAAGTGATCCTGATGCTGCACGCGACCACGGTCGCGTTCACGGCCACGGTGCCCGACATCCTGAAGGTCGCGCGCGATGCGAATTCGGCGACCTACCAGTCGTTCAACGCGTTCGGGCTCGCGGCGTTAATTTACCTCGTGGTGTCGTTTGCGCTGGTTGCGTTGTTCCGGCGCGCCGAGCGCCGTTGGCTCGCGCATCTCGCGGTGCGCACGCATTGAGCGCGCGTCGACATTGCAGCGGGCGCCGCGCGCTTGCGCACGGCGGCGTGCGCACCAGACCGATCCGTATCTTCACTGGGAGAGCATCTTGCTCCATACCACTCAAACCGAAGCTTGCAAGCTCGCCGTACAGGACATCCACAAGCGCTATGGCGACAACGAGGTGCTCAAGGGCGTGTCGCTGAACGCGAACAAGGGCGACGTGATCAGCATCATCGGCGCGAGCGGCTCGGGCAAGAGCACCTTCCTGCGTTGCATCAATTTTCTCGAGCGGCCGAACGCCGGCCAGATCATCGTCGATGGCGAGGCGGTGAAGACGAAGACCGATCGCGCCGGCAATCTCGAAGTCGCTGACCACAAACAGTTGCAGCGCATCCGCACGAAGCTCGCGATGGTGTTCCAGCACTTCAATCTGTGGTCGCACATGAACGTGCTCGAGAACATCATCGAGGCACCGATTCATGTGCTCGGTCTGAAGCGCAAGGAAGCCGAAGATCGCGCGCGCGAATATCTGGAGAAGGTCGGTCTCGCGCCGCGTCTCGAGAAGCAGTATCCGTCGCATCTGTCGGGCGGCCAGCAGCAGCGGGTGGCGATTGCGCGGGCTCTCGCGATGCATCCCGACGTGATGCTGTTCGACGAACCGACTTCCGCGCTCGACCCCGAACTCGTCGGCGAAGTGCTGAAGGTGATGCAGAAGCTCGCCGAGGAAGGCCGCACGATGATCGTCGTCACACACGAAATGGGCTTCGCGCGCAACGTGTCGAATCACGTGATGTTCCTGCACCAGGGCCGCACCGAGGAGGAGGGCAATCCGGCCGAGGTGCTGAGCGCGCCGCGCAGCGAGCGCCTGAAGCAGTTCCTGTCCGGCAGCCTGAAGTAACGCGCGGCCTGCTTTCACGGACACCCGATGGCCCGTACGTCCAGCCCGGCTCGCACGACCCAGGTCGCGATCGTCGCATTGCCGCCCGTGTCGATGTCGGGCGTCGGGCCGATCGTCGACGCGCTCAATCTCGCCAATGAAATCGACGGCCGCGCGCTGTATCGCGTGCAGGTCTGTTCGTGGGACGGCCGCGCGGTGCCGCTGTCGGGCGGCGCGCAATGGCCGGCCGATGCCGCGTTCGGCGACGCGATCGCGTGCGACTGGCTGATCATCGTCAGCGAGCGGTTCCAGCAGTTCGCCGACTACCGTCTGTTTCTCGCGAGCCTCGCGCGCGTCGGCCAGCGCACGCCGCTCGTGACCGGCATTCATCACGGCGTGTGGTGGCTCGCGATGGCGGGGCAACTGTCCGGCTATCGCGTCAGCGTGAACTGGGAAACCTATCAGCAGTTCTCCGAACAGTTCGAACGCTCGATCGTCACGCAGCAGATCTTCGAAATCGACCGCGATCGCGCGACCTGCGCGGGCGGTCAGGCGACCGTCGACTTCATGCTCGCGATGATCGGCCGCGAGCACGGACCCGAATTGGCGGAGCGGATCGCCGATACGCTCGGCGTCGGGACGTTGCGCGCCGGCGAGGAGCGTCAGCGCATTCCGTTCGTGACCGCGCCGGGCGAGCGTCATCCGCGCCTGAACGACGCGCTGCTGCTGATGGAAGCCAATATCGAGGACCCGCTGACCACCGATGAAATCGCCGGCCTCGTCGGCGTCTCGCGGCGGCAGCTAGAACGCCTGTTTCGCCAGTATCTCGGCTCGATGCCGTCCAAATACTATCTGGGGCTGCGGCTGTCGAAGGCGCGCATGCAATTGCAGCGCACCAGCAAATCGGTCGTGCAGATCAGCCTCGCCTGCGGGTTTTCGTCGGCGGCGCATTTTTCGAATGCTTATCGGGAGCGCTTCGGCGTCACGCCGCGCGAGGATCGCCGCAACTGGATCGAGCGGCAGACCGGCGCGCACGGCGGCGCGAGCGAGCCCCGGCCGGCCGCGCTGATCGAGCGGCCCGAGCTCGATTGATCCAAAGCGGCGCGAGCAATCGGGCATGGCTCGTGCGTGAGCTGGAAGCCGTCTGAAAGCGAAGCCGGGGCACGTCCGGCGCGGGCTGCGCGGCCGCACCGCCCAAGCCCGGCACGAGCGCGACACAAACCCGACACGAACCGCTCACAGAGTACGAACGAGACGCCTGCTCGAAAAGTGCCCGCCGCACCCGCCGTGGCGCGACGACGCGCGGAACCTCATAGAAAGCGTCGCGTATGCGCAAGACGCGCCGCGCACGGTTTCCTACACTAGCTGTATTACCTGTCACCCGTAAAAGGATTAGCCATGAACGACCTGACTGTGACACGCCAGACCTTCGACGAAGTCATGGTGCCGGTGTTTGCCCCCGCCGCCTTCGTACCGGATCGCGGTCTCGGCTCGCGCGTGTGGGACACGCAAGGCCGCGACTATATCGACTTCGCCGGCGGCATCGCCGTCACCGCGCTCGGTCATGCGCATCCGGAGCTAATGAAGGTACTGCATGAGCAGGGCAGCAAGCTGTGGCACATCGGCAATGGCTACACGAACGAACCGGTGCTGCGACTCGCGAAGCGCCTCGAAAGCCTCACGTTCGCCGACCGCGCGTTCTTCGCAAACTCGGGCGCCGAAGCGAACGAGGCCGCGTTGAAGCTGGCGCGCCGCGTCGCGTTCGACCGCTACGGCGCGCAGAAAGACGAAATCATTTCGTTTACGCAGTCGTTCCACGGCCGCACGCTGTTTACCGTCAGCGTCGGCGGCCAGCCGAAATATTCGGAAGGCTTCGGCCCGGTGCCGGCCGGCATCACGCATCTGCCGTACAACGACATCGCAGCGGCGAAGAAGGCGATCGGCGCGCAGACCTGCGCGGTGATCGTCGAGCCGATCCAGGGCGAGGGCGGCGTGATCCCGGCGGATCCGGCGTTCCTCAAAGCACTGCGCGAAGCGTGCGATCAGCACAACGCGGTGCTGATTTTCGACGAAGTGCAAACCGGCGTGGGCCGCAGCGGCTTCTTCTACGCGTATCAGGACACCGGCGTGACGCCCGACATCCTGACCACCGCTAAGGCGCTCGGCAACGGCTTCCCGATCGGCGCGATGCTGACCACCAAAGAGCTCGCCGCGCACTTCAAGGTCGGCGTGCACGGCACGACCTACGGCGGCAATCCTCTCGGCTCGGCGATCGCCGAAAAAGTGGTCGAACTCGTCAGCGACCCGAAGCTGCTAGAAGGCGTGCGCTCGCGCAGCGAAGTGCTGAAAGGCCATCTCGCGAAGTTGAACCAGCGGTTAGGGCTTTTCAGCGAAGTGCGCGGCAAGGGTCTGCTGATCGGCGCCGAACTGAACGACGCGTATCGGGGACGCGCGAAGGACTTCGTCACCGCGGCCGGCCAGCACGGCGTGATCATGCTGATGGCAGGCCCGGACGTGCTGCGCTTCGTGCCGTCGCTGATCATGCCGCTCGACGATATGGCCGAAGGCTTCGCGCGTCTCGAGAAGGCGTTCGGCGAACTCGTCGGCGCGAATGCGCAGGCGGCGTCGCATTGATGTTCGGACAGCTCCGCACGCCCACGCCGATGCGGCGATTCACGCGTCACATTCAACAGGAACGATGATGTACTTCGTACGTCCCGCCCGCCTTGCCGATCTCGATGCGCTCGAGCATATGGCGCGCACCGCGCAACCGGTGCTGCATTCCCTGCCGCACGACCGGCGCGCGCTCGAAGCGCGCGTCGCGTTGTCGGAAGACTCGTTTCGCGCGGAGGTCGACTTTCCGGGCGAGGAGTTCTATCTGTTCGTGCTCGAAGATTCGGACACCGGCAAGCTGATGGGCACCGCGAGCATCGTCGCGGCGGCCGGTTACGCGGACCCGTTCTACGTGTTTCGCAATGACGCGCTGATTCATGCGTCGCGCGAGCTGCATGTGAATCGCAAGATTCACGCGCTGACGATGTCGCACGAGCTGACCGGCAAGAGCCGGCTCGCGGGCTACTACATCGACCCGTCGCTGCGCGGCGACGCGGCCGCGCAGCTGATGTCGCGCGCGCGGATGATGTACATCGCCGCGAATCGCAAGCGCTTCACGCCCGAGGTGTTCTCGCTGCTGCTCGGCGTCACCGACGAAAACGGCATGTCGCCGTTCTGGGAAGCGGTGGGCCGCAAGTTCTTCGGCCGCAATTTCGCCGACATCGAAGTCGAATCGGGCGGCCGCAGCCGCACGTTCATCGCCGAAGTGATGCCGACCTATCCCGTGTATGTGCCGCTGTTGCCCGAAGCGGCGCAGCGCGTGCTGGGCGAGCCGGATGCGAACGCGCTGCTCGCGTATGAGATTCATCTCGAGGAAGGCTTCGAGACCGATCGCTACGTCGACATCTTCGACGCGGGTCCTGTGCTGACCGCGCAGATGGATCGCAGTGTCAGCGTGAAGCACAACGAGACGCGCGTCGTGCGCGAGGCACCGGCGCCGCACGGTGCAACGTACCTGATCGCGCACAACGGCGCCGCCGGCGAGTTCCGTTGCGTGCTCGGCGAGCTCGCGCCGGGCAAGGAGTCGGGCGCCGCGTTGTCGCCGGCGGCGCTCGCCGCGCTCGGGGTACGGGAAGGCGATACGGTGCGCTGCGTGCCGCTGCATCAGCCGCAGGACGAACAATCGGGAGACGCGCAATGATCGTCGTTCGCGTAGTGCAACGAGGCGATGTGGATGCGCTGATGAGGCTCGCGCAGGAAACCGGGCCGGGCCTGACCACGTTCAAGCCGGATCGCGATGCGCTCGCGGCGCGGGTGGAACGCGCGCGCCGCACGATGGAAGATCGGGCCGAGCCGCACGAGGCCGGCTATTTCTTCGTGATGGAAGACACGGCCACCGGCGACGTGGCGGGTGTCTGCGGGATCGAAGCGGAGGTGGGGCTGCAGCAGCCGTTCTACAACTATCGCGTGAGCACGGTCGTGCACGCGAGCCAGGATCTCGGCATCTGGACCCGCATGCACGCGCTGAATATCTCGCACGACCTCACCGGTTATGCGGAAGTGTGCTCGCTGTTCCTGAGCCCGCGCTATCGCACGAGCGGCGTCGGCGGCTTGCTGTCGCGCTCGCGCTTCATGTTTCTCGCGCAGTTTCGCGAGCGCTTTCCGCAGCGTCTGTGCGCGGAGCTGCGCGGCCATTTCGACGAGCAGGGCACGTCGCCGTTCTGGCGCGCGGTCGGCTCGCACTTTTACCAGATCGATTTCAACGCCGCCGACTATCTGAGCTCGCACGGCCGCAAGGCGTTTCTCGCCGAGCTGATGCCGCGCTATCCGGTGTACGTCGAGCTGTTGCCGGAAGAGGCGCAGCGCTGCGTCGGCCTCACGCATAGCGACACGATCCCCGCGCGCCGGATGCTCGAAGCCGAAGGGCTGCGCTACGAGAACCACGTCGATATTTTCGATGCGGGTCCGGTGCTCGAATGCCATATCGCCGACTTGCGCACCGTGCGCGAGAGCGTGCTGGTCGCGGCTGAGATCGGCGACGCGGCAGAGCCGGCCGCGCAGGACGGACTGAAGTCGATGGTATCGAATACGTCGCTCGGCGATTTTCGCGTCGGCGTCGTGGCGGGCGTGGCGCGCAACGGTGTGTTCCGCCTCAGCGCGGCCGAAGCCGACGCGCTTCGGGTAAAGGCAGGCGATCCGCTGCGGGTGCTGCCGGTGAAACACAAACAAGGATGATCATGAGCGAGCTTTTCATCGCCGGCGAATGGGTCGCCGGCACAGGACCGGTATTCGCATCGCACAATCCCGGCACGGGCGCGGTGGTGTGGCAAGGCAATAGCGCATCGGCGGACGACGTCGATCGCGCGGTACGCAGCGCGCGCCGCGCATTCGCCGCATGGTCGGCGCTGTCGCTCGACGCGCGTTGCGCGGTGGTGCGCCGCTTCGCCGCGCTCGTGACCGAGCGCAAGGAAGCGCTCGCCGAAGCGATCGGCCGCGAGACAGGCAAGCCGCTGTGGGAAGCGCGCACCGAAGCGGCGTCGATGGCCGCGAAGGTCGAGATCTCGATCCAGTCGTACAACGAGCGCACCGGCGAAAAGCGCACGGCGATGGCGGACGGCACCGCCGTGCTGCGGCATCGTCCGCATGGCGTGGTGGCGGTGTTCGGGCCGTACAACTTCCCGGGCCATCTGCCGAACGGGCATATCGTGCCCGCGCTGATCGCCGGTAACGCGGTCGTGTTCAAGCCGTCCGAACTCGCGCCCGGCGTCGCGGCGCTCACGGTGCAAATCTGGCGCGATGCGGGGCTGCCCGCCGGCGTGCTGAATCTGGTGCAGGGTGAGAAGGACACCGGCGTCGCGCTCGCGAATCACCGGCAGATCGATGGACTCTTCTTTACCGGTAGTTCGGATACGGGAACATTGCTGCACAAACAGTTCGGCGGCCGTCCAGAGATCGTGCTCGCGCTCGAAATGGGCGGCAACAACCCGCTCGTGATCGGCCCGGTCGCTGACCTCGACGCCGCCGTGCATCACACGATTCAATCGGCGTTTCTGTCGGCGGGGCAGCGCTGCACGTGCGCGCGCCGCATCTTCGTGCCCGACGATGCGTTCGGCGAGCGTTTCCTCGCGCGCCTGACGGAAGTCACCGCGCGCATCGGCGTCGGCGAATACAACGCCGAGCCGCAGCCGTTCATGGGCGCGGTGGTGTCGGCGCGCGCGGCCTCGCGTTTGATCAGCGCGCAGCAACGTCTGCTCGCGAGCGGCGCGAAGGCACTGTTGAAGATGGAGCAGCGCGATCCGCAACTCGGCTTCGTGACGCCCGCGATTCTCGACGTGACCGACGTGAAGGACCTGCCCGACGAGGAGCACTTCGGCCCGCTCGCGCAGATCATCCGCTACCGCAACTTCGACGACGCGCTCGAACAGGCGAACGATACGCAGTTCGGTCTGTCCGCGGGCCTGCTCGCCGACGACGAAGCGCTGTGGACGCATTTCCAGCGCACGATTCGCGCGGGCATCGTCAACTGGAACCGGCCGACCAATGGCGCTTCGTCGGGCGCGCCGTTCGGCGGGCCAGGCCGCTCGGGTAATCATCGGCCGAGCGCGTACTATGCGGCCGATTACTGCGCGTACCCGATGGCCTCTGTCGAAAGCGCGCAACTGAACATGCCCGCGAGCGTCTCGCCGGGTCTTCAATTCTAAGGATCGACGATGCTGCAAGCCACTGAAGCCAATTTCGACGGCCTGGTCGGCCCGACTCACAACTACGCGGGCCTGTCGTTCGGCAACGTCGCGTCGCAGAGTAACGAGAAGTCGGTCGCGAATCCGAAGGCCGCGGCGCGCCAGGGTCTGCGCAAGATGAAGCAGTTGGCGGACCTCGGCTTTCATCAGGGCGTGCTGCCGCCGCAGGAGCGTCCGTCGATGCGGCTGTTGCGCGAGCTCGGTTTTTCCGGCGACGACGCTTCGGTGATCGAGCGGGTCGCGAAGAACGCGCCCGAACTGCTCGCGGCGGCGAGTTCAGCATCCGCGATGTGGACCGCGAACGCGGCGACGGTGAGCCCGTCCGCGGATACGCACGACGGCCGCGTGCATTTCACGCCGGCCAATCTGTGCAGCAAGCTGCATCGCGCGATCGAGCATGAATCGACGCGCCGCACGCTGCGGGCGATGTTCAGCGACACCGACCGCTTCGTGGTGCACGAGGCGCTGCCCGGCACGCCCGCGCTCGGCGACGAGGGCGCGGCGAATCACACGCGCTTTTGCGAGCAATACCGGGCGCGCGGCGTCGAATTCTTCGTGTATGGCCGCAGCGAGTATCGTCGCGGGCCGGAGCCGAAGCGCTATCCGGCGCGTCAGACGTTCGAGGCGAGCCGCGCGGTCGCGCATCGTCATGGCTTGCAGGACGCGGCGACCGTCTATGCGCAGCAGAACCCGGAAGTGATCGACGCGGGCGTGTTCCATAACGACGTGATCGCGGTCGGCAATCGCAACACGCTGTTCTGCCATCAGCTCGCGTTCGTCGATCAGCAAGCGGTGTACGACGAGTTGCGCTCGAAGCTAGCGAGCCTTCACGCGGGCTTTAACGTGATCGAAGTGCCCGACGCGCAGGTCAGCGTCGCCGATGCGGTGACGTCGTATCTGTTCAACAGCCAGCTGCTGACTCGGCCCGATGGCAAGCAGGTGCTGGTCGTGCCGCAGGAGTGCCGCGAAAATCCGCGCGTCGCCGCGTACCTGGATGAGCTGACTTCGCACAGCGGTCCGATCGACGAAGTGCTCGTGTTCGATCTGCGCGAGAGCATGAAGAACGGTGGCGGCCCCGCCTGTCTGCGCCTGCGCGTTGTACTCGACGACACCGAGCGCGCGGCGGTCGCGCCGGGCGTGTGGATCGACGACACGCTGTTCGGCCGACTCGATGCGTGGATCGAAAAGCACTATCGCGATCGGCTCGCGCCGGCCGATCTCAGCGATCCGCAACTGCTGGTCGAATCGCGCAGCGCGCTCGATGAGCTGACGCAAATCCTCGCTCTGGGCTCGCTGTATGACTTCCAGCGCTGATTACGCGATCTCCGCCCCGAGCGCGATGCTCGACGATTTTCTCGCGTGGACGCTCGCGGGTTCGCGGCCTGCCGCGCATCACGCGCAAGGCACGTGTGCGAACGGTGTGCGCTGGACGTGGCAGGGCGACGGCGTGCTCGTCATCGAGCCCGCGCAGCAGCATGCGGGCGGCGTCCGCAGTGTCCTCGTCTCGGCCGGCGTGCATGGCGACGAGACCGCGCCGATCGAACTGCTGTCGCGCATCGTCGCCGATATCGCACAGGGCCGCGCGGCGCTCGCCTGCCGGCTGCTCGTGATTCTCGGCAACATCGATGCGATGCGCGACGGCGGCCGCTATCGCGACGACGATCTGAACCGGCTGTTCAGCGGCCGTCATCTGCAACTGCCGCACAGTCACGAAGCGCCGCGCGCGGCCGCGCTCGAACAGGCCGCGACGCGCTTTTTCGCGGACGCGTCCGACGCGCCCGGCGCGCGCTGGCATATCGACATGCATACAGCGATCCGCGCGTCGGTATTCGAGCGCTTCGCGCTGTTGCCGCATACCGGCAAGCCCTTTTCGCGCGCGATGTTCGAATGGCTCGGCGACGCGCGCATCAGTGCGGTGCTGCTGCACACGACGAAGGGCAACACCTATTCGCACTTCACCGCGCAAGCGTGCGGCGCAGATGCGTGCACGCTCGAACTCGGCAAGGTGCGGCCGTTCGGCCAGAACGACCTGACGCGCTTCGAGGGCGCGGATCTCGCGGTGCGCGCGCTGCTCGCCGGCACGCGAATGAACGCACGAGGCGACGCGCAAGCTGCGCTGCCGCGCGTGTTCACCGTCGTCGATCAGCTGACCAAGCAAAGCGACGCATTCGAACTGCTGCTCGCGCCCGACGTGCCGAACTTCACGCCGCTCGCCAAGGGCACCCTGCTCGCGCGCGACGGCGACTATCGATACACGGTCCAGCGCGACGAAGAGCGCATCGTGTTTCCGAACCCGGCGGTCAAGCCCGGCCTGCGCGCCGGTCTGCTCGTCGTCGATACCACCGCCGAGACGCTGCCCAAGCTTGTCTAGACAGGTCCCGTGTACAATCGCGGGCTTCGCGGCTGACGCATCTACCGGTTACGCCGGCCGCGCGAGTCCGAAGCGCGGCCGGCGTAATCCGCCTGTGCGCGCCGAATCGGCTCAGTTTCAGTCAACACCGTAAAGGAACACCCGTAATGAAGAAGAATTGGCCCAACCTGGCCGCGCTCGCGCTGTTCGCGACGGCGGCCTTGACGGCAGGCACCGCGTCGGCGGCTGAGATCAAGGAAGTGCGCTTCGGCGTCGAGGCTTCGTATGCGCCGTTCGAATCCAAGTCGCCCGCGGGCGAGCTGCAGGGCTTCGATATCGACGTCGGCAATGCCGTGTGCGCGAAGCTGAAGGCCAAATGCGTGTGGGTCGAGAATTCGTTCGACGGCCTGATCCCGGCGCTCGAGGCGCGCAAGTTCAGCGCGATCAACTCGGACATGACGATCACCGACCAGCGTCGCCAGGCGATCGACTTCACGGATCCGATCTACACGATCCCGAATCAGATGATCGCGAAGAAGGGCAGCGCTCTGCAGCCGACGCCCGCATCGCTGAAGGGCAAGCACGTCGGCGTGCTGCAGGGCACGATCCAGGAAACCTATGCGAAGGCGCGCTGGGCGCCGGCCGGTGTCGATGTCGTGCCGTATCAGACCCAGGACCAGATTTACGCGGACCTCGCGTCGGGTCGTCTCGACGCGTCGTTCCAGGACGCCGAAGCGGCATCGAAGGGCTTTCTGAAGAAACCGCAGGGCGCGGGCTTCGAGTTCGCCGGTCCGGCCGTGAGCGACGACAAGCTGCTCGGCGCGGGTGTCGGCTACGGTGTGCGCAAGAACGACAAGGCGCTCAAGGATGCGCTGAACGGCGCGTTGAAGGAACTGAAGGCCGATGGCACGATCGACCGCCTCGCCGCCAAATACTTCGACGTGAAAGTCGTGCTGAAGTAACGCTGCATCGAAATGTGCAAAACGGCCGCTGATGCGGCCGTTTTGCTTTTTGCACGCGGGTCGCAAACGTTCAACAAATATTTCGAGATATTGCCTTGTAAGCCTGTTCGTGGCCAATCACGCTGCGATAAAATTGCGACGCACGTTGCCGCGCGTCGACGAGCTTCCAACGTCACAGAAACGCGCTTACGTGCAGCGAAAAAACAGAACATAGCGGCCAGGCGCCAGCGGCGCCGAGCGGGGGACTGGAATGACCACCATCGCAATCGAGACTCTGAGCCACGGCGGCACGACCGACGACGCGTCGCTCATCGCCAGCTACGCGCGGCAGCCCATTCTGAATCGGGACGGCATGCTGTGCGGTTACGAGATCAAGGTGCGTGCGCCCGAGCTGCAGCTCGCCGACGCGGACCTCAGCGCCCCACGAACCCATACCGATCTTCATCCCGACGCGGACACGTTGCCGGGTCGCGCGCCTACGCCGGTGCAGCGCGTGGCGCGCGCGATCGTGCGCGGGCTCGTGCAAAGCGACGTACGAGGCGCGCTGACTGGCCATTCGGCCTACGTCGACGTGAGCCGCGAGCTGCTGCTCGACGACGCGATCCTGCGACTGCCCGCCGAGCGCTTCATGCTCGAGCTGCCTTCATCGCTCGAAGTCGATGACGAGTTGATCGCGCGTCTCGTGTATCTGCATGGCCGCCGCTATCGCTTCGCGCTCGACGACGTCACACAGCCCAACGAGACTTTCGCGAAGCTGCTGCCGTACGCCGAAGTCGTCAAGATCGACGTCCCGCGCACGCCGCGCGCGCTGTTGCCGAAGCTCGCGAGCGTGCTGAAGTCGGCGGGCAAACTGCTGCTCGCATCGGGTGTCGATGCGCAGGCCGACTTCGAAACGGCGCATGAGCTCGGCTTCGACCGCTTTCAGGGCTATTACTTCGCGCGGGCGCAAAGCGCATCGAGTCGCAGCGTCAGCGCGCCGCGCCACGCGCTGCTCAATCTGCTGCAACTGCTCGCGGGCGACCCGACGGTCGCGCAGCTCGAAGCCGAGCTGAAGCTGAATCCGGTGCTCGTCATGCATCTGATGAAGCTCGCGAATTCGAGCGGTCTCGCGGTCGGTCACAAGGTGACGACGCTGCGCGACGCGATCAACGCGACGGGCACCGATCGCATCGCGCGCTGGACGCAGCTGCTGCTCTACGCCGACGGCCGCAAGGTCGCGCTCGAAGACGACCCTCTGCTGCAACTCGCGGCCACGCGCGCGCGCTTCATGGAGCTCGCGATCGAACGCATGCCCGAAGCGGGCCGCGACGAAGCCGACGCGGCCTTCCTGACCGGCGTGTTTTCGTTCGTCGATGCGGTGTTCGGTGGCTCGCTCGAAAAAACGCTGAACATCCTCACGCTGTCGCGGCCGATCCAGGCCGCGATCCTGCATCGCGAGGGCAGGCTGGGCCTGCTGCTGAGCGCGGTCGAGGCGCTCGAAGTCGGCGCATGGGAGCGCGTCGCCACGCTATCCGAACGTCTTGCGCCGTTGACGCTGGAAGAGGTCGCGCAGATGGGTCTCGCGGCCGGCGCATGGGCCGGTGTCGCAGATCGCAGCGCGGAAGGACTGGAGCGGATCGAGGATTGAGTGGGGTGAAAGCCCCACAGATGCCCGGATAAAATCGTTTTCGGGCAAACACGGAAAGAATCAAGTGAAGCAGAGTGATCAGCGATCACGCCAGGTCTTCACATCGTCTCCATTTCCCGCATCTGCCCCTGGCCGAAAAAACGTCCTAACTCCTTTGCCAGTTCGTTGAGCACGCCCATCTCCTTCTGTGAGATGCGGCGCGCCTCCTGCGTATGCGACCAGTCGCCGTAGAGCAGCGCGACGGTCTGATCGGTTTCGTCGATGATCGGCAGCAGCACGAACGCGCGCGCGTCGTCGAACGAGCGCCGGAACCACTCGGGCAGCCGCGCGACCATCTTCGGATCGCGCGCATTCTCGATGAAGATGCCAACCGAGTTCGCGATCGCGAGATGAAACACATCGGGCTCGAACGCGGTGCTGAACGCGAGCTTCGGCAGCGCCGCGTCGATCTTCGGCCCGAAGCCGATGCGCGCCCTGAACGTGCCGTTGCTATGCTTGACGTAGACCACGGTGCGCGCGAAGCCGAGCGCCGCGAGCACGGTCTCGGCGGCCATCGCGAGCGCCGGCGCGAGCGGGCTGCCTTCGGGCAGGTCGCGCAGATCCTTCACCCCGACCTCGATGCGCGCTTCGGGCGTGAGCGCCTCGCGCGCGATCGCATCGGCATTGGCGCGCAGCTCGACGATTTCGCGCATCACGCTGTCGCCGCCATCCTCGCGCGCGAGCGCGACGCTCATCTGCAGCAGCACTTCGGGGTCGGTGTTCAGCGCGCTGCCGTACTCGTGCGCAAGCTCGCCGATGCGCGCCTCGCGTTCCCCCTCGGGCATGTTCTGCTGCGTGAGCACGTCGGCGACGGCGGTCGAGTAGTTGGTGATCGCGCGCAGCCACTGCACCTGGCGCGGTTGCGTCACGTCTTCCGGATCGAACTCGCCCATGCCGGAGCGAATCGTGTCGGGCAGGCGCCAGCGCACCGCGGCTTCGGCGCCGATTTCATCGAAGGTGACGCCGAGCACGAGCACGCACGCATCGGCTTCGAGTGCGCCGCCGTCGATATGGCGGCGAATCTGATCCCATTCGGCGTCGAGATAGAACACGACCAGCAGCTTGCCGATCTGCCGCATCAGCGTGCAGACCACCGCTTCCTCGCCGGCGCGCAGGTCGCCGCGCTCGGTCAGCTTGCGCGCGACGCACCCCGACAGCAGCGTGCGGTTCAATTCGAGTTTCGCGTCGATCCGGCGCGGCGCGCTTTGATGAAAGTGATCGACGATTTTCAGACCGACTACGAGGTGACCGACTGCATCCATGCCGAGCACCATCAGCGCGCGCGACACGGTCGTGATATTGCCGCCGAACGCCATGTACATCGCCGAGTTCGCAAGCCGGAGCACCTTCTGCGTGAGCGCGAAGTCCGACAGCACCACTTGCACGAGGCCGGTGAAGTCGAGGTCGTCGTTGGTCACTGCCGCCATGGTGGTGCGCAGCGATTGCGACAGCATAGGGAAATCGCCGCGCTCGCTCATTCGCGTCCAGAGCCGGTCGAGCACTGCCGCCTTTACCATGTGTGTCCCGCAAATGCCATACGTGTTCCAGTGAATGCCGTGCCGGTCGCAAGCCGGCTTGTTGCGCTGCCAGGGCGTCGTGTCCGCATCGCCCGTTATGCGCCGTGCAGCTGAAGCTCGCGCGTTTCGAAGCGCTGCGCGAGCTCTTCGGACGGCAGCGCCTTGCAGACGAGCCAGCCCTGAATGTGATCGCAGCCCATCTCGGTGAGCAGGGTGCGCTGCGCTTCCGTTTCGACGCCCTCGGCAACCAGTTCGAGATCGAGCGTCTGCGCAAGGCCGACGACCGCGCTAACGATTGCCTGATCGTTTCGCGAGGTTAGCAGATTCTCGACGAAACTCCGGTCGATCTTCAGCTTCGCGAGCGGAAAGCGCTGCAGGTACGCGAGGCTCGAATAGCCGGTGCCGAAGTCGTCGACGGCGAAGCGGATGCCCATCGCGGTCAGGTCTTCGAGCAAGCCCTTCGCGTGCGCCGGGTCGTGCATCAGCAGACTTTCGGTGATCTCGAACACGAGCCGGCGCGGATCGATGCCGGTCAGCTCGATCGCCTCGCGCACCGAGTCCTTGAAGCGCGGATCGCGAAACTGCTGCGGCGACACGTTGACGGCCACGTACTGCAGCGGAATGCCCTTCGCGTCCCACTGGATCAGCTGCATGCACGCGACCTTCATCACCCAGTTGCCGAGGAAGTTGATGAGCCCGATCGACTCCGCGAGCGGAATGAACATCGACGGCGGCACGAGGCCGTGCACCGGATGCGTCCAGCGGATCAACGCCTCGACACCGACCACGCCCCGCGTGCGGCTGCTCGTGATCGGCTGGAAGTGTAGCGAAAACTCGCCGTTGCGTACGCCGTCGTAGAGGTCGGCCTCGAGTTTCAGACGCTCGGCGTCGGCCGGGTTGTCGTCGGGCACGTAGAACGCGAGCGTGTTGCCGCCCGCGGCCTTTGCCTGCAACAGCGCGTGGTCGGCCCAGCGCAGCAGGTGCGTGTCGTGGCCGCCGGTGTCGTTGGCGTGGCGCACGTCCGGGTAGAGCGCGATGCCGATGCTGGCCGACAGGTGGACCTGCTGACCCTTGAAAACATACGGTTGCTGGATCGCGGTCAACAGACGCCGCGCCAGCGCTTCGGCGGCGGCCGCCGCGTCGGTGCGGCTCGCGGCCGGCTTCACGAGGATCGCGAATTCGTCGCTGGCGACGCGCGCGATCGTTTCGTTCGGGCTCGTCATGTTCAACAGGCGCCGCGAGGTGTCGCGCAGCATCTCGTCGCCGGCGTCGTAGCCGAGCGCGCGGTTCACCCGCTGATAGTCGTCGAGATCGAGCAGCAGCAGCGCGACCGGCGTGCCGTGCGCGTCGGCCTTCTGTTGTGCGTCGAGCAGCGCGTGCACCAGACCCGACTGGTTCGGCAGACTGGTCAGCCGGTCCAGATGCAGCGCCTGGGTCAGCCGCTCTTCGGTGGCGCGCCACGACGACACGTCGAAGCCGGCGATCGCGTAGCCATCGACGCCGTCGTGGTTGCTGCGCACGACCCGCAGTTCGACCGTGATCGGATAGGTCAGCGACTTGACGAGCCCGAGCGTCGCTTTCTCGACGTTGCCCGAGGCCGCCGCCTGCTTGAGCAGCGCATCGAGGCGCGGCACGTCGGCGGGCGCGACCAGATCGTGCAGCGTCGCGGTTTTCAGGTATTCGCGGTGATAGCCGATGAAGCGCAGGCTCGCGTCGGACACGTAGACGAAGCGCAACGCATCGTCGACGTGCGCTAGCAGGTCGACCGCGCCGACCACCTGTTCCAGTGGAGGCGGGCGGTTGGCGCTGCTCGGCCGGTCGTCGTCCTCGCGCCGGCCGAACGCCCGCAGCCGGTCGATGACCGTGCGCAAGGAGCCCCGGCGGGGCGCGGTGATCGTGTTCGCTTCCATGTTCGTCGCTGGCAACCTGGGTTCGTCCGCGGGCGGAGCTGCTTGTCCGCCGGTCCGGGCGGCCGGGAGATAGCAGCCCGCCCTATCAGAACGAGATAACGACGCAAGCGGGGAAATCTTTAGCGGCGCGCGGAGAAAAACATCCGGTAAGGAGACGCGCGGTTCAGTCGCCGGGACGATTCGGTTAAAGTGACGCCAATTCGCGGCCGTTAATACGGCGAATCTCCCTTAATTTGGCGACGCTGATGGCGTCGCGCTGCGTAGACTTTCCGAACCTTGCACCGATGATCCATCTTCGAACGCTCCGTCATCAGGTCCGCCAGCGCCGCACGGCCCGTCCCGCGGGACGCCGAGGTGCGTGATGTCGTCGCCGGCGCGTCGGCCGGCTATCCTGAGCGCGGGGACCTGGACGCGGTCCCGCAGTATGTCTACGTCGGCCGCCAGCCGATTCTGGATCGCGATGGGGCGCTTCACGCGTACGAGCTGCTATTCCGCGCCGGCACTTATAACTACGCCGAAATCAGCGACGACGCGCAGGCCACCGCGCAGGTGGTCGCGCGCACGATCGGCGGAATCGGCGTGCCGGCCGTGCTCGGCCAGCATCGCGGCTTCGTCAATATCGACCGCGCGCTGCTCTTTAGCGACATCGTCCATCTGATGCCGCCCGAGCGCTTCGTGCTCGAAATCCTCGAAACCGTGCGTTACGACGCTTCGCTCGCACGTCGGCTCGACGAACTGCACTGCGCCGGCTTCCAGGTCGCGCTCGACGACGTGCACGACCTGACCGACGAGCTGAGGGCGATGCTGCCGTACGCCGACATCGTCAAGATCGACCTCCTGCAAACGCCGCGCCGCAAGGTCGCCGAGCTCGCGTCGGCCTTGCGCGGCTACGGCAAGACGCTGCTTGCCGAGAAGGTCGAATCGCGCGAGGACTTCGCGCTCGCGCACGAACTCGGCTTCGATCTGTTTCAGGGCTACTTCTTCGCGCGGCCGCAGGTGCTGGCCGCGCCGCGCAACCGCTCGCTGCGGCCGGGCCTATTGCGGTTGCTCGCGCTGCTGTCGCGCGACGCCGGCATCGTCGAGCTCGAGGCGGAGCTGAAGGTCAATCCGGGCGTGGTCGTGCAACTGCTGCGGCTCGTCAATTCGAGCGCGTTCGGCCTCGGGCGCAATATCGCGTCGCTGCGCGAGGCGATCATCGCGACCGGCACGCGGCAGATCGCGCGCTGGGCGCAACTGCTGCTGTACGCGGATACCGGCGACCTGCCGTGGCGCGCCGATCCGCTCGTGCAACTCGCCGCGACGCGCTCGCGCTTCATGGAGCTTGCCGCGAACTGGCTGCGTCCGGCCGACGGCGAATTCGCCGATGCCGCGTTCATGACCGGGATTTTCTCGCTGGTGCATATCGTGCTCGACAGCACCCCGGACGCGGTGCTCGAAAAGCTCGGCCTCGCGCCGCAGATCCGCGAGGCGATCGTCGCGCGCAAGGGCGATCTGGGCGCGCTGCTGCTGATCGCCGAGGTCGCGGGCGAGGGCGGCGACGCGGCGCCGGTCGCGACGGCCGCGGGCTTCCACGCGCTGACGCCCGAGGTGCTGTCGCAGCTGAACCTGTCGGCGGCGGCGTGGTTCGGCGCGCACGTGGCGGAGCCGGACGCTTGATGCGCCGGGCCCGCGCGCCGCATCCTTTCGATTGGCTTGTGGTCCTGGCGGCGACCGACGCCGCGTGCGCATCCGTGGTCCAATAGAACGTTCAGCGGCGGCCTGTGACGCCGGCCGAAGCTGTCTTCGATGGACGGGATCAACTGCGTGCGCTCACGCATGGAGGAGCAGATGAAGACAAAACACATACCGGCGGTATTGGCCGCCGTCATCGCGTTCGGATTCGCAATGCATTCGCCGCTCGCCTCGGCAACCCTGAAGCCCGGCGATACGGCGCCGGCGTTCACCGCCGAGGCCTCGCTCGGCGGCAAGACCTACACGTATTCGCTGGCCGATCAGCTGAAGAAGGGGCCGGTCGTGCTGTACTTCTATCCGGCCGCGTTCACGAAGGGCTGCACGATCGAGGCGCACGAGTTCGCCGATGCGGTCGACGAATACAAGAAGTACGGTGCGACGGTGATCGGCGTATCGCACGACAACATCGATACGCTGACGAAGTTCTCGGTCAGCGAATGCCGCAGCAAATTCCCGGTCGCGGCCGACGCCGACGCGAAGGTGATCGACGCATACGACGCGGCCATGCCGATGAAGGCCGGCATGGCGAATCGCGTGTCATACGTGATCTCGCCCGAAGGCAAGATCATCTACGAGTACACGAGCCTGCAGCCCGACAAGCATGTCGAGAACACGCTGAACGCGCTCAAGGAATGGGCTGCCGCGCACAAGGGGCAGTGAAGGGGCCGCGCGCGGCATCGCGCATTGCTAGTGTCACGCCCGTGCCAGGCTAAACGCATTTACCGGATGAGCTTGCGATGCCGATTCTCGTTGCGTTGATTGCGCTGGTCGCGCTGGGGTACGGCGCGGTACGCGCCTTCGATGCGCTGCGGGCCAGTTTCGGGCTGGCGGTGGCGGAAAGCGTGGCGGTCCTGGTTGCGTTGCTGATTGCCGGTGCGCTCGCTTACTGGCGGCAGCGGCGCCGCGAAGTCGCGCCGAACGTGCGCGACGGCGACTGGACGCACGAACTGAAGGGCAGTTGGGGATTGGTGCGGCTCGCGGCGGGCAAGCGGCTCTGCGAGATTCGCGTCGGCGACGAGCAGGGTGCGTATATCTTCGCGGATCTGCTCGGCGCCGAAGCACAAGGCCGCGACGGGCAGGCGCGGCTCGCCGTGAAGGTCAAGGACGCACGGCGCGGCGAGTGGCTCGTGCCGATGTCGAACGAGCGGGTGGCGCGCCGATGGCAGCGGATTTTCTCGCTGGCCATCGAGCAGAAGCTGTGAGCGCCACCTTCACGACATCATGACGAGGTGGGCGCCGCGCCACCCGTGCGGCGCGCCTTTCTCGCCTCCCAACGCACGCGGATGCGATCCATGTACAGATACACGACCGGCGTCGTATAGAGCGTCAGCATCTGGCTGACGATCAGCCCGCCGACGATCGAAATACCGAGCGGCGCGCGCATCTCCGCGCCTTCGCCGCTGCCGAACGCGAGCGGCAATGCGCCGAGCATCGCGGCGAAGGTGGTCATCATGATCGGCCGGAAGCGCAGCAGACAGGCCTGGTAGATCGCGTCGCGCGAGGACAGCCCTTTGCGCGACGCGTCGATCGCGAAGTCCACCATCATGATCGCGTTCTTTTTCACGATGCCGATCAGCAGGATCACGCCGATCAGCGCGATGATGCTGAACTCGGTCTTGAACAGCAGCAGCGCGAGCAGCGCGCCGACGCCCGCGGACGGCAGCGTCGACAGAATCGTCAGCGGATGGATGTAGCTCTCGTACAGGATGCCGAGCACGATATACACCGCCGCGAGCGCGGCGAGGATCAGGATCGGCTGATCGGACATCGACTGCTGGAACGCCTGGGCGGTGCCCTGGAAGCTGCCGTGAATCGTGGCGGGCATGCCGATCTCGGCCATCGTGTCGTAGATCACCTGCGTGGCGGTGGACAGCGAGACACCCGGCGGCAGGTTGAACGAAATCGTCGAGGCGACGAACTGGCTCTGGTGATTGACCGACAGCGGTGTGGTGCCCGGCCCGAAGCCGGCGATCGCCGACAGCGGCACCATCGTTTCCTTCGCGATCGACACCGGCGAGCCCGACGACGCGCTCGACTTGCCGCTCGCCGCGATCGAGTTGATCGCCTGGTTGCGCGCGGAGTCGGCCGCGATGCTGGCCGCGCTCGTCGCGGTGGTGGCTGCCGTGCCGCCGGTTGCGGCGCCGCCGGCGGCCCCGCTCGTCGTGGCCGCCGTGCTGGTCGCCTTCGTTACAGTGCCGGCCGGCGCATTGGTGGTCTGCGCGCCGCTCGCGCTGCCGCCCGAGGTGCTGACGTAAATCTGGCTCAGCATTTCCGGGCTCTGCCAGTAGCGCGGTGCGACTTCCATCACCACGTGATACTGGTTCAGCGGGTTGTAGATCGTCGATACCTGGCGCTGGCCGAACGCGTCGTACAGCGTGTTGTCGATCTGCGAGGGCTTGATGCCGAGGCGCGCGGCGGTGGCGCGGTCGATCGTCACCATCGCCTCCAGACCGCCTTGCTGCTGGTCGGAGTTCACGTCCGCGAGTTCCTTGCGCGCCTGCAGCGCCTCGGTGAGCTTTGGCCCCCACTTGTACAGATCGGGCGTCGAGTCCGCGAGCAGCGTGAACTGATACTGCGCGTTCGATTGCCGGCCGCCGACGCGGATGTCCTGCACCGCCTGCAGGAAGGTGCGCGCGCCGGCCACGTCGCCGAGCGGCGCACGCAACTGCTGGATCACCTGGTCGGCGGACAGCTTGCGTTCGCTCTTCGGCTTCAGCGACAGGAACATGAAGCCCGAGTTGGTCTGCCGGCCGCCGGTGAAGCCGACCACGCTGTCGACCGCCGGGTTCTTGCTGACGATGTCCATCATCTGCGAGAACTTGCCCTTCATCGCCTGGAACGACGTGCTCTGGTCGGCCTGGATGCCGCCGATCATGCGCCCGGTGTCCTGCTGCGGGAAGAAGCCTTTCGGCACGATGATGTAGAGCGCGACGTTCAGCCCGATGGTCAGCAGCAGCACGAGCAGGATCAGCCGCGGATGCCGCAGCGCCCAGCCGAGCGTGCGCTCGTAGCCGCGCTGCATCGACGTGAAGCCGCGTTCGAGCCAGCGGCCGAGGCGGCTTTCCTGTTGCTTCTCGTGCGGCTCGCGCAGCAGGCGCGAGCACATCATCGGCGTGAGCGTCAGCGAGACGATCAGTGACACCGCGATCGCGAGCGACAGCGTCAGCGCGAACTCGCGGAACAGCCGCCCGACGATGCCGCCCATCAGCAGGATCGGCAGGAACACGGCGACGAGCGAGATGCTGATCGACATCACCGTGAAGCCGACCTCGCGCGCGCCGAGGAACGCGGCCTTCATGCGCGGCACGCCGTCTTCGATGTGGCGCGAGATGTTTTCGAGCACCACGATCGCGTCGTCGACGACGAAGCCGGTCGCGATGGTCAGCGCCATCAGCGAGAGATTGTCGAGCGAGAAGCCCATCAGGTACATCGCGCCGAACGTGCCGATGATCGAGATCGGCACGGCGACGCTCGGAATCAGCGTGGCGCGCCAGTTGCGCAGGAACAGGAACACGACCATCACGACCAGCGCGACCGCGATCACGAGCGTGCGCTGGGTGTCTTTCAGCGACGCGCGGATCGTCGTGGAGCGGTCCGAGGTCGGCGAGATTTCGACGTCTGCGGGCAGCGATGCGTGCAGTTGCGGCAGCATCGCCTTCACGCGGTCGACGGTCTCGATGATGTTGGCGCCCGGCTGCCGGTACAGGATCACGAGCACCGCGTGCTTGCCGTTGAAGAGGCCGAGGTTGCGCAGGTCCTCGACCGAATCGACGACCTCGCCCATGTCGGAGAGTTTGACCGGTGCGCCGTTGCGATAGGCGATGACCAGATCCTTGTACTGCGACGCCTTGGTGGCCTGGTCGTTGGTGTACAGCTGCACGCGGTTCTCGCCGAACTCGATCGCTCCTTTCGGGCTGTTCGCGTTGGCCGAGGCGAGCGCCGCGCGCACGTCCTCGAGGCCGATGCCGTAATGCGACAGCGCATGCGGCATCAGCTCGACGCGTACGGCCGGATTCGCCGAGCCGCTCACGTCCACTTCGCCGACCCCCTGCACCTGCGACAGCGACTGCTGCAGCACTGTGGCGGCGGAATCGTAGAGCTGGCCGGGCGTGCGCGTGCTCGACGTCAGCGCGAGAATCAGGATCGGCGCGTCGGCCGGGTTGACCTTGTGGTAGGTCGGATTGCTGCGCAGGCTCGCGGGCAGGTCGGCGCGCGCCGCGTTGATCGCCGCCTGCACGTCGCGCGCGGCGCCGTCGATGTCGCGGTTCAAGCCGAACTGCATCGTGATGCGCGTCGAGCCGACCGAGCTTTGCGACGTCATCTCGGTGACGTCGGCGATCGAGCCGAGATGCCGCTCGAGCGGACTCGCGACGCTGGTCGCGACGGTCTCCGGGCTCGCGCCCGGCAGCGTCGCCTGCACCGAGATGGTCGGGAAGTCGACCTGCGGCAGCGGCGCCACCGGCAGCCTGGTGAACGCGAACACGCCCGACAGCGCGATGCCGATCGCCAGCAGCGTGGTGGCGACCGGGCGGGAAATAAACGGACGCGACAGGTTCATCGCTCAGTTCCCTGCATCGGTCGCGGGCGGCGTGGCGCTACCGGACGATTCGCCGCGGCTGAAGCGCTCGCGCAGCCGGCGGCCGAGCGAATCGAACGCGAGGTAAATTACCGGCGTCGTGAACAGCGTCAGCAGCTGGCTCACGATCAGGCCGCCGGCGATCGCGATACCGAGCGGCCGGCGCAGTTCCGAGCCCGCGCCGGTGCCGAGCATCAGCGGCAGCGCGCCGAGCAGCGCGGCGAGCGTGGTCATCAGGATCGGCCGGAAACGCAGCAGACACGCCTGGTAGATCGCTTCGCGCGGCGGCTTGCCTTCCTCGCGCTCCGCGTAGAGCGCGAAGTCGATCATCATGATCGCGTTCTTCTTCACGATACCGATCAAAAGTACGATCCCGATGATGCCGATGATGTCGAGATCGTGGCCGGTGATCAGCAGCGCGAGCAGCGCGCCGACGCCGGCGGACGGAAGAGTGGACAGAATCGTGATCGGATGGATGAAGCTCTCGTACAGCACGCCGAGCACGATGTACATCGTGACGATCGCCGCGAGGATCAGGAACAGCTCGTTCGCGAGCGACGCCTGGAACGCGAGCGCCGCGCCCTGGAAGCGGGTCTGGAACGACGCGGGCAGGCCGATGTCCTTCTCGGCCTGTTCGATCGCCTTCACGGCCGCGCCGAGCGACGAACCCGGGGCGAGGTTGAACGACACCGTGGTGGCCGGGAACTGGCTCAGGTGTGTGACCAGCAGCGGCGCGGGCCGCTCGATGAACTTCGCGATCGACGACAGCGGCACCTGGCCGCCCGCCGACGTGGAAGAGGGCAGGTAGATGTTGTTCAGCGACGTGGTGTAGTGCTGCATCGTCGGCTGTGCTTCGAGAATCACGCGGTACTGGTTCGACTGCGTGAAGATCGTCGAAATGATGCGCTGGCCGAACGCGTCGTACAGCGCGCTGTCGATCGTGGCCGGCGTGATGCCGAAGCGCGCGGCGGTCGCGCGGTCGATCTCGATGAATACCGAGCGGCCGTTGTCCTGCAGATCGGTCGCGACGTCCGCGAGTTCGGGCGACTGCTTCAGGCGCTCGACCAGCTTCGGCACCCACGTCGCGAATTCGCCGATGTTCGGATCGGTCAGCATGAACTGATACTGCGTCGGGCTGACCGTCGAGTCGATCGTCAGGTCCTGCACCGGCTGCATGTACAGCGACGCGCCCGGAATATGCGCAACGTCCTTCTGCAACTGGCGGATTACTTCGCTCGCGGTGCTGCTGCGGTCGTCGCGCGGCTTCAGGTTGATCAGCATGCGGCCGCTGTTCAGCGTGATGTTGCTGCCGTCCACGCCGATGAACGAGGTCAGGCTTTCGACGTCCGGGTTCTTCAGGATCTGGTCGGCGAGCGCCTGCTGGCGCTCGGCCATCGACGCGAACGACACCGACTGCGGCATCTGCGTGATCGCCTGGATCACGCCGGTGTCCTGCACCGGGAAGAAGCCCTTCGGTATGAACACGTACAGCAGGCCGGTCAGCACCAGCGTGAGGACAGCTACGACCAGCGTGGAGCGCTGACGGTTCAGCACCCAGGTGAGCGCGACCGCGTAGCGCGCGATCACCCAGTCGATGAAGCGGTGCGCCTTCGCCTCGAAGCGATGACTGTCGTGCGGCGGCGTGTGGCGCAACAGTTTCGCGCACATCATCGGCACCAGCGTCAGCGACACGACCGCCGAAATGACGATCGTCACCGCGAGCGTGATCGCGAATTCATGGAACAGGCGGCCGACCACGTCGCCCATGAAGAGCAGCGGAATCAGCACCGCGATCAGCGAGACCGTCAGCGAAATGATCGTGAAGCCGATCTGCTTCGAGCCCTTCAGCGCGGCTTCGAGCGCACTGTCGCCTTCCTCGACATAGCGCGCGATGTTCTCGATCATCACGATCGCGTCGTCGACGACGAAGCCGGTCGCGATGGTCAGCGCCATCAGCGACAGGTTATCGAGCGAGAAGCCGCACAGGTACATCACGGCGAGCGTGCCGATCAGCGACAGCGGCACCGACAGGCTCGGAATGATCGTCGCGTAGATGTTGGCGAGGAACAGGTACATCACCAGCACGACCAGCACGACCGACATCGCCAGCTCGAATTGCACGTCGCGCACCGACGCGCGGATCGTCGTGGTGCGGTCGGTGACGACCTCGACGTCGAGCGCGGCGGGCAGCGACTGCTGCAAGCGCGGCAGCAGCGCCTTGATGCTGTCGACCACCTGGATCACGTTCGCACCCGGCTGGCGCTGCACGTTCAGGATGATCGCGGGCGTGTTGTCGACCCACGCGCCGAGCTTCGTGTTCTCCGGACCCGGCACGATGCTCGCGACGTCGGTCAGCATCACCGGGCGGCCGCTCTTGTATGCGACGACGGCGCTCTTGTATTCGTCGGCGTCGGTCAGCTGATCGTTCGAGTTGATGGTGTAGTTGCGCGTCGGGCCGTCGAAATTGCCCTTCGGCGTGTTGACGTTCAGGTTCGAGATGGTGGTGCGCAGATCGTCGAGATTCAGGCCGTACGCGGCGAGCGCGCGCGGGTTTGCCTGAATGCGGATCGCCGGGCGCTGCCCGCCCGACAGGCTCACGAGACCCACCCCCGCGACCTGCGAGATCTTCTGCGCGAGACGCGTGTCGGCGAGATCCTGCACCTGCGTGAGCGGCAGCGTTTTCGACGTGATCGCGAGCGTGATGATCGGCGCGTCGGCCGGGTTGACCTTCGCGTAGATCGGCGGCGCGGGCAGGTCGGAGGGCAGCAGGTTGCCCGCCGCGTTGATCGCCGCCTGGACTTCCTGCTCGGCGATGTCGAGCGGCAGATCGAGGCTGAATTGCAGCGTGATGATCGACGAGCCGGCCGAGCTTTGCGACGACATCTGGTTGAGCGACGGCATCTGCCCGAACTGCCGCTCGAGCGGCGCCGTTACGGACGACGTCATCACGTCCGGGCTCGCGCCCGGATAGAAGGTCTGCACCTGGATGGTCGGATAGTCGACTTCGGGCAGCGCGGACAGCGGCAGAAAGCGCAGCGCGACGAGGCCGACCAGCATGATCGCCGCCATCAGCAGCGCGGTGCCGACGGGACGCAGAATAAATGCGCGGGATGGATTCATGCGGTAAGTGCCGTGCCTTTACTTTATTGCGATGCTTGCTGCGCGCGCCGGCCGCGACGCGCTGGTGCGCCCGAGGCGGCCGCCGGAGCGCTCGCGCCGTGCGCGCCGGACGCGCCACGCGGCCGCTCGGCCGGGATCGTGATCTTCGAGCCTTCGCGCAGCCGGTCCGAACCGTCGATCACGACGCGCTCGCCGACCGCGAGACCCGACTGGATGCTGGTGCGCTCGCCATCGACCGGGCCGACCTTGACCTGGCGCACGGTGACCGTGTCGTCGGGCTTCACGATGTACACGAAGGTACCGATCGAGCCGTTGAGCACCGCCGAGGTCGGCACGATCACCGCGTCCTTGATCGTATCGACGAGCAGGCGCGTGTTGACGAACTGGTTCGGGAACAGGCCGTTGTCCTTGTTCTCGAAGATCGCGCGCAGCTTGATCGTGCCGGTGGTCGTGTCGATCTGGTTGTCCATCGTCTTCAGCGAGCCGACTTCGAGCGGATGGGTGTTGCTGCGGTCGTACGCGGTGGCCGACAGCGACTCGCCGTTGCGCGTGTGCTGGATGATCTGCTGCAGATTGTCTTCGGAGGTCGAGAACACTACGCTGATCGGATCGAGCTGCGTAATCACGACGATGCCGTTGGCGAGGCCCGAGGTCACGTAGTTGCCCGGGTCGACCTGACGCAGACCGACGCGGCCCGACACCGGCGCGGTGATGCGCGCGTACACGAGGTCGAGCTTGAAGCTGTCGACGTTCGCCTGGTCGGCCTTCACCGTGCCTTCGTATTGCCGCACCAGCGACGCCTGCGTGTCGACCTGCTGACTCGCGATCGAGTCTTGCGCGAGCAGCGTCTGATAGCGCTTCAGATCGAGACGCGCGGTGGCGAGCAGCGCCTCGTCGCGCACCAGCGTGCCCTCGGCGTTGCGCAGCGAAATCTCATACGGGCGCGGGTCGATCTGGGCGAGCACGTCGCCCTTCTTGACCATCTGGCCTTCCTTGAAATACACGTCCTGCAGCACGCCGCTCAGTTGCGGCAGCACCGTGACGGTGGCGAGTGGCGTGACTGTGCCGAGCGCGGTCAGCACGACCGGCATCTCGCCCTGCGTCGCGGCGGCGACGTGCACCGGCTGCGGCATGTTGGCCATCGCGTTCGGACCGCCGCCGCCGAGGCGGCCGCTGCGCGCGCCGCTCGCGGCACCCGGCGCGCTCGCCCCGCTGCCGGGGCTGCCCCACGGATGCCAGCGCCACAGTACGACACCGAGCACGACCAGCGCCGCGACGATCAGCGCGACAGTGCGGCCGCGGTGGCGTTTCACCGCACCGGGCGCGCTCGATTGCGCGCCGCTCGCGGACGGCTGGGAAGCGGCGGGGCGTTGGGTTTCCGGGTGCTTTTGTTGTTCGTCCATCGGTTCGGTCAGGTGGCTGGCTTTGTGATGTGAGCCGCCGATGCGGTCGCCGCCGTTCGAAAGACGGCGGGCCGGCATATGGGCGGCGTGTCAGGCGGTCGTGGCGGCGCGCGCCGCGCAATATTCAGCGCGATGCTATCCGAGGCGCGGGACAGAGATGTTAACGCAATGCGGAATCATCACGGATCGGCGAGGCCTTTTTGACGGCGCTCGCGGCTCGCGGCGCGGTCCCGCGACGGGGATGCGTGATCGTACGTTGCGGTGTCTGTAACAGTCCAGCCGCGTATTTTTCGGTTAATTACGAAGGTTACAGGCTGTTGGCGAATTGCAGGGCAAGGGTGGACGGGATGCCTTCGTCACTGCACAGACCGCAGGCGGCCGGCGCCGCGTTCGGTCTGCGCGGGGCGCCGCGTTGGCGCCCATTGCCGTCGCCCGGCTATTCGTCGAGCCGGCGCCCCGGCGTGCCGCCGATCTCAAGCACGATCTTGTCGATGCATTCGAGCAGCGCGGGTGCGGCGTCCGAGATCAGCCAGTCGCGCGGACACTGGTCGGCCGAGCCGCCGCAATTGACCGCGTAGCGCTCGCCCGACGGCCCGACGAAGCCGAGCGCGATCGCGTTCAGCCCGTTGTACCACTCGCCGGTGGCGATCGCGAAACCGCGTTCGAGCGTGTCCTGGATCGCACTGACGAGACGGCTGCCGATATAGCCCCAATCATCGCCCTCCGCCGTCTGCAGGCCGACGAGCAGGCGGTCGCGGTCCGCTTGCGCGAGCGCGGCGAGATACGCCCGGCCGACGGCGGTGCGCGTCAAGCTCATGCGTGAGCCGACTTCGAGTCGCGATACGAGCACCGCCGAACGCGGCCGGATCGCGTCGATAACGACCATGTCGTAGCGGTCGCGCACCGCGAGATGCACCGACAACGCGGTGCGTTCCGCGAGTTCGATCAGGAATGGCCGCGCGCGCGAGCGGATGTCGAAGTTGCGCAGAAAGCCGTTGCTCAGTTCGAGCACCGACGAGGTCAGCACGAAGCGCTCGCTTTCGGGCAGTCGTAGCAGAAAACCGGTGCCCACGAGCGTCGCGGTGATGCGCGACACGGTGGGCTTCGGGATGCCGGTTAACTCGGCGAGTTCGCGATTGCTGAGCGGTGCGTGCGCGGCGGCGACGGCGCGCAATACGGTCAGGCCGCGCGCGAGCGCGGTGACTTCATCACCCGGGCCGTCCCGGTCTTTGCTCGCGGGGGCTTTGGCGACGACGGCCTGGTTGGGTGTGGATCGGTTCATGCTTTTTTTGGAACGGTATTTCAGGTTGTTCGTTCGTTAACCTATTGACGACCGCCCGCGCGGGGCGGGGGCATCTCCAAACCGGGGCATCCATTTCATATATCTTGGGAAAATCATTGTATCGGAACAAATTGCCGATCGATGAGCGACTATATCTTTTTGCTTGACTTAGTCAGGATAACCATAAAAAATGGAACCGCATTTCGAAAGTCGCATCTTTTCGCTGCATTTTGGTGCAGGCAAGCGCAAAATCCCGGAATCCAGGATCGATTGCCCGTCCAAGGCGCTTGCGCCTTTCGAAATACCTTCTCTCAGGTTCTAGCACGGCCCTCGGAATGGCTAGAACTTTTAAGGCGTCACGGCAACGTGACGCCTTTTTTTTGGGCCATATGACCGCACAACAGCCGACATGTAATGCCAATGCACCGCAGTATTCCGGACGAGAAAGTTCGCAAAAAATCGGCACCCAAATGCAAGCATTAGATCACGCCTTCTGAAATCTCAAGAGACTTCCGTCTCCGCCCAAAGGATGATGCGCAACAATTACCGGGCAAATTACCGGCTCGTTTAATCTCCGGCCGGTTGTGAATTTATTTGCAAACGCAAATGGTGAGAAAGTGCCATGCCGGCTTAGCGCGGTTAAACGAATCATGCTCCGCATATTGAGCGATGTAAATACCTTCGAAAATGAAAATCGGCGCAATGAACGGATACTTCACTAAGAAAAAGAAATGACGGCGATGCTCCCGGGTCTGACTGTCCTGCGCTCGTGCTGGCCTGCTATCTGGTCGTCCTTCGCCCGCTCGAGTTTCTTCTTTATCACGTCGGGATTTAATCTGTCGTACGGTCTCGGCGCAGAATATTTGTTATCAACTGCTTTAGCATATTTATCCGATTCACGTTATTACGCTAGCTCTGAGCGCTGCATTAATGGCTGTGAACTCCCACCCTTTCGACACTGAGCTGAGCAACATCGATTCAGCGCCGCCGATCGTGCACACCACGAGCGGTGTGGAGGTAGCCGTCAATGCGGCTTTACAGTTTCTGGTGTTGCAGGCGTGGAATTCCCTTTATTTGTCATTCAACATTCCGTCGCGGTTGTTGTCGACGCTGTCTTTTTCTTCTTGTTGTTTCCGGTGCTCGCGCCACGGCTGCTGTCGATGCGCTCCACGTGGGCAATGCTGATGGCGATGCGGGGCGGCAAGTCGTGGTGATTTTCCTTTGCGCGAGCGCGCTGCAAAACGCGTCGCCGCGCGTGACCGCCTGGACGAGACGGCTCGGCAATGTGATCACGGGATAGGCGAGGCGTAGCCGGTTCCGAACAGCACGGCGCTGGTCGGGTGAAAGAGCGTGTGATACGGACCGGCGAACATTGCTGCATTGCCAGGCAGCATCAACACGCCTCAGCGCGCCAGCAGCGAAACCGTCGCGATGCCGAGAATCGTCATGATCAGCGACGTGCTCACGTGAATCGCCACTTCGCCAGCTGCCCAGCCGAGCCGGCCGTCTTGCAGGCGCTGCACCACTTCCGCGGAGAACGTCGAGAAGGTCGACAGCCCGCCCATCAGACCGGTGATGACGAACAGCCGCCATTCCGGCGAGAGCTGGGGCACCCGCGCAAAGCCCGCGACCGCCACACCGATGATGTAGCCGGCGATCACGTTGGCGGCGAGCGTGCCAAGCGGCAGGTCGCTAAAGACCGGGTTCAGTCGAAAGCCGAGGAACCAGCGAAACAGCGAGCCGAGTGCGCCGCCAATCGCGACAGCGAGAAAAGACCAATACATGGAAGAGGATCGAACCGGGAACGTCGACAAACCGGTTGATGCGGGCGAATTGATGCCGCGTCCGCATAACCGAGCGTAGCAGGCATCATCAGCCCCATGGGCGGTTAATGGAGAATGCCATCTCCAGCCGCGAAGTCTAGCATCGGCGCGCGGATTTTGGGGACAGGCATGTGGCCCGCGACTCACCGCGCCTCTAGCCGCGTCTCTTCCGTTCTCCGCGAGCGCCGACCTCGTTCACTCCGGCGTCGCCGAAATCTTGTGAATCGACAGATCGGCGCCGTTGTATTCCTCTTCCTGGTCGAGCCGCAGGCCGACCGTCATGCGGATCGCACCGTACACGACCGTACCGCCGAGCCCCGACACGACGATCCCGCCGAGCGTGCCGATGATCTGCGAGGCGAACGACACACCGCCCAGCCCGCCGAGCGCGTGAGCGCCGAAGATGCCGGCCGCGATGCCGCCCCATGCGCCGCACAGGCCGTGCAGCGGCCACACGCCGAGCACGTCGTCGATGCGCCAGCGGTTCTGCACGCACGTGAACATATAGACGAACAGCACGCCGGCGATGCCGCCCGTCACCAGCGCGCCAAGCGGATGCATGATGTCCGAGCCCGCGCACACCGCGACGAGCCCGGCGAGCGGGCCGTTGTACGTGAAGCCCGGGTCGTTGCGGCCCGCGAACCACGCGCTCAGCGTGCCGCCGACCATCGCCATCAGCGAGTTGACCGCGACGAGGCCGCTGATCTTGTCGAGGGTCTGCGAGCTCATCACGTTGAAGCCGAACCAGCCGACCGTCAGCACCCATGCGCCGAGCGCGAGAAACGGAATGTTCGACGGCGGATGCGCGGCGATGCCGCCGTCGCGGTGATAGCGGCCGTGGCGCGCGCCGAGCAGCAGCACGGCCGGCAGCGCGACCCAGCCGCCGAACGCGTGCACCACCACCGAACCCGCGAAGTCATGGAACGGCGCGCCGAACGCCTGCGTGAGCCAGTCCTGAATGCCGAAACGGTCGTTCCACGCGATGCCTTCGAAGAACGGATAGACGAAGCCGACCAGCACGAACGTTGCGAACAACTGCGGGTTGAACTTGGAGCGCTCGGCGATGCCGCCCGACACGATCGCGGGGATCGCGGCGGCGAACGTCAGCAGGAAGAAAAAGCGCACGAGCGCATAGCCGTTGTGCTGGGCGAGCGTCGCGGCGCCGTCGAAAAACTGCACACCGTATGCGATCGTGTAGCCGATGAAGAAGTACGCGATCGTCGACACCGCGAAGTCCACCGGAATCTTCACCAGTGCATTGACCTGATTTTTCTTGCGCACAGTGCCGAGCTCCAGGAAGGCGAATCCTGCGTGCATCGCCAGCACCATGGCGGCGCCGATCAAAAGAAACTCGGTATCGGCGCCGTATTTCAGACTTTCCATCGATATGTCCCGCTTGTGCGAAAAAAGTGCGCTATGCGAGCAAGAAGCGGGCCAAGATTGTGCTGGCCGCGTCGGCCCGGTGCAATCGGGCACCGGGATGGGAATCTGGATGGTGTCGAGCGATGCGCCGTCCGAGCGCGCCATGCACCCGAACAGAGAAGAGAGGCACAGCGAAAGTGCATAAATCGTCACGGCCACGCTGGATGACCCAGAAAAGGGCGAAATATTAGATTTAGATTACATTTTTTATTCGGAATCCTGACGCAACGAGATGCTGTCGATGCCCAATCCTGGCGCGCACTCGACCAGCGGGGGTACGGTGGTCGACGGGTTCGTGGCCCTCTTTCTTTTCCCGCGCAAACGCCGACATAATGTGCCGACTCCGTGCACGATCCGCCGGCCAACCCCTCCCATGGGCCCGCATGAGACTGACCACTAAAGGCCTGTTGCTGATTGCGATTCCGGCCGTTTTCGAACTCGCGCTGCTCACCGGCGTCGTGAAGGCGCAGGCCGATGCGACGATGGCCGAGCGTCAGGCGATGCACACCGAGGAGGTGCTGCGCCAGAGCACGGCGATTCTCGATCCGGTGCTGTCCGAATCGGTCGCGCTGCGCGGCGCGGTACTTGCCAACGACGCACGCTTCACGACCCCGATCGCAGTATGGATGGACGTCGACCGGCGCATCGACGAGCTCGCCGATCTCGTCGGCGACAATCCCGCGCAAGTCGAGCGCGTGGTTGAGGTGCGCCAGGCGGTGCAGGCATACCGCCAGTGGTCCGACCGCATCCAGGATATGCTGCGCGCCGGGCGGCGCGCCGAGATTCTCGCGCGCTTCCACGATCTCGCCCAGGCCGACGTGCTCGATCATTTCCGCTTGCAGGTGAGCGCGTTCCAGGCCGAGGAGCGCCGTCTAGACATGTCGCGCTCGAATGCCGTCGCCGCCGTGCGCGAGCGCGAACAAACGCTGATCGTCGCGGCCGCGTTGGGCTCGCTGCTGTTCGTCGCGCTCGCCATCGGGATGTTCACGCGCGGCGTGCGCGGCCGGCTCGCGCTGCTGTCCGACAACGCGGGCAGGCTTGCCGGCAACGAGCCGCTCGCGCCGCTCGGCGCGGGTCGCGATGAAATCGCGCGGCTCGATCTGACCTTGCACGAGACGAGCCGCCGTCTGCTCGAAGCCGAGCGCATCGAGGCGCGTTTTCACGCGGACCTCGAACGCCGCGCCGCCGAGCTTGCCCGCATCAACGAGACGCTGCGCCAGCAGACTCAGGAAAACGAAATGTTCATCTACAGCGTGTCGCACGATCTGCGCGCGCCGCTGGTGAACCTGCAGGGATTTTCGAAAGAGCTGATTCGCGCCTGCGACGAGTTGCGCGACGCGGTGCGCGGCTCGTCGCTCGCGACCAGCACGCGCGAGCGGATCGAGCGGATCGTCGACGAGGACATTGGCGAGGCGCTGCACTATCTGCAGACCGCGGTGATGCGCGCGTCGCACATCATCGACGCGCTGCTGCGGCTGTCGCGGGTCGGGCGTGTCGAGTACCGGCGCCAGAAGGTCAATGTGCGCGACATCGTGCAGCGCGTCGTCGATGCGATGCAGGGGTCGATCCGCGTGCGGCGCGCGCGCGTGACGGTCGGCGAACTGCCCGCGGTATGGGGCGATCCGACCGCGCTCGAGCAGATCTTCGCGAACCTGATCGGCAACGCGGTCAACTATCTGGACGCGGCGCGCGAGGGCCGCGTCGAAATCGGCACGACGCCCGCGCCGCCGGGCGTGCATTCGCTGCGAATCTTCTACGTGCGCGACAACGGCCTCGGCATCCCGGCGATCGCGCTGCCGCGGCTGTTCACCGCGTTCCAGCGCCTGCACGGCAACGCGGCGGCCGGCGAGGGGATTGGCCTCGCGCTCGTGCGGCGGATGGTCGAGCGACACGGCGGCCGAGTGTGGGCGGAATCGAAGGAGGGGGTGGGCACGACTTTCTATCTGTCGCTGCCAGAGGCGGCGGGTGCCGCGGGCTCGGAACCGGCCGCGGCTGGCGCGCCAACGCTCGTCGTGGCGGCTCCGGCTCCGGCTTCGGCGGCGCGCGGTGCGCGCGAGAGCGCGCAGGGCGCCGCGGGGGCAGGCCTTAGCGCCGGCAGCGGGTTTCCCGCGCCTTCGATCGATGCGGTGCGAGGAATCACTACGCGTTAGGGGCGCTCGATCGTGCGTGCGGTGCGGGTGGCGCCCGCCCGTTGCTTAACCGGCGAAAATCCGTCGCGGCTTCAGCAGTCTGCGGCCGCGCACCGACCAGTAGCAGCTGCATGCCAGCAGCACGGCGATGCCGGCGGACGACTCGGCCGGCGTTGGCCGAACGCCGGCAATCCCTTCGACGGCAAACAGGCCGTTCGTGACAGCCAGCAGCGCCGCCCACAGCGCGCACGCGGCCTGCATCAGCAGACGGGTTCCCTTCATATGCCGGGCGCGGGAGTCGTGCGACCAGCTGGACGGCCGGCGCGCACAGAAGAAGACGATCACCATCAGCATGATGACGAGGGTGACGATCCAGTCGATCAGTTTCATCGAAACAGCACTCCCTAAAAGCAGCCGCGACTATAGGGAGGTATTTCGTCTACAACCGTCGGAAGATTCTGAAATGTGGGAGAGCGTTGAACGATGTCGAGGCGAGCGCCGCTGCATGCCGGTGCCCGCTGCAGGATTGCATCAATCCTCGCAGGGTTCAGAATCGAATCCCGCCTTGGCCAGGCCTTCCGTGAAGACGGCAAGGTTTTCGTCGCGCCGGATCGGCATCCAGTCGGTCAAGTTGCCGAGGCGCAAGTCGGGAATCAGCTCGCGTAAGCGAATCGCAGCTCGTCGAGCTTCCGCTGGTTTGCCGAGCCAGGCCTGACTCGCGGCGAGCGTTGCGTAGGCCAGGCCGAAACTCGGCAAATCCCGGATGGCTTTCTCGGCCCACAGAGCGGCTTCGACGAAGTTGCCCATGAACAAATGCGCAGCCGACAAGCCAAACTGCATCCGATAACGCTCTGGATCCAGCGGGCTCAATTGCATCGCATGGGCAAATTGCCTGATCGCCTGTTCCGTTTCGCCATGCCACAAGCGGAGAAATGCGCCGAGAAACCACGCGGCGGCAAGATTGGGATTCAATTCGAGTGCCCGATCCAGCAAGGCGATACCTTCAGGCAGATCGCCGGCCAGATGCGCTAGCGCATGACCGCTGCGCGCGAGAGCGACGGCGTCGTACTTGCCCAACTCCACGGCACGACGCGCCCACTGGGCGCCTTCCGCCATTTCTCTTGGGCGATCGTGCATCCAGCCATTGACCTTGCGCCAGCAATGACACCAGGCCGCCATCGCGTACGCCGATGCAAGCTCAGCGTCGCACGCAAACGCGCGCTGAAATAACGGCAACGCTTCGTCGATCGCTTCGCGGCTGCCTCGATGAAGCTGCGCCATGCCACGCAGGTAGTAGTCGTACGCACGCAGACTTTCGGTCGGTTTGAACCGCGCGCGAGCGATCTCGGCCTGTTCGACCTGCGGCGCAATCGCGCCGACCACACTGTCGGCGATCTGGTCCTGGAACTCGAAAATATTGTCGAGCACGCCTTCGAAGCGGCCAGCCCAATGGGTCGCGCCGGTGCCCGCATCGACGAGCTGGCCGGTGATGCGAACGCGGCCCTGTGCCTGCCGCCAACTGCCCTCGAGCACATAGCGCACGCCGAGCTCTCGCCCGATCTGCTTCACATCCACGTTGCGATGCTTGTAAGTGAAGCTCGAGTTGCGCGCGACGACGAACAACCAGCGGTATCGCGACAGCGCGGTGATGACGTCCTCGATCACACCGTCGGCCAGGTAGTCCTGCTCCGGGTCACCACTGAGATTGACGAAAGGCAAGACGGCGATGGACGGCTTGCAGGCCTGCGCCGCATCCGGCGATGACGTCTCGGTTGGCGTCGATGTTTTCTCGCTGGCCTGATCCGATGCCGGATGTTCGATGACGTCGGCGACGAACCGGAATCCCTTGCGCGCCACGGTTTTGATCACCCGCTGCTGCTGACCGTCATCGCCGACCGCGCTGCGCGCGGCGTTCACGTGGCTGGCCATGGTGGATTCGGAAATCACGCGTCCGTCCCACACCGCATCGATCAACTCATCCCGGCCCACGACCCGGTTGCGATGGCTCGCCAGATAAACCAGCAGATCGAACACTTTCGGCGTCGTGGCGACCGCCTGCGAAGCGCGGCGCAAGTCGCGACGCTCCAGGTCCAGCGTGCAGTCAGCGAAAACCCATTGCATTGGGGACTCCAGGACGAGAAAGCCGCCAGGTATGCGCTACCCGGCGCGCTGATGAAGCGGATGGAGGAATTTTGGACGGAAATGCAAGGCGCAGACAAAGCGGCGCCGGCGGCTGGAAATGATACTGCACCCATCGGATCAAGCGGCAAGCGCTTCGTCAACCGAACCGGAGGGAGTGGAACATGAAAGTGGTCGTCATTGGTGGCAGCGGACTGATCGGCTCGAACGTGGTGCGGCGGCTTCGCCGCGATGGTCACGACGTGGTGGCCGCATCCACGTCGACCGGGGTGGACTTGATGACGGGCGACGGGTTGGCGAAAGCGCTCGAAGGCGCGCATGTCGTCGTCGATGTCGCCAACGCGCCGTCCTTCGAGGACGAGGCCGTGATGAGCTTCTTCCAGACGGCGGGGCGCAACCTGTTGGCCGCCGAACAAGCGGCGGGCGTCGAGCACCATCTTGCTCTGTCCGTCGTGGGCACCGAACGCCTGCAGCAAAGCGGGTATTTTCGCGCCAAGGCTGCGCAGGAGACGCTGGTCAAGGCGTCGCCCGTCCCGTACACGCTGCTGCGTGCCACCCAGTTCTTCGAATTCGTCGGCGGCATCATCGAGGCCAGCGCCCAGCGAGGCGAGGTGCGCCTTTCTCCCGCGCTGATCCAGCCGGTCGCCGCCGACGACGTCTGCGCAGTGATCGCCGATCTTGCGGCGGGAATGCCGCTGAACGACATGACCGAACTCGCCGGTCCAGACCGCTTCCCACTCGACGAACTAGCCCGCAAGTTCCTCGCCGCGCACAACGATCCACGCACGGTGATCGCCGATGTCCACGCCTGCTATTTCGGCGCAGAGCTGGACGACCGCACCCTGGTCGCCGGCGGCGGTCATCGCATCGGCCCGACGCGCTTCCACACCTGGCTCAGCCGCTCCGTCGGAGTTGTCCGACCTGACCTTTCAGGTGATGTCGATCAACGCGTGGAATCGGGTCAACATTGGCTTTCGCATCCCGCCGGGCATCTACGACAAAGCCTTTGGCGTGGACAAGTCGGGCCTCGCCTGAGCGACGCGCAACGGAGCACCGTCATGCATAGTTCCAGATGGCTGATCGCATCACTGCTGCTCGCAGCGGGCGCCGCACACGCGCACGAGCCGCCGCAAGCGCAAGTTACGCCGCTGATGACCAGGGCGCTGGAAGACTATCCGGGCAAGGAAGTCACGGTACTCTCGGTCGAGTATCCGCCCGGCAGTGCGGACCCGGTACATCGGCATGATGCACACGGCTTCATCTATGTGCTGGAAGGCTCGATCGTGATGGGCGTGCGCGGCGGCCGGACCGTCACGCTGAAGCCGGGGCTAACCTTCTACGAAGGGCCGAACGACGTGCACACGGTCGGGCGCAATGCCAGCAAGACCAAGCCGGCTAAATTCCTGGTTTTTCTGCTGAAGGATGCCGGCGCACCGATACTGACGCCGGCGAATTAACTGGCTCGGTGATATTCGCGCATCGGCGATTCAGGCGAGCAGCGGCTCGGCGAAATGCCGAACCGCTGCTTTCTTCGCTTACGCAGCGAAGTCGGTTGATGAAGACAGCTGTTTCCACGCTTCCGTTTCCTGGCCCGGCGATGATCGCATTGGTCGACGCGGGGTTGTGGTTCAGTTGCATGGCCTTGCGGCGAACCGCACGCGAGGTTTCGTCGTCATCGTCGATGGCTCGCGGGGTGACTCGAAGCGGCCGCGCGGCGCAACGGCGGTATCATGGGCACATCTTCGCAAGTGCGAGCCGCTCGGTGCGGCTCCTTCTGATCATGATTTCATCTGTTTCCTCATCCTTATTGCGCCGCGCGGCGGTCGTGGTCTTCGTGTTCGGCGCGCTGGCCGCGTGCCAGAAAAACGACGCTTCGGCCGGCCAGGTCGCGGGCAAGCTCAACGACGCCGCGCAGCTTGCCGGTCAGAAGCTCGATCAGGCCGCGAGCTACGTCGGCCAACAGGTCACCGCGACCAAGGACGCCGCGCAGCAGAACCTCGACTCGGCCTCCGCGCCGTCGATCAGGATCGACCCGGCCGCGCTCGCGTCGAGCGCGCAGGCCAACCTGCAGAATGCGGCGAGCGCGGCCAACGCGCAGCTCGGCAGGGCCGCGTCGATCACGGGCCAGGGCCTCGAAACGGCGGGGCGCAAGCTGCAGGCGTGGTCGGCGCAGAATGCGAGCTCGTCGGCTTCGTCGAGCGCATCGACCGAGTCCGCCGACGCGCAGAAGCAGATGGACAAATGATCCGCGCGCGGTTCGATCCGGCTTTCGCCGTTTGACTTTGGAGGTATATGTAATTACGATGGTTACACATTGTCGTTGCGGGACGGATCTGCCGTGAACACGAGTAGCCGGTTTGCCTTTGCCGTGCATGTGCTCGCACTGCTGTCGTTACAGGGCGGCGTGCCGTTGTCGTCGGAGATGATCGCGGGCAGCGTGAACACGAATCCCGCACTGATCCGCCGGCTTCTGGCCATGCTCTCGGAGGCCGGCCTCACCACGTCGCAGATGGGAGCCGGTGGCGGCGCGTTGCTCGCACGGCGGCCGGAACAAATCACGCTGCTAGACGTCTATCGCGCAGTGGAGGACGCGCAGTTGTTCGCGTTGCATCGCGAGGAGCCGAATCCCGCGTGCATGGTCGGGCGCAATATCCAGAGCGTGTTGAGCGGGATCATCGACGAAGCGCAGCGGGCGATGGAAGCGGCGCTGGCCGCACGCACGCTCGCCGATGCGACCGCCGACGTGGTCCGCTCGGAGAAGCATCGCGAGCGCAAGCGCCGGGCTTGACGGTGACTAACCAATGAACGGGGTGAGGGCCCCGCTTTTTTTCTCGTTATATGTAACTATAAGAGTTACATACAAGACAACCTGAGGAGTACGCTGATATGAGCAAGCAACTGAAGATCGCCTTGTTTGGCGCGACCGGCATGATCGGCTCGCGGATTGCCGCGGAAGCCGCGCGTCGCGGGCATCAGGTGACGGCGCTGGTGCGCGATCCGGCGCGCGTGCCGGCCGGCGTCGCGAATCTGCATGCGGCGCAGGCCGATCTGCTCGATGCCGCGAGCGTCGGCGCGGCGGTGCGCGGCCAGGACGTGGTCGCGAGCGCGTATGCGCCGCCGCAAGGCGATCTCGCCAAGCTTTCGCAAGCCACACGCGCGCTGGTCGAAGGGGTGCGCGCGGCGGGGCTGAAGCGCGTCGTCGTGGTAGGCGGCGCGGGCTCGCTCGAAGTCGCGCCGGGCAAGCACCTGGTCGATACCGACAGTTTTCCGGACGCGTACAAGGGCATCGCGCTCGCGCATCGCGACGCCTTGGACTACTACCGCGGCGTGACCGATCTCGACTGGACGTTCTTCGCGCCGGCCGCGCTGATCGCGCCGGGCGAGCGCACCGGCAAGTTCCGCAGGGGCGCGAACACGCTGATCGCGGATGCGGACGGCAACAGCCGCATTTCGGCCGAAGACTACGCGATCGCGTTCGTCGACGAACTGGAGCAGGGCCGCTTCGTCCGCCAGATCGCGACGGTCGCGTACTGACGACCGGCGCATCGAATTCGCCGGCCGCGCAAGCGTACTAACATTCGGTTACGCATGTTCGGGCGCGCCGGGCGTAACTGCGGCTACACTGGCGTCTGCCGTTTTCTCACGGATTGCCATGCAGTCATGCCCGTCGCGGCGTGAGTCCGAGGCTGCGCCGTCTGGCGGCGGGCAGCAGCCGGCGATTCTCACCGCCCCTCATCTCTCCTCCGATCACGCCGCTCGCGGCACTGCCAGCGGCGCCGCCCACCCGCGTGCGAGCGCATATGTGCTGGGTTGGTTGACCGCGCTCGTGTGCGCCGCGCTGATTCTGTGCCTCGGCGCGCTGCCGCGCATCGCGCAGGCCGCCGGCCCCGCGGTCGGCGGCGGCACGCCGGTGATCCCGGCATTGCAGAGCCTGATCAACAGCGCGACGGTGAACGCGGCGCCCGCGTCCGCGGCCTCGGGTGCGTCGGCGCCCGAGGCGGCGTCGGCGCCGTCGCCCGCGAGCCAGGCGGAGCTTGCGCGCTCGCTCGACAGCGTGATCGCCACGCTCGACAACGACCGCCAGCGCAGCGCACTCGTCGCCCAGCTGAAGAAGCTGCGCGACGTATCGCAAAGCGCCGCGCAAACCGTCGGCCCGCCTTCGCCTGCGGCCGCGCAACCTAGTCCGGGCCTGCTCGGCGCGATCGCATCGGGTATCGCGTCGTTCGAATCCGACGTGCATCAGGGCCGCACGCCAGTGCGCTACTGGAGCGGGCGCGTGACCGCTGCCGGCAATGAGCTGTACACGATCGTCTCCGGCCAGGGGCGCGAGGGTCTCGGCTCGATCGTGCTGGCGATGCTGGGGATGCTGGCCGGCTGGGGCGCCTGTGCGGGCGCGCTGATCTATCTGCAGCATCGGCTGCACCGGCGCTTCGGCGTCGAGCTGGTGCTGCGGCCCAATCCCACCACGCGCGAGCTGCTGATCTTCGCGTTGCGCCGCGTCGGTCCGTGGATCATCGCGTTCATCGCGGCGCTACTGTTCATGCGCGCGATGCCCGATGCGCTCGGCCGCACGCTCGGCATGGTGGTCGCGTATGCGATCGTCGCGGGCGCGGTGTTTTCCGCGATCTGCCTGATCATGTTCTCGCTGTTCGGCTCGGGCCACCGGCGCGTCGCGGTGCGCCTGCTGATCGATCACGCGCGCCGCGTGCTGTTCGTGATCGGCGTGTGCGGCGCGCTCGGCGACGCGGCCGTCAATTACGACGTCGAGCATCAGATCGGCACCAACCTCGCCGCGCTGATTTCGACCGCGGCCAACATGACGGCCGCCGTGCTGACCGGCTATTTCGCGCTCGCTTTCCGCCGGCCGGTCGCGCACCTGATCCGCAACCGGCCGTACGAGCAGCGCAACGACCACAGGGCCGCGACCGATGCGTTCGAGGTGCTTGCCGCGATGTGGCACGTGCCGGTGCTGGTGCTGGCGGCCGCGTCGGTGGTCGCGACGCTGGGCGGCTCCGGCTCCAGCGAAAACGTGCTGCAGATCTCGATCGTGACCGCGCTGCTGCTGGTGCTGGCGTTTTTCCTGTCGGCGATCGTGCTGCGCATGACGCGCCCGCGCAGCGCCCGCGCGCGTCGCCGCTCGCCGTATCTGACGCGCCTGTTGCGCTTTTGCGGCACCTTGCTGACCTTGTTCATCTGGCTGTTTTTCTTCGAATTGGCCGCGCGTCTGTGGGACGTGTCGCTGGCCGAGGTGATCGAGAGGAACGTGGCGGCGCGCGGCATCGCGCATGCGATCACGGCGATCGTCGCCACCGTATTTATCGCGTGGCTGCTGTGGATTCTGGTCGACACCGCGATCACCGAAACGCTCAATCCGGGCAGCCCGCGCAACAAGGCGCGCAGCCCGAGCACGCGCGCCCGCACGATGCTGCCGCTGGTGCGCAACGTGTTGCTCGTGTCGATCATGACGATCGGCGGCATCGTCACCGCCGCGAACCTCGGCATCAACGTGACGCCGCTGCTTGCCGGCGCGGGCGTGATCGGTCTGGCGATCGGCTTCGGCGCGCAGTCGCTGGTGACCGACCTGATCACCGGGCTCTTCATCATCATCGAGGACACGATCTCGGTCGGCGACTGGATCGACGTCGATGGCGGCCATGCGGGCACGGTCGAACATCTGTCGATCCGCACCGTGCGGCTGCGCGACGGGCAGGGCGCGATCCATGCGATTCCGTTCTCGCAGATCAAGATCGTGAAGAACCTGTCGCGCGATTTCGCGTATGCGGTGTTCGAGGTGCGCATGTCGTTCTCGACTGATGTCGACGAGATCACGCAGCTGATCCGCGAAGTCGGCGCGGAGCTGATGGCCGACTTCCGCTACCGGCGCGAGATGCTCGGGCCGATCGAGGTGTGGGGTCTCGACCGCTTCGATCCGAACTGGATGGTCGTCAAAGGGCAGATCAAGACGCGGCCGCTGCAGCAATGGAGCGTCGCGCGGGCGTTCAATTTGCGGCTCAAGCGCAAGATGGACGAGGCGGGCATCGAGATTCCGGTCGCGCAGATGCGGGTGTACACGTCGTCGAAGGATAGCGAGGGCGAGCCGTTGCGCGACGATGAGATGACCGGGTTCGTCGCGCCTGTGGATGCGGGTGCCGACGCGCACCAGCGGGCGGGCGACGGCGCGCACGGCAAAGACCATCAAAGGGCGCATGAACCCGCGCGCGAACGAACCCGCGAAGCGGCGCACGAGCATCTGCGCGAAGCGGAGTATGAAGTGGGCGCCGTCGGCCCGTCGGCGCGCGCATCGACACAAGTGCCGCTTGCGCCCGCGCGTGACGTGTCGCACGAACCGCGTCCGGCGCCGCCGCCGACCGGACAGACCGCACCGGTTCCGCCGCAGATTCCGACGGCGGGCGATGTCGGTGGGAAGAGCTGAGGCGGGGGTTTGTCGGGGACCGTGCGAGGACGGTCGCGTGCTTGTGTGCTCGCATGACTTCGTAGTCGCGCGAACGCGTCACATCACATCACGTCACGTGTCGTCGTGACGTGCAACCGTTGTTGAACCATCTCCGCGGCGTCGGCCGTGCGCACGATGTCGTTCACGTGCGTGCCGATCCGCGCGCCTTCGACGCCGTAGATATGCAGCGACACCGCCGGCGCATCGCTGCTGTTGCCGAGCCGATGAATCGCGGCACGGCCGCCGCGCACGTACGACACCGCGCCGCGTTTGCGTGTCTGAATGCGCAGCGCACTCGCGCATTGCTGCGCGTCGTCCCATTCGAAGACCGTTTCGCTCAGCTTGCCCTCGACCACCGCGTAACCGCACCACGTGTGATGCGCATGCACGGGGCTCGCCTGGCCGGGCTGCCAGACCAGCGCGGCGATCGCATAGCGGCCTTGCGGATCGGCGACGAGCAGATGGCGCCGATAGGTGTCGGCGGAGCCTTCGCGTTGTATCGGTGCGAGCAGCGCCGGATCGGCGGCCGCCTCGGCGAGCGCGAGCCGCATGCTGCGCGCGAAGAACGTCGAATGCGACGGTTCCGGAAATTTCGCGCAGGCTTCGAACATCGCGTCGAGCGTGTCGCACAGGCGCTCGATCGGTGTGCGCTTCATATGGCGCAGCGTGTGCGTAGATAACGCGGCCGCTTCGAGTCGGGCCGGGTCCGGCAGCGACTTCAGGTAGTCGGGAAGATGCTCGAAAGCGGTGGCGCGAAGGTCGTCGCTCATGGTGTTGACGCAGCACGGCCGCTGCTGGTCGGCAATTTTCGGTATCGATATTTATACCGGTTTGCCCGGAGAAAGAGTTTCCATATAATTCCCTCGACCAACAGAAAAGTAGAATAATTTCCTATGAGGGGTGGGGGTATGGGTATGGATATCATCGATCGGAAGCTGCTCGAATTGCTGCAGGCGGACGCGACGATGCCGATCGCCGAACTTGCGCAGCGCGTGAATCTGTCACAGACGCCTTGCTGGAAGCGGCTTCAGCGCCTGAAGGAGGCGGGCGTGATTCGCGCGCAGGTGGCGCTGTGCGATGCGCGCAAGCTCGGCGTCGGGACCACGGTGTTCGTGGCGGTGCGCACGAACCAGCACACGGAGACATGGGCCGCCGCGTTCACGCAGGCGGTGCGCGATATTCCCGAAGTGGTCGAGGTCTACCGGATGAGCGGCGAGACCGACTATCTGCTGCGCGTGGTGGTCTCCGATATCGACGACTACGACCGGATCTACAAGCAATTGATCACGGCCGTGCCGCTGTACGACGTGAGTTCGAGCTTCGCGATGGAGCAGATCAAGTATTCGACGGCGTTGCCGGTGCGTTCGTCGGCGGTAACGTGATGCTCGTGGAGCATCCGTGAGTGCCAGGAGCGCCGCTTGCTGTTTCGATAGCAAACGCGCCACGGCGCATCCATACCGCTCCCGTCGGCTGCAAGCCGCGTGCAAGCTCACTGGGCGTAGAATGCCGCCTTCTCCGACCCATCCGCGACTGCTACGCGAACCGAGCCCGCTTCATGACCAGACCGCCGCGCAAGAAGAACCCGACCTTTGGCATCGCCGTCTTTATCGTGGTGGCGATTCTGCTCGTGATCGCAACGCTGATCTACAACGCGATCCGTCAAAAGCACGAGTTCGAGAGCCAGCCCACCCACGTGCCGCCGGTGGCCTCGGAGGCAGCCGCGGCAGTCAACGCACTGAAACCGGCGAGCGGCGCAGCGCAATAACGCCCGCGTGCCTCGCAGCTTCACTCCTCCGGCAACCGGATGATGCTCGCGTCCTTGCGAATCTGCGCGGACGCCGCGAGCATCTGCTTGCATTGATGCGCGAGCAGCTTCGTGTCGTGCACCGCATCGGCCGTATAGTCCGGCGATTTCTCCGTGTTGACGACCATCGCATCGAGTTCGCGACTCATCAGTTTGATCTGCTCGCTCTGCTCGGCGGGCAACGCGGTGCCTGCTTCGGCGGCGCTCAGGTTGTCGCGCACGAGGCTCAGTGCGCGCTGCAGCGGCTGTAGGGAGATGTCCTCGACCTGTTGCTGCTGTTGCGCGGAGGTGCGCAGCAGCGGCGCGGCGGCCGTGATCTGCGACGCGAGCACGTGGCTGCGCACCAGCAGACCGTTCAACTCCGGCACGAACTTCTGCGCGGACTTCGGTTCGAGCATCATGCGCTGGAACGCCTGGCCGAGATTCGCGAACGCGACGTGAACGTTCTTGCGCGCGAGCCGGTAGCGGTAATCACGGTCGAGCGCGGTCGCCGCCGCGGCGGCGGCAGCCGATGCACCGCTTGCCGGGCGCGCGGTCGGATTGCGGATCGTGGTCGTGCTTTGGGCTGCGTCGCCCGCGTTCGCCTCGGCACCAGCTTCGGCGACCGGCTGTGCACGGCTCGCGCGCACCGCGCGGCGCGCACCGGCGCCACTCTCCACTTCGGCTTCGGCTTCGGCTCTAGCGACAGCGAGCGCCGGCCCGCCAAAGCCGAGCGCCGGGTCCGCCATCGCGGCCGCTGGCGCGCGCGCGCCCGCTTCGGTCACGGCCGCGACCACCGCGGCGGCCGGCTTGCCGCTCCACCACCAGCTCGCTTCAAGATACTGCCGCGTCGCGCTGATCATGTTGTTGACGAGCTTGCCCATCAAGCGGTACTCCCAGTACGGGAACAGGTGGCTCGCCGCGATCGCGATCGCGCAGCCGACCACGGTGTCGATCGCGCGCTCGCCGATGATGCGCAGACTGCCCGGCGCAAGCAGATGGAACAGCAGCAGTACATACGACGACGTGAACACGACGCTCGCCGTGTAGTTGAACAGCAGCAGGCTGTAGCTCATCACCATCGACGCGAACATCACGACCATCAGGATGTGCGGCTCCTTCACGAAGATGATCAGCGCGATGCTCGCCGCGCAGCCGATCAGCGTGCCGATGATCCGCTGACCGTTGCGCTGCTTGGTCAGCGAGTAGCCGGGCTTCAGGATGATGACCGTGGTCATCACGATCCAGTACGCGTTGGTCAGCGGCAGCAGGCGGCCGAGCCAGAAGCCCACGGCGACCGCGATCGTCACGCGCAATGCATGGCGAAAGCTCGGCGAGGCCATGGTCAGATTCGAGAAGATCTGCCCGAACGGCACGCGCCGGCTCGTCACGAAGCGGCTCAGCGCCTGATCGATGCGCAGTTCCGTTTCGGTCGGGCTCGGCTCGGTGGTGAGGCTGCGGCGCATCTTGTCGATCAGCCGCGTGGCGCTCCAGATGCGGCGGAAATTCGACGACACCGCCGAATATGCCTCCGGGTTCTGGGTCGGCAGTTCCTGCTTGCGCATCAACTCGATTTCATACTCGATCGCGCGCAACTCGGCCTTCACGTTCACGCGCTTGCGCGGCGCCTGGTTCTGCAGCACCGCGAGGCCGATCTCCTCGAGATCTTCGGCAGCCTTGCGGATCAGATCGCGATAGAACACCAGCAGGTCGGAGCCGCCGAACGTGCTGCGCACGAGCGTGTAATCGGTTTGCGCGCCGACGAACAACTCGTGCAGATCGACGGTATTGATGAACAGGTTGTACAGCATCGCGCGGCGTGGTTCGAGCTTGCCGCGTTTGAGCCTGGGCAGATTGCGCAGCACGATGTCGCGCGCGGCCTCCTGGCGATCGACCGCGGAGATCTGCTTGTCGACGAGGTTGCGGTAGCACTCGTCGAGGTCGTTGTCGAGATCGTAGAACGCGGCGCGCGCAAGCAGATAGTCCGCGCATGCGAACACGCTTTCGGCGAGCGCCTGCTGCTCGATCCGATGCACCATCCAGCGGCTCACGAGGGTCGACCAATACGTGTACCAGAGGCCGCCGAGCAGTATCCACGACGCATTGACGAGCGCCTGCAGCGGCGTGAAGTGCTCCTCCAGCGTCATGATCATCATGAACAGCGTCGCGAAGCTGATCTGCGGCCAGCGGTTGCCGTACACGACGATCAGCGACAGCACGAACGTAAGCGGCACGACCGTACACCACAGCGCGATCGGATTGACGGTGGCGAGGCCGGTGGCGAGCGCGGACAGAAAGCCGATCACCGAGCAGGCCAGCATCTCGTTGTGCTTGTACTTGAGCGGGCCCGGCATGTCGACGACGCAGGCGCCGAGCGCGCCGGTCGCGATCGTGAAGCCGAGTTCACGATTGTGAAACACGATCAGGCACAGGATGGCCGGCAACGACACGCCGACCGCGATGCGCAGGCCGCCATAAAAGTACTGGCTATAAAGGAATTTTCTTATTTCGACCGAATAGCGCATCGACTACCTGAATCCATTCACCGAGAAAACCGCAGTTGGAAAGACAGCGCGAAACTGCCGTCGAGTCTAACTGATTTTGCGCGCGATCTGACCTCGTCCATTCGGCCAGGTTATGCCCTGAGGATCGGTTTGTTATGCTGTCGCTTCAATGTCCGCTGTGGCCCGCGAGCATCACTCGCGGGCCATCAGCGTGCCAAATATGATCTGGAATCCATGCTTCAGCTCTTCTACTCGAACCGCTACGAAACGCTGGTGGGCGCGCTGCTCGACGACCTCGCGCAAGCGCCGTCCGACCCTTGGACCGCGCGTCCCGTGATCGTGCCGAGCGCGGCCGTGCGCCGGCGGCTCGAACTCGATATCGCCGCGCGCCAGGGCATCTGCGCGAACGTGAACTTTGGTTATCTCGCGCAATGGCTGTGGGCGCAGATCGGCGGCGTGATCGAGGTGCCGAAGCATTCGCCGTTCGCTCCGGACCGCCTCGTATGGCGCTGCTACCGGCTGCTCGACGACACGGACGAGGCGCTGCCGTGGAATGCGTCGCCGCGTTTGCGCACCTATCTCGATGCGGCCGACGCGTCGATGCGCTACGAACTCGCGCGGCGCGTCGCGACCGTGCTCGACCACTATCTGACCTATCGCCCCGAATGGCTGCTGCAGTGGCAGAAGGGCGGCTCGATCTTCGCGAGCGGCGCGGCGGACGACACCGGTCCTCGTCTGACCGGCGCGAGCGATGCGGCGCGCGAGGACGAGCGCTGGCAGGCGGCGCTGTGGCGCGCGGTGCTCGCCGAACTCGCGCAAGCCGGGGGGCATGCGCAAACATCCGCGGCCGCGCTGCCGCCCGCGTATCGGTTCCTCGATGAAATCGCTGCGCTCGATCTCGAGGCGATCTCGAACGCGCAATGGCCCGAGGCGGTCAGCGGGTTCGCGCTGCCGACCATGCCGCCGCTGCATATCGCATTGCTGCGCGCGCTGTCGCGCTGGATCGACGTGCGTCTGTACGTGATGAACCCATGCCGCGAGTTCTGGTTCGACGTGGTCAGCGAAGGGCGCGTGCAGGCGCTCGACGCGGCGGGGCAGCTCGACTATCAGGAAGTCGGTCATCCGCTGCTCGCCGAATGGGGACGGCAGACTCAGGCGCAGTTGCATATGCTGCACGAGCTGACCGAAAGCGCGGCATCGGCCGAGACCGGTGACTTCACCGAGAACCCCGAGCCGAGCTGGCTCGCTGCCGTGCAGAACGGCATCCTCGATCTGCGCAATGAAGCCGATGCCGACGAGTTGCCTATCGAGCGCGGTATCGAGGTACACGTTTGCCACAGCCTGTCGCGGCAGCTCGAAGTGCTGCACGATCGCCTGCTCGGCTGGTTCGACGAGTTCGACGATCTGCAGCCGTCCGACGTGCTGGTCGCGGTGTCCGATCTGGCGGCGGCCGGTCCGCTGATCGATGCTGTGTTCGGCACCACGCCCGCCGGCGACACCCGCCGCATTCCGTACCGGATCACCGGCTTGCCGCCGTCGCAGGCCAATCCGGTCGCGCGTCTGTTGCTCGACTGGCTCGCGCTGCCCGAGCGCAGCGTCGGCGCGCCGGATCTGATCGAATGGCTGCGTGTCGATGCGGTCGCGGTGCGTTACGGCATCGATGCGAATTCGCTCGAAGCCGCGCAGGAATGGCTCGCGGCCGCCGGCGCGCGGCGCGGGCTCGCGCCGCTCGAACCGGTCGCTGAGCATGTGCCGGTCGCGCGTCATACGTTCGCCGATGCGCTGACGCGCCTGTACCTCGGCTATGCGATGCCGGCCGGCGGCGAGCCGGTCGATGCGTGGCTGCCGGTCGAAGGCGCAGACGGTTCGGATGCCGAATTGCTCGGCCGTCTGTCGCGCTTCGTCGACGATATCGACAGCTTCGCGGCGAGCTGCGCGATCGAGCGCCCGCCCGCTGGCTGGTCGCAACTGCTGCTCGAAACGCTCGGGGAGTGCTTCGACGGCGGCGTCGAGTTCGCCGATTCGCTCGCGGACGTGCGCGACGCGCTCGATGCGATGAGCGCCGCGATGCAGGCCGGCGCGCATGATGTGTTGCTGCCGGCCTCGGTGGTGCGCACCGCGCTCACCGAAGCGCTCGACGACCCCGCGCGCGGCGGCGTGCCGTGGGGCAGCGTGACGTTTTCTTCGCTGACGAGTCTGCGCGGCTTGCCGTTCCGTGTGGTCTGCCTGCTCGGCATGGACGACGGCGTGCTGCCGTCGCTCGCGCGCGCCGACGAATTCGATCTGATGGCCGCGTTCGGCAAGGCCGGCGACCGTCAGCGCCGCGACGACGAGCGCAATCTGTTCCTCGATCTGCTGCTCGCCGCGCGCGAGCGGCTCTTCATCGCGTACACGGGCCGCAGCATTCGCGATAACGCGCCGCTGCCGCCGGCCGCGCTCGTCGACGAACTGCTCGATCATCTCGCGCAGGTGTCGGCGGGCGAGGACGCGAGTCCGGCCGAGGTCGACAGCGCGCGGCGCGAGTTCATCGTCGAGCATCCGTTGCAGGCGTTCGCGTCGGACTATTTTGCGGCGAAGCCCGATCTGTTCACCTACGACGCCGATCGCGCCGAGCTGGCCACATTGCTCGCCGAACCGCAGCATGCCGCCGCCGCGCCGTTCTTCGATCAACCGCTGCCGCCGGAAGATATGCACGAGGTGCAGTTCGACGACTTCGTGCGTTTCTGGCGTCATCCGGCGCGCGCGCTGTTGCGCGACCGGCTCGGCATCGCGTTGTCGGATGCGCAGGGCGAGCTGCTCGATACCGAGCCGTTCGATCTCGACTATGCGGGCCGGGACGCGCTCGCCGAGCGCCTGCTGCCGGTGCTGCTCGACGCCGACACCGCAGATGAGGTGACGTACAGCCGCGTGCAGCGCGTCGCCGAGGCGAGCCCCGAGTTGCCGGGCGGCGCGACCGGCGCGGTGTGGCGCGCGCGCGAACTGTCCGCGCTGCGGCAGTTGGCGCAAAGCGTGCGGCGCGAAGTGGCCGCCGGTGTCGAGCGCTTGCCGTTCGTGCTCGACATCATGCCGCGCTGGCCGCAAGACGGTGATCGCACCGACAACGCCAATTCGCTGTTCGGCGACTACGACGCGCTGCTGCGCGAGTCCGCCGAAACGCCGCTGCAAATGCGCGGCACGTTGAACCTGCTGACCGGAACGGGACAAGTGATCTTTCGTTATGCCAAAGCCAGCGCGCGCGACTATCTGTCCGCGTGGCTCGCGCATCTGGTCTATTGCGCGGCGCAGCCGGACGGTCCGCGCCGCACCGTGTGGCACGGCAGCGGCGAGAGCTTCGAGCTCGCGCCCGTCGCGGCGCCGCTCGACGAACTCGCGCCGTTGGCGGCGCTCTTCAATGCCGGCCGCCGGCTGCCGCTGCGCTTCTTCCCGAAGAGCGCATGGGCGAGAGTCAGCGAAAGCGAATCGGCGGCACAGGGCGTATGGATCAACGACCGCGTGCGCGGCGAGTCCGACGACCCCGCGTTGCGCATCGCGCTGCGCGGCACGCCGCTCACGCTCGCCGAACCGTTCGGCAGCCTCGCCGCGATCGTCTTCAAGCCACTGATCCGGCATCTGCGGAGCGCCTCATGAGCGAAGCGCTGCGCCATCAAAACCTCGTCGCCGACGAGCTCGACGTGTTCGCGTGTCCGCTCGACGGCGTGAACCAGATCGAAGCGTCGGCGGGCACCGGCAAGACGTGGAACATCTGCGCGCTGTACGTGCGGCTGCTGCTCGAAAAGAACCTGAACGCCGATCAGATTCTCGTCGTCACGTTCACGAAGGCCGCGACCGCGGAGTTGCACGAGCGCATTCGCGGCCGTCTCGCGGAACTGCATCGCGCGATCGAGATGGACGACGACGGCGACGATCCGTTCATCCGCCGGCTATTCGAAACGACGCTCGCGCCGCAGAACGGTGTCGAGCGCGAGGCGGCGTTGAAGGTCGTGCGCCGTGCGCTGCGCACCTTCGATCAGGCCGCGATCCACACGATCCACGCGTTCTGTCAGCGCGCGTTGCAGGAAGCGCCGTTCGCCGCCGCGATGCCGTTCGCGTTCGAAATGGAAGCCGACGACGCGGCGCTGCGCTTCGAACTCGCCGCCGACTTCTGGCGCGAGCAGGTCGAGCCGGTTGCGCATGCGCATCCGGCGTTCGCCGCGTGGCTGGTGGCGAGGCGCGCCGGTCCCGCGTCGCTCGACGAACAGTTGGCGCGACGCCTGAAAAAGCCGCTCGCGCAATTGCGCTGGGGCGGCGTCGACGCGGACGGCGCCAGCGCCGATCCGCAGGCCGGCTTCGATGTCGCGTGCGCGATCTGGCAGGCCGAGCGCGACGCGATCGTCGCGCTGCTAGCGGAGGCCCAGGAGCGCCTGAGCAAGACCACGCACAAGCCCGATCACGTCAGCGCCGCGATCGCCGCGTGGACCGACTACTTCGCGCGGGGCGACTGCCATGCGCCGCCGCCGCGCGCGGCGTTGAAGCTGACGGCGTCGGCGCTGAAGAAGGCGACCAAGGTCAAGTTCGAGCCGCCCGCGCATCCGTTCTTCGAGCATGCCGAAGCGCTGGCCGCGGCCGTGGTCGCCGCCGAGGCCGCGCAGCGCGCGCGCTGGCTCGGGCTCGTGCAGACATGGCTCGAGTTCGCGCCGGCCGAGCTGGTGACGCGCAAGCGCACGCGCCGCGTCGTGTCGTTCGACGATCTGCTCGCGAATCTGTATCGCGCGCTGGCCGCGCATCCGTGGCTCGCCGACGCGTTGCGCAACCGCTATCCGGCCGCGCTGATCGATGAGTTCCAGGACACCGATCCGCTGCAATTCGCGATCTTCAGCCGCATCTTCGCGCCGGCCGGGCCGCTGTTCCTCGTCGGCGATCCGAAGCAGGCGATCTACAGCTTCCGTGCGGCGGATCTGCATACGTACCTTGCGGCGCGCGAGGCGGCGTCCGCGTGCTACACGCTCGCGGTCAACCAGCGCTCGACCGCACCGATCGTCGACGCGTGCAACCGGATCTTCGAAGCGAACCCTCGAGCGTTCGTGCTCGACGGGCTCGACTATCAGCCGGTGCGCGCGGGCGAGCGGCGGCGTGCCCCGTTCGCCGATCCCGACGCGGGCGGCGGCGATTTCCGCATCTGGACGTTGCCGCAAGGCGAGACCGCATTGAGCAAACGCGACGCGCAGCGCGCGGCGAGCGAAGCGTGCGCGGCCGAGATCGTGCGGCTATTGCGAGGGGCGCGTGAAGGCGTCGTGACGATTGGCGACAAGCCGCTCGCGCCGGGCGATATCGCAGTGCTCGTCCAGACGCACAAGCAGGGCAGCCTCGTCAAACGCGTGCTCGCGGCATGGGGCGTCGGCAGCGTGGAGCTTGCGCAGGTGTCGGTGTTCGCGACGCTGGATGCCGAGCAGATCGAGCGCGTGCTGGCCGCCATCGACACGCCCGGCGATCTGCGGCGTCTACGCGCCGCGCTCGCCACCGACTGGCTCGGGCTCGACGCCGCCGCGCTGTGGCGTCTTACGCAGGTCGCCGAGGCGCCAGCGCCTGAGGCCTTTGACGAACCCGCGCCAGCACTCGATCCCGCCGACGCGATGGGCTGGGTCGAACGTTTTTCGCGCTACCGGATGCTGTGGCACGAACGCGGCTTCGCCGTGATGTGGCGTACGCTGATACGCGAGCTGCGCGTTGCGCAGCGGCTCGTCGCGGGTGTCGACGGCGAGCGCCGGCTGACCAACGTGAACCATCTCGCCGAGCTCGTACAGGCGCGCGCGGCCACCCAGCCCGGCATCGCGCCGACCTTGCGCTGGCTCGCCGCGCAGCGCGAGCAGGGCGGCGGGGAAGAGGCGCAACTGCGGCTCGAGTCGGATCGCAATCTCGTGCAGATCGTCACGGTCCATAAATCGAAGGGACTCGAATACGCGGTCGTGTTCTGTCCGTTCCTGAACGATGGTGGCTTGCGCGAGCCGCCGTCGTCGGGCTTACCCGATGCGCGTGAGTATCACGACGACAGCGGCGACGCGGTGCTGCACTACGGTTGCGACGAACAGGAAGCCGAGCACGCGTCGCATTACGCGGTGCGCGAGCAGGCAGCGGAACGCGCGCGGCTCGTTTATGTGGCGCTCACGCGCGCGGTGTATCGCTGCTACCTGGTCGCGGGCACCTATCTGTCTTCGCGCTCGACCAGGGAGTCGCGCCGCAGCGTGCTGAACTGGCTCGTCGGCGGCAGCGGCCATACGTTCGACGCATGGCTCGCCGAGCCGCCCGATGAAGCCGCGCTCGCGGCGAGCTGGCATGCACTCGCGGGCGGACCGGTCACGTTGCGGGCGTTGCCCGAAGTGACGCGTCGCGTGCCGCTCGAAAGTCTGCAGGACCAGGGCGCACATCTGCACGCGCGCGCGAATCGGCGGCCGTTGCGCGATCAGTGGCGCATGGCGAGTTTCAGCGGCCTGATCGCGTCCGGCGCGAGGAACGGGGATGCGCACGCGCATGCGCCGCAGGAAGACGTGCGGCCCGATCACGATGAGATCGCCGACGCGCTGCAGTCCGCGCCGTTGCTCGCACCGGTCGCCGCGACCAACGCCCCGGCGCATGCCGACGACGACATCCTCGCGTTCCCGCGTGGTGCGGCGGCTGGCGATTGCCTGCATCGGATGTTCGAGCTCGCCGATTTCAGCGACGCGCGCAGCTGGCCCGACGCGATCCGCGGCGCGCTGCGCGAGCGACCGGCGCCGGCCGCGCCCGAGCTCGCCGCGCGCTTGCCCGCGATGATGCATCGGCTGATCGGCGACGTCGTCTCGACCGAACTGGTGCCGGGCATGACGCTCGCGCGGCTCGATCCGCGTCGGCGCCTGAACGAACTCGAATTTCTGTTCGCGGCGCCGTCGCTTGATTTTCCGGCGCTGCGCGAGCTGATGATCGAATACGGCTATCCCGACGTCGCGTTGGAGCCGAGCGTGCTGCGTGGATACATCAAAGGATTTATCGACATGATCGTCGAGCACGACGGCCGCTTCTGGATCGTCGACTGGAAATCGAACCATCTCGGCGACACCGCGGCCGATTACGCGGCTGCGCCGCTCGAAGCGGCGATGGCGAGCCACGCGTATCACCTGCAGGCGCTGCTTTATACGGTCGCGTTGCATCGCTATCTGAAGACGCGCGTGCGCGACTATGCGTACGACACGCATATCGGCGGCTATCTGTATCTGTTCGTGCGCGGCGTGCGGCCGGACTGGCGCGATGTCGACGGCGCCGCCGGCGTGCATAGGCGGCGCGCGCCGTTCGAACTGGTGGCGCTGCTCGACGCGGCGATGGTCGGAGGTGGCGCATGAGTACGCGCGGCACGCTTGGCGAGCGCGCGGCCGCGCCGCTCGGTCTCGAAGACATCGGCGTCAACCTGCCCGCGCCGGCCGATTTCAGCATCGCGCTGGCCGAAGGGTTCGCGCGTCGGATCGGCATGCTGGCGCGGCGCGGTGGTGCATCGACCGAGGTGGTGAAATGGGCCGCGCGCGGCGCCTTCGCGGCGAGCCGTGCGACCGCCGAAGGGCACGTGTGCGTGCCGCTCGCGGCGCTTGCGCGCCGCTTCGACGCATCGAGCGCCGAGGTGCGCGCGGCGCTGCTCGCGAGCGGCATGGCAAGCGATGGCGCAGCGGACGCGGCGAGTGCGGCGGCGTTGCGGCCGCTCGTGATCGACGCGCAGGGGCGTCTTTATCTTGCGCGCTACTACGACTACGAGCGGCGCCTGGCGCACGCTCTGGTCGTACAGGCGACGGCCGACGCGAACACTGCGAATGTCAACGCCGACTCCGCGCCCGCCGCGTTGCGCGAACGCCTGCTGCGCTACTTCGGCGCGCCGAAAGACGACGAAGTCGACTGGCAGCGCGTCGCGGCAGTGATGGCGCTGTCGGGGCGGCTGACGATCGTCAGCGGAGGGCCGGGCACCGGCAAGACCACGACCGTGGTCGGCGTGCTCGCGTGTCTGCTCGATGCGCGCGCCGATTTGCGCATTGCGCTCGCGGCGCCGACCGGAAAGGCGGCGCAACGGATGCAGGAAGCGTTGCTCGCACGCGCGGGCGAGCTGCCGCCGGAGCTCGCCGAGCGTTTGCCGCAGACGTCGTACACGCTGCATCGATTGCTGGGCTCGGGGCCGGGCGGACGCTTTCGGCATCATCGCGATAATCCTTTGCCGTATGACGTGGTCGTGATCGACGAGGCGTCGATGATCGACGTCGCGATGGCCACGCATCTGCTCGACGCGATCGGGCCGCAAACGCGGCTCGTGATGCTCGGTGACAAGGACCAGCTCGCCGCAGTCGAAGCCGGCGCGGTGTTCGCCGAACTCAGTGCGCGGCCGGCGTTGAGCGCGAGCGGATTGCGACGGGTCGCGCAGGCGCTCGACATCGACGAGGCGCGGCTCGCGCGGGCTTTGCCGCGTGCGTCGCGTCAGGACGATGAAGCGCCGGTCGATGATTTTTTTGTGCCACCCGAGGCGCTGCACACGTTCGGGCCGGATGCATCGGGCGATCTGTTCGCCGGTGTCGCGACGGCGGCGGCTGACGAAGAGACCGATCGCGATATGCAGTTGGCGAACGAACGCAATCCGCTCGCGGACTGCGTCGTCTGGCTCGAGCGCAACTACCGGTTCGGCCTCGAGTCGCCGATCGGGCGTTTGTCGGTTGCGATTCGCAACGGCTCAGCGAGCGCGGCGCTCGACGTATTGCGGACCGACCCGACCGAGGACTGCGCCGCGGCGCTGCACGAGGACGCGCACACGACGCTGGCCGAGCGCACCGTCACGCGCCTTGCCGCCGGCTTCACGCCGTACGCCGACGCACTTGCCGCGGCGCTCGCCACCGATACGCCCGATCCATTGCCACTGTTCGACGCGCTCAACCGCTTCCGCATCCTCTGTGCGACGCGGCTCGGACCGCGTGGCGTCGATCCGGTCAATGCGGCGATGGCGGCCCAGGTGCGCCGTGCTGCGGGCCTCACGCTCGCGGTCGGCGCGCAGTGGTTTGCCGGACGTCCAGTGATGGTTACGCGCAACGACTACGCGCTGGGGCTGTTCAATGGCGACATCGGCATTGCGTTGCCGGGTGCGGGCGGCGCGCTGCGCGTGTACTTCCGCACCGGCGACGGCCGGGTGCGCGCGGTGTCGCCAGCCGCGCTGCCGCCGCACGATACCGCGTTCGCGCTGACGGTCCACAAGTCGCAAGGTTCGGAGTTCGAGCACGCGGTGCTGGTGCTGCCGTCGGCGTTCAGCCGGGTGTTGTCGCGCGAGCTCGTGTACACGGCGATTACTCGCGCGCGCGAACGCGTCGAGGTGATCGGCGCGCGGGCCGTGCTCGCGCAGGCGATCGCGACGGCGACGCAGCGTGGTTCGGGGCTGGCCGCGCGAATTGCGGAGGCGTCGCGTTGATCACGCGAGCGCGGGCGGAACACGCGGAGTGGGGGCCCAAAGTGCGAGTGGCGCTCAACCGGCCATGCCACTCGCCCGCTCGATGGCTTCGACGCGGCTGCGCATCGTCTTGCGATACCACAGCGTCCACAGCGCGAGTCCCGCGTAGATGCCGTAGCCGATAAAGGGCGACACGACGAGGAAGCGTTCGATCGGCCACGTCAGCGCCATCCACGCGCGTAGCGCGGTTTCGGCGGTCAGGCCGACGCCCCACACGAGCGTCATGGTTCGCATCGCGGGGGCGAGACCGGGGCGTTCGCGCCACAGCGCCTCGAAATGCGCGGCGCCGCCTTCCATTTCGCGCGCGACCGTCGCGCGCGCGAGGTAGAAGATCAGGGGACGGCGCATCGGCAGCGACAGCAGAAACACGACGCCGACCGCGCCGGATACCAGCGACTCGCGCAACAGCAGCATGCGCGGACTGCCGCCGAGCGCCATGGCCGCCACCGACAACACGATGCCCGCAACCACCATCACGCTGAGCGCATCGACGCGCCTGAAGCGCGCGAGCTCGATCGCGCTCCAGATGAGCGGCGGCACGGCGGACGCGATCAGCGCGCCGGTCTCGCCTACCCGCGGTAACGCGAGCCGGTAGGCCAGCCACGGCAGCAGAAAGTTGACCGCCAGTTCGAGCACGAAACCGGGACGGATTTTCATTTGAATTTACGCCGTAAGCGAAAGAGCCAGTATCGATGAACCGGTCGCGCCGACGCAACTGGTTTTTTTCGTAACGCGATGGCAAGCCGGCGCCGCCGAGCACTGCACCTGGCGCTCTGGCGTGCTCCGGCGACCTCGGGCATCTCGCGCCGAGCGCTTGTACACTGATGCATCTCTCTTCCCGACCGCCCATGACATCCCGCTACCCGATCCCGCCCAACGAAATCGAATTGACCGCCGTGCGCGCGCAAGGGGCGGGTGGGCAGAACGTCAACAAGGTATCGAGCGCGATCCACCTGCGTTTCGACGTGCGCGCCTCGTCGCTGCCGGAGGTGCTGAAGATGCGTCTGCTCGCGCTGTCCGACCATCGGCTCACGCGCGACGGCGTCGTGGTCATCAAGGCGCAGGAGCATCGAACCCAGGAGATGAACCGCGCGGCGGCGCTCGCGCGGCTCGATGAACTGATCGAAAGTGTCAGCGTGACCCGCAAGCATCGGGTCGCGACGCGGCCGACCCGCGCGTCGAACCTGCGGCGGCTCGACAGCAAGGCAAAGCGCAGCGAGGTGAAGTCGGGGCGCGGCCGCGTGCACGAGTAGCGGCGCGGTTCGCTAACGCTTCGCGCCGCGCCTGCCGGTGCGCACATCCGGCGGCGATGCCTCCGGCACGAAGTCGACGCACAGCACGTTCGTGCCGTCGCGCTCGAACGCGATCGCCGCGGTGTAGCAGTCCTGACCATCGGCGAGCGAATAATGCGGCCCCATCATCGCGACGCGGCCCGGCGCCGCGAGCGCGTGCCGGAAATACGCACGACGCGACCAGTTGCTGCGCGTCTCCGTATAGAGCGGCGCGAGCCGCTTCGGGGGCGGTGAGACGGAGGCTGCCGTCACCGAAGGCTGGGTCTGCTCCCCGTGGCCGTCGGTGAGGAATACACGGCGCGCTTCGGGCAGATGCCAGACTTTTTGCGCAGCCTGCTCGAGGTCGCCGGTCGCCTTGTAGGTGTCGGCGGCGGCCAGCACCGCTTCCGCGAAGCCCTCGAAGCCGAGCCGCTGGTGACCGGCGTGCGCGCGCTCGTAGTCGGCGAACTTGCTCCAGATCGACTCGACGAGCGCGGGCACCTTCGTGCAGGCGGCCCGCACGCTGCTCTTCGGCTGGCCGAACCAGAAGCCCTGCACGAAATCGACGTCGGCCTGCATCAGGATCATCAGCTCTTCATCGGTTTCGACGCCTTCGGCGAGCACCAGCGTGCCCGACTGATGCAGCATCGCGATCAGGTGGCTGATCATCGATTCGTCGCCCTCGCGCTTGCCCGCGCGCGCAACGAGCGAACGGTCGAGCTTGACGATGTCGGGGCGGAAGCGCCACACGCGGTCGAAGTTCGAGAAGCCGGTGCCGAAGTCGTCGATCGCAATCAGGAAATCGCGCGGCTGCGAGGCGGCGAGCATGCTGGCGACGGCGGATTCGTCGTCGGCGGGTTGCTCGAGCACTTCGATCACGATGCGCTCCTGCGGCAGCCCGAAATGCGCGGACAACTCGTCGATGAACGCGCGCTGCGGCCAGCCGGTCTCGAATACCTGCGGGCGCGTGTTCAAAAACAGCCACCCGGTGCTGATGCCTTGCTCCATGAAGTTCGCCACGTGCAGGCAGCGCGCGATGCGGTCGAGTTCGCGCGCTTCGGCGGCCGAGCGCGTGCCGGAGAACAGTACTTCGGGCGAGACGGGCAGGCCGACCGGATCGAACGCGCGCAACAGCCCCTCGTAGCCGACCACGCACTGATGCGTGACCGACAGCACCGGCTGGAACACGCTGTGCAATGTCAACGCGCGCCAGGTCGCGGTCCAGCCCGACTCGCCGCGGACCAGGTGCGGGAGCACGCCGCTCACGGTCAATTCGCTGACGGATGGCATAGAAGCGGGCATCAGAGCTGACATGGGATTGTTGCGGCAAGGGGTGAAGGGGCTCGCAAACCCATTCGGCGCGCAGCGCTCGCACACCCGAAGCGTCGCCGGGACGTCAGGAATGCGTCCCGCGAACGCGGAGGGCAGTACCAGCTACGCTGGACTCCGGCGAATTGGTCAAAATGAGTCTAGCAGTTTGCAGCGTGCATCAATGTGCGGGTTATCACAGAGGCATCAGCGCGAAAATTGTCCGCAAAACGGCTGCCAACGGCCGTGCGGCAACCCGTTGCGGTCATGCGCCGGAGTGTTTCGCGCGCTTGCCACGCGTGAAACCGATTCTCAATCGCAATCAGTTGCCGTACCACGCCGAGGGTAGCAGGGCGCCCAGTGGTCGCCCGCCAAACTCCAGGCGCCGACGGTGCACACGTATTAGTGCCGGTGCGGTGGCTGATGTGGCGGTTCGGGCAGCGGGCTTCGCACTGCTTCGCCGGGCGGATTCTGGCTTGACGCGACGGTGGTCCGGCATGGCGGCCAGAGGCGAGATTCGTGCGTCGCCAGGCTGGTTAGCGCCGTCGTCGGCAGGTTCAGCGACCGGCGGGTATGCTGCTCGTTTTCTTAAGGAGGAGATCAGGCATGGCGGAAATCGCGGTGGTCGCAATTTCGGTAGCGAAACCGGGGCACGAGGAGCTGTTGCGCGAGGCGCTCGAAGGCATCGTCGGGCCGACGCGCAAAGAAGCGGGTGTGCTGCAGTACGACTTGCACCGCGACGTGCAGGAGCCGCGCCGGTTCGTGTTCGTCGAGCGATGGGAAAGCCAGGACGCGCTCGCGGCGCATGCGAAATCCGCGCATATCCAGGCTTATAAGAAAGCGGCCGCGGATTGGATCGAGCACGCGGAGATTCGCGTAGTGTCGAAGATCGCCTGAGTCCGGGTGCGGGCGTCAGCGGCGCGCGGACAACACGCCGGCCAGGTGCGGCGGCACCGCGGCCGCCGGCGCGCCGTCAGCGATTAGTGAGTTGCTTGCGGGACATCGAGAATCAGGATGATGGTCCAGTCGGCGTCGCCGTCATGGTGATACTGACGCTCCGCGACGATGAACGGCTGCTGCTTGCCCGCCGGGCCGAGAAACAGCACGTCGCCTTCCATCGGCAGGCATTCGACGGGCGGCAGCGCGAGGTACGCTTCCTGACCGCCGCGCGGCATCAGTTTTTCGATCTTGCGAGATGCTGCTTCGGTCCATTCGATATCAAGCTGGATGTTGCTCATGCTGTCCTCCGCACCAGGGTGCGCACGGGTTAGGGGATGCCGGCGGCTCGCCGGTCGGTGCGCGACTTTAGCATACAGAATGCTGTGCGCCGGAGGCTTCGCCAGACCGGTGTGCGTTCGGAGGGCCTCGTCGGCAGCGAGCCGATCACGCAAATAAAAAAGCCGAAACCGGCGCTGCCGGCTTCGGCTTTTTCACCTTCACGACGAGGCCGCGAGGCGAGCTCCGCGAAGTCGCTCAGGTACCCGACGTATCCGCACCCTTCTTCGGATGATGCGGAGCCATCTTGTGATGCTTGGCCGGGGCGGCGGGTGCGCTTTCCATCGACTGCTCGCGGTTTTGCAAAGCTTGCGCACGCTGCTCGACGTCGGCGGCCTTGGCCGGATCGGTGCTCGTCGTGATGCCCTGGTCCTGCGCGTAAGCTGCGCCGGCCGCGGCACACAGGGAAACCAGGATCGCCATGGACACTTTCTTCATCGTTACCTCCATAGAGTGGTGGTGGACCCGAGTATTGCCCGTCCAGTGGGAAAGACAATTCATTCTATCGAGCAAACTCCGCTCCAGCCGATGGCTTTGTAACCGCGCTCAACATTTGTTACGTTTTGTAATGGCTTCGTCGATCTGCGAGAGCGGTCGGCCTACATCGTTCGTCAGAACCAGCCGATCGCGCGATACAGGTGAAACTGCGCGAGGCCGATCAGCTCATGCAACGCTATCTCCGCCGCCACGAGATTACCGAAGCGCGGCAACACGCCGAGCCGCACGCGCCGCGCGCTGGAAATCTGCGGCTGTGGCTCGACGCCGAAACGGCGAAAGTCGAGCAGCGCACGCGGCATGTGATACGCGGAAGTGACGAGTATCAACGTGTCGTAATGTGATTGGCCGACAATGACCGAGACGTTGCGCGCGTTCTCGTAGGTCGTGCGGCTGCTTTTCTCGAGCACGATGTCCGAGCGCGGCACCTGCTGGCGCAGCAGATAGGGCAGGTAGGTGTCGGCTTCCGTCGCGCTGTGCCGCTGAGGATTGCCGCCGCTCACGATCACCTGGCAGACGATCGCCGTGCGCTTGCAGGCCGCATAGTTCTGCGCGCTGACTTTGATGCGCGAAAGCACGTCGCGCGGTGGCACCAGCAAGTGGTCATGGTCGTAGATCGTGCCGCCGCCGAGCAGGATGATCGCGGTGCGTGGCGCGAAGGTCGCGGCCTCGGCGCTCTGTCGTTGCGGCTGCGCGAGATCGAGCAGTGGCGCGCTCAGCCAGCCGGCCGAGAGCAGCCAGAACAGCGCGATCGTGCAGACGATGAGCGGCCGTCGCGCACGTTTCCATAGCACGATTGCTGCAAAAAAAAGCGCTAATAAAGTGAATAGAATCAATTTAAATGGGGTAACGTATGTCTTTCGGGATAAATCCACGGGCCAGCCATCGCGCCGCGGCGGTCGCATCGTCGGTTCGGGGAGAGAACGCTAACATGCCGTTCTGACGGGGGTTCCGAAAACGAGACCAGGCAGCATCTGGCGGGAATCCGCTGTCGAACAGGCGGCGAGCTTCTGACCAGGAGCGGGTGCTACGCGCGTCGCCGGTGGCGCAGCGACGCGTGGGCATGAATGTGTCATAGCTGCACTTTAAGAAAGAAGTGAGATGACCACGTATTCCAACGAAGCGGTACTTGAAGCGCTGCGGCGAGCGCAATATCGCCAGGTTCCTTGGGCCAGAAGGCCGGGTGTCTTCCAATATCTTCGCGCGCTGGGGCTGATGGACACCGTTCGTCAGCGAACCGTCGCACCGGCGCCGGGCTTTCATGCCCCCGTCGACATCGCCGTGCTCACCGAACGCGGCAAAGCGGAGTTTGCGCGGCTCGAGCACGACGAGCGTCTGCTCACATGGACAGCGCAACGCATGAATGATTACGTTCTCGGCGCGGCTGAAACGCAGTCCGCGGCGACAGCCGAAGTCAGGCCTTAGCTCAAGGTTCATCGCTTATCTGAATCACTGTCCGCCCGGGCCTGTCACCCCCACGGCGGGCGGTCTCTACCGTCGGCCGGTCGCTGTGCGCGTCCGCGGGCGACTCTCGGCTTCCCCATCGACGATGCGGCGACGCGTTCCGCGCCGGCCGTTTGCCGTCGCGCGCCTGTCATGCCATCAACGCCACGGGGGCGAAAAAAAGCCCGTATCACGAGGATACGGGCATACCGGAATTACTACTGCCACGCTGTGCTAATGGCGTTGAGTCAGACTGGTGCCGCGTCCGGTGGTTCCCCGATCGTGCATACGGAATGCGAGAGACTTGGTGCCGCGCCGCACGACGCGCCATCCACGCGGCGACACACGACATCAACGCCGTCGCTGTTCCGCGCGCGGCGCATCGGGCCGTGCCCGCACATTGCTGGCGATATCGCCGCGCAGATCGCCTCGCGGCGTCGGCGGCGTGAAGTCGCGATTGTGGGCCTCGCTTTGCTGCCACGCTTCCAGCGTAGCCTGACGGTCCGGGCGCCAGTTCCACCCTTGCGGGCGTTGTTGGGCAAATGCCGGCGCGGCCATCGATGAAATCGCAATGCCGCACAACAGCAGTGACATTGGTTTCATTCCGAAATCCCCCTCAACCTCGAGCCTGTTGGCTCAAGGCCTGTTTGCATAAGTATTAAGTTATGCCGGGGTAAGAAAGGATGCTGTAATTAATAGTAAATGGATGTTTCACCCGGAGCTATCGGGCAGTTTGCGAATCTGAGGCAGAGAGCAATGATCACTCTGGCGGCCGTGCGGATGGCGCGCCGAAAGTGGGCGCGAAACCAGGGGCGTCCCGCGGCGCCCGTCAAATGCTGGCGGGCCGTGGCGTGCACGCAATCGAGAATAAGGCGGCTGGATAAAAAACCGGGCGCCCCCAGGCGCCCGGTGACAACGTAGTTTCGCGTCAGGCCATCTTGACCGGCGCGCGCCACGATTCCGGATTGGTCCAGAACGCGCCGCGCATACGGTCGCGGCTCGGTGGTGCCGGGGGTTTCGCGGCCGTTGCGCCGATCCTGCCGCGCAACGAGATTTCACGGCCGCTGGTGCCGAGCCGCTTCACAATTTCAGCGAGCGTGCCATCGGCCTGCCACTCGTCGAAACGCCGGCGGCAAGTCGGCGGGGACGGATAGCGGCCCGGCAGCTTGGACCAGCCTTCGCCCGTCGACAACACCCAAAGTACGGCGTTGACCACCGCCCGAGCTTCCACGCGCGGTCGACCGCGCCGTTCGCTGCGCGCCGGCTCGGCACAGAACAAAGCCTCGACCAGCGCCCACTCGTTATCTCTCAAATCGTCGAACAGCATCATGTATCACCTCAGCGAAGCTAACTCCGGTGCGCTGCCCCGCGCCGCGCACTCTTCATACACTCGATAGGCGAGTGCCAAAGGGGACGGGCTTGCCACGGATTGCCATTTCAGTCGGAAATCATGGCGCCGACCCTGCGCGTCTCATAACGCACGAAGTGTGCCAATTTGATATCGATTGCCTGAAAGCCCCGTGGCGGCGGGCCAACGCGGGCGCCAACCAGGGCCGTATATGAATCCAAAAAGCCCATCTCGCAAATCGGGACAATCACCAATCTTGTGCAGATGGGCCCGGCCAGCGGGCGTTCGCGCCTTTTTGCTGCATCCCGATGCCCGTTGTGACCGGCGCTATGCCGCGCGGATTTAACCTACAATGTGCATTAAATTGCCTTATTGATGAGGTCAACAAATGAATGTCACGCTGCGACAGCTCAGGGTTTTCATCGAGGTTGCGCGCTTGCAAAGCTTCAGTCGGGCCGGCGATGAAATCGGCCTCACACAGTCGGCGGTCAGTCGTTGCGTGCGCGAGCTCGAAGGCGAAATCGGCCTGAAGCTCATCGATCGCACGACGCGCGAAGTGCAACTAACCGACGTCGGCGGCAATCTGGTGTCGAGCGTGTCGCGGCTGCTGTCGGATCTCGACGACGCGTTGCGCGAGATCCGCGAAATCGGCGAGCAGCGCCGTGGACGCGTGGTGGTCGCGGCGAGCCCGACCGTTGCGTGCCGGCTGATGCCGCGCGTGGTCGCATCGTGCGGGCAGCAGTTTCCTTATGTGACGCTTGGCTTGCGCGACGACGTGCAAAGCGACGTGGTGCGCAAGGTGAAGTCGGGTGAAGTGGACTTCGGCGTGATCATCGGTCCGTTCTCCGACGACGACCTGCTCAGCGAAACGCTGATGACCGACTCGTTCTGCATCGTGTCGCGTGACGATCACCGGCTCGCCGCGCGCAAACAGGTTACGTGGAAGGACCTCGACGGTGAGCAATTCGTGATGCTCGACTATGCGTCCGGCAGCCGCCCACTCATCGACGCCGTGATGCAGGCGCAGGGCGTGAACGCCACCGTGGTGCAGGAACTCGGCCATTCGGCGACGGTGTTCGGGCTTGTCGAGGCGGGCGTCGGCATCAGCGTGCTGCCGTGGCTCGCGCTGCCGCTGCCGGCGGGGGCGTCGCTGGTCGCGCGTCCGCTGGTGCCGCGCGCGGAGCGCCGCGTCGAGTTGGTGCGGCGGCGCGACCGGTCGCTGTCGCCCGCGGCCGAGGCGGTGTGGGATCTGATCCGGCAGTTGCCCGGGCGGGCCGAGGAGTTGAATTAACGGGCGGGATCGTGTGCGGTCTGTCCGACTGGTGGAGGCGGTGGACCTGTCGGTGGACCTGTAGGCCTGGCCCGCCGCCCACCCGGCGTCTGCTTCGCCGCTGTCCGGTCACCCGGCGCGCTAAACTACCGCCGTCATCGCGCACGCCTTCGCGGTTGCGCCCAGAGCCCCTTATCCTCCACCCTCCCGGAAGCCTCGATGAGCGAATTGGACCTGCCCGTGCCCTCCATCCCGAATGCGCGCGACGCCGTGCGCGCGCTGCGTCCATCACAAATCCGGGAAGTCGCGAACGCCGGTTTCGGCGTCGGCGACGTGCTGCCGTTCTGGTTCGGCGAGTCCGACCGCGTCACACCCGCATTCATCCGCGACGCCGCGAGCACCGCGCTCGCCGCCGGCGCAACGTTTTACACACACAACCTCGGCATCGCGCCGTTGCGCGCAGCGCTCGCGGGCTATGTCAGCGAGCTGCATGGCGCAACGTCACTGGAGCACATCGCGGTCACGAGCGCGGGCGTCAACGCGCTGATGCTCGCCGCGCAACTGGTGGTCGGCGCCGGTGACCGGGTCGTTGCGGTGACACCGCTATGGCCGAATCTGGTCGAGATTCCGAAGATTCTCGGCGCGCATGTCAAAACCGTCGCGCTCGGCTACGGTGAACGCGGTTGGGCGCTCGACGTCGGGCAATTGCTTGCCGCGCTGACACCCGACACGAAGATGCTGATGATCAACTCGCCGAACAATCCGACCGGCTGGGTGATGAATCGCGACGACCAGCGCACCGTGCTCGAACACTGCCGGCGGCACGGTATCTGGATCGTCGCTGACGAGGTCTACGAGCGGCTCTACTATCCCGCTGATGACGCGGCGCAGGCGGCCGGCGCGCGCACGGCGCCTTCGTTTCTCGATCTCGCGACGCGCGACGAACGCGTGATCTGCGTGAATTCGTTTTCGAATGCCTGGCTGATGACCGGGTGGCGGCTTGGCTGGATCGTCGCCCCGGACGCGTTGATGGATGACCTGGCGAAGCTGGTCGAGTACAACACGTCATGCGCGCCGTCGTTCGTGCAGCAGGCGGGCATCGCGGCGCTCGAACAGGGCGAGCGCTTTACGCAGGAGCTGGTGCGCGACCTGAGGAGCTCGCGTGATCATCTGGTGCGCGCGCTGTCGACAGTTCCCGGCGTCGACGTGAAGGCTCCGTTGGGCGCGATGTATCTGTTCTTCGCGATGCCGGGCTCGACGCGCAGTCTCGATTTGTGCAAGGCGATGGTGCGTGAGGTCGGGCTCGGCGTGGCACCGGGCAGCGCGTTCGGGCCGCAAGGCGAGGGGTTCGTGCGCTGGTGTTATGGGTGCGATACGGCGCGGCTCGATGCGGGCGTCGAGCGCTTGATGCGGTTTCTGGCGCGCCACGCCGGCGCGTGAGCGCATGGCGTCGCGTGTCCGTCGCGGATTGTCCTGGCGCGCCGCAAGCGGCGAAAGGCCGCGAATCGTGGAAATCTTCTCATTGGCGACCCCGTCCCGGCGAGCGCGGGCACACTGGTCGCCGCCGCGGCAGAAGATGCACGGAGGATCGCGGCTTTACGCCCCGGTCGTTTTTGCGTAATATGGCGCTCAGTTCACGCGAATCCCTTCAGGATATCGCCGCTCCGTCCGGCTGGGTCTGGCTCGATAAGTCTGTTCGCCACCCCCCGGTGCGTGCTCCCATCAATATGACCGATCAGAATCGGGCGAGCGCGTCTTCAGTTCCACATCGTCTGTTTGATCCGGTTCTTTGACCACAGGGTCTGACCTAGCTGCATGAATACCCAAGAGGCGAAGATCGTCCTCGAGACTGCCTTGATCTGCGCGCAGGAGCCGTTAAAGCTCGGCGAATTGCGCAAGCTCTTTGCCGACGGCGTGTCGGCAGACACTGTTCGGACTTTGCTCGAAGACCTGAAGCGGGACTGGTCCGGGCGCGGTGTGGAGTTGGTCGGGCTGGCGTCGGGCTGGCGGTTTCAAAGCAAGCCCGCGATGCGTACGTATCTGGATCGACTGCATCCGGAAAAACCGCCGAAATATTCGCGCGCGGTGCTCGAAACTCTCGCGATCATTGCCTACCGGCAACCGGTGACGCGGGGCGATATCGAAGAAATTCGCGGTGTGACGGTGAATACGCAGGTCGTCAAGCAGCTCGAGGATCGCGGCTGGATCGAGGTGATCGGTCATCGCGACGTGCCGGGGCGTCCAGCGCTATATGCGACCACGCGTCAGTTTCTCGACGACCTTGGCCTAACAGCGCTCGACGAATTGCCGCCGCTGGCCGATCCGTCCGCGCAACTGAACGCGGATCTGCTGGGTCAGCACGCAATCGAATTTGCCGAAGGCGACGAGCATCGCGTGCCGCAGCCGGATCAGGATGCAGGACTCGACACGGCGGGTGACGCGGGCGAGCCGGCTTCGCCGGAAGCGGGGCAGCAGTCGGCGTCGGGATTTGCAGCAGCGCCGCCCGAGACCGTAGCCGCGTCGACGTTCGAGTCGGAGCCCCGTGCAGAAGCGACTGGGCAGTCCGGCACGACGAATGCGTCAAGTGCATCAGACGCGTCGAGCGCGCCGCACGACGCGCAACAACAGCCAGAACCGGCACCCACGGCAACGCAGACCAGCGTCGCCGGTTCGGCACAGCATCAAGCTCCGGTCACCCCGACCGATCCGGCAACACCCGCGCACGACTCGGGCGTGGCTCGCAATACGGAGCACGCCGCCGAGCCGAACCCGATCGAGGCGGCGCACGACGGTCCCGAGGACCGCCGGGATGCCGCGCAGGACGCAGGTTTTCTGACCGACGACGAAACCGAGTCGCGCAGCGCCTGACGTAACCGAACTTTTTTGCCGCGCCCGCAACGGGCGCGCGCGACCTGACATTTTGAGGTTGTTTTGACACATACCCACGACACCGATTCGTCCGAATCCGAGCGCCCCGTGCCGTCGGCGCGGACCGACGAACGCACTACGCAAGCGTCGGCAGGCGAGGGCGAGCGCCTGGCTCACGGCGCGGAAGCAGAAGGCGAAGAGCGACCCCGCCGCGGTCTGCGTCGCGGGCCGCGCAGCCTGATCGCGCGACGCCGCGCCGGCGCGAAGACAAAGGCAGCCGAGGGCGCGCCGGTCGTCGCCGAAACACCGCCGGACGGCGAGGTTGGCGCCCAGGCGCGTGCGCCGCGCAAGGACGCGGGCGCGAAACAGGGCGGACGTCGCAATGCCGGCGGCGCGGCGAAGCGCGAGGGCGCGTCGCGCGAAGGCCAGCGCGAGCGTCAGCCGCGCGAAGGTCAACGTGAGGGCCAGCGCCAGAATCGACGCGGCGCCGATGCGGCCGCGGCTACCGAATCGGCTCAGGACGATCTGTTCTCGTACGTGACGTCGCCTGCATTCGATGCCGACAACACCACGACTGGCGGCGTACGCGCGCCGATGTTGCGCCGTGGCAAGGCAGCGGGCCCGAAGCGGGTGTTGTCGCCCGATGACGACGCGCCGAAGCTGCATAAGGTGCTCGCCGAGGCGGGCATGGGCTCGCGCCGCGACATGGAAGAGCTGATCATCGCCGGCCGCGTGTCGGTGAACGGCGAGCCGGCGCACATCGGCCAGCGCATCATGCCGACCGATCAGGTCCGCATCAACGGCAAGCCGGTCAAGCGCAAGCTCGCCAGCAAGCCGCCGCGCGTGCTGCTGTACCACAAACCGACCGGCGAAATCGTCAGCCACGCGGACCCGGAAGGCCGTCCATCGGTGTTCGACAAGCTGCCGCCGATGAAAACCGCCAAGTGGGTTGCGGTCGGGCGTCTCGACTTCAACACCGAAGGTCTGCTGATGCTGACCACATCGGGCGATCTCGCGAACCGCTTCATGCATCCGCGCTATAGCGTCGAGCGCGAATATGCGGTGCGTGTCGTCGGCGAACTGGCCGAGGGTATGCGCCAGAAACTGCTGCACGGCGTCGAACTCGAGGACGGCCCGGCGAACTTCCTGCGCATCCGCGATGGCGGCGGCGAAGGCACTAATCACTGGTACCACGTCGCGCTCGCCGAAGGGCGGAATCGCGAAGTGCGCCGCATGTTCGAGGCGGCCGGCCTGATGGTCAGCCGGCTGATCCGCACGCGTCATGGCCCGATCTCGCTGCCGCGTGGTCTGAAGCGCGGCCGCTGGGAAGAGCTCGAGGACAATCAGGTGCGCGCGCTGATGGCCTCGGTCGGCCTGAAGGCGCCGACCGAGGAACGCGGTAGCCGCAATGCGGCGCCGGAGCGTCGTCAGCCGGATCCGATGCAGACGTCGATGGGCTTCATCAGCCGCGAGCCAGTGCTGATGTCGCATAGCCGCTTCGAGCAGCAGCCGCGCGGCCAGGGCCGCCGCGGCGCGGCGGGCGGCGGCTTCGGCGCGGGCATGGGGAGCGGCGCTGGTTTCGGTGCCGGCGCAGGCAATCGTGGCAGCGGGGGGCAGCGCGGCCGCGACGTCGACGGCAATCGCGCGCCGTCGCCCAACGGCAATCGTGCGCGCACGGGCGGCAAGCGTGCTGGCCCGGCCGGCAACAGCGGCGGCAATCGCGGGCCGGGTGGAAATCGTGGCGGCAACACCAACCGCGCCGGTGGTAACGCGGGTCCGGATGGCGCGAATCGTGGTGGTGGCACGGCGCGCGGTCGCTCGCGGGGCCGTTAAGCGGGGCGCTGTACCGATGCGGTCATTCCCTTCGGTGCAGTTCGTACGACCTGCAAGGGCACGGCTCCTTCAGACGGCTTGTTCGGCAAACGCGACGCACGTCAATGCGGAGTGCTTGCCGGACGAGCCGTTTTTTGTTCTTGCCGGTTTGATGCCGCCTCTCTTTTGCTGCGTTCATGCGAGCGGCTTTCCGATGCGTCAAACTCCATGCGAGACGGCGCCGAATGCCATAAGCACGATTCACCGCAACGCGCTGAGGTAACCTGTCCGGGTCCCTTTCCGCACGGCTCGCGCGACCTTGCAAAACCCCGGATTTGCCGCCACATTGTCGAAAGATTCCTATCAAATCAAGCGGAAATGCGCATCGCCCGTCGTTCTGCAGATTGCCTTTGGGCCGGAAAATGGCTACAATCGCGAAGTCGCTGGGCGTACGGTTTCATGTGCGGCTCAGGTGCGACCACCGGCAATAAGATGATGGGCGTTCAGCCCATTTTTTTTTTGCCGCTCAGTTCATCGTGGTTCGGCATCTCGGGTTCGCACCAACGTGCGCCGGCTTGGCGCGCGGCCCGCATTGGTTGTTTGCAGAAGAGGCGAGGCTCGCTGCGCGAACATCTAAGAGGGCACTGTGCAACTGACGGAACTGATTGAAACCACGGTCGTGGGACTCGGCTACGAGCTCGTCGATCTCGAGCGCACCGGGCGCGGCATGTTGTGTATCTATATCGACCAGCCAGCCGGCATCGCAATCGAAGACTGCGAGAAAGTCACGCGTCAGCTCCAGCACGTTCTGACGGTCGAAAATATCGATTACGAGCGGCTCGAAGTTTCGTCGCCCGGTCTCGACCGCCCGCTGAAAAAACTGGCGGATTTTGAACGTTTCGCGGGCAGCGAAGCGGTTATCACACTGAAAAAGCCATTGGACGGTCGGAAATCGTACCGGGGTATTTTGCATGCTCCGCAGGGCGAGACGATCGGTCTGGAATTTGAAGGAAAAGAAGGCGCCGCGATGCTCGATTTCACGCTCGCGGACATGGACAAGGCGCGCCTTGTTCCGAAAGTTGACTTTAGGAGCCGCAAACAATGAGTCGCGAAGTGTTGATGCTGGTGGATGCGCTGGCACGCGAGAAGAATGTCGACAAGGACGTGGTATTTGCCGCGCTCGAAGCGGCTCTCGCTTCGGCCTCCAAGAAACTCTTCGAAGAAGATGCGGATATCCGCGTCCACATCGACCGTGAAAGCGGCGAGCACGAAACGTTTCGCCGCTGGAAAGTGGTGCCGGACGAAGCCGGTCTGCAGGAGCCGGATCAGGAAATCCTGCTGTTCGAGGCGCGCGAGCAGCAGCCCGACATCCAGCTGGACGAGTTCATCGAGGAGCCGGTGCCGTCGATCGAATTCGGCCGTATCGGCGCGCAGGCCGCCAAGCAGGTGATCCTGCAGAAGGTGCGCGATGCCGAGCGCGAGCAGATCCTGAACGACTTCCTCGAGCGCGGCGAACACATCATGACCGGCTCGGTGAAGCGCCTCGACAAGGGCAACTTCATCGTCGAGTCGGGCCGCGTCGAGGCGCTGCTGCGCCGCGACCAGCTGATCCCGAAGGAAAACCTTCGCGTGGGCGACCGCGTGCGCGCGTATATCGCGAAGGTCGACCGCACCGCGCGTGGTCCGCAGATCGAGCTGTCGCGTACGGCGCCGGAATTCCTGATGAAGCTGTTCGAGATGGAAGTGCCGGAAATCGAGCAGGGCCTGCTCGAGATCAAGGCGGCGGCTCGCGATCCGGGTGTGCGCGCGAAGATCGGCGTGGTCGCTTATGACAAGCGCATCGATCCGATCGGCACCTGCGTCGGTATTCGCGGCTCGCGTGTGCAGGCAGTGCGCAACGAGCTCGGTGGCGAAAACGTCGACATCGTGCTATGGTCGGAAGACCCCGCCCAGTTCGTGATCGGCGCGCTCGCGCCGGCAGCCGTGCAGTCGATCGTCGTCGATGAAGAAAAGCATTCGATGGACGTCGTCGTCGACGAGAACGAACTCGCGGTCGCGATCGGCCGCAGCGGCCAGAACGTGCGACTTGCCAGCGAGCTCACCGGTTGGCAGATCAACATCATGACGCCGGACGAATCTGCGCAGAAGCAGAATCAGGAGCGCGGCGTCCTGCGTGACCTGTTCATGGCGCGTCTCGATGTCGACGAGGAAGTCGCCGACATCCTGATCGACGAAGGCTTCACGAGCCTGGAAGAGATCGCCTACGTGCCGCTCAACGAAATGCTCGAAATCGAGGCATTCGACGAAGACACCGTTCACGAACTGCGCAACCGCTCGCGCGACGCGCTGTTGACGATGGCGATCGCGAACGAAGAAAAGGTCGAGAATGTAGCGCTCGACCTGAAGAGCCTGGACGGCATGGACGCCGACCTGCTCGCGAAACTGGCCGAACATCAGATCCAGACGCGCGACGAACTCGCCGAGCTGGCCGTGGATGAACTGGTCGAGATGACCGGAGTGGAAGAGGATGCCGCTAAGGCGTTGATCATGAAAGCACGTGAACACTGGTTCCAGTGAGAAATGACCATGGCGCACTAAATTGAACGCGGCCGTTAGGCCGCATGACACGATGCTAACCGCAAGGAATCGGTCCTTGCATTAAGAGGAATGAATGGCGAGTAACAACGTAGCCCAATTTGCCGCGGAACTGAAAATGCCTGCAGGCGTGCTGCTCGAGCAGCTGCAGGCGGCGGGCGTCACAAAAGCGAGCGAAGACGACAACCTGTCCGAGGCGGACAAGGCGCGTCTGCTCGACCACTTGCGCAAGTCTCACGGCTCGACTGACGCGGACAAGCGCAAGATCACGCTGACGAAACGGCATACGTCGGAAATCAAGCAGTCCGATGCGACGGGCAAAGCTCGCACCATTCAGGTCGAGGTGCGCAAGAAGCGCACGTTCGTCCGCCGCGACGAGACCGTCGCGGAAGGCGGGGATGCATCGAATCATGTGGCCGAAAGCGCGGACGTCGAAGATCTCGAACTGCAGCGTCGTGAGGAAGAAGCACGTCACGAAGCCGAGCTGCTGGAAAAGCAGGCGCAGGAGCTGAAGGCGCGTCAGGAACAGCTCGAGCGCGAAGAGGCCGAGCGTCAGGCGCGCGAGCAGGCTGCGGAAGCCGAGCGTCAGCGCGCGGAAGAAGAAGCGAAGAAGCGCGCAACGGCGGCGGCCGAGGCGGCGGCTCGAGAGAAGGCCCAGCAGGCGGCCGCGCAAGCGGCAGCGCCGGCCGCCGCGAAGTCGAGCGAGCAGGACGACCAGCGCGCGGCAGCTGAACGCGCAGCGCAACGCGAAGCCGCGAAGAAAGCGGAAGACGCCGCGCGTGTCGCGGCCGAAAAGGCGCGCGCCGAACAGGAAGAAATCGCCAAGCGCCGCGCGGCAGCCGAGGCCGAAGCGCGCGCGATTCGCGAAATGATGAACACGCCGCGCAAGGCGCAGGTGAAGGCGCCGGAACCGGCACCGAAGCCCGTTGAGCCGGCCAAGGCGGCCGAAGCCAAGGGTACGCTGCACAAGCCGGCGCGTCCGGCTGGCGAAGCACCGGCTCGCCCGGCAGCCAGGAAGCCGGCAGCCGCGGCTCCGGCACCCGCAAGCGCTCCGTCCGCGGGCGACAAGAAGAAGCCCGGCGCCGGCGGCAAGGGCGGCGGCAACTGGCAGGACGACGCAGCGAAGCGCCGCGGCATCAAGACGCGCGGCGATTCGAGCGGCGGCGTCGATCGCGGCTGGCGCGGCGGTCCGAAGGGTCGTGGCAAGCATCAGGAGCAGACCACTACGTTCCAGGCGCCGACCGAACCGATCGTGCGTGAAGTGCACGTACCGGAAACCATCACGGTGGCGGATCTCGCGCACAAGATGGCGGTGAAGGCTTCGGAAGTCATCAAGGTGATGATGAAGCTCGGCCAGATGGTCACGATCAACCAGATGCTGGACCAGGAAACGGCGATGATCATCGTCGAGGAACTGGGCCACCGTGCGCTCGCGGCGAAGCTGGACGATCCGGAAGCCATGCTGGTCGAAGGCGAAGCGAGCGATGCCGAAGCGCTGCCGCGTCCGCCGGTCGTTACCGTGATGGGTCACGTCGACCACGGCAAGACCTCGCTGCTCGACTACATCCGCCGCGCTAAGGTTGCGGCAGGCGAAGCGGGCGGTATTACGCAGCACATCGGCGCTTACCACGTGGACACGCCGCGCGGCGTGATCACGTTCCTCGACACGCCGGGTCACGAAGCCTTTACGGCGATGCGTGCCCGCGGTGCGAAGGCGACCGACATCGTGATTCTGGTGGTGGCCGCCGACGACGGCGTGATGCCGCAGACAAAGGAAGCGATTTCCCACGCGAAGGCTGGCGGCGTGCCGCTCGTCGTCGCGATCAACAAGATCGACAAGCCGGAAGCGAATCCGGAGCGCGTGAAGCAGGAACTCGTCACGGAAGGCGTCGTGCCGGAAGAGTACGGCGGCGACTCGCCGTTCGTGCCGGTGTCGGCGAAGACCGGCGCGGGCATCGACGATCTGCTCGAAAACGTGCTGCTGCAGGCCGAAGTGCTGGAATTGAAGGCACCGGTCGAATCGCCGGCCAAGGGCCTCGTGATCGAAGCGAAGCTCGACAAGGGCAAGGGTCCGGTTGCAACGATCCTCGTCCAGTCGGGTACGCTGAACCGTGGCGACGTCGTGCTGGCAGGCAGCGCCTACGGTCGCGTGCGGGCCATGCTCGACGAAACCGGGAAGCCGACCAAGTCCGCGGGTCCGTCAATCCCGGTCGAAATCCAGGGTCTGTCGGAAGTGCCGCAGGCAGGCGAAGAAGTGATCGTGATGCCGGACGAGCGCAAGGCGCGTGAAGTAGCGCTGTTCCGTCAGGGTAAGTTCCGCGACGTCAAGCTCGCCAAGCAGCAAGCCGCGAAGCTCGAGACCATGCTCGAGCAGATGGGCGAAGGCGAAGTGCAGTACATGCCGCTCATCGTCAAAGCCGACGTGCAGGGTTCGCAGGAAGCGCTGGTGCAGTCGCTGCAGAAACTCTCCACCGACGAAGTGCGCGTGCAGATCGTGCATGGCGCGGTCGGCGGCATCAGCGAGTCGGACGTCAACCTCGCGACGGCGTCGAAGGCGGTCATCATCGGCTTCAACACCCGCGCGGATGCGCAGGCTCGCAAGCTCGCGGAAGCCAATGGCGTCGATATCCGCTACTACAACATCATCTACGACGCCGTGGATGACGTGAAGGCGGCGATGTCGGGCATGCTGGCGCCGGAGAAGCGCGAAGTCGTGACGGGCACGGTCGAAGTGCGCCAGGTCTTCAAGGTACCGAAGGTCGGCACGGTGGCGGGCTGTATGGTCACGGACGGTTTCGTCAAGCGCTCGTCGTCGGTGCGCGTGCTGCGCAACAACGTCGTCATCTTCACGGGCGAGCTCGATTCGCTCAAGCGCTTCAAGGACGACGTGAAGGAAGTCCGTCAGGGTTTCGAGTGCGGTATGTCGATCAAGAACTTCAACGATATCGTCGAAGGCGATCAGTTCGAAGTCTTCGAGGTCACCGAAGTCGCGCGTACGCTGTAATCCACGCGACACGGCACAACGGGCGGAACGGGCTTGACGCCCGCTCCGCCCGTTGTTTTTGAGCCCGCTGCGTCGAGTTTGTCGCTGGCTTCGTTGCCGCGTTCGTCGCAAATGGACTCTCGCTGGCCGCGGCGAGCGCGACGCCGTTGTATCGAACGGATAACGAACACAGCTCGCGCGAACCAATTTTTGCATCCGTTATAGCGGAGCACTTAACACCATGCCTAAGAAACGTACTACTCCCAATCGCAACGTGCAGATCGCCGATCAGATCCAGCGCGACCTGGCCGAGCTGCTGCGCGAGGTCAAGGATCCGCGCATCGGCATCGTCACGTTTCAGAGCGTCGAGCTGACACCCGACTACGCGCACGCGAAGGTCTACTTCACGACGCTGACGGGCGACCCGCAGCAGACGCTCGAAGCGCTGACGCACGCGGCCGGCCATCTGCGCAATCTGCTGTTCAAGCGCCTGCATATCCATACGGTGCCGACGCTGCATTTCCACTACGACAAGACGATCGAGCGCGCCGTAGAGATGTCGCGGTTGATCGACGAGGCAAATTCCACGCGCGCGAAAGACGACTGAGGGTCTGCCATGCCGTCGCGTTCCATGTAGCGCGCGGCGCCGTTTTTCGTGTTTCCCGAACGTTCTGCCTCCCTCGACATGACCGCACCTCAACGCCCCCGCGTGCCGCGTCGCGCGCTCGACGGTGTGCTGCTCCTCGACAAGCCGCTCGGCCTGTCGAGCAACGACGCGCTGGTTCGCGCGAAACGTCTCTATCTGGCGAAAAAGGCGGGCCACACCGGCACGCTCGATCCGCTCGCTACCGGCTTGCTGCCGCTGTGTTTCGGCGAGGCGACCAAGTTTTCGCAAGACCTGCTCGAAGCCGACAAGACCTACGAGGCCACGATGCGCCTCGGCATCCGCACGACCACCGGCGATGCCGAGGGCGAGGCGCTCGACATCCGCGCCGTCGACTGCGACGAAGCGGCGGTGCGGGCGGCCTTGCCGAGATTCATCGGCGAGATCGTTCAGGTTCCGCCGATGTACTCGGCGCTCAAGCGCGACGGCAAGCCGCTGTATGAGTACGCGCGCGCCGGCCAAACGGTCGAGCGCGAAGGGCGGCAGGTGACGATTCACGCGCTCGAGCCGATTGCGTGCGCGCTGCCGGATGTCACGTTTCGCGTGACGTGCAGCAAGGGCACGTACGTGCGCACGCTTGCCGAGGATATCGGCGAGGCGCTCGGCTGCGGCGCGCATCTGGTCGCGCTGCGCCGTACGGGCGTCGGCGCGCTGACGCTCGATCATTCGGTCACGCTCGATGCGTTGAGCGACGCGACCCTACCCGAACGCGACGCATGGCTGCAACCGGTCGACGCGTTGCTGTCGACGTTCCCGCAGGTCACGCTGAACGACGACGACACGCGTCGCTTCTTGCACGGCCAGCGCCTGAAGCTGTCGTCGTTGACGATCGCCGCCGATGCCGTGAATGCCCCGCGGGTAAGGGTGTACTCGGCGCAAGGGCGGCTTCTGGGGGTCGCGAAACCGGGCGAAGGCGTGCTCGCACCCGAACGTCTGGTCGTGACGACGGAGAGCTAAAGGCCGCCGTTTTGCCAGCACGGCGCAGACAATAAAAAAGCGGGAACGCCATCGTGCGATCCCGCTTTTTTATGCCCTACAGTGGAGCGGGTCGAACTCAAGCAACACCGCGAACAACCCACTCAATGCGCCGCGGCCGCCGCCGCTCCCGAGTCACCACCCGCCCGTTCCGGCCGCGTGATCCAGATCAGCGCGATCAGCGCGACAAAAATACCGGCCGAAATGAAGAACAGATCGTTCACGCCGAGTTGCGCCGCCTGCTGCGTGACCATGGTATTGAAGAGACCATAGGTCTGCTGTTGATCCAGGCCCGCTGCGCCCATCTGATGAATCGACTGACCAAACACCGGGTTGTAAGCGTTGGCCTGCTCGGTCAGTTGGGCGTGATGCATGATCGTGCGGTGATCCCACGCGGTCTGGAAAATCGACGTGCCGATACCGCCGCACATGATCCGCACGAAGTTCGACAGCCCCGAGGCCGCCGGAATCCGATGGCCCGGCAAGCCCGACAGCGTGATCGACACGAGCGGAATGAAGAAGCCGGCCATGCCGATTCCCTGAATCAGCGTCGGCAGCATCAGTGAGTATGTATCGACGCCCGTCGTATAGCGCGAGCGCATCCAGAAACACAGCGCGAAAATCAGGAACGACAGCGTCGCGATATAGCGCGGATCGGTGCGCGGCAACACCTTGCCGGTGATCGGCGACAACAGGATCGCGAACACGCCGACGGGCGCCATCACGAGTCCCGCTTCGGTCGCGGTGTAGCCGATATCGGTCTGCAGCCACAGCGGCAACAGCACGAGATTGCCGAAGTAAAGCCCATAGCCGATCGACAACGCGATCGTGCCGCCGGTGAAGTTACGCCGGCTGAACAGCGACAGGTCAACCACCGGATGCTCGGCCGTCAGCTCCCACACGATGAAAAACGCGAGCGCGATCACCGCGACGAGCGCTAGCACGACGATCGTCGTCGACGAGAACCAGTCAAGGTCCTTGCCCTTGTCGAGCATGACCTGAAGCGAGCCGACCCAGACGATCAGAAGACCGAGGCCGACGCCGTCGATTGGCGCCCTCTTGATCACCGAGTCGCGGTTGCGGAAGATCATCCACGTCGCGGCGGCCGCGACCGCGCCGACCGGAATGTTGACGTAGAAGATCCACGGCCACGAGATGTTGTCGGAAATCCAGCCGCCGAGAATTGGACCGGCAACCGGCGCGATCAGCGTGGTCATCGCCCACATCGATAGCGCCATTGGCGCCTTTGCGCGCGGATAGCTCGCGAGCAGCAGCGTCTGCGACAGCGGGATCATCGGGCCGGCCACCGCGCCTTGCAGCACGCGCGACGCGAGCAGGAACGGCAGGTTCGGCGACAGCCCGCACATCCATGACGACAGCACGAACAGCACGATGGACGCCATGAACAGCCGCACCTGGCCGATGCGGTCGGTGAGCCAGCCGGTCAGCGGTACCGAGATCGCGTTGGCCACCGCGAACGACGTGATCACCCAAGTGCCCTGGTCGGACGACACGCCGAGGTCGCCGGAAATCGACGGGATCGACACGTTGGCGATCGACGTGTCCAGCACGTTCATGAACACGGCGAGCGACACCGCGATGGTGCCGATCACCAGTTGCGCGCCCTCGAGCGGCGGGTGAGGGACTTGCGCCTGAGCCTGAGCCATTAAAAGAGCCTTCTAGGAATCGTCGGGCGGAGCCTTAGCTCTTGTGGGCTGCCGGTTTCGTGGCGGCCGCGGCGCTCGCCGCGGTCGACTTCTGCGCGCCGCCGTTCGCGTTCTGGCCAGCGTTTTCCGCGATGATGCGCGCGATTTCAGCGTCGGCTTCCGCGCCGTACTTGTCGAAGACGTTGGTCTGGTAAGCCGTGGACGGCGCCTGACCGAGCTGGCCGCCGGTGTCGTCCTTGATGTTCACGTCAGCCTGCATCGACAGGCCGATACGCAGCGGATGCTTCTCCAGTTCCTGCGGATCGAGCGAAATACGCACCGGCAGACGCTGCACGACCTTGATCCAGTTGCCGGTCGCGTTCTGCGCGGGCAGCAGCGAGAACGCCGAGCCCGTGCCGGCCGAGAAGCCGATCACCTTGCCGTGATAGGGCACCGCCGAGCCGTAGACGTCGGCCGTCAGTTCGACCGGCTGGCCGATGCGCATGTGCTTCAGTTGCACTTCCTTGAAGTTCGCGTCGACCCACACGTCGTGCAGCGGCACGATCGCCATCAGCGGCGTGCCCGGCGATACGCGCTGGCCGACCTGCACAGAGCGTTTCGCGACATAGCCGGTGACCGGCGCGGGCAGCGTATTGCGAGCGTGGTTCAGGTACGCGTCGCGCAGCTTCGCGGCGGCGGCCTGCACGTTCGGGTGATTGGCGATCGTGGTGTTCGCGGTCAGCGCGCGGTTGGCCGCGAGTTGCTGTTTGGCGGCGTCGAGCGCGGCTTGTGCGCTCTTCACGGCGTCGCGTGCGTGCGAGATTTCTTCCTGCGATACCGCGCCGGTCTGCGCCACCGTCATCCGGCGCTTCAGGTCGTCCTGGGCTCGCGACAGGTCGGCCTGGCTCGCTGCGACCCGCGCTTCGTACTGGCTGTCGTCGGCGAACAGGCCACGCACCTGGCGCACCACCTGCGCAAGATTGGCCTCGGCCTGTTCGAGCGCGACGCGCGCGTCGGCCGGGTCGAGCACGACGAGCGGGTCGCCGGCCTTGACGACCTGGGTGTCGTCCGCATTGACCGCGATCACGGTGCCCGTGACCTGCGGCGTGATCTGCACGACGTTGCCGCTCACGTAGGCGTCGTCGGTGTCTTCATGGAAGCGTGCGTCGAGGAAGTAGTACAGGCCGTACGCGACCGCGGCAATCAGGATCACGATGACGAGCAGCGTCATCATGCGCTTGCGTTTGCCGTTGTTGGCCGCTTGCGGTGGAGTGGCGGGCTGCTGGGGGGTGCTCATTGATGTGCTCCGGGTTCTTTTGAACGTCGTCGTTTATTCGGGTGTTCGTGTGTATGCGTGTGGGTTGGCGCGGGCGGTCTCGCTCAGTTCGCGGCGGTGCTCGTGGCGCGGTTCGCGGCGTTGGCCGATGCGGGAGCATCGGTCGGCACGACGAGACCGGTCTGGGTCGCGTCGAAGCCGCCGCCCAGTGCCTTGATCAGGCCGATCTGCAGACTGCGGCGGCGCATCTGCAGACCGGTGACCGTCTGCTCGGCGGCGAGGCGGTTGTCGTCCGCGGTCAGCACCTGCAGTTGCGGCGACAACCCGGCCTTATAGCGGATCACGGCGAGCTGGTACGCCTTGCTCGACGCCTCGAGCGCGCGCTGGGCGTCGCCTTCCTGGCGGTCGATCGAGCGGATCGACGACACCTGCGTGGACACGTCCTGCAGCGCGTTGATCAGCGTCTGGTTGTAGTTCGCGACGTCGCCCTCGAAGTCGGCGTAGCGGCCCTTCAACTGCGCGCGCAACGCGCCGGCGTCGAAGAGCGGCAGATGGATCGCTGGGCCGAACTGGATCTGACGGCTCGACGAGGTCAGGAAACGGCCCCAGCCGAAGGCGTCGAAGCCGAAGCCGGCCGCGAGATTCACGTCCGGAAAGAACTCGGCTTTCGCTTCCTTGACGTCGTGCATCGCGGCCTCGACCTGCCAGCGCGCGGCGACGATGTCCGCGCGACGCGCCACGAGGTCGGCCGGGATGTTGTCCGGCAGCGCGACCACGTTGCCGCCGGTGAGCACCGGCTTGTCGATCTGCAGGCCACGGTCCGGGCCTTTGCCGAGCAGCGCGCCCAACTGGTAGCGCACGACGGTGATCTGGCCGTCGAGGTCGGTCAGGTTCGACTGGCTCGTCGCGATGTTGCCGGCGGCGGTCTGCTTCTCGACGTTGGTGTCGAGACCGGCCGTCACGCGGTTATCCGTGATACGGCCGACGTCCTGGCGGTTCGCGATTTCACGCGCGGCGATGTCGCGGAACGCATACAGTTGCGCGAGCTGGTTGTAGGTGCTCGCGACCGACGCGGCGAGCGTCACGCGCGCCTGCTGCATGTCGGCTTCGGCGGCTTTCTGCTGCGATACGGCCTGGCCGAGGCGCTGACGATTCTTGCCCCACAGGTCGAGATCCCACGACGCGCTCGCGAGCACGTTGTTCTCGCTAAACCAGCTGCCGCCGAACGGAGGCGGGAAGAGGGCGTTCGCCGAGTACAGTTCGCGGGTCCACGAATAGCTTAATTCGGCCTTCGGGAACAGCGCCGAGCGCGAGCTTTCGATATACGACGAAGCCTTCGCGAGCCGCGCCTGCGCCTGGGCGATCGACGGGCTGCCCTCGAGCGCTTCCGCGATCAGCTTCGGCAGTTGCGGGTCCCCGAACTGGTTGGCCCAGTCGAGCGATGGCCACTGGCCGCCCTCGTTGGGCAGACTCTGCGTCGACTCATACTGCGTCGGCGAGGCGATCTGCTTGTCGCTCTTGACGCCGATGTAGTTCGCGCAGCCTGTGAGGGCGAGCGCCGTCACCGCGGCGGCGACAGCAGCCCGGCTCGACAGCGCGGGCGCGGACAGGGGAAGGGATTTCATCGCTCGACTCTTCTTTGAGTGGAATGTATTGATGGATGCAGCAAGCAAGCTATTACGATTTGTTATCGGGATGGCTTGAGGCATCGCGGGAAAGTCCCGTGTGTTCGCCGGAATTGGCGAGCACGCGGCGCAGCATGCTCTTCAGGAAGCCCACTTCCTCCGGGGTGAACCCGTTCAGCAGGGTATCGAGCACGCCGTTGAAAATTGCCGGCATGCGGGCCGCGATCGCATTGCCCTCCGGCGTCAAGGCGAGGCGCACGACGCGCCGGTCTTCGTTACTGCGCACCCGCGTGAGCAGGCCGCGCTTTTCGAGCCGGTCAATCAGGCGCGTGACGGCGCTTGCGTCGATACCATATTCACGCGCCAACTCGGCCGCGAGCAGGCATTTGCCGCTCGCCACCATGAACAGGATGCTGCCTTGCTGGCTAGTGATGCCGAGCTCGGCCATGCTGCGCTGCGTAACCAGATTGTGCAGAGTCGATTTCACCCGCGAGATGAGATAACCGACGCTTTCGCCGAGTTGATACTCGCTGAGATCCGGCGTGGGTTCGTTGGACGGCTCCGTCATGATTCTCGTGCGATTGCAATGGTTGACTAGGCATTAGTATAGCTGGCTGTTGATTGACACGACAAGCGTAAATACAGCTTAGGCAAGGATTATTTCCTGCTCAAGTAAGATGCCGCACGGATCGGCGTAGGGCGCGGGCGACGCGGAATTCGCGAAGTCAGCGGGGGCGGAGGGCGTACGGTCTATCGGGGAATACCAGAAAGGATCATCCGCGCGTGCTATAATTTTGGGTTCCCAAAAGTGCGCTTTGGGCTTGTTGTCGTGGTTTGGCTTCTCAACCAGCAGCATAAGCAAGCGGCGCACTCAACCGTCTTCAGGTTTCCTATGACCCGCGCCCTACGCAACATCGCCATCATTGCTCACGTCGACCACGGCAAGACCACGCTCGTCGATCAGCTCCTCCGTCAGACCGCCACGTTCCGCGAGAACCAGCAGATCGCCGAGCGCGTGATGGACTCGAACGACATCGAAAAAGAGCGCGGCATCACGATCCTGTCGAAGAACTGCGCGGTGGAGTACGAAGGCACGCACATCAATATTGTCGACACGCCGGGGCACGCCGACTTCGGCGGCGAAGTGGAGCGCGTGCTGTCGATGGTCGACTCGGTGCTGCTGCTCGTCGACGCGGTGGAAGGCCCGATGCCGCAAACCCGTTTCGTCACGAAGAAGGCGCTCGCGCTCGGCCTGAAGCCGATCGTCGTGATCAACAAGGTCGACCGTCCGGGCGCGCGGGTCGACTGGGTGATCAACCAGACCTTCGACCTGTTCGACAAGCTCGGCGCGAGCGAAGAGCAGCTCGACTTCCCGATCGTCTACGCGTCGGGGCTGAACGGCTATGCGGGTCTCACGCCTGACGTGCGCGACGGCGACATGCGTCCGCTGTTCGAGGCAATCCTTCAGCACGTGCCGGTGCGCCCGGCCGACCCGGAAGGTCCGCTGCAACTGCAGATCACGTCGCTCGACTACTCGTCGTACGTCGGCCGTATCGGCATTGGCCGTATCACGCGCGGCCGCATCAAGCCGGGCATGGCCGTCGCGGTGCGCTCGGGCCCTGAAGGCGAAATCCTCAATCGCAAGATCAACCAGGTGCTGTCGTTCAAGGGTCTCGATCGCGTGCAGGTCGATTCGGCTGAAGCGGGCGACATCGTGCTGATCAACGGTATCGAGGAAGTCGGCATCGGCGTGACGATCTGCTCGCCGGAGCAGCCGGAAGCGCTGCCGATGATCACCGTCGACGAACCCACGCTGACGATGAACTTCCTCGTCAACTCGTCGCCGCTCGCGGGCCGCGAAGGCAAGTTCGTCACCAGCCGTCAGATTCGCGATCGCCTGATGAAGGAGCTGAACCACAACGTCGCGCTGCGCGTGCGCGATACCGGCGACGAAACCACGTTCGAAGTGGCAGGCCGCGGTGAGTTGCACCTGACCATTCTGGTCGAAAACATGCGCCGCGAAGGCTACGAGCTGGCCGTGTCGCGTCCGCGTGTCGTGATGCAGGAAATCAACGGCGAGAAGCACGAGCCGTACGAAAACCTGACCGTCGACATGGAGGACACCCACCAGGGCGGCGTGATGGAAGAACTCGGCCGCCGCAAGGGCGAAATGCTCGACATGGCGTCGGACGGCCGTGGCCGCACGCGTCTCGAGTACCGTATTTCGGCACGTGGTCTGATCGGCTTCCAGTCGGAATTCCTCACGCTGACGCGCGGCACGGGTCTGATGAGCCACACGTTCGATTCATACCAGCCGGTCAAGGAAGGTGCGGTCGGCGAGCGCCGCAACGGCGTGCTGATCTCGCAGGACGACGGCGCGGCAGTCGCGTACGCACTGTGGAAGCTGCAGGATCGCGGCCGCATGTTCGTGTCGCCGGGCGAGGCGCTATATGAAGGCATGATCATCGGCATTCACAGCCGCGACAACGACCTCGTCGTGAACCCGATCAAGGGCAAGCAGCTCACCAACGTGCGCGCGTCGGGCACCGATGAAGCCGTGCGTCTCGTGCCGCCGGTTCAGCTGTCGCTCGAATACGCGGTCGAGTTCATCGACGACGACGAGCTGGTCGAAGTCACGCCGAAGTCGATCCGTCTGCGCAAGCGCTACCTGAAGGAACATGAGCGCCGCAGCGCGAGCCGCAACAAGGTTGCCGGCGAATAAGCGGGTTTCGAATCCGTCTGGATAGCAGGAAACGGAAGCCACCTTCGGGTGGCTTTTTCGTTATCGGCGCATCGACACGTGTGGCGCTGCATCATGCCCGGCACCGTCCGGGCGGCACAGGTGTAGACACCTATTGCGCAATTCGCCTTCTCATTTTCTACAGAACACTATTGCGCGCTGTGAAGAAGCACCCCGTCACCCGCGAAACGCCCGCCATCACTGGCTTTGCCGCGTGTGCTGTCCGCTATCTGGGCTATTCGTTCTGTGCTATGCTCCCGGGTGCAAAGTTTTAGGTCCTTCCAAGCAAGACTTGATTCGCGCAATCCGCTAAACGGTCAGGCCGTGTCGCGGAAGGTTCTGTAACCCGCTATTTCTCGAGAAACTCGAAGAAAGGTGAGCGTAAAAATGATGAAGCAATTCCAGTCGAACTCTTATCTGTTCGGCGGCAATGCTCCGTACGTTGAAGAAATGTACGAAGCGTATCTCGATAATCCGGCGTCAGTGCCCGAGACCTGGCGCAGCTATTTCGATGCGTTGCAGAACGTGCCTGCATCGGATGGCAGCAACGCCAACGACGTGGCCCACGGCCCGATCGTCGAATCGTTTGCACAGCGCGCCAAGGCCAATGCCTTCCTGCCGCGCGCAACTACCGGCGGCGAAGATCTCGCAACCGCCCGCAAACAGGTTTACGTCCAGTCCCTCATCGGCGCATATCGCTTCCTCGGCTCGCAATGGGCCAATCTCGATCCTCTGAAGCGCCGCGAACGTCCCGCGATCCCCGAGCTTGAGCCCGCGTTCTACGACTTCACCGAAGCCGACATGGACCAGGAGTTCAGCGCAACGAATCTGTACTTCGGGTTCGAGCGCGCGACGCTGCGCGAGATCGTCAAAGCCCTGCGCGACACGTACTGCGGCACGATCGGCGCCGAGTACATGTACATCAGCGATCCGGAACAGAAGCGCTGGTGGAAGGAACGCCTCGAATCGATCCGTTCGACGCCGAACTTCAGCAACGACAAGAAGAAGCACATCCTGAACCGCCTGACGGCCGCCGAAGGCCTCGAGCGTTTCCTGCACACCAAGTATGTCGGCCAGAAGCGCTTCTCGCTCGAAGGCGGCGAAAGCTTCATCGCGGCGATGGACGAAGTCGTGCGTCACGGCGGTCTGCGCGGCGTTCAGGAAATCGTCATCGCGATGGCTCACCGTGGCCGTCTGAACGTGCTGGTCAATACGCTCGGCAAGATGCCGGCCGACCTGTTCGCCGAATTCGAAGGCAAGCACGTCGACGATCTGCCGGCCGGCGACGTAAAGTACCACAAGGGCTTCTCGTCGGACGTCGCGACCGAAGGCGGTCCGGTTCACCTGTCGCTCGCGTTCAACCCGTCGCACCTCGAAATCGTCAACCCGGTGGTCGAGGGCTCGGCGAAGGCGCGTATGGACCGCCGCGGCGACGAAAACGGCGTCCAGGTGCTGCCGGTGCAGATCCACGGCGACGCGGCGTTCGCAGGCCAGGGCGTCGTGATGGAAACGCTGAACCTCGCGCAAACGCGCGGTTATGGCACGCACGGCACGCTGCACATCGTCATCAACAACCAGATCGGCTTCACGACGTCGGACCCGCGCGATTCGCGCTCCACGTTGTACTGCTCGGACGTCGTCAAGATGATCGAAGCGCCGGTGCTGCACGTGAACGGTGACGATCCCGAAGCGGTCGTGCTGGCCATCCAGATGGCGATCGACTTCCGCATGCAGTTCCACAAGGACGTCGTCGTCGACATCGTCTGCTTCCGCAAGCTCGGCCACAACGAGCAGGACACCCCGGCGGTCACGCAGCCGCTGATGTACAAGACGATCTCGAAGCACCCGGGCACGCGTGCGCTGTACGCTGAAAAGCTCGTGCAGCAGGGCGTCATCAAGGCCGACGAAGGCGAGGAATTCGTCAAGGCCTACCGTAAGGCAATGGACGAAGGCCATCACACGGTCGACCCGGTGCTCTCGAACTACAAGAGCAAGTACGCGGTGGACTGGGTGCCGTTCCTGAACCGCAAGTGGACCGACTCGGCCGACACGGCCGTGCCGCTGGCGGAACTGAAGCGCCTCGCCGAGCGCATCACCACGATCCCGGAAAACTTCAAGGTTCACCCGCTCGTCGAGCGCGTGATCAACGACCGTCGCGCAATGGGCCGCGGCGAAGCGAAGCTCGACTGGGGCATGGGCGAGCACCTCGCGTTCGCATCGCTGGTCGCATCGGGCTACGCAGTTCGTCTGACCGGCCAGGATTCGGGCCGCGGCACGTTCACGCACCGTCACGCGGTGCTGCACGACCAGAACCGCGAGCGCTGGAACGACGGCACCTACGTGCCGCTGCAGAACATCGCCGAAGGTCAGGCGAAGTTCACGGTGATCGACTCGGTGCTGTCGGAAGAAGCGGTGCTTGGCTTCGAATACGGTTACTCGACCGCTGAACCGAATACGTTCGTCGCGTGGGAAGCGCAGTTCGGCGACTTCGTGAACGGCGCGCAGGTCGTAATCGACCAGTTCATCTCGTCGGGCGAAGTGAAGTGGGGCCGCGTGTCGGGCCTGACGATGCTGCTGCCGCATGGCTACGAAGGCCAGGGTCCGGAGCACTCGTCGGCGCGTATCGAGCGTTTCCTGCAACTGTGCGCAGACCACAACATGCAGGTCGTACAGCCGACTACGCCGGCGCAGATCTTCCACCTGCTGCGTCGCCAGATGATCCGTCTGTTCCGCAAGCCGCTGATCGTCGCAACGCCGAAGTCGTTGCTGCGTCACAAGGAAGCCGTGTCGGATCTGTCGGAACTCGCGAAGGGTTCGTTCCAGCCGGTGATCGGCGAAGTGGACGAAACCATCGACGCGAAGAAGGTCAAGCGCGTGCTGGTCTGCTCGGGCCGCGTGTACTACGACCTGGTCGCGCATCGCCGCGAAGCGAAGGTGAACGACGTCGCGATCGTCCGTATCGAACAGCTGTATCCGTTCGCTCACAAGCAGTTCGAAGCGGAAATGAAGAAGTACGACAACGCAACCGAAGTGGTGTGGGTGCAGGACGAGCCGCAGAATCAGGGCCCGTGGTTCTACATCGAGCACCATCTGAAGGAAGGCATGAAGGAAGGGCAGAAGCTGGCGTACAGCGGCCGTCCGGCTTCGGCTTCGCCTGCGGTGGGCTACTACGCGAAGCACTACGAGCAGCAGAAGGCGCTGGTCGAAGGCGCTTTCGGCCGCCTCAAGAGCGCGTCGCTCGCCAAGTAAAAAAACAGACGAGCCCGGGAAAACGCAGTGCGTTTTTCCCGCGCCGCGCCGAACGATCCCATGAGATTCAGGCGCGGCGCTCGTGGTTCGCAGGCGGTCGCGATGAAGCGCCGTCACCCGATACGTATTCAGGATACTCATAATGGCTATTGTTGAAGTCAAGGTTCCCCAGCTCTCCGAGTCGGTTTCGGAAGCGACCATGCTGCAGTGGAAGAAGAAGCCCGGCGAGGCTGTCGCTCAGGACGAAATCCTCATCGAAATCGAGACCGACAAGGTCGTGCTCGAAGTGCCGGCTCCGGCAGCAGGCGTGCTCGCGCAAGTCATCTCGAACGACGGCGACACGGTCACGGCGGACCAGGTGATCGCGAAGATCGACACCGAAGGCACCGCAGGCGCCGCCGCTGTCGAAGCCGAAGTGAAGCCGGCTCCGGTCGCCGCAGCGGCTCCCGCGCCGGCGGCGCAGTCGACAACTGCGGCTGCTGCCGCAACGGGCTCGAACACCGCAGCTTCGCCGGCTGCCGGCAAGCTGATGGCCGAGAAGGGTCTGGCCGCTGGCGACGTCGCCGGCACGGGCCGCGACGGCCGCATCACCAAGGGCGACGTGCTGACCGCAGGCGCTCCGGCTGCCAAGGCTGCACCGGCTCCGGCTGCCGCACCGAAGGCTGCGAAGCCGTCGCTGCCGGACGTCAAGGCTCCGGCATCGGCCGACCAGTGGTTGAAGGACCGTCCGGAACAGCGCGTGCCGATGTCGCGTCTGCGTGCGCGTATCGCCGAGCGTCTGCTCGAGTCGCAGCAAACCAACGCCATCCTCACGACGTTCAACGAAGTGAACATGGCGCCGGTCATGGATCTGCGCAACAAGTACAAGGACAAGTTCGAGAAGGAACACGGCGTGAAGCTCGGCTTCATGTCGTTCTTCGTGAAGGCGGCCGTTCATGCGCTGAAGAAGTTCCCGCTCGTGAACGCGTCGATCGACGGTAACGACATCGTCTATCACGGCTACTTCGACATCGGTATCGCGGTCGGTTCGCCGCGCGGTCTGGTGGTGCCGATCCTGCGCAATGCAGATCAGCTGAGCCTCGCCGACATCGAGAAGAAGATCGCCGAATTCGGCCAGAAGGCGAAGGACGGCAAGCTGTCGATCGAAGAAATGACCGGCGGTACGTTCTCGATCTCGAACGGCGGCGTATTCGGCTCGATGCTGTCGACCCCGATCATCAACCCGCCGCAGTCCGCGATTCTCGGCGTGCACGCCACCAAGGAACGCGCTGTGGTCGAAAACGGCCAGATCGTGATCCGCCCGATGAACTACCTCGCGCTGTCGTACGACCACCGTATCATCGACGGCCGCGAAGCCGTGCTGTCGCTGGTCGCGATGAAGGACGCGCTGGAAGATCCGGCACGTCTGCTGCTCGACCTGTAAGCGCCCGCTCGGACCGCGCCGGCTTGTGAATCCGCAAACCGGCGCCATCTAGTCAGTACGTATCTCGCATTCCGCAGTACAGGAACGGCGCGCGCCACCTTGGGTGGTCCGGCGCCGTTCCGCTATCAAAGGGATTGTCATGTCCAAAGAATTTGACGTCGTCGTGATCGGCGCAGGCCCTGGCGGTTACATCGCCGCCATCCGCGCAGCGCAGCTCGGCAAGACCGTCGCATGTATCGAAAAGTGGAAGAACCCGGCCGGCGCGCTGAAGCTTGGCGGCACCTGCCTTAACGTCGGCTGCATTCCGTCGAAGGCGCTGCTCGCGTCGTCGGAAGAGTTTGAAAACGCGTCGCATCACCTCGCCGACCACGGCATCTCGGTGGATAACGTCTCGGTCGATATCTCGAAGATGATGGCCCGCAAGGACGGCATCGTCGAGAAGATGACCAAGGGCATCGAATTCCTGTTCCGCAAGAACAAGATCACGTGGCTCAAGGGCCACGGCAAGTTCACTGGCAAGACCGACGCCGGCGTGCAGATCGAAGTGAGCGGCGAGGGTGAAACCGAAGTCGTCACCGCGAAGAACGTGATCATCGCGACGGGTTCGAAGGCGCGTCATCTGCCGGGCATCCCGGTCGACAACAAGCTGATCGCCGACAACGAAGGCGCACTGTCGTTCGACACGGCACCGAAGAAGCTCGCCGTGATCGGCGCAGGCGTGATCGGTCTGGAGCTCGGCTCGGTGTGGCGCCGTCTCGGCGCCGACGTGACCGTGCTCGAAGCGCTGCCGGAATTCCTCGGCTCGGCTGACCAGGCGCTGTCGAAGGAAGCGGCCAAGCAGTTCAAGAAGCAGGGTCTCGACATCCACGTCGGCGTGAAGGTCGGCGAAGTGAAGACGGGCGCGAACGGCGTGACGATCGCCTATACGGACAAGGACGGCAACGCGCAGACGCTCGAAGCCGACCGCCTGATCGTGTCGGTCGGCCGCGTGCCGAACACCGACAACCTCGGCCTCGAATCGATCGGCCTGAAGGCCAACGAGCGCGGCTTCATCGACGTCGACGACCACTGCGCGACGGCTGTGCCGAACGTGTACGCGATCGGCGACGTGGTGCGTGGCCCGATGCTCGCGCACAAGGCTGAAGACGAAGGCGTGATGGTCGCGGAAGTGATCGACGGTCAGAAGCCGCACATCGACTACAACTGCGTTCCGTGGGTGATCTACACCGAGCCGGAAATCGCGTGGGTCGGCAAGACCGAGCAGCAGCTGAAGGCCGAAGGCCGCGAGATCAAGACCGGCCAGTTCCCGTTCATGGCGAACGGCCGCGCGCTCGGCATCAACAAGGCGGACGGTTTCGTCAAGATGATCGCCGACGCGAAGACCGACGAACTGCTCGGCGTGCACATCATCTCGGCAAACGCATCGGACCTGATCGCGGAAGCCGTGGTGGCGATGGAGTTCAAGGCGGCGTCGGAAGACATCGGCCGGATTTGCCATCCGCACCCGTCGCTGTCGGAAGTCATGCGTGAAGCGGCACTCGCCGTCGACAAGCGCGCGCTGAACATGTAAGCGCGCACGCCCGACCGAAACGCAACCTTGGCATCACCAAAGGCGGGCGGGGTTCACTCCCTCCCGCCTTTCTTTTTGCAGCAACACGATGAACGTCACCGAATACTACGAAAAAGAACTGCAGACGCGAGGTTATCAATCCGATCCGGCGCAGCGCGCGGCGGTCGACCGCCTGCAGCGGTGCTATGAAGAGTGGACCGGATACAAGGCGCGCCGCTCGAACGCGTTCAGGAAGCTGATCATTCACCCGGATCTGCCGCGCGGCGTGTACATGTGGGGCGGCGTGGGCCGCGGCAAGAGCTTCCTGATGGACAGCTTCTACATGATCGTGCCGTTGCATCGCAAAACCCGTCTGCACTTCCATGAGTTCATGCGTGAAGTGCATCGCGAGCTCGAAGAACTCAAGGGCCGCGCCGATCCGCTCGACGAACTCGCGCGTCGCATCGCGAAGCGCTATCGGCTGATCTGCTTCGACGAATTCCACGTGTCGGACATCGCCGACGCGATGATCCTGTATCGCCTGCTCGACAAGCTGTTCGAGAACGGCGTGCAGTTCGTGATGACGTCCAACTACGCGCCCGACACGCTGTATCCGGACGGCCTGCATCGCGACCGCATGCTGCCCGCGATCGAGCTGATCAAGCAGAGGCTCGACGTGGTCAACGTCGATGCGGGGATCGACTATCGCCAGCGCACGCTGGCCCAGGTCGAGGTCTATCACACGCCACTGGACGCCGCTGCCGGCAAGGCGCTGCGCGACGCTTTCGCGCGCCTCGCCGCGGTGCCCGACGAAAGTCCGCTGCTGCATATCGAGAAGCGCGAGCTGAAGGCGCTGCGCCGCGCGGACGGCGTCGTCTGGTTCGACTTCGCGACGCTGTGCGGCGGGCCGCGCTCGCAAAACGACTACCTCGAACTCGCGACCCGGTTTCACGCGGTGATCCTGTCGGACGTGCCGCAGATGTCGGTGCGCATGGCGTCGGAAGCGCGCCGCTTTACGTGGCTCATCGACGTGTTCTACGACCACAAGGTCAAGCTGCTGATGTCGGCCGCGGTGCCGCCGGAGGAGTTGTACGTCGATGGCCCGATGGCCAACGAATTCACGCGGACGGTGTCGCGAATCGTCGAGATGCAGTCGAAGGAGTATCTCGACACACCTCGCCGGATCGTCGACACGTCTCTAACCTGAGCATCGGCGTACGACAGTTTTTAGGAATCGGAGTGGTCTTATATTCCGCGCGCGGGTGACTGGCTATCTTTTGTCGTTGTTCTGACAAAGGAGGAAGCATGAACTCGTACCGCGAAATCACCGATGAAGAATGGCAGCGCGTTGCGCCACTGCTGCCCGAACTCCGGCCGCGTAGCGAAATGCGTGGCCGTCCGCTTGCCAATACCCGCTCAGTGCTCAACGGCGTGCTTTGGGTCATGTATAGCGGCGCCACCTGGTCCACCATGCCGCGCCGCTACCCGTCGTATCAGACCTGTCATCGCCGCTTCAAGTCCTGGTACCAATCGGGCGTGCTCAAACACGTGACGGAACAACTGCTCGGTACCGCGAGCGAAGATCTCTGCAGATTGATGGAAGCGCGTATGCGCACGCACGCGAGCGCGCAGCACAAGCGCGCCGCGGCCCGTCGCGCAGCCGCGGCGTTCCGTGTTCCGCCCGCCACGTCGGTGCCGGCGACGCCGCTAGGTTACGCTGCATCGTTCAAGCAGGCAGCATGACCCTCGCAAACAACTTGCCCCAATGAAGAACGGCCGCGCGATTGTTGATCGCCGGCCGTTTTTTTATGCTGTACCTGCTGGGGCTGAGCGCGCCACCGTTGCGGCATGAGGCGATCATTCAGGCAATGTGCGAGGCGCCGCACATGGGCCCCGCGTCGAAGCTCACTGCTGCCGGATCCACGTCTGCGAGCGGCCGAGCAGCGCGACGCCAATATAGCCTCGCACCACGAGCTTGTTGCCGCCGTCTTCGAGATGCATCTTGCACTTGTAGACCTTGCCGTTTTCAGGATCGAGAATCTGGCCATGATCCCACGCGTCGCCATCTTTCTTCATGCTGTTGATGATGGTCATGCCGAGGATCGGTTGGTCCTTGCGCGCGTCGGTGCATGCACTGCAGCGGCGATCCGGCTGGTCGTTCGCGCCGAGACCCTTGATGACCTTGCCGTTCAATTCGCCATTGGCGTCTTGTGTGATCTGCACGAGCGCTTTCGGCTGGCCCGTATGATCGTCGATGGTTTGCCACGTGCCGATCGGTGTCTCAGTCTGCGCCATCGCGGTCACGGCGCTGGCGAGCAGGGCGCCGGCGAGCGCGGCGTGACGGGCGGTGCGCAGCGCGAGCGCGCGCGCACGTTGAGTGAATCGAGTCATTACCTTCCTCCTTGATATGAGACGGCGCGATCGTGGTCGCGCGGCATTATGGGCATCGTGGTCGGATCTGCGGCACCAGTCTTCGCGATGCGGGACCATGCTAACGGCGTGCCGTTTGCATCGCCAGCGCAGAATACGCGAAAGTGCATGCGCCGTTTGATAGAGGAGCTTCTAATCGGCACGCGGTACTTCGGAGGTGTGTCAATTCAGCTATTCGGAAGAGCCTCGCGTTGATGCGCTGTCCACCAGCGCATCCATGACCGCTTTCGCGACGAAAAGATCGAGGCTGTAGTACCGCGCCGCCAAGGGAGCAAACGCGCAACTGCCATATTTTCGACGAAGAGCCCGGAACTCGCGAAATTGAGTAATAATTCCCCGTTTCCTACTAAAACAAGATCTGTTCAACAGGTGTCACATGGACCGAAAGTCAAAGCTACGAAAGATTGCTCTGGCCGCATGCATCGTAATGGGGGCCCTTCAGGGCGCGAATGCACAGGCTCTGCAGAACAGTGATGCGAGCGGTACGATCGTGTCCCAGCCGGGTCCCACGAGCGCGCCGACCGACACGTCGCAGGGCGGCCAGGCAGAGACCACTGCGCTGACGCCGGATGAAAGCCGGCAATCCGCCACCGGGAACGTGGCTGAATTGCAGCAGATGATCCACGGCTCGGATCTGAGCGAATTGCGCACCACGTATAACGGCAGCTATGGCGCGAGCCTGCTGTTCTACGGCAAGGAGATGACCTACTACGTCGCGCTGTTCCAACAGAAAAACTTCTGGCGCGTGATCAAGACGCAGGACGCCGGGCGCGCCGAGCTGATCTACAAGGATTTCGCGCGGCAGACGATGCAGTTGTCGGACGTTGAGATCCGCCGTACGCAACTCGAAGCGCAGAAGGCGTTCACGCAGCGCCTGGTCGCGTTGTCGCAGGAACGCGCGAGCCGGCTGCAGGCCGACCTCGACGTCGCGCGTCAGCAGCAGAGCATCGTCGCGAGCCAGCAGGAGCAGAAGCGCGCCGAGGCGACCGAGCTGGCGCAGCAGAAGGCCGCGGCGCAGGATCAGTTGCGCGTCGCGCAGCGTCAGGTCCGCAACCTGCAGCGTCAGCTCGAGAGCGGCTTGCCGCTGCATTGAGCACGACGATGTGAGCCTCGGTGGAGGGGCGGGACGGCGCGCAAACCGATGCGCCGTCCGTCCCGTCCGCGAGCGTTACCGTCGTTAAGTCTGATGGGTGCTTTCCGCACCTGCCAACCCGCGCCTCGCACTCTGGCCGCCGGGCTTTTCGGCATTTCCACTCGACATTGTTCGCAAGCCACGATGGCTGGCTGCCGCGCCGCCGTGCGACCCAAGACGGCGCGACTTCAATGGCGCTTGCGCGTATCCGCCTGAGTCTTGCGCATCCGCTCGCGAAACGGCTCCGTCACATCGACGGCGATCGGATCGCTGGCGGGAAAGCTTTCCATCAGCGCTTCATCGAGCCGCGTGTCGGCGGACGTCGGTGGTGTCCGGCGCGTGCGCGCAGGCCGGGAGGCATGCTGGCTTTTGCTGGTCATGGCGCGCTCCATCGGTAGAGGATCAATAATTCAGCATAGCGCATTGCGGCTATCGACGAACGTCGGCCGAATCGCGCAGGCGCGTCGTTTGAAACCGGCCCGCATCGATTCGTTCTCCGAGTGTCCCTGGCGCGCTTGAGCCGCGTTTGAGCCGCGCTTTTGCCGCAAGCGACACCTCCATCGATCGATCAGACAGCGAACCACATGAACGGGAAAAAGCCGGCGACTACGCGACGAGTGCTCGCAGCTCACGTCGTGGACGCCGAACTGGAACACCTGGATTGGGCGACGCGGCAACCGGCGCTGCACCTGTTCGACGCCGGCTACTGGCGGCGCCGCGTGCTGGCGGTCAAGGGGAGTTTCGAGCTGACCGAGCGGCAGCTGATCCAACTGGAGAAAATTCTGCAGCGCCTCGGTCTGTCAGCGGACTAGCGAGGCGCGGGCGTTACCGCTTCTTCGTATTTATTCCTGATTGCCGCCGGGGCTGCCGCTGCCGTGGTTGCCGCCATGATTGCCGCCTTCGCCGCCCGTGCCGAATAGACGCCGCCGCCGCGTGACAACGACCGGGCCCTCGGAGTTGCCGCTGCGCTCGCCCGGCGCGCGTTCCGCCGCCGGCGCGCCATACGGTTCACGTCCCTCGCGCGGCTCGCGATGTTCGCGCGAACCATGCGGACCGCGCGCGCCATGTTCGCCATGCGACGTTCGGCCCGTGCGCGGCGCCGGCCGCGTGCCGGTATCGAGCTGGATCGTGGAGATCGCGCGCTTGTAGATGCCTTGCAGGCCAACCGGCGTGCGCAGCATCACCAGGTACTGATCGAACGACTCGATGCATCCGGTCAGGCGGATGCCGTTGACCAGATAGATCTCGACGCGCTTTCGTTCCTTGCGCGCGGCGTTCATGAAGTCGTTTTGCGGATGCGATTCTGCGGAAGCCATGGACAATTCAGGTTAGATAGACGGTGGTTCGCCGCGATTCTACCCTTTCTGTTCCAGGCGGGGCAGCACGCGTCGACGGGGCGAACTTCGTCCACTATAACGGCTTGTGAGCCCATAAGCATCCGATACCGCGAGACTGTAACGTTGAGTTACGAATCTGCTGGTCAATGGCGTCTTCTTCCGGTCTCTCCAGGCATTGCCGGCAAGGTTGGCGGAAAAGGAAGAACATAGTGGTGTGCTGCGCGAGCACCCGCGGCGGCGTCGAAGCGCCCGAAAAAAGCCAAAAATTTCGGAGAAAGCAGCGCAACCGCAGCGCAGCGACACGGCGCCACGACCGCGGTGGAATAAACCAGGCGGTCGCAGCGTTAAGCCCAGTATGGCAGCACCGCACTGCGCGGCCTGCCGCCCACCGCCCGCCGCGCCCGTCGGTCGATCGCGCGCTGGGCATCCGTGAGGAGATTCAACATGATGAAAGCATCCCGTATTCTGTCAGCGCTCTTCGTCCTGCTCGCGCTCGCGTGCGGCTCCCTTGCTCACGCGGCCGACACCGACAACGCCGCGTCGAGTTCGAGCGGCAACAGCAACAGCAGCGGCGGCTACTAGAGCCGCGACCGGGCCTGGCACACCGGGTGACCTTCGAATCGGAAGTGATCGCGTGGCTGCCCCAGCTGCGCCGCTATGCGCGCGCACTGACGGGCGACCGCGCCTGGGCCGACGATCTCGTTCAGGATACGGCGGAGCGCGCGCTTGCGCGCTGGTCGGCATTCCGGCCGAACAGCAACCTGCGCGCGTGGTTGCTGACGATCCTGCGGCATCTGTATATAGACCAACTGCGCGGGCGGCGCGAGATCGCCGTCGACGAGGAAAGCGCGCCGTGGCGCAATCTCGAGGCGCCGCACGGCGAGGTCGACGGTCTGGTACTGCGCGACGTGCAGCGCGCGCTGTACTGCCTGCCACTCGAGCAGCGTGAAGTGCTGCTGCTGGTGTGCGTGGAGGAATTGTCGTACCAGGAGGCATCGAGTGCATTGGGGGTGCCGATCGGTACAGTGATGTCGCGGCTGTCGCGGGCGCGCGAGCATATGCGCGCGTTGCTGTGCGAGGAGCCACCGGGGCCAATGCACGGACCGCAGCCCCGTGCGCCGCGGACGGCGCACAAAGCAGCGCCGCTGAAAGTGGTGAGAAACCGATAATGAACAACGATAACCCCGAATCCGGATTGCCCGACGAGCCCGATCTGCGCTCGCTGTCGGCTTATGTCGACGGCGAATTGACGGATGAGCAGCGCGCCGCGGTCGAAACTCAGCTTCGCCAGCATCCGCAGGCCGCCGCGCGCGTCGCGGCGTGGCGCGCGCAGAAGGCGGCGCTGCGCGCGCTGTGCGGCGTGCCGGGCAGCGATGCATGGCAAGCGCAAGCGGGGCACGGGGCCGACTTTGAGCAGCAAGCCGCTGAATCGGGCGAGCGACGCTACGCCCGCAGCCAGCCCGCGGAGGCGGAGGAGCCGGCCTTTATCGTGGTGCGGCGTGCGCGGCCGTGGTGGCAGCGCGCGGGTCTCGCCGCCTGCTGGCTCGCGGCCGGCGCGGGGCTCGCGCTGGTGCTCGGCCCGCTCGCGCCGCGGCTGAGCGGCGGCGCGTGGAGCGGCTTCGGCGGCCAGCCGCCCGGTTTTGCGCAGCGCGCGGATGTCGCGTACGCGGTGTACTCGCCGGAGCGGCGTCATCCGGTCGAAGTCGCGGCGAGCGAAGAGGCGCATCTGATCGCGTGGCTGTCGAAGCGGCTGAATCGTCCGCTGTCGGTGCCGTCGCTGCAGGAGTATGGTTATTCGCTGGTGGGCGGCCGGCTGCTGCCCGGCGAGGCCGGGCCGGCCGCGCAGTTCATGTACGAAAACCAGGACGGCGCGCGCCTGACGCTGTACGTGACGGGCGTCACGCGCGACGAAACCGCGTTCCGCCTGTTTCGCGACGGCAACCGCCGCACCTTCTACTGGATCAGCGACCGCATGGGCTACGCGCTGTCCGGCGCGATCGCGGAAGGCAAGCTGCGCGAGATCGCGATCGACGTTTGCAGCGACCTCGGCGGTAAGCCAGAGACGTGGCAGCAGTAGCGCGCGGTAGCGTGTCGTAAAGGCCGTTGGCGGCCACGCACGCATGGCTGCTGCCATGCGGGACCGCACCCTCGGCTTACCCGACCGACAAGGAGACGCCTTGCCCCAGCCGCTGCCGCCCAACCTGACCGCCGCGCAGTTCGACCGTGCGCTTGCCGGCTGGCGCGCGATCGTCGGGGACGCGCACGTGCTGGGTTCCGACGCCGGCCTCGCCGTCTATATCGATCCGTTCGCGCCCGGGGAGCCGGCCGCGTTTGCCGCGAGCGCCGCTGTGCTGCCCGCGTCGGTCGATGAAATCCGCGCGGTGCTGCGCATCGCCAATCAGTACCGGATTCCACTGTGGACGGTGTCGACCGGGCGCAACTTCGCGTACGGCGGCGCCGCGCCGCGTCTGACCGGGTCGGTCGTGCTCGACTTGCAGCGCATGAACCGCATTCTCGAAGTCAACGAAACGCTCGCCTATGCGCTGGTCGAACCCGGCGTCAGCTATTTCGATCTGTACGCGCATCTGCGCGACAGGGGCTACAAGCTGTGGGTCGATCCACCGGCCGCCGGCTGGGGCAGCGTGGTCGGCAATACGCTCGAGCGCGGCTTCGGCTATACCGACTACGGCGACCACGCGGCCGCGCAATGCGGGATGGAGGTGATGCTCGCCAACGGCGACCTGCTGCGCACCGGCATGGGCGGCGTCGAGATCGGCACGGCGTGGCAGCTGTATCAGCCGGGCTACGGGCCGTCGTTCGATGCGCTGTTCATGCAGTCGAACTACGGCATCGTGACCAAGCTCGGCGTGTGGCTGATGCCCGCACCGCCCGCGTATCTGCTCGGCGAAATCCAGTTTCGCCGCGAGGCCGATCTGGAGGCGATCGTCGAGACTCTGCGGCCGTTGCGGCTCGACGGCACGATCCGCAATCACGCGGTGATCGAGGGCGGCTTGCGGCGCGCGGCGGGCCTGTCGCCACGCCGGCAGTGGTACGTCGGCGCGGGCGCGATGCCCGAGAGCGCGGTGCAGGCGATGCTCGACAAACTCGGCGTCGGCCGCTGGAACCTTCATTTCGCGCTATACGGCACGCCCGGACTGATCGACGCGCGCTACGCGCTGATCGAACGCGCGTTCGCGCGGGTGCCGGATGCGCGGCTCGCGGCGGCGCGTTATGCGGGCGACGCGCAGCCGAGCGGCGGCGGCGACCGCAACATGGCCGGCATTCCCGCGATGACGGCGTTTCGCATGCTCGACTGGCGCGGCGGCGCGGGTGCGCACGTCGACTTCGCGCCGATCTGTCCGGCGACCGGGCGCGACGCGATGCGCCAGTACACGATGGTCAAAGCACGCGCCGCCGAATACGGCTTCGACTACTACGGCGGCTTCACGGCAGGTACGCGGCATCTGCATCACATTTTCGCGGCGATTTTCGACCGCAACGACGCGAACCAGGTGGAGCAGGCCGGCGAACTGCTGCGCTCGCTGATGAGCGACGCGCGCGCGGCCGGCTACGGCGAATACCGCGCGCATCTCGCGTATATGGATTTCGCGGCCGCGCAATACAGCTTCAACGACGGTGCGTCGCTGCGCTTCGCGGAAACGCTGAAGGATGCGCTCGACCCGAACGGCATTCTCGCGCCGGGCAAGCAGGGCATCTGGCCGGCGGCGTGGCGCGACCGGCGAGGCTATACATGAACAAGCGCATGAACAACGAGTGAATGGAACGTACACGCCAATGGATCGACGCACTTTCATGCTCACCGGTGCATGGCTCGCGACGGCGGCGGGCGGCGCATGGCCGTGGCTGGCGCGAGCCGCCGCGTGCGCCGACGATGCGCGCGCGTTCGCGATCGTCGACTCGACGCTCGAATGCGGCGCGTCGTTCGCGCGCTATGCCGCGCACCTGCGGTTGCCGACCTTCGAAACCGGCGACGATGCCGGCGCGCTGTGGTTCACCACCCTCGCGCCCCTGCTAGACGGCGGCCGGACCCCGCACGCGATGCCCGCGCTGATCGGCTTCACGCGCGCGTCCGACTACTTCGTGCTGCAACACCTCGCGCTGCGCACCGGACGCTTCGTCGAGCATCGTCACGAAGCGCGCGAGGGGCTGCATCAGCAACCCGCCCACGTGGCCTTCGCGCTGACGCCGCGCAGCGGGCGCGGCTAAAACCCGGCTAGAACTTATAGTCCTTGTTGTTCGGATCGAAGGTCGAATCGTCGAACGTCTTCGGCGTGATGCTCTCGAACACGATCTGCTCGAAAATCTTGCCGTCGTTGTCATAAGACTCGATGGTGCGAAAGAACGGATGCCGCAAATCGAGCCCGAGCGTTTCCTTTTTCGCGTAGAACTGCGGCTGGCCGACCGGTGTTTCGAACGTGAACGCGACGACGCGCACATCGTCGATCGTCTTCACTTCGATCTGCACCGAACGCGGCAAACCGGTCTGGCTGTATTTTTTCCCTTCATTCAGGTATTGGTCGGCCACGTACTCGGTGCCGAGATCGCGCACGCTGTGATTCGATTGCGAGCGTGCGAGCGCGCCGGTCAGCGACGTCCACAACGGCATCACGTTCATGATGCCGCCGAGGTGGCCGAACGTTTCGTCGCTGCGTTTCGACTCGTCATAGATGATTTCCTGGCCCGCGTGCGCGCCGTCGGGCAGCCACTTGGCGTAGATGCGCAGCGGGTCGTGCGCGACGCGCACGAGCATGTGATCGGGCTTGTCGGGCCAGATGCCGCGAATGCGCTCGGAGCGCGACATCGTGAATTCGTACGACGGGTAGCCGTTCGGACCTTCCTTGATATAGCGTGGCAGCGTCAGCGGATCGAGCGACTTGAACAGCGCGACCAGTTGCGCGTCGTCGAGTTTTTCGAGCGTGCCGCTTTGCTGCGCGGCGCGCAGCCATTTGACCTGCTGGTCGAGCGTCAGCTTGCCGACCTGCGCGGGCGGCGTGGTGGGCGGCTTGACGGCGCTCGCGGTGTCGAGCGGGGGCGGACGGTCGTCGTTCTGCGCGAACGCCATCGGTCCCGAAAGCAGGGCGAGCATGACGAGCAGCGCACCCGGCAGCAAGCGGGGTCGCAAGCGGGGTCGCAAGCGGGGTCGCAGACGATGCGAACGGGCGGACATGCGGTGCTTCATGAATTGCTCCAGAAAGTGACGCGGCCGCTCATGCAACATGCAAGGCAATAACGCCAAGCAACAAAGCTATAACGCATTGAAGCAATGTTTATTCCCGTCAGGCAGACCCCTGTTTCGCGAGTTCCTCGTCGCGCAACGCACGGCGCAGAATTTTGCCGACATTGGTTTGCGGCAGCTCGTCGCGAAACTCCACGAGCTTCGGCACCTTGTAGCCAGTCAGATTTTTGCGGCAGTACGCGATCACCTGCTCGGCGGTCAGTGTCGGCGTACGCCGCACGATGAACACCTTCACGCGCTCGCCCTGCGCGGGATCGGGCACGCCGATCGCCGCCACTTCGCGCACGTCCGGATGCGCGGCGATCACATCCTCGATTTCGTTCGGATACACGTTGAAGCCCGACACGAGGATCATGTCCTTCTTGCGATCGATCAGACGGATAAAGCCGCGCGAGTCCATGACGCCGATGTCGCCGGTTGCGAGCCAGCCGTCGTCGTCGATCACCTTCGCGGTTTCGTCGGGGCGGTTCCAGTAGCCCTTCATCACCTGCGGGCCCTTCACGCACAGCTCGCCCGCCTCGCCGATATTGGCCCAGCTGCCGTCGTCTTTCCTGAAGCGCACCTGCGTGGACGGCGCGGGCAAGCCGATCGAGCCTTCGAAGTCGCGCAGATCGACCGGATTCATCGACACGATCGGCGAGCACTCGGTCAGCCCGTAGCCTTCGACGATCGGCTTGCCCGTCACCGCCTTGAAGCGCTCCGCGACGCTCTTCTGCGTCGCCATGCCGCCCGCCATCGCGAGCTTGAGGTCCGAGAAGTCGCGCCGGCAAAATTCCTCGTTGTCGAGGAACGCGTTATAGAGCGTGTTGACCGCGGTCATGCCGGTGAATTTTTCGTGACGCAGGATCATCATCACGCGCTTCATGTCGCGCGGATTCGCGATCAGGATGTTGCGCCCGCCGAGCCCCATGAAGATCAGCGCGTTCACGGTCAGCGAGTAGATGTGATAAAGCGGCAGCGGCGTGAGCACCGTTTCTCCTTCGCCGGACAGTTGCCCCGCGGCCCACGCCTTCGCCTGCAGCAGATTGGCGATGATGTTCCGGTGCGTGAGCATCGCGCCTTTCGCGACGCCGGTGGTGCCGCCCGTGTATTGCAGGAACGCAATGTCTTCGTGGCTCGCGCGCACCGGCGTGTGCGGCCGCGCGTAACCGATCGAAAGCGCTTTGAGCAGCGGCACAGCCTGCGGCAGCTGGTACGCGGGCACCATCTTTTTCACGTGACGCAGCATGAAATTGAGCAGGTGGCCCTTCAAATTCACGCCGTCGGCGAGCAGATCGCCGAGGCCGGTCACGATCACGTTGCGCACCCTGGTGCCGGGCAACGCGTCTTCGAGCGTCTTCGCGAAGTTTTCGAACACGACGATCGTCTGCGCGCCGCTGTCCTTTAGCTGGTGCGCGAGTTCGCGCACCGTGTAGAGCGGATTCACGTTGACGACTACGGCCCCCGCCTTGATCGTGCCGAACAGCGCGACCGGATACTGGAACGTGTTCGGCAGCATGACCGCGACGCGCTCGCCGGGCTCCACGCCGATGCTTTGCAGGTAGGCCGCGAACGCGCTCGCCTTGCGGGCCAGCTCGCCGTACGTCAGGCTCGCGCCGACGCTGACGTACGCGACGCGCTCGCGGAACTGCGCGGTGCATTCGTCGAAGAACTGATCGAGCGATTCGTATTGCGTGACGTCGATGTCGCGCGGCACGTCGTCCGGGTAGGACGCGTACCAGATGCCGTCGGTGTTCGGCGCGGGGCTTGGCGCCGGGTTTGGCGCACGAGCGCTTCCTGCATCCGGCACGTGCTGCGGCGCTTGGGCGGTGGGCTCGATCATCGGTTGCTCCTGAGATGTTGGTATCCGCTGCCGCGCTAGCGTTCCAGAATCGCGACGACCCCCTGGCCGCCCGCCGCGCAGATCGAGATCAGCCCGCGTGCGCCGCCAGCCGGTTTGTCGAGTTGCGCGAGCATCTTCGCGAGCGCGGCGACGATACGTCCGCCCGTCGCCGCGAACGGATGGCCGGTCGCGAGCGAACCGCCGTTCACGTTGAGCTTGGTGCGATCGATCGACCCGAGCGCGCCGGCGAGGCCAAGCTGCGTGCGGCAATATTCGTCATCCTGCCATGCCGCGAGCGTGCACAACACCTGGGCCGCGAACGCTTCGTGGATTTCATAGAGATCGAAGTCCTGCAACGCGAGGCCGGCGCGCGTGAGCATGCGCGGCACCGCGTAGGCGGGCGCCATCAACAGGCCTTCCTGCTTGTCGAAAAAGTCGACCGCCGCGGTTTCCGACCAGCTCAGATACGCGAGCACCGGCAAGCCGCGCTCGGCCGCCCATGCTTCGCTCGCGAGCAGTACCGCGGATGCGCCGTCGGTCAGCGGCGTCGTGTTGCCGGCGGTCAGCGTGCCGGCATCGCGGTCGAACACCGGCTTCAGATTCGAAAGCTTTTCGAGCGACAGGTCGGCGCGCAGGTTGTTGTCGCGCGCGAGGCCTTTGTACGGCGTCATCAGATCGTTGACGAAGCCGCGCGCGTACGCATCGGCGAGCTTGCGATGGCTCTCGTACGCGAGCACGTCCTGCGCCTCGCGCGAGATGTTCCAGCGCTTGGCCATCAGCTCGCAATGCTCGCCCATCGACAGCCCCGTGCGCGGCTCGACGTTGCGCGGCAACAGCGGCTTGAAGAACATGCCGGGCCGCAGCCTGCTGAGCGCGGCAACACGTTGCCCGGTGCTTTTGCCGCGATTCGCTTCTAGCAGGATCTTGCGCATCCGCTCGTTGACGCCGATCGGCGCATCGGACGTGGTATCGACGCCGCCCGCGATGCCCGCGTCGATCTGCCCGAGCGCGATCTTATTGGCGACGAGGATCGCGGTTTCGAGGCCGGTGCCGCAGGCCTGCTGCACGTCGTAGGCGGGGGTTTCCTTCGCGAGCGTGGTGGACAGCACGGACTCGCGCGTCAGGTTGAAGTCGCGCGAATGCTTGATCACCGCGCCCGCCGCGACTTCGCCGAGACGCACGCCGTGCAGGTCGTAGCGATCGACCAGCCCTTGCAGCGTGAAGGTCAGCATGTCCTGATTCGATGCGCTCGCGTACGCGGTGTTCAAGCGCGCAAACGGAATCCGGTTGCCCCCGATGACGGCGACGCGGCGCACGGCGGGTTGCGGGTGGGACATGCTCGGCTCCTTGGGTCGTACCCAGATTATTGGTGGAAGCAAACGATGCAAACGCTACGAACGGCGCGCTCGCGGCTCACAGCAGCCGCCACTGCATGCGCGCGCGCAAATGCGGCTTGACCCCGGTGATATCGCGCACCTCGAGATCGCGCTCGATCAGCGAAGGCGAGGCGCTCCACAGCGACGCTTCGCCGGGCAGCAGCATCGGCAGCTTGAACTCGGCGGCGAGCGTCGCTTCGGCGAGCGGCTTGGGCGGCTGCAGCGACGACGCGGCGCGCGCAAGCGTCCACATGCCATGCGCGATCGCGCGCGGAAAGCCGAACGCCTTCGCCGACAACGCGCTGAGGTGGATCGGGTTGTAGTCGCCGGACACGCTCGCGTAGTCGCGGCCCAGTTGCGGCGCGAGCTGCCAGCGCGCGATCCGTTGCAGCGCGTCGGGGCCGAGCGTCAGCGCTTCGAGCGGATGGCCGAGCGCCGGCACCGCGCGCTTCAGATAGATGCTGTCGCCGTCCCACACCGCCTCGCCGCGTCGATAGATGCGCGTATGCACGACGAACGCCTGGCCCTTGTCGTGACGCAGCAGCGCGCCGAATTCGACCTCGATGCGCAACAGATCCTTGTAGGCGAGCGGCCGGCGCAGCCGCACGTGATTGGCCAGATGCACGAGACCGAGCGCGGGCCACGGAAACGCGGGGTCGGTCAGCATCAGCAGATGCAGCGGAAACGCCAGCAGATGCGGGTAGGTGAGCGGCACGCCGTGCTCGGGAATGAAGCCGCACACGCGCGCATAGCGCCACGCGGGGCCGGGCTCGAGCACGACGGCGGGGCGCACGAGCCGCAACGGCGGCAGCCGCGATTCGCGGCCGCGCTTGACGATGCCCGTCAGCGCGCGCCCGTACAGTTTCGCCGGCGCGGGCAGCGTTTCGATCACGACGGTTTTCGGCCGCGCGCCGTCGCCGCCCGGCGCGGGTGCGAGATGACGGCTGCCGAACGGATCACGCGGTTCGTCCATGCCCATGCTCCCGTTCAGGCGCCGATCAGGCTTTGACCGCACACGCGCACGACCTGGCCCGTCACGCCGGCCGAGCCCGGATGCGCGAGCCACGCGATGGTTTGCGCGACGTCGACCGGCTGGCCGCCCTGGCTCATCGAGTTCATGCGGCGGCCGGCCTCGCGGAGCGCGAGCGGAATCTTCGCGGTCATCTGCGTTTCGATGAAGCCGGGCGCGACCGCGTTGATCGTGATGCCGCGCGCGCGCAGTTGCGGCGCCATGCTCTCTACGCGGCCGATCACGCCGGCCTTCGAGGTCGCATAGTTGGTCTGGCCGGCATTGCCCGCGATGCCGCTGATCGACGACACCGCGACGATGCGCCCGCCATCACGCAGGATGCCGCCCGCGAGCAGCGCGTCGTCGATGCGCTCCTGCGCGCTCAGATTGATGTCGATCACGCTTTGCCATGCGGCGTCGGTCATCCTCGCGATGGTCTTGTCCTTCGTGATGCCGGCGTTGTGCACGACGATGTCGACGCCGAGCTCATCGAGCGCCGCTGCGATCTGCGCGGGTGCTTCGGGCGCGGCGATGTCGAACGCGAGCGCGCTGCCGTTCAGCTGACGCGTCGTCGCATCGAGCGCGTCGCGCGCGGACGGAACGTCGACGCCGATCACATGCGCGCCCTCGGCCGCAAGCACGCTCGCGATAGCAGCGCCGATGCCGCGCGCGGCGCCCGTGACGAGCGCACGCTTCCCGGCGAGCGGCTGGCGCCAGTCGAACGCGGGCGCGTGGGGCGGCGGCGCTTCGTTGCGGCTGCCCGCGATCCGCACCACCTGACCCGACACATAGGCCGAGCGCGGCGACAGGAAGAAACGCAGCGTCGCGTCGAGGGCGCTTTCCGAGCCGTCCTCGACGTACACGAGGTTCGCGGTGATGCCGCGACGCGCTTCCTTGCCGAGCGAGCGCACGAGCCCTTCGAGCGCGCGCTGGGCGGTCCACTGACGCGGGCGCGCGCAGGCCTCGGGCGGCCGCCCCAGCACGACGATGCGCCCGCACTTGCCGAGCGAGCGCAGCGTGTCGTGGAAAAAGCCGTGCAGCGGTTGGAACTGGCTGCTGTCGTCGATACCGCTCGCGTCGAACAGCAGCGCGGCGAGCTTGCCCGGCGCACCGGCTTCGGCCGGCTCGAAGCGGCCGGTCATCAGGCCGTGGCGAGTGGCGAGCGGCACCCACAGCCCGGCGCTTTCGTGCGCGACGCTCGTCATGCCGATGCTGGCGATCAGACCGGCGAGCGCGTCGAACAGACGCGGCTCGCGGCCCGCGCCGATCGCGATCAGACCGTCGAACTCGGGCCGGTCCGCGCGGTAGCGTCGCAGCACCTCGGGCTTCGGCAGGCCGAGCGAGCGCGCGAGGCGGCCGCCGAACGGCGAGTTGACGAACTTCAGGTAGGAGTCGTTCATGTTATCGGTTGCTCCGCTGGACGCGCCGCGGGCAGCCCCATCGATGTTTCAGGGGTGCCGGACGTGTGTCAGTGTGCCTTGAGTTGCGTGACTCGGGTACGGTTTGCCGCGCCGCGTCGGTAGTTTTTTCTGCGTGAGCGCGCGCGTCAGGCCGCGAGATCCAGCGCCTTTTCGAGCGCCTGCTTGCGCTGTTGCAAGCTCGCGAGCAGGTCGAAATCGGCCGGGAAATCGTCGACCTTGACGACCTGCGCGCCGTAGCGCGCGTAGTCGTCGAGCACGCGCCGCTCGTCGGCGTCGATCAGGCCCTGGCGTTGCGCCGCATCGGTCCATGCGACGAACTGCGGCAGGCTTTGCGGCAGCGGATCGAGCAGGCCCTGTTTGACCGCGTCGCGCAGCTTGTGCTCGATTAGCGTGAACTGCGGATTCAGCGCGAACACGAGCTCGCCGTAGCCGAGCGCGTCGACGTCGGGATGCGGCACGTAAGAATCGGCGACGAGCCGCTCGCGCGCGGCGCCGGGCGTCTGCATCAGTTCGGCGATCTCGCTGCCGAGGCGGTCCGACGGCTCGCGATGCGGCAGGCCGAACGGGAACGCAAGCATGCGCACGAGCGTCGCGGCGAGCCGGTTCGGATAGTTCGCGAGCACGCCGTCGAGTGCATGCTGCGCCTTGTACAGCGCATCCTCGACGCCCCAGCGCACGAGCGGCAGGTCGTCCCGCTGACGCCCGTCGTCCTCGAAACGCTTCAGCGTGGCCGAGATCAGGAACAGTTGCGACAGCACGTCGCCGAGGCGTCCCGAGATGCGTTCACGGCGCTTCAGATCGCTGCCGAGCACCAGCATCGACACGTCGGCGAGCAGCGCGAATACGGTCGACAGACGGGTCGCCGCGCGGTAGTACGCCTGCAGCGGCGCATACGCGCGGCGCGGCTTCGCGATCAGCGCGCCGCCGGTCAGCCCATACACGGCGCTGCGTAGCACGGTCGATACCGTGAAGTTCACGTGACCAAAGAAGGCCGCGTCGAATTCGCGCAAGGCCTTCGCGCGATCGGGCTCGCGCGTCGCCGTCATTTCCTTCAGCACGTACGGGTGGCAGCGGATCGCGCCCTGGCCGAAGATGATCAGGCAGCGCGTCAGAATGTTCGCGCCTTCGACGGTGATCGAGATCGGCATCTGCTGATACGCGCGCGCCAGAAAATTCGACGGCCCCATGCAAATACCCTTGCCGGCGACGACGTCCATGCCGTCGTTGATGACGCTGCGCGCGCGCTCGGTGATGTGATATTTGGCGATCGCCGAAATGACCGACGGCTTTTCGCCGAGATCGACCGCCAGCGCGGACAGGCGGCGTGCGGCGTCCATCACGTACAGGTTGCCGCCCATGCGGCCGAGCGCTTCCTGCACGCCCTCGAACTTGCCGACGGCGGCGCGGAACTGGCGGCGAATCGCCGCGTACGCGCCGGTGCTGCGGACCGCGACCTTCGCCATCCCGACATTCGACGACGGCAGCGAGATCGCGCGGCCCGCCGCCAGACACTCCATCAGCATGCGCCAGCCGTTGCCGACCTGCGCGCGTCCGCCGATCACCCAGTCGAGCGGAATGAATACGTCCTTGCCCGAGTTCGGGCCGTTCTGGAACACCGCGTTCAACGGCCAGTGACGGCGGCCGATATTCACGCCAGGGTGGTTGGTCGGAATCAGCGCGCAGGTGATGCCGGGTTCGTCATTCGCGCCGAGCAGATGGTCGGGATCGAGCGCGCGGAACGCGAGGCCGAGCACGGTCGCGATCGGTCCGAGCGTGATGTAGCGCTTGTCCCACGTGACGCGAAATCCGAGCGTCTCACGACCCTCGTGCATGCCGTTGCAGACGATGCCGACATCGGGAATCGCAGCGGCGTCGGAACCGGCATACGGGCTCGTCAGCGCGAAGCAGGGGATTTCCTCGCCGCGCGCGAGACGCGGCAGATAGTGGTTCTTCTGCGCGTCGGTGCCGTAGTGCATCAGCAGCTCGGCGGGGCCGAGCGAGTTCGGCACCATCACCGAGACGGCGGCGGCCGTGCAGCGCGTCGCGAGCTTCATGATCACCTGCGAATGCGCGTACGCGGAGAACTGTTTGCCGCCGTACTGCTTCGGAATGATCATGCCGAGAAAGCCGTGCTGCTTGATGAACTGCCACGTTTGCGGCGACAGGTCCTGCCAGACCATCGTGGTTTCCCAGTCGTTCGCGAGCTCGCACAGCTGCTCGCATTCGACGTCGAGAAACGCCTGTTCTTCGGCGCTGAGCGTGGCCGGGCCGTAACCGAGCAGCGTGTCCCAGTGCGGGCGGCCCGAGAACAGCTCGGCGTCCCACCACACCGTGCCGGCTTCGATCGCGTCGCGCTCGGTCGGCGACATCTCAGGCAGGATCTTGCGGAACGTGTCGAGCACCGGTTTCGCGAGCCATGCGCGGCGCAGCGGCTTGATCGTCAGCACCAGGGCGGGGAGCACGAACACGATCGCGAGCAGGGTCGTCAGCAGCGGGCCGGCCGCGCCGCTCAGGTGCGCGGCCGCGACCCAGACGATCAGCGCCGCGAGCCACCACGAGGCGCGCGCCTGAACGTAGACGAGAGCGAATGCGGCGACGACGAGCGCCAGGATGAACCACGGCATGATGCTTCCTCCTCTGTCGATGCTGCGGGCGAGTGCGTCCCACGGGCGCGGACCGCTCGCGCTCTGCTGATTTTCTCGCTGCCTTTTCTATGGTGATGCAATCGCCGGGCCACCTGTGAGCCGCGCTAGGCGTCACATGCCGCGGCGTACGCAGCCGCCTCGCCGCTGGTGTCTCGGTGCGCACTAGCTAACGTGCCGAGCGCGCCGTGGTCGTCGGTCGCATCGCTGAGTACCGCCGCGAATGCGGCCAGTTGCGTGCCGTCCGGCAGCGGCGCCTTCAGCGCGGCGACGATCAGCGACGCGAGGCGCGCGATCAGCCGCAGATCGTTCATCGGCTTGCCTTGCGAGAACTCGCCAATCAGGCTGTCGGTATCGGTGCCGGCAAGCACGCCCGACAGCGCGCCGATCGCGAAATGCAGCCGCCAGCCGAGCTCCTCGCGCGGCAGATGCGGCAGCGCGCGCTGGAACGCGTCGAAGAAGCGCATCGCCACCGACTCGTAATGCGCGTTCAGAAAGTCGCGGATGAACGACGACGGCTCGGTGTACGCACGCCCGAGCAGGCGCAGAAACGCTTTGCCGCCGACACGCGGATCGCGCGACAGACGCAGAGCCGGAATGAACATCGCGCCGAGCACGTGCTCGCAGCTCAGGCGCGCGCCGAGCATCGCGTCGAAGCGGTCGATGAGCTTCACGCGCTCCTCGTTCAGCGGATCGAGCCGGCGCGACAGCATCGAATGAATCAGCGATTCCTTGTGGCCGAAGTGATAGTTGACCGCCGCGAGGTTGACTTCGGCGCGCGAAGTGATCTGGCGCAGTGACAGCGCCTCATAACCGCATTCGATGAACAGCGTCTCCGCGGCGTCGAGAATGCGTGACTTCGTATCGCCGGCATGCCGGCCCGTGGTGCGAACTGCCATGTTGCGTCTCCCAGTTGCCGGCGCCGCCGGCTCGCAAACACGCGATTCAAATTGATATTTGAAACAATCGTTTTTTGCAGGATAAAAAAGGAGGAACGGTGCGAGCAAGGAGCGGGCTCGACTAACTCCTCTAGAAGATCCGACGAAAGCCGGGCTTGCGAGGTGCGGCTCGTGATACCGCGTCGGAAATGAAAAGGCCGTTCCGGGCGAATCGGAACGGCCTCGTATTGTGTTGCGATTTGATGGGCGCCAGGCGTTCATTCGGACGCCTGAAGCGGTTATATGCGCTGTCCTCCGACCGCGCCGCCCGTCGATCCCGCGCCGACGATCTCGCGCGCGGACTGCGTCATGTCGATGCCGCGGCGCTCGCGGCTGAACGGAATCAGCGCGCAGATCACGATCGCGACGATGCCGATTACGACCGCCATCACGAGCGCGTAGTTGTTGTCGTGCATCTCGGCGATCTTCGATTGCATCGGACCGTTGACCGACGCGATCAGATTGCCCAGCTGGTACACGAGCCCGGGGAAGGTCGCGCGGATTTCATCGGGCGAGATTTCGTTCAGGTGCACCGGAATCACGCCCCACGCGCCTTGCACCGAGATCTGCATCAGGAATGCGCCGAGCGCGAGCAGAAACGGCGTGGTCGAGAACGCCCATACCGGCAGCACCGGCAGCGCGATCAGCGCGGCGATGAAGATCGCGCGCTTGCGGCCGATCTTCTCCGATGCCCAGCCGAAGAACAGACCCCCGCAGATCGCGCCGATGTTCAGGATGATCGTGATCCACGACACCGTGTGCGGATCGAACTTGAGCTGGACGCGCAGGAAAGTCGGATACAGATCCTGCGAGCCGTGCGAGAAGAAGTTGAACGCGGTCATCAGGATGATCGCGTAGATCGACAGGCCGATGTTCTGCCTGAGCGTCGCGACGAGGCCCGGACGTGCCTTCTTTTCGAGCGTCTGGAACGCGGGCGATTCCGGCACGTGCGCGCGAATGTACAGCACGAGCAGCGCCGGCAGCACGCCGACGAAGAACATGCCGCGCCAGCCGATGTATTGATAGAACACGCCGAACACGACCGACGCGAGCAGATAGCCGCTCGGATAACCGGCTTGCAGCAGACCCGAGACGATGCCGCGCGATTTCGGCGGCACGGTTTCCATGGTCAGCGCGCCGCCGACACCCCATTCGCCGCCCATCGCGATACCGAACAGCGCGCGCAGCACGAGCAGCGTCATCAGGTTGGGCGACAGACCGGACAGCAGTTCGAGCAACGAGAAGCACCCGATGTTGACCATCAGCGTCGGGCGGCGGCCGTATTTGTCGGCGAGCCAGCCGAAAATCAATGCGCCGAGCGGGCGCATCATCAGGGTCAGCATGATCGCGACCGCGACCGACGGAATGTCCGTATTGAATTCCTGCGCGATATCTTTCAATACGAACACCATCAGAAAGAAATCGAATGCGTCGAGCGTCCAGCCTAGATAGGCGGCGATCGTGACGTTTCTCTGTTCCCGAGTCCAGCTCATTGATTGTCCTCCTGAGTATTCGCAAATCCGCGTTCGATCGCGGCCGGAATCGCAGCCCTTGCGCCTTATGGCAAGCGCTTCCCAGCGAGTGTACGCCGAGCATTAAGCGTTTGCATGGTTGAGGCCGTTTTTCTCCGTGTTAATGCCCACAGCAATATTCGTGCTGAATTCGTCATGCCTCGTCTAATGTCGGCAAATGTAATTGTCGGTTTATTGGCGGCGTTTTTGTAATATTTATCTGGATTTTCGGCGAGCCAATTTTTTATAGAGTTTATGGCAATGCCGTTTGTGCGCGGAACGGTTTCATGCGCGCCGAAGCCCGGGATGAGCGGGGGAGGCCGCATCCCGGCACAACGACGCGGTGACTTCCGCGCCGAACAGGAACACCGCCGCGCAGAAGTACAGCCACATCATCAGCACCGCGAGCGAGCCGGCCGCGCCGAACAGGCCCGCCGTGCCCGCATGCACGAGATAGAAGCTGAACAGATGCCGGCCCGCCGTGAACAGCAGGCTCGCGACGCTGCCGCCCACGAGCGCGGGGCGCAACGGCACCGCCGCGTCGGGCAGCCACTTGATCAGCGCGCCGAGCCCGACGGCCAGAATGACGAAACCGAGTAACGATTGCAGCACATAGGCAACGATGCCCAGCGCCGAATTGCCGAACAGCGCACCGCCGAGGGTCTGGATCGCCGCATCGACGACGAGCGACACGACCAGCAGAAAGCTGAGCCCGATAAGCAGACCGATCGATACGAGCCGCGCGCGCACCAGCAGCGCCAGCCCGGCAATGCCTTTGCGCGGGTGCGCGGCAAACACGATGTCGAGCGCGGTATTCAACGATGAAAACGTGGCCGACGCGCCGACCAGCAGCAGCGCGATCGAGAACGCGGCGGCGACGCCGCTGCCGCCCGAGTAGTGCGCATGGGCGACGATGTCCTGCATCGCGTGCGCCGCGTCGTTGCCGACCAGCTGCCGCGCCTGCTCGAAAAGCCGCCCCTGCGCGGCATCGCGGCCGAAGATCCAGCCGATGACCGCGAGCACGAGCAGCAGCGTGGGCGCTAGCGAGAACGCCGAATAGAACGCGATGCTGGCGCCGAGCATCGCACATCGGTCCGACAGAAAGCGGCCGGCGGCGTCGCTCGCGACGTTGATCGTGTGGCGCCAGCGAGCGGGTCTCGCTGCGGTTCCCGGTTGCGGTGCTGACATGCTGTCCTCCGCTTGCGGCAGCGCGCGAACGCTCGCCTCGCGCTGCCGCGACGATAAAGTGGCTCCGTCGAGCGCTGATGCAGCACGACGCGCGCCAGCGCGAGCGGTCCGTGCCGGTCCGCGCGCCGCACCGAACCTTCAGGTAAAGTTATTTCGCCAACTTATCGACATATCGCTATGTCCGTGACGCCATCGCCTTCGTTGCTCGACGAGATGCTCGACGCTGTCGTGCGCCGCTATCGCCTGCCGGCGCTCGCGGCCGTCTGCGCGCCGACGCCGCAAGCGAGTCCCGCCACCGTGCTGGCGCTCGCGATCGAGCAGGCTCGCGAGGCGAGCGCGCGTGGCGAAGCGCCGGATGCGGCGAACCGGCGCTTCTTCGTCGAGGCGCTGGCGCGCATGATCCGCGAGGCGCTGCGCGAGGAAGCCGGCGACCCGGTGTTTCAGGCGATGCTGCTACGGCATCGCAGCGCGGTGGTGCGCGAGTACGCGTCGCTGGCCGCGCACGCGAGCGTCGATCGCCGGCTGATCTACGCGGCCGTCAATGCGATCGCGCATCCGGCCAAACAGCAGCGGCTGCTCCCCGGTCCGCAACGCGACGCGCTGGCGCGTCTGCATGCGCTCGCGGTCGCCGAAGCGTGGCCCGAACTGGCCGAAGCCGTGCAAACTTGCATCGATACGCCGCAAATCGCGCACGACGCGGCGCTGCAACGCGGCCTCGCGCAATTGCTGGAGAGTGCCGCGCTGCAGCGCTTACGGCGCCTTGACGCGCTGACGTCCGACGAGCGCGTGCGCCACTACCAGACGCTGTGGGATCGTCAGGGGCCGCGCCCGGGAAGCTCGAGCGCGGTCGAGCGAGGCTTGAGTTCGAAACAGCGCGGCGCCGCGGTCGAAGCGTTGGCCGCCGATGCACTCGACGCGCTCGCGCAGCGCCTCAATGACGCTCAGGGAGCGGTCGCCACCTACCGCGTCGTGAACTCGATGCGCGTGCCGGCCGCGATACCCGCAAGCCATGAGCGCGCCAAAACCGAATGGGATGTGGTGCTGCTGCGCCAGGCACAGCCCCCGGCCGACGCAGCGGCGTGGGACGTATGCCTGCTCGTCGAAGCGAAGGCATCGGTCGACGCGGCCACCACCGATCTGCCGCGGCTCGTGCGCGGACTGACGCTGCTGGCGCACGCGGAGCCGCACACTGTCTACTCGTTTCGCACGCAGCAGGGGACGGTGCATTTGAGCGGCGCGTCGCTTGCCGCGCTGACGAGCGACGCAACCGGTCTTCGCAGCACCGTGCTCTATTGCTGTGACGCTCCCGTCGAAGCGGCGCCGCGCGTGCTGAGTCCCGCGAGCCGGATGCAGCTGCTGTCGGCCCAGGCTAGCCTCGATTTCGCAGGTGCGCTGGCGGACGGACGCGACGCCGACTGCGCGGATCTCGAACCGGTGTGGCATCAGTTGCTCGAATCGCCGAGATGGCGGACGGTGCTCGACCAGTACGCGACGCTGCGCGAGGTTCGGGAATTAATGGTTCATCCTGACGACTTGCGGGCCGCGGTCGGCATCGCGGACGCAAGACGCTTGAGCGCGGCGCGCTAGGCCTCTGATGAAGAGGTGGCGCGCGCGTTGCTCGTGGCGATAGATCTACGAGCAAAAAGGAGTGGTGATGGAAACACCGTCGAAGCGACTGTCGGACACGCAGGTGCAGGTTGCCAGCAAGATCTACCAATTTCGCTCGCCGCAGGAGGCGGACCGTTTCGTGCAATGTCTGCGCGGCGGCGATGCGAGCCGCTGCGTCGCGGACGTTCCGCCCGAGACCGCAACCGATGCCTATCCGCCGGGGACTCGCACAGGGTCGGGCGCGGGCATCACGATCGGGCCGCCGCCAGGCGGGCTCGATAGCGACGATTAACGCGGTTGCGACCTGCGCGTGTGCGGCTCACGCGTCAGCGCACCGGCTCCAGCATCACCGTGAGCGTTCCTCGCTCGCTTTGCACGCCTGCCGCGAGATCGATCCGGTGCGGTGTCAGCGCGGCGATCGCTCGCTGCAGCCTTGGGGCGAATGTCGTGGCGAACCGCGCGAGCGCCGCTTCGCGTGCGGCGCCTTCATCGTTGGCGACGTCGCGCAGTTCGTCGAGCGGCAAACCGACGAACAGATCGAGCGGGTAGGGTGGCACTCGCGGTTCCATCGCGATGTCCGGACCGGCCGGCACACGAATGCGTATTCCGGGCTGCAAATGCTCGTGCAGTTCGGCGAGAACTTCGTAATCGGCGTCGGCGGGAAGAGCGCTTCTGGCTTCTTCCCGCAGGAACGGCTCGACACCTTCCAGCCGCGCCAGTTCTTCATCGCTCAGTAGCATGTGAGTCTCCTCCGAATCGGTCCGTGCTTATCGCTCGTCGTCGCGCCGCGGCTGCGACGCCGACAGGGTGGCGGCGTGCTCGCCCAGGGTCCGGTCGATCAGATAGCGACCCTGTTCGATGCCGGCGCGCAACGCTTCCTCCTCGGTGAGCCATTCCGGCGTCACGGGCTCCACGTTGGCCAGATTGGCCGGTATCTCCATCGGTCGACCGTCGCGGGAAATCGACACGTCGGCGATCCAGGCGCCTCGCGAGTTCCGATGCGTGGTCACCGTGATCAGCGCGCCGCGGTGCGCGTCATGCATCGCGTGGTGAAAGCCGCGCTCGTCGCGCGCGGCCGGCATCGCGCGTCCGTCCGCGGTAGCCATATCGGAGCCGGTCTCGCCGATGCCGGCGCCGGCGGTGTGGTCAGTGTGATCGGTTGGGGGGAGCGGGGTCATGCTGTCCTCGGCGAGCGAATTGATCTGCCCGATTCCAGCAAACTGTGTGCCGCCACCGCGAACGCGTAAAGGCATCCATCCGGCTACGGGCACGCGGCGTGCGATCGCGTTCAGCGCGGGCCCGGCTCTTGCGCTGCGTTCAACGCGGGTGCCGCTTCGCTCTGTCGGCCAAGGAGCGAAGTGTTTTGCTTGTCGCAGCCGGCGCAAATGAATCGTGAGGAGGACGGAATGTCAATCCATGCGAAGGTCACGAGGTGGCGCAACGTCGGCCGATTCTGCGTCGAGCGCGTCACCGACTATAGCGAACTGTTCGCGCTGGAAATCGAGGAGACGCGAAAGCGCCTGGTGCGCGAGTTGAGCGCACTCGTCGCGTTGGCGGTCGCGGGGCTGTTCACGCTGTCCTTCATTTGCATCGCGATCATCGCCACCGCGTGGCAGACGCCTTACTTTCTTGAGGTGGTCTGGGGCGTGGCTGCCGCGTGGCTGCTCGTGTGCATCGTGTCTTTGCTGGTTTTGCGGGCGCAAAAACCGGCGCAATCGCTTCACGTGCTCAAGGCCGAGATTCACTCCGATCTGGACGCTCTCAGGGAGTCGCTCAAATGAGTCAGCCACGTCACGCAAACGAGCTTGCCCGGCTCACCATTCTGGAACGCATGGAGGCATCGCGAACCGCCCTGGTAGTGGCGAACCGGACTGCCGCGTTGCCCGCGGCGCGCGCGGCGTCGCGCTTCCCGGTCGGCACGGTGCTCGCGTCGCTCGCCGAGGCGCCGCATGTCGCGTTGCTGCTCGCCCTGGTGGTCGGCGGCATCGTGCTGGGGCCGCGCCGTACGCTGTCGATCGCGGGCCGCTCCGGTGCCGCGGCGTGGATTGCCCGCAATGTGCGGCGCTCCATCGCGCAGTGATCGCTCACGCGCCGACCGGCTTCGCCCGTTTTGCCGCGAAGTCCCAGTACAGCGCCTGCTTCGTCTCGACCGGCGCGGGCAGCAGTCCCGCGCGATAGAACGCGTCGGCGATCGTCTGCTGCTCGCTGAAGTTCGGCGGCGCGAGCGCTCGCACCAGATAGCTGCGCCGGGCGTTGGCGCGTTCGATCGTCGGCGCGTCGAGTCCCCACACCGGCGCGAGCGTGTTGGCCGCGTCGAGCGGATTAGCGCGCAACCAGTCGCCTGCCGTCTTCAACTGCTCGAACACGGTCTCGATGATTTGCGGATGCGCGTCGGCGTAGGTGCGCGACGCGAGGTAGTAGCGCTGATAGGACGCAAGGCCCGCGCCGTCGCTCAGTATGCGCACGTCGCCGTCGCGCTCGACCGAGGCTACATAGGGATCCCAGGTGATCCAGACATCGACGCTGCCGCGCTCGAACGCGGCGCGGCCATCGGCCGGACTCAGGTAGTTCACGCCGACGTCGGCGGGCTCGAGCCCCGCGCGCGCGAGCGCCGCAAGCAGCAGATAGTGGCTGCCCGCCGCCTTCGTCACCGCAATGCGGCGGCCCTTCAGATCGGCCAGCGTGCGCAGGGTGCCGTCCTTCTTCACGATGATCGCTTGCGCGCCCGGCGATGGCGCTTCCTGTGCGACATAGACGAAGCGCGCATGCGCGGCTTGGGCGAAGATCGGCACGGTGTCGGCGACATCGGCGCTGAAGTCGACGGCATCGACGTTGAGCGCTTCGGTCAGCGGCAGTCCGCTCGCGAACTCGTTCCAGGAGATGCGCACGTTGAGCGGCGCGAGCGCTTTTTCTAGCGATCCGCGTGCCTTCAGCAACGTGATGAGCGTAGACGATTTCTGATAGCCGATGCGCAGCGCGACAGGCGGGGTTTGCGAGAAGCCGCGCGGAGCGCTGGCGGCCAGTAGTGATGCCACTGCGAAGCGGGTGAATGCGCGCCGTGTTATTTGCGTCATGATGTGGGCGTCCTGTCGAGCGTTGAAAACGGGGGAATCGAGCGATCGTAACAACCCGATGTCATCGCGCTAACCGACGGATTTAGCTATCGATCGCAGCGATCGTCATATGCGCCAAGCCACAACGCTTTTCGCGACTTCGCGATCCGTATAATGCCGCCCGGTTGCCTGCAGGCGTGCTCGCGTCAAGGCTGGCTCGGCTGTCCGGCGCCCATGAGTTACGGACAGCCGCAGCATGGCACTGAGTTCCTATACTGCGTCGTCCGCTGTTCATGGGACGCCATGTCGGCGGTGAGCGGAGCAGGACGTTGCGGACAAATAGAAGTAAAAAGCGCTGTGCAAATGACAGAAGCCGAGACCGCGCGCCCCAACTGACCTACACTCGTCGGCAGCGGTATCGGCGCGGTATCGGCCCTTACGCCCGCCTTGTGCGCGGGTGCCCGTCAACATCGGTGGAACATCATGGCTCCCAGTGCTGACGAATTAGCGAGCCGTCCAGCCAAAGAGGCTGATTACGCCCGAGAGAACCAGTCGCTGCTGCGGCTCGCGCGCGCGCAAACCGGCTCGCGTGAACAGCTGCTGAACGCGATTGCCAGCGAGGCCATGGCGTTATGCTGCGCGGGCAGCGCGGGCATCAGCCTGGTCGAGGGGCCACCCGACGGCCGGCGCTTTCGCTGGCTCGCGGTGGCAGGCCTGTGCGCCGGCCTGCAGGGGCGCACGACCGCGTGGGACGAATGTCCATGCGGCGTCACGCTCGAAGGGGGCGCGGCGCGCCTGTTCGTCGATCCGCAACAGCAGTTTCCCAGTCTGAACTTTCCGGGCGTCGAGGTGCCCGAGGGGATCGTCGTACCCATTCCGTGCGATAACGGCCACCTCGGCGCGATCTGGGTGATGTCGCACAACAAAGGGTGCCGCTTCGACAGCGAAGACGCACGGGTGCTGTCGGATCTCGCGATGGTCGCGGGCGCGGCCGTGACGATGGTCAACGTTCGCGACGACGGCGCGGACAACGACCGCCGCCACAACGAGTTCATCGCGATGCTCGCGCACGAGTTGCGCAACCCGATGGCGCCAATCGATGGCGCGATCGCCGCGGCGAAGCGTCTCGTGGTCGATAACGACAAGGCCGACGCGGTGCTGACCATCGCGCAACGGCAGATGAAGCATCTGCGCACCCTCGTCGATGACCTGCTCGACGCCGCGCGTCTGAAGCACGGAAAGCTGACGATCCGGCGCAGCGATACGTTGCTGGCCGAGATCGTTTCCGACGCGGTAGCCGCGATCGACCACGACGTGCGCTCGCGCGGCCATACGCTGAAACTGACCGGTCTGGACCGCGCGATTCCGGTGCGCGCCGATCATGTGCGGCTCAGTCAGGTGCTCGGCAATCTGTTGTCGAACGCGGCGAAGTACACGCCGGCGGGCGGACTGATCGAGCTGACGGTTCGCTCGGGAAATCCGTCCGACGCGCGGATGCTGGTGATCGAGGTCAGCGACAACGGCATCGGCATCGATTCGTCGATCGCCCCGCATGTGTTCGACCTGTTCGCGCAGTGCTCGAGCGGCAGCGCGCGCTCGGAAGGCGGGCTCGGTATCGGTCTGGCTGTCGCCAAACGGCTGGTGGAGCTGCACGATGGCGAAATCGACATCCATAGCGATGGACCGGGCTGCGGCACCCGCGTCACCCTGCGTTTGCCGATCCTGCGAACGCAGCCGCTAGCGACGCCTGGCGACGCCTCGGACAAAAGCAGGGACTTCCGGGCGCTGCGCATCGTTCTTGTGGACGACAACGTCGACGCGTTGCACGTTCTGTGCGTGCTGCTCGACCTGGAGGGTTATCGCGTGTCCGCGGTCGACAACGGTCTCGCGGCCATCGACCTGATCACGCGAACGAGGCCGGAGCTTGCCATCGTCGACGTGGCGATGCCCGTGATGGACGGCTTCGAGGTGGCACGCAGAATTCGCGCGAACCCCGAGCTGGACGGCACGATACTCGTCGCGCTGACCGGCTATTCGTCGGACTCGGACCGCAGCCAAATGCTTGCCGCGGGCTTCGATCATCATCTGAGCAAGCCGTTGTCGCTGGAAAAGCTGCGGGACCTGCTGGCGGATTCGGCGGAGCGGCTGGTTGGGGGCGCCCGGTGACCCGGCGGAGCCTGCGCAACTCTTCCAGCCTGCTAGACTGGAAATTGCCCTGCAAGCTACGGAGGGAGATATGACGACCGTCTACGTCGTAAAGACCGGCGAGAAGTTCCTCTGCACCGCGGAGGATGGCGACATCGGCATGGCGCCGGAGATCAAGGAGGCCACGTCGTTTCGCTCGTACGAGGAAGCGAATAAAGTCGCGACCGAGAACGCCGATCCCGGATACGAAATCCTGACCGTCGACGTTAATAAACGTTGATATGTGTTAGCTGTTCGCGCCCAGGCGCTCAGCGAAAGAGGATCAGCGATTCAGCAGGCGTCATGCAAGATGGCGCCGGGTGCGGGTGCGGGCGAAATTCGGCAAATATTCCAAAGCAAGCGCGTAAAGCACGACACTCCATGCCGTCCCGGGCAGGGACGGCATTTTCAGCATCGTCGAGCCGGTCAGACGAGCAGCTCAAGATCCGCCAAAGAACACCGGCTTCATCCCGGTCGCGCCGGCCGGATGGCCCATCTGCTGCGTACCGCTGGTCGCAGGGCCATAGCCGCTGCTCTGACCTGCGGCAGGGGCGGTGATGGTCGGCATATAGGTAGGAAAGTCGACGGTATTCGCATTGGCCGGATTGAAGCCGGCTTGTTCGAGTTGCGCGATCTCTGCCTGGACTTGTGCGTGCGTCAGCGTGCTTTCGGTCTGTGCCGCCGATGCAATTGGCAAAGCCATGACAGCGACCGCGCAAACCGTGTGGACTAACGTCTTCATGATGGCCCACCTCCTTGTTAATTACTCCAACTGACTCGCGCTTCGCTTTTCGCGGTCAGCTGATCAAAGATTAGGTGAGGAACCATACAGTGTTCGTTTATTTTTTATGGTAACGGACTCGTCGATCAGCCGAGGCTGATCGACGTTCGCGCCCGAACCCAGCTCAGGTACGGGTAATTGAAGCCCCACCGTCGACCAACGAAGCCGTACCCGTCACGAAGGACGAGTCGTCGGAAGCGAGGTACAGCGCCGAGCGGGCAATCTCTTCTGGCCTCGCGACCCGCTTGAGCGCATGCAGCCCGCTCACGAACGTCTGCGATTCAGCGGTATCGTTCATGCCGCGATACATCTCCGTGTCCACCGCGCCCGGCAGGATCGCGTTGACGCGCACGCCTTGCGCACCGTATTCGGCCGCGAGCGCTTGTGTCAGTCCGATCAGCCCGGCTTTGCTCGCGGCATAGGCGGCCGTTCCCGGGAAGGCGAACGAGTAGCCGACGAAGGTCGACGTGAAGATGATCGATCCGCCGCCTTGCTTGATCATTTCAGGAATCTGATGCTTGGCGCCGATAAACGCGCTGGTCAGGTTGGTGGCCAGCGTCGCTGACCAGCCTGCTTCCGACACGCCGGTCGACGGTCCCATCTCACCGAGCTTCCCCGCATTGTTGTACGCGATGTCGAGACGGCCGAAACGGCTGACGGCGAGTGCGACCAGCGCTGTCGCGAATTCTTCGGATTGCACGTCCCCTGCCAGCGGGACAGCCGTACCGCCGTCGCGAGCGATCTCGCTGACCAGCGTGTCGAGTTCGGCTTCGCGGCGTGCGGCCACCACAACCTTCGCGCCTTCCGCGGCGAACAACTTTGCGGCAGCGCGACCAATGCCCGCGCTGGCGCCGGTGACGATAGCGACTTTTCCTGTCAAGCGTTGCATGTTGAATCTCCGGTTTGATCAGCGGCCGATGCCCACTGCGTCGGCTCGTTGAGAAGCACTATAAGATTCCGTTCTTGAGACAGAAAGACCAAAAACATCGCAGTATCATTCAGGTTTTATGAATGATCGGAGCGCCATATGGACCGGCTGCGCGCGTTTGAGGTTTTCGTAACGGTCGTCACCCGGGGCAGCTTTGCGCGCGCGGCCGATGCGCTCGAAACCTCGCCCGCGAACGTGACCCGCTATGTGAATGACCTGGAGGCGCACCTCGGCGCGCGACTGCTGAATCGCACCTCGCGCAGATTGTCTCTAACCGAGGCCGGTGAAACGCTTTATTCGCGCTGCAAGGCCATTCTGGAAGACGTTGCCGAAACGGAAGGACTCGTATCGACAACGTCGATCGAACCGCGTGGACGGCTGCGTATCAATGCACCGGTCAGCTTCGGCATCCAGCATCTCGCGCCGCTGTGGCCACGGTTCATGCAGCAATATCCCGACGTCGAGCTCGACATCACGCTGATAGACCGCGTCGTCGATATCGTCGAAGAGGGCTTCGATCTCGCCATTCGCATCTCGCGCGCCGGCACGGTCGATCACGCGGCCCGCAAACTGGCGACGTCGACAAACATCCTGTGTGCATCGCCCGATTACCTGAAGCGTTCGGGATATCCGGAAACGCCGCTGGACCTGCTCGGACATCGATGTATCGGCTATACGTACGCGGCCACGGCGGACGTCTGGCAACTGATCGACAAAGACGGCAAAACGCATGCTGTCGAGGTGAACTGCCAGATGCACACCAATAACGGCGACACCGCGCGCGCGGCGGCGCTCGCGGGGCACGGCGTGATCTGGCAGCCGACGTTTCTGATCGGCGAGGACCTCCGCGCGGGCCGGCTGCTGCGGGTATTGCCTGAATACCGCTTGCCGGATATCGATGTGCTCGCGCTGTATCCGAGCCGTCGCCACGTGAGCGCAAAAGTTCGTGCGGCAATCGATTTTCTGGTCAACGCGTTCTCGGGCGTGCCGCCGTGGGACAAGACGTGAAGGGATGGGGTCGGCAATTCCCGACACGGGATGTCTGCAAAACCGGCGGCGGGCGCCGGCCGTGGCGCGTTCGATAGCATGATTCAACTGGAATTCGGCCAGGCACCGTTCTTTAATGTGCGATATGGCGCGTAATGCAGGAGAGCCACACCCCGGATGAAAGCTGCACATTGAATCGCCGGCACGGTCGCCCTCCAACGAGTTCACGCACTGCAGGTCTGGATCAGCGATGTCCCGGAACAAGAACCGACGGGAGACATTGGTGAGAACACTGAGCGCCATCAGCGCTGGTCTGATTTGCTGTTCATGCGCGGCCGCTGCCTACGCGGCCGACATCAAAGGAGCCGGCAGCACGTTCGCCGCTCCTCTCTACACCCGCTGGGCCGCCGACTACCAGAAGTCGGGTGGAAGCAGGGTGATCTATCAGGGCACGGGTTCGTCCGATGGGCTCAAGCAGGTGATCGCCCGGGAAGTCGACTTTGCTGGCTCGGACGCGCCACTGAGCGACGATCAACTGACCCGCAACGGCCTGCGGCAGTTTCCAATCGCGATCGGCGGCGTGGTGCCCGTCGTGAACCTTCCGGGACTCAAAGCCGGCGAAGTGAGGCTGACCGGGCCGGTCATCGCCGATATCTTTCTCGGCAAGGTTCAGTTCTGGGACGACCCGGCAATCGTACGGTTGAACCCGAAGATCAAGATGCCGAATTACCCGATCGCCGTGGTGCGTCGCCAGGATGGCTCCGGCACGACGCTGATCTGGACTCACTACCTCGCGCAGGTCAGTCCCGAATGGAAGCGCAGGGTCGGCGAAGGCACTAGCGTGCGATGGCCGCTCGGCATCGGCGGCAAAGGCAACGAAGGCATTGCCACGTACGTCGGCTATCTGCCCGGCGCGATAGGCTATGTCGCGTGGGATTTCACGAAACAGAACCGCTTGAAGTACGTGGCCATGACGAATGCGGCGGGCAATGTCGTGCAGCCCAGCGCCGCCACCTTCAACGCAGCGGCGGCGAGCGCCGACTGGTCGGGCTCCCTGTCGCAGTTGCTGACCAACCAGCCGGGCAAGGACGCCTGGCCGGTCATGGGCGCGACCTATGTGTTGCTACCCGCGACGCCGAACCAGCCGGGCCACGACAAAGCCACGTTGAAGTTTTTCGAATGGGCGTTGAGCCACGGCAGACCGACGGTCAACGCACTGGACTACGTAGTGCTGCCGGACCTGGTCGTGACGAAGATCCGCTCACAATGGCCCGCCGATACCGGCGAAAAGCCGGTGCGCAAAGTGCTCGCGGTGCCGTGAGTCGAACTGCGCTTCGTGTCGCCGCGATGGCTAGCCTGAGCTGTGACGCGCGGTCATGTCGCCGGTGGCGAGGGTTTAGCGACGTGTCCGGGGCGTGCATAGAGGGACCTACGATGTACGCGAACTCGACGAGAGGGGGGCGTCAGGACGAGTGGGGTGAGCTTGTCCTGATCGTGATGAAGACCAGCCTGGCGGTGGCGCACGAGCTGGAATTGACGCCCGACGCCGTGCTCGACTGTGCCGCGAGGCATCTGCGCTTCGATGATTTCCGGTGTTTCGCAGCGGCGATGCTGGGTGCGGCGCGCGCGCAAGCGTGGTGTCGCCGGCGCGACGCCGGTCCATCAGTGCAGGCGTCACACATCAAGACCCTTGCTGCGCGCGTCGATATCGACAGGAACGTGCTCGCCTTCATGCCGGCGCTGTGCACAGCCGAACCTCCGGACCACACGAAAGCGCCTGCTCACGCGTATGAAAAGGTCGTCGCGGCCCTTCAGCAGTTGAAAGAAGACGTGCAACGCGTCTTTTCGCGCGGCAGCAGTGCTTTCAGCCGTGCGGACATCGAAGGCGCATCCGGCTTCGCAAAGGCGCTCGAGGCGATCATGCCGGCCGACGATGCCAACGCCTTCGAGCGCGCGTTCGCCGCGGTTTTGCAGGTGCGGTTTTCATCCCAACCCCAGCTCGTGCCTGGCGATGCGAAGCCCGTGATGCGGGTTCAGGGTATCGATGTCAATGCTCAAGGCAGCCAGACGCCTTTACCCTGATCGAGAAGCGTTCTGTAAATCGGAGCAGGCGTGTGTTGCGCATGTCGATTTCTCCCGTGATGATTCGTCGTAGTCACTGGAGGCGCCGTTGCCTTCAGATATTTTCGTCTTCAAAGGGAAAACCCAAATGCGCGTCATGGTCATCATCAAGGCAACCCCCGAATCGGAAGCGGGGCAAATGCCGAGTACGGAACTCCTCACGGCGATGGGGCAGTACAACGAGCAACTGGTCAAGGCCGGCATCATGCAGGGCGGCGACGGGCTGAAGCCGAGCTCGGCCGGCGCTCGCGTGCGGTTCTCAGGGAAGGACCGCACCGTCATCGACGGCCCGTTTGCGGAAACCAAGGAATTGATTGCCGGGTACTGGTTGTGGCAGGTTGAATCGATGGACGAAGCGATCGAATGGGTCAAGCGCTGCCCGAATCCGATGATGAGTGATTCGGAGATCGAGATTCGCCCGTTCTTTGAGCCGGCGGACTTTGGCGAAGCCTTTACGCCCGAGCTTCAGGAAGAGGAAAACCGTCTGCGCAAGCAAATCGACGGGCAGATGCGTTGACGATTCTCACCCCATCGGCGTGCGGGCTTCCGGTCCGTTGTCCGGAAGCCCGATTCCATGGGGCGACGATTGCCGTCAATGCGAAGGTATCTGCTCGATTTTGGCGGCGCTCAGGTCGCTCGGGAAGCAATGCGGATGCTCGAAGCCCATCGGAGATCCGCTCGTCGAGTAGACGATGTTATCCGTGTTGTTCGGACCTTGGCCGGCGGGCACACTGCCGAGCCCCGCGAGCTTGCGCATGCGATACGCGATCGCATGATCGGCGCAGGCGCTATCGCCGCTCACGCCTAATCCTCCGATGACTTTCCCTCCCGCATAAAGTGCGACGCCGCCGCCGAAGGTAATCACGCCGCCAAGCGTGTGTCCGATGCCGCTGCCCTGTTCGAGGAAGCGCGCGTCAAAAGGATTCGAATTATTCAGTCCGTAAAGCGAGCCGCCGGGTTGCGTGGCCGCGTAGAGGTTTGCCGTGGATAGCGCGAGTGCATCGTTGCTAAAGCCGTTCGCGGTATAGGCCTTCGCGATGGCGATGGCCCGACTGCCAGGCCAGGCGTCCCCGGTCACGATCACCGAACAGAGATGTCCCTGGCGATCGACGATGGCCGCCCACATCCGGTTGGGTGTGAAGATCCCGCCGTTGCCATCGGGCAGGTTCACGACCGTACGCAACTGTTTTTCCACCAAGGCGACCGTACCTTGAGGTAGCGTGCATCGGGCTTGTGGGACGTCATCGTCGCCAGACGCGCGACTTTCGTGTGAAAAGGACGCAATGCAAAACGCTGCGACAGCGAGGGTAAGCATCTTACGCATGACGATTCTCCTGACGATCGATTTGACAGCAGGCACGCTGCGGGCGAGAAGGTGCGCAAACAGTAGGAGAGCCAATGAAATAAACGACTCATTGTTGTTGAATGCGGGGCGCGAGTTCATGACAGCGAACTCGCGTAAATAGTGAAGACCGTCATGCAAAGTGAATAGCCAAAACAGAGTCCACGTCGGCCACGCGGCACGTCGGGAACGGGATAGCAATGGCGATGGTTTTGATCGATTTGATGGTGCGGCATATAGTTGGCGCGTGCGAAAAACTTTCCTCGGAGATCGACGCGATGCCTTATCTGCAGCTTGATGTAAACGATCACTACTCTGTCGAGAGTAAAAGACTGCTCGCAGCGAAAATGAGTGAGACGTATGCCCGAATGATGTCGGTCGATGTCAGGCGAATCAGCGTAGCCATACGAGAACTCGGTCCGGGCAGCGTGTGGCGCATTGAGGAGGAGAGCGGGGAGCCAGTGCCTGTCGCGTTGATGATGCTCGATATCAGAAGAGGGCGGCCGCCGGAGTTACGCATTGAGTTGGCCAAAGCACTTTGCTCGCTCTGCATCGAGATTCTGGGCTTGCGCGAAGACCGGCTCAACGTCGAATTCACTCAGCACTCGGGCGATGAGATGTATCACCCGGCGCTTGGAGGTTATAGTCCGGAGTGGGAGCCGGGCCAGCGATGAGTGTTCGCAGGATCGTGTCCGCACCCGTTGCGCCACAACCTGATTCGAAGTAGGAGAAGGACCATGAGCAGGCTTGCCACATCCCTGGCAGAGAATCGGCGGATGCGATCGCGGTGGATCGTCCTGATCGCCACGGTGTTCTGCTTCTTGTGCCACAGCCTCGTCGCGCAAGCGGACGACAGCGCGGCTCGCCTGCGCGAGAAATATCAAAGTCTGACGCAGCAACTCGCGCACAACCAGTTTCATCGACCGCTGTTCCTCGAATCGCAGGAGTTGCCGTCGGCGCTCAAGGGTGACATCTACGGCGTGCTCAACCATCCTTTCGCGATAGTGAGCGGCGCGCTCAGCGACCCGACTCAAGGCCCGGCCAACTGGTGCGACGTGCTGATCCTGCATCAGAACACCAAATACTGTCACGCGTCCACTAGCGACAGCGGTACGGTCCTCACCGTGAACATCGGCAAGAAGACCGAGGAAGCTCTTTCGTCGTCGTACCGCGTGCAATTCAACTTTCGCCCGGTAGCGAGCACGCCTGATTATTTTCGCGTCGAGCTCTCCGCGGCCACGGGTCCGCTGAGCACGAAAGACTACCGTATCGTGCTGGAAGCGATCCCGGTCGGCGATAACCGCACCTTTATTCACCTGACCTACGCATACGGATACGGCACCGCGGGACGGATTGCGATGAAAACCTATCTGGCGACGATCGGCAGCGACAAGGTCGGCTTTTCCCTGACACCCGATTCGTCGGCGAGCGAGCCGCAATACATCGGCGGCGTGCGCGGCCTGGTCGAACGCAATACGATGCGCTATTTCCTCGCCATCGATGCCTATCTTGGCGCGCTTGCCAGCCCGCCCAACGCCCGTCTCGACAAACGTCTGACCGACTGGTTCGATGCGACCGAGCAGTATCCGCGGCAATTGCACGAGGTCAGCCGCGCCGACTATCTGCAGATGAAACACAACGAGTATCAACGTCAGCAGACCGCCCAGTGACGTGCGCGTGATCTGATCAATGCAACGGCCTATCGCGTTGAAGATTTTTTCCGCCTGGATGTCGATCCGGTGGTGCGTCGAGCGTCGTTACCTGGCAAGACAATCGGTCAGGAACCCCTCGTAGTCCCACTCAGGAGCACACACTGTGAACAAACTCGACAATCCGATCCTGCAAGTCCTGGAAGGCTACAAGGCCGCGGTATGGGCCAAAGACGTGGACTCGTTCGTCGCGCTCTACGACCGCGATGCGGTGGTGTTCGACATGTGGGGTACATGGTCGTACAACGGCATCGCATCGTGGCGCGCGATGACTGAGGGCTGGTTCGGTTCGCTGGGTGCGGAGCGGGTGATCGTGGATTTCAGCGCCGCGCACACGATGGTTGCCGCTGACCTTGCCGTCGTTCACGCCTTCGCGACATACAAAGCCGTCGACGCCGGCGGCGTGGAACTGCGTGCGATGGACAATCGCCTGACCATGGCGCTGAGGCAGCAGGCCGACGGATGGAAGATCGTCCACCAGCACACCTCTTCTCCGATCGAGGCCGGCACGGCGCAGGTCATTTTCCGGCGCTAGCGGTTTGCCGGTTCGACATCGCGCTTCGACTCGCGAATAATCATGGCTGCGCGACTTTCCAATTAGCGATGTACCTTCTGTCTAAAGGCAGCCATGAAACCATTGCTTGCCGGCCGATGCCTTTGCGGCGCCGTCCATTACTCGGTAAGAGACGAATTCGTCTATGCGTTGAACTGCCACTGTTCGAACTGTCGGCGCGCAACCGGCTCGGCGTTCAAACCCTTCGCAGGGATCGAGCGCGACAAGCTGCGCATCACGGAGGGCGAAGACAGCCTGTTGATCTTCGGTGATGAGCAGGCGTCGCACGATGTGCGCTGCAAAAAATGTGGAAGCCTGATGTTCTCAGTGGTTCGTAACGGTGAATACGTTCACGTCACGCTGGGAACCCTCACGGACTCGCCTTCCATCTGTCCCACTGCCCACATTTTCGTGTGTTCCAAGGCGCCGTGGTATTCGATCACTGATCAACTGCCCCAACACGACGAATTCGGCTAACTCTTTTCCTATCGCAGCATCGCCTCGAAAGACCGTACCACCTCGGCATTGAATCGTTGATGGAACGCCGCCCGGTCGAAGCCCGGCGCGCTGTCGCAGATCTGCGGGCGCAGCCGCGCAAGACGCGTATCGCAGGGCGGCAGGAAGTCATAGTGGCCTGCGTTAGCCACCAGACGATAATCGGCAGCGCGGGGCAGGTCGTCCCGCACCGGCTCGTCGTACCACGGATGCGGCTGATGACGATCGTCGGCGGCGCTCCACAGCTGGAGCGCAGCGCGCACGCGGCCCAAGCCCGCGCGGCCGAACGCGAAGCCGAACGAAGGCGCGGCGATAACAACGGCTTTGATGCGCGCATCGTGGACCCAGACACCGGCGGGAACATGCGCGCCGAAATGGACGTCGACGCTCGCATGCCGCAAAGCGTCGCACAGGTCATGATCCGGGTGGACTTCGCAAAACGGGGCGATTTTCGACAGATCCGGGATGCCGCCCGCGGCCACGAGCACGGTGAAGCCGCCGTTGGAAAAGCCGAATGCGCCGATGCGGTCTGCATCGAGCCGCTCGTGCCCCCGCCAGTCGTCGAGCATGTAGTCCACCAGCCGATTAAGCTGCGCGGGCCGGCGCCAGAGTTCCAGCACGTGGCTCTGATCATCGAAGGTATCACCGGCGTGACTGACCGCCGCCGCGACGAAGCCCGCGCGAGCCAGCGCGAGAGCCGTGTCGTAATGAGCGCCGTACCAGCCGCCGCCGCCGTGCGACAACACCACCAGCGGCAGGTGATCGCCCGCGATCGGAGCGTCGGCGGCGACGGTCTGGGTAGCGCCGCCCAACGCGTGCGGTGTGGCCGGCGCGTCGGTCGGGTACCAGATTCCGGCAGTGAGCGGCGGCTCGGCCCCGTGCGGTATGTCGACCTTCTGAAAGCCGACCCCGGCGGCGCGGGCTGGCGCGCCAGCAACCAAGGCCAGCAGAACGGCGACGATAAGCATCAATCTCACGGTGCTCTCCATGATCGTCGTCGGCGAGCGGAACGCCGGACGGTTCAAAGCTATGAGACCAAAGTCCAATTGAATATTCGAGGTGCGGGTTCAATAGTAGTGAAACGCCGCGTTCTGTCGACGACAAGGCCGGCGCGATTCTCTTCCTGAAGATGCCGAAATTGCAGGCAGGCCTTGATATTGGCGTCAAAAACGTTCCAGTGGGTTCGAGTTTTCGCGTTGCTGGCATATCACGGTGTCGCCGCGCCACCGCGCCGCGACCTGGCCGGAGAGGAACCTATGCTGCTCACACCGCTTTCCCAACGCACGCCTGCGAGAGAGATGCTCGATGTGCTGATCCGCGCCGGACTCATTGCGATCCTGGCCGTGTTCTGCTTTCGGATCTTCGCGCCGTTTCTTAACCTGATGGCCTGGTCGGTGATTCTGGCGATCACGCTGTATCCGCTGCAGGTCCGTCTGCGCCATGCGCTCGGCGGCAAGGATGGTCTGGTCGCCACGCTGATCATCCTCGTCGCGTTTGCCGTGATTCTGGTGCCCACGTATGCATTGGGTCTCGCGGTTGCCGATTCGATCGAGAAATCGATAGCCATTGCGAAGAGCGGTAGCTTCCAGATTCCGCCTCCGGCCGAGTCGGTGGAGAGTTGGCCGCTGGTCGGCCAGCGTGTGTACGACTTCTGGCAACAGGCATCGACGGATCTGACCGGCCTTGCACAAAGGTTCGCACCGCAGCTGAAGGAGGCCGGCCTCGCCGTGCTGGCAACGGTGACGGGCCTCGGCGCCGGACTGGTGATATTTTTTGTCGCGCTGATCATCGCTGGAATCCTGATGGCCCACGGTGAGAAGGGCTATCAGAGCGCGGTGCAGATCGCCTCGCGCATTTCGGGTCCCGAGAACGGGGTACAGATCGCCGATCTGTGCACGGCGACGATTCGCGCGGTGGCCCAGGGCGTGGTGGGCATCGCGTTTATCCAGATGCTGCTGATCGGCATCGGCTTCGTCGTGAAGGGAATACCCGGCGCGGGGCTGCTCGCGCTGGCCGTGCTGCTGCTCGGCATCATGCAATTGCCGGCCACGCTGATCACCATTCCGGTGATCGCCTTCGTGATCGTCACGGACGGCGTGAGCACCGCAAACATCATCTTCGCGGTGTATGTGTTCGTCGCGGGCCTCGCCGACAACGTGCTCAAACCCTTGATGCTGGGCCGCGGCGTTGCGGTGCCGATGCCCGTCGTGCTGATCGGAGCGCTCGGCGGCATGGTGACGGGCGGCGTGATCGGGCTATTCGTCGGGCCCGTGATGCTGGCCGTCGGCTATCAGCTGTTCTGGCGCTGGGTCCGTGACCAGCCGCAACCCACGCAAACCGCGCAGATCCACGAACAAAAGCAGACCTGAAGCGCGAGGATGGCTCCGTGTCACCGTTCACGCGTCCGTACGGGATCGCAGCGCTCTTTGGGGCGCTCGGCCTGAGCGGATGCATGCGGGTGGGTCCGGACTTCAAGCCGCAGCATGAAGCGTGGAGCGAGCACTGGAGCAGTGCGTCGATCACGCAGGTCACGCAGCAAAGCGCACAGCCGGACGTGCGCCAATGGTGGCTGATTTTCGGCGACCAGAATCTCGAACGTCTGATCGCGGAAGCCGACGCGAACAACGGCGACCTGAAGATCGCCGGACTGCGCGTTCTCGAGGCGCGCGCACAGCTCGGCATCGCGCTCGCGGGACGCTATCCGCAGGTGCAGCAGGCGAGTGCCGAGGTACTCGCGTCGGCGCGCAAGCGCTCGGGGGGCTCCAATCCGCGCTCGGGTGCGTTCGTGCAGTACGGCGCGGGTTTCGCCATCGGCTGGGAGCTGGATTTCTGGGGGCGTTTCAGCCGCGCGATCGAATCGGCCGACGCCGCGTTCTTCGCCGCGCAAGCGAACCGCGACGATGCGCTGGTTCTGTTGCACGCTCAGGTCGCGGATACCTATTTCACGCTGCGGGTCGCACAGGCGCGGCTACGTATCGCGCGCGAGAACGCGCAATTGCAGAAACGCAGCTACGACATCGCGCAAAAGCTTTTCAAGGCCGGCGAATCCGATGAACTCGACTTCCAGCAGGCGAAGACGCAGTACCTGGGGACACTGAGCAGCATCCCCGATCTCGAAAGCCAGATCGTGCTGGCGCGTCATGCGCTGTCGGTGCTGATCGGGCGAGCGCCTGGGCCGCTGCCGGAACTCGACGTGCAGGCGGGCAAGGAAGGCGTGGTGCCGCTAGTCGATCATGCGGTGCTGCAAGACGTGCCGGCCGATCTGCTGTTGCGCCGCCCCGACGTTCGCGCGGCCGAGTATCAGATGGCTTCGCAGTCGGCGCTGATCGGCGTCGCCAAAGCGGATCTGTACCCGTCCGTATCGTTGCTCGGCACGCTGACGTGGAGCGCCAGTTCGCTCGCGGGCGCACCGAGCACACTGCTTTTTGCGGCGGGCCCGAGCGTCACGTGGAACGTGTTCGATTACGGCAGGATCACGAACAACGTGCGCGTCCAGGACGCGCGGCTGCAAGAGTTGACGCTCGCTTATCAGAACACGGTGCGCGAGGCAGCGCGCGAGGCCGACGATGCCGCGACCGCGCTGATCGCCGCGTTGCAGCGCGACACCATTCTGAATGACGCGCAAGGCGCGGCGCGGCGCTCGCTGACGCTCGCCAACACGATCTATCGGGAAGGGTATTCGGACTTCCAGCGGGTGCTCGATGCGCAGCGCGCGCTGTTTGCGCAGCAGGACGCGTACGTGGTCAATCGCAGCAATGCGCTCGGCAGTGTGATCGCCCTTTACAAGGCGCTCGGAGGCGGCTGGGAGACCGAACAGCCGCTCGTCGATGCGGCGACGCGCGCGCAGATGCGGCAACGCACGGATTGGGGCGACCTGCTCGACGAAACGGCGCCGGCTTCCGGTACGCCGGGGCAGGCCGAAGGGGCGTCACGATGAGCGATACCCAGGATACCCGCGAGCCTCCAACCGCCGCCGCGCCGAAGTCGTCGACGCCCGCCGCCGACCCTTCCGGTAGGGCGGTCAAAGTGGTGGTCTGTCTGATCGTACTGAGCCTGATCTGGTATCTGCTCGCCGACCGTTTCACGCCGTATACGCAGCAGGCGCGCATTCAGGCCTATGTCGTGCCCGTTGCCGCCGAGGTGTCGGGACGCGTGACCCGGGTGTTCGTCCACAACAACCAGGATGTCAACGCCGGGGACGTGCTGTTCGAAATCGACAGCGAGCCCTACCGCATTGCCACTGACCGCGCGCGCGCCGATCTGGAGTCCACGCGCCGTCAGGTCGGTGCCGGCACGGCCGGCATCGAGTCGGCTCTCGCGGCGTTGCGGGCCGCCGTCGCGAACGAGGTCAAGGCGCGCCAGGACAGCGACCGTCTCGAGCGGCTCTATCGTGAAGACGAGGGCACCGTGTCGCTGCGACGTCTCGAGGTCGCGCGGGCGACGCATGAACAGGCGCGAAGCCAGGTCGACGGAGCGCGTGCCGAAGTCGAGCGCGCGCGGGAGCAACAGGGCGGACACGAGGCGGAAAACGCCCAGTTGCGCAGCGCAGCCAGCGCATTGGAGAAGGCCGAACTCGATCTCGCCAACGCGCGGATCAGGGCCCGCTCGAGCGGTGTCGTGACCGATCTGCGCACGGAAGTCGGTCAGTTCGCGGCGGCGGGCAATCCGGTGATGACGCTGATCGCGATCCGCGACGTGTGGGTTAGCGCCGACATGACGGAGAACAATCTGGGCCATCTGAAACCCGGCACGCGCGTCGAGATCGCATTGGACGTGCTGCCCGGTGAAGTGTTCGACGGGCGGGTCCGCAGTGTCGGCTATGGCGTGAGCGTGGGACAGCCCACGCCGGCCGGCAGCCTGCCCACCGTGCAGAATAGCCGCGATTGGCTGCGTCCCGCGCAACGTTTTCCGGTGATCGTCGAATTCGACGACAGCGAGCGCGCCCGTCTGCGTGATCTGCGGGTGGGCGGGCAGGCCGAAGTGATGGCGTTTCCGACCCAGGGCAATCCGCTCAATCCGCTGGGCCACGCGTTCATCCGGCTGATGAGCTGGCTTTCCTACGTCTATTGAGAAGCCTATGCAGCTCATGACCCAGCGCCTCGGTTATCGCGCGATACGTGTTGCCCTCGGAACGGCCACCGCTGTTGCGGTTAGCTTCGGACTCGATTTTCCGATCCCGGTCGTCGCGCCGGTATTCACGGTTTTTTTGCTGGCCACGCAGAATCGTCCGCTGTCGTTGAAGGCCGGCGTGATTCTGTCGCTGGTCGTCGCGTCGACCACCGGCAGCGGCTTGCTGCTGGTTCCGTTGCTGCGTCATTACGCGCTGGCCGGCGTGATGATCGTCGGCCTGATGTTGTTCTTCGCGTTTCGTTATGGTCTGCGCGGCGGCAACAATCTCGTCTCCACTTTTCTGGTCGCGGGACTGACGATGATTTCCGCCGCGGGCACGGCCGACTTCGAGCTGGCCTTGACAGTAGTCGGCGCGCTGGCGAAGGGGCTGCTGCTGGCCGTGCTGGTGTCGACGCTTGCGCACAACCTGTTTCCCGAGCGGACGGACGCACGAGAACAGCCCGCCGCGGCAGCGATGGCGCAAGACAAGGCCGCCTATATCGCGCTGCGTGCCGCGCTCGTCGTGATGCCGGCTTATCTCCTCGCGATGACCGATCCGGCGAATTACATGCCGATCATCATGAAGTCCGTGAGCCTCGGCAGACAAACCTGCACGACCTCGGCTCGCGGCGCCGCGCGCGATCTGATCGGCTCGACGCTGCTCGGCGGTCTGCTCGCGATCGCGTTCTGGTTTGCGCTGAGGCTGTTCGTGCATCTGTGGATGTTCTTTCTGTGGATGCTGCTGTTCGGCCTGCTCGTGGGGCGCAGACTGTACGGCCTGCAACCGACGCGTTGCTCGCCGGGCTTCTGGCTGAACAGTCTCGTGACGATGATCATTCTGCTCGGGCAATCGGTGCAGGACAGCGTGGCGGGCAAGGATGTCTACACCGCGTTTGCAGTGCGAATGGGGCTCTTTCTGGCCGTCACGGTCTACGCATGTTTGATGCTTCTGCTTTTCGAACAACACCGCCGGGTGGAGTGAGGTGGTGCGTCATGCCGCAAAGCCGACCCGGTGATCGCAACAGGAGCGTGCAATGGGAAATGCGACAGGCGACGGCGCGGGCCGACCTCGGGCCGGCGAGATCCTGAAGGAAATGGCGATCACCGTGTGGTATCTGCGAGCGATTCTGATCGGCCTGCTTCTGCTATTCGTGCTGCTGACGATTGGCATGTACTACTGGGGCGCGCCTGTCGAAACCGCGAACCGCACACCGTCGCCGCTGGGCGAAACGGTGTACTTCTGTGCGATCACGGCGCTTACTATCGGGTACGGCGACGTCGTGCCTACTTCGTCGTTTGGCAGGATCGACGCCGCATGTCTCGGGCTGATCGGCGTGGTCTTCACCGGCTTGATCGTGGCCGCCGCTGTACGTGGTGTGCAGGAGGCCGCGCATCGGGCGCAAAGAATCGGATAGCAAGGTAAGGTATCGCGTGCGGGCAAAGTCCGGCCGTGCGATGTCGACGTCGCCGTCGCCGGGAAGACGGGCTGGCGCGCGGTATGCTTCCCTCGAAGTCTTGACGCAATGGAGACGACACACAATGGCACGCTTGCTTTGCGATATCTGCGGTGTCCGGCCGGCGACGGTGCGGCTTGCCGTACTTCAGAACAACCAGCGTCAGGTGCTCGACGTCTGTGATTTTCACTACGCGCAACTGACCCGCCATCAACGCTCTATCTCGCCGCTCGAAGCGCTGTTTCGCGCGCAGGCATCGGCCCAGGAGCCGTCCGCTGCCGATCCGCATGCCGCGCAGCAGCCCGTCGAAGGCGGCGAATCGTTCAGCATCGAGCGGCATTTCAGCGACGTCGCAATGGAGATGCTGCAGCGCGCCGCTGAAACCGCGGCGCAGTTCGGCCGTCGCGAGGTCGATACCGAACACCTGCTATACGTGCTGGCCGACCATGCGGCCGTCGAAGCGATCCTCGCTTCGCTCGGTGTGAAGGGGAGCGATTTGCGCGCCTATATCGACGCGAACGCAGAGAAGCGCGAACCCGCCGCACCGAGCCCGCGCGAGCCGATGGGCGTCTCGCCGCGGCTGAAGAGCGCGCTCGATCGCGCGTTCCTGGCTTCCCGCCAACTGGGTCACAGCTCGGTCGGCGCCGAACATTTGCTGATCGGTCTGGCCGAAGTGCCGGAGAGCTTTGCGGGGCAACTGCTGGGCCGGCTCGGCGTTCAAGCGCCGGCGCTGCGCCAGCAGACGCTGCGCGCGGCCGGCGTGCAGAAGCCAGCGGCGCCGCGCCAGCCGTCGCGCACGCCGCAGCTCGACAAGCACAGCCGCGACCTCACGGTCCTCGCGCGCGAAGGCCGGCTCGACCCCGTGATCGGACGGTCCAGCGAAATCGAAACGATGGTCGAAGTGCTCGCGCGCCGGCGCAAGAACAACCCGGTGCTGATCGGCGAGCCCGGCGTCGGCAAAACGGCGGTCGTCGAAGGGCTGGCACAACGAATGGTCAACGGTGACGTGCCGGAGTCGCTGCGCAATAAGCGGCTCGTCGAGCTCAACGTGAATTCGATCGTCGCGGGCGCGAAGTATCGGGGCGAATTCGAAGAGCGTGTGAAGCAGGTGATCGACGAAGTGCTGGAAAACCAGGACTCGCTGGTGTTGTTCGTCGATGAAGTGCATACGATCGTCGGCGCGGGGCAGGGCGGCGGCGAAGGCGGTCTCGACATCGCCAACGTGTTCAAGCCGCCGATGGCGCGCGGCGAACTCAATCTGATCGGCGCAACGACGCTCGCCGAATATCAGAAGTACGTCGAAAAGGATGCGGCGCTCGAGCGGCGCTTTCAGCCGGTGCTGATCGCCGAGCCGTCCGTCGTGCAGACCATCAACATTCTGCGCGGGCTGCGCGACAGGCTGGAGGCGCATCACAAGGTGACGATCCAGGACGATGCGATCGTCGGCGCGGCGGAGTTGTCGGATCGCTATATCTCCGGGCGGTTTCTGCCCGACAAGGCGATCGACCTGATCGATCAGGCCGCGGCGCGTGTCAATCTGTCGTCGACATCGCGGCCTGCCGCCGTGCTCGAACTCGAAGCGGAAATCGGCCAATTGCGCCGCGAGCAGGACTATGCGGCATCGCGCAAGCAGTTCGATCGCGCGCATGCGCTCGGCGGCGAGATCACCGCGAAGGAAGAGCAGTTGCGCGAGTCGACCGACGCGTGGAAGAAGAGCATCGGCACCCACACATCGCATGTGAGTATCGGGCAGGTCGCGGAAATCGTCGCGCGACTCACCGGCATTCCCGTCGCGCAGTTGACGGCCGAGGAAAAGGAGCGGCTTCTGAATATGGAGCAGCGCTTGCATCAGCGCGTGATCGGCCAGGATGAAGCCGTCGTGGCCGTCAGCGATGCCGTGCGGCGCGCGCGTGCCGGCTTGCAGGCACGGCACCGGCCCACCGCCGTGTTTCTGTTTCTGGGGCCGACCGGTGTCGGCAAAACCGAGCTGGCGAAAGCGCTCGCCGAAGTCGTGTTCGGCGACGAGGATGCGATGCTGCGCTTCGACATGAGCGAATACATGGAGCGCCATACCGTCGCGCGTTTGATCGGTTCGCCGCCCGGATACGTTGGCTACGAAGAGGGCGGCCAACTGACCGAACGGGTGCGGCGCAGACCGTACAGCGTGATCCTGCTCGACGAAATCGAAAAGGCGCATCCCGACGTGTACAACGTGCTGCTACAGGTTTTCGACGATGGACGCCTGACGGACGGCAAAGGGCGTGTCGTCGATTTCAGCAATACGCTGATCATCGCGACGAGCAATCTCGCGTCCGACGTGATCACCGGACAGAATCGCACGGGGCCGGGATTTTTCAGCCAGGCGGGCTCCGTCAGCGTGGAAAGCGGCGTGATGAACGTGCTGCGGCAGCATTTCAGGCCGGAGTTCCTCAACCGGATCGACGACATCATCGTGTTCAAGTCGCTGGGCCGCGACGAGACGCGCCATATCGTGCGGATTCTGCTGGAGCAGGTGCGGCGCATTGCCAGCAGTCAGGACATCGAGTTGAGCTTCGACGACTCGCTCATCGACCATCTCGCGACCGAGGGCTACCGGCCCGAGTTCGGCGCGCGCGAACTGCGCCGGCAGATTCAGCAGCGCGTCGAAAATCCGTTGGCGAAGGCGCTGATCAATGGCGATATCGGTGAAGGGATGCGGGTGGTTTGCCGCTACGACTCGCAGGAGCAGCGGGTGGCGTTCGAGCCCGTCTCCGAAGCAGGGGGAGCATCGTCGTAGAAGGCGCTCAAAATGCTTACAGAGCCTCTTCGCTGGGGGCTCTCGACTATTGACTACCGGCGCAAAAAGGGGGAGCTTGTCTGCTTGGGTTGGGTTCGCTGTTGTCTCGATCGTTTCGACTATCCGAGGTGACCATGTGGATCTTCCGTGTCAATGAGCCTCGTCTTGGAGCCATCCGTATTCGCGAATGGCGCCGCCGCGCACGCCACACGGTCGGCCTTCTCGTTCTGCTGCTCTGCAGTGCCGCCACCGGGCTGTTCATTCTGGATCAGTCCAATACCTCGTTCCCAAACAAAGTACTTACATCGGTGTGGGATGGGCTCAACCTCGTCACGACACTCGGCGCCTTTGGCGAATTCAATCGGCCTCAAAAGATCTTCATGCTGGTAGCCATGATCGCGACCATGCTGATCGGCGGATTCGCGGTTTCGAGACTCACTGGCATGCTATCCGGCGACGACGTGATGGCTTATCGGGAGAACAGGATCATGGAGCGCAAGCTCGACCAACTTGCCGATCATGTCGTGGTAGTGGGATTTCATTCGCTCGGTGAACTGGTCGCCGGGCGGCTGCGCGACGCCGGACATACGGTGCTCGTGCTCGTGGGCGATCAGGGGCAGGCCGAACGGGCGGCGGATCACGACTTTCAGGTCGTGCAAGGTCCGCCAGGCGAATTCGACGACGTGCTTAAGCACGCGCGGCTGGACCGTGCCAAAGCGCTCGTCGTGACGACCCCCGACAGCAACAACAATCTGGCGATCACGCTGGCGGCGCATACGCTGAATGCGTCGCTCGCGATTGCAGTGCCCAGTGAAAACCCCTTGAGAAAGATGTTGTTCGAGAGCGCGGGGGCATCCAACGTGGTGATCGCGAACGAGATCATCGCGAACGCGCTGGTCGGCAAGCTCACGACCTGAGTGGAGGTGGACACATGAAACCAGCGGCTTCCACGCGCGCTCATCTGCATCACTCGCCGTTTCTGCAAGGGCTTCTGCCCTTCAATTCCTCTCAACTGCCGCGCGACATCATCGCCGGGCTCACGCTGGCGGCTCTCGGCATACCCGAGGTGATGGGATACACGAAGATATCGGGCACACCCACCGTCACGGGCCTTTATACGATCCTGTTGCCGCTGGTGGCGTTCGCGGTTCTGGGTGCTTCGCGTCAACTGGTAGTCGCGGCGGACTCCGCGACGGCCGCAATCCTCGCCGGTACGTTGACGACCGTCGCAGCATTGGGCAGCAAGGAATACATCGGGCTGACGAGCACGGTGGCCCTGACGGTCGCCGTGATGCTGGTGATCGCGCGAATCTTTCGGCTCGGCTTTCTGGCCGACTTTCTTTCACGAAGCGCGTTGATCGGCTTTCTGACCGGGGTAGGCGTGCAGGTCGCGGCGGGGGAACTCGCCGGGCTGCTCGGGCTCGCGAAGCAGGGGCATGGCCCCGTCATGCAACTGGTGAGCGTGGTTCAACGTGTGGCCGAAGCGAACTATCCGACCACGCTCCTTTCGCTTGCCGTACTCGCGGTGATCATCGGCTGCAAGCGTCTCGCGCCGCACGCGCCAGGCGCGCTGATCGCCGTGGTCGGCTCCATCGTGGCGAGCGGGGTGTTCAATTTCGCCGCACACGGCATCGCGGTGACGGGCGAAGTGCCCGGCGGACTGCCGTCGCTGTTCGTGCCGCCGCTGCACATGAGCGAGATCAACCAGGTACTGGCGACGGCGGCCTCGTGCTTCATCGTCATCATCGCGCAGAGCGCGGCGACGGCGCGTGCCTACGCGGCCCGCAACAACGAGAAGGGCGACGATAACGCCGACATCATCGGACTCGCGGCGGCGAACGCGGCCGCGGCGTTTACCGGCACCTTCGTCGTGAACGGCAGTCCGACCAAGACCGAGATCATCGACGATGCGGGAGGACGCACCCAGGTCGCCCATTTGAGCACCGCCGTGATCGTGCTGCTGGTGCTGCTGTTCCTCACGAGGCCGCTCAGCCTGATGCCTGCCGCCGTGCTGTCGGCAATCGTCTTCATGATCGGTGTGAAGCTGATCGACGTGAAGGGGATGGTCGAACTGTTTCGCATGCAGAAGGACGAATTCGTCGTTGCGTTGCTCGCGGCGGGCGTGGTCGTGTTCGTCGATGTGATGCACGGCATTCTCGCCGCCGTCGTGCTGTCGCTGATCGCGCATGCGCGGCATAGCTATCGGCTGCGCACGCGCGTGTTGACGCGCGGCCCCACCGGCCACTGGATTCCCCATCACGTCGAGCCGAATGTGCTCGCGGCACCCGGCATCGTCATCTACCGGTTCGAGGCGGATCTGTTCTATGCGAACACGGGGCGCTTCACCGAGGAAGTGCTGAAAATCGTCAACGAAGCGAACGTTCCGTTGCGCTGGGTCGTGATCGACGCAACCGAGATCAGCAATATCGACTACACGGCCGGCAAGACCTTGCTCCAGCTGGGTGCCGAACTCGACCAGCGCGGCCTGGGTATCGCGGTGGTCGCGGTGCCGGCTGGCGTGCGGCACGAACTCGAGCGGTATAAGGCACTGCGGATGAGCGGCGCGCATCGCGAGATCTTCGAGACGGTCGATGCGGCGATCGACGCACTGCGCGATCTGTCGCCACCCGCGTGGGCGGCAGCCCCGGACGCCGACAAGCCGGGATAAAGCAAGGCAAAGTGAAGTGACGGGAAGGGAAGTGACATGACAAGGCCGCTTGATCCCGATTCGAAAGGAGTGACGCGTGTCTGATTCCGCTGCTGAGAAGTCCATCCAACCCGCCACGGATCGCGCCGATCCGAAGACGCTGGCGGCACAGGAAGATCCGTCCATGCTGTTCGCCGGGCGTGGCTCGCTGGCCGCGCGCATGGAGCAGGGCAAGGCGGCGCGCAAGAAGGCGCCGCGCGCGGAGCTGGGAATCTGCAAGATCGTCGATCGCGATCCCATCGCTCTGCTCGATGCGTCCAACGTGGGCCGCGTGCCGGAGCTGATACCGATCCGCTACGGTCGGATGGTCGCGAGTCCGTTCGCGTTCTATCGGGGTGCCGCGCCGCTGATGGCGCACGACCTGTCGAAGCTGCCTCATTCCAACGTGAGCGTGCAATTGGGCGGCGATGCGCATCTCGCTAATTTCGGGCTGTTCGCGAGTCCGGAACGGCGCATTCTTTTCGGCCCCAACGACTTCGACGAAACCCTGCCGGGTCCGTTCGACTGGGACGTGCGCAGGCTCGCCGCTTCGTTCGTGATTGCCGCGCGCGAACGAGGCTTTACGATTCGCGACCAGCGCGCCGTGGTACGCCGGCTCTGCGAGACCTTCCGGCAACGGCTCGCCGGATTGAGCAGCATGGACACGCTCGACGTCTGGTATTGCCAGTTCAAGGCAGCGAGCATGCTGGCGATTGCCGATTCGGTGGAGGAAAGACGGAAAGAACTGGCCGTCATCGAAAAGGCGAGGCAGCAGTCATCACGTTCCGTGCTGACTCGCGCAACCGAGATGGTCAACGGCAAGCTGCGCATCAAGGACTCGCCCCCGCTCGTGTACCACGTCCCGCTCGAGAGCAAGCACGACCAGAAACAGTACCAAACGCTGGTACGGCGCTTTTTCGCCGACTATCGACTGACGCTTCCCGATGACAGGCGCGCACTGTTCGATCGCTATGAGCTGGTGGATATCGCCATTCGCGTGGTGGGCATCGGCTCGGTGGGAACGCGTTGCTACGAGACGCTCTTCATGGCCGACGGAGAGTGCCCGCTGTTCCTGCAACTCAAGGAGGCGCGGGCCTCCGTGCTGGAGGAGTATCTGCCGCCGAGCCGCTATGCCAATCACGGCCAGCGCGTGGTGAACGGGCAGCGTCTGCTGCAGTCGGCCAGCGACATTTTCCTCGGCTGGTCGAAGATGCATCACACCGGCAACGACTTCTATGTGCGGCAATTGCGCGACATGAAGGGGGCGTTCGACTTCACCACGTTCGACGTCGAAGATCTGGGCGAATATGCGGTGTCCTGCGCTCACGCGCTGGCGCATTCGATGGCGAAAGCAGGCGACCCCGCATTGCTCAGCGGATATGTCGGCAAGTCGGAGGCATTCGACGAAGCCGTCGTGCAATTCGCGCTGGCTTATGCGGAGCAGAATGAGGCGGACTGGACGGTTTTGAAAGCGGCAGTCAAGGCGGGACGTATTCAGGCCATTCGTGAATGAGGTTCAAGTCCCAGCCTGACTTCTTCTCAGCCAGATCGCCTAATTGCCTTCCGGCATTTTCGACGAATGATGGCTGGTAATCAGCCACTTGTGTCCGTTCCACGAGTAGGTGAACGTATAGCGCGCCTTGACGACCGAGCCGTCCGCGAACTTGAACGTATAGAGCCCCGAGTCGATCGCCGTATTGCATTCAATCATGATGTCGCGGAAGTCGATCGTGCCGACCGGTTTGTTTTCGAGGAAGTGTTTGAAATAGTCGAGCTTTTCGTCGGCGGTCAAACGCGGCTTGTTCGAGACGGTCGGCAGCAGGATCGAGTTCGGTGCGTAGTTCGCCACGACCTTCTGCGGGTCGCCGGTTTTCAGCGAGTCGTTCCAGCGATCGAACAGTGCGGAAATCTGCTTCTCCGAGGCCGGATGGCACGCTTCGGACCTCGCGAAGGCGCTGCCATGCACCACGAGCGCAACCATCGCGAGGGCGACGGACGGCCCATATACGTTGATTCTCATGATGCCCTCCGCGATCGACATTAGAGGACGACAGACCGGGTGATTTGGGTAACTTCAGCTCGCTTCTTCCAGGACCACGACACTGCGTGCTTCCACCCGACATTGCTCGCTTTCGATGACGCCCTGCTGCGCAACTTGCACGATGTCATGCGGACTGTCGCGCGCGGTATCGACGATACGCCGCCAGTGCGGCGCGTCTGGCGCGGGCAACTCGACCGTGCGCGCGCAATCGCTCATGTTGAACACCATGTGCAGTGCCGGCTCGCCCGGCTTTTCGCCGCCCAGCGTGACGGCGAGAAGCCGCGCGCCGGCATCGTGCCAGCCGGGCTCGTTCAGGCGCTCGCCATGCCATGCCACATCCGGCCGCGTTTGCCCGGGCGGTGGCCGGCCGGTCAGGAAATTTTGCCGGCGCAAACTTGCGTGGCGCATGTGCAGCGCAATCAATTCACGCACGAAGCGCGACATGGCCGAGCCGGTTTCAGTGGGTGTCCAGTCGAACCAGCTGAGCGCGTTGTCCTGACAATAGGCGTTGTTGTTGCCGCGCTGGCTGCGCAGCACCTCGTCGCCGGCGAGCATCATCGGCACGCCCTGGCTCAGGAACAGAATGGCCATCAGGTTGCGCGCCTGGCGCAGCCGCAGCCCGAGAATCGTCGGGTCGGAGGTCTCGCCCTCGGTCCCGCAGTTCCACGACAGGTTATTGGAGCTGCCGTCGCGATTCCCGTCGCCATTGACCTCGTTGAGTTTCGTCTCGTAGCTCACCAGATCGATCAGCGTGAAGCCGTCGTGGCACGTGACGAAGTTGATGCTGTTGTCGGGCAGCCTGCCGCCGTCCGCATACAGGTCCGAACTGCCCGCGATGCAGGTGGCGACCTCCCCGATCAGGCCCGGGTCGCCGCGCACGAAACGGCGAATCACGTCCCGATAGCGGCCGTTCCACTCGGCCCACGCCATGCCGGGAAAGGCGCCGACCTGGTACATGCCGGCGGCGTCCCACGCTTCCGCGATCAACGGCACATGCGCAAGCACACGCGAAGACTCCATCGCCCAGGGCAGCGGTGGATCGGCCATCAGCTCGCCGTGCTGGTCGCGCGCGAAGACACTCGCCAGATCGAAGCGGAACCCGTCGACGCCCAGCTCCTCCACCCAGTATTCGAGGCAATGAACGATGAACGCCGTCACCAGCGGATGGTTGCAATTGACCGTGTTCCCGCAGCCGGTGTAGTCCCGATAGCGACGCCGGTCGGTCTCGTCGAGGTGGTAGAAAATATCGTTGACGAGGCCCTTGAAGTTGATGACGGGTCCCGTCTCGCCGGCTTCCGCCGTATGGTTGAACACGACGTCGAGCAGCACCGCGATGCCGGCGGCGTGCATCGCGTCGGTGAGCGCGCGAAACTCCTGCGGCGCGCGCGCGGGGTCCCGGCAGTAGCGAGGATGCGGGCTGTAGAAGCTATGCGTGCTGTAGCCCCAGTAGTTGATCAGGCCGAGGGCTGCCGTCCCGGGCGGAACGTCCTGCTCGTCGAAGGCCATCACCGGCAGCAGCTCGACGTGGGTCACGCCGAGTTGCGTGAGATACGGAATCTTCTCGATCAGGCCGGCGAAGGTGCCGGGATGCTGGACGCCGCTCGACGGATGACGCGTGAAGCCGCCCACGTGCAACTCGTAGATGATCGCGTTGTCGAGGCCGCGCGAGATACGGTTGGGGGGCGCGTGCAGCGGTTCCGTCACGATCGCGCGGTGCGTGGCGTGCGCGGCGGGGTTCGGGTTGCCGGCCCGACGCCGTGTCCACAGAACGTCGCTGACCGCGCGGGCATACGGATCGAGGAGTTCGCGTTCGGGATCGAACGCGAAGCCGCCGGTCTGCGTATCGCGCGGACCATCCACTCGCCACGTGTAGTGCGTGCCGAACGGCAGTCCTTCCACCATCACATGCCAGAAGAAGAAGGTTCGATTCTCATCGGTACAGAGAGGGATGATCTGAAACGGCTCGGGACTGTCCGCGGCCTCGTACAGCAATAGCTCGACGCGCGTCGCGTGGCGGCAGAAGATGCAGAAATTGATGCCCCCGGGCACCGCGCTGACGCCCGTCGGAAACCGCGAGCCGGGGCGAACCGCGTGAGCACGCAGCAATGCCGTTTCACGGTCATTGGTCAAGGGTGATCCTTATCGGGCAGATCCTCCAGATCTTCTTGCAGTATTCGCCGATGGCCCGGTCGGAGGAGAACTTGCCCGAGCGCGCGGTGTTCAGGATCGACATGCGGGTCCAGCGCCGCGTGTCCTGCCAGGCGGCGCTGACGTCGTCCTGACGCGCCACGTAAGCGGCGTAATCGGCGAGCACGAGAAACGGGTCCGCGTGCAGCAGATTGTCGATGAGCGGGCGGAACATCTCACGGTCGCCGCGCGAGAAATGACCGTCGGCGATCAGTTGCAGTACTTCGCCCAGTTCCGCGTTGTCCTTCACGTAGTCCGCGGGGTGATAACCCGCGCGCTTCACGCCTGCCACTTCGTCGGCGGTCAGGCCGAACAGGAAGAAGTTTTCGTCGCCGACTTCTTCGCGGATTTCGACGTTGGCGCCGTCGAGCGTGCCGATCGTCAGCGCGCCGTTCATCATGAACTTCATGTTGCCGGTGCCAGACGCCTCCTTGCCGGCCGTCGAAATCTGCTCGGACAGATCGGCGGCAGGGTACATGAAGTGGGCATTCTTCACGTTGAAGTCCGGATAGAACACGACCTTCAGCCGGCCGTTCACCACCGGGTCGTTATTCACCACTTCGGCGATGCCGTTGATCAAACGGATGATCAGCTTGGCCATCACATAGCCGGGCGCGGCCTTGCCGCCGAAGACGAAACAGCGCGGCGTCAGCGCGAGTTGCGGATCGCGCAGCAGGCGCCGGTACAGCGTGACGATCAGCAACGCGTTCAGATGTTGCCGCTTGTATTCGTGGATGCGCTTGACCTGCACGTCGAACAGCGCGGCAGTATCGACGCCGATGCCCGTGACGCGGCGGATATGCTCGGCGAGCACCGCCTTGTTCGACTGCTTCACGCTACGCCAACGCTGCTGGAACGCGGCGTCGTCGGCATAGGCTTCGAGCTTGCGCAATCGCGCGAGATCCGTGACCCAGCCAGCGCCGACGGTCTCGTCGAGCAGCCGCGCGAGCCCCGGATTGCAAAGCAGCATGAAACGGCGCGGCGTGACGCCGTTCGTGACGTTGTGAAAGCGCTCGGGCCACAATTCGGCGAAGTCCCGCAGCACGGTCTGCTTGAGCAGCCCGGAATGCAGTTCGGCCACGCCGTTGATCGCGTGGGCGCCGACGGTCGCGAGATGCGCCATGCGCACGAGCTTGTCTCCGCGCTCGTCGATCAGCGACATGCGTGCGAGGCGCGCTTCATCGCCCGGAAAGCGTTGCCGGACCTCGTCGAGGAAACGCCGGTTGATCTCGTAGATGATTTCGAGCAGGCGCGGCAGCAGGTTGCGCATCAGCGGCAGCCCCCAGGTTTCGAGCGCCTCGGGCAGCAGCGTGTGATTGGTGTACGCGAGCGCGCGCCGTGTGATGTCCCAGGCCTCGTCCCACGGCAGCTCCTTGTCGTCCACCAGTAGACGCATCAGCTCGGCGACCGCGATCGACGGGTGCGTGTCGTTCAGCTGCACGTTGAACAGATCCGCGAAGTGTCCGAGCGGTTCGCCCTTGATTTCGAGCAGGCGCAGCATGTCCTGCAGCGAGCACGACACGAAGAAGTATTGCTGCGCGAGCCGCAGGCGCTTGCCGATCTCCGGCTCGTCGTTCGGATACAGCACTTTCGACAGCGTCTCGGAGATGACCTTTTCGTTGACGGCCTCGTAATAGTCGCCGGCGTTGAAGTCTTGCAGGTCGAACGACTCGACCGCTTCGCTTTTCCACAGCCGCAAGGTGTTGCAGGTGTTGACGCGATAGCCCAGCATCGGGATGTCGCAGGCTACGCCTTTGACCTGCCGCGTGGGGGTCCAGCGCACACGCAGATGCCCGCGTGCATCGATTTCGTTGTGCGTGCTGCCGCCGAAGCCGACGTAGTACGCCACCTCGGCGCGCACGATCTCCCATGGATTGCCTCTTTGCAGCCACTTGTCGGTGGTTTCGACCTGCCAGCCGTCGCGAATCAGTTGGTCGAAGATGCCGAATTCGTAGCGGATGCCATAGCCGATGGCCGGGATTTCCAGCGTCGCGAGCGAATCCAGATAGCAGGCCGCGAGCCGGCCCAGCCCGCCATTGCCGAGCCCCGGTTCCTCCTCGATCTCGAGCAGCGTATCGAGGTCGACGCCGAGCGAGGCCAGCGCTTCACGCGCGTTGGCCTCGATGTCGAGGTTGGCGAGGTTGTTGCCGAGTTGCGGGCCGATCAGGAATTCGGCGGAAAGGTAGCAAGCTACGCGCGAATCGCTGACGGCGTAGGTCTGGACGGAGGCTGCCCAGCGCGCCAGCATGCGGTCGCGCACACTGTAGGCGAGCGCCATATACCAGTCGTGCGGCGAAGCGATGGCCGGATAGCGGCCGAGCAGGCACAGCAGATTGTCGAGCACGCCGCGCTGCAGCGCGGCGGCGCTCAGGCCGGTGCGCGCCGCATCCGTGCTTTGCGGCGTGGTCGTGGTGGGAGCGTCATCCATGGAGCTTTCCCCCGGTGCGTGCTGCGCGTGAGGTTCAGAAGGGCCAAACCCAGTCGGCGACCTCGGCGCGGTCCGTGGCGTGCGTATGCGCATGGTGCAAGTGGTGGGCGCGTTGCGCAGGCGCTTCGATGATTGACGGGGTCCGGATCGCACCTGTTCGCGAACCTCTGCGACCGCGTATTTTTTGCCAGCCGACGAAGATTCATAACGCAGAATATGTTACTGCGCGAAGATTGCAAGGATGATCCGACACCGTATTGCGCGGCCCGGAAAACCGCCTCTGGTATCAGGCTGCGATCCGATGTTCGTAAAACGGCCGGTCCCGATCGTCGAGAATCGCGTGCAACGCTGCCAGATCGTGCGGATCGGGATTCAACCACGCGTCGATATGCTCGGGCTTGATCGGAATGATGCAGCGATCATGGCCGGCGGCGGCAACCTCGGGTGGCGGATCATCGGTGATAGCCGCGAAGGACAAGAGATCGGGCTCGCCTTTGCCGCTCCAGCGGGACCATAAGCATGCGACCAGCATGTCGTGGGGCGGGTTGGGGCTGAACTCCAGCTGGACATTTTCATCTTTGTCGCCGGGCGCCAGTTCACGGCCTTCCATCCGCGCGCGCGATACGTTCTCATAGAACGAACTGGCCAGCACGAGTCCATGCGAGTAGCCGAATAGCGTTTTCCAGAAACCTTCGAGACTGTCCCGACGAGCGTTGTACGTGCCCGGATAGCGGGTGTCGTACGATGCGGGCTTGCCGGCGAGGCGGCACTGATAGCGCATCGGCTTGACCACGCGCTGGCCGTTTTCCATCACCAGTACCGGCGCGTAGTAGCCTGGAAAGATGCGCGAGTCGGCTGCTTTGGGATCGACCCGGCGGAGGTCGTCGAGCCGTTCGAGCGTGCGGTCGATCTTGTCTTTGGCGATCCGTTGGCTCTCGGTCGCCGCCTTGGTGACTTTGGTCTGCAAGGAGCGCTCGGCATCGGCGAAGCGGGTGCGCTGTTTGAACAGTTCCTGTTCGAGCTTCACGGTCTGCTGCGACCGGAAGCGTTCGATCAGCGCCCAGACTTGCCGTTCCGCGTCGGACTGCGGTTCCGAGAAGGCGTCTTCCATCGCTTTGGGAATCCTGGCCTGACCGTCCTCAGCGCGTTCGAAGAAAAGACGCGCGAATTCCTCGATGCTCATCTGCGCGCCGAACATGCGGACATAGCGCCGGTAGTCCGCCAGAATCTGAGCCGAATAGCACATGGATGCCCTCCGTTTGCTGTTCCGATGATACGCATTCGCGCGCTCGCGTCAGCAGAAGTTTCTGCTCGTCGTTTGCAACTTGCCCAGCAGATGAGACATATCGACGAGCCGCTGCGCGACGAGGTGCCGTACTTCTCCCTGACACTGCCACGTGCCGTACACGGCGAGCAGCGTGGCGCCCAACGCTTCCTTGCGCTGTTTTTCGAGCAGGCCCGGCCAGATGATCACGTTGACGTTACCCGTCTCGTCTTCGAGCGTGACGAATACGACGCCCTTGGCCGTGCCAGGTCGCTGACGCACCGTCACCAGTCCACAGGCGCGCGCGAGGCGGCCGTCGCGATAGGTCCGCAGCGTCGCGGCCGGCATCAGGCGGTTCGCGAGCAACTGCGGCCTGAGCAGTTCCAGCGGATGGCGGTTCAGCGTCAGGCCGAGCGAGCGGTAGTCGGCGACGATGTCGTGCGCTTCGGTCGGTGCGCCCAGTTCGGGCGTTTCGTCCTGAGTCGCCGCGGCCGCGAGCATGTCCTTGTCCGGCACCGCGGCGACCGACTGCCACAGCGCTTCGCGGCGGTTTCCCGCGAGCGCTGCCAACGCATTCGCATCCGCGAGCGCATGCAGGTCTTTGCGGTCGAGCTGCGCGCGGCGCGCGAGATCGTTGACGCTCGCGAACGGACGAACCGCGCGCGCGTTCTCGATCCGTTCGGCGGCGCCGTCCTTCATGCCGCGCAGCAGCGAAAGACCGAGCCGCACGGCGGGGCGCATCGCCCCCGCACGCGGTTCGAGCGAGGAGTCCCAGCCGCTCACCGTCACATCGACCGGCAACACCGTGACGCCGTGCCGCTGCGCATCCTGAACCAGTTGCGACGGCGAATAGAAGCCCATCGGCTGGCTGTTCAGCATCGCGGCGAGAAATGCCTCCGGTTCGTGACACTTGAGCCAGCTGCTCGCATAGACGAGCAGCGCGAAACTGGCCGCGTGACTTTCGGGGAAGCCATATTCACCGAAGCCCTTGATCTGCTCGAAGATCGCCTCGGCGAAGGCCTGGTCGTAGCCGCGCTCCTGCATGCCGAGCACGATGCGGTCATAGTATTTTTCGAGCCCGCCCTTGCGTTTCCACGCGGCCATCGCGCGCCGCAGCTGGTCGGCTTCGCCGGCCGTGAAGCCGGCCGCGAGAATCGCCACCTGCATCACCTGCTCCTGGAAGATCGGCACGCCGAGCGTGCGGCCCAGCGCGGTCTTCAACGCGTCGCTCGGATAGGTGACGGGCTCGAAGCCCTGGCGGCGCTGCAGGTACGGATGCACGGCGCCGCCCTGAATCGGACCCGGCCGCACGATCGCGACTTCGATCACGAGGTCGTAGAACGTCTGTGGCCGCATGCGCGGCAGCATGCTCATCTGCGCGCGCGATTCGATCTGGAACACGCCGACCGTATCGGCGGCTGAAATCATCGCGTAGGTCGCCGGATCTTCAGACGGAATGTCCTGCATTTCGAAACGTTCGCCGCGCTGTTCCGAAACGAGGTCGAGTGTGCGCCGGATCGCGGACAGCATGCCGAGCGCGAGCACGTCCACCTTCAGCAAGCCCAATGATTCGAGATCGTCCTTGTCCCACTCGATCACCGAGCGGTCGGCCATCGCCGCGTTTTCCACCGGCACGAGCCGCGTGAGCTTGCCGCGGCTGATTACGAAGCCGCCCGAATGCTGCGACAGATGGCGCGGAAAATTCAGCAGTTGCGCGGCGAGCTTCGCCCAGGCCTGAATCAGCGGCTTGTCCGGATCGAGGCCGGATTCCGCGAAGCGCGCGAGCAGATCCTGGCGGCCATCGAACCAGTGATGCGACTTCGCGACTGCATCGACGATCTGCGGATCGACGCCGAGCGCCTTGCCGGTTTCCCGCAGCGCGCCACGCGGACGATAGGTCGACACCGCCGCCGCGATCGCGGCCCGGTCGCGGCCGTACTTGCGATAGATGTACTGGATCACTTCTTCGCGCCGCTGGTGCTCGAAGTCGACGTCGATATCGGGCGGCTCGCCGCGCTCCTTGCTGATGAAGCGCTCGAACAGCATGTTGCCGCGCGCGGGGTCCACTTCGGTCACGCCGAGGCAGTAGCAGACCGCCGAGTTCGCGGCCGAGCCGCGCCCCTGACACAGAATGTGCTGGCTGCGCGCGAAGCGGACGATGTCATAGACGGTCAGGAAATACGGCTCGTACTGCAGGTCCGCGATCAGTTCGAGTTCGTGCTCGATCTGCTGCTGCACGTGATGCGGGATCCCCGCCGGAAAACGCCGCTGCGCGCCGATATAGGTCTCCTGGCGCAAATACGAGGCCGGCGTATGGCCGGCCGGTACCAGCTCGTCGGGATACTCGTAGCGCAGCTCATCGAGCGAAAACGTGCAGCGGCTCATGATGTCGACCGTCGCGGCCAGCGCGTCTTCCGGGTACAGGTTGGCCAGGCGCAACCGCGAGCGCAGATGCTGCTCGGCGTTCGGCGCGAGCTCATAGCCGCACTCATGGACCGGCTTGCCGACCCGGATCGCGGTCATCGTGTCCTGCAGCGGCTTGCGCGAGCGCACGTGCATCACGACTTCGCCGAGCGCGACGACGGGCACGTCGCGGCTCTTCGCGACGAATTCGACCGCGCCGCGATGCATGTCGTCCATCGCGCGTTGATGCAGCACGAGACCGACCCATGCGCGGCCGGTGAAGGTTTCGTCGAGCCATTCGACCTGCGCGTCGAGCGCGTCTTCGCTGGCCGGGAAATCCGGCACCAGAATCGCGAGGCAGTCGGGCATGCCGAGCAGGTGGCGATATTCCTTCTCCGGCCGCGACAGATCCTGCGGCGTGAGCCGGTATTCGCCCTTGGGCGCGCGCATGCGCGCGAGCGTGATCAGCTCGGACAGATTGCCGTAGCCGTTGCGGTTGCGGGCGAGCAGGATCAGGCCGAAGGCCGGCGAACCATCGGCATTGACGAGCCGGAAATACGAACCGACGATGAACGGCAGCTTCGCTTCCTTCGCCGCGACATGCGCGCGCACGACTCCCGCGAGCGAGCATTCGTCGGTGATCGCGAGCGCGGAGTAGCCGAGTTGCGCGGCACGCTCGGCCAGTTCCTCAGCGTGCGACGCACCGCGCAGAAACGTGAAGTTGGAAAAGCAGAACAGCTCGGCATACGCCGGCAGCATCGTGAAGGTGGTGTCCATGGCCGTTCATCCGCGCATATCAGCCGCGCCTGTCAGCCGAACAGGCCATGAAGGAACCAGCGTTGCTCTTCTTCCGCGTCGCGGCTGCTCACGCGTTCGCGGTAGATCCAGTAGCAGCTCTGGTCGTCCGCCTGCGCGACGAAGTAATCGCGCGTGACGAGCTCGCCGTCGAACCAGCCGCTCTCGATACGCTCGCCCGGCGACACCATGCGCAACGGCGAGCCATAGAACGGACGGTGCTGGCGCATCAACAGACGCACGGGCGTGTCGAGCATCCACGTCGGGCGCGGCAGATTCTGCGGCAGCGGTTCGGGTTTGACCGGCTGCGACACCGGCAGCCAGCGGTTCGCGATCTCCGGGCGATGATCGGCGCTCGGTGCGGGTTTCAGCACGTTCTCTTCGCCGAGCCGCGCGACCAGCAGTTCGAGCAGCCGCTCGTGATCTTCCTGCGAGCCGCCCGGTTCGGGAAACAGCGTGTCGGACGCGGGCGCGGCCGACTCGACGTTCGATGCGTCGAGCCGCAACGCAATCACGGGCGCGGCGAGCTCGATGCGATGCAGCCGCTCTTTCAGCAACCGCATCAGATGTTCTTCGCGCCAGGTCGGCTCGCCGAGCGCGATGTCGATCGTGGTCGGCTCGATCGCATTGCGTCCGCGCTCGTGTTCGAGCGACAGGCGAATGCCGCTGACCGCAAGCTGCTTCGCGCACAGCCATCCGCACAGCTGCACGACGAGCCGCTGCGCGCCGAACACCGCGCCATCCGCGTGTTCGAGCCGGTCCGGCATCTCGATGCGCGCCGAGAACGTGGGCGGCAGTTCGAGCCAGTCGAACAGTTCGGGCGCGGTTCCGAACGCGCGGTCGAGCGAGTCGAGCAGATGTTCGCCGCAGCGGCGCTGCAAGCCGGCGCGGGGCAGGCGGCGCAGATCGGCGATGCGCTCGCAACCAAGGGCCGTGAACCAGTCGGCGAACGGGCGGACTTCGGGCACGGCGAGCATCGGCAGCGCTGAGAGGCGCTGTTCGAGCGACGCGAGCTTCAGCACGCGGCGGTTGCCGAACTTCGCGAGCAGCCACGCGCCCTGGCCGGTCGGCGCGGCGCTGATGCGCGCGGTGAAGCCGAGCGCATCGAGGATGGCCTTGGCGTCGCGACACAGCGCGAGCAGGCCGCCGAAGAGCCGCAGACTCGCGCCGATCTCGACGACCACCGTCGCCTCATCGAGCAGCGCGACTTCGGGCGAGAAGCGCATCAGCGCGATCCCCACCTCGCGATGGGCCGCCGCCTCGCGGCCGCTGTCGCGCTCGTACATTGCCGTTTCCGGCGACAGCGTCAGCACGCCGCCGCGCTTCATGCCGGGACGCACGCCTGCCGAGCGCGCGGCGGGGTCGGCCATGACCACCTTGTCTTTCTCCAGCACCGCGCAGCCATGCGCGGGCTCAGGCGACCACTTCGGTCTGAAGACCTCGAGCGGCAACTTTGGCAGATGAACGGCGAGAAAGACGCGCATGTCGGGAAAGCAGAACGGGTGTGGGTTGAAGGGGAATCGACAGGGGCTCTGCGCGAGCGGGCCCTCGTCGTTTCACGATGTCGATGGTGAGACCCTCGGCCGATGGCCTGAGCGCGAGCCGCAGCAGCGCGGGCGACGCGTCCTGCGCGGTGGCGAGCGGCCGCACCATGATGAACAGCGTCTCCGACGACTGCGCGGCCAGATGCAGGCGGCGCAGCGACGACGCCTGCGCGTATTGCGCCCAGAAGATCAGCGCGCCGCAACTGCCGGCGCGCAGGATCTGCTCGGCGGACCACAGCGCGTCGGCGGTTTTCGGCGCGTTGATGCGCAGCACCTGCTGCAGCGACAGGCCGATGTAGTTGAGCCCGAGGCCGTCCGGCGTGTGCGGCGGCTGCACGAAGGCGACCGGACGCTCGCCGACGGCGCTGAGCGCCGGCTGCAACAGCCGCAGTTCGCCGACGCCGGCCTGCTGCACCAGCAGATCGACCAGCGCGCCGAGCGGCCAGCCGCCGCCGGGCAATTCCGCCGACAGGGCCGGATAGCCGGTATCGACGCTGCGGCCGCGGCCAGCGCCAAGCTGGGACGCCCGCCACAAGGACGGGTGAATGGCTTCCGGTGCTGGCAGGGCGGTTGTCATTTGCGAAAATACCTGTATGGATATACAGTATCCTACATCGTTTTTAAGATATGGCGAAGAGGCACTTTTTTCGGGAGCGGATGAATGGACATGCGAGTGCGCAAGCCGGCCGGGCATCCGATGCCCGAGATCGCGGCGTTCGTGGCCGAACTGAAAGCGGTGTTCGGCGAGCCGGGCATCGATGAAGCGATTCGCCGCGGCAAGGCCGGGCGAGCCGAGCTTTCATGCGCGGGAAAACGGCCGCTCGGTGGGAACGGCGCGGCCGGCCGAGGCTAACGTCTGGCGCGTGGATCGCGCGGTGCGCGACCGCCACTACTGCGAGGGTTGCGACGGCTCGTGCGTTGGCAGCGCGAAGTCGTGCCGTCCATAATTGCAGCGGCCCTCAACCTCGGAGAACCCCATGCTGCGCACGTACCTCGGAAGCTGCCATTGCCAATTCGTGAAGTTCGAGGCTCGCATCGATTTCGACAAGGGCACGTCGAAATGCAATTGCAGTTATTGCAGCAGGCTGCGATTCTGGCACGTGCAGGTTCGCCGGGAGGACTTTCGTCTGCTTTCGGACGAAGCCGCGCTCAGCGAATATCAGGGGAAAAATGCGGTCGCGCATCACCCGTTCTGCCGGCGCTGCGGGGTCCATGTATTCGATCGGATCGATATGCCGAACGGCACGGGGTATCCGTATATCAACGTCAACATCATGTGTCTCGATGAACTCGATCTCGATGCGGCGTTGAGTGCGTCCGTGACTTATCGCGATGGGTTGCACAATGACTGGGGCAATCCGCCCGAGCAAACGCGGCATCTTTGATCGCCGCGTCTCCTGAATAATGCAAAATAATCGGTTTCCAAGATGCGGAGACCGGTCGTGGGCGTCAACTTCGACTTGAACGACTTGCAGGCGTTTCGCGCGGTGGTGGAGCTGGGCAGCTTCCGCAAGGCCGCCGAGGCGGTGAGCATTTCCCAACCGGCCTTGAGTCGTCGGATCGACAAGCTCGAGGAAGCGCTCGGCGTGCGTCTCTTCGAGCGAACCACGCGTAGCGTCACACTCACAACTGTCGGCCGCGTGTTCGCCCCGAGCGCAGAACAACTGCTGGATGACCTTGACATCGCACTGCTCGGCATTCGCGATGTTTCATCGAGCCGCCTGGGTCATGTGACTATCGCGTGCGTGCCATCGGTGGCGTACTACTTTCTGCCGGGCGTCATCGCGAGCTACCATCGCCGCTTTCCACGCATCCGGGTCAAGCTTCTGGATGCGAGCGCCAACGAGGTGCTTGGCGCCGTCATCAGCGGCGAGGCTGATTTCGGCGTGAGCTTCATGGGCAGTCAAGAGTCCGAGATCGAGTTCAAAGTCCTGCTGCAAGAGCGGTTCGTTGCTGCTTGCCGCCGCGATCATCCCCTCGCACGCAAGAAGCGCGTGACCTGGACCGAGCTTTACGAGCACGATTACGTCTCGGTCGACAAGACTTCCGGCAACCGTCTGTTGCTCGACCAGGCGCTCTCGAGCGTCGCGCCACGTGCGCCGAGCGTCTGCGAGACGCGACACGTGACGACCATGCTCGGGTTAATCGAAGCGGGGCTCGGCGTCGCCGCCGTGCCGTCGATGGCCATGCCCGGACATGACCACCCGATCCTCACGAGCGTGCCGCTCGTCGAACCGGTGGTGAGACGACGCGTGGGAATCGTAAGACGGCGCGGACGGCCGCTCACACCGGCCGCCCAGGAGTTTCATCGGACGATCATCGAGATGAAGCGCGCCGGAGCCGCAAGCGGTGATGCCGTGGGCAATAACGTAACGGCGACAGTCAAGACAGGAAGGAAGTCCGCATCGTGAGGTTGGCAAGACCGCTTCGTCCGCTCTATGTGCAAGTCCTGCTGGCCATGGTGCTCGGCATGATCCTCGGCCATTTCTGGCCGGCAACGGGCGCGCTGCTCAAGCCGCTCAGCGACGCGTTTCTCGGGCTCGTGCGGATGATGGTCGCGCCGATCGTCTTCTGCACGATCGTCTCGGGCATTACGTCGCTCGCCAGCGGGAAGGCCATCGGACGCACGATCATCCGGGCGCTGGCGCTTTTTTATTGCCTGACGGCCGTCGCGCTCGTGTTCGGACTCGGCATCGCGTTCGTGCTGCGACCCGGCGCGGGCATGCACATCGACGTACATCATCTCGATTCGAGCATCCTCGCGCAATATGCGAAGCACGCGCAGGCGGGCGGACTCGTGGCGTTCGGGTTGAGCGTGATCCCGGAGACGATGCTCGGGGCCTTCGAGAAGGGCGAGGTGCTGCCGGTGCTGCTGCTCTCGCTGCTGTTCGGCTTCTCTCTGAATTCATATCCGCAGGCCGGCCGGCCCGTGCTGGCGCTCATCGACGGCGTCGCCCAGATCCTGTTTCGCGTCCTCGCGACGATCATGCGGCTCGCTCCGCTCGGAGCGTTCGGCGCGATGGCGTTCACGGTGGGCCGCTTCGGCATCCGCTCGGTCGGCTCGCTCGGCATGCTGATGGTGTCGTTCTACGTCGCATGCGTGATGTTCGTTGCGCTGGTGCTCGCGCCGCTTGCGCGGCTGCACGGTTTCGCGCTTTGGCGACTTCTGCGCTACATGCGCGAGGAATTGCTCATCGTTCTCGCGACATCGTCGACGGAGCCGGTGCTGCCGCGTTTGATCGGGAAGCTGGAGGCGCTCGGTTGCGACAAGGGCGTCGTCGGGCTCGTGCTGCCCGCGGGCTATTCGTTCAATCTGGACGGCACCGCGATCTATCTGACGCTCGCCTCGATGTTCATCGCTCAGGCGTGCGATGTGCCGCTATCGGCGTCTCAGACCGCGACGATGCTCGCCGTCATGCTGCTCACTTCCAAGGGCGCGGCCGGCGTGTCCGGCAGCGGGCTGGTCGCGCTCGTCGCTACGCTTACGGTGATTCCGGACTTGCCGGTTGCCGGGGCGGCGCTGCTGGTGGGCATCGACCGCTTCATGTCCGAGGCGCGGGCGCTGACGAGCGTCATCAGCAACGCGTGCGCAGTGATCTTCGTTTCGATGTGGGAAGGCGCGTGCGATCGAGCACGTCTCGCACAGATGCTCAGGGCGCCCGAGCCAGCCCGCCCGGACGTCGCGAATGATCCCGCGACAGACGCCTTGCGGTGACGTGAATGCTGGCTGAGACAAGCCTTCCCGTGTTTCTGCCTCAATGCGCCGGGACGGAATCGAGCCCGGTCGATTTCACTTCCGCTTGCACATCGGGTGAAGCAAGATAGTCGAGAAGCGCTTTCGCTTCCTTCGGATGCCGCGCACCGACGGGAATGCCGGCGGCGAAGCGCGTGACGGACTGCAGAGACTCGGGAATCTTGCCGACGAACGTGGCGCCCTGGACGGGCAGCAATTCGCTCACCTGCTGGAAGCCGATTTCGTAGTCCCCGTTTGCCACCACCGACGCCACCGGAATCCGCGGGATCATCTTCGCCTTCGACCTGACCTGATCCTCGATGCCCAGCTTCTTGAACAGCTCTCGCTCGATATAGACGCCGCTCGCGCTGTCCGAGTAGGCGATCGACTTCGCCCGCAACAGGGTCTGCCTGAGGCCCTCGGGGGAGCCGATGTCGGGCTTCACCGCCCCTTCGCGCACGACCATGCCGATGCGCGAATCGGCCAGCTCTACCCGCGATCCGGGGATGACCTTGCCTTGCTTGATCAGCTCGTCGAGTGCGTAGCCGACCATGATGACGGCGTCCGCGGGCTCGCCGCGCTCGAGCCTGTTGGGGATCGCTTCGGGCGATTTGCCCATCGAGGGCCCGAGCGAGGTGTCGAGCGTGTTGCCAGTCTGGGACGCGAACCTCGGGCCGAGCACCTTGTACGCGGCGGTGAAGCCGCCGGAGCTCATGACGTGCAGGTCGGCGGCCTGCACGTTCGCCGCAGCGGCCGAGCTTGCGACGAGCGCCGCGGCGCAAAGTTTCAGAAGCAGATTTTTCATGGTGATGGTCGTGTGCGGTTGCGATGGATGCGGGGCAAGCGCATCAGTGCGCCGGCGTCAGCGTGACTGCGCGGCGGCGATAGAGCGCGAACGTCGCCAAAAGCGCGCACGCTGCGGCGAGGCTCATCCAGTATCCGGGCGCGGCCTTCTCGCCAGTCATATGAATGAGCGCCGTCGAGATCGCGGGCGTGAAGCCTCCGAACACGGCCGTCGCGAGGCTGTAGGCGAGCGAGAACCCGGCAACGCGCACCTGCACCGGCATCACTTCCGTGAGCGCGACGACCATCGCGCCGTTATAGATGCCGTACATGAACGAGAGCCAAAGGAGGACGAGCAGCATGTTGACGAAGCTCGGCGCGTGAGCGAGCAGCGACAGTGCCGGGTAGGCGGTCGCGATGGCGAGCACCGTCATGGCGACGAGGAGCGGCCGGCGGCCGAGCTTGTCGGAGAGCGCCCCGCCGATCGGCAGCCACACGAAGTTCGATACGCCGACACACAGCGTCACGAGCAGGCTGTCGGCGGTGCTCAGGTGCAGGACCGTCTTGCCGAAGGTCGGCGCGTAGACCGTGATGAGGTAAAAGCTCGTGGTGGTCATCGCCACCAGCATCATGCCTGCGACGACGACGGCCCAGTTCTGGACCAGCGTGCCGAATACTTCCTTCATGGTCGGACGATGCTGGCGCGCCTTGAACTCCTGCGTTTCCTCCAGATTGCGACGCAGCATGAAGATGAACGGCACGATCATGCAGCCCACGAAGAACGGCACGCGCCAACCCCACGCTGCGATGTCCGATGCGCTCAGCCACTGATTGAGCCCGAAGCCGAGGCCCGCGGCGACGACGATCGCCACCTGTTGGCTCGCGGACTGCCAGCTCGTGAAAAACCCTTTGCGGCCGGGCGTGGCCATCTCGGCAAGATACACCGACACGCCGCCCAGCTCCGCGCCCGCCGAGAAGCCCTGCAGCAGCCGTCCGAGCAGCACGAGCGCGGGCGCCAGAAGTCCGATCGTCGCGTAGCCCGGTACGAACGCGATCAGGATCGTGCCGCTCGCCATGATGGAAAGCGTGACGATGAGGCCCTTGCGGCGGCCGACGTCGTCGATGTAGGCGCCCAGCACGATCGCGCCCAGCGGGCGCATCAGGAAGCCGGCGCCGAACACGGCGAACGTCATCATCAACGAGGCGAACTCGCTGTGGGCGGGAAAGAAAACGTTGGCGATCTGCGTGGCGTAGAAGCCGAACAGGAAGAAGTCGAACTGCTCCAGGAAATTCCCGGCCGTGACACGGAAAACCGTGGCGGCCTTCGAACGTCCGGTGGAAAGGTTAGACGAGGGGTGCATCGAGGTGTCTCCTGAGATCTTGAAAAGACGCGGTGGTCCGGCCGATTGTGATTTTGGAAATATTGGCCTGGAGGCGGCCAAACGATAAGTGCAACTTTCGGAACGATTGATGTTCTGCCGTTATCAATCGCGGCGGCTTTGCATGCGACCAGTGCTGCGCTTCGTTCGCAGCAGGTGCGAGCGAAACCCGCATCATCGAGCGCGTTCTTATGGCAGCGGGAATCAACGGCGACGTGTGTCTTGCAAAAGATGCGTTGGTGCGCAGCGCCGCGAACGTAACTCGAGCTCGCAGTCGGATGCGCTGATAGGAACGGCGTCACGCGCTTGTAGGTTCTTCTTCTAATGCGCTGTTCTTTTGAACCGTTTTCTCGGGCTTCTGGTGACACATAGTTGCCCAAGAAGACCAAGAGTAGAAGTGCGATTTTTGGAAGCATTGATGCATAGGCGTTATCAATGCCAATGCTGCGACCGGTGAAGGCAGGCCCTGATGAGGCTTTTTGACGTCAGTGAGGTATTCCGCTCCGCTTTGACTGCGTCTGATCGTGATGAAGTGCAGGGGATACGGACAGTGACAGCGCTCGTAGTTTCACGAAGATCTTTCGAGTCCAACTAGCTCCAACAGCGAGAACATTTGAACCGGAGCAGATCGATGTCAACTCCCTGGACGGGGCGCTGCCTGTGCGGCGCGGTGCAATACAAAGCTCACGGTGATTCACTCGCGCAACTCATCTGCCATTGCAGCGATTGTCAGCGCGCTTCCGGTTCCGCGGGTTTGCCGGTCGTCGTGGTGAGAGCCGCCAGCTTTTCGTTCGAAGGTGAAATCAGGCGCCTTATACGAAGATCGGCGGCAGCGCAATGCCGACGACGCGCAACTTCTGCCCTCATTGCGGCAGGTTCGGGAGACCAAGAATACATGCGGCGGACAGTAGCTTAGCAGCGCTCCAACGTCGTTCAGCAATCGCATCGAATCAGCGAGCGAAGCGTCGGCAGATCCGTCGCGCGTGCGCCGTTTCGCGCCGCACCCACGGACCAGCGCTCAAGCTCGTGGCGCATAGACGTTGCACCAGCCTTCAGCGGCAACGGATTTGCCGGGGAACATCGGGCACGGTCCGGCGGCCTCACCCGCTGCGCCGGTATAGAAACGACAGTTCGCGCAGGTCTGGCCCGCGTGGTACTTGGGGAACTTCGCGGCGTCGACGCTGCTCGCTTTCGCACGATAGCCGAGCGAGCCGGCCGTGGCGTCGTTTTCATCGACGGGCGGCGGCGCGGCGAGCGCGAGGTCGGCGCTGGCGAGTGCGGCACACAGGCCCGCGGCCTGGAGAATGAAGTGTCTGCGATTGTGAGAGACCATGATGATGTCCTGAGAAAAGAAATGGGTCGGCCATGCCGCATCTCATTCGATCGAAGCGGCGTGGCATTGCAATGCAGTGCGATGCAACGTGTCAGTGGCGCGGTCCGGCGTTCAGCGGCGTGGTAGAGGATTGCGCGGCCTGCGCGGTCAGCTTCGCGTTGCCGGTGTCGTAGCCATTCGTATAGAGCAGGAAGGCCATCAGATCGGCGTACTCCTCGTCGCTCATCTTGCCGGGATGGTCCGCGGGCATGTTGGTCGACATGTACTGATAGATGCCGCCGATCGTGAGATGCGAGTTCGCCGCTGGCGCGAAAGCCGGTCCGATCAACGAGGGCGCCGTGTTGCCTTCGAGCTTTTCGCCGTGGCATTTCGCACACGAATCGGCATATAGATGTTCGCCGTGGGCGACCTGATCGTGATCGAACGATGGTGCCTCGGTCGTCGCCGCAACCTTGATGAAGCCGCCGGCGGCCGGCATGCCGCTCACGCGCCATACATTCGCACGCGGCGACGGCTGCGTCGGGCCGTCGAGATAGCGTGCGGGACTGCGCACGAGGCTCGCGCGAGTGGTCGCCGAAACGGTCGCGATGGTGGCTGGTAACGCCCAGTTGCGCGTCAGCGCCGCGAGCCGGCCATCGCTGCGCAAGCGCGCGAGCGCGCCGTCGATGCGCTTTTGCAACTGCTGCGTGCCGGGTCCCGACGCGAACACGAGATTCCAGTCGGCATAGGGCGATTCGGTGACGGCGACGTCGAAGTGCTGCTGCGGGTGCGCACGCCGATATGCCACCACGGCCGGGTACCAGACGATCGCGCGCTGGGCGCGTCCTTTCGCGACGGCGTCGACGGTCAGCCTGGAGGTGGTTTCCAGATCGAAGCGCGCGTTCTTCTGCTCGACCGCGATCAGTTGCGACGGGCTCGACCAGGTGGCCGCAATCGTGATCTTGCCGTCCGGTGCCGCGACGTTAGTGTTGGCCGCATGGTCGCCGCGCAGCGCAATGCTGACATAGCCGGAGTGAAGATAGCCCTGGGAAAAGAGTAGCTGCGAGTCGGAGCCGTCGGCCACGCTCGAACGCGGAAAGCCCGCGATCACATCGCAGTCGCGCTGCAGCGATTTCGACAGCTCGCGAGCGGAGATGCCTTCGTCGCCGCCGTTGTCGTCGATGCCGCGCGACGCGAAGGTCGCGGCGATGCCCGCGGTGTTCAACACCGCGCGTGCAACGGACTTGTCCAGCTCGGCCGAAGGGCTGCCGGGCATCGTGCATACGCGGACGCTGGATGGCGTCTGCGCCGCCGCATGGACGGCAACCTGCGCGGCGCCGGCGACGAGCGCGCTGGCGAGGGCAACCTGAGTGAGTCGAATGTTCATGATGGTGCGTTCCTGTGATGGCGGGAACACCGCGCCCGCCTGAACTGCGTGCGGGCGCGGAGAGACGCAGCTGCGAGAGTCGGAGGTGCAGAACGATGCGCGTGCGGTGGCTGCTATGCTCAGCCGCGATCGAGCGCGAACACATACAACGTGCCGCCGCGCGGAACGTCCTTCGCGACGTCGGCCATCGGGCCGCCCCAGATCGGGTTCGCGCCGCCGTAGCCCGCGAGCACGGCCACGTATTCCTTGCCGTCGACTTCGAACACGGAAGGTTGCGCGACGATGCCGCTCGCGAGTTGCGGGCTCTCCCACAACACCTTGCCCGTCGTCACGTCGAACGCGTACAGATGGCCGTCGAGCGAGCCGCTGAAGGCGAGCCCGCTCGCGGTCGTGGCGACGCCGCCGTTCCACGGCATTTTGGTCCAGTGACCCCACAGCTTCTTGCCGGTATTGACGTCGATGGCCTGAAGCTCGCCATAGCCCTGGCTGCCCGGTTCGGGCTGAATCTCAAAGCCTTCGCCGAGGTAGGGCAGGCCCTCCATGTAGCTGACCGACTTGCCGGACAGGCTCATGCACGCATGCAGCGATGGCACCACCGCGATGTGCCGCTCCGGATCGTAGGAGGTCGACCACCAGTTCTTGCCGCCGAGAAAGCTTGGGCAGGTGTTGATCGTCGTGCCGGCCTTCGGAAATCGGCTGGCGTCCTGAACCGGTTTGCCGTCGCCGGTGTAGCCGGTCACCGACAGCGCCTTGACGAACGGCTCCGCGTAGATCAGCTTGCCGGTCTTGCGATCGATCGCGTGGAAGAAGCCGTTGCGGTCGGCATGGATGATCGCGTCATACGGCTTGCCCTTGTAGCTGATGTTGGCAAGCACCGGCGTGTTGACGCCGTCGTAGTCCCACGTGTCATTGTTCGTGTACTGGTAGTGCCACTTCAGCTCGCCGTTTTTCGGGTTGAGCGCGAGCAGTGAATCGGAGTACAGGTTGTCGCCCGGACGCAGCGCGGCGAGCCACGGCCCCGGATTGCCGACGCCCCAGTACAGCGTCTGCGAGGCCGCGTCGTAAGTGCCGGTCAGCCACGCCGCGCCGCCGCCATGTTCCTGCATGCCGTCGGGCCATGTGTCGCTACCTTTCTCACCGGCACTCGGGATCGTGTAGCGCTTCCAGATGATCGAGCCGTCGTCGGGATTGAGCGCGGCGATATAACCGCGAATCCCATACTCGCCGCCCGACGTGCCGACGACGATCGCGCCATCGAGCGCGAGCGGTGCAAGCGAGAACGCGTAGCCGAGACCCGGCTCGAACATCTGCTTCTTCCACACGAGGTTGCCGCTCTGCGCGTCGATCGCGGCCACCTCGCCGCTCAGCATCGCCACGTAGACGTTCTTGCCATACAGCGCGACGCCGCGATTCACGACATCGCAACAGGCGGTCTTGAACGATTCCGCGCCGAGCTTCGGCTCGTATTTCCACAGCTGCGTGCCGGTTTTGACATCGAACGCATAGACGTTGTCCTTGGGTGTGCTGACGAAAAGGTACCCGCCGTTGACGATCGGAGTTGCTTCGAATCCCTGCTTGAGTTCCGCGGGGAAACGATAGCTCCAGGCCTGCTTGAGACCGGCGACGTTCGATGCATCGATCTGCTTCAGAGGGGAATGCGACTGGCCGCTATAGCTGCGGTAATAGGTGAGCCAGCCCGGGTCGCTTTGCGCTTGAGCGAGGCGCTCGTAGGTCACGGCGGGATAGTCCGGGGCGGCGCCCACCGGAGCCACGTTCAGTGCCATCGCGATCGCGATGCTCGCTCCAAGGACAGCCAGCCGGCCAGCGGCGGGCGAACGGTTCTTCATGGTCGTCTCCTGAGTGTTTGTCGATGCAGTGCCGGGAGAGGCGTCGCCCCTCGTTCCGTGTCGTCGATCCGGATGCGATGCCGTTACTGCAAGTCGCATGCCATTTTTGTGAGCGAGTCCGAAAGGGCGGCGCGCCTGAACGTGCTGCGGCATATATCGCTTGCGCGGCGTTCCATCTGTTGCATCCCGGTACAACGCCGCGCGATAGAGTGTTGAGAAACAGCACAGTTGCGGCGCTCGCGCACATCGCTCGGGGCGAGGGCGACGCCAGCAGCGCGGGTCGAGCGCCACTCGGGGTGACTCCGCATATCGCAACGCGCATCGATTTGCGGTAATACAGCCTCTTCGCTTCGCCACCGTCGATGAAATGAATGGCCCGGAGCTTGCTTAAGAGAACGGAGAAAAGTCTGGCAAGGTACCAGGCTCCGGAGGGAGACAATGCGCGATGACGTTCATCCGGCCGTGGCTCAGACGACCGTCCGGTCCAATGACTTTCCCGCGCCGGCGATTCAGAAAGCGCACCAACGGTCCGAAACGTTTGGCCTGTGCGCATCGGCGCGGCCGGAGTACGAGGTTCTTTCGAACGCGGGACTCGTGCTCAAACGCGAGCAGAACCGGGTGCTGTGCGCGCACGCGATGCCGGTGATGGAGACGCTGCGCGAGCAGATCGCCAACACGCAAAGCATGATCGTGCTGACCAATGCCGAAGGGCTGATCCTGCATTCGATCGGTGACGACGATTTTCTCGCGCGCGCGGAGAAAGTCGCGCTGCGGCCCGGCGCGAACTGGGCCGAGGACCGCCAGGGCACCAATGCGATCGGTACGGCGTTGGCCGAGCGCTGCGCGATGGTCGTGCACGGCGACCAGCATTACCTCGCGGCAAACCGCTTCCTGACCTGCTCGAGCGTGCCGATTCTCGATCCGTATGGTGATGCGATCGGCGTGCTCGACGTGACGGGCGACTACCGCAGCTATCATCAGCACACGATGGCGCTCGCCAAAATGTCGGTGCAGATGATCGAGAATCATCTGTTCACGACCACCTTTCACGAAACGCTGCAAGTGTCCTTCCATAGTCGTCCGGAGTTTCTCGGCACGCTGATGGAAGGCATCGTCGCGTTCACGAGCGACGGACGTTTTCTGTCGGCCAACCGCAGTGCGCAGTTTCAGCTCGGCATGCCGCTCGCCGGGCTGCGCGCGCATACGCTGTCGTCGCTGTTCCAGACCACCAGCGCGCAACTGATCGATCGTGCGCGCGCGAGCCTCGACCCGCACCTGATGCTCAATCTGAGCAGCGGCGCGGTGGTTTGCGCGCGCGTGCAGTTCAGGCGGGCGTCGCTGGCCGAAGGCAGCCGCCCGGTCGCCGTGCACGAGGGCGCGCGGGCGGCGGCGCGCGAGGAGCCGCCGCAGACCGTTGCCGGGCTTTCACGTCTGAGCTATCTCGACACGGGCGACCCGCAGATCGCCGCGGTCATTGCGAAGGTCAAAAGAGTGATCGGCAAGGACATTCCGATCCTGATCAATGGCGAGACCGGCACGGGCAAGGAACTGCTCGCGCAGGCGATCCACAACGATTCGCCGCGGCACGCCGGGCCGTTCGTCGCGGTCAACTGCGCTTCGATTCCCGAGACGCTGATCGAATCTGAACTGTTCGGCTACGAGGAAGGCGCATTCACCGGAGCGCGGCGCAAAGGCGCAATCGGCAAGCTGCTGCAAGCGAACGGCGGCACGCTGTTTCTCGATGAGATCGGCGACATGCCGTATTCGCTGCAAGTGCGGCTGCTGCGCGTGCTGCAGGAACGCGTCGTCAACCCGCTCGGCTCGACGCGCAGCATAGCGGTGGACGTCGCGATCATCTGCGCGACGCACCGTGACCTGCGCGTGATGATCGCGCAAAACCGCTTCCGCGAGGATCTCTACTACCGGCTCAATGGCCTCGTGGTGCGTCTGCCGCGTCTGCGCGAGCGGACCGATCTCGCGGTCGTGATCCAGAAGATGTTGCTGCGCGAATCGCTCGCGAGCGCGAGCGGGCAGCCGCTTCACGTCGCGCCCGACGTGATGGCGATGTTCGAGCGCTGTCCGTGGCCGGGCAACTTCAGGCAGCTCGGCAATCTGCTGCGCACTGCGGCGGCCATGGTCGACGCGGACGGCGAGATCCGGCGCGAGCATTTGCCCGATGACTTCTTCGATGACCTGCGCTGTAGCGTTGCGTCGAGCGGCGCGGCGGATACGCGAGGCGCGGGCAATGCGTCCGTGCCGGAGTGCGCGCGCCTGCAGGACGTGACCGTATCTGCGATTGCCGCGGCGCTCGCGCGGCATGGCGGCAACGTTTCGGCGGCGGCGCGCGAGCTCGGCGTGTCGCGCAACATGATCTACCGGAAGATGCCCGCGGTCGAACCGGGGCGTGCGGTGGACGATTTTTGAGCCCATCACCGCTTTCATCGGCACGTCGGTTTCCGCCAATGTGTTGTCGCACCGCTGTTGCATTGCGCAGCAGCGGTGCTCCAAAAATCAACACCGCCCATCTCCAGAATGCCCGCGCCTCGCATTACGACATCGGCATATCCTTTGCTTTGAAGGGAGCGGCCGCGCATCGAGTGCGGTTTTTCATCCAATCGCAAACAAGGAGACATGCCATGCAATGGATTACCCCGTCGTATGCCGAAGTGCGTTTCGGCTTTGAAATCACGATGTATGTCGCCAATCGCTGAGCGGGCTGCGGCGTGCCGCCCGCGCTGCACGTAGGGCGCCGCGGGCGGCGCAACGAACGACCATGAACACACTGGGAACGCAATGAACACGCGTGACTCGGATAGCGGCGTGCCGCTGCGCCCCCGCCTGCGAAGCGTCTTCCGCCTGCAGTGGGAAGCGGCGCAGGACGCCTACGTGCTGCTCTATGCCGAAGGGATGGTGAAGCTCAACGCTAGCGCCGGCGCGATCCTCGCGCGTTGCGACGGAGAACACGAGCTCGATGACATCATCGGCGAACTCGAACGGCTTTTCGGCACGTCCGAACTTGCGCCCGACGTCTACCGTTTTCTCGATCACGCGCGGCTGCGCGGCTGGCTGGATTGACCAGCCCCAGGACTTTGTGCTCGTTGCCCGCAGGTTCGATGCCGTTGACATCGTGGCAGGAGATGACTCGCAGGGGCCAACAAGTGTGTAATATCGAATGCAACGTTTCTTTGGGAGCAATCCCATGCTACGGGTACTTGAGCCGGGCGACTACTTCGGCGCTACCACCCTGCAATACAGGGATGATGGCATCTCGGTCGTGGAGACCCAATTCGCAACGGATCTCATCATTCCGCAGCACGAACATGTGAATCCGTTTTTCTGTTTCGTGCTGGACGGCCGCGGTACACGATCCTGGCCGTCACGCGGTGGCGAAGATGGGCCCATGTCACTGACGCTTTTCCCCGCAGCCGTACCGCACGCAAATTGCTGGTACGGGGCCGGCGGCAAGGCGCTCCATGTCGAATTTTCGTCTTCGTGGCTGGAGCGGATGGGCGGTCGGACCCAAGTCCTCGATCGCCCGGATGACTTCGCCAGTGGAGCTCCGTTGTCGTTCATGCGCCGTCTCGTCCGCGAGTGCCGTGAGCAGGATTCGGCTACATCGCTAGCAGTCGAAGGGCTGGTACTCGAACTTCTTGCGGCGTGCGAGCGGGCCGTCCCGCGCGCGGCGACGGTTGGCGGTTCACGTCGATGGCTCGCTCGCGTGGAAGCATTGCTGCACGATCGTTTTCGTGAGACGTTGACGTTGGACGAAATCGCTTCGGACAGTCATGTTTGCGCCGACCACCTCGCGCGGGAATTCCGCAAGCACTATGGCTGTACTGTCGGAGATTACGTGCGCCAGCTTCGACTCGATTTTGCATGCGCTCAATTGACCGGTGGACGCCATTCGCTCAAAGCGATTGCTCAGGCCGCCGGTTTCGCCGACCAAAGCCACTTTACACGCGTGTTTCGGCGCAGGATGGGGCTGACACCAGGCGCGTACCGCGCGCAGTTGCTCGAAGGTCGCTCCCGTACCAAAGATTGACGGTCCGGTACAAGACCAACAGAACTGGCAACGCCTAGTGGCTCGCATCTTCGACACGAACTAACGTTCACGGAGACTGATGTGAGCACCGATTCCTTTCCGTACTCGACCCACCTTAACGTCCTCTACTCCTTCGGCGAAGTCATCGACGTGCCCGCCCTCGTGGCGGCAAACGGCCATCCCTGGTACAACCAGACGCTGTGTCAGGTGGACCAGTCGGTAGTTCGGCTGGGTGTCGTGCAGGGCGAATATCATTGGCACAAACATGACGCGCAGGACGAATTCTTTTATGTGGTTAGCGGACGCTTCCTGATTGACCTCGAGGACCAGGTCGTCGATCTGGGCCCGGGACAAGCGTTTGTCGTGCATAAAGGCCTGCTGCATCGCCCTCGAGCGCCTGAGAAAACGGTGATCCTGATGGTCGAGGCGGCGGGAATCGTTCCCACCGGTAACACCTGATGCAGATCGTCAGCGAGGCTCGGTCAGCAGGACGGTCTGGCCAGCCGAATCCAGACCAATTCCGCCGTCGCATATGATGGTTTGCCCAGACATGAAGGAGTTCGAAATCAGAAACTCAATCGCCATGGCAATGTCGTCAGGCTGGCCAATTCGTCCTACCGGCGTTCTCGCCGCATAACCGGCAAAAGCGGACTCCTTATCTTGCTCCGAGAGAAAGTCCCACCACGGCGTATCAATGACGCCAGGCGAAACTGCGTTAATCCGCAACGGGCGTAGCTCTGCCGCCAGGATCGGCACGATCGCAGCGATCGCCGCGTTCGCTGCGCCGAGTCCCGCTGTTCCGGGCATGGCCGAGTGTGCCGATACGGCAGAGAGAAAAGTGATGCTTCCGGTTTCCGCAATAGACGCAAGGGCCGCCTGGGCACACGCGAAATGAGGAAACACTTTCTCATCGAATCCCATACGCACCGCATCGAGACTGACGGCTGAAAACGGGCCGCCACCCTTGCCACTGCCGAGCGCGAGAACGAGGTGATCGATTGCGCCAATCTCGGCAAACGTGCCGGCGATGGTCGATGCATCGGATGCATCGAATCTCACCGTATTTGCAGCGCCGCGCAACGCGGCCTTCGCTTTGGCCAGTTTCGCCGAATCTCGCCCGGCAATCGTAACCGCGTATCTCCGCTCCAGTAGCCGGCTCGCTGTAGCGAAGCCAATTCCGGAAGAACCGCCGACAATGAAGACATGATCTGACATGGTTGAAGTTTCCGCTCTTTGAAAAATGCCGGGTATCCGGAACCCGGGCGGACCGACATCGAAGTTCGATGTGTCAATGTGCCAGCGACGGGTCCGTCAACTGAAAGCTGAGCTGACGCAGTCGCTTGCGAAGCGCAGGGTTGTAGGCGTCGGGATGAGCTCTGGCGAGCCTCATCCCGTCGAAATAGAGGCCGGCACGGCCTTCCATTGCGGTGCTGGCCGCAAGATGAAGAACCGCGTCAGCACCTTCCTCGACCGTGCTCAGAGGCGTGATTCCCCCATTCCTCACCATGGTCGTATCCATGTATGTGGCCGGATGCAGACAATTCGCCGTCACGCCGGTCTGCGCCAGTTCGTCGGCCAGATCGAACGTGAACATGATTTGCGCGAGCTTGCTCTGGCAATAGGCCGCGGTACCGCTATAGCCGTGGCTCAACATCACGTCGTCGAAATCGATCGGGCGTTGTCCCACGGAAGCAACATTGACAATCCGCGATCTCGAGCCCGTCAGCAAAAGAGGCAGCAGAAGCCTCGTCAGGGCGAAGCCCGCGAGGTAGTTCACCGCGAACCGCAATTCGATTCCATCCGCCGTGACTTGCCTGATCGAGCCACGCGGACCGGTCCCGATGCCGGCGTTGTTGATAAGCAGGTCGAGTCGATCGTGCGCGCGCCCGATCGCGCTTGCCAGCGATTGAACTTCCGCGAACGTAGACAGATCGGCCGGATAAAAAGTCGCTTTGCCTCCCGCACCCGCTATCTCGCGAACGACGGATTCGCCCCGTTCCATGTTTCGCCCGTGAATGAGCACGTGCGCGCCCTCGGCTGCCAGTCGCTTCGCGACGCAGCGTCCGAGTCCGTCGGTGGAGCCGGTAACCAGTACAAGCTTGTTCGTCATGTTCATGATTGAATAGACTGGAAGTTGGTTTCGTCTTCATCCTGTGCGCTTTGCCGCGCGACAAACAGTGCTGGATCGATACTGGTATAGGGAGCTACCACGATGACGATGAACGTCAGAACCCTCGCCGCCGAACGGCGCCGTGGTGAGCTAGGAGCATTCCTGAGGTCGCGGCGCGAGCATCTGAGTCCGGCCGCGGTCGGATTGCCGGACGGTTTTCGACGACGCACGCCGGGGCTGCGCCGCGAGGAAGTCGCGATGCTCGCGGACGTCGGTATCACGTGGTACACCTGGCTCGAACAGGGGCGCGACGTCCGCGCGTCCGAAGAGGTGCTGATCGCAATCGCGGATGCGTTGCGACTGGACGCCGTTGAGCGGCGGCATCTGTTCGTATTGAGCGATCGTCCGTCGCCGGAACTCCGCTCGACGAATCCGGAAAAACTCGAGGAGCCGGTGCAACGGATGCTTGCCAGCCTGTCAGGCCAGCCCGCTTACGTCACTGGCCGTCGCTGGGATATCCTGGGCTGGAATCGGGCCGCCACCTTGGTATTCGGTGACTACGGGCAGCTTTCGGTGGATGAGCGCAATCTGATGTTCATGGTTTTCGCGAATGCGCGGCACCGCCGTTTGCTCGTTGACTGGGAGGAAGTGGCGCGTGCGTCCCTTGCGATGTTCCGTAACGACAGTGCGCGCTATGTGGGCGATCCTGATTTTGAACGGCTGATATCGACGCTGCGACACAGGAGCGACGAATTCAATGCGTGGTGGCGCAGGCACGAGGTGCTCAATCCGTTATCGAATATCAAGCGCATCAGGCATCCGCGAAAAGGCCTGATGGTCTTCGAATACACCAGTTTCGCGCTGCTGGACGGCTCCGATCGCAAGCTCACCGTCTACACGCCGCTTGACGAATGCCGGACCGCGGACAAGCTGGACGCTCTCATCGTGTCCGCCAGGCGCGAGCTATAAAGCATTGAGGCAATCAATTCTGCGCGCGGGATGCCAGCCTCAAACACATGAGGTGGACGGTGTCCTTTCCGAGCGCAGTCAACTGCGGGACTGAAGTTCGCAGCGCGATGCCCAGAATCTTCATCAGCCACGCCAGCGCGAATAATGCTCTCGCGCTTGCGATCGGACACTGGCTTGCCGATAACGGCTGGGATGATTACTTCCTGGACCTCGAGCCGGTCGAGGGGGTGGCTGCTGGGGAACGCTGGCAGGAAGCGCTCAAGTCTGCGGCCGACCGCTGCGAGGCCGTGCTGTTTCTGATTTCGCCCGCATGGTGCGACTCTCGCTCGTGCCTGGCTCAGTTAACCTTTGCCAGATTCCTGGGCAAGACAATCTTCGTTGTGCTCGTCGAGGCGACGCCGATCGACGCCTTGCCGAAAGAATTGACGGCGCAATGGCAGGTCTGTGACCTCACCGCCGGGACTCAACGCCAGAGCTTCCGGGTCTCGCATGACCCGCTCGTTTCGGCAACTGAAGTCTCGTTCGCCAAAGCGGGGCTTGCCCGGCTCGAGCTTGGGCTGCGACGGGCCGGCTCCGCTCCGTCGGGCTTTCCGTGGCCGCCGGCCAACGATGCCGAGCGCCCCCCTTATCCGGGACTGAGAGCGCTGGAGGCCGCGGATGCGGCCGTGTTCTTTGGCCGGGACACGGCGGTCTTGCGCGGGCTCGATACGCTACGCAGCGTCCGCGAGCAGGGGATCGAGCGGATGTTGGTCATCCTCGGCGCATCCGGAGCGGGCAAGTCGTCCTTTGTGCGGGCCGGCCTGTGGCCGCGCCTGAAGCGCGATGACCGAAACTTTTTGCCGCTTCCAGTGATCCGGCCGGAGCGGGCTGTTGTTACTGGCGCCACCGGACTCGTCGTCAGTATCGAGCTGGCCTTTCAGGAACTCGCGGTAGTCAGGACGCGCGCCGAGATCCGCCAGGCAGTTCAGACTCCTGATGGATTTGGGCACTTGCTTGGCCAGCTTCAAACGCTGCACTGCTCGCGGCTCGCGTCAGATGCCGTTGCGCCGACCGTTCTGGTCTGCGTCGACCAGGGCGAGGAATTATTCAGCGCGGAAGGCGAAGAGGAGTCTTCGCACTTCCTGTCCCTGCTTGCGAGGACGCTCGCCACGGCGGAACACGAGGGCATTCAGACGATCGGCAACCGGCAGCGTGCGCTTGCGGTCGTGGCAATCCGCACAGACGCTTACGAGCAATTGCAGAGCGCGCCAACGCTGCGCGGCGTGCCACCGCGTGTGTTCGGTCTCCCTCCATTGGAGCGCGCGGAATTCAAGGCGGTGATCGAGGGTCCTGCCGCGCGGGCTACCGCCGCTGGGCGTAAGCTGACGATCGAGCCAGCGCTGACCGAGCGGCTTCTTCGGGATACTGAAGGGGCAGACGCATTGCCCTTGCTGGCCTTTACGCTCGAGCGGCTATTTACCGACTATGGCGCCACCGGAAACTTCAGCGTAGCCGACTATCAGGCGATCGGGGGTATGCGCGGTTCCATCGAGGCCGCGGTCGAATCGGCATTTGCCGATCCCGGACGGGAGCCCGCCGTTCCAGCAAATAAGGCCGAGCGCGAGCGCCTGCTGCGCGAGGGCTTGATCCCATGGCTCGCACACGTCGAACCGCTGACGCAACAGCGCAAGCGCCGCGGGGCACGCTGGGATCAGCTTCCCGAATCCGCCCATGCCGTCCTGAAGCGTCTCATCCGGTATCGACTGCTATTGCAAGACCGGCGCAAGGCCGAAGCTGGCAATGAGGAAGGCACCATCGTTGAAATCGCGCACGAGGCGTTGTTACGGCAGTGGCCTGTCCTTGCCGCCTGGCTCGACGCGGACGCGGATGCGCTCAAGACAGTCGCAACCGTGCAGCGAGCGGCGCACGAGTGGCAAAAGCACGGGCAGGGGACGGCCTGGCTGGCCCACGCCGGCGAGCGGCTGACGAGCGCGGAAGCAATCCTGCAGCGTTCGGACTTCGAACGAATGCTGGGCACGGATGACCTTTCCTATGTGCGGGCTTGCCGCGGGCGCGAGGAGCGCGAGTCGCAGTTGCAGCGAATCGCTCAGACACGGACAGCGGCCACGCAGCGACTCATCCAGGTACTGATGGGCGTAATCGCGTTCATTCTGATTGCGACAGGGGGGTGGATCATTCATCAGACCCGGACGGTCGCACGCCAGACTTCTGTTGTGCTGGCGTCGGCGGCGACGTTGGCGAACGACGCGGGAATTTACGACCGCGCAATGCGCTTCGCGATACTGGCGATGCGCAAGAGTTGGCTCGCGCCGGGATCGGTTGACGCAGAGCTGGAGCTCATGCGCGGCGCGCAGGCATCAATGCAAATTGCGTTGCTCGGCGGGCATCAGGATGCGGTCGATTCGGCCGTGTTCAGCCCCGACGGTAAGCGGGTGGTGACCGCGTCCTGGGATGGGACCGCGCGGGTGTGGGACGCGGCTACCGGCAAACAGATCGTGCAGCTCAGCGGACATCAGGGGCTGATTTATTCCGCCGCCTTCGGCCCGGACGGCCGGCGCGTGGTGACCGCGTCCGCGGACAGGACCGCGCGAGTGTGGGACGCGGCTACGGGCAGACAGATCGTGCAGCTCAGCGGGCATCGGGATCTGGTTTATTCCGCCGCCTTCGGCCCGGACGGCCGGCGCGTGGTGACCGCCTCGGCGGACAAGACCGCGCGAGTGTGGGACGCTGCTGCGGGCAAACAGATCGTGCAGCTCAACGGGCATCAGGGGCCGGTTTTCTCCGCGGCCTTCAGCCCGGACGGCCGGCGCGTGGTGACCGCGTCCGCGGACAGGACTGCGCGGGTGTGGGATGCGGCGACCGGCCAGGTGATCGCGCAGCTCAGCGGGCATCGGGAACTGGTGAGCTCCGCGGCCTTCAGCGCGGATGGCCGGCGCGTGGTGACCGCGTCCGATGACAAAACCGCGCGGGTGTGGGATGCGGCGACCGGCCACGTGATCGCGCAGCTCGCCGGGCATCAGGGACCGGTTTTCTCCGCGGCCTTCAGCCCGGACGGCCGGCGCGTGGTAACCGCGTCCGATGACAAAACCGCGCGGGTGTGGGATGCGGCGACCGGCCACGTGATCACGCAGCTCACCGGACATCAGGGACCGGTCAGCTCCGCCGCCTTCAGCCCGGACGGCCTGCGTGTGGTGACCGCCTCCGATGACAAGACTGCGCGGGTGTGGGATGCGGCGACCGGACAGACGATCGTGCAGCTCATCGGACATCAGGGGCCGGTGAACGTCGCCGTCTTCAGCCTGGACGGTCAGCGGGTGTTGACTGCATCCCGTGACAGGACAGCGCGCGCGTGGGACGCGGGGAAGGGGATCTTGCTGCTCAGCGGACATCAGGAGCCAGTCGTTTTCGCCGCCTTCAGCCCGGACGGTCAGCGGGTGGTGACGGCGTCCCGTGATAGGACCGCGCGGGTGTGGGACGTCGCCACGGGCAAGCAGATTGCGCTGCTCAGCGGGCATCAGGGGTGGGTTGACTCCGCTGCGTTCAGCCCTGACGGCCAGCGGATAGTGACTGCGTCCGCGGATCAGACCGCGTGGCTGTGGGATGCGGCCGCGGGCAAACAGATCGCGCAGCTCAGCGGGCATCACGGGGCAGTTTTTTCCGCCGCCTTCAGCCCGGACGGCCAGCGGGTGGCGACGGCGTCCGCGGATGGGACCGCGCGGGTGTGGGACGCGGCCACGGGCAAACAGATCTTGCTGCTCAGCGGGCATCAGGAGCCGGTTGATTCCGTCGCCTATAGTCCGGACGGCCAGCGGGTGGTGACTGCGTCCTGGGATGGGACCGCGCGGGTGTGGGACGCGGCCACCGGCAAACAGCTCCTGGCGCTCAGCGGCCATCGCGGCACCGTTTTTTCCGCCGCCTTCAGCCCGGACGGACGGCGCGTGGTGACCGCGTCCAAGGATGGGACCGCGCGGGTGTGGGACGCGGCGACGGGCAAACAGATCGGCCAGTTCAGCGGGCATCAGGGGGCAGTGGACTCCGCCGCCTTCAGCCCGGACGGCCAGCGGGTAGTGACCGCGTCCGCGGATCAGACCGCGCGAGTATGGGACGCGGCGACTGGCCTGGTGATCGCGCAACTCGCCGGGCACCTGGGAGCCGTGAGCTCCGCCGCCTTCAGCCCGGACGGCGAGCGGGTGGTGACCGCGTCCGCGGATCAGACCGCGCGGGTGTGGCCTATCCGATGGCTTATGCGGAATCGAGGGCGGAGCCTGGCGATGGCGGTGTGCAAGGAAAGGATTGTGGGAGCAAACTTGCTCACAACCGGTGATGGAGCCGCCCTTTCTCTCGTACGCGGGCGCCGGGGCGAAAACGTATGTGGATCCTGATTTGCCGACCGGACGACAGGAGCATCGAATGAAGCCGACACGCAACGCCGATTCCGTCCCAGGCGAGTGGTACATCGACACAGCGTGCATCAATTGCGGTGCATCGCGTCACGTCGCGCCGGGGCTGATTGTCGAACGAAACGACAAGAGTGTCTTCTTGCGGCAGCCCGTTACGCCCGAAGAGCACGTCGACGCATGGCGTGCGGTGCTCGTGTGTCCCACGGCGTCGGTACGGAGTGAAACGAAGCAGCCTCGTCCGGGTGCCGCGATCTTTCCACAGCCGATCACATCGGCTGTGTGGCGCTGTGGATTTAACGCGCGGTCGTCGTTTGGCGCGCACTCTTACTTTGCGAGGCGTCCGGACGGCAATCTGATGATCGACTCACCGCGCTACACGGCGGAACTCGTGAAATGGTTTGATGAGAACGGTGGTATCGCGCACATCCTTCTATCGCATCGTGACGACGTCGCGGACGCAGATAAATACGCCCGTCATTTCGGCGCGCGCGTCTGGATTCACCGGGAAGACATGTCGGCCGCGCCTTATGCAACGGACCTGCTCGACAATGGATCGGCAACGGACATTGCGGTCGGCGTAAGCGCGATCCCTGTGCCCGGGCACACGCGCGGCAGCGTCGTGTACCTGCTCGACGACAGCGTGTTGTTCTCGGGTGATTCGCTTGCGTGGAGCCCGCGCGCGGGGGACCTCGTCGCGTTCAGGGACGCGTGCTGGTATTCATGGTCTGAGCTCACCGAATCGCTTGGCAAGCTAGCCGCGTATCGCTTCGACTGGTTGCTTCCTGGTCACGGCTGGCCCACGCACTTGCCGGCCGATGAAATGCGCGCCCGCTTGCTCGCGTTGGTTGTTCGCATGCGGAAGGATTGATGTTGACGGGCTTTCGTGGCGAGATCGGCGCATGTGCCGCAATGCAGGTGGGGCTGAGAGCGTGGCCTGGCGCTCCGGAAGCCCAGCTGTGAATAACAAAAAACCCCGTAAGACTTGATCTTACGGGGTTTCTCGAACTACTTCGGCTTACGCCGGAACAACTTGTGGTGCCCAGGAGACGACTCGAATTAAACACATAACAAACTGAAAAATAACAAGAAAATTGATTTCTATAACGGCAGTATACGTACCTGTATGCGCAAAAAACTTGGATGTTAGCGGCGCGTTGTGGCTCACGTGGGACGAATATTATCTCGGGAGGACGCTACCCTAGCCGCCTTACGAAATGCGACAACGTCGGGGGCATTGTGGCCAGAGCGTCGCAGGAAAACGTCCGCTGTGGGTCATCGGCGAGCAGGCGGAAGCGCTGGAGATATCGCTTGGCAATGCAGCTGTACCACCGCGACAACCCGGGCTATGACGGGGTCGCGCCCGACAGCTTCCCGAGCTACAGCTACAACTATGTCTACGGCAACGGCAGCCCTGACGTGCGCAAGCTGTTCGACATGACGAAGTATCCGGCGGCCGGCGTGCCGCAGACTGCGACCAATCCGTAAGCTGAACGGGCGATAGCGGTTACGGGCGTTCGCCGCGGTGAAGAACCTTGGAAAGCACGGCAGGTGTGAATCTCACCGGCCGTGCTTTCTCATTTCACTTTCTTCCGGCATGGAACACAGAATGCAGCGCCTGACGGGCCGCTGCCCATGTGCTGATTGGCTATTCGAAAGGCGCGCCGGACGTCCTAGAAGCGCTGGTCGCCAATCCAGAGGTCCGCAGCCGCCTTGCGGCTGTGGTGAGCACCGCCGGCGCGGTGGGCGGATCGCCGCTTGCCGACGCCGCGAGCAGTTACCAGGCCGACCTGCTGCGCCATTTTCCCGGCGCGACCTGCACGTCGGGCGACGGCGGCGCGGTGCAAAGCCTGAGACCAGCGACCCGCAAGGCTTTGCTCGCGCAGAACCCGCTTCCGCCCGGCGTCACCGACGTTTGGTGAGCATGACGGTATCACCTTTTTAGGTAGTACCCACGCGCATCACGGTGCCAGATACTGTTGTGCCGCACATGCGCACCGTTGAATCTGGCTGGCCGTTCAAATGGCCGCTGATCACCGGAGGAGTGGCCATCGATGTTCCAACAACCGGTGGTCCGCTTCAGGTCGAACTGAGTCGGCCGGCACACGATCGGGGACGCTCATCTGTGAAACGCAGCAGAGAACACGCGCATCAACCAGACGCTCCTTTCTGGAAGGTGGGTATGTCGACCTTCGTTGTGGCGTCGGATAGCGCCCCGTCGGGCAATGGCAAACACATTAGGGTGCAACTGATTGCATTGAAAGGCCGTGGGACGAGCGCAATACCGCGAGGCCCGAATGCCCCTCGGTCCGTCGCTATGTCATTCGCGCGCTTCGATTTCTCACCCGCACCCGGAAAGGAGAGTCACATGAGTTTCCTACGCCCGATCAGCGTCGGTTCGACTCCGCGGGCGTCTTCAGAGGCTTCGGTCGTCAAGACTTTCTGCGTGCTGCTCGCCTTCCAGTGGCTGGGCGAGACGATCTCCTACGCAACCGCGGCGCCCGTTCCCGGCCCTGTTCTCGGGATGGTCCTTTTCCTTTGCATGCTGTGCGCGGCACCCTCTCTTTCACAACATGTCGAAAACGTGTCGCGCAGCTTGCTGAATCATCTCTCGCTTCTCTTCGTTCCCGCTGGAGTTGGCGTCATGGTGTTCGCTGGCCAGTTGAAGGTTCAACTACTGGCGATCGGAGTTGCACTGACTGTCAGCACCGTCCTGGCGATCGCCGTCGCGGCACTCGTCACCAGCGCGTTGATGGTGCGAGCCGAACGAAACAAGGTTGCCATGGACGAGGTGCAGGCCAGCAATCACGCTGATGTCCGCCCAGACTGAGGAGGCGGGAAACCGTCATGAATATCCAGGACATGCCCGGTATCGCAACCGCGTTCATCGGTAGTTCGCCAGTACCGGCGCTCACGACGACACTTGGTGTCTATCTGGTTGCGTGCAGGCTGCACGCGCTGGCCCGGCGAAATCCATTGGCCAATCCCGTCGCGATCTCCGTTGCACTTCTCGTTGGCCTGCTCAGATTGACAGGTACGCCGTACAGCACCTATTTCGACGGAGCGAAATTCCTTCACTTCCTGTTGGGTCCGGCCATTGTTGCGCTCGCCGTACCGCTTCACCGTCAGATTCCGAAGCTTCGGGGCGCCCTCGTGCCGCTTCTCGCCGGCCTCGTGGCAGGGTCGGTCACGGCCGTCGTTTCGGCGGTGACTATTGCGATGCTGCTGGGTCTGCCGGGGAGGACAGTTGCTTCTATCGCACCCAAGTCGGTCACCGCGGCCATCGCCATGCTGATTTCAGCCACGATAGGCGGCGTTCCGTCGTTGACCGCAACCATGGTCATTGCCACCGGCATTTCAGGCGCGGTGCTCGGAAGCTTTGTGTTGGGCTCGCTCGGCGTTCGCCGCGACGATGTGTGTGGCTTTGCATTAGGCATTGCCGCTCACGGCATCGGCACCGCGCGTGCGCTCCAGATCAGCGAGGAGGCAGGGGCGTTCGCGGGGCTCGGCATGGCGGTGAATGGCATCCTGTCGGCCTTCGTGCTACCGGTCGTTTTCCCGATAGTGATGGCATGGGTGTCCGCATAGACGATATACGGGCTCTCCGACGGTTCGCGGCCAACAAGCGTCGTTCACCCCTCCCCGTGGACTGACGTTCAGCGTCGGCTCCGCCCTGCGACCGGTCCCCGGCCTTTCGCGTCCGTTAGCAGTTTCACATTGATGTTCTGGACGCATAAGGTGAGCCGCCAAACAGCGACCGCAACCGCACAAACAATAAGGCGCAAAACGCAGAGACATCGGCAGGCATGCGCAGGGCCAAGAGCTATTCTTCAGACGCTGCGACCATTGCATTTGCGCTCGACTCAGCGGGTCATCGGCAGCCCTCCCGCGTGCACGCGGGAAAGGGGGGTGTATGTCACGTCAAAAGCTACCTCGTCCGGCGCGACGCGAACTGCGTCGTCAACTTTCAAACGCAGGCTTCTTGCTGGTCATCGGCATTTCGCTGACTGGACTGTCCCTGACACCCCTGGTGTTCGCGGCGGGTGTCCTTCCACAAGGCGGGACCTACGTCGCCGGCGCGGGCACGATAGCCAGCCAGGGGAATGGCCTCCTGATCACGCAGTCAGGCTCGACGCGCGGGGTGATCGACTGGAACAGCTTTTCGATCGGCAAGATCAACAGCGTGACGTTCGACAACGGCTCCGGCGCGACGCTGAACCGGGTGACGGGTGGTTCGCCTTCTGCCATCCTGGGCAGGCTCAGTGCGACGGGCAGCCTCTATGTGATCAATCCGCAGGGCGTCGTTGTCGGGTCATCCGGCGCTATTTCAACCGGCGGACGTTTCGTCGCGTCGACGCTGGACATCTGCAACGACGCATTCATGCGCGGCAGCAGCACGCTCACGCTGTCGGGCAACTCGAACGCAGCTGTGATCAATCTCGGCAAGATCAGTTCGAGCGGCGGCGATGTGTTCCTGATTGCGCGACACGACGTGATCAACGCCGGGACCGTGGCGGCGCCCAGCGGCACGGCGGAACTCGCCGCGGGCGAGCAGGTGCTGCTGCAGGACTCGGCCGGCAGCAGGCAGGTATTCGTGCAGACGGGCAGTCAGGGCACGGTCGTCAACAAAGGGCGGATAGCCGCCGCGCAGGTCAGCCTGCAGGCGGCCGACGGCAACGTCTATGCGTTGGCGGGCAAGCACAGCGTGGTCCGCGCGACCGGCACCGCGACGCGCGACGGACATGTCTGGCTGGTTGCCGACAGCGGGACCGTCGCCCAGTCTGGTGCGATTCGCGCGACCAATGCCGACGGTCAAGGCGGCACGGTCGACACGACCGCGAAAAACGTATCGTTCAGTACCGGTGACAGAAGCGGCTACTTTGACAAGCCGTTCGTCACGGCGGCTCAGTGGAACATTTCCGCCGCGACCTTCACGGTCAACGACACCGCTTCCGGTGCAATGTCGCGCAGCCTGAATGCCGGCACTTCAATCGATCTGGCGACAACCGGCGCTCAAGGTAGTAGCGGCGATCTGAACGTCGCGTCGAATATCCATTGGCAAGGCGCGGCATCGCTGACGCTGGCCGCTTATCGCAGCCTCACAATTGCCCCGAATACGACCCTCAGCAACAGGGGCAGTGGCAACCTGACGTTGAACGGCGATGCATTGGCGCTCGATAACGGCGGCAGCGTGACCAATCTTGGGACCGTCGACTGGTCGAAAAGCACAGGCATCGTGACCGCGCTCTACGATATGGGCGCATACGGCGGGAGCTTTACGCAGGGAACACTCCTCAGTAACGCCGCATGGTCGGTCCCGTCAAATAGCGGCCTCGTCACGCAGATTACAGCTTATCGGCTCGTCAATTCGCTGACCGATCTTCAGAGCGTGTCGGCTAATCTCGCGGGCAACTATGCGCTCGGCAAAGACATCGACGCGAGCGCCAGCACGAACATCGGGTTCGTCCCATTAGGCAATTACAGCACGCCGTTTTCGGGGCAGTTCGACGGACGAGGCCACCAGATTCAGTCGCTGACGCTCGCGCAGTCCGTGGACGGGGGCGTTAGCCAGCCGCCCTTTACGTTGCAGGCAGAAGGCCTATTCGGTCTGATCGGCAGCGCTGGCGTCGTGCGCAACATCGCAGTGAATGGCTCAATCAACGCATATGGCACATATGGCGGCTTCGGCATCCTTTCCGGCGTGAATGAAGGTACCATCGTGCGCGGCGCCAGTTCAGGTTCGATCAGACTGCTCGGTAGCGCTTACGATGCATCGTCCGGCGGTCTGGTGGGAATGAACCTGGGCACGGTCGCGCGCTCGTCAAGCAGCGTCGGCGTTTATACAGAAGGCTTGCCCGGGGGGCTCGTCGGCGATAACGAACTCGGCGGCGTCATCGAGCAGTCGTATGCGAGCGGCGCGGTTACTGCTGTCGCCCACACGACTGGCGGCGGTGGTCTTGCCGGCGGCAATGAAGGGACCATCACGCAGTCGTATGCGACTGGATCTGTGGCGTTCCAGCCCGACTATTGCGGCGGAACATCCTACGCTTGCCTCTCCGGAGCCGCAGGGCTTGTCGCATCCAACTCCGGGAAGATCACTCAGTCGTTCGCGACGGGCCAGGTCATGCAGGCGGGCCTGCCCGGTCAGGTTCCCCCGTCAATCGGTATCGCGTTTTCGAACACAGGCACAATCGGTAGCGACGTCTACTGGAACAAGGACACCACCGGGGCGAACCTCGGGGTGAATTCTGGTACCGCCATAGCCGCCGCTAATGGGCTTACGAGTGCGCAGATGAGCATGCCGTCGTCCTTCGTCGGCTACGACTTTGGACCGAACGGCGTATGGTCGATGCCTGCGGGTGCACCGCATCCAGTGCTGAGCTGGCAGCTCGCACCTTGACCAGCGGTGACTGCTATCCTGGGAGCGACATTTACTGGAACGTCCAGACGACGGGGCCAACCATCAAGCGGCGGCAATCTGCCGGCGTCGAACAGGCTCACTACCGCCCAGATGAGCGACCCGACGAGTCTTGCCGGGGTGGGACTTCGCTCCGAACGGCGCGTGGGTGATGCTGCCCGGTGGCACTGCGTCTACCGCGTTGCACGACGCGGTAGCGTCGTTTCCCCATAATTTGCGTTGCCGTGGTCGTTGTTCCGTCCGGACGACGTTCACCGATCCTGCCGACCTTACGATGTAACGCCATCTTGCTGTGCGTACACATGGCCTGCAATCGCGAACATTCGTCGACGGAGCAGTCCATCGGTCCGCCTGATCAGTTGCGACGACCGATGTGGCACCCGAAACCGCCATTGGGTCGGTGAATGCGCGACCGGCGGCAAAGGGTCGTGAGGACTCGTTCGCCAATAGGGAAAGCTGACACACCCCGGCACCGGGTCGCGAGTGTCCGCGAGACGATCTAAAACGGCCACACGTTCCTGATCGGCCGCCGTCGGCTTTGGCCGATCAGCCGCCGTCCGGCTCAGTTAGGCAACTGTGACCTGACGGTATCGCAGACGGTCTCAACCTCCGAAGTCATCTGGAGACGCATGGTTTAGACGATCTTTCTCAAGCAGGCCTTGCTGATTTTCCGATGCGGCCCACCCAAGGCCGTTGAGTGCCGGGCGGGAATGTCGGTATCGCTGACGGTATCGGCGGGCGCCATGGGACCCGTGTCAGGCCCAGCGTTGGGTTTGCGGTGGGTAGTTGCTAATCGAGTGGGGATTCGCAGCCATCGGTATGCGCATTCGTGAGCGACATATCGTGCGAACCGCGGTGTCAATCGACTGCGCCACCTGCCGGCGTTGTTCTGCATAGTCCGTCGATATAGTCCGCCCACTCTTGCATCACGCGGCGAGGATCGTCGTCGAAAGTTGTTCGGTCATAGGCTTTCTGTACGTCGCCTCGTTTTGCATGTGCGAGTTGCGCTTCGAGGACGTCGATGTCGATGCTGAGTCGCTCCCGGCCAACGGTTCGCAGCATGCCCGGAATCCGTGCGTGGCGTGCTTTCCTTTGAATCCCATCTCGCGCAGAGCCTTGCTTAACCCGTCTCGATGCAGATGCGGCGTTTTCTGGCGAGCCGGAGATGGAAACACATAGTGTCCCCGGCCTGTGAGCGACTGCAACTCGCCGAGCAACGTAACCGCTTGCTTAGGTAAGGGCACAATATGGTCGTGGCGCATCTTCATCCGCACGGCCAGAACATGCCACTCGCCCGCTTTTAGGTCAATTTCGTCCCACGGTGCGGCTGCGATCACTCCGGGGCGTAAGCCCGTGAGCATGGTCAGTTTCAGTGCGGCCCTGGTGATCGGTGACTTATAGGTATTGATCGCTTGCACCATCGGGACGATATCCGTGGTTTTCGTAATCGCCGGGATGTGGCCTTTCTCGTGTCGCGGGATGACGCCGCGCAGCGACAACGGAACACCGTCCTCCCGCAGACTATGGTGGATTGCGTACGTCACGATGCCGCCCACGTATTGGCGTGCCTTGGTTGCGAGGTTGGGGGCATGCTCCGCTATTGCTTCCAACACCGGTTTGACTTCCGATGTCGCGAGCGTCGAAATGGGCTTGTTGCGTAGTGGCGGGATCAGGTATTGCCGAACTACGAACTCCGCTTTGCGGTAAGTCTCGTCGGCCCACTCGTTGCGCTTGAACGCGAGCCAGTTCTCTGCGACGAGATGGAACGCTCCTTCAGCGGCGCGCTTGCGTGCAGCGGCTTCGGCTCTGCGGTGCTCGACCGGATCAGTACCATCACGCACGAGACTACGCGTGACCGCAGCCGACTTGCGCGCGTCGACGAGTGCAACTTCGGGATAGGGACCAAGACTGAGAAAGTTCTCTTTACCAGTACTCGGGCGGCGATAACGGAGCAGCTACGTTTTGCTTCCGTCCGGCCAGATGCGTAAGCAAGCCCGTTCCCGTCTGAGAGCAGGTAAGGGCGCTCGCGCGGTTTGGCGACGCGAAATACGACTTCGGACTTCGGTTCGGCGCGTTTGGGCATCGCTCGGCACCTCGATTCCGTGTATACGCAAGAGTACGCAAAAATCGCTGATGCCCCCGGTATATGACGGCTGCCCCCGGAAACAAAAAACCCCGTAAGACTTTGATCTTACGGGGTTTCTCTGACTTCACCGGCTTTCGCCAGAACAACTGTTGGTGCCAGGAGAGGACTCGAATTAAACACATAACCGATTGAAAAATAACAAGAAACATGGTTAAAAGAACGGCGGTATACGTACCTGTATACGCAAAAAACTTGGACGTTAGCGGCGCGTTGGGGCTCTCGTGGGACCAATATTCGCTCGGGACGACGCTACCCTAGATTCTCCGAAGAGCGAACCAGTGACCTAAGACGGCCTTTTGGCGGCTCGCTCCTGGGACATTGCGCCTCGTACTAACTGCAGTCGTCCCCAATTGATGAGAATCAGGTTTTGCTGAGTCGTCCGCACCCGCTCAAGCAACCATTAAGCCAGACCACGCCATCGTTCAAGAAATTCGCATTATGAGGAGTCGATACACTATTGGCTGCCGCTATTGGGCAGATGAAACCGAGCAAACTAAGCTGAAGTATTGTTTGATGCGGCTTTTTCTTTCGGGTGGCTTTCAGTCATGGCAAGCGCTACATGCGAACTGGGTTTTCTCTGTCCCAAATGCAGTGTTCCGATGGAAGACTGCTGGGAAATCCTCGCCGCAGGTGAGGTTCACCGCCTCACTTGTCAGTGCTGCGGCGCCGTGTTTAACGGTTTGATCATGGAGTGTGATGCGTGTGGGTCCGAGGACTTTATCTCTAGTACGTCAGAAATCGATGCTGAAGGGATTGCCTGCTCCTCCTGTGGTCATCGCAATCTCCGTGACGGAGTCGATGATGAAGAGCCTTATTTTTGAGCGCGGGCTCCTTATCGGCGGAGAGCGGGTTGTGCTCAGTCTTTTTAGGGCTCCCCGGGGGTTCGTTCTGGAGCGACGACTGATTGAAAGAGATCAATCGACATTCGTCCAAGTGCTTCCCATAACGGTTCCGTACGATGTCCAACGATTCGCCGTTGCAGATAACTATTCGAAAGAACTCGCCCCGTTGTATTACGAGGTTCGGCGTCAACTTCTAGAAAGTCGCACGCTCGGATAGCTGGAGAGATCGGGAAGGGATAGAGGCGGAAGAGATGGCCACCCAACTGACGCCCCCAGACCTAAGCGTCCTTTTTGAAAGGCTCATCACCGCCAGCGGCGATTGCGAATTGGCCGATTACGTGAAGGCCATAGTCAGCGCACTGGGCGGAGAGTCGTACGTCTTCGTTGCCATTTACCCCGGAGGGTCGACGGCGGCCCGTCCTACGCATCGTTTTTTGATCGGCTGCAGCCCCGAATGGTGCCAGATGTACAACACCAATAAGTGGTATATGACCGATCCATTTTTGGAGTACGCGCGAAGCAACACTGCACCAATCACAGGTTCGGAGATTGCGCTCGAGACGCAAGGCCAGTGTGAAATGCTTGCAGCCGCGAGTGAACATGGCTTCAGAAGTGGAATCGTCGTTCCCGTCCACACGAGCGTTTCAGACCGTCTGGGCGTTCTGTACATCGGTTCCGACGATAGCCAGGAAATCGGGGAAAAAAAGCTCGCTACACATCGGTTGTACTTCAGGGCGCTCGCCTCGGAGCTACTGGATTGGTTCAATCGAGTCTCAAAGCGCGAGCTAGTTGAGGCGCATGGAATTACCGAAATGGATCTTCGTGTAATGGGCTACTTGAAGATGGGATTTACTGCTGAAGATATTGCTCGCGAATTAGATGTTTCTATTCAGACGGTCTACGGAAATTTTAAAAAGATAAAAGACAAGATTGGGGTTTCTCATATTTCGGAAGCGGTTAAGTTCGCTCAGATAAATGACCTTCTGGCGTAACTCGTATAGCGCATTTTGGTTATCACTAACTTTGCCGATAGCCGCGGCTGGTCTGTTCCTTATCGGACGCCCGTGGGTGTTCGCGATGATCGTCCTTCTTCTCGTTCCTATGCTGGACGCGGCGATAGGTCGTGGTGCTCCGGGAGCGGGGAAAGTCTTCGATAAAACAACTGAGGGTCAGGTGCCGTGTTGGTTCGCGGTCGCGTGGATGGTCGCGATGGGAGTCGGCGCATGGCGCGCAAGCATGTCGTCTTGGATAGAGTTGATCGGACTTGCGACAGCTTGCGGATTACTCAGCGCGACCGCGATGGCGCACCTTCATGAACTTGCGCATCGACCGAATAGATTCTGGAGGGAGACAAGTGACATCGCATTCGCCGTCGCCGGCTATCCTCACTATCGATTCGCACATCAACTACATCATCAACACGTGGGAAATCCGAAGTTCGGTTCGGCGGCGCCGTTGGGAACGTCGGCGTGGCGCCATGCCGGTAGATCCTACACGGCTGCCTTTACCTCTTCACTCTCTCCGCAGTCATATCGTGACGGGAAGGTACCGTTGAGTTTGTTTAGAAATTTAGTTTTCTCCTCCTCTCTACTGATCATAGCAGCGGTTCTGCAAGGTCGAGTTGCAATCTTCTATATTGGCTATTCCATTGTTAGCATCTTTGTTGTCGAAACAGTGGGGTATATCCAGCATTACGGTATCGCCGCGGATTCCTCCCATCCCGCGATAACAGCTTGGGACGTCGACTTCTGGCTGTCGAACTGTCTGCTTGTCAATAACGGATTTCACAACGCTCACCATCGCGAAAGTGAAGTGAGATATTTGAATCTCAGTTCGCAAGGCGTCGCTATGCCCGCAGGCTACTTTCAGATGCTTTGGCTAGCGCTGTTTCCGCCGGCTTGGTACTACCTAATGGATCGACGCGCAAAGATCTTACTCACGCGTCAATGACGTCGGCGTCTCGCTCTCAGAAATCAAACGCTTTGCGACCGTAGCAAGATATGATGAATCTAATGTCTCAAGTTCGACCTCTATAGGACAGCCGCTACGCGAGTAGTTTTTTTTCGTGGAGCGCGAGTATGCAGGATCATAGTAATCGAGCATGATACTCTCGAACAAGGCGACGATTTCATGTCGCTCAGCTAGCGACACCCATTTTTGTAGGGTTACGCCGCTTATAAGGGCTTTTAGATAGCTTAGGCGGGCGACTAGACCCTCGGGGTCTTTTTCGAAGTGGGGATACTCGCGACGCCACATTTCGATTCGCTCGTGCATTGGCGTTTTGACCGAAAACAAACGTCCCTCATGCATTCGATCGAACAGCGCAGTAGGCAATTGGACTTGCCCAATACGTTTGCTCTCACCTTCAATCCAGACACGTTTTGAAGCGTCCAGCCGATAAAGCTCGGCAAGCAACATGCTGTCGAATAGCTTCTGAGTGGGTTGTTGTCGTCCGGGAATTGCCCCAATGATCGATCCTCGGTGCGAGGCGAGAGCTTCGAGGTCGATGATCTGTGCACCAGACTCTCTCAAAGCAATCAACAAACGCGTCTTCCCGCATCCTGTGGGACCGGAAAGCACATTGAACTGCAAGCGGGAAGGGATCTTTTCAAGAGTTTCACGAACCCAGCTCCGATATCCTTTCCAACCCTTCGGGAGCCGTTCGACCTTGTAGCCAATTGTTTCTAACGTGTCTGCCCAAAGCTTGCTTCGTTTCCCACCCCGGAAGCAATAAACCAGAATTGACATTTTTCGACTTGGCCGAAAATACGGAAGCTCAAGGTGACGCGCAATGTTTTTTAAAGAATAGGCGACGCCGATCTGATACGCGCGCATAGGATCGGTTCGATGCGTAGTGCCGACTTCGGCGTACTCATCATCGAATACAACGGGCAGGTTTATCGCGCCTGGCAAATGGTCTTCGGCGAACTCACGCGGGCTCCTCGCATCAATCACCAGGTCAAACTTCTTCAAAGCATCCACGTCGTACATGTTTTGCCTCAGCTATCACATTGACGGTTAAAAGTCAATGTAGTTTGGTATGGTGCCGATCCCTCAGCCAGCGAACTAGACTTTTTCTTGCCGCGCTGCGTCCGACAACAGGTGCTGCCAGGCCAGCTCGTACGATCGTTCGACTACTGACCGGCCGTCAGAGTGTCATGTCTGACTTCAGGATACGCCGCCCCAACGGGGCGCTGTAGTAATCGAGTGAGGGAATTGCGGGAGTTGCAGGTCAACGCTAAGGGACCGTGCTGCACATTTGGATCGGCTGGACGATCGATGTCGCCGTCCGGTTTGATTTGTGGCAAGTAACGGGGAACTGATGCGGCAGAACGCTGCAGGCGATGAGGACGATCATGGATCACTCAGAGAACCCATGTCAGCCAGCAGGAGCACGCGACGATAGCACGCTAGCGCTTGCTCCAAATTCACTGCAGAGGCGCGTCGACCAGGCCGAGGCTGACGTTCGCCGCCTAACGGAGCAATTGAGAGGGAAGGAGCGACAACTGAGCGATATGGGAAAGGCGTTGCTTCGTACCGTGGCCGTGCATCATGCGATAGAAGAGCGACAGGAGCAGGAGCTCGAGTCGTTGCGTGCGATGGCCCCATCATGGAGGACGTTGCAATGCGCCTGCGGGGAGCAGCCGGAGCATTCTTACGGGATCACCGTTCGGCTGCCGTTTATTACCGAGATTCTTTCCGGAATGTTTGATGTCATGCAAATTTTCTGGTCCGACTATGACGAGAACAATCCGCCCAAGTCGTCCGTCGTAGCGCGGGCGATCGACGAACGGTTGAATCTGAAAGCTCAACCCGACGGCGAGGCGTCTCGAAGCGCGCAGACCTATGCGTCAGCAATCCGACCTGACTGGCTGAAGGAGACGGGCAGCCGATACCCGAGGTCGCGGTCCTGACGGAGTGTCGTGACGGTAAGACGGACTTCCCCGTCTGTGCTTCCTGTTGCTTGAATCGGATCTGTGCCGGGCTGATCCGCACAAAGCCAGGAGGACGGAAGTCATGTCGGATTCGATACGTGTGGCAGGCGCGATCCTGCGCCGCAAGCAGGTCGAGCAGGTCGTTGGCCTGTCCCGTTCCACCATCTATCAGCGCATCAAGGACGGAATGTTCCCGAGGCCAGTATCGCTGGGCGGCCGAATGGTCGGATGGCGAGCGACGGATATCGAACTATTCCTGGTCGATCCGGCCGGATATCGCGCGGCAGCGAGTTCATCCGACGGGGAGCACGATGATGATTGATCCATCCCGTGCGTCCCTGGAGTCCCGTCTCGATAACTGGGCCAATGCGCCACGTGGCGCCTACGATCCGATCGACGCAGCTAGGATCGAGGCAGCTTGGCGATGTCTCGATCCTCGTCACAGGGAACTGCTTCGTGTGGTGTTCCTGTGGCACGCCGGTCGCGAAGTGGCCTGTCGCCGCCTCAGGATTCCGCGCCATCCGCGCAGTCGTTACGAGCTGGAGCTCGCTGCCGCCGAGCACGCGCTCGCCCGACTGCTGGAGACCAAACGGCCGTAAAAGATATTTCCGGAATTTGCCGGATACCCCCGGAAACTGACGGACGGTAGAACGGAAATGCCGGGGATTTTTGACACTTGCCTCACCGCAAAATCACACCTAGAGTGCAGTCAACAACCTGTTTCCGGTCGACGCGCAAATGCGCGACCGAGTACGCGCCAGCGGCCCCGATGTCCCTACGTATGTGTGTGGGCGTAGTGGTCGCAATGCGAGTCAAGCCTGTGAACCTCATGGTCGCAGGCGTTTTTTTCTGCTGATCCCCCTTGAACCCGCGGCGTGCCTACCCGGCCTCGCGGGTTTCTTTTCCGCGCACATCCGTTCCGGTACATCGGTGCGCAACGGATTGAATCGATGGAAGGTGGATCATGAAGATGGATCGTTTCGTTCTCTGGTGTTGTGAACCGCGCGCGATGCGAGGTATTGCGCGGCGCTGGTCGCTTGCGCTGGCACTGCTCGCCGGCACCTCGTTTTTCGCGCCGGGCGTGGCACATGCGGACGACTGGGGCTGCCAGGTCATGCTCTGCCTGTCGAACCCCGGCGGCCCCGAGCAGTATGGCGAATGCGTGCCGCCGATCGAGAAGCTATGGCGCGCGCTACGGCACGGCGACCCATTTCCGACCTGTGATTTCGGTGCGGGCGGGGCGCACGGTACGTCTGCCACCAGCACGTTCGCGAGCGGCGGTTATTGTCGCGAAGATCTGCTGGTTTGGGGCGGTCCGGAGCAGAGCGAACTGCTGTGTCGCGCAACCGGTGCCATCAACGTCACGATTGACGGCCAGCTCTATACGCGCGTCTGGTGGGACGTCGGCGGACAGGGGCCAACGATCACCGAATTCTATGGGGCAGGCAGTACGCAAGCGCCTTATGACCCTACACAGTCCGCGGCGCTCTTCCTGCAGCGCATCGACGAGCAGTGGGATCGCTTCGGCGGGGGAAACTGATCATGTCTCTCGACTTTATGGCACTCGCGCAGCAATGCGCGCCGCAGATCGCGCCGGTCACGATGGCCGCGATCGTGCGCACTGAGTCTGGATTCAATCCCTATGCGATCGGCGTGGTGCATGGCCGGCTACTGCGGCAACCATCGAATGCCGCCGAAGCGATGGTAACGGTGCGCGCGCTGGAGGCGACGGGCTGGAACTTCAGCGTCGGACTCGCGCAGGTGAATCGCGCGAACTGGCGGGCCTATGGCCTGACTGCCGGGAACGCTTTCGAGCCGTGCCGCAACCTGGCGGCGGGCGCCGCGATCCTGCAAGGCTGCTTCGTCGCGGCGCGGAACCGGCAGGGCTATGCAGACGCCGATTCCCAGTCTGATTTGCAGACCGCGCTACGCGCGAGCCTGTCCTGCTATGTGAGTGGCAATTTTTCGACCGGCTACCGGACGGGGTATGTACAGCGCGTCGTGGACAACGCGGCGGATCGGTGGCCATTGCCGCCGGGCGTGCCGGCGATCCTCCCCCTCCCGGTCGTGCCTGTCGACTCTGCGACGCCGGTTCGCCCAGTTCGCTCCCTCTCTGTCATTCGACAACCATCGCGGCAAGCCCGCAATGGAGAGACTGACACATCACCCGCGAAGGATCAGCGGCATGAGCCGGACAGCAGTGCCGTGGTGTTCTAACCCGTCGTTCTGAAGAGTCAGATAGTGATCGATTGAACAGGAGCCGGTCATGTACTTAGGAATACTCTATAAATCACGAAAATTCGGCATGTGGACGATGCGATGGCTGTCCGGCCGAACGGCGGCGCGCGGAATCGCGATCGCCACTTCGTCCCTGATGTTCGCGGAGCCGGCATGGGCGCAGCTCTCCCAGGTCAATGCGCTGCTGAGCACGATCCAGACGACGTTGCTGGGCGTGGGGGGCGTGATCTGCTCGATCTCCATCATCTGGGCGGGCTTCCGGATGATGTTCCAGCACGCCCGCTTCGGTGATATCGCGAACGTGTTCATCGGCGGACTTTTCGTCGGCTGCGCGACGGTCATCGCCGGCATGCTGATTCCGACGAGCTGATCCGGGAGCGCCGAACCATGAACCCGCTCAAGGATCCCGTATTCAAGGGCTGCACGCGTCCCGCAATGCTCTGGGGCGTGCCACTTGTGCCGTTCCTGATGGTCGGCGGCGGCATGCTGATTCCGGCCATCTGGGCACTGCTCGCGAGCCCGCCACTGGGTGTCGCAATCCTCTTCCTGATGATCCCCGTGTTCGTCGTGATGCGGGTGATCACACGCCACGACGATCAGCGTCTCGCGCAGTACATGCTGCGCCTGCGTATGGTGCTGCGTCAGGGCAACCGTCGCTTTTGGGGCGTGCATGCCTACGTGCCGGTCCGCCTCAAGAGGAGGGCGTGACATGCAGGCCGAACCGCAACCCGTGTCCGTCGCGAACCGGGAAGTGCCGCTCGCCGGTTATATCCCGTACTCGACGCATGTGAGCGACCACATCATCAAGACGCGCGAAGGTGACTACCTGCAGGTCTGGAAAATCGCTGGCATCGCGTTCGAGGCAGCCGATCCCGCCGATATCCTTGCGCGGCACGACGGCCTCAACCAGTTCGTGCGTGGGCTCGCGGGCGGGCACGTGGCGGTGTGGTCGCATCGCTTGCGCCGGCGCGTGTCGGATCGCTTCCCGACGGAATACCGCAACCGCTTTTGCGAGGAGCTGGCCACGCGCTACTACGCGAGTTTCGCAGGCTACCGGATGATGGCCAACGAGCTGTACCTGACGGTGGTCTACCGGCCGAACCGCACCCGGCTTGGACGCGTATTCAGTCGCGCCGCGCGTCGTACGCGCGACGATATCCGGCGCGACCAGCTCGACGCACTGAAGGTGATGGCCGAACTGGCCGCTCAGGTAGAGGCGAGCCTCAAGCCCTACGATCCGGTCGCCCTCGGTGTCTATACGCGACAAATTCCCTTCACGTCGCGCCCGCGCCGCTACTCGTCGGCGTTGGAACTGCTTGGCTATCTGGTGAACGGCGTCTGGGAGCGGGAGCCCGTACCCTCCGGCCCGATCCGCGAGGCGCTGCCAACGTCGCGCCTCTTCGTCGGGGCCGAAAAGGTCGAGATTCGCATGCCGGTCGAGACCCGCTTCGCCGCGATGCTCGACATGAAGGATTACCCGGAAGACACCGAGCCGGGCATGCTCAACGGTCTGCTGTATGGCGACTTCGAGTACATCGAGACGCAGTCTTTTACGATCCTCGACCGGCCCAGTGCGAAGGAGGCGCTGGAGCGGCAACGCAACCAGCTCATCGCGGGGGAGGACGTCGCCGTGTCCCAGGTCACGGCGATCGATCAGGCGCTCGACGATCTGATCAACGGCGATTTCGTTCTCGGCGAATACCACTATTCGCTGGCCGTGCTCGGCGACACGCTGGATGAGGTATCTCGAAGCGTCGCGAAGGCCCGCACGCAACTCGCCGATGCCGGTTTTCAGACGGCACTGATTGACCTCGTCGCCGATGCGGCCTGGTTTGCCCAGCTACCGGCGAACTGGCGTTACCGGCCGCGCGAGGCGAAGCTCACCTCGCGCAATTTTTGCGGCCTGTCGAGCCTGCACAACTTCGCGACGGGAAAGCGCGACGGCAATCCGTGGGGCGAGGCGATCACGATCGTCAAGACGCCCAGCGGGCAGCCGCTCTATCTGAACTTCCACGCGACATCCGACAAGCAGGACTCGCTCGACGAGAAGGCACTCGCCAACACCCAGATCATCGGCCGGGCCGGCGCGGGCAAGACCGTGCTCGAACTGTTCCTGCTGGCGATGGCGACGAAGTACGGCATCACGGCGGTGCTGTTCGACAAGGATCGCGGCACGGAGATCGCAATCCGCGCGATGGGCGGCACCTATACGGTGTTTCGCCGCGGTGAACCGACCGGGCTGAACCCGTTCCAGATGGCGCCCGGCGAACCGGTGATCGACTTCTGGGAGCGCCTCGTGCGCAAGCTCGTCGACATCGGCGAGCCGCTGTCCGCGCGCGACGAGCTCGACATCTCCCGCGCGGTGCGCGAAGTCGCGCGCATGGACAAGCCCCTGCGTCGTCTGTCGATGGTCCGGCAGCTCCTGTCGAACGTGGGCGAAAACAGCCTGCATGCGCGGCTCGCGAAATGGTGCGCGGGCGGGCGCCTGGGCTGGGTGCTCGACAACCCGACCGATCGCATCGATCTCGCCCACGCGACGCTGTTCGGCTTCGACGACACCGAACTGCTGGCCGATGGCGAGGTGTCCACGCCCATCACGATGTACCTGCTGCACCGAACGGAGAACCTGATCGACGGGCGCCGCTTCATCTACGTGATGACCGAATTCTGGAAGCGCCTGGACGATCCGGTTTTCACGGACTTCGCGAAGAACAAGCAGAAGACGATCCGCAAGCAGAACGGGCTTGGGATTTTCGATACCCAGTCGCCGGCCGACGTGCTGCGCAGTGACATTGCGAGTGCGTTGATCGAGCAGAGCGCGACGTTCTTCTTCCTGCCGAACCCGCGCGCCGATTACGACGATTACGTGCGCGGTTTCAAGCTGACCGAGGCCGAATTCAACATCGTGCGCAACCTCGGCGAGAACAGCCGCCTGTTCCTCGTCAAGCAGGGCCATCGCTCGGCCATCGGCCGACTCGATCTCGCGGGCCTTGGGGATGTGCTCGATGTGCTGTCGGGCACGACCGACAACGTTGAATTGCTCGACACGATCCGCGCCCAGGTCGGCGACGCGCCACAGGACTGGTTGCCCGTCTTCCATGAACAGCTTGCGAAGCGCCGCGCCGCACAGTTAGAACAGGCCAGTGCGCGCCTATCTTTGTTGCCGGGGCCGGGAGGTGTGCGATGAGCGGCCTCTTTACCGCTGTGGGCGGCACGCTCGAGAACGGCATGTCGATCTACGTGACAAACGTGTCGTCGGCGCTGTCCGGCGCGCTCGTGCCAGTTGTCACGACGGCTGTCACGATCTGGGTGTTGGCCTACGGTCTCGCGGTGGTGCGCGGCGAAGCGCACGAAGCCGTGCCGGCGTTCGCGTGGCGCGGGCTAAAGGTGGCGATCACGCTCGCGTTCGCACTGAGCGCAGGGGTCTACCAGCAGCAGGTCGTCACCGCTGTCGACGGTGCGACGTCCGGACTCGCCCAGACGATCCAGAACGCGGCGAACACGACGGGCGGTGGCAATCCCGGCTGCGGCTCGGCCAACGGCAGCAGCGTGACGGGGCAGGGTACAGCGACCGGCTTCTACCAGACGCTCGACTGCTACGACCAGCAGATCGATCTCGTGATGGACGCCTACTTCGACAAGGCGACGCACGAAGGAATCAGCCCGAGTGGCCTCGCCGCCGCGATAGGCGATTTTCTGTGTGGCCTGGTGGCCGCGCTCGGGGGCTCGATCTTCCTGATCGTTCTGGCTTTCGAGGTCGTGATGGCGAGGATGCTGCTCGATCTCGTGCTCGGGCTTGGGCCCATTTTCATCGCCTGCGCGGCGTTCGCGCCGACCGCGCGGTTTTTCGAGGCGTGGACCGCGAAGGTCGCCAATTACGCGTTGCTGCAGGTCCTCGTGGCCGCCTTCCTCGGTATGGCGCTCACCGCGTTCTCGGCTGATCTCACGTCGCTTCATGCGACGGGTAGCGCACCCGGCGCCGATGCATCGGTCCTCGTGCAAGCCATTTCCGCCTCCCTGGACGACAGCGCGGCGGCCGCCGCCGCGATTGGCCTCTTCGCGACCGGCGTGTTCCTCGCGATGGTCGGCTGGCAGTTGCCGTCCGTGGCGGCGGGCTTGTCGGGCGGCGCAACGCTATCGGGCTTTGGCGCATTCGTGGCGGGCTTGGCCTCGCGGAGTTTGGCGGTTGCGATCGGCCGGGCGATCAGCGGTAACGGGCGAGGGCCGCGCCCAGGCGGCGAAATTCGCGATCGGACGGGCTCAGGTGGTGGGCCAGGAGGCGGCGGTGCGACCCCGGTCTATCAGAGAGTCGCGCGCGCGAACCTCGGTCAGCAGGGACGTTGAAGCGGAGGAGACGATCATGAACGGACGATGCAGATGGATGAGCGCCGCATGCGTGTGGGCGGCAGGGTGCGTGGGTGCTTATGCGCAGGGTATCCCGGTCTATGACGCGCAGAACGTCTTACAGGCCATTGCATCGGTGGGCCAGCTCAAGCAGGAAGTGCAGCAGGAGATCCAGATCTACCAGTCGACGGTCGGCACGCGCGGTTTCGGCGCACTCCTGAGCAATCCGGTCGTGGCGAACTCGTTGCCCTCGAACTGGCAGAGCGTCTATACGGCGATCCAGAACGGCGGCTATGCGGGCCTGACAGGCAGCGCGCAGGCGCTGCGCTCGGCCAGCCAGATTTACAACTGTGAAGACCAGACCGGGATCGACCAGCAGGTATGCCAGCGCGCGCTCAACAAGCCCTATCAGGACAAGGCTTTCGGCCTGCAAGCCTACCAGACCGAGATGCAGGAGCTGGACCAGATCCAGGGCCTCGCGCGGCAGATCGACGTGACGCAGGACCAAAAAGGCATTGCGGAGTTGGAGGCGCGTATCCAGACCGAGTCCACGGCGGTCGGCAACGAGATGACGAAGCTGCAGCTCTTCCGGATGCTGGCCGAAACCGAGGACAAGCTCACGGCCGAGCAGCAGAGTGAACTGGTGCTGAGCCGGGCAGCCAAGACCAACCGGCTGCAGGACCAGATGGTGCCGGCGTCGTTCGGAAACTGAGATCACCATGTCCCTGCTGACCTCTTTTGCACTGGCTTGCTGCGTCGCCTGGAGCCTGGCTGCCTGCAGTAGCGGGCCGACGAAACCCGTGTTGCCGGACGGGCTGCATCGTGTGCCGGTCAACCGCGTGCCGCCGGTGCCCGATGTGCCAACTGCAGCACCAGCCACGGTACAGGCGGCTCCGGATCAGCACGCGTGCTCGGATGCCGGAGACCGGTCATGAGTGCGTCGCACGATTACGGGCGCGTGCTCGACATCGAGGCGTCGCTGACCCACCTGCAGGAGCGTTCCGAACGGCGCGCGTGGCATGTCGCCTATGCAGCGATCGGCGTCGCCGTGCTCAGCGCCACTGCGCTGGCGGTGATGGTGCCGTTCTATCGCGTGGTGCCGCTGCCCATCGAGGTCGATCGCCTGACGGGCGAATCCCAGGTGATCGACGTGCTCGATGCTCGCCACGTGCATACGAAGGAGATCCAGGACAAGCACTGGGTCGAAACCTATGTGCGCGCACGCGAGCGCTACGACTGGGGGCTGCTGCAGATGGATTACGACAGCGTCCTTGCGATGAGCGACGACGTGGTCGCTCGCGATTACCGCGGCATTTATAGCGGCCCCGATGCGCTGGACCGGCAGTTGGGGCCGGGCATCGAGCGGCGCATCCGGCTCCTCTCTATCACGCTGCCGCCCGACGAACCCGGTCATGCAGTCGTGCATGTCGAGCGCACATCGTTCAAAAACGGCGAGGCGCATGCCGAACCAACGCAGCGTTTCGTGATCACGCTGGCCTACACCTACCGGCCGCCCGTATTCACGCGCGAAAGCGTGGCGATTGCCAATCCGTTCGGTTTCAAGGTCACGGCCTACAGTCGCGACCCCGAATATACGCCGCCGGCTGCGGCCTCCGCCTCGAATGTCGGGGGCACGCCATGAGAACGCCTGCTTTAGTCGTGGTGCTCGTTGCGGTGTTGCGCTCAAGTACGACCTACGCGTTCGACCTGCCTGGATGGAACGACGACTCGCGCGTTCGCCAGGTGATCTATCGCGCGGACGACGTTGTGCGCATCGAGGCGCAGCGCGGTTTTGCCACGCACATCGCACTCGATTCCCATGAGCACATCCTGGTCGTCGCGCCAGGAGACCGGGACGGCTGGCAGGTGGTCGCCGACAAGGGCGATCACGACGTGTACCTGAAGCCGAAGCTCGCCGCGCACGACTCGAATCTCGAGATCCGTACCGACCGGCACAGCTACAGCTTCGATCTGGTGGTGCTCCCGCTCAAGGCCAGGTTCGGCAACGACCGTGAGATGTACCGCGTGACATTCGTCTATCCGGATGAGCTGGCGACGCAGGGACAGGGGGATTCGGATGCGGCGCGGGTCGCGAAGCGCCTGGCGCAGCTGCCCACCGTGCGCAACGCGCGGTACTCGATGCAGGTCATGCCGGACTCCGACGACATCGCACCGACTGCGGCATGGGACGACGGGCGCTTTACGTATCTGCGCATCCCGAACAACCGACGCATGCCGGCGATTTTCCGGGTGGCCGACGACGGCACGGAAAGCGTGGTCGACAGGCACGTCGAACGCGACACGATCGTCGTGCACGAGGTCGCGAAACGATTCGTGCTGCGACTCGGCAATGAGGTCGTGGGCATCTGGAACGACGCCTACGACATGGACGGCGTGCCGCCCTATGACGGCACGACGGTCAATGGGGTAAAGCGCGTTCTGCGGAGTCATGATGATGAATGACGAACCCCCGCGCAATGTGATCGAACCCGACGATCCGCCCGGTTCGCTGCTTCGAAGTGGTCAGAACGAGGGGACATCGGGTGCTACTTCGGATCGCGGTATGCCCGCATTGGGTCAATACCGTGGTGCCCGCCCACGCGCCTGGTGGCTGACGCCGGTCGTGATCGTGGTGATGGTCGGCGCCGGCGCCGTCTGGACGGTGCATGGCTTTCTCGCGCGCCACGATGCCGAAGCGAAGGCTAGGCGCGACACGCTAACCGATACGTCTTCCCAGGGACGCGTGTTCAAGGATCTGCCTGGATCGTCGGTCGATCATGCGGCCTTGGCCCCGGTGCCGCCGAGCGCGGTTGCGGCTCCTTCCACGCCGGCGTCGGGTGGGGCCCCGGCTGCCGCGCCTGCTCGCGCCACACACGCGGTGGCAACCCGCAGCTACTTCGATGCGCCGCTGCTCGCAACGGGCGGTGGACAGGAGTCCGCGGGTGGGCTGCCAGACGGGATGGCGGGCGCGGCTTCCTCAGTTGTAGTCGCGGCGAGCGGCGCTGCCGGAGCGTTGGCCCAGGGGCCGGCCGGCGGCGCGCTCGCCCAGACGTTGACGCCAACCGTCACGCAGCGCGTTCGGGCCGGGACGCTGGGCAACCGGAGTCTTATGCTCGCGCAGGGCGCCAAGATCGACTGCGCGGGCGATACGGCGTTCGATTCGACCGAGGCCGGCATCTCGACGTGCACGGTGACGAAGAACGTGTATTCGGACGATGGCCGTGTCGTGCTGATCGAGCGGGGTTCGCAGATCAACAGCCAATATCGCTCGAACCTGTCGCCAGGCCAGAAGCGGGTGTTCGTGCTGTCGGCCCGTATCGAGACGCCCCACGGCATCACGGTCGAGATCGACTCGCCCGCGGCCGACGCGCTCGGCCGCATGGGCATCGACGGTTACGTGGACAACCACTGGCGCCAGCGCATCGGCGCAGCGATCCTGCTCGGCCTCACCCAGGACGCGATTGGCTATCTGTCGACCCGCGGCGGCAACTCCGGCGGGTCGGTGATGTATGAGAACACGCAGCAGCAGGGCAACGACTTGGCCACGCGCGTGCTCGACAGCACGATCAATATTCCGCCGACGCTGACGCAGAACCAGGCCACGGAGTTCACGATCGTCGTCGCGCGCGATCTGGACTTCGGATCGGTGTATGCCTTGGAGCCGGAGGGCACGCGATGATGCCGCATATCCACCTGCCGGATGCATCTCGTGACCCGGTACTGGCCCGGCTGCCCGACGACGCATCGGTGCGCGAGCTGATGCGTCCATTCGCCCCGCTGCTCGACGATCTCGACGTGACGGAACTGGTGATCAACCGGCCGCAACGTGTGCTGACCGAGAATGCGCTTGGCTGGTATGGCCACGATTGCCACGAACTCGATTTCGACCGGTTGATGTCGTTCGCCGTGGCGGTGGCCACGCTGACCAGTCAGGAAATCTCGTCCCAGCATCCGATACTGTCGGCGCTGCTGCCGGGTGATGCGCGCATCCAGATCGTGGTACCGCCGGTCGTGCCGCCGCGAACGGTGTCGGTGACGATCCGTCGGCCGTCCGCACGCGAGAAGACGCTCGATGCGCACCGTGACGAGGGGCTGTTCGACGACACGGTCTGGCATCGTCCGGATGGGCTTGATTCAGCCTTGCCAGCATTGCGAGCCGAAGACCGCAAGCTGGTTCGATGCCTGGAAGAGCACGACTGGGGCAGCTTCTTCGACGGGGCGGTCACGGGCCGGCTCAACATCGCGATCGTCGGCAATACGGGATCCGGCAAGACCAGTTTCATGAAGACCCTGTGCCGCTCGATCCCGGCGACCGAGCGGATCGTGACGATCGAGGATGTCCGCGAGCTGTTCATCCGGCACATCGAGAACTGCGTCCACCTGCTGTACAGCAAGGGCGGCCACTGCCGGGCGCGCGTGACGCCCGCCGATCTGATCGCGAGCACGATGCGCATGCGCCCGGATCGCGTGCTGCTCGCCGAGCTGCGCGGCGCCGAAGCCTATGACTTCCTGAAGCTTCTGACGACCGGGCACGCGGGTTCGATCACCAGCTACCACGCGCCCAATGCGACGGTCGCGATCGAACGCTTCGCGCTGATGGCGAAGGAACACCCGGAAGCCGCTGCCTGGGACGATGCCGCGCTCAAGCGCCTGCTGTTCCTGACCATCGATGTCGTCGCGCACATGGATGCGCGCCCGGTCTTCAATGCAGCGGGCGAGCAGACCGGCAGGCAGTGGGGCATGACGGAAGTCTGGTTCGACCCGGTGCGCAAGGCGCGCACCGCATTCGTCTAGGGAGCGGCGATGAACCACCCGTCTTCCTCGCTGCTTCAGCACACCAGGACAGCCGCCATGACATTGGCCGTGCTGGCTTGCCTGATGGGTGGAGTAGCCGCATCGTTCTGGCTCGCGTCGTTTTTCCTGTACGCAAGCCTGCGGATCAATCCGCTGCACGCGGGACTGTGGGGCTGGCTCGATGCGGCGCTGGCCTGGCGGCACGGGATGATGCCGAACGTCGGTCGCAAGCTCGCGAGAGCGGCGCTGTTTGGCGTGCTCCTGTCCTTCGGTGGACCGATCCTGGGTCTGCATGCGCTATGGGCGAGCGCGAACCGCCGTCGTCTCTATGGCAGCGCGCGCTTTGCAAGCGAGTCGGACATCCGTCGGGCGGGGCTGCTATGACGATGCGCACGCACCTCGATACCGCGCCAGCGATTGTGGTTGGCATATGGCGCGGGCGTTACCTGCGCTTCGCCGGTCAACAGTTCGTGCTTCTGGCGGCGCCCGTCCGCTCGGGTAAAGGTGTGGGCATCGTGATCCCGAATCTGCTCAATTTCCCCGATTCGGTGGTGGTGCTCGACATCAAGCAGGAAAACTATGCGGCCACGGCTGGCTTCAGGCGTGCGCATGGACAGAATGTATACCTGTTCAATCCGTTCGCCGAAGACGGCCGCACGCATCGCTACAATCCCCTGTCGGCGATCTCGGACGGCCTGTTCCGAGTGGGCGACATTCTTGCGATCGGTTATGCCCTCTATCCGCCGGGCGGCCACGATGACTTCTGGAAGGACCAGGCGCGAAACCTGTTCCTCGGCATCGTGCTCCTGTTGTGCGAATGGCGTGACGCGCGCCAGGCCGGTCGGGGGACGTCGATTCCCGACTACCCGGTCACGATGGGCGAAGTGCTACGGCAGTCATCAGGCAATGGCATGCCGGTGAAAACCTGGCTGCAGCGCGCGTTGTTGCAGCATCGCGACTTGCTCTCGGGGCAATGTGTCGATGCGTTAAATCGCTTCCTGTCGAACGACGACAAAGTGCTCGCGAGTGTGCTGGCAACCTTCAACGCGCCGCTCACGATCTGGGCCAATCCGATCGTCGACGCGGCAACCAGTTCAAACGACTTCGACCTGCGCGATGTCCGTCGCCGCCGGATGTCGGTCTATATCGGCATCACGCCCGACCATCTGTCGGAGGCGGCGCTGCTCGTCAATCTAGTGTTCTCGCAGTTGGTCAACCTGAACACGAAGCAGTTGCCCGAAGCCGATCCCGCGCTGAAATTCCAGTGCCTCGTGCTGCTCGACGAAATGACGTCGATCGGGAAGATCCACATCATCGCGCGCGCGGTCGCCTATATGTCGGGCTACAACCTGCGTCTGCTGTCGATCGTCCAGTCGATCGCGCAACTCGAGTCGGTCTACGGACGAGCCGACGCGCGCACCTTCATCACGAACCACGCGATGCAGATCCTCTATGCGCCGCGTGAGCAGAAGGATGCGAACGACTACTCGGAAATGCTCGGCACGTTCACGGACCAATCGCGCAGCGTCAGCCGCCCGAATGGATTTTTCGGGAGCCGGGGCGGGTCGAGCGAAAGCGTGTCAGAGCAGCGCCGGCCGTTGCTGTTGCCGCAGGAGCTGAAGGAACTCGGTCGAGACAAGGAAATCATCGTGCTCGAAAACACCAGGCCGATCCTGGCCGACAAGATCTGCTACTGGCGCGATCCCGAGTTTGCGTCGCGCGTCACGGCCGCGCCCTCCGTGCCCGCACTGAATCTGGTCCATTTCAGCGCTGTGGTCGAGCGCCGGCTGCGCGATCTGCATCCCAACGAGATCGAACAGGACAGCGCGGGGCTGATCCATCTGCCACCCGAGTACCTGGAAGTGCTGCAGGCGTGGGAGCCGCGTGACCTGCCGTCGAACCTCGCCGACATCAGCGAGGAGGAGGCCGTGGCCTACGTGGAACGGCATTTCATGCTGCTGGGTGTCCCGGCCCGCCAGGTGGTGCAGGCGAGACGTCACCTGAGCGTCGACGATCTCGATGTGGCGGAACTCGATTTTGTTGAGCCGGCGCGGCGCGCAGCCGCGGACGGCTCACGAGCCATGGGAGCGCTGCAATGACGACCCCCTTCGTGGATGAGACGGACCGTGCGCGTGCCGCGCTGGCCGTGATACCCGCTGACGACTATGAGACTTGGGTCGACATGGCGTTCGCGCTCAAGCAGGGCTTCGGCGACGAGGGTTTTGAAATCTGGGATGCGTGGAGTCGAACGGCCGCTAACTATAACGAGCGCGCGGCCCGAACTACATGGCGCTCGGTCAGCGCATCGGGCGGCAAGACGCTCGCCACGCTGTTCTGGCAGGCGCGCCAGCATGGTTTCGACCTGAAGAGAACGGCTTATCCGGACCGCATGGCCGCCGTGCTTGCACCGTCGCCGGAGGTGCTGGCGCAACGCGCACGCGAGGAGGCGCAACGGCAGGCGCGCCATGCGGCAGTGGCGCGAGAGGCCGTGTCGATTTGGCAGTGGGCAAGGCCAGTCGGGCCGGAGCATCCGTATCTCGTGCGCAAGCGCCTCGAGCCGATGGACACGCTGCACGAGCTGGATGCACTGGAGCTGCACGCACTGCTCGGCTATGCGCCGGCCAGCGAGCAAGAACCTCTGATGGGGCGCGTGCTGATCGTGCCGGTCTGGAACGGGCCGATCTCGACACTGGAGCTGATCGACGAACACGGGCGGAAATCGTCATTGGCCGGCGGCGTAAAGAGGGGCGGCTACTGGATGACGGAGCCGACACTGGTTCCGACGAATGAATCGTCGCGGATCCTGATCGCTGAAGGCATGGCGACGGCCTTGTCCGTTTCGCGCGCGACAGGCTGGTCCGCGGTGGCGGCGCTCTCGAGCGGGAATCTGTCGATGGTGGCAACGAACCTTCGCGAGCGGTATCCCGATGCAGACCTGATCGTACTCGGCGAACTGGGCAGTGGCGAGGCGCAGGCGCGGCAGGCTGCGGAAGCGGCTCACGCCCGTGTGGCCTGGCCGGCGTTTGCCGCTGATGCGCGCATCGACGACAAGGTGCCGACCGATTTCAGCGACATGGCGGTGTTGTCGGGCTTTGATGCCGTCGGCGCACATCTGCGCGCCGTGGTCCGCTCTGTCGTGAAGGCGGAGGGTCAACCGGGTGTCTCCACCGCATCCGGCGTGACAGTGGTTGAGGTGGATGAGCGCGAGGAGGACAGGATGATGAGCAACGTCAAGGAAAGGCTGCTGGCCGACGAGGAAGGGAAGCCCCGTCGCCGGTCCTCGAAGCTTAGTGCGCCGAAACAGGCGGCGCCGGAGGTGCCGGCAACGGACGGGGCATCCGGCTCGGTGCCCTCCTCGGTGGATGCCCCTGCGGCGTCGTCGCCGGCTGCTGCTGCGCCGGTTGCGGATCCGCCGCTGTTTGCGTCGACGCGCCCGCCGGTCGGCGAGCCGCTGTTTGGCGTGGGTGACGTGTCAAACGAGGTCAGGGCATTGGCCGAGCACCGGTTCGGCTCGCCGCTCAGGATGGGGACGCCGCGCGAGAACGGTGGCCCTTATCGCGGCGAGGTGTTCAACACGGAACACTATCTGATCCAGGAGGTCGCGACGCGCAGCGTCGTGTTCCATCGCAAGGATCAGATGACCTTCGTGTCCGAGCGTCTGAAGTGGATGGACGAAAACGCGCGGCTGAACGGTTCCGAGTTACAGGTTGGTTATGACGGCGGCGAGGCCCGGGTCTATCCGTGGGACCGTGCGCGCGAACTGCTGGAACGCGCCGTCGGCTCGCTGAAAAAGTCCGCCCGCGAGTTGAATTACAGCCCGAATCTGGAGGGGATGCTCGACCAGTTGCAGGCAAGATCCTGGGCACGTATCCGGGAGGCGCGGGCGGCCGCGCTGGAGAAATCCCGGGAACAGAACGCGTCGCGCGAAGCAGACTCGACGCCCGACCGATAAAAGACGGCAGTTGTGCTCACGTGCAATGCGGATCTTAAGGATGGGAGGTGGTGACATGGCTCAGACAACTTCCGCTCACGAGGCCGATCCGGTCATCAACGTGATCGAACCGGACGTGCCGGGCAACAGCGGCGGCGGCCCGGCGGCTGCGGACGAACGTCGGGACGGGCTGGACTCGGCCGCGAGGGATGCGGTATCTGCCCGACGCCGGCGCGAGTTCGGTGCTGCCCGCGCGCGGTTGCGCGATCAGGCGATCCGTGACGATGCCGTCACGCCACAGCAGGCCGATACCAGATCGCCAACCGGGGCGACGGTCGAGGCGGATCGGGTCCGTGCGCTGCTCGACCAGCCGCCCGAACGCGTGTGCAAGCGTTATCTGCGCGCGGGCAATCAGTATTTTCTGAAGGACGCGCCGTATCAGCTTGCGTTCGAGGATCTGGGGCCGTACCTCGTCACCGAACACAACCGGCCGGACGTGGTCGAGTCGATGATCGACATGGTGCAGGCGAAATTGTGGCGACGCATTCGTGTGTCGGGTCATGAGGCATTTCGTAGCGAGGCGTGGTTGCAGGGCACGCTACTCGGTATCGAGGTGAGCGGCTACGAGCCGAAAGCCGCAGACCTGGCGCGTCTGGCGAATGCCCGGCAGGCGCGGCTGGACAATCGCGTCGAGGTGGCGCCGAAGGTCGGCGCAACGGCTGATGCAACCGAGCAGGATCGCGTTCCGGCCGTCGCTTCGGCCGTACCTCGAATCAACATCGGCGCGACCGTCAACGGAACCGCGTCTTCCGCGCCAGTCCATGCGCCTGCATCGAAACCGGCTATCCCTGAAGCAAACCGGAACGCTGCCAACGACGAGGCCGACGTCCCTCGACGGTACGTCGGCGAACTGCGTGAGCATGGGGGCGCCCCGTACCAGCACAACCCCGCACGCAGTGACTCGTACTACGTTGTGTTTCGCGATGAGGCCGGAATCGATCAGGTCGTGTGGGGCGTCGATCTGGAGCGTGCGATACGCGAAGCTAATGGTCAGATCGGGCAGCAGGTCACTCTCGAAAACCTCGGCAAGCGCTTCGTCACTGTGCGGCTGCCCATCCTGGATCAGGAAGGCAGGGCGATCGGCGAAGAGGAGAAGGACGTCTATCGCAATACGTGGCAGGTGCAGGTCGCGCAGAGGGATCGGACAGCCGCTCGCTTGCCGTCACGATCCGACGAGTCGGCCGGCCGCGAGAGCCGATCTGCCGATTTGCGTGCCGAGCCTGTTGCCGCGGAGGAATCGCATCGCCGACTTGACGCGGAATATTCGGAGCGCGAACGAGCCTTGCATGTCGCGGTGCTGGCGGCTGCCATGAGCGAGCAAGGGTTCAGCGAGCGTTCCGTTGCTCGCGTGCAGCAGCGTGCGGAGCGCATGCTGGCTGCATTCCAGCACGAGGGCATTCCGGTCCCGACACCGAGGGTATTCGATCCGACCGCGCCATCGGGCCGGGATCGTCGTAAGCGTGCCGTTTCGGAGCGCACGCCTGCCCGCGAGATCGACCGGACACCCGTTGAGCCGTCATCCCCGTCGCCGTCCCGCTGAGGTGAATCGTGGTCACGCGCGAGCGTTTGTGTGTCGAACTCGGGGCTGTCAGAGTGCGCTGGGACGACTGGTGCGCACGGCGGGGTTTGACGGCGGCTGAGGGTGTGCGCCAGTTGATCGCAATTGCGGTCAACGACGATCCGGATGGAGAATCCGGCGCGCTCCTGCCGGGCCTGCCCCGGCCGGTCGTCGGGGAGCCGCGCAGTCGCATCGAAATCCGGCTGACCGCGTCGGAACTGGGCGCGGTCGAACAGCGTGCCGCTGCGTTGGGTCTCGGTGGGAATCGATGGATCGTGTCGCTGGTTCGCGCGCAATTGACGCGGCAGCCTCAACTGGGCGAGCACGAGATGCGCGCGCTGTCGGTGTCCAGCCAGCAGCTCGCCGGGATCAGCCGCTTGTTGAGCCAGCTCGCGCGCGCTGGTGGGATAGAACTCTCGCGTCAGGATCTGACGGTCGACTGGGCGGAGACGCGAAACCGTATCGACGACCACCTGCGTGCAACGGTCGCTGTCATGCGCGCGAACCTCGATCGATGGAGTCGCTGACATGCCATATCCGAAAATCTACATCGATGCGATGCTCGTGAACTGGGGCGATCGGTTGTTTCAGGAGCCGTTGCGGCATGCACGTGCGTTGCAGCTCTCGCGTGTGGGCATTCGGGACGAGGGCGCCCGCATGCGCGCGCAGATTGCCCGCACCCTCAGGCGCACTCCGGAGGTCATGGTCAAGATCACCAACAAGGCGGCCAGCGCCCAGGGCATGGGTGCCGTGCGTCGGCACCTACGGTACATCTCCCGTAATGGCAGGATCGAGCTGGAAGACCAGAACGGCGAGCGTATTTCCGGAAAGGATGCCCTCCGCGATCTCACGAAGACCTGGGAGCTTGGTGGGTGGGGTATCCCGGAGACCAGCACGCGGCGCGAGGTTTTCAACATCCTTTTGTCGATGCCACCCGGAACGGACCGGCAGGCGGTGCGCGATGCGGCGCGGGACTTCGCGGCGCTCGAGTTCGGAGATGGCCGGGCGTACGTTTTCGCGGCGCACGACGACGAGGCGCATCCGCATGTCCATATGAGCGTGCAGGTGCGCGGCCCGGACGGTCGCCGCCTCAATCCGCGCCACAAGGATCTCCAGCGCTGGCGCGAGCGTTTTGCGGAAGCGTTGCGTGTGCATGGTGTTGACGCGAATGCGACGCCGCGGCGCGCGCGCGGCGTGACGCAGCGGTATCCGAAGCCTGACGTCGTTCATCTGATCGCGCGCGGTGAAACGCCGCGATACTGGAAGCCGTGGCCGACTGATGCGCAACGCGACGCGCGCTGGATCGCCCATGGTGCTGTATTTGCCGGCTGGCGAGAAATAGCCTACGCGATGGCGAGGTCGCGTGCGCGTGAGGATCGTGCAATGGCCGTTGAAATGGCTTATTTCGTTGGCGGCATGCCAGTGCAGCGAGACCGGCCGATGCTAGGGCGCGGGCTGGATACCCGACGCGAGCAATCGGGTCGTCAGGGGTCGGACCCCACAGATCGTCCGGATGTCGACGGGCCGGACGTGGAGCGTTGATGTCGGGAAGGCGTAACGGCTGCACATATCATGTCGTGGATCGGCGGCATACATCGTCGGGCCGATATCCTGATTCCCCGGTTTCCCCGCATACCTGCTATGTCGAGGTCTTTGCCGCCGCCGCAGCGCTATTCTTCATGCGGCCGCTGGCAGGGGGCGAGGTATTGAACGACGTCAACGATGATTTTTGAGCGTGTGGAAATTCAGTACATGGTCGGCGGTGCGGAGGCCCTTGGACCGCGTGGGGAACTGATCTTCTACAGTTGGAGCAGGGCGGATGAGCCAACGGGGCTGTTTTGACAGGGTGAGCCGACAGTGTAGAGGCTGCTGGTCGCGAGGAAGGTCGGGCATGCAGTCTCGCTCGACCGGGATCGCTCATCGATCGATGAGCCACGCCGGCGTTCCTTTGAATGTCGCGAAGAGCAAAAGCAGCAGGGCGATCACGAGAAGGGGAACACCGTAGAGCGCCACCGGGAAAAACAGCGCGAGCTGGAGGACCGATCCACCTGCGCCATACGGTAGGTTCGTGTCCCGGATGTTTTCGTAGATCAACCAGGCGACTGCTGCCAGACCCAGTGCCATGAGGACGACGCCGCCCGACGTCGGTTCATGATGGAGGAAGGCTGTGCCCCACGCGACGTGTCCCCACCAGAGCAGATTGATGCCAATGGCCGCAAGCCAGAATCCGCGTGCGGTGAAAAAGCGGTAGCCAAATCGTTGCCGACAATGGCGGCTGAAGAACTGGATACCCTTGGCGATTCCAAAAATGAAGCCAAGAATAATCACAAGTTTTAGAATCTCCATGGAATATTCTCCCGGATATTTAATTCGATCGTATTGCTTGCGCCGTTCAGTAGAAAAGGACTGGTGGCAAAGGGCGAGATTTAGACCCCGATCTTTCCAAGAATAGATGGCCATGCCACGAATGCAACAGTTCCTATCCAGATGCTACATGGGAGGGCAGTAGCAGTAAGCCCGACCGGCGGTAAACCGGAATTGCACACTCGGTTTCTCCGACGGAGCACGCAAATGGATACGCCTGGCTTGGCACAGCCCTCCCACATCTAGGCTTTTGATTAAACCGCGAATCGAGGGACAGTAGCGCTTCCTTGAACATAGACGGTCATTGAAAGATCGCAACGATAAGCTGTTCATCAAGCCTGCCCGAGCGAACGTCCAGCGCTTTTTGCACAAGATGAGCCAAACTGTGAAGGTCGGTGCGCCGATGCGACAGGATCAACTGATACGTAAGCTCAATCTGTTGATCTGCACGGGATATTGACCCGGCGATGCGTTTTCACACACCCTTATATGGACGCCGCCCGGTTTGCCAGTTTGATCTTGATGTGATGTGCTAACGAGGTGTCGGCTGCGGTCTCATATGCGGCCTTTTGCAAGCCGAAACTGCGGGCCCTGATGGAATACTCCAGGAACGTCCTCATCTCGGCCACGTACCTGTCAGTACAAGGTGTGTTCAGGTTTGCGTTCCTGCGGTCCGACCTGTTTCGCCATCACATGTCAATCAACCTCAGCAACCTATCGAGACTACGGTCTTGGACTTACTGCTTCCGTGCTAAACAGATTTCACACTGACGTGATGCTTCTCGTACGTGCCGCCGCGAGCGAGAATTGCCCACGCGATGCGTGCGATTTTGTTGGCCAGGGCCACCGCTACTACATTGGCTGGTCGTCGCTCCCGAATTCCTTTCTGCCATGCTGTTGGAACCTGGGTGTGACACATCACCGAGCGCCCACCGTGGATTAGCAGGGTGCGCAGGTAGGGGTCTCCTCGCTTCGAGATTGAGCCCAGCCGGACCTTGCCTCCGGTGCCGCTTTGCCGTGGAACGAGTCCGAGAAACGACGCAAAATCGCGGCCAGATTTGAACGTCTTTGCATCCCCGATCGTAGCACCAGCGCTGTTGCAGTCAGTCTGCCGATGCCAGGCACTTCAGCGATTGCACGGCACGCCGTTTCCTGCTTGTGCCAGACGCGGATCCGTTTCTCGGTGGCTTTTGAGAGCAAAGCCCTTTCAATCCAGCATCCCCGAAGCGACGTAGCCACTTGCGCAGGGTTGGTAGCGAGATGCCACACCGCGCGCAGACGAGACCGGCGTTACCGGTTCGTGACACATCCGTACCCATCGGAATCGCGCGGCAATTTCGCGGTCCATCGCCTCATGCTGGTTGAAACGATGTCTATGAGTCACACACCTCATGAAACCAAGCGACAGCTTTCGCCCCGTGGCCGATGGCATGGACGAAAAGCAACTTTGGCATCCGGCGCCTGCGGCTTATGGTCGCATTCACGCCATGTTTATTGCGCGCGATCATCTGGTTTCCAGTAATGAATCGTATTCTCAATAAATCAATGAATTCACCCATACTCGCCTCGCGATCGCGCTGGTGGCTCCGAGTTCTCGCCATCGCCGGGCCGGGGTTGGTCGTGATGCTGGCCGACACGGACGCGGGCAGCGTCATCACCGCGGCGCAAAGTGGCGCCCAATGGGGATACCGGTTATTGCTGCTGCAACTGCTGTTGATTCCGGTTTTGTTCATCGTTCAGGAGTTGACCGTTCGCCTCGGCATGGTCACGGGCAAGGGGCACGGCGATCTGATCAAGCAGCATTTTGGCGCCCGTTGGGCATGGCTGTCGGTAGGCACCTTGATTCTGGCTTGCCTAGGTGCCTTGTTATCAGAGATGAGCGGGTTGGCCGGAGTTGGCCTGATGTATGGCATTCCATCCTGGCTTACGTTGACGCTAACGGTCGTCGGGCTATCTTGGATGGCGTATACAGGGTCATACCTGTCGGTGGAACGGATCGCGATTCTGCTTGGCGCTTTCGAATTGGTGTTCGTGCTGGTGGCTTGGCGCGCCCATCCGGATGCCTCGAGCATACACGCCGAGCTCGCCAGCATGCCGCTCGGCAACCACGACTACCTGTTCCTTCTGTCAGCCAACATTGGCGCTGTGATCATGCCGTGGATGGTGTTCTATCAGCAATCGGCCGTGGTGGAGAAAAAACTCCATCTTGAAGACCTGCGCGCCGCTCGCTGGGATACAGCGGTCGGCGCGGTATTGACCCAGCTGATTATGGCGGCCGTGCTGGTGGTCACAGCAGCGACCTTGGCGCGTTCCGGCCTGCACAAACCGCTGGACACAGTGCAGCAAATCGGTGATGCCATTACTCCGTTCCTTGGCGCGCAGACCGGCAAACTGCTGTTCGGCATGGGAATGGTTGGCGCGGCGCTCGTGGCCGCCATCGTAGTGACGCTGACTGCGGCTCGCGCGCTTGGCGAGATAATGGGCTACCGGCATGCGCTTGAACATACGCCGCGCGAAGCACCGTGGTTTTACGCTACCTATACCGCGGTGTTGATCATCGCCGCATTCATCGCGGGCTCCGGCGCGAACCTGGTCTCGATGGGCGTCGGCGTGCAGGTGATGAACGCGCTGCTGTTGCCGATCGTGCTCGGCTTCCTGTACCTGCTCGCCCGGCGCCTGCCCGAGCCGTATCGACTAAGGGGAAGTTACGGGTTGTTGGCCGGAGCGGTGATCGCCATTACCGTCGGATTGGGCCTGTACTCGGGAATTGCCGGAACTTTTTCTTGATCCGCTCGATGACGATCGGCGGTAAGCGTTTGGGTTTATTCGATTCCTGCCCTCAAGCATAGCTCGTGAGCGAACGACAGCGCGTGCGGGCAGGCATTGAATAAACCTCAACGGAAGCGGTCAGTCGAGGCCCTGACGTGGGTGACCAAAAGTGCCTCCGCTGGCACGATGTAGATCATATACCGGTGGCCGTCCAGCAAATTCCATCGATTGGCTCCACGGCTTAAAACATAGGTTGAAGACTACCGCAAACTTTAAGCGTTACCAGTGTCCGGTTTTCGCAGTGGCCGGCTCAGCGCACCAATGCGGCGGACGGCTGTCGTATCTAGGAAGCCGTCGTGAAAGTCACGGCTGCTAGAAGGGCTGTAGTGGCTCAATCGGAGATGGACACGTCGGATCCGGCTCGGCCACGACGCGCCATTCGCCACTATCACCGCTCTAAAGGCCGGGCGTCGAATACGCACCGGACAGCAGACTTTCGCGCGGCCATGGCCACAGCCGCATTTTCGAGCCGTTGAGACATATGCCTGCCGAGTCACCCGCGCAGGTGACTCTAGCCGAGTCGCGGCACCCCCGGGTACGGGGGGTTTACAACGGAAGGACCGGGCAACAATATAGCTCCCGTCCCTGGTAGCTTACTGCCAGCCGGGATGACTTTCCCGATAGTATTTCAAGGCCGCATCACGCTCGTGCTCCGCTTGTTCGGCCAATTGTTCAGCACGAGCCATGTGGCCGCCAAACTCATCGCCGTGTTCCTGTTGAATGACATGCATTTCACTAATGGATTGTTGCAGATCGTGCGTTGCAGCCATTGCCTTGTCATGCAGTTCGTCGGCAAAAGCGACATTGGCGACGAAAAGAGCGCACACGAGTACCGGAAGTTTTTTAATTTTCATCATGTTCAAGTCTTTTCAAATAAGGGGATATTCCCTGCTTGGAAACGCCTCATTCACACATTTGGTGGACAGCACGTCGCGCGAAATGTGTAAGTCTATGTGAAAGCACTTCTCGGGACTGCGATTTGGGCCAGCGACTTGGCGTATCACACGGTCGCCGGCATGCCCCGTGTCGCACCGTAACTCGACGCAATTGGAATCGCCCAGTCGCGATCTTCAGCACTCGGTCTGCTCTTTAAGTGACGCCGCGGCGGCCGCGGCCTGCTCGACCAGCGCTGCGGTCTGCTGGGACATTTCGTCGAATTGCGACACCGCGCGATTCACTTCTTCGATACAGTCGCGTTCGGCGGAAGCCGTCGCGATATCGTTCATGATGGCCGTCACCCGGCGTACTGCGGTACCAACCTGGCTGATCGTCTCACCCGCCTTGCCGACGAGCCGCCAGCCATCCGCCACGCGCTGTCGAGTTGCCGATGAGTTCCTTGATTTCGTTCGCCGCCACCGCCACGCTGCGCAAGCGTGCGTACCTCGCCAGCGACGACCGCTAAACCGTCTCCGTGCTCGCCTGCACGCGTTCGGGCTTTGTCCTCAGGTTCGCGGCGCATGAAGCAGTTTGACCGTTCGCTAAAATCTGTGCCGGTAATCTGTACCCCTCTTTCGTCACGAAAACTGTACGTGCCGACGCAGCCGCGTTGTCGATATAGTCGGACGTGCAAGATGATCCCGGCGTTGCTTTCGGTCCTGTATTCAGCGAAGGACAAGTGAATTACCGGGGAAGAAGGGGCGGCAATGTCATCGTCGGAGAAGTGATTCTCGTGCGAGCCTGAACTCGCATCAAGTTCCAATTCCATTGGAAACTCGCGAGCTGCGGCAAACAGTCACCTGATGGTGCGCAATAGCTTTCGACTTCAGCTCCAGCCTACATTCATGACACAGCCTCGCAATGATCAAGCTATCAGGATGCAACCGGATTGATGCAAACGCTTCGGCCGCAGCCTTTCGTTTTTTACGCGGCTGCGCTGAAGAACGCGCCGGATGGATTGGAGGCAATGAAGTTCGTGGACTTTGTCTCAAGTCCGGAAGGACAGGGGCTATTCAGACAGTACGGATATGGGCGACCAAAAGGCGATCCGCTCTACTGACATCGTGGTTGGGCATATCCTGAGTCGGCGTGAAAAACGCTTTCGTGCATCGGAGTGGGTACTTCCGCTTCCTTCGCTCGTGCTGTTAGCCTGGCCCTTGCTGTCGCTGATCGGACAGACCCGATGGGCGGAGTCCGAGCCCGCTAACGGCGATTGGCACGCAGTCAAGGTATCGGTGACGTTGAGTGCCTTCGCCATGGTCGTTATTTTCGCGCTCGGCACGCCGTTGTCGGTGTGGCTGGCGCGAACGGGACTCGGGGCTCGGGAAGGCAGTCGAATCGCTCGTTCTGTTTTCTCTTTTGATGCCTTCTCTTCCGACGGGAATATTACTTGTTTCCGCTTACGGGCCCTACGGATCCGTCGGTCGACTTCTCGCGGGTCTCGGCGTTTCGCTTATATCCTTGAGGAGGCCGCCCAAAATCTGGGCTGTGCAGAGTGGCAGACCTTCCGCCATGTGAGCCTTCCTCTTGCACCCAGGGAAATCGCCGCGGCCGCAATCATTTCTTGCTGCGCATCGTCGGGGAGTTCGGCATCGTATCCGTCTTTTCGTATTTCCCACAAGGCGTTCCAATCAAGCTATATGTCAATCTTCAGAGTGACGGGGTACAGTCAGTCTACGTTCTCATGTGGATAGTGATGCTGCTCAGCCTGCCGTTCCCGATGATTCTATTGTTGTTGTTCAGGAGGGGACAAAGATAGCGTGAAAAGCTTCGTGGTCACATCTCGGCAAAGATAGAAACGTCGCATTGTTTGCAGCATTGGGTGTCGCAATGCCGTACGAGGTTGAACATCGTGTCTTATCGCGGACTTCTGCACGACAAATTGTTTGTCGCACTGCCTGACGGCGCCTCGTGCTTTGGTCCGCAAGTCGATAAGGCAATGCGGAGCGTGAATGAGTGGCGTCGTCTATTTCATCTAATGCGTGCATTAGCGCGAATACAATCATAGTCATCCTTATCTGGCCCAGTGCAATGAACACCTCTCCAATTTCAGACCGTCCGTTAACCCGTTACGCGCGGCTTCTCGCCGTTGCCGCACTGACTGGGCGTCGGTGCCGGATTGAGCGGCATGTTTCTGGCGCTGTTGCTCCACGCGGTCCAGCATTTGGCTTATGGCTACAGCCTCGGTCGGGTGATCAGCACAGAAAGCTTTTTGAGCGGCGTGAGCGCCGCATCATACAGCCGTCGACTCATGGCATTTGCGCTTTGCGGCGCGGTTGCCGGCTTCGGATGGTGGGCGCTTTATCGTTGGGGACGTCCGCTCGTCAGCATCCGGGAGGCGGTGCGCTCTGAAGATCCGCGCATGCCGGCGTCAAGCACGCTGGCGCATGCCCTATTGCAGATCATCACGGTCGCCCTGGGCTCGCCGCTCGGACGCGAAGTGGCGCCACGCGAGGTCGGCGCGCTGTGGAGCGGCTGGATCGCGCAACGTGCGGGACTGTCGGTGACGGACCAGCGCGTCATGGTCGCATGCGGGGCCGGTGCTGGCCTGGCTGCCGTGTATAACGTGCCGTTGGGGGGTGCGCTGTTCGTGCTCGAAGTCCTCCTCGGAACATTCGAGTGGCGCGTGTCGGTCCTCGCACTGTTCACTTCCGCACTCGCGGCCGTGACGGCATGGATTGGACTTGGCAATGAGCATCAATATGCGGTACCGCAACTGGTGCTGAGTGCGCCTCTATTCGTGTGGTCCCTGGTCTGCGGACCGTTCTTCGGGCTTGCTGCATGGTGCTTCGTCAGGCTGACGGGGCAGGCCCGCGCGCGCGCGCCGAAGGATGCACGCCTGCCGCTCTGCGCATCGCTGAACTTCATGCTGATCGGCGTCCTGGTGCTCCTGTATCCGCAACTGGCAGGCAACGGCAAAGGGCCTGCCGGACTTTCTTTTGATAGCGATCTCACTATCGGGCTTGCAGCGACACTGCTGGTACTAAAAGTGGCAATCGAGGTGAGCAGTCTGCGCGCGGGCGCTGAAGGCGGCCTGCTGACGCCTGGCCTGACGAACGGGGCACTGCTGGCCGTCGTGCTGGGTGGTCTTTGGAACATGATCTGGCCGGGCACGTCACCGGGTGAGTTTGCGGTTGTGGGCGCAGGCGCATTTCTCGCCGCTTCGATGCAAATGCCACTCACAGCGATCGTCCTGATGGTCGAATTCACGCGGGCAGGCCACGACATGCTCGTGCCGATGCTGCTCTCCACGACAGGATCCGTTGCGGCATTCAAGCTACTCGCGAAAGCGGTAGATGTACGATTGCAAGCCACGCAGCAATGCACTCGATCACAGGGCCAGTCAAGGATTGGCGCCGTGCGCGGCGAAGGCCAGAGTTAGTTCCAGTACCGGCGACGCAGCGCCTGCTCAAGTCGGTCGAGATCGTGTGCGCATGCGACGACTCAGAACTACGAGTTGGTTGACGACAACCGTAGCTTCTGGAGTGTCAACTCGAACCGTCGCCTTGTGCCAACTGCGGCTCGCAGCTTCAACGACTTTGTGCTTCCGCACTATCGGGTGCAAGCATCGGAATCCGATGCGGAAATCAGCGTAAATCGGTCCGTCGAACTGCACAGGCTTGAGTTTCGATCTCGCGGTGGGCTTTAATTGCAGGTGGCCTGTAACCACCCGAGGGAACATACGCTCATCCATCGCGAGCGCGCAGTCATGGCAGCCGCAGCGAAGGAGCGCATACAATTGAGGCGGGCACACTGAAAACCGAACTGCGATGCACATTCTCGTGATAGAAGACGAGCCAAAGACGGCCGCATACCTGAAGAAGGGTTTCGAGGAATCCGGCTACGCTGTGGACGTTGCGGCGGACGGCGCGGAAGGCCTGATCCTCGCGAAGGATGCGGCGTACGACGTGATCGTGCTCGATGTGATGCTGCCTTCCATGGACGGCTGGGCGGTGCTCAAGGTGCTACGCGCGACGCACACCACGCCAGTGCTGTTCCTCACCGCGCGCGACGACGTCAACGACCGCGTAAAAGGCCTGGAGCTGGGCGGCGACGACTACCTCGTCAAGCCTTTCGCGTTCGTCGAACTGCTCGCGCGCGTGCGCACGCTCGCGCGACGCGGGCCGCCGCGCGAGAGCGACGTGCTGGCGCTCGGCGATCTCGAAGTCGACGTCACGCGCCGGCGAGTAAAGCGCGGCGCTGCGCGCATCGACCTCACGCCGAAGGAGTTCTCACTGCTGCAACTGCTCGTGCGCCGCCAGGGCGAAGTGCTCACGCGCACGCAGATTGCCTCGTACGTGTGGGACATGAACTTCGATAGCGACACGAACGTCGTCGAAGTCGCCATTCGTCGCCTGCGCTCCAAAGTAGACGACGAATATCCGGTCAAGCTGATCCACACGGTGCGCGGCGTGGGCTACGTGGCCGAAATCAGAGATCCCGCCTGATGGCCGTGCGTTCGCTGACCGCCACCCTTGCGCTGAGTTTTGCCGGCACGACGCTGGCCGTGTTCGCGCTGGTAGGCAGCACGCTGTATTTCACTCTCGATCGCGAGGTCAAGCGGCAGGACGATCTCGATATCGTGCTGATCTCGCGGCATACGCGCCGCCTTGCGGAGGAACTGCACAGCGCGCAGGACGTGCGGGAGCACGCCGAGCGGCTGACGAGTCAGGTGCTCGGCCATGCCGCACTATCCATGAAAATACTCGACGCGGGCGGCGCGCAACTGATCGAGCACAACACGCAAAGCATCGCCGATGCGGGATTTGCGCAAGCCGCGCTCGCGCGGCGTCTCGGCTCGGCGCAACGCATTACCGAAGGCGACGTGGTCGAATGGCACAACGCGCGTGGCGTTCCGGTGCGCGGACTCGCCACGCAAGCGGCGCTCACCGACGGAACGCCGGTAACCATCGTCATCGCGCGCGACATGACGGACCGCTGGCTGCTGCTCGATCGCTATCGCGAGCGGCTCTACGTGTTCGGTTTCGCGGGCATGCTGCTCGCGTTCCTGATGAGCTGGCTGCTCGTACGCGAGTCCCTGCGCCCGCTGCGCGAGATGGCGGCGCGGGCCGCCACGGTCACGGTCGACCGGCTCGACACGCCGATCGAAATCGAGCGCGCGCCGAGCGAGCTGCAAGCACTCGCGAAATCGCTCAACGCGATGCTCGACCGTCTGTACGGCGGCTTCCAGCGCATGTCGCAATACACGGCGGATCTCGCGCACGACATGCGCACGCCGCTCGGCAACCTGCGCGGCGCGACCGAAGTTGCGCTGTCTCGCGCGCGCAGCACGGCCGAATATGAGGCGCTGCTCGAATCAAATCTCGAAGAGTGCGAACGGCTGTCCCGCATGATCGAGAGCGTGATCTTTCTGGCCCGCGCGGAGCACCCGCAGTTCATGACGACGCTCGCCGAGTTCGACGCCGGGGAGGCGCTCTCGAAGATCGCCGACTATTTCGAAGGTCTTGCGGACGACGCGGGCGTCCATATTCGCGTCGAGGGCCGGGGGCGCCTGCGCGCGGACAAGGAGCTGTTCAAGCGCGCCGTCGGCAACCTGCTCGCCAATGCGTTACGCTATACGCCGCGCGGTCGGGAGATCACGCTGAGCGTCAGCGAGACGCACGCGGCGGTGGAAGTCACCGTGTCGAATCCGGGTCCGCCGATCGACGCCGCGCTATTGGAACGCATCTTCGACCGCTTCTATCGCGCCGACGCTTCGCGCCACAACGAACCGCACGCGGGTGCTTCTGCCGGGCTCGGGCTCGCGATCGTGCGCACGATCATGACCCTGCACGGCGGCTCGGCGCGCGCCGAAAGCGATGCGACAGGCACGCGCTTCATCCTGACGTTCGCGCGGATATAGGGGTTGTACTCGGGTCGGCCAAAGACGCGCGGTCCCATCCGCCGCCCAGTGCTTCGAGCAGACGCACGCTCGCATCGAGCCGTCGTCCGGCGATCTGCTCTTCGTTTCGCTCATTCGACAGCGCGATGGTCTGGGCCGTCACCACGTCGAGATAATCCACCGCGCCTGCGTGGTAGCGATTGGTCGTGAGCTTGAGCGACAGTTGCGCGGCGGCCGTTGCGCGCCGCTGGCTTTCGGCTTCACTGGCTAGCGTGTGCAGCGTGCTCAGATTGTCTTCGACCTGCTGGAACGCCGTGAGTACGGTCTGCCGGTAGCCGGCCACGGTCGCGTCGTACTGCGCGTTCGCGCCCTTGAGCATGGCGTCGCGGCGGCCGCCGTCGAACAGCGTGCCCGCGAGCTGCGAGCCAAGCGACCAGAACAGGCTCGGCGCGGTGAGCCAAGGCGCGAAGAACGTGCTTTCTAGCCCGGCCGAAGCGGACAGCGTGAGGTCAGGGTAGAAGGCGGCATGCGCCTCACCGATTCTCGCATTCGCGGCAGCCACGCGCCGCTCGGCTGCGGCAATGTCGGGGCGCCGTTCGAGCAGCGCGGAGGGCACGCCCGCCGGGATCGGCGGCGCGGCGACCGGCTCGACTTGCGCAGGCAGCGCGAACGACGAGGCGGGTACGCCGACGAGCGTCGCGATCGCGTGTTGAAGCTGTGCGCGCTGCACGTCGACGTCACTGTCCGCCGTGCGCGCGCTTTCGAGTTGCGTTTGTGCCTGGGCGACGGCAGAGGCGTCGATCGCACCGTCGGCGAGCTGCTGTTGCACGATGCGCAGGGCGGCGGCGTAGGCGGTCACGGTGTCGTCGAGCAGCTTCTTTTGTCGGTCCAGCGTGCGCAATGCGAAGTAGTGTGAAGCAAGCTGGGTCGCGACCGAGAGCCGGACCGACTCGAGATCGGCCTCAGTGGCTTGCGCGTTGGCGTGCGCCTCGACGGTGGCGTCCTTCACGCGCCCGAACAGATCCGGCTCCCAGCTTGCCGTAACGCCCGTCGAATAGTCGGGAACCGTCTTGCCCGCGAGCGAATGGTCGATCAGATTCTGCGAGGTGCGGTAACGCTGCGCTGCCACGCCGGCCGTGACGGTGGGCGCGAAGCCCGCGCGCTGGTAATCGAGCATCGCGCGCGCGGCTTCGAGGTTGGCGACGGCCTGGCGCACGGTCTGGTTCGACACGTCGACGCGCGCTTCGAGCTGGTCGAGTTCCCTATCACCGAAGAGCGTCCACCAGGGGCCGCGCGAGTCGGCATCGGCGGGCGCGGCGACCGCCCAGCCGGGGGCGGCGGATTGCGTCGCATAGTGCGCGGGCACCTCGACCGAGGGCACGCTGTAATGCGGCAGCGTGGTGCACGCTGCGAGCGAGGCCAGCGTGCATACGGCGACGATTGTGCGCAGTGACGTGCGAGGGCTGTTGAACATGATGGACCTCACCGTCTAGGCTTTGCCGCCGGCTGCGGGCGTTGCCGCCACGCGCACGCTTTCGCCGTTGGCGATGGCGTCGCCAGGATTGTCGATCACCCGATCGGTTGCCGCGAGTCCCGTTGCGACCTCGACGTAGGTGCCGAAATCCCGGCCTATCGTGACCTTGCGGAGCTGCACCTTGTGCTGTGCGTTCACCACGGCGATCGTCACGCCGTCCGGACGGAACAGCAGCGCGCTCACGGGCAGCTCGAGCGCGGGTGTGGCAGTGGTGAGCGCGAGATGCACCTGCGCGTAGGCGCCGGGCATCAATGCGCGATCGGGGTTGTCGACGTCGACTTCCACGCGCAACGTGCGGCTCACGGGGTCGATCACGTTCGAGCTGCGGGCGACGCTAGCGTCGAAGCGGCGCCCCGGATACTGCTGGGTCGCCACCCACACCGCGGTGCCGGGGGCGACGTGGCTCGCCTCGTCCTGGGGAACGTCGACGTAGACGCGCAGCCGGTCGGTTTGGGCGATGTGGAACAGCTCGCCCGGCATCGTGGCGAGGCCGGGTGTGCCGCCCGCCGTGACGAGCGCGCCCACCTGAACGTTGCGCGCCGTAATGACGCCGTCAAACGGCGCCGTCACCTTCTGGTACGAGACCAGTTCTTGCAAGCGCGCCACATTGGCCTGAGCCGCCTGGAGCGTAGCGAGCCTGGCGGCGGCGTCACTCGTCTTAGCCTGCGCGTCCTGCTGCGACACCGATTGCGTTTGCAGCATCGTTTGCCAGCGCTCAGCCGTGCTGCTCGCGAAGCGATAGTTCGCCTCGGCAGTCGCTACGTCGGCGCGCGCCTGTTGAAGCTGCGCGTCGAGCTCGGGCGTGTCGATCTGGGCGAGCGTCTGGCCGGCCTTGACGTGCGCGCCGATATCCGCGTACCAGTGCTGCACATAGCCGCTCGTGCGCGCATAGATCGACGCATCGGCCCAAGACATGATTGAGCCGGGCAGCAGCAGGTCCTGCGTCGCCGGCGCGTGCGCAGGAGTGAGAGTCGAGACGATCAGCTCACGTTGCGCCGCGAGCTGTTGTGTCTGGGCCGTGCGGGCTTCGAGGCGCGGCACGATACCGACGGTCAGAAACGCTACAGCGAGGCAGGCGAGGCCGAGGGCGATGCCTGTACGACGTGCTGCGGACGCGGCGCGCGGGACCGGCTGTGCTTCCGCGGCGCGATCCTCGGGCGGGATTTGCGGTTTCATTGGGGATCCTTATTCAACGTAAGTGGTTGCGGTGGCGCGCGCATCGTCTGTGGCGTCGCGCGCCCCGCGGCGCTTCTCGAGCCAGCCGTGCACCATGCCGAACACCACGGGCACGAACACGAGCGTCGACAGCGTGCCGATGGCAAGACCGCCGATCACGGCGCGCCCGAGCGGCGCGTTCTGTTCGCCGCCGTCGCCGAGACCGAGCGCCATCGGCAGCATGCCTATCAGCATCGCGAGCGCCGTCATCAGCACGGGCCGAAAGCGATTGAAGCCCGCGTCGAGCGCCGCGGCGAGCGGCGCCATGCCGGCGGCGAGCGACTCACGCGCTGTGTTGATGACGAGAATGCTGTTGGCCGTCGCGATGCCCATGCAGAGGATCGTGCCGGTGAGCGCCGGCACGCTGAGCGTGGTTTGCGTGACGAACAGCATCCATGCGATGCCGGCCAGCGAAGCCGGCAGCCCGCTCACGATGATGAGCGGATCGAGCCACGACTGGAAGTTCACGACCATCAGCAGGTAGACGAGCGCAATCGCGAACACGAGGCCTGCGGCGAGGCCGCTGAACGAGGCGTTCATCGACTGCACCTGGCCGCGCATGACGATCGACGAGCCCGGCGGCAACTGCGCCCGCGCGGCGGCGACGAGGCGGTTCACGTCCGAGGCGGCGCCGCCCAGGTCGCGCCCCTGGGTCGACGCAAAAATGTCGAGCACGGGCTGCACGTTGTAGTGCGAGACGACCGCCTCTTGCGAACTGCGCGAGATGGTGCCCAGCGTGCCGAGCTGGTTCTGCGGATTGACCGACACCGATGGCGTGGTTACCGGAATATTGGCGAGCGTCTGCAGCGAGTGGATGTCGTATTGCGGCACCTCGGCCATCAGGGGATAGCTCACGCCGTTGTTCGGATCGAGCCAGAAATTCGGCGTGGTCTGCGAGCTGCCGGAAAGCGCGATCAGCAGGTTCTGTGCAACGTCGCGCTGCGTGAGGCCGGCCTGCATGGCCTTGGTGCGATCGACGTTCACGTTGATCGTCGGCTCGTCGCCGGGCTGCTGGATGCGCGCGTCGACGAGCCCGCGCACGCCGCGCATCTGATCGAGCAGGCGGTTCGCGACGAGCCGGTTCTGCGCGAGCTTGTTGCCGACGATCTGCACGTCGATCGGCGCGGGCAGGCCGAAGTTCAGGATCTGGCTCACGATGTCGGCGGGCAGGAACGCGAAGGTGACGCCCGGAAACGTCGCGTCGAGCACATTGCGCAGCTTCGCGACGTATTGCGCGGTGGGCTTGTGCTTCGGCGCGAGAGTGATGAGGATGTCCGAGTCTTCGGGGCCGATGGGGTCCGAGGAATCGTAAGTGAGGTTGATGCCGCTTATCGGCACGCCGATGTTATCGAGCACCGCGGCCTGTTCAGCGGGCGGAATGACGCTGCGGATTTTCGCTTCCACTTCATCGGTGATGCGGGCCGTCTCCTCGATGCGCGTGCCGGTGGGTGCACGCAAATGCAGGCGGATCTCGCCGGTATCGACTGCCGGGAAGAAGTCACGGCCCGTAAATGGCAACAACACGAGCGAGCCAGCACAGAGCGCGAGCCACAGCACGACGAAGCGGCGGCGCTGCGCGATGGCGGCTTGCAGAAGCTTGCGATAGCGGTTGCGCAGTGCCTCGAAGCGCTTTTCAAAGCCCGCCTGGAAGCGCGTCAATGCACCGCTTATACCTCGTGTCGGTGCGGTGTGCCGTGAGGGCGCCCGCAGCAGATACATCGCAAGCGTGGGAATCAGCGTGCGCGAGAAGAAGTACGAGGCGCACATGGCAAATACCACGGCCTCGGCCATCGGCACGAACAGATACCGCGCGACGCCGGAGAGCAGGAACATCGGCACGAACACGATGCAGATGGACAGGGTCGAGACGAACGTCGGCACGGCGATCTCGCCGGAGCCGTTGAGGATGGCATCGTGCAGCGGGGCGCCGCGTTCGAGATGATGCGTGATGTTCTCGATCGCGACCGTCGCGTCGTCGACGAGGATGCCGACGGCGAGCGCGAGGCCGCCGAGCGTCATGATGTTGATGGTTTCGCCGAGCGCCGAAAGCGCGATCAGCGAAGTGAGCACGGCAAGCGGAATCGTCACGGCAATGATGAGCGTGGCGCGCCAGCTGCCGAGAAAGAGCAGGATCATCGCGGCAGTGAGGCACGCGGCAATGAGCGCCTCGCGCACCACGCCCGTAATCGCCGACTTCACGAACACCGACTGGTCGCCGAGCGGCGTGATCTTGAGCGCGTGAGGCAATCCCGCTGCAATCTTCGGCAACATCGCCTTGACCTGACCGATGATGGTAAGGGTCGAGGCGCTGCCGGTTTTTTCCACCGTGAGAAGTGCGGCGCGCTTGCCGTCGGCACGCACGATATTGGTCTGCGGCGCGTAACCGTCGATCACGTGTGCGACGTCGCGTACGTACACGACACTGCCGTTCACGGTCTTGATCGGCAGATCGTTGAGCGCGGCCACCGATTGCGTGCTGCCGTTCATCTCGACGTTGTACTCGCGCGAGCCGATTTTCGCGGTGCCACCGGGCAGGATGAGGTTCTGCGCGTTGACGGCGTTCACCACGTCGATGGGCGCGAGTCCCTTCGCCTGGAGCGCCTTCGGGTCGAGCTGCACCATGATCTGCCGGATCTTGCCGCCATAGGGCAGCGGCACGGCCGCGCCTTGCACCGTGGCGAGCTGCGTGCGGATGAAGCTGTTGCCGAGATCGTAAAGCGACTGCTCGGGCAAGGTCGTGCTCGAAAGACCCAGTTGCAGCACGGGCACCGTCGAGGCGTTGTACGTGATGATGTTCGGCGGCAGCGTGCCCGGCGGCAGGACACGCAGAATCGACGCGGAATTCGAGGCCGCCTCGGCAATCGCGCGATTGATGTCCGCACCCGGATGAAAGAACACCTTCACGACCGAAACGCCGTTGAGCGACTGCGATTCGATGTGCTCGATGTCGTCTACATCAGAGGTGAGAGCGCGCTCGTAGTTCGAGGTAATGCGATGCGCCATGTCCTCGGCCGAGAAGCCGTTGTAGCTCCAGACGATGCTGACCACGGGAATGTTGATGTTCGGAAAAATGTCGGTCGGCGTGCGCATGATGGCGAGCGGGCCGAGGATGAAGAGCAGCACGGCGAGCACGACGAACGTGTAAGGCCGTCTGAGAGCCAGTTTGACGATCCACATGACTTGTCCGGGTTGAGGCAGGGAGAGCCGCGTTCGAGGCGGCAAGGTTGGCGCAAGTATCTGGATTTCGCGATTACCCGCTGCTGACCTCGACATTACGGATTTGTCATGTACGGGACGTGCTGCCCAGATAACGAACTCGTAATCAGCAAGTCAGCTTGGGGTCAGCGCCGCCCGGCCAGAATGCAGCCCAACCCTCGCGACATCGCCGAGGGCGGCTGAAGCGGCATCGCTTCCGATGCAGCGGCCATCCATTGTGAGGTGAACATCATGAAAGCACTTGCTTCCGCATTGCTCGTTGCCTGCGCGCTCGCCGCTCCGGCGGCCGCGTTCGCACAGACCGCCGATGCGCCCGTGACGCGCGCCCAGGTAGTGGCCGATTACGTTCGTCTGGAGCAGGCGGGTTATCGGCCTGTGGCTTCGGATCCCTACTATCCTGATGACATTCAACGTGCCGAGGCCATCGTCGCGCAACAGCAGGTTCAGAATGCGGCGCCGGCAAGTGCCGCAGTTGGCGGCGTGTCGATGAAGGGCAGCTCGGACTCGGGCGCGCCGGTTGCGACCTATGTCAGCGAGCGTTCAATCTATGCAGGACATTGAGGGCGAAGGCGCGGCAAGGAAGGGGCGGCGACGACGCTGCTTGCCGCGCTTTCTGACAGCGGCGGCGCGTTCGCATTGTTATCGCTGCTGTCGCGGTCACGTTGACCGCGCCAAAATCTGAACCGGCGCGGTCCGCAAGCCGCACGATCGATATCGGCCAGGGACCGGTGTGTGTCAACGTATTTGTCATGTCACTTCACGCGCACAGCTTCAATTCGGCCGGGGGCGTGCGCTCCGGACGTGGCCAACGATTTTGCGGCTGGACACGTCCAACACCATGTACCCGTAGTAATACTCCCTCTTGACCGCCGCCGGCATCCAGGCGATGTCCCACGACCAGACCTGATTTGGTGCCTTCGCGCGATGACCGGTGACGGCCCGCGAGCAAGGCTGGCGTGCACGAACTCGGTGGTGCTGCTGCGACGCGGAAAGCCGCGAGGCAATGGTCGCTGCTCGCGGCGTGGCTGCCAGCATCTGCGCGTCGCTTTAGTGCTGACGCGCAAGCGCCGCCGCCAGCATGCGCTCGGCTAGTTACTTCATTGGTTGGCCGGCCAAGCTCGATCCGCCGATAACCGACCTTGGCATCCGTGTGCTGGATCTGCGCCAGCGGTTTATCGATCAGTCCAGCGGGGAACAGCTCCCGGGCCTTCCGATTCTTGCTTTTCTCGGTGAGAGTTGGTTCGGCCATGGGACGTAGTTTCGGTAATCGTCTTATGAACTCCGGCACACACTTAAAAAGCTGAGAGGCTCCTCTGACGACACGTTCAGCCTCGCGGTTACATGTCATTGCTTCATCCTTTCAAAAACCATAGAACGGCAGAGAGTACGGTTCTGTTAGCATCTCGACCAGCAGGGCACTGTGCTCGGTTCGCCGAGGAGCCGCTATCGCGAGTTGAACAGGGTTGCGATGCACAACTTGTCCCATGGCTGACCGGCGGAGAGGCACGGTGAAACTGTACGAACGGTTCGCAGACGATATCGAAAATCTCGTCAGACAAGGCGTATTTCGCCGCGGGGACAAGGTGCCGTCGGTACGGCAGGCCAGCCAGCAACACAGCATCAGTGTCACGACGGTCATTCGCGCATACTTGCTTCTCGAAAGCCGGGGCGTTCTGGAGAGCCGTCCGCAGTCGGGCTATTTCGTGCGATCGCATCCCGGCGGCAGCGATCGAAACGCGCTCGAACTGAAGACAACCAAGCCCATCGCGATTTCGACGTCGGTCGATGTCAGCCGGCTGGTACTTTCGACTTTGCGTTCGATCGGGCGCGACGATGCCGTGCCGCTTGGCTCTCCCTATCCGGACCCCGGTCTCTTTCCCTCCGACAAGATCAATCGCTACGCCTACGCGGCCGGCAGGGACAAGGGCCTCTGGGGCGTGACTGATGCGTTGCCTCCGGGGAACCCGAACCTGATCAGGCAGATCGCTCGCCGCTATATCGAGAATGGCATTGCAGTCGATCCGAACGAGATTGTCATCACCATCGGTGCGACGGAGGCGATCAATCTGTGTCTGCAGGCCGTCGCGAAAGCTGGCGACGTAATCGCGGTCGAGTCCCCCACGTTCTATGCCATGCTTCATGCGATCGAGCGCCTGGGCATGCGGGCTATCGAGGTGCCGACGCATCCCGAGTACGGCATCGACGTCGGCGCGCTCGCCACGATCGTGAATACGCAAACCATCGCCGCCTGCATGGTCATGCCGAATTTCCAAAACCCACTAGGGTTCCGGATGCCTGACGAGCGCAAGCGGGAACTGGTGGATTTGCTGACGAAGGTCAACATCCCGGTGATCGAGAACGCGGTCTGTAACGAGCTGTACTTCGGCAGCAGCTATCCGACGACGTTGAAAGAGTACGACAAGAAAGGACTCGTCCTGCATTGCTCATCGTTCTCGAAAAGCGTGACGGCGGCGTACCGCATCGGATGGGCGATGCCTGGTCGCTATCGCGACCAGGTTGAGAAGCTCAAGTTTCTGAATACCTTGACCACGCCTTCCATTCCTCAGCGGGCCATCGCCCGGTTTCTCGAGAAGGACGGTTACGAGCACCACCTCAGGCGCGTAAGAAAGAGCTACGAACAGCAGGCGAAGCTGATGAAGGTAATGGTCACGCGCTTCTTCCCCGACGGTACGCGAATTTCCAATCCGGCCGGCGGCTACGTGCTCTGGGTCGAGTTGCCGACCGAGGTCGACTCGATGAAGCTGTATCGGTTCGCCCTCGATGAGGGCATTACAATCGGCCCGGGCTATATGTTTTCGGTCTCGGACAGCTATAGAAACTTCATCAGGCTCAACTACAGCTATCCGTGGTCCAGCGAAATAGAACAAGCGGTCATGACTGTCGGAAGACTGGTGGCGGCATGCGCGCGATGAAGCCGCCGTGCCGGCGCCCGCATGGTGATCTATTGGCGCGAACGGCTTTGTGCAGCTTCACATGCGGCGCCGTGGCTCAGACCTCTGAGTCGCAGCCAAGCACAACGGAAGCCGTAGTGCGATAGCCGCCAACGAGCGACATCCGGACCGTATCATAGGCCCTGCCGAGCCGCTCTCGAGCTTGTCGTCGCAAAGCTCCGAGTATCGATCCAAACGGCGATGCCATTTAACGTGAATGGCGTTGGAGATTTCCTCTACGCAGACCGCGTCCGATAGCCATGCCTTGAGGTCCATGCCGTGCGCCGCGAACAGGCAGGCTTTGGACTTCGCCCACGAGAATGCAGACGATGCAAAACAAGCGCCGTTCAAACAGGACCGCCCCCGGGCTCGCGCTGGCGCAGGCTGATGGCGATATCGAGCTTCGCGATCCACCCGGCGTCGTCGAGCGACGCGCCGAGCATCTTTTCGATGCGTTCGAGCCGGTAATTTAGCGTGTTCGGGTGAATACCCAGCGCCTCGGCAGTCGTACGACGGCGCCGGCCTTGCACGAAATAAGTGGTCAGTGTGGCGAGCAGCTCGGGTTCATTGTCCAACTGCTCGATCAGCGAAACGAGGTAGCGCAATACGTTCGCCGTGCTTCGCACGCTTTCTTCCAGCGCAATCGACGAATAGCAATAAACCTTCCCCGCAATCGCGCCGCGTGGCGCATGCTCGATCGCCCTGAGCCCCTCGGTCGCGGACGCCGCCCAGCCGGCCGCACCCTGGTTCATCAGGCCGACTCCGATCGCACGAATGCCTTGCTCGGCCGCGCCAATTTTTTGCGCGCATTCGTAGGCGGTGCGGTCGCATCGGCTGATCGTCTCGCCGCGCCCGCACGGAATCCAGAAAACGGCGCGACCGTGATGCAGCACCTCGACGAGCGTCTCCGGCGGCACCTGAAAATGCCGCGCGACGCTCAACGTGAGCCGGTCGATTTCCCTGTTGCGCAGTTCGGGCGGGAGCTTGTCGAGCGCCGCATCGATCGTCAGCGCCAGGCGCGGGACGGTGGCGTCGAGCCCCAGCGCATGAATGGCGTCCGCGAAGCTCGCATGGTCGCTCGGCGCATGAAACACCACTGCATAGAGCTGCTGGACGATAGAATCGCGCCAGCGTTCCTGCTTGAATTGCTCGCCGACGTAGGCGTTCGTGAAGACTTGCGCCATATCGTCGAAATGGTCGAACAAGAACGGGGAAATTACGAACAGCATCTCGCCGGCTAGTGCCTTGTCCACTTTCGCGAGTTCCGTGCACGCATGCCAGATTTCCCGCGCGCCGAGCTGGAATGCGCGCAGGATCGACTGCAACGGAACCTGCTGGTGCACGCGCCGTCGGGCGGAATTCTCGGCTTCCGCCATCGCGTCGTCGGCTGGCGTCGCACCCGCGAGCAGCAGCGCAAACCACAGGTCTGCCGATCTGGCGACTGATCTCAGAATGTCATCCCTCACGGCGGGCGCCAGCGCCTGATATCCGTCCAGCTTCATCAGTGACGCGTAAACGCGTTCGACGATGACCGACGGGTCCGTTGCGAGGGCTGCGATCCTGCGGTGCAGTCGCTTGCTGATATTCGGTGCAGTAGACGGCACGGTGAATTAACCAGGAGATGAACGGGCATATCGAGGCGGCCGAAGGTGCAATGCCGCCGGCATTGGACCCGTGTCGCGGGCAGAACGCATGCGAAACGGGAGGTCGCGTTTGTTAGTTGATCCAAATCGATTTGTGCTTTTTGACAATTTATCACGCGTCGGCGGACGGTTACGATCTCATTCGAGTGACCGTCCGGCCAGCACGGCTTGATCGATTGCTCGCCCGATCCAGGGGCTGCGGCCGTGCGTCGTGCGGCTCCAGCGAACTCGTAACGGGCGGCGCCGGACCGGCGCTGTTTAATTGCCGCCCAATGGCGGAGGCTCACTCAGTCTTTGCATACCCGCGATGCGGGTATTTGATCAATGGCCCTATCGAACCCACTCAGGCTCGTCACGCTGACGGCCGTCGGCTTGCTGCTCGGCGGTTGCACGTTCGCGCCGTCAATTCCCGTTTTCGGCGCCGCGTTCCCCGACTGGCTGTTTTGCATCGTCGGCGGCGTCGCGGGCACGGTGATCGTCCATGTCGCGCTCGGCCGCCGCGGTGCGCGCGGCGTGCTTGAGCCGGTCGCGGTCAGCTATCCGGCGCTTTGCGCGCTGTTCGCGATGGCTGCGTGGCTGATTTTCTTCTCTCACTGATCGCGCGTACCGCTCATGAATGACAATGCTCGCGCTTCGCGCAAGAGCCGGCTCCCGGCATTGGCGATCGTCCTGATCGCCGTGGTATTGGTCGGTGTCGTGCTGTGGCGGACCGATCGCTCGCCCAGCACGGACGACGCCTACGTGTACGCCGACACCATCAACGTGGTGCCCGAGGTGAGTGGCAGGATCGTCGAGTTGCCGGTCCGGGACAATCAGCTCGTCAAGCAGGGCGATCTGTTGCTGCGGATCGATCCGCGTCCATACCAAGCCGCGCTCGATCAGGCTCGCGCCCGTCTCGACGCGCTGAACAGGCAGATCGCGCTGACCCAGCGCACGGTCAACGCGCAGCAGTACAACGCGGAGTCGGTGCAGGCGGCGGTCGAGCGCGCCCGGGCAGTGGCGAATCAGGCGGCCGACACGCTGCGGCGCACGGAGCCGTTGCTAGCGCAAGGCTATACCTCGGCGGAGGAAGTCGATCGCGCGCGCACCGCGCAGCGCTCGGCGCAGGCGGATTTGAATGCGGCGATGCTGCAATCCCAGCAGGCGCAAGCGGCCGTGAGCGGCGTCGACGCGCTCGTCGCCCAGCGTGCCGAGGTGCAAGCGCAGATCGCTATCGCGCAGCTGAATCTGGAATTCACCGAGGTGCGCGCGCCGTTCGACGGGCGAGTCGCCTCGCTACGCACGACGGTCGGGCAGTTCGCGTCCGCGCTCAAACCGGTTTTCACGCTGATCGATACACGGCACTGGTATGTCGTCGCGAACTTCCGCGAGACCGAGCTGAAGAACATCCAGCCGGGCACGCCGGCTTCGCTGTATCTGATGAGCGATACGGGCCAGCGCTTCGCGGGGGTGGTGGATTCGATCGGCTATGGCGTGCTGCCCGATGATGCAGGTTTGGTCCTCGAAGGGCTACCCCGTGTGCAACGCAGCATCAACTGGGTGCATGTGTCGCAACGCTTCCCTGTCAAGATCGCGGTGCGTGATCCGAATCCCGCGCTGTTTCGCATCGGCACGTCGGCGGTCGCGACGCTCGAGCGCGGCCCGTCGCGGTGAGCATAGGCATGAACGTCGCGGACTATCTCCCAGAGGGCCTGTGGCGGTTCGTGCGCTTCGTGCGCGACGAGATCCAGGCCTATCCGGGGCGTGCAAATGTGATGCTTCGCTGCGTGCTCGCGAGCGCGCTCGTCATCACCGCGTCCATGGCGCTTCAGGTGCCGTTTCTCGCGGTGTCGCTGATCGTCGTGTTCTACGTCACGCAGTCGAACGTCGTGATGACGCGTCTGATCGGCGTGCTGTTCATCCTCGGTTCGACATTGGCGGTCGGCAGCGCGATCCTCGTCATCAAGTTCACATACGATTTTCCGTTGCTTAGAATCCTGCTGGCGGCTGCGCTGTTTTTCGCTAGCGTCTACATGATGCGCGTTGCAAAGATCGGCGTCGTGTTTTTCCTCGTCGCCCTCGTCGTCATCTATGTACAAACCTTCGTGGATCTGACCGATCAGCCCGAGGCCCTCGTGCGGATCGCGCTGTGGGTGTGGGTCGCCACGAACTATCCGATCCTGGTCACGCTGTTGATCAACACGCTGCTGCTGCCCGCTGAGCCGGTCAGGCAGCTGGAGAGCACGATGCTCGGACAACTGAAGGCGGTCGACGCGTGTCTCGCGGACGTCGAGCGCGGCGCGCCTGCCGCGGACACACCGCGCGCCCGCGACATTCAGAGCGGCATGCTCGCGTTGCAAAAGCTGTTGCGATTCTCGACGATGCGCGACGCCGGATATCGGCGGCGCCGCGCATTCCATCTGGCTCGCGTCACTACCGTGTCGCGGCTCTATGCGGCGGCCGGGCAACTGCGCGATATGGCAACCGGCCTCCCGGACGGCAGCGCGTCGGCGCTGCGTGAAGCGTGCGATGAACTCGGGCGAAGCATTCGGTCGGGCGAACGCTTCGTCGTGCCCGATGCGCTGAACGGGACGGCCGACCTGGCGTTGCCGGGCCCGCTCGAAGAGATGCGCAATGGGCTCAACGCGTTCGCGCACCGGTCGGCGGCGCCCGACTCGACGGAGTCGAAAGAGGAGAAGGAACGCCTGCTCGTGCCCGACGCGTCGACCAATCCGGTTTACGCGCAATTTGCGCTGAAGACACTGCTCGCCGTGATGGTCGGTTACGTGCTGTACATCGGCTGCGATTGGCAAGGTATTCACACGGTGATGCTGACCTGCCTGATCGTCGCGCAGCCTAGCCTCGGGGCGACGGCGCAGCGTTCGCTGCTGCGGATCGGCGGCGCCGCTTTGGGCAGCGGCATCGCGCTGGCTATGGTGGTCTGGGTCGTACCGCACATCGACGACATCGTCGGTCTGTTGATTATCTCGCTGCCGGTGATGGCGCTCGGCGCGTGGGTCGCGGCCGGTTCAGAGCGAATCAGCTATGCCGGCGTGCAGATCATGTTCACGTTCGCGCTGTCGCTGCTCGAGCATTTCGGCCCGACGACTGACTTGACCGAGATCCGCGACCGGATGATCGGCATTGTGCTCGGCGTCGGCATATCGACGGTCGTGCACGCCACGCTGTGGCCCGAGGCGGAAGGCGAGGCGCTGCGGCAGCGCCTCGCGCGGCTGCTGCACGGTCTTGCCGGACGCCTGCGTGGGCTCGGCGCGGATGAGCCCGCGCCGGTGGCGCTGTGGGCCGAGCTGGGGGACTGCGAGGCGGTGGCTGCCCGGGTTGCCGTCGAGCCGGGCTGGCGAATGGCCGAAGGGCAATCCGAGGGCTTCACGATGCATGTGCAGACGATGCTAGCGCAAACGCGCGAAATTCTGCTGGCGGTGGATGCGCTCGATGCCGAGCGGCGCGCGCAAGCTCGGGAGGGTGTGGCCCCCGAGGCGAGCGCGTGGCGCGAGGCGGTGGGCGCATCGCTCGACGCCTACGCGGTCGACCTTACCGAGCATGCACAGGCGGTGCGGGCGCCGGCAGCCGTTTCGCTCGATGCCCTCGTCGCGCAGCTCGCGCCCAACGCGGCGGAATCGCCCAGCGACACCGCGCGGCTCGCGCATCAACGATTGCTGGATCGCGCGAGGAATCTCGCCTACCAAGTATCGCAGCTGCCCGCGTGGGGCACCGCCCGCGCCGATATGCCCCTCACCATTGAGGTCTCGCAAGCATGACCGTGTTTTCCGTTCGATCTTCTTTTCACCGCGCGGCCGCGTGCGTGGCTGCGGCATTGGCTTGTGCGCTATCTGGGTGCGCGATGATCCACCATGACGGGAAACCGTTTTCGATGATCGCCCCGCAGCAGATCCGCACCGCCGACGACATCCATCTGGCCCGCGATGGCTGGCCACAGGCGCAGTGGTGGAGCGTGTATAACGATCCGCAACTCGATTCGCTGATCGACCGCGCACTGGCGGCCTCACCGACGATCCTGGCCGCCCGCACGCGCGTCGCGCAGGCGAAGTCGGATATCGACCTGGTCCGTGCCGGCACGAATCTGCAGACCACGGCGCTCGCCGCGGTGGATCGACAGCGTGTGTCGTCCAACGGGTTCCTTGGCGCGTACTCGACTGATCAACCGCTGATCGGTGCGACCGGACCGTGGTACACGGAAGGTATCGTCGGACTCGGCGCAAGCCTCGACGTGGATATCTGGGGCAAGCAACGCGCGCAGGTGGAAGCCGCAATCGGCGTGCACAATGCGCGGCTCGCCGAAGTCGCCGCAGTTGAACTCGAAATTTCCACGGATGTCGCGCAGCTCTATTACGGTATTCAGACGACCTATCAGTTGATCGCGCTGCTGCAACAGCTGCACGACGTCGCCGCGTTCGTCGAGGACGCGCATGCCGCTCGAGCCGAGCGCGGGCTGGAGCCGGACACGCAGACCGAGATCGCGCGCGCGCAACGGCTCGCCATCGAGCGGGAGATGGTTGCAGCGCGAGGCCGGGTCACGCAGCTGCGCGAATCGTTGCGCGCGCTCGTCGGTGCGGGCCCCGACGATCTCGTCGAGATCAAGCCGGTGGCGCTGCCGCAGTCGCAGGAGCAACTGCCCTCGACGCTGTCGTACGAGCTGCTCGCGCGGCGTCCTGATTTGCAGGCGATGCGATGGTACGTGCAGGCGTCATTCGACAAGATCGACGCCGCGAAAGCCGCGTTCTATCCGAGTTTTGATATCAAGGCGTTCTTCGGCGTCAACGCGCTGCATCTTGCCGATCTGTTCACGCACGCGAGTCAGCAGATCAATCTGGTTCCTGGCCTGTATCTGCCGATCTTCGACGGCGGCCGGCTGAACGGGAACCTCGGTGCGGCGCGCACCGCGAGCAATGCGTTGATCGCCCAATACAACCAGGCGGTGCTCAATGCCGTGCGCGACGTTGCGGTGACGGGAAGCCGGCTCAGCGAGCTCGACGACGAGGCGGGGCTGCAGTCGCAGAAGATCGATGCCGAATCTTTCGCCGAGGCGAGCGCGCGGGCCCACTATGAGCACGGCCTCGGGAGCAGGCTAAGCGCGATCGAAGCGCATCAGCCGGTGCTGCTGGACCGGATTTCGCTGCTGGAGATCGATGGCCAGCGCTTGAGCCAGGACATCGCGATGTCGAAGGCGCTCGGCGGAGGCTATCGCGACGAGTCGCTTACAGCGGCGCGGGAACCCCGATGATGAATACCGCAGACAACGACACGCTTGCGGCCCCGCCGGCCGAGCCGGCCTCGATCAGGCAGTTCTCGTTGATCTTTCGGGTGCACGCGTCGGTGAAGCGGCAGGTCAACCAACATCTGCTCTCGACGCTCGCCATCACCTACTCGCAGGCTAGCGCGCTCGTGCTATTGACGCGAGGCAGCGAGGTCTCCTGTCAGGACCTCGCCGCGCTGCTGGGATGCGGGACGAGCCGGATATCGCGCTTGATGCAGGAACTGGAAAACCGGCAGCTCGTCGCACGCAGCCGCTGCCGCGTCGATCGACGCGAGCTGCGGTTGGCCCTGACCGCGGAGGGCGCCGCGCTTGCGGCGCGCGTGCCGGCCGTGATGCTCGATGCCGAGCGCGCGCTACTGCGGGTGCTGCCCCACGAAGAGCGCCGCATGTTGAGCAGGTTGCTATTGCGTGTCGTGACCAACTGCGAGCGGTCAGCCCAATGAACGCCGGCGGACCTGGTGGGGAGACGGCTCAACCGTCGCGCCGGTCGTCGTTGGCCCTGAGTTCGAGACCCATGCGGCGCGAAAACGGAACGCGCGGGCGGCGGGACACACGACGCACAGGCACTGCGCAGGTGCGGATCAATTGATGGGTGATCCAAAGGCGTCCCTGTCGATCTTGCCGGATCGCATCATCTACACCGCGCCAGGTATCACGGCGAAGGCGACGTCCCGCCCGGCGATGGTGGTGGTCGTCGGTACGCGGGGCGCGGTGCGGCTCCAAACGGCAGACGAAACCCATACAGCGCGGGTCATACTCGTCGCCCCGAACGTTGTGCGCTCGATCGAAGCTCGTGACGTGGGGCTGTACAGCATCCAGCTGGACGCGGCGAGCGCGCTCGGCCAAAGTTTGTTCAAGAACGTGTTGCGAGGAAAGCGGGTCGTCGACGTTTCGGACCGGGCGGACGGGTCTGTCATGCGAATCGCTGAAGCGGCTCAGAATCAAACACAGGAATGCGAAGCGATGCGCGCGGGTTCACAGCGAATGTTGGACGCGCTGTTCGTACAAGCGGCGAGATCGCAATCGACCGATGCGCGTGTCGACGCGGTGGCCTGCTGGCTTCGCACGCACCTTCCGCTGCGCACGGAGCCGGCGCGATTGGCCGGTCTCTGTGGCCTTTCGGAGAGCCGCCTTGCCCATCTTTTTGCGCAAGCGACCGGAAGTGCGATGCGCGAGTATCTGCTCTGGACCAAGATGCGCAAGGCAGCAGAGATGTTTGCCGCAGGCTCGACGCTGACGGAGATCGCCCATTCGACGGGTTTCGCCGATCTCGCGCATCTGACCAGGACGTTCAAGCGGTACTTCGACCTTACTCCTTCATTTCTCTCCAATCCTGGCCTCGTGCGCGTGCAGGTCAGCAGGGAACTCGTCGGCGGCGGGAAGCCACCGCGCTCGCGCATTGCCAGCAAGCCCCCCGCGCATGACGACGATGGCTCTGTCGCGGACGCCATCGATCGTCCTCCGAAGCCGTTCGTCAGCCGGTAGCGCTGCGAAACGGACGGCGCGCACTGCGTCGGTCGCCCACCCAAGCCACGCTTCCATCACCTTTCGAACCGCTCCCTGCCGCGAGATTCAACGTCGCGCCGCATTGCCATGCTTCTGCGGCGCTCTCTCGACACAGAAGGGTTTTCCCGAACGAGAAACGGCAGTTTCGTTCAAGACGCTGCATGCATGCTCCTACACAATCAGGACTAAGGAAGGCGGCTATTTACACACGCATTGCAACACAAAGCGATTTCGTAGCTGTTTCACTGAAAATCGCGGGACAAATAACTCGAAACTAAATTAGAGGGTGACAAATCGTGAGACGAGGCCATTTCATCGCCGTTGCAAGTGTAGTCGTGGCAAGCGCGAGCGCTCATGCGCAATCCGCCGGAAGCAATGTCGTGGGGGCAGGCTGGCTGCGCCTGGCACCACAAACCTCGAGCGATCCACTCGAGGTCGGAGGACAGGCCGTACCGAACACGGGTGCGAGTGTGGACAACGCAGATACCGTCGGCATTACGTTTACCCATTTCTTTACCGATAACATCGCATTGGAAACGGTGCTCGGTATCCCGCCGAAATTCAAGTTTTATGGGACCGGCGCGCTGGAGGCCCCATCTATCAATCCTCTTGGGGACGTCAGACAGTGGAGCCCGACGCTATTGCTGAAATACTATTTCCTGTCTGCGCAGTCGAGATGGCGTCCTTATGCCGGTTTGGGCGTCAGCTATATCTGGTTCACCAATGCCCATGTGAGTCCCGCTTTTCAGCAATCGCTAAGCCAGCAATTCACCAATGGCCAGAGCGCGTCGTTACCGACCAGTGCCCATGTCGATAGCGAGTGGTCGCCGGTCTTCAATGCCGGGGTCACCTTGAATTTCAGCGAGCATTGGTCGGGCGTTCTTTCGTTTTCCTATCTGCCGTTCGGAACCAAGGCCAACTTGACCACCACGCTTCCTCGCGGCGGAACCGTTCACAGTGTGGCAAAGGTCACTCTTGATCCGCTGGTGACGCTTGTGTCAGTCAATTATCGGTTTTGAGCGCCGGTGACGGTTGCCGCGGCCTTGTGGGATAGAACGTCAGACAGGCCGTTGCGACGTCATTGCGTCGCGCGGCCCTGATCGGGGGCTGGAAAATTCGTTGTAGCTGTAGGTGTTCGTCCAGACAGTACTCGAGTCTGTTCTGCTCCACCAACGAACCGGTGCTGATTTCAACCGGGCGCACAGTGTGCGACCTGGCTTTACGGGCCTGTGCTTGGCCGCCCCTTACCACGACTTCAGGAGACACCCATGCAAGACGCCGTGCGCAATTCGACGCCATTTCCCTACGCCTATCCGCTGCTGATCAAGCAGTTGCTGCACACGTCGTTCGTTCAGGCGCCGAACCAGGAAATCGTCTACCGCGGCGAGTTGCGGCTAACCTACACGGCGCTGCGCGAGCGCATTGCGCGGCTCGCAAGCGGCCTGCACGCTCTGGGCGTTCGCCTCGGCACTACCGTTGCCGTGATGGATTGGGATAGCCATCGTTATCTGGAATCGTACTTTGCGGTGCCGATGATGGGCGCCGTGCTCCAGACGGTCAACGTGCGGCTCTCGCAAGCGGAGATCGCCTACACGATCAATCACGCGCGCGCCGAAGTGCTGATCGTTCACTCTGACTTCCTGCCCGTCGTGGAAGCCATCAAGGACCAGCTGGAAACCGTTCGGACGTTCATTCCTATCGACGAACCGGACAGCGAAGCGTTGGCGGAAACGATCGCGTTCGTAACCGACTACGAGGCAATGCTCGCCGCAAGCGCGTCCACGTATGACTTCCCCGACTTCGACGAGAACACTCGCGCCACCACTTTCTATACGACGGGCACGACGGGCTTGCCGAAGGGCGTGTACTTCTCGCACCGTCAACTGGTTCTGCACACCGTCACGCTGATGGCGGCTCTGGCGAGCCCCGTGTCTGGCCAGCGCTTCCATCGCGGGGACGTGTACATGCCGGTCACGCCGATGTTCCATGTGCACGCGTGGGGCATGCCGTACATCGCGACGGCGCTCGGCGTAAAGCAGGTTTATCCGGGACGGTATGCGCCCGAGCGTCTCATACAACTGGTTCGCGACGAGGGCGTCACGTTCTCGCACTGCGTCAGCACGCTGCTGCACATGATGCTCTCGTGCGACGAAGCAAAACATGTGGATCTAAGCCGATGGAAGATCGTAATCGGCGGAGGCGCGCTGCCGCATGGTCTTGCGCGCGCCGCGCTCGACCGCGGCATCGACGTGTTCGCCGGCTATGGCATGTCGGAGACCTGCCCCGTGCTGAGCCTCGCGCAATTGCCGCCGCGCACGGAGCCACTCGATCTCGACGAAGAAGTGCGCCTGCGCTGCAAGACGGGCTTTCCGGTTCCGCTCGTCGACCTGCGCATCGTGAACGAACACATGCAGGAGGTCGCGCACGACGGCAAGGCGTATGGCGAGATCGTTGTGCGTACGCCGTGGCTCACTCAGGGCTATCTGAACAACGCGGAGGCCTCCGAGCAGTTGTGGGCTGGCGGCTTTCTGCACACACAGGACATCGCGAATATCGACGAGACGGGCAACGTCCAGATTACCGATCGCATCAAAGATGTCATCAAGTCGGGCGGCGAATGGATATCTTCGCTTGAAATCGAAAGCCTGATTTCCCTGCACCCGGGCGTTGCCGAAGTGGCTGTGATTGGCATCAAGGACGACAAGTGGGGCGAGCGTCCCGTCGCGCTGGTCGTGCCGAAAAAGGACGCGCCGCTGAGCGAAGTCGATGTCAAGGAGCACGTGATGGGATTCAGCAAAACAGGGCAGATCTCGAAGTACGCGGTGCCGCAAATCGTCAGGTTCGTCGACGAGTTGCAGAAAACGAGTGTCGGCAAGTTGAACAAGAAGTGGTTGCGCGAACAGTTTTCCTGACTTGTTGCATCTGAAGGAGCATGCACGATGAACCTCAACGAATACAGCATTGCCACGCTCGAAAGCTTTGTCGGCCGCGAACTGGGCGTGTCGGATTGGCTCGCCGTCGATCAAGGGCGTATCGACGCGTTTGCTGCCTGCACCGGCGACCGGCAATGGATACACGTCGATGTCGAGCGGGCGAAACGCGAGAGCCCGTTCGGCGGCACGATTGCGCACGGCTATCTGACGCTGTCGCTGCTCGCGTCCCTGGCGATCGAGATCGGACTGATTCCAGACGACGCATCCGCGGGCCTGAACTACGGACTGGACAGGGTGCGCTTCATGACGCCCGTCAAGGCGGGGTCGCGCGTTCGAAGCCGCGTGACGCTGATGTCGGCGGAAAAAAAGCCAGGCGATCGGATCATCATTAAAACGGTGAACGAGTTGCAGATCGAGGGCGAGGCCAAACCGGCGCTGATCGCCGAGTCACTCGTCATGCTCGCGGCGTAACGCGATGTGATACCCAAGGAGGGGGCGGAGGATGGCGGCAATAGGGAAAATCAAGATGAGGAGTACAGAGGAAGCCTCGGTCCGCAACACGCGGGCGAACGATGCCGCAGCGTTGGCGGCGAACGGCACGCCGGGTCCGAATCCGTTCGTCGGGCTGCGTCCGTGCGACATTCTGGCAACGGTGCAGCAGGTCTGCGCTCAGGCGCTGCGTCAGCCTTCACTCGTGCTTGAGCAGGAAGCGGCGCTCGTGCGCGATCTGATGGAGGTATTCGACGGCAGCGCGGATTGCAAACCGCCAAAAAGCGATAGGCGCTTCAGCGATCCGGCGTGGCGCGACATGCCGATATACCGGATGACGATGCAAGGTTACGTCACATGGTGCAACGCATTGACAGGATTCGTAGACCGTTCCGCCCTCGACGCGAAATCGAAGGATCGAGCGCAATTCGTGCTATCGCTCTTCACCGATGCCGTATCGCCGACCAACACCCTTCTCGGCAACCCGGCGGCGCTGAAGAAAGTGATGGATTCCGGCGGCGCGAGCCTGCTTGGAGGTCTGCGCAATCTCGTGATGGATATACTGCAAAACCAGGGTATGCCCGCGCAGGTGAACAAGACGGCGTTCAAGGTGGGCGAGAACCTCGGCACCTCGCCGGGCGCGGTGGTGTTTCGCAACGAAGTACTCGAACTGATCCAGTACGCGCCCGCGACGGAGCGGGTATTCGCCCGTGCGCAACTGATCGTGCCGCCACAGATCAATAAGTTTTATGTGTTCGATCTGTCCGACGGCAAGAGCATCGTCGACTATCTCGTGAAAAGCGAATTCCAGGTGTTCGTCGTGAGCTGGCGCAATCCGACTGCGGAGCAAAGCCACTGGGATCTCGATACCTACGTGGCCGCGTTACTCGAAGCGATCGCGGCGGTGCGCGAAATCACCGGCCATGACGATGTCAATCTGCACGGCGCGTGCTCGGGCGCGATGACAATTTCTGCGCTGCTTGGTCATCTCGCGAGCCGCGGCGACACGAGCGTCCATTCCGCGACGCTGATGGTCGCAGTGCTCGACAACACGGCGGACTCGCAGATCGGTCTGTTCGCGACGCCGGAAATGATTGCGGCCGCGAAGCAGAACAGTACCTCGAAAGGCGTGCTGGCCGGCGAGGAAATGGGCCGCGTGTTCGCGTGGATGCGGTCCAACGATCTCGTCTGGCACTACTGGGTCAACAACTATCTGCTCGGCAAGGCGCCGCCCGCGTTCGACATCCTGTACTGGAACAACGACGCGACCCGTCTGCCCGCGCGTCTTCATGGGCAACTGCTCGACATCTTCACGGGCAACCTGTTCAGCAAGCCCGGTGCGCTGAGCGTGCTAGGTACGCCGATCGACCTGTCTGAAGTCACGTGCGAGAAATATGTCGTGGCAGGCATGACCGATCACATCACGCCGTGGAAGGGCGTCTACAACACCGCGCGCGCTTTCGGCGGCACGACCCGCTTCGTGCTGAGTTCGGCCGGGCATATCCAGAGCCTGATCAATCCGCCCGGCAACCCTAAGGCGCAGTTTTTCCTCAATCCTGATCTGCACACGGATGCTGACTCATGGCTGGCGAACGCCGTGGCCGAGAAGGATTCCTGGTGGGACGACTGGCGCAAGTGGCTCGCAGGTCAATCGGGCGAGCGCCGCGTAGCACCGGGTGCCGTCGGTAGCGCGCGGAATCCATCTGGCGCGAAGGCACCGGGAACCTACGTAGTGGAAGCATGACGTTCACCATTTTCTTCAACGCAGTCACTATGGAGTCACGACGATGGCATCGACCAGCACGACCAACACGGCCAACCCGATCAGCACGGACAGCACGACCAACCTCACGGGCACGACGAGCATCTTCGGCGAGTACGCAAAGCTCATCGGACAGTTCAAGCTGCCCATCCTCGATGTCAACGCGATTCTCGAATCCCGCAGCAAGGACATCGACGCAATCGCCGAAGCCCACACTACCTCGCTTGCAGGCGTGCGGTCGCTCGCGCAGAAGCAACTAGAGATCGTTCGCACGACGCTCGGCGCGGTGCAGGCGTTGTTCGCTCCCGTGACGCAGTCCGGCGAGCAGCCCATCACCAGCAGGGGAGAGAACGCCAGGCAGACGCTGCATAAAGCGCTCGTCGAGGTTAAGGATCTCGCGGACACGGCTTATCGCGCGCAGTCGGACGCCCTCGCCGTAGTGACCAAACGCGCGGCCGAGGATGTCGAAGAGCTGAAGGCGCGGCTTCTGCCGAAGAAGAAGTAACGCAACGCAGCGCGTGCGGCACGCCGGGGAATGCAAACCCATCCAGAAGAACTTTTGGAAGCCGGAAATGTACATGAGCCCTGAGTCTGACTGCCGCATGCAAATCCGGCTGTTCGATCTGGATGGCCAGACCTTGCGCGTCGCAACGTGGCAGGGCAGCGACGCATCGCCGCCGCTGCTCATTTTCAACGGTATCGGCGCGAATCTCGAACTGGTTGAACCGTTCGTCGCTGCGCTCGACGATGTGAGCGTGATCATCTTCGACGTGCCGGGCGTCGGCGGTTCGCCGACGCCCGTCGTGCCGTACCGCTTTTCGACGTTGTCGGCGTTGACCGACAAGCTGCTGTCGCGTCTCGGCTACGACGGCGAAGTCGATGTGCTCGGCGTATCGTGGGGCGGCGCGCTGGCGCAGCATTTCGCGCATCTGTATCCGCGCCGCTGCCGGCGCCTAGTTCTGGCGGCCACTTCGCCCGGAGTACTGATGGTACCGGGCAAGCTTTCCGTGCTGACGAAGATGATCAGGCCGCGCCGCTACACCGATCCCACCTACATGCAGGAAGTCGGGGCGGACCTCTACGGCGGCGCATACCGGCGCGACGCGTCACTGCTCGAGGCGCACAGCCGGCACATGCAGCCGCCGCGTGGACGTGGCTACCTGTATCAGTTGTTTGCCGTTTCGGGCTGGACGAGCCTGCCGTGGCTCGGCACGTTACGCCAGACGACGCTGGTGATGCATGGCAACGACGACCCGATCGTGCCGCTGATCAACGCGAAGATTCTCGCGGCACGTATCCGTCAAGCGACGCTCTATGTGATCGACGACGGCCACCTGTTTCTGATCTCGCGTGCGAACGAAGTTGCGCCAGTCGTGCACCGGTTCCTGCGGCAGGAGACGCGTTGAGTCTCTCCGGCGGCGGCGACGGCACGCGGCCGGCAACGGGCGATGCACGCGAAGACGACAAGGTTCATGGCCTCGCTCGCATGCGGCGGAGTGCGTCGGCGCTGCTCCTACTGATGAGCGTATTGCTGCTCGCATGTGTGGCGTGGCAGGGCGATCACGCGTGGGTTGCGTGGCCGCGCGCGTTCGCTGAGGCGGGGATGGCGGGCGCGATCGCGGACTGGTATGCCGTGGTCGCGCTGTTTCGCCACCCGTTGGGCTTGCGGCTGCCCCATACGGCGATCATTCCGAAGAGCCAGCCGCGCATTGCGGAGAGCCTCGGCGGTTTCGTAGAAGAGCATTTTCTGCAGCCGGAGCTGATCATCGCCAGATTGCGCGGTCATAATGCGGCGCAGGCGCTCGCGCGCTGGCTGGCGCAGTCGGAAAACAGCCGCGGCCTCGCTGACGTGGTGGCGGATTCGCTGGGGAGGCTTATCGACGGCATGGAGGAAGCGCAGATCGCGTGGCTGTTCGAGCGCATCGTCGCGCCGCAGTTGCGCACGCTCGATGTCGCGCGCGTGGCGGGCGACGCGCTCGATGTGCTGACGCAAGGCGACCGGCATCGGCCTCTGCTCGACCACGGACTCGCGGCGTTTGAAAAGTGGCTGACGTCGAACACCGACATGATAAAGGCCAAGTTCAGCGAGGCGTCAAGGTATACGCCCGCGCCGTTGGACGCTTACATCGTGCGCAAGTTCATCGAAGGCATCCTCGCGCTGCTGCACGAGGTGGCGGCGAACCACGAGCACGCGCTGCGCCGCCAATTCGACGAGGCCTTGCAAACGCTGATCGTGCAGTTGCGAACATCGGCGGCGCATCGCCGGTTCGGCAAGTCGCTGCTGCGCGACTGCATTCGACTTTTTGGCCGGGCCGGCGGCTATCGCGGGCTGCTCGACTGGCTGCGCACGCGCATGGTCGCCGACCTCGGCCGCGAGCAGTCGGCTGTGCGCGACGTGCTCGCGCGCACGCTGATGTCGCTCGGCAGGCGCATCGCCCGCGAGCCTGCGATGCAGCGCCAGCTCAACGTGTGGTGGCTCGAGCTAGCGCGTGAACTCGTCACGCGCTATCGGCATTTGTTATCCGCACTCATCACCGAAGTCGTCAAAAGCTGGAACGCGGGCGAAGTCAGCCGCAAAATTGAAATCGAAATCGGTCGGGAACTGCAATGCGTGCGCATCAACGGAACGTTTGTTGGCGGTGTGGTCGGTGTGCTGATTCATGCGGTAACGCTTGTCGCCTGAGGCGACGCCGTATCAATCGGCCGCCACCGCCTGGTCGTTCCGGCGCAGCCAGACGATAGCGAGAACAGTACGGCGGCGCACTGCGAGATAGTCGTTGTGACGGTTTCCGACGCATCGCAACGCGAACGTCAGCGACGCGACGGCTTCCTCTGTACGGTTCCGTGGCATCGCCAGCGACGCCACTGCGATGGCGCGGAACGTTTCGATCTCCGGCGAGGGCTGTTTCGATGCGGCGGTGCGCGAGCCAGTCAGTCGATTCAGTTGCGTGACGCTTGACGCAGCTTCCGTCACCTGCCTTCCCTCAGATAAAAGGCGGGGGCGCCCGACCTGGACGCCCGAAATCAGTCCGTCCCAGCGGCGCGTGGGCGAGGCTCTCCGCATGATCGAGCAACGTGTAAGCTTGCTCGATGTTCCCCGCTGGCGATGTGCACGGGCACCCGACAGGCGAAGAACGTGCTGTCGAGAAGAACTGCGAGGTCAATCACTGGTATTAGGTCGACCGGGAGATTGGGCCTCGTCGAGCCGTCCCTGTTCGTAGCGGATATGTGCAATCACTGCATGCACAGCGCGGCCGCGATGGGCTATGACACGAATGCCGCTCGGCGAGCCGAATAGACTCGGTGAACTAGCGTCCCGCAAGCAAAAAATGCATCTGCTGCATCTCAGCTTGACTCAGCAAACAGAGCCGGTAGACAGACGCGAACACATTGCGCTGATCTTCCTCGATCCAATCAGGAATCCACAGCGTCGAGTACAGCCCTTCGAGGTTGCCTGCTTTTAACGCTTTCAATCTCGTCAAGCATCTAGCCGCCAACGAGCGACATCCGGACCGTAGGATAGGCCTTGCCGGAGCCGCTCTTGCGTCTATCGTCACGAAGCTCCGAGTATCGATCCATGCGGCGATGCCATTCAACGCGAATGGCGTTGGAGATTTCCTCTACGCAGACCGCGTCCGACAGCCATGGCTTGAGGTCCATGCCGTGCGTCGCGAACAGGCAGTTGTACATTTGACCGTCGGCTGACGCGCGAACCCGGGAACACGAGCCGCAGAATGGACTGGACATGCTCGAGACGAAACCCACCTCGCCTTTGCCGTCGGCGTACTTGTAGCTGACAGCTGTGTCATTAGCGCGGCGAGGCGGCGTGGAAACCAGGGGGAAGGCCGACTCGACGATTTCTCTCGCCTCGTCGCTGGTTAGCACTTTAGATTTCGCCCACGCGCTTGCACCGCCGACGTCCATGTACTCAATGAACCTCACAATGACTCCCGTCCCCCGGAAGCGACGAGCGATTGGCAATATCTGACTTTCATTCACACCGCGCTCGATCACTGCATTGACCTTGACCGGCGCCAGACCGGCCGCCAAGGCGGCGTCGATGCCGTCCAGGACCCGGGTCACCGGAAAGCGGACACCGCTCATGCGCCTGAAAATGGCGTCATCGACACTGTCCAGACTGACCGTCACGCGCGAGAGCCCCGCATTCCGCAGTGCGCGCGCCCTGACGCCCAGGAGCGAACCGTTCGTCGTCAGGGCCACTTCGACCGGTTTCCCGCTTGTCGTCTTGAGTGTTGCCAGCTTTTCAATCAACGTTTCCAGGTTGCGTCGCAAAAGCGGCTCGCCGCCAGTGATCCGAATCTTCTCGACGCCGAGCGAGGTGAACGCTTTCGCCATTTTCACCATCTGTTCAAAAGACAAGAGTGCAGACGATGAAAGAAACGGATAGTCGTTGCCGAACACTTCCTTTGGCATGCAGTAAGCGCAGCGGAAATTGCATTGGTCGATAACCGACAAGCGCAAATCCCGAAGCGGACGGCCGAGGCCATCGCGAGTGTCGGCACGAGGTTCGATCGGCCCTTGGCTTTGGGCCGCGGTGCCGGCTGATGGTGCGTATTCGCTGACGCTCACGACGTGTTCCTTTAACTTGTACGGAATGACCACTGCACGAGTGCTGCGCGAGCAACGATCCATCGCTGGGTCGGAGCGGGCGCGACAAGTGCGTCGACGAAAGGATAGGGCATCCGCGCTGGCGACATGCGCACAGACAGCCTCCGCTCGCGGGAGCACAGTTCGGCGAGGAGGGCGTTATGTCAGGTGCGCGGTGAGCGAACAGGCGACGAGTCGCGCGCCGACGCGATCCCGCAGCACCTTCGAGCCATCCCGAAAAAACAAAAGTGTGTTGTCTACGTGGGCGTTCTTGAGAACTGGGGTTTGCCCTTAATCTACGTTGATCGAAATCACGCTGCCGAGCGGCTTGGCGACGCGAATACGGTCCCCTGCCGTGTTTGCTGTGAAGCAAGCGGCGGCTCGCATCAAGGAGATGATCTTGTCTAAAGCACTGAGCGAAAACACCGGGACCGCCGGGCGCATCGCAGACCACCCGGTCTGCTCCGCAGAGACATTGTGCGTTGGCGTTGTCGGGCTTGGTCGCATGGGAGCCGCGTTTGCTTCCAATCTGATCCGGGACGGCTTCAAGACGGTCGTGTTCGACCGGGATGCGCAAAAGGCGCAAACGCTTGCGCAAGGCCGCGCCGTCGCGGCGGGAAGCTATGAGGCGCTCGCCAATTGCGACGTCGTGGTAAGCATGGTTTCGGACGACGCCGCAATCCGGTCGGTTGCCGAACGACTGTCAGGTGTTCTGGCGACGAACGCGGTGCATGTCTCGATGAGCACGATCAGTCCCGACGCCGCTCGCGAGGCCGCGCACCTCCACTATTCTGTCGGTCAAGGCTATCTTTCAGCGCCGGTCCTGGGAAACCCGGACCTCGCCGCTGCTCGCAAGTTATATATCCTCGCTGCCGGTGCATCCGAGACTATCGCGAGGTGTATGCCGATTCTTGAGCGCCTTGGGCAGCGGGTGTTCGTGCTCGGCGAGGCGCCTGAGTTGGCCAACACGTTCAAGCTGGCCGGTAATGTGCTGACGGCGTCGACGATGCAAAGCATGGGCGAGGTCCTCGCGTTCCTCCGGAAGGCTGGCGTCGACCCGCATGTCGCCTTCTCGGTGCTGACCGAATCGATGTTCGACGGCAAGGTGCACAAGGCCTATGGCGGCAAGATCGTGAATCAGCGCTATGCACCACCCGGAATGACGGTGCCGCTCGCGGTGAAGGACCTGCGTCTTGCGCTCACGGAAGCGGAAACGCTTCGCACTCCGATGCCGATCGCCAGTGTCGTGCGTGACCGTTTGGTCGCTGCCTCCGCGCGGGGGTGGGACGATCTCGACTGGTCCGTGCTTGGCAAGCTCGCTGCCTTCAGCGCAGGCCTGTAGAGTTGGCATAAGGCGGCCGCATAGTTGCACGACGGATTCAGGGACGCTTTGAGCATCGAGTACTGATCCGATCCGCCTCCATTTTTTCCCAAGACTTGAGCCAATGAACGACACGATGACATCGACGGCCAGCTATGAATCGCGCGCGGGGACGCTCTGGATCTGTGTGATTTGTGGATGGATTTACGACGAGTCTGTAGGCGTGCCGGAAGACGGTATCCCTGCGGGAACCGCGTGGCGTGACGTGCCCCATGACTGGGTCTGCCCGCTCTGCCGCGCGGGTAAAGACCAGTTCGCGATGGTGCAACTCTGATGTGGCGGCGCCGGATGCACGGCGCGCCGGAGGATTTGCGCATCTACGCTTTTTCCATATTTCGCTCTCGCCCCCTCAACCCTGTTGTGGTTCTTGACCCGACGCATGGCTCCGGGGAGAACCCTTGAAATTTGATCGGCGGATGCGCGGTGACGTCGCATTCCATTTGAAGCCATTGTTGAAGCATAACGTTTCGGCGCGCAGCGCGAGCTTGGTCATGGTCCTCATATCGACCGCGTTTGCCGCATTGGTAGCGCGCCCGTTCTGGATACAGCTGATTTCGAACGCCTCACACGAGGAGGGTGACGCCAGGGGGCAGCACGTGCTCGCGGTGCCGGCCGCATCGGGGCAGAGCACCCATCGCAATCGATCGGTACTGGCCGCGAGTCTTCCTGGCAAGGCGATCTTTTCGATCCGACACAGATCGTTTCAGACGTCGATTTCCGCATGAAGCAGGTAAAGTACACTGAGGTGACATCCGCTCATCGCGGCTGGCTTCGTCGATTGTTGAGCGCCCACGAGATTGCCGCACTGTTAATGCTCGCTTGTGGACCAGTCGATTCGACCGCCGCCACGGCTGACTTTCTCGCTCTGCAAGAGGTCGGCCTCGTCAGCATGGTCAATGAACGATTTTCGCTTACCGATGCGGGCAGTACCTATCTGCACCTTCTTCGAGAACGTCGCTGATCACGCAACACGCGATTCAAAGCGTGCCGACGCGAATGTCGGCCGGGCCGCAAAAGCGCGGAACACACCGTCCGATGGCGGACGCCGACCTCGATTCCACCGCCCACTGCTTGATCGGTCCGATCGCACTCGCCGCGAAGAACTCCGGGACAGATCTGCGATAGCGTTGTCCGCGTTACTGTGGACCTTGACCATCCTGGCGGCGAGAGCGCGCAACACCTTTGGCCGTATGGTCGCCGGCGCGCATCAACGAACACTCAGACCATGTGCTAATCCGGTTCGGGGGCAGAAGTGGACGCTCCGGTGGCGCAGGCTGTCGCGGCGTGTCGCGGCGCGGCAAAGTCAGGCAGGACCTGTGGGCGTTGCGCGCCGCTACCGGGGCGCAGTCGAATGCGCTGTCGCCCCGAATGTCGGGTTCGTGGAGTCGCGCTTGTCAATTTCGAATACCGCCACCGAGTGACGTAATACGCGCGCCTGCTCGGCCATCGATTGCGCTGCGGCCGCGGCTTCTTCAACCAGCGCGGCGTTCTGCTGAGTGACTTGATCCATCAGACTAACCGCCTGATTCACCTGTTCGATACCGGTGCTTTGCTCGTGGGACGCCGCTGAGATTTCACTGATGATGTCATTCACGCGCTTTACCGACTGAACGGCCTCGTGGATCGTGCCGCCGGCTTGCTCGACGAGTTGCGACCCGGCAGTTACGCGCCCCTCGGATTCGTTAATCATGTCCTTGATCTCCCGAGCGGCCGTCGCGCTGCGTTGCGCGAGCGTACGTACTTCGCCCGCCACCACGGCGAAGCCTCGACCCTGCTCTCCGGCACGGGCTGCCTCGACCGCCGCGTTGAGCGCGAGGATGTTGGTTTGAAACGCGATGCCTTCGATGACGCTGACGATCTCAGCGATCTTGGCAGAGCTGTCGGATATCTGTCGCATGGTCTCAACCACGCGGCTGACCTGCTCTCCGCCGCGCTGCGCGATCCCCGATGCATTGCTGGCGAGAGCGCTGGCCTGCTGGGCGTTGTCCGCGTTCTGACGGACCGCCGCGGTTAGCTCTTCCATGCTCGAAGCCGTTTCCTCCAAAGAGGCGGCTTGTTCTTCGGTGCGCTGCGACAGATCGGCATTTCCCGCCGCGACCTGCTGGGTAGCGGAGGAAATCGACGCGCTTGCGTGCTTGACGCCCGCGACGATGATTGCCAACTGGCCGATCGCATGATTCACCGACCGGGCCAGATCGCCGAGCTCGCCGTGACTACGCGCGTCTATCTGTACTCGCAGGTCGCCACGCGCCAAGGCATTGGCACCATCGACCACACCCTGCAACGGACGGACGATCGAACGGGTTACCAGCGCGCAAAGTATCAGCGTCACGGCCAGCGCCAGCGCCGCGGCTCCCCACATCAGCGCACGCGCCTCGTCATACGCGGCGCCGCTGTCCCTCGCGGAGGCATCCATGACGCTCTGAGCTTGACGCTGTAATTCGTCTTGATGTTCGATCAAGGCATTGCGCAGCGGCATGGCTGTCAGAAGCGCCGCCCGCGCCGCATTAGTGTCATGCGCCGCCAATTGCGCGTAGGCGGGCCTCATCGCTTGCTGGTAGAGCGCATTCGCCTGCAGCACGCCGTCGAACAAAGCTCTGCCCTTCGCAGTGGTGAGTAGGCGAGCGATAGCCTCATAGATCGAATCGCTCTCAGCGGCGAGAGCCTGGGCCTGTTCGAGCGCGGCTTGTTGGGCTTCGGGCGTTGGTTCCTCGAGCGCGAAGTAGGCCAACGCTGCTGCTCGCAGCGTCGCAACCTGAAGCTGGTTCACAAGTTTCAGTTGCTCAGCACGAACGTCGACTATGTCTTGCGTGGTCGCATTCAAACGTGCCATCTGCAGGTTAGCGGTCAAGCAGATGGCCAACAGGAAAGCCAGCACAACAACGAACGTTGCCATCAGTCGTGCACCAATCTTCATCTTCATGCTTCTAACCTTTTTGCGTGGGGAGACAGGCTGGCGAGCCTGCGTCGATCCCCTTGTGAGATCGACAGGCCCGAGGGGAGTCTCTTTAACCGCGCAGGATGCTGGCCACGCCCCTGTTCGTTAGGAAACAAATCACCTTGGACTATCGAAGCCTTGGTTATCTCGAATGTCGGCTTAGGCCGCGCAAAGAGCATGGCAAAAAATGCAAAACAGTTTTGTAAAAAGAGGCCACGCGTCGGTGGCATCCGTTGCGCCTGGAACAGCTGTGACTGGCCGTGTTTTCCTTCGAAGGTAAGCGAAGGGGCGGCACGCTGGAGGTTGGCGATGCGGCGTTGTGCGCTGAGTTCTTGGTGCCCACAGAAAGCTGAGGATTCCACGTGGGCAATCCAGGCGAAGAGGGGTGACCGCAATTGTTGTGTTGCGTTGTTGCTGCGCAATCGCAATCACAATCGCGAGCAGGGGCGTTGCAGCCGTAGCCAGGAACGCTGCGTGACATGCCGTTGCGGCGCATGCGAAGCGCTCTCACGAACGAAGCCAGCGGTGCAATGCTCGCGTACACATGATGCCGCGCGGACGCGAGCGCCGGGATGTCTGGTGGCGCAGTGCAGCTAGCGCTTGCGCCGCTTTTTGATCCGCCGCCGTTCCTCCAGGAAAAAACGCAGACCTCCCAGTTGCTGCTCGAAGTAGCCGCCGGTCGCCATCGATTCCGGCGCGCGCCGGTCGCCGGTAGGCGGATATTCGTTGGAAAAGTCCGCGGTGCCGAACATCATGTCCCAGACCGGGAACACGGCGCCGTAATTGCACGAGTTCCGTCCGGCGGCGCGCAGACCGTGGTGCAGTCGGTGAAAGCGCGGCGATACGAGCAGACGGTCGCCAAGCCAGCCGAACGAGAGCTTGATATTGGCGTGACTGAGGCTTTCGATGAAGCGCATGAACAGGAACAGCAGCGGGAACTGCAGCGGCGGGATGCCGATTGCGAGTCCGACAACGCCGAACCAGATACCGGCGACCAGATCGTCCAGAACATGGTTGCGGTCGTCGGACCAGAAACTCATCTGACGCTGCGCGTGGTGCAATGCATGCAGCGCATAGGCGCTGCGGAACATGTGCGAAATGCGGTGACGCCAGTAGTCGGCGCAGTCGAGAATGAGCGCATATGCGACGAAGGTGGCTACAGGATGCCCAAGCAGCGGCGGAACGAGCATCTCCAGCGTCGGTGGAATATAGCCGTGCGCTACCACGAAGCCATTGACCCACACCTGCAGTTGGTAGAACAGCAGGAAGCTGAACACGGGAAGAATACCGACCCGGTTGAACACGGTATATAGCGCGTCGATCAGCACTGTCTTGCGGTCGTCCCATCGTTCGATCGGAAACAGCGCTTCAAGCGGCCAGCACACCGCGTAGGTAACGACCACCGCGAAAAAGCCGTACACGCCGATGAGCGCCCAATCGAACGACAGCTCTTCCCACTCCATCCAACCGAAGTGGTAGAGGACCGGAAGAATGAGATAGGTGTCGATGCCGCCGGCAAGCATGCTGAACCACCGGTCGAGAAATATCAGCACGGGGCGCCCTACAGAAGTTCGGCCGAAACGTAACCCGGATGGCTCAGTTGCGTGGAGAGAAAAATGCCGTGCGGCGAGCGGCCGACGTCGATGGTGTCGTAGTGACCGGTGTCTGGATCGAGAACGCCAACCTGCTCGCGGAATCGCAGGGTAACCCAGATCTTGCCGTCCGGGGCAATGCTGAGGTCGTCGGGGCCTCCGGCGTGGAGCGGATAAGTGCGGCGTAGCTCCAGCGTAGCCGCGTCGAGCGCCGCGAGGGAACCGCCCACGCGGTTGGTGACATATAGCGTCTTGCGATCGGGAGTCAGAAAGAGGTTGTGCGGACCGATTCCGGTCTTGATGCGCCGCAGGACCGCGCCCGTGACCGGATCGACTTCGGCCACGTGATCCGCGCCCATCACGCAGACCAGCACCTTGCCGTTGTGCCACAGCACGCCCGCAGGAGTCGAGCCGAGTTTCGACTTCCACCGGATCGTCATGGTCTGCAGGTCGAACGATACGAGCGTGCTCGACTCCTGCATCGAATTGAAGCTCCAGCGCGAGTCGGGCGAGAAGTCGAGATGGCTCGGCATTTCCCCCGGAGAAAAGCGCTTGGCCAGCGTCAGGTCGTCCGCGCGATAGATGTCCACGTAGTTGATTCGCAGTGCGTTGATGACGAGGTAACGGCGGTCAGGTGTAAAGCCGAGCTGATACGGGTCGGCGATCTTCTTGTGTCCCAGTGACGTGCCAGTGCGCGGATCGACAATGAACAGCGCGTTGCCGCTGGCGTCCGCAATGTAGAGCTTGCTCCTGTCCGGGGACAGCGCCCAATGACTCGGTTCGCGCATCGTGGGCAGCGTGCGGATTACCGCGCGCGAGGCCATGTCGATTACCGACACGCTCGCCTCCCCCGAATTCATCACGATCGCGAGCGATTGCGGCTCGGCGTTGGCTTTCGCGCTGCGCAGAGACAACCACGGCGCAAGGCCTAGACTGAGGGGAAGGGCGAGACTTTGGCCCAGCAAGGTGCGACGTGAAGTTCTCATGGAAGCTGTAAAGAATTGATCAGCGATAGCGGCGAGATCGCGTTCGGCGGCGGTTCTCGAACGCTGTGTGTTTTCGCACCGCGAGCTGCCGCACATCGGCCTTGCCTGGAAGCGGTGCAGCGTGGCGGCGCGGGCCGTTGATGTGCAAAGCCTGCGCCTTCAGTCCACGCGCACGCCTGAAGGCGTTGCTCCATGTGATGCCATGGTTCAGCGCGACGCCCGTGGGAGACTGCTGATTCGACTATACGATCAACGGTCGCACGCCAGAATTGCGCCGCGCGCAAATGAGCTTTGCGCCAAAGGGATAGCTCGTGGCGGCGCGCGTCGTACAATGCGCTGGCATGCAAGCAGGCAGCATTGCGTGCGTCCTTTTCTTCCTGGAGCGCCGACCAATGGATTATTTCTCCGCGATGCGTGCCTTCTGCTGTGCCGCGGAGGAAGGCAGCATGAGCAAGGCCGCAGCCAAAATCTCCGTCAAGACGTCGACGGTTTCCCGGTACATGACAGATCTCGAGAGGGATCTGACCATCGCGCTTTTCAACCGCTCCACACGGGGACTGGTCCTGACCGAGGCGGGGCGTGTGTTCTACGAACAGGCCGTGCAGGTGTTGAAAAATCTCGAAGACGCACGAGCCGTCACGGCGGCGCTCAACGCTTCGCCACGTGGCTTGTTGCGCGTGACGATGCCCGCCTCGTTCGGCAGGCGTCATGTGATGCGCCATCTTCCGGAGTTTATGGAGCGATTTCCGGAGATCGATGTCGATGCAAGCTTGACCGACGATGTCGTCAACGTCATCGACTCCGGCGTCGATCTGGCAATTCGGATCGGCGCGTTGCCGGACTCTCAACTGATGGCCCGGCGGCTTGCGCCCCACCGGCGCGTGATCTGCGCGAGCCCTGACTACGTCGCCCGGCACGGCGCGCCGGCTACCCCTGGCGAACTCGCCGGTCACGCCGCGGTGCGCTTTTCGCTCGCCGCAGACGACCGATGGGTGTTCGTCCACCGGTCCGCAGCGGCGGATCCGGCAACCGTGACGGTGCGTCTGCAGGGACGCGTCCGCGCGGACGACACCGATGCGCTGCTCGACCTGGCGATTGCGGGCTGCGGCATCGCGTTTCTGCCTTCGTGGGCGATCGGCGAGGCCGTGCGCTCCGGCGCGCTCAGCCAACTGCTGCCCGAGTGGGAGCCACAACCCAAAGCCGCCATGCCGGCGATCTGGGCGGTCTATCCGCCGAAAAAGACCGTATCTACCAAGGTGCGCGCCTTTATCGACTTCTACGCCGAATTGTTCGGCCGGGAAGGATACTGGGACTTCTGAGCGCCATGCTCCCGCGTGTCGCGGTCGCTGACGCGGCAGACAGGCGAAGCCGTCTCTGCGTGCAACGGCCCGCGCGTGGCAAGCCGCACCCTGTGTATTCCGGTGATCAATGCTCCCGCCTTTCGGCCTCGGGTTGGCTATTGCCTCCTGCTGCCGTGGCCCGCTGCTGTTCAACGTGGAGAATTAACACACTTGCTGCGACGAGCGCTATGCCTGCGGTAGTCGTCAGCAACTGCTGCCAGCCATCGGCCATTCCACGTAATATCAGATCGCGCGCGAGGGACGCCATGGCGATGTACAGCGGGAACCGGACTGGCAACTGACCGAGCCGAAGATACCGCACATCCATCGCGAGCACTTCCAGATAGAGGAACATCAACAGCAGATCTGTCAGTGACACGTCACCGGCGCGAATGATTTTCCAGGCCTCTTGTCCGATAGCATAGGCAGTGGCGAGACCGATGATGACGAGACCGAGCAGTTCAATGACACACAGGAAGCCTCCGAAACGCCGGCGCACGCTTTCGGCTGCGCTCTCGATCAAGTTGTGGCGGTTCTTTGTCACAGTCATATGTCAGGTATCAATAACGCAGCAGGCGGATGCCACCGCGTCTTTATCAGCTTTCCTCGACGACAACGGATGCCGAATGGACTCAATCCGTTCAGCTTACCCGCGTGCCTTTGAACCTAAGGTGCACAGTTCTGTGTATGTGTGGAAGGCACAGCCCCTCGCAATTGCGCTCGGGCGGCGCCACGCGTGGTTCCGAAAGCTGCTCGAATCGAATCTAAAAGAATGCGAACGGCTTTCCCGCATCATCGAGAACGCTAAATTTCTTGCACGCTCGAAGCACCCGCACGACGCCGGGCTATTGAGCGCCTCTTCCACTGCTTCTTTCGTGCCGACGTTTGCCGGCAGAACGAATCGCGCACTGGCGCTTCGGCCGGGGTGGGGCTCCGGAGGTTCGCGCGGCCAAAGGCGTTGCACCTTGGGCGTCCAAAGACGCGCGGGCGATGCTAGTGTGCATCTCCTCGAGGCGCTGGGCGGCGAGCCGTCGCCCGGCGATCTGCTCTTCGTTGCGCTCGTTCGCCAGTGCGATACGCTGGGCTGTCACCGCGTCAAGATAGTTCACCGCGCCTGCCACCTAGCAATTGGTCATGAGCTTCAGCAAGAGTTGTGCGGCGGCCGTTGCGCGTTGCTGGCTTTTGGCTTCGTCGGCTAACGTGTTCAGCGCGCTCACCGGTCGGGGCGTCTCGGGTGGGAGGGCCCACCCCAATATGCAAAACACATTTGCGCAACCGGGATTGCCAATTGCCGAACGACGGACCGCACATTTCGGCGAAGTGTCCGCCCCTCGCGCCCGTGCGGCTTGGCAGGCCGCGTGCAAATGACGCTGCGAGACCCGTCGCCGGTTCGCCGACTGACAAGGATCAACGCGCTCGGGTTTCCACTCGTATCTCCCCCAAATCTGACTGCCTAATATTTGGTCGGGTGGTCGACCAGTCGACCAAAATACAAGAATCCAATTAGCCGAACCGCGACGGAAGACGCCGTTGCCGGGAATGGAGGAGACGTTATGTCACTGCAGACGTGGTCAATTTCGGATGGCTCGAGAGGGCGGCTTCGCCGGGTGGTGGGGGATGCGCCATGACCTACCGGTACGACGAAAAGATTGACGGCCCGCTGCCGTTGATCGATAAGGCGGCCCTCGTGGTTGGACTGCGCACCGCGGTTCCTCACATGGAGTTGCTGCATGCGCGCGAGGATCTCAGGCCCTTCGAATGCGACGGACTTTCAGCCTATCGTTGCACCCCGCAGGTTGTTGCGCTGCCTGACAGCGTGGAGCAGGTCGAGGCGCTCCTGAAGTACGCACACCGGCACGGGGTTCCCGTCGTTGCGCGCGGAGCTGGCACAGGCCTTTCCGGTGGCGCGATGCCACTGGAGCGGGGCATCCTGCTCGTGATGGCGCGATTCAATCGGATTCTCGACATCGACGTGGCGGCGCTCACTGCGCGGGTGCAGCCCGGAGTGCGCAATCTCGCCATTTCGCAGGCAGCTGCTCCGCACGGGCTCTATTACGCGCCTGATCCATCGTCACAGATCGCGTGTTCGATCGGCGGAAACGTCGCGGAAAACGCCGGCGGTGTCCACTGCCTGAAATACGGCCTGACCGTCCATAACATCGTGAAGGTCGAAGTCCTGACCATCGAAGGAGAGCGCCTCACACTCGGTGCCGACGCACTCGACGCGCCGGGCTTCGACCTGCTCGCTCTATTCACCGGCTCGGAGGGCATGCTCGGCATTGTCACCGAAGTGACCGTCAGACTCTTGCCAAAGGTTCAAGCCGCGAAGGTCCTGCTCGCGAGCTTCGACGACGTCGCCCGCGCCGGCGCGGCAGTCGCGAAGATCATTGGCGAAGGGATCATCCCCGGTGGCCTGGAGATGATGGACAACCTCTCGATCCGAGCCGCCGAAGACTTTGTGAAGGCGGGATACCCGGTCGACGCCGAGGCGATCCTGCTCTGTGAACTGGACGGGGTACAAAGCGACGTCGACGAGGACGTTGCACACGTCGATGCGATCCTGCGCGAAGCCGGAGCCACCGATGTGCGGCATGCGCGCGACGAGGGCGAGCGTCTGAAGTTCTGGGCTGGGCGTAAAAACGCATTTCCGGCGGTGGGACGTATTTCGCCAGATTACTACTGCATGGATGGCACGATTCCTCGCCGCGAATTGCCGCGCGTGCTGCAGGGAATCGCCGATCTTTCTGCTGAATTTGGCTTGCGCGTTGCCAACGTTTTTCATGCAGGCGACGGCAACATGCATCCGCTCATTCTCTTCGATGCAAACCTACCCGGGGAAATGGACCGCGCGGAAGCGCTTGGTGGCCGAATTCTCGAATTGTGCGTGGCTGTCGGTGGCAGCATCACGGGAGAGCACGGCGTCGGGCGCGAGAAGATCAACCAGATGTGCTCGCAGTTCAACCACGACGAGCTGCGGTTCTTTCACGCGGTAAAGACCGCATTCGATTCCCATGGTCTGCTTAACCCGGGCAAGAACATCCCGACGTTGCATCGCTGTGCCGAGTTCGGCGCCATGCACGTGCATTTCGGCAGGTTACCGTTTCCCGAACTGGAGCGATTTTGATGCGACAAGACTCTCAAGCTCACGACCACAGCGCAGTGCTGATCGAGCAGGTTTGCGAGGCCATCGCAGCGAGAGCGCCGCTTTTCATTCGCGGGTGGAGGGAGCAAACCGTTTCCGGGCCGGCAAGTCGATGCGGCGCCGATCGACACGCGGGCGCATCGTGGCATCGTGAACTATGATCCGACCGAACTCGTCATCACGGTGCGTGCGGGTACGCCGGTCAGCGAACTCGATGACGTGCTCGACGACTCTGGCCAGATGCTGCCGTGCGAGGTCGCGAGCTTCGGCGGGGCCGCGACCGTTGGTGGCATGGTCGCGAGCGGGCTTGCCGGACCGCGCAGACCGTGGGTAGGCTCAGTGCGCGACTTCGTGCTCGGCTGCCGCCTGATTACGGGGCAAGGACGGCATTTGCGATTCGGCGGCGAGGTAATGAAAAACGTAGCGGGCTACGATGTTTCCCGACTCGTGACGGGTAGCTTCGGGTGCCTCGGACTGTTGACCGAAGTATCGTTGAAGGTACTGCCGAAGCCGCGCGCGACGCGACATATTGAAGTCGACATGCCCGCGGCAGCGGCCTTGACCCAACTGGCCGCGTGGCGGCGGGCTGGGCTGCCGATCGCCGGCGCATGCCACGATGGCGCGACCCTCCATCTTCGTCTCGAGGGAGGCGTGGAATCCGTGCGTGGCGCGCACGCGCGCATCGGAGGCGCTGGCACCGACTCAACGTTCTGGCGCGCGCTTCGGGAGCAGCGCTTGTCTTTTTTCGACGATGCGCGCCCGCTATGGCGTCTTTCCGTGCCCCCGACGGCACCGCTCATCGAACTGCCGGGCCCCTGCCTGATCGACTGGGGCGGCGCACAGCGCTGGCTGAAGAGTGACGCGTCCGCGAAGGTGGTGCGCGAGTTGGCGCAGCGTCTTGGCGGCCATGCAACTGGATTTTCCGCCGTCGCCAGCGGCGAAGCGTTTCATCCGCTGCCCGCTGCGCTGATGCGCTATCACCGTGCGCTCAAGCAGCAGCTCGATCCATACGCGATCTTCAATCCCGGCCGCCTCTACGCGGATTTCTGAACGTCAACGCACCTACGCTATGCAAACGAACCTCAGTACCGAAGCAAAGACGCTCGCGCGCGCCGATGAAGCAGAGTCGATTCTGCGCTCCTGCGTGCACTGCGGCTTTTGCAATGCAACCTGTCCGACGTACCAGTTGCTTGGCAACGAGCTCGACGGTCCACGCGGAAGGATCTATTTGATCAAGCAGGTGCTCGAAGGCGAGCCCGTCAGCGAGACCACACAACTGCATCTGGATCGCTGCCTCAGTTGCCGCAACTGCGAGACGACGTGTCCGTCGGGCGTGAAGTATCACACGCTGCTCGATATCGGGCGGGCGGAAGTCGAGCGGCGCGTCGCTCGGCCCGCGAAGGAACGCCTGTTACGTGACGGGCTGCGGCAGCTGATACCCCGGGCCTCGCTGTTTGCGACCGCGCTCAAAGCGGGGCGTGCGCTCAAACCGCTGATGCCGGAAGCGCTGCGGCAGAAGATTCCGGGACCTCAGGTGAAGGCGAAAGCGCGTCCGGCAGTTCGCCATGCGAGGCGCATGCTTTTGGTTGAAGGTTGCGTGCAGCCGTCGCTTTCGCCGAACACGAACGCTGCGGCCGCCCGTGTACTCGACAGGCTGGGCATTAGTGTGACTGCGGTTGCGCAGGCCGGCTGCTGTGGTGCGACCGACTATCACCTTGGCGCGCACGAAACGGGTCTGAACCGGGCGCGCCGCAATATCGACGCCTGGTGGCCCGCGATCACGGCCGGCGCCGAAGCGATCGTAGTGCCGGCAAGCGGCTGCGGTGCATACATCGAGGAATACGGGGACATGCTCAAGCACGATCAGGTCTACGCGCAGAGGGCCCGGCACGTGAGTTCTCTCGCACGCGATCTGGTCGAAGTGCTGAGTGCCGAGCCGCTCGAGACTCTCACTCGGCAGGTAGGACACGGACCGAGTCGTATTGCGTTTCATTGCCCCTGCACGCTCCAGCATGCGCAGAAGCTTGGAGGCGCGGTCGAAGCAGTGCTGCGTCGGCTGGGCTTCGATCTCACCGCTGTCGCGGATGCGCACCTTTGTTGCGGATCGGCCGGCACGTACTCGATCACTCAGCCGGAACTGGCACGCAGACTGCGCGACAACAAGCTCGCCGCTCTCGAAGTGGGCGGCCCGGACGCGATCGTGACCGCGAATATCGGATGCCAGACCCACCTTAATAGCGCGGGCCGCAAGCAGGTGCAACACTGGATCGAACTGGTGGAAGAGGGCTTGGATCAGTCCGCCTGAGCCCTGCAGGCTTAAAACGGAGGCCGCCACAGACTTTTCGGCGCGCGGCGCCTGCTGATGCGCAGCAAGCGAATCGCACGCGTGACAGGACCGGCAGCCTTATACGCCCTACGCGATCGTCAACGGCGCCCCGTCAATTCACACGGCCCGGTAGAACAGGCCAAGGAGACAAAATGAATCCGGCAACGGCATTACCCTCGGGTGCGGTCTTCGCACAGCCTCTCGCGCCAGTGGCGCACTCGCTACTCTTGTCGTTTCTGGTTGCAGCCGTCACCGATCGGGGTTGCGCTCGTCATGCTGGGTGTACTCCGGCGCCCAGCGTGGCAGGCCTCGATCGCGGGCCTGATCTGCGGGCTCGCGATTGCCGTCGGTATCTGGGGCATGCCCGTCGGGCTCGCGCTTAACGCGGTCGCGGCCGGCATGGCGCTCGCCCTGATGCCTGTGATGTGGATCGTCTTCACCGCGCTCCTGCTTTACAACATTGCCGTGAGGTCGGGCCGCTTCGACGAGTTCCGTCAGTGGATGCTCGATCATCTGCCCGACGACAGGCGCCTTGTGCTGCTCGTCGTCGCGTTCTCGTTCGGTTGCTTGCTCGAAGGGATCTCTGGATTCGGCACTCCCGTGGCGATTACCAGTGCACTGCTTGTGGGCCTTGGCTTCCCGGCACTTGAGGCACTCAGCTTCACACTCATCTTCAACACTGCACCGGTGGCTTTCGGCGCACTCGGAGTGCCGATAACGGTGCTCGGTGCGGTGACATCGCTTCACGCCGGAACGCTCGGTGCGATGGTGGGGCGGCAATTGCCGTTCTTCGCGTTCCTGCTGCCGTTCTACGTGATCTCGATCTATGGCGGCGTACGCTCGATCCCGAAACTGTGGCCCGCGCTCGTCGTCTCGGGCGGCAGCTTCGCGCTTACACAGTTTGTAACGTCCAACTACCTGGGATACCAGTTGACGGACGTGCTGTCGTCGCTCACGTCGCTAATTTTGACCATTGGGTTCCTCAAGGTCTGGCGGCCGCAGCGCGACCCTGCTTTTGCGATGTCGCGTCCAGGGACGTATGCACACGGCACCGAGCGCCCCGGCTACGGCGGCTGGATGCCGTGGATCGTCGTATCGGTCGTGGTGATCGTCTGGGTGCACGCGCAGATTGCGTCGATCGGCGAGGCAAAGGTGCAATGGCCGGGCTTGCACAATAGCGTGTTCGTAACGCTGTATCACAAGCCCTACGCTGCGGTGTGGGACGTGCAGCCGCTCGGTACCGGCACGGCAATTCTGGTCGCCGCCATTATTACGGGCCTGTGGACCCGCGTCGGTATCGCCGGCTTTTTTGGCTGCGTGGCGAAGACCTGGAGGCAGACCCGCATCGCTATCGCAACCGTGATGATGATCGTCGGCCTTGCCTATCTGCTCAACTATTCGGGCATGAGCTATACGTTAGGGATGGGCGTCGCATCTACCGGTGTGCTGTTTCCGCTGGTATCGGCGTCGCTAGGGTGGGTGGCGGTGTTCCTCTCCGGCAGCGACACATCGGGTAACGCGCTATTTGGCAATCTGCAGGTTGTGGCGGCGAAACAGCTTGACCTTAGCCCGGTTCTGATGGCGGCAACCAACTCATCGGGCGGCGTCATGGGCAAGATGATCTCGCCGCAGAACATCGCGACGGGCGTGTCGACGACCGAGCTAAAAGGTCAGGAAGGAATTGTGTTCGCGCGGACCTTCGGGCACAGCATACTGTTGACGCTATTGCTCGGCGTCCTCGTCCTTCTGCAACAGCACGTCCTAACATGGATGATTCCCGCGCTGCCACACTGATGGCCGACTGGGCGCGAAAAACCGCGCCCCCACTAGCGGGTGGCGTTCTCACGGATGAACGACAGGTGCGTGACCAAAGCGTTGCGGGCGGCGACGGGATCGTGCTGCTGGATTGCGTCGTAGATGCGCCGATGCTGGTTCATCAGATGGGAGAGATCCGCATCGTGCTTTTCGAAAGCTGAATAGGTTTCCTCGATGGACCGCTGCACGAGGTTGTGCAGTCCGTGCATCACATGAATGAGCACGATGTTGTGTGTCGCCTCTGCGATCTGAAGGTGAAACGTCGCATCGAGTAAAGGCAGGGAAGGCTGGCCCGGCACGACGGCGTAGGGATTGTCCTGCTGAAAAGCGGCGTCCAGTGCGTCTAGCGCCGACTTGATTTTCTTGATGTCGGACTTCGTGGCCCGCACCGCAGCCAGTTCGGCGGCAATGGCTTCCAGGCCGCCGCGCATCTCGAGAATGTCACCGGCCGCCTTGCGGTGGCGCGCCATCAGATGGGCGAGAGGCTCCGCGATCAGCGGGGCGCTCGGGTCGGCAATCACGTAGCCGCCCCCCGTTTTCGCCCGGAGCAGCTTGCTGCCTTCGAGTCGCAGCAGCGCTTCGCGCAACGACGGTCGTGAGACATTGAGCTGCTGCGCGAGATCGCGCTCCGAAGGCAGTGATTCTCCCCCGCGCAGTTTGCCGTCGACGATCAGCTGTTCGAGCTGCTGGCAAATGGCATCGGACAGCCGGAACCGCGTCGGGGGAACAATAGGGGTGTAAGACATGAGCCTCTTTTCCTCTTCTCGCCTTTGGTTATGAGTCTGCAGCGTTGACTGACCGGTACTACGGCCGTGTAGTCCAAGATTCTCACACAAAATCCGCAATGGGACGGAAGGGCGCTTTGCTGTCGAATGAGAAGAGGCCAAGTCAGTTGTTCGCGCGCGTGAATATGGTGCGCAAGGCGCCATTAAACGTTGAAAGGGCCAGCGAAATTAGCATGGTGCCGTGAGAAGAGTAGCCACTGCGCGAACGATCGCGGAGCCGGAGCGGATCGGTGATTCCGAGGCGTCGAACTATAAATACAGGGCACCCGTTGATTTTGGGGTTTGACGAAACTCACGCTGAGACTAGTGTCATGTGCATATTTAACGGACTGAGTCAGGTGAGACGATCGCTTCCCCATCTTTTCGTTCGTCGTCTTTGCGACGCAATATCCAGAGCTGCGCTAACTGCTGCAGAACCTCGTATTCGATGGGCCTGAGCGGCGAATGGCGTATAACTGGCTGCTGAGCGGGACTCCCGCGGCCTTTAGCACGGACCTGTTCGATCGCGCGCGACAGTGCATGTTGGAAAGTCGCATTTTTCTTTGCGAATACAGGCGAGTTCTGGATTACGGCCCCTGCACCCAATAGCCGTCGCAACAGCGATAGCGTCAAGGTGAGGTCGAGTCTCTGATGGCTTCGCATTGACAAGTTGAACCGGCACATCGTTTCCGCGTCTGAGCTGGCAAGGCCGGCTTCGCGCCGCAAAACTTCACTGTCGGCGGCACTAGCGGATGATAGGCAGGCAGCGGCGAGGTACGCAAGGTTCGCTTCGATGGCACGATCGACCGCGTCCAACAACTTTTCGCGGTCTCCGATCGATCGAATCAGCCAGGTTGCCAACAGTGCTGCCAGACAGCCGAGCAGGTTGTTCCCGAGTCGATCGACCGCGTACATCAATTCATTTGCAGGCTTTGCAAAATCGGCGACGAGAACGAACGACGGTGTCAGGAATACGACGTACAGGCTGTAGCTGACTCTGCGGAGTCCCATCGTTAAGCAGATCAGGGGGAACACGACAAGGGAAATGGCGACGGGACTGTGGATCGCCAGGCCAATCGCCGCGGCTAGCAATGCACCCGCGGCGCTGCCGGCTGCCCGCTCCATACTCCTCGTCATGGTCATTCCGCCCGCGGGCTGAAGGACGAATAGCGTCGCCATCGTCGCCCAGTAGCCGAAAGGTATATGGAGACTTCGCACGACTACGAAGGCGGATGTAGTGGCAAAGCAAAGGCGGGCTGCATGCCGCAGACCAACCGAGTTTGGGTGAAGATTGGCGCGCAGCGTTTGCAGCGCGTCGTGCGTCGTTTTTAGCGCCGTACGCCACCAGTTCATCTCTTCCAACGCCGACGGCATCGGCGGCACAAGACTCGATACACCCGTTGAAATGAAGCGGATCGTCAACGTCTGATCCAGCGCGCCTTCGATGCGACGTGCAATGAGAGGCAATCGCGCGCGCAACTCATGGGGAAACGGCGTGACAGGCTTCTCGACCCGTTCGGCGATTCGCGCAAGCAGGCCGGCCAACGCAGCAATGCACCGTACAACCCGAGCGGTGCGCTCAGCCAGGGTCTGATGGTCGGATTCATCCGGTACGCGGCCGTTTTCGAGGGCAGTGGAGATCACGATGAGACTCACGAGGATCCATTCAGCGTCGTCGAGTGCGAGCAGCAGATCGCCCAGCAGTTGACGCCCTTCCAACCGCAACGGTGGCGGCCCGATCAGCGCGCCGCGAGCCGCTTCGAGCGACTGTCTGACCTGTGTCCGGAACTCTGTCGTGCAGAGAGTCCAGTCCTCCTGTGTCGCGCCCGGTCTCGTAGCAAGCGCTGCGATGTCGCGAGCCGCGGCAGAAAGACGCTGATAGACGAGCCGTACAGCATAACGGCTCGCTATGGACGGGTGGATGCGCCAGACGCTAAAGCTGAGAAAGGTCGCCAGCAGGCAGCCGGCGAGATAGATGCCCAGCAGCGATACTCCTTGATGAAGACTGCTGATCGGAGTATCGACCATGACGATACATGTGGTCGCGCTAACCAGCGCAACCTGATAGGCAGCGGGTGCCCAGATCGAGGCGAGGCCAGCGCACAACGACACCACCAGCACGGCGGCACACGCGGCGCTAAAACCAGCCGCAGACGCGAGTGCGGTAAGGCCACCCATCACGGTGGAAATCACGGCAAAGCCAAACATCGAGGCAAAACGCCGACGGGGCGATCCGCCGGCATCTGCGAGGCACGTCCAGAACGCGCCGATCGCTGCCCAGGAAAAAAGGCGGTTCTGGAGCAACTCTCCGACGACGAGCATCGCTGTTGCCGCGCAAGCCGCCCTCATGCCTTCAGATAAGCTCGCTTCCTCCATGGCGAAGGAAACCATCCAGGAGGGTCGCCGCCGTGCTAAGTCCCGAAGGAAAGACCGGCACTGACCCGTTAGTCGGTGAAGCTTGGAAAAGATCATTGTGCCCTCTACTTCGCTCCCGCCAGAACAGTTCGTCGTTCCACCTGCTCGGCGAGTCAATCCGAAGCAATTCTATCCACCGACGCGCGCGTTTGGGCGTACAGACTAGCGATACACAGAGCGGTACAGCGATTGACGAGCATTGCACTGCAACGGCCCGAGTATTGCCGTCCGCTTCATGCACGCATATGCGCGACGTGCCAAAGCGGAGCCGCAGACTATCAACCCGCGGGCCGCAGCATGCCCATCGCGGCAATGGAGAGTTGCAGGTTCGGTACTTCCGCGCGATGCGCGAGACGCCTGTCCTGCGCGAATTCGACGCTACATTTTCAATCCAGCGTTGGCACTGCGCAGGTCGAATGCGAGCGTCGGCAGGGAGGACGGTTATGCCCTTTACGCAAAGGTGATTTCGAGCGAGCGTAGTTCCGCATAGCAAGGTGCAACGCCTATAGTTTGCGTCAACGCTGCCGGCAAAGGTTGGTTGCGGCCGACGACAGCGGTAGCGCCCTTCAAGCAACGCACCTAATTTTTTGGAGAATCCTATGCTTGACAAGACCTCTATTGCGACGCTCAGTCTCCAGGACGACGAAGTCACGCGTGACGCGGAGTATTTCGAATACACGTCCTCTGCAAACCCGATCGGAGCGAAGCTGATTTCGCGCGTGCCGTATCGCACGTTCCTGAACTCGCTCTACGATGACGGCCCTACCCGTATCGTGCCGCTGGACCTTTCGTCCGAACTCGGCGTCGATTATCCGGCTACGGGTCCGGGCTTGATGGCCAGCTTCGTGCGCATTGTCGCAGGCGAAAAGGTGTCCGTGAACCCAAACGCGACCTCACAGGTGTTTTACGTGCTGGAAGGACACGGCACGGTCGCACAGAACGGCACGGCGTTCAGCTTCGGCACCGGCGATTTCTTCTCGCTTCCGGGTGGCGGCGAGGTTGTGATTTCGGCCGAGGGCACCGCACGTCTGTATTACGTCAACGACGGCCCTCTGCTTTCGTATCTGGGCGCCGACTTCTCGCGTGCGCGTTTCACCCCGACGCTGTATCCGGTGGCGCGTGCGAAGGAAGAGCTCGACAAGGTTTCGAACGCGCCGGGTGCAGCTCAACGCAACCGCGTAAGCATCCTTCTCGGTAACGCGCACTTTCCGCAGACTCGCACGGTGACGCATTCGATGTGGGCCATGTTCGGTGTCGTTGCACCGAAGACGATGCAAAAGCCGCATCGCCATCAGTCGATCGCGCTCGATTTCATCCCCAACTGCAAGCCGGGTGTCTATACGCTCGTCGGCACGGAACTGGATGCCAATGGCGACATCGTCGACCCAGTGCGCGTGGACTGGACGCCGGGCATGGCCTTCGTCACGCCCCCTGGCTACTGGCACGCGCACTTCAACGAGTCCGACGAAGCCGCGCACGTTATCCCGCTTCAAGATGCTGGCCTGCAGACTTATCTGCGGTCTCTCGACATCCAGTTCGCGCGATAAACGCGAGGCGGACGGTCCGCCGGTGGCGGCAGAACGTCGCAGTGCTCGACGGACCGACAGAACAGAGATATTCAACGGTAGCGATGCCGCGCTCAGCCTTCGTCCACGCGAGAGCGCGGTGCATTTAATCCGCAGCGTGCCGACGCGGCGGATTCGCGCTTGTCTGTCGCAAAGCAGCCCCCAAGGCGCGCGTCGTCATCTTTCGCATGACGCGACAAAATTGCGTGAAAAGGCGGTTATCAAATGGTTCTGTTCCGGGAGCCGGGTCGCTCCATGTGCGCTTACAACGAAAACTCTCACTGCTTTCCTGCCAGCAACATGTCACTGGTGTTGACCGCTCCTGCCGCAAGTGAGAGTCCCTGTGTGCTTCGTAAATGACCCGTCGCGTAACTTTCAATGAAAGCCCGGTCCTGAAGGCCTCCAACCACCGAGGCAGATCCACGGTCGTAATGGCCTTGATAACGATCGGTTTCGCTGCGTGCATCGCACGTGCCCTTTGGATTCAGGTGCTCGATAGTCGCTTCTACCAATCGAAAGGAGACGAGCGTGTCGACCATGTCATCGACCTGCAGACCGATCGAGGCCGAATCGTCGACCGCAACGGTCGCGTGCTGGCTACGAGCGTCCCAACGATGGCAGTGTGGGCGGACGCAAGCGGGATTCCGGACAATGTGCAGCCAGGCAAGCTCGCCATGCTCGCGCAATTGCTAGGAATATCAGATCAGCAACTGAACACTCAAATTGAAAGCGACAAGACGTTCGTCTATCTGAAGCATCAGATATCGCGAGACGTCGCCCGTCAGGTCGAAGCACTCGCCATCCCAGGTATTTATGAGCTGCCCGAATATAAGCGCGTGTACCCGGAAGGTGCAGTTACCGCTCAGGTGGTCGGTTTCACGGATACGGAGGGCCGGGGCGAGGAGGGTGTTGAACTCGGAGCACAAAGTGAGCTCAACTCGGTGGACGGGAGAGAACTTGTCGTGCGCGATCGGGTCGGCCATATCGTGAGTGACCTCGGGAGCGTAAAGAGTCCTCAACATGGGGCGGATATCGAGCTCGCGCTTGACCGCAGCATCCAGTACATCGCTTACGGGGCCCTCCGGGACGCAGTCACTTCGAGCCATGCAGAAAGCGGATCCGCGATCGTGGTTGACGGACACTCCGGAGAAGTTCTCGCGCTAGCAAATTACCCGAGCTACGATCCCAACGACAGGTCGGCCCTGCGCGGCCCCGCGTTGCGCAACCGCGCCGTGACCGACGTATTCGAACCGGGCTCAATCATGAAGCCTCTAACCGTATCGCTCGCGCTCGACCTGGGTCGGCTTACGCCCAGTTCGATTGTCGAAACCGACGGGCGATTTTCGCTTGACGGCGCGGTTATCACTGACGATGCGAACTTCGGTACGCTTACTGTCGCCCAGGTCATCCAGAAGTCCAGCAACATTGGCGCATCGAAGATTGCCCTGACGATGAAGCCCGAGGAAATGTGGGGGCTTTACTCGGCATTGGGTTTTGGCCGGCAGCCCAAGCTTGGCTTTCCAGGCGCGGCTGCCGGCATCGTGAGACCATGGAGTAAATGGCGGCGAATCGAACAGGCGACGATGTCTTACGGCTACGGCGTCTCGATGTCACTCGTCCAGCTTGCGGAGGCATACACGGTGTTCGCCAACAATGGTCGGCTCGTCCCGCTTACGCTATACAAACGGGATGGTTCGACTGTGGCGGGCACACAGGTATTCACGCAACGGACCACCGACCAAATGCGGGCGATGCTGGAGAGCGTCGTTTCCAAGGGTGGTACTGCGCCGGACGCACAGGTGCCTGGCTATAGCGTGGGCGGTAAAACGGGCACGGCCTACACTGCGACGCGGCACGGCTACGAGCGGAACGCCTACCGTGCATCGTTCGTGGGGATCATTCCGATCCGGAGCCCGAGGCTCGTGATCGCTGTATCTGTAGACAAGCCCCAAGGAGCCAAGCATTTCGGCGGTGACGTGTCCGGGCCGGCGTTCGCCCGGATCGCATATGCAGCGATGCATGAACTTGGCGTGCCACCCGACATGCCCATGCCAGATGCCAAGGACGGCCCAACTGTGAGCGGAGACTTCCGTTAGACCTCGAGGACGCGTTGCCGCAGGTCGATTCGATCGCGAACGCAGATGAGAGGCGTCACATGGGCGCCAGTGTGCCCGAAGTGAACCGGGATGATGTGGCCATAGCAGGGCGTCCGGCAGAATGTACGCAAAGAGATAGAGAACTGCATTGTTTCGTATCGAGTCGCGGCGAGGTGCCTTCGATGAGCAGCGGTTCGTCAAGTGTTATCAAGCTAACCTCTCGACTGATGTGTAAGTCCCTTCGCTGCGACCCAGAGAAATGAACGGTGTCTTTTACCGCGGGCCACGATGGACTGAAGCCGGTCTTGCGTTCGTGACACTTGGACGTCTCACCACATTCGATCCGCTGGGATGATACCAGGCTCATCCTGCATGCGACTTACGCCGTATTGAAGATTGAGAACACGCCCCATCGAACGGATCGGTTGCGTGGATCAACCCGGCACTTTGACTGGCATGTTCCATTCGAAATCCGTGCGCATCATGCTGCGTCGCTTAACCATTGTTGGAGCTACTGAACTGCGGCCCACTTCGCCGTTGCAAGCGCGACCGACACGGCTAGTACAACTTCCTCAGCGCATGCCCTGGAGACGTATGGTGTGAGCATGATGCTCTGCTTTGAAAAAGCGTTGGCAGGCTGGTTGTAAGGACCAGATGTCGATCTAACCGCCAGTGACAGGGGGAAAGAACGCAATTTCGCTGTCTTCGCATACGAGGAAACTTCCTATCACAGTTTGGTGGTTGACGGCGGCGCGGACGGGCCGGCCCTCGCGCAATGCATCTGCTGTTCGTGCGTCGCGCGAGGCTAGCATCGATCGGAGGGCATCGACGGTGAGATGCGGCACTTCGACCACGACGATTTCCTCGCTGATGCCGAGTTGCTCGCGAATGCTCGCGAAGTATTTGATGTTGAGCTTCATCTGTGTTTTCCGTTGCCGTGCGTGCAATGGGACTCGGGGCTCAGCCCCACCGCAGCATCGCCTGTTCGTCGCTTCGTCTCGCTTCTACCCAATCGGACCCGCCGTCTCGCCGATGCTCTTTTTTCCAAAACGGGGCGTGCATCTTCAGAAAGTCCATGACAAACTCACACGCTTCAAACGCGGCGGCCCGGTGCGGCGCTGCTACGACGACCAGTACAACTGCGTCGCCCAGCATAATGCGTCCGGTCCGGTGGACTACTTTTACTGCATCGACTTTCCAGCGAGCAATAGCCTCTTCGACGATGCCCCAGAGCGACTGCTCGGTCATGCCGGGGTAGTGCTCCAATTCCAGTGCGACGACGTCGTCCGAATCGCCGTTATTGCGCACAACGCCGATGAAGTTGACGATGGCACCGACGTCCGGGTTGCGCATGATGGGCGCGATTTCCGTCTGGACGGCGATAGGCTGCTGCTGCACTCGTACTTCGAAGCCCGCCGCTATGCCGGCGCCTGCCGTTGCGTGTTCGTCATCGCTATGGGAATACCGAGTGGACGGTTGGACGGATGACGCGGGGATGAGGGCCGACATGACCATTTCTCCGATATTCGTTTGAAAAGCGTATGTAATAGCTCAACGCTCCACGAGCGACATGCGTACCGTCTGATGTGCTTTTCCTAAGCCCGCTTGTGTCGCATGGCGCTCTGCGCAGATACATTTGGTAGGGTGCAGCAGGGGCGGAGCGCCCTTTCATCATTGGTACGCGCGAGGCACAGTCGTCCGCGTATCGCTTCGCGAGTGCTAGTGCTTGACAGGCACGACCTTGCCGCGGAAGAGGTGGTACTGGTAAAGGTTGTAGCCGATCATAATCGGGAACACCATGCCGATCCCAAGCAGCATGAATGCAAGCGTCGGGCTGTCCGAGGCTGCGGCGTCAACTGTCAATTTGCCCGGCACGATGTAAGGGAACAGGCTGATCGCGAGCCCGACGAACGAGATCACGAAAAGCAGCGTCGAGCCGATGAATGGGCCGCTCTCGCCGCGCATATGAATCGAATAAAGGACGTAGACGAATGCCAAGGCCGCGAAAACCGCAAGTGCGATCAGCAGACTGAAAACTGCGTGTTCATGCCAGCGCGTCACGCCGACCGGACTGACCTTGAATGTTGCCAACGACACGATGAGCGCTGCGACGACTGTCGCGAATGCGGCGGCAGTAGCTTCGCGTCGGGCGGAGCTTTGAATCGCACCGGTCGTCTTTTTCACGACCCACGTGGCACCGAGCAGGCAATAGCCGGATACGACGCCGATCGCGGTCACGGCGACGAAGCCGAGGCTCGAGAGGCCGGGCACGAACCCGGTGAGGACCTTGCCGAGCACGATGCCCTGAGAGATTGCCGCGAGGAGGCTACCGATCCCGAATACCCGGTCCCATACCGTCTTGCTCGAGTGAGCTGCGTGCCGGAATTCGATGGCGGCGCCACGCATGATAAAGCTTGCGATCAGGACCATCACAGGGACGTAGAGGTCCGTGAGGATCATCGCGTAGGCCGACGGGAATGCGCCGAAGAGGGCGCCGCCGAGCGCGACTAGCCAGGTCTCGTTTGCGTCCCAGACGTGACCTATGGACTGGATCATGAGATCACGGTCGTGTTCCTTGCGGCGCAGCAGCGTGAGGATGCCCAAGCCGAGATCGAAACCGTCGGTTACCACGTAAAGCATGAGCATGAGGCCAATCAGCCCAAACCATGCCTGATTTAGCAATTCCTGTGTCGATGCGGATGGCATACTGAAATCCTGTGTTCAAATGAGAATCGGTGGATGCGTTGAAAATCAATATTCGACTGTGTGCGCGACTACATGGCGCTGTGACTCGACCGGTGGCATCAGTGTCAAGTCCGGCCCTTGACGTAGCCAGCGGCGCGCGAAGATGAAAAACGACGTAATCAGCACGACGTAGAAGACCCCGAACATGCTCATGCTGGCCGAGATTTGGCCGGCAGGAATGGCTGAGGCTGCGTGGTCGGTGCGAAGCAGGCCGTAGACGATCCACGGTTGGCGCCCCACTTCACGGACGATCCAGCCGCACTCGACCGCAATGTACGGCAGCGGGATCGCGAGCACCCATGCCAGCAGCAGCTTGCGTCGGGCGAGCAGAGCATCGATGTTGCCGCGCGACTTGCGCAACGCGTAGACCGTCCAGAATGCCAGCACCATGAAAAGGAACCCGATGCCGGCCATCACGCGGAATGTGTAGTACAGCAGCGGAATCATCGGTGGCCGGTTCTCGACGGGAATGTCCTTCAGACCGGTCACCTGGCCGTGGAGGCTGTGCTTGGCGAGAAGACTCAGTGCACCCGGCACTTCGAGCGACCAGTCGTTGCGCTGCTTGGCGGCGTCCGGCCACGCGAGCAACGACCAGTTGGCGCCCGTGCCAGGCGCATTCGTTTCCCAGTGGCCTTCGATTGCTGCGCCCTTGGCCGGCTGCGTGGCGAAGACGTCTACGCCGCTGGAGTCGCCGAGCCAGATCTGGACCGGCGCGACAACGGCCAGAATCAGCAGAGCGAGCTTGAACGAACGGACGAAGAACGCGGGATTACGGCGCTTCAGCAGGAAGTAAGCAGAAATTCCGGCGACAACGACAAGGCCTGTTTCGAGCGCGGCAAACCACATATGCGACACACCCCACGCCATATCGGGATTGAAAATCGCTTTCACGTAGTCGGTGACGACGAGCTTGCCGTCGACCACAGCCACGCCGTCCGGAGTTTGCAGCCATGAGTTCGCCACCATGATCCAGAACGCCGAAAGGGACGAGCCGAGCGCGACCATTGCCGTGGCGAAAAGGTGCACGCCCTTCGGCACACGGTTCCACCCGAGCATCATGACGCCGACGAAGCCGGCCTCCAGCATGAAGGCCATGGCGCCTTCAAAGCCCAGGATGTTGCCGAAGAACTGGCCGGTGTACTCGGAGAAAGGACCCCAGTTCGTGCCGAACTGGAATTCCATCGGGATGCCACTCACAACGCCGACCGCAAAGTTGAGGAGCAGCAGCTTGCTCCAGAATCGCGCGTGGCGATACCAGTCGACATTGCTGGTCCTGACCCACAGGATTTCGACGACTAGCAGGAACGCGGAAAGACTTATCGTGAGAATAGGCCACAGTATATGAAATATTGCGGTCTGCGCGAACTGGCCGCGCGCCAGGTCTAAGGCTTCGACAGACATGAATGATCACCAGGCAGGTTACAAGGGAGGATGCGCCTGGCAGGAGGCGCAACCCGGTTCCTCAGTTGAGAATCAGAATGCGGGCAGGACCGGCGGCTCCGAGGAGCGGTGAAGTAGCACGGGAATCGACTTGGACGTCGGCGTGTTGCAGACGTCGCCCACGCTCGACAGCGGCACGAGCGGGTTGGTTTCCGGGTAGTACGCGCCGATGCAGCCTCGCGGAATGTCGTATTCGACCAGGCGGAAGTGCTCGGCGCGCCGCTCCTGGTTATCGTCCCAGACGGTGGTCAGGTCGACCCAATCGCCGTTGCTGAACCCCAGCATTTCGATGTCGGCGGGATTGATGAAGACGACCCGCCGTTGGCCGAATACACCGCGGTATCGGTCATCGAGGGCGTAGATGGTCGTGTTGTACTGATCGTGCGAGCGCGTCGTCATGAGCGTCATCAGCCGGTCGCCATGAAGCGCCTTGGCGCGGGCGATAGGCGTGTCTCGCTGCACCTCGTGCACGATGAAGTTTGCTTTTCCGGTAGACGTCTTCCAGTCGCGCTCGCGCGAGGCCACACGCAGGTGGAAACCGCCAGGCTGCGCGACGCGCTCGTTGTATTGATCAAAGCCGTCGATCACCTGCTCGATGGCGTCGCGAATCTTCGCGTAGTCGGCGGCGTAGGCGAGCCAGTCGACTTTCGCGTTTCCGAGCGTCGCGTGAGCGATATTGGCCACGATGGCCGTCTCGGACATCAGATTCGGCGAGGCCCGCTTGTTCATGCCGTACGAGATGTGGACCATGCTCATAGAGTCCTCGACCGTGATGCCTTGGGCAACGCCGTTTTGTACGTCGATTTCGGTGCGCCCGAGAGTCGGCAGGATCAGCGCATCCGAGCCGTGCACAAGATGACTACGGTTGAGCTTTGTCGTGATATGCACGGTCAGATTGCACGAACGCAGCGCGTCGAACGTGCGCGGCGTGTCGGGAGTCGCCATGGCGAAATTGCCGCCGAGGCCCAGAAAGACCTTCACATGGCCATCGATCATGTGCTCCACGGTTTCGACTACGTCAAGACCATGTTCGCGAGGCGGATCGAAGTCGAAAACCATTCCGAGCCTGTCAAGAAAGGCTTTCGTGGGCTTTTCCTCGATGCCCACGGTACGGTTGCCCTGCACATTCGAATGGCCACGAACCGGGCAAAGGCCGGCACCTTCACGACCGATATTGCCGCGCATCATCAGCAAATTCGACAGCATATGCACGGTCTGCACTGAATGCTTGTGCTGCGTGATACCCATCCCCCACGTCGCAATGACGCGCTTTCCGTTGGCGTAGATGCGCGCAAGTCCCTCGATCTCTTCACGCGCAACGCCGGATTCGGTCTCCAGCAGCGACCAGGATTCGTTGCGCAGGTCGTCTGCGAACGCGCTGAAGCCTTGCGTATGCTGGCTGATGAACTCGAAGTCGAGGAGCCGTTCCATACCGTTCTCGAGTGCCTTGTCATCTAGTTCGATGAGGTGCTTGGCCACTCCCTTGATCAACGCGAAATCCCCACCCAGCTTGGGCTGAATGAACGTCGAGGCGATCTTTGTGCTGCTCAACGTCAGCATTTCGGCGGGGTGCTGAGGACTCGTGAAACGTTCGAGACCGCGCTCGCGCAGCGGGTTCACCGAGACGATGGTGGCACCCCGCCGCGACGCTTCGCGCAGTTCACCGAGCATACGTGGGTGATTGGTCGCGGGATTCTGGCCGAAGATGATGATTGTGTCGGCGAGTTCGAAATCGTCAAGCGTGACGGTACCTTTACCGATGCCAACGGTAGACGGCAGGCCGCGGCTCGTCGCCTCGTGGCACATGTTCGAGCAGTCGGGGAAGTTGTTCGTCCCGTACATGCGCACAAACAACTGGTAGAGAAACGCCGCTTCATTGCTCGCGCGTCCAGATGTGTAGAACGCCGCCTGGTCGGGAGAGTCGAGTTGCGTCAGGTGCCTGGCGATCAGTGCGAAAGCGTCGTGCCACGCGATGGGCTTGTAGCGGTCGGTGAAGGCGTCGTACACCATTGGATCGGTTAGCCGGCCGTGCTGTTCGAGCTCGTAGTCTGTCTGCTTCATCAGCGATTCGACGGTATGCTCCTCGAAGAACGCCGGTGTAACGCGCTTCGTGGTCGACTCGGCCGCGACTGCTTTAACGCCGTTCTCGCAGAACTCAAAAGTCGACGCGTGCTGACGGTCGGGCCACGCACAACCGGGGCAGTCGAAGCCATCCGGCTGGTTTTGTTTGAACAGCGTGCGGTAGTTGCCACCTGAAACACGTTCTTTAATCAGGTTGATTGCGACATACTTGAGTGCCCCCCAACCCGCGGCGGGGTGATGGTATGCCTCGATTTTTCCCTTTGCCTTTGACTTGCTCATAACCGTGGTTCCGTTGACTTAGCGCGGCAACCTGTGTCGATACCAGACGGCCCGCGCACTGCGTGTAGTTGCGTAAAGAGTAAAAGCAAACGCCGGGTTCAAAGGCACACAGAATCCGGCTACTTGCTGAAGTACAGTTCCAACCGCGGCAACGCGTTTGAGCATCTGTGCTGCATATGCGCTTCTAAAAATCACGAAAATAGACCCGTACTAACGCTCGCGGAAGGTAATGATGTTGTGATCGCCAAGATGTGTACCGCTCGGGTGAGCCGGGTGCCGTCGGTCAGGCGGCCGAGCCAATGGCGCCGCATTAGCATCACCACAGTAGCGCGCCTGTGCCGTGCCAAAGCCGTGCCCGAAGGCCGGCCGCGTTTGCTTAGTGACCAGTCTGTGCAGGGCGATGGCAAGCGCCGGATGGACGAATCATGCCCAACGCGCGGATCGCCGTATCAGCTTCTGTCGACGTGAGCCGTGCCGCTCCGCACACGCTGGGAAGCTGGCCGGACGCCTAGTCAAGATGGTGGGCTATCCGTACATGTTAGGTTCTACTGATTTTCGTCTCGGCTTGTGCGGCCCAATAACTCCAACCCTTGCTCGTTCAGCGTGATCCCGACGATACGCGAAGGAAGCCGACATTCGTCGATTGCCCCCGAGTCAATCAGTGCGCGCAGATAGCGTCGGACGGTGGCGGTCGGCAACCGCGTGTGCTCGGCGAGCCAAGCCGCGGTGACGGCTGTTTCGGGCCGCAACGGACGCACCTGTCTTTCAGCGAGCGCGGTGAGAATGATGTCGACGATCATGTCGCTCACCCGCGGTGAGGGCGGGGTTCCATCAGGTTGCAATTAGGCAGACCTCTGTGTGACGTGTGGCGGGTGCGGTGCGCGATCGACATCAGGTAGCGAGCTATTGTCAGCGACGCAGAATACTTCGCCACCGATCTGCGCCGCATGCACAGTTCGCTGATTCGGTGCGAAGTACAGTGCAACCCGACATCGCATGCACGAGTGGTGGGCGATGCACGCGATCACGAACCGGACAGAGTCGCGTTCGGCGTCACGTATTCGACGAAGCCGTCGCCGCGACAAAAGCTGAGCAGTCGAATGCCCGCGCGCTGCGCTACCGAGATCGCAAGCGAGGTCGGCGCGGAAATGGTCGCAAGCGTTGAAATCTGGAAACGCGCCGCCTTGCGAACGAGCTCGTAGCTTGCCCGACTTGAGAGAAACACGAAACCGGCGAGAGTATCAGCGCGCTCGCGTGCAAGGTATCCGATCAACTTGTCGAGTGCATTGTGGCGCCCGACATCTTCGAAGACCCGAAGAAGTGCACCGTCCGTGCTGCACCATGCCGCTGCGTGGGCACCTCCCGTTTCGCGCATCAGTCTCTGGTGCGCAGGCAAGTGATGCGCAGCGCGACTTACGGCTCTGGCCGCAATATAGTGTGCTGCGCTGGCCTCGTGCAAACGATCCGGATAAAGGTCGAGCAGTTGGATGCTTTCGATACCGCATACGCCGCAACCGGAACGACCCGCAAGCGCGCGCCGCTTGCCTTTCAGCGCCATGAAGGCCTGTTGTGAGATGGTCAGACGCACCTCGGCACTGTCGGGATGTATCACCGCCTCCGAATCGAAAACGTCTGACGCGCGCTCAACGATCCCCTCGCTCAATGCGAATCCCAGAGCGAACAGTTCGAGATCGGTTGGGGTCGCCATCATGACCGCATGAGATATTCCGTTAAAAACGAGCGCCACCGGCAGTTCTTCGACAACGACGTCAGTGCTTCCGCGCGCATCCTCGCGGGTGTGCCTGACAATGGAGCGAGCGACGCTGCCCGTGGTTTCGATGCCTGAAGGTTGACACATATCGCTGTTCCTGACGCGTGACGTTAGCTGAGTTCGTAAAACCGGCCCGGCTGCAGGGCGGGCGGCACATCTTCGCCACACAGTTCGCAGACTGAGCGCTCGATATTGCGAGTCATCGCGTCGAGCGCCAGGCCATTAGGCGACAGGGCGAATGGATCGGAGATTTCTCTGGCGATGGCCTCCAGCGCGATCAGGGTGTAAGAAACGAATACACAGATGAGTGGTGTGGCAAAACCGATCGAGTCGATGAGCCCGAACGGCAGCAGAGCGCAGTAAGCATAGACTGTCCGATGGAGGAGTACCCCGTACGCAAACGGAATCGGTGTCGCGTGAATGCGCTCGCAGCCGCCCACGGCCGCGCCCAGATCGTTCAGTTGTTTGTCCATCACCCACAACAGCGTGTCTGGCAGCGTTCCTGCGCGATTGAGTGCGGCGATGCGATGACGGGCTTCATCCAGCAGTACGATCGGCGTGAATGTCAGGCCATGATAGTTCCGCGCCAGCCCGGGTCCCAACAATCTTTCGATATCGGCTGATGGCTCAGTATGACGAAGCTGATGCTTCAGTGCATACGCGAACGCAATCAGCAAGCGCGAAATATCTTGGCGGTCGAGCGGCCGCGCGTCGTCGGATGCATATCGATTGACCTGCGAAGTGAGGTTACGTGCTGCGATAAGTACCCGTCCCCAAAGGTGCCTCGCCTCCCAATAGCGCTCATAGCTGGCATTGTTTCTAAACGCGAGGAAGATCGCAAGCGCGATGCCGCAAAGTGTGAAAGGCGTCGTGTTGAGCGGAATCTTCTCGCCGAGAATACGTCCATGGGTATACATGGCGAGCGCACTCACCAGGGCAAGAAATGTCAGTTGCGGAATGATTTCCTTAAGGACGGATCCGTGCCATACGAAAAGCATGCGAAACCAGTTAGGTGGGGGGCGGACGATCATTACGAAGAAATCACTATGGGCCCGGGAGGGTGTTGCACCTTCATCGTAGTGGCGGATAGAAGCGTTGGCTCGTGTCCGACTGCGCGCGTCTGCGTCCTTCTGCCGGTTGGGAGCGGCAAGATTAGCTCAACCGGCTAATGCGCCGAATGCACACTTCGGCGCCTGAACGTGGAGCACAGTTTTTCAGTGCGCCGCGTCTTTGTCGGGCTCCGGCCGTTGACCGAGGGCTGTACAGCCGGGCTGGTAAAGACGATGAAAGCAAGGACTTTGTACGATTTCAATGACCGCGCCGCGGTGTCAATCGATCTATGTCACCGTGGCGCGCTGACGCCGGGCTCAGCAACAGCGTGCTGAATTCGTGGATGCGGATGTCGGGCTGGGAAGCCAGTGTCCGGCCTCCCTTTCGACATTTGGGTTGCTTGACGTGTCTTCTCGTTCGATGCTCCCGGGCACGGACGAGGAATGGCTGTGTCGCGATGGTGGAATAAGGACGAGTAAGCCCACGTTACGATGACGATTACTTACATCACCAGTGAACAGAACTGTGCGGCAACTATTCGATTGGTGTCGTCGTCTTTCATTTGCCCTTTGCGGAACATGTGCATGATTTCGATACCGGCGAGGATGATGCGCACTCACCGGAAATCCTTGAATCCCCTCATCGGTTTGATGATGCGCTTGGTGGCACGATGGTCCTGCTCCATGAGGTTGTTCAGGTACTTGTTCTGTCGCATCCTGCTCGGTGTGGGTCGCTCCGCATTGAGCGCCTCGAGCGCAGCCAGATTGGCGCCCGCTCTTGTCGACGGTAATCGTTTCGGGCTCACCGTCGTCCCGCTGCGTGCGCATCGCGACAAGGCCGCCGCGCAGCGTTACTTCGAGAAGGCTATTGCGCAAGTCGACCGTGTTACCTGCCTTCTCGACGGCGCGGTACAGGTACTTCCATTGGCCCTTGACCTTCACATAGGTCTCATCCATGCGCCCGTTCCTGCCAACCGGGCGTATGCGTTTGCGAAATGCCTTGTCGAACAACGGGACGAGGTAGATAACAAGGTTGTAATGGACCGGACCGCGTGCGGTAACGGGGCGCCTGCTACCCTCGCACCGCTTTCTGGACTACCGGTTTTGAACAATGCGAACACCACATAAAGGACTACGTGCAGCGAACAAGCATAGCGGCAGCCGATCGGTTCCTCGCGGTGGAACTGGCCCACAGCATAGTGGCGTTGTAGAGGTGCCGCTGCACAATAACCGCCCGCGCATTCTTGGGGCGGAGTCGTGAGTCAGCTCGCTTCGATACGCATCTTTGCCAAAGTAGCGGAGCGTCTGAACTTTGCCGAAGCGGCAAAGCACATGGGCGTGTCGGCATCCGTCGTCACGCGCAGCGTTGCAAAACTCGAACAGCGCCTCGGCGTACGCCTGATCAATCGGACGACCCGCCGTGTCTCCCTTACCGACACCGGCCAGCTGTACTACAAGCGATGCGTGGAATTGATCGGGCTGCTCGACATCATGGATGAATTTGTCACCTCGGCAAGCAACGAACCTGCAAAATTGTTGAAGATTGCAGCGTCATCGGCTTACGCCAACTCGGATCTCCCCGAAGTGCTCGCCGCCTATCGTCAACGGGAACCGCACACGAGTTTTGAGCTGACGGTGTTCGAAGACATGACTGACATCACAGTCGCGGACTTCGATGTCTGCTTTACCGCGGAACGCCGGTTGCGCGACTCTTCGCTAATCTGCCGCGCGCTCGCGCAGGCTCGCGATGTGATTGTTGCAAGTCCCGACTATCTCTGCCGGCGAGGAACTCCTCATACCCCGGCTGAACTGGCCGCTCATGACATTCTCCTCGTTTCGGATGCGCCAAGTCGCTACTGGGAATTTCGCAGCACATCAGGTACGCACCGCGTAGTTGTTCGACCTGCCTTAAACACGCAAAGCCCAGCTTTGATAAAGCGCGCAGCACTGGCCGGCTTAGGAATCGCCCGATTGTCGATCTCGCTGATAAAAGAGGAGCTCGATAGCGGCATGCTCAAAATTCTGGTGCACGACGCGGAGCTCTGTGGGGACGAGCGTACGTTTTGGATCCTGTACCCGGGACAGCTCTATATGGCTACTGCAGTACGTGGCTTCATTGATTTTGTTGTGGATCGCTACCGCAAAAACAACTAGGGACGCAAGTCCATGACGTCAATGCCGTTGCGATTCATGCAACATGGAACCGGTCAATACTGAATTGCTGTGCCGGTGATTTTTGTTGGTCCTAAAGTGCGGTGGACCGATGCCGCCTATCCCATGTTGAAAACTTTCACTCAACAAACTTGGGGAAATCGGCTCGGAAATTACATACATTTAGGATACGTTTATCTATGAAAAGAATCGTTACCGCCGGAACGGTGTTTGGTCTCGTCATTGCCCCTGTTGCAGCCCTCGCGCAAAACAGCGTGACCTTGTACGGTGTGATTGATGAAGGTCTGAACTACACTAACAATTCCGGAGGTCATTCGGCAGTACAATTGGAGAGCGGCTTCGCGCAAGGCAGCCGCTGGGGCATTAAGGGTTCTGAAGATCTGGGCGGCGGTACCAAGGCAATTTTCCAACTGGAGAATGGGTTCGATGTGAACTCCGGCGCGCTGGGCCAAAGCGGTCGCATGTTTGGCAGGCAAGCGTACGTTGGTATCGCTTCGGAAACGCTCGGTTCGTTGACGATGGGCAGACAGTACGACTCTGTCGTTGACTATCTCGCGCCGCTTACGGCCAACGGTAACTGGGCCGGCTATCTAATGTCGCACCCCTACGACAATGACAACACCGACAACTCGTTTCGCCTGAATAACAGCATCAAGTATTCCAGCAAAACCTATGGCGGGCTCTCGTTTGGTGGTCTCTATGGCTTTAGCAATCAGGCCGGCGGCTTTGCGAACAACCGCGCGTACAGCCTCGGCGCCCAATATGTAGGCGGTCCTGTAACGATTGCTGCGGCATTCATGCAGATCAATCAACCGGGTAGCACGGCGGGTGGCTCGCTCGCGACCGACGATACTGCCTTCTTTGCGAACCGCGAGCAAGTTTGGGGCGCCGGTATCAACTATACGGTCGGCTCGGCGCTTCTTGGTTTTGTTTATAGCCACACGAGCTTGAACGATGCGACGGGTTCAGCCTATGTCGGCAATTTCGCTAACACGGCCAGCAGCCTAAAGTTTGACAACTTCGAGGTGAATGCGAAGTATCAGATAGTAAAAAACGCCTTCGTTGGCGCGATGTATAACTACACCCTCGGTCACTTCCAAAGTGCCGCCGGCGATTCGACACCGAAATGGCATCAGATCGGCCTGATGGCTGACTACAATCTGTCGGTGCGCACCGACGTGTACATCCAAGGCATGTACCAGCATACGGCGGGTGGTAATGCAGTGGCCGCGCCGCTCAACACAGCTTTCATTACTGGCGCAGACTCGCCGTCTACGACGGCCAACCAGTTTATCGCTCGAATCGGAATGCGTCATCAGTTCTAAGCTGTCATGGAACGTGCCGCACGTTCAGTCGTGCGGCATGACGCATAACAAGTTACTGTTTTCTTTGGCGCGTGCAAGTCGAAGGCGCGTCGATTGGTTTCGCAGTCCGGACAGCGATCCCTTTTCGATGTGGTCGCGGACAACACATTCACGGAACGGCAAATAATTGCGGCTATGTGTCCCATGCGGTGACTTTTCGACATAGCCTGCATTACCGCCAACCTTGTTAATGCCGTTCGGTTTGAAGACTCACGCACTGTCACACACAACTGAACGAGTCACTAAATCAAGTGACAAGTCTGCATCAACCTCACCTACGACGAGCGCGCCCACGTTGACGTTGCGCACGGTGATGACGCCGTCGAACGGGGCCGTCGGATGGCGACGCCCGAGAGCAGGAACATCTGCACGAACACGATACAGATGGAGAGGGTCGAGACGAAAGTCGGCACGGCGATCTCGCTCGAGCGTTGAGAAAATTCGCGTGCTTATGTGGAAGTCCCGTATAAATGGCCTATTGAGTGAAGGCAAGGAACCAAGCGGGGCAAGCGCCGGAAATCCGGCGCTAGATCTGGTTTGGAAACCAAGCGGATTAGTCACTTGAGGGTGTACGTCAACGTGCCATACCCAAGTTGGTCGAAGCCACCGTTGGCCGAAGCATAATCGCCGCCGCCTTCCGGGCGCACACGCTGCGCATATGCGGCAACGCTCCGTGCCTTGAGCTTCTTAAGCGGTACATAGTGGTTGTAGAGTTCCCAGATTGGCCGCGTATCGCCTCTCGATGCGGACGTAATCAAACGCTGTGTCGCGAGGCTGTCGGAATACAAGGTATATGGCACTCTTGACCAAGTTTATATTGCGTGGCGTATTCAGGTCCCTTCAGCAGGCCGTCGCGAACTCGATCGGATTGCGCCGAATCCAACGCAGGATCGTCGTGTGAGCGAGCGACAACCCTCGCTCAACCATCATCTTCAACCATCATCTCGACGAGATCGGGCCCCCGAATTGGTCAGCCCCCGCCACTCTCACCGATTCGTAGGGTCGCTATATGAACCACATCCCCCGGGGCGTGTACGTTACTTCGATTGGATGCGTGGACACCGCAACGTTCCCGGACACATTTTCTGTCTGTTTCGATCATAGGCAAAGCGCGACAGGCGCGTGATAGTTCCCACGGAGAGACGGTTGGCGCATGTAGTACGCGAGATATCGTCGTGCCTTGGGCGTGAAGACGATGCGGGAGCGGTTCCCGGGATTCGGGTGATCCGTTTGTGCCAACCCCGAAGGATAATTGCGTGATCCAGAGACACTGGATCGATGCAGAGAGCAGCGTGGCTCCGCTGTGCATCGGCGGCGGCAAGAGTGTGGCGCTCGCGCCAACCTAACGTGATCGAAGCGCGGCTTGCCCGGAGCTGCATACGTTTGCGATGATTCGCGAGCCGCGAGTCAGGCATACGTTTTCAGGCGCCAGCAGGAAGGTGCCATTTTTGGCCGACGTGTGCAAGGTTTCCGGATCAACCAGAGGCATTGAAGCGCGGCGGTGACGGATGCGACTGCTCTCGTTGGCTGGTCGCGTCGAATTTTTTATATGCGGTTCACTCTCGCAGGTATAAACGATGACTAAGCGAATTGCATTGGTGACGGGCGGAATGGGCGGTCTCGGTGAGGCCATCAGCGTACGGCTGTACGACGCAGGCTATACGGTAGTCGTCACGCACTCGCCGGATAACGCAGGCGCAGAGGACTGGCTGGCCAGAATGAGGGAGACAGGACGCGCTTTCCACGCCTATTCCATCGACGTGGCCGACTACGATTCGTGCCAGCGCGGTGCGCAGAAGATCAAGAACGAAGTCGGTCCCGTCGACATTCTGGTCAACAATGCCGGCATTACGCGGGACATGACCTTCAAGAAGATGGAGAAGGTCAATTGGGATGCGGTCCTGCGCACCAATTTGGATTCGGTCTTCAACATCTCGAAGCCGCTGTGCGACGCGATGGTCGAGCATGGCTGGGGCCGCATCATCAATATTTCGTCGGTGAACGGCTCCAAGGGCGCCGTGGGCCAGACCAACTATGCGGCGGCGAAGGCCGGCCTGCACGGTTTCACGAAGTCGCTCGCACTGGAAGTCGCTCGCAAGGGCGTGACGGTGAACACGATTTCGCCGGGCTATCTCGCGACGAAGATGGTCACCGCCATTCCGCAGGAGATTCTTGACACGAAGATCCTGCCGCAGATCCCGATGGGCCGTCTTGGCAATCCGGACGAAGTTGCCGCGCTGATCCTGTTCATGTGCTCGGACGACGCGGGCTTCGTGACTGGCGCGAACATCCCCATTAATGGCGGCCAGCATATGCAATAAGCACGGATGTCCGGCCTGGGTGTCGGAGACGACTTCCAGGCCACCTTTCCAGGGTCTTGCATATCCGTACGAGTTCGCGAGGTTTCCGTGCGCGTTGCGTGGTCACACAGCCACGGTTGTGGATTTGAGGAATGGAACAGGTCAAGTATGGATCAGGTATGGATTGGTCTGGCGATCGGCACATCGACACTCGCCGTTGCGCTTCCGATGGTGCTGGCTCACTACCGGCGCGAAAGACATCGAGCGAGGGTACTTGGCATTCGCAGGCTGGGATATGTGGCTCGCCCTGAGAATGGTGCGAGCGTCGCCACTGGCACCGGCCGGCGCGGAACGGCCCAACCTGACGGGCAGTGCGGCGCGCCAGGGCCTCGTGCCCGGGAGATGATAGCGACTGCGCCGGAGGACGCGTGTCCTCCCGCGGAGTGAACGGGGCCGTACGACTGGAAGTGCACGCAGGCCAGCGCGCTTACCGGGCGGTGCGGTTCGCCCAATGTGGCGGGATGATGAATTGCACCACCAGCCCTGAACCAGGGCACGCATTCCTGTTTGACAATCTTCAATAAAAACAATGACAGCTCATGAGCAGAAGGCGCTGGCCGTCGGCCAGCGGCAACTCAATGTCCGCGCGGAGATCCACAACATGAGGGTTGCCGCGCTGTGGCAAGTGCTCATGCCGATCGCGGGCGAGATCCGGCACGTGAAGATCTCGACCGGACAGGCTCGCGACCATGCCGATTTCACCGTCTCTTTTGGAGCGATCCCCTTGGCGGCGCTGCACACGATCGCGGCCCGGCTGGGCGAGATGACGTGGGTGACGGGCACGACGGTGACGCCAGGCTAATTGCCCGTGCAAACGACGTTTCCTGCGTACCACTCCGCACCTCGACCGGTGTGCAGGGATGCCAATTGATCAACGAGGCAAGGGTTTTCATGAGCAAACAGTTTAAGCAAAGCGCGCTCGCGTATCCCCGGAATCCCAAGCCCGGCAAGACTTCGTCACGCCCACCAAACCGCTCTACAACCAGCTCGATCTTTCGCTCGCGCGTTCGCCAGGCGTCGCCGCGGCCTGTGAGGCGATCCATGCCGATCCGCTCGACGCGCAGAAGTACACCTCACGCAGCAATCTCGTGGGCGTCGTGACCAAAGGCACGGCCGGGCTCGGTCTCGGCAACATCGGCCCGCTCGCGGCCACGCCGGTGATGGAAGGCAAGGGCTGCCTCTTCAAAAAGTTCGCCGGCATCGACGAGTTCGACATCGGGCTTTGGAGACCGATCCAGACAAGCTCGTCGAAGCCAACGCCATGCTCGAGCCGACCCTCGGCGGCATCACCTCGGAGACATTAAGGCATCTTCCGGCACTTGCGCAGCTTCTGCACGATGTAGAAGCACTCGGGCTTACGCCATCGGATTATCTGCTGTATTGCGCATCGACATGTGCTTCCGTCTGCTGATCGAAGTCGATCTGCCGGTGGACAAGGTCGCGCGGCGTTGCGGGCTCGCCAAGCTATTCCGCAGGCTTCTCTCGACCACGTCCACCGAATATCGTGCAAACGAGCGCCGCAGGTTTGCGGGAGAGCTGCCATCTTAACTTCGATCAGTTTTTCTCCAACTGGGCACGGCTGCTGAAGGTCTTGGCGTGATGTTGGCGTCTCTGCCGCTCATTGAACGCGAGATCGCAACAGGGCGCCTCGTGTGTCCGATATCAGGGCCGGTGTTGTGCGGACCCGATTACGTGCTTGTCGTGAACCGTGATCGCGCCGAGGATGACGCGGTTATTGCGTTCAAAAAGTGGATCATGGCGACGGCGGCGCAAAATCCGGTACAGCCGGCCCGAAGCGAACCGACTTGAAAAGGTCATCGAACTGTGCCGTTCACGAAGCGATCGCGGCACCAGCTTTGACGGCGATGGCCCTGAGGGTTTGCGAGCGGGCCTCATGGCCGCTTTGGTATTCTTTGCGGTGATCTGTGCTGCGATCGCGGTGCAGTCACGCAACAGCATGATGACCCACAATTATCGCCCGATGCCACGGCCGCTCTTGCGCTTCGCATGAAAATGCCAATCTTCCGCGATGACCCTGTTAATTGACCACACATGGGTAGTCTGGGCACACCAGGCGGCGAGCGCTGCGGCGAGTCCTTACAAGCCCCGTGGCACTGAGGCGGTCGATCCCAGCGCCGTGCTTGCGAAGCTGCCTGCACCATAGCGGTTCCTTGCTTCACCGGGCTGGAATGCCGCATCGAGGAACGTTTGGGCGCCCGGCAAATACACGGTTCGAGGCGCTTCTGTCGCTGGAGGACTGACGGGTTCGCGCGCGCCATCGCTTAGGGTGCGTGACGGCATCATGTAGCGACGCCCCAGCCTGACGACCTCAGCGCCCTGGTCATCGGCGCTTGACCTCAACGATTCATCGAGACCGACATTGGGAGCCCCTGCAGCGGTGCCGGCGCCGATGGTGGCGACGACCAGGATCGCTTTCAACAGAAGTTTGCCGCGCGATTGCGTTTCGGTTTTGCTGTTCATTTTTGGCTTCATCGTCGGGTCAAACGGGAAACAGGTTATTACGCGGGTAACTGCGTTGTGTGCAAGCGCGTGCCAGTACATTCTCCTCGACACGACACCGGGACATAGTCATTTTTTTATCGCCTGAATCTGATTCCATCTTGAGTCGCTGAGCCATCAGAAACCCATATGCAGCGATACTCAGCATGGCGAGGTGGTGAAAGCCATCTCAGCCACGCCCTTCGTAGTGACCGAGCCCGAACTCCTGTTTGAGGTCCTGATAAGGCGCGACGTATCGACGAAGCCGTCGCCGGGGCAGAAGCTGAGCAGGCGGATGCCAGCCCGTTGGGCGACCTGGATGGCGAGAGAGGTGGGCGCGGAAATCGTTGCCAACGCGGGCACGTGCATGCGGGCCGCCTTGCGAACCAGTTCGAAGCTTGCGCGGCTCGAAAGGAACAGGAAACCGGAAGCCGTATCGGTCCGAGTGCGGGCAAGCCAGCCAATCAATTTTGTCGAGCGCATTGTGACGCCCGACGTCCTCGAAAACATGCAACGGTTCGCCAGCACGGCTACACCATGCGGCCGCGTGGATGCCTCCGGTCTCGCGCATCAGGGTCTGGTGCGCGGGCAACTCGGCCACGGCGCGGGCGACGGCTCGGGCTGCAATGGGTGTCCCGGTCAGGGGCATGCATATGGGTTCTGGATGGAGGTCGAGCAGCGCGATGCTTTCGGTGCCGCAGACGCCACGTCCTGAACGGCCGGCGAGTGCCCGGCGCCTGTTCTTGAGGACCATGAATGCCTCTTGCGACACGGACAGATTAACTTCAATGCTATCACGATGGGTGACCGCTTCCATATCGAACACGTCGGATGCGCGTTCGACGATCCCCTCGCTCAGGGCGAAGCCAAGCGCGAATAGTTCGAGATCGATTGGCGTCGCCATCATGACCGCGTGGGAAATTCCGTTGAAGACGAGGGCGACCGGGATCTCCTCGACAACGCGATCGACACTCGTCGTAGTCGTGCCTTGCCTATGGCGCACTCTCCTGCACGGCAGGCTACCGGTACTTTCCGCGATCGAATTCTCGGACACTAGACGCTCTCCATTAGCTAAGCCCGTAGAACGGGGCAGGTTGAATTGGCGGCGGCACGTTGTTGCTGAACTTTTCGAGCACGGCGCCGGGGCGCTCTTCGCCCTGCAAGCGGACTGGGCAGAACGTTACGTGCGATCGCCGGGCCGTGTGAGGCACAGCTGGGCGAGTTCGAGCAGAGCACAGTTCCAGGCGTAGTTGGCGTTACACCGCCGCGCCTTCGGTCACGGCACTGTTGGGCACGGTACTGATGTCGGCGCGGCCACGTTGATCACGACACTACGTGCTCAATGGAATGGAGCACGTCCAGTACGAGTTCAAGCATTCTTCGTTGTTCCAGTACCTGCCTGGTGGCATCAAGATGGCGCATATGATCGCCGAAAGACAACGGCGCCGGACAGATTCCCATAGAGCTGTTCTACTTGTTGTCACGATAAGTAGTCCTGTTCATATTAAACCTTGTTCAAGCTTCGACCGTTGTCGCGACAAAGCCCCGCTTCACCATGGCAGGGGTCCCCCCACGCTGTCATCGTTTCATAGGCCGGGGCGGTGGCAAGGGCCTGGTAGCGCCCGGGGCCGCTGCACCGCGGCATTCACGGCGAGATGGCGGGTCCGGCCGGCGGGAGGAGCGGGGACGTCGGACAGGCGCCGCCCCTTACGGCGGCGCTTCCTTTCCTCGATTGTGGCGCACTTCGCTCGGGCTCTTGCCGGTCCAACGCTTGAAGGCGTGCCGGAAACTCACCGCATCGCTGAAGCTCAGGGCTTGAGCGATATCTTCGATGCTTAGCGTGGTCGTGTCGAGGTAATCGATTGCAAGCGCCTTGCGCACATGCATGAGAAGTTCACTGTACGACGTGCCCGCAGCATCGAGTTTCCGGTGCAGCGTGCGCGCGCTCATGCACAGGCCCTCGGCGATTGCCTCGATTTCGGGAAACCGCCCTGGGGTCCGCGTCAATTCCTCGTAAACGCGCCGTGTGATCGCAGACTGAGTGCGGCGTTCTTCGAGCAGTTGCGCGCACTGCGACGATACCTGCGCGGCCGTGATCGGGTGGGCGAGCTGCGGCGCGCGCGACAGCCACGCCGCCGGGTAGCTCAGCACGTTAGCCGGTTGGTCGAACGCGACCGGGCACTCGAGCGCCTGGGACAGCAGCGCCGCATGCGCCGGTTGATCTCTAGAGAATTGTGCACGCGCTGGCACGCACCATCCCCCCATGACGTCCTTGATGACGGTCACGTGTACCGCAAACTGCAGGTCGATCAGGAATTGATGCAGCGACGTGTCGAGTTCCGGCAACATGACCTCTTCGCGGGAGGGAAAGAACCAAGAAGCCGTGTCACCCTGTTTGGCCCAGCGAATGTCGAGCATGCCGTTGGCGAGCTGATGAAACTTGACCGCTGAATCAAAGGCCTGAGCCATGGTTTCGGAGCATAGCATCGCGTAGCCAAGCATCCCGTAGCTTGAGGCGTGCAGCAGGCACCCCACCCGCACACCAAGGTCGGAATGGGCATGGAGACGGACTGCGTTTCGCGCCGCCGTCAGGAACTGCAGGGAGGACGTGAGTGCGAAGGGATCGACGATCGCCTCGGGATCGAGGCCCGTACCCGCGAGTATCGCATTCGCGTCCAGCCCCAATTTCGAAGCAGCATCAATCAAGGCGACGAGCTTCGACGGCGAGAAGCGTTTTGCGGACAGCGTCGGAGGCTGCGAGGCGGCAGATAGTCGGGCGGCGGTGGAATGCGTTGCCGTGGTTTTCAGAGTTGCTTTGCGCTGCATGACGAGTCCGATTCGATGCCGGTTCCAGGAATGTGATTGTGCACCCCGAGTGTGGCGTTGCAGGATCGCAGCCATGCCCGGGGGCGTGTACGTCACTTCGACCAGGCACTTGTGCGGCGCAACATTCCCGGGCAGAGTTTATGTCTGTTTCGATCATAGGCAAAGCGTGACAGGCGCGTGATAGTTCCCGTGGAGAGACGGGGTTGGCGCATGTAGTGCGCGAGACACCGTCGCGCCTGCGGCGTGGAGACGATCCGGGAGCGGTTCCCGTGATTCGGATGAACCGTTTACGCCAACCCGGGAAGGATAATTACATGATCAAGAGACACTGGATCGCGTCGTTCGGCTTGCTTCCCGCCGAGATCGACGCCGATCGATACCCCTGCGTGATGTCAACCCCGCATTCCAGCGGGGATCGAGCCTACAGTTGACCCAAGGCGAAATGGCGGGGTTGCCAACCAATGTGAATGTCAATAGTAAGTGGTCGCCCGTTCTCAACGGGGGCATGGATATAGCCTTGGACCGCCTGGGGTAAGCGCTTGAGGTCGAGTGCATTCTTCATGCACTCCAGGATAGCGAACTGCGGCGCGCCGCGGGTTTACGTACTTTCGCAAACGGCGCGCCTGCCGTTGTTTACGTGCAACGTACCGGGCTAGCTGGCGCGCTCGTAATGCCGTGTAGGATGACGGCGAAGCGCGTCGATGTCGATGCCATCGAGCGGCCAGTGGAGCTGCTGTGTGGTCAGCTCGATCACTTCGTGATCGCGTCGCGGCCACACGAAACGGTCCTGCTTGAGCCGGCGCAACAACAGCCAGAAGCCCGTGCGCTCGTACAACAGGAGCTTGATCCGGTTGCATTTACGGTTGCGAAACGCGTACACGGCGCGCGCGAGCGGATCCAGTCGCATTGAATTCTCAACCAGGGCGGCAAGGGTATTGATACCGCACCGGAAGTCGATCGGCTCGCGATGCAGATAGACCCGCAGGTCTTCAGCGAAGCGCAGCATCACCGGCTCCTCAATGCGTCGATCATCGCTGTGAGCAGCGCCGTATCCTGTTGCGTACATGGAAGTTCAAGACTCACCCCGTTGGGCAACTGCGCGACCAGGCGTGATGGCAACGGCGGACGCTGCGAGGCACGCGTCACTTCACGCGCTCGGGGCATTGGCGTCACAGCCCCAGACGCAGGCGGTCTCGAATCCGCGCGCACCGTGTATGGATCTGTGCCGAGTTCACGTCGTCCTGCGCCGACAGTTGCGCCGGGGCGGGGGTGGCAATGGGTAGAGTGCAGATCAGGGCTGTCGTGACGGCAGCGCGAATAAGCGTGGTATGCATGAGAACCTCCGTTACAGTTAGGTGAGAGGCTGAGCCTCTCCTTGCCCTGTACGCAGGCGCGCGTACATTGGATGCATTTTCCTGACGCGTCGAAACGTTGGGTGACTCGACAAGTTCAGGCTCGTTCCAAAGGTCATGCATCGACCTCGGCGACAGGGGAAGAGCGGGCAGACAACGGGCAGCACGTCAAGCGGCACGGGCGACGTAATTGCGGCCGCTCAAGTTGTCTCGGGTAGGCCCCCGCTGCGAAGCGCTGTCTAAGGTTGTCATGTGGCTCACTCCTCGAGTGCTTCACTCGTACGCTCGCAGCCGTTGGTCGGTGCTCTCACGCTTACAGTAAGTCGAGGGCAGGGACGTTGTCGTCGGAAATGAAGGTATTGTTCGCTGCCATGCCGTGTAAGCTTTTCAACTTCAAGAGGTCGGCTATATAGCAGAGGTCGCATTGTAGTTGTGTACCGCGTGCGGCGCCCGAAACCGGCGCAAGCCTATCCTGCCGTACCTCATTTTTAATGTCGTTTTTTATTTACCGCCTAAGCACTTTCTGCGAGGTCGGCCGGGAATATCCGTGAAGCGGCCAGATGCGTTCGCGGGATGCAACCCCTTAGTTGGCTGGTCTTCCTTTGCTCGTCCGCGCATCGTATCTCACGGTGGGGGCTGCCGATTGATCGAGTCTGCATACTGGGCAGGTCGATTTCTGCGACGTGATCCGGTCCACGGTCGATACCTGAATTTCATATGTCTGCGGGGGCTGTGGCTGGAGTCGGCAATCGCATGCGCTGAATCGTTGAGGTCAATTTCGCTTCGCGCGACTGTTGATCTCACAAAATCTGCCGGCTCTTTTCCCGAAGTATGTCGGCAGGGCAACCGGGAGTTCGTGGGGTAGGGGATATAGTCTCCGAGACTATCTGTCTCTGTCGGCTCGCAGCTCTATGGTTCGCATCCTGATGGCCAAACGATTCAGCCGGTTGCCTGTGATCGTTCTGGGCCCGCGCCGTCGTGAAGTCTCCTTCGCTACACTTTCCGGACAACAGCCCGGTCCGCTGCTCGTGCCAAACGTGTCCAAAATATTTCTTTTATTCCAACGCGATCCGTCTGATTCCTTGACGTTCCGATAGCGAAAATCCGGCCAAAAGCAGGTGTTGACGAGATCTTCCTGAGTGAACAAGATGGGATAAAGAGAGCAAGACGGAGCGAGCCATGCCAGTTGCGAAAAGCTATACCCGGGCGCAATGGGATGAGCTTGTCCGCACTTTGGAATCACTGCCGGTCAAGCCAGAGGCCGAGCAGCGCGTCTCTATTACCGATGCGATGAAAGAGATGCGTCTGGTAATCGGTGCGGTGAGGAAGAAGGGATATACGCTGGAAGAGATCGTTGAACATGCACGGAAGAAGGGCGTTGATTTTAGCGTTGGCTCTGTCAAGTACGCCTTATACCCATCGAAGAAAGACAAACCAGCTCGACATTCTGCAAAGGAATCGGCACCAGACAATGCCGCGCCATCGCCTCGTACGAAGAAGGCAAGCAAGGACGATGTACCGCGCGCGGAGGCTGTCAGAGAAAATCAGAAGCAGGATGGGGGAGAGATTGTCAGTAGGCCGGGAAGCATGGTGATGCGTGACGCGTTCTCATTCGAGATCAGGCCTGACACCGAGAACCTTTAGAGGATTCAAATGGACATGACGACTTACCCCATCTATCTCGTCGGTGGTAGCAAGGGCGGCGTGGGCAAGAGCTTTGTTGCGCTCGCGCTGGCCGATTATCTGCTCCGGCGGGATATTCATGCGGCGCTGGTGGAAACGGATACCGCCAACCCGGACGTGATGAAAGCAGTGCAGGATGAGATGCGTTGCATCGCCTATAACCTGGACGATGCAGACGGCTGGATCGGCCTCGTCAATTTCTGCGATGAGCAACGGGACGCGGCGATCGTTGTGAACACTGCGGCGCGGAGCCAGACCGGAGTTGAGCAGTTCGGCGCGACACTTGCCGGTGCGCTTGGCGAGCTTCGGCGCCGGCTTGTTGTCCTGTGGGTGATTAACCGGCAACGCGACAGCCTCGAACTGCTGAGCGCTTTCAGCGAGACGTTCCCGGACGCGGTAACGAATGTTGTGCGTAATGGCTACTTCGGTCCGGCGGACAAGTTCACGCTGTATCAGGGATCGCAGCTTCGCCGTTCCGTCGAATCGCGCGGTCACTCACTGGACTTTCCCGATCTTGCAGATCGGGTTGCGGACGAGCTTCGCAGTCAGCGCATGTCAATCCGCAAGGCGGCGGCGACGATGCATATCGGTGAACGGGTCGAGCTATTGCGCTGGCGTTCGTTGTGCGATGCCATGTTCGCGAAGGTAACGGTCGATGGATAACAGGGAGGGCAGGCCGGTCGATACGCTTGCCTGTCTGTTTCTCGACGTCACGGGTGAATTGCCCGATGACACCAGTGTCCTGAGAATGCGACGGGTGTCCGGCGCACTCAACCTGCGCGACAACGATGCACTGTGGTCCGTGCTGGTCATGCTTGAACATTACGGGCGGCTCTATGAGGCCATGCCGGAACGGATCCGGCAGGCGGGCACGGGCAGTTTCGATGCCGTGCGGGCCGAAGCACGCGCGGCGACGGATGCGCTGATGGAGCAGCATCGCGATGCGCTTGCCCGCTGCAAGGCCACGATCGAACTGGCGGAGCAAATGACCGCCGAGCACGAAGCGCGCTACCGGGCTGCGGTTGCCGCGCTGAACGACGAGGCGCTGGCTACACTCACGAAGCGGGCAGCGAACCACATTGCCCGCGTTGCTGGTAACCGGCTCGTGGGGGCGACGACTGTCGCCGTACGTGAGCAGCAGAAACGGATCGATGTCGCGCTCACGTCATTCGGGCACGTCGCCACGCGGCGACTCGTGCGGGCATGCTATGGGCTGGTCGTCGGTGGGCTCATAGTGATGCTGGCGGCGGCGGGTGCGGGCGCGCTGGCCGGATGGTGGGCAGGCGTGCATTGGGGGCGGGCGGAGGGCTCGCCGTCTGCCCGCTCGGATTACACGTCGTTTGTGTCACCTTCCATGAAGTCAGTGGCGTGACGAAGCACGTTTGCTGCCGTGTCGTTCTGGTCGAAGGCAATCATCGGTGCCCGGTGGCCTTAATCTTCGGCGCGGGCCAAGGGCCATGTGGTAGTGCTGGCCTTCGTTGTATTGCAGATCGGTGGCTTCAACGAAAGTCAGGTAGAGGTCGGGCGAGCCTTCGGCATTTGTGGCGAGCACGGTCATGCGGATGCGGTTGGCCATGATGGGTTTCTCCAGTTCAGTCCGGCAGGCGGCGGATACGGGCTTGCCGCCTGCTTCGCCTCGTTGCCTGGGCGAGGGGTTGCATTACGTCGCGAGCGGGCGGGATTGCGTGCCATTCATGCTGTCCGAAGCCGGGAAAGGCCACGGCGTCAGCGGACTACCGGCGGCGGGCGCAGCTCCTGCGTCGGTGGGTGTGTCGTTGACGTGTTCTGTGCCGTTACTTGCATCCGGTTCCGCACCGGGGGCCTCGCCTTCCGGCGTTTCGTCCGCGCCGTCTCCGGTGTCCGCGTCGTCGCTGTCGGTTCCATCCGCGTCGTCACGGTTTTCCCATGACGATATGGCCGGGAATTCACGATCGGTGAGGATTTCCGGGAGCCGTGTGTCACGAACGCAGACGATAAGCCTGCGGTGCTGTACTGAAGATGGGAGAAGGCCTCCCGAAGTCGGCTTTCAGGAGCAGGCTTCAAACCGCCCGGTGCTGCTGCGCCCAAAAGGCGTGGTGGTGAGCGACCGTGGAAAAGTCATCCGGAGAGGGTGGCAGGTACGTGTTGAGAAGATGAGCGAAAGCAAACCGTCCGATGACGCATCGTTAGAAATCTAAGGTACTGCCAAAACTGGAGCAGGGCTCCCGCTCCAGGATCAGTCGGGACGTCACCTGATTACGGACCCGATGGCAGTCGGTGTATAGGCGGCATGAGCTCAGCACAGGCTTCGGTACGGAACGTGAGAACCTTGTCCTGAATGTGAAGGGAAATGACAAATGGCAGACACCATGAGGAAGAATACCGATGTCAGGGCAAGGGGCGGAGTTGCCCGTAGTAGCGTTGAAGCTCTTGTAATGAGAGCGGAGCGAAGGGGCAACGTTACCCAGTTGACGAAGGTTGCCAACCTGCATCTGCGGGGATGAGCGGCATGAAATCAACAAAACCGCATGAGATTGCGAAGCGCACGGTGTGGGAGGCCTATCAACTGGTAAGGGCCAACCGCGGAGCTGCTGGTGTGGACGATGAAACGATCGCCATGTTTGAGCAGAACCTGTCGAGGAATCTGTACAAGCTGTGGAACCGGATGTCGTCGGGGTCTTATTTCCCGCCGCCCGTGAAGCAGGTTGAGATACCCAAGGCAAAGGGCGGAACCAGGAAACTGGGGGTGCCTACCGTGTCGGATCGAGTTGCTCAAACTGCCGTCAAGCTGATGATTGAACCGATTCTGGATCCGCTATTCCATGAAGATTCATATGGATACCGGCCGGGTAAATCGGCGAAACAGGCGATCGCGGTAACGCGTGAGCGTTGCTGGCGATATGACTGGGTTGTCGAGTTTGATATCAAGGCAGCGTTCGATCAGATCGATCATACGTTGCTGATGAAGGCGGTGAGGCAGCACATTCGGGAGGACTGGATGCTGCTGTACATCGAGCGGTGGCTGACTGCGCCGTTTGAAACAGCAGAGGAGGTTGTGCCTCGCACATGCGGAACACCGCAGGGCGGGGTAATCAGTCCGATCCTGATGAACCTGTTCATGCATTACGCATTTGACAGCTGGATGAAGCGTGAATATCCACGCTCGCCGTTTGCACGCTACGCCGATGACGCGTTGGTTCACTGCCGAACTCGGGCGCAGGCGGAAGTCGTGATGCAGGCTATCGCATCACGGCTTCAGGCATGTGGACTGACGATGCATCCGGAGAAATCGAAGGTAGTGTATTGCAGGGATAGCAATCGCACCGGACAGTATCCGAACGTGCAGTTTACGTTTCTGGGATTTACGTTTCGTCCGCGGGCGGCGGTGAATAAACACGGTCGGCGGTTCACGAATTTCTTGCCGGCGGTGAGTAATGACGCGCTGACACGGATGAGACAGAAGGTGCGAAGCTGGCGGCTACATCGACGGACGTCGGTGACGCTGAACGATCTCGCAGAGCAATGTAACGCGACGATACGCGGGTGGTGGAATTACTATGGGGCATTCTATCGGACGGCCATGCACAAGCTCTCGGTCTATCTGGATTTGAGGCTGGAGCAATGGGCCAGACGCAAATACAAGAAGCTGTCGCAGCGCAAGCGGCGCAGCGTGCTCTGGCTCAGCAAGATGAAAAGAATTTCTCCGCTATTGTTCTACCACTGGCGAATTGTTCGTCGTGCGGTTGGGTAACGGGAATTGATATGAACGCGTCCCGCCCGTGAAACGTCAGCAAACCAAGATCGCCCCTCGCGAACTGACCGTATCAAAGGGCCAAAATGGAACATGATTGAGGTCCGCATAGGCATACCGGAGATCCAGCATGAATCACACAGCGGTGGGCGTGGATATCGCCAAGAACGTGTTCCAGCTGCATTACATCGATCCAGCTACCGGCGAGATCGTAAACAAGCCGATCAAACGGGCGAAGTTTCTTGAGTTCTTTGCAAACCGCGAGCCCTGCTTGATCGGGATGGAAGCGTGTGGCGGTGCGCACCATTGGGCGAGACAGCTCACGAAATTGGGGCACGAGGTGAAACTCATGCCGGGCAAGTTCGCGAAGGCATTCAATATCGGAAACAAGAAGGATGCAGCCGATGCGCGTGCAATATGGCTGGCCGTGCAGCAGCCGAGTAAGCCGGTCGCAGTGAAGACAGAGATGCAGCAGGCGATGCTCGCATTGCACCGGATGCGTGAGCAGCTCGTGAAGTTCCGGACCATGCAGATCAACGGCCTGCGCGGTCTATTGACAGAGTATGGTGAAGTGATGGGCAAAGGGCGTGCTGCTCTCGATAAAGCAATACCGCAAGTACTCGGTCGCGTTGCAGAGCGCCTGCCTGCGGTCGTAATTGACACGCTTCGCGAACAGTGGAGTGGGCTCACGAAGCTCGATGAACAAGTAGCCAGTATTGAACGCCGGATGCGCGAGTGGAAAAAAGAGGATCCGCAAGTGCAGGCCATTGGCCAGATTCCTGGTGTCGGGCTGCTGACGTCTACCGCGGCCGTCGCAACGATGGGTGATGCAAAGGCATTCAGGTCCGGTCGCGAGTTTGCCGCGTGTATCGGGATTGTGCCAAAGCAGAGCGGCACGGGTGGCAAGGTGAACCTGCTCGGCATATCGAAGCGTGGCGACACATACTTGCGCGGGCTGCTGATTCACGGTGCACGCAGTGTCTTGTCGAATTCAAAGAACCCCGGCGAGTGGGTCGAGCAGATGATGAAGCGACGGCCGAAGAACGTCGTGATCGTTGCGCTTGCCAACAAGATGGCGCGCACGATCTGGGCAATGCTGGCTCATGATCGACCGTACCAGAAGGAGTATGTGAGCGTAAAGCCGGCCTGAACGGCTCGCACGCTGCAGGAGTCGTCCCAGGAGATCAACGTTTAAGACAAGGACAGGGTGAACGTCGAAAGGTTGCGCAGCAACGAGTGTGATGACAAACCAGGTAGGACCCGGACTCGCTGAACCTGTATACGGCTCCGAGCTTCGAGCTCGCGACAGGAATGAGGTGCGAGTCAGCGGATTTCATAGAGGCCCGCAGCAAAATTACCGGCTGCAACAAGGCCGGATAGAGAGCTGCAGCCCACCCTGCCAGTCAGACCACGCGAAAGCTGTTGCAAAGCGGGACGCGTTCATAGAGAGCCGTATGAGGCGAGAGCTTCACGTACGGTTCTGGGAGAGCCTCGGGGTGCAACTCCCCGGGGCTACTCACCATGCTGCCTTTGCGAGCCGAAGCTCCGCTGCTGCTGCCGCGTCTGCTTTCTTCATCTTTTCGAGGTCGATTGCGGCCTTGGGTGACACGGCGGCGGACACGACTTCCGCGATACGCGCCTTGCTGACATGATCGAAATACGTCGCACGCGTCGCTGTCCAGTACCGGGTCATGTCCAGGTTCAGCGCACTTGCTAGCGTGTTGATCGCAAGCGGCTTTTCCTCGGCCCCGATTCCGTCGAGCAGGGTGCCGGTGCAGAACGCGAGCAGGTCGAGCAGCGTCGTGCCGGGATCCTGTTCGATCAGCCACGGCAGAAGGTTGCCCCGCTTTACGGGCAGTTCCGCAATCCAGCGCGCCCGCTGCGTTTCGATGGCATTCCATGCGGGGCTGGCGGACAGGTCGTCGGCCGCGCGCAGCAGGCTGTCGTGGTTGTTCTCGCCGGACAGTGCGAAATAACTGCGTGAGGACGCGTGCCCGCAGTGCTCGGGCAGTGCCTTTGGAACCAGGTGGTGCAGCAGGGCGGCGAGCGCTACAGTGGGCTGCGCGACCAGTTCCGCGTGGACGGCAGCGGTGCGGTGTGCCGTGAGCCGCTGGCAGAGTTTCGCGCTGTGGACGGGTTTGACTTTCACAACCTTCGCGCATACGGTATCCGGGCCTTCGGCTGTGGCGGTGCCAGTTGTGGTCGCGCCTGCCGCGTCGAGCGCGGCGCTATTCTCGCGTCGCACGAGGCCGCGTTCGATGACGAGTTCGCCCTGCGGCCCGACGATCACTAATGCACCCGCTTCGGCCATGTGCTGCGCGTCCCATACGAGCGTGCGGCTTTCGAGTGCGATGATCGCGGCATTGACCTGCTCCATTTCGTCGTTGAGCCGGTCGGCTTCCTCGTAGGCATCTTCGTCGCCCTCCGACAGTGCTTCGATCTTTTCAGCCAGTTCGTCCTGCTGCGCGGTGAAGGCGTCCATTTCGCGCTGTTCGTCGTCGGTGTATTGGCGCTGCACCGGGCGCAGCCTGCCGTGGCGGTTCAGTTCGGCAAAATCGCGTTCGACTCGCGTTTCCGTCCAGCCCCATCCCTCGGCCTGGACTTCGGCTGCAGCAGCGTCGAGCTTTTGCGCGACGAGCTTCTGCAGCAGTTCCGCATCGGCGATATAACCGGCGTTCTCGTCGTCGCTGAACAGGTCGCGACGCACGTAGCCGCCCGCTGCTTCATAGGCGGCGAGGCCAACAAAGCGTACGAGACGGCTACGGCTCGCGTCGATCTCGGCGCGCGTGATCGACTGCCGCAGGTAGTTCGGCTGACGTTGCCACTCGTTTGCGTCGAACCATATTTTTTCCTGCGTTTCGTGGTCGTCTGCGAGGGCGAGCGCAGCAAGCTGATCAAGCGTGATTGCGTCGTCGCGCAGCAGCGTGAGCAGTTTGGGCGACACGTTAGCGAGCCTCATGCGACGCTTGACCGTGAGTGGCGAGGCAGAGAACAGCGCCGCGATGTAATCGACACTGCGGCCTTCCTCAGCGAGCATCCGGTACGCGCGCAGCACGTCGAACGGGTCGAGTCCTTCGCGTTCGCTGTTCTCGATCAGCGAAATGGCGAGGGCTTCGCCTTCGCTGACGATCCGCACCGGCACCGGATAGTCCGCCGCGATATGGTTCTGCTCGTAAAGCAGGTCGAGCGCGGCTTTGCGACGCTGGCCCGCGCAGACCCCATACCGGCGCTGTTTGCCCCGCGATCCCTTCATCTCATGGACGACGAGGTTTTGCAGCAGACCCTTTGCCCGGATGCTCGCGGCAAGCGCCGGAATGTTCGAGAGCGGTTTCGTGCGGGCGTTGAGCGGCGAGGGCCGCAGGCTGGAATACGCCACGGTGGCGACCAGCTGTTCGTTGCCGAAGTTGGTTTCGAGCGGCGAAACGGTTTCGTCAGTGGTTGCCGCAGGGGTTTCGACTTGAGATTGCATGACTGACTCCAGAAAATTAGAAAGAAGGTTCCGGGACGGGTCCTGCCGGATTCCATCAGGACGTAACCTGGCTAGGAGTCCTGATGGAACGAGGTGGGGGGACGTTGCCGTCCCTGAGGCGCTTATGCTTTCATCTGGCGCATGGCGTCAGCGAGCATCCACAGCGCGCGGTTGAGCTTCACGTTCTGGTCGATGCCGGTGATCGGGCGAGTCGACATGGCGCGTCCGCTGCGCGAGCGTCCATGCAGCCCGCCCTTCGTGAGGTTTTCCTGCACGCGGTTGAATACGGTCCACAGGTCGTCGCGGCGATCCTCGAAACGGCGCGGTACCAGTAGCTGGCTTTCGGTGACGGGGGCCAGTGCCTCGGCATCGGTCGGGTCGTAGCGCAGCGCAAGGGCGGAACGGGCGAATGCAGCGCGCATGCTGTCCTTCTGCTCGCGGATCAGGTCGAAGCCGTCGAGCACGTCGAAAGCGCCATTGACTACGTTCTGGATGACGTTGCCTTTGTGTGGCACGCGGATATCGGCGATGTTCTCGCCCGCGACCATGCCGTTCTGGCAGACAAACCGGAAGGTGCCTGCCAGCATCTGGTAACTGCTGGTGCCGTCGTGCGAGTTCAGCAGCACGATTTCGTCGGCTTCCTCGCCGGTGATCTGGTCGGCGTGGCGAAGCCGCAGCATGTGTTTTGTGAACTCGCGCTTGCCCTGATCGCGAACACGGGTCTGGCAGATCATGAACGGCTGAAACCCTTCGTTGCGCAGACCGCGCAGGACGTCGATGGTGGGAATGTAGGTGTAGCGTTCGGAACGGCTTTCGTGTTTGCCGTCCGCGAAGATGGAAGGGGCAACGTGGCGAATCTGGTCGTCCGAAAGCGGCGAGTCAGCGCGCAGCATCGGGGAGCCGTAATGGAAAGAGGAAGCGAGTTGCATGGCAGTCTCCACAGTCAAGGTTGAGGACCTGAACCGGGCGATGGAATGTGGTTTGCCCTTGCGGCTGGACACTTTCCGGTGGAACTCGGGGTTGGCTTTGCTGCCGCCTGGCTCCCGGATTCCCGCCCGTGCGACTCGAGGAGCCGATAGCGGGCAGGCGTCAAGGAAAAGGGCGAGGGAGGGGTGCGGGCAACACGGTCCCTCGCCCCTTGATGCGTGGCCGCTATCGGCTACGGTCGCGGGTCAAGGGCGGGAAGCTGGGAGCCAGGTGCATGCCATGCCGTGAGTTGACCGGGCATTAAGGTGTGGTTCTAAGGGCATAGCCGTGAAGGTCGCCCCTCGATAGAAGGCGACGCGGTTGACTGTTGTGCCTTCAATTGCTGACCGACCATCGGCGCAATCGGGTGATTAACGATCGTGCGCGAGTGCAGGCCAAAATACCCCTGTCCTCCTCGGACTGACGGCAGTCCTGCAGCCTTCCGCTTCCACGGCCGCGCGGCCGCCGGCCTCTCTTAGCGAAAGGATCGGGAACTTGCCGACATCGTGACGCGGGGCGGGTTTTCTTTAGGTTTGTTCGACGCCTGCCCATGTCCGCAGGCTCGCGAGCACGCGTCAGTGCATGCGGGCAGGCGTTGGACAAACCAGAAGGGAGGAAACCGCGGAGTGCTCCGATGCGCTCGAGGTTGTGACGGTTATGGTGATTGATAGCCCGCAGTGTTCAGGGGCGTCGCCCGATGAGCGCTCGGACCGTCTGGCAGATGGGCCGTGACGCGGTGACGAAGCGGCGCAGTCGTGCAATCTGGCAGACGGAGCAGTTGTGTGTGAGTCTGCGCGAAGTGCCAGGCGCAAACGTCCACCCGCGGGCCGCATTGCCACCGGGCCGATGGCCGGGTCGCACGTTCAGGAACAGTTGTCTTCATGGCATGCTCCGGGGCGTGGGTGGCGCGCGAATCGGCGCGGTCCGCGCAAGGATATCGGTGATGATCATCGGGGCGCCGCAGTGCCGGCAGATGAAGGCCGGTCTCGTTTCGATGACCGTGTCTTCGGGTGATGCGCTGATCTCTGGCGTGACGTGCAGCAGTTCACGCACCTTCGCGAGACTGGCGCGGCGCACCGGGTTCGCAAGCAGTCCATAGTGACGGATGCGGTGGAAACCACCGGGCAGCACATGCAGCAGGAAGCGGCGCATGAACTCGCCGGCTTCCAGCGTCATGGTCTTGTAGCGGGTGCGCCCCTTCGCACGATAGTCCTTCCAGCGGAACGTCACGCCGCGCTCATCGAACGCAAGCAGGCGCTGGCTGGAGATCGCCACACGGTGGGTATAGCGTGAGAGATACGCGAGTACCGCTTCGGGGCCCGCGAAGGGACGTTTGGCATACACGACCCATTCGCAGGCACGCAGCGGCGCAAGCCACCGCGCAAAGTCAGCCGGGTCGGCGAGTCCGGCACACTCACCGAAGAACTGCAACCGGCCACACTGGTGTGCCTCCGTCAGCGCTTCGAGGAAGCGCCTGCGAAACAGGCGTGGGAGCACGCGCACCGGCAGGAAGAAGCCAGGGCGGCAGGCAATCCACCGCTCGCCATCCGGTGACAGACCGCCACCGGGAACGATACCGTGCACGTGGGGATGATGCGTGAGCGCCGAGCCCCAGGTGTGCAGCACGAGCGTGGCACCGATCTGCGCACCGAGGTGCCGGGTATCAGCGGCGATCGTGCGCAGCGTCTCGGCGGCGATGTCGAACAGCAGTCCGTAGATGACCTGCTTGTTGTACCAGGCGATGGCGCCGACCGGTGCGGGTAAGCGTGAACACGACGTGGAAGTATTCGACGGGCAGCAGGTCGGTCTGGCGTGCCTCGAGCCAGCGGCGTGCGGCACTGCCTTCCTCATCAATCTCCACGTCGGACGCTCCCCGATTCAAGGGGATCAGATGCGCGCGCCACTTTTCATAGTTAGCGTTTACTTCGACGGTGATTCGGGTAGCATCGCTTGTGATCTCGTCACGCAATGCGACGAACTGCGGCCAAAGACCTTTCAATACATGTTCTAGCCAGTTGTCGCTTCCGACATGCCAGTTGGGTACTGCAACTGTGGCTAAAGCAACCTTCTTGCGAAATTCGTCCAAACCATCACCAATAATCAACGCCATGGAACTCCTCGGATCCGATGCCGGACGTCCCCTTTCTTTAAAAATATCGACGTCCACTTCGTGAAAGTCTTAGCCCCCGATATTTCCAGAGACTGCGATTATTTTCGCCAGCGCCTTACTCGAATCTCATTGAGCTTCGACTCTTTCGAAATCTGATCAAGCGCGGCGGTCACGGTGCCTGCTATCGGTTGTGTTTCCGCGCCGCGCATGTGCGCCGCGCGGTACAGGTGATCGATCAGCACTCGCAGAGTGTCGCCCTGATGTTCCCTGAACAATGCGGAGAGGTCATCGGGTGAAGCTTTCAACAGTGACTCTTCCATTCTGTCGTTCCACCCCTTTTCCTCGATCAATAGCATTGCCGCGGACGCCAAATCAAGCGCGCCTTCTTCCACTGTCAACTCTTCCGCGAACCTCCTCTTGAGCGTTTCGTCGTCTACGTCCCGGGACCAGGGCGAGTCGTCGATCCTGAACAGTCCCGGACGGCCTGCGTTGAGTTCCACGTACTTGTCAATCACGGCATCTGCCTCATTGTTAAAGCCGAGTTCGCGAAGCAGCTTGACTGTACTGTTCAAGTTAAGGGGCGATATAACCGTCGCAGCAACCTCGACAGCGTTCACAAACGCGTGCATTAGATCCTCGGCGGTGCCGTCAATTCGGTCGTGAAATATCTTCCACGCCTCAGTAAAGACATCGTCTAACCTTGCTCTGTCAGCAACTGCGTCTAAAGCCTGCGCCTGTTTTGCAAGCTCCGATCCATGCGCGTAACCGTTCTTCAAAATGCACAGCACTTCCATGTCGAACTCGTCGCAAGCTAAAAATCCGCATCCGTGCAGCTTCTCGCGCCACGTCTCCTCGATTGTGTCCTTGCCTACGCCCATGGCGATTGAGTACCAGTTGTAGCTGATGACCTGTTCAGCCGTCGGAAAGCCAATGCCCTGCTCGTATAGTGTTCCGGCGAACACTGCTACGGCGATAGCGGCCTGCTGCTTTACCGCGTCCGTGCAGTTGGGTATCACGTTTTGCACAGTCCGCAGTCCATTCGCGATCTTCTGGACGGTTCGGATATTGTTGATGCCGAGCGTTTCGACGCAGGGGATCGCGAAGTCTCGCAACGGAGTACCAACGGGCAAACCGAGTTCAACGGCTTCGCTCGCGGTGGTCACGAACGCAAGCTTTTTGTCCACGACCTTTTCGCTGGCCTTCTCATACTGCTTTGCACGGTCGCCTAGCTGCGCTTCGTTGAAAAGTAGAATGACCTTGCACTGAGACTCGACCTTAAGTTCTGAAACGAGACCCATCAATTCATCCATCGCGATGCCCGAACCAAGCCGCTCTATGTCATCAATACAAATGACAGTCTTGCTGATTAGTGAGACAGCAATTGTTTCGAGCAGAACCGTGACCTGCTTTCCGCCATAAGGGATTTTCTCGGACAGCGTCGTAATCGTTTTCCAGATAGCATGTCCGCGACCTTTGGCGAGAACATGCTCGGTGCCATCAACGACCTTTCCAAGCTTGTCACGATGCACGGGGAAGCGCCTTGTTTTTATAAGTATCATGGAGCGCAGGTCGCCTATAGACTTTGCGCCGAACGCCGAAACGTACGAATATCGCTTTAACGATTCGCTGCCGGCGTACGACTGGACCAAAGACTGAAGCGCAAACGTTTTGCCTACTCCCCATTTACCACTTATCGCAAGGACTTCTGGTTTTGTACTGTCAAGAAATTCGTTGATTACGCCTTCGATCACGGCCCTGGTCATTTGTTGTTTTCCTAGTTTCTGATTGGTCTGGTGATCAGATATTAGCGCAAGCTACGCATTCAAGAATCGCTCGTCTTTGTCCAATTCTTTTCTCACGCAGTGAGCCTGTCAATTGTGAAAACCAGCTTCAGCGAGCCTCTGTGAGAATTAGTTGGCGAACGCAAATGATAGTCGAGTATCTTGGCTAAGACGTTGGCCGCCCGCAATAGGCATCCAAAGCCGGGCGGAGCGTCGTTACCTCAGGGGGTAACGCAACCGAGATAATTCACCACGGTTTCTCGCGATCTTTATTTTTCATTAACCGCGTAAGCACTTGCTCCATGCAGAACGTGGCTAGCTGTTGACTTAATTTGAATGCCTGCCACAGGTCATTAAGCATGAAGTCTGTGGCCTGATATCTCACCTCGATACTAGGAAAAATATGGAGATCAGACACCGAAATGGGCATCTTCTCCGGTGCGAGGCAATCGGCGACGGCTTCGAATGTTGAGGGTAATCCGTGGTTGTATGGCTTGCGCTTCAACTGACGTTCGTCGATCCCTCGGACGACATTCAATACAGCCTTCAACGAGAGCTCCACCACGTGGCGGCAGTCCTCGATTGCCTTCATATTTTCCGCCAACAGCAGAGAGGTCGCAGAAAGTAGATGACGGTCGGCGGCGGCTAGGAATTCGCAGTACAGGGGGGACTCTCCGTCGCCTTTGATCCTCTCCAATTTCTCGATGCTTACGAAGAAGTTGTAGGCCGCAGTGAAGTGCTGGAAGTATTCCTCAAAGCCCACCGCATCCCTCGCTAGACGCTCGCGCAGCGCCGACGGCATCCCACGAATCTGCTTCAGTGGCTCGATCCGGACAGATCCATAGACAAGAGGCAGGGAGATTTCCCAGAAACTCAGATCGAAGAAGCAAACCGATTGCCTGAATGGTTGCTGCACATGCTTCCCGTACTGAGTGTTTTTGGCGAACCACTCACCAATAACCCGGGTCGCCTCACCCCCAAGGCCGATGCTCTGATTAGACTCGATACACCATAGCCGGTAAGCCTCCATCGGCCGGCGGGCTGGAAGCATGCCATCCCGAGACAGCCTCTCGTTGGTTTCATCTAACCAATGCTCGGATGGCAGCCGAAACGAAGCGCTCTCAAACTCGAACATCTCCTTTTTCCTCTCGCATAAGTAGGTAAGCTTTCCGATCGGAAAATTTATCTGAAAACGGGGAGCCGCTAATCAGGTTCAACGGATAACGGATGAGGCATCGTTTTTTGTGCGTTGTGCAGCTAGTGAGGAAAGTGTTCAACACACCTTGTAGCTGGCCTTCAACTCGCGTATCAACACGCCAAATGCCGCACCGACGTTTCCACTTGGGAATGGAACATAGACCACACCAGATAGGTTCGTGGGGATGGTGACGCCCTCTTCATGCAGAACACAAACGCGAGACCTACCGTACTTAGCTTGGAAAAAAGCCTATCTCGTGCATGACGCGTTCTCGCGCACACGCGCCTTGCCAGCGTCATCCATGTCGTCACCAGTCATCACGATCACAGCGCTATCGCATGAAGACGCGTTGCGCTCCAGTTTCTCGATGATTGTCTGCCCGGCGCTCGGCTCTTGCGCTAGCTCAAGCGTAGCGAGGCCGATGTCCTTCTCGATGTATGCCTGCACCTCGCGCCAGTCGTTTGCGCGACCGTGCGATATGAAAACGCGCTTTGGTTCAGCGGCGGGCTGCGCCGCCGCAGGCTGCGATAGCTCACTGTTCGACCTAATCTCAAACACTTGGTCGATGTCGCGCCCAAGCTGTTCGATCTGTTCACGGCCGTATACGTACTGCGTCTGCCCGCTCACATACACCTGAAGCGTTGGCTCTACGGCTATCTGCTGGAAGTCACCGTAGAGGTCCGCCAGCAGTTCTCTCAGGCGCTCGATGATGTTGGCAGTCTGGTTGAAGTAGTGGCCAACTGCCGTAGGGGCGAACTGCGTGCGCGGCATGCCGGGCTGTCTTGGATGGCTTACAACTCGCTCGGTCAGCAGTCCAGTAACCACCTTGCGCACCCCAGCAAGCTTCGCCATTGCAGCTTTAACGTCATCCATTTCCGGCCTCGTGTTGGTTTAGTCATCGCATGTTACCGACTATTCAACCGCCTTGGCACGACTATGACGTTTCGACTTCTTCTAGTAATACCCGTATCTGGCTAGCGTTACCGTGGAAAATTCTTGCAATCCATGCTTTTTGCATATGGCATTGACCGGTCGAGGCCGTGTGAAAACGCAGGCTCAACGCGGAGTTCGAAAAAGGCGACCCTCCAGATCGCGCTGTGTTGGCTTGGCGGTGCGTTGGGAAGGGTAAAGCGACACCCGAAAACCGAGTACTTTTACGTTTCCACACGGCCTCGGCCAGGTTCGGCCACCGACTGCTTATCCCAGTCTGACATCCCAATGGCAATTGATGCTCAGGTAACCGACGTTCGCGTATGGGATTCCCGTGCGCATGGACCCACATCGGCCTGCCAGTTTCCCTCAACATCGATGCGAAAGGGGACTCTGGCCGCCGTATACCTGCGCTACAATCCTCCACTCACAAATTGATGCTAATAAGAGCACGCGACGGGGATATTGCTATGGCGGTGAAAGTCACTATAACGAAGTTGAAGTCGATTAAAAACCTTGTCTTCGATGTGCCTTCGAAAGGTGCATTCGTCATTACAGGGGCGAATGGGTGCGGCAAGACCTCGCTACTGACTGTGTTACACCGCATGGGGGCCTCGAACGCGTACCAACTTGGGCTGCCGGGGGGGAAGGCCTCGACTGGAATTGATGGCATCGCTGATACAACAATCGCATATGACATCAACAATAAGTCTGTTTCTTACCGCTATAACCGAATGCGATGGTCGGCAACACCACGTTCGAACTCGAAGCTAGTGCAAAACGCATTCTCAGAGGTTCTTTTTCTTAAAGCAGACGCATCCCGCGTAGAACCAACGCAAGAAGAACTGAAAGGAGTCAGAAAGCTGCCTGCTGATGAGCAACTTCGCAGATTTATGAACGCAGTTTTTGACACTGACAAGTTTGACAATCTGCACAAAATTAACCTGCGAGGCCGTGGCTTAGTTGCTCACCTTGTCGATAAGTCTTTGCCTGCAGACAAAAAGAAATCGTGGTATTCCGAGAAGACTTTCAGTTTGGGCGAACTGTGTGTCATGCGTCTCGGACAAAAATTGCTGGCCATGAAAAACGGTGGCCTGTACATTGTCGACGAATTTGAGATGGCGCTCCACCCGGCGGCCCAAATCAGATTATTTCAGCAGATCGAGACCTTGGCTAAGGAGGCGCCGTGTACGGTCCTTGTGTCGACACACTCTTCAAGCCTGATCAAAAGTGTAGGCCGAAAGAATATCATCTATCTCGAGAACGATGCGGGTGAAGTTACGATTCACCGCAACGTCTACCCGACCTACGCGTTGCAACATCTTGCGCTCGACGAGGAAAATGCTCCGGACAGGTTGATTTTTGTAGAGGACATATCTGCGAAGCAGTGTGTAGATGAACTGTGGAAGCGCCATCTTGCTTCCATTGAGGAAAACGGAAACAAAAGCCTGCCAACTGTGCAGACGGCGGTTATTGGTGGTTACAAGGAAGTGCTAAGGTTTTTGGATCGAAGCAAGTCTTTCGTCCCAGCGCTTACGAGAAGAATGGCTGCGATTGACGAGGACTCAAAAGAGGCTTGCCTACCGCCGGTAGTTGAGACCGGCGCTGCCATACCTGAGCTGACTGTGCCGCAGAAACTCTACAAAGATCAAAATCAGCACGTTGTGTTCTTGCCATGGACTCCAGAAAATGGATTGTGTGACCTCATCGCAAGCGACGTCGGAAAACATCGTCAGGGTATTCAAAATTTCACTGGTGCAGCCAATCTGATTCTCCCATTGGAAGTTGTGCGAGCCCATGTCGCGGAAGAAGGTAAGAAACGCCGAGACAAATGCAAGGAAACAGTTCACAACATCGCGGAGCAAATCGCTCAGAAGATGGCTTGGTCCCATGAGCGCGCACATGATGCATTGATGGGATATCTCGTACATGAGTGGTTCAAAGGTAATCACGATGAGGCACGAGCATTGTGCGGCAGACTATTCAGCTGAACGGGATGAGGTAGTGGCCGACCGCCGTGCTTCCATATCGGCCGCACGCGACAGGCTGCGTCGGACGGCCGAAATGGTTCGAGAGTACGCATTCGCTCACATTGAACGAGACATTCCCGATCGCGCAGATTCGAACGACAGGAAAGGGGACTGAAGCGGCCTCACAAACAGCGATGCCTGAACGTCAGCTCAGGCCGAACTCCGCTCCTTCAGACCCGAGGCCCCGGGCAGCCGCCCCTCACGTTGAACCATACACGTGACGGCGGAGGGAGGGCTCCTGCTGATCGGCAATGGTCCAAAAGGTCGCAATCAGGCGCCCATCTGTGCCGCCAGGAGGCCGTGCTCAGACATCGGCGTGCGCTAGACGACATCCCGATGCACGGAAATGACATGTGTACTGGGCACGGATGTCGTCGGTGATCACGCCATCGACTGACAGATCGTAGTCGATGAAGAGTTCCTCCCCGGGTGCGATAGCGGCGAGTGCGTGAATGAACACCCGCTCGCCCGTCTCGATGGCTTCTCAGTTAGGGGAGCAGGCATGATTCAGGAAGCGGGCGCTGTTGCCACCCCGGGTGCCGTCGATCACACGCCCATCAGACAGACAGAACACGAACGTGTGGCCAGCCGCGGAGCGTTGGCGGGCGGCGGCGCGCCGCCAGCTGGTCAATTCCCCCTCGTACTCGATGACCGGCACGCCTGCGGCGATTGGCTGTAGCGCGAACAGTCCCATGCCATGGACGGGAGAACGTCGTGCGGTGATGCGTCGCAATCGCATGGTGTCGCTTCCTTCAAGTGCATCGCTCTTGTGTGTGAAGTGTTAGGGCGTTGCGAGCATATCGCCACGGTCGCTACCGTTCAATGTCTTGTTCAAAAGTGCAACTAACAGTCAAAGTCACCCGGCGTCGAACTCGGGCTTCCCCCTAAAACGAGCTCACAAAAGACGCATAGCAGCCGCCAAAACCTTACGAGACCAGCGACCGATTTGGCCTAGTCAAACGCATACGCCTGTCGGCAGGTTTTTGCAGGAAGCGACGGCCGGGGAGTAAGACAAATGTGCGCGAGTTATCAAAAATCCTAGTGAACTCCGCTCGAGTGTTCGGAACCGATCATCGTCGTAAAGGGACATTGCGATAAGCTCGGCTCTTACTACGGGAGTTCGACGGCCTCTCGCGTCGGGCGATCTAAAAAAAGACAACAAACACCAATGATCCGTCTATGGAAACGCCTGTGGCGGCGGCTGCTGGGTGCCGGTCGCGGCGGAAAACCGCCTGTCGCGATCGAACAATTCGTCGTCGAAGGCATCGCGCAGGAACTGAACCTGCGCGGTGAAGCGCGGCGTCTGGCAGAAGCCGGCTCGTCCGTGATGCTTGGTTCCGGCGTCGAAGCGTCCATTGTTGCTCGCGTCGATAAGGGCCGTCACGTGCGCATCGAAGACGCTGCACGCCGGGCAATCTACCTCGGCGAGCAGTTCGCCTCATATGACGTGACACCACTCGTGGAAGACGCACTGCAATCCGAGACGACGTTCGCCGTTAAAGCCGACGTCCTTCTCGACTAGGCACGTCCGGCGCTGAACCTGCTGAGCGACCGCGCGAGCCGCGCCGAGGCCGACCTGCAGAGCTTCCGGGACAAGCATGGCATTACGCGGGCCGCCAAGTATCCAAAGGGCGGCCAGAAAGCGCTGCACTGTGTTCTCATTCTCGTTCTGGTCACGGTCGAGGCCGTCCTCAATTCATCATTTTTCGCGACCGGGCTCGACACGGGCTTGATCGGCGGGTTTCTTCAGGCCGCGGCGCTGGCATTGCTAAATGTGGGTGTGGCGTTTGTGTTCGGTCGTACGCTCATTCGCAACGTGTTTCATCGTAAGGCCGGTCGCAAGCTCGTCGGCATTGCTTCCTTGGTGGCCGCATTGCTTTCGATGTTGTGCGTAAGCTTCGCGATCGCGCACCTTCGCGGCGCGCTGATTGCCGATCTGCCCTCTCCCGAGAAGGCAGCATTGGTTGCATTGTTGCAGACTCCGTTCGGTCTCGACGATATTCAGTCATGGGGGCTCGTCTGCGTCAGCCTGTTCTTCGCAAGCTTCGCACTGTTCGAAGGACTGCGGATGGACGATCGTTATCCCGGCTATGGCAAGCTCGATCGCGACTTTCTTACGGCGAAGATCGCATATGAAACCCGCCTCTCGGCGGTGCGTCGCAAGATCGAAGAGATCAAACGCGGCGTGACAGACGCACTGGACAAGGCCGCGAGCGAGGCAAAGGCCAACGTTCTTTACCAGGACGTAAACGTCGAGGAACGGAAGTTGGCACAGCATCAACTCGACGTCGCCCTGGCCGAGGCGACGCAATGCAAGGAAGCACTCTTGCGCCTGTTTCAGGCGGAACTACACATGCACTGGAAGGGCATCGCAGCGTTGCCTGATTTTCCGCCGTTGCCGGAGTTCAAGGACATTCCTCTGCCCGACTTCCGCATTGCCGAATGTCAGGCGACGTGCGCGGTGCAGCATGCTCGCGTCGAGGAACTGCTTGCTGCCCAGCCCGCGATCAAGGCGGGGATCCAGAAAGCTTTCGTCAAGAAGTCGGACGGCCTCCGGCCAATCGACGAACAGTTCCGTGCATCGGTCACTGCCGCACGCGCGACTGCTGTGGAGGCTGCCGCATGAAGAACGATCTGTTCGCGCTAGAAGAATCCAGCGGGCGAAGCTATCTTTGGGCCGCGCTCGGCGGGCTCTTTGTCATTGGCGTAATAGCCGCCGCAGCGGCCTGGGTGCTTTTGCGTCCCGCTGGACTGGACAAGCGGTTCTGCCCCGCGAGCGGGCCGGCGGGGCAGATTGTGTTGCTCGTCGACAGAACAGATCCGCTCAGCTTCACGCAGAAGCAAGCCTTCGAAGGACTGCTGGACCGGCTCGTCGCGCGCCGTGTGCCCGCGGGCTACCTGCTTTCGGTATTCGTGCTCGGCGAAGACTATAAGTCGACGCCGAAGCCGGTTTTCAGCCAGTGCAATCCCGGCGACGGAGACGACGCCAGCGAATTTACGGCGAACAAGGCACATCTGAAGAAGCGATTCGAAACGAGCTTCCGCAATCCGATGCTTATGCTCGCCGATCAGTTGCAGACTACGAAGTCGGCGAAGTATTCGCCAATCTTCGAGATGCTCGATATGACCTCGATCAACGGATTTAGAAAGGAAGATGTCAAGGGTCCGCGCAAGTTGATTATCGTATCTGACATGCTGCACAACACACCCGAGTTTTCGATGTATCGCGGGACGCCTGAATTCACGTCGTTTCATGAATCCGATTACGGCCGGAAGATGAGCACGAATCTCAATGGCGTCGACGTCGAACTTAACTATCTGATCAACACACCGCGCCTGCAAACGCGCCGCAACCTGAAGTTCTGGGAAGACTATTTCGCTTCGACCGGTGCGCGCATCGTCGCCGTCACACCTCTGGAGGGCTGATACGATGGACCGTCTCACCGCCGTGCGCGCGCGAAATTTGTTCGCTGTTGCGCTTGTGGTCAAGCTCGCGTCTTCTGCGCTGGGTTGGTATTTGCATTCGCCGTGGATCCTCGGGCTCGCAGTTCCGATCGCCATCATGCTGATCTACGTTCTGATCGGCGTGATCAACCCCGATCCGGCGCTGACACCCGAGAAATTCGCCGACAGTTGCTATTACCTCGGCTTCATCTTCACGATCACGTCGATCATCTTCAGTCTGTTCGACCTGCCCAACATTGGCACGCAGATGTCCGCCATCGCTGTCCGCCTCGGCGCCGCCATGACGAGCACGGTGCTCGGACTTGCCGTGCGTGTTGTGCTCGTCAGCTTTCGGCTGGACATGGACGATGCGATGAAGCTCGCCGAAAACAAGGTCGTCGATGCCACGCATCAGCTTCGAGACCAACTGACGATCGTGCTGGAGAAGCTTCGTGTATTCGAGCGGCAAGTGGACGATACGACGACACAATCCGTCGCCCGCGTCGCGTCTGGCATCGAAGACTTATCGAAATCGTATGGCACGAAGCTGGCGGAATTTTTTGAGCGGCTTATCGACGCGCATACGAAGGCATTCGCACGATCGCAAGAAGACCTACAGGAGTCGAGTGGCAGGCTTACGCGTCTCTTCGATAACTATTCGCTCGGTATGCTGCAGAACATTCAGGGCATAGAGGACCGAGTGATGCAGTTCGCAGATGCTGTAGAGGCGCGTCTCGAACGCACGACATTTCCGGATGACTACTTTGCCCAGGGACTCGCTGAACCGGTGAAGAAGCTCGGAGATGCGGCAGAGAATGTCGCGCGACAAATCGCCGCGGTATCGGGCGAGCTTGATATCGCCCTCGTATCGACACGTGGCTTTAACGCTTCCGTGACGTCGCTCAGCGGCGATGCGCAGTCCGCCGCCGACGTGTTCAGGCAATTGACGCGCGTGCAGCGAAGCATGTTGGACGAGTCGAAGACTCACATCGCCGCGCTCGACGCCACGCAAAAAGCCCTTTCCGCATTGCATGCGAGCGTCGGCGAGCACAAGGGCGCGACGTGGGCCGCCGTACAGATGCTCGCCGAACATGCAACGCGCATGGAACGAGTCGCCGCCGTGCTTCAAGGTGTCGACCAGTCCATCGGATTGGCAGCGCGCGACTGGAAGGTGGAGCGAGAAGCGCTCAAGGCAGCATGCACGGGCGCCGCGGAGGACGCCATACTCACGGTGACAGAGCGGATGGATGATCTCGTGCACGACGTGCAGAATCTCGTCGCGCAAATATCGAAGCTGGCGCTCCCGGCGGCGCAAGATGCGGACGCGCCGGCGCGACACATTGCGATGGGGGGCGTGGCGCGCGCGAACGGACATGCGCCGGAGATCACGCTGCTCAACGGCGCGGCTTCCACCTGAGAAACCCGGGGACATTGCCGTGCGGGCCAAATCCGATCAGATCTTCCAGTTATCGCTGACCGAGATCGCATTCACACTTGCCTTCATTCTGATGCTGTTGCTGGGCTACATGCTCGTCCAGGCGGACGAGCACGCAGCAAAACTGCAGCTTTCTCTCGATCGATTCGGGCAACTCGACTTGCATCGCAAAGCCTTCGACGAAGCACGCAAGAACTTGAGCGAGGCGCTCTCGAAATCGGGCGTGAAGCCCGACGACGTAATTACGTCTCTCGTTGCTGAATCGAAGCTGATCGATGAACGCGAGGCGCTGAAGAGGCAAGTCGACGAGTTGGACAAGGAGCTGAGCGCGCTGACCGAAGTGAAGAAGACGCTCGACGCTGCACAGGACAAGGCTGCGGTCAGAGACGACGCGCGCCAGGCTGTGACCGACGCGCTCGCGTTGAAGGCGAGTCTCGAAAAGCAGATTGGCGATAAGGATGTCGCCAGCGAAGCCACGGCCGCCGTCACGCTCAAGAAGGAAATTGAAAAGCAGCTTCAGGAGCAGTTGGGGGAGTCTTATGCCTCAGTCGAGCAGCAGACGCTTGCCCGTGATCTCGTAGCGGCGCGAAAAGAAATGATCGGCGCACAAGTTAGCAGTGGCGGCGTGATCCGCGTGACAAAGGAGAACGCTGATCTTCGCGGTCAGGTTGCATTTCTCAAAGCGCGGCTCGACGCGCGCGGCGGACGCGACTATCCGCCTTGCTGGGCCGATGAGCAGACTGGAAAGGTCGAGTTCCTGTTCACCATCGAGATCGGTACGGACGGCCTGCGCGTCACACCTGCGTGGCCGGAAAAGCGCCAGTCCGATGCGATGGCATTGCCGGGGGCGTCACGCTTCAAGGAGCCTATGACGGCGTCGCTCACACAGTTTTCATCGGAGATGCAAGGAATCGATCGTATCAGCAAAGAAAAGAACTGCCGGCACTACGTGTACATCAAGAACCGCGTAACCGACCTCGGCTTGTTCAATCGCTCGCGATACGCCATTGAAAACTTCTTCTACAAGCTGGAATTGCGTAGCTAATCCCGGGCTTTCTTCGGAATCGCGTGGCTTGTATGTGATTTGTCTCTACGTTGGACCTGGGCGTGGGTCCGGTTGGACGCAACAGATCGGGAAGAAAGCGGAGCTGACTCTGCAAGACCATTGAAGTTTCTCGATGGCGGATCAGGGAAGTCACTCGGACGGCAGATGCAAGACACTAACTCGAAGAAATCTTAGCGATTTTCATCGCGACGTTTACCAAGCGGAAAGACACCTATGTCTTCGACGGCACGTTTCTGGTGGATGGGGAGAGCGGATGTGATTTCGACGGTTGATCGATTTCGTACCGTGCCATAAAAACAGACCAGGCTTCGAGCAACGTGAACGAAACCGATCCGCATGTGTCGATCGCTTTGATCAATGGCGGCCGTCTCGGACTGTGTATCCGACGCTTCGACGAGCTGCAACGGCGTCAGCGGCTGCATTTGCCCAATGCGGCGACCTGTTGGGATTATGCTTCACTGATCGATGTCGTTCTCATGGACAGCGACTCAGACGCATTTCGCTTCACTGGAAAAACGGTTGCGCAGTGGATGGCGGGGCTGCGCAAGCACAGCACGTCGGAATATGAGCGTTTTCGCAGACGCTACGAATCCACCGTCAATCGACATTTGGCTGCCCTGTCGCGGCGGCCGCGTGACCCCGACAACCACTACTGTGTCGAGCTGAGGGTGCCGCCGCTACGCTCGTCATTGCCAGGACTGATCCGGCTGACGGGCCTGATGCGAGCGAGCGTCAACCAGTGGTTGTCGACGCTGCGTTCTCTCACCTCGAGAGGCCTCAAGCCAGAAGAACTCGAGATGTCCGGCGTGCTCGCGGCTCTGCGCAGCAGACCCGGCGCGGATATGGTGACGCAGGCTCAAATACTTCAGATGATAGACCTGTCGCAGGTCGTCCCGAAGTTCGCTTGCGAGTCTCGCTTCGGCTTCATTGCTCGGTCAGGGTGGAAAGAGGAGTGTCGCAGAATCCCCGAGAGGGAACACAGACGCCGGCGTCTTCTCGGTGAAGGAGTCGACGCACGACATCTCATTCGTTTCCGCCATCGCTCGCTCGGCTGGTCTGTTGTGCATACGCGATACAGCGACTTGGTAACCGAACGCACCTTCTGGTGGAGCGTCCTCGACGAGAACGGGCAGTTCATTGAACAACCGGTGCCCGGGTTCCAAAGCGCCGAGGATGCGATGGCATTCGCCGAAGGTCAGATGAACAAGACGTTCGCTCTATGGGGCAAGGATCAGGCGTTAACGAAGTGGGAGCGGTATTCCCTTCCGGGCGGCGATGACTACCTGGAGGTACTGCTACAGCTCGACGACTGGCCTTACACCTATCGACCACGTCACTATCGCACGCGGAATGTCCTCGTCCACGTCAGGACCAGTGTGCGTCACACTCAGGAAGGTCGGCGAGTACTCTTTCTCGACGAGATTCAAAGTGACTGGCATGCTGACCTGCACGCGGAGGCGAGAGGTGAGGTGTCCGAGCCTCGGCGACCGTCTACGCCCGGGGCTCCGTTCCGGAAGGAATGGCCACTGTTGTCAATGAAACTCATGATTTGGTGGGCGCAGCGTTTGGGGGTCGACGGGTTGGCTTGGGCTTCTGCTGATCTGCAGCTAAGCCGTTGGGGAAAATACGGTCCGCCGGAGATTCTCTATAGAAAGGTGCTTCCCAACGCTGCGCGTTTGCTTGCAACAACACTGTCTCTTACGTTTGACCAGGCAACCTTGTCTGTGAGGGATAGCAAACGTCGGGTCGAGTCGGGTCGCCGCGGATGGGAGGTGCGCAATTGCGACGACGTTCCGGTAACCAAGCCCTTTCGAACCCGCGCTCAAGCCGAGCACTTTGCGGACCTTATCGGCGAATTTTTCGTCATTGACGTGCCCGTATTGTGGATAAATCAGTTGCCGCAGATTTGCTCCATTCCACTTTACGGACTTGGGACAGCCGAAGCTTGGTTGGCTTCTGGCAGCGATCGCTAGTTCCCTTGGCCGGTTGGGCAGTGCATTAAGTTCGGTGGCTTACTGTCCTCCAACTGGAGCAACGCCACCGTTCAAACTCCTCGCGGCTCTTGCGTCAACAAAGTTGACCATAGCCGCCGTAGGCCGAAGGTCCCGCCAGTGGCAGCTCTGGCCGACCAGCCGCCGGCCGGCTCAGTAAGGCAGTTGTGGCCTGACGGTATCGCTGACGGTATCGGCGGGCGCTATGGGAGCCGAATCAGGCCCAGCCTTGGGTTTGCGGCGGGTGGTTGTTAATTGAGTGGGGATCCGCGGCCGGCCATCGGTGTGCGCATTCGTGAGCGACATATCGTGCGAACCGCGGTGTCAATCGACTGCGCCACCTGCCGGCGTTGTTCTGCATAGTCCGTCGATATAGTCCGCCCACTCTTGCATCACGCGGCGACGATCGTCGTCGAAAGTTGTTCTGTCATAGGCCTTCTGTACGTCGCCTCGTTTTGCATGTGCGAGTTGCGCTTCGAGGACGTCGATGTCGATGCCGAGTCGCTCCCGGCCAACGGTCCGCAGCATGCCCCGGAATCCGTGCGTTGCGTGCTTTCCTTTGAATCCCATCTCGCGCAGAGCCTTGCTTAACGCGTCTCGATGCAAATGCGGCGTTTTCTGGCGAGCCGGAGATGGAAACACATAGTGTCCGCGGCCTGTGAGCGACTGCAAGTCGCTGAGCAACGTAACCGCTTGCTTAGGTAAGGGCACAATATGGTCGTGGCGCATCTTCATCCGCACGGCCAGAACATGCCATTCGCCCGCTTTCAGGTCAATTTCGTCCCACGGTGCGGCTGCGATCACCCCGGGGCGTAAGCCCGTGAGCATGGTCAGTTTCAGTGCGGCCCTGGTGATCGGCGACTTATAGGTATTGATAGCTTGCACCAGAGGGACGATATCCGTGGGTTTCGTAATCGCCGGGATGTGGCCTTTCTCGTGTCGCGGGATGACGCCGCGCAGCGACAACGGAACACCGTCCTCCCGCAGGCTATAGTGGATCGCGTACGTCACGATGCCGCCCACGTATTGGCGTGCCTTGGTTGCGAGGTTGGGGGCATGCTCCGCTATTGCTTCCAACACCGGTTTGACTTCCGATGTCGCGAGCGTCGAAATGGGCTTGTTGCGTAGTGGCGGGATCAGGTATTGCCGAACTACGAACTCCGCTTTGCGGTAAGTCTCGTCGGCCCACTCCTTGCGCTTGAACGCGAGCCAATTCTCCGCGACTAGATGGAACGCCCCTTCAGCGGCGCGTTTGCGTGCAGCGGCTTCGGCGCTGCGGTGCTCGACCGGATCAGTACCATCACGCACGAGACTACGCGTGATCGCAGCTGACTTGCGCGCGTCGACGAGTGCAACTTCGGGATACGGACCAAGGCTGAGAAAGTTCTCCTTCCCGGTACTTGGGCGGCGATAACGGAGCAGCCACGTTTTGCTTCCGTCCGGCCAGATGCGTAAGGCAAGCCCGTTCCCGTCTGAGAGCAGGTAAGGGCGCTCGCGCGGTTTGGCAACGCGAAATACGACTTCGGACTTCGGTTCGGCGCGTTTGGGCATCGCTCGGCACCTCAATTCCGTGTATACGCAAGTGTATACGCAAAAATCGCCGATGCCACCGGAATTTGACTGCATCCCGCGGAAACAAAAAACCCCGTAAGACCTTAATCTTACGGGGTTTCTCGGACTTCCCCGGCTTACGCCGGAACAACCGTTGGTGCCCAGGAGAGGACTCGAACCTCCACGGTGTTGCCACCGCTAGGACCTGAACCTAGTGCGTCTACCAATTCCGCCACCTGGGCACGTCTTCAAGCTAGACCGCCATTTTAGCAAGATGATTAAGTTTGTCAATCTCTGCTTCAAACAAACTTGCTTTTCTCATTCGCCCGGTTGAACGCGCAGCGAAGTGATGCAACCGCTACCGAACCACCGTCCTGCTGATCCGGCAATCGAAATAGGAACAGCGATTTCGATTGCCAGGCCTTACACAAAAAAGAGAGCCGCCAGAAGGCGGCTCTACTTTCGAATCTGGTGCCCAAGAGAGGACTCGAACCTCCACAGTGTTGCCACCGCTAGGACCTGAACCTAGTGCGTCTACCAATTTCGCCACCTGGGCAGGTGATGAACTGCAAAGACCGCCATTATAGCGACCGATTCCGACCTGTCAAGCGATTTGCCGAACGCGTTTGAACCTCGCGGCGAGCCGGCGCACGACGCGTCCGAACCACCGGCGCAGGCCCGCGTGGCGCCCGACACGGGTGTTAGAATGCCTCGCAGTAGTTCGTTGGCACGATGCACATCCGGTGTCGCGACGCGAGTGTCGACATGCGATCAGCCAGACGCGCGTCGGCTTCGCGTTGAACGAGCCGAACCCAGGCAGTTTCCTGTGCTAATCGCAGTAGAGCAGTCGAGCAGAAGAGCAGCAAGCAGCAGGTGTAATGACCGAGGCAGCGCAGCCGCCTTACAGATGCAGCCGAGCGCAACTGCGCGCATTAAGCAAACGCCTTCCAGGCCGGACCACATCGCCGACCGACGTCCATGCAACGAGAAAAAATCATCGACAAGCCCTTGAGCAAATTTCCGTATCCGATTCCAAGCCGCGAAGAAATCCTCGGCGTACTGCGCACGAGTGAAACGCCGCTTGCCGCGAACGACATCGCCGAAGCCCTGTCGATCAAGCGCCAGGAGCGCGAAGGATTTTTCAAGCGTCTCGGCGCGATGGAGCGCGACGGCCAGATCCGGCTCGATCAGCGCAATCTCTATCAACTGACTCATCCGTCGAACTTCGTCGCGGGCCGCGTGCAGGGCCATCGCGACGGCTATGGTTTCCTGATTCGCGACGACGGCCAGGACGACCTGTTCCTGCCCAACGGCGAGATGCAGAAGGTCATGCACAACGACCGCGTGCTCGCGCGCATCGTCGGCTATGACCGGCGTGGGCGGCCCGAAGGGCACATCGTCGAGGTCACGGACCGCGCGAACAAGCGCGTGATCGGGCGTCTGCTCAACGAGAACGGCGCGCTGATCGTCGCGCCCGAAGACAAGCGCATCGGCCACGACATCCTGATCACGCAGAACACCCGCAAGGCGAAGGTCGGCCAGGTCGTGGTGGTCGAGCTGACCGATTTCCCGAGCCGTCATTCGCAGCCGCTCGGCCGCGTGGTCGAAGTGCTCGGCGATATCGACGACCCCGGCATGGAAATCGAAATCGCGGTGCGCAAGTACGGCGTGCCGCACGAATTCAGCGAGGCCGCGCTCGGCGAAGCGGCCAAGCTGCCCGACGAAGTGCGCCCGGCCGACATCCGCCATCGTGTCGATCTTCGCGACGTGCCGCTCGTCACGATCGACGGCGAGGACGCGCGCGACTTCGACGACGCCGTCTATTGCGAGCCGGTCAAGGTGGGCCGCGGCGACGGCTTCCGCCTGATCGTCGCGATCGCGGACGTGTCGCATTACGTGCTGCCGCAAAGCGGGCTCGACACCGACGCGATCGAGCGCAGCACGTCGGTGTATTTCCCGCGCCGCGTGATCCCGATGCTGCCTGAGAAGCTGTCGAACGGACTGTGCTCGCTGAATCCGCAAGTCGACCGCTGCGTGCTCGTGTGCGACATGATCGTCACCGCGCGTGGCGACGTGAAGGCGTATCAGTTCTATCCGGGCGTCATGCATTCGGCCGCGCGGCTCACGTACACCGAAGTCGCCGCGGTGCTGACAAACACCAAGGGTCCGGAAGCGACCCGCCGCGCCGCATTGCTGCCGCAACTGCAGAATCTGTATGGCGTCTACAAGGCGCTGTTCACGGCGCGCCAGAAGCGCGGCGCGATCGACTTCGATACGACGGAGACGTACATCGTCTGCAACGCGCAGGGCAAGATCGAGCAGATCGTGCCGCGCACGCGCAACGACGCGCACAAGCTGATCGAGGAATGCATGCTGGCCGCGAACGTGTGCGCGGCGGATTTCCTGAAGCGCAACAAACACCCGGGCCTGTTCCGCGTGCATGCGGGCCCGAGCGCGGAAAAGCTCGAGAACCTGCGCACGTTCCTGCGCGGGATGGGCCTGACGCTCGGCGGCGGCGACACGCCGCACGCGAGCGACTACGCCGCACTGATGGCGCAGATCCGCGACCGGCCGGACGCCTCGATGCTGCAGACGATGCTGCTGCGCTCGATGCAGCAGGCGGTCTACAGCCCCGACAACATCGGCCACTTCGGTCTCGCCTACGAGGCCTACGCTCACTTCACGAGCCCGATTCGTCGCTATCCGGACCTGCTCACGCATCGCGCGATCTACGCGATCCTGCAAGGCCGCAAGTATCAGCCGCAGCCGCCGCACGGCGTCGAGCTCAATACCGCGCTGTCGCCGCGCGCCCGCGCGATGCAGCAGGCCGACGAGGAAAAGCGCGGTGCCCGCGCTCGCACGAACAACGTGGCGATCTGGGAAGAGCTCGGGCTGCACTGCTCGGCCAACGAGCGCCGCGCGGACGAAGCATCGCGCGACGTCGAAGCGTGGCTCAAGTGCTATTTCATGCGCGACAAGCTCGGCGAAGAGTATGGCGGCATGGTCAACGGCGTCACGTCGTTTGGCATCTTCGTGCAGCTCGATTCGCTGTTCATCGAAGGTCTCGTGCATGTGACCGAACTCGGCTCGGACTACTTCCAGTACGACGAGATCAGGAACGAGCTGCGCGGCGAGCGCACCGGCATTCGCTATCGGCTGTCGGATCGTGTGCGCGTGCAGGTGAGCCGCGTCGATCTCGACGCGCGCAAGATCGACTTCCGTCTCGTGCGCGATACGCCGATCAAGCCGCCTGCGCCACGCGGTATGGCGGCGGACAAGGGTGAAGGCGCTGGCCCGCGAGTGCGCGTGTTGCCGTCGGCGGAAAGCGCCGCGTCGGTGCCGGGGCCGCGGCGCAAGAAAGCCGCGCCCGCGCAGAGCGTGGCGGTCAAGGAAGCGCGCGCCGCGCGCGGCGCGGCGAGGAAGCATGGCGTCGCGAGCAAGGCGGCGTCGAAGCAGGCACGCAAGAAGCGCTGAGGCTTTCACAGCGCCGGGACCGCGCGCAGCGGGCACGTGAACGCGTGCCGGTTGCGCGCGGTCTGCCTTTTGGTTTCATCTTCATCACAGTGGCGCGCGTTGAATGCGCGTCCAATCAAAGGTTGTCCAGTCATGGCACGTCATAAGGTTTTATACGGTTTCCACGCAGTGACCGCGCGTATCCGGCACGATGCGTCGACGGTCGAGGATGTCTATTACGACGCGACGCGCAAGGACCGTCGAATGACCGAATTCCTGCAGGCCGCGAAGGACGCGGGCGTGCGTCTGATCGCCGCCGACGAAACGCGCTTGTGGGGTCTCGCGCGCACCGAGCGGCATCAGGGCGTGGTCGCGCGCGCGGGCGATCTGCCGCTCGCGCAGAACCTCGCCGAACTGCTCGACGGCATCAGTGGCGCTCCGCTGATTCTCGTGCTCGACGGCGTGACCGATCCGCACAATCTCGGCGCCTGCCTGCGCGTCGCCGACGCGGCCGGGGCGCACGCGGTGATCGCGCCGCGCGATCGCGCGGTGGGACTGAACGCGACTGCCGCGAAGGTCGCAAGCGGCGCGGCCGACACGGTGCCGTACATCACGGTCACGAATCTGGCGCGCGCGCTGCGCGAACTGAAGGACGCGGGCGTCTGGGTGGTCGGCACGGCCGGCGACGCGGAGAAGAGCGTCTACGAAACGGAACTCGACGGGCCGGTGGCGCTCGTGATGGGCGCGGAAGGCGAGGGCATGCGGCGTCTGACGCGTGAAACCTGCGACGTCGTCATGAACATTCCGATGGCGGGGACGGTGGAGAGTTTGAATGTGTCCGTGGCCAGCGGGGTGTGTCTGTTTGAAGCGGTGCGGCAGCGGGCGGTGAAGAAGTAGTTCTTCTGTCGTCGTTCTTGTTGTTGGTCGATTGATGGCGCCCGGAACGCGGTGGTGGTTTCGGGCGCTTGTTTTGCGTGCGGCGGATGCGGCTATTTGCGCAGAAGGCGCTTTAGTTCCTCAAAAAAGGACTCCGTTGTGTATCCCCATAAGATGGGATCGAAATTGAAACCGTACGTTTCCGAAAATATTTCATCGAGATTCTCACCTGTTTCTTTTTTGAATTTGTCTATTTCGGCCAGCGTAGCCTGGATTTCTTCGGGGGAGCTGTCTCTCTTGAAACACGAGACTATTTCATCCACGGTTTCGCCCCAATATTCTGAATCCTGATTGAGATACGCGCCGAACAGCACGTGGAACTCAGGATATGCGCTTTCGTCGATCATTTCACCAGGTACGATGTAAAAATGTAATAGGGCATTCCGTTGTACTCTTCGAATCTAAAGACGACCTGAATCGTACTCATGTGCTTGAATTCTCCTGTCGCTCGAATGATACCGTAGCCCACTTTTCTTCCGACATCCTGATACAGAACGAGATCTCGCCTCGGATTCGACTGAGCCCAATTCCTGATTTTCGACGTGTTGGACTCCATCACCTTGGAGATGGCCCATTCCGCGGCCGCCAAGTCCCGAAACGACGATACTACTCTTCTCTCCGATTCCAATCGCAGCCTTTCGCGCAACTGCGCCTCAGTCCTCCCCACATGCTTCAGTATCGTATGCCCGCCGTTCCGGCTACCGGCTTTGGCCTCATGCGCATCCAGACTAATCCGCCCCATCGTAATCCGCGCGACGCGCGCGGCTCTGATCGAGCCGATGAGTCCGAACGGCACCGCGATATCGAGCGACACACCAATCTGATTAGCCAGGTCCGGGCGGGCTTTCAGCGACTCGGCGAGCTTCGTCGCGCTTTGCTGTGTCAGCGTAGCCGTGTTCTGGCCCGTCAGCATCTGACGCAGACCGCTCGCCGCCGTGTCCGAGCCATGCACGCCGAACATCACGCAACCGGCCTTGCTTGCCATCGTCGGTTCAGGCAGCGCGCATAGCGCTGCCGCTCCGACCATCTCCGCTACGCCTGCGGCGACCTGCAGGCCGCCCCAGAGCCGGTTGCTCAGCATCTCCGTCTGGCTGATCGATCCGCGCGTCAATATCGCGGCCAGCTGCGGCGCGCTGAGCACCAAGCGCACGCCATCTCCATCGTATTCCTGCGGCATTCCAGAATCCTCTGTGGTCTTGCGGGCCTAAAAACTAGCAAGCACCACAGCGGTTTGATATGGGCGATGGATGATTCTTATGACTCAATGTGTGAAAAGCTGCCCGGCAAATCAGCGGGCTGCACGGCACAAAGCGCACCCAAACCGAACCCTCCCCCCGCCACTCCGGTAAACTATCGGTTTTTCACGCTTTTCCCGCCTCTCCCATGACTCAAGACGAACTCAAGCAACTGGTCGGCCAAGCCGCCGCCGATTACGTGAACGCCAACGTGCCGCAAGGCTCGGTGATCGGCGTCGGCACGGGCTCCACCGCGAACTGCTTCATCGACGCGCTGGCCGCCACCAAATCCCGCTATCGCGGCGCGGTGTCGAGTTCGCTCGCCACCACCGCGCGTCTGCAATCGCACGGCTTCAAGGTGCTCGACCTGAACGAGATCGACTCGCTGCCGGTGTACGTCGACGGTGCCGACGAAATCGATCGCAGCGGTGCGATGATCAAGGGCGGCGGCGGCGCGCTGACGCGCGAGAAGATCGTCGCGTCGGTGTCGGAAGCATTCGTCTGCATCGCCGATGCGAGCAAGGTCGTCGAGACGCTCGGCAAGTTCCCGCTGCCGATCGAAGTCGTGCCGATGGCGCGCACCGCGATCGGCCGTCGCGTGACGGCGCTCGGCGGCGTGCCGGTCGTGCGCGTGACGAAAGAGGGCGCGCCGTTCATCACCGACAACGGCAACGAGATCATCGACGTGAAGGGCTTGAGCATCAGCGACCCGTGCACGCTCGAGGCGCATATCAACGCATGGCCCGGCGTCGTCACGGTCGGCCTGTTCGCGGGCCGCGGCGCGAATCTGTGCCTGCTGGGCACTGACACCGGCGTGCAAACGATCACGTACGGCCAGAATTAAGCGGCTGCATTTCTGTTCGCTCTGACGCGTGTGAACCGCTCCAGCGGTTCACACGCGTTTTTTATTGCGCTCGCCCGCCGCAGCGGCAACCGCGCGCACCTGACGGAAAATGCCTGAACCCGCGCGCAGACCCTTCGCCGTCGATGCTAGCCGCGCGCGATGCCCGCCACGTCAGGTGCCATTCGCCCGCGCAGCGCCCCGATCGCAACGCGTGGCCAAGACTAGCGAGAAGAGGTGACGACGAAAACGTCAGCCGTGGTGCACGGACGAAACCTCAGCAATCAAGCCGTGATTTTGCAGACGCAAACGGACTCTGCGAATTACTCGCGAACTGTCGCACGTCGAATGTGTGCACGCGCACGCACAGTCAGAAACGTGGCACATACACTCTTCTCTAAGGCCAGGTGGCGTTTCGTGACAGATAGGGCGGAATATGAAAGTGGCGATCGTGCACGATTGGCTGGTCGCTCCCGGCGGCGCCGAGAAAGTGCTCGAGCAGATCATCGAGTGCTTTCCCGACGCCGATGTTTTCAGCGTCGTCGATTTTCTCGAAGATCGCACGCCGCTAGCCGGTAAGCCGGTCACCACGTCGTTCATACAACGCCTGCCGTTTGCGCGCACCCGGTATCGCGCCTATTTGCCGTTGATGCCGCTTGCCGTCGAACGGTTCGATCTGTCGAACTATGACCTGATCATAAGCAGTTCTTGCGCGGTCGCGAAGGGCGTACTGGTCGGCCCACAGCAGACGCACATCAGCTACGTGCATTCGCTGATGCGTTATGCGTGGGATCTGCAGCATCAGTATCTGCGCGACGCGAATCTGCTGCGCGGACCGAAGTCGTGGGCCGCGCGGGTCTTGCTGCATTATCTGCGCGGCTGGGACGCGCAGTCGACGAATGGTGTCGATCGTCTGATCGCGAATTCACAATCGGTCGCCCGGCGCATGCTGAAAACCTATCGGCGCGATGCCGCAGTGATTCCGCCGCCGGTCGACGTGAACGAATTCGAACTGCGCGCCGAGAAAGACGATTTCTATCTGAGCGTGTCGCGGATGGTGCCGCATCAACGCATCGATCTGATCGTCGAGACGTTCAACGCGACGCCGCAGCGCAAGCTGATCGTGATCGGTGATGGGCCGCAGATGGCGTCGATTCGCGCGCAAGCCGGACCGAACGTGACAGTCCTCGGTTATCAGCCATTTGGCGTACTGAAGGATTATCTGGCGCGCGCGCGAGCCTTCGTGTTCGCTGCCGAGGAAGATTTCGGCATCGTGCCGCTCGAAGCGCAGGCCTGCGGCACGCCGGTCATTGCGTTCGCCAAGGGCGGGGCGCTCGAAACGGTCGTGCCGGTCGGCGATCCGCATCCGACCGGCGTTTTCTTCGCGCGTCAGACGGCGGTGTCGGTGCTCGACGCGGTCAACCGCTTCGAGCGGCTGAGCGCGTACATCACGCCGGCGGCCTGTCGCGCGAATGCCGAACGGTTTTCGGCCCAGGTGTTCCGGCGAGCGTTCATGGCCGAGGTTACGCGCACGATTGCGGCGGTCGCTCAGGGTCTGCCGGCGGCGGAACTGGGGGAGCAGGTGACGTGGGCGGAGTCCGATCTCGCGACCCGGGAACTCGGCATCGCCAGCGACACGGCGCCGAAAAGCAGGTGGAGGCAATGAGGTGAGGGTCATTCGCTGTTCTTGCCTCGTGGAGTTTTCGATGGGAGAGGGAAGGGTTTTCGTCGTCACGCAGTGATTTCGCAACAGGCAGTAACGAGCCGTTCTGACCAACGCGTCCGGGCGGCTATTGGTGTGGGCGCGTCCGCTTCGCGCTTTGTGTCGGCAGTGCGTATCGCGTATCGCGCGAAACGCACCGCGCGTGCAAGGCGAGCCGCGGCCGGCCATTGTCAAGCAGGCAGGACTGGACTTCAAAAAAACGACATCGGGGTGCGCGCCACGCGCTACGGGCGAGATATTCGCTGGCGCGGCATGCCTCGCGTGGCCATAACGACCTGAAGCAGACGTTCGCTATCGTGACCGCTGAATGACCTCACTGCGAAGTTCGCAGTGCTGGCAATTCGGCGTGCCACGGCGATTCACTACAACAGGCAGTCGTCATTCGCGCGTCATCGATTAACGCGCCGACGGCTTTTGGACGAGGACGAATTTAAACTCATGAATGCCGATCGCCTTCCGGGACCTTTTCCCGATATTGCCGCAACCTGGGCTGCGCTTAAGAGCCAGTTGCCGATCACGCCGATTCGCACCGAAGAGGATTATCACCAGATGGTGCGCATCGCAAACTCGCTGTCCGATCATCTAAGTGGTGACGAAAACGATCCGCTCGCGGATCTGCACGCGATCGTGAAGGAACTGGTCGGTCACTGGCAAGCGCGCAACCTGGCGATTCCAAAAGCGGAGCCGCGCGAGGTCCTGCGCCATTTGCTGACCACGCATGGTCTCAAGCAGAAGGATCTGGCCGGCATCGCGTCGCCGACCGTGGTCAGCGATATTCTCGCGGGGCGCCGCGCGATCAGCAAGAAAGTCGCCAAGGCGCTCGCGGTACGGTTTCAGACCGACGTCAGCCAGTTCCTGTAGCGGCGGTGTCGCGCGGCGGGTCCGTTCATGACGGAGTCCGTCGCGGCTCTTTGTCTTGCGTCAACGATGGCGGCTGTCGATCGGGCCGCCGGAGTTGGCGTTTCTATTTGTAGCGCGCCGCGACGCCGGCAAGATGGCCGCCACCGTCGGAAGCGATCCGCTCGATCGCATGATCAGAACGCGTTGCGGCCGACGAAGCCCTTGAAAACCGTGATGAAGACGATCTTCATGTCGAACCAGAACGACCAGTTCTGAATATAGAAGAGATCGAATTTGACGCGCGCTTCCATCTTCTCGATCTTGGCGGTCGCGCCGCGATAGCCGTTGACCTGGGCCCAGCCGGTGATGCCGGGCTTGATGCGGTAGCGGTGCATGTAGCCGTACACCTGGTCTTTGTACAGATCATCGTGTTCGATCGCATGCGGGCGCGGACCCACCACCGACATCTGACCGAGCAGCACGTTCAGAAACTGCGGCAGCTCGTCGAGACTCGTGCGGCGCATGAAGCTGCCGAGCTTCGTCACGCGCGAGTCATTGCGGGTCGCCTGCGTGATCTGGCCGTGCTCTTCCCGGTGCGCGGTCATCGAGCGGAACTTGTAGATGCAGAACGGCTGACCATCGACGCCCTTGCGGGTCTGCCGGAAAAACACGGGTCCCGGCGACGTGAGCTTGATGCCGATCGCGAGCACGACGAACATCGGCGCGAGTGCGAACAGCGCTAGCGCGGCGAACAGGCGGTCGAACATCAGCTTGGGCCACATCTGCGGCGGCGAGAACGGCGTCGCGCTCAGATTCAGCGTCGGCAAACCGACGACATCGACGATCGCATGATTGAACAGCGACAGACCGCGCACGTCGGGAATGAAGCGCAGATTGACGAAGTCGTGTCTGAAGGTGCGCGTGAAGCGGTAGATCGTGTGTTCTTCGCGAAGTGGCAACGCGAGCCACACTTCGTTGACGCGTTCGTCGCGCACCTTCGTCGCGAACGCTTCCAGATCGGTCAGCACGGGCAGGCGGGCCAGACGCGCGCCAGAGGCGTCGCGGCCTTCTAGGCTAGTGTCGAACACGCACACCGGTTTGAAGCCCGCTTGCGGCGCATGCTCGAGATGCGCGAGCAGCGTGCGCGCAAAGCCCGGTGCGCCGACGATCGCGACGGTGCGCGCGTTCATCCCGCGGCGGCGCACGAAGTGCAGCACCACGTGCATGATGCAGCGGGTCGCAATGATCAGCGCGCCGGAGATCAGCGTCGAATATCCGAACCATAGGCGCGACACCGCATCCATCCGATGCAGCGTGAACGCGAGCACGAGCGAGGTCGCGACGACCACGACCCACGCGGCGGCGATTCTCGCGAGCACTGGCGCGATCGCCTTGCCGCGCCACGTCTCATAGGTGCCGAAGCCCGGAAACAGCAGCAGAACCAGCACACAGTTGAACGCAATCAGAAGGCGCTCGGTATCGCCTAACGCGATTGGCGCGGGAAAGCGGATCCAGTGGGCTAGCAGACCACCTGCAATCACGAAGAGCACGTCGAGACATCGAGAAGTAGCCCTAAACATAGGCAAATCGACCCCGGTCATCGAACGGCGTCCCGCTTATTCGACGGTCTCCGCCTGGCGCAGGCGCGGCAGCAGACGATCGAATTCGCGTTTCACGAGGCCGTAGCATTCGCACGCGCGGTCTTCGAGGCCCTTGCGGTCGAGCACCTTGATATGACCGCGGCTATGATGGATCAGGCCTTCGTCGTGCAGCTTGCCGGCCGCTTCGGTGATCCCTTCGCGGCGCACGCCGAGCATGTCGGCGATCAGCTGCTGCGTGACGGTCAGATCGTTCGACGCGACGCGATCCACTTCGATCAGCAGCCAGCGGCACAGTTGCTTGTTGAGCGCGTGATGGCGATTGCACGCGGCGGTCTGCGCGACCTGGGTCAGAAGCGCGTGCATATACAGCAGCATCAGGCGGCGCAGAAAGTCGGAGCGCGCGAACTGCTGCTTGAGTGCCTGAGCGCTCATCCGGTACGCGAAGCCCGCGCATTGCACCTGCACGCGGTTGGGCATGGTTTCGCCGCCCGTCAGGACCGGCACGCCGGTCATGCCTTCGCGGCCGACCGCGGCGATCTCGACGGAGCTGCCGTCTTCCATCGTCGAGAGCATCGAGATGATCGCGGTGGTGGGGAAGTAAACATGATGGATCCGTTGACCCGAGTCGCACAGCAGTTGCTCGGTGCGCAGATGAACCAGTTCGAGGTGGGGGGCCAGCGCCTGCCATTCGTGCGAAGGCAATGCCCCCAGCAGATGGTTACCGTGCAAATCGGATTGAAGTGTCAACATGATCGGTCCTCGCATGAAAGCCGCGCCGCGCGCGACTCTCTCCGTTTATTTGATCCGATGCCCGCATCCTCGGGACAGGGCCGCCCGGCGGGCAGCTAGGATGACCAGCACCGGCCCCGTTATAGGCCTGTCTGCCACCGCCTCTGTTGTTGCGCTCGTGTGCGGTGGCACTCTGTTGCGTGAAGGTAATAGCGAGGACCGTGCCAACGTCAGGGAAAACGTGTGCTGATGCGGCGCAGCGAACAAACCCGGAGTGCGTCGGAAGGGGAAAAGCGGCTTTTTGTTTCAGTTCTGCACACCCCCTCCGGATGGGGAATGCATCGTATGAAAGCTTTGGGTTTCGGGGAATCCCTTGATATCAAAGGCTTCACGGCCAAAAACAAGAGGGCTGTCGAAGCTGTCTCAGATTTGAACCTGGCGCCGCATGCACGTTTTGAAGCGCTAGACCTGAAGTGTCGGAAATGATTCAGAAGTGTTAAATGAAGTGCGTACGCTGTCGCGCGCGAAGCCTTTCAGAGCCGCTAACAGTCGCGTTCGAGCCAACAGTGACTGTGCGGAGCAGACAGTTCGAGAGGTGCGAAGCGGGCTCTGGCGCGCCTCGCAGGCCTGCGACTAGTTCGGAACCACCACTAGCCGTAAAAGATGGCGGAAAGCGCATTGATCGCGCGGACTTCCCCTTGGGGCGCCGCGCTTGTTTCATCCACTTTAAAGGCCGCGTTTGATGCAGGAGCAACGACTTCTTGCGGCGACGCGGCGAACGCGGTCGGCAACAGCGGTTCGAGCGGAAGCAGCGGCACGATACAGCGCCGGTTCGGCGCGAGATGGAACCAGTCGCGCGTCGCGCGATAGTGCGGATCAGTGATATGAACGAAGCGCGCAAAGCGCTTCGTTTCGATCGCGAGCTGCCAGCCGTTGCCGTCGCCCCGACGTTCGACCTGAACGGTCATACCGAGGTCATCTCGCGCGTGCACGCTACGCTCGGGCAGATGAAACGCCTCGGACACGATCTCGCCGCTCGCGGCTTCGTATAGCGTTGCAATCGTGACATCGTGCGCGCGCGGGCCGAAGCGGTACGCATGCGTCAGATCGAAGAACTGGCCGAGCAGCGCGGCCGCGCTGATGCGTTGCAGGCTGCGCGGCGCAAGCGTCAGCGCGCTTCGCGCGGACGTGACCTTCACGCTGCCGTCGCGCAGACAGACCAGTTCGAGTTCGCCGCTAAACGTTTGCGCACGCTCGTTGATCAGATGGATATCGAGGCCGTTCAGGCCTTCGTCGGTCAGCGTGACCTGCAACGGCTGCAGTGTCTGCGCGAAGCCGTGCAGCGCGCTTTTCGGCCGTCCCGTCGCGTCGATCACGCCCCAGCCCGCGCCCGCGCGCAGGTCCTGCAACTGCCACACGAGGCCGCCGCCGCACGGTGAGCCCGCGCGCCGCCACTCGGCGAACACGTCGCTGATCAGATCGGCAACCACCGCGCGCGACAGATCCAGATAGCGCGCCGTGTCTTCATAGCGCAAGCGCGCCGGCTCGACGCCGTAAAGCGCCTGCAGATAGTGATCGCGCACGTCGTCGAAATCCCAGCCTGCGCCAGCATCGCGCGGCACGGCGGCTTTCCAGCGCGGGTCGTGCGTGTGGATCGTGGCGAGCGCGTCGTGCAGCGTCGCGTCGTCGGGGACATTGGCGAATGCCAGGCATTCGGCGGCGAAGCGCACCTGTGCGCGCCGCACGTCGGCGAGCGGCCGCTGATACGCGCCGACGCCGTAGTAGTGCGTGACGCCCTCGTTAGTCGAAAACGGCCACGCGCCACCCGATGGCGAATTGCTGACATAGGGCACGTCCGCGCGTTCGCGCGCGACGAGCGCGGGCAGCAGCTCGGTAAACAACGGTTGCGCGCGCCGCGCCGCGGGCAGTCCGAACATGGCCGCCTGCTGATCGACCTCGCTGCCCCCGCATAGCACCGCGAGCGACGCGAAGCGACGCGTGCGGGTCAGGAACTGGCTCGCTTCGCGCTCGATCAGTGCGCTGAATGCGGCATCGTTCGGGTAGTCGAAATTCGCCAGCGCGAAGTCCTGCCAGATCAGCAGGCCGTACTCATCGGCGAGCGCATAAAACAGATCTGATTCATAGAGCATCGTGCCGCCGACGCGCAGCATGTTCATGCCGGCGGCGCGCGCGAGCTCGAACGTATGGCGCAACTGCGCTTCGGTGCCTGCTAGCGTGACGAGATCGGCGCTGGTCCAGCACGCGCCGCGACAGAACACGGGCACCTCATTCACGCGCAAGGTAAAGCCCGCAGCATCGGCGCCGCGATCCACTTCGATAAGACGAAAGCCGATCGAGCCTAGAGACTGGCTGATCACGTTGCCGTCGGCGAGTTGCAACGTCAGAGGATATAAAGCGGGCTCTCCGTGCGTGTGCGGCCACCAGCGTTTCGCATCGGGCACGCGCACGTCGCCGGCGAGTGTATATGCATCGCGCCATTGCAAACACGAAACATGGTTGCCGCACGCAAGTGTCGCGCGGCAGGCGGCGTCGTGGGGGTGTACGAAACGTAACGTCAACGAAACAACCCCATCGTCGTGCTCGAGCCGGCTGGTCAGATCAATCGTGTCGAATGCGTGCGGCGCGTCGCCGAGCATCTCGACTGGACGCCACGGCCCGACCGCCTGGATCGGCGGACACCAGCCGGGCATGTGGCCGAGCAGCGTGGTGCGCACGTTGCGAAGCGTCGGCGGCGACACGAGGCGTGGCCGCCAGCGCGCACGCGAGCGTTTGGCCGCCAGCGCCGGCGTCAGCGAGCGAAAGCACAGCACGAGCGTCGCACGGCCATTCAGTTCGATATCCACATCATGGGCGATGAACATCGATGCGCAATCGAGCCGCTTCACATCGTCGAGCCACACTTGCGCGAGCGTCGCTAATCCATGAAAGCGGAGGCGGCGCCGACCGGTGCCGATCAGCGTGACGCGATACCAGTGATCGTCGAACGCGAGCGGTGGCGGGTGATCGACATCGAGCAGACCGGCGGCGCGCCGCGCGCTCGCGACGGTGCCGGGCACGGGCGCGGCGAGCCAGCCTTGCGCGGGCAGATCGGCCGGTGACGCATAGGCGTTGGGTGGGGTGCTCAGACAAGCCCAGCCGGTGTCGAGCCGTTGCGGCCATAGGGAGAGCGCGCCGTCCGCGCGCGGACGGCCGGCGCCGCTCTCGTCAGCCGCCGGATCGTGTGTCGATACATCCACGGTCAATTCCCGGAAAAACCGCGCGGCGGGTGGCACGCGCATCAACGCATTAGCGCACCAGAGCGGCTAGCGGCGGCAGCGTTTGTTCATAGGCGCTTTCAAGCACGTCGAAGCAGTCTTCGCAGCTATCGCGGCGACCACGCGCGATCGCGCGAATCAGCCGGAACTGCATCACCATCGATTCCGACGCGATGCGCTGCGCGGCGGCCGGTATCGTCGGCGGCATCTCGAAGCCTTGCGCGGACAGCCACTGCAGATACTTCGACAGAAACTCGAAGTTCGCACCGAGCTGCCGCATCAGATTGAACGAGTACAAATGGAAGTACGCCTCGTCGCGCCCGAACAGCGTATCGAGATGCGCGGGAAACGCGGCACGCCATTGCGAAATCGGATTGCTCAATGGACGCCGCTCCAGATGCGCGCACAGCAGTTCCGCCGACGCCTCCGCGAGCGCGGTACCTTCGAGCGCGGGCCGCGCCTGCTTGGCGAACTCGACGTACGGAAACAGCAGATCGGGCTGGCCGGTGAAATGCGGCAGCTTGCGAAACACGCCGTCGTAGTCGTCGCCTTCGAGCTGGTGGTAGCCGGTGTTGTGGAAATAGCCGAGGCGGCGCGCGGCGGTATCGACGAAGTCGATGCCGATCGTGGTCTTCGGATGCTCGCTGCGATACGAGGTTGCGCGCGTATCGGGCAGGTAGTAGCCGTCGACTTCGACCAGCACGGTGTGGCCGCGCAATGTCTGCGCGAGCACGCGTTCTTCGAGCGAATCGTAGATCGCGAGCTCCTGCACCTGGGTGCCATACAGCCGTTCGAGATCATCCAGCGGAAACTTGAAGAACGTGAACTGATCGCCTTCGAAATCCTGCGTGACCGTGAACGCGAGCGCCGCGCGCGGATCGAGCCCGAAGCCGTGCAGCAGCTCGATCCATAGATCGACGTAGCAGTTGGTCTCCTGCCACACGCGTTCGCCCTGATGCAATGCGTGCGCTACGTGCTCGCGCGGCCGCGTGCCGGCACGGGGCGCCGCGTGGGTCTCCTGATGCGTCGGCGGATCGCCTGCGCGTCGCGGCAGCGACGAGTTGGCGAGCGAGCCGGCAAGCGCCCAAGTCGGCGATGAGTTCATGCGCGCCCTCCGGCGACGGCTGCGGTTTGCATAGATTGCGCCGCCTGCAGCGCATCCGCGACGCGGCTCCCGGTATCGCCCCACAGCAGCGCGCGCACGTCGTCGGGCCACGCGTCGACGTCGAGCCCATGATGACGGAACAGCGCGAGCGTGATGCGTTCCATGCCGAAGCCGACACAACCAGTATGCGCGGTCGTGCCGTTGTCGCAGGCGATCTTCCAGATCGCGCCGAAGTGGTCCATGTGATAGTTGAACGACAGGCAGGCCGTCTTGCCGCGCGGATCGGCGACCGCGATCAGCAACTCGAACTTGAGCGCCTGCGCGCGCTGGCTATCGGCGACGATCTTGCCGCCGCGGCCGAAGAACGGATCGTTCGCAAGATCGACTTCGACGGGCAAGCCCAGCAGCTTCACGAGCAACGAGCCGCGCTCGATCCACATCTGCCGGAACGCCATCACCTGCTCGGGGCTGCCGAGACGCACGTATTCGCGTTGACGGAACATTTGCATCCGGCCCGGATCGAGCGACGGCTCATGGCGGAAGCAGTACGACAGCACGTCGATCGTGCGGCCGGCGGCGGGCAGGGGGCCGCGCCGCGCCATCACCGGATAGATCGGATAGCAGGCGGCCGGCGTCAGCACGACGCGCGTCGGTTTCTGTTGCGCTAGCCACGCGTCGCCGCGGTCGTCGTCGCTGTCGGCCATCGCATCGTCGAGCGCGCGCAACAGACGGTGATGGCCCATGTCGTCGCCGCAGAACGCATGGATGGTGCCCGCGAGATTCGGAAAGCTCTTCAGGTACTCGCTGTCCTCGAAGTCGGTGCGGCGCATCGCGGGCGGAAAACGCAGCACTTCGGCTTGCTGATCTTTGCCGAGATGCGTAATCGCCACGTTCAATCGATCGATCACGTCCTCGAAAATCTGGCTGCGGCCATACAGTCCGTTTTCGCCGGTGTCGATCAGCAGGCCGGCTGCCAGCATCTCGTCGCGCAGCGTGAGCGAAGGCCCCACGTCGGTGGCGGGGGCCGCCGCGGCAGTGGCAGCAGCGGCGGTATCGGTCATCAGCTTCATTCAGGGTCTCCCCGGCGCGGCAGGACGTTGCGCGAGCAGCAGACTCGCGGTGTTCTGCGCGATACGGTCGTTATTGATCATCAAGGGCGCCGAGTGCAGGTCGCGCAGATGGCGGCCGACGCTATAGGGCGTGCCGTTCTTGTAGCCCGCCATGCCGCAGATCATCAGCACTTCCTGTACGACCTGCAGCGCGGTGCTCGAAATGCTGGTCTTCAGCGTGTTCATGTCCGACGCGAAACCGAGCATCGCCGCGAGCGGGGCGTCCGCCTCGATCGCGCCCTCGCGCGCCTGATGCGCGGCGCGCGCGGCCTCCAGTGCAACCGACAGACGCGCCTGCATCATCTGCAGCAGCCCGACGGCTTCGGCAAGCCGCAGGCCCGCCGGCGGCATGGTGCCGGGCTTCGCGCGCGCCTGCGCGCGGAAAAACGCTTTCGCGCGATTGACCGCGTCGATCGCGATGCCGGTCCACACCGACGCCCACAGCGTGTGCGACACGGGCAGCATGGTCTGATCGGCGATGTCGGCGAACGGCGTCGCAAGAATCTGTTCGGCGAGTCCCGTCGCGACGAGCCGGAAGCCCTCGCTGCAGGTGCCGCGCATGCCCATCGCGTCCCAGCCGCCGCGTCGCTCGAGCTCCGTTTCGGCGCGCAGCGCGACGATCAGCACCTGGTCGGACGCGGCCGCTTCGGCGGTGCGCCGCGCGGTCACGAGGATGCCGTCGGCGTGCGCGCCGTACGAGATCGTCGGTGCCAGCTTCTCGATCCGGAAACGCGCGCCATCGAGCTCGACCGAGCACGCGCTCGTACGCATGTTGCCGCCGATCGTCTCTTCAGATGTCGCCGACGCGAGCAGCCATTGCTGCTCGGCCAGTTGCGCGAGCAGGCTCGCTTGCCAGGCCGAATTGCCGCGATGAGAGTCGATGCACGCGACCTGAATCTGATGCATCGCATAGATCATCGCCGTCGATGCACAGCCCTGGGCGAGCGTTTCGCAGATCGCGCCGATATCGGCAAGCGACAGGCCCGCGCCACCGTAGGCGGTCGGCACCATCGCCGATAACAAACGCTCGGCCTTCAGCGCGCCGAACGCCTCGACCGGAAAGCGCGCGTCACGGTCGACAGCGTCCGCGTATTGCGCGGCGATCGCCGCGCACCGATGCGCTGCAGCACGCCATTCGGGACCGCTGTCGAGCGCGGTCAGCGCCCCGGTGGCGGGGCTCTCGCCAGCGCCGGTCCGTGCGTCGGTAGTCGAGTTCGCGGCCGCCCCGCAGGCCGCCGCGGCGGCCTGATCCAGCAGCGGCGCGCTCATGCTGCCGCCTTGGCCTGCAGCAACTCCGTCATCGCGGCGGCCATCGAGTCGATGCTCGAGAACAGGCGGCGCGTCAGCATACGGTCAGGAATTTCGACGTTGAATTCGTCTTCCATAGCAAGCATCAGATGCACGGTCGCGAGCGATGATAGTCCGGCAGCATAGAGGTCGGCGTCGTCGGCGAGGTTTTCCACCGGGACATCCAGGCGTGCGGATTCTGAAAGGATGCGTCTCAATGCAGTTTTCATGCAGTGCTCCCCCTTATGGTCAAAGGTCTGCCGATAGGTGCCGGGATCGAATGATCGTGGGCGCCTGATTTTCGTAGGTAGATTCGTGCGGTGCGAAGACCGCAGTGTGTGCGCGCGATGGTGCGGTGCGGTGATGCAGGCGGGCTGTGCGAAGCCATCTGCGATACCGGGGCACGTGGTGAGACTGCGCTTCATTGGCTCGTATTTAAGAATCGGCAACCCCGAGCGTCAGTGCGATGGCGCACGGAAGCACGTCTTTCGCGCAGGCTACCGTGTAGTCGATGATGAGGGACCGTCATGGATCGGCCGGCCGTCGCGCACGGCAGGGATCGCCGGTTTCGCCAGGTATTTTGACCGCCGGGGGCGTGATGAACTGGAAAACGCTGGAGTTCGATCAGCTATCTGTACGTGAGTTGTATGTCGTGCTGCGTGCGCGCAGTGCGGTATTCGTCGTCGAGCAGGCGCATGTGTGCCTCGACGCGGACGGTCGCGACGAGCGCGCTTTGCATGTGTTCGCGGTCGACGACATGGCACGTCCAATGCCGGTGCTCGCCTATGCGCGGGTGCAGCCAGGCGATTCGGAAGATCCGGAAGTGACGATCGACAAGGTGCTGACGAGTCCGCTGCGGCGCGGCGACGGCACCGCCGAGATGCTGATCGAGCGCGTGCTCGAAGCGGTCGCGGAACGCTGGCCGGGCCGCGCTACGCGCGTGAGTGCGCCGCTTGGCTTGCGCGGGTTCTACGAGCAGTTCGGCTTTCGCAAAACGGAGGGGCCGTACCTCGAACACGGAATACCGTACATCGGTCTCACGCGTCAGGTGCGTGGCGCTCAGGCGCGCCTCGGGCAGCGGCGGCGCGAGCGCGCCGGCGCATCGTTCGCCAACACGTTCGAACTGTTGTGATGCCGGGGCTCAGCCTTGTGCCCGTCCGGACGACGGCACGAGACGCAGCCAGAGCCGGTAAAGCGCGGCGCGCAATTCGCTGGACCCGCGCAGCGAGATGCCGAAGTTCGCTGCGCTCAACGCGAGCGCAGCGACGATCGCCAACAGCAGCGCGTTGATCGAATCCGCGAGCGCGAGCGCGACGAGCAGAAACGCCAGATGCGCGAGCATGTTGCGCACGATCGTCCACGCATGCAGCCGTGAGAAGGCGAGCAACACCGAGTAATCGAACAGCGCCTTCAACACGACGACGACCGCCGCGCCCATGATGCCGAACCCGTGGATGCCGCACCACAACGCGCCGGTGAAGAACGGCAACTGAAGCCAGCTGACGCTTGCTACCGCCGCGGGATGGGTCTGCGCCTGCAACAGGCTGCCGAGGATGCTCGACTGGCCGCTCAGCCACACGCCGACGATCAGCACGCTCGCGACCGGCGCCGAGGCGGCAAGCTGCGGACCCAGCCACAGCAGCAGGAACGGCTTCAAGGCGAACAGCGCGACGATCACGCACGGCGTAAAAGCGCCATTGAGAAACGCGAGCGCGTGGTGCGCGAGCGCGTCCGCATCCTCGCGCGACGCGGCCGACATACGCGGAAAGAGCGTGCGCACCATCGCGAGCGGCAGCAGGTTCAATCGATTGATCAGGTTTTGCGGCGTCGCGTAGTAGGTGACGAAGCGCGCGCCGAGCAGTCCGCCGACGAACACGCGGTCGAGGGTCGAGGCAATCATGTTGGCGCCGGAAAACATCAGCAGCCAGCGGCCGTAGCGGAACAGCCCGATCATCACGCGCCATTGCGGTAGCCGCATCCGGCGAATGCCGAGCGCGCGAATGGCGGCCACGCCGAGCATCAGGCCGGCGATGAAGCGCGCGATCACCGCGGCCGGAATCACGAACGCCAGCGACGGCGAAAAGCAGAAGATCGCCGCGATCGGCAGCAGCTGGAACAGCGCGGTGCCGAGCATCTGGTTGATGTTGTAGCTCGCGAAGCATTCGACGCCGGTAATCGCACCCGCGAAGACCCACGTGACGTTCGTGATCGGCACCGCGACCGCGATCCACGGCAGGCTCGCCATCACTTCATGCTGGAACGCCGGCTCGATTTTTACGCCGTAGGTGATGTAGACGATGGTGCCGCCATAAATCAGCGCCCCGCCGATGATGCCGGTGCCGAGATTCATGAACCACGCGCTCCAGAAAATCGGTTCGATCGAATCGTCGTTGGTCGCGCGCGCCTTGGCGATCTGGTTTTCCGTCGCGAGGCTGGTGCCCAGATCGAGGACGCTGAAGTAGCCGATCAGCGCCCACACCAGATTGATCACCCCATAGCGCTCGGCGCCCAGCAGATGAATGTAGGCCGGCACGGTCACGAGGGACACGAAGGTCGGCGCGACGGCTCCGGCAAAGTTGATGAAGATGTTCCTGACGATGCTTCGTTCCATGGTCCCTTGTCCGGCCGGTGACGGGCGAGCCTATCGTATGACTTTCCCGTCGGCGCCGTCGCAGGTCTTGCATCTTGCCCCCAGGCGCCGCGTGGCTGTGTGGGTGGCCGTACAGATGGCCGCGATCGGAGGGAGTTAAATGGCAATGGTCATAGGGTAGCGTGGTGGTTGGCCACGAGCCTTGGCGTCGCGCGCGGGCGCGCCCGCACCTTCTCCATCACCTGATGCTCGCGGCACGCGCACCGCAGCCGCCGGCATTCAATGCAGCGCATGAACGACGCGATCAGCCGCGTTTCGGTCCATGCGCGGGGCGTGCTGCACTGCACAGCATGCTCATGGGCACACGCGAGCCCAGCTCGATTCGGAGCCCAAACCAATGTAGCGGGACGCACATATGGGCGACAGCGCCTTTGTTGTAATCACATGAAAAGGAAGAAACGTAAGGAGCGGACAGTGAGACCCATCGTCTTCGACGGCAACTTCGGCTGGTTGCATTCAGCCCACGGCCCGGATGGCGTTGTGATGTGTTCCCCGTTTGGCTATGACACGCTGTGCACGTATCGCGGCATGCGCCGGCTCGCCGAGCGCCTCGCCGCCCGCGGCATACCGGTGCTGCGCTTCGACTACCCGGCGAGCGGCGATTCGGCCGGCGATCCGACCGACGCCGGCCTGTGGCGCGCGTGGATCGACAGCGTCAAACAGGCGGTCGCGCAGCTGCGCGCGGCGACCGGTGTCGAGCGGGTCAGCTTGTGCGGTCTGCGTCTTGGCGGCATGCTGGCCGCGCTTGCCGCGCAGGAACTCGGCGACGTGCACGGTCTCGTGCTGATGTCGCCGGTGCTGTCGGGCAAGACTTATCAGCGCGAATTGCGCGCGCATTACCGGCAGTGGCTGGACGATCCGGCTGCGATGGATTGCGTGGTCGAGCCCGATACCGACGAGTTCGTCGAAGCGTACGGCTTCCGCATGTATCGCGACACGCTGGAAAGCCTGCACACGGCGGATCTGTATCGCGCGACGAGCCGGCCGGCCGCGCGCGTGCTGCTGCTCGATTCACTGAACCCCGTGCGCACCGGTGCGCTCGCCGCGCATTACAGTGAACATGGCGTCGAGCTCGAGCGTCACCCGTTCGACGAATACAGCCGCTTCATGATGGAGCCGCTCGAAAGCGAAATACCGCACGCCGCGTTCGAGACCATCGAGAACTGGCTGCTCGCGGGCAGCACGCGAACCAGCCACGCGGTAGCGCGCGTGCCCGAGCGAGGCGAAGAGCCGGCGGGCGGCCATTATGTCGCGCCGACGCTGCACGAGACGCCGGTATGGCTGAACGACGGCAAGGTGTTCGGCATCTACTGCCGGCCCGACGGCGCCGCGGCGGCGCACGCGCCGGCGGTGCTGCTGCTCAATACCGGCGCGGTGTCGCGGATCGGCAACGGGCGTTTCGGCGTACATTTCGCGCGGCGTCTTGCCCGCCAGGGGATCGCTTCGCTGCGCATCGACGTCGGCGGTGTCGGCGACAGCATGCCGTCATGCGACACGCTGAGCCTCGACGCGCTGTACTCGCAATCGAGCGCCGCCGACGCCGCATGCGCATCGCGCTGGCTCGTCGCGCGCGGTCATGCGGGCGCGGTGCCGGTCGGCATCTGCTCGGGCGCCTATACCGGCCTGCATGCCGCGACGCGCGAACCCGCGGTGGTGGGCGCGGTGATCGTCAACGTACAGAAGTTCAGATGGCACAACGTCTGCGACGAACACGGCAAGCCGATGATCCCGGTGTCCGCGTTCGGGTCGACGCGCAACTACATGCGCTCGATGAAGCAGCCGGGCAAATGGCTGCGCGTGCTCAAGGGCAAGACGGGCGGCTGGGGCCTCGTGCGCGAGCTGGTGGTACGGCAGCTCGCGAAGACCGGCGAAACGCTGGCCGACCGGATCGAGCGGTTGTGCGGCCTCGAACTCGGCGCGCGGGATGAGCGGCACCTGTTCGCCAACCTCGATGCGCGGGGCGTCGACACGCACCTGGTGTTCGGTGTGCTCGACGAAGGCGTCGAGGAGCTCGAGCGCTACTTCGGTGCGCGCGGCACGCGGCTCGCGCGCTTCACGCGCATTCATGTGGCCTTTTGCAAGCACACCGATCACGCGATCCTGTCGTCGGTGGCGCAGGAAAACATCATGTCTTACGTCGAGAACGTCTATCGCGGCGGCTTCACGAAGCTGCGTCAGCCCGACAGCGCCGCGCTCGACGGCGAACTGCACAGGCAGCACCCGGAACACGGTGAGCATCGCGGCCCGGGGGCGTTGCGTCCGTTCGGAGAAGCATAGGGGAACACGCGGCGGACAGAGGGGCACGCGCGTACGACCAGAAACGATTGCGACCACGAGGCACCTGCTGGCGTCATGCCGGCCGGTGAACAGGAGTTGCATTCGAGAGGATCGCAAATGAACCGAATAGTAGAGCCAGGTAATCCGCTGGCGCTGGGGGCTCGAGCCGCAGCCGCGCTTCACGAACTGACCGTGCAACCGGTGATCCTCGTGGGCGACTCCGGTACGAGGCCGTGGCCGCTGTCGCGCGAACGTAATTCGAAGCAACTGGCCGGTCCGATGGACGACCGCGCGCTGCTCGAAGCGACGCTGCGTTGGCTCGACGATGCACTCGACTCGGCCGCGCACGACGCGGCCCGTACCAGGCCGTCCGCCGCGCCGCTGGTGGTCTGCCGCGACGAACCGCGGCTGCCTGCGCTAGAGCGAGTCGAGTGGCGGTACCGCAGGCCTGCGCGCTTGCTGCTCGAACCGATGGCGCGCAACACCGCGCCGGCGCTGAGCGTCGCGGCGCTCGCCGCGCGCGCGTCGGCTGTGGCTGGCGACGATCCGATCCTGGTCGTGCTGCCCACCGATCATCCGAGCGCCGATCACACTGCATTCGGTGCGGCGCTCAACGAGGCGCTCGCGCATGCCTCGCGCGGCGCGATCGTCGCGTTCGGGGTGCCACCGCAGCGCGCGGCGATCGGCTACAGCTATATCCGCACCGCCGCGCCCTTGGGCAACCGGGGCGCGCGGACGATCGGGCGCTTTGTCGAGAAGGCCGATGCAGAGCTTGCCGAGCGCTACTTCGCCGCGGGCGAGTACTGGTGGAACTGCGGCATGTTCGTGGTGCGCGCGTCGGTATGGCTCGACGCGATCGGCTTGTGCCGTCCGCTGATCGCGGCGGCCTGCAAGGACGCATTCGCGGGCGCGAGCATCGACGATGCCGGCGCGGTGCATCTCGCGCGCGACGCGTTCGCCGCGTGTCCGTCCGACTCGGTCGGCCATGCGGTGATGGAGCGCATCGGTACCGACGCGCGTCTTCTCGGCGTGACGGTACCGCTCGGCGCGGGCTGGCCGGACGTCGGCGCGCCCATGCGCGTCAATGGAGGTCAAGCCGAGGAGCCAGCCGATGAAGCGCGGTCGCCGTCATTCGACGAGCGGCGCTTTCGTCATGCGCTCGGGCGCTTCGCAACCGGCGTGGTGGTGATCTCGACCGGCAGCGGCGACAGCCTTCACGCGATGACCGCCAACGCGTTCATGTCGGGGTCGCTGAAGCCGCCGCTGATCGTCGTGTCGGTCGGACATCGTGCGCGCATGCATGCGCGGCTGATGGAAGCCGAGCTATTCGGCGTCAGCGTGCTGTCGGAGGCGCAGGAGTCGCACAGCCGCCATTTCGCGGGCGAGGCGCAAAGCCACCTCACGCCGACTTGCGCACCGCGCTTCGCGGCGGTCGACGGCCTTGCGGGCGTCGTGCTGCTCGAGCACGCGGCCGCGCGCTTCGCCGCGCGCGTGGTGGACCGCCATCCGTGCGGCGACCATACGCTGTTCGTCGGCGAAGTGCTGGTGTTCTCGCTCGACGAGCACGCGCCGCTGCTGTTTTTCGGCGGCCGCTATGCGTCGGTGGCGGCGAGCGCGTCGAACGAGGATTCGGCGTGATGCGATTGCCATCGCATGTTTGTTCGCCCGAGCACGCAATCGCCGGACCACGTCCGTGCAAATCAGACAATTTCGTCACGCCAACGTGCGAATGCGCACTAATTAAACCGGGTAACGCAGGCACGCTTTGACGGGCGAGCTTTGAGCCTGGCGGAACAGATTGCGTTACATGAACGAAACAAATCTTCAGAGGGATAACCCTGTCAGGAAGTGTCCCAACTGGCGCATCCGTTTCGAAGCTAGCAACGTATCGGAAAACGATCCTATTTGCATAAGAGATACGTACGGGCCCTTCATTAACAGGCCACGCGGGGTCAACACCGCTTCGGGGATATGTCATGGAACACGCAAACAAGGATCGCTCGCTGGTGAGCAAGGTGATGGACGGGCTCGTCAGCGGCATCGTCGAGGAAAAGTACGGCGCGATTCTGCCGCCGCAGGATGTGCTGTCGAAGGAATTCGACGTGAGCCGCACCGTGATGCGCGAGGCGCTATCGATGCTGCTCGCGCGCGACATGCTCGACGTGCGCCCGAAGATCGGCACGCGCATCCGGCCCATGAGCGACTGGCGCATGATCGACGAGGACGTCGTCAACTGGCGTTTTCGCGCGAAGCCCGATCCGATGTTTCTGCGTGACGTGATCGAGTTTCGCATCCTGATCGAACCGCGCGCTGCGGCGCAGGCGGCCGCACGCGGCAGTGCCGCGGATGTCGCGGCGATTCGCGAGGCGTTCGAGGCGTTTCGCGTGATCCGTCCGGGCGAGCCCGCCTATCAGGAAGCCGACGAGCTGTTTCACACGCGTATCGTGATCGCGAGCGGCAACCAGTTCTTCAAGCAGATGGCCGCGATCATTCGCGGCGCGCTGTCGACCGTCGCCCCGATCGTGCATGACCGGACCGGGGTGTGGGAGAGCGCGATCGCGTCGCATCAGCGCGTCGTCGAAGCGATCGAGCGGCGCGATCCGAAGGAGGCCGAGATCGCCTCGCTGGCGATGATCGATTACGCGGCCGAGGAGATCGGCGGCCGGTTTTCCGCGGAGCCGCCGGCGCGGGTTTGAGACTCGGTGTGAGCGTCGGTTTGAGCCTGGTTGCTTGAGTGCCTGGCCGCGACAGCGGCGGCGCGGGTCTCGAAGGTCGGTGCGCGGCTGCGATGTCGCATGGTTCGGATTGGCCGGGTTCGCCGCATTCTCAAACGGCATCGGCGACAATAGCGGCTGTTCCGAACCGCATGGACCCTCGCACAACGATGACAGACACGACAGCGGCACCGCAGGCAGCCACCGCCCAACCGACCAATCGGGCAGCGCAGGACACCACTTCATCGCGTGAGATCCGTTGGGGGATCGTCGGCACTGGCCGGATTGCGCGCCGCTTTGCGCAAGGTCTCGCCTTCGTGCCGCGCGCGCGGCTCGCCGCGCTGTGGTCGCGTCGCGTGGAACCGGCTCAGGCGTTCGCCGATGAATTCGGCGGTACCGTTTGCGACAGTTTCGATACGCTGCTCGCGAGCGGCATCGACGCGCTCTATATCGCGACGCTGCAGGACAGCCACGCCGACTATGCGATCGCCGCGTTGCAAGCCGGGCTGAACGTGCTGTGCGAGAAACCCGCGTGTATCAATCGTGCGCAGCTCGAGCGCGTGCTCGAGACCGCGCGCGCTTCGCAACGGCTTTTCATGGAAGCGATGAAGCCGCCGTTCTATCCGCTTTACAGAAGGTTGCGCGAGCACCTCGCGGCCGAACCGATCGGCGAGGTCAGCCTCGTGCGCGCGGGCTGCTCGGTGCCTGGCGTGCCGGCCGATCATCCGTCGCTGTCGTTCGAGCACGCGGGCGGCGCGCTGCTCGATATCGGCATCTACGAGATGTTTCTTGCGGTGGATTGGCTCGGCGCACCATGCGACGTGCAGACCTTCGGCCGGCTCGGCGCCACCGGGGTGGATACGTTCGCGAGTCTGAACAGCCAGCACGAGCGCGGCGGCATCGCGCAGCTATTCTGCGGGCTCGATCTGCATGGCAAGGGCGATGCGCTGCTGATGGCCAAAGGCGGTCACGTGACGCTGCACGAGCCGTGGTGGAACCCGTCGCGCGCGAGCATCCGTTACGCGGACGGCCGCGTCGTCGAACTCGACGAACCGTTCGAAGGCGGTGGTTTGAACTACGAGACCGCGCATTTTTGCGAGCTGATTCGCGCGGATGTGCTGGAGAGTCCGCTGATGCCGCACGACACGTCGCGACAGATGATCGCGATGGCCGACGCTGCGCGCGCGGCGTTGGGGCTGAAGTTCGCTGGCGAATGAGCCACAGCGGCAAAGGAAAAGCAGTGGGCGCCGCTCAGTGCCGCGTCGGCAGGGACAGCCGCCGCTCGTACCAGCGCTGCGCCCACTCGAGCACCTGGCACAGCACCCAGTACACGGCCGCGGCGGCCAGATAGAGCGGCAGCGGCTGATAGGTCGACGCGATCATTTCCTGCGCGCTGCGCAGCAACTCTGTCACCGTGATCACGGACACGAGCGAGGTGTCCTTGACCAGGCTGATCAGGCTGTTCGACAGACTCGGCACCGCGATGCGCAGCGCCTGCGGCGCGATCACGTAGCGCAGAGTCTGGCGCCGCGACAGCCCAAGGCTGTACGACGCGAGCCACTGGCCCTGGTGAATGCCCAGAATCGCGCCGCGCATGCTCTCGGACAGATAGGCGGCGACGTTCGCCGACAGCGCGATCACGCCGGCCGGCGTCGGTTCGAGCGAGATGCCGAAGCTCGGCAGACCGTAGTAAATCACGAAGATCTGAACCAGCAGCGGCGTGCCGCGCATCACGCTCACATAAACGCGTGCGATCCAGTTCAGCGGCCGGCTGTGGCTGATCCCCATCAGTGCGAGCACGGCGCCGCCGATCAAGCCGAAGATCATCGACAGGATCGCGAACTTGATCGTCAGCAAGGCGCCTTGTGCGAGTACCGGCAGCGATTGGAGCAGCAGGGATGTGATGGACATGGGTAGTGTTCTTATTGACGCACAAAGCGCACATCATAAACTTTGGCGCGCGTTCAGGCGCGGGTCGCGCAATGCGGCTCGGGGTATACGTGACGCGCGGTTCGGGTCCAAGGCCCCGCGCGGGCCGCATAAACGCGAAGGGCGGCATCGTGATCGATGCCGCCCTTCGTTTGACTGCACGGGTGTTACTTGATCGGCTTGCTGACGTCGATGCCGAACCATTTGTCCGAGATCTTCGTGAAGGTGCCGTCCGCTTCGAGCTGGGTCATCGCATCCTCGATCGCCTTTGCGAACTGCGGGTTGCCCTTCCGGAACGGAATGCCCGACGGGTTGCCCGGGCCGACGTTCGCGCCGGTGCGCAGCGGCAGGTTCGAGTTCTTCAGCAGGTACGCGAGCATCAGACGGTCGTTCAACGCCGCGTCGAGCCGGCCGGCGGCCAGGTCGCGCAGGTATTCGGGCGCGCCCGGATAGGTCTTCACGTCGATGCCGGGCACCGACTTCGCCATGTCCATGTAGTTCGTTCCGAGACCGACGCCGAGCTTCTTGCCCTTCAGGTCTTCGAGCGACGTGAACTGGCGCGTGTCGTCCTTGCGCTGGATCAGTTGCGCGGCCGAGTACGTGTACGCCGGCGAGAAGTCGAGGGTCTGCTTGCGCGCGTCGGTGATGCCGACCTGGTTGACGATCACATCGAACTTGCCCGCCTGCAAACCGGCGATGATGCCGCTCCATTCGGTCGTGACGAACACCGGCTTCACGCCGAGCTTGGCCGCGACGGCCTTGGCGATGTCGACGTCATAGCCGACCAGCTCGCCCGACGGCGCTTTGGAGTTGAACGGCGGGAAGGTGCCTTCGAGACCGACGCGCAGCGTGCCGCGCTGCTTGACCTGGTCGAGCAGGTCTTCCGCGTGCGCGGCGACGGCGGTCAACGACGCGCCGATCAGCGCGGTGGCGAGGAGTTTCTTCAGCAGGCCAAATTTCATCGTGTTCCTTTGTACGTCTGACGTTTTGACGGTCGAGAGCATAGCAAACGAGACTATCGCAATCTAAATACCGTTTGTTTATGTCTATATGCACCGCCGGTGCGGATGCTTAGCGCAGCGCCTGCGCGCATTCGGCGACGAGCGCCGGACCGCGGTAGATGAATCCAGTATAAAGCTGCACCAGTGACGCGCCGGCCGCGAGCTTCGCTCGTGCGTCTTCCCCCGAGAAGATCCCGCCGACGCCGATGATCGGTACCGCCTCGCCGACTTCGGCGCGCAGCTTGCGGATCACTTCGTTCGACGCGTCGAACACCGGCTTGCCCGACAGGCCGCCGGCTTCGTCCGCATGCGGCATGCCGGTGACGGCAGCGCGCGACAGCGTCGTGTTGGTCGCGATTACGCCTTCGAATTGGTGGCGCAGCAAGGTGTCGGCGATCGACTTGATCTGCTCGTCGTCGAGGTCCGGAGCGATCTTCAGCGCGAGCGGCACGAGCTTGCCGTGCATGTCGGCGAGCCGTTGCTGCTTGTCCTTCAGCGCGGCGAGCAGCGCGTCGAGTTCGTCGGCGCCTTGCAGCTGGCGCAGGTTCTTCGTATTCGGCGACGAGATGTTGACCGTCACGTAGCTCGCGAACGGGTACACGCGCTCGAGGCAGTACAGATAGTCTTCAGCGGCGCGCTCGATCGGCGTGTCGGCGTTCTTGCCGATGTTCAGACCGAGGATGCCGCGATAGCGCGCGGCCTGGACGTTCTTCACGAACTGGTCGACGCCGGCGTTGTTGAAGCCCATCCGGTTGATCACCGCGTTCGCTTGCGGCAGCCGGAACATGCGCGGGCGCGGATTGCCCGGCTGCGCGCGCGGCGTCACGGTGCCCACTTCGATGAAGCCGAAGCCGAGCGCCGCCAGACCGTCGATGCACGCGCCGTCCTTGTCGAGGCCGGCCGCGAGTCCGACCGGGTTGCGGAACGTGAGGCCCATCACGGTGCGCGGCGAATCCGGCACGCGCGCGGCGAGCGCGCCGGCGATGCCGGTGCGGCCGGCGGCGCCGAGCATGCGCAAAGTCAGATGGTGAGCGTCTTCCGCGTCCATGCGAAAGAGTTGGGCGCGAACGAGCGGATAAAGGGAACTGAACACGGGATGAAGCCGGACGGCCGGAAAATAGGAACCCGCCATTTTACCGGCTTTGGGCTTTGATGAGACTGGTAGGGCGTTGCTGGCGGCGAGCAGGGCCCGGCGACGACTCGGCGGACGGCGCTTCGGCTACGGCCTGAGCGGACCGCGTCGTCCATGCATCGGCAGATCGACCGGCGGAAAGTCGATGCTGGCCGGATCGAGCACGCGCCACTCGCCGTCGATCAAGCCTTCGAGCGGCCGGAAATTCGCCTTGTACGCCATTTTCGGGCTTTCGCGAATCCAGTAGCCGAGATACACGTACGGCAGGTTCAGGCTGCGCGCCTGCTCGATCTGCCAGTAGATGTTGTAGGTGCCGAAGCTCGCGTGCGGCAGGTTCGGCTCGAAGAACGTGTAGACCGACGACAACCCGTCGCCGAGGATATCGATCATGCTGATCATTCGCAGCGCGCCCTGTGCATCGGGGCGCGGATCGGGCCGTCCATCGGGACGCAGCGGCGCTGGCTCGCGAAACTCGACGAGCCGCGAGTTGATCCGGCTTTGCAGCAGGAACTGCTCGTACTGGTCGCGGCTGTCGCGATCCATGCCGCCGCCTGCGTGGCGCGCCGACTGATAGCGCATATACAGCGCGTAATGCTCTTCGTCGTAATGCAGCGGCGCGACGGTCGCGATCAGCTCGCCGTGTTTTCTCCACACACGCCGCTGCGTGCGGTTCGGCTGAAAACGCTCGACCGGCACGCGCACCGGCACGCATGCGCGGCAGCCGTCGCAATACGGACGGTAGGTGAACACGCCCGAGCGCCGGAAGCCGGCCTTGACGAGATCCGTGTAGACGTCCGAATTGATCAGGTGACTGGGTGTGGCGACCTGCGAGCGCGCGATGCGGCCGTCCAGGTAACTGCAGGGATAGGGCGCCGTTGCATAAAATTGCAGCGCGGAAAGCGGCGAAAGAGGCAGCTCGTTGGGATGAGTCACGTTGGCAGCTCTCGAAGCGTCTCTGGTAATGCAAACCCGGCGCGCCTGGCGGTTGATGCCGCGATTCGATGGGCGGCGGACCCGGATTCGGCCTGATTTTTCCTACGCCACGCGCACGAGGATTTCGAGCAGGGCGGTCTTGTCGAAGCGCCAAGGAATGGCCGGTGCGCCGACAGACGCGCGAACATGCGCGACGAACGCCTTGCGCGCTATCTCGCGGCCGCCGAGCGACGCCAGATGCGACGTGTTCTGCTGGCAGTCTATCATTTCTATTTCGTGACGTCGCAAGTGCCCGACCAGCGCGGCCAGCGCCATTTTCGAGCCGTCGGTGACGTCGGTATACATCGATTCGCCGAAGAACATCCGGCCGAGCGACACGCCATACAAGCCTGCTACACGCTTGCCCTCGAACCAGGTTTCGATGCTGTGCGCGTCGCCGAGGCGATGCAGCGACGAATAGGCTTCGACGACGTCGGCGGTGATCCACGTGCCGCGCTGGCCGCGGCGCGGCGCCTGCGCGCAGGCGCGCATCACGGCGGCGAAATCCTGATCGACGCGGATTTCCCACGCGTCGTCGCGCAACATCCGCTTGAGCGTCTTGCGCAGCGACGGTGACAGCTTGAATTCGGCGGGGCGCAGGATCATGCGCGGATCGGGGCTCCACCACAACACCGGCTGGCCGTCCGAATACCACGGGAAAATGCCGCGCCGATAAGCGTCGATCAGGCGCGACGGCAGCAGATCGCCGCTTGCCGCGAGCAGACCGGGCGCGCCGCTCGCGGCGCCGAGCGCGCGCTCGACGGGCGGAAACGGATCGTCAGCTCCGAGCCAGGGAACCATGCGCCGCTCAACCTTCGCGCAGGGAGCGGAAGATGTCGCCTGTATGCAGGCCGAAACTGCCGGCCGCGCGGTCGGCGAAAAAAAAGCGCAGCGTCTGGCCGACGGTTGGAAACGCGATCTCGCCCCACGGAATCTCGTGCTCCTCGAACAGCTTCACTTCGAGGCTTTCTTCGCCGGCGGCAATGTCGAGATCGAGCAGCCGCGCCATGTAGAACAGATGCACCTGATGCACGTGCGGCACGTTCAGCAGCGAAAACAGGTTCTGCACCTCGACGCGCGCGCCGGCTTCCTCGAGCGTTTCGCGCGAGGCCGCTTCGGCAGTCGTTTCTCCCATTTCCATGAAGCCGGCGGGCAGCGTCCAGTAACCGTAGCGCGGCTCGATCGCGCGGCGGCACAGCAGCACTTTGTCGTCCCACACGGGAACGGTGCCGACCACGTTACGCGGATTCTGATAATGCACGGTGCCGCAACTGCTGCATACGAAGCGCTCGCGATTGTCGCCCGGCGGAATGCTCAGACTGACGCCGTGGCCGCAGACAGAACAGAATTTCATTGGAAAGGGGACGAGAAAGGGTGATAGGAGTTTATCACCCGGGCGGGCGATTACTGAGGCGCCGGCGGGGACTGCGCGATGGGAGGTTCGATGCGGCGAGCGCCGCCGCGTCTGACACGCTTGACGGTCGATTTTCGAATGCGCTCGTCAGATCGTGGCCACAAAAACAAAAAAGGGTTACACGCCAATGCGTTGTAACCCTTCAAAGATTTCGTTGTGGTTGCGGGGGTAGGATTTGAACCTACGACCTTCGGGTTATGAGCCCGACGAGCTGCCAGACTGCTCCACCCCGCGTCCGTCGAAGAAAAGATTATAGACCAGCCAGACAGACAGCGCAATAGCCATGTAAGGATTGGCTTCATTGCGCTTTGCGCCGCGACCGCTACGTCACCTATCGGAAAGACTCCGGAAAGCCGCGCGCGGACGCTGCGCTAGAATTCAGATTCTCCACGCGGCTCGCCGGATCTTCACGACGGCGACCTCTTCGACTCTGATCCTCCGACCCGTTCTAAACCCCATGGATATCGCTCACGATCTTCAGGTCATCGCTCTTCAGGAAAAGACCCTCGTGTTTCCCCGTTTCGATGCCGATCGTGCGTGGCAAGTCGGCGCGTATTTGCACGAGGTCGCGAAAGCGCGCGGCATTGGCGCCGCGATCGACGTGCGCACATTTGGCCAGCCGCTGTTCTTCAGCCTGCTCGACGGCGCGACGCCCGACAACGTCGACTGGGTGCGCCGCAAGGGCAACACTGTCGCGCAATTTCGCCGCAGCTCGTACGCGATCGGTTTGAAAATGCAGCTCGCGGGTGCGACGCTCGCCGACAAGCACGGTCTGCCGGCCACCGAATACGCATCGCACGGCGGCGCGTTTCCGCTGACGGTGGAAGGCGCGGGCGTGATCGGTTCGATCACGGTGTCCGGTCTGCCGCAGCGCGCCGATCATGAACTCGTGGTCGAAGCGCTGTGCGCGCATCTGGGTCACGATTACGGCAAGCTCGCGCTCGCGAAAAGCTGACGCGATGCGCGTACCCCCGTATGCGCTGCTCGCGATCGCGATCGTCGCCGAGGTCATTGCGACTTCCGCGATGCGGGCCTCGGACGGTTTCTCGCGGCTGCTGCCGTCGATGGTCGTCATGCTCGGCTACGGCATTGCGTTCTATTGCCTGTCGCTGACGCTCAGGAGCATTCCGGTCGGCATCGTCTATGCGATCTGGTCCGGTGCCGGGATCGTGCTGATCACGCTGGTCGCGCTGGTGCTGTACCGGCAGGTACCCGACGTGCCGGCGATCATCGGGCTGGGATTGATCGTCGCTGGCGTCGCCGTGTTGAATCTCTTCTCGAAGATGCAGGCGCATTGAGCGCCCGCGCATGCCGCCTCGGTTGCCGCACGGAACATAAGTCGGCTTATTTGCAGCGCACGATCATCGAGCGGCCTTTCACATTCGCCGACGCCACGTTCGTGACGCTGCCGCCAGCGGTGCCACCCTCGTCGTTATCTTTCGACACGATGTCGTAGCCGGTTGCGCCGCAGGCCTTACCCGCTTGCACGTAGCACGAGGCCCAGCTCGAGCCGGCGTTGGCGCCGCTGCAGTTGACCGCGAAGCCGGTCTGGCCGTTCGGCAGATTTATCAGCGTGGTCGTGTTAGACGACGCGCAGCCGCCGAGCCCCGCGGCGAGCAGCAGCGCGGCGGGCAATGCGGCAATCAGCGACGCGCGACGCACGAAGGCAAGCGCGGCGCTGGATCGGAGGCGGTGGAATCGGCCGGCGCGCCGCGGTTGCGTCGTGAAATGCATCGTGTTGTGTCCTTTCATTCAGATGGAGGTTGCTGCCGGGCTGGAGCCGGTCGGTGTGGAACGCGAGGGCGCGCGCCAAGGCTCAGGTCGCCTCGACGGTGATGCCCGCCGCGCTGACGAGCCGCCGGGCTTCCTCGCCTTCTTCGGTGGCCGCGTCTTCCCAGATGCTGATCGCTTTTGGGATGTCGATCCCATGACTTTCGGCGTACTCGAACCAGCGGTTCGCCGCATCCGGCTCGGGCAGTTCGTGATTCTGCAGAAAATATTTTCCCATATTGCGCTCGCTGGCCTCGAAATGGTGTCGTCATAGTACCTTTTGACAGCATGGAGCATGCCGATGTGAACCGTTCGACCAGCGCGCGTGGCTGACGTGCGGCGCGGCCGCGGTGTGGGGCGAAAGTGCGGCTCGCGAGCGCGCAGAACTTATCGCGCTGTAACGCGCCTTATCGTAATGGGGCGGGCCGCCCGCACACCTCCGGTGCACCGGCGCGCCGCATGCTGAAGCATCAAGGCGGCGCAGTCGCGACTGGCGCCAGCTCCGCAACCGCAACAGGAGGACGAAGATGGCTGAACGGGTCAGTGGCCCTTATCGCGGCTATTACATCAGCGCCACCGCGCGCCTCGTGCCGGGGGGCAGCACGTCGGGCGCGTCGGGCGAAGCGCACGCCAAAGCGGATGGTACTTACGTCGGCTCGGTCAGCCTCGCCGAAGCCGGCCCGGACGATCCGCATCGGATGGAAACGTTGCTCGAACTCGGCGACCGGCAACGCTTCACTAGCGAAGAAGAGGCGCTCGCGTTCGTCGAACGGGCGGCGCGCGAATATGTCGACCGCTTGCTGGATGGGCAGTGAGCGTGTCGGCGATTCCCGCGCGATGCCCTGAATCAGGCGCCCGCGCACGCTGGACCGTGATCCGGCGGCGCGGGTACCATAGCGGAACCCGCGCGGATCGGCGGCGCACAGCGGCTTTCCACGCGTGTTACGTTCCCGCCGCCACCTTTTGATGAGGCGACCATGGAAATCCGTTTTCCCGAAGACGCGCCTGCTTACCGTGACTCCAATCTGACCGTCGTGTTTTCAGCGCTGGTGGACGGTGAGCCGGTGCCGTGCGCGATCTCGGTGGAAGCGCTCGAGGATCATTTCGGCGCTTACAGCGAGGATCTCGACGGCTGGCTGCGTGCGTTCGATGCGGGCCGGCCGCGCATCGAGGCCGTTGCGCGCGAGCATTTACAGATCAGCAACGGCACACCCGTGCTACTCAAGAGTGGTCACTTTCCGCCAGGGCAGATGGCAGGCTGAGCGGAACTTTCCTTCCACCAACGCATCGCCAACGCGTTGCCGCTAATTCACGCCATGCGCCGGCACTGCCTCGCGCGCCGCTTCGAAGCACTGCCTGATCCCTTCCTGATACGAAGTCTTGCTGAACGGCCCGATCAACGTCGCCAGCGCGGAATCGTCGAGCACGATCGGCTCGGTCAACAGATAGTTCATCTCGACCAGTTCGCGCATCAGCGGATTGAACAGCCCGAGCACGCGCAGCATGCCCTTGCCGGCCACCATCAGCTTCGGCTCGCGGCCCGCGAGCGCGTAGGCCTCGTGCGCCACTTCGCGCTGCGTGATCGTGCCGGCGCCGCCGAGATGCCACCAGCGGCCGTAAGCCTCGGGTGTGCGCGTGAGTCGTTCGACCACGGGGCCGACATCCGGCAGAAAGATGAATTCGTGCGGCACGTCGATGGGACCGAGAACCTGTGCGCGCTTACCGGTAGCGGCGCCAACGAAGACACCATGCAACAGGCTGCGCTCAACCCCCGGTCCGTAGAAATCGGGCAGCCGCAATACCAGCGTTTCGAGACCTTTCCGGCCATGCGCGGCCAGCACGAGCTTTTCCTGTTCGAGCCGCATGCGGCCCTTGAACGTGTGCGGCTCGCGCGGATGATCTTCGCGAATCGGATTGCCATGCGCGCGGCCATACGGATACACGGTGCCGATCAGAATGAAGCGCTCGACGCCGGCGGCCGTCACGCCAGCCAGCGTTTTCTCCATCAACGGCGGGTGCTGCGCGAACTGGTCGTAGGGCATGCCGACGAGATAGATCACGGTTTGCAGACCGGCGGCCGCGGCGCGAATCGAGGCGTGGTCGTCGGGGTTCCAGGTGACGATCTCAGCGTGCGGGTCGTCACCGAAGCTGCGTTGCAATGCCTCGCGCGAGCGGCCGACCACCCGATAATCGCGGCCCGCCGCACCAAGCGCCGCGGCAATGCTTTGACCCGCTGCGCCCGCGGCACCGAATAAACCGACCTTTCCCGTGGCTTGCATGACGACTCCTTCAGATGGCGGCGCGACCTCATCGCGTGTGCACGTGGCGACTCAGTTCGACCGATGAAAATGTACTGAACAGTGTTCAGTAAACAGCGTTCAGTTTAATTTGACTTTTCAGTTTGTCAACCTGAAAATTGCGAGTCATGGGAATCGCTGAACGAAAACACCGCCAGAAACAGGCGCTGCGCGAACGCATCCTCGATGCCGCGCGGCGTATCGTCGTGCGCGAGGGCTTTGCCGCGCTGTCGATGCGCAAGATCGCCGACGCGATCGAATATTCGCCCGCCACGTTGTATCTGCATTTCGCGAGTCGCGACGACATCGCGCGGGCCTTGTGCGAGGAGGGTTACGCGCAGTTGCTCGCGACCTTCGTGCCGCTCGTGCAGATCGCAGATCCCGCCGAACGGCTGAAGGCGCTCGGGCGCGCGTACGTCGCGTTTGGCGTCCAGCATCCGGAAACGTACCGGCTGATTTTCATGGAGGATCCGAGCTATACGGGCGCGGCGCTCGGTGGCGCGGCGGCGGGCGCAGGCAAAGACGGCGGAAACGGGGACGATGCAAGCGCGAACGCCGGGACCGGTGGTTCAACCGCGTCCCGAAGCAACGCCGACGACGACCCCGGCGACGCCGCGCTGCACATCATGATCGACGCGCTAGACGAGTTGCGAGCAGCGGGGCGTCTGTCGGCGTCGGTCGCATCGATGGAGTCGGCCGTGTGGGCCGAGGCGTTGTGGGCGAGTCTGCATGGCATCGTCGCGCTGAATCTCACGTGTCCGGTGTTTCCGAGTGCGCCGCTCGAGACGCTCGTCGGCGTAACGCTCGACGCTTGGCTCGGCGCGCCGCAGCCCGTGGCAGCGGGCGCATCGAAGAGCGCCGCAGTGCGCGGCAAGAAAACCGTCGCGCGGCGCCACTCTGAGCCTGCCGAATCCACGGACCCGGCTCCCGAGCCCGCCACCAAACGCAAAGCAGCAGGCCCGTGATAACGTTCAGTTCCACGTCAACCCGCGCCGCCGCGCCCAGCTTTCCATGCCCACGTCCGCCTCGCCCGCCACTAGCGACGAAATCGCGACCCACGTAACCAACCGCATCGGTTTCATCGAACTGGAGCGGCCGAAAGCGCTGAATGCGCTGTCGACGAGCATGATTCGCGCGATCCACGCGGCGCTCGACCAGTGGCGCGACGACCCCGAGGTGCTGGCCGTCGTCGTGCGCAGCCGGCATGAGCGTGCGTTCTGCGCGGGCGGCGACATCCGCTTCATGTACGAGGCGGCGCAACGCGGCGACCAGCAGGCCCGCGATACATTCTTCAGCGAGGAGTACCGGCTCAATCACGCGATCTTCGTGTATCCGAAACCGTATATCGCGTTGATGAACGGCATCGTGATGGGCGGCGGCATGGGCATTTCGCAGGGCGCGCATCGCACCGGCGGCCTGCGCGTCGTCACGCAATCGACGAAGATGGCGATGCCCGAAACCCGTATCGGCCTCTTTCCGGACGTCGGTGCGAGCTGGTTTCTCGCGCGCACGCCCGGCGCTCTCGGCCGCTATCTGGCGGTGACGGGCGAGACGATCGGCGCGGCCGACGCGTTGTACGCGGGCCTCGCCGATGTCTACATCGACGACGCGGCGTTGCCCGCGCTCGTCGCTACGTTGAGCCGCGAACCGTTCGAGCGCGGCGCGGATGTGGTTGCGTGCGTCGAGCACGAAACGCTCGCTTATCAAGTCGCGCCGCGGCCCGAGGAGAGCGCGCTCGCGAAGGCGCGCACGTTGATCGACCGGCATTTCGCGCAGCCCGACGTCGCGCGGATACTCGCGTCGCTCGAACAGGAGCGCAAGCGCGGCGGCGACGCGGCGGAGTGGGCCGAGCGGACGATCGCGGTGCTGCGCGAGCGCTCGCCGCTGTCGATGGCGGTCTCGCTCGAAGTGGTCACGCGCGCGGAGGGGTCGATGGCCGACGTGCTGCGTGTCGATCTCGATCTGACACGTTCGAGCTTCCTGCTCGGAGACACGGTGGAAGGCATTCGCGCGCGCATCATCGACAAGGACAACGCGCCGCGCTGGCGTTTCGCGCGCATCGAGGACGTCAACCAGGCCGATGTGGAGAAGATGTTCGACAGTCCGTGGCCGGCGGACGAGCATCCGCTAGTCGCTCTGCGCGGGTGAACGTGCACTGAGCGTGCACTGAGCGCGCACAGAACACGCCGCCTCGCGAACCCGCCCGCGAAAATCTACGCGTTGCGCGTATTCACGCGCGACGCGCTCATTCCTCGGCCTCGCTCGCCATGAACGCGCGCATGAACACGAGCGCGCCCCAGCCCCACATGGCATTCGCCGCGAAGCCCACCGCGAGGCGCGGCAGCATGTTGCCGCTCGGCCAGATGCCGCGCAGCGGATCGACGACGAACACGCTCGCCGCCGTCAGCACGATGCCGCCGAACACGAACGCCGGTACCCAAGGCGCGTGCCGATGCGGCGCGACGCGCAGCAGCCAGGCCATCAGCACGGCCCAGCACGCGCTCCAGATTGCGTTCGCGATGAATTCAGGCAGGCCGAGCGGCAAAAACGGCGCGGTCGAAAAACCGGTGGGGTCGATCATGCCGGCGGCGTGCATCAGCGCCAGCGTCGATTCGCGGAAGAACAAAGAAGCCAGAAAACCGGCGACGAACGGCAGAATTATTTTGTGCATGCATTGCACCGGCAACGTACTGGCGACGCGAATCGCAACGCCTGTACCGGGTGATTGGAAACGAGCGCCATTATATCGATCGGGGTGCGGCGGCCGCGGCCGCGTGTGTAAAGCGCAACAACCGTATGCGGTAGCGCCGGGCTAATCACGAAAGCGGAATTCCTAAGCTAAAAAAAATCGTTCAAAAGCCGCGGACCGCTCCATAGACTGTTTCCTCATGCAGACGGCGCGGGTGTCGCCGTCATCCGTTAAATCGAGCGCACCACGCGCACGTTGGTCGAGGAAAACCGTCGCAATGTCGAGCCTCATGCCGAATCTCCGTTGCCGCAGGGTCCGCGCACGGTCGTGTTCGCGGTGTCGTCCGCCCGGCGCATAGGCTTTCAGCGCTTTTGCCGGTGGCCTGAGCCCACCGTCCGTTTCGCAATCCTTCAACACCTCGCAGCGCCTTGCCGGTTGCCGGCCCGATGCGCGCGGCCGGCGCTCGCGCCCACCGTTTTCTTTCAAGAGCAGGCAGGAGCAACAACATGAATGTGTTCTGGTTCATTCCGACTCACGGCGACAGCCGCTATCTCGGTACGTCCCAAGGCGCACGCGCAGCCGATTACGACTACTTCCGGCAGATCGCCGTCGCCGCCGATACGCTCGGCTACGAGGGCGTGCTGCTGCCGACCGGCCGCTCGTGCGAGGACGCCTGGGTCGTCGCGTCGAGCCTGATTCCCGCGACCCAGCGGCTCAAGTTCCTTGTCGCGATTCGCCCGGGACTGTCGTCGCCGGGGCTCGCCGCACGCATGGCGGCGACGTTCGACCGGCTGTCGAACGGGCGGCTGCTGATCAACGTGGTGACGGGCGGCGACGCGGCCGAACTGGCCGGCGACGGCGTATTCGTCGATCACGACACGCGCTACGAAATCACCGACGAATTCCTGCATATCTGGCGCAAGCTGCTTACGGCCTCGCACAGCAACGAAGCGATCGATTTCGACGGCGAGCACCTGCAATCGAAAGGCGGCAAGGCGCTGTATCCGCCGGTGCAGAACCCGCATCCGCCGCTGTGGTTCGGCGGCTCGTCGGCGGCCGCGCACGATATCGCGGCCGAGCACATCGACACCTATCTGACGTGGGGCGAGCCGCCCGAAGCGGTCGCAAAGAAGATCGCCGACATTCGCGCACGCGCCGCGGCACGCGGCCGGCAGATCCGCTTCGGCATCCGTCTGCACGTGATCGTGCGCGAGACCGAGGAAGAAGCGTGGGCCGCCGCTGACAAGCTGATCAGCAAGCTCGACGACGACACGGTCGCGCGTGCGCAGGCGTCGTTCGCGAAGATGGATTCGGAAGGCCAGCGCCGCATGGCCGCGCTGCACGGCGGCAAGCGCGGCGGGCGCGAACAGCTCGAGGTGTATCCGAATCTGTGGGCGGGCGTCGGGCTCGTGCGCGGCGGCGCGGGCACTGCGCTGGTCGGCAGTCCGGAGCAGGTGGCCGCGCGTATGAAGGAGTACGCGGCACTCGGCATCGAGACGTTCATCCTGTCCGGCTATCCGCATCTCGAGGAATCCTACCGCTTCGCCGAACTCGTGTTTCCGCTGCTGCCGCAACGCCTCAGCAAGGTCGCCAACGGGCCGCTGTCGGGGCCGTTCGGCGAAATCGTCGGCACCAGCGATCTGCCGAAGGCGGCGAGCGCGAGCTGATCGAGCGGCAAGGAGAAAAGCCAACATGAGTGACACTGCTTTGAAGGCGGCTACGGGGGCAACCCCGCAGCCCGCGTCCACCACGCGCGCTGACGGGTTGCGCCGCTTCGGCGCGCACCTGGTGCCGTGGCTCGCGCCCATCGCGATCCTGCTCGCGTGGGAAATCGCCGCGCGCAGCGGCGCGCTGTCGACACGCGTGCTGCCTGAGCCGCTCGCAGTCGTGAAGGCGGCCTGGTCGCTGATCCAGTCCGGCGAAATGTGGGCGGACGTGAAGGTCAGCACGTGGCGCGCGGTGTCGGGCTTCGCGATCGGCGGCGGCATCGGCCTCGTGCTCGGTCTCGCGACGGGTTTGTTCAAGCCTGCGGAAATCGTGCTCGATTCGACGGTGCAGATGATCCGCAACATCCCCGCGCTCGCGATGATTCCGCTCGTGATCCTGTGGTTCGGCATCGAGGAACAAGCGAAGGTGTTCCTCGTGGCCCTTGGCGTGTTCTTTCCGGTCTATGTGAACACCTTCCACGGCATCCGTTCGGTCGATGCGAACCTGATCGAGATGGCGCGCAGTTATGGCGTCAAAGGTTTCGCGCTGTACCGCCACGTAATCCTGCCGGGCGCGCTGCCGTCGATTCTGGTCGGCGTGCGCTTCGCGTTCGGCCTGATGTGGGTCACGCTGATCGTCGCCGAGACGATTTCCGCGCAATCGGGCATCGGCTACATGACGATGAATGCGCGCGAATTCCTGCAAACCGATGTGGTGGTGGTCGGCATTCTGCTGTACGCGGCGCTCGGCAAGCTCGCGGACATGCTCGCGAAGATCCTCGAGCGCGTGTCGCTGCGCTGGCATCCAGCATATCAGCGAGGAGCAAAAGCATGAGCGCAACGACACTATCGACGACCTTCGGCGGCATCGCGGGCAGCGACCTCGAGACCGAGCTCGCGCAGCCGCGGCTCGCGGATCACGACGCGAACGAGGCCGCGGAGATCGAGCGGGACGGGGCAGCCGGCTTGCAACCCGCCGTTGCATTGGCCCGTAGCGACGCGCGCCCCGCAAGCGACTACGCGGTGCAATTGCGCGGCGTCGGCAAACGCTATGGCGAGCGCGAGGTGCTGTCGGGCTTCGATCTGTCGATCGAGCGCGGCAGCTTCGTCGCGATCGTCGGCCGCAGCGGCTGCGGCAAGTCGACGTTGCTGCGACTCGTCGCCGGTCTCGAAGAAGCCAGCTCGGGCGTGCTCGAAAAACGCGCCGGCAGTGGCGGTCCGCTCGACACCCGCATCATGTTTCAGGATGCGCGTCTTCTGCCATGGAAAAGCGTGCTGCAGAACGTGATGCTCGGCCTCGGCGGCGGCCGGGGCGCGCGCGACGATGCGCGCGCGGTGCTCGCCGAAGTCGGCCTGCTCGAACGCGCGAACGACTGGCCCGCGCAACTCTCGGGTGGTCAGCGGCAGCGCGTCGCGCTAGCGCGCGCGCTCGTGCATCGTCCGCAACTGCTGCTGCTCGACGAGCCGCTCGGTGCGCTCGATGCGTTGACGCGCATCGAAATGCACACGCTGATCGAACGGCTGTGGCGCGAGCATCGTTTCACCGCGCTGCTCGTCACGCACGACGTGCACGAAGCCGTCGCGCTCGGCGACCGGAGTTTTGTTGATCGAGGAGGGCCGCATCGCGCTCGATCAGCCGGTCGCGCTTGCGCGGCCGCGGGCGCGGGCGTCGGCGGGCTTCGCCGCGCTCGAAGATCACGTGTTGCAACGCGTACTCAAAAACGCGCCGAACGACGACACGCTCGCGCATCGCGCGTACGAGCCCTATGACCCGTACGGCTTGCCGGAACCGGGCCGTCTGACGCGGCCGACCGAGGTGCGCTGGGCCGTCTGAGCTTTCCAGCAAATCGATCCCATCTGATCCATTCCGTTATCAACCGCTTCTGTGGAGTTATCTGAAATGAGCATTTCCGCCATCAACGTGCGCAATCAATTCAAAGGCAAGGTCAAGGAAATCATTCGCGGCTCGGTGGTGTCCGAAGTCGACGTGGAGACGCCGTTCGGCATCGTCACGTCGGTGATCACGACGCGCTCGGTCGACGAACTCGAACTGAAAGTCGGCTCGGAGGTGGTCGCGCTCGTGAAGTCGACCGAGGTGTCGATTGCGCGGCTTTGACGACGTTGCGCTAGCGCGAGCGTCGTGCGCAGCGGCTACTTCGCGTTTGCGCCGCTTGCTGGCGGCTCGTGCGACATGTGGTCGTTGGTCGGCTTCGTCGGTCGCTTGATCGGCATGTTGTCCGGGTTGCTCGAACCTCCGGCGCCCGATGCCGCCTCGGGCGGTTTGGCCATCGGCGCATGGCTGTCCGGCGGCGCGCTGGACGCCGTCTGCGCGACGGCGTTCGCGCCGCTCGCGAGCAGCGCCGCCAGCGCTGCAGCAGTGGCCGTTAGGGTGGCCCAATTGCCTCGCTTCATGTCGTTCTCCTTCGATGTCGCGCGTGTCCGTAGACACGCGGCTGTGTGCACGATTCCCTAGTAGCAGACTGTGTTCCGGGGCCGCTGCGGGCGCGCACGCCTGCATCCGCCGATGAAACTTGCTACGATGAATTGAGCATTCCGACGGAGACGGCCATGTCGAAGTCCTTGAGTCCCGAAGCGGTCGAAGCGTTGCGGCGTCTGAACGACGTCGGCGTCGGACAGACGGCGCCCGAAGTCGAGCAGTCCGTCGCGGCGGAGTTGCTGGCATGCGACCTCGTCGCCGAAGCGGGCAGCGGTGGGGTCGAAATCAACTGCAACGGCCGGCAGTATCTTTCCGGCGACTGCAATTGATCCGCTGATCGGCGGCCGGCCGCGCGGCCGGGGTGAAGAGCGAGGCGGCGCGTCGCGGGTGAGTCGCGCGCGTTCGTTTGCCCGCGATCAGCGAAACCACGGAGACGAACATGGAGCCGAAGGGCGTCGACATGGGCGACTATCAGGCGCGTTATGGCGACTATGACATCGAGGTGGCGGTCGAACAGGTGCTGACCGGCGTCAAGGCGCATTTCCGGGTGCTGCGCGACGATTCAACGGTGGTCGACTGGCAGCTCGTGCATATCGATAGCTTGTGGTCCACCGAGCATGCGGCCGCCGAGGCGGCTTTCAGTGCGGCGCGCGAGTTGATCGATGCGGGGCTGGCAAGCTAATGGCGGATAGCCGCGTCGCGACGCAACGGTGCCGGGCGCACTACAGCCGGCGTAAACGCAACTGGGCGCCGGCATCGATACTGCATGCGCGGCGCCCAGTTTGATCGCTGCCTGCAGAGGCAGCGGATCCGACGGTACTGCTACTGCTGGCGGCTTAGTGGCCGAAGTACACCGATTGCGGGCCCGACTTGGACTCGCTGCGCGAGCCCGATTGGGTCGACACGCTATTTACGCCACCGTACGCATTCGATTGCGCGTTGGCGCTTTCAGCAGCGACGGTCTGCGCGTTCTGGCCTTGTTGCGAAGCCGGCGCGCCAACCGACGGACGATAGTACGGCGCCGGACCATAGCCGCTTGCGAAAGCGGGAGCGGCGATCGAGGCGGAAGCGGCAACCAGCAGGGCGGCGATAAACTTGGTCTTCATGGTAGGACTCCGATAACGTTTCGACTGCATTTCAGGAAGATGTTGCAGGAGCCAGTGAACCAGGTGTCTGCAACGTCGATGGAAGGCAGTGTATACCCCTACTATCGAGAATTTGTGCCGATAATCTGAAATTACTATTCCCGATGAAGAAACAATCGTTCAGACGTAAGCGCGACAAGGCAGAGCGGTGATCCGGCCCTGCTGGCCAAGCGGTTTTCGAGGATAGCGAGGAGGCGGGAAGGGGTGATGCGGGCCGGAAGACCGCACGTTCATCATGGAAAACGCAGAAGGCTGCCAGCAAAACGAAAACGGCGTTGTGATTGCTCACAACGCCGTTTGCTTGAATTCTTTGGGGTGGCTGATGGGACTCGAACCCACGACGACAGGAATCACAATCCTGGACTCTACCAACTGAGCTACAGCCACCACTAACATCCGCTTGACTTGCTTTAAAAACCTGTCTCGCCGACGAAGAAACGAGATTATAGGGACTAGATCTGGCTTTGCCTAGTCCTTTATTCAAAAATTTCGAGGGGCTCGCGCAGATGCTGTCTCGCTTCGTCGAAGATGGTCAGATCGCGGGCTGCAAGCCGCTTGCTGTCGGACAAAACTCGCCGCCAACCGCGCGCGCCGGCTTCGCCGCGATACAGCCCGAGCGCATGGCGTGTGATCGCGCCGAGATAGGTGCCGCGCGCCATTTCGGTCGCGCAATACTCGATCAGTTTCGCTTCGACCTCATCGCGCGTCAGGGGCGCCTGCGTTGCCCCATAGAAGCGCGCGTCGACATCGGCGAGCACGTACGGGTTGTGATACGCCTCGCGCCCGAGCATCACGCCGTCGACGTGCTGAAGATGCGTGTCGACTTCGTCGAGCGTCTTGATGCCGCCGTTGATGATGATCTCCAACTGCGGAAAATCGCGCTTCAACTGATACGCGTAGTCGTACTTGAGCGGCGGAATCTCGCGGTTTTCCTTCGGGCTCAAGCCCTTCAGGATCGCGTTGCGCGCATGAACGATGAACACGTCGCAGCCGGCTTGCGCGATCGTGCCGACGAAATCGCGGACGAAGCCGTATTCCTCGACCGTATCGACGCCGATGCGGTGCTTGACCGTGACCGGCACCGATACGACGTCGCGCATCGCCTTCACGCAATCGGCGACGAGTTGCGGCTCGTTCATCAGGCATGCGCCGAACGCGCCGCGTTGCACGCGCTCGGACGGGCAGCCGCAATTCAGGTTGATTTCGTCATAGCCCCATTGCTCGCCGAGCTTTGCCGAACGCGCGAGATCGTCGGGCTCGCTGCCGCCGAGTTGCAGCGCGACTGGCGCTTCGTCGGGGTTGAACGCGAGATGACGCGGCACGTCGCCGTGCAGCAGCGCACCGGTCGTCACCATTTCCGTGTAAAGCCACGTATGGCGCGAAATCATTCGATGCAGCGAGCGGCAATGACGATCCGTCCAGTCCATCATCGGGGCAACGGACACGCGGCGGGGGCTGGGAGTGCGGGGTAAAGACATGGAACGGCCGAGCGGGCTTGAATCAAAACGATAATTTTACCGCAAGGCCAGAAAGTGCCGGGCGCGCTGGAGCCGTGTCACTGTTGCGACGGAGCGGGCACCGGTTCGTCGATGCATCAAGGCCTCAATGCCTGAATGCCTCAGTGTCCATGTCCCCCCATCCCGCCACCACCGGTCCACGCGCTGCCGCCGCCGTGCATGCCGCCGAATCCGCCGCCGTGCCATCCGCCGGCCCCCCCATGCCATCCGCCGTGCCCGCCGTGCCAACCACCGCCATGCCATCCGCCGCGACCGTGCCAATAGCCATGGCCGTAATAGCAGCACGGCCCGCCAAAACCGCCGTAGAAACCAATCGAGCCGTACACCGGCCCGTAGTAAGGCGGTCCGTACGCGTAGGGATAATAGGGTTGCGCATAGCCGTAGTCCGCTGGCGGCGCGACGGCGCATCCGGTGATGCTCGCTGCCACGGCCGCTAGCAGCGTCATCGATGCAATGAGCCTGGTCACGATTTTCTCCTTCACGTAAAACTCAGAAAAACCGCGCGCAATGGAGTTCGGCCGCGTTTGTGTCCGAGCGTTACCGGCGTCGGCGGTGCCGCTGGGCGCTTGGGGCTTCGACCATGCGAGCCGTTGCCGCGACGCTCAACCTTTCCGCCTATCTTCCCGCGTCTGACCGAACGGCGCTGCGGTAACACTTCGTTAACCATTCGAAACGCTACTCAAGGGCACCGCTGCTAACTTCCGTCGGACGATTCGTCTTTTGAGTCGCAAGCGATGCGACGCAGACGATCCGCTGCGGATCGACGTCGAGACGTTGAACAAAGCGGGCGCGGCGCAGTGGAGTGCTCTCGGCGCGGACCATCTGTCACCGCGCCTACGATCAGTTGATGGCCCACTAACGGCGTGTTTTTCCCCCGGGACGTGAGGCTCGAGATCGAATACGAGGAACTGGCCGACGATCTCGAGCCGAACGTGCGTCGCCTGCTCGCGCATCGCGGACTCGAGTGGGACGAACGTTGCCTCCTATTTCACGAGGCGACGCGGCCTGTGAGCGCTGCGAGTTCGGCGCAGGTGCGCCGGCCGTTGTATCGCACGTCGATGCGGCGCTGGCAGCCGCGACGCGGATTGCTCGAACCGCTATGGGAAGGCTTCGGCCCCGAGCTGGCGGCGGCCGGCGCTCAATGCGCGATCACCGACACGTGATGCAGCCACGGGTACACGCCGGCAATGAACGCCGCATAGATCGCCGCCATCGTCACGCCGGCGGCCGTGCCCCACACGTCGCGCGAGGCCGCGCCCTGGCGGAAATGCACGGGTAGTCCGACCACGACGTAGCCGATCACGAAGAACAGGATGACCGCACGCACCGGCGACAGATCGTGACCGATGAAGTCGAGCAACGCGGACAGGTTGAATTGCGACATGGACATACAGGCAGTCACGAAGGCGGGGGATCGCACGGCGCCGGAACACAAGGAAACAGTGGAGTGAACGATGACTGAACCACTTCACTATCGACGTTCCACAGCGCGACGACCTAAGCCGATTAAAGGCCATGCAATCGCGATCCGCAAGGAAAAAACCTGTCTGAATTCGGACTGCCCGACATTGCTTGCAGCCTGCCTGCGCCGCGACGTTCAGCGGGCTTGGCAACGCTTTCACGGAGACGGTTTCAACGCTCGTTGCGCTTCGGTTTGCGCAAGGGATCGAGCAGCGGTTTCAAACCGTTGTGATCGATCTCGTGCATCAACGCGAGCAGCCGGCCGATCTCGCCGGGCGGAAAGCCCTGGCTCGCGAACCAGTTCAAATAGTGGCCGGGCAGGTCGGCGATCACGCGGCCTTTATATTTCCCGTAGGGCATCACGCGCGTGACCAGCAATTCGAGGTGTTCGTGATTCATGGCAACGAAGTCATGATGAAGCGCGCCTCATGAGCGCAAAGCGTGTACTACGCAAATCGCCAGGCGGCGCAGCAACGCATGGCCCCGCATTCTAGCCTTGCTGCAGGTAATGCGCCGGCGTGGTAACGTCTGCGCTTTCCGTTCACCTCTTCAACAGGACAAGTTAGATGGAATACCGCAGACTCGGCGACTCCGACGTGCAGGTCAGCCTGATTGGTCTCGGCACGATGACGTGGGGCGAGCAGAACACCGAGCAGGAAGCACACGCGCAGATCGACTACGCGCTCGATCACGGCGTGAACCTGATCGACACCGCCGAAATGTATCCGGTGCCGCCGCGCGCCGAAACGCAAGGTTCGACGGAGCGCTACATCGGCACGTGGCTCGCGCAGCACAAGAGCGCGCGCGAGAAGATCGTGCTCGCCACCAAGATCGCGGGTCCCGCGCGTCAGCCGCACAATCCGCGCCATATTCGCGGCGAAGGCAACCAGTTCGACCGCAAGAACCTGACCGAGGCGCTCAACGACAGCCTCAAACGTCTGCAAACGGATTACGTCGATCTGTATCAGCTGCATTGGCCCGATCGCAGCACGATGACCTTCGGCCGTGCGTCATATCCGTGGGTCGACGACGCGTACACGGTGCCGATCGAGGAAACGCTGACTGTGCTCGCCGAATTCGTGAAGGCTGGCAAGGTGCGCCATCTCGGCGTGTCGAACGAAACGCCGTGGGGTGTCGCGCAATTTCTGCGCGCGGCCGAAAAGCTCGGCTTGCCACGCATCGTCAGCATCCAGAATCCGTACAGCCTGTTGAACCGCACGTACGAAGCGGGTCTGTCCGAGTACGCGCATCGCGACAACATCGGTCTGCTCGCGTACTCGCCGCTTGCGTTCGGCTGGCTGTCGGGCAAGTACGAAGGCGGCGCACGTCCGGCCGGCGCACGCATCACGCTGTTCGAGCGCTTCGCGCGCTACAGCAAGCCGCAAGCCGTGCAGGCGACCACCCGTTATGTCGAGCTCGCGAAGCGCCACGGCATGTCGCCCGCGCAATTCGCGCTCGCGTTCGTCAACAGCCGGCCGTTCGTGACCAGCAATCTGATCGGCGCGACGTCGCTCGAGCAGTTGAAGGAAAACATCGCGCGAGTGCGGACGTCAAGCTGTCGCCGGAAGTGCTTGCGGAAATCGACAAGCTGCACGAGCTGCAGCCGAATCCGGCGCCTTGATGTCGATGTCGAGGTAAGCGCGACACGCTTGCCGCGGTGGCCCCGGTCGAATGCCGGGGCGGCCGCGGCAGGCACAGCGAATCAATCGGCGCGAGCCGAACTCAAGTCGCGGCCTTTGCCGCATCCACTTCCTCGCGCTTTGCCGCAAGCGGCGAATTCTCGCCGAGATCCCAGAACAGTCCTGCCATCATCTGCAGGCCCTCGCGCACCACCGGGCCGAGAAGGTGCTCGTTCGGCGCATGCTGCGAGCAGGCCGGATAAGAATGCGGCACCCAGATCGTCGGCAGACCGAGCGTGTCGGCGAATACCTCGTTCGGCAGCGTGCCGCCGAGGTTCGGCAGCAGCGCGGTCTTCTTGCCGGTGGTCGCTTCGAGCGACGCTAGCGCCCATGTGACCCACGGATCGTCGGGATCGAGCCGTGTGGCCGGTGCGCCGCGTTCGACGTCGATTTCGACCAGCTGAAAGCCGTGCGCATCGAGATGCGCGCGCAGATGCTTGCCGAGATTTTCCCAATCCGTGCCGACCACGAAACGCAACTGGCAGACCGCGAACGCCGACGGCGGAATCGCGTTGACCGGGTTCTCCGGATTGCCCGCCTTGAAGGCCAGCACTTCGAAGCTGTTCCAGCCGAACACGCGTTCGGGCGCGGAAAGACCCGGCTCGCCCCAGTTGTCGTCGACGGTGGGGTCGCCAGGACCGTCGCCCACCGTGATGTCGGACAGCGCGCGGCGCACGGCTTCCGGGATCGGCGGCGGACGCAGGCCGTCGACTGCGATCACGCCGCGCGCATCGACGAGACTCGCGAGCGCGTTGGCGAGCACCGTTGCCGGATTGCGCAACAGGCCGCCCCAGTTGCCCGAGTGATGCGCGCCGTCGCGCAGGTTCAGCGACAGCTTGAAATTGACCGCGCCGCGCGAGCCGAGAAACACGGTCGGACGACGCGCGGCGAGACGCGGGCCGTCGGAGGCGATCAGCACGTCGGCGGCGAGTTCGTCGCGGTGCGCGCGGCAGATCGCATCGAGCCCCGGCGAGCCGGTTTCCTCGCCCATTTCGATCAGCAGCTTCGTGTTGAAGCCGAGTTTGCCGTCGCGCGCGGCGAGCGTGCACGCGAGCGCGGCGAGGTTGATCGAGTGCTGGCCTTTGTTGTCGGCAGTGCCGCGACCGAACCAGCGCTCGCCAACGACCGTCACCGCCCACGGCGTCAGCGGCGCGCGCCACTGGCTGTCGTAGCCGCGCACGACGTCGCCGTGGCCGTAGATCAGCACGGTCGGCAGATGATCGCCTTCGTGACGGTTCGCGATCAGGAACGGACCGAAACCGTCGACCGGGTTATCGACGATGCGCGTGCTGAAGCCGAGGCGCTCCGCTGCGGGCTGGATTTCGTTGGTCAGATAAGACCGCAGCAGCGCGCCGCGATCGCTTTCCTGGCTTTCGGTGCGAATACCGACGCGGCGGTTCAGGTCGGCGAGAAAAGCGCCGGATTCGAAGTGCCGGGTGGCAAGCTCGATGGCCTGGTGGCGGCTCATGTCGGTGTCTCCAATGCGGGGGATGGGCGAGGCGGCAGAGGGCCGCGGTCCGATGGCAGGGTCTTCGGGCGATTTGTCCGCGATCTCATTGCGATCGATTCTAGAAGCGCGTCATTTTTGTCACAATGATCATGTTTCGAAGCTTGCATTGCCGGAAAGGCAAAGCGTCGTCGCACCGTTGCAACCGATTCGATTGAGGCGTCCCGGATGGCACGTTCACTGCATGGCATCGCGTTGCGTTATTTCGTCGAAGTCGCGCGCAGCGGCTCGCTGAGCGACGCCTCCGAACGGCTGCATGTCGCGGTATCGGCGCTCAGCCGGCAGATCGCGCGGCTCGAGAGCGAACTCGGCGTCACGCTATTCGAGCGGCGTCCGCGCGGCATGGCGCTGTCCGAGGCGGGCGAGCGGCTGCTCGCGTACGCACAACGCAGCCTGCTGGAAGCCGAGCACGTGATGAAGGAGCTCAGCGGTCTCGCTAGCCTGCACGGCAGCCGGATCAAGATCGCGACCGCCGAGGGCTTCGCGGTCGACTTCCTGCCCGCCGCGATCGCGGATTTCCGCGCCGAGCATCCCGGCATCGATTTCACGTTGACTGTGATGTCGCCGGCCGACGCGACCCGGCATGTGCGCGACGGTGACGTCGATATCGCGTTGTCGTTCAGCCTCGCGCCGGAGAAGGGCGTCAAGGTCGAGCACACCGAACGCGCGCCGGTGTTCGTGCTGGTGCGCGCCGATCATCCGCTCGCGGCGCGCGCCAAGCTGTCGCTCGCCGAGGTGAGCCGTTATCCGCTGGTGTTGTCGGAGACCGGCACCACGCTTCGCCAGTTGATCGACATCACCTGTGCGCTCGAAGGCATCCTGCTCGAGCCGGATCTGATCTGCAACAACAGTGGCGCGAGTTATCGCTATGCGCAGAAGTCCGGCGCGATCATGTTCACGGGGCTGCTGTCGGTGCGCGACCGCTATGCGGCCGACGGCTTCGTCGTGATTCCGCTGACCGACCCGCAGATGCGCCAGCGCAATATCCAGGTGCAGACGATGGCGGGGCGCGAGTTGCCGCCGTCGGTGCGGGCGTTTCGCGACCATCTGATCGCACGGATCGCGGATCCGAAGCCGGCCGGGGCTCAGGCCTCGAAGGCGGACCGAGGGCGCGGCAAGCACACGCCGCGGCGCCCGCGAGCCGATGCATGAAATGCGACACATGCCACGCACTAAGCGGCAAATGTTCTCCCTGAATCCGAATCACGACCTAAACTGTGGTGGACGGCAAGGACGGCCCTGAGAAAACGACCCTGATAGTGCGCGCCACGATCAGGGGACACGGCAGAACAATGGCAGTCGAAGCGCGGACCGGCCGCGCAACGCGCGATGCTGCAATGCACACAAGCGGCAATAGATGCACCCAAAAAGAAACGCGGCGCGTCGTCTCGATGGCGCGTTGCCCACAACAGAGCGATAGGACCAACACATCCATGGCGCAACAGAAAACCAATCCGAAACTCGAGCAGGCGCTCACGCGCGGTGATCTCGCGATCCGCCAGGCAAATTCGGCGAGAGCGACCGCGCTGTTGCGTGCGCTCGCCAAGATGATCGTCGATGCGTCGGCGACCATCGGTGTGGAAGCCTTCACATTGATTCACGACGGCGACAAGATTTACGATCCCGCAGATGGTTTATGGCCGCAGGCGCTGCTGATCTCGCTCGACGGTCCGGTCGAGGATGCCGATCCCGACGAATTGCGCACGGTGCGGCTGATCGCGGACGATCCGGCCACCGTGTTCCGGGTCGAATGGCAGCGCGCCGATGGCAAGATCGGGCGTCACGAGGGCGGCCCGTTCGCGACGGTCGCATTCATCTCCGACGTCGACATTCCGTGGACCGATGACGAGGACTGAGCGCGCGACGATAGCAAACGCGCATAGCGACGACCGGCGCGCTCGGCTTACTTCATCATGCGGCGCCGAAACAGGATCGCCGACACGATAAAGCCGCCGACTGCATAAGCGGCCAGTACGCTCACATGCAGCGCCGCGTGCTCCATCGGCCGGCCGAGCATCGCCGGGCGCATCAGATCGACCGCATTGGCGAGCGGCAGCGCGGCGGTCACCGCTTGAGCGGGGCCGGGCAGCTGCGAGATCGGAAAGAACACGCCGGAGAGCAGCAGCATCGGCGTGAGCACGAGCGTCTGATAGAACATGAAAAAGTCGTACGACGGCGCGAGCGCCGTCACGATCATCGCGAGGCTCGCGAACGCGAGACCGGCCAGCACGATGACCGGCAGCGCGAGCAGCATCGACGGAAAACTCGCATAGCCGAGCGCGCCCGCCACCAGCATGATCGCCACTCCCGACAACACCGATTTGCTGGCGGCCCACACTACCTCGCCGAGCACGATATCGCCGAGCGTGAGCGGCGTATGCATGATCGCCTCCCACGTTCGCTGCACGTGCATGCGCGAAAAGCCCGAATACATCGACTCGAAGCTCGCCGACATCATCACGCTCGACGCCACCGTGCCCGCCGCGAGGAACGAGATATACGACACGCCGTCGACGTGCCCGACCATCAGCCCGAGCCCCAAGCCGAGACCGAACAGATAGATCATCGGATCAGCGAGGTTGCCGAACATCGACGCAATCGCGAGCTTCTTCCACACCAGATAGTTGCGGCGCCACACCGCGATCCAGTTCGTGGCATTGGCGGGGAAGGCGCCGAACGGCTCTTGCGCCGATGGCGTGTCGTCGTGGGTTTCGTAAGTGCGTGCGTCCATCAAGTTTCTCGCTGCGGGTTCAGTCCTGCATTTCGCGGCCGGTGAGCCGCAGAAACACATCTTCGAGATTCGCCGGCCGATGCAGATAGCGCAAATCCGCGCGCTGCTTCAGGCGCATATGCACGGGCTGCGCGTCGTACACGTAACAGAACAGTGTCTCGCCGCTGATCTCGGTGCGCTCGGCGAGCGGCGCGAGTTCGTCGCGCAATGCAAACGGATCGGGACCGTAGATCTCGATCACGTCGCAGCCGATCTCGGACTCGATCAGCTCGCGCGGCGCGCCTTCTGCGATCTTGCGTCCTTCCTCGATTATGCACAGTCGATGACAGAGCCGTTCGGCTTCTTCCATGAAGTGCGTGGTCAGCAGGATGGTCTTGCCGCGCGCGAGCAGCGATCTCAGTCGCTCCCAGATCAGATGGCGCGCTTGCGGGTCGAGACCGGTGGTCGGCTCGTCCATGATCAGCACGTCGGGATCGTTGATCAGCGCGCGCGCCAGCGTGAGGCGCCGCTTCATGCCGCCCGACAGTTCGCTCACGCGTGCGTCCGCCTTGTTCTCGAGGCGGGCGAATTCGAGCAGGCCCGGCACCGCCGCGCGACACTGCGCGGCGCTCAGACCGAAGTAGCGGCCGAACACGAGCAGATTTTCACGCACGGTGAAATCGGGATCGAGGTTGTCGAACTGCGGCACCACGCCCACGCGCGAGCGCGCGAGGCGCGCGCGGCCAGGGATCGGTTCGCCGCACAGGCGGATCGCGCCGGCGTCGGGCGCCGCGATGCCGAGCAGCATGCGCAGCGTCGTGGTCTTGCCGGCGCCGTTGGGGCCAAGCAGCCCGAAGCATTCGCCGGTGTTCACATGAAACGACAATCCGTCGACGACCGTTTTTTCGCCGTAGTTTTTCCTGACCTGATGGAATTCGATGGGGGCTGCGGGCATGACTCGAGCGAGGCTCCGGAAGAAGACATAACGTACGCGCAAGACACACAACATACCTGCGACGCACGCATTGCGCACAGGCCGCTTATTCTAGGGTATCGGCCACTGACGCGAGTGGGTGTCCGGGAACGCGTAATGCATGGGATGCGATGCGTTCGCATACGAACTTTTGCGGTGCCACAAACGTGTGCGAACACTGCTCCAGGTGGCCCAACGCTTGTGCAGACGGCTTCAGCACGCACCGACTATGCACTTAGCGTTTTCCATCCCTTGCAAGCCGAATTGCGGCGCACCATGATTGATTCAGACCGCGCTTTCCGCGGAATGGGAGAAGACAGATGGCGAGCTATCAGAAAATCCTGTTGTGCTACGACGGCTCGCGCGAAGGCCGCAAAGCCCTGCGTTGCGGCGCCGATCTGGCGTTGGACCTGAAGGCGGAAACGCATCTGCTGTCGGTAGTAGACATGCGTTCGAGCATCGCGCAAAGCGCGGGCTTATTGACCGATGTGGCCTGCGGAAGCTTCGAAAAAACGGCCCGCGAAATTCTGCAGGAGGGCGTGAACTGGCTGACCGAGCGAGGCGTGAACGCGCAGGGGCATTTCGCATTCGGTCATCCGATCGACGAGATCGCCAATCTTGCCAACGAGTTGCACGTCGACCTCGTGGTGGTGGGACATCGTTGCCGGACCGGTTTGTCGAGGTGGTGGATGGGGGCGGGCAACACGCCGCTGCTCGACCGCGTGTCGTGCAGCATTCTGGTGGCGTGCTCGTCCGCGCAGGAGCAGCAGCAGGCGGCCGCGGCGTAATACGAACAAACTTGACACGCGGCTGGCTTCAATGGCCAGCCCGCGCATCTCCGCAGTTCACGGCTTGAACCTCACTCGTTCAGATTGATCGCCGCGAGCTTCCACGTGACCAGACCTTCGCGACGGAAGATAGCCGAATAGTTCGCGTTGCCTTCCCCGCGGCGGTACGTGACCACAAACTCGTTGAGACTCCGATAGCCGGCCGTGCTTTGACGCCCGGGCGGTGGCGCGCTTGCGTGCGTGGTGGTGTCGCCCGCGGCCGATGCGGCCGGCGCTTCGCCGCCCGCGGCTGGCGGTGTTGACGGTTGCTCGCCCGGTGTGCCGCGCGGCGGCATGCCGTTCAGCAGTGCCGCGACGCCGTCGGGTGTCGCATAGGCATCGACGAGCGGGCCGATCAGTGTCACGCCGATCACCGCGCCGATCGTGGCCATCTTGTTGCCGGCATCCGCTTCGAGGCGGCGCGTCAGCATCGCGCCCACCTGCTGCTTCAGGCTATCGCGCAGCGCAGGGAAGTCGACGTACTGATTGACGGTTTGCACGTCACGCGCGTCTGCCGCGCGTTTGAGATTGTTCACCGCGAGATACGGCGACGCGTAAATAAACCCCAGCGCGGCAATCACGATCACCACGATCAGCGTGATCAGCAGCGGCCGGGTGGCGCTGCCCTGTGTGCGTTTCGGAATGGTCATCGAATGGGACTCCACGTCAGTGATGATCTAACGTCGACCACGGCGAGGTCGAAACGATCCCATCCCACGCGAATCTCTGAACATCCGAAGTGCTTATTGCATGCGTGCTCAGAATTCGCTCAGGCTTCGAACACCGCGCCGTGCACGTTGGCTTCGTCGGCTATGCAACGATCGATCATACGGCATACGGCGTCGACCGTGCCGACCATGATCAGTCGCGACGGTCCATGATAGACCCGCACCGGAGCGCGGCGCGCGGGCTCCGCGATATTCAGCGCCGAATTCAGCGATACGCGCGCAAACGCCGGCAACGACGACGGCAGACCGCAAGCTTCGGCAGGCACGTCGAACAGCGACGGCGTGCGCGCCGCGGGCGCCTCGATCGGCGCGCAAGGCGTGAGCTTGCGCAGATGGCGCAGACGGCCGAACTGGCGAAAAGGCAGCAGGCGGGCAAGGCGTTCCATGAGTCTCTCCAGACGATGCGGCTTGAATGCGCGGCGTAATGCGGGCGTCAATGCGGGCGTCAATGCGGGCGTTAATGCGGCTTGGTTCGGACAAACCGGCGCGAGCGGTCCGGCAATAAAGATCAGAACTCGCTGGGGCGAATCAGCCCGACCGCGATCCCTTCGAGCGCGAAATCCGCGCTGCCGGTTTCCACGAAGATGTTGTCGTAGTCGGGGTTTTCGGCGATCAGTTCGATGCCGTTCGGCCGGCGCTTCAGACGCTTGACCGTCACGTCGTCGCCAAGCCGCGCAATGATGATCTGGCCGTCTTTCGCTTCGCTGCGCTTTTGCACCGCGAGCAGGTCGCCGTCGAGAATGCCGGCGTCGCGCATCGACAGGCCGCGCACCTTCAGCAGGTAGTCGGGCTTGCTCGAGAACAGCGCCGGGTCGCACGCGTAGTGCTGCGAGATATGTTCCTGCGCGAGGATCGGGCTACCCGCCGCGACCCGGCCGATCAGCGGCAATGACAACTGCATCAGGCCCGCATGCGGCAGCGTGAACTGGTGCGGCGCATCCTCCTGCCCGGACAGCAGGCGGATGCCGCGCGACGCGCCGGCCGCGAGTTCGATCACGCCCTTGCGCGCCAGCGCGCGCAGATGCTCTTCCGCGGAATTGGCCGAGCTGAAACCGAGTTCGGCGGCAATTTCCGCGCGAGTGGGCGGGAAGCCGGTGCGTTCGATCGCGCGGCGGATCAGATCGAAAACCTGCTGCTGTCGTGCGGTGAGTTTGGTCATGGCCACTGTATGTATGAACAGGTGACTGTATTTTTATACAGTATTCGGCGCATTTCAAGCTTTACTTTAAGTTCGACACAAGGGGCGCGCTGGGGCGTCGTTTATCGGCGACATGGCGACGATTTCGGCGTCTGAACAGCCGGCGCGTCTGCCGTTACCACTTTTGGGCATTAAAAAATGAAGAAACATTATTTTTAATGATGAAAGCCCTTCGATAGACTGGCTTCCAGTTAGCGCTCATGTGCACGTGACCGCGACGCAAAACAACACCACACGCTAAACAGCGGACACCACGCGGAGAAAGGTTGAAATGAACCATCGGCATATGGGGCTTGCGGCTCGGACCAGAAAACTGATCACGGCGCTTGCCGTCGGCGCGGCGGGTACGCTCGGCATGTTGGACGCAAGCGGCGTCGCGCACGCCGACACCACGCTGCTGAACGTGTCCTACGATCCGACGCGCGAGCTATATCAGGACATCAATCAGGCATTCGGCAAAGAATGGAAGGCCAAGACCGGCGAAGCCGTCACCTTCAAGCAGTCGCACGGCGGCTCGGGCGCGCAGGCTCGCTCGGTGGTCGACGGTCTGCAGGCCGACGTCGTGACGCTCGCGCTCGCATATGACATCGACGCCATCGCGAACAAGGGGCTCGTCGACAAGAACTGGCAGAAGCGTCTGCCGGACAACGCCTCGCCGTACACGTCGACGATCGTGTTTCTGGTGCGCAAGGGCAACCCGAAGCACATCAAGGATTGGGACGATCTGGTGAAGCCGGGCGTGTCGATCGTGACGCCGAATCCGAAGACCTCGGGCGGCGCGCGCTGGAACTACCTGGCCGCGTGGGCGTACGCCGAGCATCAGCCGGGCGGCAACGACCAGAAGGCCAAGGAGTTCGTCAGCAAGCTGTACAAGAACGCCGGCGTGCTCGATTCGGGCGCGCGCGGCGCGACCACCAGCTTCGTGCAGCGCGGTATCGGCGATGTGCTGATCGCGTGGGAAAACGAGGCGTTTCTGTCGGTGAAGGAGTTCGGTCCGGACAAGTTCGAGATCGTGGTGCCGACGGTGAGCATCCTGGCCGAGCCACCGGTCGCGGTGGTCGACAAGGTCGTCGACAAACACGGCACGCGCAAGCTGGCCGACGCGTATCTGAACTTCCTGTATAGCGAGGAAGGGCAGGAGATCGCCGCGCGCAATTTCTATCGTCCGCGTTCGAACAAGGTGCCGGCCGATCTGACCGCGAAGTTTCCGAAGCTGAAGCTGTACACGATCGACGATTCGTTCGGCGGCTGGACCAACGCGCAGAAGACCCATTTCGCGGACGGCGGCGTGTTCGATTCGATTTATCAGCCGCAGTAACAGCATCGCCTGAAGCACGGGCACAGGCAACAAGGGCGCGCCCAATGGGCGCGCTTTCGGCTAACCGGGACCCGGCGGCCAGCAGGGCGGTAGTACTGCAACACCGCAACACCGCAACACGAACAACCGCGCGAGCATCAACCATGAACGAGTATCCAGCATGACCACGTTGACCTTCCGCAAGCCGAGCGCATTGCCCGGCTTTGGCCTGACACTCGGCATCACGGTGGCTTATTTGAGCCTCGTGGTGCTGATTCCATTGGCGGCGACCTTTCTGAAAACCGCGACGCTCGACTGGGACCAGTTCGTGCGCGCGGTGACGTCGCCGCGCGTGCTCGCGTCGTATCGGCTGACGTTCTTCTCGGCGCTCGGCGGCGCGCTGATCAACGCGGTGTTCGGCTTTCTCGTCGCGTGGGTGCTGGTGCGCTACACGTTTCCGTTCAAGCGCATCGTCGATGCGGTCGTCGATCTGCCGTTCGCGCTGCCCACCTCGGTCGCGGGCATTTCGCTCGCGGCAGTGTATGCGGGTAACGGCTGGATCGGCCAGTTCCTCGCGCCGCTCGGCATCAAGATCGCGTTCACGCCGGTCGGTGCGCTGGTCGCGCTGACGTTCATCGGCCTGCCGTTCGTCGTGCGCACGGTGCAGCCGGTGCTCGAGGAGTTCGAGCGCGAGCAGGAAGAGGCGGCCGCGTGCCTCGGCGCGTCGCGCTGGCTCACGTTTCGCCGCGTCGTGCTGCCGGCCGTGTCCCCGGCGCTCTTGACCGGCTTCGCGCTCGCCTTCGCGCGCGCGCTCGGCGAATACGGCTCGGTGATCTTCATCGCCGGCAATGTACCGATGAAGTCGGAGATCACGTCGCTCCTGATCATCACGAAGCTCGAGCAATACGACTATGCGGGCGCGACGGCGCTCGCGGTCGTGATGCTGGTCGTGTCGTTCCTGATGCTGCTGCTGATCAACACGCTGCAGTGGTGGCTGCAGCGGCGCACGAGCCGCGGCAATGCGGGGCCGGCGCCAGTGGCCACGAGCGTCGCGGCAATCGGTGGAGGTGTGCAATGAGCCGTCTTCCGACCATCCCGGCGAGCGGTGCGCGCCGCCCCGATCCGGTCAGCGAACCGCCCGTCGTGCGCTGGCTGCTGATCGGCGTCGCACTGCTGTTTCTCGCGCTGTTTCTGGTCGTGCCGCTCGCCGCGGTGTTCTATCAGGCGCTGAATAAGGGGTTGCGCTTTTACTTCGAAGCGCTCGCCGATCCGGATGCGCTGTCGGCGATCAAGCTCACGTTGCTCACCGCGTCGATCGCTGTGCCGCTTAACCTCGTGTTCGGCCTCGCGGCGTCGTGGTGTATCGCGAAGTTCGACTTCCGCGGCAAGGCACTGCTGACCACGCTGATCGATCTGCCGTTTTCGGTGTCGCCGGTGATCTCCGGTCTGATCTACGTGCTGATGTTCGGCGCGCAGGGCTGGTTCGGCCCGTGGCTCGAAGATCACAACGTGCAGATCATCTTCGCGGTGCCGGGCATCGTGCTCGCGACGATCTTCGTCACGTTCCCGTTCGTCGCGCGCGAACTGATTCCGCTGATGCAGGCGCAGGGCAACGACGAGGAAGAAGCCGCGCACGTGCTCGGCGCATCGGGCTGGCAGACGTTCCGTCGTGTGACGCTGCCGAACGTCAAGTGGGGCCTGCTGTACGGCGTGATTCTGTGCAATGCGCGCGCGATGGGCGAGTTCGGTGCGGTGTCGGTGGTGTCCGGCCATATTCGCGGGCAGACCGACACGATGCCGCTGCACGTCGAAATCCTCTACAACGAGTACAACTTCTCGGCCGCGTTCGCCGTGGCCTCGCTGCTCGCGCTGCTGGCGCTGGTCACGCTGGGGCTCAAGCTGCTGGCCGAGCGTCATATGTCGGCGGAACTGTCGGCGGCGCGTGAGCTGCCCGCGCATGCGGGGCCGGCGCCGGCCGGGGCGTCACAGGCCAATAGCGCACAGTCCGCTTCTCATTCGTTTTTCGTCAACGCCACGCCTGCGTCGCAGCGACATCCGCTCAAGCAAGGAGAGCTGTAAATGGGTATCACCGTTCGTAACCTGCAAAAGCGCTTCGGCGATTTCGTCGCGCTCGACAACGTGTCGCTCGACTTTCCGCCTGGCGAACTCGTCGCGCTGCTCGGGCCGTCGGGTTGCGGCAAGACGACCCTGCTGCGCGTGATCGCCGGCCTCGAATACGCGGACGGCGGCCAGGTCGAGCTGCAAGGTCAGGACGTCGCGGCGGTCGGCGCGCGCGAGCGCGAGGTGGGCTTCGTGTTTCAGCATTACGCGCTGTTCCGTCATATGACGGTATTCGAGAACGTCGCGTTCGGCCTGCGTGTGAAGCCTCGCAAGGAACGTCCGTCGGAGAAGGTGATTCGCGAGAAGGTGCATGAACTGCTGAAGCTCGTGCAACTCGATTGGCTCGCGCAACGCTATCCGTCGGAGCTGTCCGGTGGTCAGCGGCAACGCATCGCGCTTGCGCGCGCGTTGGCCGTCGAGCCGAAGGTGCTGCTGCTCGACGAGCCGTTCGGCGCGCTCGACGCGAAGGTGCGCAAGGAACTGCGCAGCTGGCTGCGCCGCTTGCACGACGATCTGCATATCTCGACGATCTTCGTCACGCACGATCAGGAAGAGGCACTCGAAGTGGCCGATCGCATCGTCGTGCTCAATCGCGGCCATGTCGAGCAGGTGGGCAGCCCGCAGGACGTGTACGACCATCCGCAGACGCCGTTCGTCTACGAGTTTCTCGGCGCGGCGAACCGTCTGCATGGCAACGTCGATGGGCAAGGCTTCGTCGTCGATGGCGCCGCGCTGCCGGTCGCGATCACGGCGGGTTTCAGCGGTCCGGCGTTCGCCTACGTGCGGCCGCATGACCTGCAACTGTATCCGCAGACGGCCGGGCATCGCGACGGCATCGTCGTCGACGTGCGGCGCGTGGTGACGCTCGGCGGCTCGGTGCGCGTCGAGCTCGCCGGTCGCGCGGGCAATCTGCTCGAAGCCGAACTCGATCGCGAAACGTGGCGTGATCTGCAACTCGCGGTCGGCGACGGCGTGACCGCGGTGCCGCGCGCGCTGCGGGTGTTTCCGGCGCAGTGAGATGGCGGCGCCGCCGTGCGGCGCTCGAAGCAGGAGAGAAACGTATCGGCCGTACCGAGTGGTTCCATTTGGCATTTGGCGGCTCTAATAACTCAACTCTGGCAGAACCGGAGACATATCGATGAATTTCCAGCAATTGCGCTTCGTGCGCGAGGCCGTGCGGCAGAACATGAATCTGACCGAAGTGGCGAACGTGCTGTACACGTCGCAGTCGGGCGTGTCCAAGCAGATCAAGGATCTCGAGGACGAACTCGGCGTCGACATTTTCATTCGCCGCGGCAAGCGGCTGACGGGCCTCACCGAACCGGGCAAGGCCGTGCATCAGCTGATCGAGCGGATGCTGCTCGATGCGGAGAATCTGCGCCGCGTCGCGCGTCAGTACGCGGACCAGGACAGCGGCCACCTCGTCGTCGCGACCACCCACACGCAGGCACGCTACGCGCTGCCGAAGGTGGTTCGACAGTTCACGTCGGTGTTCCCGAAAGTGCATCTGGCGCTGCGTCAGGGCAGCCCGCAGCAGATCGCGCAGATGATCATCAACGGCGAGGCCGATATCGGCATCTCGACCGAGGCGCTCGACCGCTTCCCCGACATCGTCACGTTCCCGTGCTATTCGTGGCATCACGTGGTGGTGGTGCCGAAGGATCATCCGCTGGTCGGCCGTGAAAACCTGACGCTCGACGAGATCGCCGAATTCCCGATCGTCACTTACGACCAGGACTTCACGGGCCGCTCGCATATCGACCAGGCATTCGCGAAAGCAGGCGCATTGCCCGACGTCGTGCTGACCGCGATCGACGCCGACGTGATCAAGACCTACGTCGAGCTCGGCATGGGCATCGGCGTGGTCGCGGCGATGGCCTACGATCCGAAGCGCGACACCGAACTCGTCGCGCTCGATACGCAGCATCTGTTCGAGGCGAGCACGACGCGCGTCGGCTTGCGCAAGGGCGCGTTCCTGCGTGCGTACGCGTATCGGCTGATCGAGATGTTCGCGCCGCAATTGAGCGAGACCGATATCGCGGCGCAGTTGCGCGAGGCCGCTTAAGCCTCGCGCTTTCACGCATGGCGGCGCGCGGCGCATCGCTTACAATCGCCGCCATGAATACCTCGACTTCCTCTCTCCCGACTCCTCCCAGCACGCCGGGCTCCACTTCCTCGTTGCCATGCATCGCCGTGCTCGCGACCGGCGGCACGATCGCCGGCGCGGCAGCGGACGCCGCCAACACGTCCGGCTATCAGGCGGGCGTCGTCGGCGTCGATCAGTTGCTCGCGGCGGTGCCGGCGCTGTCGACGGTCGCGCGGATCGCGCCGGAGCAGATCGCCAGCGTCGATAGCAAGGACATGGCGCTGCCGCTGTGGACCACACTCGCGCAACGTATCAACACGCTGCTCGCGAGCGACGACGTCGACGGCGTGGTCGTCACGCACGGCACCGACACGCTCGAAGAAACCGCCTACCTGCTGCATCTGACCGTCAAGTCGGACAAGCCAGTCGTGCTGACCGCGGCGATGCGGCCGGCGTCGGCGCTATCGGCCGATGGTCCGTTGAATCTACTGAACGCGGTGACGGTCGCGGCGCATGCGGCTTCGCGCGGGCAGGGCGTGCTGGTCGCGTTCAACAACCGCATTCACAGCGCGCGCGACGTCGTGAAGACGAGCACCTATGCGGTCGACGCGTTCCAGTCGCCGGAAATCGGTGCGCTCGGTTGGGTGCAGGATGGCCGCGTCGAGATTCAGCGCGGCGTGGTGCGCGCGCATACGCTTGCGAGCGAGTTCGCGATCGATACGGCGTGGCCGCACGTGGAGATCGTCGCGAGCTATGCGGGCGTGTCGCGCATTGCCGTCGATGCGCTCATCGCCGCGGGCGTGCGCGGCATCGTCGTCGCGGGCACGGGTAATGGCTCGTTCCATCAGGCGCTGCAGCAGGCGCTCGCCGAGGCGGTGTCGCGCGGTATCGCGGTGGTGCGCTCGTCGCGTGTCGGCTCGGGGCATGTGATGCGCAACGGCGCCGCCGCCGACGACGCGCTCGGCTTCGTCAGCGCGGGTACGCTGAATCCGTACAAGGCGCGCGTGCTGTTGATGCTGGCGCTGGCAGCGGGCCATACGGCGCCGGCTGCGTTGCAGAAGGTGTTCGATACATACTGATTGACGAATCCGACAGCTGGACACCCGACGACGACGTCTGACCGACCAAGGCTTCCTCGGCGTCGCCGGGTGCCGCTGCGGACCCCACTTGCCGCTCTCAGCCCAGAGCGGCGCGATTTGCCCGTTCCACCGCGCCAGCAGCCGAAGCCGCCGGGCGACGAACGGGCGCCCCACCTGTGCTCATCATTACCGCGCGGATGCCGAAGCCGCCATCAGCGCAGTCGACGACGAGCTCAATCACACAGGAACCACGAAGGCAGACCTCAGGCCGCCTTCGCCTCCTTGCTATCCGGCGTTTGCGCGACCTCGTGATTCGCCATGATCTCGAGCGCGCGCACCATCGCCGAGTGATCCCATGCCTTGCCGCCGTTTGCCGCGCACACGCTGAACAACTGCTGCGCGCTCGCGGTATGCGGCAGCGCGATGCCAAGCTTGCGCGCGCCATCGAGCGCGAGATTCAGGTCCTTCTGATGCAGCTCGATCCGAAAACCCGGATTGAAGGTGCGCTTCGTCATGCGCTCGCCATGCACTTCGAGAATCCGCGATGACGCGAAACCGCCCATCAACGCGCGGCGCACGCGCTCCGGATCGGCGCCCGAGCGCGACGCGAACAGCAGCGCTTCCGCGACCGCTTCGATGTTCAGCGCGACGATGATCTGGTTCGCGACCTTGCAGGTCTGACCCGCGCCGTTCTCGCCGATCAGCGAGATGTTCCTGCCCATCAGCTCGAACAGCGGCTTGGCTAAAGCAAAGGCCTTCTCGGGACCGCCGACCATGATCGTCAGCGACGCGTCGCGTGCGCCGATTTCGCCACCGGACACCGGCGCATCGAGATAGTCGACGCCGAGCGCGGTGATCTTCTTCGCGAACGCCTGGGTGTCGAGCGGCGAGATCGAGCTCATGTCGATCACGAGCTTGCCTCTGCTGAGGCCGGCGGCAACGCCGTCGTCGGCGAACAGCACGTTGGCGACGTCAGGCGTGTCCGGCACCATGATGATGACGATGTCGGCGGCCTGCGCGACCGCGGTCGAACTGGCCACCACGCTCGCGCTCTTCGCGATGTCGTCCGGCACTGGATACGCGCCGTTCACGAACAACGAGTGACCGCCCTTGATGAGGTTGCGCGCCATGTGCGCGCCCATGATGCCGAGCCCGATGAAGCCGATCTTTGCCATGTGTGAATCTCCAGGGTTATAGGGGGCGTGCGTTGAGCGTGACGAGTCTCAAGCCGCCGCATGTGCCGCGCCGCGTGCCTGACCAGCGACGCTTTGCACCCAGCCGAGGCCGGCCTCGGTCGTCGTGCGCGGCTTGTATTCGCAACCGACGTAGCCTTCGTAGCCAAGCGAGTCGAGCAGCGCGAACAGATACGGATAGTTGATCTCGCCGGTGCCCGGTTCATGCCGTCCGGGGTTGTCCGCAAGCTGGATATGCGCGATCTGCGCGAGGTTCTTTTCGATCGTCGCCGCGAGTTCGCCTTCCATCCGTTGCATGTGATAGATGTCGTATTGCAGGAACAGATTGTCCGAGCCGACTTCGCGAATCACGTCGAGTCCATCGCGCGAGCGGTTCAGCGCGAAGCCTGGAATGTCATACGAGTTGCACGGCTCGACGAGCAGCCGGATGCCGGCCTTCTGCAACTCGCGCGCGGCAAAGCGCACGTTCTCGACGATCGTCGCGCGGGCGGTGTCGGCGGAGACGTTCGCGCCCGGAATACCGACGAGGCAATTCAGTTGCGGCACCTTCAACGCGCTTGCGTATTCGATCGCGCGGCCGACGCCTTCCTGGAACTCGGCGACCCGATCGGGCAGACACGCGATGCCGCGTTCGCCGGCTTCCCAGTTGCCCGCCGGCAGGTTGTGCAGCACCAGCTTCAGGCGGTTCTGCTGCAGACGTTCGCTCAACTCGGCGATCGAATACGGATACGGAAACAGGAATTCGACCGCGTGAAAGCCGGCATTGGCTGCTGCCGCGAAACGGTCGAGGAACGGCACTTCGTTGAACAGCATCGTCAGGTTCGCTGCGAATTTCGGCATGGTGCTTTTGTCTCTCAGGTCGGTCAGTGAATGGCGGTGGGCGTGACGGGGCGAGGGCGCGGAGCGTGAGCCAAGCCCTCGCGCATCGTGCGCGCTGAATGCCGCGGGTGCTGCGAACGCGTGACGCTCAATCGAGCAGGCTGATTGCGGTCGGCGCGTCCTCGCGCTTTTCAGCGAGTTCCTCGAACTCGTTGATCGCGTCGATCTCGGTGCCCATCGAGATGTTGGTCACGCGTTCGAGAATCACTTCGACGATCACCGGCACGTTGAACTCGGCGAGCATCGACTGCGCTTTTTGCAGCGCCGGCTTCAGCTCTTCCGGCTTGAACACGCGAATCGCCTTGCAGCCGAGACCTTCGGCGACCGCGACGTGATCGACGCCATAGCCGTTGGTCTCCGGCGAGTTGATGTTCTCGAAGCCGAGCTGCACGCAGTAGTCCATTTCGAACGCGCGCTGCGCCTGGCGGATCAGCCCGAGATACGAGTTGTTCACGACGACGTGCACGTACGGCAGCTTGAATTGCGCGCCCGCCGCGAGCTCTTCGATCATGAACTGGAAGTCGTAGTCGCCGGACAGCGCGACGATCGGCCGTTGCGGATCGGCCGCGCGCACGCCGAGCGCCGCCGGAATCGTCCAGCCGAGCGGGCCGGCCTGGCCGCAGTTGATCCAGTTGCGTGCCTTGTACACGTGCAGGAATTGCGCGGCGGCAATCTGCGACAAGCCGATCGTGCTCACGTAGCAGGTGTCGCGGCCGAACACCTGATTCATCTCTTCATAGACGCGCTGCGGCTTCATCGGCACATTGTCGAAGTGCGTCTTGCGAAGCATCGTGCGCTTGCGTTGCTGGCAATCGGCAACCCACGCGCTGCGATCCTTGAGCTTGCCAGCGGCCTTCCATTCGCCGGCAACTTCGACGAACAGTTCGAGCGCGGCCTTCGCGTCCGACACGATGCCGAGATCCGGGCCGAACACGCGGCCGATCTGCGTCGGTTCGATATCGACGTGCACGAACTTGCGGCCCTTCGTATACACATCGACGCTGCCGGTGTGACGATTGGCCCAGCGGTTGCCGATGCCGAGCACGAAGTCCGATGCGAGCATCGTCGCGTTGCCATAGCGATGCGAGGTCTGCAGACCGACCATGCCGGCCATCAGCGGATGGTCGTCGGGAATCGCGCCCCAGGACATCAGCGTCGGGATCACCGGCACGCCGACCGTTTCGGCGAACTTCACGAGCAGGTCTTCGGCCACCGCGTTCAACACTCCGCCGCCCGATACGATCAACGGCTTGCCGGCATCGTTGAGCAGCGTCAGCGCCGCTTCGATCTGCTTGCGAGTCGCCTTCGGCTTGTAGACGGGCAGCGGTTCGTACGTGTCGATATCGAATTCGATTTCGGCGAGCTGCACGTCGATCGGCAAGTCGACCAGCACCGGGCCCGGGCGGCCCGAGCGCATCAGATGGAACGCCTGCTGGAACACCCGCGGCACCAGCGCGGGCTCGCGCACGGTCACGGCCCACTTGGTGACGGGCTTCGCAATCGCTTCAATATCGACGGCCTGGAAGTCTTCCTTGTACAGACGCGCGCGCGGCGCCTGGCCTGTGATAGCCAGAATAGGAATCGAGTCGGCCTGGGCGGAGTACAAACCGGTGATCATGTCGGTGCCGGCGGGGCCCGACGTGCCGATGCACACCCCGATGTTGCCCGGCTGGGCACGCGTATAGCCCTCGGCCATGTGCGACGCGCCCTCGACGTGACGCGCGAGCACGTGGCTGATGCCGCCGGCTTTGCGCATCGCCGAGTAGAACGGGTTGATCGCGGCGCCCGGCACGCCGAACGCGGTATCGATGCCTTCTTTTTCGAGCACCAGAACGGCGGCGTCGACGGCTCTCATCTTGGCCATGGATGTCTCCTCAATGTCGGTAATTACTCGGTTGAGGGACACTGTAGACCTGCGCCAAAGGTTTGATAAGATCAGTCCGGGTCGCTTATTCCGAAACAAAAAGTATGGAATGGCGTGGCGCCCGGCGCACGGCCAGCATCAGCCCGGCAAGAGACAGGGGAGACGAGCATGGACCGCTTCAAACAGATCGAAACCTTCGTGCGGGTCGCCGATGCGGGCAGTCTCGCGGCAGCGGCGCTGGAGGAGGGCGTGTCGCCGGTGATTCTCGGGCGGCGCATCGACGCGCTGGAGAAGCGCCTCGGCGTGAAGCTGATGTATCGCACGACGCGGCGGCTGGTGGTCAGCGAGGACGGCGCGGCGTTTCTTGAACGCTGCCGCGGGCTCCTCACCGAGTGGGATCAGGCGGAAAACGAACTGAGCGCGGGGCGCCGCGCGGTGAATGGCCATCTGATCGTGTCGGCGCCGGCCGCGTTCGGCCGCAAGCATGTCGCGCCGCTCGCGCCCGCATTTCTGCGCGACAAACCCGGGTTGCAGATGTCGTTCAATCTGACCGACCGGGTCGTCGATCTGGTGCGCGAAGGGTACGACCTGTCGATTCGCATCGGCGGCACGGTCGATCCGAACTTCGTCGCGGTGAAGCTCGCGTCGAACCGGCGCGTGGTGTGCGGTACGCCCGAGTATTTCCGTCGTCACGGCAAGCCGAAGACGCTCGAGGATCTGCCGGCCCACAACTGCCTCGCGTTCAATCTGCAAGGCGGCCAGAACCGCGGCTGGTATTTTCGCCGCAACGGCAAGCTCGCGACGGTGCGGGTGGGGGGCTCGCTCGACTGCAACGATGGCGAACTGCTGCATCGCTGGGTTTCGGAAGGGCTCGGACTCGGCTGGCGCTCGACATGGGAAATCCAGCAGCAGCTTGCGCGCGGTGAGCTGGAAACCGTCCTCGACGAGTATGCGCTGCCCGATTACGACATCCTCGCGGTCTATCCGCAGCAGCGCTACGTGCCTGCGCGGGTGCGCTATTTCATCGACTATCTGAAAGACGTGTACGCAAGCGACGACTACTGGAACGGGCCGTCGTACTAGCGGGCGTGTTAGTTGGCGAGAGGCCCGCGGGCGAGCCCGAACTTTTGGCGATTGCTGGCGGAAGTCGGGAATAAACTGGGTCTATGGCCAGTTCTGCTGTGAAAGACACGTCAGCCCACCACGCGGGGCGCTCGACAGCAGCGACCCGCACGACGCAGCCGCCATGCCCTTGGAGGGACCCACGTGGTCCAGACCGACTCAGACGCCGCCCGCGCGCGGGGCGAGCCTAGTGCCCGCCCCGCCACCGATGCCGATTCCGATGCCGCGAAAAGCCGCCGCTTCCAGCAGCTGGCGTTGCCGCATCTGGACGCCGCATACAACCTCGCGCGCTGGCTGTGCGGCAATCCGAACGATGCCGAGGACGTCGTGCAGGAAGCGTTCATGCGCGCGTTCCGCTTCTTCGATACGTTTCGTGGCGACTCCGCACGGCCGTGGCTGCTCGCGATCGTGCGCCGGACCTGGTACACGGAATGGCGGCGGCGCGCGCCGACGCACGACATGCTCGAATTCGACGAAACGATGGACGACGCGACCCTCGACGGCTGGAGCGCAGGCGGTGACGATCCGCAGACACTGCTGATCCGCGACGAGGATGTGCGACTGGTGCACGATGCGCTGGCGCGTTTGCCGGTCGAGTATCGCGAGGTGCTGATCTTGCGTGAGCTCGAAGAGATGGGATATCGGGAGATCGCGGTGGTGGCCGATGTGCCGATCGGTACGGTGATGTCGCGGCTCGCGCGTGGGCGGCGCAAGCTGGCGGAGGTGTTGATGGCGCAGCAGCGAGGCGGAGGGGATCCGGTAGGCAACGGGCGCAAAGGCGGGCAGGGTAGCCGGCAGGAGGCGCCGTCGGATCGCGACGCGCAGTCCGGGCGACTCGCGAGGTCGGCGGCCACCGCGCCCCCTGCACCCTGCGCCCAGCCGGCAAACAGTTCCGGCGACGGTCGCCCGGCATCGTCGGCGGCCATGCCCGCCACCGCAACAGTGACACAGCTCCGGGCGTTTGCCGACGGCCGGCCCCTCAACATTCCCGGCGCTGCCGCCGACCCCGCTCAGGAGACGCCGGATGGACTGTAACGAAGCACGGCCGCTCCTCGATGCGAATGCCGATCACGAATTGCCGGCGACCGATGCGCGCCGGGTCCAGCAGCATATCGAGAACTGCGACGATTGCCGGCGCGCGAGCGACAACGTGCGCGCGCTGAGCGGCGCGCTGCGCGCGGCGCCGTATCATCGGGCGCCGCAGTCGTTGCGGGCGCGGATCGTGGCGGGCTTGCCCGGCGTCGTCGACGAAGGGGCCGCGACGGCGGCGACGGCGGGCGCCCGACGATCTACCGAAGAAGTCCGCCGCCGGGATGACGCAGCCGGTGACGCAGCAACCTCGGCGTCAGCGTCGCGGGGCGTGGTGGCCCGCGTGGCTCGACGGATGGCTCGGGGGCTTCGGCGGCCCGCTCGGCGCGGGCGGTGCAAACCGCGCGGCCGCGTACGGCGGTCTTGCGGCACTGGTGATTGCGTTGTGCGCGGCCGCCGCGGTCCTGACGCTGACGCTGCATCGTCCGGCCGACTCCTCGCCGTTCACCGACGAACTCGTCGAAAGCCATGTGCGCGCGCAGGTCTCCGGCCGCGACATCGACGTGATTTCGACGGACCGTCACACCGTGAAGCCGTGGTTCAACGGCAGGCTCGACTATTCGCCGCCGGTCGAGGACCTCGCGGCGGCCGGCTTCGCGCTTCAGGGCGGCCGGCTCGACTACCTGGCGCATCAGCGGGTCGCGGTGCTCGTGTACCGCTACGGCAAGCACGTGATCGACGTGTACGTGTTTCCGCAGTCCACGGCGGAGGGCGCGGCGCCGGCGGCGCTCGGTCACGACGGCTACTCGATCGCGCACTGGGACGCGGCGGGCATGACCTGGTGGGCGATCACGGACGCCGCGCCCAATGCGCTCACGGGCTTCGAAGCGGCGCTCCGGGCGCGGTTGCAGAGCGGTAGCCAACGCACGGAAGCGGGTTGAGCGGCTGCCGCGGCCCGATTTCCCCGGATCTGTGTCCCTAAGCTCTTGAAAACACGTCCGATTCCACGGCCGAATCGGCGGAATGCCTTGCAACCCGTCCCCAACCGGGTTACACTTTCGGGCTTCTCACTTGCCGCACCGGTTCCGACGCCCGGGCGGCTTTAATCCACAAGGAGTGTGTAATGCGTCATTACGAAATCGTCTTTATCGTGCATCCCGATCAAAGCGAGCAAGTGCCCGCCATGATCGAGCGTTACAAGAGCACGATCACATCGCACGGTGGTCAGATCCACCGCGTCGAAGACTGGGGCCGTCGCCAACTGGCCTACATGATCGAGAAACTCGCGAAGGCTCACTACGTCTGCATGAACATCGAATGCGACCAGACCACGCTCGACGAGCTGGAACACGCGTTCAAGTTCAACGACGCCGTTCTGCGTCACCTGATCGTCAAGATGAAGAAGGCCGAAACCGGCCCGTCGCCGATGATGAAGGAAGTGCAGCGCGAAGAAGCCAAGAAGTCGGCAGCCGCTCAGCCGACCGAAGCGCAGGCTTAAGACACACTATTTAAGCTACCAGACACGCAGCGTCGCTCCGCTCACGTACACGAAGGCATCTCAAGTACATGAACCGGCTGCAACTCACGGCGAGCGTCGTCGAACGCGAAGCGGTGCGGTACACGCCCGCCGGTGTTCCGATTGCAAGCTGCACGTTGCACCACCGCACGGAAGTCGTCGAGGCGGGCATTGCCCGTCAGGTCGAACTGACCATGCAGGCGGTCGCCGCGGGCGAAGCGAGCGGCAAGCTCGAAAACTGTCAGATGGGCGTCGAAACGCTCTTCACAGGTTTTCTGGCTAAAAAGCACCGAAACGCGCGAACTCTGGTATTTCACATCACAGCATTGCAGGACATTGGAAAGGACTAATCATGCCCCGCCCGACTGGTAAGAAATTCGACAAGCGTCGTCAGCAACAGAACCCGCTCTTCAAGCGCAAGAAGTTCTGCCGTTTCACGGCCGCTGGCGTCGAGTACATCGACTACAAAGACATCGAAACGCTGAAGGACTTCATCGGCGAGAACGGCAAGATCACGCCGGCACGTCTCACGGGTACCAAGGCGCACTATCAACGCCAGCTGGACACGGCTATCAAGCGCGCGCGTTTCCTCGCGCTGATGCCGTACACCGACCAGCACAAGGCCTAACCCGACGACGCGATAAGGAGCATCCGAATGCAAATCATTCTTCTGGAAAAAGTCGTCAATCTGGGTAACCTGGGCGACATCGTGAAGGTCAAGGACGGTTACGCACGTAACTTCCTGATCCCGAACAAGCAAGCTCGCCGTGCAACGAAAGAAGCCCTGGCTGAATTCGAAGTGCGCCGCGCAGAACTCGAAAAGGTCGCCGCTGAAAAGCTGGCAGCCGCTCAGGCTCAAGGCGAAAAGCTGGCAGGCCAGACGGTTCAGATCCATCAGAAGGCTGGCGTCGACGGCCGTCTGTTCGGTTCGGTGACGAATGCCGACATCGCTGAAGCACTGGGCAAGCAAGGCTTCGCGGTGGAAAAGGCGCAGGTGCGTCTGCCGGAAGGCCCGCTGAAGATGGTTGGCGAGCACCCGGTTCAAGTTTCGCTGCACACCGACGTTCTCGTCGATGTGACGGTGGCAGTGATCGGCGAGCACGTCTAAGTCGACCGCTGAGCATTACGCAGGATCAGCGAGCACTTCGCTGGTGAAGGGCAGGGGCCGGGTAACCGGCCCCTGCTTTTTTTGTGCCCCACTATCCGTCGAGTATCCCCGAGTTGGCGTTTTTTCCGCTCGCAGCCGTCGTCGGATTGCCCGATAATTCCTCCCCATGAACGCACCGTCCAAAGATCCCCAACTCGAGTCGCTGAAAGTCCCCCCGCATTCGATCGAAGCCGAGCAATCGGTGCTGGGCGGCCTGCTGCTCGACAACGCGGCATGGGACCGCATCGCCGACTTCCTCGCGCAGAGCGACTTCTACCGTTACGACCACCGCATCATCTTCGAGCACATCGGCAAGCTGATCGCGGCCACGCGTCCGGCCGACGTGGTCACCGTCTACGAAGCGCTCGGCACTTCGGGCAAGGCGGAAGAGGTCGGCGGCCTCGCTTACCTGAACGCGCTCGCGCAGAACACGCCGAGCGCGGCCAATATCCGCCGCTACGCGGAAATCGTGCGCGACCGCGCGGTGCTGCGCCGGCTTGTGTCGGTCGCCGATGAAATCTCCGCCGACGCGTTCAACCCTCAAGGCAAGGAAGTCCGGCAATTGCTGGACGAAGCGGAATCGAAGGTGTTTTCGATCGCCGAAGACGGCGCGCGCGGCACCCAGGGCTTTCTCGAGATCGGGCCGCTGCTGACCCAGGTGGTCGAACGGATCGATACGCTCTATCACACCGCCAATCCGAGCGACGTGACCGGCACGCCAACCGGCTTCGTCGATCTGGACCGCATGACCTCCGGCATGCACGGCGGCGAGTTGATCATCGTCGCGGGCCGTCCGTCGATGGGTAAGACGGCGTTTTCGATGAACATCGGCGAGTACGTCGCGGTCGAGTACGGACTGCCCGTCGCGGTGTTCTCGATGGAAATGCCGGGCACGCAGCTCACGATGCGTATGCTCGGCTCGGTCGGCCGGCTCGATCAGCATCGCATGCGTACCGGGCGTCTGACCGACGAGGATTGGCCGAAGCTCACGCACGCGGTGCAGAAAATGAGCGAGGCGCAGATCTTCATCGACGAAACCGGCGGTCTGAATCCGATGGAACTGCGCTCGCGCGCGCGCCGGCTGTCGCGCCAGTGCGGCAAGCTCGGGCTGATCATCATCGACTATCTGCAACTGATGAGCGGCTCGTCGGCGGGCGAAAACCGCGCGACCGAAATCTCGGAAATCTCGCGTTCGCTGAAGGGCCTCGCGAAGGAGCTCGACGTGCCGGTGATCGCATTGTCGCAGCTGAATCGCGGCCTCGAGCAGCGGCCGAACAAACGGCCGATCATGTCGGACCTGCGCGAATCGGGCGCTATCGAACAGGACGCCGACGTGATCCTGTTCATCTACCGCGACGAAGTGTACAACCCGGACAGCCCCGACAAGGGCACCGCGGAGATCATCATCGGCAAGCAGCGGAATGGTCCGATCGGCCCGGTTCGCCTCACGTTCCACGGTCAATACACGAAATTCGACAATTTTGCGGGCGCGCAGAACTTCTACGGCGGCGAGTGACACGACGCGCCGGGGGCTGTTGTAACGGCGCTGTAGCGAGTGCGGCAATGATGGCGGAACGGTACAATATGGCGGTTTTATGTCAGCCATTACGTGACCCATTTCCAGGATCCCAATGTTCGGTCGATTCATGCCCACCGAGGGCAAGTTCTTTGAAATCTTCAATTCGCACGCAACGTGCATCATCTCGGCAAGCCGCGAACTCGAGCTCCTGATCGACAATCTGCAGGACGCCGAAATCCACAAGCAAAACGTGCAAAAGGCCGAGAAAGCGGCCGACAAGCTCACGCACGAAGCCATCGACCTGCTGCACAAGACTTTCATCACGCCGCTCGACCGTGACGAGATCCACAAGCTGATCACGACGATGGACGACATCCTCGACCTGATGGAGGACGTCGCCACCGCGATCTCGCTGTACGACGTGCAAGCGGTCACGTCGGAGGCGAGCCAGCTCGCGCATATCTGCACGGCGACCTGCGAGCGCGTGCAGTTCGCGGTCAGCCTGCTGTCGGACATGAAGCAGGCGCGCCAGATCCTGAAGGCCTGCGAGGAAATCGACCGGCTCGAATCGGAAGCCGACCGCGTGCTGCGCGCGGCGATGTCGAAGCTGTTCCGCGAGGAAGACGACGTCAAGGCCCTGATCAAGCTGAAGGCGATCTACGAGCTGCTCGAAACGATCACGGACAAGTGTGAGGATGTGGCGAACATCATCGAAGGCATCGTGCTGGAAAACGCATAATGCAATCGATACAACTCGCTATCTGGGTCGTAACCGGCCTGGTTGCCATTGCGCTGGTGTTCGACTTCATGAACGGCTTTCACGACGCGGCGAATTCGATCGCCACGGTCGTATCGACCGGCGTGCTGAAGCCGCAGCAGGCGGTGGCGTTCGCGGCGGCGTTCAACGTCATCGCGTATTTCGTGTTTCACCTGAAGGTGGCCGCAACCGTCGGCAAGGGCACGATCGATCCGGACATCGTCGATCACTATGTGATCTTCGGCGCGCTGGCCGGCGCGATCGTGTGGAACGTGATCACCTGGGTCTACGGCATTCCGTCCAGTTCGTCGCACGCGCTGATCGGCGGGCTCGTGGGCGCGGCGCTCGCCAAGTCGGGCTGGGGGGCGCTGAACTGGGACGGTCTGATGAAGACCGTCGCGTTCATCTTCGTTTCGCCGCTGCTGGGCTTCGTGCTCGGCTCGTTCTTCATGCTGCTGGTGTCGTGGCTGTACTTCCGCACGCCGCCGAGCAAGGTCGACCGGCGCTTCCGCCGTCTACAACTGCTTTCCGCTGGCCTGTACAGCCTCGGTCACGGTGGCAACGACGCGCAGAAGACCATCGGCATCATCTGGATGCTGCTGATCGCAACCGGCTTTGCGTCGATGAAGGCGAATGCGCCGCCGCTGTGGGTGATCGGCGGCTGCTATCTGTCAATGGGTCTCGGCACGCTGTTCGGCGGCTGGCGAATCGTGCGCACGATGGGGCAGAAAATCACGAAGCTGAAGCCGGTCGGCGGCTTCTGTGCGGAGGCGGGCGGAGCGCTCACGCTGTTCACCGCGTCGGCGCTCGGTATCCCCGTCTCCACCACGCATACGATCACCGGCGCGATCGTCGGGGTCGGCGCGACACAGAAGTTGAGCGCGGTGCGCTGGGGCGTCGCCGGTAACATCGTGTGGGCGTGGATTCTGACCATCCCGGCGTCCGCGCTGCTGTCCGGCGGAGCATGGTGGCTGGGTCACCACTTCCTGTAATCACCTTGCGATACAGGCCTGCGCTGCTCGATTTGGCTGGGTCTGGCTAAACAGCACGCGCGGGCTTCGGCTTGATGCCGCCCGTTGCATCGCATCGGTTTCCCTACGCAGTTCGATTGAAAGCGCGCTTGCGTCGTCCTGAGGACCGGCGCGTCGCTCGATCCGTTCAGATCAGCGGTGCGTTTGCGCCGTCCATCGGGATGATCGCGCCCGTCACATAGCTTGCACGGCGGCTCGCGAGGAACAGCGCCACGTCGGCGATTTCCTCAGGCTTTGCGTAGCGGCCGAGCGGCATCCGGGCCTGGCCGCGCGCGAGCGCCTCCTCGTGGCCGATGCCTTGCTGCGCCGCCTCCAGCTGGACCGCTTCCTCGACCCGCTCGGTCAGCGTCGCACCCGGATTGATCGCGTTGATGCGGATGCCATAGCGCGCGTAGTAGTGCGCGAGGCCGACGGTTGCGAGCATCAGCGCCGCGTTGGCCGCGCCGCCCGCGATATGGATGTCGCTCGCGACCTTGCCGCCCATGCCGATGATATTGACGATCGTGCCCGGCTCGACGCCGCCGTTGGCCTTCGCGCGCTGGGCCATACGGCGCAGCACTTCCTGCTGCGGATAAATATACGGGAAATACTTCGCCTCCATCGTCGCGCGAAATGCGTCGGCATCGAGCGTCTCGGGGTCGTACCGGCGCGCGGCGCCGGCGCTATTGATCAGCACGTCGATCGGGCCTACCGCGGCGCTGACTTCTTCGACGATATCGGCGGCACTGTGCGGCTCGTGCAGGTCGGCGCGCGTGCGATGCACGTGGAATCCTTCCTGTTTCAGCTGTTCGTAGGCGCGCGCGAGGTTGGCGGGGTCGCGCGACACGATCGCGACCTTCGCGCCTTCCTGTGCGAAGGCCCGCGCGCAGGCGAAACCGATGCCCTTGCTGCCGCCGGTAATGAGCACCACCTTATTTTTGAGCCCGAGTTCCATGGTCGTTACCCGCCGTCGAAAGAATATCGATGACGATAGCAGATCACGGCCTCAGAAGTTGCCGTTCGCGAAACGGGCGATCGGGTCGTCGCTGCTTTGCGTGGGTGCGGGCGCGCCGTCGGAAGCAGTCGACGCGCGCATCAGCTGCACGGCGCCAGCGCCGTCGGTCTGCTGTGCCTGACGGGCCAGGCGTGCCGCGATGGAAGCGGGCGGCGGCGGTTCGAATGCATCGGCGGCGGCGTCGATCGCGTCGGGTGCGGTTGGCGGGAGGACGCGGGCGGTCGTGGCGGGCTGCATCGGTTGAGCGGGTGAAGGAGCGCCGCTTTCGTACATGCGTGTCTGAGCCGCCGCGACCGGCGGCGGTGCCACGGCGCCCGCCGAGCGCGCCTGCAGTTGCGCGTCGCTGAGGCCCGACGGCGGCGGCTCGAATTGATCGGTTTGCGCGACGGGCGTGCCGCTGCCTGCACCGGTCGGCGGCATTGCGCCGGCATAGGTGGCAGCTGGCCGAACCGCCACCGTCGCCGCGGCGCCCGCGGCAGCGCGCTCCGTTTGCGGCGCCGCCGCCTGATAGCTCGGCGTATCGAATGGCGCGGGCGTCGCCGCCGGTCCCGCCATCCGGCGGATGCCGTCGAAACGCTTCGCCCAGTAGGGATTGGTCAGATAGTCGAGCCGCACCGTGCCGCCGGTCGATGGTGCGTTGACGAAGCGCAGCTTGCCTACGTAGATGCCGACGTGCGAATGCGCGCGCCCCGTCGTATTGAAAAAGATCAGATCGCCGGGCGCGATTTCGTCCGGCTCGACGGATTCGCCGCGCCCGCTCATCTCGGCCGTCGTGCGCGGCAGGTTCACCGACGCCGCGCGCAGCACCACGTAGCGCACGAGCCCGCTGCAGTCGAAGCCGCTGTCGGGCGTGTTGCCGCCCCAGCGGTAGGGCACGCCGACGAGGCTCATCGCCTGAATCGAGATCTCCTCGCGGCCGATGCTGTGGTCGACGAAATGGGGCAAGCCGGGCGGCGGCGCGTGATAGGCGCCGTTCGCGACGACGGTGCCGCCAGACCCGCGCGAGCTCTTCTGCGGCGCGCCGGCGCAGGCGGCGAGCAGCAGGACGGGCAGCAGCGATAGGGCGAGTCGGCGCATGAAGACGGCACGGGCGGTAAGCGCCCATTTACTCACTGACGATGTCGGGATGGTAGCCGCCCAACAAGGCTGCCGCAAGAATTGTTGATAAATTACTTGAAGTTTGTGCGCTAAGTGTTGCCTGCGGAGAACGTCGGCGCAATAAAAAAGCCGCGCCCGGAACGAACCGGACGCGGCTTGCGATGAAAAGCCGGATAGGGACCTCGGAACGCCTAGAGAATCTCCGACGCGTAGTCAGCGAGGCGCGAGCGCTCGCCGCGCGCGAGCGTCACGTGTCCGCTGTGCGCCCAGCCCTTGAAGCGGTCGACCACATAGGTCAGCCCCGAGCTGCCCTCGGTCAGGTAAGGCGTGTCGATCTGCGCGATGTTGCCGAGGCAGATGATCTTCGTGCCCGGACCCGCGCGCGTGACGAGCGTCTTCATCTGTTTCGGCGTCAGGTTCTGCGCCTCGTCGATGATCAGATACTTGTCGACGAACGTCCGGCCGCGCATGAAGTTCATGCTCTTGATCTTCAGGCGCGAACGGATCAGCTCCTGGGTCGCGGCGCGGCCCCATTCGCCGGCGGCGTCGTCGGTTTTTTGCAGCACTTCGAGGTTGTCGTCGAACGCGCCCATCCACGGCTGCATCTTTTCCTCTTCGGTGCCCGGCAGGAAGCCGATGTCTTCACCGACCGGCACCGTCGCGCGCGTCACGATGATCTCGTTGTAGCGCTTGTCGTCGAGCACCTGCGCGAGGCCCGCCGCGAGCGCGACGAGCGTCTTGCCGGTGCCGGCCTGGCCGAGCAGCGTGACGAAGTCGATTTCCGGATTCATCAGCAGGTTCAGCGCGAAGTTCTGCTCGCGATTGCGCGCCGTGATGCCCCACACGTTGTTCTTGTGGTGGCCATAGTCACGCAGCGTTTGCAGCAGCGCGGTCTTGCCGTTCAGCTCGCGCACGAGCGCATGAAACGCGGGCTCGCCGTTCTGCGGCTCCAGATAAACGAACTCGTTGACCAACATCGAAGCGCACAGCGGACCCGTCACACGATAGTACGTGGTGCCGGTTTTGGTGTCCTGCCAGCTTTCCATGCCCTTCGCGTGCCGGGTCCAGAAGTCTTGCGGCAGTGCGCGGATGCCCGTGTACAGCAGGTCGCTGTCCTCGAGCACCTGGTCGTTGAAGTAATCTTCGGCGGGCAGGCCGAGCGCATGCGCCTTGATGCGCATGTTGATGTCTTTCGACACCAGCACGACCTGGCGATCCGCGCGATCGCGCTGCAGCGCGCGCACGACGCCGAGGATCTGGTTGTCCGCCTTGCCTTCGGGCAGCCCTTCGACGGGCTCGATCGCGGTCAGCCGGGTCTGGAAGAACAGGCGTCCGGATGCCTCGCGGCTGCCCAGCCGCGCGAGCGAAATGCCGCCGGTGATGTCGCCCGCGTTCGCGACGAGCGCGTCGAGCGTGCGGCTCACCTGACGCGCGTTGCGCGCGACTTCCGACATCCCCTTCTTGTGGTTGTCGAGCTCTTCCAACGTCATCATCGGCAGATAGACGTCGTGCTCCTCGAAACGGAACAGGCAGCTCGGATCGTGCATCAGCACGTTGGTGTCGAGCACGAAAAGCTTCTGCACCTCGACTGGCGCGGCGCTGGCGCCGCGTTTCTTGCGCGTGGCGGCCGGGGTCGCCGCGGCGGGTGCGGCGGCTGTTTCGGCCGTGGGGTGCTTCGCGCGTGCGACGACCGGCTGCGTTGCGGCCTCGTCGTCCCCGAGCTGCGAGCGCCCGGATGGAACCGGCTGCAACAGCGCGGCGGTCTGTTTGGTCTTGCGGCCACGCGCCGGCGCGGGTTGCGCGGCGGGCGGCGATTCGACGGCGGGCACGGGCCACAACGTGGTGGCGGCGTTGGCGGCGTGCGCCATCGGGGTGGCAACATTGGCGCGGCCGTAATCGGCCGACTCTGCGGATTCCCCTTCACGCGCCTGTTTTTTCGCAGTGGAGCGAGCGGGCGTGACGGCTTTGGCCTTGTATTCGTCAGGCGACAAAAGATTGCCGAGCTTGCTGGGGGGAGTAGGCAAAGGCATGGTTTCCCTCGAAATGATCGGGTCGCATATCGTGCGCCGCCCGTCGCATTCTGACGATGCCTTCATGGGGCACCCAGTCTGCGCGAGGAGGCGCGCATTCGGTCTAGAGATGCCGGTTCGCCTGGTCTTCGATAGGCTCCTTGACGGAAGCGCGCGAACCAGTGAACGAGCGGTCGCGCGCAATTAAAAAAGCCGCCGCCCCGGCATCCGGGGCGAGCGGCTCGACGATGATGCTCGCATTGCGCCTCACGCTCGGAACGGCACCGGTGGACCCGGTCAAGCGGCCGGCAGAGCTGGCGCAGCGGAGAAAAATATGGGGTGGGCAGGCACTCATTGCGGCCCAATATAACGCGCATCAAAGCGCTTGTACAGCCTCCAGAATTTCGTCGACGTGACCCGGCACCTTGACGCCGCGCCACTCCTGGCGCAGCACGCCAGCGGCGTCGATGAGGAACGTGGAGCGCTCGATTCCCCGTACCTCTTTGCCATACATTTTCTTCATTTTGATGACGGAGAAGAGCGCGCAGACGGTTTCTTCCGGATCAGAAATCAGCGGGAAGGGTAGTTCGAGCTTGGCCTTGAAGTTGTCATGCGAACGCAAGCTGTCGCGCGACACGCCGATCACTTCCGCGCCGGCCTTCTTGAACTTCGGATACAGATCGCGGAACTGCAGACCTTCGGTCGTGCAGCCCGGCGTGTTGTCCTTCGGATAGAAATACAGCACCACCTTCTTGCCCCGCAGCTTTGACAGCGTGATTTCGCCGCCCGTCGCGGCGGCGGTGAAGTCGGGGATGGGTTGGTCGACTGCGATGGACACGAGGTTCTCCGGTGGTTGGGGCCGGCGTCGCTAGGTGCCGCGGCGTCGGCCGGTCTGTCGTCGAGGTTGTTGTTGTTCGGGGATTCGGTCGGCGTGCGGCCTTGCGGTTGCCTTGCGGCTGCCAGATCGGCAGGCCACGCGGCGAACGGGCAGGCAGCAAGCGGCGTGCTTACCGACGACGACTTTCGCACCGCGCCGCGGCCCTTCAGGGCTGGACGATCAGTTCGCCGGAGCGCCCCGGGATCTCACCCCACGTAACAGGGTACGAGGGCAGCGTGTCGCGGTCTAGCGTGGCGTAGTAATCGCCCATCGTGGCGAACGTGTGGCCCTGCGCGCGCCAGCCTTCGAGCAACTGTTCGAATACCGGCGCGAGCTTCTGTCCTTCGAGTTCCGCGTGCAGCGTGAACACCTGGTCGTGCGGATTTTTTTCGGTTTGTTTCAGCATCCACGCGGCGACGTTGTGCGTGTCGACACCATCGACACCCAGCACTTCGTCGAGCGTCGGCAGCGTGGTCGGCATCTGCACGTGCTTGAGCGTCCTGCCGTCGACCACCGGCAGATACGGCGAGTGGCCGCGACCATCAGACGCGTAGTGCATGCCCCACGCGTCGATCTGCTCGAACGCGTGGCCGTTCATCTGCCAGCCCGCCGCGCCGTGCGTGACGGGCGGCGTGCCGAATACCTCGATGAAGCGCGCGTGGCTCTGCTGCATTTGCGCGACGGTCCACGCGCGATCTTTGGCGCGCACGTTGTCCTGCCAGTACACGTGATCCCAGGTATGGATGCCGCACTCGAAGCCGGCTTCGTGGATCGCGCGCATCTCGGCCGCGGCCTTCGCGCCGATGTCCGGACCGGGCAGCAGCACGCCGTACATCAGCTGTTTGACGCCGTAATGCTCGACCACCGACGTGCGCGACACCTTCTTCAGAAAACCCGGCCGCAGCACGCGGCGCATCGCCCAACCGGTATGGTCGGGCCCGAGGCTGAACAGGAAGGTGGCGCGCGCCTTGAAACGGTCGAAGATGCGCGCGAGATTCGGCACGCCTTCGCGGGTGCCGCGCAGCGTGTCGACGTCGATCTTCAGGACGATGCGAGCCAAGGATGCGCCCTTATTGCTGTTCGACGAGTGCGCGGGCGTCCGCGACGTGGCCGCGATACGCTTCGAAAATCTTGCGCAGCGCTTCGTCGAAAGTCGACGTGGGTGCCCAGCCGAGTTCCTGCTTCGTGTTGTCGATCTTCGGCACGCGGTTCTGCACGTCCTGATAGCCGTTGCCGTAGTACGCGCCCGACGACGTTTCGACCAGTTGCACTTTCTTGGCCGAGTCCGCGTATTCGGGGAATTCGGCCGCAAGTGCCAGCATCTTGTGCGCGAGCTCGCGCACCGAGAAGTTGTTGGTCGGATTGCCGATGTTGTAGATCTTGCCGGTGGCGACGCCGTTCTTGTTCTCGATGATCTTCATCAGCGCGCTGATGCCGTCGTCGATATCCGTGAATGCGCGCTTTTGCGCGCCGCCGTCGACGAGGCTGATGTTCTCGCCACGTACGATGTGGCCGAGGAACTGCGTGACCACGCGCGAGCTACCTTCCTTCGGCGTGTAGATCGAGTCGAGGCCCGGGCCGATCCAGTTGAACGGACGGAACAGCGTGAAGTTCAGGCCTTCCATGCCGTAGCCCCAGATCACGCGGTCCATCAGCTGCTTCGAGCACGCGTAGATCCAGCGCGGCTTGTTGATCGGGCCGTACGACAGCTGCGATTCTTCCGGATCGAACTGCTCGTCCGTGCACATGCCGTAGACCTCGGAGGTCGACGGAAACACGAGGTGCTTGCCGTACTTGACGGCCGAACGCACGATCGGCAGGTTCGCCTCGAAGTCGAGTTCGAACACGCGCAGCGGCTGCTTCACATAGGTTGCGGGCGTGGCGATCGCGACGAGCGGCAGGATCACATCGCACTTCTTGATGTGATATTCGACCCATTCCTTGTTGATCGTGATATCGCCTTCGAAGAAGTGCATCCGCTCATGATTGACGAGGTCGCCGAGACGTTCGGTCTGCATGTCCATCCCGAACACTTCCCAGTCGGTCGTTTCGAGAATGCGTTTGGACAGGTGATGGCCGATAAAGCCATTCACACCCAGAATCAGGACTTTTTTCATGAATGAGATTGGATGAGCTGGGCGAATTTCGCCGGACTGACGGCAGTCTCGCCGCCATCGTGCTGGTGCCGCAATTCGCGGATGTTGATTGCGCGGCCGTCGCCGCAAATTGCGAAAACGGCATTATCGCTTACGTGCAGGCCCGGGGGCAAATCCGAGCGGAGCGCGCCGGGCACGGCCAGACGCGCGCGTGCAACGATGAAACGATGGCCGTTCAGATCCGTGAAAGCGCCCGGATACGGCGGTGCGACCGCGCGGATCAGGTTGTAGACCTGCTGCGCGGACTGGCTCCAGTCGATGCGGCCGTCTTCCGGTTTGCGGCCGCCGTAGTAGCTGCCGTGCGCGAGATCGTTCGGCAGATGCGGCGCCTCGCCCGCGAGCAGCGCCGGCAGCACGCGCCAGAGCGTTTGCTCCGCGGCGACCGTGACCTTGTCGAAGACCTGCGCGGCGGTGTCGTCGGGGAGGATCGGCACCGGTGTTTGCGCAATGATCGCGCCGGCGTCGGGTTTTGCGGCCATTTCGTGCAGCGTCGCGCCGGTTTCGCTCTCGCCGTTGAGCACCGCCCAGTTGGTCGGCACGCGGCCGCGATACTTCGGCAGCAGCGAACCGTGCATGTTGTAAGCGCCCCGTGCGGCGATCGCGAGCAGATCGGGCGGCAGCATGTGGCGGTAGTAGAACGAGAAGATGAAGTCCGGCCGCGCGGCGCTCACCGCGGCGCGCAGTTCCGGGCTCTTCGGATCGGCCGGCGTGATGACGGCGATGCCGTGCTCGGCCGCCACCGATGCCACGCTGCCGAACCAGATGTTCTCGCTCGGGTTGTCTTCGTGCGTGACGACGAGCACGACGTCGACGCCGCGCGCGAGCAGCACTTGCAGGCAGCGCACGCCGACGTTGTGATACGCGAATACGACGGCGCGCGGCTTCATGGCTGGTGTCCCTGATCGGCGACCGGCACCGGCTGCACCCCTTGCGCGACGGTCTGGCGCGGCGCTTCGGCGACGGCGCCGCCGTCGCGTTCTTCGAGAATGGTCTGCACCAGATAACGCGGCCGCGCACGCACCTGCTGATAGATCCGGCCGATGTATTCACCGAGCAGGCCGAGCGCGAAGATGATCACGCCGAGCAGGAAGAAGGTGATAGCGAACAGCGTGAACACACCTTGAACTTCCGCGCCGATGATGAAGCGCCGAATCAGCAGCAGGACGAACAGCGCCGCGGAGCCTAGCGACAGGATCACGCCGATGAACGACAGCCATTGCAACGGCACCACCGAGAAGCCGGTGACGAGGTCGAAATTCAGGCGGATCAGCGAGTACAGCGAGTACTTCGACTCACCGGCGAAGCGTTCTTCGTGCGCGACCTCGACTTCCACCGGATTCTGCGCGAACGTGTACGCGAGCGCGGGGATGAACGTGTTGATTTCGCCGCAGCGGTTGATCGTATCGATGATGTGACGGCTGTACGCGCGCAGCATGCAGCCTTGGTCGGTCATCTTGATGCGCGTGATGCGCTCGCGCAGATGATTCATCGCGCGCGACGCCTTGCGGCGCCACAGGCTGTCCTGACGCTGCCGACGGATCGTGCCCACGTAGTCGAAGCCCTCGCGCATCTTCGCGACGAGCTTGCCGATTTCCTCGGGCGGATTCTGCAGGTCGGCGTCGAGCGTGATTACGATGTCGCCGCGCGACTGCTCGAAGCCCGCGAGAATTGCCATGTGCTGGCCGTAGTTGCCGTTCAGCAGGATCACGCGCGTCGTGTCGGGCCGCGCGCGGAACTGCCCGGCGAGCAGCGCCGCGGATTTGTCGCGGCTGCCGTCGTTGATGAAGATCACTTCATAACCGGTGCCGAGTGCATCGAGCGCCGGATAGAGGCGCGCGAACAGCGCGGCCAGTCCGGCTTCCTCGTTGTACACCGGAATGATGATCGACACTTCCGGTGCGACGGCGCGATGTTCCGAATAAGTCATGTCCGCTTACTTTCCGTAGTGTTCGCAAATTTCGTTGACCGCGCGGCACACGCGCTCGACATCGCCTTCGTTCATCAGCGTGAAGAGCGGCAGCGTGACGGTGGAGGCGCCAAAGCGCTCCGCGTGCGGGAACATGCCTTCCTTGAAGCCGCGCGCGCGGTACAGGGAAAACAGGTGCAGCGCAGGGTAGTGCACGCCCGAGCCGATGCCGCGCTCCTTCAGTTCGCCCATGAAGCCGGCGCGGTCGATCGACAGTTTTTCGAGCGGCAGCGTGATCTGGAACATGTGCCAGTTGCTGTTTTGGAAGTCCGCGGCGGGCAAGCCGACGCCGAGCTTCACGGCCGCGCCGCCTTCGAGCTGCGCGAAGTACGCGCGCACGAGCTTCTTGCGCTGTGCGATGAAGCGCTCCAGATGCGGCAGCTGGCCGAGGCCGACGCGCGCGGCGACGTCGGTCAGGTTGTACTTGCCGCCGAGCACGTCGCAGTCCATGCCGTCGAAGCCGGTGCGCGTGATGCCCTGCAGCCGGTATTTTTGAGCGAGCACCGCTTCTTCTTCGTTGTTCAGCACGAGCGCGCCGCCTTCGACCGAGGTCAGGTTCTTGTTCGCGTGGAAGCTGAACGACACGATGTCGCCGAGCTTGCCGATGCGCTCGCCGTTCCAGGTCGAGCCGAACGCCTGCGCGGCGTCTTCGATCACGCGCAGCTTGTGCTCGCGGGCGATCGCGTACAGACGGTCCATGTCGACCGGCAAACCGGACAGGTACACCGGCAGCAGCGCCTTGGTGCGCGGTGTGATGGCTTTTTCGAGCAGATCGAGATCGATGTTGCGCGTGACCGGGTCGATGTCGGCGAACACCGGCGTCGCGCCGGTTTCGAGGATCACGTTGGAGGTCGACACCCAGGTGGCCGGCGTCGTGATGACTTCGTCGCCGGGACCGACGCCGGCGATGCGCAGGCCGATTTCGAGCGTCGCCGTGCCGGAATTGAACGTGCGCACCGGGCGGCCGCCGCAGAACTCGGACAGCGCGGCCTCGAACTTCTGGTTCTGCGGGCCGGTGGTGATCCAGCCGGAACGCAGCACGTCGGCGACGCCCTGGATCGTTTCCTCGTCGATCTCGGGTTTGACAAACGGCAAAAACGGGACTTGTGACTGGCTCATGAATGCATCGCTCGATTGAAAGGGGCGCGGCCCGACGGGCGCGAAGTAAACCACAAACTACGCGCAAACCCAAGGCCGCGGCGGAAAAAACGCAACCGTGCAGCTTACCGCGCCCTACCTTACGTCAGGCTTAGGCGGCTCGTGTGCCGCGTGGGTTCCTGCGCGAGGCGCGGCGGCTAGCTGCGCGCGAGCACGACCACGCCGACCAGAATGATGCCGATGCCGACCAGCTTCTGCACCGACATCACTTCGCCGAACAGATACCACGCGGCGATCGCGTTGACCACGTAGCCAAGCGACAGCATCGGATACGCGATCGACACGTCCACACGCGAGAGCCCGATAATCCATACCGCCACGCTGATCACGTAGCAGGCGAGCCCGCCGATGATGGGCGGCTGGGTTGCCAGCTTGAAGCCGATGGGCAGGATGTTCGCACGGGTGAATTCGAAGTGTCCAACGGCATTCGTGCCGGCCTTGAGCAGCAGCTGCGCGCCGGCGTTCAGCGTGACGCCGGCGAGGATGCAGAAGAGGGAAATCGGGTTCATCGAACGGTCTGGTTCTCTAAAGGATTAGGGCTTTGCCGCGGGCGTGGAGGCGGGGGCAGCGGCGGGAGCCCGGTCGGCGAGCGGCTTCATCACCACCACGCGACGCGGATCGCGCGCGATCACCTGCATCGGCACGCCTTGCTTGACGAGGCGCTCGTAGGTCGGCGGCGGGATCAGCGCGAGCGCGTAGCGATCGGCCTTCCAGCGCTCGATCCACGCTTGTTCCGTCGGCACCCATTTTTGCGGCTCGACGGACACGCCGAACGCGAGCTCGTCCGGGTGCGCGACCATGATCATCGTGTGGCCGATGTAGAACGGCAGCGTGTGGTCGAGCACGCCGACCGAGTAGAACGGCGTGTCGGGCGGCAGCTGCGCAAGTTTTGCCTTGATCGCGGGCGCGAGCGGCGCGCCGGAGCTCAGGCGTCCGAACACGTCGTGGCCGGTGCCCGCGATCGTGGCGAGCAGCAGCCAGCCCGAGCCGAACGCGGCAAGGCTGCCGAGGCCGACCCGCGCGTTGGCGCCCACGCCATCCTCGCCGCGGCGGTTCAGCCACAACGCGACCAGCGTGAGCACGAAAGCCACGGCCAGCCCGGCGAGCACCCACACGCGGAATTCGGCGTACAGCGCGGCCGGATTACGCTGGGAGCCGAGGCGCGGCAGGAACAGCGCGGCAAACGCGGCGACCACGAAAAACAGCGCGTAGCCCGCCAGATGCCGGCGCAGCTGCTCGCGCGTGACGAGCGGCAGGTACATGCCGATCAACATCGCGATCGGCGGCGCGATCGGCAGCGTGTAGGACAGCAGCTTCGAGTGCGACGCGCTGAAGAACAGGAAAATGAAGACGATCCACGTGAGCATCAGCGTGACCGGCGCGAAGCCGTTCGGCTGGCGCGGCTGACGCCACGCGTGGCGCACGCTTTGCACGGTTACCGACAGCCACGGCAGGAAGCCCACCAGCAGCACCGGCACGAAGTAGTAGAACGCGCCGGGGCGATTCTGCTCGGGCGTCAGATAGCGCTTGAACTGCTGGACGACGAAGAAGAAGTTCAGGAATTCCGGATTGCGCTGCTGCACGAGGACGAACCACGGCGCGACGATCGCGAAAAAGACGATCAGGCCGCTCAGCAGGTGAAGCCGCTTCCACAGCGCCCAGTCGCGCGCGATCAGCGTGTAGAGCACCAGCACCGCGCCCGGCAGGATCAGCCCGACGAGGCCCTTGGAGAGCACCGCCAGCGCCATCGACGCCCAGCACACCCACATCCAGCCGCGCACGCACGGGAGGCGCAGGTTCGGGCGCTGCGCGAGCAGCAGCGCGCACAGCGTGAGGGTCATCCAGAACGACAGGCCCATGTCGAGCGTGTTGAAGTGGCCCATCAGGTTCCAGTACGGCGCGCAGGCGAGCACGAGCGCCGCGAACACGCCGGTCGCCGCGTTGAACACGCGCGCGCCGGTGAAGCCGATCAGCAGCACGCCGGCGAAGCCCGTCAGCGCGGTATAGAGGCGCGCCTGCCATTCGCCGATGCCGAACCACGCGAACGTCAGCGCGTTCGCCCAGGTCTGCAGCGGCGGCTTCTCGAAGTACTTGTAGGCGTTGTAGCGCGGCGTGATCCAGTCGCCGGTCAGGAACATTTCGCGCGCCATTTCGGCGTAGCGGCCTTCGTCGCTCGGCAGCAGATGGCGCCAGCCGAGCGGCACGAACCAGATCACGGCGAGAACCAGCACCAGCAACAGGATTGCGGTGCGGTTGAGCGGTAGCCTCGACGGCGTATCGTTCATGAAATATCAACCCTTCTTGTTATCGACGACGCGCGCACGGGCGCGGCGCGGGGGCCAGAACGGGGCCGGCGCCGGCGCGGGCTCGCGCGGGATGCGCCGGCGCCGGGCCCGCTCAGGCTTCGATCAGCAACGCGGCCGCGACCTTGCGGCCCTCCGCCATCAGAATGTTGTAGGTGCGGCAGGCGGCCTTGAAGTCCATCGTTTCGACGCCGATGCGTTTCGCGGTGAGCGCGGCGGTCAGCCGCGGGTGCGGAAAGCGCAGCCGCTCGCCGCTGCCGAACACGACCACTTCGGGCGCGGCGTCGACCAGCATCGCGAAATGCTCGGCGCTCAGCTGCTCGAACGACGAGACGGGCCAGGAAATGACCGGCGCGTCCGGCAGCACGAGAATACTGCCCGCGTGACGCACCAGATTGATTTCGACGTAGTCGGCGCCGTAGCCGGTAACGGTATTCAGCGCGCCGCTGGAATCCTGATGTAATTTCAAATTGGTTTTCCGAAGTCGTCGTGAGACGTCATGCGTATTGCCGGCCTGGATGCACGTCGCACAGGCCGTGCGGTTCGACGCGTGTGACACACGAGAAGGCCGAAAAGGCTTGCCGTTGCGGGTGGTGCATTGCGGAAGTCGGCCAAAATCCGCTAAATTATAACTTTTTAGCCGCCTTGCGGCGCCCCTCGCTCAAGTGCCGCCACAAGCCGCGCTGGGCGCATCCGCGTGGCCCACCGGCTACCTGTGCTGGCATCGCCCGCTTTCGCTGCGTTTTTTTCCCCGCGCCGGAACCCGGAAAGCCGCGGCCGCTCGACAGTTCGACCCCATTTCGCAGTTGGCCGCCTTCGGTGGCGCCGCCGCGTCCGAATTCCCGTATCGGTGAATCCGAGCGGCCCGGTGACGTCAGCCGGGCCCCGTTTGCCCAAGGTTTGCCCCAGCCATCAACCAGGATGAAGTGCCCGCCGTGAAACCGATTCTCAAATCCAACAAATTGTTGAATGTCTGCTACGACATTCGCGGGCCCGTCCTCGAACACGCGAAGCGGCTCGAAGAAGAGGGCCACCGCATCATCAAGCTGAACATCGGCAATCTGGCGCCGTTCGGTTTCGAGGCACCCGATGAAATCATTCAGGACATGATCCTGAACCTGCCCAGCTCGTCGGGCTACTCCGATTCGAAGGGCGTGTTCGCCGCGCGCAAGGCGATCATGCACTACACGCAGCAAAAGGGCGTGCACGGCGTCGAGCTCGACGACATCTACATCGGCAACGGCGCGTCCGAGCTGATCGTGATGGCGCTGCAGGGCCTCGTCAACGACGGCGACGAAGTGCTGCTGCCCGCGCCCGACTACCCGCTGTGGACCGCCGGCGTGAGCCTCGCGGGCGGCACGCCGGTGCACTACATCTGCGACGAGTCGAATAGCTGGATGCCCGACCTCGACGACATCCGCGCGAAAATCACGCCGAACACGCGCGCGCTCGTCGTGATCAACCCGAACAACCCGACCGGCGCGCTGTATTCGGACGAACTGCTGCTCGGCCTGATCGAGATCGCGCGCCAGCACGGCCTCGTGATCTTCGCCGACGAGGTGTACGACAAGATCATCTACGACGGCAAGAAGCACACGTCGATGGCGTCGCTGTCCGAAGACGTGCTGACCGTTACGTTCAACAGCCTGTCGAAGAGCTACCGCTCGTGCGGCTACCGCGCCGGCTGGATGGCCATTTCGGGCCTGACCGGCGAGAACCGCCGGCTCGCGAAAGACTATCTGGAAGGGCTCGGCATTCTCGCATCGATGCGGCTGTGTCCGAACGTGCCCGGCCAGTATGCGATCCAGACCGCGCTCGGCGGCTATCAGAGCATCAACGACCTGATCGTGCCGAGCGGGCGCCTGTACAAGCAGCGCGAGCTCGCGTATGAGATGCTCACGGCGATCCCCGGTGTAAGCTGCGTGAAACCGGAAGCGGCGCTGTACATGTTCCCGCGCCTCGACCCGAAGGTGTATCCGATCCAGAACGACCAGCAGTTCATCCTCGACCTGCTGCTTGAAGAGCGCGTGCTGCTCGTGCAGGGCACCGGCTTCAACTGGAAGACGCCGGATCACTTCCGCGTCGTGTTCCTGCCGAACGTCGACGACCTCGCGGATTCGATCAACCGGATCGCGCGCTTCCTCGATGGCTACCGCAAGCGTCACACAGCCTGAGCCGGCCTCGCGTACGATGTGGCGCGTGACGCGGCGCATCAGGCGCGCCGCTCGTGCCACCCCAGACACCCTTTTCAAACCTCTATTAGAAACACACGCTGCATGGAACCGATCAAAGTTGGACTGCTGGGCTTCGGCACGGTAGGCCGCGGCACCTTCACGGTACTGCGCCGCAATCAGGAAGAAATCAAACGTCGCGCGGGCCGCGGCATCGAGATTGCGCGCATCGCCGTGCGCAACCCGGCCAAGGCGACGGCGGCGCTCGGCGGCGAAGCCGGCAGCGTGGCGCTGACCGATGACTTCAACGCGGTCGTCGACGATCCGTCGATCGCGATCGTCGCGGAAATGATCGGCGGCACAGGCATTGCGCGCGACCTCGTGCTGCGCGCGATCAGCAACGGCAAGCACGTGGTCACCGCCAACAAGGCGCTGCTCGCCGTACATGGCACGGAGATTTTCGAGGCGGCGCGCGCGAACGGCGTGATGGTCGCGTTCGAAGCGGCGGTGGCGGGCGGCATTCCGATCATCAAGGCGCTGCGCGAAGGCCTGACGGCGAACCGTATCCAGTACATCGCCGGCATCATCAACGGTACGACGAACTACATCCTGTCGGAGATGCGCGACCGCGGGCTCGATTTCGCGACCGCGCTGAAGGCCGCGCAGGAGCTCGGCTACGCGGAAGCCGATCCGACCTTCGACATCGAGGGCGTCGACGCCGCGCACAAGGCGACGATCATGAGCGCGATCGCGTTCGGCGTGCCGGTGCAGTTCGACCGCGCGTACGTCGAGGGCATCAGCAAGCTCGCCGCGATCGACATCAAGTACGCCGAGGAACTCGGCTATCGCATCAAGCTGCTCGGCATCACGCGGCGCACCGATAAAGGCATCGAACTGCGCGTGCATCCCACCCTGATTCCGGAAAAACGCCTGCTAGCGAACGTGGAAGGCGCGATGAACGCGGTCGTCGTGCATGGCGACGCGGTGGGCACGACGCTGTACTACGGCAAGGGCGCAGGCGCCGAGCCGACGGCGTCAGCGGTGGTCGCCGATCTGGTCGACGTGACGCGTCTGCACACGGCCGACCCCGAGCACCGCGTGCCGCATCTGGCGTTCCAGCCGGACAGCCTGTCGAACACGCCGATCCTGCCGATCGAAGAAGTCACGAGCGGCTACTACCTGCGCCTGCGCGTCGCCGACGTGACCGGCGTGCTCGCCGACATCACGCGCATTCTGGCGGACACCGGCATTTCGATCGACGCGCTGCTGCAGAAGGAATCGGAACTCGTCGACGCGAACGGCAAGGGCGAAACCGACATCCTGCTGATCACGCACGAGACGGTCGAAAAGCAGGTCAACGCCGCGATCAAGTCGATCGAGGCGCTGCAGACCGTCGTCTCGCAAGTCACGAAGCTGCGCATGGAAGCGCTGAACTAGGCCGAACTATGAACTACCTCTCCACGCGCGGCGCCGGAGCCGGCGAGCGCCATACCTTCTCCGACATCCTGCTCGGCGGTCTCGCGAAAGACGGCGGCCTGTATCTGCCGGCCGAATATCCGCGCGTCACCGCTGATGAACTCACGCGCTGGCGCACACTGCCGTATGCGGATCTCGCGTTCGAGATCCTGTCGAAGTTCTGCGACGACATCCCCGCCGACGATCTGCGCGCGCTGACGCGCAAGACCTACACGGCCGCGACCTACTGCAACGTGCGCGACGACGAAAGCGCCGCGCAGATCACGCCGCTGAAGACGCTCGGCGTCGAAGACGGCGCGCCGCTGTCGCTGCTCGAACTGTCGAACGGGCCGACGCTCGCGTTCAAGGACATGGCGATGCAGCTGATCGGCAACCTGTTCGAGTACGCGCTCGCGAAGCACGGCGAAACGCTGAACATTCTCGGCGCGACGTCGGGCGATACCGGCAGCGCCGCCGAATACGCGATGCGCGGCAAGCAGGGCATCCGCGTGTTCATGCTGTCGCCGCACAAAAAGATGAGCGCGTTCCAGACCGCCCAGATGTACAGCCTGCAAGACCCGAACATCTTCAACCTCGCGGTGGAAGGCGTGTTCGACGACGCGCAGGACATCGTGAAGGCGGTGTCGAACGATCACGCGTTCAAGGCGAAGTACAAGATCGGGACGGTCAATTCGATCAACTGGGCACGGGTCGTCGCGCAGGTCGTCTATTACTTCAAGGGCTACTTTGCCGCGACGAAGTCGAATGACGAGCGCGTGTCGTTCACGGTGCCGTCGGGCAACTTCGGCAACGTCTGCGCGGGTCACATCGCGCGCATGATGGGTCTGCCGATCGAAAAGCTCGTCGTCGCGACCAACGAAAACGACGTGCTCGACGAGTTCTTCCGCACCGGCATCTACCGCGTGCGCAAGGCGGCCGAGACGTATCACACGAGCAGCCCGAGCATGGACATCTCGAAGGCGTCGAACTTCGAGCGTTTCGTGTACGACCTGCTCGGCCGCGATCCGGCGCGCGTGCTGCAACTGTTCCGCGACGTCGAGGAGAAGGGCGGTTTCGACCTCGCGGCGAGCGGCGACTTCGCGCGCGTGAGGGAGTTCGGTTTCGTGTCCGGCAGCAGCAACCACGACACCCGCGTCGAGACGATCCGCGACGTGTTCCAGCGCTACGACACGATGATCGACACGCACACGGCCGACGGCGTGAAGGTCGCGCGCGAGCATTTGCAACCGGGCATTCCGATGATCGTGCTCGAGACCGCGCAGCCGATCAAGTTCGGCGAGACGATCCGCGAAGCGCTGCTGCGCGAACCGGAGCGGCCGGCGGCGTTCGCGGGGCTCGAATCGCTGCCGCAGCGCTTCGAGGTCGTACCCGCGGATGCGCAGCGGGTGAAGGACTTCATCGTCGCGAATACCGGCGAATAAGGGCGACCGGCGAGGGCAAGCGGGCCGTGTGGGCTGTTTCGGCTCACGCGGCATCCCGACGCCCACGCCCGCACTACGAAAAAACGCTGGCCGCACCCTCGGCGGCCACGCAGCGAAAATCACAAAAAACTCTCCATGACGCCCGGCCGCCCAGGCTAACGGCATCGGCCGCTACAATGTTCTTTTAACCTGCGGCTTCGACACTCCAGATGTCCACACCCACGCCCCGCGCTCCGATGCTCGCCACTGCCGATGCGTTGGCGATCCTGCTCGACGCCGCGCGAGCGATCGACGGTATCGAAACGCTGCCGACGCTCGACGCGCTGAATCGCGTGCTCGCCACCGACGTCAAGTCGCCGCTCGACGTGCCGCCGATGCACACGAGCGCGATGGACGGCTACGCAGTCCGTATCGCCGATCTCGCGCACGGCAGCCGCCTGCCGGTCTCGCAACGGATTCCGGCCGGCCGTGCGCCGGCGCCACTCGCGCCCAATAGCGCGGCACGCATCTTCACCGGCGCGACGGTGCCCGCTGGCGCGGACGCGGTCGTGATGCAGGAGCAGACCGAGGTGGCCGGCGACGAGGTGACGATCGTGCATCGTCCGCAGGCGGGCGAGTGGATCACCGCGCAGGGCGCCGATATTCGCGCGGGCTCGGTGATCCTGCCGGCCGGCACGCGGCTCACGCCGCAGGCGTTGGGGCTTGCCGCGTCGGTCGGATGCGCGCAGCTCGAGGTGCGCCGGCGCGTGAAGGTCGCCGTGTTTTTCACCGGCGACGAATTGACGATGCCCGGCGAGCCGCTGAAGCCCGGCGCGATCTACAACTCGAATCGCTTCACGCTGCGCGGACTGCTCGAAAAGCTCGGCTGTGACGTGACCGACTACGGCATCGTCGCCGATCAGCTCGACGCGACCCGTGCAACGCTGCGCGAGGCCGCTGAGGCGCACGATCTGATTCTCACCTGCGGCGGCGTGTCGGTCGGCGAGGAGGATCATGTGAAGCCGGCGGTCGAGGCCGAAGGGCGTCTGTCGATGTGGCAGATCGCGATGAAGCCGGGCAAGCCGCTCGCATTCGGCGCGGTGCGCCGTGGCGCGGCGGGCACGGCCGAAACGTTTTTCATCGGCCTGCCGGGCAATCCGGTGTCGAGCTTCGTCACGTTCCTTCTGTTCGTGCGTCCGTTCGTGCTGCGGCTGGCCGGCGTGCAGGCGGTCGCGCCGCGCGCGCTGTCGCTGCGGGCGGACTTCACGCAGGGCAAGGCCGATCGCCGCAACGAATTCCTGCGCGCGCGCGTCAACGCGGCCGGCGGGCTCGAACTGTTTGCCAATCAGAGCTCGGCAGTGTTGACGTCGACCGTGTGGGGCGACGGCCTGATCGACAATCCGCCGAACCACGCGATCAGCGCCGGCGAAACCGTGCGCTTCATTCCGTTTTCCGAACTGCTGAACTGAGGCCGGCTATCCGAGGCATGCGCGGCATGCGCGGCACAAACCGGCGGTATCCCGATGAAGATTGAACTTCGATACTTTGCGAGCGTACGTGAAGCGCTCAATACCTCCGACGAAACCGTCGAGGTGCCCGACAGCATCGCGACCGTCGGCGACGTGCGCGCGTGGCTGCGCGTGCGTGGCGGCATCTGGGCCGAGACGCTCGCCGAAGGCCGCGCGCTGCGCATGGCCTGCAACCACGTGATGACAGACGCGAGCACGCGTATCACCGAGGGCTGCGAGGTCGCGTTCTTTCCGCCCGTCACCGGCGGCTGAGCCGCGCTCACGTGCATCATCACGTCCACGCCAGCGTCACAAGCCTTCAGGAGTCAGCCATGCCCGTTCGCGTCCAGACCGAAGACTTCGACCTCAGCGCCGAGGTGGCCGCGCTGCGCGCGCGCAATCCGAGGATCGGCGCGGTCGCGTGCTTCGTCGGCACCGTGCGCGACCTGAACGAGGGCAGCGCGGTCGAGACGATGGAGCTCGAACACTATCCGGGCATGACGGAGAAGTCGCTCGAGGCGATTGTCGAGCGTGCGCGCGAACGCTGGCCGGGCATCGAGGTGCTGATCGTGCATCGTGTCGGCAAGCTGTATCCGCTCGATCAGATCGTGCTCGTGGTGACGACGGCCGCGCATCGCGGCGACGCGTTTGCGTCGTGCGAATTCGTGATGGACTATCTGAAGACCGAAGCGCCGTTCTGGAAGAAAGAGAAAACCGACGCGGGCGAGCGCTGGGTCGACGCGCGCGTGACCGACGATGCCGCGCTCGCGCGCTGGGGCATCGCATCGGGAAACCAGACGGCGGAGTAGCCGAACCGCGGGCCACGGCGCTGCGGTGGCGCACGCGGCGCGTTTGTGTCAGGCGGGTCGGCGCCGACCGACGTTCACTGGTCCCGTGAGCGTCCGATGATCGGCACCGGAAACGGCTCCCCAGCCGGCCGCGACGGCTGCTCGCTATCGTCGTCGGCATCGCGGGGCCGACGCTTCGGCGCCACCCGGTCGAGCAGCGCCTGCTGCTCCGCCGGAATCTTGTAATCCCAGCCGTAACGGCTCAGCTGCAGGCTCTGCGCAATCCGTAACGCCGGCTCCATGAAACGGACCGCCGCGGCCGGTTGATAGCGCGATTCGACCGTATCCAGGAACAGGTACAGCCAGCGGCTGAAGTGCTGCGGCTCGATGCCTTCGAGCGGCTGATGCACCTGCTGCACGTTGCCGCGATACTGCTTCGCGCCGAGCACGAGGCTGTTCCAGAACGTGCACATCTTCGGCAGATGGTCGTCCCAGCGGCCCTCGAGCTTCGCGTCGAAGACCGGACCGAGCAGCGGATCGGCGCGCACACGATCGTAAAAGCCGTAGACGAGCTCGCGGATATTGGCCTCGGTGGGTTCGGCCGCGCGCTCGACCGGTGGCGCGGCGGGGAAAGACGGATTCATGCGGATTCCAGAAAAATACGTTTGCCGATGGTGGGTGACTGAACTTCGAACCCCCCGTTTTTCTAACGAACGGTTGATGCGGAAAAAGCTACTATTGCTATCCAACACAGTTTTGCAACGCGATTCGAGGAACGACGCCGCCAGCCAATGATGTTAGGGCGCGGCGCAGGTCGACCGCAACCCTTTGCGTCGACGCGGTTATCGGGCACGTTCAATGCGGGTGCTCGCAGCTTTTCAAAGCTATATCGGGACCTATGAGACTTACCGACTATACGGATTACGCGCTGCGCGTGCTGCTGTACCTCGCGGTGCGGGGCGACGGATTATCGACGATTCAGGACATTTCGGAAGCTTACGGCATCTCGAAGAACCATCTGATGAAGGTCGTGCAGCAACTGGGCGAACTGGGCTGGGTCGAAACCGTGCGCGGCCGCAACGGCGGGTTGCGGCTCGCCGCACAATCGCTGTCGCTGACCGTCGGCGACGTGGTGCGGGTCACGGAAAGCGACTTTGCGCTGGTCGGCTGTCTGCCGGACCGGCAAGGCCAACAGCGGCCTTGCGTCATCACGCCGCACTGCCGGCTGCGCGGCGCGCTGCAGGCGGCGAACCTCGCTTTTCTCGCCGAACTCGATCGCTTTTCGATTGGCGAAGTCGCGCAACCGAAAAGTCCGCTCGCGGCATTGCTCGGGTTGGGACCCAACGTTCAGCGGGTGCCGCTGCCGATTCCGGTGGCATCGGATGGCACGCGTGGCGGCAGTTCGGCGACGTTGGGCCACAAGAGCTAGCACATCGGGGCGGCTCCAGGGTGCGCAAACCCGTCCGGCCGCCTCACCGGGGAAGGATCGCGGCAGTTCTTGCGCTCAAATGTTAAATAGTTGCGACCGAGGCCAAAAAAGCGCTTGAAACCCTAATAAATCGCCTCATTTTGGTGGTAATCGAAATTGGAGGTCTCTTGATGAGAATCGACAAACTCACCACTAAATTCCAGGAAGCACTCGCGGACGCCCAGAGTCTGGCGGTTGGCCACGACAATCAGTACATCGAACCCGTTCACGTGCTGGCGGCACTCGTCGCGCAGCAGGACGGCTCCGCTCGCTCGCTGCTATCGCGCGCCGGCGTGCATGTACAACCTCTACAGACCGCACTGAACGACGCGATCACGCGGCTGCCCCAGGTGCAAGGCACTGACGGCAACGTGCAGATCGGCCGTGAACTGACCGGTCTGTTGAACCAGGCCGACAAGGAAGCGCAGAAGCTCAACGACACGTTCATTGCGAGCGAAATGTTCCTGCTCGCGGTCGCCGACGACAAGGGCGACGTGGGCCGTCTCGCGCGCGAGCACGGCTTGTCGCGCAAGGCGCTCGAAACCGCGATCGCCGCGGTGCGCGGCGGCTCGCAGGTGCATAGCCAGGACGCCGAAAGCCAGCGCGAAGCGCTGAAGAAATACACGATCGACCTGACCGAGCGCGCCCGCGCCGGCAAGCTCGATCCGGTGATCGGCCGCGACGACGAAATCCGCCGTTCCATCCAGATCCTGCAGCGCCGCACCAAGAACAACCCGGTGCTGATCGGCGAGCCGGGCGTTGGCAAGACCGCGATCGTCGAAGGACTCGCGCAGCGCATCGTCAACGGCGAAGTGCCGGAAACGCTGAAGAACAAGCGCGTGCTGTCGCTCGACATGGCCGCGCTGCTCGCGGGCGCGAAATATCGCGGCGAGTTCGAAGAGCGCCTGAAGGCCGTGCTCAACGACATCGCGAAGGACGAAGGCCAAACCATCGTCTTCATCGACGAGATTCACACGATGGTCGGTGCCGGCAAGGCCGAGGGCGCGATGGACGCGGGCAACATGCTGAAGCCGGCGCTCTCGCGCGGCGAACTGCATTGCGTCGGCGCGACCACGCTCGATGAATACCGCAAGTACATCGAGAAGGATGCCGCGCTCGAGCGCCGTTTCCAGAAGGTGCTGGTCGACGAACCGTCGGTCGAGGCGACCATCGCGATCCTGCGCGGTCTTCAGGAGCGCTATGAGCTGCACCACGGCGTCGACATCACCGACCCGGCGATCGTCGCGGCGGCGGAGCTGTCGCATCGCTACATCACGGACCGCTTCCTGCCGGACAAGGCGATCGACCTGATCGACGAAGCCGCGTCGAAGATCAAGATGGAAATCGACTCGAAGCCGGAGGAGATGGACCGGCTCGACCGTCGTCTGATCCAGCTGAAGATCGAACGCGAAGCGGTGAAGAAGGAGAAGGACGAAGCGTCGCAGAAGCGTCTGCAACTGATCGAAGAGGAAATCGAACGCCTGAACCGTGAATATTCGGACCTCGAAGAAATCTGGACCGCCGAAAAAGCAGCGGTGCAGGGCAGCGCGCAGTTGAAGGAAGAGATCGAGAAGACGCGCGCGGAAATCGTGCGTCTGCAGCGCGAGGGCAAGCTCGAGAAGGTCGCCGAACTTCAGTACGGCAAGCTGCCGGGGCTCGAAGCGCAGTTGAAGGAAGTCACGCGCGCCGAAGCCGAGGAGCAGAACAGTCCGAAGCGTCCGCGTCTGTTGCGCACGCAGGTCGGCGCGGAAGAGATCGCCGAAGTGGTGTCGCGGGCCACCGGTATTCCGGTGTCGCGCATGATGCAAGGCGAGCGCGAAAAGCTGCTGCAGATCGAGTCGAAGCTGCATGAGCGCGTGGTCGGCCAGGACGAGGCGATCAGCGCGGTCGCCGATGCGATCCGCCGCTCGCGGGCGGGTCTGGCGGACCCGAACCGCCCGTACGGCTCGTTCCTGTTCCTGGGGCCGACCGGCGTCGGCAAGACCGAGCTTTGCAAGGCGTTGGCGTCGTTCCTGTTCGATTCGGAAGATCACCTGATCCGTATCGACATGAGCGAGTTCATGGAGAAGCACAGCGTCGCGCGTCTGATCGGCGCGCCGCCGGGATACGTCGGCTACGAGGAGGGCGGCTATCTGACCGAGGCCGTGCGCCGCAAGCCGTATAGCGTGATCCTGCTCGACGAAATCGAGAAGGCGCATCCGGACGTGTTCAACGTGCTGCTGCAGGTGCTCGACGATGGCCGAATGACCGATGGCCAGGGCCGCACCGTCGACTTCAAGAACACGGTGATCGTGATGACCTCGAACCTCGGCTCGCAGGTGATCCAGGCGATGGTCGGCGAGCCGCAGGAAGCGGTGAAGGACGCGGTGTGGGAAGAGGTGAAGCTGCACTTCCGGCCCGAGTTCCTGAACCGGATCGACGACGTCGTGGTGTTCCATGCGCTCGATCGCTCGAACATCCAGTCGATCGCGCGGATCCAGTTGCAGCGTCTGCACGAGCGGCTCGCGAAGCTCGACATGCAGCTGGTGGTATCGGACGCGGCGCTCGAGCACATCGGCAAGGTCGGCTACGACCCGCTGTTCGGTGCGCGGCCGCTGAAGCGCGCGATCCAGCAGGAGATCGAGAACCCGATCGCGAAGCTGATTCTGGCCGGCAAGTTCGGTCCGAAGGATGTCATTCCGGTCGAAGTGGACGACGGTGAACTGCGGTTCGAACGCGTCGTGCACTGAGCGCGATGGCTGGATGACGCGACGGGACGGGACGGGACGGCGGTAGTCGAGTCGTTCCCGTCAACGTTAAGAAACCGGCAAGAAGGCGACTTCGTTGCCGGTTTTTTTTGCCCGCCGTTTTCAAACCGGGCGTCGACCTCGACCGGCAGCCTGCGCCGCCCTCAGCGCATCGCGCACTGCGTGCTCAAGCGTTGCCTTTGTTGCCGAGCAGCGCCGACAGGCCGCCGAGCGCGCCGAGCACCGTGGTCGCGTTCAGCTTGCCATCGGCCGGCACTTCGCCTTCCGGCGTGGCCGCGTTGACGACGTGCGGCAGGATCTGCGACAGCAGACCCGTCACCTGATCCGGCTGGACGCCGGCCTTGGCGGCGAGGCCGCTCACGGCCTCGGAGCCGAGTACGTTATGCAGCGCGTCGGGCGCGATCGGCTGGTTTTCGCCGTTGCCGACCCACGACGACACGACGTCGCCGAGGCCCTTTTCCTGGAAGCGCTGGATCAGGCCGTTCAGGCCACCAGGCTGGTTGTTGACGAATTCGAGCGCGGCTGCGATCAGCGCTTGCTGGCCGCCGCCTTCTGGCGATTTGCCAAGCAGGGAACCGATGGTGTCGAGTAGGCTCATGACGGTCTCTCTTGAATGCCGGCGCGTGCATGACGGCCGGGCGGGTGACGACGACGCGCGGCTGCGCGTCGCGGTGAAACGCAAGGGCGGCAGCCCCGCCGGCTCAAGCGCCGGACGCAGCCGCGGCGGATGCCGCCTTGCTCTTCTTCGCTTTCTTCTTCGAAGCCTTGGTGCCGGATGCTTCGGCCGGTGCGCTAGCTGCCGCGGCGGCCGGCGCCGCAGCGGCTGCCGCTTCAGATGCAGCGGCCTTCTTCTTCGACTTCGACGGCTTCGCGGCCGACGCGGGAGCAGCCGCGGCCGGCGCTGCCGTCGTGGCAGCGGGCGCGGCGGCGGTGGTTGCCGCGGGAGCCGCCGGCGTCGTCTTCGTGGCCGACCTGGCCGACGTCTTCGCGCCGGTCGGCGGCGCCGACGAGCCGTTGATCGTCAGTCCGGCCGCTTCGAGGTTCTCGACCGATTTCTGGCCGAGGCCCTTCACGCGCGCGGCGAGATCGTCGGCATTCTTGAACGGGCCGTTTTTGGCGCGTTCGTCGAGGATCGCTTTCGCATGCACGGGGCCGATGCCCTTGACCGATTCGAGCGCGGCCTGATCGGCGGTATTCACTTCCACGGCCGCGGCAAATCCGGCCGATAGCGACAAAGCCACAGCGACGCAAAGCATGAAAAGCTTCTTCAGCATGGCAAGCACTCCATTGAGGGCAAAAAGTTAGCCGGGAACGGACGACCTATCCTGTCAGCGGGCGCTGCGTTTAAGCATAGAACAAATCGCAGACCCGATTTGAGATAGCGGTCGATTTATACCGATCGATCGATGACAAGTAAATCCGGCCACACAATCTTTAAAACTTTTAGCCGCATGCAATTCCGGTGAATTTATCGGTCGATACCGGTCGCGATAAAGCGCTTGCGATAAAGAATGGGTAACGCCGGCGGATGACACCGTCCGACGCTTGACTTAGAGTGCACTCGAAGTCCTAACCTGAGTCTGTCATGTCGAAACACTCAACCGCGCTCACCATCGGTCAGGTCGCCGAAACGATCGGCGTATCCACGCACACGCTGCGCTATTACGAGCAGGCCGGCCTGATCCGGCCGGTCGGGCGCACGCAGGCGGGGCACCGGCTGTACTCGCCAGCCGATCTCGACTGGTTACGCTTCGTGATGCGTCTGAAGACGACGGGCATGTCGATTTCCGGCATGCAGCAGATCGCCGCGCTGCGCGCGCAAGGCCATCCGACGATGCGCGAGCGCCGCGACCTGCTGGTCGCGCATCGCACCGCGCTGCTCGCGCGGATCGCCGAACTGCAGAGCAACCTCGGCGCGATCGACGACAAGATCGCGTACTACGAGGCAGCCACGAGCGGCGCGCTTGAGCCCGATCCGGCACGACAGGACGACGAAGCCTCGTCGTCCTCACACGCCAATGAGGACTTGCAATGGACTACGCAGACAACGACCGCTACACGCGCGGATGGGACAAGCTCAGGGAAATCGACGGTTCGGCGGGCGAGCAGGTAATCGCCGCGCTTGCACCGATCGCGCCGGAATTCGGGCGCCTGCTGATCGAATTCGGCTTCGGCGACATCTACAGCCGGCCGCAGCTCGATCTGCGCACGCGTGAGATTGCGACGATCGCGTCGCTCGCGACCCTCGGCTGTGCGCAGCCGCAGTTGAAAGTGCATATCGAGGCGGCGCTGAACGTCGGCTGCACGCGCGAGCAGATCGTCGAGGTGTTCATGCAGATGGCGCTCTATGCGGGTTTTCCGGCCGCGCTCAATGCGTTGTTCGCGGCGCGCGAAATATTCGAGGCGAGGGATCGCGAGGGGGAGGCCGCGTGCGCGGCGTGAGAGGGCTGATCTGCACGGGGAGAGGGATGGCGGATGCAGGACAGCTAGAGTCTCACCCCCCGGTTTCGGGGTGCAACTAACGGTCCCATCAGTTCGATTCGAGGCCTTCCTGAGCCCCCATCGCCTCATACAGCCGAATCAACCCGGACTGCAGCGGTCTTGCGCAAATAGCGCTGGCTCACGATCCGCCAATAAACGAGCAAGCCGGCCCCGGCAATCGCGAGACTGGCGGTATTCGCGACCCAGAAACCGCGCGCGCCGGTGAGCCAGGACGGCGTGAGGCCGGTCGTATCGAAGCCGAGCGCATAGCCGCCGCCGAGCCCGACACCCCACAGCGCGACCGCATAGATGACGGTCGGCACGACCGCGACCTTGTAGGCGCGCAGCACGAACGCGGTCGTGATCTGCAAAGCGTCGAACAGGTGGTAGCAGGCGACGATCAGCACCAGTGGCAACGCCTTCGCCGCGACCTGCGCGTTCGTCGTATAGCCGTCGACGATATACGGCCGCAGCACCAGCACGAGCGCGCCATAGCAGCACGCGAGCGCGACCGCCATCGCGATGCCGTGACGCGACAGCGTGCGCGCCGCTTGCGGCCGATGCGCGCCGAGCGCCTGCGCGACCAGCGTCGACGATGCGATGCCGATCGACAGCGGCGTCATATACAGCACCGCGCCGAGATTGCCGGCGATCTGATGCCCGGCGAGCGTCGTCGTGCCGAAGCGCGCGATGAAGAGCGCCATGAACGTGTACGACGTGACCTCGATCAGATACGACAATCCCATCGGAATACCGAGCCGCAGTTGTGCGGCCTGGCGCTTCCAGACCGGCCAGCAGAATTGCGTGAAGATACCGAGCGCCTTGAAATCGTCGACGCGCGCGAGCAGCAGCATGCCAAGCGCCGCGAGCGCCCAGTTGAGCAGCGTGCTCGCGAGCGCGCAGCCCGGACCGCCCAGCGCCGGCACGCCGAGGCCGCCGAAAATGAACCAGGTATTGAGCGGAATTTTCAGCAGCAGCGCGGCGATCTGGAGGAACATCACGAGCCGCGGTTTGCCGAGCGCGTTGGCAACGGAACTATAGACCCGGAACGCGAGGCCGGCGGGCAGCCCGAACGCGAGAATCCGCAGATACGCGAGCGTGCGCTCGTGCAGCGCGTCGGGCACGTGCGACAACGACAACAGCGGCCCGGGGAAGAACAGGATCAGAAAGCCGATCACGGTCAGCGCGGCGGCGAGCCACCATGACTGGCGCACCTCTTCGCCGATCTCGCCGTAGCGGCGCGCGCCGTACAGTTGCGCGGCGATCGGCTGCAGCGCGGTCAGGATACCGGTCAGGCCGATATAGACCGAGACGTAGATCGACGAGCCGAGACCGAGGGCAGCCAGATCGACGGCCGAGTAGCGCCCGACCATCGCCGTATCGATCACGCCGAACGCGATGATGGCCAGTTGGCCGATCAATACGGGCCACGCGAGCGCGGCGATTTTCCGTACGTCGGCGAACATGGTCAGTCGGGCTTTTTGTGCCAGTTGCGGTGCTTGCCGGGCGGCGGCTTCGGACGGTCGATGCGCACGTACAGGCGGAAGCGCTCGTCGCGGTCGGCCGCGCGGCGGCCTTCCCACACGAGCTTCCAGATGTAGTCGGGCAGCGCGCTCGGGTCGCCGTAGTCCTGCGAGTCCTGACGCAGGATCACGTCGCAGTCCTGGTCGAACGAGAAGTGCATGTCGCCGAAATACGCGAACGTCGCGATCTGCGCATTGCCGAGGCGCACCGGCGAGATGCAGGTGTAGTCATCGGGCAAGTGGTTGGCGATCTGCTGCGCGACGTCGCGATAAGTCCGGCTGTAGTTGACCACCGGCAGCCACAGCGTCATCAGCAGCACCCACATCAGCGTCGTGCCGGCGCTCGACAGCACCACGCTGCGCCACAACACCTTCGGATGACGCGCGAGACGCCAGCGCACCAGCAGGAACCAGCAGACGGTCACCGCGATCGCGCAGATAAACGACAGAATCTTGAACTGCGGCACGAAGCCGGGCGCGAGCCGCGCGAGATTGCGCGCAAGCGGGTGCGGAAAACCGGTCAGACTCGCCACATACACCGCCCACACGAAGCTGCCGAGGATCGTGAAGCTCAGCAGCGCGAACCAGTCGATCGCGTTGATCGCGCCGCGCTTGAGCGTCGGCAGCGCGAAAGTGGCGAGCACCGCGAGCGGCGGCAGCAGCAGCATGTAGAGTCGATTCGATTGATGGCTTTGCAGCACCACGAGCACGAACAGCGGCCCGATCACCGACAGCGGAATCGCCACATGCGGCGCGCGCCGCAAGCCCTTCCAACTGAACCACGACCACAGCGCGAGCGGCCAGGCGGGCCATGTGAAGAGCGGCAGGTTTTTCAGCGCATAGGCGGCGACCGAGCCGGGTGGGCCCGCGAACGAACTCAGGCTCACATGCAGCCACTGGTTCAGATACCAGACGGCGTCGTCGGGGAATGCGGCAAGCGCGATGATCGGCCACGATACCGCGAGCACCAGCGCGACGGGCAGACCCGCGAGCAGCAGCCAGCGCGAACGCGTTTCGCGCACGATCAGCGTCATCGCGAGCGTGCCGAGCAGCAGCGCGCCGACCAGCACCGGGCTGCTCGCGAGCGTGACGAGGCCGATCGCTAGGCCCCAGATCAGCGCGCCCTGGATCGGCTTGTCGATCATGCGCACGAGGCCGTAGACGAGCATCGCGATGCAGACGAACTGGACGAGCTGCGGCGTGGTTTCGTGGCCGCGCTCGGCGAGGCCGAAGCACGCGAGCAGGATGAGCAGTGCGCCATCGGCGAGCGTGCGGCCATAGTCGCGCGGTTCGGGCTCGCCGCCAAACGCGTATTTGAACGGCTGCACTTCGGCGCGCCGGCCGAGCAGATACGCCGCGTACCAGACGAACGCGCAGCCCGCGCAGAACAGCAGGCCGGTGAACACGCGCGACGCGTTGCTCGAGTCGACCCACGGTGCGAGGACGCGGATCGCGCTCGCTCCGAGCCAGTAGCCGAGCGGACCGTCCTCGGTCAGATATTTGCCGACGAGGTTAGGCAGCAGCCAGTCGTGCGCGCCGCCATTCGCCATCGTCCACATGACGCCGAAGCCGGCTGCGTCCTCGTTCTTCCACGGATCGCGGCCGAACAGGCCGAACGAGGCGTAGAGGATACAGATGGCCAGCAGCAGCCAGCGCGGCAACGCACTGGTCGCAGAGGCGGTGAGGCGGACGACAGGTCTCATGCGGTGTGTGGAGTCTGGATAAACGATGCAGCCGGAGCGGTCCGGCAAGTCAGGGCGGGAGGGCCCGTTTCGAGCATCCGGCATTGTAGTCGTGCGGTGCGATGCACGTCACGGCCGGTAACGCCCGGCAACGTCGATGGACAACCTGTAACAGGTGTCGTGAAAGCGCGGTGTGCTGGTTCCGGGTTATGCCATCGCGGGTATGCGACCCAGCGGCCGCCCACGCGCAGGCGACAAAAAAGGGCAGCTCGCGCTGCCCTTTCTGTTTGCTCCGTCGCCGGCCGGAAGCCGGGACCGTCGCGGTATTACTTTGCTGCCTTGCCGGAAGCGCGGGCGCCGAACTTCTTGTTGAACTTCTCGACGCGGCCGGCCGTGTCCATGATCTTTTGCTGGCCGGTGTAGAACGGGTGCGATTCCGACGACACTTCGATCTTTGCGAGCGGGTAGGTCTTGCCGTTGAATTCCGCGGTTTCGCGCGTCTGGATGGTCGAGCGCGTCACGAACTTGAAGTCGTTCGACATATCGATGAACAGGACTTCGCGGTAATCCGGGTGAATGCCTTCTTTCATGGTCTTTCCTTTAATCTGGCGGTAGCCAACCCGCGTGCAGCCTTAAATTAGACTGCCTTCAGGCGCGAGCCACTTGCCTACGGTCGAAAAACCGCGATTATGCCAGAAAATCAGTTGCTTGGCGATTTTTCTGCCACCAGATTCTATTGCGGCGCAAGCGGCGCCCGTTCGCAGCGTCTCAAACCGGCGTGAACGTCAATCCGACGCGCGCTGGGTCTTGCCGGTAGTAGCGCGCGAGCAGCCGGTACAGTTCCGGATACTCCGCCTCGAACGCTTGTGGCTTCACGAACAGCGCCTCGCTGCACACGGCGAAGAATTCCGACGGATGGTCCGCCGCATACGGATCGATCAGCGACTCGCGTTCGAAACGCGTCCAACGTCGCTCGGGCACAGCGTCGACTTTCGCGCAGAAATGATCGTATGCGTAGTCGAACACGTCGGCCCATGCCTGCGCATCGAGCGGCGCGTGCCAGCGGCGCATCAGCGGCGGGTGGCCATCCGCTTCGCCGTTCAGCATGTCGATCTTGTGCGCGAACTCGTGGATCACGACGTTGTATGCGTCGCTGCCGTCGGTCATCTGCGCGTCTTCCCACGACAGCACCACAGGGCCGCCTTCCCACGCCTCCCCACTGGCGTCGTGTTCGATCTCGTGCACGACGCCGTCTTCGTCCTCGACGGTCTTGCGGATCACGAACTCGCCCGGATAGACGATTACGCCAACCCAGCCGCGATACAGATCGAGGCTCAGGTTCAGCACCGGCAGGCACGCCTGAGCGGCGATGCCGACCGTCATCGCATCGGTCAGTTCGAGCTCGTGCGCGGTCGAGAATTCCTTCTGCGCGAGGAAGAGACTCGTCAGCTCGCGTAGCCGCGCGAGATCGGGGGCTTCCAGATGTGTGAGAAAGGGCAGGCCGGCGAGCGTTGCCTGCCATAAGGAATCGTCGATCGCGTAATCGCGCAGCGCGCGCTCGCGACGCCGTGTGCCCAGCCAGTTCGTGAGTTTCGATAGCATGCTTGAGCCCACCTTCAGTCGATCTGTTTTTGCCACGCGGCGAACAGGCCGCCGCATATCGTGACGCCGATCAGAAAATGGAAGCCGTCGAGCGACGCGAGGAAATTGGCCTGCTGCGCGACCGACCGGCTGATCGTCGCGATTCGCGAGCGTGTTCTGATAGACCGAATTGTACGGATTCACGGTCTCCGCGAGGCGACTTTGATGCAGCGCAAGCCGGTGCTGTTCGATGATGATCGCCGAGGCGGTCGCGAAGGAGATGGTCAACTGCCGCACGATGTTTTTCAACCGGTAGCCGTACGTGAACTCTTCGATCGCGAAGATGCGGAAAGTCAGATTCGCGACCAGCTGCGCGATGAACAGCAACACGAGCGCATAGGCGCTCGACGCCCACGCGAGCGCATCCGGCGGTGCATTGACGCCACCCGCGATATAGCTGGCGAAAAAAAACCGCTCGCAATCTGCGAGCGGTTTTTCATGCTGTGCAGTTGCCGGCCGCTACGGCCAGCACGAACGTCGCGCGTTAGCTGCCGCCACCACGACGCATCATGTCGAAGAACTCGGAGTTGCTCTTCGTCTGGCGGATCTTGTCGAGCAGGAATTCCATCGACTCGACTTCGTCCATGTCGTGAATGAACTTGCGCAGCACCCAGATCTTCTGCAGCACTTCGGGCTTGATCAGCAACTCTTCGCGGCGCGTGCCCGACTTGTTCAGGTTGATCGACGGGTAGACGCGCTTCTCGGCGAGACGGCGCTCGAGGTGCACTTCCATGTTGCCGGTGCCCTTGAACTCTTCGTAGATCACGTCGTCCATGCGGCTGCCGGTTTCGATCAGCGCCGTGCCGATGATGGTCAGCGATCCGCCTTCCTCGATGTTGCGCGCCGCGCCGAAGAAGCGCTTGGGACGCTGCAGCGCGTTCGCGTCGACACCACCCGTGAGCACCTTGCCGGAGGCCGGTACCACCGTGTTGTAAGCGCGCGCGAGACGGGTGATCGAGTCGAGCAGAATCACGACGTCGTTCTTCATTTCGACGAGGCGCTTGGCCTTCTCGATCACCATTTCGGCGACCTGCACGTGACGCGCGGCGGGTTCGTCGAACGTGGAGGCGATCACTTCGCCCGCCACCGAACGCTGCATTTCCGTCACTTCTTCCGGGCGCTCGTCGATCAGCAGCACGAACAGCACGACGTCGGGATGGTTCTGTTTGATTGCGTGCGCGATGTGCTGAAGCATCACCGTTTTGCCCGACTTCGGCGAGGCGACGAGCAGGCCGCGCTGGCCCTTGCCGATCGGCGCGATCATGTCGATGATGCGGCCCGTAACGTTCTCTTCGCCACGCATTTCACGTTCGAGCAGCAGCACCTTGTTCGGGTGCAGCGGCGTCAGGTTTTCGAACATGATCTTATGCTTCGAGGCCTCCGGCGGCTGGCCGTTGACCTTGTCGACCTTCACTAGCGCGAAATAGCGCTCGCCGTCTTTCGGCGTGCGCACTTCGCCTTCGATCGTGTCGCCCGTATGCAGATTGAAGCGGCGGATTTGCGACGGGCTGATGTAGATATCATCCGTGCTGGCGAGGTAGGAGGTTTCCGGCGAACGCAAGAAGCCGAAACCGTCCGGCAGCACTTCGAGGGTGCCGTCGCCGAAGATCGTGTCGCCCGCTTTGGCTCGTTTTTTTAGAATGGCGAACATCAATTCCTGCTTGCGCAGGCGGTTCGCGCTTTCGATCTCGAGGCCATTGGCCATCTCGATCAATTGGGACACGTGCAGAGTCTTAAGCTCGGATAAATGCATACGGAGAACCCGCAGGAGAAGGTGCGACGAAATGAAATCTGGGAGGAGGGTGAGCGGAACCGCTCAAAGACTTACACGTCTTTTCGACGTTTTCTGGATTCTAGCATAGCACACGCCAATTTCCGCCAGTGCGGCGGAGTGGCATCTTTGTCGTAAAGCGTGTTGCCGGTTGACAACACGCTTGACCGGCGGGCGCAGTGGTTTGCATCCACCGATGCGCCCGATTCTCGACTGCTCGCGGCGCGCGATCAACCCGCGAGCGCCGCGACGTGCTTCTGTATGTTTACAGGTTGCCGTCGAGGAACGCGGTGAGTTGCGACTTCGACAGAGCGCCGACCTTCTGAGCGGCGACGGCGCCATTCTTGAACAGGATCAGCGTGGGGATGCCGCGCACGCCGAACTTGACCGGCGTGGACTGATGCTCGTCGACATTGATCTTCGCGACTTGCAGACGATCGGCGTAGTCCTTCGCGACTTCGTCGAGGATCGGCGCGATCATCTTGCAGGGACCGCACCATTCGGCCCAGAAATCGAGCAGCACGGGTTTATCGGATTTCACGACGTCCTGTTCGAACGATGCGTCGCTAATATGCTTAATTTGTTCGCTCATTTATGAATACCTCTGTCGGTTCGAGGCCCGCCTGAATTGCTCGCCACGATACGTCAAAAATCGGGAAAATTTCCGTTCGCTTTGCCGCATCCGGAGACTCGCCGCGCGTGCCTGTGAAAATCAGAAAAACCGTCTGAAAAAATGCCGGATTTTCACGGAATACGCGGAAAGAGTCGGGTATGCGGGTCTTTCAACTGGCAGTGTAGCTTAATTCGCTATGCGTTGCCGATGGCGATAGTACTCATTAGGTCAGTGGGGCTAATAGGTCGCCGCCGCGGCGTCGGCCGGTGTCTGCGGCTCACGGATACCGCGTTGCAATCTAAATGGTGGCGGGCGCGGCGAACTCAAGTGCCTTGCGTGGCGGGTGTCGTCGCGGCGGCTGGGATGACGTCGGGCGGCGTGCAGCAAGCGGACGTTAACAGTATGAAGCGGTTCGAAGCGGAGCGTCGTTCGCGTTTTGCGCATATCAACAGTCGCACAATGCGCGCGGCAATGATAGAATCTTTCGTGACGGGCCTCCTCGCATGGAGGGATGGTCAACCTGGTCAGGTCGGGAACGAAGCAGCCACAGCCGTTTTCCACCAGTGCCGAGGGTCGGGCTCGTCACCTTCCTTTGCTTCTTTCTCCGCGGCCGTTCTCACGGATTCTCCGCAGGCTGTCCTCATAGTATTCCCCGCTTCAATATTGATCGTTCGCCGTGTTCCGACTGATCATCGTCGTGGCCGTGTCGCGCGTTCGCGCGTCTTGCCGAATCGGTTTTGCGCGCCATTGTTACTGATACAATTTCCGGATGACCTATCAAGTTCTCGCACGCAAATGGCGGCCGAAGGATTTCGCTTCGCTCGTCGGACAGGAGCACGTGGTGCGCGCGCTCACCCATGCGCTCGACGGCGGCCGTCTGCACCATGCCTATTTGTTTACAGGTACGCGCGGCGTCGGCAAGACCACGCTGTCGCGCATCTTCGCGAAGGCACTCAATTGCGAGACCGGCGTGACGTCGACGCCGTGCGGCGTGTGCCGTGCGTGTCGCGAGATCGATGAAGGGCGCTTCGTCGATTACGTCGAGATGGACGCGGCGAGCAATCGCGGCGTCGATGAAATGGCCGCGCTGCTCGAGCGCGCGGTGTATGCGCCCGTCGATGCGCGCTTCAAGGTCTACATGATCGACGAAGTGCACATGCTGACGAACCACGCGTTCAACGCGATGCTGAAGACGCTCGAAGAGCCGCCGCCGCACGTCAAGTTCATCCTCGCGACCACCGACCCGCAGAAGATTCCTGTCACCGTGCTGTCGCGCTGCCTGCAGTTCAATCTGAAGCAGATGCCGGCCGGCCATATCGTGTCGCATCTCGAACGCATTCTCGGCGAAGAGAACGTGCCTCACGAGGCGCAGGCGTTGCGCCTGCTCGCGCGCGCGGCCGACGGTTCGATGCGCGACGCGCTATCGCTGACCGATCAGGCGATCGCCTATTCGGCGAACCAGGTCAGCGAAGACGCGGTGCGCGGCATGCTCGGCGCGCTCGACCAAAGCTATCTGATCCGCCTGCTCGACGCGCTCGCGCAGGGCGACGGCGCGGCGGTGCTCGCGGTCGCCGATGAAATGGCCTTGCGCAGCCTGTCGTTTTCGACGGCGCTGCAGGATCTGGCGAGCCTGCTGCACCGGATCGCGTGGGCGCAGTTCGCGCCTTCGTCGGTGCTCGACGAATGGCCGGAGGCGGCCGACTTGCGTCGCTTCGCCGACACATTGAGCGCCGAGCAGGTGCAACTGTTTTATCAGATCGCGACGATCGGCCGAAGCGAGCTGGGCCTCGCGCCCGACGAATACGCGGGCTTCACGATGACGCTGCTGCGCATGCTCGCGTTCGAGCCGGCGCCGACAGGCGGCGGAGGTGGGGCGGCGGGAGCCGCTGGCGCGCAGACCGGTGCGGCCGGCGCCGGTGCGAAGCGTTCTGGTGCACCGACGGTTGCCGCGCTGCGCGCGCTGTCGCCTTCGTCCGCGACGGCCATGGCAGCCGCTGCGTCGACTCGCGGACCTCAGGTGGGCGTCGCCGGCGAGGAACCGGGCGATGCGATGAAATCGACCGCGCCGGTTGCAAAGCCGATCGCGAAGCCCGCAGCCGACACCGCGCAAGCTGAAGCAGCGCGCGTGACAGACGCACCGGCTATGTCGGCACGCCCGCTGGCACCTTGGGAAGACTCGCCCCCGAATGATGGCGCCGCGATCGCCGGTTCGACTGCGCCGGTCTCCAACCAGGCTTCTGACCTCGCACCTGCGTCCGCGCCGAGCGCGCTGGCCCGCGCGGAAGAGGCCACGGCACCGGAGCCGGAAGCGCGCCAGGAGTTGACTGCACCCGCTTCAACGCCGGCACCGGCGGCCTCGGCCGACTCCGCGCCGCGTCGCGCGGGCGGCGCGAGCGCCGCGCTCGACGTGCTGCGCAACGCCGGCATGAAAGTATCGTCCGACCGTGGCCGCCCCAACACGCCCGCGGCCGCGAAGCCGGCCGCGCCGGTCGCCCCGAAACCCGCCGCGCCGCGCGTGGTCGTGCCGGTGCCGACCTCCGGTGCGCCACGCCGCGCGTCGCAAGACAGCGCCGCGCAGGCTGCGCCCATCCGAGACGCCCACACCGGCGCAAGCGGCAACGCGCAACAGACCAGCCCGTCGAGCCCACCTTGGGACGACATGCAGCCGGACGACTACATGCCGCTGTCGGCCGCGGACGACGCGTACTTCATTCCGCCAGACGACAACTTCGTGCCGGTGTTCGACCACGGCCCCGACGACGTCCGCATGGGCGGCCCGGCCGCGCAGGCCGCCGCACCGGCGCCGGTCGTCGACACACGCCCGCTGCCGCCCGCGGTGCCGCTCGATCCGCTCGGTTTCACCGGCGACTGGCCCGCGCTCGCGGTCGATCTGCCGCTGAAGGGCATTTCGTATCAGCTTGCGTTCAACAGCGAACTGATGGCGCTTGAAGGCAGCACGCTGAAGCTCAACGTGCCGGTGCCGCAATACGCGGAAGCGTCGCAGGTCGCTAAACTGAAAGCAGCGCTCGTCGAGCGGCTCGGCCAGAACGTCGACGTGCAGGTCGAAGTCGGCCCGGCGCGCCGTACCGCTGCAGCGCACGACGCGAAGCTGCGCGCGCAGCGCCAGCAGGAGGCCGAGCGCGAAATCAGCGCCGATCCGTTCGTGCAGTCGCTGATTCGCGAATTCGGCGCGAGCATCGTGCCGGGCTCGATCCGCCCGATTACCCCGGACGCCGCTCCGAACGGCGCGGCGCCGGCCCACTGATTCATCGTTCGCGGCGTCGTCGCAGCGCGGCGCCGGAATGCCAGATTTCACGCTATCTAGAAGGAGCACGTCCATGATGAAAGGCCAACTCGCCGGGCTGATGAAACAAGCCCAGCAGATGCAGGAAAACATGAAGAAGATGCAGGAGCAACTCGCGCAGATCGAAGTCGAGGGGCAGTCGGGTGCCGGTCTCGTCAAGGTGACGATGACCTGCAAGAACGACGTGCGCCGCGTGTCGATCGACCCGAGCCTGCTCGCGGACGACAAGGACATGCTGGAAGATCTCGTCGCCGCCGCGTTCAACGACGCCGTGCGCAAGGCCGAGGCGACCGCGCAGGAAAAGATGGGTGGCATGACCGCCGGCCTGCCGCTGCCGCCGGGCTTCAAGCTGCCGTTCTAAACCTGCTCTAATTGAGAGCAGGCCGAAGCGGGTGAGCGCCGCGGCGGTTCATTGCCGCGGTGCGAAAGCGCGCCCCGGTCCCCGAGCACCGCCCTGCATCCCGATTCGCCCACCCGAGCACCACCCACGTCGACGCCGATCCGCATGAAACAACCTTCCGCCCTGTCGGCGCTCGTCGAAGCGCTGCGCGCGCTGCCCGGTGTCGGGCCGAAGTCCGCGCAACGCATGGCGTATCACCTGATGCAGCACGATCGCGAAGGCGCCGAAAAGCTCGGCCGCTCGCTGTTGTTCGCGACCGAGCATCTGCGTCACTGCGAAAAGTGCAACACGTTTACCGAAGCGCAGATCTGCGAGGTCTGCCTCGATGAGGAGCGCGATCCGTCGCTGCTGTGCGTCGTCGAAACGCCGGCCGACCAGATCATGCTCGAACAGACGATGACCTATCGCGGCCTCTATTTCGTGCTGATGGGGCGGTTGAGTCCGCTCGACGGCATCGGCCCGAAGGAGATCCATTTCGACCGGCTCGTGAAGCGCGCGTCGGATGGCGTCGTCAAGGAAGTCGTGCTGGCCACCAATTTCACCAACGAAGGCGAGGCCACCGCGCATTACCTCGGACAGACACTGAAGGCGCGCGGCCTTGCCGTCACGCGTCTCGCGCGCGGCGTGCCGGTGGGCGGCGAGCTCGAATATGTCGACGCGGGCACCATCGCGCGCGCGATGCTCGACCGTCGTTCGATGTAGCCATGCGGCTTGCGTTGGCCGGCGTGGTACCCGTGAAGACACGCGTCGTCGCCAGCCGTGCGGACCGTGCGCATGGCGATACAAAACCATGCAACCCACTTGCAGGGGACCAGAGTGAGCACTGTGCACCAACTCTGGCCGACAAAGGAGACTCATGAGCGCCACCCCCGATTCAGGCGCGAGCACCGCACCGCATGACGCACGCGGTCCGCTCGCCGGCGTCAAGGTGCTGGAACTCGGCACGCTGATCGCTGGGCCGTTCGCTGCGCGTTTTCTCGGCGAATTCGGCGCCGACGTCATCAAGATCGAAGACCCCAAAGGCGGCGACCCGCTGCGCAAATGGCGCAAGCTGTATCCGGACGTGGGCGGTACGTCGCTGTGGTGGGCCGTGCAGGCGCGCAACAAGAAGTCCGTCACGATCAACCTGAAAGCCGAAGAGGGCAAAGAGATCGTGCGGCGGCTCGCGAAAGAGGCCGATATCGTCGTCGAGAATTTCCGGCCGGGGCTGCTCGAAAAACTCGGGCTTGGCTATGACGTGCTGTGCGCCGAGAACCCCGGTCTGGTAATGGTGCGTCTGTCGGGCTACGGCCAGACGGGTCCGTATCGCGACCGGCCCGGCTTCGGTGCGATCGCCGAATCGATGGGCGGTCTGCGCCATATCACCGGCTATCCGAATCTGCCGCCGCCGCGCATCGGCATTTCGATCGGCGATTCGATCGCCGCGCTGCACGGCGTGATCGGCGCGCTCATGGCGCTGCATCACAAGCAGGTGAACGGCGGCAGGGGGCAGGTCGTCGACGTCGCGCTGTACGAGGCCGTCTTCAACATGATGGAAAGCGTGGTGCCCGAATACGGCGTCTACGGGATGGTGCGCGAGCGTACCGGCGCGTCGCTGCCGGGCATCGTGCCGTCCAATACTTATCCGTGCAGCGACGGCAGCATCGTGATCGGCGGCAATAGCGATCCGATCTTCAAGCGGCTGATGATTGCGATCGAACGCGACGATCTCGCGAACGATCCGGCGCTCGCGCATAACGACGGCCGCGTGCCGCGCACCCAGGAAATCGACGCCGCGATCGCCGCGTGGCTGTCCACGCGCACGATCGACGAAGCGCTCGCGGTGCTGAACGCGGCGGATGTACCGGTGGGCCGCATCTACAGCGTCGCCGATATGTTCACCGATCCGCAGTTCATCGCGCGGCAGATGATCCAGCGTTTCAAGTGGCAGGACGGCAAGGAAATCACGCTGCCTACGGTCACGCCGAAGCTGTCGGCGACGCCCGGCGAGACGCGCTGGCTAGGGCCGGAACTGGGTGAACATACCGATGAAGTCCTTCAATCACTGGGTTATGATGCTGACGGCATCGCGCGGTTGCGGGCGCAACAGATCGTCTGATGCGCACGGTGCAACGCATTGAGAAGAGCGCTTAAAGCGCGGCGCTGACGCACGATCGGCTCCGCGCGACCGGCAAGCCACACCGTGCCCAAGCGCGTGCGCAACGCGCACCCGGGCGGTCAAAAGCCGGACTAAAAAAATCTGGAGACAACGGACCATGCAACGCAGAACCTTCCTCGCCGGCGGTGCGGCCCTCGCGGGCGCCTCGCTCGCGGCCACACCGTTCGCTTTCGCTCAGGCCAAACCCGAGACCACCAGGGTCGCCATCGCGGTCGGCGGCAAGAACCTGTTCTACTACCTGCCGCTGACGATCGCCGAGCGCCGCAACTACTTCAAGGACGAAGGGCTCGAAGTCGAGATTTCCGACTTCGCGGGCGGCTCGCAGGCGCTGAAGGCGGCAGTCGGCGGAAGCGCCGACGTGGTCTCCGGCGCGTTCGAACACACGCTGCTGTTACAGGCGCAAAAGCAGATGTTCCGTGAGTTCGTGCTACAAGGCCGCGCGCCGCAGATCGTGCTCGCGGTGTCGAAGAAGACGATGCCGAACTTCAAGTCGATCGCCGATCTGAAGGGCAAGAAGATCGGTGTGACCGCGCCGGGTTCGTCGACGTCGATCATGGCGAGCTTCGTGCTCGCGAAAGCCGGGCTCAGTCCGAAAGACGTCGCGTTCATCGGCGTGGGCGCGGGTGCCGGTGCAATCGCCGCGCTGCAGTCCGGCCAGATCGACGCGATCGCCAATCTCGATCCGGTCGTCACGCGCCTCGAGCGCGCCGGCGAAGTGCGCGTCGTATCCGATACGCGCACGCTCGCCGACACGCACACCGTGTTCGGCGGCGACATGCCGGCGGGCTGCCTGTACGCGTCGCAGTCGTTCATCACGAAGAACCCGAACACCACGCAGGCGCTGACCAATGCGATGGTGCGCGCGCTCAAGTGGCTGCAGAACGCGAGCGGCAGCGAACTGATCCATACGGTGCCGGAGAGCTATCTGCTCGGCGACCGCGCACTCTATCTCGACGCGTGGCAGCACGTGCGCGAAGCGATGTCGCCCGACGGCCTGATGCCCGCCGACGGCCCCGCGACGTCGCTGAAGACGCTGAAAGCGTTCGATCCGATGATCCAGAACGCGCAGATCGATCTGACGAAGACGTGGACCAACGACTTCGTGAAGAAGGCGCTGACGACCGTCAAGGCATAAACGACGCGGCGCGCGCGGTCTCCAGCGTCGCCGCGACATCTCCCCGCAAACCCGATCCCTGAAGCGAGCCGTACGATGACCGTTGCTGCCCTGGCGCTCGAAAACATCACCTGCACGTTCGCCGCGCGCGACAACCGCGCGCAGCGCTACACAGCGGTCAAAGACACGACGCTGCGTATCGAGCCGGGCGAGTTCGTGTCGGTGGTCGGGCCGACTGGCTGCGGCAAGTCCACGCTGCTGAACATCGGCGCGGGGCTGCTGCAGCCATCGACGGGCGCGGTCAGCGTGTTCGGCGAAGAGCTCGATGGCCTGAATCGCCGCGCGGGCTACATGTTTCAGGCCGATGCGCTGATGCCGTGGCGCTCGGCGCTCGACAACGTGATGGCCGGCCTGTCGTTTCGCGGCATGTCGGCCGCAGACGCGCGCGCGAAGGCCGAAGAGTGGTTGAAGCGCGTCGGACTCGGCGGCTTCGGCGACCGCTATCCGCATCAGCTGTCGGGCGGCATGCGCAAGCGCGTCGCGATGGCGCAAACGCTGATCCTCGATCCCGACATCATCCTGATGGACGAGCCGTTTTCCGCGCTGGACATTCAAACTCGGCAGCTGATGGAAAACGAACTGCTCGACCTCTGGGCCGCGAAGCGCAAGGCGGTGCTGTTCATCACGCACGATCTCGACGAAGCGATCGCGATGTCGGATCGCGTGGTCGTGCTGTCGGCCGGCCCCGCCACGCATCCGATCGGCGAGTTCCGGATCGATCTGCCACGGCCGCGCGATGTCGCCGAAATCCGTTCGCATCCGCGCTTCGTCGAATTGCATGCGCAGATCTGGGGCGTGCTGCGCGATGAAGTGCTCAAGGGGTATCAGCAGCAACTGACTGCTGTCTAAGTGCCGCGCATACCTGCATGCGCATTAAAAGAGAACACGCATTCAACAATCGTCCGAGGCAATCAAAGTCATGTGGAAGACGTTGCGCCCAAACCGGGCGAATCTGGTGATCTGGCAGTGGCTGCTGCTCGTGCTGTGCTTCGTGCTGTGGTACGTGCTGACGAGCCCGACGCTGGTGCCGCCGTTCTATTTCGACGATCCGAACAAGGCGGCGTTCTTCTTCGGCGAGCCGCAGAAAGTGCTGCAGCGGATCTGGGAGTGGTTCACGAGCGGCGAGATTTATCTGCACCTGTGGATCACGCTCGTCGAGACCGTGCTCGCGTTCGTGTTCGGCACCGCGATCGGGCTCGGCGTCGGCCTGTGGCTCGCGCTCGCGCCGACCGCGAGCGCGTTGTTCGATCCGTACGTTAAGGCCGCGAACTCGATGCCGCGCGTGATTCTCGCGCCGATCTTCGGCGTGTGGTTCGGCCTCGGCATCTGGTCGAAGGTCGCGCTCGGCGTCACGCTGGTGTTCTTCATCGTGTTCTTCAACGTCTACCAGGGCGTGAAGGAAGTGAGCCCGGTCGTGCTCGCAAACGCGCGCATGCTCGGCGCGAACCGCAAACAGCTGCTGCGCTTCGTGTATCTGCCGAGCGCGATGAGCTGGGTGTTTTCGAGCCTGCATACGTCGGTGGGGCTGGCGTTCGTCGGCTCGGTGGTGGGCGAGTATCTGGGCTCGGCGCGCGGCGTCGGCTATCTGATCCTGCAGGCCGAAGGCACCTTCGATATCAACACCGTGTTCGCGGGCATTCTGGTGCTCACCGCGTTCGCGCTGATTCTCGACGCGATCGTCGGGATCGCGGAGCGGCGTCTGATGAAGTGGCAGCCGCGCACCGGAGATACCGAGAAGCTGTGAGTGTGGATCGCAAGCGGCGCGGCGTCCGAAATCGCCTTCGGGCGCCGCGCCGTTTTTCATGCTGCCTGATTGCTTGCGCTACGGCGTGATGACCACCTTGCCGATCACGCGACGCTCGGCCATGTCGCGCAACGCGCGGCCGGTGTCGTCGAGCGAATAGCGGGCGGACACATAGGGCTTGAGCTTGCCTTCGCGAATCCAGCCGGTCATCTGCTCGAATGCCGCGCGGTTGCGCTGCGGCTCACGCCTCGCGAAATCGCCCCAGAACACGCCGACTACGCTCGCGCCCTTGAGCAACATCAGGTTCAGCGGCAGCTTCGGGATCTCGCCGTTGGCAAAGCCGACCACCAGATAACGCCCCCTCCAGCCGATGCTGCGAAACGCCGGCTCCGCATACACGCCACCGACCGGGTCGTAGATCACGTCCGGGCCTTTGCCGTCGGTGAGTGCCTTGATGCGCTCGCGCAGATCCTCGCTGCTGTAGTTGATCGTCGCGTCCGCGCCGTGTTCGACGCAGGTCGCGAGCTTTTCGTCGCTCGATGCCGCCGCGATCACGCGCGCGCCGAGCGCCTTGCCGATTTCGACCGCAGCCAGCCCGACGCCGCCGGCCGCGCCGAGCACGAGCATCGTCTCGCCAGGCTGCAGCGCGCCGCGATCGACCACCGCGTGATGCGAGGTGCCATACGCGAGCGTGAACGCGGCCGCGAGTTCGAACGACACATCGTCGTCGAGCGGCACGCAGGCTGCGGCGGGTGCGAGCGCCTGTTCGGCGAAACCGCCGGAGCCGGTGAACGCGGCCACGCGCGAACCGGGCCTGAACTGCGTGACGCCTTCGCCCACCGCGCGCACGATGCCCGCGGCTTCCGAGCCCGGCGTGAACGGCAGCGGCGGTTTGAACTGGTATTTGTTCTCGATGATCAGCACGTCGGGAAAATTGACGGCTGCGGACTTCACGTCGATCACGACGTGGCCTGGCGGCGGTTCGAGATCCGGCAGGTTATCGACGACCAGGCTCTCGGGCGGCCCGTACTGCTTGCAGCGAATCGCGCGCATCGTGGCTCCATATCGTTCAGGGTTCGCAACGGTTTCGAGTGTAAAGCAAAGCGCACGACCGTACGATTCATTGCGCTGCGGATTGCGACTCAAAGCAGCATCCTTGCGTTCGGCACAAGCCTCCGCGCACCTGAATAAACCCGGCTCGCACGACGCTCGTGCACGCCGTGCAGAGACGCCGACCATGTCGTTCGCGTGCCATCTTTCCTCGGTTACAATCGGCGCATGCGAATCCTACTCAGCAACGACGACGGTTATCTGGCGCCGGGCCTCGCCGCGCTTTACGAAGCGCTGAAGCCGATCGCCGACGTCACCGTGATGGCTCCCGAACAGAACTGCAGCGCCGCGTCGAATTCCCTGACGCTGTGGCGGCCGCTCTCGGTCCTGCGCTCGGCGAATGGCTTCTACTACGTGAACGGCACACCGACTGACTCGGTGCACATCGCACTGACCGGCATGCTCGACCATACACCGGACCTCGTCGTGTCGGGTATCAACAACGGCCAGAACATGGGCGACGACACGCTGTATTCCGGCACCGTCGCGGCCGCCACCGAAGGCATCATGTTCGGCGTGCCGGCCATCGCGTTTTCGCTGGTCGACAAAGACTGGGTGCATCTCGAAGACGCGGCGCGCGTTGCCGCCGAAATCGTCGCGCATTATCTCGAGCGGCCGTTGCCGGGACATCCGCTGCTGAACGTCAATATTCCTAACCTGCCGTATGACCAACTCCGCGGCTGGGAGATCACCCGACTCGGCAAACGTCATCCGTCGCAGCCGGTGATCCGCCAAACCAATCCGCGCGGCGAACCGATCTACTGGATCGGCGCCTCGGGCCAGGCGCGCGACGCGAGCGAAGGCACGGACTTCCACGCGGTCGCGAACGGCGCCGTGTCGATCACGCCGCTGCAGCTCGATCTGACCTACACGCAAATGCTGCCCGCGGCGCGCGACTGGCTACGCGCCGGGAGCGGCAGTTCATGACTGGCGAGCGCGCGAAGCGCTTTCCGCTAGGTCTCGAGGACCTGGTGCGCGAACCGCGCCGGCCCGACGGACGTCCGGGCGAGATGCGCGCGGCGGCGCTCGCGGCGAGCGCGGCGTTGAATGCGCGGCAGCAGTCGGCGAAACCGACGCAGGGCGGCGCGGCCGCACGAGCGCAAGCGAGGACCTCCGCTGCTGCTCAAGCAACGTCAACGCCGGCGACGCGACCCCAGGTGATCCCCCAGGCGAAGACGCAGATCGCTACGTTGGGCACGCCAACCGGAACCACCGGGGCGATGCCGCCGAAGCCGCAGGCCGCGCCAGTCGCAAAGACAGCGGCGAACTCGTTGTCCAGCGCATTGGCGGGTCAGCCTGTCAAGCAAGCACCGAAGTCGTCGGTCAAGCCAGGCAAAACCTCGACGCGTGCGTCTGCACACAGCGCACGTCCGACACCACCACTTCAGCCGCAACCGCAGCAAGGCGCGAAACCCGCGTCGAACGGCGCGCTAGCCGGTGCGATGAGCGGCGCATTCGGCGGCGCAAGCAGCAGCGCGATGAACAACGCCCTCGCGCTGACCTCGGAACGGGTTCGCGAACGGATGGTCGAACGCCTGCGAGCCAATGGCGTCAGCGACCAGCGTGTGCTGAACGCGATGGCGGCGGTGCCGCGCCACATGTTCGTCGATCCGGGTCTTGCCGCCCAGGCGTACGAAGATGCCGCGCTGCCGATCGGTCATCACCAGACCATCTCGAAGCCGTCCGTGGTCGCGCGGATGATCGAACTCGCGGCGGCCGGGCGCGCGCTGAACACGGTGCTCGAGATCGGCACCGGTTGCGGCTATCAGGCAGCGGTGCTGAGCCAGGTCGCGCGCGAGGTTTATTCGATTGAACGCATCAAGCCGCTGTCCGAGCGCGCGAAGACGAATCTGCGTCCGCTGCGCATTCCGAATATCCGGCTGCATTACGGCGACGGGCGGCTCGGTTTGCCGTCGGCTGCGCCGTTCGACGCGATCGTGATCGCGGCTGCCGGGCTCGACGTTCCACAGGCGCTGCTCGAGCAGCTTGCGATCGGCGGACGTCTGGTTGCGCCGGTCGGCTCTCAGGAAGGACAGAGTCAGGTGCTGACGCTGGTCGAGCGCCTCGGGCCCGCGCAATGGCGCGAGTCGCGGCTTGATCGCGTTTTCTTTGTACCCTTAAAATCCGGAGTGATTTGACACCGATGAGTATGTTGCGCGCGATGCAGAGAACCACCCCGAATACCCCCCTGACCGTAACCCAGCGCAGCGTGTGCGTGCTCGCCTTGTCCCTGTTGATGACGGCCTGTGCATCCCGGCTCGACCAGGCGCCCGTCGTCGACCGCTCCGGCGGCGGCGTGCTCTCCACCGCGCAGGGCGCGGCGCAACCGGCGGTGCCGCTCGGTCCGCCGCCGCCCGGCTACTATCGCGTCAAGCCGGGCGATACGCTGTACCGCATTGCGCTCGAAAACGGCCAGAATTACCGCGACATCTCGACGTGGAACAACCTGACCAATCCGAATCAGATCGAAGTCGACCAGCTGCTGCGCGTCGTGCCGCCGGGTGCGAATACCGCGGCCATGACGCCGGGCGTGTCGACCGCCCCGATCGGCAGCACGGGCGCGGTGCAAAGCGCGCCGCTGAACAGCAACGCGCCGGCCGCGGTCGGCGCCGCGATGCCGCCGCTCTACGGCGGCGCGACGAACGGTACGCCCGCCAACGGCGCGGTAGCTGCGCCTCCGGCCAATTCCTCTGCGGCGAACGCCGAGCTAGGCAGCGCGGCGGCGGGCAACGTAGCATTTGCATGGCCGGTGCGCGGTCCGCTGCTCAACACCTTCAACGACTCGACCAACAAAGGCGTCAATATCGGCGGCTCCGCGGGCGAGCCGGTTAAAGCGTCGGCCGATGGTCGCGTCGTCTATGCGGGAAATGGGCTGCGTGGTTACGGCAATCTCATTATCATCAAGCATGATGCAACTTATCTCACCGCGTATGCACACAACCGCGCTTTGATGGTAAAAGAGGGGGACGCGGTAACGAAGGGGCAGAAGATCGCTGAGATGGGCAATAGCGATTCCGACCGCGTGATGTTGCATTTCGAAGTTCGCCGACAGGGTAAGCCAGTCGACCCACTGAAGTATTTGCCGCCGCAATAAGCGATACGACCATGCCGAAATCGAAGCGCCGCCCGCCGCAAGCCGAGTCTGAGACGATCAGCGAAGTCACGTCCGCCGCAGTGGACGAAAGCGGCGCTTCGGAAGTGGAAGAGGAGATCGTCGAGGAGCGCGATCTCGACGAACGCCAGAGCGGCCTCGACGACAGCGAGGGCGCCGACGCGCGCGAAAGCACCGGGGACGCCGTGCCCGACGCCGACGATTTCCGCGCACTGCTGCAGGCCGAACTCACGGCCGACACGATCCAGCATTATCTAAACCGCATCAGCGTGAAGCCGCTGCTCACCGTCGAGGAAGAGCAGAAATATTCGCGCCTTGCCAAGGCCGGCGAGTTCGAAGCGCGGCAGGTGATGATCGAGCGCAATCTGCGGCTGGTCGTCAGCATTGCCAAGGGTTATCTGAATCGCGGCGTGCCGTTGCTCGATCTTATCGAGGAGGGCAATCTCGGCCTGATGCACGCAATCGAAAAATTCGATCCGACGCGCGGCTTCCGTTTTTCGACTTACGCGACGTGGTGGATTCGCCAGAGCATCGAGCGCGCGATCATGAACCAGGCGCGCACCGTGCGCTTACCGGTGCATGTGATTCGTGAGCTCAACCAGGTGTTGCGCGCGAAGCGCCATCTGGAAAAGAACTCGATGAATTCGGGCGAAGCCGCCGAACGCCGTGACGCGAGCATCGATGACATCGCCTATCTGACCGGCAAGACCACCGACGAAGTCACCGACATCCTCGCGCTGAACGAGCACACCGCGTCGCTCGACGCGCCGCTCGACCTCGATCCGGCGAGCAGCCTGCTCGATTTGCTGTCGGACGACCAGAGCCAGTCGCCAGACGCCGAGGTGCAGCATCGCGAGCTCGAAACGCTGACACGCGCATGGCTCGCGCGTTTGTCGGACAAGCACCGCCATGTAATCGAGCGGCGCTTCGGTCTGAATCATATCGAGCCCGCCACGCTCGAGGAGCTGGCCGACGAAATGGGCCTTACGCGCGAGCGTGTGCGCCAGATCCAACAGGAAGCGCTGGTGCGGCTCAAGCGCTTCTTCGCCTCAAACGGTGTCCGCAAAGACGCCGTTCTCTGACCTGATGACACCGATTCTTGTTTTCGACATCGAGACGATTCCCGATGTCGCCGGCATCCGCCGTCTTGAAGATTTGCCCGCGTCGATGAGCGACGCCGATGTCGCCGAGCACGCGTTCGCCGCGCGCCGGGAAAAAACCGGCAGCGATTTTCTGCCGCATCACCTGCAACGGGTCGCGGCGATTTCCTGCGTGTTCCGCGACAACAACGGTTTTCGCGTGCGCTCGCTCGGCACGCCCGAGGACGGCGAGGCGACGCTCGTGCAGTCGTTTTATCGCGTGATCGAAAAGTACACGCCGCAGCTCGTGTCGTGGAACGGCGGCGGATTCGATCTGCCGGTGCTCAACTATCGCGCGCTCGTCAACGGCATTCCGGCCTACCGGTTCTGGGATCTCGGCGAGGACGACCGCGACTTCAAGTGGAACAACTACATCAGCCGCTACCACGCGCGCCACACCGACCTGATGGACGTGCTCGCGATGTACCAGGCGCGCGCGAACGCGCCGCTCGACGCGCTCGCGAAGATGTGCGGCTTTCCGGGCAAGATGGGCATGGACGGCAGTCAGGTGTGGCAGGCGTTCCAGCAAGGGCGCATCGAGGAAATCCGCAATTACTGCGAGACCGACGTCGTCAATACGTACCTGCTGTATTGCCGCTTCCAGTTGATGCGCGGCGGCTTTTCGCCGTCGGAGTATGCTGACGAGATCAACCTCGTGAAGAATGCGCTGGCGCTGGAAACCGCGCCACAGTGGGCCGAGTATCTGGCGGCGTTCGAGCCGTAACGGCGCGCGAGTAGCGCGTCCGCCGGGGCGCCGCGCCGCAATCCGGGCCGCGATCCACACGCGCTCCGGGCGTGGTCCAGACCACGCCACTGGCAAGCTCGGCGCTTGGTCTACAATCTCGCCTTTCCCCATAGTTTGTCAGGAAGTCCGCAGGTGTCCCGAACTGCCCCCCAACGTCGCTCGCCGCGGCGCTCCTCGAAGCATGCGAAGGCGCACGCCCCGGCGCCGGCGCCCGTCATTACCGGCAACGAACCGGTCATCGAAATCGTTTCGCTCGATATGGAAGCGCGCGGCGTGGGCCGCACCGCGAGCGAAGACGGCACGCCAGGTAAGGTCGTGTTCGTCGAAGGCGCACTGCCGGGTGAGCTCGTCAGTTATTCGACGCATCGCAGCAAGCCGAAATTCGAACAGGCCGAAGTCGTCCAGGTGTTCCGCGAAAGCGTGATCCGCACGACGCCGAAATGCACGTACTTCAACATCTGCGGCGGCTGCTCGATGCAGCATCTGGACATGCGCGCGCAAGTGGCGGTCAAGCAGCGCGTGCTCGAAGACAACCTGCAGCATCTGGCGAAGCTGCGCCCCGAAACGGTGTTCCGGCCGATTCACGGGCCGTCCTGGGGTTATCGCTATCGCGCGCGGCTCGCAGTGCGCTATCTGCCGGAGCGCGGCGGCATGCGCATCGGCTTTCATGAGAAGAAGAGCAGCTATATCGCCGATATGAAGACCTGCGAGGTGCTGCCGCCGCATGTGTCGGCGATGCTGATGCCGCTGCGCTTCATGGTCCGCAAGCTGTCGATCTACGACCGTATGCCGCAGCTCGAGCTCGCAGTCGGCTCCTCGGTCACCGCGCTCGTCGTGCGCAACCTCGAACCGCTGACAGCCGCGGACGAGCAGGTGCTGCGCGAGTTCGCGGACGAGCACAAGGTGCAGTTCTGGATCCAGCCGGGTGGTCCCGACACAGTCACGCCGCTTTATCCGCTCGACGTGCAACTCGACTACACGCTGCCGGAATACGGCATCCGCATGCCGTTCAAGCCGACTGATTTCACCCAGGTCAATCACGCGATCAACCGTGTGCTGGTGAGCCGCGCGTTGCGCCTGCTGGCGCCGGCGCGCACGGACCGCGTGCTCGACCTGTTCTGCGGGATCGGCAATTTCACGCTGCCGCTCGCGCGAATTTCGCGGGAAGTGGTCGGCATCGAGGGCAGCGAAGTGCTGACCCAGCGCGCGCTCGCGAACGCGGAGCTCAATGGCGTCGCCGGGCATACGTCGTTCGCGTGCCGCAATCTGTTCGAAGTCACCGCCGACGACCTGCGCGCGCTCGGCCACTTCGACAAGTTCCTGGTCGATCCCCCGCGCGAAGGCGCGCTCGCGATCGCGAAGGCGCTCGCGGAGATCGCGCAGAGCGGCAACGGGCCGCTGCCGAAGCGCATCGTCTACGTGTCATGCGCGCCGGGCACGCTCGCGCGCGATGCCGGGCTGCTCGTGCATGAGGCCGGCTATCGGCTGGTGGGCGCGGGCGTCGTCAATATGTTCCCGCATACGTCGCACGTGGAATCGATTGCGCTGTTCGAGCGCGATTGAGTCTCGCCGCGCGCACAAACGAAAACGCCACGACCTCGGTCGTGGCGTTTTTGTTTTCAGACGACGGTCAGTATGCCGTCGGCGCGTGAGGCGTCAGAACTGCCACCACGACTTCGCGGTGCCGGGCCGTGCGTGGCCGGTCACGTACGGGCTGTCGGGGAAAGTGCCGGCCAGCACGCGGCGTGTGTCGTCAGCGAGTTGCTGGTTGTTCAGCTTCTGGTACGACAGAATCATGATGTGCAGCGCGTCTTCGATGGCCGGCGCGTTCTTGTACTCGCGCAAGGCGAGCTGCGCGCGGTTGATCGCGGCGACATAGGCGCCGCGGCGGTAGTAGTAGTCCGCCGCGTGGACTTCGTGCGATGCCAGCGCATTCACGATGTAGCGCATGCGCTGCGCAGCGTCCGGCGCGTACTTGCTGTTCGGGAAGCGGTCCACCACGACCTTGAACGCGTCGTACGACTCGCGCAGCGACTTCGGATCGCGCTCGCTCATATCCTGGCCCGAGAAGCGGCCGAACAGACCGAGGTCGTCATTGAAGTGGATCATGCCCTTCAGGTAATACGCGTAGGCGATGTCCGGGTGATCCGGGTGCAACTGGATGAAGCGGTCGATGGCCTGGTCGGCGGCGGCGTTTTCGTTGTCTTTCCAGTTGCAGTACGCGACGTTGATCTGCGCCTGCTGCGCGAAGTGGCCGAACGGGTCGCGGCCCTCGAGAAGCTCGAAATACTTCGCGCACTTGCCCCAGTCACCACCGGTCAGGGCGTCGTTCGCCTCCGTATATAATTTGTTGTTGTTCCACGTTGCCGTTTCGTCGGTCTTCTCCGGCAGGCCGTGGCAAGCCGCAACAGCGACGACGGCCGCGGCGCACGCAACGTATCCGGCCACTTTCCGGGCCGCCTTCTTGATGGCAGCCAAATTGATCGCCGCTTCAGTGATGGTGTTCAAGGCTCGCATTTTCCAGTCTAGCTTTACGTCCAGGTGACCCAGATTCAATGACCCGCTCAAATACTCCAGGCACCTCAGGCGCCGGGAATAGCAACAAAGATTATAGCGTAAGCGCCGACCCGGCCGACGCGTTGGGCGTCGATTCCCTCGATGACGATTTCGCCGGCGACGCGCTCGCCGAAAGCGGTCCGCAAGGCTCCGCGGCCACGGCGGCGCCCGTACCCGTGCGCGCGGCCGACGAAGCGCCGCGCAGCGTCGTGGTGCCCGACGAACTGGCCGGCGAGCGCCTCGACAAGGTGCTCGCCAAAGTATTCCCGGAGTTCTCGCGCAGCCGTCTGCAAAGCTGGATCGAGGCGCAGCGGGTGCGTGTCGACGGCAAGCCGGCGAAGATTCGCCAGCCGGTGCCGCTCGGTGCCACGATCGAGCTCGTGCCCGATCTGCTGCCCGAGCAGCTCGCCTTCACGCCCGAGCCGGTGCCGCTCGAGATCGTCTACGAGGACGACACGCTGGTCGTCATCAACAAGCCGGCCGGCATGGTCGTGCATCCGGCGGCCGGCAATTGGAGCGGCACCGTGCTGAACGGACTGCTCCACCGCTATGGCGAGGCCGCGGCGGGTCTGCCGCGCGCGGGCATCGTGCATCGGCTCGACAAGGAGACTTCGGGACTGATGGTGGTCGCGCGCACGCTCGAGGCGCAGACCGACCTCGTGCGTCAGTTGCAGGCGCGCACGGTCAAGCGCCGCTACCTCGCGCTCGTGTGGGGCAACATGCCCGACGAAGGCACGATCGACGCGCCGATCGGCCGCGACCCGCGCGAGCGCACGCGCATGGCCGTGGTGACGGGCGCGGCCGGCAAGCCGGCGCGCACGCATTTTCGGCGCGTGGCCGCGGCGATCTGGCAGCGTCAGCCGGTCACGGCGATCCACTGCGATCTGGAGACCGGGCGCACGCATCAGATTCGCGTGCATTGCGCGCATATCGGTCATCCGCTGCTCGGAGACCCAGTCTACGGACGCGCGCGCGGCAAGCGCTCGGTCACGCCGCTGCCGGACGGCTTCGCGCGCCAGGCGCTGCACGCATGGCGGCTCGGCCTGATCCATCCGAAGACCGGCCGCTCGATGCAATGGCGCGCCGACGTGCCGGCCGACATCGAGGCATTGTCGGCCGCGCTCGGCCTCGGTCGCGACGACGCCGGGGAGTTCGACGACGCGTATGACGAGGACTACGATGCATCGTTCGACGATGGCGCGTACGATGAAGACAGCGACCACGATGAGGACGATCACGCATGAGCGCCAATCTGCCGGAGCTGGGTTTTGCCGATGTCGTGCAGCCCGCATGGAACGTCTCGCCGCGCGTGCGCGCGCTCGTGACCACGCGCGACGGCGGCGTCAGCGACGCGCCGTTCGGCCGCTGGCGCGGCGGCGCCGACCAGCCCGGCGGGCTGAACCTGGGCATGAAGACCGGCGACGATCCGGCCGCGGTCGCGAGCAATCGCGCACGGCTCGTCGCGCTGACCGGTGTTCGCGAAACCGCGTGGCTCGAACAGATTCATGGCGCCGGCATCGTGCGCGCCGAGGATGCAGTCGCGCACGCGCGCGAGCATGGCGTGCCGGCGCGCGCCGACGCGAGCGTCACCGATCGCGCGGGCATCGCGTGCGTCGTGATGGTGGCCGATTGCATGCCGGTGCTGTTGTGCGACGAAGCGGGGCGCGCGGTCGGCGCCGCGCATGCCGGCTGGCGCGGACTCGCGGCGGGCATCGTCGAGCAGACCGCCGCGCGGGTCGCGGCGCTGGCGGGCGTGCCGGCCGCCGAGTTGCATGCGTACCTCGGACCGTCGATCGGGCCCACTGCGTTCGAAGTCGGTGCAGACGTCCGTGACGCCTTCATGACTGATGTCGACGGCGCACAACGCGATGCGACCGCGAAGGCGTTCGTCGCGCATCCCGCGAATGCCGGCAAATATCTCGCCAATCTGCCGGCGCTGGCGCGCTTGCGCCTGCAACGGCTCGGCGTTACGCGTATCAGCGGCGGCGACCTGTGCACGGTCACGCTGCGCGAGCGCTTTTATTCGTATCGCCGTGACCGCGAAACCGGCCGTATGGCCGCGTTGATCTGGATCGACGAACAGGCGCAATCAATTGCCGATTAATTCAGGGTGGCGCGCGCATCTCGTCATATTTTTAGAATCGAACGGTGGTTTCATTCTGCGTGAATGCGCACCGGTTCGAGATTCACGAATGGCACGGCAGGTCCGTCACTGAAGGCCTTCCCCCGGCCTTCAGGCACATCTTTTGTTGCACTGCCGGAAGGATTGCCGATAGCGCGAATCCCCCGCCTGCTCTGTGGGCGAGCGAACGGATAAATACGCTTAAGTGCCATGCGCCGTTGGACTTTTTTGAGTTGCGTGCAGCATGGAACATTTATTCGCAAAAGCGCAATTTGCCATACAGGGAAAACGATAATTAAAAAAATATCGCACCGCGGCAAAATCGGGAGCAAGCATTGACATGCCTTGTGATGGGGAGCAAGAATGTTCCTTCTAAGCTCCTCCTCGTTCATGAGACAGGGTGTGACGAAGTCGCGAGCAATCGCTCCGTGCGCACGAACCTGCCTCTCAACCCGTCCGCAAGGACTTACCGGTCAAAAGCAGGCATGGCAGCATCTCATTCCTCAGCTTCCCCCAGCACGGACTCCTCGAAGGAGCAGACGCAGCAGGCCGGTACGAGCGGTGCATCGTCAGCCGCAGGCATGCAGCAATTTCTCGACGCCTGGATGAACGCCTGGCGTTCGTTCGGCGCTCCGCCCAATGGCGCGGCATTCCAGATGCCTTCAATGCCGCAGATGCCGGACCTCGCGCAGATCACGGCGGGCTTTCCGCAAATCCCGGCATTTCCCGGCATGGCCGACTTCAGCAAGCTGGCCGCCGGCGCGCTGCCGGGGCTGAGCATTCCCACCGCCGCGATTCCGCCCGAGCGTTTGCAGAAACTGCAAGCCGACTATTCGCGCGAGGCGATGGAACTGATCCAGCAGGCCACCACGTCGGCGATCAAGGCGCCCGAGCTCAAGGACCGGCGCTTTAGCGCGGACGCCTGGAGCCAGGCGCCGGCCTACGCGTTCACCGCCGCGTGGTATCTGCTGAACGCGCGCTATCTGCAGCAGATGGTCGACGCGCTCGATACCCAGCCGAAAACCCGCGAGCGCATTCGCTTCGCGGTCCAGCAGTGGACTGCGGCGGCCTCGCCGAGCAACTTCTTCGCGCTGAATCCCGAAGCGCAGAAAACGCTGCTCGACAGCAAGGGCGAGAGCCTGCGCCAGGGTGTGATGAACCTGCTCGGCGACATGCAGCGCGGCAAGATTTCCCAAACCGACGAATCGCGTTTCGCGGTCGGCGAGAACCTCGCGAACACCGAAGGCTCGGTCGTGTTCGAGAACGATCTGCTGCAGCTGATCCAGTACAAGCCGCGCACGGCGACCGTGCGCGAGCGGCCGCTCCTGATCGTGCCGCCGTGCATCAACAAGTACTACATCCTCGACCTGCAGCCCGAAAACTCGCTCGTCGCGCACGGGCTCGATTCGGGCCACCAGGTGTTCCTGATTTCGTGGCGCAACGCCGATCAGTCGATCGCGCACAAGACGTGGGACGACTACATCGCCGAGGGCGTGCTGACTTCGATCGACACCGTGCGCCAGATCAGCGGCCGCGAGCAGATCAATACGCTCGGCTTCTGCATCGGCGGCACGTTGCTCGCCACCGCGCTCGCGGTGGCCGCGGCGCGCGGCGAACATCCGGCCGCGTCGATGACGCTGCTCACTGCGATGCTCGACTTCTCCGACACGGGCGTGCTCGACGTGTTCGTCGACGAGGCGCACGTGCAGATGCGCGAGCAGACCATCGGCGGCAAGAACGGTGCGCCGCCGGGGCTGATGCGCGGCATCGAATTCGCGAACACGTTCTCGTTCCTGCGTCCGAACGACCTCGTATGGAACTACGTCGTCGACAACTACCTGAAGGGCCGCACGCCGGTGCCGTTCGACCTGCTGTACTGGAACAGCGACTCGACCAGTGTGCCGGGGCCGATGTACGTCTGGTATCTGCGCAACACCTATCTCGAGAACAAGCTGCGCGAACCGGGTGCGCTGAGCAGCTGCGGCGAGCCGATCGATCTGTCGAAGATCGACGTGCCGACCTTTATTTACGGTTCGCGAGAAGACCATATCGTGCCGTGGCAAACCGCGTACGCGTCCGTGCCGCTGCTTACCGGACCGCTGAAGTTCGTGCTCGGCGCGTCGGGTCATATCGCCGGCGTGATCAATCCGCCCGCGAAGAAAAAGCGCAGTTTCTGGAAGCTCGAGAGCGACGCGAAGACGCTGCCCGCAAGCGCGGACGAATGGTTCGAAGCGGCGACGGAAGTGCCCGGCAGCTGGTGGCCCGAATGGACCGACTGGCTCGATCAGTACGGCGGCAAGAAGGTGAAGCCGCGCGCCACGCTGGGCTCCGACGAATTCCCGGTCATCGAGCCGGCGCCGGGCCGCTACGTGCGGCAGCGGGAGTAGGTTTCACGCACGGGCCGACGCGCGCGTCCGAAGTTGCTGCGCAGTCGGCCGGTGCATAGGTGTTTGGCAGGTGAATGAGCGTCTGGTTGATGAAGGCGTGAGAGCAACGCAAGTTGCGACGCGATTTTTAACGTAACGGGCTGCGGCGCAGTTTGCCGGGATGCCCTGGGGATATGGAAATGACTGATGTTGTGATCGTATCGGCCGCTCGTACTGCAGTGGGCAAGTTTGGTGGGTCGCTGGCGAAGGTAGCCGCACCTGAACTCGGAGCGGTCGCGGTGCGCGCCGTACTCGAACGGGCCGGCGTGAAGCCGGAACAGGTGAGCGAAGTTATCCTGGGCCAGGTGCTGACGGCGGGCTCCGGTCAGAGCCCCGCGCGTCAGGCGCTGATCAAGGCGGGTTTGCCGTCGGCCGTGCCCGGCATGACGATCAACAAGGTTTGCGGCTCGGGTCTGAAGGCCGTGATGCTCGCGGCCAACGCGATCATCGCCGGCGATGCGGACATCGTCGTCGCAGGCGGCCAGGAAAACATGAGCGCCGCGCCGCACGTGCTGCCGGGTTCGCGCGATGGTTTCCGCATGGGCGACGCGAAGCTGATCGACTCGATGATCGTCGACGGCCTGTGGGACGTCTACAACCAGTACCACATGGGCGTGACGGCTGAGAACGTCGCGAAGGAACACGGCATCACGCGCGAACAGCAGGACGCGTTCGCGGCGCTGTCGCAGAACAAGGCGGAAGCCGCGCAGAAGGCAGGGCGCTTCAACAACGAAATCGTGCCGGTCGAGATTCCGCAACGCAAGGGCGAGCCGCTGCGCTTCACCACCGACGAATTCGTGCGTCACGGCGTGACGGCCGAATCGCTCGCGGGCCTAAAGCCGGCGTTCTCGAAGGAAGGCACGGTCACGGCGGCGAATGCGTCGGGCCTGAACGACGGCGCGGCCGCGGTGCTCGTGATGTCGCTGAAGAAAGCGGAAGCGCTCGGCCTCACGCCGCTCGCGCGCATCAAGGCGTACGCAAACGCGGGTGTCGATCCGAAGGTGATGGGCATGGGCCCGGTGCCGGCTTCGCGCCGCTGCCTCGAGCGCGCGGGCTGGACGCCGGCCGACCTCGACCTGATGGAAATCAACGAAGCCTTTGCCGCACAAGCGCTCGCCGTGCACAAGCAGATGGGCTGGGACACGTCGAAGATCAACGTGAACGGCGGCGCGATCGCGATCGGCCACCCGATCGGCGCGTCCGGCTGCCGGATTCTCGTTACGCTGCTGCACGAAATGCAGAAGCGCGATGCGAAGAAGGGTCTGGCGTCGTTGTGTATCGGCGGCGGCATGGGTGTCGCGCTCGCGGTCGAGCGAGTTTAAAGTACGCTGGGTATGCCGCGCGCGACCGCGACCGTTCGCGCGCGGCCTTCGCCGGCACAGCCGTCTGGCCGCGCCGCACGCCAACTGGCGGTGCGGCGCGCTGCGCTGCAACAGGCGACTCGGGCCGGCAGCGCGCGTTGCCAGACGGTCGCCCGGCGGCAACGTGAACTAGCATCAGGCGAGGCACGAGGCCGCCGGCAGGCGCCTCGACAACGATAACGGAGTGTGGTTTATGACACAGCGAATTGCGTACGTAACGGGCGGCATGGGCGGCATCGGCACCAGCATCTGCCAGCGTCTGCACAAGGAAGGCTTCAAGGTGATCGCGGGCTGCGGCCCGAATTCGCCGCGCCGTGCAAAGTGGCTCGACGAGCAGAATGCGCTTGGCTTCGACTTCGTCGCCTCCGAGGGTAACGTCGGCGACTGGGAATCGACCAAGGCCGCGTTCGACAAGGTCAAGGCCGAAGTCGGCGAGATCGACGTGCTGGTCAACAATGCCGGCATCACGCGCGACGTTGTGTTCCGCAAGATGACGCACGAAGACTGGACCGCGGTGATCGACACCAACCTGACGAGCCTGTTCAACGTCACCAAGCAGGTGATCGACGGCATGGTCGAGCGTGGCTTTGGCCGCGTGATCAACATTTCGTCGGTGAACGGCCAGAAGGGCCAGTTCGGCCAAACCAATTATTCGACTGCGAAGGCAGGCATCCACGGCTTTACGATGTCGCTCGCGCAGGAAGTCGCGACCAAGGGCGTGACGGTCAACACCGTGTCGCCGGGCTACATCGGCACCGACATGGTCAAGGCCATCCGCCCGGACGTGCTGGAAAAAATCGTCGCGACGATTCCGGTGCGCCGCCTCGGTCAGCCGGACGAAATCGGCTCGATCGTCGCATGGCTCGCGTCGGACGAATCGGGCTTCGCCACCGGCGCAGATTTTTCGCTGAACGGCGGCTTGCATATGGGCTGAGCCATCGGCGCGCCGGACCGGATGGCGGCGCGCTCCGGCTCAGATGGTTTCCCCGGCGTCCCGGCTGCGCAATCGATTCGATCGCACAGCCCGGACGCCGTTTCCGCGTTTGCTTAACTCGAGCTTAAAGGCGTTACATGACTACTACTACAAAGAAAACGGCCGAACGACTGATCAAGAAATATCCGAATCGTCGGCTCTACGACACGGAGACGAGCACCTACATCACGCTGACTGATGTGAAGCAGCTCGTGCTCGATCAGGAAGATTTCAAGGTGATCGATGCCAAGAGCAACGAGGACCTGACGCGTTCGATCCTGCTGCAGATCATTCTCGAAGAAGAGAGCGGCGGCCTGCCGATGTTCTCGTCGTCGATGCTGTCGCAGATCATCCGGTTCTACGGTCATGCGATGCAGGGCATGATGGGCACGTATCTGGAGAAGAACATCCAGGCCTTCATCGACATTCAGGCGAAGCTCGCAGACCAGTCGAAGAATCTCTATGAAGGCAAGGCGATGAACCCCGAGGTCTGGTCGCAGTTCATGAACATGCAGGCGCCGATGATGCAGGGCATGATGACCAGCTATATCGAGCAGTCGAAGAACATGTTCGTGCAAATGCAGGAGCAGATGCAGAACCAGGCGAAGACCATGTTCGCCACGTTCCCGTTCACTCCGGGCGGCGCTGTCAATGCGAACAACGCGAGCAATGCGCCGGCTACGCCACAGGGCAATCCGGAGCCGGAGAAGAAGTGAACGAGTGAATGGCGGCGAGGTCCGCTCGGGTCGACGAGGGCTTCGGGGTAGCCCGCGGACGCGAAGCCGACCTTCATGGCTGCAACGGGATCGCGCGACCTGGCTGAGCCAGCTCCTGGCCGTCGGGGTAGCGTTGGCATCCAGCCGCTCCGTTGCCAATCTCCCAGATGGCTCGCACGATCGCGCAGCCACCGACGCGCTACAATACCGGCCCGCGCGTGGGGACGCTTTTCCGTCGGAACCGGATTCAGGCCGCGGTTCAAGGTCCGTTGCGTCCCGCTGCCGGCACATCGCTGCTAGCGCCGTTATCGTTTTCCTTCCGCTGGACCCGCCTTATGTTTCAGACCGTCTCCCTGATCGCGTCCGTGTCTTCCGTTGTGAAGGCCGCACGGATCATTCTTCGCTGATCCGCCGTTCACCCACATCCTCATGAGCCGGCTGTTTCTCGCCCCAATGGAAGGGCTTGCGGACTACGTGCTGCGCGACGTGCTGACGAGCGCGGGCACTTTCGACGGCTGCGTGTCCGAGTTCATCCGCATCACGGGCTCGATGCTGCCGACGCGCGTCTATGAGCGCGAGGCGCCCGAGATCCTGCACGCGAGCGTGACCGCCAGCGGCACGCCGATGGTGATTCAACTGCTCGGCAGCGATCCCGAGTGGATGGCGCGCAACGCCGCGTACGCGGCCACGCTGTCGCCGTACGGTATCGACCTGAACTTCGGCTGTCCCGCCAAAGTGGTCAATCAGCATGGCGGCGGCGCGATGCTGCTCGCTAACCCGAAGCTGCTGAACCAGATCGTCGCGGCCGTGCGCGCCGCGGTGCCGGCCGATATCGCGGTGACCGCAAAAATGCGCCTCGGCGTGTCCGACACCTCGCGGGCGATCGAATGCGCGCAGGCGCTCGTGGACGGCGGCGCGGCCTCGCTCGTCGTGCATGCGCGCACGCGCGACGACCGCTACCGGCCGCCTGCGCACTGGGAGTGGGTCGCGCATATCGACGACGCCGTCGATGTGCCCGTCATCGCGAACGGCGAGGTCTGGACAGTCGCGGACTGGCAGCGCTGCCGCTCGGTCAGCGGCTGCACGGACGTGATGATTGGCCGCGGCGCCGTGTCGGACCCATTCCTCGCGCAGCGAATCCGCGGGCTCATGGACCCGTGTGCGTCGGCCGACGAATGGCCGCAGGTGCTGGGTTCGATCGTCGGCTACCTGAGCAAGCTGCGGGCGCACGGCTCGCTGACCCATGAGCACGGCCGCGTCAAGCAGTGGCTCAGCTACCTGCAGCGGACCTGGCCGCAAGCGGCCGAACTGCATGCGGCGATCCGGCGAGTGCAGGACTCTGACGAAATTCTTTCGGTGATCGGCCAGGCGCTGGCGGCCGCAGGCGCGTCGGCGCCAACGCGTGAGCACGTTTTCAGCGACGAAAATAGCGAGCTGAATCAACCTGAACCGGCTGAACCCATCCCCGTTTGAAGACTAGAATTCAAAGACTTACGAGCGGTGGCGGTGGCGAACCGCTACAATTCATGGTTTAACGTCTTCAAGCGGTTCCCCATGTCTTCCACCCCCTCGAACGCTCCGGCCGCGCCGGGCGCCACGCCGAAAGTCGGCTTCGTTTCCCTCGGCTGCCCCAAGGCCCTCGTCGATTCCGAGCAGATCATCACCCAGCTGCGTGCCGAAGGCTACGAAATCTCCGGCACCTATGACGGCGCGGACCTCGTGGTCGTCAACACTTGCGGCTTCATCGACGAAGCCGTGCAGGAAAGCCTCGACGCGATCGGCGAAGCGCTCAACGAAAACGGCAAGGTGATCGTCACCGGCTGCCTCGGCGCGAAGAAGAGCGCGAGCGGTTCTGGGCTGATCGAGGAAGTGCATCCGAAGGTGCTCGCGGTGACCGGCCCGCACGCGGTCGGCGAGGTGATGCAGGCGGTGCACAGCCATCTGCCGAAGCCGCACGATCCGTTCGTCGACCTGGTGCCTGCCGCGGGCGTCAAGCTCACGCCGCGCCACTACGCGTACCTGAAGATTTCCGAAGGCTGCAATCATCGCTGCACGTTCTGCATCATCCCGTCGATGCGCGGCGATCTGGTGTCGCGCCCGGTCGCCGAGGTGATGCTCGAAGCCGAGAACCTGTTCAAGTCCGGCGTGAAGGAACTGCTCGTGATTTCGCAGGACACCAGCGCCTACGGCGTCGATGTCAAATACCGCACCGGTTTCTGGAACGGCAAGCCGATCAAGACGCGCATGACGGATCTGGTCGCCGCGCTCGGCGAACTCGCCGCGCAATACGGCGCGTGGGTGCGCCTGCATTACGTGTATCCGTACCCGAGCGTCGACGAAGTGATTCCGATGATGGCCGCGGGTCCGTACAAGGGCCATGTGCTGCCGTATCTCGACGTGCCGTTCCAGCACGCGCATCCGGAAGTGCTCAAGCGCATGAAACGCCCGGCCAACGCCGAGAAGGTGATGGAGCGCGTGAAGGCGTGGCGCGAGATCTGCCCGGATCTGACGATCCGCAGCACGTTCATCGCCGGCTTCCCGGGCGAGACTGAAGAGCAGTTCGAGACGCTGCTCGATTTCATCCGCGAGGCGGAGCTCGATCGCGTTGGCTGTTTCGCGTATTCGCCGGTCGAAGGCGCGAGCGCGAACGAACTCGACGGCGCGCTGCCCGACGAAGTACGTGAAGAACGTCGGGCGCGCTTCATGGAAGTGGCCGAGCAGGTGTCGGCGAAGCGCATCGCGAAGAAGGTTGGCAAGACGCTGAAGGTGCTGGTCGACGAGATCAACGCGGACGGCGGCATCGGCCGCACCGCGGCGGACGCGCCGGAGATCGACGGCGTCGTCTATATCGCGCCGTCTACCAAAGCATCGAAGCGCTACAAGGTCGGCGATTTCGTGTCGGTGAAGATCACCGGCGCGGACGGCCACGATTTGTGGGGTGAGGTCTAAGCGATGGCGCTCGGCGTGGCCGCACGGCCTGAAGCTCAAACACCGGACATCCTCGCGCTCGGCGAGGCGATGATCGAATTCAACCAGTCGGCGAAGGATCAGCCGAACTACCTGCAAGGCTTCGGCGGCGACACGTCGAACTTCTGCATCGCGGCCGCGCGCCAGGGTGCGAGGACCGGCTTCGTATCGGCGGTCGGCGCCGATCATTTCGGACGCCTGCTGGTCGATCTGTGGGAGCGCGAACAGGTCGACACGTCGTTCGTGCGCATCGATGCGCAAGCGTCGACCGGCGTCTATTTCGTGTCTCACGGCCCCAACGGCCATGCGTTCGACTATCTGCGCGCGGGCTCGGCGGCGAGCCGCTATGCGCCCGCCGATCTGCCGCGCGACGCGCTCGCGGCGGCGAAGGTCGTTCATCTGTCCGGCATCAGTCTCGCGATCAGCGTCAGCGCTTGCGACGCCGCGCTCGAAGCGATCGCGCATGCGCGCGCGAATGGCGTGCGCGTGAGCTTCGATACCAATCTGCGTCTGAAGCTGTGGCCGCTCGCGCGGGCGCGTGCGGTGATGCTCGAGGCGATCCGCCAGACCGACATCTGCCTGCCGAGCTGGGACGACGTCACCGAACTGACGGGGCTGACCGGCCGCGACGAAATCGTCGATTTTCTGCTGTCGCACGGGCCGAGCGTGGTCGCGCTGAAGCTCGGCAAGGACGGCTCGTATATCGCGACGCCTAACGAGCGACGCGTCGTGCCGGGTCACGTCGTCGATGCGCTCGATGCGACCGGCGCCGGCGACTGCTTCGGCGGCGCATTCATCGCGCGCATCGTTGCGGGCGACGATCCGTTTGCCGCCGCGCGCTACGCGAACGTCGCCGCCGCGCTGTCGACGCAAGGTTATGGCGCGGTCGCGCCGATCCCGTCGCGCGAGACCGTCGAGCGGCTGCTGGCGGGTTAGATGTTACGGAAGCCGCGCGCGGCGCAGCATGGCCCGCGTTGGCGCAATCATCCAGGCGAACTGGAGACAACAGGAGGGGCAAGCGATGCAACGGGACGTAGTGGTGGTAAGCGGTGTGCGCACGGCAATCGGCACGTTCGGCGGTAGCCTGAAGGATTTCGCCCCGACCGATCTCGGCGCGCGCGTCGTGCGCGAAGTGCTCGAGCGCGCGAGCGTATCGGGCGATGAAGTCGGGCACGTCGTGTTCGGCAACGTCGTGCACACCGAGCCGAAAGACATGTATCTCGCGCGCGTCGCGGCGATCAACGGCGGGGTCGCGCAGCATACCCCCGCGCTGACGGTGAACCGGCTGTGCGGCTCGGGCTTGCAGGCCATCGTGTCGGCCGCGCAGAGCGTGCTGCTCGGTGACGCCGATATCGCGATCGGCGGCGGCGCGGAAAACATGAGCCGCGCGCCGTACTCGATGCCGGCAGGGCGCTTCGGTCAGCGCATGGGCGATGCGCGTCTGGTCGACATGATGGTCGGCGCGCTCAACGATCCGTTCCAGTCGATCCATATGGGCGTGACCGCCGAGAACGTCGCGCGCAAGTACGACATCTCGCGCGACGCGCAGGACGCGCTCGCGCTCGAGTCGCACCGTCGCGCGGCTCACGCGATCACGAGCGGCTACTTCAAGGAACAGATTCTGCCGATCACGCTCGCGTCGAAGAAGGGCGACGTCGTATTCGACACCGACGAGCACGCGCGGCTGAACGCAACCGCCGACGATTTCACGAAGCTGAAGCCGGTGTTCGTGAAGGACAACGGCACGGTGACGGCGGGCAACGCGTCCGGCATCAACGACGCGGCCGCGGCCGTCGTGCTGATGGAGCGCAGCGTCGCCGAGCGGCGCGGCGTAAAGCCGTTGGCGCGGCTCGTGTCGTACGCGCATGCGGGCGTCGATCCGGCGTATATGGGCATCGGGCCGGTGCCAGCGAGCCGCAAGGCGCTCGAGCGGGCGGGTCTGACGGTCGCCGATCTCGACGTGATCGAGGCCAATGAGGCATTCGCCGCGCAGGCCTGTGCGGTCAGCAAGGAGCTCGGTTTCGATCCGGCCAAGGTCAATCCGAATGGCTCGGGCATTTCGCTCGGCCATCCGATTGGCGCGACCGGCGCGCTGATCACCGTGAAGGCGCTGTACGAGCTGCAGCGCATCGGCGGGCGTTATGCGCTCGTCACGATGTGCATCGGCGGCGGCCAGGGGATCGCGGCGGTTTTCGAGCGTCTGTGACCGCGCACGGCAGGCCGGCCCGGCATAGGTAGCAAGCAGGAACCAGCAACAAGGATCGACAGGATGCGGGAAGCGAAAGTGACGAAGGGTTCGGTAATGCGGACGTTGCGTCAGCGCGCCGGCGCGGTGGCAAGCGCCGCCGCGCTGCTGTGTGCTGGCACGGTGCTGTGGATGCCGTCGCAGGCGTGGGCGGAAAGCGATGCAGTCAAGGAGCTGGCCGCGCCGCCGCCGATCCAGCTGCCGCTGAAACCGAGCCCCGAGTTCGCGAAGTTTCCGCGCTACGTGGGCACGCTCGGCGCGCGGCCGATCGTGCTGCGGCTCGGGCCCAAGACCGACGATCCTTCCGGCGTGCACGGCGAGTATCAGTACACCGATAACGGCGAAGTGATCCTGATCGCCGGCGATCGCGTCGGCGATACGCTCGAAGTCGAAGAATCGAACGACGGCACGCATATCACCGGCAACTGGGTCGGCAAGTTCGCGGCGGACGGCTCGCTCGAGGGCGACCGCATGAACGTCGACGATTCGAACCCTCAGGAATTCAACCTGAAGCCTCTTGCGGCGGGTCAGGCGGCACCTGCGGCCGCTTCGGCCGGCGCGGCGGCCGCCAAGGCGGCTACCCCCACTCCGCAGCCGGCTGCCGCGAACGGCGCAGTGGCGGCTCCCGCGCCGGCATCCGCTGCCGGCGGGCACCCGGTGGGCGGCGTCAGCAACCTGCAAACCGGCGACTGATGTGTACGCACGCCGGGCATCTTGAGTCGCGCGGCGCGGCGCTTGCTTCAAGCCCGCTTCCCTGTGTATTTCATCGAGCTCCACATGACTGAATCAAAACTCAAACACCGCCTGCAGACCCGCATCGTGCGTGCCGAGGATGACATCACGCCGGGCTTCGAATCGTTCTCGACGCCGGTCACGCGGGCGTCGACGGTGGTGTTTCCCGATCTCGCCGCAATGCGCGCGCTCGACTGGAAAAACGACGCGCAATGGCGCTACGGCCTGCATGCGACGCCGACGCAGATCGCGCTCGCGCAGCGCCTCGCCGCGATCGAGGGCGGCAATCATGCGCTGCTGCAGCCGTCGGGCCTGTCGTCGATCTCGAACGTCTACTTCGGCCTCGTGAAGGCCGGCGACGACGTGCTGATCCCCGATAACGTCTATTCGCCGAACCGCGACCACGGCGACTGGCTCGCGCGCGATTTCGGCATCACGGCGCGCTACTACGATCCGCTGATCGGCGCGGACATTGCCAGGCTGATCCAGCCGAACACGCGCCTGATCTGGATCGAGGCGCCCGGCTCGGTGACGATGGAAGTGCCCGACGTGCCGGCCATCACGGCGGCGGCGCGCGCGCGCAACGTCTTCACTGCGATCGACAACACGTGGTCCGCGGGCCTCGCGTTCCGGCCGTTCGACCACGGCGTCGACATCTCGGTGCAGGCGCTGACCAAGTACCAGTCGGGCGGCGGCGACGTGCTGATGGGCGCAACGATCACGGTCGACCGCGACGTGCATGTGAAGCTGAAAGCGGCGCGCATGCGCATGGGCATCGGCGTGTCCTCGGACGACTGCTCGCTGATCCTGCGCAGCCTGCCGAGCATGCAACTGCGTTTTGCTCAGCACGATCGCGCGGCGCTGTCGCTCGCGGCTTGGTTGAAGAGCCGGCCGGAAATCGTCGCGGTGCTGCATCCGGCGCTGGCCGACTGTCCGGGGCACGAAGTGTACAAGCGTGATTTCACCGGCGCGGGCGGCCTGTTCTCGGTCGTGTTCGACGAGCGGTACAGCGCGGCGCAGATCGACATGTTCTGCGAATCGCTCGAACTGTTTTCGCTCGGCTGGAGCTGGGGCGGCGCGCATAGCCTCGCGATGCCGTACGACATCGCGTCGATGCGCACGGCGGCACAGTGGCCGCACCGCGGCACGCTGGTGCGTTTCTATATCGGTCTCGAAGACGAGGCGGATCTGCGCGCGGATATCGAGCAGAGCCTGGCTAAGCTGGCTTAATACGCGTTAGCCCTGTTCGATACGTCGTGCGAGAAACCCGCCGGGATGTGTTCCCGGCGGGCTTTTTGTTGCGCTGAGTATCGAGCCGACCTGACCGTTTGGCCGAATGTTCGATACGGTTGCGCGACGCTACGATCGTGTGCTTGCCGAATAACGTTGCCGCGCTCGGGGAGGGGCTTCGATGAATCTTTTCTTCTGGGTGTTGCTGAATCTCACGGTGCCGATTGCCGGGCCGATTTTTACGCTTGCGCTCGTTGCGCCCGCGTATGGCTGGCGCGTTGCGAGGACGATGATTGCCGCGTCAGTGAAAGACGGGCAATTGTTCTGGTGTGCGATCGGACCGTGTGCCGCCGATGGTTGGCACGCTATCACATGGGGCGATAAGCTTGTCGATTTTCACGATCTGCCTGGCGGCGTTTCTATTCGCGGCCCTACACATTTACCTCAATTAGATTTATGGGATAGTGCAGCGCTTATACTTGCTCCGTCTCGTGGAGGAGCTTATGAAACAATTTATTCTGTCGCTGGAAATAGGCAAAAATCACGACCGCATCATGAAGGGCGTGTTGATCTTCAACATCCTGATTTCGATCGGCATGTGCGCCCTGTTCCTGCCGGCCATTTTCAACAGATAACAACACAGTTCGCGCATTTCGTTATCGCGTCGGTCGTTGTGCCGACGCGATAACGAACCCCTCGAGCACCAGCCTCAAAACAACCGCAGCAAACCGTCCAGTCCAACGAAATTGAACGACACGCTGGCTGCTTCGCGCACCACCGGCTTCGCGCGGAAGGCAACGGAAAGTCCGGCTTCGGCCATCATTTTCAGATCGTTCGAGCCGTCACCCATCGCAATGGCGCGCGAAGACTCGATGCCGAGCGTCGCGCAAGCTTCGCGCAGCGTGCGCGCTTTCACATCCGCATTGACGATCTCGCCAATCACGTTGCCGGTCAGCTTGCCGTCGACAATTTCGAGCGTGTTCGCACGCGTGAAATCGAGGCCGAGGCGCGCCTTCAGCTTCGCGGTGAAGAACGTGAAGCCGCCCGACACGAGCAGCGTTTTCAGGCCCGCCTGTTTCGCGCCGCCCAGCATGCGCTCGGCGCCCGGCGACAACTGCAGCCGCTCTTCGTACACGCGCTCGAGCGCGCTGGCGTCGAGCCCCTTCAGTAGCGCGACGCGGCGCGTCAGGCTTTCGTTGAAGTCCTTGATCTCGCCGCGCATCGCAGCCTCGGTGATCGCCGCGACTTCGGCTTTGAGCCCACAGAAATCGGCGATTTCATCGATGCACTCGATCGTGATCAGCGTCGAATCCATGTCCATCGCGACGAGCCCGAAGTCGCGAAACTGGAGGTCGGCTTCGACAAACGCGTAGTCGAGTTGATGCGTATAGCAATATGCCTCGACGTCGGCGCGTTGCGCGAGGTTTGCGTCGGCGATGCGAATCGCGCTCTCGTCGATGACGGCGGCGTGCGAGCCGCGCGCGAGCGCGACGAGTGTTTTGTGATGATCGGCGGAAAGGGGGGCGACGCTTTGAATGACGAGGTTCATGGACGACCAGTGACGCGGGAAGAAAGAGGCGCGTGGCGCGCGGAAAATCCCGCTATTGTATCGGTTCCGTGCGCCGCGCCGTCGCGGGCGGCTGTAGCGGACGGGTTTGCCGTGCGCTCCCACAGTGCGCGGTTCATACTGACGCATCGAATCGTGTGGCGCAGTCGTCGTCAGGTTGGCTGAAGTCGGCGTTTCGCATATCGCCGTAACGGAACGGACCGAACAAATACGGTCACACGAACTCGCCACATCACAAGCGCAACAAGACGCCCCACGGAGACAACGCATGACCCCGGCAACCGCCAGCGACGCTTCCTCCCTTGCCCGCGACTTCGATCTGCGTCATCTGAGCCCCGCGTTCTACGCCGATCCCTATCCGGTCTATCACGCACTGCGCACCTACGACCCGATCCGGCGCATGCCCGACGGCTCGCTGTTCCTGACGCGCTTTCGCGACGTGCAGGCGGTCTACCGCGACCCGAAGACCTTCAGTTCCGACAAGACCGTCGAGTTCCGCCCGAAATACGGCGACTCACCGCTCTACGCGCATCACACCACGAGCCTGGTGTTCAACGATCCGCCGCGCCATACGCGTGTGCGCAAGCTGATCGCCGGCGCGCTGACCGCGCGCGCGATCGCGGCGATGGAGCCCGCGTTGATCCGGCTCGTCGACGGCCTGCTCGACGCGGCCGCGCAGCGCCGACGGATCGATCTGATCGGCGAGTTCGCGGCGGCGATCCCGGTCGAGGTCATCGGTAATCTGCTCGACGTGCCGCACGAGGAGCGCGCACCGCTGCGCGACTGGTCGCTCGCGATACTCGGCGCGCTCGAGCCGTCGCTGACCGACGCGCAGTTCGAGCGCGGCAATCGCGCCGTCAGCGAATTCGTCGACTATCTGCGCGGCCTCGTCGCACGACGCCGCCGCGAGCCGGGCGATCCGCAGCACGACGTGCTGACGCGGCTGATTCAAGGCGAGGGCCCGCACGAGCAGCTATCGGAAGCCGAGCTGCTGCAGAACTGCATTTTCATCCTGAACGCAGGGCATGAAACGACCACCAACCTGATCGGCAACGGGCTCGTCACGCTGAGCCAATGGCCTGACGAGCGCGCCGCGCTGCTGCGCGAGCCCGAGTTGATCGGCACCGCGGTCGAGGAGTGTTTGCGCTTCGAGAGTTCGAACCAACTCGGCAACCGCATGACCACCGTCGATACCGAGATCGGCGGCGTCGCGCTCGCGCGCGGCACGCCGGTCACGCTGTGCATCGGCGCGGCCAATCGCGATCCCGAGCAGTTTGCCGAGCCGGACCGCTTCGATATCCGCCGCGATCCGAACCGGCATCTCGCGTTCGGCTTCGGGATTCATCAATGCGCGGGCCTGTCGCTGGCGCGGCTGGAGGCGCGGATTGCAATTGGGCGCTTCGTGCGGCGCTTCCCGGCGTATCACGTCGATGGCGAGCCGACGCGGGGCGGGCGCGTGCGGTTTCGCGGGTTTGCGTCCGTGCCGGTCCTGCTCGATCCTTGATGCACCCCCTGATAGCGCGCGCACTAAGACAGCCGTAGCTTTTGCCGCTTCGTCGCAAGACTTACAGCCTGATGACAGCACGCCGCCGAGCGGACCGGCTCATCCTTTAAGCGTGGCAGTAGCGTAAAACCCACCAAAACTCGGGCACGCTTGCTGCTTCGCCTGATATCTCAGGGCCATGGGACAGGGGGAGCGCGCGATGGCACATATGATCTGGAAGGGCGCAATCAGTTTCGGGCTGGTGCACGTACCGGTGCAGCTCTATCCGGCGACACAGTCGGAGAAGGTCGGCTTCAATCTGCTCGACAAGCGCACGATCGACCCGATCGGCTACAAGCAGATCAACAAGCGCACCGGCAAGGACGTGACCCGCGAGAACATCGTGCGCGGCTTCGAATACGAGAAGGATCACTACGTCGTACTGTCGGACGACGAGATCCGCTCGGCGAATCCCGAGTCGACGCAAACGGTCGACATCCTCGCGTTCGTCGACGCGGCCGACATCTCGTTTCTCTATCTCGACACGCCGTATTACCTGACGCCCGACCGCAAGGGGGAAAAAGTCTATGCATTGTTGCGCGAGGCGATGACGGCCTCGGGCAAGATCGGCGTCGCGAGCGTCGTGCTGCACAACAAGCAGCATCTGGCCGCGCTGATTCCGCTCGGTCCGATGCTCGCGCTGAACACGCTGCGCTGGGCCGACGAGGTGCGCGGTCTGGACGAATTCAAGGTGCCGCCCGAAGGCATGAAGGCCGCCGGCGTGTCGGCCAAAGAACTCGACATGGCGAAAAAGCTGATCGACGACATGAGCGAGACGTGGGACCCGATGCAGTATCACGATACGTTTCGCGACGACATCATGGCGCTCGTCGAGCGCAAGATCCAGGCGGGCAAGACCGAGGAGGTCACCGAGGTGGAAACGCCGCACGAGCCGCGCAAGTCCGCCGACATTCTCGACCTGTCCGATCTGCTCAAACGCAGCCTCGGCCGCGGCAAGGGCAAGCAGGCGGCCACCGGCCGCAAGCGCACCGCCGGCGAGGACGAGGATCAGGCCGATAGCGAAGCCGGGTCCGATGAAGAGCCGGCCGCGCCCGCGCGCAAAAAGGCTCGCGCGACAAGCACCGCGCGCAGTCGCAGCGGTAGCGGCAGCAGCGCCCGCGCCGCATCGAAAACCACCGCAACGTCGCGCAAACGGCGCGCGGCGGCCTGAACGCGCGGCCGCCGCGCCGCTCGCGCTTAACGCACCGGAGTCATCGCCATGAACGACCGACTCGAGGTCTATCACCGCAAGCGCCGCTTCGAAGACACGCCGGAGCCATCCGGCGTGACGACCCGCAAGCGCGCGGCAAGCAAGACGGGCAGGAGCGCGCCGCGTGCCGCGCCCGACACACTGTCCTACGTGATCCAGGAGCACGACGCGCGGCGTCTGCACTACGACTTCCGGCTCGAACTGAACGGCGCGCTGCTGTCGTGGGCGGTTCCGAAGGGACCGAGCCTCGACCCGTCGGTCAAGCGGCTCGCGGTGCACGTCGAAGACCATCCGGTCGAATACGGTACGTTCGAGGGCGAGATTCCGCCCGGCAACTATGGTGCGGGAACCGTGATCGTGTGGGATCGCGGCACGTGGGAGCCGGCGGGCGGCGTGGCCGAAGCCGCGCGGTCGTACGCGGCCGGCAAGCTCAAGTTTCATTTGCACGGTGAGAAGCTGCACGGCGGCTGGACGCTGGTACGCAGCCATATGCGCGGCAGCGGCGACAAGGAGCAATGGCTGCTGATCAAGGAGCGCGACGAGGAAGCGCGCGACGAAAGCGACTACGACGTGCTCAAAGAACTGCCCGGCAGCGTGCTGGCCGACGGCGCGTCGAAAGGCAGGAAAACGAAGCAAGCGAAAGCGCAGACGAAAACGTCGGGCGACGGCAAAGCCACGGGCACAGGCAAGCCAGCGAAGTCCGCCTCCTTGCGCCGCGCAGCCGATCCCAAACGCCCCGACATCGTCGCGACGCGTACCGCGCAGTCGTTGCGCGAACTCGCCGCATCGCCATCGATTGAAGGCGCGGTCAAAGCCACGTTGCCTGCGAGCTTGACGCCGGAGCTGGCGACGCTCGTCGACACTGCGCCGCCTGGCGACGACTGGCTGTACGAAATCAAGTTCGACGGCTACCGGGTGCTCGCGCGCATCGACCACGCGTCAAAGAAGAAGGCTGGTGCGGTCAGCGTTTTCACGCGCAACGGCAACGACTGGACTACCAGATTCAGCAAGCAGATCGAGGCCATCGCCGGGCTCGACCTGCAAAGCGCGTGGCTCGACGGCGAAGCGGTCGTGCTCGATGAACGCGACGTGCCGAGCTTCCAGTTGCTGCAAAACGCGTTCGATGCGCATCGCCCGCAGGACATCGTGATCTATCTGTTCGATCTGCCGTTCCTGAACGGCTACGACCTGCGCGGCGTACCGCTCGAACAGCGCCGCGCGATTCTGCGCGCGCTGCTCGAAGGCGTCGACGATCGCGTGCTGCGCTTTTCGAACGACTTCGCGTTCAGCGCCGGCGAGCTGCTCAGGAGCGCGTGCGACATGGGGCTCGAAGGCATCATCGGCAAGCGGCGCGACAGCCGCTATGTGTCGGGCCGCGCGCCGTCGTGGATCAAGCTGAAGTGCCGGCGCCGCCAGGAGTTCGTGATCGGCGGCTATTCAGAGCCGGCCGGCAGCCGCGAGGCGTTCGGCGCGCTGCTGCTCGGCGTCTACGACGCTGACGGCCAACTGCAGTACGCGGGGCGCGTCGGCACCGGCTTCGACGCCGCGTTGCTGCGCTCGGTCAAACAGGCGCTCGACGCGCACGCGAGCAAGCGCATGCCGTTCGCGAGCGCGCCGCGCGAGCGCAGCCGCACGCCCGTGCATTGGGTCGAGCCGGTCCTCGTCGCCGAATGCAACTTCGCCGAATGGACCAGCGACGGCATCGTGCGCCAGGCCTCGTTCGTCAGTCTGCGCGACGACAAACCGGCGCGCCAGATCGTCAAGGAAACCGCCCGACAAGGAGCCGACGTGCAACAGCAAACCGAAACCGCCGCCGACGATACGCGGCAAACAGGCGCGCCGAAAAAGCGCGCAGCCACGAAAACCGCCAGGACCGCCACGCCCGCCGCGACGGAAAGCGCGCCCGCCCGAACCACGGCAACACGCTCGCGCGCGCAAAGCGAAATCGCCGGCGTGCGCATCTCGCATCCCGATCGCGTGATCGACAAGAGCAGCGGCGCAAGCAAGCTCGAACTGGTGCAGTACTACGAATCAATCGCCGAATGGATGCTGCCGCATCTGCGCGAGCGGCCCGTCGCGCTGGTGCGCGCGCCCGAGGATATCGGCGGCGAGCTGTTCTTCCAGAAGCACAGTCAGAAGCTGTCGATTCCGCACGTCACGCAGCACGAGGGACTCGACCCGGGCCATCCTGCGCTGATCACGATCGACACGCTCGCCGCGCTGGTCGGCGCCGCGCAGATGGGCACCGTCGAATTTCACACGTGGAACGCGCTCGCGTCGAATATCGAAAAGCCCGACCGGATGGTGTTCGATCTCGACCCGGACCCGTCGCTCGGCTGGGAACGGATGGTCGAGGCCGCGCAACTGACCCGCTCGCTGCTCGACGAACTGGGCCTGATGTCGTTCGTCAAGACGAGCGGCGGCAAGGGCTTGCACGTGGTCGTGCCGCTCGCGAAGCAGGCCGGCTGGGACGAAGTGAAGGATTTCTCGCAGGCGGTCGCGCAGCATATGGCGACGACGCTGCCGCAGTACTTCAGCGCGAAGATGGGTGCGCAGAATCGCAAGAAGAAGATCTTCATCGACTATCTGCGCAACAACCGCGGCTCCAGCACGGTGGCCGCATTCTCGGCGCGGGCGCGGCCGGGGCTCGGCGTGTCGGTGCCGCTCGCGTGGGACGAACTCGACAGCACGACGGGCGGCGATCAATGGGGCATCCGCAACGTCCACGAGCGCGTGGACGGCCTCGCAAGCGACCCATGGGCCGACTATGCGAAGACACGTCAGCGCATCACCGCGGCGATGAAAAAACGTCTGGGCGTCGCGTCATGAGTGCTCGTCCAGGTGGCTGAACAACCCGCGAATTCGCCATGCGCACTCAGTGCGCGAACGCGCTTCGCGAAGGAGCAATGCAATGAAAACCCTGCCGCAATCGACTGAGGGCGACTCGCAAGCCGACCCGCACGCGAACAAGGACCCGAAGTCGTTGCAGGAAGCCGCGGCGCCGCTGCCGCATGAAACCGATCAGCATCCGGAGTCACAGCACGAGGACCATCCGCGCCATGTCGGCAAGCAGGCGCATGAGGATATCGAGCATGGCTTGCAGGACACCGACCGCCGCGGCGGCGGCGAGTATCAGCAGCGCACGCAGAACGACTCGCATGCCGATGTGAATTCGGATCGCAAGCAGGGCGGCGCGAAGAGCGGCAAGCGCTGACGCCGCGTACCGGGCGTGACGCCTACGCGCCCGCCAGTCCAACCGGCTCCCGGTCCCAATACGGCGGATCGTCGAAATGCGCGGCGACGAAGTCGATGAATGCGACCGTCTTCGGCGGCACGAACGCGCGGCTCGGGTACACGGCCCAGATCGCGACGTCGTCCGCGAGCGGATAGCTGTCGAGCACACTGACGAGTTCGCCGCTGCGCAGATAAGGCGCCACGTCCCATGTCGATTTCAGCGCGATGCCGAAGCCCGCGAGCAGCGCGTCGCGGATCACCTCGCCATTGTCGGTGACGAGGCGGCCGCTCACGCGCACGTCGAGCGGGCCCGTGGGCGTCACGAAGCGCCAGTCGCGCTGCTCCGACAGGATGATGCACTCGTGCCGCGCGAGATCCGACGGATGATGCGGCGTGCCGTGCGCGGCCAGATAGGCCGGGGCCGCGCACAGCACGCGGCAATTGACCGCGAGCCGCCGCGCGACCAGCGACGAATCCTTCAGCACGCCGACGCGGATCGCGACATCGATGCCCGCGTCGACCAGATCGACCACCTGATCCGTCAGGCGCAGATCGACGCTGACGCCCGGATAGCGGCGCAAAAACTCGCTGATCACCGGCGACACATGCTGGCGCCCGAACGACGACGGCATCGTCACGCGCAGCCGTCCCTGCGGCTCGGCCTGCGCGCGGCCGACCGCTGCGCGTGCGGCGGCGGCCGCGTCGAGCAGCGCCTCGGCGCGCGTCATGAACACTTCACCGTCCTGGGTGAGGCTGATGCGGCGCGTGGTCCGATGCAACAAACGCGCGCCGAGCAGCTTTTCGAGTTGGGCGATCCGAGCGCTCGCGACCGCCGCCGACAAACCGAACTCGCGCCCGGCCGCCGACACGTTGGCGAGCAGCGCGGCGCGCACGAACAGCCCGACATCGAGCAGATCGAGCCGTTCGCGCTCGCTGGGCAGGGACCGGCCAGCCGGAGTTGAATCGTTCATTATTCTGAAAAACCAAAAAATGTTTCAGTGATTATGACTGTTTTAGCAGAATAAGAACCGTCTTACGATTCGGGTCATGCTTGCACATCAACCGAACCCACGAGGAGCAGCCATGAAAGCCGTCGGACTCTACCGTTATCTGCCAATCGATCACGCCGAAGCGCTAGTCGACGTCGAGATCCCCAAACCCGAAGCAAGCGGCCGCGATCTGCTGGTCAAGGTCGAAGCCATTTCGGTGAACCCGGTCGACACCAAGGTGCGCGCGCCGAAGGATAGTGTCGAGAAGACGCCGCGCGTGCTCGGCTGGGACGCGGCCGGCACCGTCGTCGCGGCCGGGCCCGAGGTCACGCTGTTCAAGGTCGGCGATCCCGTCTTTTATGCGGGCAGCATTACGCGGTCGGGCGCCAACAGCGAGTTTCATCTGGTGGACGAACGGATCGTCGGACACAAGCCGGCGTCGCTCGATTTCACGCACGCGGCCGCCTTGCCGCTGACCGCGATCACTGCATGGGAAGCATTGTTCGACCGCCTCGGCGTGTCGCCGCAGGGCGCCGACGCAGGCCGCACGGTGCTGATTTTCGGCGGCGCGGGCGGGGTCGGCTCGATCGGCATCCAGCTCGCCAAGCAGCTCGCCAAGCTGAAGGTGATCGCGACCGCGTCGCGGCCCGAATCGGCGAAATGGGCACGGGAGCTCGGCGCGGACCACGTCGTCGATCACTTCGGCGATCTGTCCGCGCAGATGAAAGAGCTCGGCATCGAGCAGGTCGACTACGTGCTGATCTTCAACGACACCGATCGCAATTTCCCGGCCGCGGCCGAACTGATCAAACCGCAAGGCGGTATCTGCACGATCGTCGAGAACAGCGCCGCGGTGCCGGTCGAATTGCTGAAGGCGAAGAGCGCCGCGTTTCACTGGGAATTCATGTTCACGCGCTCGATGTTCGGCACGCCCGACATGATCGAGCAGCACAAGCTGCTGACCGAGGTCGCGCGCCTCGTCGACGCGGGCACGTTGCGCACGACGCTCGGCGAGGACCTGGGCCGCATCAACGCCGAGAATCTGCGCCGCGCGCATCGGATGCTCGAAGCAGGACGCGCGATCGGCAAGCTGGTGCTGACCGGCTTCTGAGATGAAATCGACGCGCAGAAAGCGCGTCGCCGCAAGCGGGTTAACACCCGAGCCGACACGACACGCGCGGCAGCGCGCTTGGCGTTAGACTGACGACGCAGCATGCCAAAACGGTTGCGTGTCTTGCGGCGAGGCAAGGCGGTGTGAACCGGCCGGGCCTCGGCAGTGCGCGAACAGTGCACGGGCAATCGCGTCGACGCGAGCGCGCAGCGGCACAACAACGAGGTGACAGTATGAGCTTCAGCTTCAAACTCTCCGCCGTTTCGATTGTCGCTTCTCTCGCCTGCGCGCTCGAGCCGGCTGCTCACGCAGCCACGCCGATCACGGTGACCAACAAGGCCGCGCTCGACGGTCCGATCCGCTACACCGTTCGCGTCACGTCGAAACAGTTCGGCAATTCCCAGGAGACCCGCACGATCCGCTCGGGCGAAACGGACGACTTCACGTGGAAGACCGTGCCGCCCGGCGGTCCGGTGCCCGCTACCGACGCATGCCCGGACTATGCGTCGCTGCCGGTCGACGAGAACGGCGCGATGATCCGCCAGACGCAGATCCGTCTCGCACCGGTGGTGGCGAGCGACGGCACCGCGACCGTACAGCTTAGCTTCCAGGCGCAGACGCCGCATGGTGTCAAAACCGTGACGAGCGGAGGCAAGCCGCTCAAGTGTCCGAACGATGTGCGCATGAGTCAGATCGTGCGTTTCACGATGCCGGTCAACGGCACGACGAAAACGCTGACGCTGAACGATGGCACTGAGGTCGCCGTCACCGCGAAGCGTTGAATGGTCGAGCGCGCGCGCCGTGATGGCAGCGTGCGCGAATCGTCACATGCGTTAGCGTGTCATCCCGGTGAGTCATCCTTTGCGTGCCTCACGCTCGACGAGCCGCGCCGGCAAGAACTGATGCTCGGCCGAAAACAGTCGTCGGTACGTGAGCAGCACTGCGCCCACCGTCCCCAGCGCCGACGCCGCCGCGATCAGAAACATGATGACGATCTGATAGCGCACCGCCTGCAATGGCGACTGCCCGGCCAGCACCTGCCCGGTCATCATGCCCGGCAAACTGACGACGCCGACCACCGCCATCTGATTCAACGTCGGCATCATGCCCGCACGCACCGCCTGGCGCGCCGGCGCTTGCGCGGCCTCCCAGCGTGTCGCGCCGAGCGCGAGCGCCATGTCGACGCGGTCGCGCCGCGCGGTCAGTTCCTCGGTCATCCGCTCGATGCCGAGCGATACACCGGTCAGCGTGTTGCCGAGGATCATGCCGAGAATCGGAATCGCATATTGCGGCTCATACCACGGATGGATGCGGATCACGACGAACAGTCCCACCGCGGCCACGAGCCACGAGCTGACCCAGATCGACAGCACGCTGTCGGCGCGTTGTCCGGCATAGGTGTGGCTGCCGCGCTGCGCGCCGGCGAAACCCGCGATCAGCGTCATCACGATCATCAGCGGCAGCACCACGTACCAGCGAGCGAAACTGAACACCCAGCCGAGCACATAGCCGATCGCGAGCAACTGGACCACGGTGCGCACCGCCGCCCATGCGAGCTTGCGTTCGAGATCGAGTTTCAACGCGACCGACACCGCGCCATTCACGACGATCAGCAGCGTCGCGATTGCGACGTCCCACAAGCTCAGATTCTGCAGGCTCATGGGCGGGACTCCCGACGCAGGTCCGCAACATCGCGTTGGTCCGCGTCGCGCCGCACCGTGGTGTGTTCGGCCAGCACGCCGGCGCGCATCGTCAAATGCCGTTCGCTCATGCGTGCCGCCTGCTCGGGATCGTGCGATACCCATATCGATGCGTGAGCGCGAGGCGCGGCATCGAACCATGCCTGCACGAGCGCTTCGATCGCGCGCGACGAAGCCGGGTCGAGCGACGCGGTCGGCTCGTCGAGCAACAACACTTCGGGCGCGAGTTGCAGCACCCGGATCAGCGCGGCGATCTGCGCTTCGCCGCCCGACAATTCGCTTGCGCGCTTGCCGAGAAAGTCCTCGCAGCGGCCGGCCTGCATCGCAAGCGTGGCCGCCCGCGCGCGATCGAAGCGCGCGTCGCGATACGCGCGCAGCTCGAACGGATAGCGCAGATTGTCTTCGACGCTGCCGTCGATCAGCGCGGGCCGCTGCCGGATATACGCGACGCCGCGCCGATAGCGCGGAATCGCCGCTCGCACGAGCGGCGCACCATGCCACAAGATGCGCCCTGCATCGATCGGATCGAGCAGCGCGAGCGCGCGCAGGAACACGCTCTTGCCGGAGCCGGACGGTCCGGTGATCGCGACGCGCTCGCCGGCGCGCAGCACGAAAGTGGTCTGCTGCAACAGCGTCTGGCCGCGCTGCGCATCACGCCGCACGATGCCGTCGGCGAAGAGGAGAGGAACATCGGTCGTCATGGTTTGAACGTCGTGGGGAGGGTGCCGCTTCGATGCCGGCGCGACGGCGTCAATGCGCCGGTCGGTCTGTCGGCAAAGCGTGCGCCATGATAAAACGACGAGGCGCGAATAGCGCACCCAACCCACAACCGGCGCGACGATTCATTGCCACGCGCCAGGCACGATAACTGCTGCACGGTGCACAACGTGGAACAACACGCGGAGCCTTTCAATGGCAGTGTCGAGCAGTATCGGACGACGGGTCGGAAAAATCCTTGCATGGCTGCTGGCGGTGCTCGTCATCCTGATCGTCGCGCTCGTCATCTTCATCCTGACCTTCGACTGGAACCGCGCGCGGCCTTACATCGACGACAAGGTCAGCCAGGCGATCGGCCGGCCCTTCGCGATCAACGGCGATCTGAAGGTGGGCTGGCGTCATGCGGTCGGCGAAACCGGCTGGCGCGGGTGGGTGCCCTGGCCGCGCTTTTCGGCCGCCAACATCATGATCGGCAATCCCGACTGGGCCAAACAGCCGCATTTCGCGACGCTCGACGAAATCGACTTCGAAGTCGAGGTGCTGCCGCTGCTCGCGCACGACATCGTGATTCCGGCGATCAACCTCGTGAATCCATCGGTCGATCTCGAACGTCTTGTAGACGGCCGCAATAACTGGACCTTCAAACTGCCTTCATCGACCGGGCCGTCCGAGTGGAAGCTCGATCTGCACGATATCGCGTTCGCGAAGGGCAATATCGCGCTGTCGGATCAGCAGAAGAAGGTCGAAGTGCAGATGGTCGTCGATACGCTCGGGCAGCCGATCCCGATCGGCGACGCGTTGAAGCAGCAGGAGGCGGCCTCGCGCAGCGCGTCGGCGCAGGCGGTCGGCCGCGCGGGTGCGAGCAGGCTTGCCGCGCAGGCCGAAGCGCAGGCGGCCTCGGCGGCGAAGGCGGCTTCCGAAGCGGCGGCTTCTGGAGCACAGACGCCGGCACAGGCGTCGGCAGCCTCGGGCCCGGCTGCAACATCAGGCGCGCCAGCGACTTCCGGCGCGCTCGCGACGAGCGGCGCCGCCGCGCCAGGTGGTGAAACCGCCAGCGAGAGCGCCAGCACGCCTGCGGCCGTCTCGGCCGCGAGCGGCACCGCACCCGGCGCGCCACGCGCGACGCCGCTCTATGCGATCGCCTGGACCGTCAAGGGCACCTACAACCGCACGCCGCTGTCGGGCAGTGGCAAGCTCGGCGGCGTGCTCGCGCTGCAGGACGCGAACCGGCCGTTCCCGGTGCAGGCCGACGTCAAAGCCGGCGACCTGCATATCGCCTTCGTCGGCACGGTCACCGATCCGGCGCATCTCGCGGCGCTCGATCTGCGTCTCTGGCTGCAAGGCAACAGCATGGCGCGGCTGTATACGCTGACCGGGGTGACCCTGCCCGAGACCCCGCCGTACGCGACCGAGGGCCATCTGATCGGCCGGTTCAAATCGAGCGGCAACGTGTTCACGTATGAAAACTTTACAGGCCGGGTCGGCGGCAGCGATCTGAACGGTTCGTTGACCTATACCGGCCGCCAGCCGCGTCCGCTGCTGCAGGGCGAACTCGAGTCGCATCTGTTGCAGTTTTCGGATCTCGCGCCCGTGATCGGCGCCGATTCGAACGCGAGCAAGGCGAGGCGCGGCGGCGCGGCCGCGCAGCCGAGCAACCGCGCGCTGCCGGTCGAGGAGTTCCGCACCGACCGCTGGAAGGCGATCGACGCCGACGTCAAGTTCACCGGCCGGCGCATCATCAAGAACGCGAATCTGCCGATCACGGATCTGTACACGCATGTCGTGATGACCGACGGCGTGCTGTCGCTCGTGCCGCTCAAGTTCGGCGTCGCGGGCGGCTCGCTCGCGTCGGACATTTATCTCGATGGCAGCGGGGCGCCGTTGAAGGGGCGCTTCGCGATGTCGGCGCGGCATCTGAAGCTCAAGCAACTGTTCCCGAGCTTCAAGACGATGCAGAGCGCGCTCGGCGAGATCAACGGCGACGCGTCGCTGTCCGCGACCGGCAACTCTCCGGCGGCGCTCGCCGCGACTTCGAACGGCGAGCTGAAGGCGCTCGTGACCGAGGGCACCGTGAGCCGTCTGCTGATGGAGGCGGCCGGCCTGAACGTCGCGAACGTCGTCTATGAAAAGCTGTTCGGCAATCGGGACGTGAAGATCAACTGCGCGGCCGCCGATTTCGTCGCGACCGACGGCGTGCTCGAAGCGCGCGTGTTCGCGCTCGATACCGACGACGCGGTGATCAACATCGACGGTCACATCAATCTGCGCGACGAAACGATGGACCTCGGCGTGCATCCGCATACGAAGGGCTTCCGGGTCATTTCGCTGCGCTCGCCGCTGTACGTGAAGGGCACCTTCAAGGACCCGCACGTCGGTGTCAATGCGGCCGCGCTTGCACTGCGTGGCGGCGCGGCGGTCGGCCTCGGGCTGATCAATCCGTTCGCGGCGCTGATCCCGCTGCTCGCGCCGAGCAACAACAAGCCGCTGCCGTGCACGCAATTGCTCGCGCAGGTGCGGCAGATGCCGAAGGCGCCGCCGCCGGGCGTGAAGCAACAGCCGAAGGCGCCGATGTCGCTGGAGGGCGCGCCGGTCAACAAGTCCTCGGGCGGCGCGTCGTCGCCGGCCGCGACGGATCATAATCGCAAGCCCGCGACGCAGTCGCCGGCGAGCGCGGCCGAATACAAGGGCAGCTGATGTTGTCGGGCTTGCCTGTGGACTGGTTGAACTGGGGCCTTGGTGGCGGCCTGTGCGTGATCTTTCGGTGGCTGATCAGCGCGCCGCCCGCGCGCGAGCGCGTCGATGATGCGATGGCCGAATGAATGGCAGGATGCCGCGCGCGCGCAACTGCGCGCGGTCGCCGTCGAAGCCCGTGTTTCAATCAATTAAGCGAACTGGAAAGCAACGCAGCGCGCCACCGAAGACGCCAGCGATGGGTGTCGACATCGGCTGTCGAAACCGCGGATGAATGACGACGAAACGAGCTGTCAGTAACCCTGAACTTCAGGGTCTCTGATCGGCGCTACCGGAGAGAGCGCGGTGTTGCATCGCCCGACGCATCCTGGCGACGCACGCCGCGGCGAGTACCGATCCGCGTCGCGCCGAACTCCGTCAGAATCTTGCCGCGCGCACGACTCGCGAACACGAGGAAGCCGAAGCCGTCGGCCTCGTACCAGTAGCCGCCGTTCTCGAGACCATCGAGCGGTTGCTCCAGTGCGTTGGTAATGGATTCGATGCAGCGCCGCCGCAATTCGGCTGGTGCGGGGTAGGGCGGCTGCGCGCCGCGCACACTGCATAGAAGCACGTCGAGTCCGGGCAGTACGTGTGCATAGAGCACCGGTTCGTCCTGCGCGCGAGCCCGCGCAATCTTGGTGTCGAGTTGACCGAACGGCTTGAAATGCCGCAGAACCGCGAGGAACGACTCGTCGCCGTCCACCTTCGCGCGTCTACGCTTTTTCGGGAAGGACATAAAAATTCGCCTGAAAAAGAATTGCAAGAAACGCTGCGTCCTCATGCGACCACTCCCGGCTTTCGCGCGCCGCACGTCGATCTTTTATAGCATACGACAAGGCCGGATTCACGATGATTCGACGTTGCTGCATCGCTCCACCGCTCCCGCACGAATCATGCCGAACCGCCTCGCCGCGCGCATTCGCATCCCAGCACACCTTGTCTCCATCATAGACGCAGGCGGCGCGGAAAAAACATCCCATCCCAATAAAAAAGTCATTTTTGTGTGGTCGGGCGCTTGCAGGCGCGCCGTTGAAATATCTCTGGTTCACGTCGATAATGGCCCGTCCGGCCGCGCGGCGCCCGCCTTACAGGGCGCCACGGGTGCGCGAGCCCCGCCGTTCGAGTGACAGCCTGAACCACAGCCTGAACGCCCTGACGGAACCATGAAACTATTCACCAAAGGCCTGCTGCTGATCGCGATACCGAGCGTGGTCGAACTCGCGCTGCTCGGGGTCGTCTTCGACACCCAGGAGCGCACCGCGCAGGCCGCGCGATGGGTCGACAACGGCAAGCAGATCCTCTACGAGTCGTCGGCCATCGTCGACCCGCTGCTGCGCCAGGCCGCGCGCGTGCGCACCGCGATGGTAACGGGCGATGCGTCGCTGATCGACCGCCACGCGGTGTGGGTCGAACTGAACGACCGGCTCGCGAAGCTCGATGCGCTCGTCGCCGAAACACCGGCCCAGGCCGAGCGCGTACGCAGCATGCGGCGCGCGATCGGCGCGTATCACGAACAGAGTGTCGCGATCTCGCAGGCTTTGCACGAGGGGCGCAGTCTACGCCCCTATATCGCGCTCGAAACCGGCGAGTTGCCGGAGCAGATCGCCGTGTTCCGCGAGGAGTTGGCCCAGTTCGACGCGGCGGCGTCGGTACTCGATGTCGAGCGCGCGAGCGCGCTCGGCGAGCGTCGTGACCTTCAGCAGCGCGCGCTGATCGCCGCGGCATTCGGCTCGATGCTGATCTGGGCGGTCACCGCCTTCGTGTTCGCGCGCGGGATCGGCCAGCGCCTCGAAGTGCTGACCGATAACGCCGAGCGGCTCGGCAGCGGCCGGCCGCTCGCGGCGCCGTTGTCGGGCAGCGACGAAATCGCCGCGCTCGACACGGTGCTGCATCAGACCGATACGCGCCTGCGCGAGGCGGAAGCCGGGCAGCTGGCCCTGAAGACCGAGCTCGAAGCACGCGCGCGCGAACTGACTGCCGTCAATGAGGAATTGCGCCAGGAAACGCAGGACAACGAGATGTTCATCTACAGCGTGTCGCATGATCTGCGCTCGCCGCTCGTGAATCTGCAAGGGTTTTCGAAGGAGCTGCACGTATCGTGCGACGAACTCGACGGCCTCGTCGGGCGGGCTCGCCTGCCTGAGATCGAAGCGCGGCGCATGACGCAGATTCTGAGTGGCGACGTGCGCGAGTCGTTGCACTATTTGCGCACGGCTGTTGCGCGCGCGGCGGCGATCATCGACGCGCTGTTGCGCATCTCGCGCGCGGGACGGCTCGAATACCAGTGGCAGCGGGTCAGCGTCGGGCGCGCAGTGGCGCGGGTCGTCGATGGGCTGCAAGGCACGATCGACCAGCGCGCCGCGAGTGTCACGGTGCGCGAGTTGCCGCCCGCATGGGGCGATCCGGCGGCGGTCGAACAGATCTTCAGCAACCTGATCGGCAATGCGCTGACTTTTCTCGATCCGGCGCGCCGCGGGCGCATCGAGGTCGGCGCGCTGGCGCCCGAACCCGTCGATGAATGCGAGCCGCGCGCGGTCCGTATGCGCACCTATTACGTCCGCGATAATGGGCTAGGCATTCCCGCCGCGTATCTATCGAAGGTGTTTCGCGCGTTCCAGCGTCTGCATGCAGACGTCGCTAGCGGCGAGGGGATCGGCCTCGCGGTGGTGCGGCGCACGGTCGAGCGGCACGGCGGGCGGGTCTGGGTCGAATCGGCCGAGGGCGCCGGTTCGACTTTTTTCGTGGTGCTGCCCGAGCAGCCCGTGCGCTTCTGAGCGTTGCGCATGCCGGCGCGGACATGGATGACGAATCGTTGGCACGCAGAGCCTATGAATCACGCGCAAACGGCCAGCTTCGTTCTGATCGAAGACGACGACGGCCACGCAACGCTCGTCGAGCGGAATCCGCGCCGCGCCGGCGCGAGTCCGCTCGCTGCTACACACTCGATTGCAAGGTCTACGTTTGCAAGCCGGTCGAATACGATACGTTCATCGAGGCCGTGCGCCGGCAGGTTTTTTCTGCAAGTGGTCAAGCTGCCGCCGGCGCATCGGCTCGAGCCGGCCTGAAGGTGACCGAAAGCCGTTCATGACAACATAAGCACTGACCTTAGCCACAGAGCATCCGCATGACCGAAGAAGTGTCCAAGCCGCAAGCCGCTTATGTGCTCGTTGTCGATGACGACGAGGGCATCTTGCGGCTCGCGCGCAAGTCGCTCGAACGCGCCGGCTGCCGGGTGGCGATCTGCGCCGGTGTCGAGGCGGCCCGCGAGCGGCTCGCGAGCGGCGGCCTCGATCTGCTGGTGCTCGACTATCAGTTGAACGGGCCGGAGACCGGGCTCGATTTCTTTCGGCGCCTGCGCGCGGAGGGTGTGCGCATTCCGGCGATCCTCGTGACCGGCTTCACCGACGAGTCGCGCGTGATCGAAGCACTGCGCGCGGGCGTGTCCGACGTGGTGCCGAAGTCCGGCGACTATCTCGACTATCTGCCGGAGGCCGTGGAGCGCGTGCTGTCGCAGGTGCGGCTGCAACGCGCGTCCGACGAAGCGCTGCTGCTGCGCGATCGCGAACTGCATTACCGCACGCTGTCGGAAACGTTGCCGCATCTGGTGCTGACCTGCGACGCAGCCGGCGATTGCGACTTCCTGTCGAAGCAATGGTACGACTACACAGGCTTGCCCGAACCCAGCTCGCAGGGTCTTGCGTGGCTCGACGCCGTGCATCCCGACGATCGCGAGAAGATCCGGCAAAGCTGGCTCAAGGCCGTGGCGAGCCGCAACGGCGACTATCGGCACGAGATGCGGATTCGCCGCCACGACGGCGAGTACCGCTGGTTCGACGTGCGCGTGGTCGCGCTGCGCGATGCCGAAGGCAACGTCAGCAAATGGTTCGGCAGTTGCACCGACATTCACTCGCAGCGCGAGGCGATCGAGGAGCGCGAGCGGCTGCTCGAGTCCGAGCAGGCCGCGCGCCAGGCCGCCGAAGAGGCGAACCGCGCGAAGGACCGTTTTCTTGCGATGCTGTCGCACGAATTGCGCACGCCACTCACGCCGGTGCTGGCGGGCGCGAGCGTGCTCGAGATGATTGCCGATCTGCCCGAGCAGGCGCGTGCGAGCGTGCGGATGATCCGCCGCAACGTCGAGCTGGAGGCACGGCTGATCGACGATCTGCTCGATCTGACGCGCGTCGCGAACGGCAAGCTGCGGCTGTCGCTGGAAACCGTCGACGTGCACGACGTGATCGACAGCGTGCTCGAACTCTTTCGCAGCGAAATCCAGGTCAAGCAGCAGGACGTGCATGTCGACAAGCGCGCGACGCATCACTACGTGCTCGCGGATCGCGCGCGTCTGCAACAGATGCTGTGGAACCTGATTCGCAATGCCGCCAAGTTCACGCCGGACGGCGGCCATATCTATGTACGCACGCGCGACGAACGCATGCAGGTGCAGATCTCGGTCGAAGACACCGGCATCGGCATCGAGCCGGAGCAGATCGGCAAGCTGTTCAACGCGTTCGAGCAGGGCGACCAGAGTATGACGCGGCAATTCGGCGGGCTGGGTCTCGGTCTCGCGATCACGAAGGCGCTGACCGACGTGCACGGCGGCACCGTGACCGCGCAGAGTCCCGGTCCGCATTGCGGCGCGACCTTCACGATCACGCTGCCGACCGCGGCCGCGCCGGCCACCGCGCCGCCGGTCATCGTGCCGAGCACCGTGCAGCCGGCGAGTTCGCTGACCGTGCTGCTGATCGAGGATCATGCCGATACCGCCGACGTGATGGCCCAATTGATGCACGGCATGGGTCATCAGGTGACGGTGGTTGGGCGCATCGACGATGCGCTTGCGGCGACGCAGCTGCAGAACTTCGATCTGGTTGTCAGCGATGTCGGGTTGCCCGATGGCACCGGCCTCGATTTCATCGAGGCGTTTCGCGAACATTCCGATGTGCCAGCCGTCGCGTTGACCGGCTTCGGCACCGACGAGGACGTGCGCCGTTGTTTGGGTGCGGGCTTTACATCGCATCTGACGAAGCCTGTCAATTTCGGCCAGCTCCAAGCGATGATCGAAAGCGCCGCGCAATTGAAGGTGCAAAAGAATGCGTAAGGCTCGATAAAGGGCAGTGCGCTGAAAGCAAAGTGAAAAGACAAAGGCCTGTTGCGAAGTCAGTCGCAACAGGCCTTTTTCATTTCACTGGCTCAGGTATTTGAAACCGAGCTTTATTTAACAATTAACGCTGCTGGCTTTTCAGCGAATCGCGGATCTCGCGAAGCAGCAGCACGTCTTCCGGCGTCGGCGGCGGTCCCGCCGGAGCAGCTTGCGGCTCCTTGCGCAGTTTGTTGATGAACTTGACCATCAGAAAGATGATGAACGCGAGAATGATGAAGTTGATCGTCGCGGTAATGAACGAGCCGTAACCGAACACCGCCACGCCGGCCGTCTGCAGGTCTTTATACGATTCGGGGTTGCCTTTGTAAGTCGCTGGAATATGGCCGAGGCGAACGAACAGATTGGAGAAATCGAAGCCGCCGGTAGCGAGCCCGACGACCGGCATGATCAGGTCTTTAACCACGGAATTGACAATGGTGGAAAATGCGCCGCCGATAATCACACCGACCGCCAGATCCATCACATTGCCTTTGAGGGCAAATTCTTTAAATTCCTGGATCATGCTCATACACACACCTCCCTGATATGAATAGCCGAATCATACCAACCTGAAGCGGATAGGCTAGTGCCTTGGCCTCGACGCAACAAGTGCATTCGCCGCGCGTCGTTAATGAGGAAACTGTGACTCGCCATGACGCGCACGCTCCAGATGCGCGGCAAAACTGACCGGGTCGATGTTCGCGCCGCACAGCAGCACGCCCACGCGTTTGCCCTGCAACTGTTCGCGCAACGGTCCGAGCAAGGCGGCGGTGGCGGCCGCGCAAGCCGGCCTCGACCGCGAGCTTCAACTGATTGAACAGGATCAGCATCGCTTCGCGCAACTGATCGTCGGACACCGTGACGAGCCGATCGATATGGCGGCGGCACAACTCGTAGCTGTATTGCTCGGTATGCGGCGACATCAGCGAATCGGCGATGCTGTACATATGGCCCATTCTGACCGTATGGTTGGCGGCAAAACTCTTGCTCATCACATCCGATCCTTCGGGTTCGACGCCGTACACGTGGATGTTCGGATTCGCGAGGCGCAGCGCGGTGGACACGCCGGCCGCGAGTCCGCCGCCGCCGATCGGCACGATCACCGCTTCGAGGTCGGGTGTTTGCGTCGCCCATTCGTAGCCGAGCGTCGCCGAGCCGAGCACCGTGCGATAACCGTTGAACGGATGCACGAAATAACGGCCTTCCTCGGCCTCGATGCGTCGCACCAGTTCGAACGCTTCGGCGAGATCTTCCGCATAGACGATGTCGGCGCCGTATGCACGGCACAACGCGACGCGCGCCGGATTCGCCGCGCTGAACAGCACGACCTTCGCGCTGACGCCGAGCCGCATCGCCGCATAGGCGACCGCCACCGCGTGATTGCCGCCTGACACGCAGGTCACGCCCGCGCTCTTCTGCGCGTCGTCGAGCGCGAGCAGGTTCGTAAAGGCGCCGCGCGCCTTGAAGCTGCCACCCGCCTGCAAGAGCTCGAACTTGAAATTGACGACGGTGCCGCGCAGCGACGAGAAGTCGAGCCGGTCGAACACCGGCGTGCGCGCGACCCACGGCGTCAATGCGAAATGCTGCGCGGCGATGTCGTCGAGCGTGGGGATCGGCTCGCCGTCGATCGTGTGATCCGTGTGCTGCTGCATGGCGCTGGACATGGCGGTCGCTCCGGAGTCGTCGATGTCGCTCAGACCCGTGGCGCGGCGCGCAGGTTCACCGCGGCTGCGCGCCGCTGCAACGAGACGGGCTAAGCGGCCTCGACCGACATGCTGTGAATGAACTTGCGCAGGAAGCGCTCGCACGCGACGAGCTGCTCGAGCTCGACGAATTCGTTCGCCTTGTGCGCCTGCTGGATATCGCCGGGGCCGCAGACGATACTCGGAATCCCCGCGTTCGAAAACAGGCCTGCCTCGGTGCCGTACGCGACCTTACGCTTATCCTGGTCGGCCGTCAGCGCGCGCACGAGTTGCGTGATCGCAGCCTGCTCAGACGAATCCAGTCCGGGCGCCGCGGCGATCTTCGTGATCTCGATCGCGGCCGACGGATGCTCGCGCAGCATTTTCGGCAACAGCGTGTCGCGCGCGTAGCTGTCGATGCGCGCGAAGATCTGCTCGGGATCGAGCGTCGGCAGATTGCGGAATTCGAACTGGAACTGGCATTCGGCCGGCACCGTGTTGATCGCGTTGCCGCCCGTGATCGTGCTGGTCTGCGCGGTGCTGAACGGCACGTCGTACAGTTCGTCGAACGGGCCTTGCGCGCGGAACTGGTCGGCCATGTCGCGGATGTGGCAGATCAGGCGCGCCGCATACTCGATCGCGTTCAAGCCCTTCGGCGTCAGCGACGAATGCGCGGCCTGGCCTCGCACGCAGCAGTGATACGCGTTGATGCCCTTGTGCGCGATGATCGGGCGCATGCTGGTCGGCTCGCCGACGATACAGCCGTCCGGCTTCACGCCGCGCTTCATCAGATCGGCGATCATCAGCGGCGCGCCGACGCAGCCAACTTCCTCGTCGAACGACAGCGCGAAGTGGATCGGTTTCGCGAGCCTCGTACGCTGCATCTCGGGCACGAGCGCGAGCGCCGCGCCGATGAACCCCTTCATGTCGCAGGTGCCGCGGCCGTAGAGCTTGTCACCGCGAATCTCGGGCTTGAACGGATCGCTGTCCCATTGCTGGCCATCCACTGGCACGACGTCCGTATGGCCCGACAGCACGACGCCGCCGTTCGTTTCGCCATCGTGCGCGGGAATCGTCGCGAACAGGTTCGCCCATTTGCCGCCCTTGCCGTGCGTCAGCGTCGCGTCGATACCGACCGCGCGCAGTTCGTCGCGGACGGTTTCGATCAGGCCGAGATTCGGATTGCGGCTCACCGTGTCCATCGACACCAGACGGGTGACCCAGGGCAGAGATACCGGAGAAGCGGGAGAAGCGGAGGAGGCGGGCGACTGCGACGATTGCGCTGTTTCAGCGACGTGAGACATGACATGACTCCATCATTTTGTGTCTATCGATCATATCCCATATTGCATATTGGTAAGGTGGCCAAAACGGCCGGCGCGCGTTGGCGCAGCGCAGCATCAATGCAATAAAACGGGGGACGTCCCCCCGTTTTATTGCTGTTTCAGGACCCTCAGCGCGCGGGCGCCGGCGCCGTGCCGCGGCTCGGCGAACCGAGCGCGCGCAAGGTCTCCTTGACCGTCGCGACGCGCACCGCGAGATCCGGGCTGCGCGTTTCGATACGCAGCTTGTCCTGGCCCGCGAGCTTGATGTGCTTGTGCTTCTGCACCATCTCGATGATCCGCATCGCGTCGACGGGCGGATTAGGGATGAACTGCAGGCCGATCACCGCTTCGCCGGCATCGATCTTCGAAATGCCGAGCGGTTTCGCGGCGAGCCGCAGACGATGCGTCTCCACCAGCGCATGCGCCTGCGGCGGCAGCTTGCCGAAGCGGTCGATCAGCTCCTCCTGGATACCGTCGATCGAATCGCTGTGTTCGCAGTTCGCGAGGCGCTTGTACAGCGACAGACGTTCCTGCACGTCGCCGCAATAATCCGACGGCAGGATCGCCGGCGAATGCAGGTTGATCTCGGTGGTCGCCGCGAGCGGCGCGGTGAGGTCCGGCTCCTTGCCGTTCTTGAGCGCCTTCACCGCGTCGTTGAGCATGTCGGTATAAAGCTGGAAACCGATCTCGTGAATCTCGCCGGACTGCTTGTCGCCGAGCACCTCGCCGGTGCCGCGAATCTCGAGATCGTGCATCGCGAGATAGAAGCCCGAGCCGAGTTCCTCCATCTGCTGGATTGCTTCGAGCCGTCGTTGCGCCTGCTTGGTGAGCCCCTGCGGATCATGCACGAGCAGATACGAATACGCCTGGTGATGCGAGCGGCCGACGCGGCCACGCAGCTGATGCAATTGCGCGAGACCGAACTTGTCGGAACGATGGATCAGGATCGTGTTGGCGCTCGGCACGTCGATGCCGGTCTCGATGATCGTCGTGCACAGCAGCACGTTCGCGCGTTGCGCGACGAAGTCGCGCATCACGCGTTCCAGTTCGCGCTCGTGCATCTGGCCATGCGCGACCGCGATGCGCGCTTCGGGCACGAGTGCTTCGAGCATCTGCCGGCGGTTCTCGATCGTCTCGACTTCGTTGTGCAGGAAGTAGACCTGGCCGCCGCGCTTCAGCTCGCGCAGCATCGCTTCGCGAATCACGCTGTCTTCCTCGCGCCGCACGAAGGTCTTGATCGCAAGGCGCTTTTGCGGCGCCGTGGCGATCACCGAGAAATCGCGCAGGCCTTCGAGCGCCATGCCGAGCGTGCGCGGAATCGGCGTCGCGGTCAGCGTCAGCACGTCGACTTCAGCGCGCAGCGCCTTCAGCGCTTCCTTCTGACGCACGCCGAAGCGATGCTCCTCGTCGATGATCACGAGCCCGAGCCGCTTGAACTGCACATCCGACGACAGCAGCTTGTGCGTGCCGATCACGATGTCGACCGAACCTTCGTTGATCTGCTGGATCGCCGCGTTCACTTCCTTGGTCGACTTGAAGCGCGACAGCTCGGCGATGCGCACCGGCCAGTCGGAGAAGCGGTCACTGAAGGTTTGCGTGTGCTGCTCGGCGAGCAGCGTGGTGGGTGACAGCAGCGCGACCTGCTTGCCGCCCATCACCGCGATGAACGCCGCGCGCAACGCGACCTCGGTCTTGCCGAAGCCGACGTCGCCGCACACGAGCCGGTCCATCGGCTTGCCGCCCGTCATGTCGCCGATCACGGCCGCGATCGCGGCGGCCTGGTCCGGCGTCTCCTCGAAACCGAAGCTCTCGGCGAACTTCACATAGTCCTTCGGTTCGAGCGCGAACGCGTGGCCTTCGCGGGCAGCGCGGCGCGCGTACAGGTTGAGCAGTTCGGCGGCGGTATCGCGGATCTGCTGCGCGGCCTTGCGTTTGGCCTTTTCCCACTGGCCCGAACCCAGCGAATGCAGCGGCGCGCTTTCCGGATCGGCGCCGCTGTAGCGCGAGATCACGTGCAATTGCGCGACCGGCACGTAGAGCTTGCTGTCGCCCGCGTATTCGAGGTGCAGGAACTCGGTTTCGCCTTCGCCGAGGTCCATCGTCACGAGACCCATGTAGCGGCCGATACCGTGCTGCGAATGGACCACCGGATCGCCGACCTTCAGCTCGGACAGATCGCGCACCATCGAATCGACGTTGCTCGCCTGTTCCTGGCGGCGGCGTCCCGCGCGGCGCGCGAGCGGTCCGTACAGCTCGGTTTCGGTGATGATCGCGATGCCTTCGCCCGGCACCGCGAAGCCGTTCGCGAGCGGCGCGACGCCGAGCGAGAACGGCGCATCGCTCCTGAGCCAGTCGGCGAAGCTGTCGGCCGAGGCGGGCTTCAGCTGATTGTCGGCGAGCAGTTGCAGCAGCGTCTCGCGACGGCCCGCCGATTCGGCGGCGAACAGCACGCGGTTCGGCGTCGTGCTCAGATACGCTCGCAGTGCCGAGACGGGGTCGTCGGCGTGACGGTCGATCGCGAGGTTCGGCAGAGCGATCGACCAGGCGCCGCCGCCGTTGGTGGGCAGCACGAGCCGTGCGAACGGTTTCGCGAACGTGAAGAAATCTTCGTCCGACAGGAACAGCTTCTGCGGTTCGAGTATCGGCCGGTCGCGGTCGTGCGACAGGAAGTTGAAGCGCTGTTTCGTGTCGTTCGTGAAGCGCCGGATCGCCGCGTCCAGATCGCCGACGAACGCGAGCTGGGAACCGTCGGGCAGGTAATGGAAGAGGGTGGCCGTTTCCTCGAAGAACAGCGGCAGATAGTATTCGATGCCCGCCGACGGCACGCCGTTGCCGATGTCTTTATAGATCGACGCGCGGCTCGGATCGCCCTCGAAGGTCTCGCGCCAGCGGCTGCGGAATGCGGTGCGCGCGGCTTCGTCGAACGGGAATTCGCGGCCCGGCAGCAGGCGCACGTCCTTGACCGGATAGAGGCTGCGCTGCGTGTCGGGGTCGAATGCGCGGATCGAGTCGACCTGGTCATCGAACAGGTCGATCCGGTAGGGCAGCGGGGAGCCCATCGGGAACAGATCGAGCAGCGAGCCGCGCACGCAGTATTCGCCGGGACGCACGACCTGGCTCACGTGCTCGTAGCCGGCGAGCGTCAGCTGCGCCTTCAGCTTCGCTTCGTCGAGCCGTTCGCCCTGCGAGAACGAGAACGTGTAGGCGGCGAGGAACGACGCGGGCGGCATCCGGTATAAGGCCGTCGTGGCCGGCACGAGCAGTATGTCGCAGCGGCCTTCGCCGAGATCGTGCAGCGTCGCGAGACGCTCGGACACGAGGTCCTGGTGCGGCGAAAACGTGTCGTAAGGCAGCGTCTCCCAGTCGGGCAAGAGGCGCACGCGCGCGTCGGGCGCGAAGAAGCCGATTTCCTGCGACAGCCGCTGCGCGTCGACCGCGCTTTCGCAGACCACCGCCAGCAGCGGCATCTTCTCGCGATAGCTGAGATGGTAGCGGGCGATCAGCAGCGCGTCGGACGAACCGCGCGTGCCGTCGAAGGCGAAACGCTGGCCGGCCTTGACGAGCGCGACGGGCGAGGAGGACTGCGAGATTGCGGCGATGTCTGGCATAAAGGAGAGAAAGCGGCTCGGGGCTCACACGACGGCCAAGTTTACGCGTCCACGGGCGTGAATGCGAAGGACGTATTATAAAATCCGTCCTTTACTTTGACCTGGCGGCATCCGCACTCGTGACTTCCCGTCTCTTCGCCCTGATCCCGTGCGCAGGCACCGGCAGCCGTTCCGGCGCCGCGATGCCCAAGCAATACCGCACTGTCGCCGGCCGCGACATGCTGCATTACTCGCTCGCCGCGTTCGACGCGTGCAGCGAGTTCACGCAGACGCTAGTCGTCATCGCACCCGACGACCAGCACTTCGACGCGCGCCGCTTCGGCAATCTGCGTTTCGCGGTGCGGCGCGTGGGCGGCGCGTCGCGCCAGGCGTCGGTGCTCAACGGTCTCCACGCGCTCGCCGAGTTCGGCGCCCACGACGACGATTGGGTGCTCGTGCACGACGCAGCCCGGCCCGGCATCACGCCGGCGCTGATCCGCACGCTGATCGGAACGCTAAAGGACGATGCGGTCGGCGGCATCATGGCGCTGCCGGTCGCCGATACGTTAAAGCGAATCGATCGCACGTCGACCGATGGCCGCATCGCCCGTACCGAGGCACGCGACGGCTTGTGGCAGGCGCAGACGCCGCAAATGTTCCGCATCGGCATGCTGCGCGAGGCGATCCTGCGTGCGCAGGCCGACGGCCACGATCTGACCGACGAGGCGAGCGCGATCGAATGGTCGGGGCATGCGCCGAAGCTCGTGCAAGGCAGTCTGCGCAATTTCAAGGTCACGTATCCGGAAGATTTCGATCTCGCCGAGGCGATTCTGAGCCGCGCCGCCGGTTCGTGATACCTCGCATACGCACGATAGAAAGATTGGGAAAGGCTTTAAAGAAGCTTTAAAAGCTTCAGCACTTGAGGATGTGACGCATATGGATTTCAGAATTGGGCAAGGCTACGACGTGCATGCGCTGGTGCCGGGACGCGCGTTGATCATCGGCGGCGTGACGATTCCGTACGAGCGCGGGCTGCTCGGTCACTCGGACGCGGACGTGCTGCTGCACGCGATCACCGACGCGCTGTTCGGCGCGGCCGCGCTGGGCGATATCGGCCGCCACTTCTCCGATACCGACGCGAAGTTCGCCGGCGCCGACAGCCGCGTGCTGTTGCGCGAATGTGTGGCGCGCGTGAAGGCGGCGGGCTTTGCGATCGGCAACGTCGATAGCAGCGTGATCGCGCAGGCGCCGAAGCTCGCGCCGCATGTCGAAGGAATGCGCGCGAATATCGCGGCGGACCTCGGCTTGCCGATCGAGCGCGTGAACGTCAAGGCGAAGACGAACGAGAAGCTCGGTTATCTCGGCCGCGGCGAGGGCATCGAGGCGCAGGCCGCGGTGTTGCTGGTCAGGAGCTGAACGGGCTTTGGTCTGCGTGACCGGCGGTCCGCTTACAGCGTCGCGCCGCCGATCGTTCGATTGCTCGGACACAGTTCGTCCGTTTGCAGGCCGTCGAGGATGCGCAGCACTTCCTGGGGGTTACGGCCCACGTATAGATTGTTGACCGACACGTGCTGGATCGTGTTGTCCGGATCGACGATATAGGTCGCGCGCAGCGCGACGCCCGCTTCCTTGTCGCGCACGCCGAGCTGGTCGATCAGCTCGCCTTTCACGTCGCCGAACGAGTAGTGGTTGAGCCTGTCGAGCGCCTTGTACTCGCGGCGCCACGCGAGCTTCACGTATTCATTGTCGACGCTGCCGCCGAGCAGCACCGCCTCGCGGTCCTCGAACTCCTTGGCGAGCTTGCTGAAATCGACGATTTCCGTCGGGCAGACCAGCGAAAAATCCTTCGGATAGAAGTAGATGATTTTCCACTTGCCTGGAAAGGACTGATCGGTGATGTATTCGAACGCCGAAACGCCGTGCTCTTCGTGATGGTTAAAGCCCGGCTTCGCGGCAATGACGGTGAACGCTTCGAGTTTGTCGCCTACGGTTTTCATGCAAAGGCTCCTTCGGAAGTCACATAAAGCGGCGTGCTTCGAATCACGATGGCGCGCCATGTCGCGCGCCGTCGGCTCACGCGCTCTTCGCGAGCGGAAACTCGATCGTCACTTCAAGCCCAGGTCCGGGCGAGCGGTTGCGCAGACGCAGCGCGCCGCGATAACGCGCGACGAGCCGCTGCACGATCGCCATGCCGAGGCCCGTGCCATTGGCCTGGGTGCGCGCCGAATTCACGCGGTAGAACGGCCGCGTGACGAGCGCGAGCTGGTCTTCGGGAATGCCGGGGCCTTCGTCGACCACCGACAGTTCGACGCGCGAATGCGACACGCGCGTTTCGAGAATCACGTGTGGCACACCGTCACCGTCGCTGAGACCATATTTGCGCGCGTTCTCGAGCAGATTGCCGACCACGCGCCGCATGTCGGTTTCATCGGCCTCGATCACCGCCGACGGAGCGAGCCGTGTGATCAGCCGCATGCTGTCCTCGCTTTGCATCCGCGCCGCGAGCTCGCTTGCGATCACCGACAGGTCGACCGGTTCCGGCACGCGCTGCACCGGACGCGCGTAATCGAGGAAGCGGCCGATGATCATGTCCATCTGCTCGATGTCGTCGACCATCGCGTCCTTGGTGGCCTGATCGGACGGGCTCATTTCGGTTTCGAGCCGCAGCCGCGCGAGCGGCGTGCGCAGATCGTGCGAGATGCCCGCGAGCATCAGCGCGCGATCGGCCTCGAGCTGTTCGAGGTCGCGCACCATCTGATTGAAGCTTCGATTGGTTTCGGCGGCGACGCCCATGCCGCGCTCGGGCAGCGGCTCGGGCGATTGCCCGGAGCCGACCCTACGCGCGGCCATCGCGAGGCGCGCAAAAGGCCGGTTCACCAGACTCGTGATGAACGCCGCGCCGAACAGCGACAGCGCAAGCGCGAACACGCCCCAGCCGGCCCACTGCAGGCCGGTCGCGTTATCGAGCTGATCGCGATCGAGGGCGACCCAGTAATCGTCGTCGTCGATCTTGAAGCTGATCCATACGCCGTTGATATCGTTGACGCTCTGCGCGATCACCGTGTCGTCGCCGAGACGGCCGCGGATGTCGTGCTCGATCAGACGATTCAGTGATTCGTCGGGCTGGAGTTTGTATTTGTCGGTGGCTTCGCGCGGATACACGCGCACCCCTTCATTGCTCTCCAGATCCTGCAGCAGCGCGCGCCGCAGGTCGGGATCGGAATAGAGGAGTGCGGTGCGCGTGAGTTTGACGATCGCGACGAGTTGCAGAGCCACGCGCTGCGCACGCGGCTCCCGCTCGATCACGCGAAAGCTCTGGAACCACGCGGCGAGACTGACTGCGATCAACAGCGCGATCAGCAGAAAGGTCCGCCAGAAAAGGCCGCCGAACGCGAGCGTCAGGAGGCGCCGGTCGATCCGCATGGGCCCTTCTTATCTGGAGTCAAAGACAGAAACTATATGGGACCGAAGCAGGTGCTTTGCATGGGACCAGATGACGCACTGAAGCGCGAACTCTGATCGACAGCTAAAGCGCCTACTCTGGTCGACATGAAAACGGAGCACAAACTCAGGCTGCGCCGTCGGGAATGAACACGTAGCCGAGGCCCCACACGGTCTGAATGAAACGCGGGCTGCCCGGATCCGGCTCGATCAGCTTGCGCAGACGCGAGATCTGCACGTCGAGGCTGCGGTCGAAGACTTCGTATTCGCGGCCGCGTGCGAGTTCCATCAGCTTTTCGCGCGACAGCGGCTGACGCGGATGACGGGCGAACACCTTCAGCACCGAGAATTCACCGGTGGTAAGCGGAATTTCCTGGCCGGCCTTGGTCAGCGTGCGGGTGGCGAGATTCAGTGCGAACTCACCGAACTCGAACACCTCGGTGGTCTCGGACGGCGCGCCCGGCAACTCGGACGGCGACTGACGGCGCAGCACCGCGTGAATGCGCGCGACCAGTTCACGCGGATTGAACGGCTTGGGCAGGTAGTCGTCGGCACCCATCTCGAGTCCGACGATGCGATCGACATCCTCACCCTTGGCCGTCAGCATGATGATCGGCGTGCGGTCGTTGCTGCCGCGCAGACGCCGGCAGATCGACAGGCCGTCCTCCCCGGGCAGCATCAGATCGAGCACTAGCAGATCGAAGCGCTCGCGCACCCAGAGCTTGTTCATTGACGGCGCATTTTCGGCGACGTAGACGTTGAAGCCCTGCTCACCGAGATAGCGGCGCAGAAGATCGCGCAGGCGTGGATCGTCGTCGACGACGAGGATTTTCGAAGGGTTTTTGGTTTCCATGGTCGGCATCTTAGCGCGATTAGAAAGTGGTGCGCGGTTACACCATTTCTGGGGTTACAGTCAGTTACAAAATTTACCCGCGGTATGGCGCGACGTAAAGTATGCGCGTTTAGACTCCTTTACTGAATGCGGCTGTTCGGTGGATACTTCACTCGACAAAACTCTCGTACCCGGCTGTTACCGGGGTTTGTATACGCATCTGAGGTAGCCGGTTGCCGCGCCACGAAGGGAACAACATGAAGGGAGGGGTTTGGCCAAATGTGCGCCTGAGCGTGATTGCACTGGCGGTTGCCGGTACGCTCGCAGGCACACTGGGCCCGACGCTCGCCCATGCGCAGCCGTCCGCGGATAGAGCGGCGAGCGAGCATGCGCCCCGCTCCGGCAATGGCAAACCCAGCCACCGCCAATCCGAGCATCGATCACCCTGCTTCTGACGTGATGTTGCGTACCGCGGTTCCCCCTGATCTCGATCAACGTCGGCGCGACGGGCATATGACGCCCGAAGAGCGTCGGCTGCTGCGGCAGCATATCGAAGACGCCGTGCGCGAGTTGTACAAGCGTTAGTCTCAGCGCGCGCATCGTCGCGCGGACAATCCTGTTGCACCTTCCGCTTCCACTTCCTGGTCCGCTGCTCTGTTGAGTCGCTAGCAACCGTTCGAGATTTCACGCGCAACGGATCAGCGTTGGCGAACCTTTTCAACGTGTGTGGTGAGCGTCACGCGTCAGCGCGCGCAGCGAAGCGATATCGGCGTCTCCTGACTGGGTGTTCGAGCCCATTCCGATGCGTGCCGAGCGCATCACACGGAGACCGGACCGGCGTCGCGAGCAATAAATGCGGCTCGGACAGCGTTACGAACTATTACGTGCAAGCTGAGTGCGCGCCGGGCGAACACGCCTTCGCCGCCAGTCGAGTTCGTGATGGCCGCGTTGCGCGCATTCGATGCCGGCTACGACGATACCTCGCGGTTCGTCATGGCGCGCAATGGCCGGGATGGCGTACGCTTTGACGTCGCGATCTGGCTCGCGCAGAGGCAACGGGCGGCCCGGCACGCGCCATCATGATCACGACGAGGTGCAGCATGAAACGACGCAGCTTTCTGTCGATGAGCGCGGCCGCCGGCGCATTGCTGTGTTTGCCTCGCGCGCTCGCCGCGCAGGACGCGAACGCTGCGCATTGGCGGGATGCATCGAAAGCGTCGGTTGTGCCGGGGCGCGGTTACGACAACCTGCTGATCCTGATTGAACTCAAAGGCGGCAACGACGGTTTGAACACCGTGATCCCGTTCGCCGATCCCGCGTACTACGCGCTGCGCAAAAACATCGGCATCAAACGCGAACAGATGATCCACCTCGACGAGCGCACCGCGCTGCATCCAGCGTTGCAGCCGTTGATGCCGCTGTGGCGCAGCCGGCAACTTGCGATCGTGCAGGGTGTCGGCTACGCGCAGCCGAACCTGTCGCATTTCCGGTCGATCGAGATCTGGGATACCGCGTCACGCTCCGATCAGTATCTGCGCGACGGCTGGCTCACGCGCGCGTTCGCGATGAAGCCGGTGCCCTTCGATTTCGCGGCCGACGGCGTCGTGATCGGCAGTTCCGAAATGGGGCCGCTCGCAAATGGCGCGCGCGCGATCGCGCTGGTCAATCGCACACAGTTCGTCGGGACCTTGCGACTCGCGACGCCGGTGCCTCAGTTGAAGACCGCGTTTCCTGATGGCGCGTTCGGCAGTTCGATCAAAACGGCGATGCAGGTGCTGGCCGCTTCGGACACCCTGAAGATAGCTGCCGCCGGACGCGCGCCAATGGAGCAGTCTTCGAGCGGCCGAGGTGTGGCCGTGATCCGGCTAACGATGAACGGTTTCGATACGCACCAGAACCAGCGCGGACAGCACGCCGCGTTGCTTCCAACACTTCGCGCAAGCGATGGTGGCGATGCAGGCCGCGCTCGTCGAGTTGGGCCGGTGGAACGATACGCTTGTGATGACGTATGCGGAGTTCGGGCGGCGTCCGCGCGAGAATGAGAGCAACGGCACCGATCACGGCACGGTGGCCCCGCACTTCGTGACGGGTGGTCGCGTGCGGGGCGGTTTGTATGGCGTACCGCCGGTGCTTGCGCGGCTCGACGGAAATGGCAACCTGCCGGTTGGCGTGGATTTTCGCCAGATTTATGCGACGGTGCTCGGGCCCTGGTGGGGCTTGGACGCGTCGACGATTCTGCGGCGGCGGTTCGAGCCGCTGCCATTGCTGCGGGCGTGAGCGGATGGGTGCGAATCGACGCGCCTTGCTGTCAGGCTACTTCGCGCGCCATGCGATCCATAGCTTGCGGATCGGCGTCAACGCGATGCGTTGATGCAGCACGTGATAACCGTCGCGCTCGATTTCATCGAGCAACGCCAACGCGAGCGCCGCGAGCGCGAGCAGCGTGCGCTGGGCACGCCGCGCGCTCGCGGGCACCGCGGCGAGCGCGCTCTGCACGGCATCGCGCGCGCGATGCGTCTCGAAGCGCATCAGCTCGGTGAACGCGTCGGTGTATTTGCGGTTGATCAGATCGGCGGCGGTGACGTTGTAGCGCTGCATCTCGTCGATCGGAACGTAGATGCGGCCGTGCCGCGCATCGTTGCCGGTTTCGGCGACGAACTGCGCGAGCATCAGCGCCTCGCCGAGCGGAGCCGCCCACGTCGACGCTTGCTCGGCATCGTCGGCCGATCCGGCTGCCGCGGCGCGCGACACCAGCGACGCGAAATTGCCGCCGACCCCGCGCACATAGCGCCGCAGGTTCGGATAGTCGAGATAGCGTGCCTGGTCGAGATCCATCTCGAAGCCCGCGAGCAATTCCTGCAGAGCCGGATACTCGGCCTGCGCGTCGGGCAGATAGGCCGCGAGCGCCTTGGACACCGGATGCGACGGCGAACCCGCGGCGAGCGCGGCGATTTCTTTCTGCCACCACGCGAGCTTGGTGCGGCCGACCGCGGGATCGCTCGTCTCCTTGACCGTTTCCTCGAACTCGCGACGCAATGCGAAGAGCGCCGTCAACAGCGGCTGACTGGCTGCGCGGGCCTGGCGAAGCGCATAGTAGGTGCTCGATCCTGGGGGCGCCGCTTTCTGCTGGCAATAGTCGTCGAAATTCACGGAATGAGAGTGTGGGGAAGGGCTGGCGAGAAGGGCGCTGGCGTCCGTTGCGGCGCCCGTCTCGACGAGCCGAAAATTGTAGCATCGGCGCCGCGCGCGCAGATACCGACGGGTGCAGACAAGCGCGAATCAATCGGTTAGAATCTCGCGCTTACGCTTTCGGGCACGTGTTTGGCGCGCATGGAAGTGCACAGGACAATCGGGCATGACGCATCGCGGCGTACCCGGCTGCGAGGGTGGCGAAATTGGTAGACGCACCAGGTTTAGGTCCTGACGCCCGCAAGGGTGTAGGGGTTCGAGTCCCCTCCCTCGCACCATTTATTGGTAGTCAAGAAAAACCCCGTCAAGTCTTTGGACCGACGGGGTTTTTTTTCTTTGCCGCACGGTCTCTGCAAGGCCGCAGGGTTGCCCCGCGGCCTGTCATTGCGGCCGCGCGACTTAGGCGCCCGGCGTTCCCGGCGCCTGCTGCGAACCCGGCAACTCCGCTTGCGCGGCACCTTCGAGGAAGCGGCGCGTCGACTCGAACGCCTGCAGCATCTGATCCGGCCACGGCGTTTGCAGCATCACGGCCTGATGATTTTCAAATGCCGACGACAGAAGCTTCGCCAGTTCCGGCGAACGAAGATGACGCAGCACGACGCTGACCGCGATTGCGGTTGCCTGGCTCGCGCCGGCGGTCTGAAGTTCCGACGCGGTGAGTGCCGCGACCTGTTTGTTGATGTCCACTGAAACGTCCTTGGATGAAAAGAGGGTGAAGGCACGTTGGCCAATGCTCAATTTTGACACGCGCCGCCCAATGCCGTGAAACGGCGCTCTTCAAATGTGGCCGGTGCACCGCGGGTGATCACTCCCGCGCGTTCATCGCGCGAATTACCTTGTCGAGCGCCGCGCCGAACGCGGCCCTTTCTTCTTCGTCGAGACAGTCGAACATATCGCCGTTCCACTTGCGCGCGATCGGCATCACCTTGCGATACAGCGCGCGGCCTTCCTGCGTCAGCGAGACCAGCACGACGCGGCCGTCCGCGGCGCTCGTCTCGCGTTGCACGAGTCCCTGCCGGATCAGCGCTTCGGCTGCGCGACTCGCCTGGCTTTTGTCCAGATTGGCATGACGAGCCAGTTCCATGATCGAGAATGGTCCGAACGATCCCACCGACGCAATCACACGCGCTTCAGGCAGCGTTACGTCGAGCTTCGCCGCGTAGCGCGCGCTGATGCCGCGCTCGGCCAGTTTGTTTAGAACATGCAGACGATACGTGAGGAGTTGCTCGAGCCCGGCTTTGGCGGAGTCCTTCATGGTCACCCCGTGATGTGTGGAACGGTCGTGGCGCTGTGATTGTTGCGGCAACCGTTTCGCGGGTCAACGCACGCCGTATTTCAGCCGCGTCAACTGCTCCGCCTCGTTGGCGAGCAGGCGCGCTGCGTCGCGAATCGCGACGTCGAGCGTGATCGGCCCGGGCGCCGGCGAAAAGCAGCCGCTGAAGTGTTCGGCGAGGCGTGGCAGCGCGGCGGGGTCGACTGCGCCCGACAGCAGCGTGGCGGGCACGCCCGCGGCTCGCGCATGCGCGCACGCGATGAACGGCGCCTTGCCATGCAGCGTCTGTACGTCGGAGCGGCCTTCGCCGGTGATCAGCCAGTCGGCGCCGGCGAGCGCCGCGTCGAGGCCGATTTGCCGCGCGACGGTCTCCGCGCCCGGCTCGAACTGCGCGCCGAGCATATGCAACGCGAAGCCGAGACCGCCTGCCGCGCCCGCGCCCGGCAGGTCGCGCGCGCTGTGGCCGAGCGCGGCTTCGAGCAGATCGGCGAAGCGCGCGAGCGCCGCGTCGATCGGTGCGACCTGTTCGGGCTTCACGCCTTTTTGCGGTCCGAAGATCGCGGTCGCGCCGTGCTCGCCGGTCAGCGGATTGTCGACGTCCGACATACCCACGAACTGCGTGTCGGCAAGCCGCGCGTCGAGTAGCGACGCATCGACCCGCGCCACGCGTGCAAGCTGCTCGGGCGTGCCTTCGAGCGCGTTGCCTTGCGCGTCGAACAGTTGCAGGCCGAGGCCGGTCAGCAAGCCGGCGCCGCCGTCGTTCGTGCTGCTGCCGCCGAGCGCGACGAAAAAGCGCCGCACGCCGGCGTCGAGCAACGCGCGAATCGCTTCGCCCATGCCACGCGTGCTGCGCGCCTCGACCGGCACGCCCATGCCAACTGGGTCCGTAATGCCGACGATTTCCGCCGTTTCGATGATTGCGCTGCCATCCGCGAGCAGGCCTGCAAGCGCCGCGCGCGTCGGGCCGGCCGCGCCGCGCACACTAAGCGTGCGGCGCTCGCCGCCGCTCGTGAGCATGGCGTCGAGCGTGCCTTCGCCGCCGTCGGCCATCGGACAAATGCGCACGCTTGCGTCGGGGCGTGCACGCTGGATGCCGGCTGCCATCGCCTGCGCGACCTCTTCCGCGCTGAGCGAGCCTTTGAATGAATCGGGAGCGATGACGACGACAGGCGAGGGCGACGAATTCGGCATGGTGTCTCTGAGAGGTTTGAGTCGTTGTAAGCGGTTGCTGGCGCCGATGAAGCGACCGGCTGCTGGTGACCGGCGGTAGTAACCCGACCGAGTGCGTTAGCTTATCAGCATGGGGGCGTCGGCTGAATATGTCGAAAGGCATAGGCGGGATCGCCGCAAACCGGATAGCGACGCCAGAGACAAACCACGCTCGTTGTGCCAAAACAACCCGGAAATGCCCCGCAAAACGCGCAGAATGAAGGGAAAACTCGATGCATTCATCGAATCCCGGCTTGGCGCGCAAATAGTTTGCTAAAATATTCGGCTCTTTGGACTCAACCGTGCTGCCGGCGGCCTGCAAGCCCGCGGCGCAGGTGCGTGATCGATGCAATCGGCGCAAATCGATGCGAAGCGACATCGACGGGCAGCACGGAGAAGATAACTGATTCGCTCGAATAATTTTAGGACGATTGAAGCCATGGCTAACGTTGTTGAAAACCTCGGCAAGCTCGAACGCCGCGTGACGATTTCCCTGCCGAAGGATGCCGTGCAGAAGGAAGTGGATTCGCGTATCCGTCAACTCGCGAAGAACGTGCGCATGCCGGGTTTCCGCCCGGGCAAGGTGCCGCTCAAGATGGTCACGCAACAGTATTCGGGCCAGGTGGAAGCCGAAGTACTGAGCGACAAGGTCGGCAAGGAATTCTTCGACATCAGCCGCGCCGAGAACCTGCGTGTGGCGGGTCAGCCGAGCTTCGCGCCGAAGACCGACGCCGCTGAAGGCAGCTACGCGTTCGACGCGACCTTCGAGGTGTACCCGGAAGTGAAGCTGGGCGACGTCGCCACGGCTGAAATCGAGCGTACCACGACCACCATCAGCGAAGCGGAAATCGACCGCACGCTGGACATCCTGCGCAAGCAGCGAGTGCACTTCCACGCTCGCGGCGAAGCCGGCGAGCACGGCGACGGCGGCGCGGACACGGCCGCCAAAGAAGGCGACCGCGTGACGGTCGACTTCGTCGGCAAGATCGACGGTGAAGCATTCCAGGGCGGTAGCGCCGAAGACTTCGGCTTCATCCTCGGCGAAGGCCGCATGCTGCCGGAATTCGAAAAAGCGGCGCTCGGCCTGAAGGTCGGCGAAGCGAAGGAATTCGACCTGAAGTTCCCGGACGACTACCACGGCAAGGAAGTGGCGGGCAAGACGGCGCAATTCACGATCACGGTGAAGAAGATCGAATGGCCGCATCTGCCGGAAGTCGATGGTGAATTCGCGAAATCGCTCGGCATCCAGGACGGCGATCTGACCAAGATGCGCGCCGAAATCAAGGACAACCTCGAGCGCGAAGCGAAGCGCCGCACGCAAGCCATCGTCAAGAATCAGGTGATGGACGCGCTGCTGAAGATCTCGGAACTCGACGTGCCGAACGCGCTGATCGAACAGGATCAGGAGCGCCTCGTCGCTATGGCTCGCCAGGATCTGGAGCAGCGTGGCGTGCCGAACGCGAAGGACGCGCCGATCCCGGCTGCGATGTTCAAGGAACAGGCCGAGCGCCGCGTCAAGCTGGGTCTCGTGTTGGCTGAGCTCGTCAAGGCGAACGGACTCCAGGCGAAGCCGGAGCAGATCCGTGCGGAAGTCGACGAATTCGCGAAAAGCTACGAAGACCCGAAGGAAGTCGTCCGCTGGTATTATTCGAACCAGCAACGTCTTGCTGAAATGGAAGCGTACGTCGTTGAAGCCAACGTCGTCGACTTCGTCCTCAGCAAGGCCAAGGTGACGGACAAGGAAGTGAGCTTCGAGGAACTGGCAAGCGCAACGGCGCAAGCGTAAGCGTCGCTGCAACGGCGTGCCGGCTGTCGGAGCGACCGACGGCCCGCACGCCGTTTTTTTGCGCCGCGAGAGTGTGTGACGTACCGGATCCCGGTCGTGGGTGCACACAAAGACGGCACTTGAATACGGGCTCGTCGCACCAACCTGTGTCTAGCAGCTAATATTCAGAATATTTCCAGACAAGGATCCATTGCATGACCTTTCGCGCCCAAATGCTGGACACGTTGACCTCCCAGTCGTCCCGGGATCTCGAAGCGCAGGCACTCGGTCTGGTGCCGATCGTCGTGGAAACGAGCGGCCGGGGCGAGCGTTCGTATGATATTTATTCGCGGCTGCTGAAGGAACGCATTGTGTTCCTCGTAGGCGAAGTGAACGACCAGACAGCCAACCTGGTGGTTGCGCAGATGCTGTTTCTCGAAAGCGAGAATCCAGACAAGGACATCTACTTCTACATCAACAGCCCGGGCGGCTCCGTGTCTGCCGGTATGGCGATCTACGATACGATGCAGTTCATCAAGCCAGACGTTTCGACCCTTTGCATGGGGCTCGCGGCAAGCATGGGCGCGTTTCTTCTCGCGGCCGGCGCGAAGGGCAAGCGTTTCGCGCTGCCGAATTCGCGCGTGATGATTCACCAGCCGCTCGGCGGCGCGCGCGGTCAGGCATCGGACATCGAAATCCAGGCGCGCGAAATCCTGTACCTGAAGGATCGACTGAATCATCTGCTCGCGCACCACACCGGTCAGCCCGTCGAGCGCATTGCGCGTGACACTGACCGCGACAATTTCATGTCCGGCGATGACGCGCAGGCGTACGGCCTTGTTGACCAAGTGGCGCACAAGCGTCCTTGATCTGGTACGGTTTTGCCACGCTGTTTTGCCCACTGTTGCGGCAAAACCGTCATCGGGCCGGTGGTGAATGTTCAACTTCCGTCCGGGCGTCTGCGGCAAGCGCCGTTATCCTGCTCACTAGCTCTGCCGCGCCCAAACTGCGTGGCGGGGGCAAACGGCGTATTATGTAATCCGGTGTCCGGAGGCTCACACATCTATGGCGGACAAGAAAGGTTCTAACAGCGAAAAGCTGTTGTATTGCTCGTTTTGCGGCAAGAGCCAGCATGAGGTCAAGAAACTGATTGCTGGCCCGTCGGTATTCATCTGCGATGAATGTATCGATCTATGCAACGAAATCATTCGTGACGAGGCTGCAGGCGCGGGCATCGAGGCGGGCTTGTCCAAGTCCGACCTGCCGACTCCGCAGGAAATCCGCGAAATTCTCGACCAGTACGTGATCGGTCAGGAACGCGCGAAAAAAATCCTCGCGGTCGCGGTCTACAACCACTACAAGCGTCTCAAACACCTCGACAAGAAGGACGAAATCGAGCTGTCGAAAAGCAACATCCTGCTGATCGGCCCGACCGGCTCCGGCAAGACGCTGCTCGCGCAGACGCTCGCGCGCCTTCTGAACGTGCCGTTCGTGATCGCCGACGCGACCACGCTGACGGAAGCCGGCTATGTCGGTGAAGACGTCGAGAACATCATCCAGAAGCTACTGCAGAATTGTAATTACGAGGTGGACAAGGCCCAGCGCGGGATTGTCTACATCGACGAGATCGACAAGATCAGCCGCAAGTCCGACAACCCGTCCATCACGCGCGACGTGTCGGGCGAGGGCGTTCAGCAGGCTCTGCTGAAGCTGGTCGAAGGCACGATGGCGTCGGTGCCGCCGCAAGGTGGCCGTAAGCATCCGAACCAGGACTTCATTCAGGTCGATACGACCAACATCCTGTTCATCTGCGGTGGCGCGTTCGACGGCCTGGAAAAGGTCATCGTCGACCGTACCGAGAAGACTGGCATCGGTTTTGGCGCCAGCGTGAAGAGCAAGCAGGACCGCGATGCCGGTGAAGTGCTGCGCGAAGTGGAGCCGGAAGATCTGATCAAGTTCGGCCTGATTCCAGAACTGATCGGCCGTCTGCCGGTGGTTGCCACGCTCGGCAAGCTCGACGAAGCGGCGCTGATGAAGATTCTCGTCGAACCGAAGAATGCGCTGGTCAAGCAGTATCACAAGCTCTTCAGCATGGAGCGCGTCGAACTGGAAATTCGTCCGGCCGCGCTGCAGGCCGTGGCGCGCAAGGCGATCCGCCGCAAGACCGGGGCGCGGGGCCTGCGTTCGATTCTGGAACAGGCGTTGCTCGACGTGATGTACGACCTTCCGCAAATGAAAGGTGTCAGCAAGGTCATCATCGACGACAACGTTATCGACGGCGACGGCAAACCGCTGCTGATCTACGAAGACGCGCCGAAGGTCGCGGGTTCGAACTGATCGGCTTTCGAGTTCTGCGAAAAAGCCGTTCATGGCGACGTGAACGGCTTTTTCGTTTATCGTGTGGTCAGGCTGGTTGTTCTCAACTATGGAGTCACTGAACCTTCGGAGTCACTGAACTTTTCCCACACGCGGAGGCTTGCAAAATTTTCTGCTGGCCTCACCTATCGAACGAACTGATTCCACTCATGGGGAAATGAAATGTCAGGAACCCAACTCCTCCCGCCGGAACGCATTACGCTGCCGCTGCTCCCGCTGCGCGACGTAGTCGTTTTCCCGCACATGGTGATTCCGCTCTTCGTAGGCCGCCCGAAGTCGATCAAGGCTCTCGAAGCAGCGATGGAAGGCGGCAAGCACATCATGCTCGTCGCGCAGAAAACGGCTGCGAAAGATGAGCCGACCGAAAAGGACATGTACGAAGTAGGGTGTATCGCCAACATCCTGCAGATGCTGAAACTGCCCGACGGTACCGTGAAGGTGCTCGTCGAAGGCTTGCAGCGCGCGAAGACGCTTTCCATCGAAGAACAGGAAACGCAGTTCTCGTGCGAAGTCATGCCGCTCGAACCCGACCATGCCGACAGCGCTGAAACCGAAGCGCTGCGTCGCGCGATCGTGTCGCAGTTCGACCAGTATGTGAAGCTGAACAAGAAGATCCCGCCGGAGATCCTGACCTCCTTGTCGGGTATCGACGAAGCCGGGCGTCTCGCGGACACGATTGCCGCGCATCTGCCGCTCAAGCTCGACCAGAAGCAGCACATCCTCGAGATGTTCCCGGTGATCGAGCGGCTCGAGCATCTGCTCGCGCAACTCGAAGCCGAGATCGACATCCTGCAGGTCGAAAAGCGTATCCGTGGGCGCGTGAAGCGTCAGATGGAGAAGAGCCAGCGCGAGTACTACCTGAACGAACAGGTCAAGGCGATCCAGAAGGAACTCGGCGAAGGCGAAGAAGGTGCGGATCTCGAGGAGCTCGAGAAGCGCATCACGGCTGCCCGCATGCCGAAGGAAGCGAAGAAGAAGGCCGACGCCGAGCTGAAGAAGCTCAAGCTGATGTCGCCGATGTCGGCGGAAGCGACGGTCGTGCGCAACTACATCGACACGCTGATCGGCTTGCCGTGGCGCAAGAAGAGCAAGGTCAACAACGACCTGTCGAATGCGGAACGCGTGCTCGACGAAGACCACTTCGGTCTCGAGAAGGTGAAGGAACGCATCCTCGAGTACCTCGCGGTCCAGCAACGTGTCGACAAAGTCAAGGCGCCGATCCTGTGCCTCGTTGGGCCTCCGGGTGTCGGTAAGACTTCGCTCGGCCAGTCGATCGCGCGCGCGACGAACCGCAAATTCGTGCGCATGGCATTGGGCGGCGTGCGTGACGAAGCCGAGATTCGCGGCCACCGTCGTACGTACATCGGTTCGATGCCGGGCAAGATCCTGCAGAGCCTGACCAAGGTCGGCGTGCGCAATCCGCTCTTCCTGCTCGACGAAGTCGACAAGATGGGCCAGGATTTCCGCGGCGATCCGTCGTCGGCGCTGCTCGAAGTGCTCGATCCGGAACAGAACCATACGTTTGCCGATCACTACGTCGAGGTCGATTTCGATCTGTCGGACGTGATGTTCGTCGCGACGTCGAACTCGCTGAACATTCCGCCGCCGCTGCTCGACCGAATGGAAGTGATTCGTCTGTCCGGCTATACGGAAGACGAGAAGGTCAGCATCGCGCAGCGTTATCTGTTGCCGAAGCAGAAGAAGAACAACGGCCTCAAGGATGGTGAGGTCGATGTGACCGAATCCGCGATCCGCGACATCATTCGCTACTACACGCGTGAAGCGGGCGTGCGTTCGCTCGAGCGTGAAGTGTCGAAGATTTGCCGCAAGGTCGTGAAGATGCTTCTGCTGAAGAAGGCGGAAGGCGCGGTGAAGGTCGACGGTAGCAATCTCGACACTTTCCTCGGCGTGCGCAAGTATGACTTCGGTTTGGCCGCAAAGGAAAATCAGGTGGGCCAGGTCACGGGTCTCGCGTGGACGGAAGTGGGCGGCGATCTGCTGACTATCGAAGCCGCAGTGATGCCGGGCAAGGGCAATGTGATCCGCACGGGTTCGCTCGGCGACGTGATGAAGGAATCCGTCGAAGCGGCGCGCTCGGTCGTGCGTTCGCGTTCACGTCGTCTTGGCATCAAAGACGAAGCGTTCGACAAGCAGGATATTCACATCCACGTGCCGGAAGGCGCGACGCCGAAAGATGGTCCTTCGGCTGGTATCGCGATGACGACCGCGCTGGTGTCGGTGTTGACCGGTATTCCGGTGCGCGCCGATGTCGCGATGACGGGCGAAATCACGTTGCGTGGCGAAGTCCTGCCGATCGGCGGCCTGAAGGAGAAACTGCTCGCGGCGCATCGCGGTGGTATCAAGCTGGTGCTGATTCCGGAAGAAAACGTCAAGGACTTGACGGAGATTCCGGACAACGTGAAGAACGCGATCGAAATCGTGCCGGTCCGCTGGATCGACAAGGTGCTCGAACTTGCGCTCGAACGCGTGCCGCAGGCGTTGCCGGAAGAAGAACCGAAGCCTTCGGCGCCGGTTGGTGCCGAGCCGGGCAAGGATGCCGCGACGGACGTCGTCAAGCACTAAGGTCCGAAGCGCATCTGAATGCGCTGACGTCAAAGCATCCAGCAGCGCTGTTGCTCGCTGAAGCAGAAAACCCGCGGTCAAGGCCGCGGGTTTTTTATTGCCCGCACGACCTTGGCGCGGTGTCGCATCACCAGACTGTCCGTTGCAACATACTGTGATGAAAGCGCCCCTCTAAAATCACCTCGATCAGGCTCAACCCCGCTTGACACAAGGGTTTCGGCCGCTTCTAATGGGGCGGCCTGGCGTTAGCGCCGGCCGCGTGGCGGGAGGTGCTGGAAAGCACTGTCACGATTGCCAATAAACATTCACGGGGGTTTTGAATGAACAAGACGGAATTGATCGATCACATCGCACAGCAAGCCGACATTTCGAAGGCTGCGGCCGGCCGTGCGCTCGATGCAGTCATCGCGGGCGTCAAAAGCACGTTGAAGAAGGGCGGATCGGTCACGCTGGTCGGCTTTGGCACGTTCGCGGTCGGCAAGCGCACCGCGCGCACCGGGCGCAATCCGCGCACGGGCGCCGCGATCAAAATCAAGGCAGCAAAAGTTCCTAAATTTAGGCCTGGCAAAGCGCTGAAGGATGCGCTAAACTAATGGGCTTGCTGCTTGAGGAATTGCTTGGCCCGGTTGCATCGTCGATTCATCGGGTGAGCGCCTGCAAGGCAGAAAACACATCAAGCACTGAATCACGAAACGGGTGCTTAGCTCAGTTGGTAGAGCGGCGCCCTTACAAGGCGTAGGTCGGGAGTTCGAGCCTCTCAGCACCCACCAGTTTCAGATTCGGTGGCAGTGTTTTCAGTAGCAAGAGCGCAGTAAAAGGAGTGGTAGTTCAGTCGGTTAGAATACCGGCCTGTCACGCCGGGGGTCGCGGGTTCGAGTCCCGTCCACTCCGCCAGTATCCACGAAAGGCGAACTCCGGTTCGCCTTTTTTGTTGCCCGCTGAGGTAAGATCGGGCGTTCTGTTTTTGGCATCCCTCACGCATGCTCGATTTTTTCCGCAATCACCAACGCCTGATGATGTTCATGCTCATCCTCGTCATTTTGCCGGGGTTGGGTTTTGTGGGTATTCAGGGCTTCCGCGGCTTCTTTGACGAAAGCGCAAACGTCGCGAGCGTCAACGGTCACAAGATCACCCGCGTCGAATACGACGACGCGATGCGCCAGCAGATCGACCGGGGGCGTCAGATGCTCGGTGCACAGTTCGACATGAAGTCGTTCGACACACCGGAGCGCCGCCGCCAGATGCTCGACGGCATGATCGAGCAGCGTGTGCTCGCCGACGAAACGCAGCGTCTGCATCTGACCGCATCGGACGACGCGGTGCGCCGTGCGCTGCTGTCCGATCCGGTGATTTCGTCGCTGAAAAATCCTGACGGTTCGATCGACCTCGAGCGTTACAAGCAGTTGCTCGCGATGCAGGGCATGACGCCCGATCAGTACGACGAGCGCATGCGCTACAACCTCGCGATGCAACAGCTGCCCGCGAGCATCACGGCGAGCGCGTTCACGTCGAAGACGCTTGCGCAGCACCTGACCGAGCTGGCCCAGCAGCAGCGTGAAGTGCAGGGCATCGCGTTCCATCCGCACGATTACGAAGCGAAGATCCAGCCGACCGATGCGCAACTGCAAACGTATTACGACGCGCATCGCAACGACTTCGCGACGCCCGCTACCGCGACGATCCAGTATCTGGTGATGTCGCCGGCCACGCTGGGCGCATCGGTGCAGCCGAGCGACGCGGACCTGAAGAAATACTACGACGACAACATCTCCCACTTCCGCACCGAAGGCGAAGTGCGCGCGAGCCACATCCTGATCGCGGCACCGAAGGACGCGAGCGCGGCCGACAAGGCCAAGGCGAAGCAGAAAGCCGAGGAGTTGCTCGCGCAGCTCAAGGCGCATCCAGACCAGTTCGCGCAGATCGCGCAGCAGAGCTCGCAGGACCCGGGTTCGGCATCGAAGGGCGGCGATCTCGGTTACTTCGGCCGCGGCATGATCGCGGGCGGCCAGGCGTTCGACGACGCGGTGTTCGCGCTGAAGAAGGACGAAATCAGTGGCATCGTGCAGACGGACTTCGGCTTCCACATCATCAAGGTCACTGATGTAAAGCCGGCGGTAACGAAGTCGTTCGACGAAGTGAAAGACCAGATCACCAGGGAGCTGAAGACGCAACTGGCGAGCAAGGCGTTCACCGACGGCTCGGAAGGCTTCACGTCGCTGGTCTATGAAAAGGCCAAGAGCCTGCAGCCGGCCGCGGACAAGTTCAAGCTGCAGATCCAGACCGCGACGGTCACGCCACAGCCGGATGCGAAGCTGCCGCCCGACAGCCCGCTGAACAATCCGAAGTTCCTCGCAGCCGTATTCGCGAACGACTCGGTATCGGCGCACAACAACACGCAGGCCATCGACGTCGGCAACAACACGCTGATCGCCGCGCGCGTGACGGATTACAAGCCCGCCGCCGTGCCCGCCTTCGACGCGGTGAAGGACGCGGTGCGTCAGAAGGTCATCGCCGAGCAGGCGAACGAAGCGGCGCACAAGGACGGCGTTGCGAAGCTGGCCGAGTTCGAGAAATCGAAGGCGACCGCCGGTTTCTCGTCGCCGCTGAAGGTATCGCGCAATGACGCGCAGGGCGTGCCGCCTGCCGCACTGAGCGCGATCTACAAGGTCGATGCGCAAAAGTTGCCGGCCTACGTCGGTGTCGATCTCGGCGATGACGGCTATGCGATCTATCGCGTGAACCAGATCGTGCCGCCCGCGGCCACCGACGCGCAGCATCTCGCCGTCGCGCAGCAGCAGATTGCGCAGGTGGACGCGCAGTCGCAGGCCGAGGCCTATCTGAAGGCGCTGCGCGAGCGCTCGAAGGTGCAGTTCTACGGCACGCTCGACAACGCCGCGCAGATGGCCGACCAGTAAGCCGCCGCAGTAAGCCGCAGTAGGCATTACCTGCCGGTCAAAGCAAAAGCCCCGCAAATGCGGGGCTTTTTTTATCTACGCCCAGGACGACCGTTTCACAGACAGCCGCTGATCGCGCCAGTAGCATCGCTTGCGCCGGCGCCGCCTGCGCGGAAGCCGACCCACGTACCCTTGCCGCTATACGACGGACGGACCACCGCTGCCGCGCCGTTGGGCGGTTGCTGGCCCGGGACGTAGACGTCCATGGCCTGATCGTTGGCCAGGATACTTTGCGAAACGACCTGCTGTTGTGAGCTATCCGCCCATTTCTGCGCGATGCAGGTTGCGACGGCGCGAGGCGGCTGCTGGCTTTGACCCACGGACTGAACCCCGGCCGGCGGTTGAGCCGCGCAGGCCGAGATGGCAACAGTCAAAGCGATTAACGGTAAGTATTTCAACGTTATCTCCTCAGGAGTCGCTCAAGATTGAGCCGGGTGGTACGGAACGCCCCATGCGTCAAACGGCTCGGCGATCCGTGCTCCCCCAAGGTTCCGGAAACAAGTCGTTAGCAGGTGTTTCAGTGCGGCGAACTTGTGCGAAGGAGTGGCTTGACAGCGGGCCACACGTTGTTGAGTAGCAGTGGCTGTGCCTGCTGCGTCGGGTGGATCTGATCGGCCTGGAACATATCCGGTTTATCCGCGATGCCGGCGAGCAAAAAAGGCACGAGCGGCAGATGGAATTCCTTCGACAACTGGCCGTAGAGACCGTGGAACTTTTGCGTATAGTCGGGGCCGTAATTGGGCGGCACGTACATGCCGACGAGCACGACCTTCGCGTGGCCTTGCTGCGCCTGTTCGATGATCGTGCGCAGGTTGGCCTCGGTCGTCGAGAGGGGCACGCCGCGCAACGCGTCGTTGGCGCCCAGCTCGACGATCACGATGCTCGGCTTGAGTCGTTCCATCAGCGCGGGCAGACGCGCGCGCCCGCCGCTCGTCGTGTCGCCGCTGATGCTCGCATTGGCGACGCTATAATCGATGCGCTCTTCGGCCAGACGCTGACGCATCAACGCGACCCAGCCCGTATCGCGGGGCAGCCCGTACTCGGCGGAGATGCTGTCGCCGAGCACGACGATCACCGGCTTCGCGGGTTCGGGCGCATTTGCCGCATGAGCCTGCAACGGTAACCAAACCAGCGCGGCGGCCATCATGGTTGCGCCGAATGCCGCAGTCAGCGCCGCGGCGCGAGCGGCGATGGCGCGCACTTTCAACCTACGCTTCACCATGCCAAACAGAACTGATCCAGTCATTGAAGTGCGGGGTTTGTGCAAGAGGGTTAAGGATGCGACGGGCGAACTCACGATTCTCGATGACATCGATCTTGCCATCGATGCCGGGAGCAGCGTCGCGATCGTCGGTGCATCCGGATCGGGCAAGTCTACGCTGCTCGGGCTGCTCGCGGGATTGGACAGCGCGAGCGCGGGCTCGGTTCGGCTGCTCGGCCGCGAACTCGGCGAGCTCGACGAAGACGGGCGCGCCGCATTGCGCAGCGGCGCGGTAGGCTTCGTGTTCCAGTCGTTTCAATTGATGCCGCATCTGACCGCGCTCGAAAACGTCACGTTGCCGCTCGAACTGCAAGGCGGCATCGGCACACGCGAGGCCTCCGCGCGCGCGCGTGAACTGCTCGAACAGGTAGGGCTCGGGCAGCGCACCGGCCATTATCCGAAGCTGCTGTCGGGCGGCGAGCAGCAGCGCGTTGCGCTCGCTCGCGCGTTCGTCACCCGCCCGAAGATCCTGTTTGCCGACGAACCCACCGGCAGTCTCGACGCGGCCACCGGCCACGCGGTCATCGATCTGATGTTCGAGATGAATCGCGCGCACGGCGCGACGCTCGTGCTCGTGACGCATGACATCGAACTCGCGCGGCGTTGCGACACCACGGTGACGATCGAAGCGGGGCGGCTCGCGTAATGGTCAGCCGGATCGCGGGCATGGGCTCGCGTACCGCCGCGATCATGTGGCCGTCGAAGCAAAAACAAAGCGGGCCGTAGCCCGCTTTGTTTTGTCCAGGGCGCACTATCGCGCACTTCAAACTTCCACTCAGCGCTTCAACGCAGCCCGCGCCCGCGCGATCAACGCCGACGTCGACGAGTCATGCTTCTTCACGTCGGCACCCGCCGCACTCAGATCGGCTTCGACCACCTTGCCGAGGATCTTGCCGAGCTCGACGCCCCACTGATCGAACGGGTTGATGTTCCACACCGACGCCTGCACCAGCACCTTGTGTTCATAAAGCGCGATCAGCGCGCCGAGCGTGCGCGCGCTCAACGCGTCGAGCAGCAGCGTCGCGGTCGGGCGATTGCCGGGGAACGTCAGGTGTGGCGCGAGTTCCGGCTTGTCGGGGCCGGCCACCTTCTTTGCTTCCTCGAGCGTGCGACCCAGCATCAACGCTTCGCTTTGCGCGAAGCAGTTCGCGAGCAACTTCGGATGATGGCTCGCGAGCGGATGCTCGGGCGTCAGCACCGCGATGAAATCGATCGGCACGATCGTCGGGCCTTGGTGCAGCATCTGGAAAAACGCGTGCTGACCGTTCGTGCCCGGCTCGCCCCACGTGACCGCGGAAGTCGCATAGTCGACGAATGCGCCGTCGAGACGCGCGGACTTGCCGTTGCTCTCCATCTCAAGCTGCTGCAGATACGAGGGCAGGAAATGCAGCGCCTGCGAATACGGCGCGACCAGATAGCTCTGCGAGCCGAAGAAGTTGCGATACCAGATGCCGATCATGCCGAGCAGCACCGGCAGGTTCTTTTCGAGCGGCGCGGTGCGGAAGTGCTGGTCCATCTCGTTGGCGCCGGCGAGCAACTCGTCGAATTGCTGCGGGCCGATGGCGATCATGATCGATAGACCGACGGCCGACCACAGCGAGTACCGTCCGCCGACCCAGTCCCACATCGAGAACACGTTCTCTTTCGCGATGCCGAACTTGACGACTTCGGCCGTATTCGCCGACACGCCAACGAAGTGCTTCGCGAGCGCGCTTTCCGGGCAGCCTTTCTGGATGAAAAAGTCGCGCAGCGAGCGCGCATTCGTCATCGTTTCCAGCGTCGTGAAGGTCTTCGAAACGATGATCGCGAGCGTCTCCTCGGGATCGATCTGCTGCATCACGTTGTACAGATCGGCGCCGTCGACGTTCGACACGAAGTGCGTCGAGATCTCGGGCGTCGCCAGATGATGCAGCGCGTGCACGACCATCTTCGGCCCGAGATCCGAGCCGCCGATGCCGATGTTCACGACATGACGAATGCGCTTGCCGGTGTAGCCGGTCCACGCGCCGCTGCGAACCTGTTCGGCGAACGCGGCCATTTTCTTGCGCTCGGCCTGCACGTCGGCAAAGAACGGCGCCTTCGGGTCGGTTGCGCGCAATGCCGTGTGAAGCGCGGCGCGGCCTTCGGTCGGGTTGACGACTTCGCCCGCGAACATCGCGTCGCGGCGCTTTTCGACGCCGGCTTCGCGCGCGAGTTGCACGAGCAGTTGCAGGGTTTCGTCGGTGATGCGGTGCTTCGAGAAATCGGCTGTGAGACCGCCGCCCGCGAACGTGAAGCGTTCGGCGCGGGTGGGAGCGGGATCGTTCTCGGGGGCGAACCAGTCGCGCAGATGCGCATCGCGAATCGTGTCGTAATGCGTCTGCAGCGAGGACCAGGAGGGGAGCGAGTTCTGGGTCATAGCGTCCGTCTAACCAAGGGGCACGAAGGAAGGCGCGCGCATGAAGCGCGGCCGAGAATGATGCGGCGATTCAGTCAGAGCGATGCCACGCGGGCCGGTTCGCGAGCGAGTGCCGACGATACTTCGCGAAAACGCGAGGCGGCGCACGCGCCCGCTGGAGTATCGCCGCGACCCGCAGTCGATCCGACGCGCGGCGCAGGCAACCAGTATAGCGGGGATGCGCTAGGGGCAGCAGTGCGTTGCGCGCGCTCGCAATGATTGGGATGGCGATGTTTCACCGGTCTGAACGGGCGCCGCGAACAAGCCGCGCACGACAGGTCCGTCACGCAGGCGTCGCCGAATAGAACAGCCGGTTCAGCAAGGTACGCACCATCGGTGCCAGCTCGCCGGCCGTCAATCCCGCGGGACCTTGGCCCTGCGCGGTCAGCGTATCGGCGGCGAGACCGTGCAGATAGACGCCCGCGAGCGCCGCCTCGAAGCGCGGCAGGTGCTGCGCGAGCAGCGCGCCGATGATGCCGCCGAGCACGTCGCCGGTGCCGCCCGTCGCTAGCGCGGCGTTGCCGGTTGGGTTCAGCGCGAGGCGGCCGTCGGGCGCGGCAATGATCGTGCCGACGCCCTTCAGCACGACGACGCTCGCGAAACGCGTCGCGAGCGCACGGGCGGCCGCGAGACGGTCGCGCTGCACGCTCGCCGCGTCGCTGCCGAGCAGGCGCGCCGCTTCGAGCGGATGCGGCGTCAGGATGCACGGATCGCCTTGCACGCCGCGCGCGGTGAGTTCGGCGGCGAGCGCAGGGTCTTTGGCGATCAGATTCAGCGCGTCGGCATCGAACAGCTTCGGCACGTCGAGTTTCAGCACGTCGTGCAGGACGCGCGTCGCGCGTTCGCCATGCCCCATGCCGCAGCCGACCGCGAGTGCGTCCATCGAATCGAGCGGCAGCGTGTCGATCGGATGCAGCATCAGTTCGGGGTGCGGTGGATCGTAGGGCGGGGCGCCTTCGCCGAGCAGCGCGACGTGGACCTTGCCCGCGCCGCTGTAGAGCGCCGCGCGCGCCGCGAGGATCGGCGCGCCGCACATGCCGGTGTCGCCGCCGACCACTGTGAGGCTGCCGAAGGTGCCCTTGTTGGTCGCGAAGTTGCGCGGGGGCATGAACGGGCCGAAGAGGTCGGGGGCGCTGAGCTGGATCGCGGCGCGGGGGGTGCCTGTGGCGGCGTCCTGGCCACCGCCGCCGCCGTTGATCCCTGCGGCGAGCCCGATCGGTGCGACCGTCAGCCGCCCGCTGAGGTCGCGGCCCTGCGCGGTGAAAAGCCCCGGTTTCGCGCCGATGAACGTGATCGTGTGGGTCGCATGGACCGCCGCCGCGCCATTGCCGCCGATCACCGCGCCGGTGTCGCTGTCGAGCCCGCTGGGCACATCGAGCGCGAGCACGGCGCCTTGTGTCGGGCGCGTCTTCGTGCGCTGCGACAGCTGCCGCGCGAGCGTTGCGAATACCCCGTCGAGCGGCCGCGCGAGACCGATGCCGAACATGCCGTCGACGAGCCAGCCATAGCCGTCGAGCGAGGCGGGCGGTGCCGCGTCGATCGGCACGCCGGCGGTGCGTGCGGCGTCGAGTGCCCAGCGCGCGTCGGCGGGCTTCACTTCGACCGGCATGCAGACTTCGACGGCGATGCCGGCCTTGTGCAGTTCCGTCGCGACGACCAGCGCGTCGCCGCCGTTGTTGCCAGGACCGGCGACCAGCCATGCGCGCTGCTGCGATTTCGTCACCGACGTGTCCGCGGCGATCCGTTCGAGCAGCCAGCGCGCGGCCGCGTGGCCCGCGCGCGCCATCAGCGTGTGCTCTGGCAGGGCCGCGGCGGCCTGGGATTCGGCGATCCGCAAGTCGGTCAGCGTCAGCAGCGGCAGCGCAAGCGGCTGCGGGTCCCTGAGTGGGGCGGTTAGCGGATCGAAAAGGGTGAGCAGCGAGTTTTCGGCGTCTGTCATGGCGAAACCTGGCGGTGCGCCCGCGGCGCGGCGGGCAGACTGGGGAATCGCTATGGTAGTGCCGATAGGCGCAATGCGTGCGGCTGTTTCGGTGCTGGCGGTGGGAGGGGCGCGATGAACGCGCGGTGTTGACAGCGGGCTGTCAGCCCGCCATCCCCGCGCGGAAGAGCGCGAAACCTTACTGGAACCGCTCCGGCCGCAATGCCGCCAGCGTGTCTGGCGGCAACGTCGGTGTCTGCCCCGACATCAGCTCCGCAACGAGCTTGCCCGCGCCGCAGGCGAGACCCCAGCCCGCGGGCCCATGCCCGACGTTGACGAAAAGCCGCGGATGCAGCGCGTTGCCGATCACCGGCAAGCCGTCCGGCGACAGCACTTTCACGCCTTCCCACGGCAGTGCCGCCGAAATGCGTGCGGCGCCCGGAATCCAGTCGTGCGTCGCCTGGCCGAGCATCGCGAGCGCCTCCTTGGTCAGCGCTTCGCCGAGCGGCTTGTCGATCTGGCTGGCGCTTTGCAGCACCGCGCCGCCCGCGATCCGCAACCGATGGTTCATGCGGCTGATGCCGATGCGCTTGACCGCATCGACGATCGCGACATGCGGCGCGCATTCCTCGTGCGCGATCGGCGCGACCAGCGAATGCAGCCGCAGCGGATGCAGCGGCAGCTTGAGTCCCGCGCGGTCGAGCAGCGCGAGGCTGCCATAACCGGCTGCGACCACAACCGCGTCGGCCTGGACCACGTCGATTTCGCGCGAGCGGGGCGCGCTGTCGCGCGGCGCCAGTTCGACCGCCGCACGTTGATTTTCGAGCCGGATGCCCGTCACCGCGCAATTAGGCATGAACTGCACGCCGCCCTGCGTATCGAGCACCTGTTTGACGAGCTTGGTGAAAAGCGGACAGTTCGCGGTGCGCTCGTGCTCGAACAGCACGCCGCCGGCGAATTCGGGATCTATGGGCACCGCATGCTCGAACGCCGCGCATTCGGCCGGGCTCATCACGTGATGCGGCACCTCGAACTGGCCCAGCAGATCGAGCGCAGCGGCGCTCAACTCCCATTCGTGCGCGCTGCGCACGAGGTACAAGAGACCGCTCGCCTGTTCGAATTCGAGGCCGAAGCGGGCTTCGACGTCGGCCATCGCCTCGCGCGACGATTCGATCAGCGGCCGCAGCAGCGCGTACTGGCGAGCGAACGCCGCGGGTTCCTGCCATGCGCCGAGCTGTTTGCTGAACTGCCGCGCGGCGCCGTTGAAGCCGGTCTTGCTGATCACGCCATTTTTCGCGTTGTAGCGGCTCGCCATGAAGGTCGGGCCGAACCAGACGTCGAGCGGCGTCGGCAGCACGGTGCCGCCTTGTCCGTAAGTGGCGCCTTGGGCGACGGTCGCGTGACGCTCGACGACGCATACCCGGTGGCCGGCCGCGCGCAGCTGATAAGCGGTGGCGACGCCCGCTACCCCGCCGCCAATGACGATGACATCCATGCTCTGATTCGATGTGCCGACGGGCGGCTCGCGCGCGTTCCCGCTGGCTGTGACATGCGGCGCCCCGCCGGGTGAAGCCCGGGCCGCGTGCGCCGATCTGGTGAAACGCGAATGATAGCAGTCAAAGCACCCGCGCGGCGACGCGACGGGCACTCCGGCGGCGCCTCGCGCAGGCAAACGCGGCCCGCCGGCGCGACACCCAGGAGCCCGCTGGAAGCCCGTTCCCGGGGTATAATCTCGGACTTCCTTTCCGCCTCACGTCGCCTGCATGCGCGGCTCTCCGGCATCAATGAGCGACGCAACGTCAAGTCCCATGGCCCACTTCTCGTGTTTCCCCGGCGCTTCGGCCCTTTCCGATTTCCGTCAAACCCGCCTGCTCGACACGCTCACGCGCATCGACCCGAATATCACCGGCGTGCGCGGGCAGTACCTGCACTTCGTCAATGCCCAGACCGAACTGTCCGCTGAAGACAGCGCGAAGATCGAGGCGCTGATGCACTACGGCGATCCGTTCGAAGAAGGCAAGGAACGTGGCGCGGTCGAGACCTTCCTCGTGGTGCCGCGCTTCGGCACCGTGTCGCCGTGGGCCAGCAAGGCAACCGACATCGCGCATCATTGCGGGCTCACGCAGGTGCGCCGCATCGAGCGCGGCGTCGAATACTCGGTGACGCTGAAAAGCGGCCTGCTCGGCGGCAAGAAGACGCTGTCCGACGAAGCGCGCGCGGCCGTCGCCGCCGCGCTGCACGACCGCATGACCGAGAGCGTCGCGCCGTCGCGCGACCATGCGCTGCATCTGTTCGACGAACTGCCGGCCAAGCCGCTGCAAACGGTCGACGTGCTCGCGAGCGGCCGCGCCGCGCTCGAAACCGCCAATGTGGAACTGGGCCTCGCGCTCGCCGACGACGAAATCGACTACCTGGTCGACGCATTCACGAAACTCGAGCGCAATCCGACCGACGTCGAACTGATGATGTTCGCGCAGGCCAACAGCGAGCACTGCCGCCACAAGATCTTCAACGCGGACTGGACGATCGACGGCGAGAAGCAGGACATGTCGCTGTTCAACATGATCCGCAACACCGAGAAGCTGAACCCGCAGGGCACCATCGTCGCGTATTCGGATAACTCGGCGATCATGGTCGGCGGCATGGCCGAGCGCTGGTTCCCGCGCACGCCAGCCGAACTCGGCGCGGGCGAATTGCCCGAGCACTACGGTCGCAGCGTCGAGCTTACGCACACGCTGATGAAGGTCGAAACGCACAATCATCCGACCGCGATCTCGCCGTTCCCGGGCGCCGCGACCGGCGCGGGCGGCGAAATCCGCGACGAAGGCGCGACCGGCCGCGGCGCGCGTCCGAAGGCGGGTCTCACGGGCTTCACAGTATCGAACCTCGAACTGCCGGACGGCGTCGAGGCGTGGGAAAACGCGCGCGACTCCGCACAGCCGCTCGCGCAGCGCAATCCCGCCGACCAGCACGAAGCGTACGGCCGCCCCGACCGCATCGCGTCGCCGTTGCAGATCATGATCGACGGCCCGCTCGGCGGCGCCGCGTTCAACAACGAATTCGGCCGGCCGAACCTCGGCGGCTACTTCCGCACCTACGAGCAGAATGTCGCGGGCCTCGTGCGCGGCTATCACAAGCCGATCATGATCGCGGGCGGTATCGGCAATATCTCCGACCAGCACACGCACAAGCACGATCTGCCGGAAGGCTCGCTGCTGATCCAGATCGGCGGTCCCGGCATGCGCATCGGCATGGGCGGCGGCGCCGCGAGCTCGATGGCGACCGGCACCAACACCGCTGAACTCGACTTCGACTCGGTGCAGCGCGGCAACCCGGAAATCGAGCGGCGCGCGCAGGAAGTGATCAACGCGTGCTGGCAGCTCGGCGAGAAGAACCCGATCCTCAGCATTCACGACGTCGGCGCGGGCGGTCTGTCGAACGCGTTCCCCGAAGTGGTGGACGGTGCGGGCAAGGGCGCACGGTTCGAACTGCGCAAGATCCAGCTCGAAGAAAGCGGCCTGTCGCCGCGCGAAATCTGGTCGAACGAAGCGCAGGAGCGCTACGTGCTCGCGATCGCGCCGGCCGATCTGCCGGTGTTCGAGGCGATGTGCAAGCGCGAGCGCTGCCCGTTCGCGGTGATCGGCACGGCCACCGCCGAGCGTCAGCTGAAACTGATCGATTCAGAGCAGAACGAAGCCGCGCACCAGCCGGTCGATATGCCGATGGAAGTGCTGCTCGGCAAGCCGCCGCGTATGCACCGCGACGTGAAGCGCGTCGAGCGCGCGCTCGAACCGGTCGACTTGACCGGGCTCGCGCTGCAAGAGGTGGCGCAGAGCGTGCTGCGTCATCCGACGGTCGCGAGCAAGTCGTTCCTGATCACGATCGGCGACCGCTCGGTCGGCGGCACGACCGCGCGCGACCAGATGGTCGGCCCGTGGCAGGTGCCGGTGGCCGACGTCGCGATCACGACGATGGATTACGCGGGCTTCAGCGGCGAAGCGATGACGATGTCCGAGCGCACACCGCTCGCCGTCATCAATGCGCCGGCCTCGGGCCGCATGGCGGTCGGCGAGGCGATTACCAACATCGCGGCGGCGCCGATCGCATCGCTCGACAAGCTGAAGCTGTCGGCCAACTGGATGGCCGCGTGCGGTGCGCCGGGCGAAGACGCGGCGCTCTACGACACGGTCAAGGCGATCGGCATGGAGCTGTGCCCGGCGCTCGGTATCGGCATTCCGGTCGGCAAGGATTCGCTGTCGATGCGCACGCGCTGGGAAGACCGCGGCGTCGCGAAGGAAGTGGTCGCGCCGGTGTCGCTGATCATCTCCGCATTCGCGCCGGTCGAAGACGTGCGCAAGCATCTGACGCCGCAACTGCAGCGCGTGAGCGAAGTCGGCGAGTCGGTGCTGATCGCGATCGACCTCGGCCGCGGCAAGCAGCGTCTGGGCGGCAGCATCCTTGCACAGGTCACGCAGCAGGTCGGCGACACGGTGCCGGACGTCGACGATCCGGAAGATCTGAAGCGCTTCTTCAACGCGATCCAGGCGCTCAATAGCGGCGGCAAACTGCTCGCATACCACGACCGCTCGGACGGCGGCCTGTGGGCGACGGTCTGCGAAATGGCGTTCGCGGGTCACGCGGGTGTGTCGCTGAACGTCGACATGCTGGTACTCGATGCAAACCACGAATCGGATTACGGCGACGCGAAGGACTGGGCGAAGCAGACCAGCGGCCGTCGTGAAGACCGCACGCTGCGCGCGCTGTTCAACGAAGAGCTCGGGGCCGTCGTGCAGGTGCGCGCGGCCGATCGCGACGCGGTGCTCGCCGCGCTGCGCGAACATGGCCTGTCGGCGTGCTCGCATGTGATCGGCAAGACCAACGAGCGTGACGTGATCGAGATCTATCGCGACGCGAAGAAGGTCTACGAAGCGCCGCGTGCCGAACTGCATCGCACGTGGAGTGAAGTGAGCTGGCGCATCGCGCGTTTGCGCGACAACCCCGCCTGTGCCGACGCCGAATACGATTCGCTGCTCGACGCAGCCGACCCGGGCATCACGCCGGTGCTGAGCTTCGATCCGGCGGAAGACGTCGCCGCGCCGTTCGTTGGCAAGAGCGCGCGTCCGCGCGTCGCGATCCTGCGCGAGCAGGGCGTGAACTCGCATCTGGAGACCGCCTATGCATTCGATCGCGCCGGCTTCGACGCGCACGACGTGCACATGAGCGACCTGCTCGCGGGCCGCGCGAACCTCGCCGATTTCGCGGGCGCGGTCGCCTGCGGCGGGTTCTCGTACGGCGACACGCTGGGTGCCGGCGAAGGCTGGGCGAAGACGATCCGCTTCAACGCGCAACTGGCCGACATGTTCGCCGCGTTCTTCGGTCGTGAAGACACGTTCGCGCTCGGCATCTGCAACGGCTGCCAGATGATGAGCAGCCTCGCGTCGATGATCCCCGGCGCCGAAGCATGGCCGAAGTTCACGCGCAACAAGTCGGAGAAGTTCGAGGCGCGTTTCTCGCTCGTCGAGGTGCAGGCATCGCCGTCGCTGTTCTTTGCGGGCATGGAAGGCTCGCGCATTCCGGTCGCCGTCGCGCACGGCGAAGGCTTCGCGGACTTCTCGCAGCAGGGTGACAAGTCGAAGGTCGCGGTCGCGATGCGCTACGTCGATCACCGTGGTCAGGCGACCGAGCAGTATCCGTTCAACCCGAACGGTTCGCCCGAGGGCATCACGTCGGTCACGACGGCCGATGGCCGCTTCACGGTGCTGATGCCGCACATGGAGCGCGTGCATCGCGCGGTGCAGATGAGCTGGCATCCGCAGGGCTGGGGCGAGATCGGCACGGACGCGAGCCCGTGGCTGCGTGTGTTCCAGAACGCGCGTCGCTGGCTCGGTTGATGGGTCAGGGGGCTGCCGTCGCGCGCGGCGGCCTCTGTTTGCGGCGGCAGTGCGCCGCCGCTCCAAGAAGCTCGCAGCAACAAAAAAGCCGCCTGTGTGGGCGGCTTTTTTGCTTTCAGGCTTCTTCAGAGCCAGGCGGCGGATTGTCCAAAGACGATCCGCCCGCCGCTGACACTCACTGAATCTTCGCGTTCTTGCGCAGATTCTCTTCGAACGCCTGCAGCTTTTCCTGCTGGATCTGCTGCACGATCTGCGCACGCACCTGCTCGAGCGGCGGCGGCGTGACTGCGCGGATGTCGTCGACACGGATGATGTGCCAGCCGAATTGCGTACGCACCGGCGTGTCGGTCATCTGGCCTTTCTGCAGATGGGCGGCCGCGTCCGCGAATTCAGGCACGTAGGCCTTCGGGTCCGACCAGTCGAGGTCGCCGCCGTTCTTGCCCGATCCCGGGTCTTTCGAGTACTGCTTGGCGAGATCTTCGAAGCTTGCGCCGGCCTTGATCTTCGCGATCAGGTCCTTCGCCTGCTGCTCGTTGTCGACGAGGATATGGTGCAGGTGATATTCCTTGCCGCCTGCTTCCTTGACGAGCGCGTTGTAGCGCGCGGTGACTTCGGCGTCGGTCGGCTGGTTGTTCTTCACGAAATCTTCGATCAGCGCGCGCAACACAACGGTTTGCTGTGCGACCGCGATTTGGGCCTTGATGTCCGGACGGTTCGGCACCCCGCGACGCAGGGCTTCCTGCATCAGGATTTCGCGATTCACGAGCTCTTCGCGCACGGCCTGCTGCAGCTGCGGCGTGTCCTGCTGGCCCTGGTGAACCAGTTGCTGGATCAACGCATCGGCGCGCGACTTCGGAATCGGCGTACCGTTCACGACGGCGATGTTCTGTGCGAATGCAGGTGCGGCCGCGAACGCAGCCAGCAATACCCAGAGGCGGGTTTTCTTCAAGGTCATCGAAAGGTTCCTAGCGGGGCAACAAAGCAAATTCTTCGGGCGTGTACGCCGTGATGGCAAGGGCATGAATGCCGCGCTGCATGGCATCGGCCAGCGCATCATACACCATGCGATGCCTTGCCACGCGGGGCTTGCCGGCAAACGCGACGGCCACGATCGTGACACTGAAATGCCCGCCGGCGGCGGCACCTGCGTGGCCCGCGTGCTGCGCGCTGTCGTCGGTGATGCGGATTGACTCGACGGGTGCGAGCGCGGCCGCGAGGCGCGCCTCGATCAGCGCGGCGCGCTCGGCGGTGGTGGCGTGCATGAACAGGTCGCTCATGTCATTCCTCCTTCATGTACTTCGACAGCCACAGGCTCTGTCCGACGATGAACACGAGCAGGCACCCGGTCGCGCCGAACAGTTTGAAATTGACCCACTGATCGGTCGTGTAGTGATACGCGACGAACAGGTTCAGAAGACCGAGCAGCACGAAAAACACCGCCCAGATCAGGTTCAGCTTGCCCCAGATCGCGTGCGGCAGCGTGATCTGCTTGCCCATCATCGCTTCGATCAGGTTCTTGTTGAAGCCGAGCTGCGACACGATCAGCGCGACCGAAAACGCCCAGTACAGCCACAGTCGGCTTCCATTTGATGAAGGTGTCGTTGTGCAGTACGAGCGTCGCACCGCCGAATACCACGACGACGCCGAGGCTCACCCACAGCATCGGGTCGACCTTGCGGTGGCGGAACGCCACCCACGCGATCTGCACCAGCGTGGCGACGATCGCCACTGCCGTCGCCGTGAAAATGCCCCAGATCTTGAAGGCGACGAAGAACAGGATGATCGGGAACAGATCGAACAGGAATTTCATTATCTGGTCGGGAAGTCGGAGAGTGAGTCGAACGGTGAGTCGAACATTGATGCGCGCCAGCCTGGCGTGCAAGGTGCGCGGTGCCCGCCAACGAGCGGGGGTACCGCATTGAAAGGGCGCCGCGCGCGGTTTCGCGCCCCGGCGCCCGAAGCGGGCAAGGCTGCTGCCGCGCCGCGTTACTTGGGCTCGAATTGTAACGCAGCCGAATTGATGCAGTAGCGCAGACCGGTCGGCGCCGGACCGTCCTCGAACACGTGGCCCAGATGCGCACCGCAGTTCTTGCACTGCACCTCGATGCGCAGCATGCCATGCGAGCGGTCGGTCTTCTCGGCGATCACCTCGCCGTTGATCGGCCGGAAATAGCTCGGCCAGCCGCAGCCGGCGTCGAACTTGGTGTCCGATTCGAACAGCGGCGTGCCGCAGCACACGCAGTCGTAGACGCCGCGTTCCCAGTGATCGTTGTAGCGGCCCGTGAACGGCCGCTCGGTGGCCGCGTGGCGGGTCACCTGGTATTCGATGTCGGACAGCTCCTTGCGCCACTCGGCGTCGCTTTTCCGGACGGCTGGGGCGTCATGCTTGAGATCGTCGGGGTTGCTCATGGTCGGGTTCCTGTCTCGGGTTTGTAACGGTGTTTTCTGGCGGGACGGCCGTGGCGATTCAACTGCAAAGGCGCGTCATGACGAACAGCTCACTTCCAGTGAGCTTGCCCAGTCGGGCGGCAGGCCCGCATACGACGCGTATTCGGGCTGCTCGTCGAACGGACGACGCAGCACGGCCGCGAGCCGTTCCACCTCGGAGAAATCCTTCTCCCTCGCACGCTGGATCGCCGTTTCCGCCAGATGGTTGCGAAGTACGAATTTGGGGTTCACACGATTCATTGCAATGGCGCGCGCAGCGTCGTCGCGTGACTCAACGGCCAGCCGCGCGCGATAGTCGTTCGCCCATGCGTCGAAGGCGGCGCGATCGAGGAACAGGTCGCGTACCGGCGCATCGCCGCTCGCATCGTGTTTCGACAGGCGCGCGAGGTTGCGGAACGTCAGCGTGAAATCGGCGCGGTTCGTGTGCATCGCTTCGAACAGCCGGTTCACGAGCGCGTCGTCGCCGTCGCGCGGCTGTTCGAGGCCGAGCTTCGCGCGCATGCGGTTTTCGAGCGCCGGCGCGAAGCGCTCCTTGAAGCCCGCGAGCACGTGCTGCGCTTCTTCGACCGCCTTGTCGGCGCGCACGCTTTCGTCGTGCTTCTCGCCGAACAGCGGCAGCAGTCCCTGCGCGAGGCAAAAGAGGTTCCAGTACGCGATTTGCGGCTGCAGCCGGTAGGCATAACGCCCCTGCGTATCGGAGTGATTGCAGATGTGGCCGGCATCGAAGCCATCCATGAACCCGAACGGGCCGTAGTCGATCGTCAGGCCCAGAATCGACATGTTGTCGGTATTCATCACGCCGTGACAGAAACCGACCGCCTGCCAGTCGACCATCAGATCGGCGGTAGACCGTACCGCTTCGGCGAGCAGCGCCAGATACGGATCGTCGGCCTCCTTGCAATGCGGATAGAAGCGCTCGATGACGTGATCGGCGAGCGCGCGCAACGCGTCGACGCGATCGTTCGCATAGAAATGCTCGAAGTGGCCGAAGCGCACGAAGCTAGGCGCGACGCGCGTGACCACCGCGGCGGTTTCGATCGTCTCGCGCCGCACCGGCTGGTCGGAGCCGATCACGCACAACGCGCGCGTGGTCGGAATGCCGAGATGATGCATCGCCTCGGAGCACAGATATTCGCGGATCGACGAGCGCAGCACCGCGCGGCCGTCGCCCATGCGCGAATAAGGCGTGCGGCCCGCGCCTTTGAGCTGCAGTTCATTACGCTCGCCGTCGTGTTCAAGCTCGCCCAGCGTGAGCGCGCGGCCGTCGCCGAGCTGGCCGGCCCACACGCCGAACTGATGCCCCGAGTACACCGACGCATAAGGCAGTGCGTCGGCCGGCCAGTCGCGCGTCGCATTGCCGCAGAACAGTTCGAGGAATCCCTGCTCGCGCTCGATGCCCTCGGGCATCCCGAGCCGCGCGGCGGTGTCGGCCGAGAAGCCGACGAGGTAGGGTGCGTCGAGCGGCGCGGCGGGCAGCCGCGTGAAGAAGGGGCCGCCGAGCCGCGCGAACGCGTTGGCTGGGGGTGTGGCGAGTGTGTTGGAAAGATCCGTCAATGCTGCGGATAAGCCTGCAAAGCTTGGGGAAAACGACATGTTGAGCGCCTCTGGATTAGCCGATATTGTAAGTCCGCGCCCGCGGCGCTGCTGGGCGGCCGCCTTCATCGTCCGGGCCATGCTGCGTACGACGCCGCCACGATCTTGCACTTCGCGCTGTTCGGCGCGCTATCCGCTTCACGACCACTCATTCAACAAACCCGACCACAACCCCATCGACACACTAACGAGCCGAGGAGACCCCGCCTTATGACGACGCCGCTGCTGGGCCAGATGATGGACGTGCCGCTCACCGTATCATCGTTGCTCGCGCATGCCGCACGCCATTTCGGCAGCACCGAAATCGTGTCGCGGCGCATCGAAGGCGACCTGCATCGCTACACGTACCGCGATTGCGAGAAGCGCGCGAAGCAACTCGCGCAGGCGCTCATCGCGCTCGGCGTCGAATCGGGCGACCGGGTCGCGACGCTCGCGTGGAACGGCTACCGGCATCTCGAAGCGTATTACGGCACCACCGGCTTCGGCGCCGTGTGTCACACGATCAACCCGCGCCTTTTCCCCGATCAGATCGCCTACATCATCAATCACGCCGACGATGCGTACGTGCTGTTCGACACGACGTTCGCGGCGCTGGTCGACACGCTCGCGCCGCAGTGCCCGCGCGTGCGCGGCTGGATCGCGCTGTGCGATGAAGCGCATCGGCCGCCGATGCAAACGTCGGTGCTGTGCTACGAAACGCTGATGGACGGGCAGGACGGCGGCTTCGACTGGCCCGCGCTCGACGAGCAGCAGGCCTCGTACCTCTGCTATACGTCGGGCACGACCGGCAATCCGAAAGGCGCGCTGTATACGCATCGCTCGACGGTGCTGCACGCGTTCGGCGCGGCGTTGCCCGACTCGATGAGCCTGTCGGCGCGCGACTCGGTGCTGCCGATCGTGCCGATGTTCCACGTCAACGCGTGGGGCCTCGCGCATGCCGGGCCGCTGACCGGCGCGAAGCTCGTGTTCCCCGGCAAGGATCTCGACGGCAAGTCGCTGTACGAGCTGATGGAGAGCGAACGCGTCACGTGCTCGGCCGGCGTGCCGACCGTGTGGCTCGGTCTGCTGAACCACCTGCGCGAAACCGGCGCGAAGTTTTCGTCGCTCGAGCGCACGGTGATCGGCGGCTCCGCCTGTCCGCCCGCGATGCTGCGGGTGCTCGAGGACGACTACGGCGTGCAGGTGATCCATGCGTGGGGCATGACGGAGATGTCGCCGCTCGGTACGTTGTCGAAGCTGAACTGGGAGCAGAGCCAGCGGCCGCTCGCCGAGCAGCGCAAGCTGCTCGAAAAGCAGGGCCATGTGATCTATGGCGTCGACATGAAGATCGTCGGCGAGGACGGCCGCGAGCTGCCCTGGGACGGCGTCGCGTTCGGCGATCTGCACGTGCGCGGGCCGTGGGTCATCGACCGGTATTTCCGCAAGGAAGACTCGCCCCTCATCGACGGCTGGTTTCCGACCGGCGACGTCGCGACGATCGACCCCGACGGCTTCCTGCACATCACCGACCGCTCGAAGGACGTGATCAAGTCGGGCGGCGAATGGATCAGTTCGATCGAACTCGAGAATGTCGCGATCGCGCATCCAGCGGTCGCGGAAGCCGCGTGCATCGCGTGCGCGCATCCGAAGTGGACCGAGCGGCCGCTGCTCCTCGTCGTCAAACGCGCGGGGCACGACGTCACGCGCGACGAACTGCTGGCGTTCTATGACGGCAAAGTGGCGAAGTGGTGGGTTCCCGACGATGTCGTGTTCGTCGACGAACTGCCGCACACGGCGACCGGCAAGCTGCAGAAGCTGAAGCTGCGCGACCTGTTCCGCGACCACGTGCTGCCGTCCGCGCTCGAAGACAGCCGCGACTGTCCGCTGACCCCCGGGCCCAGGGGAAACCCCGTTTAATAATAAATTGAACGTTCGTGCTTTTTCGGTGTATTCTGCGCGCTGATACCGGGACCGTCGCTCGAGAAAGTCTGACAATAATCAGGCTCGATGAACCGGACAGGCGGCGCGCCATGCGCCGCCTCAATGAATGTATGGATCGCACGGAGGCACGCAGATGGCAGTGGACTACACAACTCATGACGGCGTGGCCGTTCTCACGCTGAACAATCCCCCGGTCAATGGGCTCGGTCTGTCGACGCGGGCGGGGATCGTCGAAGGGCTCGAGCGCGCGCAGAACGATCCGGCCATCAAGGCCATCGTGCTGACGGGCGCGGGCAAGGCCTTCTCGGGCGGCGCCGACATCACCGAATTCAATACGCCGAAGGCGACCCAGGAACCGACGCTCGCGACCGTCATCAAGGCCGTCGAAGGCAGCGCGAAGCCGGTCGTCGCGGCGATTCACAGCGTTGCGATGGGCGGCGGCCTCGAGCTTGCGCTGGGCGCGCATTACCGCGTCGCCGCGGCCGGCGCGCAAATCGCGCTGCCCGAAGTGAAGCTCGGCATCCTGCCGGGCGCGGGCGGCACCCAGCGTCTACCGCGCGCGATCGGTCTGGAAGCATCCCTGAACATGATCGTGTCGGGCGCGCCGGTGCTGTCGGAAAAGCTCGCCGATTCGGGGCTGTTCGACCAACTCGTCGCGAATCCCGCCGAACTGGCCGAAGCCGCGCTCGCGTTCGCGCGCAAGGTCGGCGCGCAAGCTGGCCCGCATCCGAAGGTGCGCGAGCGCAAGATCGAACATCCGAACGCGGCCGGTTTCATCCAGTTCGCGCGCAATAGCGTCGCGGCCATCGCGAAGAACTTCCCGGCGCCGCATAAGTGCATCGACGCGGTCGAAGCTGGCGTGAAGGATGGCTTCGACAAGGGCCTCGCATTCGAGCGCGAATGCTTCATCGCGCTCGTGCAGACGCCGGAGAGCCACGCGCTGCGTCATGCGTTCTTCGGCGAGCGCGCCGCGAGCAAGATTCCCGACGTGCCGTCCGATACGCCCGTGCGCGAGATCAATCAGGTGGCCGTGATCGGCGCCGGCACGATGGGCGGCGGCATCGCGATGAACTTCCTCAATGCGGGCATCCCGGTCACGCTGCTGGAAACGAAGCAGGAAGCGCTCGACCGCGGTCTCGCAACGATCCGCAAGAACTACGAGGCGACCGTTAAGAAAGGCAAGCTGAAGGCCGAGGTGATGGAGCAGCGTCTCGCGCTGCTGAGCCCGACGCTGTCCTACGACGACCTGAAGCACGCCGACATGATCGTCGAAGCCGTGTTCGAAGAGCTCGCCGTGAAGGAGCAGGTGTTCCGCCGGCTCGACGAAGTCGCGAAGCGGGGCGCGATCCTCGCGTCGAACACGTCGACGCTCGACGTCGACAAAATCGCCGCGTTCACGAAGCGTCCGCAGGATGTGGTCGGCATGCACTTTTTCAGCCCGGCCAACGTGATGAAGCTGCTCGAAGTCGTGCGTGGCAAAGAGACCGCGAAAGACGTGCTCGCCACCGTGATGAAGCTCTCGAAAAAGATCAGGAAGACCGCCGTGGTGTCGGGCGTGTGCGACGGCTTTATCGGCAACCGGATGATCGAGCAGTACCTGCGTCAGGCGCTCTTCATGCTCGAAGAGGGCGCATTGCCCGCGCAGGTCGACAAGGCCATCGAGAAATTCGGCTTCGCGATGGGCCCGTTTCGCATGAGCGACCTCGCCGGCAACGACATCGGCTGGGCGATCCGCAAGCGCCGCTATATCGAGCGTCCCGACATGCACTACTCGAAGATCGCAGATCGTCTGTGCGAGATGGGCCGCTTCGGCCAGAAAACCGGCGGCGGCTGGTACGACTACAAGGCGGGCGATCGCAACGCGTATCCGTCCGGCGTGGTCAACGAAATGATCGTCGAGTACTCGAAGGAAACCCACTCGGAGCGCCGCAAGATCAGCGACGAGGAAATCGTCGAGCGTCTGGTGTTCGCGCTCGTCAACGAAGGCGCGAAGATTCTCGAGGAAGGCATCGCGTCGAAGGCGTCGGATATCGACATGGTCTATCTGACCGGCTACGGCTTCCCGCTATATCGCGGCGGCCCGATGCTGTACGCGGATACGGTCGGGCTCTACAACGTCGAGCGCGCGATTCGCCGCTATGCGGCGCGGCCGAACGGCGACGCGTGGAAGCTCGCGCCGAGCATCGCGAAGCTGGCGGCCGAAGGTCGCGGCTTCAACGGCTGAGCACGGCCCACTTCAGCACACGTATCGAGCGCTGCGGGTGACGCCCGCAGCGGCTCGCATCAAACGACAGAGGCGGCGCGGTGATGCGCTTTTGAACGCACGGCAGGGAGCCGGCGCGCCACTTCGACATTGCAATTGGAGACACCCATGACTGACGCCGTAATCGTATCCACCGCCCGCACGGGCCTCGCCAAATCGTGGCGCGGCGGTTTCAACATGACGCACGGCGCGACGCTCGGCGGCCATGTGGCGCAGGCCGCGGTCGAGCGCGCGAAGCTCGACCCGGCGCGCGTCGAGGACGTGATCATGGGTTGCGCGAATCCGGAAGGCGCGACGGGCGGCAACATCGCGCGGCAGATCGCGTTGCGCGCCGGCCTGCCGGTCAGCGTGCCGGGCATGACCGTGAACCGTTTCTGCTCGTCGGGATTGCAGACGATCGCGCTCGCGTCGCAACGCGTGATCGCCGGTGAGGGCGACGTGTACGTCGCGGGTGGCGTCGAGTCGATCTCGTGCGTACAGAACGAGATGAACCAACACATGATGACCGACGGCTGGCTCACCGAGCACAAGCCGGAAATCTACTGGTCGATGCTGCAGACGGCCGAGAACGTCGCGAAGCGCTACTCGATCTCGAAGGAGCGCCAGGACGAATACGGCGTGCGCTCGCAGCAGCGCGCGGCGGCCGCGCTCGAAGCCGGCAGGTTCAACGACGAGATCGTGCCGCTGACGGTGCTCGCCGGTGTCGCCGACAAGGCGAGCGGCCGTCTCTACACGAAGGAAGTGACCGTCAGCGGCGACGAAGGCATCCGCGCCGACACGACGCTCGAAGGCGTGTCGAAGATTCGCACCGCGCTGCCGGGCGGCGTGATCACCGCGGGCAACGCGAGCCAGTTTTCGGACGGCGCATCGGCTTGCGTCGTGATGAACGCGACGCTGGCCGAACGCGAAGGGCTGCAGCCGCTCGGCATTTTCCGCGGCTTCGCGGTGGCTGGCTGCGAGCCCGACGAAATGGGCATCGGCCCGGTGTTCGCGGTGCCGAAGCTGTTGCAGAAGGCCGGCCTCAAGGTCGAGGACATCGGCCTGTGGGAGCTGAACGAAGCGTTCGCGGTGCAGGTGCTCTATTGCGCGGACCAGCTCGGTATTCCGCACGACCGCCTGAACGTGAACGGCGGTGCGATCGCGGTGGGCCATCCGTATGGCGTATCGGGTGCGCGGCTCGTCGGCCATGCGCTGATCGAAGGCAAGCGGCGCGGCGTGAAGTTCGTCGTCGTGACGATGTGCATCGGCGGCGGGCAGGGCGCGGCGGGTCTGTTCGAGATCGCGTAAGTCGGGCGCGAACGCGCCTCAAGTAGACGGGCGCCGCGGTGCGACGAGGGACAATGTCGGACCCGCGGCGCCTTGCTTTTATCCACCGTCTTCGTGTCTACTGCGACGCCATGCCCGGCAGGGTCAACATGCCCTGATCGGTGAAGCGTGTCGTGCCGGTCAGGCCGCCCGCGAGCTTGCCTTGCAGCCGGTACGGAACCTGGCCGGACTGCGCGATGTCCGCAAGCCCGAGCGCCTGGCGAACCGCGGCGAACGCGGGCACGGTCAGCGGCACGCTGACGACGGTTTCGCCGAAGCGCGGCACGGTGCCGCTCTGGTCGCTGACACCGCTCGCGAACGGCTTGCCGTTCAGTTCGAGATCGACCGCGATGCCGTTGAAGGTCACTGCGGAATCGTTCGGGTTCTGCACGCGCAGCTTCAGGTTGAAGCGCATCTCGAGGCCTTCGCCGGCCAGCGGCTCGATGCCGGCGACGTTGACGCGCAACGCATCGCCGCCGAGCAGCCCGGCGCATGCGCCAAGCGTCAGCGTGATCGCGCAGGCGAGGTGGAAATAGCGTACGAAGGTGGCGAAACGGCTGAAACGCCGCGTGCGTGGGAAGGACATGACCGGCACCTCGAAGCAGGAAGCGGTTGGTCACGCATTCTAACTGGCGGCGAGGCGTCGATTTTGGCGATCGAGTCGGAGTTCAGGCAGTACGCCGCCACGATCTCGCGACGACGCCAGCGAGACGCCGGACGGTTCGACGCACGAGTTCGCGAAGTTCCGCTGCATTGCCGGGCGAAGCTCGCGCGATCAGCACCGCAGCGCCCGCGCGCGACGCGCGGATCGACATGACGCCGCGTTGGCCGGTGATGAAATGCTCACCTTCGCGCACGATGATCGACGTGCACGGTACGGCGCTGCCGAGCCACGCGAGCGCGTGATCGCGAAATTCGAGTTCGAGATCGCCTTCGACGGCCACGATCGTGGCCCCGGCGTTCAGATCGAGCATGGCGGCCTGGTCGCGCGCGAGGCGTAATGCAGCAGGGCGAGCCGGGATGACAGCGCAGGTCGGAACGGGCATCACGCTTTCCTTCGATTCGTTTTCATGCGGTACAGCTTATTGAGTCCACTGACGTGCGTACAGCGACATCCATCGACGATCGGAACCGATACAGCGAAAGCTTTCGCCATGCTGTATCGGTCCCAATCGTGCCGTTGTGTATCTGTTGTTCCGCGCGGACTGTCCGCACGATTGGCGTATGAGCAAACTGACCTTCGAACCGCGCGACGCGTTCGCTGCCCCTTCAGCGGACCGCCAGCCTCTTTATCGGCAACTGGCCGATCAATATCGCCGCGCGATCGGCAACGGCGTGCTGCGCCCAGGCGACCGCATGCCGTCGATGCGTGCGTTCATGCAGCGGCATGGCGTGAGCCTCGCGACCGCGACCGAGAGCTACCGTGTGCTCGAGCGAGACGCGTTGATCGATGCGCGGCCGCGCTCAGGCTATTTCGTGCGCGTGCCCGCCACGGTGCTGCCCAATGCCTCCGAACCGGATCTGACGATGCCGCCGGGCGAGGCGCAGTTCGTCGGCATCCATGCGACGATTTCGGCGATCGTGTCGAAGTACCAGCGCTATCCGCAGGCGCTCAATCTCGGTGGCGCAACCGCGGCGCCCGATCTCTATCCGACCGATGCACTACAGCAGGCAGCCATGCGCGCGTTGCGCCGCGAGCCCAAGCTGCTGACCTCGGCCGGCCCTGACTTCGGCGATCCGGCTTTGCGCGCGATCATCGCGCGGCGTGCGCTCGAAGGCGGCATCGAGATCGGCGCGGATGAGATCATCATGACGCACGGCGGCATCGAAGCCGTGAACCTCGCGTTGCGCGCGGTGACGCAGCCCGGGGACACCGTCGCGGTCGAATCGCCGTGTTTTTTTGGCCTGCTGCAGGTACTGGAGAGCCTCGGACTGCGCGCGCTCGAAATTCCGGCGAGCCCGAGCACGGGCCTTTCCGTCGAAGCGCTGAACTTCGCTTTGCAAAATCATCGCGACATCAAGGCCGTGGTCGTGGTGCCGAACCTGCAGAATCCGCTCGGCAGCGTGATGCCCGACTCCAACAAGGCAGGTGTCGTCGAGCTGTGCGCGCGTGCCGGCGTCGCACTGATCGAAGACGACCCGTATCGCGATCTCGTCGATGGAGAACCGTCTCCCCGCTCACTGAAGGCCTGGGACACCGACGGCACCGTGATCCATTGCACGTCGTTCAACAAGACACTCGCGCCGGGCATGCGGGTGGGCTGGATCAATGGCGGGCGCTGGCATCCACGCGTGGGCATGCTGAAGTTCGCGCAGTCGCGACATAACGATCAGCTTGCGCAGGTCGTGCTCGCGGGGTTTCTGGGGACGGGCGCCTACGCCCGGCATTTGCGGCGCTTACGCGAGAGCCTGCGGCTTCAGCGCGAGCGCATGGCGGCGGGGATCGCCGCGGCGTTTCCCGATGGCACGCGCTTCACTTCGCCGCGCGGCGGCATGTTCTTTTGGGTCGAGTTGCCGCACGGGTTGTCGTCGGCCGCGTTTTTCGAGGCGGCGTTGGATGATGGCATCCGCGTCATGCCTGGGACCGTGTTTTCGAACACCGGGCGCTTCGATCGTTTCATCCGTCTGAGTTGCCCGAGCGCGGAGCTCGATCTGGTCGATGAAGCGGTACGCCGATTGGGGCGGTTGGCGACGCGCATGACGGAGCGCAATGAGGCGGATGGAGCCAGGCGATAGCCGGTAGAATTTCCCATTTAGCGCCAATGCGTACACCTCGCGGAGTGCCGGGACGCGGCGAATCGATTTCCGAGGTTGCCGGCCACGAACTCCAGACACCGCCATGACCGACCCCACCACATCCGCCACAACAGGCAACCCATCGTTGCCGGAAAGCCCCTTCATCGACCGGCTCGGCGCGCAGTTGCTGCGCGCCGCCGATGGCGTCAGCGAAGTCGTGCTGCCGTTGCAACCCGATCATATGAACACATGGGACGTCGCGCACGGCGGCGTCACGATGACGCTCGCCGACGTCGCGCTCGCGATGGCCGCGCGCAGTCTCGCGGGCGACGGCGTCGGCGTCGTCACCGTCGAGATGAAGGTCAACTTCATGCAGCCGGGGCGCGGCGAGTTGCGCGCGACCGGCCGCGTGCTGCATCGCTCGACCACGATGGCCTATTGCGAAGGCGAGATCCGCGACAGCGAAGGTCACTTCGTCGCCAAGGCGCTCGGCACCTTCAAGTACATGCGCCGCCTCGCGGTGGGCCGCGACGTCAGGCGTCAGCGTCTGCGCAGCGACCCGGCGGCCAGGCCCGGTCCGAGCGACTGAGCCCTCATCGCAATCAACTTCCGACCTGGATTCGACGAATGCAGGTCAATCCCCGACAATCCAAGGAGACGACTTCATGGCCCAGATCAATCGCCAGGTGCTGCTGATTTCGCGCCCGCACGGCGAAGCCACGCCCGATAACTTCAAGCTCGTCGAAACGCCGCTGGCGCCGCTCGCCGACGGCGAAGTACGAGTGCGCAACCATTATCTGTCGCTCGATCCGTATATGCGCGGACGCATGAACGACAGCAAGTCGTACGCGCCGCCGCAGCCGCTGAACGAGGTGATGATCGGCGGCACGGTCGGCGAGGTCGTCGAGACGAGGAATCCGAAGTTCGCGGTCGGCGACAAGGTCGTCGCGATGTTCGGCTGGCAGGAGTACGGCACCTCGAACGGCGCGGGCATGCAGAAGGTCGACGACACGCACGTGCCGCTGTCCGCGTATCTCGGCCCGGTCGGCATGCCGGGCGTCACCGCGTGGTACGGGCTGAACCGCATCATCGCGCCGAAGGCGGGCGAGACGGTGGTCGTCAGTGCGGCGAGCGGCGCGGTGGGCAGCGTGGTCGGCCAGCTCGCGAAGGTGGCCGGCGCGCGCGCGGTCGGCATCGCGGGCGGCGCGGAAAAGTGCCGCTACGTGGTCGACACGCTCGGCTTCGACGCCTGCGTCGACTACAAGGCCGGCAACCTGTACCAGGACCTGAAAGCCGCGACGCCCGACGGTGTGGACGGCTGCTTCGAGAACGTCGGCGGCGAGGGGCTCGACGCGACGCTCGCGCGTATGAACGCGTTCGGGCGCATCGCGCTGTGCGGCTTCATCGCGGGCTATGACGGCCAGCCGCTGCCGCTCAGGCATCCGTCGCTGATGCTGACGCAGCGGCTGCTCGTGCAGGGCTTTATCGTCAGCGAACATATGGACGTGTGGCCCGAGGCGCTCAAGCAGCTCGGCACGCTCGTCGCGCAGAAGAAGCTGCACTATCGCGAGACGATCGCGCAAGGGCTCGACGCCGCGCCCGAGGCATTCATCGGCTTGCTGAAGGGCCGCAACTTCGGCAAGCAACTGGTCAAGCTGATCTGAGCACGACGTCGTCATGCATCGGCCAGCCGCCACTGAAACAGGGAGTCACTCGATGTTCGAATTCGCAGGCAAGGTGGCGGTGATCACCGGCGCGGGCAGCGGCTTCGGCCGCGCGTTCGCGCACAAGGGCGCGGCGCTCGGCATGAAGCTCGTGCTCGCCGACGTCAACGCCGAGCAGCTCGCGCAGACCGTCGACGCATTGCGCGAAGGCGGCGCCGAAGCGATCGCCGTGCCGACCGACGTATCGAGCGCCGCGCAGGTCGAGGCGCTCGCGCGAGCCGCGCTCGCCGCGTTCGGCAAGGTCCACCTGCTGTTCAACAACGCGGGCGTCGGCACCGGCGGCTTCTTATGGGAAGGCTCGGCCAACGACTGGTCGTGGGTGTTCGGCGTCAACGTGATGGGCGTCGCGCACGGCGTGCGCGTGTTCGCGCCGCTCATGCTGGCGCAGAACGAGCCCGCGCATATCGTCAACACGGCGTCGGTCGCGGGGCTGCTGGCGCCGCCGGCGATGGGCATCTACAACGCGTCCAAGCATGCGGTGGTGGCGCTGACCGAGACGCTGTATCACGACCTGAAGCTCGCGCAGGCCGGCACGGACGGCGAGGTCGGCTGTTCGCTGCTGTGTCCCGCCTTCGTGCCGACCGGCATCGCCCAGGCCGAGCGCGCGCGTCCGGACGAGCTGCGCAACGCAAGCCGGCCGACGCGCTCGCAGATCGCTGCGGCCAAGCAGTTGCAGCGTGCGGTGCAGTCGGGCAAGCTCAGCGCCGACGATGTCGCCGACATCGCGTTCGAGGCAATCGCCGCGCGGCGTTTCTATATCATCACGCACCCGGGCATCATGGCGACCGTCAAGCTGCGTCACGAGGATATCGAACAGTTGCGCGAGCCGTCCGATCCGATGTCGCTGAAACCCGAGGTGAAGAACGCGGAGTAGCGGCCGGCTGCGTGGCCGCTGCGCCGGGTCCTCACAACAATTGGCGCGCTGCGCGCCGCGCTGCGCTGTGCGCATCACGTTGCTGAAACCATGCCGCTGAATCCAACGATCGAGCAGGTGCTCGACATGATCGCGCGGGCCAAACGCCCGCAGTATCACCAGATGAGCGCGCAAGCGGCGCGCGCGTCGTACGAGAAAAGCGCGCCGATCCTCGAGATCCCGAGCGCGCCGATGTTCTCCGTCGAAGACCTGCCGGTGCCGACGCGCGACGGCGCGACGATCCGCGCGCGCCTGTACTTCCCGGTCGAGCCGAACTGGGCCGAGCCGCTGCCGGCGTTCGTGTACTACCACGGCGGCGGCTTCACGGTCGGCAGCGTCGACACGCACGATGCGCTGTGCCGGATGTTCGCGCGCGATGGCCAGTGCGCGGTGCTGTCGGTCGATTACCGGCTCGCGCCCGAGCACAAGTTTCCGACCGCGGTCGACGATGCCTTCGATGCCCTTAGCTGGCTGCACGCGCACGCGGCCGAGTTCGGCATCGACGACACCCGGCTCGCGCTCGGCGGCGATAGCGCGGGCGGCACGCTCGCGACGGTCTGCGCGGTGCTTGCGCGTGATGCCGGGATCGCGCTCGCGCTGCAATTGCTGATCTATCCGGGCACCACCGGCCATCAGCAGACCGACTCGCACTCGCGCCTCGCCGACGGCTTCCTGCTGTCGGGCGACACGATCCAGTGGTTTTTCGACCACTACCTGCGCGATAGCGGTGATCGCGACGACTGGCGTTTCGCGCCGCTCGACGGCGCGCGCGGCGCGCCGGATTTTCGCGGCGTCGCGCCCGCGTGGATCGCGACCGCCGAATACGATCCGCTCAGCGACGAGGGCGATGCGTATGCGGAAAAACTACGCGCGCTCGGCAATCCGGTGACGCTCAAGCGCTACGCCGGCATGATCCACGAGTTCTTCAAGATGGGCGGCTTCGTGCCCGAAGTCGGACAGGCGCATGCGGATGCCGCGGCGGCGTTGCGCGCGGCATTCGGCATCGGGTGAGGGTAGTCGTCGCGAAGCGGTGAGCGGCCGGCGGCGAATGCGCCGGCGCGGCGCCGATCAAACGATCACGCCACGCTCATCCGGTCGCGCTCGACGTTGAACGCGAAGCTGCGCTCGAAATCGCCGGGCCGCACGATGCGGTGCGAGCCGTTATCGTCGCTGCGCTCGGCGACCGCGACGCCGATCACGTCGCCATAGGCGGCGACGCGCAGCGCGGTGGTGCTGCGCGTGCCGTATTCCGGCGATTCGATGAATGCCGCCGACAGCACCCGTTCGCGTTCGAGCGGAATACCGGTCGACGGCAACTCGTCGTCGCGCGCGAGCCGCGGATCGCGCATCAGATCGATCAGGCGTTCGAGCGGCGGCATTGCATTGCGCGCGAGTAGGGTGCCGAGCTCGCCGCGCTTTCTGACCAGCTTCGGCCACGCGGTGTCGAGCACCGCGTTCGAGATGCCGTGCGTGCCGGGCGCGAGCAGCGCGGGGCCACTGTTTGCGTCGACGGCGCCGCGATTGCAGTACCACGCGAGCTCACGGCGTGTCCAGTCGCCGACCAGCAGGTTGAAGCCGTTGTAGATGTCGCCGCTTTGCGCGACGTGCTCCAGATAGGCGAGCGGCGTTTCGTGCGGATGGCCGTCGGTGTCGCGCGCGGCGCTCGTGAGCCAGTTGCTGACGAGCGTGCCGCGGGTCGGCGCATCGGCGCGCATTTCGCCCGGCGCGCGGTAATTGGTCAGCGCGGCGAAGCGGCCGTCGCGCGACAGCCCGAGCCACGTGCCGCCGCCCACGAGATCGCGGCCCGCCAGCACGCCCGGCGCGTCGCGCCACCAGCCGATCGGCTCGGCCGTGCGGCGGAAGAACTCATCGCGATTCGCGGCGAGCGTGAACAGCGGACCATCGACCGCATCGGGTCGCCAGTCGAAAACGATCAGGCACATCGGGGAGCATCTCCCGTTCAGAGCATGGGGCGGCCGCCTGATGCCGCAAAGGCAGACGCCAACAAAAGCGACAAAAATCAGACGAGAATAAAGCAGCCAATAAAAAACGGCGCCCGATTGCGCCGCTTCTTACCTGCCCAACGATCAGACCTCGGCCGGCAGCCCGTAGGGCAGCGTCAGGAAGCGCAGCGCGGGGCCGTCGGCCGCGCCGACATGCACGCTGCCGCTGTCGAGCGCCGTGAGCTTGATCTCGACCAGCAGATCGACGCCGCCGCCTTGTGCCGACGCCGCGTTGACGATCATCCCGCACGGCTGGCCAGGATCGTCCGAGTGGAAGAGCTCGGCGCCGGGGCGCACCGTATCAAGCTCGCCGGCGACGTTGGCGAGCGACGTGCGCCGCTTGATCGTGCCGCGATACTGGCTGCGCGCGACCACTTCCTGACCCGGATAGCAGCCTTTGCGGAAATTGACTGCGCCGAGCACGTCGAAGTTGACCATTTGCGGCACGAACTGCTCGACGACCGGCTGCGTGATGCGCGGCTCGCCCGCGCGGATGTCGAGCCAGTCCCACACGGCCGGCGACGCGCGCTTCAACTTGCCGTCCAGCGACGGCAGCAGCGCTTCGACTTGCGCCTTCGGTCCGATCCACAGATAGCGCAGCCGCTCCAACGCGTCCGGCACGCGGATCAGCGTGCCCGCGGTGCCGTCGACCTGCACGTGCACACCATCGGGCAGCGCGTCGAACACGCCCGACAGCGCGCCGCGCACGTCGCCCGCGAGGCCGACCACCGCGAGTTCGCCGCTCGCGTCCACGAGCTTGGCTTTTGCTCGCAGCACGAACATCGACAGGCGCTTTTGCACGGCGGCCTGCACGTCTTTCGATACCAGCAGGCGGATCGTGTCGCCGCTGCGCCAGCTTAGGAACGACGCGAGCAGCCGGCCCTTGGCCGAGCAGTAGCCGGCGAGGCGCGCGTTCGCGGCATCGAGATGCTGGACGTCGTTGGTCAGCTGGGCGTGCAGGAAGCTTGCCGCGTCGTCGCCGGTCGTGTCGATCACGCCGAACTGCGACAGCGGCATGTACGCGCCGTGCTCCAGCACGGCAGCGAATTCTTCGGCCGACGGGCGCGGCAGGATGGGCAGGGCGGCGGGTGCCGCCGCGGCGGGAGCGAGGCCGGAAGCTTTAGCAGGGGCGTTCACGAGCGGTGTGTTCATGGATTCCGGGAACAGTCAATTCTGACTTTGGCTAAGGCAAACAGTTATTATATTCAGTCCAACCCAGTCACGTTTCGCATGACCCTTTTCAAGAAATGTTTCGCAGCCGGCGCGCTCGTCGTTGTGCTGGCCGCGGCGGCCATCGCCGCTGGATACTTCTGGGCCACCCGCCCGCTCGAATTGACCCCGGCGCAACTCGACGTCACCGTCAAACCGCACAGCAGCCTGCGCAGCGTCGCGCTGCAGCTCAATCGCGGCGGCGTGCCGGTCGAACCCGAGCTGTTCATCGCGATGACGCGGCTGCTCGGCCTGCAAAGCGACCTGAAGTCCGGCAACTACGAGTTCAAGAGCGGCATCACCCCCTACGAGGTGCTGCAGAAAATCGCCCGCGGCGACGTCAACGAATACGTGGCGACGATCATCGAAGGCTGGACCTTCAAGCGCATGCGCGCCGAGCTCGACGCGAATCCCGCGCTGAAGCATGACACGCTCGGCATGAGCGACGCCGATCTGTTGAGCGCAATCGGCGCGCCCGAGGCGTCGATCGGCAACGGCGAAGGGCTGTTTTTCCCGGACACCTACCTGTTCGACAAGGACACGAGCGACCTCGACATCTACCGCCGCGCGTACCGGCTGATGCGCGTGCGTCTCGACGAAGCGTGGCTCGCGCGCGCGCCGAACCTGCCGTACAAGACGCCGTACGACGCTCTGACGATGGCGTCGATCATCGAAAAGGAAACCGGCAAGGCGTCCGACCGGGCGCTCGTCGCCGCCGTGTTCGCCAACCGTCTGCGCGCGGGCATGCCGCTACAGACCGACCCGACGGTGATCTACGGGATGGGCGACAGCTACGCCGGCCGCATCAGGAAGAAAGACCTGCAGACCGACACTCCCTACAATACCTACACCCGGATGGGCCTACCGCCGACGCCGATCTCGCTGCCGAGCGTCGCGTCGCTGCAGGCGGCGATGAACCCGGCGCCGAGCAGCGCGCTGTACTTCGTGTCGCGCGGCGACGGCAGCAGCATCTTTTCTGACACCCTCGGCGAACACAACAAAGCCGTGGACAAATACATTCGAGGGCAATGATGGCGCGCGGCAAATTCATAACGTTTGAAGGCATCGACGGCGCGGGCAAGACCACCCATCTGGGCTGGTTCCGCGAACGCCTGGAGGCGAAGCTCGCGCCGAGCGGCCGCTCTGTGGTGATGACGCGCGAGCCCGGCGGCACGCCGCTCGGCGAGCAGATCCGCGAGATCGTGCTGCATCAGAAGATGGACCTCGAAACGGAGGCGCTGTTGATGTTCGCGCTGCGCCGCCAGCATCTGGCCGAGGTGATCGAGCCGGCGCTCACGCGCGGCGACTGGGTGCTGTCCGACCGTTTCACCGACGCCACCTTCGCGTACCAGGGCGGCGGCCGCGGCCTGCCGCGCGACAAGCTGGAGACGCTCGAGCGCTGGGTGCAGGGTGGTTTCCAGCCGGATTTGACCGTGCTGTTCGACCTGCCGCCCGCCCGTCGCCAACGAGCGGCGCAGCGCGGCGCGCAACCCGGATCGTTTCGAGAGCGAGTCGGCGGCGTTTTTCGAGCGCACGCGCGCCGAATACATGCGCCGCGCCGAAGAAGCGCCGCATCGATTCGCTGTCATCGACTCTTCGCAGAGCATCGTGCGTATTCAGAAGCAGCTTGAAGAATTGATCGCAACTCTTTGATTTCAAGATGATATAGCTGATTCTTATAACCACCGGACAAGTTGATTCGCCACCTGAAGTAACGCGTGCAACCAATTGATTCAAAAAGACAAACGATGATATATCCGTGGCAAGCCGATGACTGGAACCGCCTGCAGCAGCTGCGCGGCCACTGGCCGCACGCGTTGTTGCTGCACGGCCAGGCGGGGATCGGCAAGCTGCGCTTCGCGCAGCACCTCGCGCAGGGCCTGCTGTGCGAGGCGCCGCTGCCGAACGGCGAGCCGTGCGGCGCGTGCGCGGCCTGCAACTGGTTCGTGCAGGGCAATCATCCCGACTACCGCATCGTCGTGCCGGAGGCGCTCGCCGCCGAAGCCGGTCTCGCGAACGCCGCGAACGGCGCCGACGACAAGGCCGAAAAAGCCGAGGGCGACGAAGGCAAGAAGACCCGCGCGCCGAGCAAGGAAATCAAGATCGAACAGATCCGCGGTCTGCTCGACTTCGTCGGCGTCGGTTCGCACCGCGGCGGCGCGCGCGTGGTCGTGCTGTATCCGGCCGAGGCGCTCAACGTCGCGGCCGCCAACGCGTTGCTGAAGACGCTCGAAGAGCCGCCCGCGGGCGTCGTGTTCCTGATGGTGTCGGCGCGCATCGACCGTTTGCTGCCGACCATCATCAGCCGCTGCCGTCAGTGGCCGATGAGCGTGCCCGCGCCGGACACCGCCGCGCCGTGGCTCGCCGCGCAAGGCGTCGAAGACGCCGCCGCGCTGCTCGCCGAAGCGGGCGGCGCGCCGCTCGCCGCGCTCGCGCTCGCCAGCGACGAGAACCGTCCGCTGCGCGACTGGACGCTCAAGCAGCTCGCGGCCGGCGCCGGCTGCGACGCATTCGCCTGTGGCGAGGCGCTGCAGAAGCTGCCGGTGCCGCTCGTGCTCGGCTGGCTGCAGCGCTGGATGTACGATCTGCTCGCGCAGCGCACCGCTGGCGCGCCGCGCTATTTCCCGCAGGCGTCGGCCGCGCTCGCGCGTTGCGCCGCGCAGGCCGACGCCAATGCATTCGCACGCTTTCTGCGCACCGTCACGCGCCAGCGCGCGGTCGAAAACCATCCGCTCAACCCGCGGCTCGTGTTCGAGGAACTGTTCATCGGCTATCGCGCGCTGTTTGCGTGAGCCCGCAGCCAGACAGCCTTCCGTCTTATTTCATTCAAGCCAAGCCACCATGAGCCTTTCCTACCGCGACGCCACGCTCGACGATCTGCCCGCGATCGTCGCCATCTACAATTCGACGATTCCGTCGCGGCAGGTCACTGCGGACCTCGAACCGGTCAGCATCGAGAGCCGGCATGCATGGTTTCATGCGCACGGCCCGCAGAAGCGGCCGCTGTGGGTGGTCGAAGATCCGCAGCAGGCGGGCCGCGTGATCGCGTGGCTGAGCTTTTCCGATTTTTATGGGCGTCCGGCCTACCAGCGCACCGCCGAAGTCAGCATCTATCTCGACGAAAGCGCGCGCGGCCAGGGTCTCGGCAAGCAGTTACTGGCGGCTTCGCTCGAAGCGGCACCGGGTCTTGGCATCGACACGGTGCTCGGCTTCGTGTTCGGTCACAATGAAGCGAGCGTGCGGCTGTTCCGCGGCTTCGGCTTCGACGCATGGGGCACGCTGCCGCGCGTCGCGGTGCTGGACGGCGTCGAGCGCGATCTGGTGATTCTTGGCAAGCGCCTTGCGCACGCGAGTTGAGCACGCTACCTAAGCAAGCTACGTGAGCAAGCTACCTGAGCACGCTACCTAAGCAAGCTACCCGAGCCGTCCCAAGCGGCCCCGGCCACGCCGTCGCCCGGCCGCAAAGCCCTTTTTTCGCAGGACCTGACCATGTTTGTCGATTCACACTGCCATATCAACTTCGAAGGACTCGCGGACCGTCTGCCGCAAGTGCTTGACAACATGCGCAGCCATTCGGTGTCGCACGCGCTGTGCGTGTCGGTGGACCTCGAAACGCTGCCGTCGGTGCTGGATATCGCCAGCCGCCATGACAACGTGTACGCGTCGGTCGGCGTGCATCCCGATCACGAGCACATGCGCGAGCCGAGCGTGGCCGAACTGGTCGAACTGGCCGAGCACCCAAAGGTCGTCGCGATCGGCGAAACCGGGCTCGACTACTACCGCCTCGAAGGCCGCTCGATCGCCGACATGGAGTGGCAGCGCGAGCGCTTTCGCACGCACATCCGCGCCGCGCACGCGACTGGCAAGCCACTCATCATCCACACCCGTTCGTCGTCGGAAGACACGTTGCGCATCATGGCCGAGGAGCGCGCGGGCGTGCCGGGCGGCGTGATGCATTGCTTCACCGAACCGTGGGCCATCGCCGAGCAGGCGCTGGCGCAGAACTTTTACATTTCGCTGTCGGGCATCGTCACGTTCAAGAACGCGACCGATGTGCAGGAGGTCGCGCGCCGCGTGCCGCTCGAGCGTCTGCTGATCGAAACCGATTCGCCGTATCTGGCGCCGGTGCCGTATCGCGGCAAGCCGAATGAACCTGCGTACGTCAGTTATGTCGGACGCTTCATCGCGCAGCAACGCGAGATGCCGGACGAGGCGCTGGCCGCCGCAACCACGCAAAACTTCTTCAGGCTGTTCGGAATCGCCACGCCGGCCGGCGTCTGAAAAAGACGAGTAACATCAAAGAGATAGGAAGCTTTCCTAAAGTACCATATGAAAAATATTTCGACGTCGTCCGCTGCTTTCCAACCGCTGTCCGCCGGGCCGGGCGCCCGGGCTCTCGCGCCGGCACGCCGTCTTGCGTGCGCCGCCGCGCTCGCCTGCGCGGCGCTGGTCGCGATGCCCGCGCATGCAGCGCCGATCGACACGCTCATCAAGGCGGTCAAGTTCGACGACGTCAGCGGCGTCAACAAGCTGCTCGCTAAGGGCATGGACCCGAACAGCGTCGACAATCAGGGCATGCCGCTGCTCGTGATCGCCGCCCGCGAGAAATCCGACAAGGTCGCGGCCGCGTTGCTCGCGAATCCGAAAACCGACATCGAGATTCAGGACAAGGCCGGTGAGAACGCGCTGATGATGGCGTCGCTGGTCGGCGACCTGAACCTCGTGAATCTGCTGATCGCGAAGGACGCCGAGGTCAACAAGAAGGGCTGGGCGCCGCTGCACTACGCGGCCGCCAACGGCCACGACGACATCGTCAAGGTGCTGCTCGACCACTCGGCCTACGTCGACACGGGCTCGCCGAACGGCACCACGCCGCTGATGATGGCCGCGCGCGGCGGCCACGTGTCGACGGTCAAGCTGCTGCTCGACAACGGCGCGGACCTGTCGGTGAAAAACCAGATCGGCATGACCGCGCTCGATTTCGCCAAGACCTACAAGGAGCCGGACGTCGTCGAAGGACTCACGGCCCGCATGCAGCAGACCCAGCAGCAGAAACAATGACGCTGTCGGCAGGCGGCGCGGCGGGCCCGCGAGGCCGTGCCGTTTTGCTGCGGTTTTGTCCGAGCCGCGCGGCAGCGGGCCTGCTGCCGCCGTGTAAAACAGTGCAGAATGACGACTTCGGCGCGCCGCGTAGCGCGCCGTCCGGACGCGGCAGAAAGACCGCGTGATAAACAACCCTGGAAAGGAACACCATGCTGCGGGCATTGATTTTCGCCGGCGCGCTTGCCTTGCCGCTTTCGGCAGCCGCGTTTACGGGAGGCGACCTCAACAAGCTGTGCACCAAGACGGACATCGCTTCGCGTAGCGCCTGCGCCGCCTACATAGAAGGCGCGGCCGACGGCATCTTCAACACGATCGACGCGATCGGCGGCACCACCGGTCCGCGCGTCGGCCAGTACTTCTGCCTGCCGCCGGATGCGCGCTCGGCGCAGTTGACCGACGCGGTGCGCAAATACATCGCCGAGAATCCTAACGCCGCGGGCTACAACGCTAGCACGGCGATTTCGCTGGGTCTCGGCAAGGCGTTTCCGTGCAAGAGCGGCGGCTGATCGATAACCACCGCGCATCGAAGAACCCGTTGTAACGCCTGAGGCGCCGTCGAGCGCCTTGGGTGTCGGGGTCGTCGCTCCCGCTGGGGCGCCCCCGCATGTCAGTAGTCCCGCAGGCGCGCCGCCGCTCATCGAGTCCGGAGGAAGATGCCCGTTATGCCTACTATCGACGACTTCTACCGCGTGGCCGCCGCGCCGCTGCATACGTGGCTCGGCGCGCTGATCGTGACGGCATTCGTGACGATCGTGGCGATCGGCGTTCACCGCCTTGGCGCGCGCGTCGTGATGCGTCTAGCGCGACCGCATGCGCTGACGAGCGTCGTGCTGCGCTATATCGACAAGCCGTCGCTGTTCGTCCTCGTGATCCTCGTGTTCGCGTGGGTCTGGTCCGAGGCGCCCGATACCCTCAACTTCATCGAACCGGTGCGCGACATCACCGGCATCGCGCTGATCGCCGCGCTGACGTGGCTGTCGGTGCGCTCGGCCGCGGCGATCGGCGAAGCGATCATCCGCGCTCATCCGCTCGATAGCGCCGATAACCTGCAGGCGCGCCGCATCCATACGCAGGCGCGTGTGCTCGCGCGCTCGGTGATGATCGTGATCGTGATCATCGGTGTCGGCGGTGCGCTGATGACCTTGCCCAATGTGCGGCAAATCGGCGCGAGCCTGCTGGCTTCGGCCGGTGTCGCCGGTCTGGTCGCCGGTATCGCGGCGCGGCCGGTGCTCGGCAACCTGATCGCCGGTTTGCAGATCGCGCTGTCGCAGCCGATCCGCCTCGACGACGTCGTCGTGATCCAGAACGAGTGGGGGCGCATCGAGGAAATCACCGGCACCTACGTGTCGGTGCGGCTGTGGGACCAGCGCCGCCTGATCGTGCCGCTGCAATGGTTTATCGAAAACCCGTTCACGAACTGGACGCGCAACAGCTCACAGATCATCGGCACCGTGTTCCTGTTCGTCGATTACCGGATGCCGCTCGCGCCGCTGCGCGAGGAGCTCGCGCGCATCGTCGAGAATGCACCCGAGTGGGACCGCCGCGTGCAGGTGCTGCAAGTGACGGACTGCACCGAGCGCGCGATGCAGTTGCGCGCGCTCGTCAGCGCGCCCGATTCCGGCCTCGCGTGGGATTTGCGCTGCCGCGTGCGCGAAGGGCTGCTCGATTTCGTGCACCGGCATTACCCGGAATACCTGCCGCGGGCGCGTGCGGAGGTGTCGGCGGAGCTGGAGACGAGCGGCGCTGGCCCGATCGACTGGCTGCCGCGCAGCCGCCAGGCGCCCGCCGGCAGCACCGCCGCGCATACCGAAGCCGATCCGGTGGCGAGCCGCCTCGGCCGCACTGGCGCGGCGGAGGTCCCGCAGAAGGCGAAGGAGCAGGCTTAGCCAGGCGTTGCCGAGCGCCAATTACGAATCGCGCGCCGCGAACGTCGAGCGCGCTCACGCCCTACGATGCCCGGGCACACCGATTGCTCTTTACGGGCGCACCACGCCCGCGCAGTCGGCGCGGCGCAGCGGAAGAACTACGGAGGACATGCACTATGGGCCGATTGATCGTCGTGTCGAATCGCGTCGCGACGCCGACGGAGACCAAGGGATCGGCGGGCGGACTGGCCGTCGGCGTATTCGGCGCGCTCAAGGATGCAGGCGGCGTCTGGTTCGGCTGGAGCGGCGACGTGGTCAGCGAGACGGTCGCCAACGCGGGGCCGATGCTCGAGCAGGACGGCGCGGTGACCTTCGCGACCGTCGGCCTCACACGCAAGGACTACGACCAGTACTACCGCGGCTTCTCGAACGCGACGCTGTGGCCGGTATTCCACTACCGCAACGACCTCGCGCGCTACGAGCGCGACGAGTACGCGGGATATCGGCGCGTCAACGCGTGGCTCGCGCACAAGCTGGTCAAGCTGCTCGAACCGGACGACATCATCTGGATTCACGACTACCATCTGATCCCGTTCGCCGAGGCGCTGCGCAGCGAGGGCGTGACGAACCGCATCGGCTTCTTCCTGCACATCCCGTTTCCCGCGCCGCAGATCCTGCTCAACATTCCTCCGCACGAGGAGCTCGTCAAGTCGCTGTCGTGCTACGACCTGCTCGGCTTCCAGACCGCCACCGACCAGCAGGCGTTCCACGACTACGTGACCCGTCACGCTCGCGGCACGGTCAGCGCCGACGGCATCGTCGAGGCGTTCGGGCGCAAGCTGCGCACCGGCGTGTATCGGATCGGCGTGTTCCCCGACGAAATCGCCGAGCAGGCCAAGCGCTACGAAAGCCGCCAGCATGTGCTCGAACTGAAGCAAAGCCTCGAAGGGCGCAAGCTGATCATGAGCGTCGACCGGCTCGATTATTCGAAGGGGCTGGTCGAGCGGTTTCGCGCGTTCGAACTGCTGCTCGAACGCTCGCCCGAATGGCGCGGCAACGTCACGCTCGTGCAGATCGCGCCACCGACGCGTTCGGACGTCGCGACCTATCAGAAGATCCGCCAGGATCTCGAATACGAGGCGGGGCGCATCAACGGCCGCTACTCGGGGCTCGATTACACGCCGATCCGCTATCTGAACCAGCAGTATGACCGCTGGAAGCTGATGTCGCTGTTTCGCGAGTCGCAGATCGGTTTCGTCACGCCGTTGCACGACGGCATGAACCTCGTCGCGAAGGAGTACGTGGCCGCGCAGAATCCAGACGATCCCGGCGTGCTCGTGCTGTCGATTTTCGCGGGCGCCGCGGCCGAGCTTTCCGGCGCGGTGCTCGTCAATCCGCACGATGCGATCGGCATGTGCGAAGCCTTGCAGCGCGCACTGCAGATGCCGCTCGACGCGCGCCAGCGGCGTCACGAGATCAACATGGCCGCTCTGCGCGAGAACGATCTCGGTGTATGGCGCGACAGCTTTCTCAGAGATCTACGCAGCGTGCCCGTGCGCCGATCGGGCGAGGGTGGGGGCCACAAATGACGACGCGGTGATAGCGCGATGAAGTCGCAAGACCGCGCAAAGCCGGCGCGCGGCCCCGTGTCACCGGATGTAAGCCGTATGTAACAGCACCGAGCAATTGCAAGACCTGCGGCTTTTCTACCGACACCAGGGAATAATCCTCCGTAGCGACGATGCATGCGGCGCTTAGGGCCCGCGTGAATTGATCCCACGTCATGGCGCTGTCATACTCGGCGTCGCCGACGGCATCGCGATTGCGCGGCAGCCGCCGGCTCACGGAGACACAATATGAAGATTGCGCAGATCGCCCCGCTGACCGAATCGGTGCCGCCGAAGCTTTACGGCGGCACGGAGCGGGTCGTGTCGTACATCACCGAGGCGCTGGTCGAGCAGGGCCACGACGTGACGCTGTTCGCGAGTGGCGACTCCGTCACGAGCGCGAAGCTCGAACCGGTGTGGCCGCGCGCGCTGCGGCTCGATCCGGGCATTCGCGACCGCGTCGCGCCGCACATGCTGCTGATGGAACTGGTGCGTCGCCAGGCCGAAGACTTCGACGTGCTGCATTTCCATCTCGACTATTACTCGTTCTCGGTATTCAAGCGGCAGGAAACGCCGTTCGTCACGACGATGCACGGGCGGCTCGATCTGCCCGAGCAGCAGCCGGTGTTCGACACCTTCAACTCGGTGCCGGTGATCTCGATCTCGAATGCGCAGCGTCATCCTCTACCCCAGGCGCGCTGGCTCACCACGGTCTATCACGGCCTGCCGGAGCAGCTCTATACGCCGCAACCGGTCGAGCAGAAGTACCTCGCGTTTCTCGGCCGGATTTCGCCGGAAAAACGCGTCGATACGGCGATCCGCATCGCGGGCCGCTGCGGCATGCCGATCCGCATCGCCGCCAAGGTCGATGCGGCCGACCGCGAATACTTCGAGCGCGATATCCGGCCGTTGCTCGACCTGCCGTACGTCGAGTACATCGGTGAGATCGCCGATCATCAGAAGGCAGAGTTTCTGTCGGGCGCGCATGCGCTGCTGTTTCCGATCGACTGGCCGGAGCCGTTCGGCCTCGTGATGATCGAGGCGATGGCGTGCGGCACGCCGGTGATCGCGTTCAATCGCGGCTCGGTGCCGGAAGTGCTCGAAGAGGGCGTGACCGGGTTCATCGTCGAGGACGAGATCGGCGCGGTGGCGGCCGTCAACCGGCTGCACAAGGTGCCGCGCGCGGGCGTGCGGCGCCGCTTCGAGGAGCGCTTCACGTCGCACCGGATGGCGCGTCAGTATGTGGGGGCGTATCAGTCGGTGATTCGCGCGCAGAAACGCTCGCGGTTCAAGGTGATCGATTCGTCGGGCGCTTGAAGCGGGATCGTTCGCAACTGTTGAAGCGAAGAACGGCGGTGCGCGATGCGGGCGCCGTTTTTTTTCGCGCCTGAGTTTTCTGGCGTATGAGCGCCGGCGTCGACACCGCACAACAAAAAAGGCCGCGCGATGGCCCACACAGGGTCCCTCGCGCGGCCTTCGTCGCGATGCGATCTGGATGCAAGGCCTGCGCGTGTCTCGGGATGCACGCGCGCAGGTGTTCAGCGAAGCGTACCGGGCAACGCGCTCAGATCTTCAGCCGCGAGACCTTCGTGCCTTGCAGCGACACGTCGCCCATCAGACCCGCGTTGGTCAACACGAAAACCTGCACCGGCGCGGTGGCCGTAGTCGTGTCGACGGCGCCGTTCGCGCCGATCTTCACGAGCGCGACCGATGCATCGACGCCGGCCGACCAGCCGTCCGCGTTGCGGAATTTGTCGAGCGAATCCTGCGTCATGAACAGGAAGATCAGTGCCTTCGACTGCGCGCCCGCGGTCAGGCCCAACGAGCCCGACACGGTGCTGTAGTAGCCGACCGTCGCGCCGCCCACTCGCAATGCGCCTTCGCCATACTGACCGCCGACGATGAAGCCCGCCTGTATCACCGACGGGAACACCAGCACGCCGCGCGCCTTCGACACCAGCTCGCGCGAGCCCGGCACGGTCGTGAACAGCCTGGACAGCGTGCCGTCGACGCTGGCGTCGATCGACTGCCGTTTCGAGGCGTTGACATGAGCATTGTCCGGAGTGTTGCCCGTCGTCGTGCACCCGGCGAGTGCAAGGCCTCCGAAAGCTAGCGCAGCGGTCGTCTTCAACATGAAGTGTCGTCTTTGCATCGTTTTTCTCCGTGGTGGATCCGGGGCGCAACCGTGTTGATGTCGCCTGGTTGCCTCTGAGTTATAACACAGCCCGGTCTAAAAGGCGCGTTGCGTGGCAACGCGAAAAGCCTTATGGGACAAGGGTTTGAGGCTAATCGCAAGGTGCTTTTCAGTAACTTTGACCGGCCCGCCGCGTGGCGTCGAAGTACGCGTCGAGCGAAGCTCGGAGGAGGCGAAGCAGACGAGCGCCCGAGGCGCGGCGATTTTGGTGACGCTTCGCCGCAGCCCCGCGATGCGCCTGTTTTTACCGATTTTCGCGTGGCGCGGCGGCCCATCGACATGGAAATGAAAGTGTTGTTTCGACGCAGCAAATGGCAGCGGAGTACCAGCGGCGCGGACGCCGCTCACCCGTGATTCACCGGACTCTTGACCGCGGGCGGGCGCCGCAGCGCGCGGCGCACCACGCCGATGATCGCGCCGATCGCGAACAGGATCGCCGCCGGCACGATCCAATAGCCGACGAACGCGTGCCACAGATACGCGAACAGCGTCGAGCGACGCATGTTGTATTCGTTGATCGCCTCCTGCTGACGCGGCGCGTTGGCGGCCAGCACGTCGGCCGGGCAGCCAGCGGCTTTTGCGTCGTCGGGCTTGCCATGGCAATGCGCGGGCGCGCCGGCGGCGCGCTGCGCCTGAGTGAAATTCCAGGTGGTCAGCGCGCGCTCGAGATCGACCGCGTTGTACGACATCTCCTCGCGGATCTCGTTGACCGCGACGATCGCCACGGGCACAGCCCAAAATATGATGACCAGCAACCACCGCCTTAACCAGCGGTTTTTGTGCTTCGATACCATCCTTGCCTCCGATCGATGCTCAGTAGCACCAACGACAAGATGGCGGCCCCGTTTTGATTGGTTCTATATGTGAGGGAGGGCCGTCTCCGCAGCCATCATAGAAGAAAACGGCGCGTTGCGCCGGTGGGCTACGAAGAAGGGGGCGAGCGAAGCGCCGCGTGGGTGGAACGATGCGCCGGCGCCGCGTCGACAGGCAGGGCGCCGGCTGGAGGAACGGCTACGCGTCTCGCTCAGTTGGCGGGCGCCGACGAGGACAGGCAGGTCTTCATGAACGCCTTGCGATCGTCGCCTTTCTTGTCGCCCGCCTGCTTGTTGCAGGCCTTCATCTTGTCCTGCTGGCTCATCGGCGCGGCGGCTGCCGGCTTCGCGGAAAGACAGGTTTGCATGAACGCCTTGCGCTCGTCGCCCTTCTTGTCGCCGGCCTGCTTGTTGCAGTCGGCCATCTTGGTCTGCTGGCTGTTCGCCGCGAACGCCGGCGATACGAGTACCGCGCCCAACACCAGCGTAGCGATAGCGGATTGGATTTTCATGGGACACTCCATCGGTGGTGAAAACGTTTCTGATCGTTTACGCGCGCGGGCGACGACGGCATCCCTGGGCCCATCGGCGCATCCATTATGGCAAATGCCGTCTGCCAGAACGGCTCGAAATGCGTTCCGGTTGACAGCGGTGCGCGCTCGTTTTCCCTGAGTAGCGGGGAGCAACCGGTGATGCGCCGTTTGAAACGATCGAAATCAACGAGTGCGCGAATTTTGTTATGCAATGCAGATTGGTTGCGCCGACTATTCCTTGCTAATTGAATAGAAATTACGGTTCGAGGTATTTGGATCTATTGCTAGCAGGCAATAAGAATTTCCGCATTGCTGCGAATGCAACTGAATAGAAAAGTGGCATGAAATTCGGCAGAATCCGTTGTGCAGAATCGCGCTCCGATGCATGCCGGTACCGGTGTCAACCTTCATCGTTGCGAGGAGACTTATCATGCATTACCTGTTGATGTACGAGTTGGTACCCGACTATCTGGAGCGCCGCGGCGAGTACCGCGACGCGCATCTGAAACTCGCTTGGGCCGCCGCCGAACGGGGCGAACTGCTGCTGGCCGGCGCGCTCACCGAGCCGACGGACGAGGCGGTGCTGCTCTTCACCGGCACCTCCCCGGCAGTCGCGCAAGCCTTTGCCAAGGCCGATCCGTACGTGCTATCCGGACTCGTCACGCGCTGGCGCGTGCGCGAATGGACCACCGTCGTCGGCGAGCACGCATCGAAACCAGTGCGCCCGTAGTGTCGCTCGAAGCGACTTCAACGTCTTTGCTCTCGCCTCGAACTCGGCGCATGCGCAGCGGCCGCATGCGCCCCTCCGATTGCCTCAATGTCACCGCGCGTGCGCGCCGCCGTTCTTTCGCCGACGCTCGATACCGCTGACCATCAATCATCAAATGGCATAGAAATGCGTGCTGGATTGGCAATTGCATTTTTAAAGCGCATTCTGTTCGGCAATGCTGTATTGTGCTTTGCAATAGGCCCATTCGATGCCAGATAAGCAGGCGGCTTCTGTTACGGCAATACGAGAATCGGACGCAGCGAAACGGAAAAGATTGTTTCTATCCGTAACACTTGTCTCAACTGTACTCATGCAAAGAACGGGATGGTATGCTTCGTGCACAAATTTTCCCGTGCACGAGTGAGACCGCGTTTTGTGCTTCGCAATAGGGAAGAGCCGCACCACGCGTGGGCGGACTGCTCCGGCGAGCCGAACGGATAAAACAAATTTGTGCAACCGAGGGCCGCAAACGGGTCGTGAACGCAGAGAATCCGTGGCAGGCTCAACGCCGCGGCCAGGCCAGGCCGCGTGGAGAAAATCCAATGTTTTTCGATGAGCTAAACAACGACGAATGGGCGCTGCTCGCGCCGCTCGTCTCCGACGAGCCGGCCGTCCGTCTGAACCGGCGCGGCCGGCCGCGCGCCGAACCGCGCATCGTGACGAATGCGGTGCTGTGGATCATGACCACGGGTGAGCCGTGGTCGAAGCTGCCGGGCCGCTATCCGTCCGGTCCCACGTGCCGTCGCCGCTTCGAAGAGTGGCAACTGAACGGCACTCTGCTGGAGATGGTCCGCCTGCTGTCGCAGAGCGGCCGCACCTTCACGTACATTCCCCAACCGGCGCCGCCCGTTATGGCCAGACCCGTCGCGCCGGTTGCGCAAACCCCGAGCCCGCGTGAAGACAACAGTCTGCGCGGCGTGTCGTGGAAGAGTCCCGAGTCGTGGCAGGCGCCCGGCGTCGCGAGTGCGTTGAGCCAATGGCGCACGGCCGATCCGATCGGCGACATCACGCGGCAATTGTCGGGGCTCGGGCCAGCGGCAGTGCCGGCCACGCCCATGGCGACATTCGCGTCGGCCGCGGCGCCAGAGGCGCATGTCGAACCCGCCGCATTCGGCACGGCCGGGACCTTCCCGCCCGACGAGCCGCGCCCGTCGCTGACGATGGCCCTCGCGCCGAGCGGCATGCAGGTCGCCGACTCGCGCGGTTATCTGATCTACGTGGTGGTCGAGGAAGTGCCGAATGCGATGTATCGCGGGTGGGCGGAGATCATCAGGGACGGCAAGCGTGTCGAGCGCTCTGGCCTCGTCGGACCGCGCTTCGAGGATGCGCAGCACGCGCAGCAATTCGCGCTCGACTGGGCACGTCAGTGGATCGATCGCGAATGCGCAACCGACGCGGCGGCAGCCGCGATGACCGAGGCAAGGGCCGCTGAACCTGCGTCGGCAACCGCATCGAGCAGCCCAGTGCAGCGCTCGGCGAGCCGCTCGTTGGCAGGCCTGCGTCATGTGCCGGAACCGGCGTCGATCGATGGCAGCGCCAATCACGGCGCGCCTTTGCACGGGCAGCTGAAGCCATCACTGAATGCATTGCGCGTGCCGCTGCGCCGCTATCCGTCGGACACCGCGAGCGCGGGCGTGACGAGCACGCCCGCGGTGACGCCCGACAGCGGCACCGTGGAGCACTTTTCGGCGACCTACAAAGAACTCATCTCGTACGTGGGATGAACCCGGCGGACCCCGCGGCCGCCTGGCGCCGCCGCAGGGTCCCGCATCGTTATCGCGGCCGGTCGCGCGTCATTGCCGTCCGTACGTATCGTCGAAGCGCACGATATCGTCTTCACCGAGGTACGAACCGGACTGCACCTCGATCATTTCGAGCGGCATCTTGCCCGGGTTTTCGAGGCGATGCGTGGTGCCGAGAGGAATATAAGCCGACTCGTTTTCAGACACGATAAAGCGCTCGTCGCCGCGCGTGACGAGCGCGGTGCCGCGCACGACGATCCAGTGCTCCGCGCGATGATGATGCATCTGCAATGACAGCCGCGCACCCGGCTTCACGACGATCCGCTTGACCTGGAAGCGTTCGCCGGTGTCGACGGAATCGTAGTTGCCCCACGGGCGATGCACCTTGCGATGATTGGCCGCTTCGAGCCCGCCATCCTCGCGAATCCGGTTGACGATCTTCTTGACCTCCTGCACGCGTGATTTATCGGCAACGAGAATCGCATCGGCGGTCTCGACGACGACGAGATCCTGCGTGCCGACGCAGGCAATCAGTCGTCCTTCGGAATGCGCGAAGGTCGAGTTCGCACCTTCGAACATCACGCGGCCGCGGCTCACATTGCGATCGGCGTCCTTCTCGGAGATGTCCCAGATCGCGTCCCACGAACCGACGTCGGACCAGCCGGCCATCAGCGGCACGACCACGCCCGACGCGATGCTCTGATCGGCGCCGAGCTTTTCCATCACCGCGTAGTCGATCGAATTTGACGGCGACGCGCCGAACGCATCGCGTTGCAGCCGGAAGAAGTCGCCGTCCGCGGTGCTGCCCGCGAAGGCCGCTTCGCATGCTTCGTAAATGGCCGGCTGAAAATGGCGAATCGCTTTGAGCCACGTCGATGCGCGCACGATGAAAATACCGCTGTTCCACCAGTATTCGCGTGATTCGACGTAGTGCCGCGCGAGTTCCAGATGCGGCTTTTCGACGAAGCTGTCGAGGCGGTGCGCGACGAGGCGCGCCGATGCATCGGTCTGTCCAACATCCTGCGCATCGTCAGAGCCGAGCGGCGCGCCGATGCGGATATAGCCATAGCCGGTTTCCGCGCGCGTCGGCACGATGCCCATCGTCACGATCCGGCCGGCGGCCGCATGCTGGACGCCGGCGGCGACCGCCGCGTGAAAGCCTGCGCTGTCGGTGACCGCGTGATCGGCGGGCATCACGACCATGATGCCGTCTTCGTCCTGCGCTGCGACGGACAACGCGGCCACCGTCAACGCGGGCGCGGTGTCACGACCTACCGGTTCGAGTATCAGCCGGCTCGGCTTGCCGCTCGTGCGCAACTGTTCGGCCGTCGTGAAGCGTTGTTCTTCGTTGGCGACGACCACGAGTTGGCCAGCGAGCGGATAGCCGGCTTCGAGCCCGTCGAGACGGCGGGTCGTCGATTGCAGCAGCGACTCGTCGCCGAGCAGGCCGATCAGCTGCTTCGGATGCTGCTCGCGCGACATCGGCCACAGCCGGGTGCCCGAGCCGCCCGCAAGAATCACGGGATGAACCTTGAGCTTGACGCTGGTTGCGGTTGGGGAGGTGGACGAAGGGGCGGCGGTGGGCCGGGTGCCGGCGGGCGTGACCGGGGCCGGAGCTGTCATGGTGAACTCTCCTCGAGGCTGGATGAATGCGTCGAGTTTTATCACGAAGTCGAGAATCAATAAAAGCGCGTTAAATACAAATCGGATAAAGCGCACCTCGAATTTATTCGAAATGCCGGAAAAAATGTGCCACCGATTGATTCAAAAATAAAAATTACCTGAAAAAATCGACAAGCATTTTTTTCGCTTAATGATGCGCAAGAATGACGACACTCATGGAGCCGGGCGTCCCCGGCAGAACTGTCGGAAAAAGCGCAGGTTTCGGTGGACAAGGCCTCGGATGGTCGGGTGGGAAACCGCTGTCGAGCCTGATTGCGGCAAAAATTACCTCTCAAAAACGCACAAAAAATGCTGAAATTTTGACCGATACAATTTGAGATTTTTTGCGGCCTTGCCGTGCGAATTTTAATACCGCTTTATTGAGGCATGTACAAGGGTATTCACTCATTCGGCCGCGGTTTTTCCGCGGTGGTCTATTCATGCGCATTCAGTCCAATTCAGCCGCGAGGCAAATGGGAAACAAAAAGCGCAACGGTGAAACCCGCATGCAACACCCATTTCAACCAACCGACGGATCGCACTTTGACTGACGAACAGAGGGGCGGCGCATGCTGAGCGTTCTAGCGAGAATCATCGACATAGCCATGGTCGCGCTCGCCGCGATGGTGGCGGCGGCCGTGCACAGCGGCAGAGCGGTATGGCTCGACGATATGCAAAGCGTGTCGCTCGCGTTCGGCTGCCTGCTCGTGGTGGTGTTCTTCCCGGCGCTCGGAATCTATCAGTCGTGGCGCGGCAAGCCGCTCTACGATCTGCTGTCGCGCGTCACGGGCGGCTGGCTGATGGTCGAAGTGACCGGCGTGCTGATCAGCTTCAGCGTGCACCGCGCCGACAGCCTGTCGCGGCTGTGGCTCGTGTACTGGGCGCTCGCGTCGATCGTGCTGCTGGTCGTCACGAAGGTGATCGTCTATTCGATCCTGCGCGGACTGCGCCGCGAGGGCTTCAATCAGCGCGCGGTCGCGATCGTCGGCGGCGCGCCTTACGGGCGCTTCCTGATCGAACAGATGAAGGGCCGGCCGGAAGCCGGCTTCACACCCGTGGTCGTGTTCGACGAGGACGGCACGATCAATCCATATGAAGACCCGGACGCGGCGCACGCGGTCGCGGGCGTGCCGGTCGAGCGCGACTATCAGCGCATGATCGAGCTGGTGCGCCAGCGCTCGATCCGCGAGCTGTGGCTCGCGCTGCCGATCTCGAAGGAGAAGGCGATCCATCGCTTCGTGATGGATCTGCGCAACGACTTCGTGAACATCCGCTTCATCCCCGATGTCGGCAGCCTGACGCTGTTCAATCAGCCGATGGTCGAGCTGCTCGGCGTGCCCGCGATCAACCTCGCCGCCTCGCCGATCACCGATCTGCGCGTGCTGCCCAAGCGCGTATTCGACAGCCTGTTCGCGCTCGCTGCATTGCTCGCGCTGTCGCCGCTGATGCTCGTGATCGCGCTGATGGTGAAGCTCAGCTCGCCGGGGCCGGTGTTTTTCCGCCAGCGCCGCAAGGGCATCGACGGCCGCGAGTTCGAGATCTTCAAGTTCCGCTCGATGAAGGTCCACAAGGAAGCGGCCGGCCAGATCACCCAGGCGACGCGGCGCGATCCGCGCATCACCGCGGTCGGCGCGTTTCTGCGCCGCACCAGCCTCGACGAGCTGCCGCAGTTCATCAACGTGCTGCGCGGCGAGATGTCGGTGGTGGGTCCCCGTCCGCATGCGCTCGAGCACGACGACATCTACAAGGATCTGGTGAAGGGCTATATGCACCGCTACCGGATCAAGCCCGGCATCACCGGCTGGGCGCAGATCAACGGTTATCGCGGCGAAACCGACCGCATCGAAAAGATGATGGGCCGCGTGAAGCTCGATCTGTACTACATGCAGCACTGGACCTTCTGGCTCGACATCAAGATCGTCGTGCTGACGCTGTGGAAAGGCTTCGCGGGCAGCAACGCCTATTGAACGTGGCGCGCCGGGCTGCGCCGATGCCCTGCATCGCGCGAGCGCATTCCTGAATCAACTTTATTTATCGAGGTGCAATCCATGAACCTGACGATCATCGGTAGCGGCTATGTCGGCCTCGTGACCGGCGCATGTCTGGCCGACATCGGCCACGACGTGTTCTGTCTCGACGTCGATCAACGCAAGATCGACGTGCTCAACAACGGCGGCGTGCCGATCCACGAACCGGGTCTGCAGGAGATCATCGCGCGCAATCGCCGCGCGAAGCGCCTGACGTTTTCCACCGACGTCGAGGCCGCGGTCGCGCACGGTGACATCCAGTTCATCGCGGTCGGCACGCCGGCCGACGAAGATGGTTCCGCCGATCTGCAGTACGTGCTCGCCGCTGCGCGCAACATCGGCCGCCATATGAGCGGCTTCAAGGTGATCGTCGACAAATCGACGGTGCCGGTCGGCACCGCGTCGCGCGTACGCGAAGTGGTCGCCGCCGAGCTAACCGCGCGCGGCGTCGAGCAGATGTTCTCGGTGGTCTCGAATCCGGAGTTCCTGAAGGAGGGCGCGGCGGTCGAAGACTTCACGCGGCCCGATCGCATCGTGCTCGGCTGCGACGACGACGTACCCGGCGAAAAGGCACGCGAGCTGATGAAGCGCCTGTATGCGCCGTTCAATCGCAATCGCGAACGCACGCTGTATATGGACGTGCGTTCCGCCGAGTTCACCAAGTACGCGGCCAACGCGATGCTGGCGACGCGCATCTCGTACATGAACGAGCTCGCAAATCTGGCCGATCGCGTCGGCGCGGATATCGAGGCGGTGCGCCGCGGCATCGGTTCCGACCCGCGCATCGGCTACGACTTCCTGTACGCGGGCTGCGGCTATGGCGGCTCGTGCTTTCCGAAGGACGTGCAGGCGCTGATCCGCACCGCCGCCGATCACAGCGCAAACCTGCGCATTCTCGAAGCGGTGGAAGCGGTCAACGACGCGCAGAAGCAGATCCTCGCGCAGAAGATCGTCGCGCGTCTCGGCGAGGATCTGTCGGACCGCACGTTCGGCGTGTGGGGTCTCGCGTTCAAGCCGAACACCGACGACATGCGCGCGGCGCCGAGCCGCGAGCTGATCGCCGAACTGCTGCGCCGCGGCGCGCGCGTGAAGGCCTACGACCCGGTCTCGATCGACGAAGCGAAGCGCGTGCTCGCGCTCGATCTGAAGGACGTGCCGCAGCAGCATGCGCGCCTGTCGTTCGTGAACGAGGAGATGGAAGCGGCGAGCGGCGTCGATGCACTCGTGATCCTGACCGAATGGAAAGTCTTCAAGAGCCCCGATTTCGATGCGCTGAAGCGCATGCTGAAGACGCCGCTGATTTTCGATGGCCGCAATCTGTACGAGCCGGATGTGCTGCTCGAACTCGGCATCGAGTATCACGCGATCGGCCGGCGCCACGCGTTGCGCAATGCGCCGGCACGGGTCGGCGCGAACGGCGCGATGCATGCGGTGGACCTCGCCGCCGCGGAAACCTCGGGCCGCTGACGCCATTGCGACCGCCGCGCGAGGGAATCCGTCATGTTCGCCAACGTTCTGATCGTGTGTCACGCCAACGTGTGCCGCTCGCCCGCCGCCGAGATGCTGTTCAAGGCGCGCCAGGCGCGCGCGCCGCGCCCGGGCGCCGCGCCGATCGCGTTTCATTCGGCGGGCATTCGCGCGGTGAACGGCCACGGCATGGACCCGGTGATGCGGCGCCTGCTCGAAGAGCGCGGCGTCGCGGCCGGCCTCCATCACGCGCGGCGTCTCGACCGCTCGCTCGTGCGCGCGGCCGATCTCGTGCTGGTGAGCGAGCGCGCGCAGGTGAGCAAGGTCGAAGCGCTCGATCCGTCCGCGCGCGGCAAGGTCTATCCGCTCGGCAAGTGGGAAGCCGATTCGGACGTCGCCGATCCGCACGGCGGCGCGGAAGACGAATACAGGGAGAGTCTCGTGCTCATCGAACATCTGGTCATGGGATGGCTGAAAAAAATATGCTGAAGCAACCCCGCATCGAAAACTCATTCGCGAGCTTGCGCACGAAGCTCGCCGCCTCACTTCTGCTGACGTCTTTTCTGTCGGCCTGCGCAACCGCACCGGGCAATTATCTCGACACGTCGCGGCTCAAGGACAACGATCAGGCGCCGAGCGAAACCTATCCGGTCCATCTGATCGACGCGAACCTGATCATGGCGCAGGCGCAAGCCGCCGCCGAGAAAACCCAGCCGTTGCCGCCCTCGGCGCTGTCCGATCCGTCGCTGTACGTGTACCACCTCGCGCCGCAGGATATTCTCGGCATCACCGTGTGGGATCACCCCGAGCTGACCACGCCGCAGGGCAGCACCTTGTCCTCGGGCGGCAACACCACGCAGACGATCGCCGGCGCGTTGCAGCAGCCTTATACGGCCGCGCTGCCGGGCCAGGCCGATCCGTACGGCCAGACCATCGCCGCCGACGGCACGATCTTTTTCCCGTTCGTCGGCCGCATCCAGGCCGTGGGGAAGACCACCACCCAGCTGCGCGATCAGCTCGCCGCGCGCCTCGTGCCCTATATCCGCAATCCGCAGGTCGATGTGCGCGTGCTGTCGTATCGCAGCCAGAAGGTGCAGGTCACCGGCGAAGTGAAGCAGCCGGGACCGCTCGCGGTCAGCGACGTGCCGCTGACGCTGGTCGACGCGATCACGCGCTCGGGCGGCACCAACCCGGACGCCGACATCCAGCGTGTGCGCCTCACGCGCAACCACAAGCTCTACGTGCTCAACGCCGATCGCATGCTCGATCAGGGCGACACCAGCCAGGACGTGATGCTGCAGAACGGCGACGTGGTCAACGTGCCGGACCGCACCGACAGCCGCATCTTCGTGATGGGCGAAGTGAAGACGCCGACCCAGGTGCCGATCATCCGCGGCCGCATGACGATCGCCGATGCGCTCACGCAAGGCGGCGGCATCCTCAATACCGACGCCAATCCGCGCCAGATCTTCGTGATGCGCGGCATGCGCGAGCATCCGACCACGCCCGAGGTGTTTCGCCTCGACATGACGCAGCCGGACTCGATCATGTTGTCTTCGCAGTTCCAGTTGCAGCCGCTCGACGTCGTGTACGTGGGCACCGCCGCGTCGACCACGTTCAACCGCGTGTTGCAGCAGGTGCTGCCGAGCGTGCAGACGCTGTTCTATCTGAAGCAGCTGACGCGCTGAACGTTTGGGCTGTAACGTCCCGCGCCGCTGTTGTCCGGGCGGCGCGGGATGCGCAACGAAAGCAGAAGTACCGCTGACGCGAAAGCCGAAGCCAACGACACGGGATGGAACAGTGAGCAATCAACTCTCTCCACACATGGCTGGTCCGATCAAGACCGAAGAAGAAGACGTCGTCCTCGGACAACTGGTGCAGGTGATCCTCGACGACATCTGGTGGCTGCTCGCGATCACCGCGGTCATCGTCACGATGGCGCTCGCGTACTGCTACCTCGCCAAGCCGACTTATTCGGCCGATGCGCACGTGCGCGTCGAGCCGTCCGACAGCATGTCGCAGGCGCTCACGCAAACGCAGACCGGTGCCGCGATCACCAGCGGCTCGACGTCGCTGCCGACCGACGCCGAGATCGAAATCATCAAGAGCCGTGGCGTGGTCGCCCCGGTCGTGCAGCAGCTGAAGCTGAACTTCAGCGTGACGCCGAAGACGATCCCGCTGCTCGGCAACATCGCCGCGCGCCTCGCCACGCCGGGCCAGCCCGCACGCCCGTGGCTGGGGCTCACGTCATACGCGTGGGGCGGTGAAGACGTCGAGGTCGATTCGATCGACGTGACGCCGTCGCTCGAAGGCGAGAAGCTGCTGCTGCGCGTGATCGACGCGCAGCACTATGAGCTGTTCGCGCCGAACGGCTCGCTGCTGCTGCGCGGCGAGGTCGGCCAGCAGGCGCAGGGCGGCGGCGTCACGATGGTCGTCAACACCCTCGTCGCGCGCCCAGGGCAGGAGTTCACCGTGGTGCGCTCGAACGATCTCGACGCGATCACCGCGTTCCAGTCGGCGATCACGGTGCAGGAGCAGGGCAAGCAGACCGGCGTGATCCAGATCTCGCTGGAGGACAAGAGCCCGGAGCATGCGGCGCTCGTCGCCAATGCGCTCGCGCAGTCGTATCTGCGGCAGCACGTGTCGAACAAGCAGGCCGATGCGAGCAAGATGCTCGACTTCCTGAAGAGCGAGGAGCCGCGCCTGAAGGCCGACCTCGAACGCGCGGAAGCCGCGCTGACCGCCTATCAGCGTCAGTCCGGCTCGATCAACGCGAGCGACGAGGCGAAGGTCTACCTCGAAGGCAGCGTGCAGTACGAGCAGCAGATCGCCGCATTGCGGCTGCAGATGACGCAGCTCGCCGAGCGCTACGGCGACGACCATCCGACGCTCGTCGCCGCGCGCGAGCAGATGGCCGAGCTGCAGGCGCAGCGCACCAAATACGCGGACCGTTTCCGCGATTTGCCGGCCACCGAAGTGAAGGCCGTGCAGTTGCAGCGCGACGCCAAAGTCGCCGAAGACATCTACGTGCTGCTGCTCAATCGCGTGCAGGAACTGTCGGTGCAAAAGGCGGGCACGGGCGGCAACGTGCATATCGTCGACGCGGCGCTGCGCCCCGGTGCGCCGGTCAAGCCGAAGAAGATGCTGATCATGTCGGCGGCGGTGATTCTCGGGCTGATCGCGGGCACCGGCTTCGTGTTCCTGCGCCGCAATCTGTTCAAGGGCATCGACGACCCCGATCACGTCGAGCGCGCGTTCCATCTGCCGGTGTTCGGCCTCGTGCCGCAAAGCGCCGAGCAGGTGCAGCTCGAAAACAGCTATGCGCGCGGCGGCGAACGGCTGCGTCCGGTGCTCGCGAATGCGCGGCCGAAGGACCTGACGATCGAAAGTCTGCGCAGCCTGCGCACCGCGATGCAGTTCACGCTGATGGACGCGCGCAATCGCATCGTGATGCTGACGGGTCCGATGGCCGGCGTCGGCAAGAGCTTCCTCAGCGTGAACCTCGCGATGCTGCTCGCGCATTCGGGCAAGCGCGTGCTGCTGATCGACGGCGACATGCGGCGCGGCGCGCTCGAACGTCAGATCGGCGGCGCGCAGGAGAACGGCCTGTCCGAGTTGCTGAGCGGGCAGATCTCGCTGGAAGAGGCGATCCGCCCGTCGAACGTCGAGGGCCTCGCCTTCATTTCGTGCGGCCGCCGTCCGCCGAATCCGTCCGAGCTGCTGATGTCGCCGCGTTTGCCGCAGTACCTCGACGGCCTCTCGAAGCGCTACGACGTGATCCTGATCGACACGCCGCCGGTGCTCGCGGTGACCGATGCATCGATCATCGGCGCGTATGCGGGCTCGACGTTCTTCGTGATGCGCTCGGGCATGCACAGCGAGCTCGAGCTGGCCGACGCGCTGAAGCGCCTGCGCGCGGCCGGTGTGCACGTGCAGGGCGGCATCTTCAACGGCATGCCGGCGCGCTCGCGGGTCGGCTACGACCGCGGCTACGCGGCGACCCAGGAATACCTGAGCACGTGAGGCGCGCAGCGTAATCAAGCGCCGACTTCTGCACAACAGGAACCGAGGACATCACGATGAAACTGACGGTACTGGTACCGACTTATCGCCGCCCGGCCGATCTCGCGCGCTGCCTCGCGGCGCTCGAGCGGCAATCGCGCGCGCCCGACGAAGTGATCGTGGTCGCACGCGTCGACGACGACGCGACCCATGCATGCCTGCGCGATCCGTCCACGCGCGGCCGCCTGCCGCTGGTGATTGCGCCGGTGGACATACCCGGCCAGGTCGCGGCGCTCAATCGCGGGCTCGATGCCGCCAGCGGCGACGTGATCGCGATCACTGACGACGACGCCGCGCCGCGCCGAGACTGGGTCGAGCGCATCGCCGCCGCGTTCGAAGCCGATGCGCGCCTGGGCGCCTTGGGCGGGCGCGACTGGGTGCACGAAAAAGGCCGCGTGCTCGACGGCGAGCGGCCGCTGGTCGGCAAGGTGACCGCGCACGGCAAGATCATCGGCAATCATCACCTGGGGGTCGGTGCCGCACGCGAAGTCGACATCCTGAAGGGCGCCAACATGAGCTACCGGCGCGACGCGGTGCGCACGATCCGCTTCGACGCGCGTCTGCGCGGCGCGGGCGCGCAGGTGCACAACGACATGGCGTTCAGCCTCGCGGTAAAGAACGCGGGCTGGAAGCTCGTCTACGATCCGCAGGTCGCCGTCGATCATTTCCCCGCCGAACGTTTCGACGACGACAAACGCGACGCGCAGACGATGGCCGCGCTGCGCAACGCCGCGTTCAACTTCCATCTGATCCTGCGCGACCAGTTGCCGCCGCTGCGCCGCGAAGCCGCGTGGTGGTGGTGGACGCTGGTCGGCACACGGCTTTATCCGGGCCTCACGCATGCGGCGCTCGCGCTGCTGTCGAAGCAGGCGCAGTTGCAGCTGTCGCGCTGGCGCGAGGTGCGCGCGGGCGCCCACGAAGCGCGGCGCGCGCTGTCGAAGAGCGGAGTGTCCGCATGAGTACCAAGGTTCATGTTCATCTGTTCTACGGCGCCGATCCGCGCTTTTATCGCAAGGGCGACGATATCGGCTGTCTGTACGGTTATCACCACGCGGAGTCCGAAGCATTCGCGCTGACCTATTCGCAAGACGCGCGCGAAAGCCGGCCCGTACGGCTCGTGCGTCGCGCGCTGAAGGCCGCGCTCGGCTTCGATTTCATCCATACGTGGCGCAATCGCGCCGAGATGCTGCGCTCGGACGTGATCTGGACGCATACCGAGCAGGAATGGCTGTCCGCCGCGCTGATGCTGCTGCTGTGCGGCCGCAAGGCGGGGCCCGGCGCGTCGCCGCTGCTGCTCGCGCAAAGCGTGTGGCTGCTCGACAAGTGGCCGTCGTACGGCATCGTGCGCAGCTGGCTGTATCGCAAGCTGATGACGCGCGCCGATCGGCTGACCACGCTTGCGAGCGAAAACGCCGAGCTATGCCAGGACTACTTCCGCCGCGACGCGACGCCGCTGCTGTACGGCCTGAACACGCGCGACTTTCCGGTCAATGCGCCGACGCAGTGGACGCCGCGCACGCCGCTGCGCATCGCGGCGATCGGCAACGATCGCGACCGTGACTGGGAGACGCTGATCAAGGCGTTCGGCAACGATTCGCGCTATTCGGTGAAGCTCGCGACGCGGCGGCGTATTCCCGCGTCGCTGCGCGCGTCGAATGTCGAGATCGCGCTGTTCTCCGGCATCAAGAAGCAGCACGAGCTGTACGACTGGGCCGACGTGATCGTCGTGCCGTTGCGACCGAACTCGCACGCATCGGGCATCACCGTGATGCTCGAAGCGGCGGCGGTCGGCAAGCCGATGGTCGCGACCGACGTCGGCGCACTGCGCGACTATTTTCCCGCCGACGAAGCCGCCTACGTGCCGCCGTTCATTCCAGAGGCGCTGCGCGCCGCGGTCGACGGGCTCGCCGCCGACCCCGCCGAGGCGCTGCGCCAGGCGCAGGCAGCCGCGGCCGGTCTGCTCGCGCGCGATCTGACCACCGAGCACTACGCGATGCAGCACGTGCGGATCACGCGCGAGATGCTGAGCGCGCGCGGGCAGGCGAGCGCGCACGCGGCCGCGGCCAGGCACGAGCAACGCGCCGCACCTGCGCGCGAATCGCGCGGAGGCCTCTAGGCGATGTCGACGATTCCGCGCGCGAACCCATTGCCGCCGGCCGGCGCGGGCAACGCCGGCGCCGCGCAAACCAATGTGAGCGGGCTGCTGTCCGGCGCAGCGCGAGAATGGCTGCCGCCGCTGTTGCTGTGGCTGATCACCGCGGTGCTGATCGTCGCGCATCAGGGCACGGTGCTGACGCTCGCGTTTCCGGTGCTCGCGATCCTCACGGGCCTGTGGCTCTACTTCAAGAGCCCGGCGCGCTATATCGGCTTCATGTGGTGGCTGTGGTTCCTGAGCCCCGAAGTGCGGCGTCTCGCGGACTGGTCGAAAGGCGCGTTCACGCCGACCAGCCTGATCCAGGTCGCGCCGCTCGCCGTGACGATGATCAGCGGCCTGTCGCTGCTGCGCTACTACCGGCTGCTCGCGCAGCGCCGTGGGTTGCCGGTGCTGCTGATCCTGCTCGGCCTCGTCTACGCGTTCCTGATCGGCGTGATGTCGAGCGGGCCGCTTGCGGCCACCTACGACCTCGCGAACTGGCTCTATCCGATCCTGATCGGCTTTCACATCATGGCGCACACGCGCCAGTATCCGCAGTACCGCGACACGATCGTGGGCACGTTCATCTGGGGCATGCTGGTGATGGGCGGCTACGGCCTGATCCAGTTCTTCATCATGCCGCCGTGGGACGCGCTGTGGATGCTCGGCTCGCAGATGAACTCGCAGGGCGACCCGGTGCCGATGGGCGTGCGCGTGTTCAGCACGATGAATTCGTCGGGCCCGTTCGCGTTCGCGATGATGGGCGCGATGGTCTTCGTGATGGCCGCGCAGCACCGCGTGCGCTGGATCGCCGCCGGGCTCGGCTTCTTCTCGTTCGCGTTGAGCCTCGTGCGCTCGACGTGGGGCGGCTGGGTCATCGCACTCCTGATCCAGTTGGTGAAGTCGAACAACAAGGTGCGCGTGCGCATCGTCGCGAGCGCGGTGCTGCTCGCCGGCTTCTGCGTGCCGTTGCTAGCGGTCGGTCCGGTGGCCGAACGGATGCAGGCGCGCCTGAACACGATCGTCAACCTGCACGACGACCAGAGCTACGCGGCGCGTAACGAGTTCTACGCGACCTTCGCGAAGACCGCGTTTACCGACGTGTCGGGCGAGGGCATGGGCGCGACCGGCACCTCCACGAAGCTCTCCAACGACGGCGGCCAGCTCGGCCAGTACGGCAACTTCGACAGCGGCGTGATGAACATTCCGTTCGTGCTCGGCTGGCCCGGCACCTTGCTGTACATGTCCGGCATCGTGTGGCTGCTGACCCGCGCGGTGCTCGCGTCGTTCAGGCTGCGCGACGACAAGTTCGTCTCCGCGTGCCTGAGCCTGTGTCTGGCGACCTTCGCGATGCTGGTGTTCACGAACTCGCTGGTCGGCACCGGCGGCCTGCTGCTTTTCATGGGCGCTTTTTCGATTCTTTCCGCGGTTCACTACGAAAAAATGAACCGCGCACGCACGCTATTTCTCCACGGAGGCACGGATTGAGAGTCGCCATAGTCACGCACGTAGTGCGTCATAACGACGGCCAGGGGCGCGTCAATCACGAGATCGCGCGCGCGGCGCTCGACGAGAACATCCGCGTGACGCTGGTCGCGTCGCACGTGGCGCCCGAACTGCTCGCGCATCCGAACGTGCGCTGGGCGCCGGTGAAGATCGGCCGCTGGTGGCCGACCAATCTGCTGCGCCAGCAGGTGTTCGCTCTCAAGAGCGCGCTATGGCTGCGCGCGCATCGGCGCGACTACGACGTGCTGCACGTGAACGGCTTCATCACGTGGATGCGCGCCGACGTCAATACCTCGCATTTCGTGCATAGCGGCTGGTTCGCGAGCAAGTACTACCCGTTCGGTTTGACGAAGGGCGTGTGGTCCGCGTACCAGTCGGTCTATACGCGCTGCAATGCGCTGCTCGAACGCTGGGCGTACCGGCGCTCGAAGGTGATCACCGCGGTGTCGCAGAAGGTCGCCGACGAAATCCGCGCGATCGGCCTCACGCCGCGCAACCGCGTGGACGTGATCTACAACGGCGTCGACACGCAAGGCTTCGCGGCGGCGAGCGGCGATCGCGCAAAGTTTCGGTTGCCGGACGATGCGTTCCTGCTGCTGTTCGTCGGCGATCTGCGCACCCCGCGCAAGAATCTCGGCACCGTGCTCGCCGCATTGAAGCATCTGCCCGAGCACGTGCAGATCGCGGTGGCCGGCTTTCTGCCGGGCAGCCCGTATCCGGAACAAGCGAAGGCGCTCGGCATCGCGCATCGGGTGCATTTTCTCGGGCTCGTGAAGGAGATGCCGGTGCTGATGCATTCGGTCGACGCGTTCGTGTTTCCATCGCGCTACGAGGCGATGAGTCTGTCGCTGCTCGAAGCGATGGCGGCGGGCCTGCCCGTCGTGACCGCGCGCACCGCGGGCGGCGCCGAGATCATCACGCCGGAGTGCGGCATCGTGCTCGACGATCCGGACGACCCGCAGGCGCTCGCTCGCGCAGTCGCGCAACTCGCCGGTGACGACACCGCGCGCCGCGCGATGGGCCAGGCCGCGAGCGAGCTCGCAACCGGCTTCGGCTGGGCGCGCATGGCCGCGCAATACATCGCGCTGTACCGGCAACTGGCCGGGCAGCAGGACAACCGCCGGCGCAGCCGGACGGAGGCGACGGTCGTCGCGCAGAACGATGCGTTGACACTGAATCAACTTGCCGGACAGAAGAGCGTGGAATGAACGCGCGAGCCGCGCCATCGACGCAACGGCATAGCAACTCACCGCAAGCAACACACAGGGGCACACCATCATGACGACTGGCTCAATCAAATCACTGCAGATCGGGATGCACTGGTTTCCCGAACGCGCGGGCGGCCTCGACCGCATGTACTACTCGCTGGTCGGCGCGCTGCCGGGCGCGGGCGTCGCGGTGCGCGGCGTCGTCGCCGGCTCGCCGAAAGTCGCGGCCGATACCGGTGGCGCGATCAACGGTTTCGGCTCCGCCGCGCAATCGCTGCCGTTGCGGCTGATGGCGGCACGCCGCGCGTTGCGCCAGGAGATCCGCAGGTCGCGGCCCGACGTGATTTCATCGCACTTCGCGCTCTATACGTTTCCGGGCCTCGACGTGACGCGCGGCATTCCGCAGGTGTCGCATTTTCAGGGGCCGTGGGCCGACGAGAGCCACGTCGAAGGCGCCGATTCGCTCGGCCAGCGCGCGAAGCGTTATCTGGAGCAGTCGGTGTACGCGCGTTCGTCGCGGCTGATCGTTCTGTCGGACGCGTTCGGCAAGATCCTGACGACGCGCTACGGCATCTCGCCGGAGCGCGTGCGCGTGGTGCCGGGCTGCGTCGACGTCGAGCAGTTCAATCTGCCGATCACGCAGGCCGAAGCGCGTCTGCGTCTGCAATTGCCGCAGGATCGGCCGATCGTGCTGGCGGTGCGACGGCTGGTGCGGCGCATGGGCCTCGAAGATCTGATCGATGCGGTGAAGCTGGTGAAACGCAGCGCGCCCGACTTGCTGCTGCTGATCGCCGGCAAGGGGCGGCTCGAAAGCGAGCTTCAGGCTCGCATCGACGACGCGGGGCTCGAACACAACGTGAAGCTGCTCGGCTTCGTGCCCGATCAGCATCTGGCGGCACTGTATCGCGCGGCCAATCTCAGCGTCGTGCCGACTGTCGCGCTGGAAGGCTTCGGGCTCATCACGGTTGAATCGCTTGCGTCGGGCACGCCGGTGCTGGTGACGCCGGTCGGCGGATTGCCGGAGGCGGTGGCGGGCTTGTCGCCGGATCTGGTGTTGCCGGAGACCGGCGCAGCGGCGATCGCCGCGGGTCTCGCCGGCGCGTTCAACGGCACGCTAAAGCTGCCCGATGAGGATGCATGCCGCCGCTATGCGCGCGAGCACTTCGATAACGCAGTGATCGCGAAGCGGGTCGCGGCGGTGTATGCCGAAGCGATCGCGGCGGACGCACTGCATTGAAGCGCTGTGGGCTAGCGAAAAAAATAGGCCAAAAATAACGGCATTTTTCTGTCGAACTTGAGCCCGGATCAGCCCTGATTCACGAATTTTTCGACCTTATTTTTCAAAACCCCAAAACGTGTGGTCCGGCGTCGACTTCGTCACGTTGACGTCACACATCCGCGACGATAATCCCCGCGCCCGAAAGTACAAAAACACGCGGGCGTCCCGCTCAATGCGTGGACCTTGTATTTTCAGACCTCGGGGATTCTCAGATGACCATCCGTCACCGCATCACGCTACTCGTCATTCTGATGCTCGTCGCGCTATCCGCCATTGGTGGATACGCTGTGCTTCAGACTCGCAACAGCGCCGCCAACGTCAGGCAGGTGACCCAGGGGGTCGTGCCGAGCGCGCTCGCGTCGGCCGACCTCGTGTCGCAGCTCAAGGACGTGCAGCTCGCGATGATGACGCTCGTCTATGCGCCTGACGAGAACATGGTCTCGCAGGCGCGAGACCTGCTGAAGAGCAAGGAAGCGTCGCTGCACGCGGCGCTCGACGTGCAGGCGAAGGCCGCGCAAGGTCAGGCCCAAACCGGGCTCGTGAGTCAGGCGCGCGACAGCCTCGCCAACTATTTCAACGCGGTCAACGACACCGCGAGGATGAAGGCCGACGGCAAGAACGAACTGGCGCAGGCGTATCTGTTCGCGAACGTCGCGCAATACCGCGATGAGCTCGAAGGCATCGTCGAGACGCTGCGAATCGAGAAGAACCGTCAGAAAGACGCCGCGATCGACGACCTGAACAGCGCGCTCGCCACCACGACGACGGCGATCGGCGCCGCGACCGGCGCGGCCATCGTCGTGCTGCTGCTGATCAGCGCGCTGCTGTATCGGCAGATCACCCGGCCGCTGAGCCGCATGCAGGTGGAGATGAGCGAGATCGCGGCAAGCCAGGACTTCACGCGCCGCGTGCCGGTCGGCCGGATGGACGAGATCGGTCATTCGATCGTCGCGTTCAACGGCATGATCGAGAAGATCCAGCAAAGCTCGCTGCAGTTGAAGCAGAAGACCGCCGATATCCAGGCGATGCTGCAAAACATGCAGCAGGGGATTCTGACTGTGGTCGAAGGCGTGATCGTGCATCCGGAATACTCTGCGTATCTCGAGGCCATCTTCGAGACTCGCGAGATTGCGGGCCGTCCGCTGCTCGACCTCGTGTTCGGCGGCACCGGTATCAACAGCGATGAGCTCGCGCAGATCGAAGCGGCGCTGCACGCATGTATCGGTGAAGACAGCATGAACTTCGAGTTCAATCAGCACCTGCTCGTCAACGAGATCGCCAAGCCGATGGCCGATGGCCGCGTGAAGACGCTCGACCTGAGCTGGTCGGCGATCACCGACGAACACGACGTCGTGCAGCGTTTGATGCTGTGCGTGCGCGACGTGACCGAACTGCGCGCGCTCGCCGCCGAGGCCGGCGAACAGAAGCGCCGGCTGGAAATGATCGGCGAGATTCTCGCGGTGAGCCAGGAGAAGTTCCATCACTTCGTCGAAAGTGCGACGGGCTTCATCAGCGAGAACGAGCGGATCATCCGTCAGCATCACGAGCCGAGTCACGAAGCGGTCGCCGAGCTGTTCCGCAACATGCACACCGTCAAGGGCAATGCGCGCACCTACAGCCTTCAGCATCTGACCGGCGTCGTCCACGAAACCGAACAGCGGTACGACGCATTGCGCCGCGCGGACGGCGGCGAAGCGTGGGACCAGCAGCTTCTGATCGACGATCTGCAGCGCGTGAAGGCCGCGCTCGAAACCTACGCGACGATCAACGAAGTGAGCCTCGGCCGCAAGGGCCCGGGCCAGAACGGCGCGGTGGATCGCTACCTGATGGTCGATCGCGAATTGATCCAGAAGCAGTTGGACTTGCTCGAAAGCGCCGATCCGGCCGACCGGGACGCACTCGTGTCGATGCGCGAATCGTTGCAGCGTGAGCTGCGCCTGTTGGGCACCGAATCGATCTACGAAGCGCTCGCGGGCGTGCTCGAATCGCTGCCGTCTCTGGCGGCCGAACTCGGCAAGGAAGCGCCAGTCGTCAGCATCGACAACAACGGTTATCGCGTGCGCAGCGAGGTGAGCAATACGCTGCGTAATGTGTTCACGCACCTGCTGCGCAATTCGGTCGATCACGGCATCGAGCCCGCCGCCGAGCGTATCGCGAACGGCAAGGACGCGGCCGGCGTCATCGAGTTGGAAGTGGGCGTCGACCATCACGCGCTGCAGATCACCATCAGCGACGACGGCCGGGGTCTCGCGCTCGCAAAGATCCGTGCCGCGGCGATCGAACGCGGCTGGATCGACGCCGATGCCGTGCTCAGCGACGAAGCGATTGCCGAGCTGATCTTCCGTTCCGGCTTTTCGACCGCGCAGAGCGTCAGCGAGATTTCGGGCCGCGGCGTCGGCATGGATGCGGTGCGCGATTTCGTGCGGCGCGAGCATGGCCGCATCGAATTGCGTTTCACCGACGATCGTCGCGGCGCCGACTATCGCCGCTTCCAGACCGTCGTGTCGTTCCCCGAGGACTGGGCGGTCGACAGTCTCGATGCGTCCACCGATGCAGCGCGCGAGCGTGACGCGGATGCGGTAGCAGGCTGATCGCCTGATCGATTGAACGAAGCGATGGGAGCAGGTTGTGTTTGAAAGTTATCTTGTGGCCGCAGGCGTTGGCGGTATCGTCTGCGCGCTCGCGACGGGAATTTATTATCGTCGGGGGCTTCGCGCCAGTGCGGAAACGCAGCGTGTCGACACGCTCGCGCGGCAAGCCCTCGAACAGCAACTCGACGCAGCGCTCCAGGCCGGTGAGCGGGCCAACGGCGAGCGCGCCGCCCTGGAGACGATGCTCGCCGATCTGCGCGCGCAGGCCGAGCAGGGCGAGCGGAATCGCGAATCATTGCAGGCGAGCCTCGACGCCGCGAGCACGCGAAGCGACGAATGGCTGCAGCATGCGACGCGGATCGCGCACGAGGCCGCCCGACTGAAGACGCTGACGATCACGTTCGAGCGCTGGCACGAGCAGATGATTTCGCTGATGTCGCAGAACCGCGACATGCACAAAAAGAACCAGGAGCTGTCGTCGATCGTGCAGCACGTGCTGATCGTTTCGCTGAATGCGTCGATCGAAGCGGCGCGCGCCGGCACCGCGGGTCGCGGCTTTTCGATCGTCGCGGGCGAAGTGCGCTCGCTCGCGTCGCGCTCGCAGGAACTGTCGAAGAGCTATCAGGACAGTCTGCATCGCAACGATCTGACGACCGCGGCGACGTTCCAGGACATCCAGGCCGGCGGCAAGATGATCACGGCGTCGCTCGGCGGCGTCGAAGCGCTGGCGACCCAGTTTCAATCCAGGCTCGAGCAGGCCGCAGCGTGATTACCGATCAGGCGTTGCAAAGCATCGCGGACATCTTCTGTCACGCGGCTCGCGCGAGATTGCCCGCGACACCGGGTGATGCGTGCGAGATCAGCGCGGTGCCGAGGTGGGATCGCGATCATCCGCCCGGACCTTGCGCGATGGCGCTGACGATCGCGTCGATCGGTTTTCGTCTGCTGTTCGTGCTGCATTTCAGCAAGGACGAAGCAACGCGCGCGTACTACGCGAGCGGCGACACGACGCGTTCGCTGTCCGAAACGCTGATGGAACTCGGCAACCTGTGCTGCGGCTACATGAACCAGCAACTGGTCGAGCATTTCCCCGATCTCGGCATGTCGACTCCGTATGAATTGAACAGCCGCTGTATCGAGTATCTGGACGAGTTGCGGCCCGATCACGTGTGGGCGTACGAGCTGAAGATCGGCGCTGCGGCCCGGCTGGGCGTGACGTTATGCATATGCGCGCAGGCGCCACTCGATTTCAAGGCTGAACTCGCGGCGGCTGACGAGGCCGCTGGCGAACTCGAACTTTTCTAGCAACACTGCATTCGCAGACTGAAACACGATGAATACCAGCAAGCCCGTCAGCAAGGTGCTCGTGCTCGACGACTGTCCGGCACACGCGCAAGCGCTGAAGCTCTTTTTCGACGAGCACAACCTGATTGCACTGAAGGTGCGCGACAGCAGCCGCCTCGGCTCGGTTCTCGCCACCAATATCGATCTCGGCGGCGTTCTGCTGGCGGACAACTACGGTGGATCGGTCGAACAGGCGGCGACGACCGCCGGGCGGATCAATACGTTGCGCCCCGAACTGCCGGTGATCCTGCGTTCGAGCGGCAACTTGCCCCTCGAACAGCTTCCGAAGCCGTTGAAGAACGCGGCATGCGCGCATTTCTATGGCGCCGATCTGACGGCGCTGCGTGAAGCCGTCGATCAATACATCTTCAGCCTCGACTTCCCGAATGCGCTCGTGCGCGGCATCGCCGAGATTACGGAAGCGCGGCTCGCCACGCTGTTCGACGGCGTCACCGTGCAACGCGACACGCCGAGCGTCGTACGCGATCGCATCATCTTCGGCGAGGTGTTCAGCCTGATTCCGCTCGAAGGCACCTGGTGCCGCGGCTATATGTTGATGCAGGCCGAAGAGGAACCGCTGCTCGGCATGATCGAGCGCGATCGCGCCGCACGCGACCCCGGCATGGGCGCGGCGCAACCGGGCTTTCGCGATCTGAACAACGTGCTCGGCGAATTGACGAATCTGATCTGGGGCGCGTTCAAGGACCGGTTCCTCGCTGCGCGGAACGCTCGCGAAGCGAGCCAGGTGCAGGTGCCTCTGCTCGTCAATCACCAGCACCGCTATATCTCGTTCGGCTCGGACAATCCGCAGTTGCGGTTTCAATACCGATGGAGCCACGCGGCGAGCGGACAATCGGTGTCGATCGACCAGCGCTTCGTTTTCAACCTGAACTGGTCACCCGAAGATTTTTCTGAAAACACGGTGGATGTCGACGATCTGGTCGAGTCCGGCGAACTGGATCTGTTTTGATACTACGCGTCGGTGACGCAAGGGAATGGCTATGGCAAAGATTCTGGTGGTGGACGATTCGAGCACGGTACGCGAAGAAGTGGCGGGCTTTCTGGCGAAAAACGGTCTGGACGTCGCGACCGCCATCGACGGCAAGGATGGTCTTACGAAGCTGAAGACGGATTCGAATATCCGCCTGATCGTCAGCGATGTGAACATGCCGAACATGGACGGCCTGACGATGGTCGAAAAAATTCGCGGCGAACTCGCGAACAAGACCGTCAACGTGATCATGCTGACGACCGAAAGCAGCCCAGCAATGAAGGAGCGCGGCAAGGCCGCCGGCGTGAAGGGCTGGATCGTCAAGCCGTTCAAGGGCGATGCGGTGCTGGAGACGTTCCGCAAACTGGCGGGTTGACGCAATAGTGTGCGGCGAACCCGCCGCACACGGATGCCGTGTTAGAACGTCTCGTGGTGCTCGTTGCGTGCGATGTCCGCCTGCACCATCATCTGGCACAGCTGTTCGAGGGAGGTTTGCGGTTGCCAGCCGAGCGTGTCGCGCGCCTTGTCCGCGCAGCCGATCAGCAGGTCCACTTCGGCCGGCCGATAGAACTTCGGGTTCACGCGCACGAGCGTCTTGCCGGTTGCGACATCGATGCCGGTCTCGCGCTCGTCCTTGCCCGACCATTCCAGCTGGAAGCCGGCCGCCGTGAACGCCATGCGCACGAAATCGCGAACCGTTTCGGTGCGACCGGTCGCGAGCACGAAGGTGTCCGGAGCGTCGGCCTGCAACATGCGCCACATGCCCTCGACGTATTCGAGCGCAAAGCCCCAGTCGCGCTGCGCGCTCAGGTTGCCGAGTTCGAGCACGTCCTGCTTGCCGAGCTTGATCTTCGCGACCGTGTCGGTGATCTTGCGCGTGACGAATTCGCGGCCACGTAGCGGCGATTCGTGATTGAACAGAATGCCGCTGCTTGCGAACAGGTCGTACGACTCGCGATAGTTGATCGTCGACCAGTGCGCGAACAGCTTCGCGACGCCATACGGGCTGCGCGGGTAAAACGGCGTGCTTTCGCGCTGCGGCACGGCCTGCACGAGGCCGAACATCTCGGAGGTAGACGCCTGGTAGAAGCGCGTCTTCGGGCTCAGGATACGCAGGCCTTCGAGCAGATTCAGCGCGCCGACACCGGTCACTTCGGCGGTGGTCACCGGCTGGTCGAACGACACGCCGACGAAGCTCTGCGCGGCGAGGTTGTACAACTCGTCGGCCTGGGTGCCGTCGAGCAGACGCAGCGTCGAGCCGAGGTCGGTGAGGTCGTGTTCGACCAGACGCAGATTCGGATGATCGAGCACGCCAAGCTCACGCATGCGCCAGAAGTTGACCGAACTCGTGCGCCGGTAGGTGCCGGTCACGTGATAGCCCTTGTCGAGCAGCAGCTTGGTCAGATAGGCGCCGTCCTGTCCGGATACGCCGGTGATGATCGCTTTGCGTGGTTGGCTCATAGCTTGCCTTCTAGTTTGTGAATGAAAAAAGAACGGAACGCGCGTAAAAGCGTGGCTCAATGTGTTTCGTCCAGCAGTCGCCGCACCAACGGTTCGACGACTCGATAGTCCTGTTCGGCCTTCAGCCGGTACAACTCCGGTTTCGGATGCGCGCCGTCCGACATCAGCGATTTCCAGTCGGGCAGGCCGCTGACATACGCGTATTGATCGACGAGCGGCACCCGCTGTTCGGCGGCCACGCGTCGCGTCATCGCGACCATCGTCGCCAGCTTCGCGTTGAGCCGGTTATCGGGCATCGGGTTCGAGGTCTGCAAAACAGGCTGCTTGCCGAGTGCTCGCGCCGTTTGCACAAGCGATGTTTCGGCCGAGTAGAACTGCTCGGGCGTCTGGTTTTGCATCACTTCGTTGATGCCGTAGTTGATCAGCACGATTCGCGCGGACGAGGCGGCGAGACGTTCGCGCCACGGCAGGCCCGCCGTCGGTCCCGCGCGGCGATTTCCGGTGCCGTCGCGCAACTGCCAGGCCATCGTGCCGCCGACGCCGTAGTTCGTGACGCGCACGCGCTCGCCGTCATGCGCCTGCAACGCCTGCTGCAGATACGTGGCGGCATTGCGCGCTTGCGGGCCGCAGTGGCCATCGCTGCAGGTGATGCCGAGCGTGGTCGAATCGCCGTACGCGTCGATCAGCACTTGCGACGGCGATGACGTTGGCGGCTCGTCCACGGCCGCGCTCGTTGTCGGCGCGAGTAACGTCAGCGCCGACACGACGCCCAGCACGTGGGCAGCAACAACGGCCAGGCGGTTCATGCGCGGCTTTGCGGTGCTTGCCGCGCAACGCTGGCGCCGGCAGTCGCCGTCGCTCTCGTGCCGCGCGTGGCGAAAATCAGGCGCTTCTCGAACGCGAACCATGTGATGCTCGCGTACACGAGCGTGATCGCGAGCGCGATCACGGCGCTCAGATAGCGATTCAGATGCAGCGGCCACACCATGTACAGCACGCTCAGGTGGATCAGATAGATCGTGTAGCTGATCGTGCCGATATAAACGAGCACGGGGTTGCACAACAGCCGCTTGACGATGCCCTTGCTCTGCAGTGCGATCACCACGATCGACGTGCAAAGCACCAGCGACACGCTATAGAGCCCCGCATTCGACAACGGCGTGTTCGCCGCGCGAAAACGCGGGAAGTGCAGATGCAGCCATGCCAGCACCGCGAGAGCGGCGAGCGCGCCGAGCACCGCGAGTCCCTTGTACGGTTCGAGCGCATTGCGATCACGCCGCACGGCCACCGCGAGCAGCGCGCCGGCCGCGAGCAGATCCATGCGGAACGGCGTCAGGTAATAGATCGGCCAGAACGAATCGAACCACGGCGTCGCAAGCGCGCGCAGCAGCGGCACCAGCACGATCAGCGCCGCCGCCACGCCGCCGAGCAGACGCTCGGGTACGAGCAGGATCACGAACGGCCAGAAGATGTAGAACTGCTCTTCGACCGCGAGCGACCACAGCACGTTGAGGCTTTCGTGACCGCTTTGATTGAGCGCATCGCCGATATTGGTCGCGAAAAACGCGTACCAGTACCAGTGCTGTGCCCACGCGAGGCCGAACAGCACCGACGACACGGCCATCAGCAGCAGGTACGGCGGCAGGATGCGGCGCGCGCGCCGCGCATAGAAATAGCTGAAATACGACTGCTGACGCGACTTGCGATCGAGCAGGATGCCGCTGATGAGAAAGCCGCTCAAAACGAAAAACAGATCGACGCCCATCCATAGCGGCGCTTTCAGCGCGTGCTGCGCGAACACCGCGAGCACGGCGATCGCACGCAGACCGTCGAGTTGCACGATGCGGGAATGGGAGGGCGCGAGGGGCAATGCGCTGGCTGTCATGAACCGTCCATGGTGTAAAGCGGATGGGCCGGGCGAAGGGCCGCGCGGTTCGCAACGGATAGCCGGCGAACAGGCGCGCGCTTCGCGTCGCAACTGAAGTGCAATCGATTCTAGGGAAAAGAAAATCGAGAAAAAATCTATTGGAATGGGTTAATTGAATCAGATTGAAACAGGGTATTTCTTTGGCCATTCCAGAAAGATTTATATGGTTATGTGGCGGGCGCCGGGCAGTCCGCAATAAATGCGTATTGCGTAATCCCACATCGCTACGAACGGAAGATCGCGGCGACGGAGGCGCGCGCGACGCCGCGGCTTTCGTTTTCATCGATTTTTAAATTCATTTCTTTTGCGACATATAAGCGAACGAATATTTTTGAATTATTTTCGACTTTCGTCATTGCATTTTTTCCGCGTAACTTAGTCGTGCGGACGGCTGCCTTCAGGCGCCGCGTTTCAATCGGTTGCGCTTCGTTTCGCCTTACCACATCACTGATTTTCGCCCCGAGCGGGCACGGGTCCGCGTGCATCGCGTTGACCGGACATCGACTGGAGGTTCCGCCTTGCGCCGCATCACGTTCAAAAGCTGGTTCGCCCTGACAGCCTGCGCCGCCGGCGTCGTCGCCGCAACGGCCGTTCTGCCGGCTCGCGCCGAAACCGCGTTGAACGCGAAGACCTCATGGATCGGCAACAGCTTTGGCTTCGGCGATGGCACATGGACGCAGATCAACATCACCGCGATCGCGGTCACGCCGGACGGCAAGGTCTATACGAACGCGCCGTGGGATGAAAGCGGCGCCGAAGCGAGCGTCTATCAGGACGGCAAGATGCTCGGCTTCGCGGGTGGCACGCATGGCTGGGGCAACGCCGGCGGCAATGCGATCGCGGTCAACCGCAAATATGCGTTCGTCGCGATCGCGGTCGGCAATGAGAAGGGGCACCTGGTCGAGCCGGGCGTATGGCCGGACAAGGGCAAACAATGGTTCGGCATTTCGCGGCGCCTGATCGGCGAGCCGAAGCGCGTGGCCCCGTTTCAGCCCGCCGCCAAAAACGCGGACCCGCATGCGCAGCTAGCGGCCGGATTTCTGATGATGAACGAAGTGCCGACCGGCACGAACGCGGAGATCGGCGGACTCGCCGCGAACGACACGACGCTGTTCGCGGCCAATACCGCGCGCAATAGCATCGAAGTCTACGATGCCGAGTCGATGCAGCAGAAGGCGACGTGGAGCGTGCACGAGCCTGGACGTCTCGCGCTCGCACCCGACGGCACGCTCTGGGTGCTGAGCGGCACACGCAGCGATCGCGCGCCGGGCATCGAGCATTACGCGGCGACCGGTCAGCGCATCGACGAGAGCATCACGCTGCCGGCCGACACGGTCGCGGTCGACCTCGCCGTCGATGCGCAAGGCCGCCTGCTGATCGCCGACAACGGTCCCCGCCAGCAGGTGCTGTTTTTCACGAAGCGCGACGGCCGCTACACGGCGTCCGGCACGCTCGGCGAGCGCGGCGGCATTTTCAGCGGCGTCGCGGGCAAGCCGGGACCGTCGCGATTCAACGGCTTGACTGGCGTCGGTGTCGATGCGCGCGGCAATGTGTACGTATCGACCAATGGCATCGGTCCGCGTTACGAGCCGATCGGCGCGGGCCTCGGCGCGACGCTCGAAAGCTACGCGCCGGACGGTAAGCGCAACTGGCAGGTCGAAGGGCTGCTGTTCGTCGACGGCGCGTGGATCGATCCGGGCCGGCCCGACAGCGTCTATACCGGCAACAAGCGCTTCGAGCTAGATCTGTCGAAGCCGTCGGGGCAGGACTGGAAATACGCGGGATTCCTGTCGAATCGGTTCAAGTACCCGGACGATCCGGTGTTCCATACCGACCAGTATCCGGGCCTGCCGATCGCGCGGCGGTTGAAGGGGCGCACGTTCCTCTATCTGAGCGACATGTATGCGGACCATCTGAAGATCTATCGCTTCGATCCGCAGCACGACGGCGAGAGCGCGATTCCGTCTGGATTTATCGCAGGCCGCGAGCGCGCGGTCACGAAGGTGCCGAATGCGCCGCCGGGCGGTGACTGGATCTGGCGCGACACGAATGGCGATGGACAGTTCGAGCGCGACGAATACACGCTGAACACGAGCGGCACGAAGCTCGCGGGCGGCTGGGGGTGGTGGGTCGATACGGCCGGCGACATCTGGCGCACTCGGGATACGAAGGGCATCTATCGCTTCCGTTTCGGCGGACTCGATCCGAAGGGCAACCCTGTCTACTCGTACTCGAACCTGGCGCAGTACCCGGTGCCGGCACCGTTCAGCGAACTGCATCGCGCGATCTACGAACCGGACACCGACACGATGTACGTAAGCGGCTATACGGCCGATATGCCGACCGCGCAGGGCTTCTGGAAGGAAGTGGGGCGTGTGCTGGTGCGCTACGACAAGTGGTCGAGCGGCAAGCCGGTGCAGCGTTACGCGATCGACTTGCCGTGGCAGACGCAGAGCAAGCCGATCGCGACGATCATCGGCGTCACCGTCGAGGGGCAATACGTGTTCGGCGTCGAGCCGGTCGGCGCGGTGCACGTGTGGGACAAGGATAGCGGCAAGGAACTCGGCGTGATCCGGCCGGGCCCCGAAGTGGGCCGCGCGTCGGGCTGGGTCGACGTGCCGAACGGCATCAGCGCGACGAAGCGCGCCGATGGCGAGTACCTGGTGTTCGTCGAGGAAGACGCGCGCGGCAAGGTGCTGATGTATCGCTGGAAGCCTTGAGGCGCATTGGCCTCGCTGACGCAGCCCCGCACGCAATCTAACCGCAAAACCCAAGGGATTCGATGGACAAAGGCATTCTCAGGAACGTAGCGATCAATTTTTTCGGGCTCGTGCTGCCGACGTTCGTGTCGCTCGTGACCGTGCCGGCGTATATCCGGCTGCTCGGCGTCGAGCGCTACGGTGTGATCAGTCTCGTGTGGACGCTGATCGGCTACTTCGGGATTCTCGATCTCGGCATGAGCATGGCCGCGCAGAACCATATTTCGAAGGCGCGCGCGTCGGGCGATCAGCGGGAAAGCGCGCGCGTGTTCTGGAGCGCGACGTGGCTCAATCTGACGACCGGCGTGGTCGGCGGTTTGATCATCTACTTCGGTGCGTTCCTGTACACCGCGTATTTCACGAAGGTGTCGCCCGAGCTGCAGCACGAAGTGTATATGGCGCTGCCGTGGCTCGCGGTCGCGATTCCGATCGCGAACGTGTCGTGGGTGTTCGCGGGCGCGATCAATGGCGCGGAACGCTTCGGCGTCTACAACACGAATCAGACCATCGGCACGTTCCTGTTCCAGCTTCTGCCGCTCGGTGCCGCGTTGTGGCTCGGCGCGACCTTGCAGAATGTCCTCGCCGCGGCCGTGGTCGCGCGGATTCTCGCGGCGCTGCTGCTCGGCCGCTACGCGCTGAAAGTGCTCGAGATACGCAGCATTGAACCGCCGCAGCTCGGCGTCTCGAAAGGGCTGTTCAACTTCGGCGGCTGGATGCTGATCGCGAGCGTGACGACGATGGTCGCCGATTCGCTCGATCGCGTGATGCTCGGATCACGCCTCGGCGCGCGTTTCGTCACGTACTACACGGTGCCGCAGAATCTCGTCACGCGTCTGAACATCGTGCCGACCGCGCTGGTACGCACGCTGTTTCCGCGGCTGTCGGCGGTCGGTCGCGCGGATGCCGACACGATCACGCAGCAGTCGCTCGAATTTCTCAACGGCGTGTTCACGCCGGTCGCGCTCGTTGCGATGCTGGTGCTCGAACCGTTCCTGCATCTGTGGGTCGGCAACGAGATCGCGACGGTCGCGGCGCCCGTCGGCCGCATCATGATCGTTGCCGTGTGGCTCGTCGGCCAGGCGAACGTGACGCGCATCCTGATTCAGTCACAGGTCAATCCAGCCACCGCCGCGCGCATCGGGCTCGTCGAGTTGCCGCTATTCGCCGGCGCATTGTGGCTCGGGATCACGCATTTCGGGCTGACGGGCGCGGCGGTCGCGGTTTCCGCGCGCGCACTGTTCGACTACGCGGTACTGCTGCATTTCGCGGCGATCCGCGCGCGCCAGATCGTGCTCGACATGCTCGCCCATCTCGCCTTCCTGCTCGCCAGCCTGTGGCTCGCGAGCTTCCTGCCGAGCCTCGCGCTCGCGATCGCCGCTGGTTTGCTGATGGTCGGCGCGAACGTCGCGTGGTCGATCACGATGACGCCCGCCTTGCGCAATCTTGCGCGTTCACTGCTATTGCGACTGAATCCGAGGAAAAGCGCATGAATCACGACGTCCTTGAAAAAAACCTGTTGAGGCCTGCGACGCGCGGCGCTCTCGACGAACTGACGAGCGTGCCCGGCATGCAGCCGGCAGTGCGCCGTACCGCGCCGCGCGCGGACAGAAACGTGCGCATTGCGATCGTGCACGATTGGCTCGTCACCTACGCGGGCGCGGAGAAAGTGCTCGAGCAGATAATCGCGTGCTTTCCCGATGCGGACCTGTTCAGCCTCGTGGATTTTCTCGACGATCGCAGCTTTCTGCGCGGCAAGACGGTGACGACGTCGTTCATCCAGAAACTGCCGCTCGCGCGCAGCAAGTACCGCGCGTATCTGCCGCTGATGCCGCTCGCGATCGAACAGCTCGACGTGTCGGCGTACGACGTGGTGATCTCGAGCAGTCACGCGGTCGCCAAGGGCATTCTCACCGGTCCCGACCAGGTGCATATCAGCTACGTGCATTCGCCGATCCGCTATGCGTGGGATTTGCAGCATCAGTATCTGCAGCAGTCGAAGCTGACCAACGGCCCGAAGTCGGCGCTCGCCCGGCTGATTCTGCATTACATACGCAACTGGGATATCCGCACGTCGAACTCGGTCGACGGCTTCATCGCGAACTCGGCGTTCATCGCGCGACGCATCAAGAAGGTGTATCAGCGCGACGCGCAAGTGATCTTCCCGCCGGTCGATGTCGACGCGTTCACGCTGTGCACGCAGAAGGAAGACTTTTATCTGACCGCGTCGCGGATGGTGCCGTACAAGAAGATCGATCTGATCGTCGAGGCGTTCGCGCGGATGCCCGAGCGCAAGCTCGTCGTGATCGGCGACGGACCCGACATGGCGAAGATCCGCGCGAAGGCGGGGCCGAACGTCGAGATCATGGGCTATCAGCCGTTCAAGGTGCTGAAGGACCGCATGAGCCGCGCGAAGGCATTCGTGTTCGCGGCCGAAGAGGACTTCGGCATTTCGGTGGTCGAGGCGCAGGCTTGCGGCACGCCGGTGATCGCCTACGGCAAGGGCGGGGCGCTCGAAACCGTGCGCGATCTGTCGGAGCCGAAGCCGACCGGCATGTTCTTCGATGAACAGGATGCCGACTCGATCATCGCTGCCGTGAATCGTTTCGACGAGCTTGGGCACCGGTTCCAGCCCGAGCATTGCCGCGGCAACGCCGAGCAGTTTTCGGCCGCGCATTTCCGCGAGCGCTTTTTCGCGCAGGTGCGCGCGGCGGTGCCCGCGCTGCGCGCCGCGACGCTGCCGCCCTTTACGCCATATCGGCCGGGCGCGCAGAGCGCCGCGAACGTGCCGCGCATTCTCGCCGTCGATCAGAGCGGCGTGCTCGGCGGCGCCGAGCTGTCGCTGCTCGAAATCGTCAAGGCGCTGCGCTCGCGCATCGAGGTCGTGCTGTTCGACGACGGGCCGTTCAACACCGCGCTCGCGAAGACCGGCGTCGAGGTCTCCGTGCTCGATGCCGGGGTGCTGAAAAACGTGCGCAAGCAGGGCGGTTCGCTGCCGAAAGGTCAGGCATTGAAGGGGCTCATCTCACTCGTGCGTGCCACCGCGAAACGGGCGCGCAAAGCGGACGTGATCTACGCCAATACGCAGCGTGCGATGGTGATTGGCGCAGTGGCCGGCAAGCTCGCGAGACGGCCGGTGGTCTGGCATTTGCGCGACATCGTCAGCGCCGAGCATTTCGGCGGCAAGCAGCTCGCGATCATCAAGTGGTGCGCGCGGCTCGGCCTCACGCACGTGATCGCCAATTCGGCCGCGTCGGCGCAGGCGTTCGCGAAGCTCACGCGGTTCGACGGCAAGCGCATCGACGTCGTATTCAATGGGATCGACGCGGAGCCGTTCGACGCGTTGCGCACGGTGCCGCAAGCGGTGCTGCGCGAGCGCCTGAATCTGCCGCGCGACGCGTTCCTCGTCGGCTCGTTCAGCCGCCTTGCGCGTTGGAAGGGACAGCATGTGTTGCTCGAAGCGATGGTGCTCAATCCGCAGATGCATGCGGTGCTGGTCGGCGCGGCGTTGTTCGGCGAGGACCAGTACGAAATGGAACTGCGGGCCTTCGTTGCCGCACACGGGCTCGGCGAGCGGGTGCATTTTCTCGGCTTCCAGCACGATATTGCCGCCTGCATGTGCGCGGTCGATGCGGTCGTGCATACGTCGATCACGCCGGAACCGTTCGGCCGCGTGATCGTCGAGGGGATGCTCGCGCAGCGGCCGGTCGTGGCGTCGCGCGCGGGCGGCGTCCTCGAAATCATCGAGGACTATGAGAACGGCGTCCTGTGTACGCCGGGCGACGCGCATGCGCTCGCTGATACGCTCGCCGAATTGCGCTCGAACGGCGACTTGCGCGACAAGCTGGTCGAGAACGGCTATCGGACCGCGCATGAGCGTTTCGGCACGCGCAGCTATGTGGATGGGGTCGCGGGGATTCTGAAGAGTGTGGCGGGGCGGTAGAGCGGCTTTTTTTTTTGCGCGAGGGTAGACAGGGGCTTGGCCAGTCCTTGCTTGGCGTAACGGGGCGGAAGTCGAAGGGCTTTCGCTCCGTTTTTTTGCGCCGCATTCAACGACACCACGTATGCCCCCGCAAACCGTCGTGGTCCGGGTTTTCCGCGAACATCACCGCGCGTGCATGCGCAGAGTGACGTCGAACCCCCTCGCGCGGCGACTAGTAGATTACTCGCTCAGAAGGCGCTTCAACTCGTCAAGGAATGAGGCTGTAGTGTGGCCCCACAGATTAGGATCAAACCGTGAACCGTAATCTCTTTCGAACGCAGAATCCAGGTCGGACGGATGTTCACTCATGAACGAATTTATTTCATCAATTATTTCTTTTCGGTATTCCGGTGAACTATCAACTTTATAGCATGCGGCAATTTCAGAGATTGTGTTTCCCCACGAATCAAAATCTTCATTGAAATACGCGCCGAAAAGCTCATACATTCTGGGGTAGCGGTCAGATAACATTGTCCATCCCTTAGCCCACGTGCGCAGTTAATATGTAATACGGCATATTGTTATATCCTTGAAACTTCAGAACTACCGTGACTAGAGCGGTGTTTTTTACGCGAGGGTAGACAGGGCTTGGCCAGTCCTCGCTTGGCGTAACGGGGCGGAAGTCGAAGGGCTTTCGCTCCGTTTTTTTGCGCGCCGCGCGCGTGGCACATAACAACCCTCGCGCGGCGATCGGTGGATTACTCGCTCAGAAGACGTTTCAACTCGTCAAGGAACGAGGCCGTAGTGTGCCCCCAAAGACTCGGATCGCAATGGCTTCCAAAGAGATCATGAAACGCCATATCCAGACAGTTTGAGTTGAGCTTCTGGAATCGGACGATCTCTTCCAGCATCGCGACTCTTTCGTCCTCGTTCATCCCCGCTTTATAGGAGAGAACGAGTTCCGGTATTGAATTCCCATAGATCGAATAGTCCTCATGGAATCGTCCCATGATCAACTGTTCGAGATTGTTGTACGTCCCGTAGTTCATGACTGTGCTGTGGAATGTTACGCGACAAGCATCGCTGTCAGGACATAATAAGGCATGCCATTGTACGTCTGATAGCGGAGGATCACTTTGACCCGGCTCGCGGGTCTATATTCTCCTGATTTTCTGCTCACCACATTTCCAACGTTTCTTCCAACGTCTTCGAATAGTGTTAAATCGTTACGCGGTGCTCGTGTCCACGCCTTGATTTTGGTGGCATTGACGCGCATCGCTTCCGTAATAGCCCATTCTGCCTGCCTGATATCTGCAAATGATGATGCCGCGGCGATGTGCAAGTCGCGTTTCAGGCGTTCCCTGAGCCATGCCTCATCCTTCTCGACGTGCTTCAGAATCGTATGCCCACCAAGCCCTGGATTAACGGCCCTGGCCTCATGCATTTGCAGATTGATCCGGCCCATCGTCACGCTGGCCACGCGTGCAGCCTTGATCGAGCCAGCGAAACCAAACGGCACGATCATATCGACTGACAGGCCGATAATATTCGCCATGTCGGGACTGGCCTTCATCGCCTCAGCCAGTTTCGTCGTACCTTGCTGGATCAGCGTGGCGGTATCCCGGCCTGTCCAGATTTGGCGTACACCTGCCGACACCGTATCTGAGCCATGTGCTCCGAACACAACACATCCGGTCTTGCTTGCCATCGTCGGTTCCGGCAGCACGCAAAGCGCTGCCGCCCCAACCATTTCCAGTACCCCGCCGACTACCTGCAAGCCGCCCCATAGCCGGTTGGAAAGCATTTCGGTGGGGTTGATCGACTGACGGGAGAGCACCGCAGCCAGTTGAGGAGCACTGAACACCACGCGCACGGCGCCCGAATCCTGTTGATACGACATCCTGAATTCCTCTGTAGCGATTGGGGGTGCCACGCTAGCAGGCGAATACAGGGATTTGGAATGGGCGATGGATGATTTTTGTGTCGTCTTTGTGCGCGTCAATCAATCACCCGCGCAGGGCGAGCGCCTTTTCGCGGCCGGTCGCAATCGAAACTTCGGGATGCATACCTAAGCCCCCGTCGCGGCACTTGGCCGTTACGGGGCTGACACAGCGCAGGGTGTACTCACGCCTTGAGACTCGCCGACCACTTCATCGCGGGCATTTCGACCAGCCGATAGAAGACATAGGCAGCCGGCACCGCGACCAACATATAACCAAACGACGGCCAGATCGACACCTGCAGCGACGAACGAAACAGCCACGCCGAGAGCAGCACGAAGATCGGCAGATGAATCAGATACAGCGAGAAGCTGAAGTCACCCACGCGGGACAGCAAGCGCGACAGCGCGCGCGACCCAGTGCGAAGCAGCGCGAGCACGCCACTCCTTTCGTGTTGCGGGTCATTGGGCACATCGAGCGCCTTGTACAGATAGCACGCGAAGCCAAGCGCCCAGATCTGGAACGCCCCATACTGGCCGAAATGAAACGCGACGCAGCCTGCCGCGATCAATCCCCCCGCCAGAACGTACAGCAATGCGGGCGCGCGCGCCTCTCGCGCGTTGCGCGCCCTGACATCGGCGATCCACGCACCGAGCATCCACGAGAACCAGTACGACGTGAAGAACTGCAGATCATGTCGCTCCAGCCCATACGCGGACGCAACGTTGATCACCGCGACGAGCGCGAGCACGGCGTTCATGCCGATGCGCCGCCGCAGCGCGAACAGCAGCGGATAGATCGCATAGAACTGCACTTCGAGCGAGAGCGTCCACAGCGCGCCGTTCGAGCCGTACGTTTTGCCCGCCACGCCCTGCAGCGAAAACAGATTGACCAGAAACGACTGCCAGCCGATCTCGCGAATCTTGTGACTGACGGGCGGCAATTGCAGGCTCAGCGAATCGAGCGCGAAGGTCAGAACCAGCGCCGCGAGCAGCACCGGATAGATGCGCGCGAAGCGCCGCAGCCAGAAGTTGCCTGCATCGAGCCGGTAAGCGGGATTGCCCGCGAGCCGCAGCGCGCCGCCGCGATGGATGCAGTAGCCACTGATCACGAAGAACATCGGCACGCCGGCCGAGCCCCATGCGATCGGAAACGTCAGATACGCGGCGAGACTGCTCGGACTCAGCGAATGTCCGACGCTTTGATGAAACGCCTGCATGCCGACCCACACGATCTGGCGGCAATGAAAATAGGCGACCAGCAGTGCGGCGAAACCTCGCATCGCGTCGATCACATGCTCCTTGCCGACGCTATCGGTACGCGCGTCGCTGCGAGCGTGCAGCGCGGCCGGGTTTTTCTCGGGGCGCGGCAGCGGGGAGAGGGGCAGGGATGAGCCGGCGGCATCCAATGCTGGGTCGCTCATACGCGGTCCTTATCTGAAGCGGAAAAGAGAAAAAATCGACGCGGAATCGGCCTTCGAGCGGGCGTCCTTGCGCACCCCGCGACGCACCCATGCTAGAGCACCACAATCCCACAAAATGATTAAAAAATTGCGGTTTCGAATTGAATCGGAATCTATTTTGTGACGAATTGTAATTACGCAGCGATGTATCGAGCGTCGAATTATTTATCGCTTTTGTCGTGCTAATTTAGATCAAGGATTCTCTGACCCGAGGTGAAGTCATGAACCTGCATTTACTGGCCGGCATCGCCGTCCTGCTGATCCTGGTGGCCGCCTCCGCCTACCGCGACGCCTTGCGCAACGAGCCGATCCGTCGCTACAGAATGAACCCAGGCAAGCTGCCGCCCGTTGACGAACAGGACTGACGTGCTGCCGAAGCCGGTCGCCAGATCGCCAGACGGGCCACGCCAAGGGCTGTCCGAAAGGCAAGACTTTCGGATTTTGTCATTCGGCGCCTGGCAAAATATATGCGTAACAAGTTACTCAATTTTTCGCAATATCGCATTGCGATCGATGCATGAATTATCCGAATTAAATCGGAGAAAGACCGCTTCCGTGAACCTCGCAGATTTTTCTGCTAGTCTTGCGCCGACATCGATTGGCCGCCAGGTCCGCGAACACACCAACTTCTAACCGATGTGGGAATGCCTACCATGCTGAAAGTCACCAAAGCCGTGTTTCCCGTAGCGGGCCTCGGGACACGATTCCTGCCGGCTACCAAAGCAAGTCCGAAGGAAATGCTGCCGATCGTCGACAAGCCGCTGATCCAGTACGCGGTCGAAGAAGCGATCGCCGCCGGCATCACCGAGATGATCTTCGTGACGGGCCGCAGCAAGCGCGCGATCGAAGATCACTTCGATAAATCCTATGAGATCGAGTCCGAACTCGAAGCGCGCAACAAGCAGAAACTGCTCGATCTGGTTCGCAGCATCAAACCGGCCAACGTCGACTGCTTTTACGTGCGCCAGGCCGAAGCGCTCGGTCTCGGCCATGCGGTGCTGTGCGCCGAAAAACTGGTGGGCGACAGCCCGTTCGCGGTGATACTCGCCGACGACCTGCTGCATAGCTCGAAGCCTGTGATGAGCCAGTTGGTCGATACCTTCAATCACTATCACAGCTCGGTGATCGGCGTCGAAACGATCGCACGCGAGGACAGCCGCTCGTACGGCGTCGTCGACGGCCGCGAGTGGGAAGACAACGTGATCAAACTGTCGGGCATCGTCGAGAAGCCGGCGCCGGACGAGGCGCCGTCGAATCTCGGCGTGGTAGGGCGCTACGTGCTGATGCCGACGATCTTCAAGCATATCCGCGCGCTGAAGCCGGGCGCGGGCGGCGAGCTGCAACTGACGGACGCGGTGCAGTCGCTGCTGACCGAAGAGCAAGTGCTCGCGTATCGCTACTTCGGCACGCGCTTCGATTGCGGCAGCAAGCTCGGCTATCTGAAGGCGACCGTCGAATTCGCGCTGCGCCATCCGGAGGTGAAGGCTGAATTCGAGGCGTATCTGCAGGCGTATATGCAGAACGAAGCGCCAGCCGGCGAGGCGGGGCAATTGACGGTAGAAGCCGCGTGAACTCACGAGGCCCTGAAATAAACAATGGGCGCCGCGTTGCGCGGCGCCCGTTGTCGTTCTGCAGGACGGCCTCAACCTTGCTGCTTCACCTCGAGCCGGAACTTGTGCAGCAACGGCTCGGTATAGCCGTTCGGCTGCTGGCGCCCCTCGAATACGAGCGCTTGCGCGGCCCTGAACGCAACCGTGTCGAAGCCCGGCGCCATCGGCTGGTAGAGCGGATCACCGGCGTTCTGCGCGTCCACGACCTTGGCCATGCGCTTGAACGTCTCCTCGACGAGCTCGCGTTCGATCACGCCGTGATACAGCCAGTTGGCGATGTGCTGGCTCGAAATACGCAGCGTCGCGCGGTCTTCCATCAGGCCGACGTTGTGAATGTCCGGCACCTTCGAGCAGCCGACGCCCTGATCGATCCAGCGCACCACGTAGCCGAGAATGCCTTGCGTGTTGTTGTCGACCTCGGCGCGGATTTCTTCGTCGCTCCATTGCGCCTTTTCGACGACCGGAATCGTCAGCAGGCCATCGAGCAGTTCGTCGTACACCTTCGCGTAGTCGGTGCGTTCGAGTTCCTGCTGGACCGCCTGCACGTCGACCTGGTGATAGTGCAGCGCGTGCAGCGTCGCCGCGGTAGGCGAGGGCACCCACGCGGTATTCGCGCCAGCCTTCGGATGGCCGATCTTCTGCTCGAGCATCGCGTGCATCAGGTCGGGCATCGCCCACATGCCCTTACCGATCTGCGAGCGCCCGCGCAGGCCCCCGCTCAAACCGACCAGCACGTTGCTGCGCTCGTACGACGTGATCCACTTGCTCGACTTCATGTCGCCCTTGCGGATCATCGGGCCTGCTTCCATCGCGGAGTGCATCTCGTCGCCGGTGCGATCGAGGAAGCCCGTGTTGATGAACGCGACGCGCGCCGACGCTTCGGCGATACACGCCAGCAGGTTGACGCTGGTGCGGCGCTCCTCGTCCATGATGCCCATCTTGAGTGTGTTGCGCGGCAGCTTCAGCAGGTCTTCGACGCGCGCGAACAGCTCGCTCGCGAACGCGACTTCGGCCGGGCCGTGCATCTTCGGCTTCACGATATAGATCGAGCCGGTGCGCGAGTTCAGCTTGTTCTGACGGTCTCGCAGCGCGCACAGCGTCGTGATGACCGCGTCGAGAATGCCTTCGGGAATCTCGTGGCCGTCTTTGGTCAATACGGCCGGGTTGGTCATCAGGTGGCCGACGTTGCGGATGAACAGCAGCGAGCGGCCATGCAGCTTGAGCTGCGACTTGCCGTCCGCGCCGGTGTACTCGCGATCCGCGTTGAGCCGGCGCGTGAAGGTCTTGCCGTTCTTCGTGACCTGTTCGGTCAGGTCGCCGTTCATCAGGCCGAGCCAGTTGCGATAGAGCTGCACTTTGTCGTCGGCGTCGACGGCCGCGACGGAGTCCTCGCAATCGATGATCGTCGTGACCGCCGCTTCCACAACGACGTCCTTCACATGCGCCGCGTCAGTCTTGCCGACCGGATCGTTCGCATCGATCTGGATCTCGACGTGCAGGCCGTTGTGCTTGAGCAGCACCGCCGACGGCGCGCTCGCGTCACCCTGATAGCCGACCAGTTGCGCGGGTGTCTTCAGCGCGGTAGTGCCGTTCTTCAGCGCGACCACGAGCTGGCCGTTCTCGACGCTATAGCGCGTCGCATCCGCGTGCGAGCCGTTCGCGAGCGGCGCGGCCTGATCGAGGAACTTGCGCGCATACGCGATCACCGCGGCGCCGCGCACCGGGTTGTAACCCTTCTGCTTTTCCGCGCCATCCGTTTCGGGGATCGCGTCGGTGCCGTACAGCGCGTCGTAAAGGCTGCCCCAGCGCGCGTTCGCGGCGTTCAGCGCGTAGCGCTGGTTCGACAGCGGCACGACGAGCTGCGGGCCGGCCTGCTCCGAGATTTCGCTGTCCACGTGGTCGGTCGTGGCCTCTACGCTGGCGGGCACGGGCACGATGTAGCCGATGCCTTCGAGAAACGCACGATACTCGCGCAGATCCCGCACCGGGCCGGGATGGCTCCGATGCCAATTGTCGAGTTCGCTTTGCAGGCGGTCGCGCTCGGCGAGCAACGCCCGATTTTTTGGCGCCAGCTCGTGCACGAGGGCGTCGAAACCCGACCAGAAGGCGGCGCTGTCGATTCCGCTGCCGGGCAGGGCTTCGGTTTCAACGAACTGGTCGAGGTTGGCGGCGACCTGCAGTCCGCCGCGCGGGTTCATCTGAGTCATCGACTGCTCCATCTGTTATGGGACCGATGAGGGGGCATCGGTCCGCGTTGAGCCACGGGATTGCTGTGACGCGCGGCGCTTTAAACGCCGAGCGCCTGAATGCCGGCCTTCGCGATCTGCGCATCCTGCTCCGACTTGACACCCGACACGCCGACCGCGCCGACCACATGGCCGTCGACGATCACCGGCACGCCGCCTTCGAGCGTGCCCTGCAACGGTGCGCTGAGGAATGCGGTGCGGCCGTTGTTGATCATGTCTTCATACACCTTGGTTTCGCGCCGGCCGAGCGCCGCGGTGCGCGCTTTCTCGGTCGCGATATACGAGGTGGACGGCGCCGCGCCGTCCAGACGCAGCACCGCGAGCGGATGGCCGCCGTCGTCCACGACCACGATCGCGACGGCCCACCTGTTCTTCTCGGCTTCCGCGCGCGCGGCATCGACGATGCGAGTCGTCTCGGCGACGGTCAACACGGGTTTGGTCAGCATAATGAATGTCCTGTCTCGGTGAGGGGAAGGTGGCGTCTTCGGCTTCTTTCGGTAACGGGTCGATGCGGCGCCTGCGCGCGCGTTTCGCAGCTCTGTCGCATGCCGCATGCCGCATGCCGCGCGCCGGCGCCTGCCTGATCTGAAGATTCTACTTCCCGCCGCCCCAGCGCGGAACGGCAGCTTCCCTGGTCGCCATCACCGATACACGCGCAGCGCTTTACAATCGCGTCTCCACCCAAAAACCGCGCTTCCCACGAGATCTCAGACCATGCCAACCATCAGCGAGCTGTTCGTCTATCCGATCAAATCCTGCGCCGGCATCCCGCTCGATGCGGCGCGCCTGCTGGCGACCGGCCTCGAATACGACCGCAACTGGATGATCGTCGATCCCGAAGGCGCGATGTTCACGCAGCGCGCGTATCCGCGCATGGCCCTGATCAAGGTCGAACTCGGCGCCGAGGATCTGATCGTCAACGCGCCGGGTATGCGTGAGCTGCGCACGCCGCTCGATGCCGCGCGCCTGGCCGGCGCGGCCCGGGTCGCTACCGCGGTGTGGAGCGACGCCGCCTACGGACTCGATACCGGCGAAGCAACGGCGGCGTGGTTCACGGAGTTCCTCGGTCTGCCCGCGCGCTTGCTGCGCTTCGATCCGGAGCGTGAACGCATCGTCGATCCGGACTACACGAACAGCACCGGCGGTGCGACGACCTTTTTCGCCGATGGCTTTCCGCTGCTGGTGGCGGGCCAGGCCTCGCTCGACGATCTGAACGCGCGCCTGAACCGCAAAGGCGCGCCGTCGATTGGAATCGATCGCTTTCGGCCCAACATCGTGCTCACGGGCCTCGATGCCTATGAAGAGGACTATGTCGAGACGCTCGCCGTCGACCCGGATGCGGACTCGAGCGCGCGGGTCGAGTTGCGTCTCGTCAAGCTGTGCTCGCGCTGTCCGATGCCGACCATCGATCAGGCGCGCGGCGCGCCCGATCCCGACTGGCCGAACGAGCCGACCGACACGATGCTCGGTTATCGCGTCAGCGAACGCTTCGACGGCGCGGTCACGTTCGGCAACAACGCGCTGGTCGCGAGCGGGGCCGGGGCCTGGCTGCGGGTCGGGCAGCAGGTCGACGCGGAGCTCGGGTTCGGCGATTGATTGGCGAAAGGCGGGCGAGGCCCGCTTCGATCGGATCTCAGGCCGCCCGCGCAATCGCCGGCGCGGGCAGCGTCGTTTCTCCACCTTGTTCGCCGCGACCTTCGCGTTCCCAGCAAGGCGCTTCGGCGCTCTCGCCAACCGCATCGCCCACCAGAATCACCGCCGGACTGCCGAAGCCCGCGCCGAGCGCGTCGGCGGCGAGCCGATCGAGCCGCGTCAACAGGCGCCGCTCGTCGCGGCCGCCGGCCCACTGCACGACCGCGGCCGGCGTGTCGGCCGGCAGGTGCGCGAGCAAGGCAGCGGCGATGCCGTCGATGCGCCGCATGCCCATATAGATCGCCAGCGTCGTGCGCGTCGCGGCGAGCGCGGCCCAGTCCGGCTCGCCGTGATCTTCGGTGTGCGCGGTGATGAAGCTCACGCCGTGGCAGTGCCGCCGATGCGTGAGCGACATGCCGAGTCCCGCCGCGGCCGCGAAGCCCGACGAGATGCCGTTGACGATCTCCACCGCGAGGCCCGCGTCGCGCAACACCGCGAGTTCCTCGCCCGCGCGGCCGAACAGCAGCGCTTCGCCGCCTTTGACGCGCACCACGTGCAGCCCCTTCAGCGCATAACGCCGCATCAGCCGCTCGATGAACGCCTGCGGCGTCGAGCGGCAGCCGCCGCGTTTGCCGACGCGGATCACGCGCGCCCGCGGCGCGAGCGTCGCGATCTCGGGATTCGCGAGGTCGTCGAGCAGCACGACGTCGGCGGCCGCGAGCGTCTTGACGGCTCTCAGCGTCAGCAAGTCGAGGTCGCCTGGGCCCGCGCTCAGTAGCGTGACCTTGCCGATGTTGGTGTTCATGTTGTGTCCTTGTGCCGTGGGTTTCTCGTGGCTCGAAACGAAAACGGCGTCCGCCCGTGAAGATCACGAGGGGACGCCGTTGTCCATTGCATTGCCGGTTGACGGTTGAGTCTGCGCATCGCGACGACGTTGCCGCGACGACGTTGCGCAGGACCGATGCAAGGACCACGCCATCGATCGAATAGCGGCACGCAAGACGTTGCCACACGCTGCGATTCACGCGGAAAACAGCGTCACGATCGCACCTGCGTGCACCTTGGTTTCGCACGTCGACAGTGCTGCGCCGCACCATCCCTGTGCCTTGCCGCATCAAAACGCGTCGCGCTCGGGGTGCGCTTCGGAGCCGCGCGATTTGCGGTAAACCCACGCCACACCGTGCTTTGCGGCGCATCGATCTAAATTGGCACAGCCTTTGCAAGAAGCGTTGCCATCGAACCAACGTGGGTTCGTCGCGCTTGCAGCAGAAAGCAGCGCTCCGCAGCACCCCAACAGGACAACGGCGTCCCCCGGATTCAGCTTCGGCTGGATTCGCGGGACGCCGTTTTTATTTCCGCAATCGCCTTCGCCAGACACCAGAGGACAGCGCGCTCATGAAAATCATCGTTATCGGTCACGGGATGGTCGGCCACAAACTGGTCGAATGCCTGGCGCTTCAGGACGCGCACGATCTCGACATCACGGTGCTGGGCGAAGAATCGCGACCGGCCTACGATCGCGTGCATCTGTCCGAGTTCTTCTCGGGCAAGACCGCCGAGGACCTGTCGCTCGTCGAGCCCGGTTTTTTCGAGCGCCACGGCGTGCAACTGAAGCTGAACGCGCGGGCCGTCGCGGTCGATCGCGACGCGCGCACGGTGACGGTCGCGAGCGGCGAAACGCTGCCTTACGACCGCCTCGTGTTCGCAACCGGCTCCTATCCGTTCGTGCCGCCGGTGCCGGGCCGCGAGCGCGGCGACTGCTTCGTCTACCGGACGATCGACGATCTCGAAGCGATGCGCGAATGCGGCGCTCGCTCGAAAACGGGCACGGTGGTCGGCGGTGGCCTGCTCGGTCTCGAATGCGCGAAGGCGCTGCGCGATATGGGCCTGCAAACGCATGTGGTCGAATTCGCGCCGCGCCTGATGGCGGTGCAGGTCGACGACGGCGGCGGCCGCGTACTGCGCGGCCGGATCGAAGAACTGGGCGTCACCGTGCACACGCACAAGAACACGACGGCGATCGTCGACGGCGAAGCGGGCACGCACCGCATGCAGTTCGCCGACGGCAGCCATCTCGACACCGACATGATCGTGTTCTCCGCGGGCATCCGTCCGCGCGACGATCTGGCCCGCGCATGCGGCCTCGATCTGGGCGCGCGCGGCGGCATCGTCATCGACGACGCGTGCCGCACCAGCGATCCGCACATCTACGCGATCGGCGAATGCGCGCTGTGGGGTGGTCAGTTGTTCGGGCTCGTCGCGCCCGGCTATGACATGGCCCGCGTGGTCGCGAAGCAGTTGCTGGGCGACTCGGCCGAATTCGCGGGTGCCGACATGAGCACCAAGCTGAAGCTGATGGGCGTCGATGTGGCCAGCATCGGCGACGCGCACGGCAATACGCCGGGCAGCCGCACCTACCAGTTCAGCGACGAGCGCAAGCAGATCTACAAGAAGCTCGTCGTGTCCGATTGCGGCAAGTATCTGCTCGGTGGCGTGATGGTCGGCGACGCGAGCGAATACGGCACGCTGCTGCAGATGATGCTGAACCGCATCGAGCTGCCCGCGTCGCCCGAATTCCTGATCCTGCCGCAAGCGGACGGCAGCGCGAAGCCCGCGCTCGGCGTCGAGGCGCTGCCCGCGGCCGCGCAGATCTGCTCGTGCAACAACGTGTCGAAGGGCGAGCTGTGCGCGGCTGTCTGCGCCGGCGCGACCGACATCGGCGCATTGAAGAGCGCGACCGGCGCGGGCACCTCGTGCGGCGGCTGCGTGCCGCTCGTCACGCAAGTGATGAAGGCCGAGATGAAGAAGCAGGGCCTCGCGGTGAACAACCACGTCTGCGAACACTTCCCGTATTCGCGCCAGGAGCTTTACCACCTCGTGCGCGTCGAGGGGCTGCGCAGTTTCGGCGCGCTGCTCGCGAAACATGGCCGCGGGCTCGGCTGCGACATCTGCAAGCCGGCGGTAGCCAGCATTCTCGCGTCGTGCTGGAACGAATTCGTGCTGAAGAAGGAGCACGCGTCGCTACAGGACACCAACGACTACTACCTCGCGAACATCCAGCGCGACGGCACTTATTCGGTCGTGCCGCGCATGCCGGGCGGCGAAGTGACGCCCGATGGCCTGATCGCGGTCGCGCAGGTCGCGAAGAAATACGGCCTCTACACGAAGATCACCGGCGGTCAGCGGGTCGATCTGTTCGGCGCGCGCGTCGAGCAATTGCCGTCGATCTGGGAAGAGCTGATCGCGGCCGGCTTCGAATCGGGCCACGCGTACGGCAAATCGCTGCGTACCGTGAAGTCGTGCGTCGGCTCGACGTGGTGCCGCTATGGCGTCGGCGATTCGGTCGGCCTCGCGGTCGAACTCGAGAATCGCTACAAGGGGCTGCGCACGCCGCACAAGATCAAGTTCGGCGTGTCGGGCTGCACCCGCGAATGCGCGGAAGCGCAGGGCAAGGATGTCGGCGTGATCGCCACCGAGAAGGGCTGGAATCTGTACGTGTGCGGCAACGGCGGCATGAAGCCGCGTCACGCGGAACTGCTCGCCGCGGACCTCGACCAGGAAACGCTGGTGCGCTACATCGACCGCTTCCTGATGTTCTACGTGCGCACCGCCGACCGGCTGCAACGCACCAGCGTGTGGCGCGACAACCTCGAAGGCGGTCTCGACTATCTGATCGACGTGGTCGTCAACGATCGCCTTGGCGTTGCCACCGAACTCGAAGCGGAGATGCAGCACGTGGTCGACACGTACGAGTGCGAATGGAAGAAGGCCGTCACCGATCCCGAAACGCGCAAGCGCTTCCGCCATTTCGTCAACAGCGACGAGTCCGATAGCAACGTCGCGTTCGTCGAGGAGCGCGGACAGATCCGGCCGGCCACGCCCGCCGAGCGGCAGGCGCCGCGCATCGAGATTCCCATTGTCGTCGAGACGGTTTGACCTCAACCGATTCCCGCTTAACTCAAAAGGAGCCCAGTCATGAAGAACGAACGCTTGCCCCGCGCCTGGACCGCGATCTGCGCGCTCGACGACATCGTGCCGAACACCGGCGTTTGCGCGCTCGTCAACGGCGAGCAGGTGGCCGTGTTTCACGTCGAAGGCGGTGAATTGGAGTCGCCCGCCGAGCCCACGGTGTACGCGATCGAAAACTTCGATCCGGGTTCGCACGCGGCGGTGCTGTCGCGCGGACTCGTCGGCAGCCTCGGCGAGCGCATCGTGGTCGCGTCGCCGATCTACAAGCATCACTTCGATCTGCGCACCGGCGAATGCCTCGAAACGCCGTCGTATTCGGTCAGCGCGTTTGCGACGCGGGTCGAAAACGGCCAGGTGTGGGTCGCGGTTTGAGGTAACGGCCTCGCTTCATCGTTCAGAGTTCTAACCAGATCATTCGCGCATGTCTGATACCAGCGTAAAGAGCGTGTGTCCTTATTGCGGCGTCGGTTGCGGCATGGTGCTGCACGTCGAGGACGGCCAGGTCGTGAAGATCGCCGGCGACAAGGAGCATCCGGCCAACTTTGGCCGGCTCTGCACCAAGGGGCAGTCGGCTCACGTCGCGCTGCGCAAGTCGGGGCGTCTCGAAGGCGCGTTCGTGCGTCATGCGCGCGATGAAGACCCGGCGCCGCTGCCGATGGCCCAGGCGTTGAGCGACACCGCGGCGCGTCTGCGGCGTGTGATCGACGAGCATGGTCCCGATGCGGTGTCGTTTTACGTGTCGGGGCAGATGTCGCTCGAAGCGCAGTATCTGGTCAACAAGCTCGCGAAGGGCTTTATCGGCACGAACAATATCGAAGCGAATTCGCGCCTGTGCATGGCGAGCGCGGCGAGCGGCTACAAGCTGTCGCTCGGTGCGGACGGTCCGCCCGGCTCGTATGAAGACTTCGATCACGCGGATCTGTTTTTCGTCAGCGGCGCGAATATGGCCGACTGTCATCCGATCCTGTTCCTGCGCATGATGGATCGCGTGAAGGCGGGCGCGAAGCTGATCGTCGTCGATCCGCGCCGCAACACGACCGCCGAGAAAGCAGACCTGTTCCTGCAGATCAAACCCGGCACCGACCTCGCGTTGCTGAACGGTCTGCTCCATCTGCTGCACGAAAACGGCGCAACGGATGCGGCTTTTATCGCCGAACACACCGAAGGCTGGGACGCGATGCCCGCGTTTCTGGCCGAGTACCCGCCGGAGAACGTCGCCCGCATCACGGGCCTCGCCGCTGACGACATCCGTCGCGCCGCGCAGATGATCGCGTCGGCCAAAGACTGGATGAGCTGCTGGACGATGGGCCTGAACCAGAGCACGCACGGCACGTGGCACACCAATGCGCTGTGCAATCTGCATCTGGCGACGGGCCGCATCTGCCGGCACGGCAGTGGACCGTTCTCGCTGACGGGCCAGCCGAACGCGATGGGCGGCCGCGAAATGGGCTACATGGGTCCCGGTTTGCCGGGTCAGCGTTCGGCGCTGGTCGCTGAAGATCGCGCGTTCATCGAGGCGCTATGGGGCATCGCTCCGGGCACGCTCAAAGCGGACGCGGGCAACGGCACGATCGACCTGTTCGCGCGCATAGCCGCGGGCGACATCAAGGCGTGCTGGATCATCTGCACGAATCCGGTCGCGACCGTCGCGAATCGGCAGACCGCGATCGCCGGTTTGCGCGCGGCCGAACTCGTGATCGCGCAGGACGCGTTCCTCGACACCGAAACGAATCGCTACGCCGACGTGCTGCTGCCAGGCGCTTTGTGGGCCGAAGCCGAAGGCGTGATGGTCAACTCGGAGCGCACTCTGACGCTGATGCAGCAGGCCATCGAACCGCCCGGCGCGGCGTTGCCCGACTGGCAGATCATCGCGCGGATCGCGTGTGAAATGGGCTTTGCCGATGCGTTCAGCTATGCGAGCGTCGAGGACGTGTTCGCCGAACTCACGCGCGCGGCGAACCCGGCGACCGGCTACGACCTGCGCGGCGCGAGTCATCGCCGCTTGAAGGACGCACCGCTGCAGTGGCCGATCGCGTCGGCGGATTCGTCCGAGCGCAATCCGCTTCGCTATCTGAATGACGGCGTGAGCCAGACGCTTAGGGGGGCTGAAGATGGCAGCCGCCCGCGCATTGCTTTTCCGACCGCGAGCGGCAGGGCGAAGTTTTTCGCGCGCGCGTATCAGCCCGCGGCCGAGTTGCCCGATCGCGAGTTTCCGATCGTGCTGAATACGGGCCGCGTGCAGCATCAATGGCACACGATGACCAAGACCGGCAAGGTCGCGATGCTCAACAAGCTGAACCCGGGACCCTTCGTCGAGATTCATCCGGACGATGCGGCCGAACTAGGCATCCGCGCGAAAGACGCGGTCGAGATCCGTTCGCGGCGCGGCCGCGCGGTGCTGCCCGCCGTCGTCACCGATCGGGTGAGCGCGGGGCAGTGCTTCGCGCCGATGCACTGGAACGACGTGTTCGGCGACGAGCTTTGCATCAACGCGGTGACCAACGACGCGGTCGATCCGGTTTCATTGCAGCCCGAACTGAAAGTCTGCGCGGTCGCGCTGAGTCCGGTAACGGCCGATCGCATCGCGGACACACGCAACGACGACGCGCTCTCTACTCCCGCCGACGCAGCGGCTCTTGCGCCCAGCGCCAAGGATCAACCCATGCCTCGTATCGAAGCCCTCACGACTTTGCTGCAATTGCCGCCCGAGCCCGTGCCGATGCCCGCGCTCAGCGATCCGGAGCGCGCGTATCTGGCCGGGTTCGTCAGCGGCCTGCGTTCGTCCGAAGCGCAAGGCCTCGACAACGTGCCGGTGCTGCCGCACAGCGCACCGTTCGATGCGGTGAAGCGGCTCTATGTCGATGGTCTGCTTGCCGGACTGTATAGTCGCAGCGCGACGACGGCCCGGGCTTCAGGCGCTGCATCGCCGCCGAATGCCGCGCAGGAAGAGGCCCGCGAATCGGGCGTGCGTATCGTGCGCACCCGGCCGAAGGTCACGCTGTTGTGGGCCTCGCAAACCGGCAACACCGAATCGCTGACCGAGCGTTACGCGACGCGTCTGATGGAATCGGGCTTCGAGATTCGCACCGCGTGCATGGCCGACTATCCGTTCGCAGCGCTCGCGAAGGCGCAGTACGTGTTGCTGATGACCAGCACGTTCGGCGACGGCGATGCGCCCGACAACGCGCAGGACTTCTGGACGCATCTGAACGCCGCCACGGCGCCGCGCCTCGACGGCGTGCGCTTCGCGGTGCTCGCGCTCGGCGATCGCAACTACGATCAGTATTGCGGTCACGGCCGTCGGCTCGATGAACGGCTCGGCGCGCAGGGCGCGCTGCGTCTGACCGAGCGCGTCGATTGCGACATCGAATATCAGCCGAGCGCAGATGCATGGCTCGAACGCGTGATCGTCTGTATCAAGCAGGCGGATGCCGCGCTGCATGCGGTGCCGCCGGGCGGCATGATCAACGCGGTGGTGGGCGCGGTGCCGACCAAGGCGCGGCCGGCCGCGTCGCGCATCGTCGGCAATTTGCGACTGAACCGGCAGGGCGCCGTGAAGGATACGCGCTACGTGTCGCTGCAAACGGGCGAGACCAACCTCGAATACGAAGTGGGTGATGCGCTCGGCGTGTGGCCCGAGCAACTGCCCCGAACTCGTCGACGAACTGATCACGCTGAGCGGTCTGCACGCTGACGCATCGGTGCACGTCACGGGTATCGGCGACATGCGCCTCGCCGATGCGCTCACCAAACACTACGAGATCGCGCGGCCGAGCGCCGAAGCGCTTGCGCTGGTCGCCGCGCGCAGCCGCAACGGCGCGCTGGGCGATCTGCTCGCGCCCGAACGCAAGGCGGATCTGAAGCAATGGCTATGGGGACAGCAGCTCGCCGACGTATTGCACGAGTTTCCGGTGAGCCTCTCGGCCGCCGAACTAACCGGCATGCTGAAGCGCCTGCAGCCGCGCCTGTATTCGATCGCATCGAGCCCAAAGGCGCATCCGGGCGAGGTGCATCTGACGGTATCGGCGGTGCGTTACAGCAATGGGCGGCGGCACCGCAAGGGCGTGTCGTCGACGTTTCTCGCGGATCGCGCAAGCGACACCGACGTCCCCGTGTTCGTGCAGAAGTCCGCACACTTTCGTCCTCCTCATCACTCGGACACGCCGATGATCATGGTCGGTCCCGGCACCGGCATCGCACCGTTTCGCGGCTTTCTGCACGAACGGCAGGCACGCGGCGAACGCGGACGCAACTGGCTGTTCTTCGGCGAACAACATGCCGCGACCGACTTCTACTATCGCGACGAGCTCGAAGCGATGCGCGCGAGCGGTCTCTTGACCCGACTCGACGTCGCGTTCTCGCGCGACCAGGCCGACAAGATCTATGTGCAGGACCGCATGCGCGAACACGGTGCGCAACTGTGGGCATGGCTCGAAGACGGTGCGCATTTCTATGTATGCGGCGACGCGAACCGGATGGCACGCGATGTCGACGCGGCGCTGAAGGACATCATCGCGACGCACGGTGGCATGAGCGAAGAGAAAGCACTCGAATACGTGAGCCGTCTGACGCGCGAAAAGCGCTATGCACGCGACGTGTATTGAGACGCCGACGCGTTTCGAAAAAAGCCTTAAAACAAGGCCTCAAAACACACAGCATGATGGCATGACGCTTGCATATCGAGTCCCGGTTAAAACTCCGGGCGACATGCCGGTGCAAAACACAAGTAACGCAGCAACCGGACTACCAGGCATTTTATTTACCGAGGATCTCTGATGAAAAACGTGATGCACTCCCTGCGAAGCGGCGATTGGCGCGCACTGGTCGCCTGCTTTCTGTATTTCGACACGGGCTTCACCGTCTGGGTGCTGTATGGGCCGCTCGCGCCGTTCATCAGCAAGAGCATCGCGATGACGCCCGCGCAGCAGGGTCTGCTGGTCGCGGTGCCGGTGTTGTCCGCGGCGATTCTGCGCGTGACGCTCGGCAATCTGTATCAGTCCGCGCAGGGCAAACGCATTGCGTTGATGGGCGTGTTGCTATCGGCGGTACCGACGATCGTGCTGCCGTTGCTGCAATCGGTGCCGTCGTACGAAATGCTGCTGGTGCTCGGCGTGTTCCTCGGCGTCGGCGGCGCCAGCTTCGCGGTCGCGCTGCCGATGGCCGGCAGCAACTATCCGCCGAAGGTGCAGGGCCTCGTGTTGGGCCTCGCCGCGGCCGGCAACATCGGCGCGGTGCTCGACGGCTTCCTGTTCCCGCAACTGGCGACGCGCTATGGTTGGCAACTCGCCGCGGGCGGCGCCTTGCCGCTGCTCGCGATCGCCGCGATCACGCTGTACTTCTGGGCCAACGACGCGGGCGTCAAGACCGGCAGCGTGCTGCGCGCGTTCGGCAGCTTCGCGACGACGCTCGCCGGCCTGATCGTGCTCGTGCTGCTCGTCGAAGCGGGGCTGTTCGGCGCGGGCAAGACCGGCGTGCTGCTGTTGCCGGTGGTCGGCGCGCTGCTCGCGATCGCGGTGCTGCCGCAACGCTACCGCTCGGTGCTCGCCGAGCGCGATACGTGGGTCATCATGCTCGTCTATAGCATCACGTTCGGCGGTTTCGTCGGCATGTCCTCGTATGTGTCGCTGCTGCTGACCAACCTGTATCAACTGTCGAAGATCGACGCGGGTCTGTTCATGGCGCTGCTCGCCGCGACGGGTGCGATGGTGCGTCCGCTCGGCGGCCTGATTGCCGACCGCGTGTCGGGCGTGCGCGCGCTGACCGTGCTGCTCGCGATCATCGCGATTTGCGACTTCCTGTTCGCGACGGCGATGCCGTCGTTCGCGGGCGGCATCGCATTGCTGCTGTGCATGTACGTCGCGTTTGGCCTCGGCAATGGCGCGACGTTCCAGCTCGTGCCGCATCGCTGGGCCGGCCGCACCGGTCTGATGTCCGGCATCGTCGGCGCGGCGGGCGGCATCGGCGGCTTTTATCTGCCGGTCGTGATGGGCATCGCGAAGGAGAGCACCGGCAGCTATCAGATGGGCTTCGCGACGTTCGGCACGCTGTCGGCGTGCGCGTTCCTTGCGATCGTCGCGCTGCGCCGGCCGTGGATGGCGTGGTCGATGCAGACCGGCGTGATGCATGCGCATGCGACGGAGTGAGGCACGGCGCTGACAAAAGCGCAGTCGAATGCTTGCATATTGGTCGCGGCGTTTCTAATATGCAGCCAGGAGGCTGCATATGAACTCATCGACCGATCGCATCGAAAAGCAGATTCTGTTGAAGGCGCCGCGCTCGCGCGTGTGGCGCGCGCTGGCCAACGCCGAGGAATTCGGCAAATGGTTCGGCGTGAACCTCGCCGGCAAGCAGTTCGTCGCCGGGCAATCCACGCAGGGGCACATCACCTATCCGGGCTACGAACAGCTGGTGATGGACGTGCTGGTCGAGCGTGTCGAGCCCGAGCATCATCTGTCGTGGCGCTGGCATCCGGCCGCGATCGACATCACGATCGACTACACGCCGGAGCCGACCACGCTCGTCGAATTCGATCTGAGCGAGGTCGAGTCCGGCACGCTGCTGCGGGTCGTCGAATCGGGCTTCGACCAGTTGCCGGTCGGGCGCCGCGCGGAAGCGTTCCGGCTGAACGACGGCGGCTGGGGACAGCAGATGGTCAATATCGAACGATATGTCGGCGCGAGTTAAAGCGGGCTCCGCGAAGGCGGGTCTCAAGGCGGCGACGCTGCGCAGTTCGGCGGCGGTGTTCGCCGCGCTCGGTGACGAGACGCGCCTGCGTCTCGTCGCGGCATTGTGTGCGGGCAGCCCGATGTCGATCGCGCAGCTGACGGCCGGCACCGACATCACGCGGCAGTCGGTCACGCAGCATCTGCAGGTGCTGGCCGACGCGGGGCTCGTCCACGATGTGAAGGTTGGACGCGAGCGCCTGTGGGCGTTCGAACCCGCGCATCTCGACGCGGCGCGCCGCGCGCTCGACGCGATTTCGCGGCAATGGGATCAGGCGCTGCTGAAGTTGAAGACGATGGTCGAGGAATAAAGGGCGGGGCGGTCGCGGCGATTGCGCGAACCGAATAAAGATGACGCGCGACGGCGCGTACCGCATTTTTTACCGACTGCAAGCGGCGCATCCTGCCCGGCAAGGGCGGAACAATGCAAAAGGGGCCAAAGATCGGCCCCCTAAACCACCGCAAAAAAGGAAGAAAAACCAGCCCGCGGCTAATCGGCGATCCGCTTGTCGGCTAGCGCGCTCTGGCAGTCGGCTATCACCTGCCGGACGAGCCGGGCTTGTGGGTCGAGTTCGTCGGTATCGAGAATTTCCTCGACCGCGTCGCGCGCCCAATCGGCATCGACGAAGCGCGCGTGGCGCCGCGCGATTTCGACGGCGGTGGCAGACAGCTTCGCAATGCACAGCCAGTCGGCTTCGCGCGCGCGGCGGTCGAGCCACTTGTGCGCGGACTGCACGTGAAACGCCGCGTCGGGCCAGTCTTCGTTCAGATAATAAGCGCCGAGGCTTCCGCATGTGAGCCAGCACAACAGCTCCAGGCGGTCACGGGGACTCAGATGTTGGCGTACATCACTCATGGCGACGCTCGCTGCAGTAAATGGCTTCCCGGTGAGGCCGGCGGGCGCCGTCCTCCGCTGTTTTATAAACATTAGCATGCGGAATTCCCGGGCGGCAATTCCTGACCAACCCTAGCGTGCGGCACCGCAACAGGCGGGCTTTCGGGCGATGCATCCGCGACGTGCGCCGGCCGCCCCGATCGAGCCGGAGCATCCGCCGGAGCCCCGCCGCGCAGCGCTCAGCGGCTTGTGGTGGTTTCCGGGCGCGGACTCAGCGTCGGCCACGCGTCGCGACGATGAAAAGCCGCGGAAACGGCAGCAGCACCGTGCCATCGGCGAGCGCCGGGTAGGCTTTGGCGATTTCGTCGCGATAGCGTTGAAGAAACGCGCTGCGTTCGGCGTCGTCGAGCGCGGCGAGAAATGGCCGCAGCGCGCTGCCCTTGAACCATTCGACCACTGCGTCGGGGCCCGCGAGCGGGTGGTGATAGACCGTGCGCCACACGTCGACGCGCGCGCACAGCGGCTTGAGCAGCGCGTAGTACCAGTTCGCGTCGTGGCGCACGGTGCGCTCGACGCCCGTCAGCCTGGGCGCCCAAGGCCCGTCGGCGGCGATTTCGCGCAGCAGCCGGTGCGCCGGTTCGTCGAGATTGACGGGCATCTGCACGGCGAGGCTGCCGCCCGTGGCGAGTTTTGCCACCAGCGCGGGGAACAGCCGCTCGTGGTCGGGCACCCATTGGAGCACCGCGTTCGCGAGGATCACATCGAACGGGCCGCGCGCGTCCCACGTCGACACGTCGCCGACGTCGAAGCGCAATTGCGGCAACCGCCGACGGGCCGCCGCGATCATGTCGGCCGAGCTGTCGATGCCGCTGACCGACGCGCCCGGCACGCGCTCGGCCAGCACCTCGGTCGAGTTGCCCGGTCCGCAGCCGATATCGACCGCGAGCCGCGCCCCGTCCAACGGCACCGCCGCAAGCAGATCGCGCACCGGCCGAGTGCGCTCGTTCTCGAATAGGGTGTACTGCTTCGCGTGCCAATCGCTGTGCTCGTTCGTGGTTTTGTCGGTCATCTTGTGGCTCCTTTGCAAGGTTCGTTGCGGCCATTCTCGGCCGCTACCAGTCCCGAGTAAAATGAATTTATGATTCCGATTACTTCATTTTTCTAATGAAAATCGACACGCTCGGCGTGCAGGCATTCGTCGCGATTGCCGATCGCGGCAGCTTCCAGGGCGCGGCGGATTCGCTGCACGTCACGCAGACGGCGATCACGCAACGGCTGCGCAAGCTCGAAACCTATCTCGGCGTCACGCTGATCGAGCGCACCACGCGGTCGATGGCGCTCACCGAAATCGGCCGCAGTTTTCTGCCGCAGGCGCGCCGGCTGCTCGGCGAACTGGCCGACGCGCTGGTCGAAATCCGCGAAACGGGGATCGCGCGACGCGGCGACGTGTCGATCGCGTGCGTGCCGACCGTCGGCGTGCAGTATCTGCCGCGCATCTTGCAGGCGTATTCGGCGCGCTATCCGCACAATCGCATCAAGATTCTCGATCATGCGTCGTCGGCGGTTGAGGAGGCCGTGTTGCGCAGGGAGGTCGAGTTCGGCATCAACATCGCGCGCGAGCATCATCCGGATCTCGCTACCGTGCCGCTCACCGAAGACCGCTATGTGCTGATCTGCCATGAAGACCATCCGCTCGCGAAGCGGCGGCGCATCGCGTGGCGGCAATTGCAGGCGTTCCCGCTGATTTTCGCCGGCGAGGTCAGCGGCAATCGCGCTCTGCTCGACGTCGCGTTGGCATCGAGCGAACTTGCGCTGCGGTCGTTCTACGAGGTACAGCGCAGTTCGACCGCGGTCGGGCTCGTCGCGCAGCGTGTCGGCGCGGCCGTGGTGCCCGCGCTCGCGCTGCAGAAGGGCGCGTATCCGAGCGTGCGCACGGTCGAGCTCACGCAGCCGACCGTGTCGCGCACGCTGGTGCTGGTCGCGCGCAAGACCGCGCAGTTGTCGCCGGCCGCGCAGGCGCTGTACGACATGATCCGCGAACAGGCGACGCTGAAAAGCGGATGACGCCGCGCCGTGTGCAAGGCAAACTCACTGGCTGCTAAGTTTGATTCCTCCAACCCGTTCTACCGACGCGACACACAACAACCGATGCTGCAAATACTCGGCAAGACCACCTCGATCAACGTGCGCAAGGTGCTGTGGACCTGCGCGGAACTCGGACTTGCGTTCGAACAGGAAGACTGGGGCTCGGGCTTTCGCTCGACCGATGTCGCCGAATTCCGCGCGCTCAATCCGAACGCGATGGTCCCCGTGATTCGCGACGGCGACTTCGTGCTGTGGGAATCGAACTCGATCATCCGTTACCTCGCGAACCGTTATCGCGGTGACGCGCTGTATCCGGCCGATCCGGTCGAGCGCGCGCGCTGCGATCAATGGATCGACTGGCAGGCGAGCGAATTGAACCGCTCGTGGAGCTACGCGTTTCTCGCACTCGTGCGGCACTCGCCCGAGCATCAGGACCCGCGGCAGATCGCCGCTTCGTGTGCGAACTGGTCGAAGCATATGGCGATCGTCGAGCAGCAACTCGCGCGCACCGGCGCGTATATCGCGGGCGACGCGTTCTCGCTCGCCGATATTCCGATCGCGCTGTCCGCGAACCGCTGGCTCGAAACGCCGCAGCAGCACGACGATTTGCCGGCGCTGGCCGCGTATATGGCGCGCCTCGCCGAGCGCGACGGGTATCGCAGGTATTGCCGCAACGGCACGCCGTAATCGTTGATTCGCGCGCGCGTCGGCAAACCCGCCGATGCTGGCAGCTGCCGCCTTGAATGCTTACGTATTACTTTCGAATTGCCGTGATCGACGGCTTCTGCGCGGTGCACCCGCGTCGCCTACAATGGCGCCCATTTAGCGACATTGAAGGTCCAACGATGCGGGTAACTAAATTCGCGCTGGCTGCGCTGACGGCGTGTTTCACTCTGAATGCGAGTGCCGAGATGACTGCCGCCCAGTACAAGAAATGGGCGCACGCCGACAACAACTCGATCTATGCGGCGTACATCACCGGCACGATCAACGCGTTCGGCTGGGCGAACGGCGACCTGGTCTCGCGCAAACAGCGGCAGCTGTTCTGTCCGCCAGAAACGCTCGCGATCGGCAACCAGACGGTTTATCCGCTGCTCGATGCGTTCTTCGCGAACCACCCGGGCATTTCCGACGATTTTCCGATCGGGCTCGCGATTCTGCGCTCGTTGCAGGGCGCGTATCCGTGCTGACGTGTGGGTGGAAGAAGTGAGGGGACGGAGTTAAGGGAGGGGATCAAGCGGGGGTAACAGGAGGGGCGAACTCGCGAAGCGGGGCCGCCCCTCGGTGGATCAAACCTGGACGAGATTCGGAATCCGCACGTCCGGATTGACGTCCGCGTCGTAATCGACGCCCTTCATTTCAAAGCCGAACAGACGCAGGAAATCGCTCTTGTAGCCGGCGAAATCGGTGAGTTCGTAGATGTTGTCGTTGCTCACCTGGTTCCACAGCTCCTGCACGCGGCCTTGCACCTGCGGATCGAGTTCCTTGTAGTCCGCGCGCAGACGGCCTTCGTCGTCCAGATGCGGCTGGCTGCCATAGAGGCTGTCCTTGTACAGGCCGTACACCTGTTCGATGCAGCCTTCGTGCGTACCTTTTTCCTTCATCACCTTGAAGAGCAGCGACAGATACAGCGGCATCATCGGAATCGCCGAGCTTGCCTGCGTGACGACCGCCTTCAGCACCGCGACGCGCGCGTCGCCGCCGTTGGCCGCGAGCTTTGCGCGGATGCCGAGCACCTTCTGGTCGAGATCCTTCTTGGCCGCGCCGATCGAGCCGTTCCAATAGATGTCGTGCGTGATCTTTTCGCCGAGGTAGGTGAACGCGGTGGTCTTCGCGCCGTCGGCGAGCACGCCGGCTTCGGCCAGCGCGTCCATCCACATCTGCCAGTCCTCGCCGCCCATCACCGCGACCGTCTGCGCGATCTCTTCCGGCGTCGCCGGTTCGAGCACGGTTTCCTTGATCACTTCCTTGTCGGTGTCGATGCCGCGCAGGTTGACCGCCTGGCCGATCGGCTTCAGCACCGAGCTGAACACCTCACCGGTTTTCGGATGCTGGCGCTTCGGCGCCGCGAGGCTGTAGACGACCAGATCGACCTGGCCGAGATCGCGCTTGATCACTTCGATGGTGCGCGCCTTCACTTCGTCGGAGAACGCGTCGCCGTTGATGCTGGTCGCGTACAGGCCTTCGGCGTTGGCGAACTTCTCGAACGCCGCGGTGTTGTACCAGCCGGCCGTGCCCGCCTTGGTTTCGCTGCCGGCGCGCTCGAAGAACACGCCGAGGGTCGACGCGCCCGAGCCGAACGCGGCGCTGATGCGCGCGGCGAGGCCATAGCCGGTAGACGCGCCGATCACGAGCACCTTCTTCGGCCCGTTGGCGATGGGGCCGCGTGCCTTCACATACTCGATCTGTTCCTTGACGTTGGCTTCGCAGCCGGTCGGATGGGTCGATACACAGATGAAGCCACGCACACGCGGTTTGATGATCATGAAGCACCTCTTGTCGGAATTGGCGACATTATAGTGGCCCCGCCGGGGCCGCACGCCATACCGCGAATGGGGCAAAAATCAGCGCACTCCCCACATCTTGGTACGATTGCGCCTTTCCCAGCCGACGACAGCACGTGAAGCGCCTCTTTTCCTCCTTTCTGGCGGCCCTCGACAAAGGGCTGACCCTCGCGAACCCGCTGTTCGCGAAGGCCGCGTGGCATCTGCGCCACCCGACCCGCCGCACGTTCGCGTGGGGGCTCGCCGCGCTGCCGCTGCTGTTCGTGCTGTACGTGCTGCTGCTGATTCCGTTCACGCCGAGCATCGGCGACATCCGCAAGGCGAAGATCGAGCAGCCCGCGCAGATCCTGTCGGCGGACGGCAAGCTGCTCGCCGAGTTCAAGCCGTCGAACCGCGAGTGGGTCAAGCTGACGGACATCTCGCCGAACGTCGTCAACGCGCTGATCGCGACCGAGGATCACCGCTTCTATCAGCATTTCGGGCTCGACTGGCGGCGCACCGCTTCGGCGGCGCTGCACACGTTCTCCGGCGACCGCCAGGGCGGCTCGACGATCACGCAGCAGCTCGCGCGCAATCTGTATCCCGACGAAATCGGCCGCGCGCCGACGCTGACGCGCAAGCTGAAGGAAGCGATCACCGCACTGAAGATCGAGGCGTTCTACACGAAGGACGAGATCCTCGAAACCTACCTGAACACGGTGCCGTTCCTGTACAACGCGTACGGCATCGAAATGGCCGCGCGCACCTATTTCGACAAGTCCGCGTCCGAGCTGAACGTGCTCGAAGCGGCGACGCTGACCGGCATGCTGAAGGGCAACGCGTACTACAACCCGGTGCTGAACCCCGAGCGCGCGTTGCAGCGGCGCAATACGGTGCTCGCGCAGCTGGTCAAGTACGGCAAGCTGACGCCCGCGCAGTACGACGGGCTCGCCCGCAAGCCGCTGCGTCTGGACTTCGAGCGCCAGATCGAGCCGCCCGGACCCGCGCCGCACTTCACGCAGCAACTGCGCAAATGGCTGGTCACGTGGGCCGATCGCAACGACTACAACATCTATTCCGATGGGCTCGTCGTGCGCACGACGATCGACTCGCGCCTCCAGGCAATGGCGACTCAGGCGGTCACGCTGCAGGGCAATCAGTTGCAGAACATCGCGAACTCGGCGTGGGGCACGCGCGCCGGCTGCTCGGCCGACAAAGACCTGCTGCGCACGTTCCTGCGCGAGACGCCCGACTTCCGCGCGGCCAAAGACACGGGCCTGTCCGACGACGACGCGCTCAAACACCTGCTCGCCGATCGCAAGCTCGTGCAAGGCGTGTGCGATACGAAGACGCGCGTGCAGGCCGACTTCCTCGCGATGGACCCGCACACCGGCGAGATCAAGGCGTGGGTCGGCAGCCGCGACTTTGGGGTTGATCCGTTCGATCACGTGCAGCAGGCGCGCCGTCAGCCGGGCTCGACGTTCAAACCGTTCGTCTACGCGGCGGCCTTCGAGGCCGGCGCGAAGCCCGACGACAAACTGCCGGACAATCCGGTCCAGATCGAACTCGCCGGCGGCGAACTCTGGAAGCCGAACGACGAGGACGAGCCGAGCGGCGGCATGATCAGCCTGCGCGATGCGCTCGCGTATTCGCGCAACCGCATCACCGCGCAGGTGATGGAGTCGGTCGGTCCGAACCGGGTCGCGAAGCTCGCCCGTGCGATGGGTGTGCGCGACAGCCAGCTCGACCCGGTGCCGTCGCTCGCGCTCGGCACGAGCCCGGTCACGCTGAAGGAAATGGTGTCGGCGTACGGCACGATCGCGAACCTCGGCGGCTACGTCGAGCCGCTGATGGTCACGCGCATCGAGGACCGCAACGGCAACCTGCTGGCCGAATTCAGCCCGGCCACCCCGAAGCGCGAGTTGCCCGCCGACTCGGCGCGCACGCTCGTCGACGTGATGCGCGACGTGGTCAGCCGCGGCACCGGCGCGAGCATCCGCACGCGCTTTGGCGTGCGCGGCGACGTCGCGGGCAAGACGGGCACGACCCAAGGCAACGCGGATGGCTGGTTCATCCTGATGCAGCCGCAACTGGTGGCGGGGGCGTGGGTCGGCTTCAACGACAGCCGCGTGACGCTGCGCAGTGACTACTGGGGGCAGGGCGCGCATAGCGCGCTGCCGATCGTCGGCGATTTCTTCCAGCGCGCGCAGCGCTCGCGGCTCCTCGACAGCCACATGAAGTTCGATACCGCGCAGCAGCCCGGGTGGTTCGCGGAGCGCGCCGAACGCTTGCGCAACTGGATCGAGAGCCTGTTCACGCGCACGCCGGCGCAGCCGGACAAGCAGGTCGTGGCGCGTGCTCCGGCGCGGCGCGCGCCGGTGCAGCCATCGGCGTCCGCCGTGGCTGCTCCGGCGGCGTCAGAGGCAGCGGGCGCGTCCGCGGTGCAGGGCGAGGTGCGCGAGTTGCCGCCGTTGCTGCCGGCGCCTGGGTCGGGGTCGGGGTCGGAAGGGGCTCCGACGACGCCGCCCGCTAATGCCGTCGACGGTGAAACGCATGGCGGCGGTGCGGCCGCGCTCGCGCCGACCCCGACGCCAGACGACGTCGTGCCGCCCGATGCGGGCGCTCAGGGGGGCGCAGGGTCGAACAACAGCAGCGGGGCGAACTGAATGCGACCCGGGCGCGCTGCCCGGGTGCGTATCGAACTGGGTGAGCCAGAAGGCTAAGGTCTCGCGACGCCCGTTTCACCCGGCGGCCGCGCATGCGGATTGCCATGCGCCGTCTCGAGCGACGTGTCGTGATGCAGCAGCAACACCGCCGCCACACCGATCAGCCCCGCGCCCGCGAGGCATAGCAGCCCGGCGCCGAAGCCGCCGGTGCTGTCCTTGATCCAGCCCATCGCGAACGGGCCGAAGAAACCCGCCAGATTGCCGAGCGAATTGATCGCGGCGATGCCGCCCGCGGCCGCGGCGCCCGACAGGAACGCGGCCGGCAAGGTCCAGATCACCGGCAGGCAACCGAAGATGCCGAAGCCGGCAATCGATAGCGCAATCATCTTCAGCACCGGATTGTCGAGTCCGGCCGAGACCGCGATGCCGCCCGCCGCAATGAACAGCGCAATCGCGACGTGCCAGCGGCGCTCGAGGTGGCGATCCGAATGCCGCCCCCACACGATCATGCCGATGAGCCCGACGACGTACGGCAGCGACGTGACGAAACCCGTCTGCAGATTGGTCAGACCGAATGCTTTCACGATCTGCGGCAGGAAGAAGCTCAGGCCGTAGTTAGTCGCATTCGCGCCAAAATAGATCAGCGCGATGGCGAGCACGCGCGGATTGATCAGCGCTTCCTTCACGCTGAAGTGGCGCACCGCCTCGCGATGCTCGCGCTCCTGCTTCTGGCGCGCGATCAGCCATTCACGCTCCTCGGTGCTGAGCCAGGTGGCGTCGGCGGGCTTGTCGGTCAAATAGAGCAGCACTGCGACCGACAGCAATACTGCGGGCGCCGCCTCGATCAGATACAGCCACTGCCAGCCGCCGAGTCCACCGATGCCGTCGAGCGACAGCAGTGCGCCGGAGATCGGGCCGCCGATTACAGTCGACAGCGGAATCGCCGCCATGAAATAGCCGACCACCCGCCCGCGATACGCGGCCGGAAACCACAAGGTCAGCAGAAAAATGATGCCCGGGAAAAAACCGGCCTCGGCGACGCCAAGCAGAATGCGCAGGCCGAAAAACACGTGGGCGGGCGATAGTCCGGTGAAGCGCGAGATGTCCGGGATGAAGGCCATCGCGCCCGCGAGTATGCCCCACGAGAACATGATCCGCGCGATCCAGCGGCGTGCGCCGAATCGTTCGAGCAGCAGGTTCGACGGCACTTCGAAAAAGAAGTACGCGAGAAAGAAAACGCCCGCGCCGAAGCCGAACGCGCTCGCGGACAGATCGAGCGCCTTGTTCATCTGCAAGGCCGCGAAGCCGACGTTGACGCGATCTAGATAAGCGATGAAGTAGCAGAGCATCAGAAACGGTATGAGCCGCATCGTGACGCGATGAAGGGTACGTGATTCGAGATCCATATGTGTCTCCTCCGGTTCGGCGACCGGTGTATGCCGCTATGTGGTGGGGTCCGTCCGCGGTTCGATATGCCTGTCTGTCGAGCAGGCATCGCTACAGACTAAACGCTCACAAGGGATTCCGGAAGTCTTTTGTGAACCACACGGTCCGCTCATTGCCGATGTGGTCACGGCATTGTGGTCATGTCCATTGTTAAGAGCCGCGCAACAGTGTTTTCGGTTGTATCGGCTGATCTTGCGCGAACGATTCCGGATAATCACTGCCTGATTAATCGGTTAAAAATGCAGGTGATCCACGATGTTGAATCAGAGTTCGGACGGTCTTGCCGAAGCGTGCACAACGGTGCGCGTATGCGAAGCCGACGGCGTCGCGCGAGTGGCGAGCGCAGCAAGGAAGAGGGCGCCGCTGCTCACGCGTGTGCGCGGAGCGCTCGCGGTGGCGCTCGCGGGCGCGAGTCTCGTCGGCTGCGCGTCGAGCACGGATGTGGTCGCGAGCGACAAGCCCGGCAGCTACACGGTCGCCGCGAGCGCGACCGGAGGACGCATGGCCTGGGCGCGCGCGCACGAACTCGCGATGAACCAGGCGCGCGACTACTGCGATCGTCGCGGCATGCAAAGCAGCGTGAACAGGGAGACGGTCAGCGGTGTCAGCGCGATGACCGAACACGCGTCGTCGGTCAGCTTCGAGTGTCATCCGCGCTTCTGATGCCGCGTTGCGCGCAGCTCGTTGCACCTGCATCGATGCGCGCGCGCGGCGAGCGCCGCCGCCCGATGACGATTACTTTTTATCGAACGTCACCAGGTGCTGGTCGTTCGTGTCCGCGACGAAAATCGCGAGCAGTTTTGCCGGCTCGGTCGTGCTCGCGTTCTCGCTGACCATGTGATGCGCGCCAGGCTTCTCGGTCCACGATTCGCCCGCATGGTAGACGCGCTCCCCGCCGTTATCGACACGGCTGCGGATCGCGCCCGACAGCACATAGCCCACCACGAACGCCTGGCCATGCCGATGCGGCGCCGACTTGCCGCCCGGCGCATAGTCGACGATGAGCGCGGTCACCGTCTTGCCCGGCACGTTCGCGATCGGGACGGCGAAGGCGGGGGCGATGGTCTCGTGAGGGGCCGCGCTCGCCTCGGCGGTGTCGGCGGCATAGGCGGACTGCCACGTGCCCGTGATCGCGGCGCCGGCGAACAGCGCCGACGCGAATAGAGTGCGGATCGTATTCATAGCTTCACTCCGCGTCAGCCTGGCACAACGCCTCGGCTTGCCGGTTTGCCACGCGTTCGCCTTGTGCCCACTGCACCGCAACCGCGGCCAATTCTCCACGCGCGCGTTCGAGCGCCGCGGCTCGCGCTTCGGGATTGGCGAACTGCAGCGGCTGCGCATCGACGAAAGTCGGCGCGGCGACGCCAAGAAAACCGAATGCAGCCTTCAGCGCCGGCGTCAGCGCATCCATCGATTCATACGGCGAGCCCGCGCGCAGATCCGCGCCGCGGCTCGTGATGAACACCACCTTGTGCCGGCCCAACTGCCCGACGATGCGACCGTCTTCCGCGTGCAGGTAGGTCACGCCGGTCCGCGTGACGCTATCGATGAACGCCTTGAACGCCGACGGCATCGACCAGTTGTACATCGGCATGGCGAACACCAGCGCGTCGGCGGCGAGCAGGCGCGCGCATAGCGCATCCGATGACGCCAGCGTCGCTTTCATCGCCGCTGTGCGCTCTTGCGCGGCCGTGTAGGTGGCGATCGCGAACGCTTCGGAGACGTGCGGTGGTGTGTCGACTGTCACGTCCAGATAGTCGACATCGAACTCGACGCGCTCTCCGCGCAGACGCTCGAGAAAATAGCGGGCGAGCGCGCGGGAATTGGATCGCTCGCGCTTCGCGCTGGCGTCGACGTGCATGATCTTCATGGGGGCCGTCCTTGCGGTGAGTTTAATGTGAGCTCAGGTTAGACGGTCAACTGGCGTGGTGGAATAACCGGTTTTGTGGAATTGGAGGTAGCCACTTATGCCGCTTATGCGCGCTGTTACGACTCGCGTGATTTGGCGTTGGTCGAGCGTTTGACGAACGGTCCGCCTGAGAAACCCGCCGTTGCGCGGCCTTGCGCGGATGATTTTTCGCGGGCGCGGCGGGCAGGGCGCGCGGACGTTTTTTCCATTCGCGCCGTCTCGATCTGCAGCGACAGCGCGTCGATACGCTGGCGTAACAGGTCGGTCGCAGCCACGCGTTCAGCCAGCAACGCGTCCTTTTCCGCGAGCTGTCCGCGGGTCTCGGCATGCCGCGCAGCCGAGGCAGCCAGTTCCGCCTTTATTGCGGCCAACTCGTTGCGCAGCGCGTCGCGCTCGGTTCGCGATTCGGCTTCGAGCGTCGCCGCCCGCTCGTGACTCGCCTGAAGCTCCTTGCGCAGACGTTGCGCCGCGGCCCGTTCACCGTCGATTTCGAGCAATGCGCGCTTTTCCGCAGCGGCGAGCCGCTGCTCGTTCTGCTCGTGCGAACGGCGCAGTTTCGCGAGTTCGTCGGCGAAATCCCGGCGGGCATCGGCGAGCGCGGCGGCGCCTGCCGCGGTTTCTTCCTTCGATGCCGTCAGCTGCGCCGTCAGCATATCGTTGGCGGTCTGCAGTTCGACGATGCGCGCCTCGAGCCCGGCGAGCCGCGCGCGCAGGGTCGCGGCGTCGTTGGCCGACTTTTCGGCCTGCTCGACGGCTTCCTGACGCTGCCTGTCTAGTTGCTCGGCCTGTTTTTGCGCCGCGGAGATTTGGGCGTCGGCGTCCTGCCTGAACACGTCTAGCGCAGCGTTCGCGGCGTCGCTCGACAGACGCCACAGCTGCGCCGCGAACTCGCCGGCGGCCGTTGCGACCTCGGCCGGCAAATCCGGACGGCCGACATCGACACGCGTTTTGTCTCGCACGTCGGTCCAGAAATCGCGCAACGCCTTGGCCGGCGCGCTCATGCTCCCTTTACGCACCAATTGGTACAGGCGGTTTGCGGTCGGCGTTTCGCCGTAGCGGAAAAACAGCAACGCACAGACTTCGCGATAAAGCGTCTGCGTGTCGGACGCATTTTGGCGGGCGACTTCGATGTCGGCTTCGAGGGTCATGGTGGTACCGGCTGGAAATATGGATTCCGTTGATAATACAACGTAAAACGCAAGAAACGCTACGCACCCGCGTCACAAACACGACATTAGTACTATAATGTCGTGTGCATGTTTATTTAAGCTTTGTCGAAATTTGTCATGTGGAATCCACAGCCGGGGAACCTAAACTTCCAACTTTTTAGCGCCTCAAGGCAGTTTTGCACTTCGATAGTGCATTACTTGAGCGAGTTGACGAGTTGCGTCCGGGAATTGCCTCCCCGCGAGAATGCTGCACTTTTCCGTCGGGCAACACATAACCTCAAATGGTCTTCCAGTCGAATAACTCAAAAATGCATTAACTTAGGAGCGTGTCGAATCTCGCGGTCGAGCGGCCCGATTTACGGTGATTGGCGACTTTTGAGTGGGACAACTCGAGGTTGTACAAGCCGGAGATGTCTGAGATGACGCGGCGTAGCAGCGACAACAACCAACGTGCAAACACGGCGGCACCCGCGGTGGCGGGCAGACCGTTGCCGTTTGAAGAGCTCGCTGAAGCATCAACTCGCGCTTACGAAAAGGACCCGCACGGCTACAACCGCACCCCTTCTCGAAATGTGCACGCTCGATGATGCACTAACCGACGTGAACGCTCTCAACGCTTGACTTCGCACCTATGACGAGGGGTCTCGTACGCAGCGCGCATACGGAAAGGAACTCGACCGCTTCTACGCGTGGCTCACGATCTTGCAGCGAAAAGGACTCGCCTCTGTCAGGACGGAAGACATCGAGGCCTACGACGAGTTCCTGAAGGCCCCACTTCCAGACCGGTGCGGCAAGCGCAACGGGCGGCGGTCAATGGGTGACTGGCACCCGTTCGAAGGTCCGCTGTCTGAGCGCAGCAGGTCGTATGCCCGCAGGGTCATCGGTGGTTTCTTTGGATGGCTCGTCGCGATAGGTAACCTCGTCAGAGATCCGTTTGTTGTCAGTGCCCGGCATCACCGACAGAAGAATGATGCGGTCCGCCATGAAGCGGCATCCACCACGAGCGTTCTAACCCTATCTACGTTTCGGAGATTCGCGAACGTCATCCGCTTTGCAGGACACGACTATTCCGGCAGGAGCGTATTCTCTATCAAACGCTGACCCGCGCTACAGCCCGCCATAAGTGCAGTCGCTTCCGTTCCGAAAGGCTTCCAGGTGTCTTCCATCAGGCGGATAGGTGATATCAGCGAAGTTGGCACCCCGTTAGCACCAACGGATACGATTGCGACAAACCCCCTCGGCGGTGACAGCACAGCGCTGCCTGACGGCTCCCACACGGGCTCAAGTTCGACGGTTATTTCGAAACCTTTGTACGGGTAAGTCCTTTGCATACGGTGCGGCAGATTGGTTCTTCGGCGGGCTGGAGCATACGCATTATGTGTCTCTCTAACCTGAAGAGAGCCTTAAGAAACAGATCCACAGAAATACGTGAAGAACTCTCTTTGAGCGCGCAGGTCCGGTTTGTGACGATATGATGCATTGCTGGTGCGCTCGATACCTCACACCCCAATAAGTATGGCTACTCGCGCAAAATACTGGGCTCCGCTCGTTGCCCCGCACCGAACGATTTCTACGCCGCGCTAACGTGCCGCAATTCACCGACGATCGTCTGTGGGTTCTTCAGCAGGTTGTAGATCGGGCAAACCGCCTCTACCGCTTCATGCAGTGCGCGAATCGCTTCGGGTGGTTCTGGCGACACGATATCTAGCGTGTAGCGGATGTTATGCGGAAAGATCGGCACATGCTCGAAGCCCGGTTGCTGTGCGAGCGGATGCTGGTCACCGGTCACCTCCACATCGATCGAATCTATCTGCAATTGCCGCTCGGCGGCCTGAATCAGCGTGATATGCGTCAGGCAACTCCCCAGCACTCCGAGCTGTAATTCAGGCGACGCTGGTCCGAGGTTGTAACCGGCGAAATCGGTGGGACTGTCGCTGATGACCTGGAAGTCGCGGATACGGATTTCGCGTACGCCGCTGCGTCCCAAGGCTCGCACATTGGCTTTCAGCTGGTTAGCCTTGATATTCGGGTCGTTGCGCGCCGCTTCGCGTTTGGCGAGCCATGCAATGCGTTTCTGCTGAAGGTACTCGTTTAGCGTCGTCATGAATGAATGGTTCGGTCGGTCGTCGATACTGCGAGTGAGGATTCGGCGCACAGCATAGCCGGCTACCGTGGATCCACGAACGAAGCGATTCTGCTTTGCTTAAATCCATCCGTCAGTTTCGGCGGCCCCAACCAACGCGCATAAGAATATAAGTTATTGTTTGTTGTCCAATTGATTTATTCACCGGTACATTTTTTCGATCGCGCAGCCACACAAAGTTGCTGCTCTCAATCGAACTCTGTACGTCAAAGCATCGGCTATGTCCGTAAATGCCGATTTTCTTCGGCCACGTGCGTGCAACGAAGTCATGCAGCGCCGATACGTTCCAACGATTTGCTGGCGTCGTGCGGCTTCACCGTTTGCACTGTTGTTTGCCTGGCAAATTGCATGTTGGGGCTTCCGCTTGTCCGGCACCAAACTTTATTCGACCGGCGCGCTTTTCGCCGACTATGTGTCGACCATTGGCCAGGACCAGCAGGGTCGCCGGACTGTGGCGGTGGTGCCGGCCGGTCACCCAGGTATGAAGATCATCGACGACTGGCAAAGGCTTCGGGCAGAAAACCACGGCAAGCGGGACTGTGATTTTCGACGATGTGTGGGTGCCCGCGCTCAACGTGCTACCGATCCACCAAAGCTACGAGCACTGGCCGCAAAACGCGGTCACGCAGGTCAGCCATGTTGGCATCGACGCGGGCATTGCGCGCGCGCCGCGATCGACGCGACGATCGCCTTTATTCGCGAACGCGACGCGGCTTCGTCGTCGAGCGCCGCCCTGCCCCTCGGCGCCGATCCGTAGGCGATCCATCAGCTTGGCGAATTGACGACGCGTCTGCACGCTGCCGAAGCGATGATGGAACGCGCCGGCCGCGAGATCGATCGCTGCCTCGCCGATATCGGGCCGGACTCGATTGCGGCCGCGTCGATCGCCGTAGCGCAAGCCAAGGCATTGACCAACGAAATCGCGATCGAAGCGAGCAGCAAGTTGTTCGAATTGGCCGGAACCCGCTCGACGCATCCGTCGTTCAATCTCGACCGGCACTGGCGCAACGCTCGGGTTCACACCGTGCACGATCCGGTGCGCTGGAAATACGCCGCTGTTGGGAACTTCTATCTCAACGGCGTGCGCCCTTCACCCACCGGTCAGACTTGAAACCCGCACGCGCTTCTGAAGCGATTAGCTTCTTCGACTTCCAGCCGGACCTCGAATTCTTTGGCGCGCGCGTACTCCCGCTGCTACGTGAAGCGGGCCTGCGCCTCTGACTGCCCCGCATCTCCGAATTCAAAGGTGATTAAATGAGCCGACTCTGGTACACCCGCTGCCCTGCCCCGACTCCGTTCGGCATACCCATACAGAAAGGCTGCCTCGAACAGGAATTCGCCGCCTACGGCATCGACGTCAAAGCGCTCCAGGACGCCGACGACGCCACCGTGCGGCGCTCGCACTTCACGCACACGCAGCCATGGTCGTTTCGGCAGGGTGGCAATATTTCCCGCACTATGGGCGCTTTCGCAAGGTAGCGATACACGACTGATTGGCCCGAGCTGGGTGGATGAATTTCAGGCGCTGATCACGCTCGACCGGCAACTCGATGCCAGCGCGCAAGCGCTGGCAGGACGCCGCTTCGGCTTTCCACTCAATACACGCGCAAGCGTGGTCGATTTCCATCGCGCGACTGTCCGATCGCATCTTGCGGGACGCAGCCCAATCCAGCTACCGCGCTATGCAATCGACAATCCATTACTGGCGTTTCGGCGGCAGGCTTCGCATACTCGCTGACGACCCTACTGCGGAGCGCTCTCGTCATGTCTCTTTCAATCGACCACATCGTGATCCGCGTGCAGGATCTCGAGCAGACCATCGCCGATTTCACTACGCTTGGCTTCACCGTGCAACGCGGCGGCACGCACGCCGACGGCGCCACACATAACGCGCTGATCGGTTTCGCCGATGGCAGCTACGTCGAACTGATCGCCTTTCTGCGCGACGCACCGGAGCATCGCTGGTGGGACGCTAGCCGTCGCATAGGAGATGGTTTCGTCGACTACGCGCTGCTGCCGCAATCGGTTGCCAGCACCATCGCCGCGGCACGCGAACGAGGTCTCTCTTATGACGGCCCGCTAGCCGGCGGACGTCTGCGCCCCGATGGCGAGCGCCTCGAATGGCAGATCGGCAAGCCGTCGAGTGCGGATCTGCCGTTCCTGTGCGGCGACGTGACGCCGCGCCACCTGCGCGTGGCCGAAGGCGACGTTCGCCATCATGCGAACGGGGCGCACGGCGTCGCGAACATTACGCTTGCGGTGCACGACCTGGATGCGAGCCTCGCACGATATCGCGCGCTGCTCGGAGAACCCTACGTGCAGCGCGCGCCGCTGCCTGGTTACGACGTCGCATTGGGGATCCTGTCGCTTGGCGCGACGACGCTCACGCTTGCAAGCCCGGCCCGCGAAACCCGTCCGCCAGCCGAAGGTCTTGCCGCCGACCTTCGGCACCACCTCGCCTCGCGCGGCGAAGGGGTTTTCGCGGTCGCCCTGGAGACGTACGTCGATGGCGCCGCGCGGCGCCTCGAGCGTACGCTCGCCCATGGCGCCACCATCGAACTGGTAGCAAACCCGTCGATCCGACGCGATCGATAGCGTCGCGCGCGAGCGAAACACCAGGCGACCCGGCGCCGCTCACGACGCCGTCTGCGCCGCCAGCGATCCGCCGAGATAAGCGTCGCGGATACGCTGGTCGCCGAGCAATTCGCTCGCGGTGCCGGACAACACCACGCGCCCCGTCTGCAGCACGTAGCCGCGATGCGCGATCTGCAGCGCGAGGCTCGCGTTCTGCTCGACCATGAAGAACGTGATGCCCTGCTGGTTTACGGTCTGGATCAGTTCGAGCACCTTGTCGACGTATAGCGGCGACAGGCCCATCGTCGGCTCGTCCATGCAGACTAGCGCGGGACGGCTCATCAACGCGCGCGCCATCGCCAGCATCTGCTGCTCACCGCCTGAAAGCGTGCCGGCCCGTTGGGTCAACCGCTCTTTCACGCGCGGGAAAAGTTCGAGCATGCGTTCGTAGTCCTCGCCGATGCCCGCGCGGTCGTTGCGCGTGAACGCGCCCATCAGCAAGTTTTCGCGCACGGTCATGTCGCCGAAAAGCCGCCGGGCCTCCGGCACCGAAGCGATCCCTCGCCGCACGATCTGCGAAGTCGGCAGACCGTTCAACGGCTTACCGTCGAAGCTGAGGGTGCCGGCTCGCGGTTTGTGCAGTCCAAGAATCACCTTCATCGCCGTCGATTTGCCGCTCGCATTGCCGCCCAGCAGGCTGACGATCTCGCCGCGCCCGATGCTGAGATTCACGCCGAAGTGCACCTGGACCTGTCCGTAGAACGTGTCGATCTGTTCGAGTTTCAGCAACGGCTCGGTCATGGCGGCTTGTGTGGAGACGAATGGGTTCGGCGCAACCAGATGCAGATTTGATGTTTTCACGCAGCCGCCGTTTCGTTACGGCCGGCAGCCGCGCCGACCTGACGGTGTCCAAGGTAGGCCTCGATCACGGCGGGGTCGTCGCGCACCTCGGCCGGCAGCCCGGAAGCGATTTTGCGGCCGTCTTCGAGCACCAGCACGCGATCGGAAAGCTGCATCACCAGGTCCAGCTTGTGTTCGATAAGCAGGATGGTGAGCCCGTCGCGTTTGAGTTCGAGTATTAGTTCGAGCATTTCGGCGGTTTCGGACTCGTTCATGCCAGCGGTCGGTTCGTCGAGCAGAAGGATGCGCGGCCGCAACGCCAGCGCGCGCGCAATCTCGACACGCCGGCGGTTCGCATACGACAGGCTATGCGCCGGCTGATCGAGACGCGGCGACAGGCGCGTACCGAAGCGCGCCAACAGCGCCGTCACTTCTTCGCGCAGCGCGGCGCTTTCGCGACGTACCGATGCAGGCCCGACCAGCGCGCGCAACGCTTCCGCGAATGCCCCCACGACCGGCCAGCCACAGCGCGTCATCGCAAGCCTCGCATGCGCGCCGATCAGCACGTTATCGAGCACGCTCAGATTGCCGAATACCCGTCCATGCTGGAACGTGCGGGCGACGCCGCGCGCGGCAAGCTGCTCGGGCGCCATGCCGGTCACGTCTTCGCCGGCGAATCTCACCTCGCCGGCGTCCGGCGCGTCGATACCGGTCAGCAGATTGAACAGTGTGGATTTGCCGGCGCCGTTCGGACCGATCACGCTCACGCATTCGCCGCGCGCAACCGACAGGCTCACCTCGTCGACAGCCACGAGACCGCCGAAACGGCGCGTAACGCGCCGCACGTCGAACAGGATATCCGTGCCGCGTGGCAAAGAAGATGTCATGGTCGCCTCCGTCATACCGAACCGAACAGCCCTTGCGGCCGGAAGCGCACGAGCAGCAACAAAATCATCCCGTAAATCAGCATCCGGTAGTCGGCGGCAAAACGGAACAGTTCCGGCAGGCTGATCAGCGCCACCGCACCGGCGACCGCGCCGATCACGCTGCCGAGACCGCCGAGAATGACCATCGTCAGCGCAAGGATCGACACTTGCGAGTCGAAGGTCTGATAGTTGATATAGCTGTACAGGTGCGCGGCGATCCCACCGCCGATGCCAGCCGCGAGACCGCCGCAGGCGAACGCGATCGCCTTGTAGCGATTGGGGCGGATGCCATACGCGCGCGCAGCCACGTCGTCCTCGCGGATCGCGCGCCACGTGCGGCCCAGGTGCGAGTTCAGGAGCCGCGCCTGCAGCAGTGCGAGCAGCACGAGCATGGCGAGTGTGAACCAGTAGACGGCGCGCACGCCCGTCAACTGCCAGCCGAACAGCGACAGCGGGGCAATGCCGGTGATGCCCACCGGACCGCGCGTCAGGCTGTCCCAGTTGAGCACCACGAGGCCGATGATTTCACCAATGCCAAGCGTCGCAATCGACACATAGTGGCCGCGCAGCCTGAACGACGGGTAAATCAGCACCGTGCCAATCGCCGCGGTGATGAGGCCGGCGAGCGGAATCGTCAAAGCCGGCGACCAGCCCAGATTGACGGACAGCAGCGCCGACGCATAGGCGCCGATCAGCAGCAGCGCCGCATGCCCTAATGAAATCTGCCCGACCGTGCCCGCGACGAGCGTCAGACTGAGCGCCAACAGCCCATAGATCCAGCCGTTGGTCAGCGTCTGCAGCACATACGACGACGGCACGACGAGCGGCAGCACGAAGGCGAGCGCCACTAGTGCCACGATCGTGCGAAGCGGAACGTGCAGCGCGCGGCGGTTCGACAGAAACGTGCCGGTCAGCGGCTCGGGCGGCAACCGGCGGCTCGCGCTGAAGAGACCATTTGGCCGCCACACGAGAAACACCAGCAGCAGCACGAACGCGAACAGGTCGCGATAGCTGGTGCCGAACAACGCGACCCCGTAACTCTCGACCAGACCGAGCAGCAAGCTGCCGGCGATCGCGCCGGGCACGTTCCCCAAGCCGCCGATCAGCAAGGCGACGACGCCTTTCAACGTCGCCTGAAAGCCCATCGCCGGATCGATGCTGTTGTAGTACATGCCGACGAGCAAGCCGCTCAAGCCGCCGAGCCCGCAGGCGATCGCAAACACGGCCTGATTCACGGCATTCACATTGACACCCATCTGCTGCGCGGCATCGCGATCCTGCGCGGTCGCGCGTACCGCCCAGCCGAGCCTCGTGAAGCGTAGGAACATGTACAGCACGCCCGCCGCGCCGATGCCGATTGCCGCAATCAGCAGATCGAGCGAGCCGATGGCGGCCCCGCCGAGCGACAGCGTCCAGTCGGGCAGCGAACTCGGCACAGGACGTGGATCGGGCCCGAACACGATCTGCGCGAGCTGGTCGAGTACGAAGCTGATACCGATGGTGGCGAGCAGCGGCGCAATACGGGCCGCGCCTTGCAGCGGCCTCAGGCCGAGCCGCTCGATCAGGATGCCGAGCAGCGCGCAGCCCGCGACCGTCGCGAGCAGCGCCACGGGCAGCGGCAAGCCGAGCCGCGTCAGACACAGCCAGCCGATGAAGCCGCCCACCATATACACGGAGCCGTGCGCGAAATTGATCAGATGCGATACGCCAAAGATCAGCGCGAGGCCGACCGCGAGCAGCGCATAGATATTGCCGACGATCAGGCCGTTGATCGTGTAGTCGAACCACGCAGTCATGGCGTATGCACGGCGCTCGCGCCGTCCCACAGAGCGAATTTGCCGTCCTTCACGACGAGCTCGAGATTCTTCGCGCCAGCCACGCGGCGCGTCTGCGGATCGAACCTGAACTTGCCGAAGATCACGCTCGGTACATCGCTGATCTTCGCAAAGCCGTCGTGCACGGCCGCGCGATCGGCACCGTAGCGGCGAATCACTTCGCCCGACAGAATCATCGCGTCGTACGCGCGCGCGGCGAAGGTATCCGGATCCGCGCCGTATCTGGCGCGGTAGCGCTGCACGAAGCTTTGTACTTCAGGACGCGGATCGCCGGGGAAGAAGTTCGATTCGGTGTAGACGCCGTTCACCGCAGGGCCGCCAAGATCGAGAAACTTCGGTGAATACACCGAGCCGACCGCCGCGATTGGCGTGCTCACACCGCCCGCTCGCGCCTGGCGAACGATCTGGGCACCGTCGGAATAGTAGGAGATCAGCACGATCGAATCCGGCTGTTCGCTTCGCACGCGCGTGAGCGTCGCGCGAAAATCCTTTTCGTTCGGTTGATACGCTTCCGCCGCGACGACCTGCGCGCCGTCCGCGGTCGCGGCCTTCGCGAAGATGTCCTTGCTGGTGCGGCCCCAGTCCGTGTTCAGATAGAGCACGGCGATTTTCCTGAAGCCGAGTCCTTTGGTCACATAGTGCGCGAGCAGCGGCTGTTCCTCGGCCTGGCTGATCGCGGTGCTCCACATATAGTCGCCGCCCTTCGTGAAGTCGGGATGCGAATTCGTGAAACCGAACTGCACGAGACCCGCGCGCTGATACACCGGCGACGCGGCCATCGACGCACCGCTCGACAGATCCCCCAGTTCCAGCAGGATGCGGTTGTCGTCGGCGAACTTCTGTGCGATGGCTACGGCCTGACGCGGATCGCTGCGGCTGTCCTCGAACTCATAACTGAGCGGATGGCCGTTGATCCCGCCGTTGCCGTTGATCTGATCGAGCGCGAGATCGAAGCCGCGCTTCCATTGCTCGCCGTACTGCGCATCCTGGCCGCTCAGCGGTCCGGTCACGCCAACCCAGTAAGGATCGGCCGCGTGCGCCACGGGCATCACGCCGCAGGTTGCAAGCGCCAGCGCGCCGGCCAGGTGAAGCAGTGTGCGGGTCGCACCACGCTTGTTGTTCCACAGAATCGACATACAGGTCTCACGCCTTCGAATCGAGTGAGGCCATGTAACCATGTCGCGCGGACGCGGGCCAACGAAGATACGCGACGAAGCTTATTCCGTTGCATCAGCAAAGCTTTTGACGACGAATGCCGAAGCACTTCAGAAGCGCACTCGGCACAGCATCGGATGACGAAGACGCCTTGTTTCAAGCGCTTTTCCACGATCGATGATCGTAGTGAACCAACCGCTACGGCACACATAGGCGTCGGCGATCCGTCGTTTTCGTCAATTACATAGCGGAATTTATTATAAGAACTGCGCATTCAAGCGCTCCTAAAATGCACCCATCACATGGATGAGGCATTGCATGGAGTTGCATCAACTCGAAGCATTCTCGGCAGTCATGTCGACGGGCAGCATGACCGGGGCCGCTCGTATGCTTGGCCGCTCGCAACCCGGCATCACGAGAACGATCCAGGATCTCGAACAGGAGATCGGCTACGCGTTGTTCGACCGTAAAGGACCTCGCGTCACGCCGACGAGCCGCGCGTTCCGGCTATATGGCGAAGTCGAGCGCTCGCTGATCGGCCTGGCCGCTATCGAGGCCAGCGCGCGGGCGATCGGCCGCGACGAGGCAATGCCATTGCGCGTCGTTGCGACACCCGCGCTCGCCGCGACATTGGTGCCACGCGCAATCTCGAAGCTCGCGCAGGCAAGCGCACGCGTCGACACGCAATTGCGCAGTGCGTCCGCCGAGCAGGTCGTCGAGGCGTTGCTGTCACGTTCCGCCGACATCGGCATCGCGACATTGCCGCTGGATCATGCGGCGCTTGACGTGCACTACATCATCGAGGCGCCCTGCGTCGCGGTGCTGCACCGAAACGATCCGCTCGCGCGCGATGCCGTGCTGCGACTCGCGCGGCTCGCGGGCAAGCCGGTCGCCACGCTGGCGAACCGTTATCGTCTGCGCAGCCGCATTGATCGCGCATTCCACGAGGCCGGCGTCGCGCTTCACGTTGCACTCGAAACCAATGCGTCGCTGAATGCGATGATGGCCGCGCAACAGCAGATCGGCGTCGCGATCGTCGATCCGGTGACCGCGTTCGGCATGCGCGTCGCGGACGTCGAGGTCAAAGCGCTCGATGTGCCCATTCCGTTTTTGTATGGCGTCGTCACGCTTTCCGGCCGTCCCCGCAGCGACGCCGTCAACGCAATGATCGATACGCTCGCGGAGGTATCGCACGGGCTGCTGCCCGGGGCCATGCGTCACGCAGCGTCACGGCATGGCGCGCTGGTTGCCCACGACCAGGCGGATGGAGCGGAAACCGCCGCCCAATCGCCCACTTTCACTCTCCGCGACATCGGGACCACTGCATGAGCGCCACGACTCCTTTCCACGCCGCTGCCGGACTGACCGCGCTCGAAGCGCGGCTTCGCGAGGATCTTGCCTGGCTGGAGCTTCCCGCGCCTTCGTGGGTGCCCGCGCGGACATCCGCCGGCCAACCTGTGCTCGATGTCGCCATCATCGGCGCTGGCATGGCCGGGCTGACCGCGAGCGCCGAATTGCGCCTGCTCGGCATCCACAATCAGCGGCTCTTCGATCAGGCGCGGCCCGGTCAGGAAGGACCTTGGATCACCTACGCGCGGATGCAGACGCTACGCTCGCCCAAGCAACTGACGGGGCCCGCACTGCGCTTGCCCGCGTTGACGTTTCGCGCGTGGTACGAGGCCCAGTTCGGCCGCGAACAATGGCGCGCGCTCCATAAGATTCCACGCGTGCAATGGATGGACTACCTGCGCTGGTATCGGCGCGTGCTCGATCTGCCGGTGTCCAATGACACGCGCGTTGAGAAACTGCAGACGCGCGGCGACGGTCTGATAGAGCTTGCGCTGCTGCGCGGAGCGGTCAACGACCGCAAAGATGCGCGGCGCGAAACCGTGCTTGCTCGTCATGTCGTGCTCGCGACCGGCCGTGAAGGGCTTGGCGGCCCGTACGTTCCCGACGTGGCCCGCGACATTCCGCGGCACTTGCGCGCGCACTCATCGGACCCGATCGACTTTGCCGCGCTGCGCGGCAAACGTGTCGGTGTGGTCGGCGCGAGCGCATCCGCGTTCGACAACGCCGCGAGCGCTCTTGAAGCGGGGGCCGGGCGAGTCGATCTATTCGTGCGGCGCGCCGCGCTGCCCCGTATCAACAAACTGACCGGCATCGGTAGCCCCGGCCTCGTTCACGGGTTCGCGAATCTGCCCGACGCCTGGAAGTGGCGCTTCCTGCACTATTCGGCGCAAACGCAGGCTCCACCGCCGCGCGACAGCGTGCTGCGGGTCGCCGCTCACGCGCAGGCTAACCTGCACCTGGCGAGTCCGCTGACGGGTTTGCGCCACGAAGGCGACACGATCGTCGTCGACACGCCCCGAGGGCAATACACCCTCGACTACCTGATCTTCGCGACCGGCTTTCACTCGGAAATCGACACGCGCGACGAATTTGCGCTCATCGCGCCGCACGTGCGCCGCTGGCGCGACCGCTTTACACCGGGGGCGGAATTGCCTAACGAAGAACTCGCCAGCTCGCCGGACCTCGACCGCAACTTCGCCTTCCAGGAACGCGTTCCCGGGGCCTGCCCAGCGCTCGCGCGCATTCACTGCTTCAATCACGCAGCCAGTCTGACGCACGGCAAGGTCGCCGGCGACATCCCCGCGATCAGTGACGGCGCGCAGCGGCTCGCGCGCGCGATCGCCGCAATGCTGTTCGACGCCGACCGCGATACGCACTACGCGGCGCTGCAAGCCTTCGACACCGCCGAACTCGCGGGAGACGAATGGGACGACGCCGATGCCACTGCCGACACGATGCCCGCCGACAACGCTGCCCTCTAATGGACCCACATCTGATGTCTTCATCCGCTGATTCCCGAACGGCTCCCGTGGCCGATGACTTCGTCGCGCAACTCGCGGGATTGGCGCCCGACGGCGCGACCGCGGCTCTGCGCGCGTTTCGCGGCGACGCGACCCGTTATACGCAAGGCAGCCACGACGCGCTGTTCTCGACCGATGTCGCCGATCTGACGCTTCGCGAACGTCTCTTTGCGGCGTGGTATGCGGCGCTGTTGTCGAATGCGGAGCAGACGGCACTCGCATATCGCGAGCGTCTGCTGACAGTGGCGGCCGCGGCTGACGCGCAAACTGAAACCACGAGGTCGCTCCTCGATGCAATCGCCGCGCAGCGCGCGGTTCCTGTCGCGTCGATGGCGACGACGGACCAGCGGCTCGCCGCGATCCTGCGTCACACGCAAGCCTTGACGCTGCGTCCCGCCGCGACCGGCAAGCCGGCGCTCGGAACACTGCAGGCTGCCGGCCTCACGACGCGCGCCATCGTCGCGCTATCGCAGCTCGTCGCGTTCGTCACGTATCAAGTGCGGGTCGTCGCCGCGTTGCGCGCATTGGAGGCACGAGCATGAGTGCGGATCACGGCTTTACGACGCAAACCCTCGGCTGGTCCGCATGGCTCGATACGGTCGCGCTCGAACAGGCATCGCCCGAGCAGACTGCGGTACTCGAAGCGAGCCACCCGCAAGCGAAGACTTCCGATTACTACCTGTTGCTGGCCCACGAAGCGGAAATCCTGCGGCAACGATCAGGCGCGTTCAATAGCATCATGTATGCGCCGGGCGGTTTGTCGCGAGCGGAGCGCGAGCTCGCGAGCACGGTGGTCTCGCGTGTCAACGGATGCGTGTATTGCGCGTCGGTGCATGCGCAGCGTTTCCAGCAACTCGCGAAGCGCGAGGACGTCATCCAGCAGATCTTCGCCGCTCCTGAAACGGCGGGTACGACTGAACGGGAGCGCGCGATCGTTCGATACGCGATCGATCTCACGTTGCAGCCGCAGGCGCTCACGCCGGAATCGCTCGATGCGCTTCGCCGCGCGGGACTCGACGATGCACAGATTCTCGATCTTAGCCACGCGATTGCGATCTTTGCCTGGGCCAACCGTTTGATGCTGACGCTGGGCGAACCGGTGTTTCCGGCCTGACCGGGAGCGCCGCCGCATCGACTTCGCAGTAGTGCGGTGCCAAGCGAATGGATATGACAATCGCTTCGTTGCCGCACGATGCGATGCGTTAGAGACTTGCAGTCCCACTCACTCCGAGAGAATCCGTCATGTACGCCTCGCGTTTCTCCGCGCTGCACCGGCGACTTTTCACGCTCGCCGGCGCGGTAATTGCCTTCTCTTTTTCCGCCGTTTCTTCTGCGGCGCCTGCCAGCGGCGAGCCGGTTTTCTTCGGTGTCAGCGGACCGCTGACGGGTCCGAACGCGCAATACGGGGCACAGTGGAAAGCCGGCTTCGACCTCGCGCTCGATGAAATCAACCGCGACGGCGGCATTAACGGCCATCCGCTGCAGTACGTGTTCGAAGACAGCCAGAGCGATCCGCGCCAGGCGGTCGCGATCGCGCAGAAGTTCGTCGACGACAAGCGCATCCTGATCGAACTCGGCGACTTTTCGAGCCCCGCTTCGATGGCGGCCTCGCCGATCTATCAACGCGCGGGCCTCGTCCAGTTGGGCTTTACCAACTCGCACCCGGACTTCACGAAAGGCGGCGACTTCATCTGGAGTCCGTCGGTCAGCCAGGCGGATGCGCAACCGCTGCTCGCGGATCTGGCCGTCAAGCAGGGCTTCAGGCGAGTCGCCGTGCTGTTCCAGAACACCGACTGGGGCCGTGCGAGCAAGGACGTGTTCGTAAAGGCAGCCGCCGCGCGGGGGGCGCAGGTGATCGCGACCGAAGGTTATCAGCCCACCGACAAGGACTTTCGCGCAACGCTGCTGCGTGTGCGCGATACCAAGCCCGACGCGCTCGTGCTGATTTCGTACTACTCGGACGGCGCGCAGATCGTGCGTCAGGCCCGCACGGGCGGCATCACGCTGCCGATCGTCGCAGCGAGTTCGGTGTACTCGCCGAAATTCATGGAACTCGGCGGCGATGCCGTAAACGGCGTGACCACCAACACGAGCTTTTTCCCCGGCGACCGGAGCCCCGAAGTCCAGCGCTTCGTTCGCGACTTCGAAGCGAAATATCATCACGAGCCCGACGCGTTCAACGCGTTCGCCTACGACGCCACGATCATTGCCGCGTATGCGTTGCGCACGGGCGGACTCGATCGACGCGGCGTGCGCGATGCGCTGCCGAGGCTGCATGACGTGCCGAGCGTCGTCTTCGGCAAGGCGACGTTCGATCCGGCGACTCGACGCGTGATCGGTGTGAAAAGCGTCAATCTCGTCGTCGAGAATGGGCAGTGGGCGCTGCTTGGCAGCAAGCCCGCACTGGCGGCCAGGTAGCGGCAGGCACATTCGCGCGGGCCGCCTGCCGATGCGGCCGGGCGCGATTCGCCTTATGCGGAAAAGAACCGGTTCTCAGGCCGTGGCAGCCCAAGATTCTCGCGCAGGGTCTTGCCTTCGTACTCGCGCCGGAAGAGCCCCCGCTTCTGCAACTCGGGAATGACTTTGTCGACGAAGTCGTCGAGGCCGGCCGGAAGATGCGAGAACATCACGTTGAACCCGTCCGAGCCCTCTTCCAGCAACCACTGCTCCATCTGATCTGCAATCATCCGGGCGGTGCCGATCATCTCCAGCCCGGAGTATCCGCCGATGCGCTGCGCGAGCTGACGGATTGTCAATCCATCGCGCTGCGCCCATTCCACGACTCGTTGCCGCGCGGTACGGCTTGCGTTGGTCTCAGGAATTTCCGGCAACGGGCCGTCCGGATCGAGACCGGATACGTCATGCCCCAACGCGATCGACAACGAAGCGATGCCGCTCTCGTAGTGGACCAACGTATCGAGCCGCTCACGCGTTTCGCGCGCCTCTTCGAGCGTATCGCCCACCACGACGAAAGCCGCCGGCAAAATCTTCATGTGATCGCGCGAGCGGCCGAGTTTCTCCATGCGGCTTTTTACGTCGGCGTAGAAACGCTTCCCGTCTGCCAGCGTGGTTTGCGCGGTGAACACGACTTCGGCCGTTTCCGCGGCAATCTGCCGTCCCGCCTCCGATGAGCCCGCCTGCACGATCACGGGCCAGCCCTGAATCGGCCGGGCAATATTCAACGGACCGCGCACCGAGAAGTTCGCGCTTTTGTAGTTCAGCACGTGCAGCTTTTGCGGGTCGAAGAATGTTCCGCTCGCCGTGTCGCGGATAAAAGCGTCGTCGGCCCAGCTATCCCACAGACCTGTGACCACGTCGAAGAACTCGCGGGCGCGCCGGTAGCGCTCGTCGTGTTCGACGTGCTCGTCGAGGCCGAAATTGAGCGCCGCGTCTGGATTCGATGTCGTCACGAGATTCCATCCAGCGCGGCCACCGCTGATATGGTCGAGCGAGGCGAACCGCCTTGCGACGTGATACGGCGCGTCGAATGTCGTGGACGCGGTCGCGACGAGACCCAGCCGCTCGGTGACCGCCGCGAGCGCGGGCAGCAGCGTGAGCGGCTCGAACGAGGTGACCGTGTGGCTGTGCCTGAGGGCGTCGAGCGGCATGTTGAGCACCGCGAGGTGGTCGGCCATGAAGAACGCATCGAAGCGGCCACGCTCGAGCGTCTGCGCAAAACGCTTCAGATGCCCAAAATTGAAGTTGGCATCAGGATAGGCGCCAGGGTACCGCCATGCACCGGTGTGGATCGTCGTGGGGCGCATGAAGGCGCCGAGGCGAAGCTGACGTGACATGAATCGACCTCAATCGAGAACAGGGTCGCGCCAGTGTAATGCGGCCGCGCTGACGCTGCCTGGCGGCAACTCGATTTCGATTTGCAGACCGAAAGCAGCGACGTTCAATGTCCGCCGTATGCAGGCGCTTTATGCCTGACGCGCTGCGCACGGACGAATCGATTTCCTTCCTCGAGTGCTTTTCATATGCGCAAACATTGGTTGGATTTGCGCTGGCGCCGACTTACCGTCCTGAATCTGGCGCCGTGGAGCGCACTGTCAACAGTTACCTATCAGGAAGGAAATAACAGATGAGCCTACGCCCTTTACATGATCGAGTGATCGTCAAGCGTCTCGGTCAGGAGACCCGCACCGCGTCTGGCATCGTGATCCCCGACAGCGCCGCGGAAAAGCCCGACCAGGGCGAGATCCTCGCTGTCGGTCCCGGCCGCCGCGGTGACGATGGCAAGCGTGTCGAACCGGACCTGCAGGTCGGCGATCGCGTGCTGTTCGGCAAGTACGCGGGCCAGGCGGTAAAGGTCGACGGCGACGAATTGCTGGTGCTGCGCGAGGAAGATATCGTCGCAGTCGTTCAAATTTGAGGAGAAAGCAAACATGGCAGCCAAAGAAGTCGCTTTCAGCGACAACGCGCGTTCCAAACTGGTTGAAGGCGTCAACCTGCTCGCCAATGCGGTGAAAGTGACGCTCGGGCCGAAGGGCCGCAACGTCGTGCTCGAACGCAGTTTCGGCAGCCCGGTCGTGACGAAGGACGGCGTGTCCGTCGCGAAGGAAATCGAGCTGGCCGACAAGGTGCAAAACATCGGCGCGCAGCTCGTCAAGGAAGTTGCGTCCAAGACCAGCGACGCCGCGGGCGACGGCACGACCACCGCGACCGTGCTCGCACAGGCGATCGTGCGCGAAGGCCAGAAATACGTCGCGGCGGGCCTCAATCCTCTCGATCTGAAGCGCGGCATCGACAAGGCCGTCGCCGCGGCCGTCGACGAACTGAAGAAGATCAGCAAGCCCACGACCACCAGCAAGGAGATCGCCCAGGTTGCGACGATCTCGGCGAACGGTGAAGAATCGATCGGCCAGCGCATCGCCGAAGCGATCGACCGGGTCGGCAAGGAAGGCGTGATCACCGTCGAAGACGGCAAGTCGCTCGCGGACGAACTCGACGTTGTGGAAGGTCTGCAGTTCGACCGAGGGTATCTTTCGCCCTACTTCATCAACAACCAGGACCGGCAGCTCGCCGCACTCGAACAACCATTCGTGCTTCTGCACGACAAGAAGATCGCGAACATTCGCGATCTTCTGCCGATACTGGAACAGGTCGCAAAGTCCGGCCGGCCGCTTCTGATCATCGCGGAAGACGTCGAAGGCGAAGCACTCGCGACGCTCGTCGTGAACAATATTCGCGGCATTCTGAAGACGGTCGCGGTGAAGGCGCCAGGCTTCGGCGATCGGCGCAAGGCGCTGCTCGAAGACATCGCGATCCTCACCGGCGGCCAGGTCATCGCTGAGGAAACCGGTTTGACGCTCGAGAAAGCGACGCTCGCCGAACTCGGCGAGGCCGCGCGCATCGAGGTCGACAAAGAAAACACCACGGTTATCGACGGCGGCGGAGAGAAGGCCAGCATCGAAGCTCGCGTCAAGCAGATTCGCGCGCAGATGGCGGAAGCAACCTCGGATTACGACCGTGAAAAGCTGCAGGAACGTGTAGCCAAGCTCGCCGGCGGCGTCGCCGTCATCAAGGTGGGCGGCGCGACGGAAGTCGAGGTGAAGGAGAAGAAAGACCGCGTCGATGATGCGTTGCACGCGACACGCGCCGCTGTCGAAGAAGGCATCGTGCCGGGCGGCGGTGTCGCGCTGATTCGAGTGAAGCAGGCGATCGCCGCACTTCAGGGCGCGAACGCGGATCAGAACGCCGGCATCAACATCGTGCGTCGCGCGCTCGAAGAACCGTTGCGCCAGATCGTCGCCAATGCGGGCGAGGAACCGAGCGTGATCGTCGCCAGGGTGGCCGAAGGCAGCGGCAACTATGGCTACAACGCGGCCACGGGCGAATACGGCGACCTCGTCGAAACCGGCGTGGTCGATCCGACGAAAGTCACGCGTACGGCCTTGCAGAACGCAGCCTCCGTGGCGAGCCTGCTGTTGACGACCGACGCCACCGTGCACGAAGCGCCGAAAGATGCGGCAGCGGCTACATCGCCGGCGGGACCTGGAGCCGGCGGTCCGGGCTTCGACTACTAATCGAACTGCTCGAGCCTGCTGACGCCGTGAGGCGTCGGCGCAACGCGCCGCGCATCGCGACCGTCGATGCGCGGCGCTTTGTTTTGAGGGGCCAAGCTGCAACCGCTTCGTGTGCCCTGCCCCGATCCGGATTCAATCCGTCACGGCTTCACGCTGGTAGCGCGACACCGGCGGTCGCAAGCCGAGATGCTCGCGCAACGTGCGGCCTTCGTATTCGTGGCGAAACAGGCCTCTGCGCCGCAATTCCGGCAGCACGAGCCGGATGAAGTCGTCGAGACTGTTGGGAAGCAACGCCGGCATCACGTTGTAGCCGTCGGCGCCGTAGTTGACGAAACGCTCCTCGAGCGCATCAGCTATCTGCTGCGGCGTGCCGACCAGTTGCCAGTGCCCGCGTGCCCCAGCCACGCGCAGATAAAGCTCGCGGATCGTCAGGTTCTCGCGCCGCGCCAGTTCGAGGGTCAGCGACTGGCGGCTCTTGCTCGCGTTGGTTTCGGGTAGTTCGGGGATCGGCCCGTCGAGCGGATAGCCCGACAGATCGAAGCCGCCGGTCAGCGTCGATACCAGCGAGAGACCGACCGCAGGGTCGATCAGTGCCTGCAGCGCATCGAACTTTTCGCGCGCCTCGCGCTCGGTCTCGCCGACGATTGGCATCACGCCCGGCATGATCTTCAGGTCGTCGGGCTCGCGACCGTATTGCGCGAGACGACCCTTCACGTCAGCGTAGAACGCGACCGCATCGTCGAGCGTCTGCTGCGCGGTAAAGATGACTTCCGCGGTGCGCGCCGCGAGCGCCTTGCCCGCTTCCGACGACCCGGCCTGCACGACGACGGGCCGCCCCTGCGGCGAGCGTTCGACGTTCAGCGGTCCGCGCACGTTGAAGAACTCGCCGCGATGATCGAGCACATGGCGTTTCGCGGGATCGAAGTAGCGTCCCGCTGCCTTGTCGCGCACGAACGCGTCGTCGTCCCAGCTGTCCCACAGTCCGTCCACCACTTCCGCGAATTCGACGGCGCGCTCGTAGCGCCGCGCATGCGCGAGATGTTGGTCGAAGCCGAAGTTCTTCGCCTCGTGCGCGCTCGACGACGTGACCAGATTCCATCCTGCGCGCCCCGCGCTGATGTGATCGAGCGACGCAAACTTGCGCGCGATGTGATACGGCTCGTTGAAGGTCGTCGAAGCGGTGCCGACGAGGCCGATACGTTCGGTCAACCCGGCCAGTGCCGAGAGCAGCGTGATCGGCTCGAACTGGGCCACATAGCTATGCGCGGTGCGACTCAGGAAATCGACATTGTCGCCGCGCGTGCCCGAGCCGTCGGCGAGAAAAATCAGATCGAACTTCGCGGCTTCCGCTGCCTGGGCAAGCTGCACGTAGTGGCGAAGGTCGCGGCCGGCATCCGCGCGCGCGTCAGGATGACGCCACGCGGCGATGTGATGTCCGGTCGGATAGAGAAACGCGCCGAGGCGTAGGTGTCCTTTGCGTTGGCTCATGATCTGTACGAGTCCTTGATCTGGCGGTAAGGCGGCGCAACCCTATGCGCTGTCGCGCCAGCGTTGCGGGTTCGGTGGACGGTTCAGTCCGAGATGCTCGCGCAGCGTCGTGCCCTCGTATTCGCTACGAAAGATGCCGCGCTGCTGCAGGATAGGCACGACGCCATCGACGAAATCACGTAATCCGCCGGGCAGCGCATCGGGCATCAGGTTGAAGCCATCGGCCGCGCCGCCGTCGAACCAGCGCTCGATGTCGTCCGCGATCTGCTCTGGCGTGCCGACGATCACCCGGTGACCGGTGCCGCCCGCCAGCGCACGGATCAGGTCTCGTACGGTGTGACCATGACGGCGCGCCTCGGCGAGCGTCGCGTGAAAAAACGTGTGGTTTCCGTTGCCGCCGCCGGGCAGCGCGAGATCGTCGGGCAACGGCGCGTCGAGCGTCAGACGCTCTACGTCGATGCCCAGCGTACCCGCGAGGCGGTTCAGGCTGTAGCGCCACGGAATCTGCTCGACGAGTTCATCGCGCCGGCGCAATGCTTCGCTGTGAGTCGCGCCGATGATCGTCGTCAGACCGGCGAGCGCCTTGACGGCCGGGCGGCCATAGGCGGCTGCCCGCTCGTTCAGATCGCGCCGGTAAGCCGCCGATTCCTCGAATGATTGCGACGCGGAAAAGACCGCTTCCGCATGACGGGCTGCCAGCTCCCGGCCATCTGCCGACGCCCCCGCCTGCACCACCACAGGATGCCCTTGCGGGGAGCGCGGGAGGTTCAGCGGCCCTTGTACGTCGAAGTAGCGGCCGCGATGCGCGATCGCATGCACTTTTGCAACGTCGACGAAACGGCCGCGGGCTTTGTCGCCGACGAACGCGTCGTCCTCCCAGCTATCCCATAGCGCCTTGACCACTTCGGTGAATTCGGCGGCCCGCTCGTAGCGTTGCGCATGGTTCGGTACCGCGTCGCGGCCGAAATTGCGCGCCGATGGCAGGTCGGCGGTGGTCACGACGTTCCAGCCGGCGCGGCCGTTGCTGACGTGATCGAGCGTCGCAAAGCGCCGGGCGATGTTGTACGGCTCGTTGTAGCTGGTCGATGCGGTGCCGATCACTCCGATGTGCGTCGTCGCCGCCGCGATGCTGGCGAGCAGTACCGTCGGTTCAAGCGCGGTGATCGGGCGGAAGTCGATCTGGTCGACGATCGCTGCATTGTCGGCGAGGAATACCGCGTCGAGCTTGCCGGCCTCGGCGATCCGCGCGACGCGAACGTAGTGATCCACATCGACGAACGCGCGTGGCTCGGCCTCGTCAAGCCGCCATGCCGAGGGCACGAAACCTGAGTGCAGAATGTTGACGTTTAGATGCAGGCGGCGCCGCGCGGCGCGTGCCGGAAGACGACTCATCAGCGATGTCCTCGCGTTGGATCAGTGGACTTTCGGAAAAGCGTGCCGCTCGGCGAGCAGGTCGAGAATGCGGCGCGGATCGGTGACGAAGCGTCGCTCCCCGAGCGAATCCGCATCGGCGGGCGCGGGCTGTTCGTCGCCGAACACGAGCGCGGGCAGCCCCTGATGCGCTTCATCGAGCGCTTCGATCACGGCCTTGCGAGGCCGCTCGAACGGCACGCGCAGCACGTCGAGCCGTCCGACGCGCGCGGGGTCGCTCGCAAGCAGCCCTTCGATCGGCGCGCCATGCGGACAGATAAAGCGTTCGCCGGGATGATGCGGGTCGGTGAATCCCGGTTCCAGCAGGATCAGAAGGTCTCGGCTCATTGCGCAGGTTTCCTCAAAAAATGTGCTACCGGACTGGTTGGCAGGCTGGCGGCGCTGTCTCGCCGCCAGGAGAATCGCGGATTGATATGCCCCACTCGGCGTTGGTTAGAACACGCGTCCTTCCGTCAGATGCGTCGTCACGCCGTTCAGCTCGTAATCGCCGATCACGCGAGCCTTATGCAACAGCGGGTTGTGGTTGAAGATCGTGCGGAGATTGCGCCAGTGCCGGTCGTAGTTGTGCGCGCGCGACGTCGCCGACGCACCGCCCGCCTCAAACATGCGCTCCGCCGCGTAAAGCGCGAGCTTGCTGACGACCAGCTGAGTGCGTGCAGTCGCGAGCGCGCCATCCAGCACCAGCGCCGGCGCATCGGCGGTGCCCTCGCGGATCGCCCGCGCCGAGCGGTCGAGCACGCGTGCGTTATCACGAACTAGCGCATCGATCGTATGGCTATGCGCACCCAGATCGCCGATCACCTGCTGGATGAAGGCATCCTCGCGCGCGGAAGGCGCGGGGCTGTGCAACGCGGGACGGCCATGCCGCAACACATAGTGCTTCGCATCGGCGACGACGTTGCGCACGATGCCTGCCGCCACCGCCACCAGATGCAGTTGCCGCAGCGCGCCGCCGTGACGCCCAACGAGCGTCGTCTGCACGCGCGGCGTCACTTCGTCGTCGCGAACCAGCAGGTTGTCGAATTCGAGGCTGCCGCTTGCCGTCATGCGTTGCCCCATGCCGTCCCAATCGTCGAGGACGCGCAAGCCTTCGCGCTTCACCGGCACGATCGCGAGCACCGGGTCGCCGTTCTCGTCCTGCAGGTTCAGGCGCGCGAAGTCGGAGAACGCCGTGCCGGTCGCGTAGTACTTGCGGCCGCTTAGGCGGTAGTGCACACCGTCGGGGCGCAGCTGGGTCGTGATTTCGCCGGGGCGCGCGGTGCCCAGTTCAGTGGAGGCGCCGCCGAAAATCGCGCCATCGGCGATGCGCTGAATCTGGATCTCGTTGAACGGCGTGCGTGGCGACAACAGCAACGCTTCGACCTGATCGAAGTGGATGCGCAGTGCGTGCGCGAGATTGCTGTCCGCGGCCGCAAGCGTCGCGATAACTTCGAACTCGTCCTCGAGCGAACCGCCGAGTCCGCCCCATTCGAGCGGCAGGCGCAGGCGTGTGAGCCCGGAGCGGCGGAACAATGCGAAACCGTCGAACGGCAATTCGCGGCGCGCCTCCCGTGACGCGGCGTCTTGCGCAAGGGCGTGCGCGAGCGCGGGTAGCGACGCGAGCGCGGTATTTAGGCGCTCCTGCGCAGCGGTGTTATGTTGATCGGATTCAGCCATTCGTCGTTCCTCGTACTGGACAGGCAGACCGGCATACTTGCGCCGGGCGTCGGACTTCATCGACAGGACAGCGTGCCAGTATAGGGACGCGTATCGGTGCGGATAACAACCGATTTGCGCTTACGTTATTCGCCTGCCTGCAATGACAATGCGACGACCTCCATGCGCGGCGCAAAAGCCGTCACGCCCGCTTGTCGCATCGCGGACGGCTGCCAAAGAGATGTCACCCGAGCGTCGACGGTGACGTGAGGATGAAGGTCCGCTTTACGGCTGAATATACAGATCGGCGAAGCTGCCGCGAATCCCCTCACCCGTCGGCGCATAGTCCTTCACATTCTTCGCAACGATCGTGATGCTGGGATTCGCGCCGAACTCGATCGATGGGATGTCCTTCTTGACGAACTCAGGTTCCAGCAGGCACTCGCCAGTGGTCGCTTGTACCGGGCACTGCCCCGAGGCCCGGTACATGGCGACCTGTCTCGCGATAACGTCTTGTTCGCCTCTACGGCCGGCTCGGACAACCGAACCGGCGTGGAAAAGCTGTCGGGCTTTTTCGATTTTTACTTCGCGGGAACCGATGTATTCATATGACTGGTGCATCGATCGCCAGTCCGGAGCACTGCTGCCCGCCATGGCCACTGCCTTCGTCGAAGCTTATGAGCGCGCTCGCCCGTTCAGCTCGCTGGAGCGACGCTACTTGCCCGCAGTGCTCAGAGCGGCGGCTTTGAGGTTTTGGCTATCGCGCCTGGAGGATTTTCACTTCCCCCGCGAATCGGCATTGCTCCATGCACATGACCCGGATCACTTCTTTCGCGTGCTGTGCCGTCACCGGTGCTCATCACTTTCCTCATCCCAGGACGCAAGCACGTTGACATGATGAAAAAGGCTTATCAATTGCGCGATCTGATTCGAGCCGACAATTTCATCAATGGCGAGTGGGTTCCCGCCGCAAGCGGCAAGCGCTTTGCCGTGACCGATCCGGCAACGGGCGAAATCATCACTGAAGTCGCGGACAGCGGCCCTGCCGATGCGCAAGCCGCCACCGATGCCGCCGCGCGCGCCTTCCCCGCCTGGCGGGATACCTTGCCGAAGGAGCGCGCCGCCGTGCTGCATCGCTGGCATGCACTGATCCTTGAACACGCGGATACGCTCGGGCATCTCATCTCGCTTGAACAGGGGAAGCCATTTTTGGAAGGGCGTGGCGAGGTCATGTACGGCGCGTCATACGTCGCATGGTTCGCCAATGAAGCAACACGAATCTACGGCGATATGATTCCGCAGCAGCAGCAGCAGCAGCAGCAGCAGCAGCAGCAGCAGCGCGGCAAGCGCATGAGCGCGGTGAAGGAACCGGTAGGGATCGTCGCGGCAATTACGCCGTGGAATTTTCCGCTCGCGATGATCGCGCGCAAGATCGCCCCGGCGCTCGCGGCAGGCTGCACGGTTGTCGGCAAGCCGGCTGAGGACACGCCGCTCACCGCGTTCGCGCTGGTCCTCCTCGCACACGAAGCAGGCGTTCCCGCAGGCGTGCTCAATCTCATCAGTACGTCGCGAGACAACGCGTTTGAGTCCGTCAAAGACTGATTGGACGACGGACACGTGCGCAAGATCACTTTCACCGGTTCAACGCCGGTAGGCAAGTATCTGGCGCGCGAGTCGGCGGGGACGCTGAAAAAGCTTTCGCTCGAACTCGGCGGCAATGCGCCTTTCATCGTGTTCGACGACGCGGATCTCGAGGCCGCCGTCGCGGGGCTCATGGCATCGAAGTTTCGCAACGGCGGGCAGACGTGCGTCTCCCCGAATCGCGTGTACGTGCAAGCGCCGGTATACGATAGGTTCGCCGATCTGCTCACCAAGCGCGTCGCCTTCCCTTGCATGGAAGCCGTGGCTGTCAGCGTAGTCGATGCACCGCATCGCACACGACAACTTGTGCAAACGGTGGCGAGAAACGATGCGTTCGCCAAGTGCAAAGCAATGGACCGCGCACACTGAAGGGGCATGCGGATGACGAACGGCAATTTAGCCGACGGGCGGCCCCAGTTTCATCGATCAGGGTGCTGACAAATCTGCGCGGACGCCAGCCGATTTCCTATACTGCATCGACTGGCCCCCCTACCCTGGAGCGAACATGAGCGTGATGAAAGGTCGTGTCGGGCGCACGAGTCCGATGGGCGCATCGCTTATGACGGATGGCACCGGCTTTCGCACATGGGCGCCCAACGCAACGGCCGTGTTCGTCGTGGCGGGTGCGGCGCTCGAACCGACGCTCGCGCAAGCAGGCTGGCAGCCCGCGTCGGATGACGCAATGGAGCCGCTCGGCGATGGAACGTGGGGCGGCTTGCTGCTGTCGATCAAGGAAGGTGATCCTTACCTGTTCTACGTCGAAGGTGTGGGCGGCAGCGGATGGAAACGCGATCCCTTCGCGCGCGAACTCAGCTTTGCTCCAGCCTATCCGGCTTCCTGGTGCCTCGTGCGCGATCCGGCGACTTATCCGTGGCATGACAGCGCGTGGCAACCTCCCGCCTTGCGCGAGTTGATCGTCTACCAGTTGCATGTCGGCACATGGTGGGCGGAAGACGAGCGAGGCAATGACGTGCGCGCCGTACGCAGCGGTACGTTCCTCGATGTTGTGGCGAACCTCGACTACCTGCTCGCCCTCGGCATCAACGCCATCCAGCTACTACCGATCCAGGAGTTCGAAACGGGTTATAGCTTGGGGTACAACGGCACGGATCCGTATTCCCCCGAAATTCCCTATTGCGTTTCACCCGACGACCTGCGCCGGCGGCTTGCCGAAATCAACGCGATGCTCGCCGGTAAAGGTCAGCCGGCGCTGACGCAAACGGACCTGACACCGGGAATCAACCAGCTCAAATGCCTCATCGATCTGTGCCATTTGAAGGGCATCGCTGTGATTCTCGACCAGGTGTATAACCACGCGTTCGGCCACGATAGCCGGGGCATGTTCGACCCCAGAAGTATCTGGTTCTACGACTGCCAGCAAGGTCCTGATCCCAATCGAAGTCTCTACTTTACTGACCAGACATGGATAGGACCGATCTTCGCCTATTGGCAAGACGGGGTCTGTCAGTTCCTGATCGACAATGCGCGGTTCTATCTGACCGAGTATCACGTCGACGGCCTTCGTTATGACGAAGTCAGTGCCATTGTGAATCACGGCGGTGAAACGTTCGCGCAACACCTGAGCGAAACCGTGCGCGCGACGCGACGCTCGGTGGTGCAGATTGCGGAGTACTGGAACGGCGATCGGCCACGCGCGGTCGAGCCGCCTCCTGGCGGCTTGGGCTTCGACGCCGAACTCGCGGACGGCATGCGAGACAGTGTGCGTGCACTGCTCAAACAGAGCAGTTACGGTTTGTCGGCGAGCCTCGACCTGTCCGCAGTCGCAGACGCTTTGATGGCGACACCCGTCGAGGCATGGAAGCTCAACACGTGCCTCGAAAATCACGATCTGACCTACGCGGGCCATGTCGGCGCAGCGCGGCTGCCGTTTCTCGCGGATTCGAGCGACCGTCGCTCGTGGTATGCACGCAGCCGCGTACGCGCGGCCACGACGCTACTGCTTTGCGCGCCGGGCATTCCACTGTTGTTCATGGGCCAGGAGTGCCTGGAAGACAAGAACTGGAGCGACGACCGCAGCACTAACGGACTTATCTACTGGGCGGGGCTGACGGCGGCGGACCCGTCGATGCGCGATTTTCTGCGTTGCTCGACGGATCTCGTACACTTGCGGCTCGCGTTGCCGGCACTATGCTCCACAAGCGTGCGCGTATCCCGCGCGAACGATTTCGACCGCGTGCTGGTCATGCATCGCTGGATCGAAGGTGTCGGCAGCGACGTGATCGTCGTGGTGAGCTTCGACGAACTCCCCAAGCATGCATATCAGATCGGACTGCCGACGGCAGGGACGTGGCGCGAAGTGTTCAATAGCGACGTCTACGACGGCTATCCGAATCCCTCACCGGTTGGCAATGGTGGCAGTGTCGACGCATCTGGGCCGCCATTGGATGGTTTTGTGGTGTCCGCATGGCTCGAGGTGCCCGCGACCGGCTCACTCGTTTTCGCGAGGGGCTGATCCCGACCGTCGACTGCCTGACAGCTTGGGTTAGCGTGGTTTGCAGGGAATTGGTCAAGCCAAGAGCTCAAAAACGGAAACGACATCTTCGATTGCTTGAGACCATGTCGCAGCTCAGTTTCCGAACGCGTTCCCCGCGGCAAAGCTGTTTTCAACACGCGTAAGGGTCCTGCGTCCGCTGAACTGAAGTGCCCTCGATTTGCGCCTGGCGATGCCCTACCCCGGAAGGGCCCCCGTCGTACCGGGTTGTTTGCTTTTGCGGCGCAGTTCTTCGGTCGTTTCGCCTCCGCCGTCCGGCAGCCAGCCCCGGCGGCTGAATCACGTGATTGATCGCGATCCACGGGCTCTTCGCGTTGAACATATCGCGAACCAGCGTGGCCCAGTGCTCGAACTCGACGACGAGCGGGTTGCGCGACGTGATCGGCGTCACGAGACCGTAGTGACACGGTTCGTCAGCGCTTCTTCCACGTGGGATGGCGGCCGCCGCCGTGACCGCGCACGCGGCAAGAGTCGTGTAATCGTTAATGGCGCGTCTCGCGCCGACTGAAGGGTCCGGCGGAAAATAGGGGCACCCCCACGCCGACGCTCCCTTCTACGTAATGTGAACCGGTCAGGGAACCCTCCGCCCGGAGCACAGAATTGGACGGGCATGGGACCGCGTAGCAGCTTCAATCCCACCTCGATAAATGGAAACCGCTTTCGTTAATGGAGCGTGCGGTTAGAAAAGACGTTCGAGGATTGCCGTGCTGCGGGACCGATTTTTGCTGCGCCGGATATCGCCGGGCACATCGTACGCGGCAAACATGCGCGCTTTGTCGATCACTAGTGTTAGCGAGCTTTTGGCGGAAGGCGAAACCGCGCCCAGTTCGACAGTCGGAGTGATGCACTTGGGTAAGTTGCCCCGCCGAGGAGACGACAATGACAACGAAGGCTTTGGGCCGGCGGTTCGTGCCGGCGTTTGTACTAGCGATCGGCCTTGCCGGGTGTGGCGGTAGTGGCGATCCGGCCGGAACATCGGCACAGGAGAAGGCGGTAGCCGGCTCCGCGGGTCTAACCTCGGACAGTGCGTCGGCCCCTTCCGCAATCGTCAAGCTACAGCGCTACAACATTGATCCGGCGAAAGTCTTCGTCGCAGGTATCTCCTCTGGCGGTTTCGCGGCAGTGCAGATGCACGTTGCTCACTCGTCTACCTTCAAAGGAGCCGCTGTTTACGCTGGCGGGGTGTATTGGTGTGCAGGCGCCGGAGGAGCCGCCACAGCTTTGGCGAACTGTGGCGGCGAGACGCTACCGACGAATCAGGCGTCGTATAACAGCACGCTGGTGCCATCCGAGGCGTACCTTGACGCGCAATCGTCCCTCGGGACCATCGACCCGGCGACGAATCTGCGTGGACAGCCGGTCTATCTGTGGTCCGGCACGCTGGACGAGGTCGTCAATCCACGTGAGATGGCCGACCTCGACTCGGAATACGCACATTACGGAGCGAACGTCCATTTTGACAATATGTTTCCCGCCGAGCACGGCTGGGAATCGCCTGACGGCGAACTTGCGTGCGGCACTCTCGGGAGTCCCTACATGGTGCGCTGTTCGGCCAATGGCGAAGTCTACGATTCAGTCAAAACGTGGTTGACGATGTTCTTCGGCCCATTGAAACCGCGCGAAAACGGAGCGCTGAAGGGTACGCTGTCTTCATTCGATCAAACGGAGTTCGGGGCGTCCGAAAACGTTTCGATGAGTTCGACAGGCAGCGTTTTTGTTCCCCAAGCCTGCGCGAAGGGTGAAACGTGTGGATTCGTGCTCGCTCTGCACGGCTGTCTGCAGGAGGCATCACTTATCGGAAACCGCTGGGTCACCGAGGCCGGCATCAACGAATGGGCCGACACGAACAAGCTTGTGGTCGTGTATCCCGACACGTTCGCGTCGTCTGCGCCGGGGCCGACCAACCCGAACGCATGCTTCGACTGGTGGGGCTACTCCAATCAATACGACCCGAACTACGCGCTCAAGAGCGGCTTGCAGATGTCCGTGCTCTACGGGATGGTGCAACGCGTGACTGGCCGACCGTAGGGTCGTCCTGGTACGGTTCGACCCGGGCGCCGATGGCCGCCGACAACACTATCAACGGAGCGGATTTCGGTTTATTTCAGTCCACCGTCCCCCTCCTCTGCCTCCTCCGCCCCCGTTCCGGGATTATGAGCGGCGGCTAACTATGTGGGCCACAAGTTGAACGGTTACTTCGGTGCAAACTGTGATGGCGTCGTTGCGGCTGAGAAGATTGATCAAGAATTCGCAGTTGGCGAATTCAAGCATTCCGATGGCAAGCGCGCCAGCGGCGGGACAACCAATCTTCCCGCTTACGGGATCTGGCCTGTGGCGTCTGACAGCAAGAGGTCCACTTACCGAAACCCATGAGTATCCCGGCACGAACTCTCCCATTGGGTGCGGTGAAAATTCTTTGTATTACTTCACATTTACGATCTCACGTGCGCGTCCATAACTTATAGCGCCCGTGATATCTGTGTGCTCCTCTGGAGTGGCGCATGCATGCGTTCAAAGTCCTACGCGGACGACGTCTCACGGTCTTCACATGCTCGGGTGACCTTTTCGCCCGCCTGCGTTCGAACTGACCGTGGCGGTAATTGCAGATTGTCACTTAGAGCCGACAGTGAACCTTGTGGCTGGCGGACTTGCCGGCAGGCGCAGGTCTATGGTCGACCGTTCATCCCCAAGAGGTGACCTTCGCCCAATAGGGGATCCGCCGGCCGAACTGGGTCGACCTGCCGCGATCATCCGTTGCGGGCCGGCAAGAGATTCTCAATTCAGCTACCGGACCGGTTTGGCCAACTGGGGGCAGAAGACGAGACGCCCAAATCGCTCCGTGCTCCACAAATATCGGCCTATCTGTCGTTGGCCGACCTTAACGGATCTCGGCAGCAGAAAGGTCGCGCTGATGTGTGGCAATCTGCCATCTGTTTCCCCACGGATCTCTTACCATCGCTCGCCTGTCGCCGTATGGCATGTCGGTCGGAACTTCGAGTGAGATCGCATTCGCCGCAATCGCCCGCTCGTAGGTCGAATCGGCGTCCTCGACGTAGACATACAGAAACGCCGGCATCGGATCGCGAAGGCCGTCTCCGCCGCTAACCATCACCACAGAATCGCCGATCACGATTTCGGCAGGCCGCCCGTGATGGAATTCGCCCTCTGCCTGAAACACCATCTTGATGAATGTGATCAGGTTTTCCGGATCGCTTACGACGATTCGGGGCGTGACGGTATGCCATCCATCGGGCCGAAATTTACCCATGTTGGGCATGCTCGGAAGAGATTCGCAAGGGCATTGTCCTCCGAGCGCCGGATGTCCGCAAAGGGTGGTCGGGCTCAGCCGACCAAGTCGGACAGCACTCGGCCAGCTGCAACCTTTCGCCGCCGATAGCAGTCTGCCACTCGCGTGACCGTCATGCTTCGTCATCGGTCAGACGGCCGTGGAGACCCCAATGTACTCACTCGGGGCTTCTACCGGGCTGTGTCAGCGTAGTCGGCGCTCCGGTCCCTGCACCTTCAGGTTGTAAGTGAAGTCCGTGTCGTCCCGCCTCCCACCGCAACGCGTTCGCCCGCCTCAGTGTTTGCAAATGCGGCGCAGGGTATGGTTCTTGCGCACTCGTAGCGATGCCCGCGAATTTTCTCCCAATGTTCGACCGCGAGTCTCGCGGCTCGCGGCGGAAGCTTTGATACGGTTCAACTATGACGATCAGCACAAGCCCCGCTGCGGCTCGGCACATGGAGCACGATGCCAGCCATTTCGTCCAGTTCTACGAGTCCGACCTCGAATTGATCGAAGACGTCGGTGCGTTTTTGCAACGCGCGCTGAACGCGGGCGGGGTTGCAATCGCGATCGCCACCGCCGATCACATTGCCTCGATGGCATTACGGCTCGACGCGGCCGACGCTGCCAGGCGTTGTAAGGACGATGCCATTTTCGTCGACGCGCACACGGCGCTCGACGGCTTCATGGTCGACGGGTGGCCGGACGAAGCGCGCTTCATGTCGACGGTCGGGGCGCTCGTCGCGCGGACCGTGCGACGGGGGCAGCCGGTGCACGCGTTCGGTGAGATGGTCGCGATCCTGTACGCGCAGGGCCTCGGTGAAGCAGCGCTGCATCTGGAACACCTGTGGAACGGACTCGCCCGCGAGCACCGGTTCTCGCTCTTCTGCGCGTATCCGGACCGGGAGTTCATCGGCGCGGAGCATACGCTGCTATTTCGTCACATTTGCGACGCACACCAGCACGTATTCCTTACCCGTACGTTGCGCGACGCGAGCGCTCACGACCTGCACCTGAGGCTTGCGCTCGCGCAGCAGCGGGCGACGTCGCTCGAAGACGAGATGCGCCGCCGAAAGAGCGCCGAGCTTCAGCGGGATGCCATGCTGATGAATTCGCCGATCGCGTCGGCCCTGCTGCTCGGCAACCGGCATACCTTCCAGTTGACGAATCCCCGCTATCTCGCGATGGTCGGCCGCGCGGACCTGATCGGCCTCCCTTATCTCGACGCATTTCCGGAGGAGGCGGGCGGCGCGACTGTCGCCGCGCTGCAGCGCGTGTTCGCCGATGGGGTGCCGATCGTCCATGAAGAGTATCGGACAAACAGGCCCGGCGACACGGACGAGCGCGTCTATACGCTTCATTTCGAACCGTTGCGCGCGTCTTCCGGAAACGTCGACGGCGTGATCCTCAGTGCGGTCGAAGTGACCGGCTATGTACGCGCACGTGAGGCCGTCGAGAAGTCGCGCACCGAGCGCGAAGCACTGCTCGCGGATCTGCGCAACGCGAACGGTGCAAAAGATCGATTTCTCGCGATGCTCGGCCATGAGCTTCGCAATCCGCTCGCGCCGATCTCGACGGCGCTCGCGCTCGTGCGCAAGCAGAACGGCGGCAAGACCGACAAACAACACGAGATCATCGAGCGTCAAGTGGCGCATCTATCGAGGCTCGTGGAGGACCTGCTGGACGTGAGTCGCATAACCCGCGGCCCTATCGAACTGGCGCGCGAGCCCGTGCCGATCGCGACGGTGCTCGCGCGCGCGGTCGAGGCAGCGAACCCCGTGCTCGAACAGCGCTCGCAGACCTTGTCGCTGGACCTCGCAGACGATGGCGGCATCGTCTGCGGTGACGCATTCCGTCTCACTCAGGTGTTCGGTAACCTGCTGAACAACGCGGCAAAGTTTACGCAGACGGGTGGGCGCATTCATGTGAAAGCCGTGACGAGCGCCACCGAAATCGTCGTGTCGGTGGCGGATAACGGCGTCGGAATCAGCGCGGATTTGATGCCGCGCATGTTTTCGTTTTTCGAGCAGGGAGAGACGACGATCGACCGCTCGAACGGCGGGCTCGGGGTTGGTCTGGCGCTGGTGAAGAACTTTGTCGAGCTGCACGGTGGCACGGTCGTCGCAAGCAGCGACGGACCGGGTAGGGGCGCGACGTTCACCGTCACTCTCCCGCTCGCACCGGCGCCCACGACCGACTGCGTGGAGCAGCCGGCCGTGCCGCATCCGCTCGGCAACGGAGCGCGTGTGCTGCTGGTCGACGACAACAAGGACGGCCTCATGGCGATGGAAGCTTATCTCGTCGAGATGGGGTTCCACGTAGCGACGGCGACCGATCCGGCGACCGCGCTCGAGGCGGCGGCGGCATTCTCGCCGGCGTTCGCGATACTCGACATTGGTTTGCCCGGAATGGACGGTTATCAGCTCGCCCGCGCGCTGCGCGCACAGCACACGGTGGCGCCTGTCAGGATGTTCGCGCTGACCGGCTACGGGCTGACCGACGACCGCAGGCGTTCGAACGAAGCAGGATTCGAGCGGCATTTCGTCAAGCCGGTTGCGCTTGCGGAACTGGTCGAAGCGCTGACCGGAGCATCCCGCGCGGAGCGGGCTTCGGTGTAATGGATTTCTTCAAATCAGTTCGCTATTTTAATGCTTATACAAAAGGCAGCGTTATCTGAAGAGGACACTTGTTGACAACGGTTGGATCAGGGGACATCCGCTCACGCAAGTGAAGAGGATCCAGTTGCGGGGAATATGGCTACTTTCCAGACTCACCGACAGATGCTGCCCTACTCCTCGTGCGCGCGGTATCCATTCCAACATGATTGCCGCAATAAGGCGGGTTATGGCGACATTCCGCACGCCCATGTCCGGCCAGCCAGATCCCGTCGCTGCCCGATGTGACGTGTCCCGCTGCCCTTGTTCGTTATGACGTCGCTTCAATGGCGGCTTCCGAGGTATGACGGCTGTCGATGTTGACATCGGGATCGGCAGCAGTTCGGCCAATGCCGACGTTGAACGAACGCCGCTCACGCGGCTGGTCAACGACTCGGACCGGTCATTCGTCAAAAGCCCGAATCGAACGGCGGCGACCATTCTGACGAATGGGTGAAATCGACCCACTTCGGACGATGGATCCCGTGCTATCTCAGAGGCGCCTCCTAAAGTACAGCTGCCATTCGTTCTGGAGATCCGGCGCGCGTCTTCGCCGCGAGGACGGACTAAAGTGGGCGTGGGGCGTTATATGACTGTGGCGGGGCGGCCATCATGACTCAGATAAGGCCGTCAGACGAGCTTGCCAGGATTGACCGGAACATACGGGATTGCGAACGACGTATCTCAGAGCAAAAGCACCGCCTCGAGCCGATCAAACAGCGCGCGCACAATCGCCAGGATGCCGAACAACTATACGGAAATTTGATCGCTATCCTTCACGCGCTTCAGGAGCTTCGTGACGTGGTCAAGAAGAAATAGAAGAGCAAAGGAGCGATGTATCGAGATTGCTTCAGCAAGTCAAAATTCCGCCTTCTGATCGGACGGCGAGGCCGATCCCGCTCGCCCCCCCGGTGCGCAAGGCCGCGCGAACGCTGACCATCGAATCAAGCGCACCCAGGCGCAGTTCCCAAATTTCGCTGAGTTGGTGGAAACTCTGACCGGTCCCGCAGAGCAAATCGACGCCCGCGCCTTTGCAGACCGGCGCGCCGGCCTCCCGCGCGATGGTGCCGATCGCCCGGCCTTCGATCTGCGCGATCGCGCGCGCTGCTATGCGTGTCCAGTTCAACATGCACACATAGCCGGCTGGGCATACAGGCTGCGGATCGCCGCGCTCGCACTGGAACGTCAACCAAGGACTCGGCGAAATCGGAGCGACAATGAATATGTATTGCGCTGCACGTATGCACGCGCGCACGCAGGCGGCGCGGACATGTCGATCGGCGCTCGATCCCGACATCACGGAGGCATAGGCTCGCGATGAACTTTCGTCAGTTTGAAGCGCTGTACTGGATTACACGGCTCGGCAGCTTCCATGCGGCCGCGCAACACCTCGACACGTCTCAGCCGGCGATCTCCGCGCGCATCCGCGAGCTGGAGCAGGAGCTCGGCGTGACGGTGTTCGACCGCTCGGGGCGCAAGGTGCGGCCCACGCCGAAAGGGCATGAGCTACAACATTACGCAACGCAGATCATGGCCATCGCCGCCGAGATCCAGCAGCGCGTCGGCACGCGCGAGGCGCTGTCCGGACGCATCCGGCTCGGCCTGCCCGCCGCGCAGGCGCTCACCTGGCTGCCCGGTTTGCTCGAGCGGGTCGCGCAGACCTATCCGGGCCTCGTCGTCGAGTTCACAGTCGAAACCAGCGAGCTGCTAGAAGCGCTGATGCGCGAAGGGCGCCTCGACGTCGCCGTGCTTGCCGGGCCCGTGAGCTTGCCGAACGTCACGGCCGAATCGCTCGGCCAGGTGCCGATGGCGTGGCTATGCAGTCCCAGGCTGACCGTGCCGCCGCGCCCGATGCGCGCGGCCGAGCTGGTGCTGTGGCCCGTGATCTCCGCACAGGAGGGCACGCGTCTGCACGCCGCGACGATGGAATGGTTCCGCGCGGAAGGCGTCGAGCCGGCGCGCCGCCACGCATGCTCGAGCCTGCCCACGCGGATCCAGCTTGCGGTGCAGGGTTTGGGCATCGCGCTAGCCTCGCCCGCGGCGGCGCGGCGCGAGCTCGAGGAAGGCAAGCTGCAGCATGTGGCAACCGTTCGCCCGCTGCCGTCGCTTGAATATGTGATCGCGTATTCGGATATCGACCCATCGCCGGCGGGTCGGATCGTAGCGGGCATGGCCAAGGCCTTGATCGCGCAGAAGCCCGACCTGCAATCGTTTTATTCGTACTACGCCGACTCGGAGTCGCCGTCGTAGTTATCGTCAACGATCAATCATTTTTATCAATTACCGGTATTTTCCCGCAATTCGTATAAAAACCGTTGACCGTAGATAGCGGCGGCACCTAGTCTGAAAAACATCGTGCGGCCTCGAGTGGCGGCAAATGCGATGGAGGAGACGGTGGTGCGTCCGGTGATGAAACTGTCGATTGCGGGACTGCTTCTGATGCTCGGCACGGGGCTGCCGGTGAGCGGCGCGCAGGCCTCGGAGATACGCGTCGGCTTCATTCAGGATGCGCTGACGCTCGACCCCGCGAACCCGGGCGACCGCAATACCGAGGTCATCATCCGCAACATGTACGACGGCCTCGTGACGCGCGATCCCGCGATGAAAGTCGTGCCTCAGCTGGCGCAATCGTGGCGACAGCTCGATCCGGTCACCTACGAGTTTACGCTGCGTCCCGGCCTGCATTTTCATGACGGCTCGCCGCTCACCGCCAAGGACGTGAAGTTCGCGCTCGACCGCGTGCTGATCGGCAAGATCGGAGGCCAGACCAATCCGCGGCGCGACCTGCTCGGCCCGCTCAAACGCGTGGAAATTGTCGACCCGCTCACGGTGCGCCTCGTGCTGTCGGTGCCGTGGCCCGTGTTGCCGGCGATGTTGCCATTCGAGGAGATCGTCAGCGAGGCGTACGTCAAGAAGAACGGCGACCAGGGCCTCGTCACCGAGGAGGACGGCACCGGTCCGTTTCGCCTCAAGCAATGGGATCGCGGCGACACGATCGTGATGGAGCGCGTGCCCGACTATTACGGCGGCTCGCCCGACATTCCGCCGGCCGGCCCTGCCCACGTGGACCGCGTCATCTACAAGATCATGCCGAACGATGCGGCGCGAGTGTCCGCGCTGCTCGCGGGCGATGTCGACATCATTAACTCGCTGCCCGTCACGAGCATCCGTCGCGTCGAGGCTGACCCCGACACGCGGGTTGAGACCGTCAACAGCACGCGCACGTTCTTCGTCGCGATCAATACGGCAAGGCCGCCGTTCAACGATGTGCGCGTGCGGCAGGCGTTGAACTATGCGGTGGATCGCAAGCTGATCGTCGCCAAGCTGCTGGATGGCCTCGCGACGCCGCTGAACGGCGTGCTGAGCCCCGACGCGTTCGGCTTCGATCCTAACCTGCCCGACTATCCGTACGACCCGGCCAAGGCCCGCGCGCTGCTGGTCGAAGCGGGCGTGCACGACCTGCACTTGACGATCGATACCGATGGCGCCAACAAGGGCGTCGCGGAGGCGATTGCGTCGCTGCTGTCGAGGTCGGGTATCACGGCCAAGGTGCAGGTCTGGGAGCTCGCGGTGCTCACGCCGATCTGGCGCAACGCGGCCAAGCGCAAGGATCACGACTTGCTCCTCACGTCGTGGGGCAATGCGACGCTCGAGCCGTCCGACATCATGATGCCGACGATCCGCAGCGGCGGACGCGCGAACACGGCGGGCTACTCGAATCCCGAAGTGGACAAGCTGCTGGACTCCGCCGAGACCGAGCAGGATCGCGACAAGCGCCGCGCACTGTACTTCAAGGTTCAAGAACAGGTGCATGCGGACGCGCCGTGGGTGTTCCTGTGGCTGCCGCGCGACGTCTACGGCGTGTCGAAGCGCGTGCACGGCTGGAGGCCGCGGCCGGACGGCATGATCGACCTGTCGCGCGCCTCGGTGGAGTAGCCACGATGCGACTTGCCAAGCGCTTCATTCACCTGGTGGCCGTGCTGCTCGTCACGAGCCTCGTCGTGTTCGCGATGATGTGGGCCACGCCCGGCGACCCCGTGCAGGTGATGCTCGGCGATCAGCGCGTGTCGGTTGAGCAGGTCGTCGCGCTGCGCCACGACATGGGGCTCGATCTGCCGCCGGCGGCGCGCTATGTCAGCTTCGTCTGGCGTGCGCTGCACGGCGATTTCGGGCGCAGCTTCTTCCATCATCGCGCGGTGCTCGGCGTCATTGCCGAGCGGCTGCCCGCGACGATCGAGCTCACGCTCGCCGCCGCGGTGCTCGCGCTTCTCATCGGCATTCCGCTCGGCTTGATCGCGGGCGTAAGACGCGGCAGCGTGCTCGACCGGCTAACGAGCGTGGGGTCGCTGGTCGGCGTATCGATTCCGGGCTTCTGGCTCGGCCTGATGTTGATGGTGGTGTTCTCCGTGACGTTGCATCTCTTCCCAGTCTCGGGGCGCATCAGCTACGACGCGCGGCCGCCCGAGATCACGCATCTGCTACTGCTCGACAGCTTGATCGCCGGACGGCTTGATGCGTTCGGCAATGCGCTGCGGCACCTCGCGCTGCCCGCGCTCACGCTCGCGATACCGATGGCCGCCGTGCTGATGCGCGTGACGCGCACCTCTGTGATAGACGTGATGCGCTCGGACTATGTGCTCTTCGCCGAGGCCAAGGGATTACCGCGGGGGCGCGTGCTGCTGCTGCACGTGCTCAAGAACGCGCTCGCGCCCGCCGTCGGCGTGACCATGCTCGAGATCGGCGCGCTGCTCGGCGGCAACATGATCGTCGAGACGATCTTCTCGTGGCCCGGTGTCGGGCGGCTGGTGGTCGAGGCGATCTTCGCGCGCAACTATCCGCTGGTGCAGGCGGCGGTGCTGCTTTATGCCGTGACGTTCGTGATCCTTAACTTCATCGGCGACCTGCTGTACGGCGTACTCAATCCACGTATCCAATCATGAGCGAGACCCTGACACTGTCCCCTTCGGCCCAGGCGTTGCTCCGTTTTCGCCGCGACTGGTTCTCGTTCGCCTGCGGCGTGTTCGTGCTCGCGGTCGCGGCGGCGGCGCTGCTCGCGCCGCTGATCGTGCCGCACGATCCGAGCGACTCCGACTTGCTGCGGCGCCTGCAGCCCCCCGCCTGGATGGCGGGCGGCGACTGGGCGTTCCCGCTCGGCTGCGATGGGCTTGGCCGCGACGTGCTGTCCCGCCTGATCTACGGCGCGCGCATCTCGCTTGGGATCGGCGTCGGCGTGGTCGTCATGTCGACGCTGATCGGGACGATAGCCGGCGCGCTCGCGGGCTTCTCGCGCGGTGTCGTGGACGCGGTGCTTTCGCACGTCGCGGACGTGCTGCTCGGCTTTCCGTATCTCGTCTTCGCGATCGGCTTGATGGGCATGATGGGACCCGGCATCTTCAATATCGTGCTGACCCTCGTGCTGAAGGAATGGGTGGTGTCGTTTCGCGTCGTGCGCGGCGAGATGCTCGGCGCGCGCGAGCTCGACTACGTGGAGGCCGCCCGCGCGCTCGGCTGCTCGCGCCTGCGCATCGTGTTCGGCGAGGTGCTGCCGAACATCCTGTCGCCGGTGCTCGTCGTCGCGACGACCCGCATCGCGAGCGTGATCATCATGGAGGCGAGCCTCTCGTTTCTCGGCCTCGGCGTGCAAGCGCCTGCGGTGTCGTGGGGCGGGATGGTGTCCGACGGGCAGGACTTCATGCCCGACGGCTGGTGGGTTGCCACCATGCCGGGGCTCGCGATCCTGCTGCTCGTGCTCGCGATCAACCTGGCGAGCCAGGGCATGCGCGAAGCGTTCGATCCGAGGCTGCACCGATGAGCGCCGCGCCCATTCTGCGCATACGCGGTCTGCGCACGCAGTTTCCGACTGACCGCTCGCTGGTCCGCGCCGTCGACGGTGTCGATCTCGACGTCCATCGCGGCGAATGCCTCGGCGTGGTCGGCGAGTCCGGCTCGGGCAAGACCGTGACGTTTCTCTCCGCGCTCGGCCTGATTGCGCCGCCGGGCGTCGTGAAAGCCGACAGCATCGAATGGGAGGGCCGGGACATCGCGCACCTGAGCGCGGCGGCGATGCGCGCGCTGCGCGGGCGCGAGATCGCACTGACCATGCAGGACGCGCTGACCGCGCTGAACCCGGCGCTGACGATAGGCACGCAGATCAACGAAGTGCTGGTCGCGCACGGCGCGGTTCATTCGGCCGCGGCGCGGCGGCAGCGCGCGCAGGAGCTGCTACATCTGGTCGGCATTCCCGAGCCCGCATCGCGGCTGCGTGCGTATCCGCATCAGCTCTCGGGCGGCATGCGCCAGCGCGCGATGATCGCCGTGGCGCTCGCTTGCGCGCCGAGGCTTCTGATCGCCGACGAGCCGACCACCGCGCTCGACGTCACCGTGCAGGCGCAGGTGCTCGAGCTGCTGTCTGAATTGCGCATGAAGCTGAACATGAGCGTCGTGCTGATCACGCACAACCTCGCGGTGGTCGCGGAGCATTGCGACCGCGTCGCCGTGATGTACGCGGGGCAGGTCGTGGAGACGGGTCCGGCGGCGCGCGTGATCGCGGAGCCGCGGCATCCGTATACCGCGGGGCTGCTCGCCTCGCTGCCCGCGCTGGAGCATCCCGAGCTGCCGTTGACGCCGATGCCCGGCCGCGCGCCGGACCCGGCGCGCTGGCCCGAGGGCTGCCGCTTCGCGGAGCGCTGTCCGCTGCGAGAAGCCGCCTGCTCGGCGCCTCAGCCGCTGCGCGCGGTCGGCGACGGCGAGGCGCGCTGCTGGAAGGCGCGGGAGGACGCGCCGACGGTCGAGGACGCGAAACTTCGGGAGAACGGAGCATGAGCGCGCTGCTGGAAATGTCGGGCGTGAGCCGCGATTTCACGATGCACCGGTCGCTGTTGGACAAGTTCGCGGGCCGCCCGGCGGAACGCGTGCGGGCCGTGACCGACGTCGATCTCGCGATCGCGCCGGGTGAGTGCCTGGGACTGATCGGTGAGAGCGGCTGCGGCAAGAGCACGCTCGGCAGGCTCGCCCTGCGGCTGCGCGAGCCGACAGCGGGCGCGGTGCGGTTCGCCGGGACCGATCTCGGCGCACTCGATGCGCCAGCCCTGGCCGCGCTGCGCCCGCGCATGCAAATCATCTTTCAGGATCCCTATGCATCGCTGAATCCGCGGCGCAACGTGGAGGAAATCGTCGGGCTGCCGCTGCGGCTGCACGAGCGGCTGACGAGAACCCAGCGCCGGGAGCGCGTGATGGAAGCGATCGAGTGGGTCGGCCTGGGCGCGCAGCATCTGCAGCGCTATCCGCACCAGTTCTCGGGCGGACAGCGCCAACGCGTCGGCATTGCGCGGGCCCTCGTGCTGCGGCCGGAGTTCGTCGTCTGCGACGAGCCCGTGTCCGCGCTGGACGTCTCCGTGCAGGCGCAGATCGTCGCGCTGCTCGCGCGGCTGCGCAAGGAGCTCGGTCTCGCGTATCTGTTCATCTCGCACGACATCGCGGTTGTGGCGCACCTGAGCGATCGCATCGCGGTGATGTACCTGGGCCGGATCGTGGAAAGCGGGCCGGCGCGGGCGATCGTCGATGCGCCGCGCCACCCCTATACGCAGGCGCTGCTGTCGGCCGTGCCGCGCGCGCACGGGCCGCGCCTCGAGCGCATCCGGCTCGCGGGCGATCCGCCCTCGGCGCTCCATCCGCCAACCGGCTGCGCGTTCCATACGCGCTGTCCGCACGCCATGCCGATCTGCAGCAGCGTGACCCCGCCGCTCATCGAGACGGAGCGCTCGCGCTTCGTCGCCTGCCACCTGTACCCGGCGTCGGCGCCGGGCGGCCTGGCGCCCCATCCACAGAAGGAGATCACGACGTGCAATCCCTGAAGATCATCTGCCCGAACGGCCATCTCGGCTTTGCGCCGCTGAAGCCCGAGAGCTTCGAACTCGGTGTGCGCGCCGCGCCGCACTACATCGCCGCGGATTCCGGCAGCGACGACGTCGGCCCCGGGCCGCTCGGCTCCGATACGTCGACGAGCCCGCTCGCCTGGCAAACTCAGGACCTCGAAGCGATGCTGCTCGCCTCCCGGCGCCTCGGCGTGCCGATGATCATCGGCTCGGCGGGCGACACCGGTACGAACAGCCGCGTCGACCGGTATCTCGCGATCATCCGCGAGCTCGCCGCGAAGCATCGGCTTGCGCCGTTCCGGCTCGGCTGGTTCTATTCGGACGTGCCGAAAGACCGCGTGGCGGCCGCCATGCGCGTGGGCAGCGAAGTCGCGGGCCTCGATGGCCGCCCCGCGCTGACCGAGGCCGAGCTGGAGGCGACCGAGCGCATCGTCGCCGTGGCAGGCGTGCATCCCTACATCAAGCTGCTCGAAGCGGGCGCGGACGTGATCATCGGCGGCCGCAGCAGCGATTGCGCGATCTTTGCCGCGCCCGCGATCCGCCACGGGTTTCCCGAGGCGCTCTCCTACTATCTCGGCAAGGTGCTCGAGTGCGCCTCGTTCTGCGCCGAACCGTATGGTGCGAAGGAGACCGTGCTGGGCGAGATCACGCGCGACGACGTCCGCGTGACCGCGATGCATCCGGCGCAGCGCTGCACGGTCGCTTCGGTGGCCGGCCATGCGATGTACGAGCGCTCGAATCCGTTTCATGAGTACGTCGCGGGCGGCTTGCTCGACATGACCGATTGCCGCTACGACCAGTTCAACGAGCGCACAACGCGCGTGACCGGTCCGCGCTTCGTGCCCGCCGAGACGTTTCGTGTGAAGCTGGAAGGCTCGGGCAAGGTCGGCGAGCGCTACGTGGGCCTCGTCGGCATACGCGATCCCTACTCGATCGCGAACGTGGATGCCGTGATCGGCTGGGCGCGCCAGCAGGTGCGCGAGCGCTTCGGCGACACGGGCTACGAGCTGCACTACACGGTTTATGGACGCGACGGGGTGATGGGCGAGCTGGAGCCGAAGCGCGCCGAGCCTGCGCACGAACTGGCGATCCTGGTCCAGGGGGTGGCGCCGACCGCACACATGGCGGAGGAAGTCTGCCTGACCGGCAGCCGCCAGATGTTCTACGCGCGTCTTCCCGAGGTGCAGGGGACGGCAGGGTCCGTGGCCTTTCCACTCGACGAAGTGATGCGCGCGAGCCCGGCATATCGCTGGACGCTGAACCATACGCTCGAAGTCAAGGATGGCCTCGAGCTGTTCCCCACCTTCGTCGAGCCCATTTCGGCCTGAGGAAAACGACCATGCAGATGACGACACTTTCGGCGCTCGCGAAAACGGTGCGCAGCAAGAATGCCGGCGTGGATAAGATCACGTTCGACGTGATCTTCCGCGACCGAGAGATCTACGAGCATGTGAAGCGCTGCCGCGTGCTGACGCGCGAGACGGTCGCGGCGCTGTTCTCGATTCCGGATTCGCGCATTTCCGATTTCGTCGAGTTCGATCCGGCGTATGCGATCAAATTCACGATCTATCGCTTGAAGCCGAGCGGCAGCGCCGGGGATGCGGACATTTTCGGCTCGCAGCAATACGCGCCGTTGCTGAGCGTGGCGGTGCCGGCACCGTGATGCGTGTCGGGCGGTCCCCATAGTGGACGGTCGCACCTCTGACGTGGATCACGCGACTTCGCGCGCAGCGCGCCATCACAAACGCGGGCCCGACAGCTTCGCCAACGTGCATTCCGTCGACATCAACCGGGCTCGCCGCACCTCACCATCAACCCGCCGCCGCGCGCAATCTCTCCTTCTGGCCGCAGAGGGACACTCCGCGGTTTCCTCCCTTCTGGTTTGTCCAACGCCTGCCCGCATGCGCTGACACGCGCTTGCGAGCCTGCGGATATGGGCAGGCGTCGAACAAACCTAAAGAAGAGCAACATTCGTCTTCGCCATTGGAATGGCCGTTTACTGAGCGGAACCGACGCCTGAACGTTAGAGCGACGCGACGGGCGAATGAGACTTCCTGGCCGGTTGTACGCATTCAGCTCCCGTCATTTGAAAGCCGCCGTTCCCTACGGCAGCGGCAGCTTTGTGACGCCGTATCTGAATGGGTACAACCGGCCATCTTCGGCCAATCGCCCGCATCGCGAACAAGGTGGGAAGGGATTACGGGGCAGAACGGCTGCGGCGATGTTCGAACGCATACGCCGGCCTCGCGCCGGTCACTGAAGGCGTTCTGGCACGGCCACGGCGCGTCATCTGCCTATGCTCGCGCAGCACGCGGGCGAAGGTCGATTCGCTGCCGATGTACACACCTTCGTCACCCAGCATCGGCACGATGCGCGCCGGCGGCATGTCGGCAAAGCGCGACTCATTGGCAACGCGCAGCACGTTTGCCCGCTCCTCCGGACTCAAGGCGTGCGCGGGCAGCGGGCGCGTCGCGCCGGGCCGGGCGTCGCCCTTGACGAGCCCCTCACAGGCCTTCCAGCGCTGCAGGGTACGCACATCAATTCCGGCGCACTCGCACGCCAGACGCAGGCGTGCGCCAGCCACATTTGCCGATTCGATTTCCCGGGCCAGTCGTTGGCGATCCTCGAGGCCGATCATTCGTCGTCGCCCTTGTCTGTGTTGAAGATCGCCCCGAGTTTTTTTGAATGTCTTTCCGTAACGCGCCAACTCGCTCTCTCTTTATCGCCCCCAGATCCAAGTTTATCCAGGCGACAACCATTCTGACGCGGGGGGACATGATCGGTCTCCTAGGGCGACGAACCGCCATCTGACATGTCGCAGCGCGCTCAGTGGGTGCGCCGTGGCGGGCGGAACCGCATATCCACTCAACGCAGCCAGAATTCAGGGCCGCCATCGAGCCGCACTCGGATACGGATGTTCGTTGCCCCAGTCCGTTAGTTCGTTCGGTTGCGCATCCCGGTTACAGCTGGCTGGAATTATTTTTTCGCGAGAAAGCACTTGCTGCAGTTCTTGCGAGCGTCCTGCGCCGTTCCTCTCAAAGCTTCACGCAAAAGATTCGATTGGTGTAACCGGCGTTCAGAATCAGGCGAATTAGCTGGTGTATCCACGACGGATACCACTCAACTCAATCACTGGAGAACGTCCATGTCCGCAAAAACCACTGTTAGTTCGGCCCTGCTCGCAGGTGCCATTGCAAGCCTCCTCGCTTCGGTCGCTCATGCCGCGCCGCTCACGAAGGAAGAAGTGAGCGCCGCCATGGCCGCACACAAGGAAAAGTGTTTCGGCGTCGCGCTAAAGGGGCAAAACGACTGCGCCGCCGGCCCAGGCACAACCTGCCAGGGAACGTCGACGGTCGACTTCCAGGGCAACTCGTGGAAATTCGTCCAGGGCGGCACCTGCGCGAGCATCGTCGTGCCGGGCGGTGGCCACGGTTCGCTCACGGCGATCAAGTCCTGATCTCGACTTCGACGAAAGGGGGGACGGTCATGAGCACCTCCACGCAATCAGCGGCGAGTTCCGGCCCTCCCCTTCGCGCAGCGCCGGGGGCGGCCGGACTTGCGGGCACCAGCTTCAAGCACGAACATTTCGCGGCGATTCTCGAACACGGGCTGCAGGACGGCTTCTTCGAAGTGCACGCAGAGAACTATATGGGCGCTGGCGGGTTTCCGCACCACGCGTTGAGCGCAATCCGCGAGCGCTATCCGGTCTCGCTGCACGGTGTATGCATGTCGATCGGCGGACCGGATGGGCTCGACGCCGGCCACCTCGCGCGCTTTGGTGAACTGGTCGCGCGCTACGAACCAGCGCTCGTTTCCGAACATCTCGCGTGGTCCTCGCACGGTGGTACGTTCTTCAGCGATCTGCTGCCACTGCCTTACACGAGGGCGACGCTCGACCAGGTCTGCGAGCACATCGATCAAGTGCAGGAAGCCATTGGACGTCCGATGCTGCTCGAGAATCCATCGACGTACGTGGCGTTCGCCTCGTCGACGATGACCGAAACTGAGTTCATCCGTGCTCTCGCACAGCGCACTGGCTGCGGGCTGCTGCTCGACGTCAACAACGTTTTCGTCTCGGCGACCAATCACGGTTATCAAGCACGCGCTTATCTCGCGGATTTTCCTCTCGAATATGTCGGCGAGATTCACCTGGCCGGCCACAGCGAGCAACACGACGACGAACACGCGCCGTTGCTCATCGACAGCCACGACCGCGCCGTAGCCGATCAGGTATGGGCGCTCTACCGCGATGTGATCGCGCGCACCGGACCGATGCCCACGCTGATCGAATGGGACAGCCAGTTGCCTGCATGGTCCGAACTGCGCGCACAAGCACTGGCGGCCCGGAGAATTGTTTGTGAACTTGCCGGCAAGGATGCAACAGAGTCCGATATATATCACCCGAAGCGCGTCGGCCATGAAGCCTGAGCAATCCACGATCGACTACGCGACGGCCTTCGCGCCGGGACTGACGAACCCCGAACTCGCCACGCCGACAGGCATCGTGGCTGGGCACGGCAAGGGCATCGTCAAGCGCTACAACGTCTATCGCAACAACGTCACGGTCAGCCTCATCGATGCGCTGGCCGCGATCTATCCGGCCGTGCAGCGCATCACGGGCGTCGAGTTCTTCCGCGCGATGGCCCGCTTTCACGTGCGAGCAACGCCACCGGCTTCACCGCTGTTGTTCGAGTACGGACGCGATTTTCCGTCGTTCATCGAAACCTACGAATACGCACGTCACATGCCCTGGCTTGCGGATACAGCACGCATCGAGCGCGCGTGGCTAGACGCGTATCACGCCGCGGATGCCGTACCGCTCACGGCCGAGGCATTCGCGAGCATCGATCCGGGTTCGCTCGCGCAGGTGCGCTTCGTCCCGCATCCGGCCGCGCGCATCGTGCGCTCGCGCTACCCGGCCGTCGCGATCTTCGCAATGAACCGGGCGCCCGGCCCCGTCACCACGCTGCATTCGAGCGACGCAGAAGACGCGCTCGTCACGCGGCCCGAATACGACGTGATTGTCCGGCGCCTGCCCGCGGGCCGCGCGGCGTTTCTCGTAGCACTCCTCGAGGGCATCCCGCTCGGCGCCGCCGCGCAGGCCGCCTTCGATGAGAGCGACACCTTCGATCTGGCGGCCAGCCTGGCCGCGATGATTTCGGCCGGCGTGTTCGCCGCCGTTCAACTGGGAGCGTAATCACCATGCAAACTCGACAAGACTCCAGACCGTCCTTTGCGGGCAACGTCGCGCACGCGATCGGATGCGCCCGGCGCTTCATCGAACGGCTCGCACAACCATCGTTCGCGCAACTCGTGCTGCGCCTCGCGCTGGCAGTGCCCTTCTGGAAATCGGGCATCCTCAAGTGGCACGGTTTCCTGCAGCTCAACGACACGGCCATCGATCTTTTCACCGACGAATTCAAGCTCCATCTTCCCGGCGGCCCGTATCCGTTCCCGGCGCCCGCCCTTTTCGCGTTCCTCTCCGCGTGCGGCGAGGTCGGGTTTCCGGTGCTGCTCGTGCTCGGATTCGGAACGCGCTTCGCGGCCGCCGGATTACTTCTGATGACGTGCATCATCGAACTGACAGTGCCGGACGGCTGGCCGATCCACATCACGTGGGCTGCCATGGCGCTCGGCATCGCCGCGTGGGGTCCCGGCGTGATATCGATCGATTATCTGCTCGGTGACCGCGCGTACCGCTCATGAAAACGCGAGAACCGCTCGCCCAGCGCGCGTGCGACGTGTCGCCCGTCGAGTGCAACGCCGCCGGCCCGAGTGCGGGCCCGCTGGCCGGTGCGCAGGAATCGCTCGTCCGTTCGCTCCGTTGCCCGGAGATGGTGGTCCTGTCCTGGGGTGTTTGGTACGTGCTCGCGATCGTCATCACGACCGCAGTCGGCCCGGCCGTCGCGCCGCATTGTCTGCGCTGGTGAGCTTTGCGCCGACGCCCTGTTTGCCGTGATGGTTCGCTCGAAATGGTGCCGTATGCTCCGAAATGCCTTCAAATACCTGCTCCGCTTCGCTCCCAAGGTACGCGCGCTTTGCATGCCGTGGCTTCTTCTTGCCACTCGCGTCTGGTTCGGACAGGTCGTGCTCGTGCAGCAGATCATGGCCATGGCGGAAAGCCATCAAGGCGGTGTAACCGGCGCCGGATTGCATGCTCCGTCCAGCGTTGAGACAGCGCTGCACGGGATCGTGCCGCTCCTGCTCACCGCTGGCCTCCTCACCCGGCCCATAGCGCTGGTGTTGCTCGTTGGTGGATACGGATCGATCACCCTCGGTCCGGGCGGCGCAACGCTTGTCCTGCTCGCGTGGCTGGTCGTGCTGGGTCCAGGCACGTTTTCCCTCGACGCGATGCTGGGGCGGGGCCTCGCGTGGGTTCCCCTTGGGCCGGTCCGGCAGATCAGGAAATTCTATGAGCTGATCGAACGATATGTGTCACCTGCGCTGCTGCTCGTTTCGCGCGCGGGCATCGCGGCATCGCTCTGTCTCGCTTGCGCATCGACGCCTTCCCTGTTCGAGCCGGCCGTTCATCACAGTCTGGCAACACTGTTTGTCTATCCCTCATGGATCGCCGCGATGCTCGCATTCTGCATCGCTTTCGGCTGCATGACGCGACCGGCGATGTTCATCTATGCCGCCATGGTTCCACTCGCTGGCATAGCGATGTCCATGGACGACCGGCTCGCAATTCTTCTCGTGCTACTTATGTTTGTAGCCACGGGGCCCGGCGTCATTTCGGTGGATCAGTTATTTGCTCACTGGGTGCTCAACAGCCCGGGCAGCGCAGAAGGCGGGTTGGATCGGCATCCACATGTCGTGGTGGTAGGCGGTGGCTTTGGTGGGATCGAGGCAGTTCGCGGTCTGCGCAATTCGCAGTGCCGGATCACCCTCATCGACCAGCGGAATCATCATCTGTTTCAGCCACTGCTGTACCAGATCGCGACTGCAGCGTTGTCGCCCGGGGAAATCGCAACGCCGATCCGAAGCCTCTTTCGCGGACAGCGAAACGTACTGGTACGTCTGGGAAGAGTCACGGGCATCGACACCGCCGCCCGCGAAGTGCTAGTCGGCGCAACCCGCCTGGAATTCGACTATCTCGTACTGGCGACCGGCGCACGTCACAGTTACTTCGGCAACGATCATTGGGCGCCGTACGCGCCCGGGCTAAAGAGCATAGAGGACGCAACCTCAATCAGGAGCCGTCTGCTACGGGCATTTGAAGAGGCGGAAACTGCTGCCGACGAAGCAGCCCGTGCCGCGTGGCTGACGTTCATCGTCGTTGGCGGAGGACCAACGGGTATCGAGCTGGCCGGCGCCATCGCGGAACTGGCGCACCATGGGATGGACCAGGAATATCGCACCTTCGATCCGTCGAAATCGCGTGTCATTCTGGTTCATGCAGGGCCCCGCGTTCTGCCGACTTTCCCGCCCTCCCTGTCTGCAGCCGCGGAACGCTCCCTTCGAAAGCTGGGTGTCACGGTCCACCTCAATACCAGGGTGCTGGGCGTGGATGAGGATGGCGCCGATCTCGGTAAAGATCGAATTGCATCCCGTACCATCCTGTGGGCTGCCGGGGTGGCCGCGTCTCCGGTTGCCAAGTGGCTAAACCAGCCTGAGGACGCGTCCGGACGAATCAAGGTGAACGACGACCTCTCTGTTCCGGCAGTAGAAGGCGTCTATGCAATTGGCGATGCCGCTTCGAGTCTGGGCTGGAATGGAGCATCGGTACCGGGGTTGGCGCCTGCCGCCAAACAGCAGGGAAAATATGCCGCGCGGGTTATCGACGCGCAGCTTGCGGGTCGCCCTCGTCCACCTCCGTTTCGATACAGACATTTCGGAAGCCTCGCGACGATCGGGCGTCAGGCCGCAGTGGCGGAAATCGGCCCCATCCGCATGTGGGGTGCGCCAGCGTGGTGGTTCTGGGGCGCCGCACATATCGCGTTCCTCACCGGTGGCCCAAACAGGTTGAAGGTCATTCTGGATTGGCTGTGGGCCTATGTCACCTACCGACGCAGCACCAGACTCATTACCGATCCGGCTTCCGACAGGCGCTCGGATTGATATTCGCAGTGCGCACACCGGCGCTTACTGCGCTCTGAGCCTCGCCTGCTGAAGCTCGCGCTTCATGCCTGACGGCGACCAGTTTGCGCCTGCTTACCCGCCATCCCGGATCGTCTGCGCCTCACGCGCATACCGCATAGGTGACCGGCCGACGTGCCACGTGAAGGCAACGCTGAAGGTGATGGTAGAGCTGTAGCCGCCACGTTGCGCAATCTCGGCGATGCGGCCGTGAATGCGGCGCAGCAGATTCTTCGCGAGCGCAGCAACCGTCCACGGCTTCGTCGGGTGCTCGTGCATTTCCCGGATCGCACCCGCGAGGCGGCTGTCGGACAGTCCCGCGCACGAGGCCCGGTGGCGAATATTTTCCCGCCGTGGATCGCAGTGCATCGATGAGCAGCAACTCCGGAAGGCAAGAGAGGACGCCTTCGCGCGCGGGCCGCTGCCCGCTTGATTGTTCGTGCACAAGTTGCATGAGTGTGGTCAGCCGCTGCTGGCCACGGACGTGCCCGCGTTGCGGTAGCAGCGAAACCAGCAGGGCTGAACCCTGCAATCCGAAGTTGCAGTGGCCCGCTCATATGCATCAACGAGGCAAGTGCGAACCGGCCGGGGCCGCCGATGCACGCGGCCATGGAATAAACTCCTGTTTCCTGTAACCGGCACCCTCGATGAAGCGAACTATGGATATCTCCGCGGCGCAGGCGAAGGAGTCGCATCTGCGCGCCCTGTTCCTGCGCGGCCTGGACGGCAATGGTGCCGCATACCGGCAATTTCTCGTGGAACTGGGCGCGCACTTGCGTGGCTTTCTGCGGCGGCGGCTTGACGATCGCGCGGCCGATGTCGAGGATCTCGTGCAGGAAATATTGCTGGCAGTTCACAACGCAAGGGACACCTACCGCGCCGAGGAGCCGCTGACCGCATGGATCCACGCAATCGCACGCTACAAGCTGGCAGATTACTTTCGGGCACGCTCCCGCCACGACGCGCTGAACGATCCGCTCGACGACGCGTTCGAATTGCTCGCCGCACCTGATCTCGAGCCGGCGCAAGCAAAACGTGACGTAGTAAAGCTGCTGGAGCAGTTGCCTGATCGCCAGCGTCTGCCGATCATGCATGTCAAACTCGAAGGACTATCCGTGACGGAGACCGCGAAGTTGACCGGCTTGTCGGAGTCGGCGGTCAAGATCGGTGTGCATCGTGGGCTCAAGGCGTTGGCTGCAAAGATTCGAGGAACGCGATGAAAACGGATGAATTCATTTCCCTGCTGGCGACCGGCGTCACGCCGGTGGACCACCACGTGCTCGCGAAGCGCTTTTGCGTCGCAGTACTGGTCGGTGCGGCGGGTGCGACACTGATCACGGCGACGCTGCTCGGCATCCGGCGTGACCTCGCCGAAGTCGCACTCAAGCCGATCTTCTGGGCCAAGACCGCGCTGCCCTTATGTCTGATGATCGGCTCGCTGTGGATGTCGACCCGGCTCTCGCGGCCAGGCGTGCGCGCGGGTGGCAGCCGCTGGCTGATTGCTGCGCCGGTCGCGGCAGTGTGGCTGGCGGCAGCGTATGTATTGATGGCTGCGCCGAAAGACGCTCGGCTTGCGATCGTGCTCGGCGAAACCTGGCGCGTCTGTCCGGTCCTTATTGCGATTTTGTCGGTTCCCGGCTTTGTTGCCGTGTTTTGGGCGCTCAAAGGACTGGCGCCGACGCGGCTCGCCGTCTCGGGTGCGGCAGGCGGCTTGCTGGCCGGTGCCACTGCGGCGCTCGCGTATTGCCTGCATTGTCCGGAAATGGGCATCCCGTTCTGGGGTGTCTGGTATTTGCTAGGGATGCTGGTACCGACGGTAATCGGTGCTCTGCTCGGCCCGCGTCTTTTGCGCTGGTAAGCACCTACCCGGTTATAACGGCCTTCGAAATTCCACCGCTTCGTCCGGCAGCAAGCGGCGCCATATCGTCAGATATTCGCTCGCCGCTTCGTAGCTCTCATCGTGCGACATGAACACGCCGTCGGCGGCGGGTTCCTCCGCGTCGCCGCCCGGCATCACGTTGAGCAGCAGGCGTCCGCCGGTCGCCGCATCGAGCGTCGCCGCCGCGCGCGCGGCAACGCTCCGCCCGCCGAGCGAAGTCCGTAACGCGACCGGAACAAACGTCGCGTCAGCGGCGCGCCGCTCGCCGCGACCACAAGGGTCGAGGCGGCCGCTGCCCGTGGGAATCGGCACACCGTCTTAGCCACGCAGGGCGGCAGCGACACCGATTTCGCCGAGGTAGGCCATGGTCGGGGCTCGTCCGCTCGACGACACGCCGAGATAGCGCGTGTCGCCCGATGTCGGCAAAAATCAGAAGATGTCGGGATTCATCAAAGTGTCAATGCGGAAGTGGAAGAGCACTGCTCGGGGCGCCGCCCGGACCGGCCCAGGTAAGCATCGCGCAACGTCTCCAGGTCCAGCAGTTGCGCGGCGCTGCCCTGCGCGACCACTGCGCCGTTCTCAAGCACGTAACCGCGGTGGGCATAGCGCAGCGCCACCGTTGCGTTCTGCTCGGCAAGCAGGAAGCTGACGCCTTCCCGATTGAGCGAGGCCACGATCTCGAAGATCTCCTCGACGATCTGCGGAGCCAGACCCATCGACGGTTCATCAAGCAGAACCAGCGTCGGTCTGGCCATCAGCGCGCGCCCGATCGCGAGCATCTGCTGCTCGCCGCCCGACGCGTAGCCGGCCGGCAGCCTTCGGCGCAGCTTCAGCCGCGGGAAGGTCGCATAGATCCGTTCGAGATCCGCTTCGAGCTCCGCGCGCCGGCCACGCCGCACGAATCCGCCAAGACGCAGATTTTCCTCGACGCTGAGATGGCCGAAGCAGCGGCGCCCTTCGAGGACCTGTACAAGGCCGCGCTCGACGAGTCGCCACGGCTCATCGCGGGCGATGTCGACGCCATTGAACGCAATGCGCCCCGACGTCATCTCGCCGCGTTCGGCATGCAGCAGGCGCGAAATTGCTTTCAGCGTGGTCGTCTTGCCGGCACCGTTGCCGCCGAGCAGCGCGACGATCTCGCCGGCGTCGACGTGCAGCGATACGTCATGCAAAGCCACAATGATCTGCTGCCATGACACGGCGAGTGAGGTCGCTTCGAGCAATCGGGCAGCGGCCATCGCTTAGAGCTCCTTCTGGCAGTCGCGAGGCGTGATGCCTTTTTCCTTCGCATAAGCGTTCGCCGATTTTTCGATGATCGGCCGCAACAGTGCGCGATCGGCCTGGACCCAGTCGCTGATGACCTTCCAGTGTTGTCCGTCCCATTGCTGGAAGCGCACCGCCCCGCCGCCTTCGTGGTCCTCGCAGGTCAGCTTCAAAGGCTGGACCAGGCCAAGCGCGCCCAGCTGTTTGAGTCGTGCGTCGTCGAGGTTCAGATGTTCGAAGCCCCAGCGGACCTGCTCGCCGCTCAACGGTTTGTTGCCGAACTTCTTCTGCGCGGTGCGCAGCGCTTCGACATTCAGGATCCCGTTCACGACGCCAAGGTTGTAATAGACCGTGCCGAAGCGTGCCGGATCCTTCAGATCACCGTTGCCGGCCTTGATCACGTACTGGTCGATCGCCTGAAGCACCGGATATTCTGTTCCGGACGGGTGTGTCGTGATCGAGATGAAGCCCTTGGCCGCCTCACCCGCGGGTCGAACGTCTTCTTCCGAATTGCTCCAGATATTGCCGATGATGTGATCGGTCGGATAACCGACCTTCTGGGCGCTTTTCAGCGCCACGGGATTCATCACACCCCAACCCCGCAAGATCACCCAGTCCGGTGCGATCTGGCGGATCTTCAGCCACTGCGAGCCTTGCTCGTTGCCCGGATGCGGTACCTCGATCTGCGTGACCTCGAAACCATACTTCTTCGCGAGCAGTTCGACCACCGGAATCGTTTCACGTCCATAAGGCGAGCCGTGGTAAAGCACGACGATCTTCCTGCCTTTGAGGTGCTCCAGGCCGCCAGAGCGTTGTCCGATGTAGTTCACGATCGCCGACACTTCGCTGTACGGATTGAGCTGCAGCGGGAACACATATGGGAAGACCGCGCCGTCGGTCGAATCGGTCCGGCCGTGATTGATCGTAATCAGCGGCAGCTTGTCTGCGCTCGAGCGATCGAGTGTTGCGTAGGCAATGCCGACAGACAACGGATTGGTTGCCGCGGTCGGTGCGCCGTCCGGACCGCTGTTCTTCAGACGTTCGTAGCACTCGACGCCCTTCTCGACCACGTACTCCGTTTCGCACTCTTTCCAGACCAGCTTGACGCCGTTGACCCCGCCGTCGCGAGCATTGATCAACTTCATGTAGTCGATAAAGCCGCCGAAGAATCCCGTGCCGCCGGCTGCATACGGTCCAACCCGATAGCTTTGCAGCGGAAAATATTCGGTTCCGCCGGCATGCGCCTGCGATATCGCCGCACCGGCTAGTGCCACGCTCGCCGCGAACAGGCGCAGAAGTTTGCCAGGTCCACCGGCGTTGAGTCGAGTAATGTAATTAGCCATGCTGATGTTTTCCGTCTGATTGATGAATCGAAAGCTGGGAAGATTCAGGAAGGACTGTGTTAGCGCCCTTCCTGCCGTCTCGTTCGGCTGCGGCGCGCAACCTGAACGAGCCGGGCGAGACCATCGGGTTCCTTGATGAGAAACACAATGATCAAGGTGCCAAAGATGATCTTTTGCAGGTTCTGCAACTGGTCGGCCCCAATGCCGATCTGTGCGAGCGCGGTCGCGGCATTCGACAGCAGGATTGGCAGCAAAACGATGAATGCGGCGCCGTAGAGGTTGCCGCTGATACTGCCCATGCCGCCGATAATGATGATGAAAAGAACCTGAAACGACAGATTCAGACTGAAGCCGTCCGGCTCGACCGTACCGAGGTAGGCGAATGCCCAAAGCGCTCCCGCTATGCCGAGCACGAAGGAACTGAGCGCGAACGCAAGCAGCTTGCTCTGTCCTACCGGAATGCCGATCACGCGTGCGGCGATATCCATGTCGCGCACCGCCATCCAGCGGCGGCCGAGATCGCTGCGCACGACACTCGCGCCGAGCAGGAACAGCACCACCACGACGCCGAGCACGAACAGATAGCGTGCGGCCGGTGTATCGATTTGCCAGTGGCCGATTGCAAGGCGCGGCGCGCTAAGCACGCCCGACGTATCGTTATTGGAGAACCAGCTGACGCGAGTAAAGATCCAGACCACGAAGAACTGCGCGGCCAGGGTCGAAACAATCAGATAGAAGCCGCGGATGCGCAGGCTCGGCAAACCGAACAGCACCCCTACTGCCGCGCTGATGCAGCCACCGAGCAGCAGTGCAACAGGCAGCGGCAGCGCGGGTAGCCGGACCAACAGGTTATAAGCCGCGTACGCTCCCACCGACATAAAGGCGGCCGAACCGAGCGACAACTGCCCGGCATAGCCCGTCAGGAAGTTCAACCCCAACCCTGCCAGTGAAAGAATCAGGAATGGGACGAGGATCGCGTTGAGCCAATAATCGTTGGAGACCAACGGCACGGCCACGAACGCTACCAGTACGAGCGAGAACGGCGTCAGCCAGCGCTTGAGATCCGCGCGTCGCGCGTCGAAGGTTGTGCGGGTCAGTTCCATCTTGTCTCCATCAAACGCGTTCCACCGCCGGTTCACCGAACAGCCCAGCCGGGCGAGCCAGCAGGAATAGCATCGCGATGACATAGGGGAACCAGTTCTCGATGCCATCGCCAATGACTGCGCCGAGATAAACCTCAGCGAGCTTTTCGCTAGCGCCCACCAGCAGTCCGCCGACGATCGCGCCAGTGATCGACGAAAATCCGCCGATGATCAATACCGGCAGCGCTTTCAGGACCACCAGCGACAGCGAGAACTGCACGCCCAGACGCGCGCCCCACAGTAGTCCCGCGACGAGGCTCACGAAGCCGGCCAGTGCCCAGACGATTGCCCAGACCTGTGGAAGCCGCACCCCGACCGCGAGCGCGGCCAGCGGATCGTCGGCGACCGCGCGCAGCTTCAGGCCGAGACGCGAATAGCGGGTCAACGCGCTTAGCCCGATCACCAGTGCGCCGGCGACAGCCGCCGCGAAGAGGTCGAACTTACTGATCATGACGCCGCCCAGGCGCAACGGCTTGTCATCGATACCCAGCTCGAGCCCGTGCACCTGTGCTCCCCATAACAGTTGCGCGGCCCCTTCCAGGATCAGACTCAGGCCGAGCGTCGCCATGAACAGCGTGATCGGTGGTCGATTGACGAGCGGCCGCAGCACCAGCCGTCCGGTGAGCACCGCAATGACGACCAGCGCCGCCAGCGTGATCAGGATCGCGAGCCACGGGGCGATCCCGCGTTCGACCATGCACACATAGGTCAGCGCGCCAAACAAGCACCAGCGCTCCCTGAGCGAAATTAAAGATCCCGGATGCCTTGTAGATCAGCACGAAGCCGATCGCAACGACCGAATACATCGCACCGGCAAGCAGGCCGCCCACCAATACTTCGACAAAGAATTCCATCGACTGGTCCCTCAGGCGTGGACTGACGTGCTCGCGTCGTGACGCGTACCCAGGTAGGCCGCTAGCACGTCATCATTCGTGCGGACCTGGTCGGGCGTGCCGTCCGCGATCTTTTTCCCGTAGTCGAGCACCACGACATGATCGGACAGTCCCATCACGACGCCGATGTCGTGCTCGATCAGTACCACCGTGACACCGAACTGCGAGTTCACATCGCGTATCGTGCGAGCCATCTCCTGTTTCTCGGCCGCATTCATGCCCGCCATTGGCTCGTCGAGCAGCAGAAGGCGCGGCTTGGCGGCGACTGCACGCGCCAGTTCGACGCGTTTTTGCAGCCCGTAAGGCAGCGTGCCTACGGCGGCGTCGCGGTAGCGCTCCAGCTTCAGTGCATCGATCACCTCACTCGCATACCTGCGTTGCTCTGCGTCGTCCCGGCGCGCGCGCCCGACGTGCAAAACCTGCTCGATCCAGCTGCTGCGCCGATGCAAACTGCGGCCCGTCAGCACGTTGTCGAGCACGCTCATGCGGCGGAACAGCGCGAGATTCTGGAACGTTCGCGCGATACCGAGGTGAGCGGCACGGTAGGGATCGATGCGTCGATACGCGAGGCCGTCGAAGCGAACGACTCCCTGTTGTGCCCGATACACGCCATTGATCACGTTGAGAAGCGAACTCTTGCCTGCGCCATTCGGACCGATGAGCGCGCAGATTTCTCCGCGCGCCACCGAGAAGCCTATGTCGGTTATCGCCTTGACGCCCTTGAACGATAGCGAGATGTGTTCAAGGGCGAGCAACGGCGCTGCCGAGGTAGTCGCCTGCGTCATGCCAGGGCCGGCTGACGACGGCTCTCCAGTTCGCGAACCAGCGGAAGCACTTTGGCGCCGAAGTATTCGACTTCTTCGATGAAATGCAAGAAGCCGGTCAGTATCAGATCGACGCCGATCGCCTTCAGTTCGACGATGCGCTCGGCGATCTGCTGCGGCGTACCGATCAGATTGGTGCGGAAGCCGTCGTTGTACTGGACCAGATCTTCAAATGTGGATTTCGCCCAGTTGCCCTCGCCTTCAGGGGATGCGCTACCGGCCTGCTTGACCGCGTCGCCGAACGCATGGACCGCTTCCACATGTGCGTTGGCAATGATGTCGTCGAGCACGGCACGCGCTTCGGCTTCCGTGTCACGGGCGATCACGAACGCGTTCACGCCAATGCGCACCTGATGGCCGTTCGCTGCGGCCTTGGCGCGAATATCATCGATCTGCGCTTTGAGGTTTTCAGGCGTATTGCCGTTCGTGAAATACCAGTCGGACACACTCGCTGCGTTGTCGCGGGCTGCGCGCGAGCTGCCACCCTGAAAGATTTCGGGGTGCGGCTTTTGCACCGGCTTCGGACTCAGCGTGTAGTCGTTGAAGCGGTAGAAGTCGCCCTTGAACGTGAATTTGTCCTGCGTCCAGATCCCCTTGAGCGCCTGAATGAATTCCTTGGAACGGCGATACCGTTCATCGTGCTCGAGCCAGGGTTCGCCGATCGCGGTGAATTCGCCCTTAAACCAGCCGCTAACGACGTTGATCGCGATCCGGCCATTCGAGATGTGATCGATCGTCGCGAGCTGCTTGGCGACCACCGCGGGATGCCACGGTCCGGGCAAAATCGCTGCAAGTACCTTGAGACGGGTCGTGGCGTGCAGCAACGCCTGGCTGAACGAGACCGACTCGTGCTGATGCTCGGCGCCATAGCCGGCCGTAAAGCGGATCTGGCTCAGCGCGTACTCGAAGCCTGCCCGTTCGGCGGCCTGGGCGAGACGCTGGTTGTATTCAAGGCTCCAGTCGGTGCGTTGTTCGATCGTGCTGACTACCAGGCCGCCGCTTACATTCGGTACCCAGTAAGCGAATTTGACGGCGTCTTGCGAGGTGGACAGGTTATGTGTCATGGAAGCAGATCTCGTCGAAATAGGAATGGTGTTACAGGGCAGATGTCATGCTGCGATCTGGACGTCGGCACGGCGCGGCCGTTGCGCGATCAGTGGCGCGGCACGCTCGATCGCGAGCGCGATGCGCGCGCTCAGCAGCGGACTGCTGACGCGGTGGTCATTGAAATCCGCCTCGGATCCATACACGCCGACAGGAAGCGTATGGGCCTGGAAAAAGCTCAGCAGTGGTCGCAACTGGTGGTCGATCACCAGCGCATGCCGCTCGCTGCCGCCGGTGGCAGCAAGCAGTACTGGCACGTCGAACAAGGTTTCGTGATGAACCAGATCGAAAAGATGCTTGAAGAGGCCCGTATAGGATGCGCGGTACACCGGGCTTGCAACGATCAGCGCGTCGGCTGTCTCGATCGCGCGCAAATGGGCTTCCAGGTCGCGGCTGGCACTCACGCGCGAAAACGTACGCGCTAGCGGTTCGGAGATTTCACCGAGATCCACGAGGTGAGAATGCACGTCGTGCTTATCGGCTACGAGCGCACGCTCGAGCCCCGCGAGCAAACTAACGGTAAGGGCACGCGTTCTCGAAGGTTGTTGCAAGCTTCCCGAAACCGCGACGATACGTAATGGTGTGGTCATAACAAGTCCTCTCATCCTCGAAACGCACCGTACTCTCGGGAATTCGATCCGGCGACGGTGTGGGTTGATGTAACGCAAGCAATATGCCAATTGCGATGTGTTTCGCGACTACCGCTGAAAACCCCGGCGATCAGGCTTGGACGGCCTTTGAAAATTCAATACGACAGGTCATTCGCTTAGTAACGCAAAGCATATTCATCGAGCGTATGAACGCTGTGGAGCAATCTGCTTTCGGTGTGCTGCCAGGCGAACAGCAGCAATTCAGATATGAATAGAAAAACGGTTTGAGAATGCTTTCGTTGAGCGCCCAATTGCCCAAGTCCCGGACCTTGTAGTCGATCGGATCATGCAAGGTGTGCATGGAGTCGGGGTTCCCCCACCGTCAACTGCTGGACCAGCAGAATGTGAGCGAACTGCTCCTGGGTCAGCAACGCCGTGACGGATATGGGAGCCCTTTAACACCGCGCCGCTGCGCAAGCAACATTTGGACTTTGAATATGAGAAATCAATGTTTCCAGCGCCGCAGCGGAGGTGGAACACTTGCTGCTCGATCAGCAATCTGGACCAGCGTCGTTGCACAATCGGGCCTCGAACGGGCTCTGTCGTAAAGCGGGCGGTCCAGTCCATACAGATGGCCCAGCTCGTCTCCAGTCCAGCAAACCACGAAGAGCCGCACCCATCGGTGCAGCACCTGCATGAGAACGCTCGAGCGCGCTCGACGCCACAGCAGATCGCCGCGGATCTCGCCGCCCGCTTTTCGTTGACCGCGGTCGAACGGGATCAGCGCGGCGGGACGCCAAAACCGGAGCGCGACGCGCTGCGCGCCAGTGGCCTGCTGGCTCTCAGCATTCCATCTGAATATGGCGGACGAGGCGCTACCTGGCAGACGACCCTCGACGTTGTCCGCATCATTGCTGCGGCCGACGGCTCGCTCGCGCACGTATTCGCGTTTCATCATCTGATGCTCGCGACGGTACGGCTGTTCGGAACCGAGCAACAGTGGGGATCATGGTTCGAAAAAACGGCCCGCCACGACTGGTTCTGGGGCAATGCACTCAATCCGCTCGACGACCGGACAATCAGCCGGAGCCGCGAGGACTGGCTCGAATTCTCCGGCCAGAAGAGTTTCTGTTCGGGGGCGCTCGACTCGGAAATGCTGATCGCGTCCGCGCGCGACGCGCTGACGAACGCGTTTCTGGTAGCCGCCTTGCCAACGCAACGCAGCGGCATCGCGGTCGCGGACGACTGGGACAACATCGGGCAGCGTCAGACTGACAGCGGAACCGTGACCTTCGAAAGAGTCCGGGTCGATCATCATGAAGTGCTCATCGAACCCGGCCCGCTGTCAACGCCGTTCGCATGCTTGCGGCCGCTTATCGCGCAGTTGAGCCTTGCGCACGTTTATCTCGGCATTAGCGAAGCCGCCTTCGAAGACGCTCGTCATTACACGTTGAATGAAGCGCGTCCGTGGCCGGCGTCGAAGCTCGCAAGCGTCGGCGACGATCCCTACATACTCGGCCAGTACGGCGAGTTCTGGGTCGGACTCGAAGCCGTGCGGACGCTGGCTGCACGGGCCGCTGTCCGGCTCGACAGCGCATGGGCCCGGGGCAGCGCGCTGAGCGAGGCTGAACGCGGCGAAGTCGCGCTGGCAATAGCGACCGCGAAAGTCGCTGCCGCGCAGACAGGACTCGTCATCTGTACCCGGATGTTCGATGTCGCCGGCGCACGAGCGACGCACGGCTCGCTTAGGCTAGACCGCTACTGGCGCAATCTGCGCACTCATACGCTGCATGATCCTCTTGCCTACAAGATGCGGGAAATTGGCGAGTGGGCCCTCAAACGAACCTATCCGACGCCGAGCTTCTACTCATGAACGCCTCTCTTACCGACGTATGGGACAACGGCCTCGTTGAGCCGGTCTCTCCCGCTGGCGCACTGCCCCATGTGTACAGCCTGCCGAATGCGCGCGGGCTGAGCAAGTCGATTCGGGGGCGCGCACAAGTGTTTGTCGATCCGCGCTCGCTGGCTCTGCTTGAACGGGTGCAAAGGGTCGCGCCGAGTGACGCAAACATTCTGATCTCCGGCGAAACGGGTACCGGCAAGGAACTGATTGCCCGTCACGTGCATGGTCTCAGTCAACGTAAGGACAAGCCGTTTGTCGCCGTCAATTGCGGCGCGTTCTCCGAGACGCTGGTCGAGAGCGAGCTGTTCGGGCACGAGAAAGGCGCGTTCACCGGTGCGTTCAGCGCGAAGCCAGGCTGGTTTGAAGCAGCGAATGGCGGCACGCTGTTTCTGGACGAGATCGGCGATCTGCCGCTGTCGATGCAGGTCAAACTGTTGCGCGTGCTGCAGGAGCGGGAGGTCGTGCGGCTTGGCTCGAGACAGAGCCTGCCAATCGACGTGCGCGTGGTGGCGGCGACCAACGTCCATCTGCCGCAGGCGGTGGCCGCCGGCCATTTTCGGGGCGACCTTTACTATCGGCTTAACGTCGTCCAGCTGGACGTCCCGAAGCTCTGTGAGCGACCCGGCGATATCCTGCCGCTGGCGCGCTATTTCATCGACGATTACCGCGGTCGTCTCGGTTACGGGCCGCGCGAGATCGCGCCACAGGCGGAGCGCAGACTGCTAGCGCATCGCTGGCCCGGCAATATCCGGGAACTGGAAAACGTCATTCATCACGCACTGCTGGTGGGCCGCCACGATACTTTGCAGGAAAGCGACGTACAGCTTGTGGCGTGCGCCCCACCCGCAATCGATCGCCTGCCACGTCCTGACGCACTGACACAGGACGCACAACAGGCCCTCGAAGCCGCTTTGCGAGACCTTCTCGAGACCGAACGCGAAAATCTGTTCGAAGACATCGAGAATACCGTCATCAGGGTTGCATATGAGTACAGCCACCGCAACCAGATTCAGGCTGCAAGGCTGCTGGGGATCAGTCGCAACGTGCTGCGAGCAAGGTTGATTCGGGCGAAGGAGATTGCCGCGCTCAAATAACGGGCAGCCTGCATAGCCGCGCATCGCGCGGCTTGCTTCCCCCTCGCGTTTCTCGCGGCCTTCGCTAGGCAACTGACTCGTTCGCGGCTGATTCCGTCGTGGTCGGCCCCGCCCCGATCTGCCATACATAAGGCGGTTCGGTCCGGTTGATTTCCCAATCGCCAACGATCCTCGCTTTGTAGATTAGCGGGTTGTGCGATGCCGCGGTTCGGGCATTACGCCAGTGGCGATCGAGACGGCGGGCCTCGCTGGTGCCCGATGCGCCGAGCGCGTTGAACAGATCGGTCGTAGCTTTGAGAATCAGCTCACTGACAACGACTTGTGCGCGCGCGGAGTCGAGTTCCGCTGCGATGTTGGCTTCGTGCTCAGTCTCCGCATTCCCGCCGAAACGTGCTTCGTAGGCGCTCTGAGCCGCCTCCGCTGCCTGAACGGTAGCCGCCTCGGCCGCGAAAACGCGCGCGCCTATCTCGCCGACGACCTGCTGCACCTGTGCATCGCGGGCGACCGACGGCGCGTTGCCGTGACTGAAAATGCGGCGGCGTGAGCGGACCTCGTGCGAGACGTCACGCAGCGCGGCTCGGCCCACGCCGGTCAGCACCGCCAGCAGCACGAGCTGATAGAAGGCAGTCTGATACTTGAAGCGGGTGGAGAAATCAATGATGTCCTCCGCCTCGACGAGTGCCGAGTCGAAACGGGTGGTGCCGCTGCCTGTCGAGCGCTGACCAAAGCCATCCCAATCGTCGCTGCGAGTGACACCGGGCTGGTCGGTGCGGACCGCCGCGATGACGTTGCGCCCATCGTCGTCGAGCTGAGCGAATACGTCGATCCAATCCGCGAAAATGGTCCCTGTGGAGTAATACTTCTCTCCTGTGACGAGCCAGCGCTCGCCGTCGCGTTTGACGCGGGTTTGCACCTCGCCGATCGAGACATTCCCGACTTCGGTCCAGGCGTTACCGATGATCTCCCCCGCTACGAAACGAGCAAACCAGCGCTCGCGGTTTGCGTCAGCTGGAGCATTCAGCCGATCCTCCACGAACGCAAAATGCCCGCGAAGCGCCTGTGGCAGGTTCGAATCCGCCTCGCCCAGTTCGATCAGCAAACGGATCAAGTCGGGCAAAGATGCGCCTGCGCCACCGTGTTCGACCGGTATGCGAACGGCGCCGAAGCCTGCCTCCTTGAGCCACCTGATTGGGTCATAAGGCAAAGCGCGTCGTTGCTCGCGATCGAGCGTGCCATCCGCGATCTTCTGAAAGATCGGCCGGAAACGCGCGGATAGTTGCTCGTAGTCCGCACCGCGGGACAAGGAAGCGAAGGCGAGGACGGGTTCGGTTATATCAGATCGATGCAAAGTAGCCATGTGTTCTCCGGAGTGAAGGCGCGCCTCCATGAAGCCTCGCCATGCCATAAACACCTGCACATTGCGTACCAGTTCGCCAGACCCAAGCACGTCGGCGACGGCCCAGTTTTTCCCGCAAGCACCGTGCTGTTCAGACAGCAAAGTGCTGCGTGTAAGCTGATAGAGCCGCAGTCAACAAATTGGATGCTACTGTACGGCCTTTGTCGCGCGTGCGTCTGCTCAAAGGATCTTGGAATTCGTCAGCACGCCCCCTTTTCACAAATAGCCGCCGATCCTCCGGCGCAAGCCTCGCCCCGACGTCAGATATCGCCGATCGACAGTGGCAATTGCGGTTCGCTCACGCCCCCGGAATTAATCAGCCTGACGTAGCTCACATATCTCGCCTCGGCGAGCGTCTGGGCAGCCACCAAACTCCCGGGCAGCGGCGCCCTCAACTCGTTAGGCAAAATATCCGTCAGCAGCTGTTGATAGAGCACTCGGGCCGCTGGATCGCGGTAACGGTTGTCGAGTTCCAGTTGCCCTGCCGTCGTCGCATAGTCGTAGTACTCGAGTTGGCTTCGGCCCGAGATGGTCGTCGACTCCGGTGCCCAGAACGAATAGGTGCCAAGCTTGTTCGCCTGACTGCGTACACCAATGATATGCGTCGGCGTACTGGCCGCGTTTGGTATGTACGAGTCAGGCAGTGTTTCGTCGGTCGTGAAGGTGACAAAGGGCCGGCCGGCTGCCGAATCGCTTTTCAGCATCGGAAGAAGATCATGCCTGCCGCCGTACAACTGCGCGTAGTCGCCCGTTAGCCAATTGCGGTTACCGCCGTTGCCTATCGTCACCAGCATCGGAAGAATGTCGACTGAAGAAGTCAAGCCGTCGCGGACCTTGTCGACCTCGCCCACATAATGTCCCGTAGGATCAACCACGATCAACGGGATGTTGTACGCCTCTTCGTAGCATGTCGAGGTCTTGCCGGACACCATACCGTGCGCGCCAGCGTATTCGCCGTGGTCGGACGTCAGGATAATGATCGTGTTGCGCGCGACATCGTGAGGCAGCGAGTGGACGATCTCGCCAATTCGTTCGTCGACGTCTGTCAGTATCTGCGTGTACGACTCGAGGCTACGCTTCCAGTAACTGAATGGCGATTTGCCGATCCCTTTCGTCACGCCCTGGATCGGCACAGGATATTCAGTGATGACGAAGTCAGCGCTATCCGGATCATCCTGAACACCACCCCATATAGCCTCCTGGATCATTCTGTTGAACGCCTGCGCTGCCGGCTTGGTGCGCTGGATGCGATCCGCCGACTCCCAGTTCGGCGGGACCGCCGCGTACGCCAGCGTCGGTGGATTCTTGAGTGGATTGGTATTCCAATCGTAGTTCGGCGGCCCTACCGTGTAGTCCCGCCATTGCTGATAACCGTTGGGGTTGCAGTTCGAGTTCGCGAAATAATCATGGTAAGTCTGGAATTCCGTTCCCGCCGGGAAGAACTCTTTGTCGTGAGGGTTCACGAGGCCTACGGTCAAACACCAGGGTGCTTCGTTCGGCTTACGCTGGCCGAGCCACACTACCGCCTGATTGGCGATGTACTCGTCGCTGTAGTACAGGTTGGGAATATCGCCGACGGTGCCCTGCAGGTTGCTGCCAGTTGGATCAGGGAAAGTCATCGCCTGAAATCCGTACTCCTGAAGCTCGCGCTGCCCCTGGACGGTGACCGACAGGTGCCATTTCCCGATGTAGGGCGTCGAATAACCGAGGTTGCGCAGCAGCTTGCCATAAGTCGGAAACACCCGGCTGAGCGTTGGTTGAAGCGAACCTTTACTTGACGGATTATCGAAGATAGTCGTCAGCACCCAGGTTTGCTGCGAGTAAAGACCAGTGACCAAAGTGCCACGTGCTGGCGTACATGCGGAGGCGGCCGTGTAGTGTCCGGCGAACTTAACGCCCCTTCTCCACAGGGAATGCGTTTGAGGCATGAAATGCCTGAGGAAGTCGCCCGGACTGTTGATTCCCGCCGGGAACACACGCGGGTAGCGCATCTCGTCAAGCAGAATGAACAGAATGTTGGGGGTTCCCTTGTGCGCGGCGTCGCCCGTGGCCGCCCCGGATGCGCCAAGCGCGAGCTTCGGCGTAGTCAGTGCGGCGCCAATCGCCGATGTCTTCTTGATAAATTCGCGACGGTCCATAATCGTTTCTCCATGTTAGTTAGAACGACGAAGGCATCTGCCCTGTCGCGTTGCAGCGCAGTGGAGGCGATTCAATCAGCGTTGATTTATATGAAGAGACCTCTGTTCGGTCTCCTCTGAATTGTCCGGTTAAAGGGACGCGCGGTCCGCTTTTCTGAATTGATGTTTTCAGACCTGAGCCGGCAAAGGGAGGATGCGGGGAAGGCTGTGCGTTTGATGCTAGTTTCTTCTGCAGGCGACGGAAGAGGAAACGTCGAGATATGTGCGGTAGCGCACATTGTTCTGTTGCCGTCCCGGCACCGCCAGTGATGATCGCTTCGCCTGCGGTGAGACGGCTAACGTCGGCGGCCAAGGTTATCCACCCAACCGGACGGCTGTCCGCTCAGCGCAAGCCGCCCACGCTGCGCCCGTTGAAAGTGGGCAACGAGCCGTTCAGCGGATCGAAGGAGGTCGGCGGTTTCGGCGGCGCGCTCAGCGTGTTCGTGTAGTTGCGCACGACCGGCGGCAAATAGAAAAACTGCCAGCCGCCATAGGTCTTCTGATTTTCGAAGTCCTGATAGAGAAGCGGAAAACCAGCGCGTTTGATCGGCAAGTCGGTGGAACTGCTATACACGCCGTATATACGCGCGCCCTGTTGCATAAAAATCCAATCGTTCTTACCGGTCACCGGATCCGGATAGGCGCGGCGCAAATGATGCAGCGGCGCCGGAAAACGCGAGTCGTCGAGCAGTTCGTCGATCGACGCCGGCAGCGCCCTTCCAGCGCGGTAGTAGCGAAGAATCGCGAGCCGGTACTGATTGCCCACGAACAGCAGTTGCCGCTCCCGTTCGCGCTGCCGCTCAAGCGACCACACGTCGAGCGCGCCCATCAATGCGATCGACATCAGCATCAGCGCAATCAGGAGCGCCAGCAGAACCATTCCATTTTCGCGAGCGACAGGGTGACGTCTGATTGCCCGGGGGCTCACATCGCTCATTGCGCCGCTCCCGCCCGATCTTTCGGCAGCCCCTGCGGACTGCTCGCCGGCATGACGTCGTACACACCCGTCTTGCTCTCGTCAGGCGATGCCACCGCCGCCCATTTATCGTCACCGTTGACGGGATCGACCGGAATTGCGCGCAGATAGTGCCTTGTCACCAGATCGTCGAGCGTGTCCGGGTATTGGCCGTTGTCGCCATAGTATTTGTCGATGGCGTCACGCATCACCGCCAGGTTCTGTTGACGCACTTGCTCCTTGCCGCGCTCGATACTGTGCATGTAACGGGGCAATGCAACCGTCAGCAACAGACCGATGATCGCCATGACGACCACCAGTTCAATCAATGTGAAGCCTCTGGCTTTACGCGCGCGCACGCTTGTCATGATGCGGCTCACCACTGTTTGTATGGAATGCCGTTGATGCCGACCCGATCGGATTTCGATGTCACGTCGAACACGTCCTTACCGGCGCGCGAATTGCCGGCGGAACCGTTGTCCGCGTCACCGCCCTCGCCTGGATCCGGTGCCTCGCCAAAGGCGCGCACGTTCCACGTGTCCTCGGCCGCAATATCCGCGTCGCCCGTAAAGAACGGATCGCGGGGCACGCGGCGAAGAAACATCAACAAGCCGCCTTTGGGATCTTTCGCATTCTTCACGCCCGTCACCATCACGGTCAGCGAGGGCGGATAGCCGGATGCATCCGCCTCCCGCTCGATCAGGCCGGTGTCGCTCGCTTCCTTGTAAGCGTCCAGTGCGGTGCGAATCTCACGCAGCGCCGCGCTCAGTTGCTGCTCCTTCTGACGCTGCACGATCAGTTCCGAGAACGGCATGATCGCGAGCGCCAGGATGCCGACAAGCGCCAGCGTAATCACCAGCTCGATCAGCGTGAAGCCGCGCTGGCGAGCGCCAGACCGGCGACGCGAAGCCAATGCGTCCGCCTGCGCTTTCATGGCTCAGTAACCACCGTTCTGAATCGGACGCAGCGGGTTGTCGCTCGGCATATCCCCTGGCGGCATCACGACGTTCCCCGGCGGAAACGCGGGCGGCGGAGCCGGCGCTTGAGCGGGTGCAGGAGCGGCCGCGGGGGCCTGAGCCTGAGTGCCTGGCTGTGCCGCATTCGCGTCTGGGGCCGCAGCGCTCTCAGCCCCGCTCTGCTCCGCTCCCGGAACCGCCACGGGGCCCGGCGGCGCCGCTGGCACGCTCGGCAGTGTCGAGAAACGGCCACCGTAGGGCGCGGGCGGAGGCGTGGTGCGCGGCGCCGGCGGCAGTTGGCCGAACGAACTGGTCGGCGGCACCGTGCCGGAACCCTGCGCAGCGGCTTGGGAATCGCGTGACGCCCCTGTCGTGCCGCCGCCGACACTGCCGGGCGCACGCACCGCGGGAACCGGCACTTGTTGAGCCGCCTCGGCGCCCACCGGATCGAGCCGCAACTGCTCCGCATGCACATTCACGTCGGTCCCCGACCACAGCTCTTGCGTATCGGCGTCGGCGGATTGCTGCGGACGCACGATATGCGGCGTAATCTGCAGCACGATTTCCGTCTTCAAGTGGTCGCCGTTGTGATTCGAGAACAGGCGCCCGAGCACGGGCAACTGTCCAAGCCCCGGCACTTTGTCGGCGGTCACGCGGTCCTCATCCTGAATCAGGCCGCCGAGAATCTGGCTCTCGCCATCGCGCACCCGCAAACTCGTCGACGCACTGCGCGTGCCGATCTGATAGGCGAGCGAAGTGAGCCCCGTTGACGAGTTACTGTTGGAAATCGTCTTGGTGATGTTGCTGACTTCGAGGTTCAGCTTCATACCCACGTCGCCGTCACGGTAGACCTGCGGCTCAACCTCGAGCTTGATACCGACATCGAGGTACTGAATGGTTTGTGCGAAAGACGGCCCGCTCGTGCTCGGCGTGCTCGAACTCGAAATCACCGGTACCTTGTCGCCGATCAGGATCCGCGCCTTTTCCTTGTTGCGCGCGCGAATGCGCGGGCTCGCCAGCAGGTTGGCATCGACGTCGCTGAGCTTGAAGTTCGCTGTGGCCGACAGACCGCTGACGTTATATGCATTGAGCGGCAAATGACGCAACGCGCCCCACGTGTCCACGGTAGACGGCGTCGACATCGTAAATGTATTGGGCCACTCGATACCGAGGTCGGTCAGCCGGTCGTGGGACACCTCCAGAACCTTCACTTCCAGCATCACCTCGGGCTCCGGCAGATCCTGCGCCGCGATCATATCCTCGGCGACGCGAATCGTATCGGGCGTGCCCCGGATCGTGACCGTATTGGCGCGCTCGTCGACGACGACCTCCTTGATCTTCAACAGGCTTTTCAATAGCGACTGGACCTGCTTGGCTTCGACGTTCGACAACTGGAATGTGCGCACTTTCAGCTCCTGGTACTCGAGCTGCTTCGCAGCGGTAGCCGGGTAGATGAAAAGCGTGTTCGCGTTGAGCTGTTTCTTGTCGAGCTGGTTCTGCATCAGGATCATGTTGACCGTGTCCTGCAGCGACGCGTTGGTCACGAAGATCGTGGTCTTCAGATCGGCACGCACGTCCCGATCGAAGATCACGTTCAAGCCCGAGGTCCTCGACAACGCTTCAAACACCATCCGTACATTCGCGTCGCGGAACTGCAGCGTCACCGGTGTGCGCATGATCGACGAAGCCGCAATGTCCTCATCTTTCGCCGCACGTTGCTGCTGCCGTTTTTCGTCGATCTCCTGCGCCATCTGCAGCGCCATCGCATTGGTTGGATTCTGGGCCAGCACGCGGTGAATGCGTTCGGAAGCCAACGTATATGAACCGCGCCGCATCATCCGGTCGGCCTCCTGCAGCGAGACCAGATCGCGGCGATCCCGATCGATCGCTGCGCCGATATTGCGCCCGCGTTCGCTGTTCGGATCGAGCTGGCTGGCCGCGTAGAGCTTCTGGATCGCCACATCGAATTGATAGCTCTGACGCAACTGGTCGGCTTCGTCGAGCAGCGCATTGACCTTATGATCGCGATCGCGCAGATAGTTGAGCTGCAACTCGGCGTTGGTCGGATCGCTCTCACGGGTCGGCGGATGAATGCAGCCGCTGAAGGCAAGCATGGTTGCGATGCTCAGCAACGCGAGCCGCCCCGCGGCCCAATTGACCGTGGGACGCTGGTCGCCAGGCGATCTGGCAGCCGACAGATGTTTGCACGAGCCGCTGTCACCGTGGCGGCTCTCACCCCGGTTGCGTGCGGTTTTCATTTATTGTCCTTCGCTTGCGTGGTTAGTATCTGTCTCTCATTGAGAGGCAGATAAGTCAGCACGACGCCACTCTCCGAAATCGACTCGATGCGATACTGCGCGTCGATGACTTCACCCGGCGAAACGATCAGCAGGCGATCGCCGTTGCTGAGGAAAACCTGGGGTTTTGCCGCTTTGGCGTCGAGTTCGCCGAGGTAGGTAAACGGCACGGGCGGCGCGGTGGGCGGCGCAACGGGCTCCGGTGGCGCGGGGGTCACGACCACGGGCGGCGGTGGCGGCAGCCACGACGACGCGGCGAACGGATTGTTCGCCGATTCAAGCGAGAGTGGCGTGCGCAGTGCCCGGAGTTTGTCGCGCGCTGTCGGTGCTGATTTCGCTGACCCGGTCGTTTTGACAGGAGTCGGCGAACTCGCTGAAATTGCTGAACTCGCGGCGTTTGTCGCATTCGCCATGCTTGCCGGATGCGCTGCGTTCACTGTGCTCGCCACACTCGCGACATTCGGTGCACTTGCCACAGCCGGCGCAGCAGCCGGCACCGCACCAGCCGCACGCGCCGCCCCGTCGCGATGCAAGGCAACCATCCGCAGCGCAGCCCCGCTGCGAAGCGCGCCTGTCAGCGCAGTCACGACCGTCGGCGTGCGCAGCACGGGTTTCAGCTCACGCAAAGCCATCCCTGCCGCAGCGATCGCGCAGACCATCAGCAACGCGCGGCCGACGAGATCGGGCTTCATGGCTGCGCTGCCCGATAGACGAGTTCGAAGCGCACCCGCGCATCCAGTACGTTGCCATCTACCGCGGGGCGCTCGACATGGATCTCGCGCAACGCCGCGTTCGGTACGTTATTGAGCACCGACGCCAGAAAACGCCGGATCGCACCATACTGATCCTTGACCGGCAGCAGCATCTGATAGCGCACAAAATGCGCGCTTGAATCGTTGGTCACGAGATACTCGGCCGAGCCGAGCGTCAGGTTGCTGTCGTGCGCCTGGGCGAGGATCGTCGCAATATCGTCGGCGCTCTGCGCGAAACCCGGGAACAGTTCGGGTAACGCATGAAGTGAAATCGCGTCGACAACCGCCGCACGCTCGGCGTCGGCATGACGCGCCCTGGCGGGGTGCGCAAGACGCTCGGAGTCGCGCAGCTCGTGCGAATCGACGTTTGCGTCGACTCGCATAGCCGCTACGGCGACCACCGCCGCCGCCCCCAGCAGCAATGCGCCGAGCAAGCCCGGCAGTCCGAGCGTGCGCCGCAGCTCGAAACGCCACGTGAGCAACCTGTCCTCCATCCGAGCGCCGTTCATGACTTTCTCCAGACGGCGGTGATCTGAAAGCGCACCGGCGTGCCAGGCACATTGGTTTCGATAACGTGATCGTTGAGCACGGCTTCGCGCAACAGCACACTGTCCTGCAGATACCGGAGGTACGCGATCATCGCGTCGAAGTTCTTCGCTTCCGCCGTGATACGGATCTGGCTTTGCGCAGGACTCTGATCGATGCCTATCAGCGCGACGTCGTGGTCCGGATAGTCCTCGACGATCGACAGCAGGTCCTGCCACGGCACGGTCAGCTCGCGCAACACCGCGAGGCTCTGGTTCTCCGCGAGCCGCGTGGCCGGCGTCGGCGGCGTCTTCGCGGAGTGCGATTCCGCAAACAGCCGGCGCCGCTGCGCGTCCTGTTGCGCTTGCACGCGGTCGCTTTCGTCATAGGCGTGCCAGAGCCGTTCACCACTCACCAGCAACAACAGGCTGCCGACACACAGCAGCACCATCCCCGCCGGAGCGCCCTGCAAGCGGCGACGGCCAAAATCGATGTGAAGGCGGGGCATCATCGTGCGGCCTCCATCAAACGATACGCGACCGGCTTGTCCATCGCCGGTTGCGCGACGCTCTGCGTCGCGCAAAAGCGCCCCTCGAATGGCGCAGGATCCAATTCGGCGCCGCACAGACATATTCTGCATTCCTCGCGTTTCCCGCTCGTTCGTCCGGCGAGACGCTCGAACGATTGTTCGGCGCGTGCGGCGATCCGCTCGGCGTCGCTGGCGTCGCCGGGAAAAATACGCTGCGAGTCATAGGCGACCCAACGGTTCTCCTCGAACAGCACAGCCTGCATCAGCGTGTCCGCGACGAACAACAGCAGCGCCGTGCCGGCACCGGCGGCGGCGTCCTGCACGCGATTGAGCAATTCTGGCAGACATAGCTTGAGAGACCGGACGTCGACGCCCGCCGCCATCCCCGCATCGTGGATGCCGTCGTGCAGCGTGCAAGCGATGGCACTCGCGAAGACCGCATGGCCCCCGCGCTGCACCGAAAAGCGCACCTGCACGGACTCGGCCTCGATGCCATACAGATCAGAGAAGTGAGCGAGCACGATCTGGTTGGTTTCGCTTGCGCTCAGTGTGCGGAAGTCGCCGCGCAAGATGGCGTGGCTCGCCCAGAAATCGTCCAGCATGATGTGCGCCTGGCGTTTGACCAACACCGTGCGCGCCGTCTGCCCGGCGTCGGCGGCTAATGCAATGTTCAACGCGTCGAGCACGCCTCTTTCGGTGAAGCACTGCTCGTCGGGAATGGCAACGCTCGTGGGTTCCGCAAGCGCTGCGGCCTGACGGCGCGCAACCCTCCAGCGCGGCGCCGTCGCCGCCATGACCAGTTCGCGTGTACCGACGCCGATGGCGAGCGGACTATTCAACCATGGTGACACGGTTGATCTCCTCGAGTGTGGTTTCGCCCTGCTTCACGAGCGAGAGCGCGGCCGTGCGCATGGTCTGCATCCCATAGCGCAGTGCGGCTGCCTTGATGTGCCCAAGTGGCGCGCGCTCCGATAACAATTGCCGCAACTCGTCGTTCATGCGCAGCGTTTCCGCGACCGCGCGCCGCCCGCGATAGCCGCTGCCACGGCAAGCCGCGCAGCCAGCGCCGTGGCGAAAGCGGTAGCTGCCCACGTTGTCCGGATCGATGCCGGAACGGGCCAATGTGTCTCGATCGACCGTGTCGTCCACCACGCAGTCGGCACAGCACTGGCGCAACAGCCGCTGCGCGATCACGCCATTCAGGGCCGACACGAAGCTGTACGGATCGACTTCCATGTTCGTGAAGCGGCCTATCACGTCGAACACGTTGTTCGCGTGCACCGTCGTGAACACCTGGTGTCCGGTCAACGCCGCCTGCACGGCGATTTGCGCGGTTTCAGGATCGCGGATTTCACCGACCATGATCTTGTCCGGATCGTGCCGCAGGATCGATCGCAATCCGCGGGCGAACGTCAGTCCCTTCGCTTCATTCACCGGTATCTGCAGGATGTCTCCCAGTTGATATTCGACTGGGTCCTCGATCGTGACGATCTTTTCCAGGCCGTCGTTGATCTCCGTGAGAATCGCGTACAGCGTCGTTGTTTTGCCGCTGCCCGTCGGCCCCGTCACCAGCAGCATTCCGTAGGGCATGGACGCCACCGAGCGCATGAAGCGCGTATCGTCGCTACGAAATCCCAGTGTTTCGAGTGTCAATCCGCCCGGCGCCTGCGAAAGCTGATAACGGTCGAGAATGCGCAGGACCGCATCTTCGCCGAACTGGTTCGGCATGATCGACACGCGAAAGTCGATCTCGCGGCCCGCGTACACCGCCTTGAAGCGACCGTCCTGCGGCACGCGGCGCTCCGCGATGTCGAGTTCGGAGATGACCTTCACACGCGACAGCACCTGGTCCGCGACATCGCGTCCCTCGGCACGGCCGACCACGGTCAGCACGCCATCCACCCGGCACTTGATCTTCAGCCCGTTTGCACGGCATTCGAGATGGATGTCGCTCGCCATCATCTTCAACGCGTCGTAGATGGTGGAGTTGAGCAGACGCACCACGGCGCTGTCGTCGCTGCTGATGCCCTGCAACGTCAGCGCGAGCGAAGCGGGATCGGCGGTGTGCTGCACCTCATCGTCGAGGGCGAGCGAATCCATCGCGCGCACGTCTTTTTCGCGCATGGCGAGCCACGCAGTGAGGTCACCGACGCTCGCCAGCGCCCAGCTATACCGCGAAGTGGGCCGCGCACGCATCCGGTGCTCCATCACGCCGCGCGTGCGGGCGTCGAGCGGATCGGCGATCACGAACAGCAGCGCGCCGTTCCGATCCGGCTCGCGAAAGCACACGCATAGCCGGGTGGTGGCTTCGACGAACGGCAGTACCTCGAAATCCGCTTCCAGCCGGTTCAATTCCTGCATGCCGATCGACTTCATGCGGAACTGCCCGGCGAGCCGAACCACCATTTCGTCGGCGCTTAGCGACGCCTGCACCATCAACTCTTCCAGTGCGCGAATGCCCGAGCCGTGCCTGTCGCTGAGCGCGCGCAGCGCGTCACGCAATTCAACGCCCTCAGATTGCGGTGCCTCGCTGATCGTATCCATGCGTTTCCCCTCGACACGGCCTACTGGATGCTCGACGCAATTTCAAAGATCGGCATGTACATCAACACGACAATCCCTCCGATCACCACGCCGATGAAAATCATCATCGCCGGCTCGATCAGTCGCGAAATCAGATCGATCGTGCGCGACACTTGCGCTTCCTGGAATGCGGCGATTCTGTCGAGAACAGGACCCAGGCCACCGGTCTTCTCAGCGACGGTCAGCAAGCGATAGGTAATCGCGTTGGCGAGACCCGCTTGCTGGAACGCGTCGGAGATCCTCGCGCCATTGCGTACCTGCTGCATGGCACTTTCCACGGCCGTCTGATCGGCCCGGCTCACCAGTCCACTGGCGAGTGTGAAGGCACGCGTGGCGGGAATGCCGCCTTCGACCAGCATCGCTGTAGTGCGAAAAAACTGCGACTGGCGAAACACGCGGAAATGCAGACCAATACCCGGCAATGCGAGCAGGCGATCCGCGATCCAGTTGCGCGCCGCGACCCGGCGCAGCGTGACGCCGACCGTCACCGCCATCACGGCTAGGCTCACAGTGATGGCCATTCCGTGGGCATGCACCATGCCGCCCCAGGCCATCAGCAACTGTGAGAGCAGCGGCAGCTCGCGTCCGCTATGCTCGAGCAGGGTCGCAAAGCGCGGCACGACGAAACCCAGCAGAAACAGCACGACGGCCGCGCCTACGAGCAGTAGCACCGATGGATAGATCGCGGCCGACACCACGCGGCCGCGCAGTTCGTGAAGCAGCGCACTGTTGCGTGAATAGCGCGTCAGACTGTCGGCAAGACCGCCGGTCTGTTCACTCGCTTTCACGCACGCCACGAGGATAGGGGGAAACACGCGGCTTGCATGCTCGAGCGCCGCGGACAGCGAGTGCCCTTCTTCGAGCTGCCGCAGCAGATCGCCATAGACCTCCGCCGACGCCTCGCGGCGCTCATTGCCGCGTAGCGTGCGCAATGCGTCGATCACGCCGACGCCGGCATCGAGCAAGGCCGCGAGTTCGCGCGCGAACAGCTCGACGTTGAATTTCGCGCCGGGCATCGCGCTCCAGCCAGACCGGCGCTGACCTCGCGCTTGCGCGCGTACCGACACCACGCGCAATCCCCTTGCGCGCGCGAGCGCTATCGCGGCTGCGGACGAATCGCAATCGACGCGAAGCGTTTGCACTGAACCGCTGGTATCGAAGCCGCGCAGCAGGTACTTCACGTCGATTCTCCTCGCTGAGAGCCCCACTACCAGGACGTGACGTTCGTGTTCTCACCGGTGCCGCCGACCTTGCCGTCCTTACCGAGCGAGTACAGGTCGTAGTCGCCATGCTCGCCGGGCGAGCGGTAATGGTAGGGGCGACCCCACGGATCCGGCGGCACCGCTTTCTGCAGATACGGGCCACTCCAGTTCGTTGCGTCCTGAGGTTTGGTCATCAGCGCCTGAAGGCCTTCCTCGGTCGTCGGATAGACGCCCATGTCGAGCCTGTATTGATCGAGCGCCTTGCTCAACGAGTCGATCTGGGCCCGCGCGATCTTGGTGTTCGACTTGCCAACCTGTTCGAAATAGCGCGGCGCGACCAGCCCCGCGAGCAAGCCGATGATGACCATGACCACGAGCAGTTCGAGCAGCGTGAAACCGCCGTTGCGCCGACGTGCATCGCCAATGCGTGGAGGGAGCGTCACGCTGCTGCGCATGGCGGCCCTGATCGGAATAGATTCGTTGCGCACGGTGCCCCCTTTCTGTCGACCCACCGGCCCGATAACACCAGAGCCGTTTTGCTCATTCTTGTTCAGGTGGACACCGGCAAGAAGTAGGGAGACCAGACCAAAGGGATGGGTAAAGACCCTCCAGTTCCCGCGTCCTTCACAGGAAGCGATCGAGCGCGCGTGCCGGTTTCGACAACGGCAGCACACCCATGTCGAGCGCGATCAGCACGAGGCCGGTGACGTTCGTCACGTCGAGCTTGCGCATCAGGCTCGCGCGGTGCTTTTCGATGGTCTTCGGGCTGAGTTGCAGATACTCGCCGACCTGCCGATTGGTGCAGCCTTCCGCGACAAGCCTCAGCACCGCGCGTTCGCGAGCGGTCAAGGTGTGCCATAGCTGCGCATGGCGCGAAACGCCTGGCAGCGGATCGCACGATACGCCGTTCCCGGCATGCTGTTCGAACGCGGGGTTGCGTTTGCCCTCCATCACGAGGCGCATTTCGCCGACGAGTTCTTCGAACGAGGCGTCCTTGATCACGTAGCCATCGGCGCCCGCCGCGAACGCCTCCTGCACGTGTTCGTCGCTGCTGTAGATCGTCAGCGCGATGATCCGTACCTGCGGCATCCGATACTTGATCACGGCAATGGCCTCGATGCCGCTCATGCCAGGCATCGAGAGATCCATCAGGATCAGATCGGGCCGGATGGCCCAGGCGAGACTGCACGCGTTGATACCGTCGGTCGCCTCGCCCGCGACGGTGTAGTCAGGCAGGGAGGACACCATCGTACGGAGACCGCCGCGCAACAGATGCTGATCCTCGGCGATCAGTACGTGATAAGTCGTCGCCACTTTGCTCGCTCCTGGCGGCCCCCCATGACTAGTTCGAAGCGACGACGTCGTGGTAAGCACCCAGCAATTCGGCCGGCGTTGCGAGACCGTCCAGACGCAGCCACGGCTTGCCGGGTGCCGCGCGGAAAAAGACCACGGCGGTGTGATTCATCTTGTCGCCACGATAGACGTTGAACGCGCGTTGAGCCGCGATACTAGCCTCGACGGTGCCGGTGTAGTGCTGCCACTCGGGGCCGGCATCGAAGCGGGCGGCGTAGGCCTTCAGGCGGGCGGTCGTGTCCTCTTCGGGATCGATCGAGATCGACACGAGATGAACCTTGTCACGGTCGGCGCCGAGCCTCGCTTGCAATTCCTCGAAGGTTTGACTGACCATTGGGCATATCGTCGTGCAACTCGTGTAGATGAACGTCAGGATGACCGGACGGCCGTCGTTCAGCTCGTCGGGGAGCGAAACGGCTTTGCCGTCGTCGCGAACCAGCGTCACCGCGGGCAGTGCGTATTGCGCAGTCGAGCGCACCGTGCCCGTGGTCATGTCATGGTGGTGATGCATGTGCATCGCGGTGTCGTGGGCCATCTCATGGGCCATCTTCCCGGCAGGCGCCGGCTGCATGTCCGTCGCCTGATGATGTTGCACCTCGATCGCGGCGCCATCGGCGACGTCTTCGGCAGTCGCGGCCACGGCGCCGACGCCTGTCAGCCCTGCGCCGGTCACCACGAGCGCGCCGATCATCCATGTGCGGTTCGTCTTCATCGGGGTCTCCTGAGACAATGGAATGGCAATGGCGCGATGCAAGAAGCACAGCGGCGCGCCCGGCCGTTCAATTCAGTCTCATGAAATCGCCCGCGCACGTCATTGGATAAAGTCCCCCAAAGCGCGGTAGGGTACGTCTACCAGCGGTAACATCCACCCCGCATAAAGCGGAGTGTCCCCCGCGTGATGTGCGTAGTTGTCCCGTTGGCAGAGCGACGTGCGCGGACCTACAATTTTATAACCAATGCTTAAGGTTTCCTTAAGCAAACTCGCTGGGGAGATCCCATGCAGGCACCTCCGCCCGCTGCGCGGCAACTGAGGTTGCGCGACCTTGTCGATGCGATGCGCAAGCTTGGGATCGCGGCGCGACTCGACGAAACGCGACTGGACAACGTCACTGACGCGCGCGGCGCCGCGCTTGCGATCCTGTCGGCGCATGGCGCGTTCCTGTCGGTGAACCGCAGCGCCGCAGCGTTGCTCGGATACGCGAACGGCGAACTCGTCGGCCGCTCGCTGCTGGACATGGCGCCCGAGGGCGAACGCGCATCGCTCGCCGCCCAGCTATCGGTCGATCCCGCTCACGACTTTGCTCCGATCACCACGATGCTGACCTTGCGCAATGGCCGTCCCACCTTGCTATTACTGCACCGCCAAGCGATCGCGTCCGACGAGGCGCAGCAGAAACCGCCCGATGGGCAAGCCGCGCAACTGATGCTCTTCGAGGAACCCCTTGCAGCCGATGCTTCGCTGGCGCCTGGCGTCCATCTCCCCAAAGCGGCGGCCCGCGATCGGCTGAAGTATCTGATGATCGGTCAGCAACGCGAGCGTCAACGCCTCGCCGCCGAACTGCACGACGGTCTAGGCCAGGCGCTCACGCTGATCAAGCTGATGGTCGAGGACTCGCGCATGCGCCTGCGTCGCGGACAAGCCGAAGACGCCGCGCAAAAGCTCGACGCCACCGTCCTGCAAGTGCGCGAGGCGATCGGCGAGATGCGACAGATTTGCGGCGAACTTCGTCCGCTAGCACTCGACCGGCTGGGTCTCGCCGTCGCGTTGAACACGCTGTGCCGGCGCGTCGAGCGCAGTGCCGAAGGCCTGGCGGTGAACTTCCGCTGCGACGTCGACGACCGCGATGTGCCCGACTACCTGAAGGCGGACATTTTCCGCCTCGCTCAGGAAGCGCTCAATAACATCGTCAAGCATGCAGCGGCAACCGAGATCCGGCTCACCCTGCAACGGATCGACACCGGTCTGCTGCTCACCGTTCAGGACAACGGCACCGGCTACGATACGCGCCCCCTGTCACCTGAAGACATTGGTTCGATGGGCCTCGGCCTCGCCGGCATGCAACACCGTGTCGAATCGCAGGGTGGCTTTCTCTCGATCCACTCTTCCGACGCCATCGGCACACTCGTATCGGCGAGTTGGACGCTTTGACGGAAACCGCCGGCTCGCCCACGTGCGCTGCCCTCATCCGGCTGCTGGTCCACTGAGCCTCGACGCAGGCAGTTCCTCGACATCGCCGGGTGCCGCTGGCGGCTCCGGGTGCGCAACCGGCGGCTGGACTGGCTTGTCGGAATCGCGTTCCGCGCATTTGGTCGCGAGCGAAGTCAACAGCCCCATGCTGATCGCGACCAGCACGAGTTCCGTCAGATTCTCGATGGCGAGCTTGTGCATCACGCTCGCCCGATACTTCTCGATCGTCTTCGGGCTGAGGTTTAGATATTCTCCGACCTGCCGGTTGGTACGCCCTTCAGCAATCAGCTTCAGCACACTGCGCTCGCGCGCCGTGAGAATGTCCCACGCGTTCTTCGGCGCCACTGCTTCGCGGCCGGTAATGAAAGAATCGACCATGTAGCCGTACACATCGGCGCTCAGATGCTTTTTTCCCTGCATCACCGCGCGCATCGCAACAATCAGTTCGTCGAACGAAACATCTTTCAGCACATAACCGTCGACGCCCGCACGCAGCGCTTCACGCACGTACTCTTCGTTTTGATGCACGGTGAGCGCCAGGATACGCACGTGAGGCGAACGGCGCTTGATCGCCGCGCTCGCGTCGATGCCGTTCATGCCGCGCATCGACAGATCCATCAGGATCAGATCAGGATTGAGCGCCATGGCGAACTGGCAGGCTTGCTTGCCGTCCGTCGCCTCTCCGACAACAGGGAATTCGCCTTGTGCTGACAGCATCGAGCACAATCCTTTTCGCAGCAGATCATGATCCTCGCTGACCAGGACGCGATATTTGGTATTCACGATCCCCAACTCCTCGTTAGAGCATGGACGGTTGATTTATCAACCGTAAGCGCCTGTGGCAGGACGATTTTTCTTCTTTCAAATATTTCTTTCTGATTCCTTGGATATTTCTTTCCACGAAATTAATATATCCTTACTTTGACTTGACACATTTTCTTGACCACGCCTAATTGGCTGTGCGGCCTTGCTGTGCAAGGTTCGCGCCATCTGGCTCGGGACCTTTTCCAGATTCGGGAAGCACCTCGGGAACTTTAAGTTTGATTAACCAAGTTGGCGAAAAACGTTTCAAAACAGATACGTTCGACGGAAAAACTGATTTTGGTAAAAATAGGAATAAAGCAGGTCTTTCCTGTGTTTCGTGCATGCGAGGCAGTACAAACTACGCCATCCGTCCCTATCGGAACTATTTTCCTTCCTTGAAGCGAATGACGAACAGTAGCCAAGCCTGACGGATCTCACGATTCGTTACAGACGTAACATTTCTGCAATTCAGAAAATACCCCTACTCGACGCACCTCCAAAAGTAGGAGGGTGCCCCATTGCTCAGGTCCTTTTGCGCGACTCACAATGACGACGCGGAGGGATGTCGAACATGCGCAAGCGCTCTTCTTTGCTGTCGGCGAGTACGCTTCGGGCGGTCATGATGACCGTCGGCATGACATCAACTGGGCTCGCGCATGCGGACATCTTTGGCGCGGTCGACAGCCAAGGTACGATCGTCCTGACCAATACACCGGGCACGGCGGGACTGCGCGTGATCGTCGCGGGAGACCCGCCGCCCGAGCGAAGTGCGAAACGTACAAACAGCACATTCAGCGCCGTGATCGAAGAAGCAAGCCGCACCTTTCGCGTGGCGCCCGAACTGCTGCGCGCGGTGATCGACGTCGAGTCGCGCTACAACCCGAATGCCGTATCGGACAAAGGTGCCCAAGGTCTCATGCAGTTGATGCCCGACACCGCGCGGCGCTTTTCGGGCGGCAACATGTTCAATCCGCGCGACAACGTGCTGGCAGGCGCGCGCTATCTACGCTTCCTGCTCGATCTCTTCCAGGACGACATGGAACTTGCGCTGGCCGCGTACAACGCGGGCGAGAACGCCGTGATTCGGGCCGGCTATCGCATCCCTTCGATCCCCGAGACGCGTCTGTATGTGCCGCGCGTGCTGGACCGCTACCGGCGTCTGCTGACGGTCAGCGGCTGATGCGCGCCGGCGGCGCTGTCATGTCGCCCTGCCCGGCTGCTACGGCACGATCCACGCGCTATCGGCAACGACACGCGTGTTCCCGGGTTGCGCAAAGCGAACGAGATAACCGCCCTTCGACGCAAAGCGCTGACCCGGCGCGAGCGTCAGGCGCGGATAGTAGCCCGTCAGGATCCGATGGTCGAGCATGTCATCGACGCGTTCTACCAGGTAGTCTCTGACGAACGCATCGACCATGTGACTGAGGGTCTCGGCGAGCAGCCCGCACGCGAGATAGGTATCCGCCTGAACGCGCTCGTCGACGACCTGAATATGCCTGATCGCGAACCAGCCGAACGCGTAATCGACACGCACGCGTCGTCCCTCGGGCAGATCGACCGGATAGGCGATACGCGCGGCGTCGCGCCAGCTTTGCGGCAAGGGTATGCGGTCCAGGCCACCCATCAGTCCCGACACAAAGACCTGAGTCGAAGCGGGCGGCTTGCCTGCGACCGCCGCGATATCAGGTGGCCGCAGCCACAGCACCAGCGCATCTGTTCCACGCGCACCGCGAAGCGCTTCGGCAACGCTATCGCCCGGCGCGAGCCTGTGGCTCGATACGCTCACGCCGTGGTCCTTCAGTGCGCTCGCGAGCGCAAGCGCCGCCGCCTCGCCGCTGTCGCCCGCGCGATACACCTGGCGAACGGTCTTCACCATGCCAGCCGGTGAGCCGCTATTCGCGTCGAGAATACGCTTCGCGATCAGCCCGGCCTCGAGCAGAACGCCCTTCGAGAAATACATCGAGTAAAAGTCCTGGTCGGTCTCGACTGGCACGTCGACGTTGGGAAAGAGGCACGGCACCGCTTCCTGCTCGCAGAAGTCGTGAACGGGCGCCCAGTTCTTGCCGCCGATTCCCGACAACACCGCAAATACGGGTTGCTGCGTCAGATACGCCTTCAACTGCTCGTGCCAGGTCTCGGGTGGGCCGTGCAGTTCCCACACATGCAACTCCCAGCGTCGGTTGACCATGAACATCATCTTGCGCGAGGTGCGCAGCGGCGGCGTTGCGCCGAGCGGCGAAGCGTTCTTGTCGGCGAAATAGTGTTCCAGCACGTCGAGCATACCGCGCCGTTTCACCGGATCCGCGTCCGGTGTGATGATCGTCGCGAAGTGCAGCACGGTATCCGTGACGCCCGGCGCCCTGCGCCGGTCGAGCCGCTTCAGATAGCCGATCAACGCCGCCATGTCCGCGTCGTTCAGCGCGAACTGCGGCATCAGATTGCTGAGTGGCTTGCCCTCGGAGTCGACGCCTTCGCGGATCGCACGGGCGATCGTCGCGTCCGTGTACGGCTCGCGATTGGCCCGCATGCCGTCGACGTAGGGTATCTCCAGCTCCTCGGGATTCTGAACCCGCGGGTGGAACAGATACTGCCCGCTGATCGGTGGAATGGTGCTGTTGCCTTCGCGCGCGCCGAGCCCGCTGCGCCGGTGGCAATTCATGCATGCGACGGCGGCGCCTTGCATGCGCACGCCGCCATCGTGGCTCGCTCGAACCGCTTCCCCGGAGCCGGCAATGCCGCGCTGGTAGATCGACTCGCCGGCATCGATGGGAGGCGCGCCGCGCGCTTGTTGCACGCCGGCCAGCAGCAGCGCGGCAAGCGCGGCCGCTATCCCAAAGAATCCGGCGCGGCGCATGTCTAAGGAACCGGCCGGACCGGCGAGCCGCTCGCCGGCGAGGTATCGGCGCCGATCGTGACGGAAGCGTGCCGCCCCTGCCAAACAGGTTTGGCGAACGTCAATCTGTCGAGGGGCGGATTGAGCGTGACCTTGTCGATCACCAGCCGGTCTTTCCTATCCGTCCCGACCGGGCCGCTTTCGATCACGAACGGAATCCGCACGCCATCCACGTCCCTGAAGTCGCGATACATCACCTCGACGATCGCGGGCTGGCCCGAAGGACCGCGCGCCTCGCGATCGGACTTCACATCGAGGAAATTCTGCGCGTCGACCCACACGTGGCGCGTCGCGCCGGAGGGCAAGCGCAGCGACAGACGATAGGTATCGCGTCCTTCGACCTTGTCGGTGCCTTCGAGTGCGACGTCGATGCCCTTCGCGGCGTGATCGAGCAACGGGCCGTCGATGACCTGCGCGTCGCGCGCGAACTTCACTTCATCGCTCGTATAGGGGCGCACATCCGGACCGCCGCTTCCCGACGGGCGCACTTTCCAGCCTTCCTTGCCGTCGAATACGTGCACGATCATCTGATTGGCCGCCGTGACCTCGAAGCGAGTAAGGTCGGGACGTTTCAACGTGAGCATGAACGGCAGATTCGACGTGGGCGCATTCGGACTGTCCACGTGCCCGACCCACTCCATCGACATGACCTTGCGCCAGGCATCTGCGCCGCCGCGAGCCTCGGCGTTCCTCACGACGATTTCCT